>NZ_BMPD01000026.1 GCF_014647415.1 Haloarcula sebkhae | reverse complement strand
GGTACCTGTGTAACGTCTCCTACCTATGCTGCACATCGGCGACCACGTCTCAGCGACAGCCTGCAGTAAAGCTCCATAGGGTCTTCGCTTCCCCCTGGGTGTCTCCAGACTCCGCACTGGAATGTACAGTTCACCGGGCCCAACGTTGGGACAGTGAAGCTCTGGTTAATCCATTCATGCAAGCCGCTACTGATGCGGCAAGGTACTACGCTACCTTAAGAGGGTCATAGTTACCCCCGCCGTTGACAGGTCCTTCGTCCTCTTGTACGAGGTGTTCAGATACCTGCACTGGGCAGGATTCAGTGACCGTACGAGTCCTTGCGGATTTGCGGTCACCTATGTTGTTACTAGACAGTCCGAGCTTCCGAGTCACTGCGACCTGCTCCGTTCCGGAGCAGGCATCCCTTCTTCCGAAGGTACGGGACTAACTTGCCGAATTCCCTAACGTTGGTTGCTCCCGACAGGCCTTGGCTTTCGCCGCCATGGACACCTGTGTCGGTTCTCGGTACGGACA
>NZ_BMPD01000025.1 GCF_014647415.1 Haloarcula sebkhae | reverse complement strand
GTGTCCACATGGCTCCCCGCGCTTGAACACGGCGGCCCTCGGGCAAAGCCCTGCGGCCATGTCGGTTTCCCTGTGCCTCCCCCGATACTCGGGTTAGACTTGCCATACAGACACACTCCCTGGCTCGTTTTTCAAAACGTACGACAGAACATCGGCTTCCTGTGAGTCTTACTGGAGACTCGCGTCTCGGTCATTCGTCATAGGACCTTGTATGCCCTGTCGCTCGATCGCCAACTGATTTCATGCTCTATTTCGCCTCCCTTCTGAGGGTACTTTGCAGCGTTCGTTCACACTACTTGTTCACTATCGGTCTCAGGTTGTGTTTAGCCTTCGCAGTCGATGCCTGCGTTATTCGCGAGGGATATCTAACCCCCGCTACTCTGGCACTACCGCACGTCGTACTGGTCTCGAGTACGGGGTTGTCACCCTGTATCACGCTCTGTTCCAAGAGACTTCGTCGAGATGGTCGGACGATGAGAGGTAGCCCTGACACCACATTGCCCGTGAGGGCTTCGGTTTGGGCTGTATCGCGTTCACTCGCGGTTACTAACGAC
>NZ_BMPD01000024.1 GCF_014647415.1 Haloarcula sebkhae | reverse complement strand
GGGGAGGCACAGGGAAACCGACATGGCCGCAGGGCTTTGCCCGAGGGCCGCCGTGTTCAAGCGCGGGGAGCCATGTGGACACGACCCGAATCCGGACGATCTACGCATGGACAAGATGAAGCGTGCCGAAAGGCACGTGGAAGTCTGTTAGAGTTGGTGTCCTACAATACCCTCTCGTGATCTATGTGTAGGGGTGAAAGGCCCATCGAGTCCGGCAACAGCTGGTTCCAATCGAAACATGTCGAAGCATGACCTCCGCCGAGGTAGTCTGTGAGGTAGAGCGACCGATTGGTGTGTCCGCCTCCGAGAGGAGTCGGCACACCTGTCAAACTCCAAACTTACAGACGCTGTTTGACGCGGGGATTCCGGTGCGCGGGGTAAGCCTGTGTACCAGGAGGGGAACAACCCAGAGATAGGTTAAGGTCCCCAAGTGTGGATTAAGTGTAATCCTCTGAAGGTGGTCTCGAGCCCTAGACAGCCGGGAGGTGAGCTTAGAAGCAGCTACCCTCTAAGAAAAGCGTAACAGCTTACCGGCCGAGGTTTGAGGCGCCCAAAATGATCGGGACTCAAATCCACCACCGAGACCTGTCCG
>NZ_BMPD01000022.1 GCF_014647415.1 Haloarcula sebkhae | reverse complement strand
TCACGCGCAAGGCATTTCCCTTGTGTATTCCACGGGTGGGGTCCATTTTGTCATGCTCACCTACGTCGATTTGCATGGAGAGCACGATGACTGATGCCGCTGTGCAGTCACTGGTCGGAGTTCGACAGTGCCTTTATTCTAAACTGACTGCACTTCGACTACTGGATGCCTGTACAACTTGGATGACATCTAATACAGAAACGAGCGATGTAGATCTCGCGACCGTTGTCGGACTGCTAGATGATGAACATATCCGTTCAATCCTGACTGCGACTAGCGAGACACCGCTGTCGGCTACCGAACTCGGTGAGAAGTGTGGTGTCTCCACATCGTCTATCTATCGACGACTTGATCGGCTGACCGACGCTGGTCTTATGAGTGAGCAGACACGTCCGCGTTCTGACGGCCACCACGACACTGTATACGTCTCCCGACTTGATCGATTCGAGCTCACGATCCGCAATGGCGAGCTCGACTGGGGTATTACTCGCTGTAGTGACGACGTTTCGGACCAGCTAACACGTATGTGGGGGAAATTCTGATGTCTATCGTTGGACTTGACTCTCCAATTGCTCTGGTTACCGGCATCGTAGCGGCGGCCACAGCGCTACTTGGATTGTACATCGGCTATCAGGCGTATCGTGGGCTCCAGCGTAACGAGGAACGGTCGATGC
>NZ_BMPD01000021.1 GCF_014647415.1 Haloarcula sebkhae | reverse complement strand
GCCTTCGCAGTCGATGCCTGCGTTATTCGCGAGGGATATCCAACCCCCGCTACTCTGGCACTACCGCACAGCGTACTGGTCTTCACTACGGGGTTGTCACCCTGTATCACGCTCTGTTCCAAGAGACTTCGTGAAGACGGTCGGCTGATGAGAGGTAGCCCTGACACCACATTGCCCGTGAGGGCTTCGGTTTGGGCTGTGTCGCGTTCACTCGCGGTTACTAACGACATCACATTGTGTTTTCTGTTCCTCCCGATACTGAGATGTTTCAGTTCTCGGGGTTCCTCATTGCGCGAAGCAATTGTTAGAGAGATTCTCATTCGGAAATCCATGGTTCTTCGCCTCCGTGCGGCTCCCCATGGCTTATCGCAGCTTGGCACGTCCTTCATCAGCGCCTGAGCCGAGCAATCCACCAGCTGGCATAGTAGCCAACGTCGTTGTGACTCGTTCAACTGAACGAGTCCAGTGGACGCCTGGATCGCACGTACACACGGTTTCATATTCGCCCCCAAGGTGGAGATGGTGGGCGAATCGACCCTTCCCAAGCGCGGTTTTACCCGGCTTGGTGCATCTGTCGTCGTATCACAGTCGAACGCCGTCCCACACTTAAGGGGACGGATTCGGTTGCGATACGAAGTACGGACCCGTCGGGAGTTGCACCCGACATCCCCGTATGGGGATATCCGCCTCGGATAGGTCTTGTGAGCCCAGCGGGCC
>NZ_BMPD01000020.1 GCF_014647415.1 Haloarcula sebkhae | reverse complement strand
GGCACTGTCTAGTTCTGAATCTCCTCAGCTGGCGTTCGTCCGTCGAGTGCTTGGTTCGGTCGTTCGTGGTTGTAGTGGTGTCTGAAGCGTCGTAGCCACTGTTTCGCGCTGGATTGACTGCCCCTCCAGAAGGAATGAAAGCGGTCGATTCGCATGGTCACAGTCTGGAACCACTTTTCGATGTGGTTCCGGAGTCGATAGTCAAGCCGACCGCTCAAATCGTGGCGAGAGAGGGCAGTCAGATAGCCGCCAGCATCGACGAGAAACACTGTCTCGGTGACATCGTGTTTCTCGGTGAGTCGATGCAGGAACGCCGCCGCGGGGTCAGTCCCGCGGCGGCTGAACACGTCAACTTCGAGCAGCAGCTTTGATTCGGTGTCGACAGCGGCGTACAGCCACTTTTTTTCGCCATCAACCTCGATTTGTTTCTCATCGACCGCGACCCGCGACGGCGACGCCGTCGGCGGGTCGCTTTGTGCTTCAGACAACGTATGAACCCAATTCCAGACCGCGCCGTGAGAACGGTCGACACCCAGTGATTCTAATATAGCGACCGTCTCCCTGATCGACAGCCCCGCCGCGTGGAGACGCACCCCAAATCGCCGGACGGGTGTCGGGGTGCGCTCGTTCTCCCAAACGTCTTGGCTGTCTGTTTCCAAGGTTTCTCTGAGCAGGTCTGCGAGTTCCATGAACAGTTCTCGCAACGGCCTGCTCACTTCTCAAACTCGCTCAACTAGACAGTGCC
>NZ_BMPD01000019.1 GCF_014647415.1 Haloarcula sebkhae | reverse complement strand
TCCAGAATATTATCCGTTTACTTGTCAGAGTCGTCCAGCTCAGTGGGTTGCTGTGTATTGCCTACTCCCTGCGGATTGCGACAAGACAGTAACCTGATTATCTCATTTCTGTCCATTAACATCAACGGCCGAACGAGTCGTCGCCCATCTTGTTCTGTTGAAATCCTAGTCCCGTGCCCACGCAGCGAATTTTCGCAGGACGCTCGCGACGTTTGTTCGGTAGCGCCCGGAGTCGATATCGACCAGCCGCTTCTCGATGGCTGCTTTGAGGACGTCGTCCCGGGAGTAGCATCGTACTCAGGCGGAAGCCGATTCATGCTTCCCGTACAGCGACGGTCCGGGTTAAACTGATGGTGCTTAACAAAATAATACAAACCTATTCCCCAAGCCAGAATATCGGCGTTTCAGTGCCTTTATAGCACTTACACTTGCTATATCGGTGTTGATAAACAGCATAGTGATATACCGAAATTACTTATTTGGAAGTTGAGACTACAGCGAGTTTAGCGGGGCTCTGATGCGTGGTTTCGGCTATTTCAGTGACCGGGAACTGGCTCAGATTGCTCTCCAAACGCCTAGTCTTGTCGAACTGGCAATCACATATGTGAATCCCCACAAAGAATATACACACTTGCACGGGACATGAAATTGCTTCCCCGCTTGATGAATTACGATACTGAAGATAGCTCCCTGATTCGATTCAGATAGTCTCTAAAATGGGTACACCAGCAGGATTTCGATTCAGTGTCCGGGCTCTCATTATAATTGGAGTCGCAGCACTCGTCATATCTACCCTACTTCTTTTCGTTGCCCCCAATACGGGGACCCAAGTACTCGTCACGGAAGTGGATGAATCGGATGTCTCTCCCGACGATAAGGTGCTCAGGTACAGTAACCTTTCAAAAGGGGGCCAAGAGTTGTTCGACC
>NZ_BMPD01000018.1 GCF_014647415.1 Haloarcula sebkhae | reverse complement strand
CAGTGAAATACTACCCGTCGGTGACTGCGACTCTCACTCCGGGAGGAGGACACCGATAGCCGGGCAGTTTGACTGGGGCGGTACGCGCTCGAAAAGATATCGAGCGCGCCCTATGGCTATCTCAGCCGGGACAGAGACCCGGCGAAGAGTGCAAGAGCAAAAGATAGCTTGACAGTGTTCTTCCCAACGAGGAACGCTGACGCGAAAGCGTGGTCTAGCGAACCAATTAGCCTGCTTGATGCGGGCAATTGATGACAGAAAAGCTACCCTAGGGATAACAGAGTCGTCACTCGCAAGAGCACATATCGACCGAGTGGCTTGCTACCTCGATGTCGGTTCCCTCCATCCTGCCCGTGCAGAAGCGGGCAAGGGTGAGGTTGTTCGCCTATTAAAGGAGGTCGTGAGCTGGGTTTAGACCGTCGTGAGACAGGTCGGCTGCTATCTACTGGGTGTGTAATGGTGTCTGACAAGAACGACCGTATAGTACGAGAGGAACTACGGTTGGTGGCCACTGGTGTACCGGTTGTTCGAGAGAGCACGTGCCGGGTAGCCACGCCACACGGGGTAAGAGCTGAACGCATCTAAGCTCGAAACCCACTTGGAAAAGAGACACCGCCGAGGTCCCGCGTACAAGACGCGGTCGATAGACTCGGGGTGTGCGCGTCGAGGTAACGAGACGTTAAGCCCACGAGCACTAACAGACCAAAGCCATCATTCATACGCACTGTGACTCATTCACCGACGAATTAACTCGTCGCTGAACGAGTCCAGGCGCAAACTGGATCGCACGTAATCACACGGCGGAGACTCGACCGAGACTGGTAGTTTCGTGGTTCGATTCCACGACTCGGCGTTAGGCGGCCACAGCGGTGGGGTTGCCTCCCGTACCCATCCCGAACACGGAAGATAAGCCCACCAGCGTTCCGGGGAGTACTGGAGTGCGCGAGCCTCTGGGAAACGCGGTTCGCCGCCACCATTCATAC
>NZ_BMPD01000017.1 GCF_014647415.1 Haloarcula sebkhae | reverse complement strand
GTAGGAACCAGTGTGTTAGCTTCCGACGGAGTGCAACCACTTCCGCCGCTGATGTATATCAGCACATTCCGGTTGATCCTGCCGGAGGCCATTGCTATCGGAGTCCGATTTAGCCATGCTAGTCGCACGAGTTTAGACTCGTGGCATATAGCTCAGTAACACGTGGCCAAACTACCCTACAGACCGCAATAACCTCGGGAAACTGAGGCCAATAGCGGATATAACTCTCAGGCTGGAGTGCCGAGAGTTAGAAACGTTCCGGCGCTGTAGGATGTGGCTGCGGCCGATTAGGTAGATGGTGGGGTAACGGCCCACCATGCCGATAATCGGTACAGGTTGTGAGAGCAAGAGCCTGGAGACGGTATCTGAGACAAGATACCGGGCCCTACGGGGCGCAGCAGGCGCGAAACCTTTACACTGCACGACAGTGCGATAGGGGGACTCCGAGTGTGAGGGCATATAGCCCTCGCTTTTCTGCACCGTAAGGTGGTGCAAGAATAAGGACTGGGCAAGACCGGTGCCAGCCGCCGCGGTAATACCGGCAGTCCAAGTGATGGCCGATATTATTGGGCCTAAAGCGTCCGTAGCTTGCTGTGTAAGTCCATTGGGAAATCGACCAGCTCAACTGGTCGACGTCCGGTGGAAACTACACAGCTTGGGGCCGAGAGACTCAACGGGTACGTCCGGGGTAGGAGTGAAATCCTATAATCCTGGACGGACCACCAATGGGGAAACCACGTTGAGAGACCGGACCCGACAGTGAGGGACGAAAGCCAGGGTCTCGAACCGGATTAGATACCCGGGTAGTCCTGGCCGTAAACAATGCTCGCTAGGTATGTCACGCGCCATGAGCACGTGATGTGCCGTAGTGAAGACGATAAGCGAGCCGCCTGGGAAGTACGTCCGCAAGGATGAAACTTAAAGGAATTGGCGGGGGAGCACCACAACCGGAGGAGCCTGCGGTTTAATTGGACTCAACGCCGGACATCTCACCGGTCCCGACAGTAGTAATGAC
>NZ_BMPD01000016.1 GCF_014647415.1 Haloarcula sebkhae | reverse complement strand
CGGTACGATTGCCGCGAGATATACCGGAATATGGAGTTGGAGTCTGAGAGTGGCGAAATCGCCCCGTTCCGGTGTAATTCGTGGGATTGCTACTGTTGCGCCCACCGAATGCGCTGTAACCTCATCGAGGAGCTGGACAGACTCATCGAGGAGCGCCCCGAACTGCGGAGACTTCTGACTATCACGCTCGACGAGGAGGTCGCGCCGGACGGTCAGGATGAACAGCACCAGTACCTGACCGAGCGGTGGAATGCCCTGAGAACGGAGATAAAGGACCAGTACCCCGGAATGTCGTTCGTGTGGATTCGTGAAGAGGGTGAGAGCGATAACCCGCACCTGCACCTGCTGGTAGACCGCTATCTGCCTCAAGCCATGTTGTCGAAGACCGCCCAACGGGTCGGCCTCGGCGAGGTCGTGGACATCCGGCGAGTGAATGCGAGGAATGCCGCGAAGTACGTCACGAAGTACCTGACCAAGGGGGCGCTTCACGACCTACCTGACGGCGCGAGACGGTACGGCAGTAGTCAGGACATCGACTTGGCCGTCCGTGGGTCATCTGAAGAGCCTGAAGAGGACTGGGACCTGCTCATGGACGACCATGAAGTGTCGAAGGTGTCCGGCGACGGGCCGCTTCGTCGTGAAGTTACATCGACTGACCTGTACCGCCAGCGCATTGAGGGGAGAGTGCCCGGCCTCGATCCACCTGACTGAGCGAGGAAGGCCGGAACCGGGGCCAGCGAAGGCAGAGCGAGCGAAGCGAGCGACCACCGAGCGCGCCGGCTGCGGCAGACCGTAGCGGGCCGGTCTCGGCACCCATAGTCTAACTCCGCGCTGGCCGGTAGAGGCTCTGTACTGTGGAAATGGGTGGCCGGCGTTTACCACCCACCGACCGTGCCACCCACAGTGCCCTTCGGTCAGTACCTGACGGCCGTGTACGGCCGTCAGCGGCGCGCTGCGCGCGTCGGTGGCTGCGACGGGCCCCTTGTGGGTCCGAGCAGCCCCGCGCCGTCAGCGGGACGCACGGGACGGCGTAAGGGCACCACAGTTAAGTCGCTACCCGGTAGATGTGTCTCAAAGTCAGTTAAACCGTGATAAGCCCCGTTCCACCGGGGCTGGATGACCCGGCCGTCCCACCGGCCGAGAAGCGACCCGTTGCTGATAGGTCATCTAGTCCTGAGACGATTCAGAGGTATAAATCTAGATGCTCTGGGAGCCGCTTCTATACGGAACCTGATAGTTTCCCACTAGTACAGTGTTGTCCTGAAAACCTACCAGAACGGCAACATAGCCAGAGGCACCTGCTGGCGGCTGCCCCCACAGCCGCCACGAGGGCCGGTGAGCGACGGGCCGGTGAGCGAGTGAAGCGAGCGAACGAGCGCCGAGCGCCCCGAGGCGCGAGAGGGCCGGAGCCGCCGGAAGCGGCCCCCTGCGGGCCGACCCGGAAGCCGGGCCGGAAGACCCGACCGAAGGGAGGGGTCTCGTGAGCGGCAGCGGTCGCGGTAGCGGTCCTTCACTTGACGACGGTAAGAACATCTCAAGAGAGTCTGTATCGTGCCAGACCGAGCAAAGCGAGTTAGGTGACCACCTAGATTTGACGAAAACTGGCGAGGACCAGGGCGAATCCGACCGGTACGATTGCCGCGAGATATACCGGAATATGGAGTTGGAGTCTGAGAGTGGCGAAATCGCCCCGTTCCGGTGTAATTCGT
>NZ_BMPD01000015.1 GCF_014647415.1 Haloarcula sebkhae | reverse complement strand
TCTGAGCAGGTCTGCGAGTTCCATGAACAGTTCTCGCAACGGCCTGCTCACTTCTCAAACTCGCTCAACTAGACAGTGCCATTAATCATCTTTCGTGAATTAATGGTTCAAATGAGCGCCTCGTGTCCAAGACTGAGACAAGCCAACCGCGAATTGAGGAAGCACTCGCCGTTGTCCAGCGAGAGATAGACTGTATAGAAGCTGAGCTGACGGCTTTCAGGCGCTTTCGGGCCAGTCTTGTGTCTATCGAGCCAACGGTACACCCCGTAGGCGCTGCCGATACGTCAGCCGGCGGGATGTCGGCGCTCGGAACCCGACAGCCTAAGCCTGAAACCAGTCTGCGTGCTGTCCGGGAGGCCTACCACGAAACGGTAATGTCCGTACCACACTTCGAAACCGAGTACAACGACTCGCTGGAGGAGAACATGTCGTTGGAGTTCGGGCCAGAACTCGGCACGCAGATCGCTACGGGAACACGCCTGACCCCGCAATTATATGAGGCGTTGCTAGCCGCAAGCGAGGGCGCGCGCGATGAACGTGGAACGCTACTTCCGGCGCTCGAACGCGAACGCGAATCGTTACAGTCAGCCGAAAAGACACTTGACGATTGCGAACGTCGCGGGGCCACGCTTGGTGCAAACGCACGCCAAACGACCGATCCAGTCCGCCTCGATCGTATCGACGATCAACTCGCCGAAATCGAAAAAGACTGCAAGACAGCAGCGATGACCCGCCAACAACGGCTCCACAGCCGATCAGTTGCTGCCTTCTCTGGTATCGATGGGACCAGCCTTGTCCAATACCTGTACAACGATTGTTCAGTGACGTGCCCAGCGCTTGCCGATATTGTTGCGTGTCTCGACACGATCAGAAGGCACCGTCGTCACTGTCTGATATCGACACGCTGAGAACAGTAGGAAGAGCGACCGCTGTTACTTACTGCCGGACCTGCTCGTTTCCGAGCTGTGCTCAGGATTGCGGTCGCGGTGCAGCTCGAAATTCTCTTAGAGAGTTCCTACAACTACCATCATAAGACGTTACGTGCTTTCTTCGTCGTAAAAGAAATGGTCGATGGATTCGTCGCACATTTGGAGCCGTGGTGGGCGTCGACGTCGTCGGTGAGCGAGCCATAGCATGCAGATACTCGTATCCCGGGTCACCGGCTAGCCATCCGTCACACATCCTGCTGGGCTCGGTCTATGGCTCTGGGCTCCTAGGTATTCCGCCGGACAAATACGCTGAACTCGGATACCTCGACTACTAGGAGATCCTCGACGAGCTGGGACTCTCACCATGGCGGCCCATCCTCGAAGAGTTCTGTAGCGACTGCCACGAGGCAACTGCCCATCGGATTTTGCGGATCCGGATCTATCTTACTTGGACGACTCAGGAGTTCGAATCGGGCCGTAGTCCCCGAGTATTGACGATACTCGGATTTCAATCACCCGGGTAGTGGCAGACGATTAAATCACATCTATTACTTTACCAGTAGTTGCTAATATGGTTTCTTTATCAGTTGTTCTGAATTCAGCGGTTCTATTCGCGAGTCTTCCGGTCAGTATAGAACGTAGGCTTAGCAGGAGATGCCTTCTGACGTGTCCGATATCTCACGAATTACGAGAGAAGGTCAGTACTCATCAATCATATCTTGTGATTCTCGTGGAGATAACCGTCAGTGGAAACGCGCGTCATGTCATATCAAGTTGTCAATTACACATAAACTGTCAGGAAGGTTTGCTGAATATAGATATTGAGAGATTCTATGTAGCCTTGCGGTAGTTCTATGAATGAGTTGAAATCCCCACTTTCAAATTCGATAATGGTGGCCAAGCCTTTATTAATGGTATAGATATATTGATTACTATACAATAAAGCGCAGCTGATAGGCAGATAACTGCGTACCTGTCAATAATTACCTTGGCATGGCAGCAGCAGATCGGGAGAAGGCATCCAAGAGATCAAACAGACAGGTCACAAACTATGAGCCAAACACTATCGCAAAGTACCGTTCAGGCCGTCGGGTTGTCGATCATTCTAATACTATCATTCACCACGGTAACAGTTACATTCAGTGACAGTGCCAGTGCCGCCGTCAGTGACAGCACACTGAATATTACGGAAGATGTTGCAGCACCTGACGGAACGGTTGAGATAACCGGTAACCTTGATTCTGACAGCTCTACCACAGTTACATTCCTTATAGAAGATGCAAGCGGAAACAGCGATTATATTTCGAAATCGGATTCCGAATCAGACACATTGGTTGATTCGGGTTCGTTTACCACTGAAATTGATTTGAGCAGTCTCGACACCACGCTTGACGAAGGTACTGCAACTGTCAAGGTCGACCACCGAGATGGGTATATTGAGCCAGACGACTCGACGACATTTGCTGTCGATGATACTGCTCCGACGGTAGAGCTCGATAGCATCTCAGAACCGACATCAGCCCCGACAGTTGAGGGGACTGCCAGGGATAAGCACCTTGATAAAGTTGAAGTCGCAATCCGAGATAGCAACGACAACTACTACGATGGATCTGACTTCAGTTCAGCTTCACCGGATTGGCGCGACGCGCAGGTCAGCAGCGGTGACTGGAGCTATGATATGTCGCAGGTTAATAATTTAAATGATGGAGAATATCGTATATACGTAAGAGCTACCGATAAAGCGAGCAACACTGCGTCGTATTTCGACGGCCCGGATTATTCGGACCTCAAACAATCATTCACACTCGATACTACCGACCCTCAATTCAATAGTAACAACATCAATAAAGTCTCAGTAATAGACCAAACCGATGGAGATGGAGAAGTCCAAGTTGGTGATACAGTCAGTGTGTCAGCCGACGTAACCGACGCGACATCGGGCATCGATACGGTGACAGTTGATGCATCGAACTTGGGCGAAAGTTCTTCTTTGTCTCTTTCGTTGGACTCCGGGAGTACCTACAAAGAGAAGTTCACTGTCTCTGATCCGGACGTTGGCGATGGGTCGGTTTCACTGACTGTATCTGCTAAGGATGACCATGGGAACACCGCTACGGAGAGTAATTCAATTGACCTCGTAACGGACATTGCCTCAGTCAGTTCGCTTACTATCCACCAGAATTTCATCGGTATTGTTAAAGATGAGAACACCACTGTTCGGGTAACTGCCGATGGCATCGCTGACCCGCGGGGTAACGCAATCGTAGACAAAGACACCACGCTCAGAGTCGGAGGCCACAACTACGATGTCCCAGTTAGTAGTGGTAGTATTGATACCAGAATCAATCCTGAACAGATCTCGAACAGTCAGAGGACAGGTGATGTGACGGTTGAACTTACAGCGGCTGACTCGGGATCAGCTACCGATACGGTAACACTCGTTGATGAAGCCAATAATCTCAAAGAAGGATACCAGATTGAAGGTACGCCTATGGACGCTGAAAGCGTAGATTTGCAGTACACGAATAGTCAGTTGCACTATGACCCCACTGACGACAGTTGGGACAGTAACCCAGACCTGAAAACTGCAGGTTCAGCGTACTACATTCACGGCATAAACAATTCTGCCCGTATCGGATACACCTTCAGCGATAGTAGTGGAGAACACACACGGCATCTATACGAAGGGTACAATCTTGTCACTGCAACCCCGGACCTGAATGACGGGTCAACTATCAGCGAGTCCAACGAACTTGGTTCGATTAGCCTCGGGACAAGCGATAACGTGTACGTCTCCAAATCAACAACAGATTCTGCCAGTAGCCCTAACAATATGGAATTCAAAGAGCTAAGTAGTGGTATGACGGCTTACCAAGGTTACTATATCTATATTGACTCCGGTGAAAAGTATGGCGTAATTAAAGATGAGCAGTACGATCCCTAATTGTTATCTCTAACATTCTGCAGGAGTAGATTATAGTTATTGAATAGGATGAAATTTAGTAGCCGTAGTAGATTGCAAGTGCTTTCAGGATGGCATAAATGATTGCTACTGGGAGAAAGATAAAGAGAAATATGGCTCGGAGTATGCCCCACGGAATCAAGCCATCACTCCCGTCGACAGTGAGTGTCCCAGCGCTGGTTTGTCCAACAGAGACTGGGAACTCTCCAGTTTCATTTGCGCGGTAGCGAAACTGGATGTCGCGGCTTTCACCAGCCGGCAGCGTGTAGTTATTTGTCGCTGCTCGTGTCTCACCGACCATTAGCGACACAGCGGTAGACGCTGTCGCATCGCCTGTATTCTGTAATGTTGCGTTTACCAAAATCACCCTATTTGGCGCTACTTGTGTCCGATTGAGGCTTGCACTTGTTATTGTAATTTCAGCTGAAATATCACCGGCTGTCGATGTCTCTTCGGATGTATCGTCGGTATTTGCTGACGTCGGGGCAGTGGTGGTCTTCGATGTCGTTTTGGCTTCTGTTTCGGTTTGTGAACCCATTTCGGTGACTGGTCCTGTTGGTGTCGCTGTCGCCGTTTCGGTTTCAGTCGCTGTTTCGGTTTCAGTCGCCGTTTCGGTTTCAGTCGCCGTTTCGGTTTCAGTCGCCGTTTCGGTTTCAGTCGCCGTTTCGGTTTCAGTCGCCGTTTCGGTCTCTGTTGAGGATGAGTCACTGAATGCACCTCTTGGGAATGTCAGGTCAAGTTCCTCTACTTCCGCTGTTGGGTCCGAATCTGTCTGGTCCGCTTGAGGGCCATCAACAGTATCTACGTGAAAAGTAACCTTCGAGTTAATATCGCTGTCCACATTGAGCTTCTCACCAGAGGAACTCCCGTACTTTCCGTTGGAGCCAACAGAAATAGAGTCCTGCTTGACACCGTCTGCGACAGCGACAATAATAGTTCCCTCCGGTGCTGGAGCTCCATCGGCCTGAGCAACGCCGTAGTAGGAGTTCGGTGGTACTGGTTGTGCAATCACAGCACTAGTACCGATAATTATGATCAAAAGAAAGACGGTAATACCGAAGCCAATTGTTCCCCACCTGAAGACAGTTGATAAGTTATGGCGATTCATCGTGGACCACTGGTATGAAAACTTACTACATACATAGTATCTCAGATTCAATTGATTTAGAAAAATATTGTGAATACGTAGTGCCACTATTTCCTATTGGAGATATTTTTGCTGCTACTCATACCCGTCTTCTAAAACCGTATAATCTGGATATAAAAAGAAGGTCGTATACCGATTAGACCCTTTTCGGGATGCTGAATCAGACACTGTCGAGGGCGGCAGTGGCGCTATTGAGAGAGGTACCGATACCCCAGAGACGACGACACCAACTGACGAACCGACTGAAATACCCACTGAGGCGACGACCGATACGTCAACCGACAGCCATGAAGAAGCCGTAGGCGGTGGGGCCGAACCTTCGCCGCCGACGTCTGGAGGCCAGCGGCCAGCCGAGCTAAGCGTATTCGCGCTTGACTTCGATCTGGTATTCGGCATTAGCTGGGGGTCGTGGGTGTCCATCGCTGGCCTGTTCGCTGTGGTAACGAACAACCTCGTACAGACGCGATACCATGATGTGCTCCTGGTACTCCAGACGCAACCGAGCGACCGACGTTGCCGATTCCGCCGCATTGTTGTCCGCGAAGCGGCGATCGGTTTAGCCGGGCTTGTAATTGCAATGATTGTCGCGTCAGCGGCTTCAAGTGCTGGTTTCGGCCCAGTCATACAATTAGTTGCGGCGCTCACATGCTCTGCTGCAGTCGGCAACGTGACCGGATACTGACTGATCCCAAGACTTGATCCGGTATTCAAACTAGATGACACTGGTGGCGCGACTAATAGGAACTAAACCCACTAGCTCGGTCAGAGTAGCTCTAACCGACTCAGCGCAATAGCATCATACATCTTGGCAAAGAGGTCGTGCAGATATCACAGGAAAGCAATCTGGTTAACAGCCTCGATTATCCGATCGGTCACCCAGTTTCGACCGCCGCTGCCAGCGGTGACGATGTCGCTTGGCGGCACACTAGATTCGCACTCAAGCCCGCTGGCCACATCAGTCTCCTTAGATTAGGCGCTCTCACTGCAGCGAGTTCTTTCTTGATAAGAGATTCAAACTATTCAGGTTTCATCAGTCATGTGGGGTAAGAGACAGAGAATGGGGATGCTGATTCGGGCCTGTATATAGACAGTTTGAGAGAAACTCGTATTACGATCCTGTCCCTCTATTGTAATATGAAAATTGAACTCTTGAGGCCGAACCCATGAGCTCGTATGACCCACCTGAAGAGAGTGAAGACGGCTCCAACTTCGACCCGGGAGTGAAGGAAAAAGAAATTACTGAGCAGCGGGAATTTTCTGATTTGTTGGGCAACTTTGAGCGTCAGGACTACATCCTGTTTGGTCTGGTACTAGGTATTCCGGCAGGTATCTTGACGGGAGTTCTCCTCGGGATAATGTTCCCGGAATATCAGAGGACAGCAGGCGAGGTTGTTCGATGGATCGGTGAGAGGATCGCCGACATCTTTCTGACGCAATTCACCATATTTGACGCTGGGGAGTTATTTCTGGTTGGGTAGTAGTGTCGTTTGATACGTGACGTATTTGTCCCCGTTTTTCCACAGCTACTAAATCCTCTTTCAGAATTGACACTATCTCATCTATTTTCCAAACTGGCTGAGCAAGCAGACCGGTGTTCCTTGTAAGGGAGTGGTAACGACTTATCATATAAGCCGTAAGGGATGGTGCTATCTGTATTTCGTCGTCTTCCAGTGCCTTCAGAATCAACAGCGTGCTTCACAAGAGCAATATAGTATATGAACCATAGGAAGTCGGATTATCTCATCCAGTAGTTCATTTTCAATATCATATTTGATAACTAGACCAAGCTATTTTTGCAAATGTCATTCAAGACCTAAATATGTCGAGCAGTGCTCAAGATACCATTCGGGTACTCCACGTCGACGATGAGCCGGACTTACTGGCCCTAACTGACGAGTTTCTTGAGCGCGAGGAGGAGTCATTTAATGTCATAGTAGCCACTGATGCGAGCGAATGTTTAGATATAATACATGATCATAAGCCAGATTGTGTCATTTCAGACTTTGATATGCCCGGAATTGACGGGTGTGAGCTTTTGCAGATAACTCGGATGCAGTACCCGGAACTCCCATTTATTTTCTTCACTTCACGTGATAGTGAAACGGTTATCCCTGATGCTGTCGCAGTCGGCATTACGGACTATGTCGAAAAAGAGGCGACTCCCGAACAGTACGAACTTTTAGCTGACCGGATTCGCAGTGTCATCCAAGCACACCGTGAGTAACTAGAGAGAATGTAGCCGTTTTGCTAATTTTACTAGTACATTAGTTGTCAATACTATCGTCTATCCGATCTAGTTACGACTGGGTAGCCCATCTGTGAATGTACATGAATAAGTTTATTTTTGTCTCTAAATTAGCTGTAGTTTACCCGGATGGTCCACCAATGGCAGTGTCGGGAGTGTAAGTTCACAGTCTGGTCGTCGAAGCAGTCAAAAGTCGCCGGTGTGGTGAAATCGCACTTGCTCTCACATTACAGACACACTGTTGAGTCAGATGAGTTCGGTATCAGGTGGGATTGCCCGTACTGCGACAAAACCAGTCAGAGCTACGACGCCGACGAAGGCATAGCCAAATTCAAAGATCACCTGTTCAAACACGTCTCCTCACTCATCGACTCGAGTGTTCATGTGGCCGACCGGATTAACCGAACCGGTAACATCTTAATACTCTCACCACTGGAAAGCACGGGAGCCAACAATGCCCGCGTGCACTTCACATCGCCAGCTGACATTGCAGTTTTTGTCACTAACAACCCAGCAGAGCGCGTTCGATTGCTTGATAACGCACTTCAATCTTGGCCAGCTTGGACGACAATTCTCACGACCAAAGCACAGCCATTCGCCGATGTAACAGATATTGATCTGGAGGCGGCGCCGCTTGACGTCGCTATTTTAGATAAGGGAATAAGTATAACTGAACTTGGTGAGACGCTCATTCGTGTCTTGGACGAACAGCAGACGAGCAACTCGCGGCTAA
Organism: Haloarcula sebkhae; assembly: GCF_014647415.1. Taxonomy (GTDB): domain Archaea; phylum Halobacteriota; class Halobacteria; order Halobacteriales; family Haloarculaceae; genus Haloarcula; species Haloarcula sebkhae. The sequence continues at coordinate 8,647 of NZ_BMPD01000015.1, read as the reverse complement.
CCGTTGGATTTGATATTCTCAGCGCACTGCTTCGTCTATTTGATACTGAGACGGCATTCAAGTTTGTTCACGTCCTGAACTCACGGTTGGCAAACATGGATGCGCTCACCCACTACTACCTGAATCCGAGCGCACAGCCCGAGTCGGAGATCAATGTTCTCAAAGAACTATTTGACCTGCATATTCAGGCAAAGGGCTCGCGATTTACCACCCTGTAGCAGGAGACTCAGTCAGTCACGCGAACTATACTGGTTCGTGTAGTCGGCCGGACTGTCGACATATGTATAGTCAACACCTGTTGTCACAAGTTCTCCAGAGGAGCCATCGCAGATCTCATCAAGAACTGTTTGAACACGATCCTGTGCATCTTCGGACCCACGTTCACGGCTCAAATATACCCGGAGGCGCTTCTCCAGCTCAGGGCACCGGAGTTCTGGTAGTACTGCTTCGGCTAGCTTCGCGGTCTCCTCGTCGACATCGTTTAAAGCCGAGAGCAGGCAGTCAATTACTTCGGATCGATATCGATCACCAGTAATGCGGGTCAACAACCAGATCGCTGTCTGCCGGTACCGCCGCCGTGTCCCGTCTGTAGCGATATCAAGTAGTGCCGGGACTGTTGCCTGCACGTCTGTTCGGGCCAGCTCATCGACAACGGTCCCGCGAATAAGTTCAAGCTCCTCCGAGGAGGCTGTCGTAAGCAACTCTAGCAAAGAGAGCATTGCTGCCTGCTGGACAGTTGATGAGTTATCATCAAGAGCATCAACAAGGACCACAACCGGTTTCACTGAGCCAAACTGTCCGAGTTCATCAACCGCAGTGAGTCGAAGCGTCTCCTCATCTGCCTGAGTTATGGGGACTAACTCTGCAAGCGCGCGATCAGTCCCAATGGCCCCCAGCGCGTTAGCGGCAGCTTCCCGCACCTGTTGCCGGTCATCTGAGAGGCGCTCACTTAGTGGTGAGACAGCTCGCAGGTCTGACAGTCGCCCACACGCCTGTGCTGCTCGTGTGCGAACACGAGGAGCCGGGTCAGTTAACGCCCGAACCAGATCCGGAACGGCCGCCGTCGCACCACGCTCGCCGAGTGCCGTCGCCGCGACCATTCGGAATTCAAGCCGGTCAGCTGATAACCACTCAGTGAGCAGCCCCGTCACAGTTCGCTCAGTTGCCTCCGAGAGCTCCATCTCAGCGAGTTCCGCGACCAGATAGTCGAACGCTTCTTCACCCCGCTGATACAGCGCGTCGATCGCAGCCGCTCGAACGCTGTCGTCTTCATCTGTTTTAACAGCGCTGACCAGTGCTTTGGCAGCCTGACGTCGCTCGTTGGAATCCGGGATTTCTGAAATGTTCCCTAACATTGTGGCCGCTCGCCGTCGAACGTAGGTCTTTTTGCTCCGTTTTAGATGTGCGATTAGCTTCTGAACTTCTGATTCCCGTTCGAGTTTATACAGGAACGTCTCGTTATCATCAGATTCGTCGTTGAGCATCTATGCAGCCCCCGTGCTGTTGTCGGTAACTTCATCGCGGTTCTATTTACTATTAAACATATTGCCGCAATACTGACTCAGCATGACCGCCAGTCCACCCAGTAGCTGCTATCCGACAACGTGCCGAAGATTGACGCCGTCGAAACAGAATCGAACAGGCGGATTTATGTCTAGAAGGGAGATGATGGGTAAAGACGAGATGTGATACGAAAGAATCGTTGTGAAGGAAGCCGGATATCTCAGTTCAACCACTGATTCGGAACCGTCGGACATCCGCGATAGGGGCGGCCACGGTTGGAGAATTGGCCTCAAGACACTGGTATGGGACGCAGTACAAGAAAATAGCAATCCAAGTGACTACGAGCCAAAGACTCACCCCGCAACGATTCACTATGACCTCAACGCGTGGGATTTTGTTATTGAGTATTTGATTGAGGAGGGACATAGAACGCGCGTAATTTATCCACCCTTCGAGGTGTGTTCGGTGTCCAGGGAACATCGTAGTTGACTCCAAGCCCCGACGTTAGCGTAATTACGACTTGTACAATTAGTCGTAACAGATATGCCTGATAACAGCGGAAACGGTGGGGTATTCGCCCGACCAATACCCCCTTTAGTAACGGAAAATAAAGCAATCGTAATGCGTATTGAATCGACCGCCGGAAACGAGCACAAAGTCTGGCTCACCGACAGTGAAATCGAGGACCTCCGTCAGGCCACCAACAGCCAACGCGACGAGATCGTCATTCAGCTCGGGGCGTTTGTCGGCCTGCGCGCCTTCGAGATCCCACAGGTCCGCCCTGTCGATGTCAAGGAAACCGAGAGCAAGCAATACCGGCTGCGTGTCCAAGACGGGAAAGACACCAGTGGCAACGGTGGAAAGCCTCGCGATGCGTTCCTCCCAGATCGCGTCGAGCGTGACCTCCAGCGTTTCCAGAACGAGCACAATATCGCTCCCAAGGACCCCTTCATCGATCTGACCCAACCTGGTGTCCGGGCCGTGGTTCGACGGACTGCCGAACGCGCAGCTGAGACAACTGGCGACAAGGACTTCCAGAAAGTGAGTACCCACGACCTCCGCCGCCGATTCGCTCAGCGCCTGCTTGTCGACGAACAAATGAATCCACGCGTCGTGATGGCCGTCGGCGGCTGGGATTCATTCGCCACCATCGAGCCCTACCTGAACGCCCCAAGCGAGGATGTTATCGATGAAGCATTTGCAGAACTCGAACTGTGAGAAGTTCCGCTACCGATAGCTTTCGTGAGTTACACCGAGAATGGTTCCGAAGTGGCTGTCGCCGGCGAGAACAGGCTCATCATGCTCTATAGCGGTTGCAGCGATTGCCGCGTCTCCTTTGCCAATACCTGGCCCTTCACCGTCATCCGCATCAGCCATCTGTTCACTGAGGAGCCGACCGGCGCGACGGGAGATGCTTGGGGTCATATCGATCAGTGGATACGAGTCAAGCACGGCTTCTACCGTCTGACGTTCTTCACTGGTATTCGCGATCTTCCCAACGCCAATGTACAATTCCAAGACTGTCATTGATGGAATCACCAATGGAACGTTCGCTGCTTCGAGCTCCCGTTTCTTCTCGACGGCCGCTTCGACACCGTCGATGATATCCAAAATGAAGCTCGTATCGACAATCATTCGAATCGCTCCGCGACATCTCGAACCTCGTCGCGGTCGTCCTCGTTAGCCTGCTCGATGGCGTCCCGCATCTCGGTCACCTGGTCCGCGTCGAACACGCCGCGTAGGTCACTAAGTGAGTGTCCACCGATAAGCCGCTCCACGGCGTCACTAAACGACTCGTCATCACGCTTCCTCCAACCCGATGTCCAAACCTTTGTTGCCAAGATAGATACTGCGGCTGGGGTTTCCGAAGCAGACCTCGAAACTCTCGACGAGGTCAAAGGGGTCACCCCACTTGTGGAAACGGACGACAAAACAGTCTACGAACTCCATGTTGAGCTCGCGGACACGCCGTTTACTTCGATCGACGATGGCCGCTCTGGGGTCGCAAAGATGAAATCGACGACCATAACGCCGGACGGCTGGCGTGAGACGAAGGTGTTCAAAGACCACGTGACGTTCAACGAATTCCGTATGATGATGGAAGAGAACGGAGTTTCACTTGACCTCATCTCTATTGCGCCCAACTCCCCCGAATCCGATGACCTCCACCAAGATGGATTGACTGAACGCCAGCGCGAGGCGCTATCACTTGCCGTCTCCCGTGGATATTATGAGAGCCCACGGCAAGTCACAGTGGAGGAACTCGCCGAGGAATTAGGTATCTCACAGCCCTCTCTCTCTCCGCGCTCCTCCGTCGCGGTGAGCGCCAACTCTTGACCTCCTCACTCGACACCCCCGGTATATAAACACCCTTTCCAGATAGCATCAACGTCTCACCCGGCGTGGGCCTCTGTTCTAGCGATGTCAGTCGACTTTGGTTCCGAACTAGATGAACAAGTTGCGATCGTCACTGGTGCGTCCTCCGGGATTGGGGAAGCAACAGCGAAAGCCCTCGCAGCACGTGGCGCAAGCGTTGTTGTCGCGGCACGGCGCGAAACCGAACTACAGGAGCTTCAAGCTCAGATTGAGGCGGAAGATGGGGATGCACTCGTCGTCCCGACAGATATTACGAGTGACGACGACATTGACGCGCTCGTTGATGCGACACTTGACGAATACGGGCGAATAGACATTCTGGTGAACAACGCAGGGTATATGCCACTGACGCATATCGGGGATGCAGACCGCGAGACCCTCCAAACAACCATCGATGTCAATCTCCGGGGGCTCATCACACTCACGCACGCCGTCATCCCAACGATGCGCGAACAAGAGAGTGGACACGTCGTCAATCTCTCCTCGGTCGCCGGCCGGTTCCTGATAGAGAACGGATCGCACTACAATGCGGCGAAAGCCGGTGTGAAAATATTTGGCGATTCACTCCGCCTAGACGTTGCTGCAGAGGGCATCAGAGTGGCGACGATCGAGCCGGGGTCGGTCGCCACAGAACTTCTTGAGGACATCCCCAACGAGGAGATCCAGCAGGAAATCAAACAGTACACTGGGTCAATGCGTTCACTCCGTCCCGAAGATATCGCCCGGACGATTACCTTCGTCGTGTCGAAACCGGAACACATGGATATCAATGAAATCCTCGTCCGGCCGACTGACCAAGTCCAGCCCTAACTCGAAGAGGGTTCGATTCTCATGGTCTGTTTCGCTGTCCTTCATAAGCAGGGACTGATCACTAGATCAGGCTGGTTACAACCGGTTGACTCTTGGCGTCACACCCGTTGTGAGGGTTGGAGTTGCTGTGGTCGCTCCGTTCGTGTTACGACCACTCACTACACTCCTGCAAAGATGGGGTCGCTCCCGGTTCCTGCAGCTAGCAGACAGCGGCGTCGGCAGCGACAGGGCACGTGCCACCGCGTCTAACAGCGTCGATTCAGTGCCGATTCACGTCGTGGTTGGTGCGTGTCACAGGGTTAGGGCGACGACTCCACCACAACGGGTGTGACGCCACCCGTCGTGGCTTTGTGATCACTGTTCTCCAGCAGGTCGAGGCCGATGTAGCGTTTCTCAAGCAACCCCTCGGCAGTCTCCATATCCATCGCGAGGAGTTCGGTCTTGGTCTGGTCCCGTCCGACCTGTCGCGTCTTTTCGACGATATCGTCGCCGCCAATCTCGACCAGTTTCTCCCAGACGCGCTTGATCGTCTGGCGATGTGGTTCCTTGCCGAGCTTAGCCGTTATGGCCGTCTGCAGGTCGGCTTTCGTCATGAACACGCCGCTGCCGTCGGTTCGTTTCGTGGCAAATTCCGGCCACCGTTTGGCGATACTGATGGCGCGGTAGGTGTTCTGGCGGTTCGACCGCTCGACGAACATGGTCTTGACCTTTGACTGCCGGCAGTTCGCGAAGAAATCCAGCGGCGAACTACTGGGTTCGATACCCTCAGGCAGTCCCTCAGCGTCTTCTTGCTGGTCGGGGTCGGCTTCGAGTTGTTGTGCTTTGGCGATGGCACTCTTTGCAACGTCGTGGGTGGTCTCTTGCTTGTCTTCGACTTCGTCGAGGCGCTGTTCGTTCGTCGCGGCGTTGCCGACTGCTGTGGTGGCAACGTCGTGGGTCTGTTCAAGCTCTGCTTCGAGATCCTCGACGCGCTTCTGGAGGTCATCGATGGTCCCAACCAGTAGTGCAAGAACACTCGAAACGGGGGGTGACACCTCGTCTTCGAGCTGGGCAACGAGTGACTGCAGGTCGTCGGTGTCCGGACTCTCTTGTCCAATATCCATGCCAAGCTCATCGGCGAGCGCTTGATCGGTGGCTGTGCTATCGGTCCCGCTGTCATCTTCGGAGGTCGTTTGTCGTGGCATCGTGACCACAGTGCCCGTGCCTGGAATCGAACCAGGCAGTGCCGACCACGGCACGGGCTCTCGGTGACGCAGTCAGCGCTATCTGCGGGCAGTTAGTGCGGTTGCCTCGTGGCAACCCCGGGCCATCCGGTGGCTCTGCCACGTGGCAACTCTGGGGAGACCACCCACTGTCATGGGTCAGCCCCCATTGCTTGTTCTGTGGCAGTAACACCGGCAGCCGACTCACACCGGAGCGGGTGCTCGTCGACGCCGTGGTCCGCAAGATCAACGCCGTAGTGGTTGCCGTGGCCCGTCATCGCTCGACCACCGCCCGCCGCTCGATGACGACATCGTGGGCGCAGTCACCGCGGCAGTACTGGTCGTAGTAGTTCTCGACGGTCGGGAAGTCGGCCGTCCACTCGGTGTAGTGTTCCAGATCCCCGACCGTGTAGCGGAGTCGCCACTGGGTCGTGTCTGGTGGCGCTGTCTCGGTCGCAGTCCCCGGCGATGGGTTAGCGCGGGCCATCAGTGCTCACCTCCCTCGAAGGACCCAGGACGGCTGCTGTCGCGTTCCACCAGCGCACAATCTGTGAGCGGAACCGTGAATGACATCAGTTCGTCAGTCCGACCGATGGCCGCAGCCAGCTGCTGGCGCGTGGCTGTGTCGGGTTCGGACGCTTGCAGCCGTTGGAGCGTCTCGGTTGCAAGGTCTGCCAGCAAGACGCCGGTCACGTGGTCGTCAGCGATGGTACTGACCAGCAATAGCGGGTCGCTGTCGGTGGTCGTGATGGCGACGATCTCGCCGACGCTTGGTTGAGGCGTCATCGGCCCACCTCCTGGGAGGGGAATGTACGGCCCGCAGTACTCGCCAAATCACCCAACAGCATACTTGAATCCCAAGAGATATTGGTACCGATTCTATACCGGTTAGTTGGGTTCTGGTTCCCGTTCGATCCCATCCTGTTCCACCCCACCCCATTCCACCCCAAACTCATCGAATGGTCTGGGATCGGAACCAGAACCTGTCGTCGCGGATGACGACTCCCATAGGTGTGTCGCACACCACTTCCCCCCAACAGCGACCCACCTTTCTGCTGCTGGAATCGACTATGACGAGACGTAGTCCACCGCCGGCTTGCGATGCTGCGACTATCGAAAGCGTTTTTGCTGGGACTCGTCCGATGCTTCGATGGGTTCTGGGTCCCACGCAGCATCCTCACAGGACTCATCCGGTCTCCCGAATAGCCCGGGACTAGAACCCGTCGCCGACGTTGGCGACGCTGAATGGGTTGTGACAGGCCATTTGCCCATGGCTGTCGCCCATTCTGCTGCTGGCAGCGATACCAGCGGCTTCATGAATGCCCGCCAGCGCGGCATAGAATTGGATAAAAATTATCAACCCCGTCACTTGTATTGCATGATAGGTGCTGCCCCGCGCTCCATGTTTCCCCGAACCTCGCTTGTCTGAGTGAATGTGTTGGGTGCAGGACCTGTCGTCGGGAACGGCGACTATGGGTGGTGCGTGGCACGCCGCTTTACCCTAGCTGCCACACACCGTTCTGGCGCTGAGGACACGGAAGTTATTCAGCCGTGACTGTCGTCTGTCGCTGGCCGGTGACTCGGGGCTGCTGTCTCAGTAACTCGACAGTCGACACAGGGATATCCAAGTACGCTTGAGAGGCGCTCGTGGCGGGGGCAAGTCGACGGTGGCCCTGTGGAGTTTCGCTGGATATTCACGTCCACCTAATTGTGGCAAGGCCAGAGCCCCCGTTTCCGAGCGTTTCGAGCTATCTCCTGTCCCAAATATAAATCGTAAATTACATTTATACTTGTCACTTACATGGCGAGTGCCAGCACAAAGCAGAGTACTTTGTACTGGAATATTGTCAGAGGCATACGAGACGGTTCGCCGCCACGGTCGGCGGCGGACCGGTTCACGAGGCGAACTATGTTGCTTGTACTGAGAGTAACATTTATTGATGAGTTCTGTGTTTCCTCGGAGGGGGTGCCAGTCGGTAATCACCTGCCCCGTGATCACGTCCCTCTGACAGCATCGCCCGACTGGGACCCCAGTTTGAGTTGCCGTTTGGCGACCCTCTATCGATTGGCGGGGCATCATTTGTCACCCCTGACAGCGATGTGGCGGGCCTTCGGACACAGGCTCGTGAGTGTGTCTACTTGGCGCTGGAGTAACTGTCTGCCAGCGTCAGTCAGCGTATATTTGTTCGTGCGAGCGTCGAGTTCCTCACGGGTGAGGAGGTCCTCGTTGGCGAGCTGGTCGAGATTCTGGTAGAGGCGGCTGTGATTGATCGGGTCGGCGTAGCGCTCGTCGAGATAGTCCTTGAGTGCAAGGCCATATGGGTCGTCCTCGACGGCGGCGATGGCTTCGAGCAGATCGCGCTGGAAGCCCGTGAGGTCGTAGTGGCTCGTCATTGGTCGCCTCCGGTGTATGCATCTGGCTCGGACTGGGAAAGGACATGGGAAGAGTCTGGGGCGCGCGTGAACGGAAGTCGAACCAATGGCAACTACGCAATCCAATCCACAAGAACGTACCGGCCTCCCGTATGGGACCACTCTCATCGGGACTGATACCAACAGTCACGAGCACCGCTTCGCTGGTGCGGTGACCGATCACCGCGTGTTCATCTGCGACGCCGACGAGGTCTTGGAGATTCACGATCTCGATCACCTCGCCGCGGAAGGTGTGCTCGAACGGCACTGTCTAGTTCTGAATCTCCTCAGCTGGCGTTCGTCCGTCGAGTGCTTGGTTCGGTCGTTCGTGGTTGTAGTGGTGT
>NZ_BMPD01000014.1 GCF_014647415.1 Haloarcula sebkhae | reverse complement strand
TCGGCGTTTACTGACGAATGAATCGACGAACATACCTCACGGCCGTTGCGACGGCCCTTGGTGTGACTGCCAGCTCAGGGACTGTCGCTGGAGACGACAGTGATGAGCGATACGAGTCAGTAAGACAAGAGTTCGCAGATATAACCCGGTTTGCAGCACCAGACTCTAATGGACCGGCTGACGAATACGTTCGTCTCTACGACGATACAGCCGAGACGCTGATTTATGAGACCACACAAGGAACAAACGGTGTGGCCATAGCGACCCGCGACGCAGCAGGAATCGACGTCACGTCATAATTGGCGTGGCAAGCTGATTGTCTTGATGTCACTGCAATTAATTTGCCGTAGCAGTTGGTCCGGTGTTTGGGGTAATTCATTGTACGCTGATCAAACCGACCATCGGCGGCCCGAAGGGGACGAGGGCTGAATGAACGCAGGGCATCAGTCCCTCTGATAGCGTTTCATCTAGCGTCTTTCTGGGGTCACATACGCCCGCCGTCGGTAACCCTCCACCCACTTGACCCGTCACGAATCGACCCAGTAACACAGCCAACAGACAGAGATACTTTGGGACTCCCCTCGTCACACATGACACATATGACTAGCAGTTGTTCCGGATTTGGGGGTATTTGTTGTACGCTAATCAGGCCGACTAGCCAGCGGCGCGAGGGGGAGACGAGGGCTGGATGCAAGTGGAGCGTCTGGCCCCACGAACATTGCTTTATCAGTAGTTAGTAGCACGGTTTCTTTATTCAGAGATTGCCTTGTAAGAATGCGTCTGAAGTGTTTATTACAGGGTTAAAATTGAAGGAACTGGCCGCATTAACAACTACTGTTATCCTACGTTCTCCCCGGGTCGTATACGTCGACTAATTGTGATCACAGAATCGCATTGTACCAGCGGCTCCCGACTTAGACAAGTTCGCTGCACATTGATCAGTTTGAGTAGCCGTACTGTGTGAGGATATAGAAGCTGTGTGATAGGCGGGCCTGCGATATCACCAGATGGTGGCTTCACTGCTAAACGCCGCGTCGTTAGTCAGAATAGCTTCTGTTCCCCGAACTCTGTAGTTCGCGATGAGGAGAGCGTCATGCATCGTGTGGTGGTCGATGAGGCTCCCACAGACGACAAAATCTTGCTTGTCGGCAGCGGCGATCTAGATCGGTCCGTCGTTCACCGACCCGCACAAGAGTACCTAGTGGCGACGCTGCCATCGAAGCCTCGGGCAACTATCGCCCGATCTACGAGATGCTCGACGAGCATCTCGATGTCACCCTAGTAAATCCATCAAAGAACCGGATCATCGCCGATGCAACGGTCAAAATAGATCGTGTCGATAGGAAGAGACTCGCGCACATGCTCCGGGCGGACATGCTGGCTGAGAGTTACGTTCCACCGGACGAGATCCCGCAGCGTGCGGATCTCATCCGGACGCGCAAGTCGTTAGTCCGAAGAGCGGACTGCTGAAAACCGTGTCAGAGCAGTCCTCACTCGCACCGACAATACCTACGACAGCGAATTGTTCGGCCCGACCGGACGAGAGTTCCCGGCGGAACTCTGGCTGAGTGACGCCGACCGCACGATCATTGAAACTCATCTCTCAGTGATTGACGCTTACGACGAGCAAATCGAAGCCATCGAAGAAACGATTGAACAGAAGGTACTGGAATCGCCAGCAGCCCAACCCTGCTGACGATTCCGGGTGTCGGGCAGTACACTGTTGCTGTGATCGTCGCCGAGGTCGGTGAGATCAACCGCTTCGATGAAGACAAAGAACTCGTGAGCTACGCAGGGCTTGATCCGACGGTTCACCAATCTGGTCATAAAGAGATTCGCGGTGGCATCAGTAAAGAGGGCTCAGCGCCCTTGCACTGGGCCCTCGTTCAGTGTGCGAACATCACAGTTCGCTGTGACGAGCCCCTCGGGAACTTCTACACGCGATTGAAAGAGCGGAAGAACCATCAGATAGCGATTGTCGCAGCGGCTCGCAAGATGCTCGTGTCGATCTTTCATGTGCTGACGCGCAAAGAAGCCTACGACCCACCGGAGGTGAGTGTCCGAGCGACCGGTCCAGTCGCTCAGGCACGGCTTGCTTTCGTCCCCACAGCAACCGCTACCGCAATACGATTCCTCCTGCCTGTCAAGAACTCTGGCCCGCCAAGTAGCTGTTGTCTGGTGATTCTTCGCCTGCGTTCGGGTAGCTTGAAGCTCACACAAACAATTATTTTCAGCAGCGTCGAATTAGTCAGTACGGGATTTTCATAGGCGGTTCAGAGAGTGTTATTTTCAAGGCGACAGAGAACGAATTGAGTGCTCAGTCCGTCTGCGGATTGAACAGGCGAAAATGATATTACCATTAGGACTTTTATAAGGGGTGGAATGTGCCTCGAGTATTAGCGAGAATCCACTATTATCGACTCCCAATTCTCGGAGTGTGCGGGGCGGCAATGACGATCGTGCTCTCTAAGACAATCTCTACGAGATCCTGCCACGTCATGCAAACAACTACCAGCTGTTCAGGCTGTCACGTAGTCAAATTGATCGATGCACAAGCGTCAGGAGAGTCAGACGGTAGCCTTTATTGTAACGAGGCCTATCTGGTATCAGTGGTGAGTGATGGAACTTGGGGTGTGTGATAAAATCAAGTTCCATAACGTATGATAGAGTGCAGGAGAATAATGTTGTCCGCTAGCTGTTGGTCGATAGATGGGTCGTCGTCGGATGATGGTGGGCGGATGCACGAACCAATAAAGGTCAGTTGGATTGTATTTTCTCAACAGTAAGGACGTATGATGCGTTTGGGTGGGTCGAGCAGTCATCAATGTCAGTCTCGATTGATGCTTGCTCTCCAATAGTATTGACCCCGGCCAGTGGTGTGTCGCACTCAGCACACTGGACCAGCGCCTGGACCCCAATCGGTATCTCTGAATCGCTTTCTCCGAACATACGAACACTTGCTGACCACAGATAAGTAAGTTGCGTCAGACAGGGACGCGTATAATCTTATTTTTCCAGAGTCAACTGGAAGATTAGTGATGGCTGACGTACACTGGCAGTGGAGATCAATTATCATCACTATAACTTTTACAGGCGATGTAAGTGACAACTACGACAAGGTAACCAGTAACGATACTTGTTGTCTGAGTAGTCCTACCGACGACGGCAACAACAATAATGAGCGATGGGCCTAAAAAATGAAAGATATTAAGTATTGGATCGTCTGGTCCCGAGTTAATCACCCAATCAAGGATGTGGCTCCGAGGACGATATCGGTTCATTCGTAGATATCCCTCCACAGGAAGAGTTTCCTAACTGTTAAAAGTGCTGGGATTATTTCGAAGCGTCCAATCCACAGATTCATCATGAATGTAACCTTTCGAATCGCTGGCAACGACTCGGGGCCAGTAATCCCTGTAGAAATACCAACATTCCCCTGTGCGCTGGCGACCTCGAACAGGATCATTTCTAACGGATAGGCGTCGTCCGGAAGGACCAATATAAGGATAAATACACTCATTGTGAGAAATACTAACCAGAGAAGCGAAATAATCACTGCCTTACCCACCTCCCGGGGTGCTTCTTTTTTGTCAAGGATCCGGTCGTCAAACTGCAATCGCCGAACTGCACTGCCTGGGTAGAAGACCGACAAGATTTGAAATCGGATACCTTTAACCGGCATTGCAAGCCGGATAATCTTGATCCCGCCAGCGGTAGAGCCGGCCGCGGCACCGATAACCATCCGAAAGACCATGATAAGCAACGCAACTGTTGGCCAAGTGAATAATGAACGGGGTGCAGGGTCGGTTGCTGTCTGGAAACCGGTCGCAGTCACCGCCGAAACGAACTGAAAGCCACTGTATTGGAGTGCCTCGGCAGCTCCATCGTAAGCCGGCAAAACGCCGAGGCAGAGAAATATTGTCCCGATGAACAAAACCGCAGCGAACCACCGTGTTTGCAGATCATCATACAGTCCATGGAAGTCATCCTGTAGAACGAGGTAGTGGACGGGAAAGGCGATCCCACCCGCGATCATAATCGGAAGCAGTACGAGCTCTATGAGAGGGTTATTGTACGCGCCGATTGAGCCATCGATGACTGCGAATCCACCAGTCGAGATCGCAGTCATGCCGTGGTTGATTGCATGCCACAATGGAAGGCCCGCTAGCCAAAGCACGAGAATCGATAGGGAAGTGAAGAAAACGTAGATCCACCAGACCGTTCGGACAGTCGAGACGATGCTCGGGTGGATCTTTTGCGACCGAGCTTCGCTTTTATACAGTGTGAATGATTCCGCTCCCGGACGCACGAGGGCCGCCGTTGTGAGTACAATCACACCAACACCGCCGATCCACTCGGTTAGACTTCGCCACCATTGTACCGTGTGTGGAAGCGTCCCTTCATCAGGAACCATCGTCAATCCTGTGCCAGTGAACCCACTCATGCTTTCGAACAGTGCGTTCAGCGGGTTCGCCAGTGCTTCGACAGAACTTGATGGTGGAGGTGTCACCGTGGTAGCCGGAGTGTTAATCACAATCCAAGAGATTGTAAGAAATGGAAGCGACCCAAAGATCGTAATTGTGAACCATCCCGTAGCAGCGATCATCAACCCATGCAGTTTGGTCGGCGTATCAGCATCAGCGAATGTCGTCGAAAGCCCCCACCCGAGGACAAACGTCACGAGACTCGTAATAGCAAGTCCAGAGATGGTGTAGTATTCCTGTCAGTCTAATAGAATAAATATCGCACAAACATCACTCCACTAAAAACTCTGAGAATCCACCCGAGATCCCGCCCTACCGGTGCCACGTAATTGCGCGTCATCGATACTCCCCAAAGAGACCAAAGATATCAGTCACCGCAGGATCCGCTCCGCGATCGGAATACACTGTCAGAGTATCTCCGGCGTCAATCGAAGTCGTTGGACTGGCGATTTGTGGCTCGTTGCTGTCCGGAGGAACAGAAGCAACGATAAGTACATCGTCGGGAACTAGACCAGTCATCCTGGCGTCTTCAAGTATCATACCTGCAATTTCCGCATCCTCTGTAACCTCAATATTAAAAAACCTCTGCGCCGCCCTGAATTTTCATGTAGCCCTTGATTGGGGGATGTTGTGCCGTCCGATAAAGTGCATTTGCCGCCAAGTGATGGGGGCTTTCCATCACATTGACGCCCATCTTAGAGAACAGTTCATGATGTTCGACCCTGTGAAGAACCGAAGAGATGTTTGGGATGTCGAGCTCGGAACCAAGCATACAAACGAAGAAATTTATTGCGTCCATTTGAGTCGTTGTGATGAGAGTGTTTGCTCGACCGGCCCCAGCCTCTTTGAGCACTGATCTTCTTCTGGCATCGGCATTGAGAATCATACAGTCATAGTTGTTTGCGATCGCTTGTGCCTGCGTTTCATCTTGTTCGATGACCACGACATCATCGCCGGACTGTGTTGCAAGACCCAGTAGCGGGGGTCCAACGTCCCCCGCACCAACAATAATGATGTGCATTACCGAGGGTTACAAATAGATAGGTAAGACTGTTATTTTGTTAAACGCAGTACAAAACCTGATGTACCCTTCTTGCTACGATATAGCTGCTGGAGCGCCCTTGTTCAACAAATGCCGGAACGAAACGGGTGTACAAACTGTTCTACGACATCATAACCACGACACAACAAGAATTGATCTCACACCATAGCTGGCGTAGCAAGTGGATTATTGGCATCGATGTCACTGAAATAATTTCACGTAGCTACAGAAAGTCACTCACCGAAACCACTAGTTACTCGCAGAGGGTATATTTCTGGCCCGTTCCAAACAGATATACTGTAACCAGTCCAGCGAAACCATTTCTATAGTTCAGAGACTACTCTGTACTGAACTGCATTGATAACGCAAACAGACCTCTGTCGCTCACTGTACACACTAATCCATGTACCGTCGCTACACGCTGCTCGCGATCACGGTAATCGCGCTCGTTTTCGGTCCAGTATCAGTCGCTACAGGCTCTGTCACTAATGCCGGACAGGGGAAATCATCAACGGGCTCTACGCTGGACACAGGCCAAATTAGATTCGTAACTTCGAGCGTTGAGATCATCAACCTCACTACAGAGGAGAGTGAGAGGCATGACGGGCTAAGGCGCGGGGGATGGATAGAGAATAAGACTGTGGCAGTAAATGAGACTGTCTTCCTGAATGGGTTAACAAACCTCCGACCAGATGATCATGCTATCACTGTTGATGTCCTCAATAGTGAGTTCGAACGTGTTGCAGTCGCAACTACTGACCAGTGGGGAACCGACGGCGTCTGGAGGGTTGAATTAAACACGACCGGATTCGAACCGGGCACGTACACCATTGAGGCCACAGCCGCTGATACAACTGATCGGATTGAACTTAGGGTCATTGAACCAACACCACAACGAATCATCAACGAAACTGAAACACCGATACAAACTACCACGGAAATCGAGAGTAATGGAGTACAGAATGCTGAAACTGATATCACACCGATACTTCTCACTTCTGTGACCGAAGAGCAAGCAACAGTAGAAAACTCAGAACCGTCGACTGAGGCAACCGGTACTGGATTTGATGTTGGCACAGTAGTGCTTGCACTCATGCTCATTCTCCTGTGGTCTCGAAATAGCTGATACTGAGGGTGTCATAGAACGATTGCCATACCGAAGAGCAGGGTGAACGCTAAGGTGGAATGAGCCCAGCGACCCTGCAAGATACCCTTCGGTAGACTCGTTCTTCAATGTCGTGGAGACTGAGACGTTAGCGTTGCTTGAGCACCTTTCCTTCGAGTTTCTCGAAGAGTTCGATGTGTTCGCTCCGGCAGAGACGGGGCGAACACGAGACCACGAACCACCAGAGCTGATGCGTGTCTTTCTCCACGTTACTACAAGGGCATCTATGGCATCCACCCCGTTGAACGAGAGCGTCGGAACACGGTTGTTTGGTTGAGCTGTGGCTTCGATCGACCGCCGTAGAGAGACGCGGTCGATCGCTTTCTTACCGACTTCGAACATGTTGTCGGCGATGTCTTCGACCACCTCGTCGAACAGGCCCCCTACCGCGGCCTGCTCGACTTGACTTATTGCATTGGTTCAACGGATGTGAGGCCGGAGACTGCCGATCAAGACGCACCAAAGTGCTACGATCCAACAGCGACCAGTACTTTTTCGCTCTGTGCCTTCGGCTCGTCGTCGCAATCACCAACTACGAACGTGGAGACAATCCAGGTGGCACGATCATCACGGTGTGAGAGCTCTTCTATGACACTCTCGATACTTGCTACTATACAGATCTCATACTCCATACATGAACAATCGGATTGGGTAAGAATCCCGGACAGTGTTTCTTGCACCCGGCGTGTCTTATGACTCACCCGATTGTGAATGAGACGTAATGAATCTCATTGAGAATCTTGGCGGCAAAGTCGCCATTATCACTGGCGCATCTTCCGGTATTGGCGAAGCAACAGCGAAATCGCTAGCAGATGAAGGGGTCGCTGTCGTTCTTGCTGCCCGACGGAAAGACGAGCTCGAGAGTCTGGCCGACCAGATTAGAGCAAATGGCGGTGACGCACTCGTTAGTCCAACTGACGTAACCAGCGACGCAGATATTCAGGAGCTAGTTGACCGAACAGTGGATGAGTTTGGGCAGGTCGACATTCTGGTCAATAATGCCGGCGTGATGCTACTTGAAGAAGTTCAGGATGCTGATACGGAGAACTTCCAGCAAATGGTTGATGTGAACCTGAGCGGACTCATGAAGCTCACTCACGCAGTCCTCCCAACCATGCAAGACCACGGTGCGGGCCATATTGTCAATATATCATCAGTAGCTGGCCGGAAGTCGTTCCCTGGGTCGAGTGCATACAGCGCAACAAAATTCGGCGTCAACGGTTTTTCTGAGGGCCTCCGTCAAGAAGTCACGGGTGAAGACGACATCCGGGTAACTCTTATTGAGCCAGGCTATGTCAATACAGAACTCGCAGAGCACATACCTGATGAAGAGCGAAAACAGCAGACAAAGGAAGCACTCGAAACGATGGAGTCACTCACATCGAAAGACATCGCCCGGTCAATCACATATGCTGTTGGCCAACCCAAGCATGTTGATGTCAACGAACTATTGATCAGACCAACCCATCAAGAACTGTAGCTCAGTTATCATTCCACCCGCCGGAACAGGGCAACGAATTTTTAGCAGTAGTCCGGTGGAGATTGTGTCCAACTAATTCACAATTTTTGACTGCCAATAAATCATCAACTGGTGAGTTCGGGCCATCGATCCATCTCTCCACAAACCATCGATGGACGCAAGGCCGGAACCTGTCGTCGTCGATGACGACTCTCAATGATGGGTAGCACTCCACTTCCCCGGCTGCTTACCATCCTTGTACCGCGGCCTCTGCCAGGGTATCATCTGTCTGCGCAGCGGTGAGGCGCTAATCACTGCCACCGGAGACGGATGGCAGAGCTGCTCCCAACGATTGCCTGCGATTATATACCTGCTAGAATTTTTAATTCAAGTCGTCTCAAATCTTGGTCAGTTCTGGTTCTCGATCAGCACTCTTGTAGAACTCACTTGGGAGACTCTTTCTGGTAGGACTTACGGCGAGTTTATCGGAGTTTTCGTGGTAATTTCCTCGAAGTTCCCAATTGTTAATTGGCAGAATATCTGCGCGAAGGTGGTCCGCGCACTCCAAACGGCGGTTTCCTCATCTGCTTTGCCGCCGCGAACACTAAGTAGAAACACGTCAAGGTCGACTATCAGCATTCGCTCAGCATATTCGTTACTTTGATTCACCTGCGAAGAACGGAACACGTCGATAGTGTCATTGTCGAGCCACGAACTATCGACCGTCTGACCGCTCTTTGCAAGTAGTGTGACGTCAATACCACGCTCACACGCTGCTTCCAGTGCTGTTACCAAGTCTGGGCTTGGGTCAACAAGATTTGGGCCACCATACAGAATTGTTTGGTTCGCTTCGGAAGCTAGTTTAGCAATCCTCTCGGTAATAGCTGTTTCTCCAGTGATTGACCAGACATCTTCGTTCTCTTCAGCTTCATTTCCAGTAGCAGATTCCAACGACTCAAGATAGTCAAACACACTATCACGCTGAGTTTCAAACCGATTTTCAAGCTGCGCTTTTGCTTCATCCAGTGAAACAGGTTGGAATACCTGTGGATTCGACTGCTGGATGCTAATGAACCCGCGACTCTCTAAATCGTGTGCTGTCGTGTATACTTGTGATCGGGGAACCTCGGTTACAGAAGCTATCTCACGGGCAGTCCCGCTCCCAATCTCAACGAGTGCGATAAATACCCGTGCCTCATACGTTGACAGCCCTAGCTTTTTCAATGACTCAGTTGCCTCGTTATCGCTCATGCTATTGATTCTCCGAATGCTTTACTATCGTGTGTGCTGTTGTTATTCGGTTTTTGAACATTGTGTATTCAATCATATTTGAATGGCGTTCGCTCATTGGTTCACCCGAAAGTCGTGTCGAGACAGGAACTGTGTAATATCATATTCAACGAATCGGGACCAGATCACAAGTGCAGAGGGGACGATAATTATCGATGCAAGATACGAATAAAGAATTGTCAGCCCAGTCAATATGCCGAACTGTCCAAGCACTGGTGTGATTGCAATTACGAGCACCCCAATTCCTGACACTGTTGTTAACATCGAACCGGTAAGTGCTCCACCAGTACCGCGGACTGTCGTAGTGAGTGCCACAAAGACGTCCGTACCTCGTTCATATTCTTCTGAGAATCGGTGGATCAGGTGTGCAGAATAGTCTGTTCCAAGCCCGAGCCCGATCGAGAGGATGGTTCCAGTCAGGACGTTAAATGGAATCCCGAGGTAACGCATTGTTGCAGCGATACCAGCAACGGTGATTGCAATAGGCAGGAGATTAACCACCCCAAGAATAGGCCGGCCTTCAAGCACGGCATACGCGATAATAAGGAAGATACCAGACCCGACGAGAGCAAGAGCGAGGCTAATCAGCGCTGACTCACCAATCACGTCTGAAACTGCTTTGAGAACAATGACACCGCCAGTTGCAGTTGCTTTAAACCGGAAGCGATCCGCAACAGTGCGGGTGTCAGAAGTCACTTCATCCTGTGTTGCATCGGCTTCAACAGCGTACTCAATACGCGCTGACGTGTAGTCGTCGGTAATATAATTCAGCGCCTGTCCTCGCGCTGGTGAGTCAAGTAAGGCATCATAGATTGTTACCAAGTTATCATCTGGGATCCCGTTCGCGTTTCGGTCGTTTTGGGCGACAAGTGCAGCGAACTCGGGGTTTCGATCAGCGTACGACCGTATAACAGTAACGATAGATGTTTCACGGGCATGACCTTCATCAATAATAAAGCTATCCGGCGGAGAGTCTCCTGCGCGGTACATAGATTCAAGAGCCCCGTCATTTGTTAACGACCCTTCAACGTACACTGTCGTTGTATCCTCCTCGCCAGTTTGGAACCGATCCTCGAGGAAATTTGTTGTTTCTGTCACCGTGTACTCGCTTGGCTGTACACTTGCTGGCAAGTATTCCAGATACTCTGGATTTTCTTCCGGAGGCAGAAAGTCATCCTGCGAGAACCGCGACTCAACTCCAGAGCCATAGACACCGACCCACGCTGTGCTGAGTACCAGTAGGATTATGAAGGTCTTTGGAGCGGCTCTACCGATGTGTACGCCAACTAGGAGGACTCGACCAAGTAGTGAGTCCTCCGACCCCATCGGTTGTGACCCGAACGTTGGAATCGAATATCGCTGGCATAATTGATCAGCATAGACCTTGCTTGCTGGAAGAAACACTCCAAAGATGAGGAATGTGAATACAATACCGATGGCAGCGACAATGCCAAAGTCCTGAATCGATCCCAATGGGCTACTCATATTTGCAGCAAAGCCAACTACGGTAGTACCAGTCACAATAGCAAATGCGACGAGCAACTGATCGGTAGTGGTCCGCATCGACTCTTGGATCCCGTACCCTTGGACCCGTTCTTCACGGTAGCGATTGATTGCGTGAATACCGAAGTCAATCCCGACCGCAAGTAGAAGGGGGGGAACTGCGATTAGTAGTTGTGAGAACGCGATGCCTGCCAAGCCCATAAAGCCGAATGTCCAGAGAATTGCCATCGCTAACGCCACCACACCTAATAGAAGATCGACGGGGTCTCGATAGGCAATAATAAGGAAAAACAGGATCAGTCCGACTGCAGCGGGTACTACTAGAGCTAGTGAGTCGCTTATCACTGATGACAGCTCTTCAGATGTGAGGCCACTTCCGAAAACAGTGATGTCACCACCAACGGAATCAACGATAAAGACCGCTTGCTGCTGGATACTAGTGAGTGGGCTTGACCCGCTGCTACCCGGACCGCTATCGGTTTCGGTTTGCAGTTGATGTGTAACGATCCCGATTGTTGCTGAAGCGCTGGCTGAACGAGCATTGAAGTCGTTGCTGAGACTGGCTCGAAATTGTGGATTCCGCTCAGCGGCTGTTTGCACAGCTTGGTCAATCTCGCTCGGTGTCGCGGTTTCAACAGCGCGGATCTGCTCTTCGAATGTTTCTGCAGACGGGTCAAGGGTTCTGGCAACTGCCTGTGCGACGCTTGTGGTAGATTCGACCTGCATCTCAGGGTTCTTTGACAGCCGATGCTGCGCTCGAAGCATCCGAAGTAATTCTGGCTTCGACAAGACATTCTGACCTGAGTGGATGAGTTGTGTCGTCCCTGTGTCTGTTTCAAACGTGATTCTCTCAAAATTGTTGTTTACTTCGTCCAACGCATCGGCTGCAGGTACATCGTCGACAAACTGACTGGTCCCAGACTCCGTGCCGGACTGCCCAAGGCCAGTCGCAAACACGCCTGACAGAAGCAAAAAAACGAGGATAACCTGCTTTGGCCGATCCGCAATCCAGTGGTCTGCAATATCAATATACCGCTGATAGTTGAGCTCGAAATCCATGAATTAGCTCGACCACCGCCGCCAGCCGCCGATTCCAGCGATCCCAATGATGACAAGCGCGCCTAAGACAAGAGGGAGCGGGAAGCCACTTTCCTCGACTTCTGTTACGTCAATTGCGGTGGTATATGTTTTCGAGACTTCAGAGTCGCCATCTGGCATTTCGTACTGGAAATCAAGTGAGACTGGATATGTTTTCGGGAGCGCATCACCTGCTGCAGAGAGTGCAATGGTAAATTCGGCTGTTTCGTTTGCCGCCAGCGAGGTGACAATCGCTTCATCGTTATCACTGGACAAGGGGCTTTCAACAAACGCCTTTGCTTCGACGTTTTGTAGCGGTTTCTCACCGTTGTTAGTGATTTGGATTGTTACGGCTTGGTCACTCCCAGCTTCGATTTTATCTGTTGTACTTTTTACAATGAATCTGTCGCGCTTGGGTTCAACTCTTGCTTTTGTCTCTAATACATCACTTCTCCGCACATCGCCACGCGCGTTACGATAACGAGTTGTAAGATTGAACTGCTGAACACTGGCGCTTCCTGCATCGCTTACGGTTACAGTATACTCAAAGTTAGCACGCTCACCTGGTTCAATATCAGGAATCGCGTATTCTGAGGAGTCAACTACAATGTTTGGGTTGGATGGCGAGAACATCACAACTGGGTTTGTAACCGCACCTGGTCCATCATTAACAACTGTTCCCGAAACTGTCCCTTCTTCACCGACGCGAAGATTTGTCGAGACGTTTGTAACTGAGAAAGACTGCTCAGCAGTCGGTCGCACTCCGGTAGTCAGCGTTCGAGAGTCCCGGTCAATTCCGTCGGTGTCGCGGTAGTTCACCGTGAGATCAACGGAGTATGCTCGAAGTGTGGCGTCGTCAACCATTTCAACGGTATATTCGACGACACGCTGTTCACCTGGCTCCCACGACCCGACATTTGCGGTTGAACTCTTCGATCCGGTCCCAAACAGCAGTTCATCGCTGGAAGATGCTGCAGCAACGCTCGCGTCCCGTGCTGCTCGGTCACCAACGTTCTCTATCGTTACAGTGAGATTTCCACGGTCGCCGACCTGGGCAGTAGTCGTTGAATCGACAATGTCGAATCGCGACTGACTGCGCACACGAATCGTTACATACTTTGTTCGACTCCGGTCGAAATCGTTGTATTCGGGTCCAAAGCTATCGAAATCGACACTTCGAGTAGATGCGTAGCTGATTTTGACAGGGACTCGGTATGTCCCTGGCTCTGCACCATCTCGGACAGTGATGTCGACAGGTGGGGCTGATGTCGTCCCTGTTGGTACGTTTCCGATACCAACTGGTCCAGTATTTATTTCAATTGGTGCGGATCCGGATTCGACTTCGGCTACGACACCACGGGCAGTTGTGACGCGGTCTTCATACTCTGCAGGGCCACCTTTTCTGATTGAACCCCGGTTTATCACCTCAAGCTTCAGTTCTGCTTGGGTCCCTGGTTCAAATTCTTGAGTGGGAGCATTGATATCAAT
Source organism: Haloarcula sebkhae (assembly GCF_014647415.1). Lineage (GTDB taxonomy): Archaea > Halobacteriota > Halobacteria > Halobacteriales > Haloarculaceae > Haloarcula > Haloarcula sebkhae. The sequence continues at coordinate 6,218 of NZ_BMPD01000014.1, read as the reverse complement.
GTCTGGGGATCCAATCACCTGTCCAGAATTCCCCGCCGTTTGCGCAGTTACCGGAGCGATAGTTGAGCCAAGAAGAACGGCAGAAAGGATGGTTGCAACGATAACAGAACGTACGTGATTACAAACCACAGTTCACCCCAATAGATTCTTTAATACATAGTCGTGATGAAAATCTCTCTTGAGTGGTAGGCAAATAACTTTGTTTGTACATACCTACTTACAGAAGAGAATGAGAGACTTAAGAATGTTTCTCATTGCTCAATGGCGGTGTCTAGTTAACGATGAAAGTGAAGCAAGTGTACCTTTTGCTGTCCGGCCGAAACCACACGCCTCAGCGAGAGTAGCGAGTAGGTTGATTTGGATTCTGTGGAGCATGAACGGATGCCCGAGCGAGCGATAAAACTCGGTATTCAGATACACGTGGCTGGACTATCATTTTCGGATACCGTCTCGATATTTAAGTGTTTGGGTGTCGATCGTCATCGAACTACCGTCCATCGATAGGTACAGAAAGCTGATCTATAGCCGACAGACGGTGCGGATCCGACTCATGTTGCGGTCGATGAACTGTGATTCGGCTCAATTTTGAGCGACATTGGCCGTAGCTGCCGACGATCTTGGAACATACCGCTTGCTCCATGTGTGACCCTATTCGACGAGAACCTCCGCGATTTCTTCGATAGTTCTCTCCGAACTTCGGGAGAAACATCAGGTCAACGACGCGGTCTTTCTCGTTGACGGTGTGCCATGGCTGCAGACAGCCTGCCATCACCACGGGCTCCGATTCCAACACGTCACAGATGGGAATCGGAATACCGTCGAACGTGTCTTCCGTGAAATAAAGCGACGAACAATCCAGTTCTCAAATATAGTCAGTCACGTCAAACCAAGCACCGCCGAAAATTGGTTACAAGTGTTCGTCTTCCCATAGAACTAGCTAATCTAGACACTACCTTTACACAGGTGTTCCATCTAATGACTACTGAAAGCCCGTCGCCCCGCAAGAGTTTTCGCCACAAATATATTTACGAAGAGCTTTGAGATATCCCTGCACAGTCTGCCGAGTTGCTGAGACAGAAGCCCTGATCCACCAGTCAGCGACAACCGACAGTCATGGCTGAGCAACGTCTGTGTCCTACACCTACCACATTCACTCAGCCGAGCAGATCTCGAGGAAACATGGAGCGGGGGGCAGCACCCATCATTCAATACTAATGATAGGATTAGTAATTTTTACGCAATCCCATGCCGCGCTGGCGGACATGTTCGAAGACGCGGGCATCACCGCCAGCAACAGAATGGGCGACAGCCATGGGCAAATGGCATGTTACAGCCCATTCAGCGTCGCCAAAGTCGCGACGGGTTCTAGTCCCGGGCTATCTGAGAGACTGATTGAATCCTATGAGAATGCAGAGCAGGGCCCAGAACCCATCGAAGCGTGGAGCGAGTCGAGATAAAAAAACGTTTGATAGTCGCAGAATCGTAAGCCAGCGTTGGGATAGGTCTCGTTACACCCGATTCTGGTGGCAGCGATCAGCGGGTTCAGCCCTGTATGGACAGCCGATTCTCAGATAGGGACAGTCACGGGACGAAAATAGTGGGAAGCCGGAAGGAAGTGGGTGTGGGAGTGGCGTGCTCTGCACCATTTGAGTAGCCATCCACGACAACAGGTTCTGGACCCGGAGCCTGTGGTGACTCAATTGGTTATCAGGGGGATCTAGAACGGGGATCAGAACCTATCTCATAAAACACATTCCCGATTAAAAATACTTTCGATATGTCATCATATACATTCCAGCTTGTTCAGCACCGAGTACGCGAGTTGGACACGCCAGATGTCCGCAGTCGTACAGCCACAGCACAGACTCCTATAGCGAATACAATACTTGATCACCGACGGAATAGTGGCTAGCCGGGGTGCCTTCGAATGGAGCGAGTACAATGGCCACTATCCGGTCTTGCCGCCTACACCGACAGGTTCGAACCCAGTCTACCCAGACATCTCTGGGAGGCGTACTGACTGGCGGGCTGGACCTCAGAACCTATCCGCACAATTAGTAATAATCGGCTCTGTAGTTTCGCTAGACGCAACGACTACGACTACGACTGCGTTATCTCGGTAGAAAGCGAAGAGACAGATTGGTGTGGCATCCAAAATCCGTCTCTTCACCCGTGCTACGGTTGCGGAGGCTAAATCCGCTGTCGATAACCCGGACGAACCGGCCGCCGGTGCCACTTGATTTGCCACAGAATATGGCACTCATGGACATCGCAGCTGATGCGATGAATAAGGCGATTCAGGGAAGTAAAACCGCACAGGAAGCGCTTGACACTGCGGCTTCCGAAATGACGAGGATACTGGACACCTGATAGCAACAGAGGGGATAGAAAACAGGAAGGTGTTATAGCCCGCCCATACCATTTTTCCGGGTTCTGGACTGATTTGTTGCACGTCAATCAAACTAGGCAGCCGGTGGCGCGAAGGGTGGTAGAGGACTGCATGAAATCTGGGCGTCAGGTCCCCGAATATTGCTCTACCCTGCGTCCGCTTCGAGGTCGTATACATCTCCCTAATCGGGAACCGTCTACACCCTTGACCCGCCACGAACCGACCCAGAAACGCAGCCTACAGGCAGAGATGCCTGACGCTACAAAGTGCCGAAAACCGATTCTACTCACATCTCATATCCAAGTAGAACTAGAAATTCATGCTTCAGCAAATAATATACTGTTACTGTATCGTTATGGGGCAAAAAAGAGTACAGATGACGAAAATAATGCCAACAAGAGAAAAGACTTAATCACACACAGCGAACGGGAAAGCGTGGTAATAGTATCAGATACGATATCTTCTGTGACGATGCATTCGGGAGAGACATATGCCGAGTAGTGACGAGCAAACGATTCACCAGCCCTCACAGGAGCGGCTCGCAGAACTCGCTGCTGCTGCCGGACTGCGGCTAAATGAGGACGAAATTGAAGATTATCAAGAGTTAGTCAACGCGACGCTCGAAGACGCTGGACGCGTTGCCGAGGCCGACAATCCTCAATTCGGTGTTCACGACATCAAGTACACTGATAGGTCACCCGGCTATCGACCGGATGCTACTGAGGACCCTTACAACGCGTGGATTACGAAATTCACTGTCGAAGGAGCCGAAAGCGGTCCGCTTTCGGGGATGGAAATCGGGCTTAAAGACAACATTGCGCTTGCGGGATACGAAATGACATGTGGCTCGTCCGTACTTGAAGGATACGTGCCACAGATTGACGCCACTGTGGCGACCCGTCTACTAGACGCTGGGGCGACCCTCACAGGCAAGCTCAATATGGAGAGCTTTGCGTGGTCTGGATCCAGCGACATGAGCGATTTCGGTACCGTTGAGACACCACATGCTGAAGGGCACCTTACAGGCGGGTCATCTAGTGGCAGCGGTGCCGCGCCGGCCGCAGGTGACTGCGACGCTGCCCTCGGTGGCGATCAGGGTGGTTCGATTCGGGTCCCGAGCGCTTGGTCCGGCCTTGTCGGACTGAAGCCAACAACAGGCCTTGTTCCGTACACCGGCATTTTCCCAATCGATCGTGGATACGATCACACGGGACCACAGGCCAAAACCGTCGAAGATGCTGCAGCTATTATGGAGGTCATTGCCGGCGAAGATCTTCAGGATGGGCTGAAAATGGACCCTCGGCAGCCACGCGGTGTTGAGGCAGACGATTACACTGGAGCGCTTGAGGAGGATCTTGACGGTGTGTCCATTGGCGTCCTTGAGGAAGGGTTTGGTTGGGAGAGTTCAGACGAGGAAGTCGATGCCGCCGTTCGAGGCGCTATCGAGGTTCTTGAAGGACTCGGTGCGGAAACCGAATCAGTGTCAGTTGATACACATCGGCTAACTGTCCCGATCTGGACGGTCGCTGCGACCCAAGGTGGCATCAGCTTACTAAAAGATGAGGGCGTTGGCACGAATTACAAGGGATGGTACTGGAATGATCTGCTTGAGGCGTTCAGTAAGTTCCGTGAAGCGCGTGCCCACGAGTTCCCGCCAACAGTCAAGACGTCATTACTGGCTGACGCTCACTTACGTGATGAGTACAGCATCGAACTGTACGCAAAGGCAAAGAATCTCGCACTAGACGCTGAGCGGAAGTACAATGTCCATCTGGAAGAACACGACGCGCTGGTCCTCCCGACGACCCCGATGCTCCCGTATGAGCGGGACGACAGCCTGAGTCGGGTCGAACGGGTTGGCCGTACGCTTGGCAACCTGGCGAATACGGGGATGTTTGACCTGACAAACCACCCGGCTCTAACCGTTCCGTGTGCGAAGCCGGACGGACTTCCTGTGGGGATGATGCTCGTTGGGAGCCATCTCGACGAGACGGCCCTGTTCAACATCGCCAGCTCGTTCGAAGCCGAAGTCGACTGGGAGCAACCATAACTCACGCTATCAGTTGTTCCGGATTTTGGAGTGTTGCACGCTAATTAGGCCGACCAGCCGGCGGCGCGAAGGGTGGGAGACAGGTCTGGATGAATGCCGGGCGTCGGACCCCTCGAGCACTGCCCTATCCTGCGTCCTCTTCGGGGTCGTATACGTTTCCCCAGTTGGGCACTTTCTCCAAGTTGAGTTCATTGGTCCCTACCTCATTGGCGCAGCATTTGCTGGCCTGTCTCCTTGGGTTCACTGGTACGTTCCTCAGCACTGATATGAGGGCCCTCAGACAACTTTCAGCTCGAGGACGGCAGCACAACTTTGACGACGGCTACCATCCGGTTTAGATGGGCTGCGAGAACGTAGTAAGGCCTGACCCGCTGGCGTCCTCAACACGCGCGATGTCCAGATGCAACTCTCGCCAGTAACTGACTCCCTGCCGGAGCGGCCACCAAACTCTCGCTGCGATCGCCTGAACAAACGACAGTATCTCGACTTTTTATTGAGTTACAAGGCGATTGTGCGCGTCGGCGGGGTAGGCTACCGCTGTCAGGACGGTTGTCGAGAACACTCGAAACAGGGTGGATCGTTCACTGGAACCGGTGGGGTGTCCACAATCGATAGAATCACTGGAACGGCGACCGCGATGACCGCGGCCGAGATGGGGGAAATCCTCGAAAGCCTGTGAGTGTTCGACCGACCGCCCCAGTAGTTGATTGGTATCTCGCTAGCTGTCAGAATATATGGTCGAGAGCCCAGAGGGGTATTGTACATTCCAGCGTATGGAATCTGGACGTTCTGGCCACTCGCAATGTGCTGTCATCACCGATATTTAGAAATGTACAACTATTATATATGAGTGACTATCTTGTTGTGTTTCCTCAAAGAGACAGGCACGCTCAGCCTCGAGCAGGGTTAGAGAATAGTGATGCCAAGACTATATGCCCAGGACTGTGAACCGATCGCAACGATGATCAGCGCACCCCCGGCCAATGCAATATTCTTCAGAAACTGCGTCATCTCAGTTTGTTGCTCATCTTCCGAGACAGCCCAGAAGTCGTGGAAAATAAGCGCGGAAGCGACGAGGAATACAGCAATCAATATCGCGCTGATAGCTGGCAGAACACCGGCAATAATCCCGAGTCCACCTCCGATGAGGAGGCCTCCGGAGAGCAACACACCCAATTTGGGTGCTGGAAGGCCCTTGTATTCTGCGTAGCCAGTCATCTCTTCAGTCTCGAAACAGTGATTTAGGCCGGTAAACGCAAGCACGCCCCCGAACAGGACGCGACCAGCGAGGAGTGCTAGTCCCTCCATGCCTTCAATAGCCATTATGCACGCACCTCCCAATATTCGCCACCCACATTCTTCCTTATTGTTTCAACAGTTACAGTCAGGTGTACCATGTTTACGTCTAAACTGAGGACATTTGTAGGTGTTTGGCGACACCTGTACTACTACGTAACATCGGTGTTACTGGCCCACTTAATTTTCTCAGCCCCCTACCCAGAAGTGTAGCTATGTCACACGATGATGACGATGAGCGGTACGATGTTTCCCGGCAAGAGTTTGACAGTGTCTCTGAACTCCTCCTGCCAGAGTCAAGTAGCGTCGACAGTCAGCTCCGACTCCATGACTCGGAGGCAAACACGGTTCTCTACGTTACGGAGAGTAGTGATGGGATCTCAGTGAACGTCCGCGACGACTCGGCGTTTACTGACGAATGAATCGACGAACATACCTCACGGCCGTTGCGACGGCCCTTGGTGTGACTGCCAGCTCAGGGAC
>NZ_BMPD01000013.1 GCF_014647415.1 Haloarcula sebkhae | reverse complement strand
GATTTTCCTCGTGATATCGAGGTCGTTTACCCGCATTAGCGTCGATAAGTGCCTCTATATGTGGTCTGTCGTGTCTCTGTTCGCTCGTCCACACGATGGCACCGTCGCCGATAGCAACACGGCGTGGGATATCCATCCGGTCAAACACCCTGTAGTCTCGATACTCACCGGCGCGCTCGTAGCCACTGTCGATGACAGTTTGTATAACCATCTTTCGGTCAAACGCTGCCTCAATCACGGTTCCGAAAGCGGAATCAATGATTCGATCGTAATTCTCGAATCCGATGCCGAAGTAGTCTACATGACACTTTTGTCTCGCTTGTGCTGAAATAAACGCCTCTTGGGCGCCGGGCCGGGGGCTGGCTGGTTGCATGGCGCTAAACGCGTACTGATCTGCTGGTGGATCAAGACTCTCCGGTGCGGGAAGCCATGTTCGGTATGTTGGATCTCCTGCAGAGGGGACGTCGACGCGACCATATGACCGACCATCTCCCAAAGGTGGAAGGCTGGACAAACATCCAGAGGTCAGCGCGGACAGTGACGTTACGACTGCTACACCGCCCATGGAAAGCACCTGACGGCGTGTTCTCTCGTTGGAGGACCGATGTCGGTTGGGGGACATGCTGCAGTTGGACTTTCTCCCTCAGAAGGATATAGGCCAACTCTGGGTCACGCTCAAGTGCAGATCACCACTGGGTTTTATATTTGATGAGACAAGCGCGGCGATCCACTCAACGCCTTAACCCCCAAGCCAACCAGGACTGTTCGTCCAGCGAGTATGTCCGTCTTCTTGCCCAGTAAGCACCACCAATTTGACCAGCACCGCCGCTGTATGGGAAGCATGGATCGGCTTCCACCTGAGTACGACGCTACCCCCGGGGACGACGCCCTCGAAGCAGCCATCGAGAAACGGCTGGTCGATATCGACTCCGGACGCTACCGAACAAACGTCGCGAGCGTGCTGCGGAAGTTCGCGGCATGGAGCCGGGACCAGCATGGCATTACCAGTCCAGAAGAGATTGACGACGATCTCTGTCGACAATACGCTCGTGAGCTAGCCAGAGCCGACGACCGGGACAATATCTCGCCGGAAACAGCACGGCGGTACTTCGCATACGTCCGTTCGTTCCTCACCTGGGCCGTCTACGAAGGGTTGATACCGACGAACCCGGCCAAGACCAACCACGCCGAAGGCCCGCTTCCGACCGACGAGACCGAAACTGACCAGCAATACTGGACCACACGCGACCGCGAAGCAATTTGCGCGACTGCCACTGCTCGCGTCGACGAAGTCGGTGAACACGACGACGTTGATCGGGAAGCAGCCTACCGGGACCAAGCGCTCATCTTTCTACTCGCGTACTCCGGAGCCCGCAGCGCAGAACTCGTCGCTGTCTCTGATGATGAAGAACGGAACGGCCTGCGGTGGCGACACGTCAATCTTGATGCTGGCACGATGCAGGTGTTCGGCAAGAATCGAACCCGCGAGTCTGCGCCGATCCTCGACGATGCGCTTCGCCCACTTCGACGCTGGAAGCAACTGCGAGAACCCGACGAAGACGAAGCCGTGTTCCCCAGACTCGATAACGCGGCGAAACCAATGGACCCAACACCGTCGATCACAACCCAGTCTGCCCGAAACATCCTCGCTGACCTCTGTGAGTGGTCCGACTATGAGTTCGAGGAACCGCTGAAGCCACACGGCGCTCGCCGGGGGCTTGGACGGGAAATCTATCGCGAGAACCCGCAACTGGCTCAAGACGTACTCCGACACAAGTCCATCGAGACGACCCACGAAGGGTACGCTCAGGAGGCTGCAAAGCGAACGCGTGACGAAGCGAATGATATCATCGGCGGTGAGTAGATTGCTGACATCTCTTCGCAAGGAACCAGACAGACGACACCTCAACTGAGCTGGTCAGCGAGGTGAGAACGTATCGTGTGTTCTGGAGCCGCTTCTACAACCGCCGGTAGATGATCTAACGTTACACTGGCGTACAACGAGACGGGGGTTCAAAATGAGAGCCAGGACCTCGCCGTGTTCACCTACGATCCTGAGGCGGGGATTTTCGTCCCGCTGAACTCCACTGTCGACGCCGCTAACAACACGGTAACTGCAGAAACAAGTCACTTCTCTACGTTCGCTGTCTTTGACATCAACAACTGGGCGGCGACGTACAACGCAACCGAGCCAGTCCGACAAACGGACGACGATGGTGTCCAGCCCGTCGATGTCGTCATGCTGTTGGACGCGTCCGGGTCGATGAAAGGCGAAGACCCTGACCGACTAGCGAAGGATGCTGCACAGCGGTTCACGGGCAGTCTGTTAGAGACTGACCGTGCGGCGGTCATTGAATTTGACAACTTTGGTCGTGTCAAACAGCCGCTGACGAGTAACCACACAGCGGTCAACCGCTCGATACGGGATGTCGATTACGAGGGTGGTAACGGCGGGACGGACTTCGCATCGATTAGCGCAGCGAACGAACACTTTGCCGAACAGAGTAGTCCGGACCGCAGCAAGATTATAATCTTCCTGACGGACGGGAAATCAAAGTACTCCGATGGTGTGACCGAAGCCAAGCAAGCGGCCGAACAGAATATTACAATCTACCCGATCGGATTCGGCGGTGCGACGCGGGACCAACTCTCAGCCATCGCAAACGAGACCGGTGGTGAGGTCAACTTCGTCGATGATGCAGAAGGGCTCCCGACAGTGTTCTCGCGTGTTGCGAATACCACAACCGAGATCAACGATACCGACGGCGACGGCCTGAGTGACGAGATGGAACGCGAGGGGTTCATACTGGGTGGACCCGACGGGGAGGTCATACACACCGATCCCACGTCGAACGACACCGACGGAGACGGGCTGTCCGACAGTCGGGAAGTCGGGCAATTCAAAGCGCGATCGTTCGTTCACAACGGCAAAGAGTACGAGGGCTCGTATTTCGATTATACTGCGGATCCCACCACTCCCGATACTGATGGCGATGGTCTCGATGGTGGCGCAGAACAGGCAGTCGGAACAGACCCAAGAGATACCGATACTTCCGACGACGGACTAAATGACTTGGTTGATCCAGCTCCTACTGAAAGAACGCATCCTCCAGGATTTAACTTTACTACGTCGGTCAATTACATCCGATCATTTGGGCAGCCAACCACAGCAGACGACTTGGAAATTGTTGCGCGAACGACTGGCTCAGCAAAGAGTATCAAAGAGATCAGAGTACAACAGTATGTTGAGGTTCCAGTGCTGGGCGACTCATGGAACAATAAGACATATACACAGGATGACTTCTCGGTAGGACAAGATGGTGAAGTTTCCATCACACCAGCGTTTGGGGATCGAGGCGGTATCTTTACACCGAGCTTTGTCAGGGTAATTGTTATCGATTCAAATGGAAATCCCGTGATTATAGACCATGATGTCGAACACGGTAATGTCGACATGTCGGCTGTGGTTAGAGCGACACAGACGACTCCTGTGATATATGCGGGTACTGGTGTAACTTCCGGAGCAGGATACATTGTAACAGTAACAGAGCTTAGCGCCGCCTCTGTTGGCCTTGCTGTTTCTGGCGCTGCTGCAACTGGAGCCACGAACTACGCACTGATTGCTGAGACAACAGGCTCGGCGCAGCGTCGGTACACGAAGCAGACTTACGACCATACGTTGCCCGCGACTAAAATCGAGGGCAAGTGGGACCAGAGCAAAACGCCGGCTGGCATGGGTACAGTTGTTCTCCCATCCGGACATGTTGCATACGATTCGTCTGGTGAATACGCTCGAGGCTACGGGGAAGCATATATCGATGAAACTGTCGGTCTCACAGTAGCGGAAATCGACCATGCGTTGACGACAGATGCGCAAATAATCGGTGAAGGGGACAGACACTATGTTATTGGTGACAATCCGTCAGGAGACGGCAAGATTGCTCTTTGGGTGGTCAGTGGAACGATTCTGACAGCCCACAAGGTCGAGTCAGTAGGTGAAACAATAGAGGAAGAGATCGGCAAAGAAGAAGAACAGATTGAACCCGACGAAACCGATGAACGAGAAAACAGACCTGGAACGTGGGAGAGGTATGATCTCCCGCAGAGACTGCGAGTCTGGGTTGAGACAATCAGTAATATGGCACTCAGGACGTACTCGTATTACAATCGGTACAGCGAGGATGACGACATTGAAGATCGTTGTGCCCTAAACGGCCAGGATATTGATATGGCGGTCCAGTCACAGACGACTGGATACTACCCCGGAGCCAGCGCATACACCCGATACCAGGGCGAATACCGTGAAACGATGCGTAATGTGGATGTCAACTACGACTGCATCCACAACCGAGACCGCTTCGTTCAAACGTACGCGGATAATCCAGACGACCTGACAGACGGTAGTGCTGCTGAGAACGCCTCTGTCGCGCTGGTTGAGAAGCGTGATGATTTGGAGCTTCGATGGCCGAACGGGGGCTTCAAGGAAGGCGATGCGTCCGAAATCGGTCCAGACATCATCGCATATAATACCACATCTGAGGAGTACGTGATTATCGAGGCCAAAACCAGTGGCAGTACCGATGCCGTTGGAAAGTCCCTGCTCAACACCGATGCATACGACGGTGATCCACAGCTCTCCAACGAATGGATTGAGAATAGTCTGGATCGATTGGAAAAAGAAGGGAAAATTAAGAGTGATACCGTTGACGACGTGCTATTGGCTAGAGACAGCGGAAGCCTACAAAAAGAGATTGTATTCGTTCGAGACTCACCCCAAGCCACTGGCCGTACACTCACGAATCCCCGGTCAGAGTCGACGGACATCACCAACGAAAGCATCGCTGGCGTTAATTCAGTAACTATAATAGATTTACAAGCGGAGGAACAGAACCAATGAGAAAGCTGACTAAAAGCCAACAGGAGCGAGCCGAACAACTCCGAAAGCGAAGAATTCGGCGCATCAAAAAGCGCGAAGAACTCTATGAATCGGGAGGTGTCGAGATAGAACTCTCTAGTTTCTTTAAAGGGCTCGCCGGAAATTATCAGAGTGTCGGCATTTTGGAGGTCACTGCCGGTGATATCGCGGCCGCTCAGGATGCCTTCAAAACGGCGGTGGCGTATTACCACCGAAGTGCAGAGGCGCACAAGTTTCCGGTCATGAGTACAAATACGTTGGCTGACGGCATCTACACGGCAGCGCTCGCAGGTCTCAATACGGATGTCATCGAATTTGCTGACGCCGTCCGCCAGATTCATCGCGAACACTCGCTCAGCCCAGACGATGACAACGCAGATCGGTTCTTTTTCGCAGGCTGTCTCGCTGGAGCACTTGTCGATGATCTCTCTGATACCGATCTAGACAACTTGGAGGCTATCAACGAAACCAAACCTGAGCCACATTCACACTACGGTGACGCAATCTATGCGTGCAGTCAAGGGATTCGTGATGCAAACACACGCCTCATTGAACGAGGTATCGAGTCAATGCTGACGTTCCATCAGCAGGATATAGGTGAGTCCGGCGTTGTGGGACTGACCATGTCGGTACAGGCGACCGCGCTGTTTGTTCTGGCTCGTGGCAAGGGCTACGACCCTGATATTTCGAGTCCGTACATTCCGGGGCAACTGGTCGAAGCGGCCAGCGATGGATTTGACCTGACGTAGCCGTTCCATCACGAGATGTCTCAGCGGGCCCCAAACTGAGGAGTTGCCAGGGAGTGACGATAGTGCTGCTGAGAACGCCTCTGTCGCGCTGGTTGAGAAGCGTGATGATTTGGAGAAACGACTCAAGCGAATCCAGCAAAGCAGACGTAAAATTGCCGAAGAGGTACTGGATCTATATCAGAAAGGTGAGATAGAGAGTGAGGAGTCCAGCTTCTTCAGTGGCTTGGCGGGCGATTATGAAGAGTTGGGTGTCTTTGCTATATATGACGATGACATCGGGGCCGCGCAAACTGCGTTCACCGAAGCCGCGACATATTACCAACGAAGTTCAGACAAGGATCCCATACCACTACACAGTGCCCGACAGCGGATGCAAGGAATGTACGCTGCGTTGCTGGCCGGGGAGGAAGCCACTCTCGTTGACCTCGCTGAGTCGATGCAACGGCTTGCTGCTGAAGAAGACTGCGACCCTAGTGATGAGTGGGCCGACCGGTACTTTCTCGCGTGGTGTCTCGCGGGCGCAGTTCTGGGTACTGTCGACGAGGCCGCACTCATGGGATTAGAGGCCGTCAACGACGAGAAGCTTAGTCCACACGCAGCGTACGGACAAGCGATACTCTCGATTGCACGTGGCGTCTGCGAGGAAGACCCAGCGGCTATCGAGTCAGGTATCGAGTCCATGCTCGCGTTCCACGAACAGGACATGCAGCAAGACAATGTTGTAGAACAAGTCATGTCCGTACAGGCTACTGCATTACTGATATTAGCACGGGCAGCAGGATATAGGCCGGCCGTCTCCTCGGAATTCATCCCGATAGACCTCGTCGAGGCGAGTGCCGATGCAATCGAACCGTAAGCGTACGACAGTGCCGCTGTGACAGACTCCACGCTCGTACTCGTCCTGCGTCGGAGCCTTCTGCAACGTCAGTTCAGCCTCTGCCAGCACCCGCAGCACAGTCTCAAACGTCCACCGATTGTAGGGACTCTTCGATGGCCGAACTATAGCCATCGATTCGACGGTCACATGATCGGGCATCAGACTCACGTCACATGATCCCATAGCGAACACTCTTAGCATCTTTATTGCCGGAATAATATCAGACATACCATTTAATATCAATCGTGTTGATTAATGAAATATGCGCGAACTTTTGAACGAAAAATCATGCTTGGTGACGTTTGAAGAGATACCGGATGGGTACCAAGCAAATTTCTACCATCCGGAGATGCGTGAGAAAATGAGCGAGGATGTCGCCCCATACGAGTTTTGCGACGTTCACTACACATTGTTACCGATGAAGGGGCGCCATCACAGCGCTCTGTATTCGATCCGGCTCAGGCTGAGTGCAGAGCCGACTGACACACCAGACGAAATCAGCGATACCGTCTCCAGTGCTGTGCTTGATCTTGAGACTCTTGACGAGGACAAGCATATTCTTGTTCGCGGCTGGGACGACGAAGAGAACCTCCTCGTCAGGGACCTCCATTTTTCCTCATGGTGGGACGGCCACGACGCCTCCGAATACGAGTATCTGACCATCGAACTTGAATATCTCCACCAGACACGGAACGAGCCCGATCCAGACCCGGAATATATCGAGGACTGCCGGCAGTCGTTCCAGAAACAGATCAACCGCTTCGACGGGATTGCTGTCAACGATACTGCGTTCTAGCGACGACTGTTCCACGTCGCGACGATACTCAGTGCCATTGGCACTAATAACAGCGAGTTCCTCGGTCCAAGAGGAGATTTAGATACGCCTATTCACTCAGATGACCATGGAGGTTCTATCCACCGCACATGACTGGTATTGATAAAACGGAAGACGATAGCGACAATGTTGGTAGTCAGTTGTCTTCAGCCTATGGAGAGTACAGCCGAGTCGCACGTCAATCCCGAGAATTAGACGCGCTTGAAACAGCTGGCTCTTTTTATGTGGCAGCGGCGCGGATTGGAATGGTAGAGTCGCTTCGGTTGCCCGATGAAAATCGCCAACCGGATGCGTCGACTGCAAATAAATTATTTTTTGCACAGGCAGTGAGAGAATTCCTTCTTGGTAGCCTCTGTTTCCGGTTAGCTGAGTGTGACGACCGATGCCAGCGTCACTGTGAACAAGGAGTTGCTATCATGGCCGATGCCAGAGATGCTCTTTATGATGATCCCGCGGAGATTGGATTGGGTCACGAGATTATCGGTGACTTCCGACTCGTAGCTGATTTTGACAACTATTAAGAAGCTTATTCCCTTGCCGCCGACCAATATGCGACTATCGACAACGATCTTGGATGGCAGATGGAGGACGGATTCGATGACTTTTCACTCATCGCCATCGAGTTGGCTGATTCCGCTGGATTAGCTCCCAAGGACGATGATCGGCAGCGTATTAGACGGACATCGCTTGATGCACGAATCAAATTCAAACAGGAGCAATATCCTGAAATAATTGATGCCATCATTGATTCAGGAAATTGGCAGTCTGACATAATTTAATAGCAGTTTGACGCTCGCTGACCAACGAAACGTGAATATCAACTGAAATTGGCCTTCCGTAAACATAGGCGACCAGCCACAACCCTCCGGTCCAATGCCCGATCCAACCACATGATACACTGTAATTGCACTGCGGTTAGTTACGATTGGTCAGATGTTTCGAATCCAGACGACATTGTCCTAATGATTGAACTGGACCGGACGACACATGAACTGTATCCATCTCTCCGAGAAGTCGTCTTATTGTATGATACCGTTGCAACCGGTCGTGAGACTGGTTTTACACTCGGGACGGCAGATCATGTGTCTATATCTATACCGGAGCCAGATCTGGTCACTATAGAGCCACCTCCGATTCAGTTTACAACGAAACAGTCTGAGTTCAAGTCTGAACTGAGAGGAGTTCTTGAGACCGCATTTACCAGTAAGGATGAACGCAGCACTACAGAAGAGCGCAAGCATGGGCTGGCGACTATTCAGAGCTATGTAGATGCCCACAACGGTTCAACCGTTGTTGCAGACCTCTATCAGGAAATTCAAAGCGAATCATAGCATATTTGTTTTTACTGTATTGAGCAGCTGGACGAATACTTGACTGTGTCCTCGCTACCATTCTTCCGTGGCTCCGACACCTGAGTCTCGCCGCACTCGTCTTCTTGCTCGCCTACTCCGGAGCCCCTAGTGCGGAACTCGTCGCCGTCTCTGACGATGAGGAACGGAGCGGCCTGCGGTGGCGTCACGTTAACCTCGATGCTGGCACGATGCAGGTGCTCGGAAAGGATCGCACTCGTGAGTCTGCGCCGATCCTTGACGATGCACTTCGCCCACTCCGGCGCTGGAAGCGACTCCGAGAGCCTGACGAGGATGAGGCAGTGTTCCCCAGACTCAATAACGCGGCCAAAGCTATGGACCCGACGCCATCGATCACAACCCAGTCAGCCCGTAACATCCCTGCCGATCTCTGTGAGTAGTCTAAGTATGACTTCGAGGAACCGCTGAAACCACACGGGGGTTCGCCGTGGCCTCGGGCGAGAAATCTATCGCGAGAATCCACAGCTGGCTCAAGACATACTGCGGCACAAGTCTATCGAGACAACACACGAAGGCTACACACAAGAGGCTGCAAAGCGAACCCGTGACGAAGCGAACGACATCATCTCCGGCGAGTAGACTAGCCAACTCAGATATCTAAAATCTCCATGATATTAGTTATCACAATCAGGAGGATACGCAGGACGAACATCAGGACTACTCCGGCGCAACGACGTCTCCGCACATGAGACACTCTGCCCAGATACCCTCTGTACCGTCGGCCTCGATGGATGCGACCACGTCCTCCCCTCTATCGTCGTCGATATCAGAAACCACGACGTTCGCACCTTCGCTGGCGAGGCGCTCGGCTGTTGCACGTCCAATTCCTGATCCGCCTCCGGTGATGAGCGCTGTCTCGTCGGTAAATCGGTCCATAGGTGAACCTCCGCCAGACCTAAGCAGTCAATATAAATATAGGTATGTTCTGACATTCTGATTCCGCTGAATTTGCACGCTTACCGAGTAGTTGTTTCGGGCGAACAACTCATTCACTGGAATGGCCCCGTCACGGTCTGAAGCGCCAGTGTCGACGTCCTTGGGTCGCCCTCAGGGAGAGTAGGGTCTACTCGACGACGATGGCGCCTTTCATTCCGACTCCTTCGTGGGGAACACAAACGTATAGGACCATCTCGGGTTCCTCGAGGGTCTGTGTGTACGTTTCGCCAGTCGACGACTTCTGCTCGCTCTCAAAGTCGGCACCGTGCCGTGCCTCGACGTTGTGCACGCCACCCTGACCGGTCCACTCCCATGTGACCGTCGTGCCGGAGTCGATACGGATTGCTGCTGGGTTGAAGCCGTAGTACGCTCCATTTGCCTCGACACCGACGTCGACCGTGACGGACCCGGTGCCAGTCTCATCGGTGATCCCGTCGTAGTTGTCAGTCTGAGAGAGGAACTCATCGATGGACGGAGCATCGTTCGACTCAGCGTGCGTATCGGCGGATGTTGGCTCCGGCGACGCTGTATCATCACTGGCTTCGTCCGTGTTACTACTCGTCGAGCTATCGCCCCTACAACCGGCAATAGTACCAGCAACTGTGATCCCCACGGTCCGAAGCAGTGTTCGTCGGTTGTATGGACCTGTCATTGTCAACAGTGTGCACAAACGAGAGTACCCCAATATAGGTTATGGTGAGTGAATTATACTCTGAGAAGATATTGATGCTCTGTATTAGAGTGTGAACTTGATTTTTCGAGCTTTTGCCACTATGTAGCGTACTTGTCGACAAAATCTAGTTTCAGACAGTCGTATCTTCGCCCGAGTAGCGAGATCACCCTCTGAAACTGAGGTCGCATGCCAAGATTAGGGATACTGGCGGCAAAAAGAGCCGCAAGATCCTGTCTGTCTGGTCAACACTAGCATGAGAGCGGAGGTATTAGTATCACCCCAATATATAAGTGACAGCTAATACCATAATGTGCTAGACTATGACAGGCGAAGAACTCCATGATAAAATTAGACAGTCGAGCCGCCGGAAATTTATTTCCGCGATGAGTGTCGTAACGGGTGTCTCACTCGCTGGGTGTAGCTTGAGCGATGACGGTAACGACGGCACGCCCACGGAGGCATCAGTATCAAGCCAGACCACGGACGATACCGATGATGAACCCTCCGAGCCGCCTGAACCAGATGATCGGATCAGGTCCGCGCGGCGAATCGGTCCCCGCGACGTGAGTGACTTCGGGTTCGAGGACTTGTGGGCATACCGGAAGCGCCAGGCTGTCGAGGCGCTCGTCTCCGACCCAGGGGTCAACGACGTTGCCAGCGACTGGGTCGCGTCCTTCGAGGCGTACGATCCCTTGACCAACCGGCTAGATGCCGTTAGCGTGCAAGGAACCACGGGGATGACCGTCAACGGGGGTCCCGACGACACGCCGTTTGAGGTAACTGCAAAGAACCGACAGGTTGCTTACGGACTCGTCCATCGGGTAACCGACGAACTTGTCGCCCTGAAAATCAACGAACCGACCGATGTGACCTGGACCAGAGGCGACTGGGACGAGACCCAGCGGTCGCGCCACGAGAAGATGCTGGAGAAAGAGGAAATCTGGCAACATCTCGAAGGGAAGGAGTGGTACCCGATGGTCAAGGCCGCCGAAATAATCACCAGCTACGGCGACTACGCCCACGGTGAAGTCTCCAACCTTGCGTACTTCGTGATGGACGAGGGTGAGCTCAAGGTTGTCAGCGGCTTCATGGACGTAACTGGCGAGGAAGCCGAGTTGCTTGACGTTCACATAGTAAACGACTTCGCTGAGCACCCGGCATACAGGATAGCCCAGAACACCGGGACCGTAGGCGAATCTGTGTTGGGCGAAGTTCCGGAACCGCCGATGATGCAACGGCCACAGATTACGGCCCCCAACGGTTACCACCGCATCGAAGAGCCGCCGAACGAGTTCGAACAGAACGGCTGGTCGATAAACTGGAGCGGACCTCGGACGGTAGGTGCGGAGGTGAGCGCGGACTTTAACGGCAAGCCGGTTTTCTCGTTGACCGCGCCGTTCAGTACCTCAACCTGTTATGACATGCCCAAGCGCAACGGTCGAAATACCCGTGAGTGGATGTTCCCGGACAATGAACCGACCATCAGCGGTGAACTCCTCTACTGGGACATCCACAGCCTCAGCCTCGGGGGCCCCGGAATCCTCGGAAAGACCGAGTATCCCTCGACGCAGAGCCGTCCGGGTGGATTCAACATTCGCACCCACTATCACACTGGAGCCGTCCAGAACGCTCGTGACTTCCACTCCGGCCACCGCTTCGCACCATACAACTACTACATCAACTACCAGTTCTACGAGGACGGCGTCTTCATGCCGGTGTTCCAACGGCATGGCCCTGGCTACGTTAACGAGTTCTACGAGTACCGCGAGCGCGAAAACGACGGCCCGGCGCAGTACTATCTAGAAAACTGGTTGACCAAACCGACGCCCGGAACCACAGACGGTGTCGAAACGAAACTCTTCGACGGCAATGAGTGGCAGATCCCCGAAAGCGAGTTCTACCTCGACAGTAACGATGTAAGTGAAGAGCACTTACTCCGGTTTACGAACCCAGACGGACCGGAGACTATTGACATCCCGCTGGATAACCTGAAGGAAGTCGTGGTTGTCCGGCCTAAAGAGGATGAAATCGGGGAGGCGTTGCGCGTTATCGACGACGTGCAGGCAGAACTTGGCTTCTACCACCCCGCGCAGTACGTCGACGACGAACCGATCCAAGATGAGGAAGTCCTCTTCTGGCTTCTGATGGAGGCCCCAACTGACGAAGTTCCACACGCCTCGGGTATTACGACCTACACGCAGATGGGCGAATTCAACCTCAGCGGCTACTGATTTTCGCCCAGATCCATCGTTATCGATTTCGTCTGGGTGTACTCCCAGAGTGTCTCCATCGCACCTTCTCGGCCGATGCCAGATTGTTTGTAGCCACCGAATGGCTGGCCGGCAGGCAGACGATTGAACGTGTTGACCCAGATGTTGCCGGCCTTGATGTCCGCTGCGATGCGGTGAGCAAAGGAAAGGTCATCAGTCACCACACCGGCAGCCAGGCCATAATCGACGTTGTTCGCGCGTGCGACCATCTCGTCGTAGTCGTCCCATTCGAGCAGAACCTCGACGGGTCCGAAAATCTCCTGTGTCGCGACTGTGTTGTCGGCATCGATGTCAGCGATGACGGTCGGTTCGACGAAACACCCCTCGGCTAGGATTCCCTCTTCAGCGGTTCCGCCGCCCCGAAGAATGTCTGCATCGGAATCTCTTGCCAGGCCGATGTAATGGAGTGTCTTCTCGACTTCCGTACGGCTGACCTGTGGACCGATATCGGTGGCCTCGTTGAGCGGGTCACCCATCCGGAGCTGTCCGATGGCATCGAGAAACGCGTCAACGAACTCGTCCGCGCTGCTCTCATGGACGAACAGCCGAGTCCCAGCACTACAGCACTCGCCACTGTTGAAGAACATCGCATCGACAGCTATCTCCGCTGCGTCAGTCGGGGCTGCGTCTGGTGCGACGATGAGCGGACTCTTGCCGCCCAGTTCGAGTGTGATATCACTAATCGTGTTCGCGGCGGCTTTCATCACGCCTTGTCCCACTTCGGTCGATCCGGTGAAGGCTACCTTCGGGACCCGTTCGTGAGATACTAGGGGCGCACCGGTCGCCGGGCCGGACCCCGTGACAACGTTGACCACGCCATCGGGTAACATGTCCTCGACTTCGCGCATGTACGTCAGCAGGGAGGCAGGGGTCTGCTCGGCTGGTTTAAGTACAACCGTATTGCCGGCGGCAAGTGCCGGCGCGAGTTTCCAGATGGCCAGTAACAGCGGGAAGTTCCACGGCACGATCTGTCCAACGACACCGTACGGTTCTCGGCGTGTCTGAACGTGCAACTCACCGTTCGGGACGGTTTTGCCTTCGATATTTCGGGCAGCGCCGGCGAAATATCGGAGATGATCGACGGCGAGTTCGATATCCTCACGGGCCTCTATAATCGGCTTTCCGTTGTCTAGAACCTCGAGACGTGCAAAGTCCTCTGCACGCGCCTCGAGTCGGTCGGCCAGCATATGGAGTACCTGCTGTCGCTCCGCCGGCGTGGCCCCTGCCCACCGCTGTTCGTAAGCCTCCCAGGCAGCGTTGACCGCCCGGTCAATGTCCTCTTTGGTTCCCTCGTAGACCCGCACGAGCGCTTCACCCGTGGTCGGATTGATCGATTCAAACGTGTTGTCGCCGCTTCCAGTAATCCACTCGCCACCGACAAAGTGTTTGAGCGGCCCCGACGGGAGCAACGAATCAGCAAGTGCTGCGTGCCGGTCTTTAATTCGCGCGGAATCTGTCTCTGTATGTGATGCCATTCTAATCCCGCTGACACATGGGATACAGTGGTGTCCTTACACACACTCGGTAAGCAACCAGAATAAGCGTTTCACTGGTTTACCGAGACCCGGTCAGTCTCTTCCTGCTCGCTAGGGTCCTGCTCTACATCCCCAAGATACTCCTCACCTCCCATGTCACGTAGCAAGTCATTAAAGATGGCTGCCGCCGTTTCGAATTTGTGGACTGCCGGGAGCGCCGTCTTGTCGATCTGCGCGATGAAGTCACCGAATTCCTTAACGAAGTCGTGACGCCACGCCTCACTCTGCTCTGGTGAGGCAAACTGTGCGACGAACTGCCACTCGTGGTAGTCGTCAGCGCTGGCGAAGAATATTACGTGTGGGTCGTCAAGCAACCGCTTGTAGCACCTCTCCCAATTCTCATCAAAATTCGAATAATGAAAAGCAACCTGAAAAAGGTAGTACTCGAAGATGTTCTGGTTCGGGATTGCACGCATCGAAAACACATCCTCGTCGCGCATCTCATTTAGAATTTCGTTCACTCGATTGTGTGAAAGTGAGATATCAAACTCCTCTTCTAAGATATCTCGAAGTTTACTGGCAGACTTCTCGGGATATTTAACCCTCGCCTTAAGTATAGCCACATCGCGGGGTGAAAGATCGAACTCGAAATCGTTCCCGTTGATCATTGTATTATGTTATCTCTTTTTACGGTCGGCAATCGCAATAAATGTTCTCCAACTATGCTATATGCAGAATTATCCAAATAGTAAACTATCGGATTCTCGCCAAATATCGGTGAGAAGGCATTTAACGACGTTTTCCGACTTTCAATGTAAATTAAAATACCATATGTCGTCATGGGCGCGATAATTATACAATACACCCAGTGAGATCATAATATGATAGTCTCATTTCTACGCCATTTTGATATTGAAGTATAATGTGCTCACAGTTAACTATTTACTGTCTCATGTTAAATTGTGACACTGGTCCATCATGAGTACAGCCAGTGACGATTCCGCAGAGACGAATAGTGAAATCAAACAACGTCACCGGGAGGCCGCTTCAGACGCGGTCCCGGACGACCTCGACCATTACATTGGTGGTGAGTTCATCAGTGGCGACAGCCATGACAGAATCGAGACTAGGGACCCGACAACGGGTGAAGTGCTCGGTGAGGTACCAGCAGGCAACCCCACCGACATTGACACCGCTGTTGAGGCGGCACAGAAAGCGTTCGACGAAGGTTGGAAGGACGCATCACCGGGTGAGCGCCAGCGAGTCCTCTCAGATATGGCACGAGCTGTTGAAGAGAATCAGGAGATGCTCGCGACCCTTGAAGTACTCGACACTGGGAAGACGATTACCGAAGCGATGGGTGACATGGGGCTGGTCATCGACCACCTCACTTATTACGCTGCCGCGGCCCGCAACGTCAATGGCGAGACGCGCCAGACGAACGACCTGTTTAATCGTGAGAAACAGGTTCTCACGGTCAAGGAACCGTACGGCGTTGTCGGCGCAATCGTCCCATGGAACTTCCCGCTGCTCATTGCGGTCTGGAAACTTGGCCCTGCCATCGCCGCCGGTAACACGGTGGTCCTCAAACCGTCCGAGGAGACGCCGCTGTCGATTCTGAAGCTGATGGAACTCGTCGACGATACGGTTCCTGACGGTGTCATCAACGTTGTCACTGGCTACGGTGAAGATGCCGGCGAACCGCTCTCAACACATGAAGACGTGCCCAAAATTTCTTTTACGGGGTCGACGGAAGTCGGCAAAGAGATTATCCGAAGCTCCGCGGAGGACATCAAGAAGACAACGCTCGAACTAGGCGGGAAAAGCCCCATCATCGTCTATCCGGACGCCAACCTCGAAGAGGCGATCGAGGCAGCGATGATGGCCATCTTCTTCAACAAAGGTGAGTGCTGTGCTGCCGGTTCCCGGTTGTTCGTCCACGAGGACATCGAAGAGCAATTCCTCGAGGCGTTCACTAACGCCGCAGCGAGCATGGCTGTCGGTGACCCGCTACTCGAAGAGACAGATATGGGACCGAAAGTCTCCGATGAGCAGGTCGAACGAACCAACGAGTTCGTCGAGGCCGCCCGCAAAAGCGGTGCGACCATCCGAACAGGCGGCCACAAGCCCGACGACGAGTCGCTCGCCGACGGTGCGTTCTACGAACCAACCGTCATCGACGACATCGACCACGACCACCCATCGGTTCAGGAGGAAATCTTTGGCCCCGTCATGGAGACGTTCTCTTGGAGTGATGAGGACGACGTGGTTGCACAGGCCAACGACGTCGACTACGGACTGGCCGCCGGTGTCATTGCAAATGATATCACGAAGGCGCTCCGAACCGCGCGACGCCTCGAAGCGGGCGTCGTTTGGGTAAACCACTACAACGACGTTTCTGCCGGCCAGCCCTTTGGCGGCTACAAGCAGTCCGGTTCCGGCCGCGAGAACGCCATGGAAGCTATCGACGAGTTTACCCAAACCAAGGCAATCAACGTCAACCTCGGTTGATTCTCTACCTTGATTCAATACACGACAGAGTGAGTATGAGTAACCAATCAGACGAGTTGGCCCATTCTGGGGTACCTGCGACCACGGAAACCTGACAAGTGATTATTTGTCGACAAACGCAAAAATGTAGTATTGCAGGACGTTACTCGTCTCGTTTGGGCTGAATATCCCGAAGTCGGCCACTGATATCCTGCTCATGCTCTTCTAGGAGCGTGTGGAACTCTGCAATCGTCTCCTCAGCAGTCTCACCCTTCGCCTTGATCGTCACAGTGTCTTCGTCTCGTGTCCCAGTTCCTCGTTTCAGCCGAGCCTCCATGCTACAGCCGACATCTGTTCGTTCTACTTTCTCAACGGAGTCTGGATCTTCGTCTGTTACGTTTGACATGGTTCTTCTCAGGACGCTCTCGCTGGAACGTCCCTCACCCGACTGGGGGGCACAAAACAGCCGCTAATCGCTGCTCTCGAACACACCCAGACTGGCCTGTTCACTCGGGACGGACGTCGTAACTGGAGGTGTTCGATCCTCCGAGCGCGTATCTGTTTGCTGCCCCGGACTGAGCTGGGTGCCGTCCTCAACCGTATTCTCGAAGGCGTTGGTCATCCACTCACGAAGTTCAGAGACTTCCGCGTCGTATAGCTCGCGAACGCTGCCACCCAACGCAGAGTACGAGGTTTGCCACGCTCGCTGGAACTCAACAGTCAGTGAGTCGCCTTGGATAACGTAGGCGTCCAGATTCAGGAAACAGCAGTTCAGGACAGATTCGTGACGACCGGTCAGCAACGTGGAACGCTGC
Organism: Haloarcula sebkhae; assembly: GCF_014647415.1. GTDB lineage: Archaea > Halobacteriota > Halobacteria > Halobacteriales > Haloarculaceae > Haloarcula > Haloarcula sebkhae. Next base: position 17,784 of record NZ_BMPD01000013.1, on the reverse strand, counting down.
GCTCGATGCCGATGTCGATGTAACGGAAGGCGGTCGTCCGGACTGTTCCTTGTCTCCGTCGACGACGACTGTCCCGTGAATTGCTCACTGGCAGAACATCCCAACGGGATCCACGCTGGCTGGTGCAGCTGCGCGGTCTTCCGGGCGACAACCATCTGTCCGCATCTCTGTGTCCTTCGCCAGTACGCTGCTCTCGGCGATCTCGACTTGCCAATGCGAGAACAGGCCTGAACTACGATCAGTCCTCACTCAGTTGTATGCCGGTCAGTGGCCGGACATCAACATGTCCAGACCGGTCGTGGTCAAGACACTGGCACAGCCGTTCTCGAACCGTCGCCTGCGAACACGGTTCGACGCCAACACCTACTCGTGGATCGTCCCGAATCTGAACATACTCCGCGTCGACGTCCAGTTGCGTGTGCTTGACCCGACACCAAATTGTCTTTCCCCCTTCCTGCCCTATGTCGGTCACATATCGAGCAGCCAGCGCTTCGTGGTGAAGCTCAACGAGAACTTGTTCGACAAACGATACGACCTTCGTTGGCGACCGCAGCGCCGGGGCCGACCCAAGGGCAGTCTCGGAGTCGTGCTGTGCCGCCGATTCGGGAGTGTCAGTAACGGACATGTCTGTTGTGCTGGGCTGTTTGTGGTCGCGGTCGCTGTTGCGGCGGGTGGACTGAAAGGGGGCGGTCGCTGTTGCGGCGGGTGGACTGAAAGGGGGCGGTCGCCTCGCGTGCGGTCGGTGCGGGCGTCCGCTGCGCGACCCCTATCGAGGGAGCGCAGCGACCGATGATATGTCGCGCAGGGACCGCGAGCGACCGCGGGCTTTCGAGGGGTACATCTCCGGTCTGTCCCCCGCAGTCGTAGTAGGGGTGTCGAGGTGAGTTGCCATGCCTGTCCTGAAGGCGTCCTTCCAGGGCCGATCTCCCCACCAGCCAACCGTCGATGTCGTCGGCATATAGCCGCGGCCAGACCCAGTGTTAGAATACATATACATTCGCGTCCCTGAGTAATCTCCCTGCTGTACTGTTCCCGCCGTCTGTCCCCCCACTGTTGCCCAAGCGGATCTCCCCACCGACGTCTTCGTATCGAGGTCCATCCCACCACGGCATCCTCGCTTGCCCATCCCTTGCTACACTCGCCGTTACACTCCTGTGTCACTGTGGTCCACTCTCCCGACACAGGCGTCTCGCCTATCTAGTCATTCTGATAGTAATCCCGCCTGGGTGGTCCACGGCTGGCTGCCGTCTGAAGCCCGCTGCCAAGCGCCTCTTGGCTTCACCTCCCCTACACCCGCTACACCCCCCTCTCTCTTTGGACAAAATCGGAGGGTGTATATTGGCTGTAACTGCCTAAGAACAAATTAAATGGCTGCAACTCTATTCTAACCCCATAACCGTGGCTGAAACTTTTTCCGACCCCCAACCAGACTCCTCAAAAGCCGTCAGATGGCTGCACTCGTCTGATTTCAGCAGGTAGAAGCGATACTGGCAGTTCAAGAAGGGATGATGAACGAAAACCGGCCACAAATGGCTGCACTCGTCAGGATTTCGGCGGATTAGGAAGATACTATTGCTAGTTCACGCAGTCAGATTAGAAAATCGTACTTAAATGGCTGCATTCGGATAAATTCGGCAGTTTCGGTCTGTATGGCCCATCCTTGATCCAGTCTATAACACAATTCTGGTGTTAGCTGACTGCACTCCCCGAATTTCCGAAGATACAGTCACTAGAGTCATAGTTTGGATAAACTGTTTTATTCTTGATAGTATTCTACTGTCCTAGTCCAACAGGCACGAAGACTCTCACCAAAATCTGCTAAATGGGTACGACTATTTCGAGTATTCCTTTGTGGAAATGGATGCTGATAGAGGGAGGGTGGAGACTACTGAACTGTCACTACCAATTGGACTCGAAAGAGAAATCTAGGCTCTATATTTCAGCTTCGCCTTGCAGGTCATCAAGCAGGTCGTACATCTCTTGAGGGAACGGAAGACTCTGGTAGATCGAATAGGGGCAATTTTCTTTGCCGATACAGTGCCGTTTCATAACGTCGTTATCGCACCCCATCGGGAGGGCATCTCCACCGTCGATAGTCCCGTGGTCGATTTCATAAGCAACCTGATAGCTGGTCTCGTCTGGGTCGTACCAATCCCACTTCTTTTCGAAGAGATTTGCGATGTTATCAACGACTGCTCGTTTCATATTTTCATGAGATATTTGGTGGTAACCTTGTAGCCACATAACCATCGCCACAAAGTTGTAGAGGTCCTTCCTGACTGGCCCACCATTTTCGACTCGAAGGTCCTCGACCATGTTCCGGAAGCAGGGGAGTTCAAAGATATCTTCCAACGTGTTGACGTTGATCTCTTTGCCACCGGACCCCCGCCTCCCAGTTTGAATAGTACTGGTTCGTGGTCTGCTTGAGCTCTCCTTTCGATCCCTCGAATGTCGTCTCGGTCTGTGTAACTTGTCAGTTTCGAAGAAAGGGATTTCACCCCCTTCAGTTTCGTCTTTGCGCTTTCCTCACCAAACCCATCAGCGTCGTATTTTGTTATCGCAGCATAATATTCGCTTGCTTCGTTGAACTCAGTCAGGTCCAGATGATCAACTTCCTGGGTCGCATTCCGGACCAATCGGAGTAGATTTTGGTCGGGGTCCCAATTCGAACAAATTTCGTCTTTTTGTCCGTGATCTAGTAGTTCATTAACCTCTTGTTCGAGGACATTGCATTCACTGTATATTCCCTCGAAATCTTCCTCAGCGGTTTTCTCCCAGTTGGTGTCCAGAAGGGCCTTGAAGCTCTTCTTCTGTTGCTCCCAGAGTTTGGCTGAGCCGTGCTGAACCGGGACGTACATATTGTCATCAAGAATTTGACAGTTCGTTTCTCCAACGGCCTCGTTTTCCTCCGGATCGTAGCCGCCTTGCCATTCTCCGTTAGTGAATCCGGCCTTACAAGAATCGGATGCTACGACCAGTGGAATCTCGAAAAATTTCTCGAATTCAGGGTGGGCGTCGGGGTGGTGAATGATGGCGGTTGATACCGACCGTATGAATACCGCGAAGAGGGGGCTGCCTCTGACAACAAATGTTCTCTCGCTTGAGGCCGATATACTAATTGATCGGAAGAGTATGTTTTATTTGCTGTACTTGTCTTCTAATGCCGCTTCTTCGCGTGCCAGTATCCTGACCCCCTCTCGGATACCTTCAGTGAGCACCACCCGCCCCATGTCCGTAAGCTCGTAGTACGAGTATGTCTCTTTTGTCCCCGTGTTGGGGTTTCGTCTGTTCTTAATCAGTCCAACTTCTTTCAGCGTTCGAAGCGGATAGTGGAGATCATTGCCCTCTTCACCGAGAACCATCGATAGTTCGCTGGTGCTGAGTTCGTTGTCCTCGGCTAATGCGTTCATGATCCGGAATTGCTTCGGTTTAGAGGCGACCTCGTACATCTTGAGGTAGTCCTCAAGGTCGAAGATACTGTCTTCGGGGAGGTCAACGTCCAACTCGAATTCGTCATCATCTCCCCCATCATCCTCTTCCCTGTCAGGTTCTAACACGCCACCATCTGGTATTCCAGTGCGCTCAGGATTGCTCATGTATCTTATTGTTGTATCCGAGCCACATTAAATATTTTTACTCCGGTGCTCAGCCAAGCCTGACGGCTCCTAATACCGAAAAACGCTACAGGTGCCAGAGAGACAATCACGCGACAGTCCGAATGTGGGCTTTGACTGCTTGGTAGAGTCCGTCGAAATTCTCGAACTCGTCGGCAGTCACATGCCATCTATCCGAGACGGCGTCGATCATGGAACTTTCAACGTTTTCCTCGCCTAGGAAAAGAACTCTCTCCATTAGTTCCTGTTCGGGCAAATGTTCACAGACAGACCCGATCTCAATACCTACACCGAGGTTGTCACCCATTGCAGGGGCAATGAAAATCGTCACGACTGACGCTTTTGTGTATTCGATATTTTGAGTAGCAGCGTCCATCTCGTGCAGTGGGATTTCCGGGTCTGTCGCAAGAAATGCGTTGACACCGCGTTCTGAGCGGAGTTTCCGCCTGAATTCAATCAGCAGCCAAAGCGCTTCGTCAGCATCAAACTCACTTTCCTGTAGTCCTTCGAGTGCCTCGTCAAGCGTCTCTCGCGAAGTGGCAGCATCACGCTCCGGATGGGCCGACTCATATGGGGGGTGAGACTTGTAGGGTCCCATCAGGTAGACCAGTAGCCGTGGTTTAGAAACTTGGTCTTCCTCAATGTATGAGCTACTTTCCAAGGCTTCAATTAGGCGTTCTTGCATTGTTTTAGTTTGTGTCGTTAGTTCGGGCTCTAACCAGTGTGGATAGTCTGTTGATGAGTCCTCCTACCAATCGTCCATCGTCTGTTGGCCTCCACGGAACCGAACTACTTCATCGGGATGGTAGCTCATCGTGAGCTTTCTGTGACCTGTTCATCTCCTCCGATCTGGTGTATAACGTCTGTCTCAACAGTCGGGTAGCACTGAATTGAAAGAGGGACTGATGCCGACGAGATCATCCATTGGGCGGAGTAGATATCTTCGCTCTCACCCAGTTTCACACACCAATTGTTGAACCGCCCCGGGTCGAAATCCACCCAGTCGTACCGTTCAGTTCCACGCTTATACGGCGGGTCCATGTAGATGAGTGTGTCTGCCCCATCACCGTACTGGTCGATAATCTCTGTGTAGTCTTTGTTGTGGAGGATAACCCCCTCCAGACGCTCTGAAAATGAATCGAGGCGGTCCAGCGAGTTGTAGAATTGCCTCGAACTGTTTTTCCGCCCGAAGGCGACAGAGCGAAACCCCGTTTGGTCGCCGCCGAAAGATGCTCTTTGAGATATTCGACGAATTCAAACGAGTTCTGCTCCTTTGTGGTCTGTTCCGAGCCCGATCCGGTCTCCGTGAGTGCTGACTGCCCCATAATTCGCTGAGGCAGGGCCTCCAGAATACCACTGCGTCAGCTCTGAAACTGGATTCCCGCCTGACGAAATCCTCTGTCGGCCACTTTTAAAGAAGCGGCTCGTGTTGGTCGAAGAACGTCATCAAGGAGGGAAGGCATACACAGCACGGAGGACACAGGTGCTCGATTGTGAGACCCTTTCCATCACCACCTCTCCGTATGATTAATCAAACGCTGCCTCAAACCTACGTCCGGTTCAATCTCATGGCAGCGCTAAACGAATGGGCGCCAGAATGGTGGCCGTTAGGGGTGCTTGGGGGTGTTGTAGTGTTATCGGTGCTTGCGGCCTACTGGCTGAGTCCTGATTGGGCAGTTAACCCATTAGATGGAATTCACACTGTAGGGTCGCTTTTTCTGTCAGTGTTTTTATATATCTACCAGCGGCAGAACGATATTTTAGAGAACCAACAGAAGATCATGGAAAGGGAAGAAAAGATCCAAGAGATTTCACGGATTTCCCCCACAACTCCATGTTGAATGGGGATTGAACACCGATGACGACCTCAGTTTAGAAGTGGAGAACAGTGGCGCAAATGACGCGTACAAATTAACCGTCCATTCGTCTGTTGAACCCACGACAGATGCATTCACTTATGAAACTGAGGTTTGGTCGGAAGAATTCAAACAGCGTTTGGTACCGGAAGAGCAGCATAGCGAAACCCTTTCAGTCGCTTATCGAAGCGAGGTGAATGATGAGTTCCGTGATGAAACATTTAGGGTTCTCACGTGAGATTGTTAGGAATATTAGAGAGAATACGGAAAGTAATGACATTCCGATTGATTACTCGCTATGGCTAACCTTCAAAGACTCACAAGGTGAGACTGAGACTATTGAGACCGATGATAGCGTGTTCCTAAACAGTTTTCCAACAGGGAGTTGTACGATTTCGTATGGCTACGTCGGAATCACGTGTCCCCGCCGATGTTCTGAACCTCTACGACGGACTCGCGGGGATTGTCGCGTTCTCCATCCTCGCGTGGGCGTTCCTGTACGCAATCCAGCCAATCTTCGGCCTGCTACTGACGGTCGCCTTCGGCTCAGCGTACGCGGCTGGCCGTATCGACGATCTCGAACACGCTGGTGTCGTTGCAGGCCTCTGGGGTCTCGTCCTCGCGGCATTCTGGGTTATCGGGACGTACCTCGGCGTTGGTGTCGCCGGCATCCTTGCCGCTATCGCGTACGGTCGCTGGCACGGCGTGTGGTAAACTTGTATCGGCCCCATAATCGATTTGTCACCCGTTAGTGAACAATCTGTACTGACCGATATATACGGAAGGATGTGGGCCATGACGGTCTCTAACTAACCAACAGTTGGCCGCTGTTGCCACCGCGTGTTGGTTAGCGAGCCCTCCCCCGGAAGTCCAAATGGTGTTTAAGTAGAGCTCGCTCGTCAGCTATGAGTACACACTCGCGCCATCGTGGGGCCTGCCACTAACAGGACCTGGTGCGGGGTCGCGGTCAGTCAGCAGATGGAATCAGGAACCACCGCAACCCATGCAAAGTACGCACGCAACTCAGCAAAAAAGATAGAGGCATCGCCGTCTCGCTCAGGCCATCGCCACGACGTGTTGGTGCTCAGTCTGGGTGGGCGTCGCCTGCAGCGTTAGGTCCGCAAGCGCCAGTTCCCGGAGGACATCGGGCGGGACGCCCTCGGTGTCTTGGAGGACGGCGTCAACCGTCCAGGCGTCGTGTTTCGAGCGCACCGGCGGCGTCGTTTCGACCAGCACGGTCGGCACAGCCTCCCGGAGCGCACGAGCGGCACGCCGGACACGCTGACGGTTCTTGACCGTACAGCGAACGGTCTTACTCATGCCGTCAGCCCCCGAGCGATATCGTCAACGAGCGACCCACCGACGTTTGGGCCGATATCCCAGCCGCGTTCGTTGTTCGTGTACTCACACCACTGTGCGAGTGTTTCAAACGGCGTCTCGGCAAGTGGGACTTTCTCGGCGTCGCCGTCGGTCGCGACAACGGCAACGGCGAACTCATAGCTGTCCCAGTAGTGGGCCGCGCCTTCACCGCCGACGCCAAGGAAGAGAGGTAGGCCTTGGGTGAGTAGTTCGTGACCGGGACGGTCAGTACAAAGCGGATATTAGCGCTGTTACGACGAAAACCGAGTGTCAAGAAAATATTTATTCTGCGGAGTACCCACCGCTATTATGACTTCTAGAAGTGGATCTTGGTTCCACGGCTACGTATCATGGTATCTTCGAGCTGTTATTTGGTTCGTACAAACTGCCATCGTGGGGGCGGTTTTGCTAGTCATTCTCGGGACGGAAGGATTACTCGGAACAGTCGGGACTGTTTTGGCTGGACTTCTCACCGCACTCCTCCTTTTCAGACAGGTAGATATGCATATTCAACAAGAGATGAAAAACTGAGCTTACCGACACTGCGGTCCATATGTATGTGTGCTGAGAGTTGATTTCGGTAAGTTGAAACCCACTCCTATCTAGCAAACGCACTAACCGTGCTTGAAGCGGGTATTCCCGTTACTGAACTGTCGCCACAAGCCCAGAGTGGTAGCGACCTTTCTGGAACGACTCGACCCAGGCGAGGCACAGGCTGTAGCCGTTGCAGAAACCGTCGATGGGACCGTCATCACTGACGACGGCGATGCTCGCACGAACGTGTACACACTGACTGACGCTGGCACACGGCTACTCCAACGGCAGGCAGACACACTCGCTGACCTTTGTGACCGCCCCGTTCCGTCGCTGACGGAGGTGAGAAGTAATGTCTCTACAGCTAACACAGCGACATCGAAAAGCGACGGAATACCGGGACACAGTCGGTCGATGCTGTCAGAGGCACACGGTCACTGGGTAGGTGATCACCGACTGGTACCCTACGGTAATAACTACAGTCTTTGTACATAATCATTGCTATTGGGGCGTCTTTCACAGTTCGATCCGTGGGATGGCCCACCGCCGAACGCGGCGGCAGACCACAGCGTGTGCCTCTGACAATTCCCCAGTACAAAGTGGCCTACTTTGTGCTGGCAATACCGGAATATGTGAGAACTATCATTGTAAGTTACGATTCGCGTTAGGAACAGAATATATCACCCAGCGGCCCGGTAAGCGGGCTTCGGAGCCTCGGGAAGAACTGGGGGAATCGAAGGGGGTGTGGGGTGCTTCGAGGACTTGAACCAGAACCCATTCCATCGCTGTGGAGCGGGCTCTGAAGACCCTCGTTCATGCAGGCCCGCAGCCGCCCGGCCACGAAGGGGTGGGTCGGCATGACCTGCCCTAGCGTGGGTGACATCGTCCTAATCGAACTCGACAGTGGGCCACACCTGCTCGTCACCGCCGTCGACGGGGCTGGCAACGATCGTCCGCTCAATTCTCCGCGAACTCCCGGGTTCCGACCCGTCGAAGACCACGCCTCGTGACGAACTCATTGCGACACTCCAGGAGCGCGTGACCGAGCCGACCGTCGTGGTCCTCGACGAGGGTGACGACCTGCCCGAGACGGACATCCTCGACGTGCTCCGCTGTGTGCCCGATATGTCGTGGATTGCGATCTGCCACGACGATATCGACTGGTTGTCTCGCGTCGACGAAAGTATCCGTCACGGGCTGACCGACCGCAGCCCCCAACTGGACAAGTTCACGACAGGCGAGTTGACGGACATTCTCGATGCCCGCCAGCGAGTCGGGCTGGAGGGCGGCGTGATCTCGCGTGGGCAGTTGCGAACACTCGCCGACGACGCGGCTGAGATCGCTCGCCGCGGGATCTTCGCGCTGCGGGCCGCGGCAGAACTGGCTGAGGAGCGCGGCCACTCGACGATCGAAGATATTGACGTTGCAGACTCGTTTGCCCGTGCACGGCGGCAGCTGCGCGAGCAGGCGCTTGAGAGCCTCCTGTTCCATCATCTCGTCCTGTACGAGATTATCCGCCGGAAGGGCCGGATTCGGACAGCAGCCGTGAATGACCGTATGATGCGATTGCAGCTGTTGCCTACGATGGCCGCGACCAGACGCCGATCTCGAAGCGAGAACGGCGAACGAAGCTCACGAAACTCGTTGCGTACGACTTCCCCGATTGTGATGGCGAGGGACCGGGGCGGGAGTACTGGCCATGCGATTCGTCGATCCCATCGCCACTTGACCTGACGGTCCCAGTGCCGTATGGGTGCGGATGGGCTTTGGTCATAGCGAGAAGGCGTGTAACGATTGTTCAGTGGGTTTGCGAACTTGTCCTTAGATTTCGTATCGTACTTGTTTCCGGTAGTTGTAATTTAGTCTATGCGTACTGCCCTCCGATACACCATTTCACTGACTGTTGGATTAGTAGTCACAGTTCTTGCAGCAGAGTTCGCCACATCGGACTACTTGATTATGGTCTCGCTTCTTCCACTCTACGGTGCAGTAACATCGATGCTTTTGGCACACAAACAGCAGTGGCTCGCTCTGTCTCGTGGCGAGTCCACCCGGTCGACGAGGAAGCGAGGGGCTATTATCGGTGGCCTTGGTGCATTCACTGGGTGTTTGCTTCTCCAAGCATCAATCCCCGCTGGACTTGCTGGATACGGACTCATGCTTCTCGGCATGGCTGGAGCTATCGGTGACATGGCAGAGTCATGAACCGCCTGTACTGACCGCTGTCGTGGTTGCTGTATGCCGGCCTGTGGATCCGTAGTGCGATGTTGGTCTGGGCAGTCGGACCTGCGTGGACTGCATAGCCACAGTTCCAGCACTCGACTGGTTGCCGTCCCACATCGCCGGGTTCGTCTCGTCGCACGTGGTAGAGTCCTCGTCAGCGGTGACCATACTCGAACATCCGGCTGACAGTGACTAAATGTGAGCTCCTGTTTTGACACGAGAGACCGGCAGCGAGCTGGGGCGCACTGTTGCGGTTCGATCAATGGGTGATTCCGCGTTTTAGAGAGTGAGATACACCCCCTGCATTTATTATATATGGTCGATTGGTGGTTCTCTGTGCGAGACCTGCAGACATCACCGATAGCGTCCGTCTACCTCGGCTGGCTGTACAGTATCGGTGCTCCGTTTCGTGCCCTCGTCACAGGTGTGGGAACTTTCCTTAGAGACGACACGCCCCTCAATGCGTATCTGAGTAACGGTACCGCTACGATCTCGTGCACTCGGCCGATATTGAGCGATACGCTCAACCCACAGGCCGCCAACCAAAGTGAATCTGTACGCGACTTCGAGCGTCCTGACTCACAGACACCATGCGTCTGATCGGGGATCGCCGGATACTGTTGGGGTCGGTTTGCGTCGAGACCGTCGCCACAGCAATCGTCCTGCTGTACGGGCACCTTTCGCTGATAGCCGTCGCCGTTCTGTATTGGATCGACCTGCTCTTTCTGACATTCCGGACAACGGCACAACAATTGCTGTCACGGCCAGTAACGGAGGATCGTTCGACCACTCTTCAGCGTCCGTTCCGCCTCCTAGCCCACAAGCGCGGATCGATCACGGTTACCGACCGCCTTCCGGGGGTCTACTTGCGAAACTTCGCCGGGGTACCGGGAGCAGTGTTCGTACTGGCTCTTTCGGCAACTACAACGGCGTACGTCGCGGCCGTCTATGTCCCTAGTGAGATGTGGGTCTCCCCGGCTGCACTGCTTTTATTCGGCGGCGGACTCATCGCAGCGGCGACAAAATCGTGGCTGGTGCTGAAGGCGTACGTGGCTTCGGGCGGACACGAGGTCAACCCCGCCTCCGCGGTTACTCCCCGGAAACGGATGCTGGCGTTCGCCGTCTACGGTGGGTTGTTGTGGCTCGCCTCGAAGTGGACGCTCACGACCCTCTCACAAGAGGGCCCGGAGATAGCACGCGCTGGGATGACGGTCTCTGCGTCCGTGTTGATCGTGTCGCGTTTCGCGTACGGTTGGTACGCGTCGCGTGCTCAACCCGACAATGGGAGGACGGGTGCGATGTCCGAATCCAACGATGAAGCGGCGTCCCACGGGCAGTCGGAGCCCACAGCGAAGCGGGACGCTCCCCTACCGTCTTCGCCGTCGGTTCCAGACGGGGAACCGCGTGAAACGATGGCACCGGTTCGCGCGTCGATCCTCGCTGCAGGGGTGGTAAACGCGATGACGACCGGCGGTGTCGTCGACAACCGGTTCGGTCACTGGAGACAATTGACGATTCGAGTGGGGTTAGCGGCGATAATGGCCATCGCCGTTCTTGCTCTGTTGGACGGCGCTGTCGTGGTGTCCGCGACTCTAGCCGCTATTTCCCTCAGCTTGGTTGGCGCTCTCTTGGTGGTGAGTGCAGCACATATGCTGTTAGCGCTTGGCGGCGTCGAGTACAGATTTCACAAGTCCAGGGTGGTAGCGTACGACCGATACCTCGGACGGCTACAGTGGTCGGCGTCATACGACCGCGTCCGGAACGTCTCAGTCGGGCGCGGGCTATTCGGAAGCCCGCTCTGGCTGGACGCCGGGACAGTGTTTTTCGATCGGATTCCCAACCCTGAGGGTGGTGAGTCCACGCGAGAGCCGAGATCATCGATCGCGTTCGTTTCGGACCCTGAACGCGCCGGCGAACTGCTCCAATCCCGTGACGAGCAGTAACGGCTTTAGCGTGGTTGCCGCCGCTTGGGGAGCGCGATGGGCCATCAGTCTTGACTTGTCAAAGCTGTGTACCGATGTGGTGTAAGCACGGAGGGCGTCTTCCGACTCCAATGTGGACGCCACAACGAGAACAGGCCGCCGAGTCGTCGGTCAGGTCGTGGTGTGCAGTTCCGGTCATCGCCATCAGCACAGCGCTGGTCGAGGATGAGAGTCATCGCAGGGTGGCCGCCGTGGGCCCAGCAACAACGGTGGGCCTGAGTAGGCCGGCGGCACTGGCATCGGAGCGATGGCCGGCAGTGCTGCGCTATAGTAGCCATGCGCGAGTGGTCAGTACAGGTAACAAGCGGGTCAAGTAGTACAATCGCAATTATATAGTAACTGGCGAAAATATCATTCAGTATGGATACCTCAAATAATCTCACCGAATCAGAGATTCGTCATGCGGTGAGAGAAGAAATCTCTAGAGCAGGATGGTCAGTTCTCTCAACTGTCTTTTGGACGATACTGTCTGCATTCACCATCCTCGTTGGGCTTCAAGCGGTGCAGATAGCATTCTATACGAGTGGCTTGGTTGCCCTAGCCTTTGTTGCGGTTGGTGTACTTGTCACAGGCGCAAGCATGTATCTTCTCTATCTCCTTCACCGGTAGTTATTATCAGGAGTTTGCTAGTATGAGATGTATGTATTCCACGGAGTAGTCTGTCCAGTATTGAATAATTTCAGGAATGGAGCGATGAGCTATCGGATAGGTCGTTATTCCTGACAACTCGGAACAGGTGACCCCTCACTGGCTGACAGAAGGGCCCCGTGTGTCCGTATGAAAAAAGTCAATCGGGCCATGGTCGAAACAGCAACTATGCCCCCGTGTACCCGCCGTGCCCTCCTCACGACTGCTGGGACTGGAGTCATAACCTCCCTCGCCGGCTGTGGGTCTCTCCTGAACAATTCACCGTCAACAGAAGCTCCGCCCTTCGAAGGGACTGATGGATATCGCGTTTTCATGGCTGAAGGAGTTGATTTCCCGAACGTTGAGGCTGTCTCGTTCGTTGGGGAGGAGTCCAGCGCTGATGTGAGTGTGTATCCGTCCGGCGATGGCCACGTCCAGCAAGTCCGTGACTGTCTTACTGACGGTCGACCTGCTGTCGTGGCAGGCCCGGACGCCCAGTGGACTGTCATGCAGGCGTGCGCCAGAAGCGGCCGGTCATACGGATTTACGCAGAACGGGTGGACACCAACAGACAGAATCGCCGCCGCCGTCCCGAAGCAGGGCCGATTGGACACACACAAATTCGTCGGTGCGGAACTACCGCGAGACCTCCCATGGGCTGTCAGTGAAGTACTCGACCCACAGTTGCCGGATTTCCCTGAACCATTGGACCTGGGGGTACCTGACGGCTCCACGACCATCGGCCGGTCACGCATTCGCGGAGTAAACGATGTCGGTGGGTTCGATCGCTGGGATATCGTTCGCTTGGCCGTCAAAGTTGAACCAGCTGTGGTGTCCGTCGATATGCAGGCCACGATATATGGCGGCGCCACCTCGAAGAGTGCCAGTTCATACAAACCGGATAGGGTCCGTCTCGTCTCAGATGTTCCCGGGAATATTACTGGAATAAGTCCGCAAAACACTGATTTAGAGGGTCTTGCTGTTGAAACCACTGATAGTGCCGGCTCCGACGAATCTTTTACGCAGTACACTTTCACTCCCCAGAAGAATGCCGAGCTAAGATCTTTCGCAGCCTGGACACGGACACAGTTTCAGACGAACGACACCGAACCGCCGATATCCTATGACTCTAACGGCCGGTTTCGGTGGCGTGATCCACAATTGCTTGAAGACGACACATGGGTGCATCATACGCCCGGAGAAGCCGTCTGGTATCCGAACCGTTGACTCCAATTGAATTTTCTTTGACTCCTCGATATCAACTCATCCGGCATCGAGAACAGTCGGCCGGTGGCTCGGCGAGGACACCGCTCGGAATAAGTGACTGGCGTGCGGGAGTCGCCCTCGAACCGGTTAGGGAGATCTAAGTCGCACTCATAGGCGAGGTTGAGGAATGTCTGTGTGGGAATAACAAAGTATCTCTGCCTGTGGGCTGTGTTTCTGGGTTGGTTCGTGGCGAGTTTGGGGGTAGATGGCTCCCGACGGCGGGCTCAAATGGATCAGCGGCGATTGGACTGGGCGATGGCTGGCAGTGCTGTGCCATGGTGGCCATGCCGGGACGTGCCGTTGATGGTAGTACGGGTTCGGCATTCACTAGGAGGGCAGGGTAGATGCTCTCTTGCTTGTGTAAGTACAGTTTATTTGTGCATTGGATCTGTTGAAATCCTATTCTTCAGACACATTATCGACTGAAACAGCCGGTTGCTGAAGACCGTATGTGTTGCGCAGTGAGAAATACGTCGAAATTAATATTCAGTCGTCTAAACAATCACCAATATGTCGAAGCTGTCTCTGATAAGTATAATACTGGGGATTGTGCTGCTCGGAGTTGCTGGATACATGGCATATTCTCAGCAACAAAGCCTCTCGTCCGGGGTGCAGATTGAAGCCACGGTAAAGAGCAAAGAAATCACCATGGATTCCTCAAAAACAGGTGACAGGTACACCCCCCACGTCACTTACAGCTACACGTACAACGGAACCCAATACACTTCCGACAACATCAGACCGGGAATAGGAACAAAAGCGTCCGACACAAGGACTGCCGCGGAAGACAGAATTGACCAGTACAATGTCGGGGAGACAACCACGGCCTATGTCGTGCAAGGTTCGCCCTCGAAATCGTATCTTAAGAAAAAGAGTAGCCCCCTACCACTTATATTCGGCATCTTAGGCCTATTCCTGATCGGAAGACCAGTCTACAAATCCGTCGCTTCTTAACTTCGAACCGCTTTGTTAGGGTGATGTCCTTCCGCTTGGTTGCTGAATCACTACTTCATATTCTGGCTCTAAGTCTCGTACGTGATTCGTAACAATATTATAGTATTTTTGAGTGTCGGGCTGGTATGTGGGTATCCTGTCTTGACCGTTCAGAGTGATCGGTCTACGTTATGAATGAAGCAGGCGATTGTGAGTTCACGGAACTGTTTCCACCAGCGTCGTGACCGGACGAACGCACCGTACTTCCGCTTGAGCGTTGAGTTGACCGCCTCGGATTGACTCCGCTGGCCGTAGAGATCAGCATCTAAGCGGGCGTTCCATGCCTTGTGGAGTGATGTGAACTCACGATGCTTAATCAGTGGCCGAACCTCGTGTTGCCGGGCAAGTCGCCTGATCTTCTGGTCGTCGTAGCCTTTGTCACCGAGAAGTATGTCGATATTCTCGGGGTTGCGCTTGATCAGCAATGGAGCGATCTGACTATCGTGTTTCCGCGTCGTCGTCATTACCGAGTACATCAACCGACTCAGTCGCTACTGTATCGCGAATTGCCCGCGCTGTACGCCTCATTCGCTTCCGTTCTTCCACGGTACGGCTCACGTCTCATGGGAGAGACATTGAGTTGGAGTATCTCGACCTATCAAGTATAAAAAAGATAATTGGGCCACAGTAAGTTCTCAGGAATCACCTGCGGTGAGCCACTCATCGAAGCCGTGTGGATCATCGTAGACCGTCGTTGGAGTTGAGAAAGCCCCATCGTGTGCTTCGAGATGGCAGGTCTTGCAGAGTGTCGCAAGGTTTTCGTCTGTATTTTCTCCGCCGACAGCGACTGGAATGATGTGATGTGGACTAAGATTTTCTGTACCGCCACACCGAAGGCATTCGTTACCATCGCGCTCGATGATACGCTCTCGGGTCGCTGCAGAGACTTTTTCGGCCTGTGAACGTCTGGACCACTCTTTTTCAACCGCGGCCTCGGCATCCTCATCATACTTGAACCGTCGAGCGTAGGACGTAGAACAATCAACGGCATCCGCAAGAGCCTGTGATGGCAGTCCTTGCTCCGCAGCTTCTAACAGATCACGAATCTGTGCCTCTTTGTTATCGGTGGGATCGGCCACTTCTTCGTGTAGCTGTTTCAGATCAGGTGTCGCTGCCTGCGTGTAGTCTTCGGGATCGCTGCCCGTGTTAATCTGCCGACGACTACGCTCAGAGAGGTACTGCGGGTTGTCTCTTAGATAGTCACGAATAGGTATACTGATACCGAAGTCGGAAGCAACAGGGAAAACCGATTGTGCAGCCTCAACGCCATCAGATAGTGTTTCGATTTCATTGAAATTGATGTGGGGTAAGGCATGTGAGAGTAGTTCCTCACATAGTTCTGATCGGTACCCATCGTTAAGCCACCCATAGCTGTCGATCACACAAGGGACCCCAGCAAAAATATCAATAGACATCGGGCCCTTCCGAAGCGGCCGTCCATGCGGATCATGCTTCCATGCAGAGATATTCCAGCATAATTCGGTATCGAGGCCGTCATACAGGTCACCCAGATCGTGGATTTCTGTGTCGTCAATGAATGTCCCAAATTTAGACTCTAAGACGTTCTTTTGCAACTCTTCAGCATCATCTATCGAGACAGCGAAGAGCACAATGAGTTGCTGTGGATCATCACTAAGAGAGAGCGTCAAGACATACCGCAGCTTGTCGTTCAGAGCATCCCGTACCGCCTGTTGGTGTTGGGCCTCAAAGCGTTCCACTGGCCTGTCACTGTACTCATACAACACTTCGTCTGATTCTAGATAACAGTCGAAACAGAGAGATGATGAGAGTCGAAACCCGTCCGAATGCCTGGCCTCACTCTCATCAAGTTCAGTTCCACACACGTCACAGAGTATAATATAGCAGTTTGGTTCGCAAAAATAAAAGGTAGCCACTTCGTCTCGACTCACCCCCACTACAGGCTGCACCCGATTCCGTTCCTCCACGGCGCAGCTCATGCTCCCAAACCTCAAATGAGATCACCGACCAACGAGCTTCCGACATGCGGACCGAGTTTTGGAGAGTTATCGAGGGAGTATAGACCCGTGAACACCTGTTCTGAGCGCAGTTCTCACTCCTCTTTCTCAAGCGAATTCCCCGGCAGCCGCGGCCATAGAACCCCACTCACCCAGGCCATATACGGCGCACAGAGTGTCACAATGATGCCGGTGAGCAGACAACCAATGGCAATACCGAGGTAAATGCCGACTGGGAGGGCGGATTCCGCGAAGAGTTCGAGCGCGAATCCCACATAGACCGAGAAGACGACGCCACCGGTAAGCAGCATTATGAACCCAAGAGTGCAAGCGCACTTGGGCCGGTCCGTGAGTGCTTCTTCAACAGCCACCAGAGGTCGGCGTAGAACCGTCGAACTGCCATGGTTGTTTCCGTGTGGCCTGGGTCATAAACGTCGACGTTCCAAGCGTAGGTAGTCTGACTGTCGTGACGGTCGAACCACTTGCTCATGTCTCGGATGTGGTTGCTGATCGTCGTCGTCGAACAGTCGAAGCGGTCTGCGAGTTCCTGTTGGGTGTATTGTCGGTCAGGGTTGACGTAGAGCAACTCAGCGATGCCGAAGAAGGTCTCCCTCTTCGCTTCGAATTCCTCCTCGAACTCCGACAGTACCTGCGCCATGCCATTCGATTAGATAACAGGACAAATAAAGGGCTGAACTATGAGTTGACGACGATACTGGGGCCCTTGATGGCTTTCAACCCCCAGTAGCAGGTCTATAAACGGTCTACTCGGTTTTAGCCCCCGGCGGGTGTCCGTTGGGGTGTCGATGGTAGAAGACGAAGACAGTGCACAACGTTGCACTCCGTCAGAGCACGTATCGAACACTGATCAGAACCTGCAGCGCGGACAGAGTGACGGCCGGCTCATCCTCGGTGCCTTCGTTGTCGTTATCATCGCGGGACCACTGGCGACGGCAGCCGTCGATTCGCCCAGCGGCTGCTCGTCGACGAGCAAATGAACCCGCGTGTTGTGATGGCCGTCGGTGGGTGGGACAGCTTCGCAGCCATTGAACCGTACCTGAACACACCCAGCGAGGACGTTATCGACCAAGCCTTTGCAGAGGCCGAGTTCTGACTGCGAACAACGTTGACCCCGGATACACAATTCATACCGCCAGCCGAGAAGCCCGCCGCAAGTGGCGCTGTCGACGACTCATTATTGAGCCACTTAGTTGTTTATAAATACAGGAAGCCCACTCGGGAGAGATATCTCTCCTGAGTGGGCTATGATAAGTATGAATGGTGGCGGCGAACCGCGTTTCCCAGAGGCTCGCGCACTCCAGTACTCCCCGGAACGCTGGTGGGCTTATCTTCC
>NZ_BMPD01000012.1 GCF_014647415.1 Haloarcula sebkhae | reverse complement strand
ACATAGCTGGGCTCGCTGGGATCATCCTGTTGGGGCTCGGGGTGTATCGCTCGGTGAATGGGGAAGCTGACGCAAGGGCTGACAATCGGTAGCGTATCCTTTTGCGGACCTGGTTTCGGCTCGGCCACAGATCTCACTCAAGGCCACCAACCGCACTCCTATCGTAGAGTAACGTCGAATCATGTGCTGGCCACTCAGCGTACGATTAGTGTCCGATTTATCGAAAGACAGTACAGCGAATCGGCTGATTACGCAGTTCAAAAATGACAGGATACTTGAAGAACTCACCGAGAAAGAGCGGAATTGATTCTACTGGGCAAACAGAGTCTTCAAAATAATCAGCAAGCCGCTCAACCGACTCTGACGTACTGAGCAAAACAGGGTGTGAGGCGTATGCATTGAGAGCGCCAGTCTCAACTACTGTTCATATTGGAAGTTGAGACTACAGCGGGTTTAGCGGGGCTATGATGCGTGTTTTCGGCCGAATCGACGAGTGGTATCTGTTTCAGACCCCCTCTCCAAACGGGGATTCTTGATGAACTGGAAACTAATCCGAGACATTTCCGAGCCCTTGGATAGTGTAGCCACTCAGACGCCACGCTAACACAGCGAGAGCCACCTCACTATCCGATACCCGTTTCCTTCTTCAACAGCGTCAGCGTATTATCTGCCGTCACCATCTGAGAGTGTTCGTACTCACCAGTCAGTTCAGGGTATCTAGAATCGGTCAGTACTGTGGTATTGGACAGCAAAAGAGTGTGGTTCGGGCTCTGGAGGGCGATTCACAGTAGAATAAAAACTATGATGCCACACAGACAATTTTGGATATGGCTATCTTCCCGCTCACACAGCAAGAGCTCTGGATACTCCGAGCCCTCTTTGTGATTCCTGTTCTCGTTGGCATCGGTGGACGTGTGTTTGCCGGAGGCTCGATACTCGAAGTTGTAGTTGGTGGCGGGGTAATGGGAGGCCTCTCTTTCATACCGCTGGCATTCATTTACTTTATATACTTGTTTGGAAAACGCCTCTCGATCCAACACGCATAACAGCTGTGCTTAGTACGCACTCCTACTGAACGGCTGTTTCACTCCAAATCCGCTGGTGAGAACTCGCCTCAATGTGATAAGTCGCTTCGGTCAGTACAGATAAAGTACTTATCAATTAATGATAACGCTTAGTTGTGAATTCCGATATCGTAGCTGTGATCTACGTCGTGATGGGCTTGCTCATCATTGGAATTTCTGTGGCGACGCTTTCACCGGTGAGCGAACGGACGGTGGTTTCTGAAGTCGTCAGTGAAGGAGATTCACCGCCTAGTGCGACAGTAATCACTTTCCCATCTTGAAATCCGTCGTAATCACTAGCTGAACCCGATCTATATTCTCCAGTCCAGTAATCGCGGTAACCGTTTGTTCGGTAAGCGTTCCGACGTACCCATCGATATATTTCGAGGCACATTCAGAGAGTTGCTCGTAGTATTTGCGAATTGCTTTATTGGGTGCACGTTCATCAGAAACATACGTTGACTCGGGAACCACCATTTTTGTAGTTAGTTCGACACTGTGTGCGTAGGCAAGGCTGAACAGTGGCGCAAGCCGATTTGCCTTCCCGATAGTTGATGTGCTGCTCCTGATCTGCCGAAGAGCATTCGTTCCAGCGGGGGTACGTTTGAACTGGGACCCATCGACGTGCACCCAGTCGTACTCGCTGAATGCGTCCAAACATCGATGCACAGTGGAGCGGGAGGCAGATACTGTGTCTACAATGTCACGTTTCGTGCATAGGTCGGTCGGTACTGCTTTGAGGATCTCATAGCGGTGAAAGGAGCGAAACAGATTGCTCAACTCTTCCCAGCCGACGCGTACGGCAGCAGTTTCCGACATTAAATTGAATATCCATAGACAGTCGGTAGCGCATCGGCAAAAAGGGCGTTTTCGACGACTGTTGGAGGCGCAGCGAGACGATGTTGGAGTGTCCTGTGTCGTTCAACCCCACTGGCGAAGTCGTCTTGGTCCACTGTAACAAGTACGCCATCTGGCCCAACGAAGTGAATGGCATCCTCTGAGATAACCGGCGAACAGTCAGCGTTTCCGATTGCGAGTCCAGGGAGGTCTGCCACTGATTCTGCCCGAATAGTTTCAATGATGTCGCCCGTTTTGAGATCGAGAGCGTAGAGACGGCCATCTGAATCAGTGACGTAGGCTGTTGTATCTGATACTGCCGGCGAAAAGGCATGTTTTGTTTCAATTGATTGCCGCCATCGCTGTGATCCACTTTCCACATCAAGCGCGATGACTGCCCCATCGCCCGTCCCAGTGACGATAGTCTCGTTCGTCACAAGTGGGGCATCACCAGGCCGACCGTCGCTGATTGCTTGAGAAACCCACAGTTTCGTTTCCGCAATTAGGTCCATCCCCATAATGCCATTAGTTGTACGCACGACGACATTTTCACCGTTGGCAGCTACATTTCGCGGAGGTCTAGCGGTCTTGATGGTTGTTTGGTCCTTCTTTGGAGCATTTTTATCAAGTAATACAAACCGGTCCTGTTCAGAATTATCGATACCAACACCGACAGAGTCATCTATTAGGATCGGAGTTGTTGATATTGACCCTGTACCCGGTCTGTAGACAGTTTCCCGTCGTCCCTTCGGAAGCACAAACCGGTAGACAGCGCTTCGAGTGGAGAGGTAAAAAGAATCACCGAGCGCTGACGCTGACCCACGTACACGCTCTCCATCCGGAAGTTTGTGGCTCCACTGTCGCTGTCCTGTTTTTGTGTCCATCGCGGTCACAGAGGTTCCGCGAGTTTGCACTACGAGTCCACGATGAACGAGCGGTTGTTCAGGCGGGGACGTCACAGCACCGCTGAGCCTCTGCGACCAGCGGTACTCTTCGAGCGTTGGTGGCGAAGGAATCGTACCCCGGCGAGTATTAGAACCTAGCCTTGTCGGCCACGACCCACCCACTGATTCGATAGCGCTGGAAGTCGGCAACTCCCAGGAACCATTAGACAAGTTTGTAGCCGATGGCTCGGATGTTGTCTCTGGATTGGAATTGCTGGAAGAAATAGTACTACAGCCGCCAAAGGTTGTGGCAAGTGCTGACAGGAGGGCACGTCGTTGCACAGTTACTCAGTAGGATTTATGAACTATATGTCTATTTATTATTCATACTTGCCAACAATCCAAAATAGGCCGACTAATGCGTGGGATTTCAGGCGTCTCAGTGGTTGCGGTGGGTCGAAGATAACGCGAAATCGGCGCGTGATGAGTCTGTCAGCCGTGACGTGCCAATTGGAATCGACGACTGCCGGAAAATCCTCATAGACGGGCCAGCGGCAGCGCTGGCCCGCCGGGCAAACTCTACGGGAATCAAGTGATTATTCTGGTGGTCCGAGGCCAAGACCCTGCTTGGCGATGAGTGCGACAGCCACTGTGAACAGCGACAGACGGCCCTAGACCGCTCAATACTATCGAAAACAAACGGCTCAGTTATTTCATCCCGTAGCCCATCTTCCGGAGTTCGTCTTCTACGGTCTTATCGGGCTCACCAGCCGCGAGGATGACCGCCTCAAGAACGTCGATCTTATACACCGATTCGTTCTGGAAGGTCTCGTCCATCCGATCGACCAACTCGTCGACGTGAGTTTGGGCAACATCTCGGAGGAAAATGTTCCCGTGGTCACGGTCGTCCTGCACACCGTCGCGACGGTACTTGTACGGGAGATTAGAGGTCGTGTCGGCGGTATCAGTAGCTGACGAACCACTAGCGAGGCCGGCGTGGGACCTACCGGCCTCCTGAGATTCGTCGGCCGTCTCGGTTTCTTCAGCGCTCTCATCATCGTCGAAATCGTCTTCAAACGGAGAGCCAGCGCCAGACTTCATGCATCAAACGCCTCCTCGATGTCCGCTGCGAGGTCGTCATACTTCTCCAGAGTCGCGTGTTCTCGGTCGGGAACGCGTCGGACCCCTTTCTCACCGTCCTTGTAGGCGTCTTCCGCAACCTGATACGCGGTCGCGCGAGCGTCCCACATCTCCTGCATGAGTGACTCGCGTTTGCGGAATACCGCTGGCACGTCGTAGTCGACATCCTCTTCGAGCGTTGCGAGATGTTGCTGTTGGCCGGTCGTGTCGCCGAACGCGACGGGAACGATCCCCAGAACGCCGACTTCGATGCCGAGGTTATCCTCAAGCCCGTCGACGAGCTGCTCCAAGCCGTCGATACTGAGTGAGCCCTTGCCAGACAGTTCGACGGGGATGAGCACGGTCTGTGTCACCATCACCGCGTTGTAGAGGCCCTGCCCTTCGGACGCCTGAGGGTCGCAGATGATAGCGTCGTATGCTTCGTGGATGTCATTGCGGCCCAAGAGCTGGTACAGTTGTTCCTCTTCGACCCACTCCGCGTCAGGATTCATTTGTTCCTCGGTCTCTTTCGCGCGGCGCATCGTCGTGTCCAACGACGAGAGCATGTTGTGGGCCGGAATCACGTCAAGGTTCTCGACGCCGGTGTCTTCACGGATGAGGTCCACAAACGAGCCTTTGCCACGACCGACCATGTGCCGAACGAGGTTATCCGCGGCGCCGTCGTCGCGGTCGTCGTCGACGCCGAAGATGTAGGAGATGGACGCCTCCTGCGGGTCGAGGTCGATGACGAGTGTTTTCAATCCGTTCTGAGCGTGCGCGTGTGCGAGATTCGCCGCTGTCGTCGTCTTGCCGACGCCGCCGGCCTCACTATACGTCGTATATGCCAGCATGTGTTATTACTGTATGTTGCCACCACTAATAATTACCGTATGTTACTAACGCTCGTTACTAACGTATGTAACAAACAGTAGTAGTTAGCATTAATGGTCTATAGTAGTAATTAGCGCTAGTAGCAGATAGTAGTACCATATGGGAAGCGGAGGGGTCTGAGAACACATCGATAGCGGGGTGTTCGAGCTAACCAACACAAAGGCTACTTTCTCGCTCACTGTTGGTTAGCGTATGAGCGACGAAGAAAATGCCCACCAAGCCTTGTCGGCGCTGGAGCAGATCGACGCCGACGCGCTCGACCAGGACGCTCGCGATGCCCACGAACAGGCGGTCGCCGCCGTGGACGAGTTAGTCGTTGCGCTCGGAGAAGACGAGACCGGCGACGGAGTTGCCGTCGATGTGCCAGAGGAGTGGGCCGACGACGTAGAAGAATGGGAAGAGAAAATCGACAGGGCATATGAAGCGGCGGAGATCCCGCTCTCCAAAGGAACGCTAACGACGAAATCAATTGATGACCGGGAGTACTACTACCTACAGTGGCGCGAGGGTGAGAAAGTGAAGAGCCAATACGTCGCGCCTGTCAGCCCAGCGTAGGCAAGTTACTCCGGAAACAGTGGGGTATTTGCTCATTACATCGTGGCGAACTCCTCGCCAGAGTCGGGCAGGTACTCAATGATGCTTTGATGGGCTCCAAACTCACTGATAATCGTCTGGAGGGCATCAACGACAGTTGCGATATCGCGATTGAGTTCATGCTGGCGGTATGTGCCACCGTCCTGCCCGCGATGCTCCATCTCAGACAGTGTGAGGTTGAGGATTTCGAAATCTGAGAGGAAACTGCGCATTCGGCGCGCAGTCCGTGGTTCTCGGCCCTGGAACTCACAGAGCTCTTTGTATCGCTGATAGACGATTCGGGAGCGAGCTGGTGTTTCCCCCTCTGCAGCAAGCGTAGTCAGCGCGTAGAGGGTGAGTTGCTCATGTTCGGTGAGGTCGCGCATAATGTCCATGCTCTGTTGGGCTTCAAGTTTCTCTTGGGCGCGTTCGACGTGATCAGTCGTAACCGAGTTTGCGTTTTCAGTACGGGCGAGGTCGCCGGCCTTTCGAAGGAGCGTGATCGCCCGTCGAGCATCACCACCGTCTTGACGACCGAGCGCGGCACACAGCGGAATGACGCCATCCTCAAGGGCACTCTCGTGGAAGGCTATATCGGCCCGTTGTTCGAGGACCTTCTGGAGTTCTTCGGTGCCGTATGGCGGGAACGAGATTTCTGTCTCACACAGTGATGACTGAACCTTGGCATCGAGCTGTTCGCGGAACGTCGAATCGTTACTGATTCCGATGACACCAAGCTGGATGTTGTCGATATAGCCGTTGTTGTCGGCTCGGGTGATCTGGTAGAGGAAGGTGTCATCCGTGATGTGGTCAATCTCGTCGAGGACAATGATAACACTGCCAGAGAGCTTGTTGAGTTCATTCCAGAGGAGACGGTACACTTTGGACTGGGGGTGGCCAGTCTCGGCGATATGGTTTTCGTGGCCGCGGAGATTATTCACGAGGCTGATTGCAGCCTGATAGCTCGTACTCAGCCCATCACAATTCAGCGAGATGACGGTGAGATCGATTTCGAAGTGGTCCGCTGATTCCTGAAGTTCGTTGAGTAGAAAGTTCGTGACAGCGGTCTTCCCGACACCGGTCTTGCCATAGATGAAGATGTTATCGGGGTACTCACCATTGATGATTGGCTGCAGCGCGGCTTCGTATTCCTCGATTTCGTTGTCCCGGCCGACGATATCATCCGGTACGTACTCGACCTTGAGCGTATTCCGGCGTTTGTATAGCGTGTCGTCCGGTTGAAATCGAGGACCCATATTATGCATGAATGAGTCAGGCTACCACAATAGTTGTTTCGACCACCGTTTCCGCTATTTCCAGTATAACCAGTGCTGGGTAGCCCTTCCACTATAGAAGGGGCACCCCAGTATTTCCACTGAATCAGCTGTGC
The DNA here is from genome assembly GCF_014647415.1 of Haloarcula sebkhae. Lineage (GTDB taxonomy): Archaea > Halobacteriota > Halobacteria > Halobacteriales > Haloarculaceae > Haloarcula > Haloarcula sebkhae. Next base: position 34,970 of record NZ_BMPD01000012.1, on the reverse strand, counting down.
TCTGTCGCGGTGGGGCCGAAGTCCGACAGGATAGGATCAGATGGCTACGGGATACCTGCTACTTGGTTCGATGTGGAGCGATGTTACCCCACCATTTCCAGTAAATAGTGTGTCGTGGATATCTGGACACACCCCACCGTTTCCAGTAAACTGCAGTCATTTCGTAATGAGTGGTGACAGCTGGGGTGAACCACTGGGTTCCAGTATTTCCAGTAATCGCTTCTTTATATGAATTGGACACCCCACCGTTTCCAGTATATCTGCGGAGCGACTGTAATCACAAGATGGAAGTGGGAACGGTTTGCGTAGATCATCGATAGACCCTCCCCCCACTGTTTCCAGTAAAGAACAGTGAAACAGCGACAGCTGTAGAGAATGAACTTTGAATAAGAAAAAAGTTTATACATATGCCGTTATAGCTAGACCGTAGTAGAGCTAGAGCGGTGTTGTTGTGGGGACTAGTCTTGGTGGAAGAAACTGATAGTGCAGTCCGCTCCATTCATCTGCCTAGTTTTAGTGGAAATAGTGGGGGGTGGGTGCCCATTCCTAACTGTTCTATCCCGATGTGTCACCCTAATAGTGGAAATGGTGGGGTCTGACGCCCGTCTGACGATAGGGTTGTGACACTCTTCCGCAGGCTTCAACGATCTACTTCGCCGCATCATGAAGGTCGTCATGGCCGTCCAAATCTGCCCTCTTAACGCTGACCCGGATCTTGATCACTTGGTCCTCGGTGCACACGCCATGACCTGCAACTATGAGGGCAAAGATTGAGAGAACCAATCGGCGGTTCATGAGCATGCTGCCTGAAGACTGAAATAATCCTTGTCTATACGTACCGATACAGCCGTTTCAGGGGTTCACGTAAATCACGAAATCGCGCCGAGTACTACTACTAAGAGCAGTATAAGATACTTTCTCTCTACAGGCTGACAGGGCCCATTGGAAGAAGAAAGCCGCCACGGCGGGGATCGAAATAGCCGATATTCCGTCTTGTAAACGATGGTTCCAATAACCCAATGTCTAGTTCGGAGTCTTCCGCCAGAACTGCCCCTCGCAGCGTGTATTCCTCAGTCAGTGTGGGGTAGTCCTCGCCGAACCGGTCAAGATACATGATTAGCTGACCGAACGCTTCGTGAATGTCGTTGACGCCCTGAATCCGTTCATTCCGTGTTTTGACCTCGAAGATATCAATCGTGTCCTCTCGAACCATAATGAGGTCAGCGCTGCTAGTGTATGCTTGCCGCCCAAAACCGTGGTCTCGAGAAATGTCTTTACTTGTTGGGAAACCCTCAGGTTCACCTCCGTAACGCTCACTGAGAATTTCGTCTTTCGAGCGGTCGGAGTCAATCTCAATCCCGAATGCATCAGCAACACGCTGGAGTCCGAGTGGAACCTCGCTCTGAATGAACTGGTACGTTACAGGGTCTACATCAGCTTCGGCAAAAACCCACCTAACGCCCGCTGTTCGTTCTCGTTCGGCCTGTGGTGGGCCAACATTGGCACACCTTCCCAGTCACTCATGTTTACTCGTTCTGCCGAAGATTTCGCATGACTTCCTTTTGCCGTCTTTTTGCCTCTGCTTTGGCTATTTGCTCGAATCCTTTTTCCATTACATCTGCCTGCTCAAAAAACTCCAGATGCTGTTTACTAGGCTCATGGAGAATGCCCTGTTCTATCATGTCTTCGAGCAACCACTGTGCTCGATCGATGTTGCCACCACTGGCGAACGCCAACGGGATATCAAGACACTTCGGTACTCGCTCGATTTGACGGTTGGTGTCTATGCGTTCTTGTCGCTCCTCCCAGGTTGCTCCATTTAGTTCAGCAAAAAGCCGTTGAGCTGTAACTACTTCCAAATCTGGTGCCTCTTCACGATACTCACCTTCCTCAAGCCCATTGTAGATACGGTGTGCCTCAGCGATGGCTTCTAAGCTCACGCGGTCTCCCGCCTTGTTTGCGACTAAGTGTAGCGGTAGTTCAAAATTCTGCATATGATTGACTGCTGATGTCTCTATATACCTTAACATTACTATTCATATATTCCTTTTCGAACTACTTTATTAATCCACTTAAGATAAACTCGCGAGATATCTGGAAGCTAGTTCAAGCTCCGCCATGAGTAGAGAACTCGATTCATTGTCGTCGAAAACGGATACCGGATGTCTCCAAATGTGAGGTTCCGCGATTAATCTGTCTCAGTATTATGATAGGGTGCGGCTCATCCCACAGCGAAAAACCAGCTTTGATCAGAGGATTTCACACCTGCACAGAAAGCAAATAATGCCACCCTACATTCAGTTAGGAACACTAATATCTCAGTCGCTCTATCGACCCTTGTATCTATTTTGTTCTGCCTGTATTGTTGTTTATATAACCTCGTCTGCAAGAGTGGGTATGACGACGAGTGTCGAGGAAACGGACGTGATGGACCGCTCGCTTGGTGTCTTTCTCGGGTTGGCCTGTGGCGATGCCCTCGGTCGTCCTGTCGAATTCCGAACGTCCAGTGGTATCGAAGATGAGTACGGAACATTGACTGAGATGCGTGGGTACGGTACCCACAATCAACCTGCTGGGACCATTACTGATGATACCGACCTCGCGCTCCGTATCGCTCGGTCACTCGCTGAAAATGGTGGGTTTAATGGAGCGGATATCGCTGATCGATTCGTTGACTGGTATGACGATGGCCCATTCGACATTGGCGGAACAACGTCTGGCGCAATCCGCCGGCTCAAGAGCGGTGAACCATGGGATAGTGCCGGCCACAGTGAGTGGGAACAGAGCAGTGAGGGGAGTAACGCAGGCAACGGGAGCCTGATGCGAACGGCCCCTTACAGTATTGCCTACGCTGATGATATCGACCCGATCATCACCCACTCCCTCAAATCGAGTGCAATCACTCACGCCGACCCTCGATGCCAGGTCAGCTGTGCCATCTACAACATGGTCCTCGTTGATTTCATTCAGGGGAGACCTCCACTTGATATGGCGATAGGGGCGTACAATCTTGCTGTGAGAAATGGTGATGTCCCCGAATCTGAGGAGGTCATGGACGCTGTAACCAGCGTGAAGACAGGTGACATCCAAGGAAGTCCGCTAGAGAATTCCGGGTACGTCGTATCCACGCTCCAGACAAGTCTCTACCACGGCCTTACTGCCGACACCGCCGAAGATGCCATTGTGAACGCCGTCAATATGGGTGGAGATGCTGACACAATCGGTGCCGTCACTGGCGCTCTTGCTGGTGCTCGGTTTGGTGCGAGTTCACTTCCTGACCGTTGGCTCTCCGAGATCGACGAAACTGATGAAATTCGAGAGCTAGTCCATACTCTACATGAGCTCTGAATAGAAGAAGTGGGGCGGAGACGGTAAGATCGAAGGCCAGCACGGTAACCGTACCATTTTCTTCTCTTCAACAGACTACCTGTACTAGTCTGCTCTCTCCCGTCTCTCCCAGACGTAGTCCAGTCAGTATCGATGCGATTCCATCTTACACTTGTAGTAAGACCATATCACGTCGTGGATGTACGATACAGAACCGCTGCGGACCGCTTGTGGAATACCCACTTACAGCTGAACTAACTTCGGCGAGAGCGCAACTCTCGTTGTCCTACGGCGGCGGTTTTCGCCCCTGTTTACCGCCTGTCGTGATGTTCTGACGTGGCATCTTACACCCATCACCGTGGATTGGGCTTACTACAGGTGTAAGCGGAGTCTGTGGATTTGACATCTCTTACAGACCTTCTTGTTCGAGTTGGATTCGGAGTACTCGCACGCCCGCCGCTTCCCATCGTCAGTGATCGTCTAGGTGGCCTGTGGCCGTGCCGGCTCCCTTAGACACACTAATCCACCGCCCAGGTAGACCAGAAACGTGTAATAGACTTCGTTAACGTCCTGTCCGACAGCGGGCTGTCCATCCATGTCCAGTACTGCCCAAGAGCTGGATGTGAAAGTGTCCAAAGTCGGTAGGCACCAGAAAGACACCCTCCGTAGGGAGCAGTATCGAGGTCTGTATAGCGTTCATAGCAATCCAATTTAGTATTGCCCGGAACAGCCGGGTATGCGAGACGTAACATACCCGCAACTGTGGGCTGCCGTCCGAGCTGCACGGAAAGCTGGACAGACACTTCAGTCCGTTAAACCGGCCGCCAATCAGTTTCAGGTGAAAGATAACGGCGATATCGTCACTGAGGCTGACCGCACGGTTGAGGAGGCGATACTAGCGGAGCTAAGTGGGCAGTTCCCCGACCACACTGTCGTCTCCGAGGAGAGTGCTCCGGAGTTCACTACAAAACCCCGCTGGATCATTGACCCAATTGATGGCACGACGAACTTCCTCAACGGCATTCCTCATTATTCCGTTTCTATTGCCTTCGAGGGGGCTGGTGAACCTGATGTCGGGGTTGTCTATCATGTCCCCTCAGAGACGATGTACACTGCCATTGAGGGTGACGGCGCATATGCCAATGGCCAGCCGTTGTCGCTGTCGGAAACGACTGAAGTGTCCGAAGCCCTCATCGTCACAGGGTTCGACGCGGCGTCGATGCAGGCACAGGAGTACGACCACTTTCGCGCCATCCTTGAGGTGACACAGGGTGTCAGGAGGTTTGGATCGGCGGCCGGCGAATTAGCGATGGTTGCTGCCGGCCAGTTTGATGCGTTCTTTGAGCGGCAACTCTCTGTCTGGGATACCGCGGCGGGGGTCAAAATCGTAGAGGAGGCTGGCGGCGAGGTGACCCGCATCAAGGCTCTTGACGGAAAGAACAGCGAGATGGTCCTGGCCTCGAACAGAGTCATCCATCAGGACCTCGTTGCACTGGTGTCGGCTGGGACCGTCCCTGAGGTGGACGGGCAGTAGGGGCGAGGTGGGATAATTAGTCACTCGTCATGACCACATTCGTTTAAATACCCACCTTTGTAGATATATAGCTACGTATATCATAATATTATAAGATCTTTTTTATATACTTCTAATCCTTTCGGGTGATGACACGGAACAGCACCGCATCGCAGGGTGAGGCTCAACAGACGCGGCGACGGTTCATCACCGCTGCAGGTGCGGCAGGGGCGACGGCACTTGCCGGGTGTATCGGCGACTCAAGTGGCGGGTCCGGGGCACAGACGATCACACTCGCTGTGTCTAGCGGTGATGGGGAGTTGATCAAGCGATTGCTCAAGAACCACGTCGAACCAGAGGTTGGCGTGACGACCGAGACGACGATTCTCCCGAACGCGAACCTCTTCGAGAAGTTGTCGACGATGTTCCAGAGCGAAAAGGCGACCTATGACATCGTCGCCATGGACGACCCGTGGATGCCACAGTTTGCACAGCATCTCGCGCCGATCCGAGACCACGTTGACTCGCTGCCAACCGATCAGATTATTCAGCAGACTCTCGATATCGGGACCTGGCCGACGCCTGGTGAAGCAGTTCCACCGAACGCACAGGATGCCGAACCGGAACTGAAGGCACTGTGTGCGGTCGGGAACTCACACATCTTCGTTGTTAACGAGCGGTTGTATTCAGAGGTCGGTGAGGAGTTGCCTGAGACGTGGGAGGATGTCTACCGCGCTGGACAGAAGATTTCTGAGCAGGTCGACGGTGCAGAAGGGTACGCCATGCGTGGCAAGAGCGGGAACCCCATCATGTCCTCGTATTTCAGCGTCGGCATGAGCATGGCTGGGAATATGTTTGACGAGAACTGGGGCTACGACTGGGCCGATGACAGCGGTATCGAGGCAGCTTCCTTCTTCCTCAACGATCTTGGCTCCATCAGCCCGGACGGGGTCGCCTCTTTCGACAACAGTCAAGTGCTCTCGGGATTAGCTGATGGGAGTATTGCTGCGGCCCCGCAGTGGCCCTCGGGAACCTCGCTCCTGTTGAACGAGGACAAGGCGACCGAGTACGACAACATCACGTTCCTGCCGGTCCCAGAAGGCAAGGAGCGAGCGGCTCCCGTCCAAGGGAACTGGTTGCTGGGCATCAACAGCTACGCCGATTCGGGGACGAAAAGCGCCGCTGGGGACGTGCTCCAGTCGTTCGTCTCGAAGCAGGCCCAGAAGCAGTACGTTGACCTCGGTGGCGTACCGTTCCGCCACGATACATTTGAGGAGAACATGGACGCACAGCCGTGGTTCGAGGCTCTATATGGCAGCCTCCAGAACGCAAAACCACGGCCCCGGACACCACTGTGGAGCGAGATTGAGACCGCACAGGGGCAGCCACTGAACGCCGCGCTCGTCGACGATATGTCCGTCGAGGAGGCGATGGCTGAATCCGAATCACAGATTGAATCGATTCTTGATGAGAATGGCTACTGAATCGGATCAGGACAGCCAATAGCCATGTCGCTTCAATCCAATACAGCTGTCGGCGGCCACTACGAGAGTGCATTGCTGTGGGTTGAGGACCACCTCCGGTGGATACTGACACTTCCGGCACTCGCTGTGCTTGCGGCGTTTTTCGTGTATCCAGTCGGTCGCGCGCTGGTGCTTTCACTGTACCAGTTTGATACGGCCGGCCGGCATTTCGTCGGCCTCGGGAACTACGTGGCGATACTGACGGCGGGCGCATTCTGGCAATCGCTGTGGATCACAGCGAAGTTCATGTTCTTCGCCGTCTCGTTCGAGGTCGGCCTAGGAATCGCCATCGCGTTCGTTCTTAACAGCAAAGTCCGGTTCCGGGGTCTGGTCCAGACTATTGGCCTCGTCCCGTTAGTCATCTCGCCGACTGTCGTCGCGCTGCTGTGGCAGTTGCTGTATCAGAACGGCGGTGTCCTCGATTCACTGGTCGCCCCGCTGACGAACGGTCCGGTCCCGTGGCTGAGCGACCCCTCCATCGCGCTGTATGCGCTCGTCCTCCCCGATGTCTGGCAGATGACGCCGCTAGTGACGCTCATCGTGCTGGCCGGCCTCCAGTCGGTCCCTGACCATGTCCAAGAAGCGGCGATGATGGACGGTGCTGGGCGGATGCGGCGACTTATCGACGTGACGCTGCCGTACATCAAGGAACTCATCGTACTGGTCCTCATTCTCCGGATCGTCGGGACGATGCGCGTGTTTGCGAAGGTGTTCGTCCTCACCCGAGGTGGCCCGGCAAAGTCAACGGAGGTCATCAGCATGGCGATGTACCGGGAGGCGTTCAGCTACGGGAACTACGGCCGGGCGTCGACGATGGCGCTGCTCCTGTTGCTCATCGCCTTGGCGATCACCTACGCCTTCGCGACGGTGTCAGAGGTGGAGTTCTGAGATGGCGACCGACACACAACTGAACCGGGACATCGGCAGAACACTCCTTGCTGGTGTCGAGCGTATCCACGAAACCCTCGACAGCTACGGGCTCGTCCCGACCGTGACGAACGGCATCGCCCTGTTGTTCGTCGTCTGGACGCTGTTTCCGGTGTACTGGATGGTATCCGGGTCGCTCCGGACCCGGAGCGACCTGCTCGCGACGCCGCCGAAACTGGTCTCGACCGCGCTCACGGTTGGGAACTATCCGGAACTGTTCGTCCAGCGCCCGGCGTTCTACGAGTTCCTGTTTAACAGCGCCGTCGTGACGGTCGGCTCGACAGCCCTCGCAGTGCTGCTTGGGACCGCCGCGACCTACGGGTTCGTGAACTACGAGTTCCCGTACAACCTAGGGCGGTTTCACCTGCCCTTCCTCGTGTTGACGACGCGCTTTCTGCCGCCCATCGTGACGGTCATCCCGTTGTACGTCATCTTCGACACCGCGGGCCTGCTCAACACGCGGCTGGGCCTCATGCTCGCCTACGCGGCGTTCAACATCCCCTTCGTCGTCTGGATGCTGAAGGGCTTTTTCGCCGAACTGCCGGACAGCATTGTTGAAGCCGCTGTTCTCGATGGGCATACGGAACTCGGCGCGTTCTTCAAGATTGTGCTACCGATGGTGCGCCCGGGGCTGATCGCGGCGACCATCTTCACCGTCATCAACGCCTGGAACGAGTTGTTGTTTGCGGTCATTCTCACAAGCAACACTAATGCACAGACCCTCCCGGTCGCGCTCGCGACGTTCAAGACGGCCTATGCGATCCAGTGGGAGCTGCTGACCGTGGCGGGGACGATTGCGATGGCCCCCGTTTTGCTGTTCGCGTTCCTCGTCCGGGAGAAACTGCTCCGTGGGTTCACGATGGGGGCGGTCCGATGACGACGACACGGCACCGAGTACAGTCAATAACTAGCGACAAGCGGAGGGAACACTAATGGTACGCGTACGCTACGACGACGTGACGAAACGGTACGGCAATGAGATTGGTGCGAAAGACATCGACATCACCATAGACGACGGCGAGTTTGCCGTGTTGCTCGGCCCCAGCGGCTGTGGCAAGACGACAACACTGCGCTGTCTCGCGGGACTTACCGATCCCACCGAGGGTGAGATCCGCATTGATGGGACGGATATCACTGACAAGCATCCGAAAAACCGTGACATCGCGATGGTGTTCCAGGAGCTCGCCCTGTACCCGCATATGGATGTCGCAGCGAACATTGGCTACCCGCTCAAAGTCGAAGGCGTCGACAAGGCGACTAGGCGGGAGCGAGTCGAAGAGGTCGCTGAGACACTCGATATCGGCGAGCTACTCGACCGCGAGACAGACGAACTTAGCGGCGGTCAGCGCCAGCGGGTCGCCATCGGACGAGCGATCATTCGTCGTCCGAGCGTATTCCTGATGGACGAACCGCTGGCGAGCCTCGACGCGAAACTGAAAGTCGAGATGCGAAACGAGATCAAGAAGCTCCAACGGGAACTGGGCATCACGACATTGTACGTCACCCACGATCAGGAGGAGGCGATGACGCTGGGAGACACGCTCATCGTGATGAATGACGGGACCGTCCAGCAGGTCGGGACGCCAACCGAGGTGTACCACGACCCAGCAAACCAGTTCGTTGCCGGCTTCATCGGCAGCCCAAGCATGAATTTCCTGCAGGTCCGCCGCGAGGCGGTCGGCTCACAGCGAGTCGTGGCTGCCGACGACGCTACGTTTTCCTTCAGTGTCACGGGACTACCCACCGCTGTCGACGATACCGAACCGTTCGTTCTTGGCGTCCGGCCCCAGTACTTCTCGGTTCACCAGTCACCCGTTGACGGCGCAGCGAAAGCCGAGGTCACAGTAACGGAACCGATGGGTGATGAGCAATTGCTTACGGTCCAGCTCGCCGGTGACAGTAAAGAACTCGCAGTTCGGGCTCCGTTTGATGTGGCTGTTTCACGGGGCGACACCATCTGGCTGGGCGTCTCTGCTGACAGTGCCTACGTGTTTAACGCCGAGACAGGGGCGCGAATTCGACAGACTGAGGCGTCTCCCGACGCCGCGGTCCCAACCGGTAGCCGGCCATAAGATGAGGCGACATAACGCCGACAGAACTCGGCCTACTGAGGATAGCATCGCACAAACGAACGAGAGGCTCCAGACACCGCAATGGTAGATAACACGGACAACAGGCGACAGACGACGGATGAACAGGTCGTTGACGACGACTACCTGACGAGTCGGCGTACAGTGCTGCAGACGGCTGGTCTCGCGGTTGGTAGTACGGTACTCGGAGAGACAATAATGACGCAGATAGCAACAGCAGACAGTTCGTTCGAGACGAAGACGTGGCAGACGGACACCGTCCCCGAAACACCGGTTCGGGAACTGAGCTTCCCCGGGACTCATCATGCTGCAATGGTGACCAACCAGCCAGACTCGCCAGAGTACTACGACTGCCAAACTAGGGATGTCTACACGCAGCTCTCGGACGGAATCCGGTTTCTGGATGTGCGCGTCGAGTCACAGGGCGATGGAGATGAAACCGTCTTCTACGGTCATCACGCCGACGAGACCGGACAGTCCCTCGACGAGACAGTGTTCCCACAGATTGCTCAGTATCTTTCGGAGGCCGACGATGCCGGGGCCTCGGAGCTGGTCTTGCTCAAGCTCTCGCATTTCCATGATTCCGGGCCGTTTAGCGACGATGCATTCGAGGCCGACGATTGGGAGGCGCTATCGTCACTCTTGACCGACACGTTCGGGGAATACGTGTTCGACCTCGGCGCGGCGAGCAGCGCCGACGCCCTCCTTGATACGACGCTCTCGGAGTTCGACGGACCGAAGATAGCGATCTTCCATCGGACGGTCACGGACCACGACAGCCTGGTGTCGCTGCCCGATTTCACCGCGCAATGGGGCGACTGGGTGGCGAGTTCCTATCCAGACACAGCTACACCGGGGAACGTGTTGGCAAACGGCATCAGGACCGACCACACCGAGACGGACCGCCTCGGTGAAACCCAGTGGATCATCCGCGCGCCGACGGATCTCTACAGCGGCGCACAGCAGACGAACGCGATGTTATCCCTGTACGAGCAAGTTGTTAACGTCGCTCCCGAACTGAATCCGAACCTCATCCGTGTCGACTACTACGAAACATCTGACATCGTCCAGGTGTGCCGCCGACTGAGTGTCGCCGGGCTCGACGGAACAGCGAGTGACACCCTCCCGATTTCAGAAGGTGTCTACTCGATCCACTCGGCAGAGACGGACAAGGTCATTGAAATCACGGATGGGGATACCGCCGACGGCGCGAGCGCGGTTGAGGCCGACTGGACCGAGAGCGATAACCAGCGATTCAACGTCAAGCAGACTGACGACGGCACGTACCGACTCGAAGCAGTACACAGCGGCAAGGTGCTCGATGTGGAAAGCGAAGGGACCGAAGACGCGGTCGACATCATTCAGTGGCCCTGGACCGGGAATGCGAACCAGTGGTGGTACGCTGTATCAGTCGAAGACGACCGCTACGCGTTCATTAACAAGCATAGTGGTCGCGTACTCGACGGCGAACAACCCGGCGAAAACGTCCACCAGTGGCACTGGGAAGGGGACCCGAATCAGGAGTGGACGCTCCATAGTCGGTGACGGTCGTTGTAGAAGCACAGGGAGAAGGTGGGCAGTTGGGCTGGCGACCTATCTGACAGCGGTGTCAGCACTGTCAGCGTTGTGGACGCTGGCTTTCATCTTTTGCTTGGCCACGGTCAGGATGTGTGGCTTCCCAGGCCGGAAGTTGACGAGTCCATGCTCAGAGCAGTTATCGATGTCAACACAGTCCTTGTGGGCGTCCCCATCGACGATGGTGAATCGTTGAACGTCACGCATGACACGGCCAGCTGTCTTGGAGTACGACCGTGGCTTGAGTTTGATCGTCTTACACCCGGGTGTAAGATCGAAGCCAGAAGTAGAAGGGCCAAAGCTACCATTTCTTACGATTTAGGCTCATTCGAGAGCTTTGGGTGTAAGAGGGGTTGGTCAGTTCCGGAGTTGGCCACACATCTTACACCTGTAGTAAGATCAAAACGGTGCGAGGATGTACGAGACAGGACCGCTTCGGACCGCTTGCGGGATACGCACTTACACCTAACCAAACAAACAAAACAACAAACACCGAACCAACTTCGGCTAAAGCTCAACTAGAGTTGTATTGTGGAGGGGGCTTTGTTCCTTGCTTCCGGTCAGAAGTGGCGTTCCGGCGCTGGGTCTTACACCCGTCACTCCTGTCTGAGCTTACTACAGGTGTAAGCGGAGTCTGTGAATCTGACATTTCTTACAGCCCTTCCTGTTGGAGATGGATTCGAAGTACTCGCACGCCGTCGCCGTTCTTATCCGTCTTGACTTTCCGCGGTGAGTCCGCTGCCAGCTCGACAATCTTGTCAAACACATCGCCGACCTGTTTCGACTGGAGGTCCTCGTTCCTGACCAACTCCAGCTTCTCACGGACTTCTGGGCCTTTCAGCGTGATCCGGCGGCCAAAGGAGTCCTCGACTGCGGTTCCCCACTCCCCGGCGTGCAGGAGAACTTCACGTGCCCGCTCGTGAACAGCATAGACACGGTCGGTAACGTCCTCGGGACCATTCGCAATCATCCGCTGAATCTTATCCTGTCCAGCTACGTCGGCATCGTCAAGGTCAACACCGGACGCATCAGCAAGCTCGTTGATTTTCCGGTTGATCTGACTGTCCTGGCGAGATCGTGTTTTCTGTTCGTTGATGAGGTCCTCCCGGAGGTCGGCAATGGTCTCGCCGTCGCTCAGGTTAGCAAGCTGTGCCAGCAATGGTGGATTCTCTTCAGCGTACAGGCTGGCAGTATATTCTGAGCCAACGACCACGTCATCAAGATCGAATACCGGCTGCTGGACGATCTCCAACGTGTCTTCTAGTTCCTCGCGGCGCTGTCGTTCCTCTTCGAGTTGACCGTCGAGGTGCTCGATGTGGGCCTGTTGCTCTTTGAGCATTGCATACAGTTGCTCATTCAAGACCGACTCATCGCTGTCTTCGACGCTACCGTAAGGTGACTCAGTACTCATCGGGCCACCCCCGCTTGCGGACTCTCCCGAGCGCATCGAGTAGTACCCACTCGGCGTCGGCGTTCTCTTGATCCGCGACGAGATCGGCAATCTCGACGACGCGGTCGACGGTGGCGTCGGACTTACTCGCCATCGTTGTCCTCCTGGTCGCGTGGTCGAAGGTGCACGACGACGGTGCCCAGCTGGATGCGATATTGAACCTCGGTCACCCGGTAGTGGTCACTGTCCCACGTGACGGTCTCGCCTTCGCGGGGAATCGCAGCGCCGTAGTGCTCGATCGTCTCGGTGAAACTTTCGGGCGTGTCGGGTTTCTCGACGAGTTCGAGGCGGGTCATGCTGAGCCCCCCGTCGAGTCTTCGGGCACGTTGAAGCCGTTCTCGCGCAGGACATCGGCGGGCGAGCGCCCGGATTGGCCGTGGTTCCCGCGTGGGTCGGGGTCGTCGTTGACGGTGGCGGCACAGACACGACAGAGGCCATAGCGGTCCCGGTCGGTGTCATCGGCGACGCGGAAGGCCTCGTTGTCAGTGCTGACATCACACAGTGGCGTCGGGTCCTCCCGGGTCGCCTCGGGGGCTGGATGGTGGACTGTGGCGTCGTTCCACCGGGATCTGGGCATGACGTAGTATCCGGCGTCGGGATCGGGCGTCATGCACTCTCACCACCGTGGCAGTGATGTGGGCAGACGGTGGTGTTGAGTCGAAGCCCGCGAGCGTGGCCGTACTCAGCGCTGTTGCTGACAGTGACCCGACGGCGATACTCGGTACACAGCGCTTCGTTGCGAGCGCGTGTGATCGAGACCGTGGCGTTTTCGAGCGGGCGGCCATCGAGAGAGGCCGGGCGATGCCTGCTCATGCTGGGCCTCCGCTGACGGTCTGGCAGTACTCGCCTGGCTTCGCGCGTGCGTTTGGTCGTGGTGTCTGTCTGGGCCAATGCGAGCCGGGCTGCGCAGGCGTCTAATCGCGCCTGTGTGTGGCTACGCTCGTAGCCCGGCGGGTCGAGGACGGCCCGGCAGTACTCGACGACAGCGGCGTCGGTGTCAGCGTTGGTCAGCAGGCGCTTTGCGGCTCGGAGACGACGCTCCTGTCGTTCCTGTGCGGTATCGTTTTGTGGTTTGGTTGTCTCGGTCATAGTGCCGTACGCGACCGGGTCAGCGGGGCCCCAGCCCCGGTGGCTCGATTTTAGTAGCCGATTACTCCCCGACAAGTCGCGCATACTCGGTGATGTACCATCACAAGCACTTAGTGCTTTGCATAGATTAATGCAAATATGGGATTGAAAGTCGTAGAATGCATTTACTGCACGAGTTCCGGAACATTCGGTGGGAATAAGCGCCAAGTTACCGACGGTAGAGATATGCCCCCAGAGGCCCGTCGGAAACTGGTCTTGGAATTTGTCGTTCATCACGATATACCACTGCCGCCACTCGCCATCTGGGCTGGCTTGAACCGCCAACACCGAGTTACATTCTCGTATCGAACGATGCAAAATATTTTGAGCGACCTCGTGGATGATGGTGACTTGTTCAAAGTGGATACAGAGGAACTCCGTGACGGCGAAATTTCGAAGATTGAGGGCGACAGCTCCTCTCGACGAGCATACTACTTTGCAACGGAACAGGGCATAGAGCGAGTTGAGAATGAGATAGACGACAACTAACTCTATTTTTTCGTAGATAGACGAAATCACTAAGTGGCCGGAAGCCGTGATTATCGAGTAGGAACAGACGCGCCGCTGGGCGATTTCGTGTTTTCGAGAACACGAATCGCGCCGGGTGCTGGTACACCAGGCGCGTCGGTTCCTTCCGAAACCATGAGTAAGTCTGCATCGCCGACTAGTAAATCTGTCGGCACGACTGACGCACATCCACAGGAACGTACCGCCCGCGAACTGCTCACGCAGGGCCGCCCCTTGTTCTTGGGCGTCGACGGTGAAGGCGCAGCCCACTACTGGGACAGCTACGAGTTCGCCGTGGCCGTTGTCGCGACCGACGGCGACGCCGAGAAAGTCGCACTCGCCGAGACGCCCTTTGAAACACTCGCACAGTGGTGCGAGTACACGAACAACGAACGCGGCTGGGAGATCGGCCCGCACGTCGGCGGGTCGCTCGTCGATGATCTCGCCCGGGGGCTGGACGCATGAGCAAGAGCGTTCGCTGTACGGTTGAGAACCGCCAGCGTGTCCAGCGTGCCGCTCGTGCGCTCCGGGAGACCGTCCCGACCGTGCTGGTCGAGACGACGCCGCCGGTGCGTTCGGAACACGACGCGTGGACGCTCGACGCCGTGCTTCGAGACACCGACGGCGTGCCGCCCGAAGTGCTTCGTGAGCTGGCACTGGCTGACCTGACGCTGCAGCCGACGCCCTCCCAAGCCGGGCATCAACACCTCGTTGCGACGGCCCTGAAAGACCTCGCCACTGGCCTGTGCCTGTCGATGCTGTGCACGAACATCTGGTTGGTCGTCGGATTCGGTATCTGGAGGCTGCTCGTCGACGGACTGCTGTTCGGTACTCATGATCGGGAAACCCCTCACCCAGTGGGGAGTCAAAAAAACTAGCCAGTAGCCGTCTCTACGTACCGTTCCTGAATGTGGATTATTTCGTCACTTGACAGAATGTAAGGCAACTCAAGCTGTGATCGAGATATAAGCTCGCAAATTGTATCTCTCCTTCGACGGATCATCTCATGGGCGTTTTCGTTATTCTCTACAGAAACGAATATGACGGTATAGCCCTGTTTTCGGGGACTACGAATTGTTTGAATGGAAATCCCAATTCATCGGCCATAACTTGAAGTGCATTTACCGGTCCATTTTCGGTTGATATTTCTACACCAGCTATCAGCGATTCATCACAGGCTATAGTTGATCGATCTGATTTTCTATACTTTCTCTCTTGATTAGTCTTGCTCATTTGGTGATATTTCAATACATACTGGTGGGTAGACATGTCTGCCCCACCGAACTTCTCTTGTTGTTTTTTGAAGAACTCTCCAATTCGGATTCCCTTATCTGAGGGGAGTCTACAGGGCTCTGTCATTGTTTCATTCTCAGAAGGCTCACTAGTTTCGTTTCTAACAGTGCTGGTGCTATCGAAACATACCCCAGAGGATGGTTCTTATCAAACATTCGTCAAGGGATGTGGGATTATAGGATGCATACGTTACACTGGTTAAGGGGTGGGGCTTTCGCAATACTTACCCACTCGTCAGGGTAGAGGGGGAGGTAGAACAGGCTTTCAGTTTCAAGCTTCTGGGTCGGTCGCTACTTTTCTTGGCCAGCAAGCGAGGTTTGGACCGTTATCGGAACAGGATCAGGCCCAGCGTGATCGGTTAGGCTGGTAACGAAATGATTCTGAGTCGACAGTTGCTATTAGGGATAATAGCTTGAATCAAAGTGTGAAAATGTTCTGTCTCAATCATCAGGCGATGTATTCTCGTTCCCACTAAATTCGATTGTAGGCAAGACTGTGAGACCTCTGAAAAGCACATAGAGACTGGCGGTGAGGATTCCGGTTCGGGTAGAAGCGAGTTCAATCGTCTCAATTGTCGAATTAAATGTACTGTGTGACTGAAGAACCATAGAGAGCCCCGCAATTGTAAACCAAATGACAACGGGTACTGCCAGTACAACTGCTTCGCGAACAAATTCCTGTGTTGTCGGAGTTAGATTATTCTGCGTAGTGTGGATGGTACGAGAAAGCGCAACGCTCCGTAATAAGACGAACAAGATAGCGATAGCTGTTCCTGACAGAATGACGCCTTCGCGAACATAGTCGCCGACATAGACGAAAAACGCAATCTCATTGATGCCATTGATTACAGCACCAATTGTATACGAGATAAATAAGATGGAACCGATTCTAAGACTTTCTATCAAGAGGGATCGAACATCTATTGAGGACATACTCGCGTTACCTCCCGGAAATGACATGGGTGTTTTGCTTTCTGAATGACAATCAATACGCACATCCACTGTGCAGTTGTTGTCCTCAAATCAGGTAAAGTGTGACGAAGAGAGTGGGAACTGTGTTTCCCACTCCGGTTTATGTTTCCTGCCAGCAAGGAAACCGCGGCAATGCTCTTCCTCACGCATGAGGTAAGCGTTCTGGCTGTTCGTACGCGAAAAGAAGCAAACGACACACATCAGAGCGTATTTTCTGGATAACCGGTTTCGAACAGTCAGATCAGACTGCCTGGTCGACAAGTTCGTGCACCCAGTCAGGAGCGTCGAAGTCTACTGCGACGCCGTCCCACGCTGCAACGACTTCGTAGCCACCTATCCGTTCGATTTCGAGCCGCCAGCGGCGCGTATCGTCCTCGGCCTTGGGTTCGACTTCGAACTCCGCAGTGTCGTCGCCGGTTGCACCAAGGTACTGGACGGCGAGTTCAGTCCCATCATGCAGTTCGACCGTCTGGGCCTCTGTTGCGGCCATATACAACCAGATACGGGAGACTGGCTATTAAAATGGGTTTTACTTCCGGAGTGAGGATGTGGTAACCAACATTTGGTGATGAGAGTGGAAGTGTGTTAGTTAGTCAGAACCCGTTATTCGATCAGTACAAGCGGTTCATGACTCTGCCATATCACCGATAGTGCCAGCCATGCCAAGAAGCATGAGTCCATAGCCAGCAAGTCCAGCGGGGATTGATGCTTGGAGAAGCAGATACCCAGTAAATGCGCCAAGACCTCCGATAATACCCCCTCGCTTCCTCGATGACCGGGTGGACTTACCACGAGACAGAGAGAGCCACTGTTGTTTGTGTGCCAAAATCATCGACGTTACTGCACCGTAGAGTGGAAGAAGCGAGACCATGATCAGGTGGTCCGATGTGGCGAACTCTGCTGCAAGAACTGTGACTACTAATCCAACACCTAGTGAAATGGTGTATCGGAGGGCGGGACGCATAGATTAACTTACAACTACCAGAAATAAGTACGATACGAAATCTGAACACGAAATTCGCACGCTTACTGAACGGGCGTTTCACCTCTACAACTGAACAAAGAAACCGCAGTGGCAACTACTGATAAGCCGGTGGAATTCACTGCTTCACAGCACGTTTGACGTTGTAAACAACACACATCAGAGCGATTTCTCAGAACTCTCGGAACACCAGGAACACCCTCGCACGACGAAGCCGAGCGAGCGCTTCACAGCCGAATTGACGGTCTCAGTCATAGAAGACTGCTACAGACCGTTGCTATCCGTATTAGTCCGGTAAATATGACTCTGTAGAGTTAGGCGGTATGGACGACATCCACGTCAGCCAGTTCCAGAAGGGGCTCTTTGTCGAAATAGTTCTTGTTGTGAGTGATGAACGTGGCACCTTCGTTGTACGCGGTGGCGAGGTTCAGCAGGTCGACGGTGTCGAGAGAGCTGCCCTGCGACTGAAGGCGGTCCTGAAGATACGCGGCTTCGAGGGCCGCGTCGTCGGAGAAGTTCAGTATCCGGTCAAAATCAGA
The DNA here is from genome assembly GCF_014647415.1 of Haloarcula sebkhae. Lineage (GTDB taxonomy): Archaea > Halobacteriota > Halobacteria > Halobacteriales > Haloarculaceae > Haloarcula > Haloarcula sebkhae. The sequence goes on along the minus strand of NZ_BMPD01000012.1, from coordinate 17,145 downwards.
TTGCAATCGCTGCTGTGCCTGCATCATCTTCTGTCGAGAGTCTTGGGCCTTGTACGACTCCCAGGCGACCAGTGACGGTATCGTCCACTCTTCGCCCCGATACTGTTTCAGGTGGTCGATGACCGCCTGATTCGATTCGACGAGTTTGACGAGTATATCTCGGTCGACAACAATCATTCGGTACGGCGCTCCAGCGATTCGTTCAGTTCTTCATGGGCTTCTTTCGTCTTCTTGGCGAAGTCGTCGCCACCAAGTTTACTGAGTGAGTCGGCTATGGCTTCAACATCTTTCTCGCTCCGGCTGAGACGGTCCAGCAGGTCGTTGAAGCTTTCGTCGTCCCGCTTCAGGTCACGCAGGCGTTCTTTCACCTCGTCGGTGACGCGGATAGTACTCATATGTATACGTTGTGTACAAGAGGTTGGTATCTGTTTCGGTGACTGAGAGAATTAGTCCGCTGTGTGGTGAGAACCGGACACACTCTGTCGCCCGGCCAGATGTACCGACCATCGCGATAGCGAATAGAACCTGCGCATAACAACCGACACTCAAACCGCCTCAGTCGGCAGCAGCAACTCCACGTCTGATTCCACGTCAGCATCCGTTGTGACATACTCGCCATGGCGGTTCTCACCGGTGTAGGACACAAGATCGTACGCTCGAAGCTTCCGTACCTTCACTCGCCGCTGGCTGTCATTCACTGGCGTCAGCTCATGATCTTCATACACTGCGTCTGCGACGGCCTGGCCGAGACAGCGATACTGCTACTTTTTTGCTGAGTTGCATGCGTTGCGGTGGTTCCTGAGCTTACCCGCTGACGGACCGCGACCCCGCGCCGGGGCTTGTCAGAGGTAGGTCCCACGACGGCGCGAGTGTGTATTCATAGTTGATGAGCGACGGGTATGTAAACCCCCTTTGGACTTCTGGAGTGCGGACTCGCTAACCAATACGCGGTGGCAGCACCGGCCAACTGTTGGTTAGCCAGAACCGGTTATTCGATCAGTACAGGGTGTCTAATCTGCGATTTATTTCCGCTCAAGCAACCGGTCAGAGCGGTGGAGAGATATATTGAAAACTGCTGTAACACCGATTGTCAAGACAGAGAACAAGCACAGCAACTGTGCACCTAACATAGACGTTTGTCGTGTGACCGACTACGGACGTACCTCCTCAGCAATCGCAATTTCACCAGCGGAATAATACACCCACGCACAAATAAGGACGATACCGACTGCTGCCCGTACAACCCATATCTCGATGGATTGCGCAAGCGATATATTTGCAATTTCTACAATGAAAAGCGAGGGGAGCGTCAACTCTGGATTCTGCGAGAAGGGCTGTTGAGTTAGTGTTAAGAGTGCCACCCCTCCGAAGTGGACGCCAATTGGCAACGACAGTTGTCCGCTCAATATGTAGGCTGTTCCGAATAGAAAACCCCCGACAAGGCTAGTGAGCACGGCAGACAATCCACCACCTAATAAATGCCAAATCCCGAATATCGGAGTGCTTGCAACGAGTGCAAGCATGACTGCTGTTCTTTTCCCTACAGACCGTTTTACGAGACCCTCTGCGGCATTCTGAATGAATATTGTCCTAAATACAATCTCTTCGAATACGTTATTTGAGAGAGAGAACACCAGCAGCGCAGCGACGACAAGAACTCCGAGGGGTATCGAATCAACTCCAACACCAGTCAGGTCTGTGCGAAGAGTTGCATATCCTCTCGCTACCTGATAGAGAACTGTACAGATCAAAGCGCTTACGCCGATTATTGTTCCGGCGAGGAAGTCCACTACCCACTGTGTAGACCAAGCGAATCCATAACTGGTGAGTGGACGGTTATCAAGCCGTGAGGCGACGGCGAGTGCAACGAGTCCGCTTGCAATCATGAGTGTAGCTGTTAGGATGAGCGGAGTCAGCGTCTGAAGGACGACACTCGTTCTAGAACCGTTCCCAATAACTGATTGGAATGCTATCCTCATTACGATCCGGCCGCCCAGATAAGTTACAAGAGCGGCGAATACCGGAATAACGACCCGCCAAGTGGCCCGTAGCCGCGTATCCTCTGAGCCATACAGAAGTCGATGGATGAAGTCTGTTATCCCTGAACCCACAGAAATATTTTCTGACACATTCACCCAATTTCATGTCTATGCATTAATGATTTTGACTCATTGCCACAATTCGACACGGCGTTCGTTTAGTCCCAACGGTGAGTGTGCACCAACCTTTCTGCCCCTACCCTCACAACATACTCAACTCGCAAATGTACTGAACAGGCGTTTCCTCGCTAGGACTGCCCAAAGAACCCAGATTGGCAACGGCTGGTCAGAGCGTATTACCGACACAAGTGATTTCAAACAGTCAGACTGCCCGGTCAACGAGTTCGTGCACCCAATCAGGAGCATCGAGGTCAGCTGCAACGCCGTGCTCCCACGCCTCGACGATCTTGTAGCTGCCAGTCCGTTGGATTTCGAGCCGCCAGCGGCGCGTATCGTCCTCGGCTTTGGGCTCGACTTCGAACTCCGCAGTATCGTCGCCGGTTGCACCAAGGTATGGACGGCGAGTTCAGTCCCATCATGCAGTTCGACCGTCTGGGCCCCTGTTGCGGCCATATACAACCGAATCCGGGCGACTGGCTATTAAAACAGGCTTGTACTTCCGGAGTGAGGACTCGCTAACCAACACGCGGTGGTGAGAGTGGGAAGTGTTGGTTAGTCAGATACCGTCATGAGCGGCCATTCTCCCACTGATATTAGTCAGTACAGAGTATGTAGCCACCACAGCATGTCCGATGATTTCTTGAAGTATTTTCTGACTCCGCTGTTAGAACCTGTCTGCATACCTTCCACCTGTTTGAAGTGTACTCAGTGTGTTCCAAAAGGTAGAATTTGGGAATTATGACTCACCGCTATTCGCGCCGGAGCCTGCTTCAACTCGCTGGACTTACTGCAGTATCACTTCTTGGTGGCTGTTCACTTTTTGAACCAAAAGGTATCGAATTGGGACCTATTCTTGTCAGAAATGGCTATTCAATTCCACTGAATGTCTGAGTGGAGCTTTCCCGTGACGGGGAACTTCTTTTAGAGGAAACTGTTTTAGTCGCTGCCCACGAGGTGGAGAAAGTTGAAGCGACGTGGACAAGCACTCCTGGGAAATACAGACTCCGCTATGCGGCTCATGGCCCGGATGTTGAACTCGACATTCGAGAGAGAGATTACAGCGGCAGACAAACGAGATGCTGACCAAGAGTGTGCGATTCCTGCAATCACTCTACTATCGAACGACATCCAATTCGTGAGAGTGGAGAATGCATCGACTCAGGGATTGAACTGTCCAACGACAGAAAGCAGTGAATAGAATTCCGAATAAAATGGGCACTCTCCCGCGATGCAGGCAGTGTCTAAAACCCCCACACTACGGCACCAGCACGTGCAGCTCCCATGGCGACGAGATTTACGGGTCACAGACCAGCAGATCCGCCCACCGCCACTGTCGCTGCGGTCGCCGAGGCCATAGAACCGAACTTCTGGAGGTCATGAGATACACACGACCTGAGCAACAGATAGCACAAGTGCAACCATTCCCGGCCTACACTGCCTCACGCCGCCGCTCGTACTCCTCACGCTCTACGGCCCACTTGTACGCACTGCCGGGCGTCGGGTCCCCAAGCCACTGCAGAAATCGCTCGGTCTCCGCGAAGGGCAATGCCAGCCGTCGATCCCACACCATAACTTCGTAGCCTTGCTCGGCAAGCGCCTGCTCGCACGCCTGTCGCTTCCCATCGTCGGTGATCGTCTAGGTGGCCCGTGGCTGCGTCGAGTCCCCCGGCCACACTCCGACTGCGACCCCACGCCGTGGGCCTGCGCAAAATAGGCCCGCCTAACGCCGCGAGGGTAGCCGATCCGACTGACTACTTTGCCGGTGAACTCTAGCTTGGTCGGTTTGTTGAAGTAGGACAAGACGTTATTGATAAGATAGAAGACACACTTGAGGATGGGGTTGATGAAATAGGGGATATAATAAATATGGGATAGGATTTCGTCCTCCAATAATACTATTCAGTAATTAGAAATTCCGCTCATTCAATAGTATGACAACATACCAAGTTTCGTGGTCGAATATAGCTGCCTATTCCTTTTTTTCGCTAATGATGGCTGGTCTGGTGTATGTTGGTGAGGCAGCTTTGGCAATGCTATATATTTCGGCAATAGCCATTGGATTAGTCTTGCGCGTTATTATTATAAAATATATGCAATGATCAGAGATTCGTCTTCAAAAACCAGCGTCTTAGATCCGAATAATATACTCAAAAATAAATCCAGAACAACCGCTTCAGCCTAAGCAACGGCCCCGGATGTTTATGAATCTGTGTGTACACTGTACATACATGACGACCCGGGTCAACTTTCGATTGCCTGATGACCTCGTGGAGAAGGCGGATGTCGCGGCTGCAGCAACGCACAAAAACCGGACAGAGATCGTCGTTGCGGCGCTGGAGGACTACTTAGATGAGATGGAGGATCAAGAGGCATTCAAGCAGACCGTCGTCGACCTCTATCTAGATGATGAGATCGGGTTTGAGTCTCTGAAGCAGGTTATCGGCCGGCAAGATGCCGAATCCGTCCGCGCCTCGAAGACCCTGCTCGCACAGGGCGAGGAGATGGCCGACGATCTCGCGCAACTGTAGTGAGCACTGTATGATTGTCGCGGATACAGCTGCCCTTATCTCACTCACGTCGGTCGACCTGCTTGAGACGCTGCTCACCGAATTCGAGGTTGCGACTACAGAGACAGTGATCGACGAACTCGACGCGACCAGTGACTACGACGACACCCACGGTCGTGCTGCACAGGCTGTGGTCGACAATACAGCGCAGATCACTGTCCGAGAGGTTGACGGCACGCTTTCCTCATCTCGGATTGACGAAGGTGAAGGGAGTTGTGCGCTTCTGTGCAACGATCTTGACGCAGCGTTCCTCATTACTGATGATTTCCGTGCCTTGCCCGAACTGCAGACTGCCGTCGACGCACAGGTCGCTATTTCGCCTATTGTTCTCAAAGCACTGGTAACTCGGCAGGTCCTGGATAGACAGACGGCTCTAGAGAAGCTTGACCACCTCGCCCAACAACGTTCCTGGCTTGGACAGCCGATCTATCGGCGGGCACAGAACTTATTTGAAGAAGAGTAATTTGCATGGGTTGCGGTGATTTCTGGACTGAACCGCTGACGAACCGCGACCCCGCGCCGGGACCTGGTAGGACAGACCCCATGATGGCGCGAGTATGTACCTGTTGCTGACGAGCGATTGGTATGTAAACCCCCCTTGGACTCCCGGAGTGGGGAGTCGCTAACCAACACACGATGGCAGTAGCGGCCACCTGTTGGTTAGTCAGAACCCGTTATTCCATCAGTACAGAGGATAGGCCTATTATCTACCAATCACGGAGACCGACCTCGTCTACTGTGTGAAGAACTCCACATCGAAGTTAGGCCCCAAGCTGATTATCAGAGACTCACTTGCCTCGCCTGTAGGATTCCATTGAGTGGTGCGTGGGTCGCTCTGTTGCTCCGTCTCGACGGACTCGAACGTGACTGTCACCTCGTATTCACCGGGAGGAACGACATCGGTGAGCGTCGAACGATAGGAAGATGTTGGTGGTTGTCTGGTTCGCGTCTGATAGACGGTTTGCGGGTCCGAAAGTAGTCCTCCCTCGCTCTGAATAGAAATATCTGTCCACACTTCCTGGCCGGTCTGATTAGCAATCTGGATGTTGTCACTCTCAGATGGAGAAAGCGAACACCCAGAGAGAGGGACAATCCCAGCAGCAGCGATGATAACGGACCGCCGTTTCATTACGAGCAGTTACTCGGCTGGGGGCTAAGTGAGTATTCGTTCCGGCCCACGTGTAACTGACTCGCTGATCAATTCGCACGCTTATTGAATAGGCATTTCACCTCTACAACTGAATAAAGAAACCGTATTGGCAACTACTGGTAACAGCGTTTTACTGGGATAGCAAAACGCTAAAATCGAATCAGATAGCGCGGTCCACAAGTTCGTGGACCCAGTCAGGAGCGTCGAGGTCAGCTGCAACGCCGTGCTCCCACGCCGCAACGACCTCGTAGCCGCCTGTTCGCTCTATTTCGAGCCGCCAGCGGCGCGTGTCGTCCTCTGCCTTGGGTTCGACTTCGAACTCTGCTGTGTCGTCGCCGGTTGCACCGAGATACTGGACGGCGAGTTCAGACCTATCCTATAGTTCTACCGTCTGGGACTCTGCTACGGCCATATACAACCGAATACGGAAGACTGGCTATTAAAACGGGCTTGGACTTCCGGAGTGGAAATTCGCTAACCAACACGCGGTGATGAGAGCGGGGCATGTTGGTTAGTCAGAAGCTGCGATGATTAGCTCATCAAATTCTTCAAGAAATGCTATCTGTATTTTGTTTAAATAATATATTATTCATCTGGACCCGCCCAATATCCGAGTGTAGCGCTGGTATCGCTATTGGGGGGCTCATAAACTACGTATAATTCTTGCCGATTCAAACTTGTCACGTCTCTATCCGCATCGTCGTCTGCGTCTTGTTGGATTGTAACCACGGTAACACTAGTTCCTGCAGACACCTTTTTCGGGGCCCCCATCTCTTCAAATGTCCATGTTGACCTGTAATTAAACCCTCCAAGGTTGCCATTATCTTTGATATATTTGATTCCATCACCGTATGTGCGAACTGCGAGACTGTTGCTATCTATAGTGTCTCCTGCGTCATGCGTTATCGTTACTTTATCAGCTGTATAGGAGTCATAATCTGTATTATACTCGACGTTGTCTTCTAAATCAAAACTGAACGTCGCTTGTGGGGCGACACTTGTGGTTGTATCTCCAATAACAAAGACAGATGTTGCGATTACAGCGGCTAGAATCACAGTTATCGCGACCATCAAAATCACGCTGATAACTGGACTCACTGCATTCTCGTCTACATAGACGCGACTAATATTCATGCAATTAGGCATAGTTGAATGTAGTTACTCTTTTTGATACTATTGAAAGCTGTGTCGCAACTCAGACACTTTATGTAGAAAATAATATATTAATAAAGCTTGAGACGCACGCTTGTCAAATGTCACTTCACGCTCTCCTTTGCTCGTAAGAGCGTGTGATATCAATTCGCTACAGAATCGGCACCCGCAAGTCAAGCGGCGACGAGAGTGACAAGTCACAGAACACGACGCGTGGACGCTCGACGCCGTCCTTCGAGACACTGAGGGAGTGCCACCCGAAGTCCTGCGTGAGCTGGCGCTTGCGGACCTGACGCTGCAGCCGACGCCCTCGCAGGCCGGGCATCAACACCTCGTTGCGACGGCCTGAGTTGGGTAGCGATACCTCTACCTTTTTGCCGAATTGCGTGCGTGTTTTGCATGGGTTGCGGTGGTTCCTGAGCTTACCCGCTGACGGACCGTGACCCCGTGCCGGGACATAGTGAGGCAGGTCAGACAAATGATTCTTCGATAGTCTTACTATTTGTAGCGTTTGCATTTCAGAAAAACAAGCTACTCTTTACTCCTCGCGTCCTCTGATGACGGATTTATTTGGGAACGTACAAGCCAATATGAACCGGCAACTCCTGATATTATGGAGGATAATATACCAAATCCAGGACCATTCTTTGACACAGTCTCACTTGCTGAGGTCTCAGAACCTGAGGGAGCCTGTTGAGACACTGTCTCTGGCTGTCGAGATTCTACCTCTGTCTGTGAATCCACAGTAACAGTCTTAGACGCCGAACCAACATTTCCATTATCGGAGATAGCTATTAAGCTTATGTTGTGATCACCAGTTTCATCAAGTGATAAGCTGATATTTGTCTTATTAGAGCTTATATTCTTTCCATCTAATCGCCACTCATAAACTGTACTATTCGCATTAGAATCAGCCGCACTTGCGTTGACTGTCATCCCTCCGCCCCGGGTTTTCGATGATTTGTTTAATTTAATAGTGGGGTCTGGTACTACTATCTTTCTTGTGTCGTAATCTTTCCCATCACTCATTTTATGTATCATATTCTTATAGTCGAGAAAGCATATCCCATTTTCATCAGCTAATAATTCAGACACTGGATGGTAATCTAAGTCAAGCGAATAGATTTTATTACCAGTGTTTCGTTCCAGTGCAATTATTTTATTATCTATATTTTCCAGATAACTAGAACTGGTTCTTTGATCAAAATCAACAAAACGGTTTACTACTGCGGTACTAGTAAATATGGCATTAGATGTAACAGTAAGCGGCGCTGTGACCCAATTACCGATCTTCGTTTCCCACTCAATATTTCCGCTTGACTTGTCTATTTTTAATACTGAAGATGTGTGTGATTCTTGATCAGCATACCCAGTTGCTGTTGCTGTGATATAAATAGAGTCAGCTGTTAACGCGGGCCTCGCCACGGAAACGCGAGGAAGGCCAATATTCAAAGACTTTAGATAATCGACCTCTCCCGTCCGTTTATTTATTCGGTAATACCGTGGCTCTAAGAAGTCATGAACTCCATATACGTATCTCTCATCAAGTGCTGGTGGCCCCATGTTCCTGTGATGAGCATCAGAATCAATGGTTGTACACCAGTCCAGATTACCATCAAGCGTTATTTTTGCCACCTCAGATCCACCAAAAGTAAAGAACAGTCCATCTGAGTCGGCAGCAGGCGTCAGGCCAAGATTATTTACATTTCGATATAATTCTGGATTGTCGGTTATCTCCCACTTGACCTCTCCCGTTTCGTTGTCAACAGCAATAATCTGATGTCGTTTAAGCTCTTCCTGAGACTTGCCAATATTATGATGGCCAGCTACTGCGTATGTCGTGCCATCAACCGATACGGGTGGGTGTTCTGGCTCTCCCTTGAATGAAGTGCGCCAAGCCTTCTGGCCAGTTTCTAAGTCTATTCCGTAAATATACCCACCCTCATAATCAAAATTTAGATTCTCACTGGTGAATTTAGTCGTATTCTTAGGCTGTAGGCCAACCACTATTCCATCAGAGACGGCAACACCACCGTCGAATGGCTGTGGAAACTCAGAAAACTCCCACTTTTTGTTCCCGGTCTTGCGATCTATGGCAACCACTCCACCTGTAGCACTATGTGGTATCTCGTAAGTATCTTCTAAATTATTTAATGGGCCAGTATACAATATAGTAGATTTAGTCATAACAAGACGCCTGACTTTCAGGTCCCACCACGGAATTTCGTCATCAAATGCAATATTATGGATGTCGCCAAGGTCCTGTAGAGTATTGATTGTCGTATGAGATGCCCCAGCGCTCGCAGTTGGGGTGGTTTTAGTGTATCCAACGTTACGTGAACTTCCTCCAAATTGTGCCCACCCAGTTGGTGAGGATTCAGATGAGCTCAGACCTGCACCAGTTACTGGCGTAATAGCAAGGCCCGCACCAGTGGAAAGAACTTCTCTTCGTTTCATGAAGTCACGAAGAACCAGATATTTAATAAATATTTTGCTGAATGTCCCTACTCTCTCAAATAATTTAATAATAGCTAGTTTGTGGCCTTCTATCCTTCGATCCCAAGCACAGCGGTGGCCGCTCAAGTAACCCCTTTTAATAACACTTTACTCACACATAACGCTAATTTACATACTAGTTGTTCCGAATTTCGGGGGATATTTTTTACATGCCAATCAAGCTGACCAGCCAGCGGCGCAAAGAGGCACGAGGGCTGGATAAAGGTCGGGTGCCAGGCCCTAGTAATGGTGCTCCACCCTCCGTCCTCTTCAGGGTCGTTCCCTGTCTCAGTCGGGTACTTTCTCCGGGTCGACTTCGTGAATCGCGTGGAGCAGCTCTTCGCCGGTCCATCTCTGAGCGATATCAATACCGACTTGAATCGATGTGGGAGTGATGTCGAATCTACGACCAAACAGTCCGAGGCCTGCACTGGGATTGAACCCTCTGCCAGCTTGACGAGCGAGATGCCGTTACAGCCCTTCTAAACCCAATTCTCTTGACTCGGGCAGGGGGAAGTATGAAGTGGCGCGGGGCCCCGCGCTAGTGGCGGTATCGCGCGACACCGAACAGTGTCAGCGTGATCACCCCGCAGCAACGTCGGTGTCACCGCTGTTGAGAGTAATCTCGGCGTCAATCGCGTCGAAGCGAACAATCGGCCGTTTTGAGCGGCCCGACTGCTCGAACTCGATAACGTTCAGTGCCTCTAGTTCGGTCAGGTTTCGATGCACGTCCTTGAAATCTCGCTCAACGAGGTCAGCTGCCACACGCATGCTCTCCGGCTCGTGCTCCCGAATCACTCGCATCAATTCGAGGTTGGTCGGACTAAGCAGGCGCTGCAGGTCAGCTTCATCGTCGAGGACGAGGACATGCCGGTCTTCAATGTCGTCACCACGCTCCATTGCTCGGAGTCGATCACGCGTTTCCTGTCTCGTCTGTTCCCCATCGCCTACGCGGACGGTGAGGGTGGTCTTGTCTGTCATTTTTTGAACCCCATCTAGATGGCACCCTGAGACTCAGTCACTACGGTGGGAGTTGGTTGATCTCTCTCCGGAACCGGTCGAACAAGTCGATGATCCCCGGAAATTCGATTTCCGTCACGTCGTCGCCAACGTGACGTTCGTGGCCGTGCGGCCGTTCGTGTGCATTATCGTATCGGAGTAGCGTCTCGCCGTCAGTCGTTCCGTAGTGCATCGTGTAGTCGTACCCACACGGCTACTGCTCAGCATCCGTTCGGCGAATGCGGACGTGCTCGACGTACCCGTCTGTTTCCCGGGTGTACTCTTCGACCGTCTCGTAGGGTGCCATCTACATGTGATGGGTCACCGCCCATCACTGTAAACGTATGGAGCTGCCCCCATCAAAGCAGGACCCGACCCGCCGGCGTCGTTACCACGCCCGACGTCCAGATGCAACTCTCACAAGTGGGACTCGGGTACGATCTCCAGAGAATTGATGATTTTGAGTAGCGCCATTATGCTGTGATTTCTACAGCGGCTTGTCTGCAGTCTCAATGTAGCAGGCAGCTCCCCACAGTGTCGGCACCGCTGTCACAACAATAGCCAGTTCACGCTGATTCGCAGGCCCGGATCACAATTTCTGGGTCATCAACAAGTTGGTTGACCGTATGTGCACCCTTTCCTTTCCCACGTCCCTTACGCTCCTGTTCAATCAGCGAGAGAAACGCGAGTTCGGAGAGGAGGTCACGGACACGTCGCATCTTGAGTGGATCAACACCAACGTCCTCGCACAAGCGTTTGTACGCTGGATAGACGGTTTTGGTCGACACTACAGGATTCTCGCCCGAGGTATCTTGCACCTGTAGCGCGAGTGCCTGGAGGAGGTACTTTGAGTGATCTGGTTGCTTTGCAATCAATTCAGAGAGTCTAGCCTGCTCTTCGCGTTCGTGAGCTTCGTCGACATATTTCTCTCGAACGGTGTCGTCGTCATGCTCATCGGCTATCTCTCCAGCGTATCGTAGAATATCGATAGCCTTCCGCGCATCTCCGTGTTCCTTTGCTGCAAGGGCAGCTACTTTCGGGATAACGCCTTGATCTAGAACCCCCTCACGAAACGCATCAGAGCGCGATTTCAGAATTTCCCGAAGTTGGTTGGCATCATACGGCGGAAAGACGAAATCACGCTCTGACAAACTCGACTTGACCCGCTCGTTGAGGGAATCTTTATATCGAATCTTGTTGCTGATACCAACTACACCCAAGGTGCTCTCTGTTACCTTCCCGGCTTCGGCAGCTCGCGATAGTTGCATCAGGACATTATCTCCTTCCAGCTTATCGATTTCATCCAAGATGACAATTCCGACGTCCAACCGCTCATCGAGGATATCCCAGAGGCGACGATAATAATCCGACGTACTGACGCCTGTATGTGGGACAGTTATACCAGTCTCTTCAGGGGCATTGAGCGATTGGGCGATTGTGCGAACTGTCTGTGTCTCAGTTGATTCCTGAAAGCAGTCTACGTAGGCGACGCCAATTTTCACACCGTTTTCAGCAGCTGCTTCTGTGAGATCGCGAGTGATATATTTGGAACAGAGACTTTTTCCAGTTCCTGTTTTCCCATAGATTAGTACGTTGTTGGGAGTGTCACCTCGCTGGGCGTCTTTAATCGCGCTTGCGAGCTTTTGGAGTTCGGTGTCACGACCGATGATTCGATCACCCTCCGGCAAATGACTGACTCTGAGAAGTTCCTTGTCAGCGAAAATGGGGTCCGGGTTGCCGAAAAAAGACTCTGAGTCGCTCATATCACCATGCTCTCAGGGTAGCCACATTAACTTAACCCACCGGATTGCCGCTGTATAGCCGGTGAAGAGGACTATCCAATATCGAAAACTGCCCACTCAGCCCCTCTTAATCGGTATGGCTGGATTAGACACCCCTCATTGCCGCTGTAAAGTTAGAAGGTGTGCGATCTCCCCCACCCCTCGTTGCCGCTGTAAAGAGTGAACAGAGTCTCCAAGTGAAAGACAACTCAATAGCGGACAACGGAGCGTCTGGAGTTACTTAGGGAAACTTTTGGTAAATGGGACTGCAACCAGTGTTTCGCGTTTTTGACGCTAAAGCGTCGTCACTCCAGCCTGCTAAAGTGCAGTATGGTAACAAAGTGCATGAGGGGTTATAAATCTAGGCCATTCATTCTTCCTCAGTGAAAAGTTCCGCTGGTTCTATCCGATTCCCCAGGTAGAATCGATCAGCAGGTGGTCTAGTAAACTCTTACAGCGGCAATGAGGGGTGTGTGGCGTGGGGCAAGTCTTGGATTTGCCACGAGGCAAGACCGTCGGTATTCAGTCTGTTGCCACCCAGGATGTCATTGACATCCTCCTCCGTCTGAAGAACAGTAATTTGCATGGGTTGCGGTGGTTCCTGAATCCAAACTGACTGACCGCGACCCCGCTTGTACCTTGGGGGCGTAGGTTGTATACAAAACAGTGGATATTCATGCTGTGTTGAATAGCGATGCTGGTCGGGACAGTAGAAATTTGAGTCGACTTGTCAGAGGCTGGTGCCGATGGTCTCAAAATCGGTGTCGTCTCACCGTGGTCCAGGGGGCGCTATTCAACACAGCACTGTAAAACACTCCCTTGACTGCCGTCCAGACTGACTTCTCACGATAGCTGCCGCGGTAAAAATAGTCTGTAGCCGTTTGCCAACCCTCGCTTAGAAAGACGATACCAGCTCCAGTGAGTGGCCACATCGGTGTGTTGGCTGTCTCTGCTGCGGCAACAATCGGGCCAGCGACCACCCCACCGAATCCAGCCCACACTACGCCGAGTAAGAAAATGATAATGACCTGTCCAGGAATGGTTCCGAGATAGATTGCAACCTCAGTTCTAGGAACTGGGATCTGCCACTCTCTCCAGCTACCGCTCTTGGATGTTGCATTCTCGTCACCATCTTCAAAGAACCCACTCGATAGAATAATATGTAATATCGGCCACTGGGAACTGTTGAACGGCTCACGATCGGTTTCCTCGCTGGGGAGTTTCCCGGCAAACGTGGCTCGTACAACGGCCCAGAGCATAGTCACGCCGAGCTCAAGCCAGTAGAACACCAACAGTGCTACCGCCGAGGTTCCGAAGAAAAGCAACCCGGCTACGAGCACACCATTGGCTAGAAATATAGAGACTAATTTTGCATCAGGCAGCGATGATCCAAGACTCATTTCGTTGCCCGATAGCAAGGAGCGCTATCCCGAACAAGTAACCGCGGGCTGGTTGGTCGTTGCCATTTGATCATACTCGTCGAATGCGTGATATCGAAGACTAGCCCAATAGAGTTGCCCGTCGTATTGGACGAGCCATGAGCCAGCCTGGTCAGTTGCCGAGACTGCTGTGTGGTCGTGGAACCGATCAAGAACTGACCGGAACGCCGCATCACTGGTGTTCTCCGCACGGTATGTCTCGTCGGTCGCCTCGGTTACGACAGCTCGTGTATCCGAATCCAGCCCGTTCAGTTCGAACGCATACGTGTCACGGAGACACGCAGAGTACGGACCAACACCGTTCGCGACTGGCACAGGCCGGTACCGGTACACTGTCAGGGGCTGGGACTCGCTCGACACGATATCAAGCTGAATCAGTGTGCCATCATACCTGACTGCGTCATACTGCCCGCTAGCAATCACTGACCGATTCAATTCAGCAGAAGAATATGTCTGTTGATATTTAATCGTTTCAGGTGGGGTTTCGTCCTCATCGGAACTGGCGTCTGACAAGGCGGATACAGGGGGCAGAAGCGCCCTTTGGTCAATTAGCGGGAGATCATGGTGGTTAACGACAGACTGGTCGTTCTGGTCGGTCTCATTGCCAGTCCAATTTAGACGGTAGGTCACTTCTCGGCCGGTCGTTGTGTTGACCGCAGTGTACGACAGAGTATAGAACCGACTATTAGCTCGGTATACCGTCTCGTTAGCACTATACGGTGGTTCCGTCGCAGTGACTGTAGTTGAATTGTTTTTGAATGACTGACGCATGATCTGCCCTCGATCTAAGTCCCCTGGATATTCCTCATCCATAGAGACATTCGTGCTGGCCTTATCAGCTAATTCCGTATCGTTCACTGGGTCCATTGAGAGCGAACCAGCGGGCTGTCCACAACCGGCGAGCGCAACAAGACAGAGTATTGCGGCGGTGATAACAACCGGTCGCGCTTGCACGTCGATCATGCTAGTTGGCTGGAGCTGTGATACTGATAGTCACCAAACCCTACGAGTGGGAAAAAGAGGACGTCAAGGAATGCGAGTCCAAGCCCGAACCCAATACCTCTTCCAAACGCCCGAGCCACTCCAGCGTGGATCTTGTACACTGCATAGAGGTTGACAACCGGGACAAACGTCAGCAGCAGCCACCACCACGCTTGCTCTCCGATCTGGAGCATCACGTAGAGGTTGTAAATCGGGATAATTGCCTTCCACCCTGCGTGGCCGGATTTACTGAACACTGCCCACATCCCAGCGGTTCGGACTGCGATGAGTACGAACAGAAATAGCAGTACTACTGCGGAGCCCACTGGAGCACCGATGATGTCGCTACTCTGGAGGGGGGCTTGCAATTCAAGCGGGACCATATTGTCGCCGCAGTGTTGAATGGTGAAAAGGTTAACTATTCTACCCTTACACTTGCCTGATTAGTATTCAGAGACCAGTCATGCTGAGATGGACCTCTCTTAACGACGCCGTTCTCAGTAGTGAATTGCTGCGGGTGGGTGCGTTGGAATTGACGCTGTCGCCGGTACCGTCACTGAAATCAAGAGAGAGCGTCCGATAGAGAATTATTGGCTTCGCTAATCCGGATACGTATGCGTATACGGATTCATATATGGATACTAGAACTGTTCGCTGGCATGACGAGCATTGGCGTCTCGGGCTGTCTCAACCACTTCTGGTGCTGCCTCCTGAATCCCAAGCCGTACTGCGAGACGGAGTAGTTCGCTTCGGTCAGTCATGGCTTCGTCATCATCACGGCCGAGTTCCTCTTTCAGGGACGTGCCGACATCATCGAGGCTACCAGTTTCTTCGAGTCCTCGGATGAGTGCAGTAAGCTGTTCGTCACGAACCGAGAGAGTTTTCGAGATGTCACCGCGCTCTACCTCACCGAGTAGCGTGACAATAGCATCCTCCAACCTATCTGTCCCGTCGCCGGCGCTTTCTGCTTCTGCCCGTGTTCCCACATCAGTCTGCTTTCGCAACTCCTCTAGTTCGTCATCAGCTCCTGTCATTCTTCGGCCCCCAGTCGGTCTACAAGTACCCCTGCATTGGTTTCGTATGCTTCGATCGCCCGGTCTGCTGTCTTTGAACGCCGGTCAAGTGCAAATAGTGTCCCACCGTTCATCTGTGCGTTCTGCACATCCTGTGACGATGGTATCTGTGTCGGCGCAAGTGCGTCTGGATATTCTGTCTGGAACTCTTCTAGATAGGTTTTCCCTGCTTTCGTTCGCTCGTCAACCTCGTTCAGCAGCACCATCATAAGCTCGATTGAGACTCCCTGTTCATCACGAATTGTCTCCAGATCCCGACGCAACTGTTCCGCTTGTCCAGCCTCGAATGGGCCAGGACGAACAGGGGCGACAACATGACCAGCTGCCCACAAACCGTTGTATGCGATGTTCGACGTACTCCCCGGTAAATCTAATAGAATCACATCGTAGTCATCGGCTACATACCCCGTGAGAAATTCATCGAGGCGACTGTATCGCTCTGCTGCATCGTCGATGTTGCCGAGCGTTGCGTCGAGCCCATCGAGACTCTCATGGGCGGGAATGAGGTCTGGTCCTTCCCCGGTCGGCATGATGAGATCCGCAACTGGTGTGGGAAGTTTCTCAGCAATCTTCTTCCATTGGTCTTGAAACACGGTCGTGATATTCGGCCAGCGGTCCTCGCCAGCTTGGACTTCCTCCCAGAGACCGAAGTGCTTAGCGAGGTCGCCCTGCTTGCCGGCGAGGTCAAGTAGGAGGACATCGTATCCTTGCTGGTCAAGAGCCACACCGAGGTGGGCTGTTGCGGTCGTCTTTCCGACGCCACCCTTGTCAAGAAATGTGGCTGCTCTGAATGCTGAGTCTGCCATATACGCCAACGTATACGTATATGGATACGTAAAGATACGTCAGACACGCCTGCTACTGTTTTCGCCAAAGCCACCAGTTGAAGAATACACCTCATGGGACCCATTGCACGACGGCTCGACAGTAGTTGAGACTGGCGCTCTCAATGCATACGCCTCACACCCTGTTTTGCTCAGTACGTCAGAGTCGGTCGAGCGGCTTGCTGATTATTTTGAAGACTCTGTTCGCCCAGTAGAATCGATTCCCTTCTTTCTCGCTGAGTTCTTCAAGTATCCTGTCATCTTTGAACTGCGTAATCAGCCGGTTCGCTGTACTGTCTTTCGATAAATCGGACACCAATCGTACGCTGAGTGGCCAGCGCATGATTCGACGTTACTCTACGATAGGAGTGCGGTTGGTGGCCTTGAGTGAGATCTGTGGTCGAGCCGAAACTAGGTCCACAAAAGGATACGCTACCGATTATCAGCCCTTGCGTCAGCTTCCCCATTCACCGAGCGATACACTCCGAGCCCCAACAGGATGATCCCAGCGAGCCCAGCTATGT
>NZ_BMPD01000011.1 GCF_014647415.1 Haloarcula sebkhae | reverse complement strand
GATTTTCCTCGTGATATCGAGGTCGTTTACCCGCATTAGCGTCGATAAGTGCCTCTATATGTGGTCTGTCGTGTCTCTGTTCACTCGTCCACACGATGGCATCGTCGCCGATAGCAACACGGCGTGGGATATCCATCCGGTCAAACACCCTGTAGTCTCGATACTCACCGGCGCGCTCGTAGCCGCTGTCGATGACAGTTTGTATAACGCTCTTTCGGTCAAACGCTGCCTCAATCACGGTTCCGAAAGCGGAATCAATGATTCGATCGTAATTCTTGAATCCGATGCCGAAGTAGTCTACATGACACTTTTGCCTCGCTTGTGCTGAAATAAACGTCTCTTGGGCGCCGGGCCGGGGGCTGGCTGGTTGCATGGCGCTAAACGCGTACTGATCTGCTGGTGGATCGAGACTCTCCGGTGCGGGAAGCCATGTTCGGTATGTTGGATCTCCTGCAGAGGGGACGTCGACGCGACCATATGACCGCGCATCTCCCAAAGGTGGAAGGCTGGACAAACACCCAGAGGTCAGCGCGGACAGTGACGTTACGACTGCTACACCGCCCATGGAAAGCACCTGACGGCGTGTTCTCTCGTTGGAGGACCGATGTCGGTTGGGGGACATGCTGCAGTTGGACTTTCTCCCTCAGAAGTATATAGGCCAACTCTGGGTCACGCGCAAGTGCAGATCACCACTGGGTTTTATGTTTGATGAGACAAGCGCGGCGATCCACTCAACGCCTCAACCCCCAAGCCAAGCAGGACTGTTCGTCCAGCGAGTGTGCCCGTCTTTCTTGTCCAGTAAGCACCACCAATTTGACCAACACCGCCGCTGTATGGAAAACATGGATCGGCTTCCGCCTGAGTATGACGCTATTCATAGAGATGATGCCCTCGAGACAGCCATCGGGAAACGACTGGTCGATATCGACTCCGGACGCTACCGAACGAACGTCGCGAGCGTGCTGCGGAAGTTCGCCGCGTGGGCACGGGACCAGCATGGTATCACCGGCTTCAAGGACATCGACGACGATCTCTGCCGGCAGTACGCTCGTGAGCTAGCCCGAGCTGACGACCGGGACGACATCTCACCGGAAACAGCACGGCGGTACTTCGCATACGTCCGTTCGTTCCTCACGTGGGCTGTCTACGAGGGACTGATACCGACGAACCCGGCCAAGACCAACCACGCCCAAGACCCACTGCCGACTGACGAGACTGAAACCGACCAGCAATACTGGACGGTGCGTGATCGTGAAGCCATCTGTGCAACCGCCACAGTCCGCGTCGACGAAGCCGGCGAACACGACGACGTTGATCGAGAAGCGGCCTATCGAGACCAGGCGCTCGTCTTTCTGCTCGCGTACTCTGGCGCACGGAGCGCGGAACTCGTCGCCGTCTCTGACGATGAAGAACGGAATGGCCTCCGGTGGCGTCATGTTGATCTTGACGCCGGCACGATGCAGGTGTTCGGCAAGAATCGCACTCGGGAGTCTGCCCCGATTCTCGACGATGCGCTTCGCCCACTTCGGCGCTGGAAGCAACTGCGAGAACCTGACGAAGACGAAGCCGTGTTTCCGCGACTGGATAATGCGGCGAAACCGCTGCACCCGACACCGTCGATCACCACACAGTCCGCTCGAAATATTCTGGCAGACCTCTGTGAGCAATCAGGCTACGACTTCGAGGAGCCGTTGAAGCCACACGGTGCTCGCCGTGGCCTCGGTCGAGAAATCTATCGCGAGAACCCGCAGTTGGCACAGGACGTTTTGCGGCACAAGTCTATCGAGACAACCCACGAAGGCTATGCACAGGAGGCTGCAAAGCGAACGCGTGACGAAGCAAACGATATCATTAATTAGAATACACGTAGACGCTGTACAAGCGAGCGTCGAACAGGGGGCTTCTCACTCGTTCTCGAGCGCTGCGTAGATCTCTGCATGGCGGTGTCCATCGAGCTTCCCCATCTCAAGAGCAATCTTGCGACGCTCAGCGTCGCTTTCAGCCGCCTGGTATCGCTCGTACAATTGCCGGACTTCCTCGTCAATCGCCGTCGAGGAATCGGTACTGGACGCCATTTCTCTATCTATCAGTACCAAGTGTATCGGTTTATCAGTTGCGGCGAGCACATGCTCGGAAGTAGATGACGGCAGTGCCTACGTCGACCGTGGTATCACCGGTTGCAAACCGGTGCAAGAGCGCCCGAACCTCATCACCGTAATCGAATGTGTATCCGTTTATCATATAAAAAACGACCACCGTCCGGAGTGCTGTCCGCTTGTTTCCGTCGACGAACGGATGATCCGAAACGAGTAGGCGCATCAGATGCACCGCCTTCTGATGGATCGTCTCAGGTACCTCCCCAAAGAACCCCTCCGAAACGTACTGTAGTGCGGATGCAATCGCGTCCTCTGACCGGACCCCTGATTCCGTGATATCGCCTTCTGCCACGATCTGGTCGTGGATCTCAACGATGAGCTCGACAGAGGGATACACCAGATCGTCAGTCACGCCCCCGACTTTCTCACGCTCCTGATTAACGGTTTCTGACCCGAAACGCCACTGGCGAGGGCACCCGATCGCAGCGTCGAACACTCATTTTCCGGATCTATCCCATCTATCGAAACTGCTGAATCGTTCGCTCCCTTTGCAACTCTTTCGGCTCTGAAAAAGATATAACCTGTCTGATGTACCTATTCTCTGTCTTGATACGGACGTTTCCGGACCGCCTACTGGAGGTGAAAGGACACCTTGGTGCGTGAAAATTACCGCTCATGCGGAGGAGGATGTCAAATGTTGGCTCACCCACTCATTTCGAGCAGTGATCTCCCGTTCACCACGTTGTGTGGTTGAGTAAGTGTTGGTCCGCTTGTCTTTTTCTCCCTTTTCAACGAGCCCCTTCTCGACAAGCGTGTCAAGATTTGAGTATAGTCTCCCATGATTGATATCTTGGTAATAGTACTCATCCATCTCTTCTTTGATCGCTAAGCCATATGGGTTGTTTAGCCCGTGAACGACATATAGCAGGTCTCGATGGAACCCAGTAAGATCGTGCATTTCACTTTGACCCAGCAGTTTGGTGTAATTAAATATAGTGTGTCTTGTTGAATAGCAGCCTCTGTGGTAAACTGAGCCCACAGCGACTCTTGAGTCCCCACTTAGGCGTTCGTAATCTCGATAGTCTTCAACTAAGCCCACCAGCGTTCTGGGGAGTACTGGAGTGTGCGAGCATCTAGGAAATCCGGTTCGCCGCCACCATTCATACCTATCACAGCCCACTCAGGAGAAATATCTCTCCCGAGTGGGCTTTCCACATTTAGACGGGCCGTATCGTTCATTGCAGAGGTGCGTCAGAGCAGTAAAAACGCCAGTCTCGCCTAAACGACCTTGTACGGGCAGCATCAATCGTTCACCGCCTAACCATGACGCTACTCTCCGCGCCTGAGAATATCGGAAAGGTATTTTTACTCGCTGCTGGCAGAACTCATCGATGCCCTCCAGAAAGAATCGACAACCTGCTGGCGGTGCCCTTGTTATCGTTGGTCTCACAATCGTCGTACTCGGGTTCATTTTGATCCCCCACCCTGGCGAGGCACAATCCACACATCAAATCGAGCGAACTGTCGAAGCCGACGAAGTTCCAGAGAGTAAGACCGTGACTCCAGTCGGTGATCTGTCGCCAGAAGCGAGATCAGCATTCCGAGAGGCCTTGGCTAATGAGGGCAGTTACACTGTTCATGGCAAAGAAAACCGGGCGCCGGAATGGTACTACTCCGATGATGCTGGCTTCTATTACGTCCAGAGCAAGGGAACGATATACGAGGTGGTGACGAGAGGATCGGCAGGACACATCTTTGACTATATTAAGATAACCCCCTTCCTCCTCACTGGGATTGCGATTGGCATTACTGGACTTCGATGGCTACGGCGGGGTGAAGCGGACACCTGAAGCTCCTTCCCTCATCATTCTCTCGAACTACTCCAGCTCAACGACATCTCGACACGTCGGACACTCTGCCCAGATGTCCTCTGTGCCATCGTCCTCCTCGTATTCAACCAGAATCCACGAGTTTGCGATGGGCTGGTCACAGTCTGGGCAGCGATCTGGGCTTCGCGTGTCATCAGACATAGTAAGGGGATGGAAGAAGCGTGTGACAGTGTTCTTTCCAGATTAATCTGGACTGCGCCCGGAAATACGCGCTTCAAGCGTTTTCCACACTAATTAGCTGGAATTTCTGTACTCTCACTGAATTCTGTACTCTCACTGAATTCGGAGACACAGTACTGCGTTTGTACTGGTAGAAACTCTCATAACTGATGCAGTACGCATATCTCGCACGGCGCTTTGATCAGGGCAGGCTGGTTGAATCAACCATAGGGTGTGACCGACACAGACAGTTGGCCCGATACCGACTGGCGAGAGTTGCATCTGGACGTCGCGCGCGGTAACGACGCCGGCGGGGCCCCGCCGGCGGGTCGGGTGTCGAACTCAAGTTCCGCAGCATCCCGGATCCGGCGTCGGTCCAGGAACTAATCGCACGGGAAGTTGATGACCGAGAGCAGAGCAACGGAGACGCGGGAGACGACACCAACGACGTGCTAGACGAAATCCTCCACGAGCTCCAGGCGATCCGTCAGGAACTGGCCGATGACGACGGCAACGACCCGGTCGGCGGAGAACAGCCATCCAGTGACAGAACAGCCACTGACGAGCGATGAGTGATGATTGGTGGTTCCGGCACGGCGACGAGCGCGTCGTCTGGGAAGGACAGCCGCGGCTCTCAGCGGCGCTCCCCGGTGTCAGTGTCGGGATCGCAGTGTGTGCCTTCGCGGTCGCAGCGGCGGTGCTCGCGGACCCACGAGCGGCCATTGGTGTCGCCCCTGGCGTCGGCGTGATGGCGTGGGCTCTTCTCCGGGTGCGACGGACGAAGTACCTGCTCACGACGCGTGCGCTCTGGCTGAAACACGGCATAGCCGGTCGCACTGTTCGTCGCGTCGGACTAAACAAGGTCCAAAACACCGGTTACAGCCGGTCCATCACGGGCTCAGCCTTCGGCTACGGAACCATCACTATCGAAGTCGCGGGCGGCGGTGATCTACAGTTTCGACGGATCGACGATCCCGAGGCAGTACAGGCGGCGATTACGGACCGGACTGGGAGTGACGAGGACAGTATCCCCGGCTCGGCGACACAGTGGCGGTCGGTGTTGTCCGTCGTCCGTGAGATACGCGCCGAGATCGAGTAACCTGGAAGCGTAATATCGCAACGCTCAGGTATCCATCCTGCGGAGATGTGAGGAAGCAAGGCTGTACATGGCATAACATAAAATCGTCCGGTCATCCCACGAAACCGGTAGTGGCTGCTTTGGGCTGGGTTCACTCAAGCCGGATTGAACTGCTGCACGACGGGCACTGGTACTGTCCGCCATTAGTTGACAGCCGGGCTTTGATTCCACTCCAGCCACAGACTAGACACAGGACTGTCTCGGAGTTAACTATACATCTTGAGCCACGGGTTGGCTGGATAAAATGGTGGTGCTGAGAATGCACACCCAAGTGCTGGTTTCAGAGCCGCTCGACAGCTAGAGTGTACGTCGCGTCGGGGTGATCCGGACAGTCTTTGATATCGGTTTCAACAGTGGCCTGTTGGCCGACCGTATCAACGTTCGCGATGGGGGTGTTACAAACCGCACACGTTATCAGCGCTCGCATTCCCCCAAGTTGGTCTGTGTCACTTGTTCCAAACATACCTGTCATTGGTAACTCTTGAATATCAAACTGCGTCAGACACTACGCTTGCTGTGAGTCCGCTGGAGCGATCAGCCTACAGGAGTGAATAGTGGCTAGCACAGTCAGGCCAAGAAAATGCTCAATGGAATTGTGGATATACGTACATGATTAGTGGTTTCGACTCAAGCGTAATCGTTGCTCGGGCACTCCAGTGGGTCGTATAGAGAAGTGGGGTGGTGAGGTGGAATACAGGCACCGAAAGTGGATTCAGGGTGGTGCCTGCGATAGAATCTTCGGCGCTACTGGTATCAGCCTTCTGTATAATTGCAGAGATAGGGTTGATACCCTCTTGTGCGTAAGTGCAATCTATTTGTGTATTGAATGTATCATATTCGCACGTATGCAAACGGTCCTCGCAAGCAAGCTCTCCGACATGCGAGTGATGAGTACCGACGGTCAAGAACTTGGAACCGTACATAACGTCACGGTCAATACGCTTGATGGCAATCTCAGACAGCTTGTTATCGACACAGACGCACAGCAGCTATTCGGGAAAGAACAAGACGGTGACGGCTATGTTCGACTTCCTGCCGACCTAATTGAGTCACTGCGTGACCACCTCATCATTCGGCCGCCTGACGAGTATCTCGGCTAACGCCGGTATCTCCCGGTCATAACTAGTTTTATGCGTACAAACGTTCACGACCATCTCTACCTGCCGGATTACTGAAAGGGGAGAGGACGCTATAGAATGGACATCCAGGAGTCTGTAGACACCTCAGGAAGACGGCTGACAAACCGCTGTAGGCGGTGGTTGCGCTACCCGCCGGTCGAGGATTCATGGAATGACCGCCCGGATCGAAATTCGGTCAGTTCAGCGATCCGCTCTTCAAGCTCTTCAATTTCCTCTCGGAGATCGTCAGCTTCCTCCCCCTCAGTCGCCTCGAGTTGGTCTTTCAACCCCTGCAGGCGTGTTTCTTTCTTCTGTTCGTCCACATCGGCTTTGCGAACGTACTCGCTCGGCTCAATCTCGTAGACATCGGACTCAGAAAGTTCGGTCACGTCGAGTGCTTCATCGACTTTACTGGAATCGACTGTCGTCAACCGTTCGCGTTCGATGCCAGCAGCTTCGAACGCGTTCAACACCAACTCGTCATCTTTGAGCGATCGGTTTCGCCGGGTGGTCCGCTGGACGGACCCAAACTGCCCGGAGACTGGTTGGTCGTGATGCAGTCGGTCAAGTAAGACACTGCGAACGGCTTTCCGGAGGTCGTTTGCATTGCGCTGCACGTCCGATAGTAGGGTGTAGACGTTCACGAGCGCGGGCGTTTCGACGTCCTCAAGCGAGGCGATATCATGCCGTTCAAGCGCGTCAATCAACAGTAATGCGTCTGCATAGACATCCAGATCCGGTTCTTCGCGCTCAGTCTCATCGGGGTCCCCACTCCCGCTTTGAGCTTCCACCAGCGGCGACCCTGTAGACTGATCGCTTTCAGTCAGTGTCCCGGCACGGTCGTCGACCTCGAAGCGTGGGTGCAGAGACAGAACAGTTGCGTACGGTTCGGCGTCTGGCGGCAGACGGTCAACATCGAATTCGCCATGAGAGTCGCTCACGCGCTCGTACAGCGTCTCGAATTGCTCTTTTTGCAGTGGAATCGTCTCGTCGTCGTCTCGATACTGAATCAACACTCGATGTTCCTGCACATCCTCTATCCGGAAGGCTTTGCGCGACAATGGGGTGATAAGCGTTGCAGTAGACTGGAGTGCGTCAACGTTCTCACGCAGATTGCTCCATGTCGGCCCGAAGGTCATACTCACAGGTATATTATGACCGACCAAAACGCTGAGGTAGAGCAGATCAACTGTCTCTCGCTTGGCTACATAGAAAAGAGGCGATCTGACATGTAGAGAATCGCTTCTCTAAGTTGCGTCGAGTATCTCAATGGATGCAAATAAAGATCTGAGGGCGGTTCTTCTAACGATAGGCTCACTTGTACAGCAGTGCTCTGAACATCCTAACTGGAGGCGCAATGTTCGATAGAGACAATGCGTATCGTCGGGATACAGCGGTTATACGTCGATGTGGCGGTTCCTTTCCGCTACAACTTGTCCAGCAGGTATTCCCGTACAACATCCGAGTGTACCCGATTAGCGAGTGACTGGAGTGGCTGACTGCCCCAGACATCTCTGTTGAGGGGCGGCGTCCTTCGATCCACGCAGCTGCACGGTCGTGCCTGCGTTGTGACTGTCGACGATCGCGAGAACGGAGGCTGTATAACGCACAGAGAGAGTTATCTGAAACATTCCACGAATTATCAATTCGCTGAATATCATATCCGAGTCCCTCAATACCGGCTTGCAAATCTCAAAACTCTCAATCTGTGACAACGATCCAGAGTGCCTACGAATTGCGGTCGATCCACTCACAGAACGCCGCAAAGTCGTTCGCGCCAGCATCGTCGGCGATGCTTCGGAGCGTTCCCGTCTTGAGCTCGTCATGCAGTGGAATAGTGACGTGTCGTTGGTCGCTTTCGTTGGTCGGGTGCTGGTAGTAGAGTTGGGCGTGATCGCCAGTCGTCCGACGCCACTCGAAGCCGCCGACGTTTACTAAGACCGTCACGACATCCCTGCCAGAAAGCGTACCCCGCGCCATTTACTGCATGAACTCGGGCAGTTCGCCATCACCGGTCGTGTTATCGTCGGGATCAATCCCCAGCTCGCGGAGTTCCTCGTCGGTGGGCTCGTGGCCACGGTCGTCGTTGTAGGCCGCAACCGCATCATCGAGCATTTCGAGGGCCTCCTGCCGAGTCTCACCCTGTGTGGTGACGCCGGTGTCGACATCCGTGATGACCCACGTGTCCCCTTCGCGCCACATCCGAATCTCGTCCTCGTGGGGATCTTCATCGCGTGTCGAACTGGCCATACGCTTATTTGCTGTATGAGTGGGATAAGCGTTCGGTTAGCACAGAAGCACTAGAGTGAGAGAGCGGGATTTGGCCGCGGTGGGGTGATGATATCGGGAGACTCGACGCGGCCACGGGCCACTTGGAGTACCCGGCTGGAGGGCGTATACGGCCCCGAGGAGTACGCAGGGTGGAGCAAGTTAGGGGTGGCTGACGCCCGGTTTTCATGCAGCCTTCGCAACCCCCCCTTCGCGCCGCCGGATGGTCGGCTTGATTAGCGTGCAACGGATTGCCCAAAATCTGGAACAGCTGTTGAATGCATTATTTATTGCTCACAAACTTCTATAGTGCTTTCTGTGGCGAATCGACCAAGCGTATCTAAGTTTAATACTATCGCAAATTCTTTCGCTGTGTCTGAATTTTCAAACGGCACAGCTATCTCCCCACTCCAAGAGTCTGATTTTATCGACTCTTGAAGTTCCTGAGTAATACCACCTTCAAAAATTGTTTCGTCCCTAAATTTGACCCGGATTTGAGAATCGCTCTCCCCATCGAAAGCTCCTTGATTTACTAGTTCTTGGAATTTATCCATAACATCAGAGGGGAGATATAATACTACCCTTGGTCCGGTCGATTCATAAGTTTCAAACTTTCCACTTAGATTAGATTGTCTTACTGTGATTGTTTCTTTGCCACTAACCTGTACATGAAAGGAAATGTTTCCAAGCGAACTAGGGAATGGTCCATCCTCTACAGCTGTTATATCTGCTGCTATCAAATCTGCAGATGAATCATTCGTAACTACATGAAAAACCGAAAAATCCGAAACTGATTGAGTTCCGTGCAATCTATTATAAAGCATTCTTCCAATTTTGATTAAGCTCAATCTACTGACTCCAACAGAATAGCTATTGATTCCATCATATTGGTTTACAAAAGATTCCATATCCGACTCTTGATAATTACCTTGGTTAAATTCTATTAGGTATCCCTCAGAAGACTCAATTTCCGTCACCTCAGCGGGAGTTATTCCTGTAATATCGTCGGCTTCTAGCCCATTGACATCGTTAATAAATGATTCCGCAGTCTGACGATCGTCAGCTGTTAGAGTGTAGCCCTGTGGGGTTATAGTCAGAATATGTGTTCCGGTAATATTCCCACATCTTAATCTTTCTGATGTTTCGCCAATACCTTCAGACGAGTTTCCATTTTCTCTTGAATTTTGTGGATTGTTCGAACTTGAAGCACAACCTGCTAAGAATATAGTTCCGGAACATCCTGTTTTCAGTATGGTACGTCTGCTTACCATGAGTTTATCTAGTAGTGACAATATCTAAATTTTTTCCTTTAAATTATTCCTCACGTTCAGCTTAGCTAATTCTCTGCAAAACTGAATACTCTGGGCCAGCCGCCGGCCGTTTCTGCTTCGGCGTTACTGAAACGGTTTGAGAAACAGATGCCTCGGTCTTGCATCCCCCGACAATATAGACTGATTCAGGCCGACATTATGTCATACTTGCTTCGACGGTGTGTGAGAGAATCCGGTTCAAAAGGGCTGTAGTGGTGTCTTGCTCTGTTTTGCACTCGGTATCGGTTGCTCGGATCGCGGAAGGACAGCTGTCGTATTGGAGTACCACGGTCACAGGGGGTAGTCGTGGCAATCATCGCCGGGTGGGGGAGACTCCTGTAGAGCTTTGAGCACAACTGCCGGCATCTCGCTCGTCAAGCCGGGAGAGGTTTCAATCCCAGTGCAGGCTGTCGGACTGTTTGGTCGTACCAGATACAGCGTCACTCTCGCGTCGATTCGAATCGATATTGATACCGCTTAGAGATGGACCAGCGAAGAGCTTCGCTACGCGATTCGTGGAGTCGGCCCAAGAAGGTGCCCGACTGGGAGGACGTATACGACCCCGAAGAAGACGGAGGGTGGAGCAATGTTCGAGGGGCCTGAGGCCACGCTTCCATCCTAGCGTCGTGTCGCCGGCTTGTCGGCCTGGTTAGCGTGCAACGAATACCCCAAGATCCCGAACAACTGGTAACTTTGCACCCATTGAGAAACAGGGAATCCAGGAACTATACCGTGAATTTATTTTTTCTGAGCCGTATGTTGTGTTGTCCCAACCACTCGGTCGGGGACTGACTCGGGTTCATTCGGACATCTGGGTAAGACTATGCAAAAAGACAACTCTACTGAGGTTAACACAGACAGAAAGCAGATCGAGGTGAAACTAATCGTCGGCAGCGATACCGTTTCTCTATGGTGGGATAATAGTCATGTAGCCGAGTTTGGCCGAGAGTGGTATGAACAAACTAAGTCAAATGCGAAAGGTGGGGACCGAGTGGTGGAGACTATCGTCTCGCGGGCCGTAGATGAGCACACAGACAGAGACAGCGCGGATATTGACTGGACCAAGTGAGCCAGTTCTATCCATTAGCCAATTGATTCACTATTCGCAGTGTGAATAGATGGTCAAGAAGCTCTCAAAAAGGTTGTTCGAACTATGCTTTGACTCACCAACAACGTGCTTCTCATGAGCGTGCTCCCGAATGCTAGTGGCTGGAGCCGATCCATCACAGAGACATAGATATTGTGGCCGCAAGCCTATATTACCGGACGTACACCTAGAGGGCTACGACAGTTAGGACAGGGCAGAAAAAGAGCTGACTGAGTTTAGAGATAGCCACTGTTCAGCGATGGTGGAGGTACAGAACGGCAAATTGCGGTATTGCCTGCACAGTGGGGACTCCGCTCAGCCAGGATACTGGGATAGCAGCCCAAATCAGGACTCTACGGTCAATATGGGGAATTACTCTAAGACACGTTCGCGCTCGGTTGTCTGCTGTTCTGGTTCCTCTGTCTCTATGAGTTGGTCAAGACGCCGCTCAAACGCTTCTTGATCAAGTTCACCTTCTGCATACCGCTGCCGCAGCGTTTCAACTGGCGTTTGGTTTGGTTCGTCTAACTGCTGCCCGTCCTGTAGACTATCGGCAGGGGCCGCATTTGCCTGGCGAATGACCCCACGTATCAATTGTCCGGCGACACTGAGTGTGACGGTGCTGAGCAATAGAAACAATGCCCCTGACGCGATGCTTCCAGTCAGCGCAAAGAGCCCGAAAACGAGTGCTGGGACACCAATCAAACAGGCCACGATGGCAATCGCAGTTCGACCAGTGGGGCTTTGAGGGGCATATCGGTGGACCAATTCGAACACACCTACGTTATTACTATTTTACAACTTAATAATCCCGGAAACGGAACATGATTTCTCCGGAAGGTCAAGATAGCCTTTTACGAAGAGGGTAGAACACTGGCCAGTTCGCAAGCACACTGGCTAGTCTTTTCTATACGGTAGTTCAGCAAACATTGACGTAAATGCATACCGCTATACGGAATTTATATAAATTCCTTCTGACAGGACTCAGATCTACCTATTAGGGTTATCGATGCCAGCTGTTTCGAACATGATGTTTGCCAAATCGATATGATCGTGCATACTATTCACCTGTTCGGCATTCGGCCCGCTGGCGAACGTGGGGACCTCTTCACCGGTGTGTCCAACCGTAGTCCAACCGATCCGAGCGCGTTCGTTGATTACGTCTTTCATCCCGACCCCATAACCGAGTGCGGCGTCGACCTCTGTCTCAGTCGGCTCAAACCCACCAAACTCTTCGATCAAATCAGCAATTTCATCTGCACCCTCATCACCGAATTCCTCCTCAACTCCACTGATTGCCTCATTCATTGCCTCGCCGCTGGCTGTAACGTTATCCAAGACATCATAGTTCACGTCATAGGGGCCTTCAGTACCGAGTGAGAGGCCGCCACACTCATGATCCGCTGTTGAGATAACGAGGGTATCATTGGCCGTTTCTGCAGCCCTATCAAGTATGACTCCAACAGCGTCATCTGCCTCCGTCTGCTCGTGGGCAACCGCGAAATCATTGGCATGTGAAGCGTGGTCAATTCGTGCAGCCTCAACCATGAGGAAGAACCCATTATCACCGCTTTCCGCTTCAAGAATGTCTATTGCCTTCTCAGTCATCTTCGGCAGACTTGGTTCCTCAGACTCATCTCCCATCCGGTCAAGCACATAGCTCATATGACTATCTGGGGCGAAGAGGCCAAGCGTTGGCGCCTCATTTACGGAGTCAAGCTCACTTTCAGTGGTCACGTAGTTGTATCCTTGATCCTGGAACTCCTGTGTAATGTCACGCCCGTCGTCACGGCTTCCCGGGAGGAAATGTCGTCTGCCACCACCAAATAGCACGTCCACGTTCTGGTCGTCAACGTATTGTCTTGCGATTTCGTCCTCTTGATCGCGGTCAGGGACGTGTGATGCGAAAGCTGCGGGTGTGGCATGCGTCATCCGCGCAGTGGTGACCAGTCCAGTTGCATACCCCTGTTCTCGGACCGCTTCAAGAATTGTCGTGACTTCCCGGAACTCGCCGTTATCCTCAACACCGCCAACGCCGCCATTGTAGCTTTTTACACCGGCGCTAAACGTTGTAGCTGCCGCCGCTGAGTCAGTGATTACCTCGTCGGGGTCATGTGGATGTACTGTGGTGAGACCGACGTTGTCATGACGGTCAAAATTATACTCTGCACTGCGGGTATTCTGTGGGAACGCATCGGGGTCTTCCTGATAGGCTTTGAGATATCGGCCGATACTGATATGAGACGTACCCTGGCCATCACCAACGTACATAATAATATTATTTTGATCCGACTGCTGTGTAGCTGCAGTAACTGTTGTACCACCTATTGTAGCAACCCCAACGGTCGCCCCAACTGACTTAAGAAGTGTTCGCCGGGATGTATTAATTCGCTCACGGATTGGTTTGGCAGATCCAGCGCCTTGCTGCGAATCAGAATTTCCCGTCATTACGGTAAGTTCACAGGAGATTACTGTCTTAATAATTGATATTTTCTGTTCGTAATACTATGTACCACTAAATACAGAATAGGAATTCATTCACTCACAACTAGAAATGTCTAGAAACATTCAGTCTGGCAAGTGATCATCCCAGACCGTACATTGTTCCCTATTTTCTCAACACGACATATGTTGTTTCGATTAATTGTTGGATGAGAGCGAAACAGAAGGCCAAACAGATAGGCATCTGTTCGGTACGTCTGCGAACTGACTGTTACGTCGCCCAGTAACCATCATTACTTTTATACTATTTCGTCAGCCGTGCTGCGTATCTCCCATAGAATCATCACAGATACTAATCCAGCCGTTTAGCTGCTGTAATAAATATTTTATATCAACAACGTGTTTCTAAATATGAATGCCCTCCAAAGATATCCGAACAGGAGACACCCATGCGTAATCGGATAGCTCAGCTCATCCCTGAAAGTCTGCGGCCCCAGGCAACTCTGGCTGTATCTAGCTTCGTGCTCGGCGTGATATTTCTGGGTAGCTGGCTCACTGCAGCCGGAGAGCATCTTCTCGATCCCAGTCATGTGTCAGCGGGTGTGCTTGTCTTGTTTTTCGTTGGGGCCGGATGCATTCTGAGCTCGATATGTCTGGTCTACGCGATGATCGAACAATCAATCGCGACTGACCGAGGTGCAGAAGACGAAGATACCGATTCAGCGATTGAGATACTCCGCAAGCAGTACGCAACGGGAGAAATTACTGACGAAGAATTCAAACGTCGGATGAATACGTTG
This sequence comes from Haloarcula sebkhae, assembly GCF_014647415.1. GTDB lineage: Archaea > Halobacteriota > Halobacteria > Halobacteriales > Haloarculaceae > Haloarcula > Haloarcula sebkhae. The sequence goes on along the minus strand of NZ_BMPD01000011.1, from coordinate 69,579 downwards.
GCCCAGTCCGAGGACACTGATCAGCGTGAACAGGCAGAGTCCCCAGCATTTGAAGACTCGGTAAACAGCCCAGCCAGCGCTGATTCACCATCAACAGCGGAACTAAATATGGATCACAATCGGTGAGTCAGTTCTCGCGTAACTAAACTAGCGGTTGGCTCGGGATGGGAGCCAGGCCTTCGCAACCGTATGAACCGTACTGACCGCCCGCGGGTGGCCACTACGGGGTTGGGAACGCTTCTATGACACGCTGGTGTGGGTACGACTACACGATGCACTACGGAACGACTGACGGCGAGACGCTGCTCCGATACGATAATGCACACGAACGGCCGCACGGCCACGAACGCCACGTTGGCGACGACGTGACGGAAATCGAATTTCCGGGGATCATCGACTTGTTTGACCGGTTCCGGAGAGAGATCAACGAACTCCCACCGTAGGACTGAGTCTCAGGGTGCCATATAGATGAGGTTCAAAAAATGACAGACAAGACCACCCTCACCGGCATGTCCTTGTCCTCGACGATGAAGCTGACCTACAGCGCCTGCTCAGTCCGACCAACCTCGAATTGCTGCGAGCGATTCGAGAACACGAGCCGGAGAGCATACGTGCGGCAGCTAACCTCGTTGAGCGGGATTTCAAGGACGTGCATCGAAACCTGACCGAACTAGAGACACTGAACGTTATCAAGTTCGAGCAGTCGGGCCGCTCAAAACGGCCGATTGTTCGTTTCGACGCGATTGACGCCGAGATTACTCTCGACAGCGGTGACACCGACGTTGCTGCGGCGTGATCACGCTGACGCTGTTCGGTGTCGCACGATACCCTCACTGGCGCGGGCCTCTCCGGACGTCCCGCGTCTCAACGACACCGGGATTCTGACTGAACTCGCTCTTATGTAGAATTGCGGAGAGCCCCGATAACGAGACATTCAATTATTGACTCGGTGGATTCACCAGCTAGGTTGAGTGAACGAACGATGCCGAAGGTGTGAGCGGCCCGTTCCAAGCCCTGCTTGGACAGGCCGCAGACCTTCCGCAGCCACGGCTGGACGAGCAAAAATAGGCACTCTGCTTGGTTAATTTGGACGCCGGCGGGTCAACCCTACTACGTTCTCGCAACCTCTCTAAACCGGATGGTAGCCGTCGAAGTTGTGCTGCCGTTTTCGAACTGAGAGTTCTCAAAGACCAGCGCGCATATCGGCCATGTAACCCTGCTTGTACCCCGCAATATACAGACGGTTTCTTCGTACCGCATAGTTACACGCTCTGTTTCGTGTCAGGTGTTTGTGTCATACCCGCCTCAGGTTGCGGTTATGTTCCAGTTACCCAGATAGACACCTTTTTGATGAATAATTCTAGACATCGTGATATGGCAGTTCATAACAATCGAGGTGAAAGTAAGGGTTCCGCCACGTTACCAGCTGTGGTGCCATTCGATCTGTCTCATCTCACCCGACAGAGTTGGGAGTTGGGCAAATCCACCGTTCAGGATGAGCAAACGGTGGTTCTCAGCAGATGGACCCATCAGCATGAGCAGTGGCGATTGTCGGCTTTCAAGGTTACCAGTGAAACAGCCATTATTTGCATCCAGACACCTGTTGGCCGAGAACGATTTTATGGAGCGATTCAGTCGGAGCTCCAATCTGCTATTCAAAAACTCGAAATGAATCCATCTTGGCAGCAAGTTGCGTGAGCGCACTTACAGTAGTCTGGCCCTGTTGAAACCTTATTCTTCAGACATATTCTTGCATGAAACAGCCGTTAGGTAGTTACTGCGTAGTTACCACTTCGTATGACTCACCGAGAATCATATTTTTAAAATGTAACCAGCGTCAATCGAGACTAACGCCCCTATGTGGGCTGTTCGGGCGATGGAGTCCGCCTGTCCCAACCGCCATTCTGGCTGATGACTCCTACTGAACATCAGCCATGGCTCGAACACACCCCATCGAACACGTAGAAGCACTCGTCGTGGTCGGAATCGGCGGTTTCGCCGGCTCGAACCTCAGATACCTTGTCGATCTTACCGTCCCCAACTCACTGGCGGCAACGCTGACAGTCAACGTCATCGGTTCCTTCGCCCTCGGATTCCTGATCTACGAGGAACTCTTCAGCGGGACGATCTCAGGTTCCAGTCGGACGCTCATGGCGACTGGATTCATCGCTTCCTTCACCACCTACAGCACATTTATCATCGGCACACTCACGACTTCACCAGTGTTGGCGGTTGGCTACGCTGCCACGAGTTACGTGTTAGGCTTCGGGGCAGTGCTGCTCGGTCGGGAGGCCACCCACTGGATTATCGATGTTACGCCGCCGGTACCGGAGGTCGGTGACTGATGGAACCAGCCCATCTCGTTGGCACCGGTGGTGCACTCGGTGCGGTGGCACGCTATACGGTTGGCCAGCTATTGGCCTCTGACCGGTTCCCGTTCTCGACGCTCGCGGTAAACGTAGTGGGAAGTTTCGCGCTCGGACTCGTCGTCTTTGCTGGACTCAATAGTGACACCGCGCTCCTCGTTGGAACCGGTGCGTGCGGGTCCTTCACGACGTATTCCTCGTTTTCGGTTCAATCCGTCAGAATGTGGGAGACAGGTGACCGGCTACGCGCAAGCATGTACGCGCTCGGGACGCTTGGACTGTGTCTCACTGCTGCTGGAGTCGCCGCTGCCCTCGTTACCATCCTTCAGCTATGATTGTCGACCGAAGACCGCCTGAAGCCCACGCTGGTACCTATGCCCACTCTATTGAACGGTGGATAGAGTATAGCCGTTACAGCGCTTAAAATAGGCCAACTGTAGAACGCGGCTGAACCCGATAGGCGGTATCCAAAGCGTGAATATCTGCTGTGTTGAATAGCGTCCCCTGGACCACGGTGAGACGACACCGATTTTGAGATCATCGGCACCAGCCCCTGACAAGTCGACTCAAATTTCTACTGTCCCGACCAGCATCGCTATTCAACACAGTAATTTGATGGGGTATTGCTGACAGCGATAACGCCTGTCGGAATCAACATTTGGGTGTTACAAGTCTGGATATCGGAACTTCCAGCAGCGATCCTACTCTCTGATGTCCTTTATATCGCCCGCGGCCAGATGGGGAAGTATTTTTATTTTGAGGGGTATGTACCACTATGCCACAGACGAACGAAGATGCTGTCCGGACGTACTACACGGCAATCGATGCTGAAGAGCACGATACAGTGTTTAGCCTCTTCGATGAGAATATAGTGTATGAACGCCCTGGGCAAGAAAACATTCGTAGTAAAGACGCTCTCAAGGAGTTTTATATCAACCAACGGCCGCTATCTAATGGGGCGCATGAAATTAGCTCGCTCATCAACGAAGGCGAGACTGTTGCGGTGAGAGGGACATTTAGCGGTATACAAGGTGATACCGAGGTCTCATTTGGGTTCGCCGACTTCTTTGTATTCAATGAGACTGGCCTTATTAAACGTCGGTATACCTACACAGACCGAGATACGGTTTAATTAGTCACGGCCAATGGTCATAACTGTGATCAATACGCAGGCCGCCTATTTACAGGAGCGGGTACAGTTGCTCTGTTGAATAGATCTTGAGTCACTGTTAGAGTGGCTCACAGAGCGTTTCTATGTTTGTGATGGCGAACATTAGGACAATTTCACGGAACTGTCGATACCAGCCGAGCGCTCGCACGGCATCGCCGAGCGAGCGCTTCGTTGTTGAATACGAGGTTTCGGCTATCCACCGCTGAGAGTAGCCTTTTGCCCGGATAAGTGCGTTATTCGCGGTTGCGTTCAGCGACGACCCACGGTAGTGGACGAGGTAGTCGATATCTAGTGCGGCGATCTCGTACTCGGTGTTCCAGTCTTGGAAACCGTTGTCGGCGGCGACGGACTGCAGGTCATCCGCATTCCGGCGGACGACCTGCGGTCCGGTCTTGGTATCGTGTTGCCAGCGCGCTGAGATGTGTACGTCCAACACAGCAAGCGATTCCACATCAGTTAATGTCGTCACTTTCAGCGTCTGAACGCTGTTTCCGGAGCGTTGCCGGTAGTAAGATGAAGAGACGCGGCGGTCGAAGAATATGCTGTCGAGTGCTGTGTGGCCGGACTGTGGGTGTTGCTGCGCTGAAACGCGCAGCAACGCCCGCTAAACCCACATTTTGAGCCGATCGAAGGACTTGTAGATAGTTGTGTAGTCCGGGAGGTCGTCCTGATCAAGATCTAGCACGTCACGGATTTCAGCCATGTATTCCAGCCGATTCGGCATTTCACGGTAGCTGTGCTCTTCTTCAACCCGGAAACAGTGCAAGACGACGTGAACCAGCGGGCGAACCCGCCGCTGGCGGGCTCGCCCGCATGCTTCCCTAACGCTTCTTTAGCTAGATGCCGACACTGCTCAATGAAGTCGAGGATGTCGATCTCCATAGGCAGAGTCGATTTCCTCGGCTTCGTCCTTCTACTCCGCGATGCCAGCTGATTAGGTCGCTATTCAACACGGCATTTTACAGGGGACTGGTAATCGTTGCTATTGGATTACCCGTATTATTGACCGCCCGTGAATCCATAGAAGGCAACCCAGTCAGCCTTGCGAGTGCAGCCAGTGGCCCGCTCCTGTTTATTGTGCTCGTCTCCAAATTCCTGATTGATCTTGTTGCATACTACATCAGCGGGCTTGAGCAACCGCTTCAAAATCTGCTCTTTCCTGAGTGATCTCATCCACCGCGTCAGCAGACTGAGGGGAGAAACCGGAGAGAACAATATCAGAAGAACTGCTTGAGTCCTGAGGACTGTCGTAAAAGTAGAGATCAAAAAGGCGTGGAGTTAGTTTGACGAGCTATCTGACAGTGTTGTCAGAAGGCGATGCAAGAGGATGTCAGATGGAATCGTTCGTTCTCAGACTTCTTTTCCTACACCTCATAGAGGGAAGGAAATGGGAAGTCATTTCACGTCACTCTACGGAAACGAGAACAAGCGTACGTTACGCACCACGTTCGTGTGGATTTTATCGCAGGGGGCTAGTCGGGGAGTGGTTACCGCTCTTGTTGCTCACCTCTATCTGACAGCCTACTCGCGAGCGTACTGACAACACTGTCAGAACGCGGCTCAGTCATCAGCGTTCACCGCCGTTGCCTGATTCAGTTGGTCGAATGCTGTAGTGTTTGAGTCCTCTTCGGCCGTATCCTGTTCGCTCTCGCTCTTATCGTCGGTTCTGACAGCGCTGTCAGGAGTGTCAGCGTTGTGGACGCTGGCTTTCATGTTTTGCTTGGCTACGGTCAGGGTGTGTGGCTTCCCAGGCCGGAAGTTGATGAGGCCGTGGTCAGAGCACTTGTCGATGTCAACACAGTCCTTGTGGGCATCTCCATCGACAATCGTGAACCGCTGGACATCGCGCATGACACGACCGGCTGTCTTGGAATACGACTGTGGTTTAACGCCATCCAGCAGGCCCTCGTCTTCGAGGACTTCCACGGCCTGCTCGGTGTTCATCGCGAACTTCTGGCCGTCCGGGGTGACGTTCTGATTCGTCTCGCCCTTGGCCTTGTTCACGAACCGCTCGTACAGCGCCGCAGCACGTTTCTGTGACTTGCTGAGCGACGCACCTGCCCCAGAGTGCATATCGACCATCATCCGGTGCAGCGGAAGCATGTTCTCTCGGTGCTGTGCTGGCTCACTCTGGTCTTCGGCAGTCGACTTGGAGCTGGTGACCGTCTCTTCGACCGTGCCGTGGTCCTCGACGAGGGACTCGATGTCGCTCTTTTCGACGTCGGGATCTGGGTTCCCGAACACGAGGCGACTGAGATTCTTCCGACCCTGCTTGTTCGAAGCGATGCTCTTCCCAACTGGAATACCACCAACGAACAGGTTCTCGATCTCTCTGGTATCGCCGCGATACTCGATGGACTCTTGCTCGGCGACCTCGTCTTCGAGTTCGTCAACGCGCTCGCGTAGATGTTCGTTTTCCGCGCGCAGTTGGGAGACCTCTTCGGCGAGGTCAGCGACAACGTCCCGAAGTCCGTTCGGGCCTTCCGGCAACTCGTCGGTAGCCGGCAGCGAGTTGTCGACGCTCATTGGACACCTCCTGCGAGCGCCACGATCATAGCGCGGCTGGTCGGTTCGCCATGGCTGGCGGGCTGGGCGGCAGTCTCGGCGGGGACAGACACACACGTCTGTGCCCCCTGCGAAATCGTACTCATTGTGGGTGGTTTCGAACACCCGGCGCCTCTCGACGGCGGCAGCGTGGGCACTGCGCAGCGTCGCCACTCTGGGGTAACGCTTAAGACAGTCTGCCGAGAAAGGACCGATACAGATGCAGCGTTCCCAGCGAATCCCGTTGGCGCGGGTTTGAGCTGGGAACGTCGGCCCCTTCTCAGGTGCGTTGTGTTCTCGTAGTGTCTTCTCTGTCCTGCGACTTGCACATGCGGCGAGTTAAAACCGCTATCAGCGTCAGACATTGAAATGACCGTCGAGGCGTGGGTGGGGGTCATCATTTGCGGGGAATACGACAGTCTATCGACTACTTCGCGATGCGTTGGGCATGAAAACAGCACAGAGATATCTCTGGCTGTCCGGCCACAATCTTTATTCCGTCGGGAATAGAAGCAAGAATCACGATTGTGCTGTGGTTGTCGTTGGGATCGCTGGTGACGGTCCCAACACCCTGCTTCTACCTTTTATTAGTAGTTAGTTTGTTTTTCCTGATTGTCGAATGGCGCGTTTTCGAGTGTGAAAAAGCTGTTGGGATATGTAGATCTATAAGCAGTAACTCAAAGTCAAATATATCGAAATTATCGAGATAGAATCCGACTGCGAGGGCATTTGAAGCTGGAATTTTTGAGTTTCGTGGTTATCGCGCCTATTCATATTTTTGATAATTAGGGTTTGAAAATTATTTGTACCGTTATTTGTTGGTACAGGTTTCAATAATTATATTCTCTTAATTAAGATCTCTCAAAAGTTACGCGCAGTCACACTTCAAAAATCGCCAGACAGCTATGGTTTTGGAATAGATATCGTCCGCTTGGTTGTGCGCTCAACAGCTAGGACTTCTGGTCCAGCAAACAGGGTTAGCTCTGGCGGGTCGTTGCTGTCGACCTCTTCGCGAGCAATGCCTAGTGCTGACAGCACCTCGTCAGGCACTAGAACCCGCAGCGTCCGTCCGCCAGATCCAGCATGCAGGATTGCTCAACCGCATCTGCCTGCTCCTTCGCTTTTATGACGAAATTCATGTCGAAGTCGTCGCAGACCTTCCGAAACTTGGTTTCGTAGAATCCACTGTCAAGGTATACTCTGTCAATATCGAACTTCGAGTCTGCATAGGTGAACAGCTTCCGCATGGCGATGTTCGCGTTCTTCCGTTGTTGCACCGGAATAGCAGCAAGTGTCATGGGGACGCGATCGCCAACGAGGGAGAGCGTGGCATACTGCCAGGCATGAGAAAAGTTCCGCTCTGGTTTCGTGCCGCTGATACCATTGCTCGCGTTTGGGTCGCCAAAGGTCGGCCAGTCTGTGATGTCGATAGCGACCTCGATGTCACCACCAAACGACTCGTATCGACTGGCAAGCCGAAACAGTGCCTCGTGGCACACAATGAACATTTCCATCACCTGCTGCATCTTCATCGGCCAAATGTTGTAGAATAGCGACGCGGAATCTGGTACGTCTTGACCATGATTCCAATCCTTCAGCTCCATCGCGTCTGCTGCCTGGTTTGGCTGGCAGCCCCAACGTCCAGCGGCAGCCAAAATCTTTAGCAGTTTATCCTTGGAGTACTTCGTATCGTGGCCTCTGTTGAGCTTGATGAACGGGTAGATATACCGCCGGAGCCTGCGGCTTATTTTCTTGACTTCAGGCACGGCACCGCCGTCAAACGTCACTGTTGGAGGATCATCGAACCAATCTTCATATTCGGTTCCTTGGACTTGGATGAACACATCGTCACAGACACGGTCGAAGTAGTCTGCCCAACTGGGCGTGCGTTCCTGAACTCGATTTTTAATACGGCCGACAGTGGGCTGGCTCACTGGTTTCGAAATATCCAGACTGTCGCAGAACCCGTCAGACCATTTTGATTTCCGGGATAAGTTCGTCTGTCCGTTGGGGCTCAACTGGAGATACATGTAGATGTTGAGCGACTCTATCGGATCAAACTTCGTCGAGTACTGGTTTTCGTGTTCGATCGAGGGCATATAGTGCCCACGAATACAGACTTTGCCAACGACGTCAGCTAAAGAATTAGTCCACTGGTCCTCAGCTTGCTTGACAATGACCTCTTCAAGCGGTGGGATTCGCTCTACTTGAAGATCTAACTCCGAATATAGTTCGTCGTAATTCTCTGGTGGTTCAGGCAGGTTTGCCAGCTTTATCGAGTCACCGTGGGGCGGCGTAGCGTTCCATATATCGGCTCGTGACACGTTTGTTGACTAGCTCTCTCTAATGAGAGTAAAAGTCTGTGAGGGTGAGGTGAAAGTAAAGCACGGGTAGATTAGGATATTATAATAACCATTTACGCTCTTGGGTAAGCGATTGTTGGTGGCGTCATAGTGCTGTTTCGAGGATGGTTTTGAGCGCTTCGTCGCCGGGTTTTCGCCGGACACGTTTTCGAAGCTGCAACGCTCTGAGGTAGGGTGTGAGTTTGTCTTTAGAGATACCTCGATGGGGCGAGAGCCACCGTCGCGCCAGCGACGCGTGGCTCTCGCATGTGTTGACGTGCACGTCTCCATCAGCGTATTCACCCTCACTATGGACGACGTACTGGCGGTCGAATGCGTCGTCCTCGTCAAGTGGCCCGTACGCTCGAAAGCCGTCAGTATAGACTGTTAGCGACTCCTCTTTGCCGTCGTCAAGCAGGAGTCGAATCGTTGACTCATCGGCAGCTTTCGCCGGATGAACGTATGTTTCTCCCGTGCCGCGATCAGCGATGATGAACACGGGCGGCTTGTCTTCGTGATACGTTCCACGACCGCGTGTGGACAGGCCACGCGAGCGCGACGGCTGGTCGCGCTCGCGGCCCTTCTTGCCTGCGTTGACGTACAACTCGTCGATTTCAACCGGGCCTTCTACTTGTGGTCGAGGCGCGTCCAGCGCCCGCAGGAAGCGCTGGACGCGCCGGTAGACCGTCTTGTACGAGACGGCGAGTTCAGCATCCAGTTGGCGGATGCTCGTGTTCAGCCGGATGTAACTGCAGACGGCGAGATACCACTTCCTAAGCGGTATCGTTGACTGTTCGAAGACCGTGCCGGTCTTGTCGTTGAACGTCCGGCCGCAATCCTTACACAGATACCGTTGAAACACCCGATAGCTGCCGTACCGAATCGCTGATTCGGCACGGCAGCGCGGGCAATAGATACCGTCACGCCAGCGAACCTGTGCCAGCAGATTCGCGGCCCGACGCTCCGAGACGAACATCTTGAGTGGAATCATGCTTCGTCGGGTGGCGTGGTCGCGCCACCCTTGCCCGCTGTGACTTCCAGCTACTGCTCCAACTCACCAACAATCCGCTACAGAAGAGCGACCATTTAAATGACTAGCGTATGTTTTTAAACTCCTACATAATATCTAATAGTATGCCGGAACAGAACGACAGTCCATTAGAATCCCCCTTTAAACTCTTTGCAATTTTCCTTGTGAATATGTGGACTAATCTTTGGTATAATTGCTATACCAGTCCGGACAGTGAAGTCACTATGCAACAACGGCAAAATTGGATTGAATTCATCAGACGAGTGTTACAAACGATATGCATTTCTATTGGCGGGACAGGTCTCTTCCATCTGGTCTCGCCATTTCAAGTTCCATTATCTATGTACATGCTCTCATTGGTTATTTACCCCTCATTCTTGTCGATAATAAATAGCAATATGGTCCCCGATCATGTGAAGATCCGCGAGGAATGGCAAGAAGTGTTAGGCCTTGGCCTGGTGCTGTATGGAGTTACAGAAGCTGTCCTCAGAATAGCTTGGATATTACTACCAATACAATCAATAATCTCCCATGCAGGGAATCACGCAGGATATGGGGCTGTCGAGTTGGTTTTACTTTGTTTGTTTTTCCTACCGATGATAGATGACTCCTCAAACTATGAACTAGCAATTATATTGGGCAAAATATCAGCTATGACCACACTCATTATTGTAAGCGTCCTTCTCACAAAGGTGCTTCTTGGACCCACTGTTGCCACTATTGTAGCAATACTGTCATATGTTATATTACTGCTATCCTCCATCTTGCCAGCTTTGGGCAAAACCGTTCAGCTCTTGATTGTGGCTGTCCGCTCATTTCAGAAACCAACATCATTACCCTCTTAATTTGCTGAGTAGGTCTTGGTAGACATGATTGATTTACTTCTCTCCAATAAAATAGCTCAATCAGTGAAAATCCTAGAATTGCAGACTTTGTGTTTGTAGCAACTATTATAATGACATGAATTGATTACCCATCTAACAACAGTTTCAAAAAAGAGGTCGGTTCAGGTGATCATCCATAGACAGTTATACAGTTCTTCAGTTCTCCACGTTTAATCAAGATAAGTATGTTTACTTTTGCTAGAAGCCAACCAAGTATATATCCGAAGCCTTTGTGGGGATAACAAATGGCTATTGACATTAACACAATTGGTCTATTTCATTGCCGGGCCGAGTCCTCAGCAGTAACAGATACTATCCATATTATTGAAAAAGAGGACATTGGTGAGTACGGTACTGTTGAGGATGTCACTCGCAAAATGATTGGATGTGATGTTTGCTACCGGCGGCCCCGGCTAGTTTGCCGCTCCGCGTGTGGTGGGGGGTCGGCCATCGAGATGGGGTGGTTCGATGTCTCGCCCCACCGGGTATCCCACGGGGAGAAGCACACCCAGACTCACTGATACGGAATCGGTGGGACCCCCAACTTCGAAGCGGGCCACGGCGGTCCTATTGCTGAAGCCAGCCCGGAGGTCCACTGGGAAAATTACCGGACAACCACGGGTCCTAGCCAGCCCGGGTGTCCACCAGCGGTGTCGGTCGGAGAGTGCTGGTCGGTCGTCGAGGTCGGTCTGAAGAGGCTGTCGGCCGGAGAGTGCTGGTCGGTCGTCGAGATCGTCGAGGACCTCGCCCCCAGCCTCGGTCAGCCAGTGGGGATGTCCACCGGGAGACTTAGCCCCGGATTGTCGGTCATCGAGACAGTCGGACCCCACTGTCACTCAGCCGGTGGATACCCCACCCGGGAGACACACCATTGCCTCTCGGCCGTCGAGTTCGCCGGGATACCCCCTCGGAGAGACCAGTGAACCACGGGGTGCCTCACCAGAGGGACCCCCCACCTGTCGGCCCTGTCGACGCTGCTGCCAGCGCTGCTGTTCACACTCTTATCGCGGTGCTTGCCCTGCCGGACACCCACACTGGGAGACACACCCGGATGCTCAGCTGTTCGACACTGCTGGACACCCCACCTGCTTCGAGGCAGTTGTCAGTCCTCGGGCTCGCGCTGCTCGGGACCTCACTTTGCACGGCACTCGGCCGGCCCTCAGTACTGCTTAGCTAGACTGGAAACCTCACTTTCTCGACACACTCTCATCTCGGCCTGTCTCTCCCTCTTTGGGTATCCACCTGCTCGCGCTGAACTGGGGTCCAATCTGTCTATTAGAGACGCGGTGCGGTATTCAACTTGAAATCACTTGAAATAACACCATGAAATTTCACCATGAAGAGAGCCACCATGAAATAGCGCAAGTTGAAATCAGGAGAAATTTTTCAAGTAGCGGGATACTAACACTACCTGTGACCGAAGTATCTGATCAGATACGGACCGAGTTAGACAAAGGCTCTCGGGACATTCTCAGTGCGCTCGCTGAGTTTGATTCCGTCGCTGAGACGGCCGATATAAAAGAACTCACTGGACTATCAAACAAACAGATACATTATCGAATTGAGAACTACTTAGAACATCATGGACTAGTTATCACCGAACAACCTGCCGGTGGACCTGGCCCTGCCCCTGCAAAGAAGATCCAACTGACACAGGATGGAAAAGAGGTGATCGACACGCTCAATCAGGAACCCTCATCTGGGAATGTGGTTGACCGGCTCGAACAGGTTGAAAGGCAAGTTGATACTATTCAGTCGACAGTACAAGGGCTCGATTCAGATAGCTCATCCACCGGCCAGACAGATGTCGATAATCTCCAAGAACAGGTTGCTAACCTCGCTATGGAAGTTGAAGAATTAAAGAACGACCCAATATTCGATACCGAAATCCGGAGCAACTTGGATGACTGCCGAGCAGCAATACTCGCTCTCACTCGGGTACTTGATGATCGACACGGCGATCAAGATCGGATTCGGGAGTTGACCGCAGACTACCGTGAGGACATCAAGCCGTTGGTTGACTAGACTCGATCAACGAACAAGTCCGTTGCCCGGTCAGTCTCCTTATTTGCACCTGTTGGTTGGTCAGCTTGATGCTGGGGTTCAGTACTATCTTGTCCCTCACTGCTGGCTATCACCGTTGAGTCTATATCGTCCTCAAACAGCGGCCGGATCTCTCCTTGATCGTATAGCATTGGCTCGTCGAACTCTGTGTTGTCGTCGTCCGGGAAGACGACGAACACAAAGTCATCTGGAACCGGCTGACGCGGGAACTCATTTTCTGGGATAAACGGCGCATAGAGGTCCTGCCACTCGTTTCGCAGCTCATCCAGCGACCCATATGGTCCATGCTGCTTGCTGCCTTCTTGGACGATCCACGCACCGTCATCAGTCAGGGTTCGATAAGCACGGACTTCCGATGGGGACGGATTCTCGACAGCCTCGGCGCTGTCGAACCGCCCACACTCAGTCCCGTTCTTCGCTGTCGCGACGATATCATCATCTGCTTCGTGCCAACGGAGCGGGTTTCGTTCTTTTGTTGTCGGCCGCACTGCATAGCTGTCCGCGTCGATCTGGTATTTCGAGGTTTTGTTGTAGAATGTCCGCCGTCCCTCATCATCGACATCCCGAACGCACGTGATTGTCTTATAATCAATCTGCTGTCCGTCGACATCGAAAATGATCTTCTCTCCACGCTGGGGCCAGTACGTGAATCCGTTGCCTGACGCTGTTGCGTCTTTACACGTATAAACACAGAGTCGATCACTTTCGATAGCTTTCCGTAGATTCGTCAGCGTCTGCATTGGCTTCTTGATCGTCGATGTCTCCGCTTCAATAGCGATATCACGTGCCCCAGCGAGATTGTACAGTGCTGGGTATTCACTCTGCAACCGGGTTTCAAGCTCATGGGCTTCAGCCATTGTGTCGGCATCCGCAAGTGGGTCAATCGGCAGGTCCGCGACCCCGTCCGGGAGTTCGTCGCCTTCCTGCGTCGGCAGGTGCGTCAGTGCGCCGAGTCGCGTGAACGCTCGGAACGACTCCTGCAGGATATACCGATGATCGTCGCCACCACCTGACGCCGATGACCCGGTATCAGCGCTAAACACGCGTGTCCGCCCCTCGGGAGTCAACCCGACAACGACCTCGCCAGACCGCCGGCCCCGCTTGACTGACTCCAGTTCTTCGAATGCATTGCTTAGCTGGGACTGGTAGCCTGTATCGCCGAGTCGCTTCTCTACTTCTTCGACTGCGTGTGTGGCGGCAACCAACGTTTCCTCATCTTCGTACTGAACTTGTGCGGCATAGATTCCTTCTAAGATCGTATCTGTCGGCAAGTCTTCGACTGAGAGTCCACCCTCGTCAAATGCCGCTGTATCCGGGTTGAAATCCGCCCCCGACGCTGCATCCGGGTCAAGCACTTCGTTGAAGCCTCCGTATTTCAGGTTGCGCTGAATTTCATCGTCAGACAGTGGTTCGGCTCCCCAGCGGTCCAATGTTGTCCGGATAACATTCTTTGCCTCGTCCGCTGACCGGAGTGGGGGATACGGGGCGAAGTTCTGCAGGTTGACTGGCTCAGATTCTCGACCTCCTGGAAGCGGGATCTTGGTCCACGTTCGATAGTAATTTGTATCCATGAGATCGCCGGCGCTGTACCCCTCGAACCGCCGCATCAACAGTTTGGCGTCGTTGCCACCCGGAGTACGCATCGCGAGCAACGAATTACAATTGTTCTCCATAGCACGCATCACGCCCTCGTGGTCTTGCTCGATCTGGCCGGGGTACTGGGTTCCCAACGTCACCGACAGCCACATCGAGCGAGCACGAACGAGCATGTCTTCGATTGCGAGATTATCGTTAGCGACCTTCTCGAATTCGTCGACCTGCAAGAAGTACGGCTTCGTTTCGCGCTCTGGGTCCCGGTCCTGTCGCTTCTTTGCACTCCAGAGGTTCCGCAGCACCGAGAGGGAAATCATCTGATGGACATCTTCGCTGTCAACCGGAATCCGCACTAACAGAATCCGATCATTGTCCACGATATCGTCCCAGTCGATAGTCGACTCACGCCGTGAGATGATGCGGCGGACGACTGCGTTTTCCACCCATGATTTGATGCGCTTTGTTAGCGGGCGCAGATCGTCGTCATCCATCTCCACGATTTCAAACAGGAATTCTCTGAGATATGGGTCATTGCACTCTGTGGCGAACCGCTCACGGCGCTCAGCGTTCAACAACACAAAATACATGTCGATAACGCTGTACTTGTCCTCCGGATCTCCAGCTGGGTCGAGCGATATTTCGGCGTTGTGCCGGAGCATCGCTCTCCCCATCGATTCTGTCACTGCCTGCATGTTGACACCCCAGTATTCGTCGTTATCGAAAATCGCGACCAAATTCTCCAGCCGACTCTCGATCTCTTTTTCCCGGCGCGTTTCATCCTCAATTGCCGGCATATCCAGCATGTTGATGCCGACAATCTTCTCAAGCCCTGGGGACCCTGGGTCAAGGACAATCACATCATCTAGTCGGTGCGTAGGCAGTTGCTGCAGGAGTTCGATAGTGTCGCCGCTGGCTTTCGGGTCGATATTACAGAACCCATGCCCGGCGTAAGCGTGCTGGACAGCTTTGTTTTGCATCTGTGTGGTCTTGCCGGACCCAGTAGTACCACTAATCCACAGATGCCGCCGAAGGGCTGAGAACTGGATTGGGGCTTCTCGAAACCCATTGCGGGCGGTGTCATCGTAGCCAATCCAAAGCGACTGCTGTGGATCGTTGGCTGCCGTCTCAAACATCCGTCGGGGCTTCTTTCCGGCGACAGGCCCCGCCTGCTCTGTGTGTGCTTTGATTTCGTATTGTCCAGCTCGCTCGGTATCGTCGATGGTAACCTGATACGTCTCACCGGTCAGTGATTCATCCGCTGCTGGCCCTTGTTGCTCCGATGATGTCTGGTCCCGTGGTGTCGGTTCGTCGTCAACGAACCCGGCGTGCTGGTCGTCGTCACCGCCGAGCCCGAACATTAGTCTCCCTCCCCGTGGCTGTCGGCCTCGTATCCCCATGCAGGTTCATCCGTCTCGTCACTGGCAGCTGGTGTCGCTGTCTCTGACTCGTGTTTGCCAGCCTCGGCGGCGATTTGTGACCCAGTCTGTGTCGTCTTCCATGGGATCTGTGGCACCTCAATCTCTCCATTCGGAATATGCGCCAGGCCGGCAACCTCGTCAATGCTCAGTATCATCTTCCGATCGTGCCAGCGACGTTCGAACAAATCGGCAAGTAGTCCCTGCATCGTTTCGTCGCTTGCATCAACTGGATGGTGGTCTAATCCCTGTTCCGTGGTTGCATTATAGTACTTCGCGAACATCGAGGCAACCCCACGGGCCCGCTCCCGAGCTTCCCGGGGCTGGGGTGAGGCAGCCAACACCCGGACATTAACATGGAACCCCTGTTCGCCACGCTGATCTTCCACAATATTCGCGGCCTCCTTATCCTTGCGACTGGCTTTGCGCTCGTCAAGTTCGCGGATGCCGAGCCAGAACAGCGGGTCTTTGAACCCAGCAACAGAGCCGTTCCGTAGGTCAGTCGCAATATCAGCAACTGATTCCCCATCCGGTCCGTTTTGAGTCCAGTCTTTGGCCGCTGGTTTGAAAACGACCTGCACGACAACAACAGAATCGTCGAGCGTCAGCATCTCACCCATGATGTCGCTGTACGGATCACCGTGTTCGAACCCCTCGGCGTTGTGGTGACGTATCGGCAGGAAGGTGTGTCGCTCTTCAGCCAGAAATGAGCCGGCGACATGATCGCCCGGGCGAAGCGATGGGAATGCCTTGCCTTCGGATAATGGAATCACCTCAGAGTTCGTGTACGTGTTCGTTGTCCGGCGTTGGAATCGCTCACTGGCGCGCTCATTTGCGGCATATAATCGGAAGGTGAATTGGCCTCGGTCGAACCAGATTTCGAATGCGTGGGCGTCACTGGCATTCTCGCCATCACGGATACGAACGTCATGCAGTGCTTGCAGGAGATTTGCGCCGGCCTCAATGCCGTCATTATCTTTGTATGGGTGGATCTCAAGCAATTCTCCGGGGAGACTCTCTAGCGGGACCTGAAACGGCGCTGTGATGGGATATGTCTCGTATTCTTTTGCTTCGCGTGACTCATCACCGAAAATCAATCCCATACCGAGACATTGCGTTCATCGCACTTAGCTTCTATCAGAAACAATATATTATAGAATACGAGACTATCAACACTGAAGCAAATCAGGAGTGTTGGATGCGAGTTAGAATCTTGACTATTGAATTGACACCATAACGACAAAGAGGAAAATAGCCATTGCGCATAATGCGACAATCTGAAGATGGTCTTCAAACGAGAGTGGACCGAATACGGACTGAAAATTCTCTTTATAGAACCACTCGACAAGAATCGTAAGGACCCCAGTACCAATACTGAATCTCAGCAACGCTGATTTCAATCGTCGTTTGATGCGGCGACGGGCCATATAAAATTTCGACTCTCGATTTTGATAAAACCTTGTCAACTGTTGTCGATACAGTCTCCATAGAGTCGCCCAGTTTGTCGACCGTCGGAGCAGCCACGACGCCGGTGGCAGTGGGTCACCGCTGGAGAGAGTTACTCTACAGGCAGAGCAGGCCGAGTGCCTTGGGGCTCAATTGAGAAGTTTGCACATTCGCTCTAGGAGAGTGGTCTTCCGGAGACAACTGTCGTCCACGGTGACTGCTGAGTGTGCGTCTCTCGTTGTTCCCCGCCGACCCCCGCTCTTCACCCGATACCCGCAAGTAACGATACACTGGAAACACACAGCACGGCAGCAGCGGCGTCGGATGTGGTGGGTCCTTGAGAGTTCGTTAGGGCCTCTCGGCCTCGATCTGTCCCCGGCGACAGTGCTGACCGGGGACGACAGCTGTCATCGGGCTACTCCTCCTGACCGGTGGTTTCGCCGGGGATCGCTGAGTCGGCTGGCAACACAACCCGCCGTTCTTTGTAATTGAGTCCATCCTTTCTCCGACTTCGGCGTTCGATACAGAGCCGGTCTTTCGTCAGTTCCTGAAGTGCATCCAGCGTCCGACTGACGAGCTTCTTTGCATATGTTTCACTCACACCTTGCTCTTCGCGACGAATCCAGGTCCGGAGGTCGCTGGCATCGACGTAGTGGCGGACACTCCCGCTCCCGTTGTTCCACAACCGGCCAGCTTCGCGTTCGCGCCACGCTTTGGCAGCGAGTTGGGCTGGCAGTGATGACGTGGATGCCGCCAGCATATCATCGTCCATGCGTGCTAACTGCTGGATCGGCAGGAGGTCACCCATCGCGAGACTCGATGACCCAGACCGGCCCAGCGGATCAGCCTCACCGGGCAGTCGGGCATAGCGCTGTCCGTCATCACCGTCGAAGCATTCGATGCGGTCGCCGTCGACGTCAAGCCGTCCGGTATCGATGTGAGCTTCAAGCAGATGTGCGCCCTTTTCGAGTTCACGTGACTGGATCTCTCCAAGCCGGTTCTTGATGTCGCTCGCACGCTGTCGGTTACGCTTGATCTTGCTGCTGTTGACATCAGCGAGGTCTTCAAGCTCATCGACGCGTTCTTGTAGCGCTTCGTTCTCTTGCTTCAGCCCGTCAATACGCTCCTCGTGATCGGCGAGTTGCTGTTCAAGGGCGTCAATGCGGTCGTCTTTGCGTGCAAGTTGCTGCGCTAACTGCTCGACACGGGTGGCTAGCTGATCGACGGTCGTCTCGCCGGCATCTGCTGTTGCCATAGAGCCCGCCTGGGGATCGAACCCAGCGAAGCCGCCGATGGCACGGGCCACTGAACGACAACGACGGGGCTACACTAGCGGCTGGAGAGCGCAGCCGCTAGCTGACCGTGCTGTCGGCGTCCCGGAGATTGTCTGACGGCCGTCATGCGTCACCGCCCTCGACGAACCAGTTGATTGCACACCGACCACAGAGGATGACTGTCGCCCCAGCAATCTCGCGCTCTGTGGTATCTGGCCGCCTCTCATCGCAATTCCGACAGCGGGCGCTGGCGGTGTAGTACGATTCAGCCATCGGTGAGCGGGTTGTAGGGGTTACAGTCTGCACAGAGGGTCTTGCGCTGCCCGCCAACGACGACCGGCGAGAGATCGGGGCCGGGCTCGCCACAGTCTTCACACTCCATGACTGCCCCTCCCGTCTGTGCGGTGTCTCTCAGTGCTGGGAGCGTCCATGTGTGCCGCAGTACTGGGACACTCACGAGCCATCTACACCCTCCGATGAGTCGCTGTAGGCCTGTTCCAGCCCCTCCAGCGTTTCCTCGATATTGAGGATGATTCGTGCATCTGCACGGCTGAGTTCATTCAGGTCGACAGCAGCTACCGCCTCCCGAGCGTCCGCAAGCTGGTCGGTTGGGGGAGTCATGCTGTCCCTCCCGTGCGTAGCGTCTCGCTTTGTTCATCTTCGGCACCACGGGCAACCACCCGGCGCTCGATGCGGACATCATGGGCGTGGTCGCTGCGGCGGTACTGGTCGTAGTAGTTCTCGACAGTCGGGAAGTCGGCCGTCCACTCGGTGTAATGAACGAGATCACCGACCGTGTAGCGGAGTCGCCACTCACTGGCCTGTACCGGCACTGTGTCCCGCTCAGTCGCCGTTGTTCTGTCGGCCCGGGCCATCAGTGCTCACCTCCCTCAAACGGCCCAAGGCGGCTACTGTCGCGTTCCACCAGCGCACAATCTGTGAGCGGAACCGTGAACGACATGCGGTCATTAGTCCGACCGATTGCATCGGCCAGCTGCTGGCGCGTGGCTGTGTCGGGTTCGGACGCTTGCAGCCGGTGGAGCGTCTCAGTTGCAAGGTCTGCCAGCAAGACGCCGGTCACGTGGTCGTCAGCGATGGTACTGACCAGCAATAGCGGGTCGCTGTCGATGGTCGTGATGGCGACGATCTCGCCGACGGTCGGCTGGGCGGTCATTGGCCCACCTCCGGCTGATACGAGCGGGAGATTGGTTGCCGACGGCATCGACTTAGTCTACCGAACGAGACATATCGGCCAAAATGACTTTTACGGATTGTTACTAATCGAGTGGATAGGTTCCGAAGCCCCGCCTGCCAATCAGTAAGCCTTCCCGAGAGGTCAGGGGAGACTGGCTTCGGAACCTGTCGGTACAGGCGACAAGACCGAATAGTGGCCATCGTATTCGCTCCATTCGAAGGCCCCCCGAGCTGGCCACTATTCCGTCGGCGATTAAGTATTGTCTTCGCTACAGGAGTCTGTGCTGTGACTGTACGACTGTGGACATGTGGTGTGTCCAGCGCGTGTGCTCGGGGCTGAACAAGCTGGAACGTATTTGGTGACATATCGCAAGTGTTTTTCGTACGGACTATCTTGGTATTAGATAGGTTCTGGTCCCCGCTCCGGGTCCCCCTGATAGCCAATTGAGTCACCACGGACTTCGGGTCCAGAGCCTGTCGTCGTGGATGACGACTTCGAATGGTGCAGTGCACGCCACTCCCACATCCACTTCCCCCCGGCTGCCCACCATTCTCGTTCTGTGATTGCTGTTGCCTGAGAATCGAGTGGCCACACAGAAATGCGCCCGCTGACCGCTGCTGCTGGGGTTGACTATGACGAGACGTAGTCCATCGCTGGCTTGCGATTCTGTGAGTATCGAAAGCGTTTTTACCGGGACTCGTCCGATGCTTCGATGGGTTCTGGATCCCACTCAGCATCCTCATAGGACTCATTCGATCTCCCGAATAGCCCGGGACTAGAACCCGTCGCCGACGTTGGCGACGCTGAATGGGTTGTGACAGGCCATTTGCCCATGGCTGTCGCCCATTCTGTTGCTGGCGGCGATACCAGCGGCTTCGTGAATGCCCGCCAGCGCGGCGTGGGATTGGATAAAAATTATCACTCCCATCACTGGTATTGCATGACAGGTGCTGCCCCGCGCTCCATGTTTCCCCGAGCCTCGCTCGTCTGAGTGAATGTGTTGGGTGCAGGACCTGTCGTCGGGAACGGCGACGTTGGGTGGTGCGTGGCACGCCGCTTTCCCCCGGCTGCCACACACCGTTTTGCTGGACTTGGAGAGACTGTCTGTCCCAGCTTCGACTGCTGAGAGAGTGTTTCACAGCTACCCTGGCGTGACCACCGTGATATGCAGGGCCAGGGTTGGCACTGGCTGACAGTTTATGGCCAGAATTAATTATCAATGGCCCATACTGTAGAAATAGGTTCTGGTACTCGCTGCAGACCGACCCCCACGCTACCCGGACGTGGGACAAGCGGTGTGCAGAGTCTAGAACCTGTCCGTGCCTCTGACAATGGCCGTCGGGCGACACTGCAGGTGCCCACGGTCGCCCGAATTTTACTACACGGTAGAAACATAAAAACTGATTGATACGAGCGTGGCGACAACGAACCGTCACTGTCGGTCACCTCCAACGGGACGGGCCTGCGGACACAGGCCTGTGAGTGTGGCTGCCTGCTCTTGGAGTACGCTCTGGCCGGCGTCAGTTAGCGTATATTCGTTCGTGCGAGCGTCGAGTTCCTTACGGGAGAGGAGGTCCTGGTCGGCGAGCTGGTCGAGATTCTGGTAGAGGCGGCTGTGATTGATCGGGTCGGCGTAGCGCTCGTCAAGGTACTCTTTGAGCGCGAGGCCGTAGGGATCGTCCTCGACGGCGGCGATGGCTTCCAAGAGATCGCGCTGGAAGCCCGTGAGGTCGTAGTGGGTTGTCATTGGTCGCCTCCCGGCTCGTTGGCGTCGGTGTCGACCCGCCGGAACGTCGTTGGATTGGGCTGATAGCACTCGCCCTGAATGAGAAGATCCAGCAGCGCCGTCATCGCTCGCTTGGCCCCGTACTCGCCGGCGAGTGTGTCCAGTACTGCGCCGACGGGTGCGCCCTGTTCGTCTTCGCTGGCGGCGATCACGGTGCATGCGTGCGTTCGGATTTCGGGTTCGGCGTGGGCTTCGACGACGAACCCATCCGTACTGCGGAGGTAGGTGCTAACAGCCGCCAGCGAGTCGAGTTCCGTGTCATCGAGAGCGGGTTCGGCGGCGTGTAGCACAGTGTCGAGCTGGCTGGCCGCCTCGGTATGTGACCGGATGGGAGTGCCGCCATCGGTGACGACCAGGTCGTGGCCGGTGACGATAGCCAGTGACCGGGCGGCTTGCTGGATGGCGTCCTGGCCGCGGTCGGTCAGGGCGTAGGTGCCGCTGGTGGTGGTGACCAGTTCGTTTGTTTCGAGCTCGGCGAGAGCGTCCGTGACGCGCGTGTCGTCGAGCGTGGCTTCGCGCCGGGTTTCGACGGCGATCTGGAGGGCGTCGGCGGTGGCCTCGCGGTTGTAGTGGTCGTGGTCGGCAATCGCTTTCAGGAGATCCCGCTGGAGGGCGGTACAGTCGTGCCAAGCAGTCATGCAGCCATCCCTCCGGCAGGGGGCGTAAAGTGGCTACTCGGGTCGTTTCCGGAACCCGGAATGGGACGCTGTCTCGTGGTTGGGGAGCGATGCGACTCTTCGTGGGTGGGCTTGGCTGCTGTCATGGGTTCGACGGGACGCCGCTTTCGGTGTGGGCGTCGCCTATGTCAGACTGTTATGCCGACCGCACTTAACCTTTGCTGGCCGTAAACGAAAAGCACCGCATAACTTAATCGCCAGTCGAGATTGTGGTTTGTTGTGCCCAGTGGACCAGATCCAGCTGCAAGCCCCCGTGAGATTCTTCTCTTCATGGTCCAATCTCCAGATCCTGCTTTTACTGCAAGTGAGGTCGGAGATGAATTCGATAAAACCCGACAGTGGGGCCATCAACAGCTACAGAAGTTGGAATCATCTGAATACGTCGATAGTAAGAACCCCGGTGGGAATTCACGCTTCTACTGGGTTACTGATGAAGGCAGACAATACCTCTCTGAGACACGCGAAACTTAGTCCTCGACCCACCAAACTACAGACTGTCCGCCGGTCTTCTTTCTTTCTACGGCACCCTGTTCGTGTAGCTGTGTAAGACGCTGATGTGCCCACTGGCGGGTATGTCCGAAATATTCTGCAACCTCAGAAGCTGCAGCAAACGGACCAGCAATGTCTTTGAACGCATCCACAATCTCTGAATCGGTCACTTCGCGTTTTCCTTGAGACATCTTCTACTATTACTATTGTTTACGGCCAGCAAAAGTATTATGGTGGTGGCGTAACATAAGCTAAGTATAGGAACACACGCGCCACTGGTCGATTTCTTCCAAAATCGCCCCGGTGTTAGAGCACCGAGGCGCGTGGTTCCGTCCAAGAACCAATGGCAACTACGCAATCCAATCCACAAGAACGTACCGCACGCGAACTACTCACCCAAGGTCGCCCACTCTTTCTGGGCGTTGACGGCGAGGGTGCCGTCCATTACTGGGACAGCTACGAATTCACCGTGGCCGTTGTTTCGGCCGATGGTGACGCTGAGAAAGTGGAATTGTCGGAGACGCCGTTTGAAACACTTGCACAGTGGTGCGAATACACGCGTTCGGAGCGTGGCTGGGACGTTGGGCCGCACGTTGGCGGGTCGCTGGTCGGTGATCTCGTTCGGGCGGTGGAAGCATGAGCTGTACCGTGGAAGAACGGCGGCGGGTGCGGCGGGCGGCACGGACGATTCGAGAGGAGGTTCCGGCCGAATCGGTGGACGTGCTTGCGCCGAGTGCGAGTCAGTATGGCGAATGGACGCTCGACGCGGTGTTACGTGGTTCGGAGGGTGTGCCGCCGGAGGTGCTTCGAGAGTTAGCACTAGCCGGGTTGACGTTGCAGCCGACGCCATCGCAGGCCGGGTATCAGCATGTGGCAGCCACAGTGTAGGTAGCACAGTGCTGACCAGCATATCGCATTACCACGACACTGTCGAAAAAGGTCAGAAATAGCACTGATAGAATTATATTGCTCATATGTAGGACTAGCGTGAGAGTTTAAATGATAAAATATAGCAATAAACTACGTAAGTTTAGTATGACCAATCAACAGTCCCTGGGCCTGGAATATTATTAGCCTGCTCTCTAAGAGAATCTTCATCCATCCAAGGGTAGCACCGTCCTACCCGCTCAAATTTTCGGAAGTCACTCAGATGGACCCACGAGTATGTTGATGGTTCTTCTTTTTCTTTTTCTCGTTGCTCTGCAAATTCAATGAGCCGTTCTGTAATCTTATCAGAGTCATTGAAATCAAGAGATGGGTTATCTGCAATATGCTCCGCGAACCTCCTAATACTGTTCTCAGACTCTGAGTCGGATAGATGTTCGTTAAACCAAACTTCAATGGCGGCTTTTTTTGCGTCAGTCATCGACTCAACGGATTCAGATACGAAATTTGCATAGTCTCGCGGCATAACATGGGAGTCGGAGAAATATGGACCGTCAACGATTCTACCAAGTTCAACGCTTTCACCTCCACTTTCCTTTTCCATCACCATTACTATCCAATCAACACAGCTTGCCAATATATTAAATTTGACCGAAAACCCGGGTAGTTCTCTCTCATCAATTTCGAGATCTGCTGTGTCGCCTAACACGACGACCTTGGTGTCAGTACGACGGGTACCAAGTTCGTGCTCAACTGCTTGTACTCTATTATAACGTTCCCCGCGATAGCTTCCGAGAATCAAGTATGTAGAGCTCCTTGTATCAAGCAATGTGGGGGCCTCTCTACGAACGTACGTAGCAATAGCTTCACGTTCTTCCTGAGATAATTCAATATCCCCTAGCGCTCTTGTCAATGCGGTGTAAATTTCGGAGGCTTCTTCAGGAACACCAGGTAAGGAACCAGAATCAACCATTCAACTCATCGTAACAGTGCTTAATTAGAAAATATTTCGACCATTTCGGGATTACACTCTTCCAACCTATTCGGTTTTCATTAGAATGACCGGTTCGGTTCGCCCGAACTATTTTACAGTATAGTCGCGTAAACCTTCTCATGGCTGACGATGGGGAGAACACTCACTCCACGCCTGGCGAGAGCCAGCGCGAGATGATGGAACTCCTATCTCAGGAGACACGCCACAGTATCTTGATGTCTATTCTCGGTCATCCCCACCACTTAGCTTCTCGTACCGAAATTGGAGAAATGGTCTCAAAGAGTGCAGGCGCAATTGACGATGCACTTCAGCGGCTCCAAAGTGAATCGCTTATAAAGAAATACATCACCGAAAACCCAGATAATCCAAACAAGCGCGACTATCCAAAAGAATTTTGGGGGCCCACAGCACGTGGAATCAGAATTCTTCACGAATATAATTACCTACGCTTAGTACCCGTACAACGAGCCCTCTTTGATTCCACTTCGCATAGTGAAACTCTTGAGCGACATCTTACTGCCGACCGACCTTCTCTCCCGGAGGCGATAGCTGAATCCCTTTCTTTTGATGATCGTCCTTCCAAACCTGATGCAAATACAGAGACTGACTCAATTTTCCCCAGTAAAAATAGAGAGACTTTCTCACCTAACAATGATGAAAGAGGGGAATTGGATTCTGGAGATAATACAGACGTACAGGGTAGTGGGTTAGCAAATCTAGTCAATGAGGCCCTCGAACGCGACGAGCAAGAACAGAAGCGGATGTTCGATGAAGACGTTGACACGTTTGGCGCCCCGCGCATCGTCATTGCTGGCTGTGGTGGCGCCGGCAACAACACAGTCAACCGCTTGTACAACATCGGCGTTGAAGGCGCTGACACCGTAGCCATCAACACGGACAAACAGCACCTCAAGATGATCGAAGCCGACACGAAGATTCTGGTTGGCAAGTCCCTCACTAATGGCCTCGGGGCCGGTGGCGACCCGTTGATGGGTGAGCGCGCCACGGAGATGGCACAGAGTACCATCGGGGAAGTGCTGGGCGACGCTGACCTCGTGTTCGTCACCGCCGGGATGGGTGGCGGCACCGGGACCGGGGCTGCCCCCGTCGTCTCGAAGGTCGCCAAGGAGCAGGGTGCAATCGTCGTCGGCATGGTGTCGACGCCATTCAACGTCGAGCGGGCCCGCACGGTCAAGGCCGAGAAAGGCCTTGAGAAGCTCCGCAACGAAGCGGACTCCATCGTCGTGCTGGATCATAATCGACTACTCGATTTCGCTCCGAATTTACCCATCGGCAAGGTATTTTCAGTGATGGACCAGATCATCGCCGAGACGATCAAGGGTACCACCGAGACCATCACACAACCGAGCCTCGTCAACCTCGACTACGCCGACGTGACATCCATCATGAACCAAGGCGGCGTCGCGGTGATGCTGGTAGGTGAGACTCAGGCCAAGAACAAGCCCAAGGAAGTCGTCAAGGATGCGATGAACCACCCGCTGCTCGACGTAGACTACCGCGGCGCGAGTGGTAGTCTGGTCCACATCACTGGCGGCCCGGACCTCACGCTGAAGGAAGCCGAGGGCATCGCACAAAACATCACTGAGCGGCTCGAAGCCGACGCCAACGTCATCTGGGGCGCACGGATTCAGGATGAGTACAAGGGCAAGGTGCGGGTCATGGCCATCATGACCGGCGTCCAGTCCGACCAGGTGCTCGGTCCGACGACCCAGAAGCAGGCCAACAAGTCCCACGAGGCGGTCGAAGAACTAGGTTCATCTGATGATCTGAGTGCAGATTTTCCAACGATGTCTAGGTCTCATGCCCATAGCGACTACAACACAACCGAGGCAGACGCTGTAGTCCAAAATTCTAAGCTTGATGTTATTAGAACTAATAAGCCGGATCCAACTCCAGTTGAAGAAGAGAAGCCTGAGTCAGAACAAAAAGACGAGCCCAATCGGGAGAGTAAAAAAGATTCAGACCCTGAAAACGAGGAAGCCGAACAATCTGAAGACGATTGGGATATAGTATTTGACACGGACAAATAGTTACAGACGGATCCTTGGGTAGTTGAAATTCAGCATCGCCGGTGTCATAGAGTCAAGACGCTACAGAGATTCAGACAGATTTCAGACAGTTGACCAAGACTGGATATTGAAATGTGATAGCCCACGCAAGGCAGCAACATATTAGAATTGTTGGCCAGTTACTCGTTGAGATTTTGTCGTCACTATAACAACATGAGGAGCGAGAAAGTCAAATTTAGTGCAACATTATTCAAGACACTCACAGATGGTGTGAATATACTCGTAAGATTGTTCAGGCGGTGGATGCATGAGCTGCACTGTAGAGGAACGGAAGCGAGTGCGGCGGGCCGCGCGGGCGATTCAAGAAGAGGTGGCGACAGAGTCCGTCGACGTGCTTGCACCGAGCGCGAGTCAGTACAATAAGTGGATGCTCGATGCTGTGTTACGTGGTTCGGAGGGTGGGTCGCCAGAGGTGTTGCGAGAACTGGCGCTGGCCGGGTTGACGTTGCAGCCGACGCCGTCGCAGGCCGGGTATGAGCACGTGGCAGCGACGGTGTAGGCGAGTAGAGCGCTAACCAACAAAGAATGAGTAAAAGCCCACAGCTGTTGGTTAGCTAACTCAGGTTCTTGACAGTCATTTATTGCTGGGGTACTCTCCTGAAACCACTGCTCGGTAAGCGTGCGAACCAAGCAATCTACGCTTTTCTCCCCAATAATCTAAGTATTAGTCCGAGCAGAACAAACCCGGCACCGATGAGGCCGATGAGTGCGCCCCCGAGTTGAGCAATGGGACAGCCAAGGCAGTCAGATCTGTACGTCCACACTAAGTAGTATTTGCCATCATGCTGAACGTATGTGTCCCATGTTGTATCATCGTAATATTCAAACTCTGGTGGGAGGCGACTCGTGTTAGTGGTGGTCACTTTTGTGGTATTCTTTGCTGTCAAGAATAGCGATTGAGCCCTATCAGAGAGAGTCGAAAATGTGTAATAGTGGTCATGTCCGTCTATCTGATCGACCTCTTCTGCAGTAGCTGGTTCGACGGTGGTTGTGTACTCCGTGACAGGAATCATTGAGAATACGACGGCGCTCCCGCCGATGAAAAAGCATCCAAGAAGCATCCAGAACAGAGGTGTGAGTAATCTTTGATCAGCGGGCATTCAGTCGGAGTTCTGCTGGTTGCGATATATGTTTTCGGCCGTCAATCACGCCACCGGAAAATAGTTCGAAGTATAGGACTGGAGCATGTCTTCGAGCCATTCGATAGGGTTCGAGTGATCAACATTTGGTCTGTACTGACAGAATCTCTGCGAACTACTCACTCAGGTCAGACCGCTCTTTCTCGGCGTCGACGGCAAGGGTGCCGCCCGCTACTGGGATAGCTATGAATTCGCTGTGGCTATTGTCGAGGCTGACGGAGACGCTGAGAAAGTTGTGCTAGCCGAGACGCCATTTGAAACGCTCGGAAAGTGGTGTGAATACACTCGGGGTGAGCGTGGCTGGGGTATCGGGCCGCACGTCGGCGGGTCGCTCGTCGGCGATCTTGTCCGAGGTGTTGAGGCGTGAGCTGCACTGTAGAAGAGCGCAAGCGGGTGCGGCGGGCCGCGAGGGCGATTCGAGACGAAGTGGCTACCGAGTCCGTCGACGTGCTCGCGCCGAGTGCAAGTCAGTACGGTGAATGGACGCTTGATGCGGTGCTGCGTGGTTCGGAGGGTGTCCCACCGGAGGTATTGCGAGAACTGGCACTGGCCGGGTTGACGTTGCAGCCGACACCGTCGCAGGCGGAGTTTCAGCATGTAGCGGCGACAGTGTAGGATACCGGAGTGCTAACCAACAATAGCAGAGTAATACCCACAACTGTTGGTTAGCCGATAACCGATTAGTTTCTGACCGTCGTTTGTTGCTCAAATTTTCACCTGAAATGCGTCCAGCACATATCTGACTTATCACCTCTAATATTTTTCAACCTCAGATATTTATCTGGACAGTATGGCCGATGATATTGATAACTCAGTAGACGACTTAATTGAAATAGGCGACCATGCTGAGGAACTCGACGGGGAAAATGAGGTTCCCCTATCCGAACTTTCCAATCCTAGTTTCACGGAGGGGTACACTAACTTCGATCAATACAAGAGTTTTTTGGGGAAAGTCCATGGACTGTGGAGTCGGAGGAGCTTGATGAGATTCCAGACGCTTCATTTAATGAGCACGTCTCAGAACACACGGTGTTCTCTGATCAAAACGAGATGACGAAGAAAGCCGGTGAACAGTGGACATCAGGTCAATTAGGACTGTGACACGGATCTCTGTGCCGCTCACTACCGTCACGGATAGATCTGCCGTATTCACAACAACTGGTATGAGTGTTGAGAACACCTGCTTATCAGTTATGTGGCAGCCATGAACTTTGGATAGCAGTAAATCACATACGTCTATAGGCTACATTGACGTTATCTGGAGAGTTCTGGCTCAAAATCAGTAGTTCTAGACCACCTAAGATGGAAGACCAAACTCGGGTCAATCATCTCTATCTTACTGTCAGAATAGTCAAATAGAAGATCATCCTCATCAGATTCATTCATCCATTTGCTCACCCGTTTAACATCCTGAATAATGTTTCCTGGTTCCGGACCCTTAGTCTCACACTGTTCGTCAATCCGCTTCTTTATTTCAGACATTTCAAAACTGGATTTCGGAGGGTTCGCTGCCACCCCCCTCATCAACGCCACATATCGATCGCCTTCAGTCCCGTCAACGAAGTTGAATTGTTTGTCACTACGCCCTCTTGTATCTCCGCTTATTATCCCATGAGCGGTTGGATATTTTAAGCTATCAGCGGTGTCTCTAAGTATTTCTTTTATATCTCTTTCACTGGGTGAAAACTTAACTTCATTTTCACATTTGTTATATATGTCATTGATGGCACAAAACCTATAACACAATTCTTGCATAAGATATGGCGATCTTACAGATTCTCTTGAAAAATGTTCTTTTAAATCTGCAGACACCGATATATTCAACTCGTCAAACCCGATATCGGCAATCCTTTTCAGTTCCCCTGGACTCCAATCAGACAACTCAATGTGCTGTGTTCTAGTCTGAAGATCATTATTTGCTTTTGTAAGATCATCACTACGAAATGGTATATAAGCAAAACAGAAATTTAGGCCGTATTCAAATGCCATTTTTATATTTTCTGCGATGGATTGATGGATATCTTCAGGTATATAGTGGGCATCGTCCACAAAGATCAAAACATTTCCACTATTATCCATCTGATTATTAACATAGTTCAATACAGATCTCTGAAATATAAGAGAGACCTCATCTGACGAGGATTCTCCAGTTGTTGCTCCAACATCCGCAGTAAATCCACCAAGGTTAACGCCTAGTGACCCAGTAACTTCACCACTCTCACTGTCTGTTGTTGTTATACTTTTTTCAGTAGGCCTATTCAGACCATCAAGTATTCCCGACCATAGGTCTCGTTCGGAACGAATTTGTTTACCGTTAATCGTTATCTTTTCTGAAACTTGGCCCCCATTCTGTTCAACAACTTTATCAACAAGTGCAGATTTCCCAGACTTTGAAGGACCTGTTATCGACGCAATATACGATTTTTTATTTATTTGTAATTTTAATTCACTCTCTTTTTGCCCTCTATTTCTCTCGACATAGGTCACGTCAGGGGTATCCCCGGGCGTGAATACGTCCGAAATATGCATATACGTTATTTTCGCTATTTACATAAAGGTATCATGGTATTCACTATCTCCGTAGGTGATCTTCTTTGGATTGAGTTGCAAAATTTTAACAAAAAGATAGTTGTTATTTTATATTGAGTATACCCTCTATATTCAGCAGACAGTCCTTAACAAATCTTGTGTACGTAACGATTCGGTGTGAAATATCGTTGATTTGTACCGCCCGTCCCGCACGTCAAATACTCCTGTTGTTGTCCCGGTTATTCCAGATTTACAACGGCCAAATATTGAGTTAAATATAAATCAGAAGAACGAATTAACTTAGCTGTCTGTATTAACAATCGATACAAATGTCCCTTCAAACACCAGATAATGAGTGGATACGACAGAAATTAAATACATTAACCGAATACGCAGACGAACTGTACAATATCCAGCCGAGTGCTACGAATGAAATTGGTCCTTGGGCAGCACTCAAACTTTTCCATCTGATTGTTACTGTTGACCTATACACTCGTATTATTCACAAGTCAGATGGTATTGATAGGAAACTATATTTTGATGTACTAGCAGGATCAGGAATCGTTGAAATTGAAAATAAGGACGTGAATATAACCGGGTCGCCAATAATTGCCGCAACGCTTCCAGAATACCCATTCGATGAATTACACTTTTTTGAAGGTAAAAGAGAGCGTGCTACAGCACTCTCGCACCGATTGGATTACATAGCCGACGAAACACCACTTGATATTGACCGAGATGCCTGCTTTGTTCACCACGGCGATGCCAATCAGACCGTCCCGGAAGAAATAGATAAGATAATTCAGGAATCTGGATATAGCGGAACAAACCAACTCACGTTCGCTGATAATGAACGGATGGAAATCGATTGGAAGACGATGATTGCATTATCTCGTATTTGGGGAGACTACCTCATCAATTTTCAACATAAGGGGGTCTCACGGGAGTTAGGCTATTTAGAGAGTGGTGAGGCATCTGAAGAGCGTATTGAAACCGCTCAGCGGAAACTACACAAGTTTGTTGGCGGACGGCAGTATCGTAGATGTAATTCTGCAGACGAATTGAGGAAATTATATAAACAGCAGTTGGCGACTATCGGCGAAAAGTATGATGAGCCACAGAATAACCGCCCGATTAATAGACAAATACGAGTGAAAGGTGCCGGAGATCGGTACTCATATGATTTGATTTACGCGACTCGTGAGACTGATAATGGAAGTCCATACATCGGCTTTATGGACAATATGAAGGAGCGGATTGAACGAATGTCAGGTGATGATGTTGCAGAGGTAATCGAAATTATGGAGGGCAGTGCAACAGGGTTGGATGAGTTCGTTCCTGATCAAGCAGAAATTGAGAGAGAGGACGGGCAGTCTTCACTCGGAGACTTCTGACATCGTAGTCTGCGTAGTGTTACTAAGCGGATATTCCGGGACTGGATCGGTCGGGAGCTCCCGATGAGCGAAATCTTCTGGCGACTGGCGATCTCGCCATGATTGAAGCCAGGTTGCCTCTTCGTCCCCGACATTCTTGATAAGCTGTTTATCTGGCCACAGATGCACCGGCAGGTCCAGCTCACGCCCAATTTCCTGAACCCACCGCAGATGATTCGTCGCGTACTCGACCCATCGCTCACGGGTGCGAAGCGCATCCAACTCCTCGGCTAACTCTGCTTCCCCAGCATCCCGTGCTGCTTCGACAGTCATCTCGAAGTTCCCACCACGCGGGTTGATCGGCTCGTGGAACACCACAGCCGGGTCACATTCAGCGACCCGCTCTAGCTGTTCCCGAAGATCGGCCTTGTCCTGTGTGGGATAAGTCGGGCTCATACTGACGAAGGTCTGGACACCATGCTCGTTGAATTCCTTCAGCCCCTTCAACCGCAACTCCGGCGCTGGCGCACTCGGCTCAATCGCGCCAACTTGCTCGGCGTCCATACACGGGATCGATGAGCCAATCGTCACATACTCGCCGGCATCCTGAAACACATCTAAGTCCTGTAGTGCCAGAATCGGATTCCGCGTTAGCACCCGGACGTACTCTTCGTGGCTTGCAATCGCATCCACGACATCGCGGGTGATCTTCCCAGCGCGACCGTCCATGTAGCAGTCAGTCGAAAAGGACACGCCAACCACGCCCTGGCCCCGCTCTGTTTCCCGCCACGTTCGTTTTCGATCCAAATGTCCGTCCAGTCTCTCGCCTAGATCATCCCGATAGAGCACATAGTTTCCCCACTCTTTCTGGCCGTTGTCAACATCGGCTTCCTCTTTGAGCATATCCGGCCGCGTCCGAATGTTCGGCGTCGAGGGAACATAGCAGAACTTACAGCCATGCCGACAGCCTGTCGCTACGTTGACAACGTAGTCACACAGATGCTTG
This sequence comes from Haloarcula sebkhae, assembly GCF_014647415.1. GTDB lineage: Archaea > Halobacteriota > Halobacteria > Halobacteriales > Haloarculaceae > Haloarcula > Haloarcula sebkhae. The sequence continues at coordinate 37,287 of NZ_BMPD01000011.1, read as the reverse complement.
CTATTGAGGCCCGATTCACTGAGAATCGCCTTTGTAGGGTCTTCTCCCGTCCGTACGTCGTCGTGACCGTCTGTCATATATTATCTTATTGTTCCCGTCTATGTCTAGATATAAATATGTGCGACACGGCTCATCGTCTACTTTCACTTTCACTCCGCGTGGCTGACTTCTAATGGGGTCCAGTATAAAAAGACAGGTAAGAGAGAGACGCATGGAACTCACGTGGGACACCGGCGATAGCTGGTTCGAGCGTACCTACGCCGTCGAACACGCTGGTGAGACGGTCGCCACGTTCGATGACCAGCCGACGCTCGATGAACTCCGTGAGATCTCACGGAGCCACGGTGCCCCAACTGACCGACTCGACCTCTGGCAGGCCGGCCTCCTGTGTACCCAGTGCAGCGACGAAATCAACGGCCGGTTTGCTGCCAACCCACAGGGCGATCTGCTGTGCTGGGACTGTGCCACAGACACCGAAAGTCACGACGAACAGGGCATCACGGTCAACACCGATCCAACGAAGTCGGTGATGAGCGAGTCCCATCTCCACACTAAGAGCCTCTGTGACCACGTCATCAACGTCGCCACTGGCTGCCGACACGGCTGTGAATTCTGCTACGTGCCAACCACGCCGGCTATCGATAGTCGTGATGCGATGCTTGCCGAGCAAGCCGAAGTTGATGATCCACAAACTGACTGGGGGAGCTATTTGCTGTACCGGGACGACCTCCCGGAGCGACTGGGCAACATCTTAGAGGAACGTGATCCCAGCGACCGTAAGCAGACTGACCGCGGCCGAGGTGTTGTGATGCTATCCAGTGGCACTGACTGCTATCAGGACCGACGGACAGCGCAGATTACCCGTGGCGCTGTCGCCGAACTCATCACTCACGACATTCCCGTTCGTATCCTCACGCGAAGCCCGGCTGTGACTCGGGACATCGACCTCTTCCAGGCTGCCGGTGACAGGATTACTGTCGGCTCGTCGATTCCCTCCTTCGATACGACACTGGTGAGAGCGATGGAACCGAACGCCCCGCCACCGATGACTCGCTGGCAGGCGCTGGATACGCTCCAGCAGGCCGGTGTGTCAGTGTTCGTCTCGATGTCGCCCACATACCCGACGATGGACGAAGACGACTTTCACGAGCTCCTGAGCTACTTCAGAGCCCTCGGTGAGGTTGTTGTCTTCCACGAGCCAATCAACCCCCGCGGCGCAAACTTCCAGCAGTGTCTCGACGCCGCTAAAGAAGCCGGCTATAATGACGTTGTTGATAAACTCCAGCAGATGCAGGACAGCCACCAATACTGGGTTGAATACGCCCTAGAACAATTGAATACGGTCCAGCAGGTCGCGACGCGCTTCGACGGGCTCGACGTGCATTCCTGGCCTGATGATGAGTTGGTGCGCTCGACGAGCGGCCAACTTCGGTCGAAGCTCAAGGCAATGCAGCAGGCGGTGTCACCAGAATCGTTCTCCGGGAAGCAGGCCGCTCCATCATCGGAGCAATCAGGCTTAGCCAACGAAACCGAGTCCCTTAGCCATCTTATCTAATGCACCCGCAGTACAGCGATCATGTATTGCGCTACAGTCTGTCTAATGGGAAGTGATGGGTTGCCATCACGAATTACTAGATTTACAGCGAAGTGATCTATCGGTCATATCTCATAGTTCAGCTCTGAGGCAGCACTAGTACTCTTTGTTGAAGTGGTTAGATACCGGATGGATAGCTCAGTGGAATGGGTGATTGGTATGAGGATATTATCGAAGACTCGCATCCTGTAGTCAGTACGTCTTTCAAGAGTTGTCGCGGGTTGGGAATGTCAACAGGGCCGTGAATACCAATACACAATCACACAGCAGAGCTAATTCGGGTTAGCCAAGCCGCCGAAAACAGTGCTGCCGAGAATACGGCTGTAGATTAGCTGTTAGTTCGTGGCCGTACGGGCATCATCAAGCCATCCTGGTTCGCGCACTTCAGTGGATCCGATATCTGTGATTTCGCCCGATCGTGTCACGGTGATTACCTCACCGCCATCCTCAAGCACAACTCGATACGAGAATTCCTTGAGAACGCCTTGATCGGTCACGACAGCCTCAAATTCGAACGATCGGAATGAGTCCACATCTGCGTCAAGGAACCCGTCTGAGACGGCATCAACACCACTCGCCGTATACACGTGGCCGGTCTCGGTCTCTTGATGCTCCGTCTCCATTGTCTCCAACTCGCCTAGAAGCCCTGAATCGAGGTATGGGTCAGGTCCGATATCTCGGTCAGGAACTCGATACTGTGGTTCTTGCGAGGGCAGCTCAATCCGTTCGTAACTTTCAGTACCTGTTCCATATGCGGCCCGCCGGAAGTCCGCAGTCGAGATTTCAATCAGTGACTGTTCGTTTTCGAGATCGAATGTGGCAGTAAGCGTTTCATCACTTGATGGGCCGTCCGCACTGGTACTTTCGGCGCTATATTCCTCAGTAAATGTGAACGAGCCAGCTTCGTTGAGTCGGTCAGCGTGTGCCTGGCGCAACGCTGTCGAATTGACCTCAGGCCCGAATGCTTCATCGGGAACACCACCTTCCGCAGCTGGGTCACTTGTCCCAGCAAGTGGAGTCCCATCCAGCCCGGGCAGGGCCCCAGACACGACCATGCCCCCGATGAACACGAAGAGGCCGATGATAATCACGGCACCAATTGTGCGTCGGCTAATGCCGCCACCGGACGACGCATGCCCCGACGCAGTCTCTCGTCCTGCAGCTTGTGCGTGTGCAGACTCGCTATGGCGAGGCTCGCCCTCGCCCTCCGAGAAAGAAGGTAATGGCACCACCGACAAGCGAATTTGGGATCATCATCAGGATAATGAGCGTGATGAGTTTGGTAATCTCGATTGGCCCGGAGCTGCCACCACCACCGCTGGCTGCACCACCGTCACCACCGCTACCCATAAGCACAGCAAGACCGCCCCAGAGGATTGCGGCGACAATGATTCCAAAAATCGCGAAACCAATGCCGTTTGCAATGCCGCTGTTTACTGCTCGGGTCCGAATATCCCCAATTCCCATTCCGGCAGTGGCATAGCCGATGAACGCTGCAATAACCGGGCCGCTCAGGACAGCAAATGCCAAGACGACCATCGAAAGGATGCCCCCAATGATCCCGCCGCCTTCCTCACCAGCGCCAAGTTGGAGTAAGAGGACGACCCCAAGAACCCCGAGGCCGGCCCCGATGATAGCGTAGTATTTGATTGCTTGAGCGATCACTTTAGTATCCAACACGATTCCGTCACGTGCCTGCGTCTCAGTCGCCATACTATCCTGTTGTGAAAAAACGGGTTAAATCCCAGGGTTCAGACAAGACCCGGTAACGAGAATTTATTCGTCTGGGCTATGTTGAATCGCCATAGAGCGGTTGCATTTACTGTTTCACAGCAGGTTTGATGTTATAAACAATACACATTAGAGCGATTTCTCGGAACTCACTGAATTTTGTTGAGCCGCTGTGTCTCTAAGCTCTTCGAACAGACCAGTTTTCAAGACGACCGTATCCCCGCTTAGACAGGGACGTAAACCTCCAAGAAGTGTGCAGTGAGCTAGACGATTTACACTACAGCCCGCACCCAAACGCCTGACCTGTATATCATATACAGTCAACTGCCTGACTGCTGGGGCTATTGCAGCAGTATTGTAGTTGCTTACGGGCCAGTAGACTACTCTGGCCTCGACAATCCAGATTTCATCGTTGGGCAGTCTACACTGTCTGTATACGGTGAGAACAGGCATTACAGCAGCTCGGTCAGATGTCGCCTCCTGCCTGTCAGTTCGGTCCACCCGATATTTTACATTTTGGCACAGTTGCACAGGAGCTGGTATGATACATACTACTCCATAGCGGTATACACTAACTCCTCGAATATTGGGTTTATATGGCTTGAGCACTAGATTCTAGATATGATTCAGCGGGTATGGAAAACACTTAAGGAGTATCTTGAATCGGGTGCAAAGAATCACGCCGCAACTGATGCATGCATAGATTGCGGGGAGCCATCGCCTCCCGGTGCTGGTCGGTGCACTGATTGCTTGGACTAACTACTGGGACCGTTACGAGTTTGCCGTGGCCGTTGTGGCAACCAATGGCGACGCTGAGAAAGTGGAATTATCGGAGAAGCCTTTCGAGCCGCTTGCTGAGTGGTGCGATTACACCTCTAGCGAGCGCGGCTGTGATATCAGTTACAATTGTGCCGGCAAACTGTTACTTCACAGCGAGACTGAACTTGACCCACTGAGGGTCTGTGGAACAGTTAGTTGAATCTCGGTGGTTCCACCAGTCGGAGTGGTAATTCGTATCGTCGCCGAGTTACCCTCTGCGAGCGAGTTACCGAAGCTGTCTATGTTAGTTCCACCGACGCTAACATCGAACGGGGCGGCTCCGACGTCAAGTGTTATTTTGAGTCGGTCGGCGCGGTCGTTCAAGACTGGCTGCGAGCCGTCGCCGTCTTGGATTATCGTCGTTCCGAACGTTCCGTCGGCGACGCCACCCGATTGGCTCTGATGGACCAGACTGTACGAGCCTGACGAATCGACCCATTGGATAGTCGTCTCAGACAGATCGATGTTGCCGGCGCCCGGCGCTCGACTCACGCTGATGTTCACGACGCCAACACGGTCTTCGCCGCTCACAGTACCTACCTGTCCGGTTGTAGAGGCTTCCTGTAGCCGATTGGTGACTTGGTCAGAGCTCTGTTGCCCTGTCCGTTCGGCGCTTGATTGAAGAAATCCGGCCGTATTGATCAGAACGCCGGCCGCGATTGCTGCAACGAGGACCATCGCAATGAAAACGATGAGCGTGCCGATACCAACCTGTCCACGAGAACCGTCCGGGCCCGCGCCGTATGCGCATTCCATGTAATATTAAGCAAATGAGAGCAGTATATAATGTTTCTCACAGCATTTTCACACGTGATAATTTCGACGCGCTTCGACGGGCTCGACGTGCATTCCTGGCCTGACGATGAGTTGGTACGCTCGACGAGCGGCCAACTTCGGTCGAAGCTCACGGCGATCCAACAGGCTGTGTCACCAGAGTCGTTCTCCGGGAAGCAGGCCGCTCCATCATCGGAGCAATCAGGCTTAGCCAACGAAACCGAGTCTCTTAGCCATCTTATCTAACGTACCCACGATACTGTGTCATGGGCAGTTTACACTTCGCATACGGTCACGGTCCCTTCCATATTGAGCACATGCATGAGACACACACGAGTATGTACCCGCTTCCTGCCAGCCATTTATTTCTCGTTTTCTTCCTAGGAACGACTGCTCGGTAAGCGTGCTGACTGCATGACTAATTTGCCATGGTTGGTGCCAAACTTTTCTATTAAATCTACAGTTAGAATCTCGATAGACGGCCAGAATAGCTACATACTTTCGGCCCAGACATTACAACCTAGCAGCAGATGTTGTCTCAAGTTTCAAGATGGTCTATTGAGGGAGTTGGTGGTCTCTTATTGGTCATTACTATGTGGTTTTCTACTTTTGATGATCACCCACTCGCCGTTGATGATGTGGAACTCATGCTGCCACTCTTCTCAGGTATCTTCATAATCGGATTCGGTTGGTGGATATCACAAAACCGGATGTTTGATTTTGATGCTCAGAAGCGAATCCTCGCAGCGTTGGGCTTCATTGCGGGTAGTATTTTATTCACTGCTATTACTTCTTGGATTCTTCTTATTGTAAACATTGAAAATGGGTTGATAGGCAGTTACTTCCCTGTCTACCTCAATGGTGTCTCAATTGGGATCGTAGGAAACGGTATTCTCACCACACTGTATCTCCAATTTCGACAGCAACACCGTCAGATTCAGGCACACAATGCAGAGTTAGAACAGACAAACGAACGATTAACCCGATTATCAGGTGTTCTATCCCATGATCTGCGAAATCCGCTAAACGTCGCACAAGGGCGTCTCGATATCCTCAAAAAGTCAACAGAATCAGAGCACATCGCGGCGATTGACCGATCCCTTGATCGAATCGAGAACATAATTACAGACACACTTGCCCTGACTCAGCAGACGCAACTCACAGCGGATACGACATCAGTCGCGCTTGATTCGGTTGCACGCTCGGCGTGGGAGACTGTTGAAACGAATAATGTTGAATTCCAGATAGAAGGTTTGATGACGGTCGAAGTGGATGAACCACGGGTTAGACAGGCGTTTGAAAATTTGTTTCGGAATGCGATAGACCATGGTGGTGACCAGTTAACGGTGGTCAAAGTAGGTCGCCTCGGGCATTCAGGGTTTTATATCGAGGATAACGGAATTGGATTTCCCGAGGATACCGCCGATGAAGTTTTTGACTGGGGGATGACGACTGCAGCAACTGGAACAGGGCTTGGATTAGCAATCGTAGAGGAGGTTATTTCCGCCCATGGCTGGAATATTACAACCATGACTGGGGCAGAAGGGGGAGCCCGTTTTGAGATCACTAACGTCACGTAACGAAACGTAGTTGCACTCTGGACAACATGTATTGACTTAAAAACCGTGCTACATCTCTTACCTGTACTGGACTGTCCCGCACGCGAACTACTCACCCAAGGGCGACCGCTCTTTCTCGGCGTTGACAGCGAGGGTGCCGCACACTACTGGGACAGCTATGAATTCGCCGTGGCTATAGTCGAGAGTGACGGTGAGCCAGAGAAAGTTGTGTTGGCAGAGACGCCCTTTGAAACGCTTTCACAGTGGTGCGAATACACGCGTGGTGAGCGTGGCTGGGACATCGGGCCGCACGTTGGTGGGTCACTGGTCGGTGATCTCGTTCGGGCGGTGGAAGCATGAGCTGCACTGTGGAAGAGCGCAAGCGTGTTCGGCGTGCTGCGAGAGCAATTCAAGAGGAGGTGGCGACTGAATCGGTAGACGTGCTTGCGCCGAGTGCGAGTCAGTACGGTGAATGGACGTTGAGTGATGTGCTGCGTGGTTCGGAGGGTGTGCCGCCGGAGGTGTTACGTGAGCTGGCGCTGGCGGGGTTGACGTTGCAGCCGACGCCGTCGCAAGCGGAGTATCAGCACGTGGCGGCGACGGTGTAGGATAATAGTATCATATTTTCGTCGACCCCCAGGGGGTTCAGGGGGTATTGGCGGTCGACGAAAATAGTGAAGTGAAACCGGCCTAGAGATAGGCTGTGTCCCGGAAACTGGGCATGGTTTCAGACGGACCCTTGAGCGGTTGAAGCGACCCGGAGGATGGCAAAATCGCGTCGTGGGTCTAGTTTCAGACGGACCCTTGAGCGGTTGAAGCCGCCGCCACCGTCACCGCCACTGGTCGTCTCGTTTGGGTTTCAGACGGACTTGAGCGGTTGAAGTCGCTCCTGCCGACCGGCGTTGTGCAACGCGTTTCGACGGACTCGACGTACATTCCTGGCCTGACGATGAGCTGGTGCGTTCGACAAGCGGCCAACTCCGGTCGAAACTCAAGGCGATGCAACAGGCCGTGTCACCAGAGTTGTTTTCTGGACAGGATTATCGAGAATCATCTACTCAGGCAGTGTTAGCAGAAGAATCTGAGCAGATTCGGAGACTCATGTAGCCGAGAAAATCCGTTACCCGCCTCAGTGGAACGACAAGCGGCCGTAACTGAAGAGTACGCTAAGTGCTAAGCACCACTCCTCAACTGTTGCCTCAACAATCCCGATTTCTTCGCTGGTCAACCAGTGAGTTGCATTTAGCGCAAGCAGGAGCCGAGCTACGATACATAACCCATAAGTAAAATATCAACTCATTCGATATTACATGGGCACCCCTCCATTAGATCGGTCTCAGGTAGTTCTGTACATTGGCGTCATCTTCCTGATAGCAGGTGCTGGATTAGTTTATGTGGGCTATCCAGCATACACGACTTCGATAGCTGCCCAGGAACCGAATAGAGAAGCAATGGCAACTGCGGTGGAGTCATATTCTGCGTCCGAAATTGACCCTATCGCATTCTCAAATCTCTCAGCACCAGAACAGACGGCCATCACACGTGCCAGTCAGTCATCGCAATTGACGTACGCAGACCGTGGAGCATCCGATAGTGGGACCCACTTCAATTATCGAAACGATATCGTGAATTCGTACTTTGTCAGCTATAACGAGTCAATCCTTCGGGTTGAGGTTGTCATTGCGATGAACCCGGTATCTGTTGTCGCTGGTTCTCTCAGCGGACTTGCGGGAGCCGTACTCGCCATCGGTGGATTATGGGGACGCCGCCGTAGCGATTGATAAATAATCCTTAGCTAAACTCCACAATGTCCATAGTCACTGTCCCGGCGATCGACGCTGTGCTTCGAGACACAGAAGGCGTTCCGTCGAAGATAGAATATACAGAGTGAAATGGTGTCGGAACAGCAGACGGTCCACAAACTGTGCCAGCCAACAATGAGCCAAGTCCTGAAACGAGTAGGGCTTCAGCCACCATGATCGCGGGTGAGTTGATCTTTTCACCGGTATAAACCGGGGTTGGGGTAAATTCAAGGAGAAAACCCGAAAAGAATATACGCTCCATTAAGTGGCCACAAGAGCGTTCAGATCACATTAAATCGCCGCGTATCCGGTTTCTAAGGTGTATTGTCGTCCAGTCGCCAGAATTATTCACTTATCAATCCGGTCTCGCATCCCGTTATGGACGATGTCGTCGATATTCTCCGAGTTCAGGAACTCCCCGGGGAACCCCATGTCGACCGCACTCACCTCGTTCAGTCGTTCGAGGTGCTCATCGGCAAGCGTCACGTCCAGCGCGCCGAGGTTGTCCGTCAATTGCTCGGGCGTGGTCGCCCCGACGATGGGAGTGAACTGGATACCCGTGTCGTTCTCGCGGGCGTTTAGCCACGCGAACACGACCTGCGCGGGCGAGCAGGCGGCCTCGTCGGCCACCTCGACGACCGCCCGGGCTACCCGCTCCTGTTCGTCGCTCATCTCTCGCCCCGTCGCGGAGAGGCGTCCCTCGGCGTCCTCCTCGAGGTACTTCCCGGTGAGGGCACCGCTATCGAGCGGCGACCACGGAGTCACGCCGAGGCCGAGTTCCCGCGCCAGTGGGAGTAGTTCGCGTTCGGGCGTGCGCTCGGTGAGGGTGTACTTAATCTGGAGCGCGCACGGCATGACGTAGCCGCGCTCCTCGGCGAGCGTCACCGCGCGCGAGGCCGCCCACGCCGGATAGTCCGAGAGGCCGACGTGGTGGACCAGGCCACGCGAGACGAGGTCGTCGAGACCGCGCATCGTCTCCTCGATAGGGGTCATCCCGTCGTAGGCGTGGACCCAAAGCAGGTCGATGTAGTCGGTCTGAAGCCGGTCGAGCGAGGCCTCCACGGCCTGGGCCATGTTCTTGCGCCCGTTGCCGCAGGCGTTCGGGTCGCCGGGGCGGGTCGCGGAGGTGAACTTCGTCGCCAGCACGAATTCGTCACGGCGGCCCTCCAGCAGTTCGCCAAGCATGCGCTCGCTGGAGCCGTCCGTATAGTTGTTCGCGGTGTCGATGAAGTTTCCGCCGGCGTCGGCAAAGCGGTCAAGCATCTTGCGGGCACCCTCCTCCGCAGTTCCCCAGCCCCAATCCTCGCCGAACGTCATCGTTCCGAGGCAGTACTCGCTCACCCGCAGGCCACTGTTCCCGAGAAGTCGGTAGCGCATTTCCGACATGGTGGCGACTACACCTGCCGCCAAGATAACTGTGCTGCTCTTGCGAAGTCGTTTCCATGCTCGTCGGCTTCTGGATTCTGTGTAGCGATGTGTGTCGACGTAGTTCTTCTTGAACAGCTAGATAACACTGCACCCTCCGTCAAGATAGCTGGCAGTCGTCTCGACGAAGTCCTTTTGTTCGTTTTGATGCTGGACCTCAACCGCGGTGCCACTGCCAAGTGGCTGCTTCGGTTGCTCGAACTCCACAAAGACATCCGCACGTCGAGGCACTTCATGGGTTACAAATTCCACGTGAACCGTCGCGTCTGGGTGCTTCTTTTGAACTTTGTCGACCGCGATTGATTTCATCAGAAGATGGAGCGGCGACTCCCCGGAGCACTCTGAGTCTGGTGGATAATAGAAATGGCGGGCTATGCTGTCTCCGTCCCGAACGCGGAGGATATCTTCACAAACAGGGCACTGAACCTCCTCATCGTCACCGACACCGACTGGAATCCGAGGTCGGTTGTCAACAGGGTCAACCGCGATGAAGGGCATTGCTCGTTGCAATTATGCCCCACCGTAACTGTGTTTTCTCGTCTGATAGACAACCAGTTACCCGGTACAATAGAATCGCGGTCTAGGTCTGCCATCGGGTGAACAACCGGCTTTGTCGGTGGTACCCTATGTGCGTGTGCTGACTGGCTTCGCACGAGTCTGAGACATCAACCACAGACAGATGGAATAATGTCCCCTGTGAACGCCCGTAGCTGTGTACAACCCACTATGTTGAGAGTACCTGATGTCCTATCTTGACCAGTTCAGCGTAGCGCTCTGCGACTCGATGGATGAACGTATCGTCTCGGAGGGCTTCGACACCCTCAATCTCCCACGTATCAACGACAATCCGCATGGCCGTTCTAGAACTCACCGTGAACCCGTTATGCTCGAACTCACTGCTGTGCTCTCGAAGACTCTCAACGGCTTCACTATCACCAGATGAATCGATTGCGACCTTGACCTCTTGATCATCGTAGGGATTCACGCGTAATGCATACCGGACTCCACCCGGGTGAGTATCGGCCCTCGTTTCAAGATATGGGTAGTTCGTCGAGAGGTTACCAAGGACTGGATCGATGCTCTGAACAGAGAGCAAATCTTGGATATCTGGAAATGCTCTCGTGAACACATTTGTAGAGAATACTCGATCACCCGGTTTTGACGGAGCGGACGTTTTCGAACGTGATTCGTCGTAATCAATGACAGTGACCGCCCCGAAGCCGCTCTCCCCAGATGGAAACTGGAACCGCTGTACCTCTACACACTGCAAATCAAGGCCGCGATCCCGAAGCCATCGGGCGGAGTCACGCGTTTGGCCCGTGATCGATTCTGCAACGATAACAAGTCGCTGTGTCTGGTTCAGCTCCCACGGTTTGGAATCAGTCTCAAAGAAGGCATTAAAGGCAGACGACAGAGAGCTATGCTCGTCAACGATATCCTGTACTGACCACTCTCGGCTCCGGAATTCGGCGTAGAGATTGTCAAGATCATTGTAATCGTATCGATCGAGCGCCTGTGCGTAGAGCTGAGGTTGGCTGATGATGCTCCCCTCAGAAGCCGATCCAGAACCAGAGTCTCCACATTTGAGTTCGATGACAACCACGTTTCCATATCGATCGAGCCCTAAGAGATCAGGAACCCCTGTGGACAAACTTGGTTGCCGAGCGAATAGGAGAAGCCGCTCATCAAGAATTGCTTCTGGAGTATTGTTCAGCCACTCTTCTAACGCCTCCTCTCCTTCTCCGTTATCTTCACCAGCAGGAATGATCGGGTTTGGTTCAGCCGCAGTAGTAGTTTGAGGAGAGTCATTATTTTCGAACTGGTAGATTCGCATCCTCGGATCAGACTGGGCCTACTGGGATAAAACAGGGGCGAGTCGTTTCCTTTGTCTCCACATCTTGGGTAGCAGGCGAGTTTGTGGAACAGACGCCTCGCCATCACGACCATCGTCATCGCGCAGGTCCTGTTCGCGGTCGTCGGCCTCGTGAAGCTGTACGACCCCAGCGCCGAGGTTCTGGTTGGTATTCAGTTCGTTCTCGCGACGGCGCTGTCAACCGTCTCGACCGCGGCCTGGATGGTGCGGTGACTCAGAGATGGGCTGGTTCCGAGCAAGCGACGGCCCAATTGATAGCGGCGCAGCCTATGGCGACATCGACAGTGAGCCCGATCTGGCGGAGTTCATTCACAGCAACGAGAACACTCAGCTGGGTCTGACGAATCTGAAGTACGACGGCCGGCTCCTGAAGCTCGTCCTCTCGGAGAGTGGCTGGCTCGCTATCCACGATCCCAAAGATATGGATACGATCGAGTTCACGCGGTTCATCCACGACGATGGTGCTGCCGCACGCGACGGCAAAGTTGATGAGCTGAATAGCAGCCACGCTCTGTTATAACTCTAAGCGTCGATGAGGCGGTAGTCACACCATCAAGATTTTTTACAGAAGCCTCGATACAGCACTTGATGTTCTGGCTGTGCACCCGGTGTGAGACGGTTCATACACAGAACCCCGATGAGTGCCGTGAGTGCACCGCAACCACCTTCGAACCTGTCGCCGAGTCCGATATTCAGTCTAATTCACCGACGGGTCCGGATGCACTGGACGACGCAGAAACACTGACCTACGGAACAACGCCAGATCCCGGGTTTGAGTCCAGCCCTGACGTGGCTGTTGATGGCTCGGTCGAGACCAGCCAGCAAGATACGATGTCGGACCGCAGCGACGCGGGTGGTTCTGGACTCACGGCGACGGCTTGGCGTGTCTATCACACGCTTCGGGCAACGCTTCTCGCACCGGTTGCCCTATTCCGTCAGTACCTGCTCCCGATTCTCGCTTTCGCGACCGTCGTGGTTGTCGTGCTCTGGCTATTAACCTGACCCCTGCGGTGGCTACTCGGATACAACCGCTTCGAGTGCGTTCTCCCAGCAGGGTAAGTAATTGAGAGATTTTGAATATGCAACCTTATTGCTAATTGATTTAACTTATTTTTACTTGGTTATCACTACTGATACTCTGGACGATATTTTCATGTACGCACGTTCATGAGTAAAGGTATGTCAGAGAGTACTGCTGCTGCATCATTTTCCCAGAACTGGGAAACGCTTGCAGTTCATGACTGGGATGGCGACACTGAGCTTATCGTAGAGCTTGCAGAAGTTCTGGATGAGTTGTCTACTGATGACGCACCAGTACTGGATGAATACGTTGACGCTGAGTCGCTCTGCAACGGGCTTCAAGCAGTCGCAGGGCGACAGTTTACCGAGGTTCGTTTCTCTGTTGATACGTATGAGGTCCGGATCCGTCAAAACGGAGCAATAGAAGCTCGACGGCAGCTACATTCCGAATAGACAGGAGCTGTAGCCGCCTGGTTTAATTACTTGCCCTCATCGGTTTGTAGGTATCAAAGAGCATACGTGATCGTGACGGCTTATCGAGGTTACTTAGTCCTCGTCAAACACACCACGCAGATCACGGAGTGATCGCTCACCGATGACTCGCTGGCAGGCGCTGGATACGCTCCAGCAGGCCGGTGTGTTCGTCTCGATGTCACCCACGTACCAACGATAGACGAGGACGATTTTCACGAGCCAATCAATCCCCGCGGCGCAAACTTCCAGCAGTTGTCGATTGTTTGTGGAGGGCATCGATGAGTCCTATCAACGGTAAGTGACAATACCTTTCGGATATGCTCTGTTGAAGAGCAACCAATTCGTTTGTTTTCACCGGTTTAGAAGGATGAAGCCAAGGAATTGAATTCTGTCTTATGCAAGTCAAACTCCTCGGCTTCGGTCAGGAGCGTAGAATATCTCCGTCTTTGACCTCCCCAGCATAATCTGACGGTAATAGAAGTTCGTCTTCGCCCGCTTATTCAGCAAGTATCTTTTATGATACTGTGGCCAGCAGTGTCTAATATTACTGCTCAATCGCCTTTTCAAGACCTATAAACACTCATTTTCCGAGCTTGTTATTAGTGTGGGAGTATTATACTTGATGTTACTATGTCGATGCCGTGGACCACCTTCGCTGGCATCGGATATATTGGACTTTTCCTTCTTACTGGGGTTGGCTGTCTGGCATCTCTACCTCGGGCACGGACGTTCGCTGACATTGAGGTCAGGTACGGTTTAGTCGGATTGCTCAGCTTGACTGGGCTCTGGGCGCTGTTTAAAACAGCCTTTTTTGTTGTCCCTATTTCGTTGCAGTCGGCAATCTATACTATTGGTCTTATTTCCGGGTTTGGATCCGTCTGGGCATGGCTATACTTCGCGTCTGCCTATACTGGTCGGACACTACACAAGAATTCGACACTCCGACGCCTCAGTGGCGCCATTTTCGTCACTATTACCGCATTAAAGCTAACGAATCCAATACACAAACAATACTTTACCACTACCGAGGCAACGACACCGTTCCGGTATTTAGCCATCGAGCACGGACTTATTCATTGGGTATCGACCAGCCTCTCGTACGTTCTCGCAGCTATTGGCTTGTTTATGATATTTGAAATGTATGTCGAGTCAGGATACGATACGACGCCACTCGGTGTGCTGACAGCGTTGCTTGCTCTGCCCGTTACAATAGATCTCGTTGCCCTAGCGACCCCAGAATTAATCGAGTTTATCTATGCCCCTGTTGGGGTTGCGATCTTTGCTGTCGGGGTCTTGTTTATTTTCGGCGATCAGTTCCTTGCAGTTCGGACCACGGCTCAGGGTGATGCAGCTACGATAGTGCTGGACGAGACGAATCGAATTCAGGCCTATTCACCTGCGGCTGCGAATATTTTCCCGGAACTCGATGGCGCGACAGGCATGCAGCTCGACGATACAGTTCCAACAGTCGCAGCCACTGAAAACGGAGACACTGATCAGATTGTCGAAGGTAATGGAGATGATGGACCACGCTACTATCTCATCTCCCCTAGATCGATGACGATTGGAGGCTCGACAGTCAGGATTCTCGGGCTTTCCGATGTCACGGAGTCCGAGCGCCAGCGCCGCAACCTGATCCAGCGGGAGCGTGAACTCAACAAACGAAACGAGCTATATCGCGCTGTTATTTCTGCGAGCTTTGCATTTGTGTTTCAGATTGATACAGAAGCCAAGTTCAGCTTTGTTTCGCCGTCTGTTGAAGACTTTACCGGCTACAGACCGGACATGCTCAACGGTGAACCCATTTCGATACTGGGACCTAACGAGCAAACAGTCAAAGAAGCACGTGACTATCTCGATCGCATAATTAATAATGGTGAAGCTATCCAAGTCCGTGGCCACCCAATCGAAACCCGATCCGGTAACACGGTCTATGCAGATATCCGAGCAGAGCCAATATACGAGCCAAGTGTTGCGTCAAACGCACGGACCACTGAAGATATTATTGGTGCCCAAGTGATGGTACGGGATGCGAGTGATCGTCGTAAGCGCGAAGGTCTAATCAGCGTTATCAACCGTGTCCTGCGTCATAACGTGCGTAACAAGCTCACCGTAATCAATGGACATGCTAAGATGTTGGCAGCGGACCTTGAGGGCAACAGCGCATCAAAAGCAGACCGCATCCTCGATGCCGGTAACCACCTTCTCAATCTTAGTGAGTCGGCCCGCCGCATTGAATCTCACCGTGAATTGTCACCAAATCTAGAGTCGCTTGACCTCGTGCCGGTTGTTAGCGAGTTACTTGCACAACTCAATGAAGAGTACCCTGAAGCATCAGTGGCGATGGATATCCCAGAGACCGCAATTGCGGAGACGCAGCCACGGATCAAAACCGCGCTTTGGGAGATCCTTGACAACGCTGCACAGCACACAGGCCCGGAACCAACTATTGATGTTGATGTCTCCGTGACTGATGAACAGATTTTAATCAAGATCGGCGACTATGGGCCGGGGCTCCCAGAGACCGATCAAAAGGTACTGACCACTGGAGAAGAGGACCCGCTTGTCCATGGCCAAGGACTCGGGCTGTTCTTGGCTCATTGGATCATCACAAACCTCGATGGCAGGGTTTCTGTGGCGACAGCTCGGGGAACTTCTGTTGACATTCGACTCCCAACTCCCCAGAATGAAGAGACCGATGAGACGGATGACAGCAATGGCGGCGGTGGCGGTCCTCACGCTGACAACGACTGGAGCAACAATACTGGCGGGGGTGACAACGGCAGCGGAAGCAGTAATGTCGATGACAAGGCTGAAAGCCAGACTGACCACTGACACGTCTGTCCCGACCATCATGACTGACAGTACAACCTCAGATGGGGCTGCGGTATCGACTGACCACCGTGTTAGTGGATCTGAATCGGGAGACGGTGTTCCAGACGTACCACTTGGTTCCGTGGCTGACAGTTTAGGAAAACGTCACCTTCGGGTTGGTGGGGCAGGGAGTCCCAGATGCTGAGCGGCAAGATAGGGTCCAAGGGCTGCTAAATGTTATTGGATTGTCTAATTTTGCTGACGCCTGCCTGAAGGAACTCTCAGGCGGTATGAAACAGCGAGTCGGTTTTGCGCGCGCACTGTCTGTGGACCTCCCAGCAGTGTCTCACCGCCGCCAAAGAAGCCGGCTACGACGACGTGGTTGCAGAACTCCAAGAGATGCAGGACAGCCACCAGTACTGGGTTGAGTGTGTCCTCGAACAACTGAATACGGTCCGGCAAGTTGCGACGCGCTTTGACGGACTCGAAGTACACTCTTGGCCCGACGATGAGTTGGTACGTTCGACAAGCGGTCAACTTCGGTCGAAGCTCAAAGCGATGCGACAGGCTGTGTCACCGGAATCGTTCTCCGAGCACGATACAGACGCCTCGCCTGGGCAGTCGGAGTTAGCCCGGGACAGTGATTCTATACAGCATCTCATTTAATAGTCAGCCGCATCCTCCTCTTTCCATGCAGTAAATGTGAACTCAACAAATGCCATGTATATTAGCTGGCGACAGTCTCGCGTTTGAACAGCGTCAGCAGTTCTTTTGTACTCATTCTCTTCCCTAACCCGGGTACATGGGAGTTGTCTGGATGATCGACCCGGTTTCGGGGTCCAGTTCTACGTACGATTGAGCAGCCGTTCTCGTCATAAGCCGGTCGTCGTAGCGCCAGAGGTAGCGGTAGTAAGTGTGGTCGCCATCGTCGGCCTTGCTCGGTTGCGCTCTCCATAACACATCACCGTTCGAGTCAAAACAGACGACGTTTCGGGCGGTATCACACGCTATATCTGGATTGCTAACGCCCTCAGTGTCCTCCCGAAGCAAGACAAGTAGTCGGCCGTCGATCGGGTACACGTATTTGATATCCATAGGGAATCGGTGATTCCAGCCCTCTCCCTCAATCTGGCCTCTGTAATCGACGGTGATTTCGGTCTCCGAAAGCGCTGTTCGATACCCGATATCTGGGTCCGCTTCTCTCACTATGTCTGGGTATGATGTCCGACGTAGTGTCTTGCCGGGGTCGTACTCGATCGCAAGTGTAACTTGGCACTCGTCTGGTACGCGTTCCATGTCGTCGTCCCCAGTCCATGAGAGGATAAACGGCTCAAGACTGACATGTCCACGAATAGTTTCAGTATCAGCATCAGAGCAGAGGTCGATGTGATTGTACTCTTTCAAAGTATCTCCCCAGAGTCGAAGGACAGCCGTTCGCGGGCCAGTGACTGATTCGGTGTTCTTCTCTGCTGAATGGGGCTCGATCGAGACCGAGAGCCGATACCATGCTCGGATGTATCGACCCTTGGTTGGTAAGAACTCTTTTGCTATGTGAACTCGTGATATAGCTCCTGTCGAGAGATCAAATCTCCCTTCGACTTCTTCTTTTTCTGCCGTGGCGAAATCTTCCATGTATATCATGTTTGTAGCCATCCACTCACTATCTTCATAACTTACTTACTGTAATTTATACCCCTGTGTCTCAGACTCAAGTGGTCGATAACACAGTTTCCAGCAGCGTTTCTATCGATTCAGTTGGTGGGGACACGTGGGGACGGCCTTTCCAGATCCTGCTCTTGATGCCGATGGCAGTGAGTATCGTCGCGACGTGGACCGGTCGTCGCTAGAACGCAGTATCGTCGACAGCAATCCCGTCGAAGCGGTCGATCTGTTTCTGGAACGACTGTCGGCAGTCCTCGATATATTCCGGGTCTGGATCGGGTTCGCTTCGTGTCTGGTGGAGATATTCGAGTTCGATGGTCAGATACTCGTATTCGGAGGCGTCGTGGCCGTCCCACCACGAGGAAAAATGGAGGTGTCTGACGAGGAGGTTCTCTTCGTCGTCCCAGCCGCGAACAAGAATATGCTTGTCCTCGTCAAGAGTTTCAAGGTCAAGCACAGCACTGGAGACGGTCTCGCCGATTTCGTCTGGTGTGTCAGTCGGCTCTGCACTCAGCCTGAGCCGAATCGAATACAGAGCGCTGTGATGGCGCCCCTCCATCGGTAACAGTGTGTAGTCAACGTCGCAAAACTCGTAAGAGGCAACATCCGCGCTCTTTTTCTCTAACATTTCCGGATGTTTGAATTCTGCCCGGTACCCATCCCGTATCCCTTCGAACCGCACAATATATGTTTCTTCATTGAGGAGATCGCGCATATTTCGTTAATCAACGCGGTTAATATTAAATGATCTGATTAAGTACAACGTTAGACAGTATTCTGGCACTAAATATACTGAGAGTGTTATCTATGGCGTTGCACGACGTGAGTCTACGGGCGTGATTCTACTCTGTTCCGAACTGTCTAGTGCCCAGTGGGAGGGGTCCGTCGGGACATCCTGCCCCGTCTCAACTCCCCTATATATCCAGTTGTTGGACGAGCCGTTCGAAAGTGTGGATATGCGGACTCGCCGCCAATTGCAACGCGAACTACCCGAGATCTGGCGTGATACCAACAAGACAGTGTTGTTCGCAACTCATGACATCGAGGAGTCCGTTACGCTCTCGAACCGAGTCGTCGTCATGTCTGGTACGTCGGGACGCGTTCGAGTAACGGTTTCAGTTGCGGGATCTCGGCCTCGGAACCGCAGTGCCCAGTGGTTCGTCGGCCAAGTGGAAACACTGTTCGAGCGAATCAACTCGAATACGTAGGGTCTGAACGTGCCTTCTGCATGCATCGCGGTAGTTGGTAAACTACCTGCTGACTGATTATTCCAGTATCTCTGTGTCACGTCCTCGCACATATCTTTGCTGAGACGACGTGTCTGGCCGGGCATGGCTATTGCGCAGAGTGATGGGATCTAAAGTAGCTGTACACCAAGGCTACGCACACGTTGGTCAGAGCGTAACCCATGTCTCCAAACAAGTCCCTCCTATTCGCTTTAGTGTGTGGCCTCGCTATCGGCAGCCTCGTCTACCGATTCTTGCTTCCGGATTGGTTCTTCGCGCTTGGCATTGCAGCAGTGTACGCCGGTAGTGTGTACTTTTATTTCTCGTTCGATATCCCGTTGCTAGAAGAACATATCACGTTTCGGAAACATCCACACAGACTTGGCCATGCAGTTGGGATGTTCGGGCTGAGTATAAGCCCATTAGCACTCACCAAATATGTTGAATTACAAACACCAGAGGTCGCCGGAGTCCTTGTCTGGACCACTGGTGTCATTGCATACCTTCTCTTGATGTCAACCGCTCAAAGCCAAGAGTAACAGTGGAAGTCCAGATTTCAGACGACCCTCGTGGGGTTGAAATCCGGTATCCCCAGAGAGAGGTTGCTGTGGTGTATACCCACTAATTCATTTTAGCGGTCCTGTAACGGTGATTGCCCACAAACTTGGAATCTCAGTGCCCAACTCTGATTGGACCACTACTGACCGGTCCAGTGTCCGCTTTTTTCATCTTCAGAATAACCGGGCTTCGGTTCAGCTGTCCTATCGAATTCGAAGTATGTTTATTATTCAAGTATAATGAATTGATCGTCCTCAATCATGACCCAGCGATTCCCGGCCTCCGTCCGCGGTCTAGGCCTAATCGTTGCGAACTGTATTCCGCTGGTCGGAGTCACTGTCTGGGGCTGGGACCTCTGGCTATTACTCGTCGTCTACACAGCTGAGGCCGCCTGTTCAGTCCTTATCGCAGCTACGAAGGCGTTGTTCGCTAAGCAAGGTTCTCCGGGACGCCCCGGGCAGCACGAGCCGTTACATGAACTTCGGGAGAAACGCGGTGGTTTCAAGATCTATTCGGACTGGCCGCCAATATACCCGCGAAATATCCCCTTCGCGCTAATGGTGCTAGGGGTTTGGTTCGGGTTCATCGGGCCAATCAGCCTTGTCTATCTTTTGACGCTCGGACCTACAATTCAGCTCTCAGTGGGCCTCATAGTGAGTATCGTGGCGTTGGTCCTCTCACAGGTCGAAGAGTTCGTGGTCGAGTACATTGGTACCGATGAGTACCGCGACGTGTCCGCACAAGAGCTGATCCGGACACCAGCACAGTTGACCTTAGTGCTCCTCTTTATCGGGTTTCTCACGTTGGGCGGGTCCCGAGCCGGTCGAATGACGTTGCTAACCGGGCTCGTCGTCGGGAAAACGCTCAGCTCACTCTACCGGTTCTACGCGGATCATATCGGCGGGTCATCTCTTAGCGTGGATCTGGACCTATCAGATGATTTGCCTGAAAGCGAACCGCCACCGGAACTCACAATGCCTGAAGAGCCGGTGGAGGCTAGTGTTACTGTCGATAAGAGATCGGTTCTACTGGGAAGTCTCAGCGCCGTCGGGTTCGCACTAACCTCATGGTTCACAGTTCTCACTGTCGCGGCGTTTGTCATCGCGTTACAGATCGGGAACCCGGTCTGGATCGGGCTGCTTTCGGTCGTAGTTCTCTGTATCGTTGGAGTTCGTATACTGAGTTTTTATCTACGGTACGGAACAATTGAGTACCAGCGCCGGGGTGAGTTTCTGGTCGCCTACGACCGATTGTTGGAGTCCCCGCAATGGATCGCTAAGGTCGGTCCAAGAACCGATTTCTCCGTGATTAATGCTATCGTCGACCGGCTTCGCAGCACGGGGCGGCTACGGATCGCCGGGGTTGATTCGGTCAATCAAGGTAGCGTGCAGTTCGGCCCGCTATCTGATCTCGACGGAGCTATCGAGACGTTGGATCTACCAGTGTATCAAACGGATCGGCCAGACCGAGATCCAACGATCATCGCGGCTGCCGGCGGCTTGTTGCTCTTTTTTCTCGCAGTTCCAGCTGGGCTGTTTCTGGCCCCGGGAGTCGACTCTGGGACAGCCTACGCTTCACTGGTTGTTATCGGACCCTTCGCAGTAGTTCACGCGGGTATCTTGTTGTACGTCGCGCTGTCTCGGATCTAAGTGGAACTCCTCGCCGAGCCATCAGTGGAGTGTGGGGACTCCGGCGCAGCGACTAATAAATCACCGTTAGCTAAACTTCATCATGTCCGTAGCCACGGTCAGTATGCAAGTTGCCTACTGCAGCCGCGGGTACAGTAGCTCTAATAACCGGGGAACAGAAATCTGAGGCATGTTCCTCAGCAATGTTTTCGGGTTTCTTATGCGGTTTGGAATTTCTATATTGGCTATCGGTGAGTTTCTACTCGAGCTCTTCGGTGGGGCTATCACGACTTGGTTGGGGTTGATCGTGTCAAAAAGCGGGATAAAAAATATAAGACTGTGTTGAATCGCTATGGGGCGGTTGCATTTACTGTTTCACGGCACGTTTGATGTGGTAAACGACACACATTAGAGCGATTTCTCGGAACTCACGGAATTTTGTTGAGCCGCTGTGTCTCTAAGCTCTTCGAACAGACCTGTTTGCAAGACGACCGTATCCCCGCTTGGACAGGGAGGTAAACCTCCAAGAAGTGTGCAATGAGCTAGGCGATTTACACTACAGCCCGCACCCAAACACCTGATCTGTAGTGAACTCAGTCTTGTTACTTTCCGTTCTCAAGCACCGTTTTGATACTGACGGCGTCAGTAGCGTGTGCGTCGTCAGTGGTGTGACCACTGAGTACGGTGGTTGGTCTAATTGGAGCGTGTCATAGAATCCATCTCATAGCTTCTCAAAGCCCGGTTCGGTTCCTCGCTCGAAGTTGGTGATTGCAACGACGAGCCGCAGACACAACGCAAGGAACACTGACGACCGTGAACGCGTAGGACTGTCTGTGCACGGCGCTGATCTCCTCGGCGTCAGGCAGTCCCTCTCCGTCGGTATCATTGCAGGTGGAATTAGTCGGATGGGAACCGATCGTCCTCATTTTCAACCCAGTATGTGGTGTAGTGGTCGCCAGTCCATTGGTACGCTTCCGATGGAACGCCCGCATTCCATGCGTCTGGTGATTCAATGAGCACAAACTCCGGCTGTTTATCAGTAGTAATATTGACCGATTGCCGGGAAGGATACGAACCATCGGGATTGCTCGAAATCAGGTCAACAGGAACCCGCTTGAGTTCAGATTGGGTATCATCGTACAGGACAATAGCTATATCTTCGACATCGCGGTCGTTTGTCCCGTCCACATGGACATCTCCGTCCATATTGAACTGACCAGCCGATCGTTCGATAGTGCCGCTGAATTCGAGACTGTTCTCAGTTGCCTCCGGATACGTACAGCCAGCTGTCGAGACGAGAAGCACCAGCGTGACGATGATACCAATCTGATTTGCTTCGCTCATTGTGTGACTAGAAAAAGTTCTTCAACACTGTAAGAGTAGTACCGTCCGTCCATTAGCTGCGTCACCTAGTCTCTATCCCAGCCTGAAGACATTACGCTCCATTCGACGTTTCCATCGAGTGGCTATCTGACCTGCCGGGTCATCACTGTCGGTGATCTCTGCGATGGTCCTGACTCCTGAGACGCCGCAACGAGCAGGCCCAGAGCAGCCAGGATTCCGACAAGTGCTATAGCCCCGACTCCAACGTTGCGATCAATCATCTTCCAACTTCTCTATCGTTTGTGCTCAGTAACGTGAGTTCTGCGAACTCGTCCTGAAAAGTGTCGGCTACATCATCAAGCGAGCCGTGACACCTGACAATCACGCTATGTCCGGCGATTCACCACGGCCGATATTTTATATTTCGGTGTCTCGGATTAACTGGTAAGTCATCACGCTCCGTTACGATAGATTCGGTATAGTTCCCCGATTTTCGCTTTTCATAGTATGCGACCTCCACTTTTGATGTGCTCCAAAAATCTGGGGAGTCTATAATGACGTAGTCCGGAATCTGTGTACTACGAATAGTTACTGGGACAGTTGTGGATAGATCTCCCATATGATGCTTTTTGATCCGGGTTCCATTTGCATAGTACAAGTACACATTGAGATTATTGAAGGTCATATTCGCAATCCCCTCATTGTCGAGATCGCCTTCCATTATGAATTCATCTTCAACAGCAGTCATTTCGCCACTGAACCGAATACTCCCATTATATACTGGATTGCCAGCCTTACATCCACTTAAGGCCACCAATATGATGACCAAAGACAGAACAATCAGTTTGGAATTTGGATCTTTCATGGTTCTTTCGTAGTGGCTACTTCTTCAATATTGAATGCATAGTAAATCCGTCTGTCGTGAGTATGGACGACTTCATCTGACCAACCCGAACGCATGATCTTCCACGACTGAATGTTTTCCCACGGTCCGTCCCTGCAGCGAGTTCACGCTCGGCCGACAGCCACGTGTGAGCACTTTTATTGCGTGC
This sequence comes from Haloarcula sebkhae, assembly GCF_014647415.1. Lineage (GTDB taxonomy): Archaea > Halobacteriota > Halobacteria > Halobacteriales > Haloarculaceae > Haloarcula > Haloarcula sebkhae. Next base: position 13,953 of record NZ_BMPD01000011.1, on the reverse strand, counting down.
TTCGGTTAATCCGGACTACTCTGCAAGTCTGTCAGCAACAGTACCTAGGTTCGCTGGTTGTGCATCTAGAACTAATTTTTTGAGGTCATTCAGGTATCCGGGGAAGTTCTGGCTCCTTGCATTTCCGATGACGAGCTTCCGAATATGTTTTTTCACCCTCATTTAATGTGAGGATGCTAATGTCCGTTGAATCATCGCAAGGAGTTTCGTCGGCGACTAGCGTAATGAATTTTGGAAGTGTTTCAGTCACAGTTGATATGTTTCGGATTCCATCATATCCTGGCGTGACAGTTCCGATATAATTACGAAAGACAACACTTTTCGAAGATTGATAGCCTACAACAGATACATTATGGAATGTTGCCCAATTTTCATCAGCATTGCGTGAAGAGCTTCTAACCTCTCCCTCTAGTTTGAATTTTCCGCTGTCAACAGGGATTATACTTAATGTCTTGAATCCCAAGTTTCTATTTCGCGGCTCAGACATACACCCAGCCACAGCCATTGGCAACACTCCGAAAATGCTTCTGATGATCGTCCGCCGTGAGATATCTTCAATCATCGACACTAGGTAAGTCATCGGTATCTACTGTGGTCAGCTCTTCAATACTAAACACAGTACGGCCGGGGCTGGCAATAAAACTATCACCCATGATCGGCCAAGAGTTGTCTTGGAACCTCGATGTCTCTTCGGGCGTTTGATCTTCTCTTCCTGTGATTTCTCTACTAATCACAGGGTGTCATAAAACGGTTCACACACCTCAGTAGCTCTTGGAAAACCAGTGCCTGAGAAGTGGAGATTGTTGCCAATATTCAGAAACAGCAGCAGCAGTCCTCTTCGGGATTTAATGTTAGCCGTTTATATGTTAATTAAACAGACAGATTGTATCATTACTCATTTTCAGCAACTGGAGGAAGTGACGGCTCATCGCATTCCTTCCTACGCAATTCCCAGTAATCAACGCCCTTTTCCGCATTCCTATATTGATATATTCCGATCCACGTTTCCTGGTCACAGGGGGACTCGTCCGCAGTGAACGTGAACAACGGCGGTATTTCCTCACACGACAATTGAACTGTTTGTGGGGAGCCATTTGGGGAGACGGTCCCGATATTTTCTTGGCAAACAACTGTCCCTGAGCGAGTGTATCCGACAACAGAAACATTATGAAATGTTGCCCACTCAGAAGTAGCAGCGCGCCCATCAGCAACAACGTCTGCACGGATATCGTATTCACTATTGGTTTGATTTTCAACATTTATTCGCCGAAACTCTAGTGAACGGAGCCGACTGTGCTGTAAACAGCCGCTAACCAATAAACCGCCACCTGCAAAGCCACAACAAAGTAGATGACGCCGGGTAATCTGGTTAGTCATCGGTACTCGGGAGATCCTCCATATCAATTGTACTCAACTCTTCGATGCTAAACCCAGCCCGAGCGGTGTCAATATATCTTGAATCGCCCATGACAGGCCACTCTGGTCCACCGAAAATCGATACTCGCTCAGGTGTTTTATCCACTCCGCCGGTGATGCTGGTGTCTATAACACAATCTCTCCCACTATAACACTCTCCAATCCTCGCAGCGTTATCGTCTGCAGTCCCAGCCCCAAGAACGTGCCCCATCTCGTGCATCAGGACACGATGTTTTGCCGACGGGGAGTTCAGTGTATCGTCGAGCATCATCACACCATACGGTGTCCCGAATCCGTTTTCGATGATGGCAACCTGCGTCGGCGACCCGGTGTGCCCAGTGAGACCGGCAACGGAACTCGGAATTTGACCAGGTGTATCGTGTGGGATGTACTGTGGCCTGTCCGCGCCGTACCGATTCGTCCAGAACAGATGGACGCGGGAGGTGTCGTCGTGGAAGTTATCTTCCACCACGTCACCTTCCCAGGCATTGAAGCTATCCGGTTCGAGACAGTATTTCTTGACTCCGTACCCGCCATCTTGTCGGAGACCATATCGACAGACGTTCCGAAGCGATTGCTTTGAGATTCCTTCATCAGATCGGTAGAACTGGAAGTTGATGCCGTAGAGGCGATAATTCAACTGAGTCGCTTCGATCACGTTCCAGTTCGTCCCTGCAACCGTCATCGAATACGGATTCTTCCCCTTCAACCAGTCTACTTCCACACCGATTGTCGTCTCGGACCGACTCGTTACTGTCGTTGGGTCTGTTCCCCATTGACGTTCTCCAATATGCACGTTTGAGTGGACACGGTCACCGTTGTACTGTGCGCCAAATGCCGACGAAGTCATCGGATCACTTGGATCGATTTTGTGGACGCCAGTTTGGGCATCCACGATCTCGTCTCCCTGAATCCCGCTCGGTGCACCACTTCCATCATCGTCCTCTAAGTGTTCGCGATACAGCACCACGTTGTCAGTGTGCCCAACGTCGTAGACGCCGATCCAGCCGTCCCAGTAGCCGTCACCGTCGGTATCTGGGTCCGTTGGGTCTGTTTTGTAGACCGAGCCGGACGAACCGTCCTGCACTCCATCAATCTCCTGTCCATCAGTGAGTCCATCATCGTCGGTGTCAGGGTCCCAGGGATCAGTCTCAGAGCCCAGGGCCGGATCTGCATCTGGTTGCCGATGATCCGGATTCGCCGTGCGGATCTCTTTCTTGTTCGAAATCCAGTGATCCGTCTGCGGGGTGCCATCCAGCCCTCTGAAGACGAACTGATCTAGCCCACGTTGGTCGGTCGTTACGAAGTCGAATGAATCGCTTGCGTCCGTGAACTCCGGATCCGAGAGGTCGTCCACGCCCTGCATGCGATCAGTGTCCAGTCCCATCTGGTTCTGCAGGTTCGTTCGTGGGTAGGACCCTCTGCCATCGAACACCTGCTCGAACGTCTCTGACCGCTCGGTAGTAATGTTGTACGTTCGCTCCGCGCTCGGATCGGTGTGCGTGAGATTCTTCTCTTCGGGGTCGGTCAGACCATCGTCATCCGAATGTGGCGTTTTCGGGTCCGACGTCACACGGATGGAATCCGACTGGGCTTCACACCCATCGTCCGTTTCACAGGCGTAGTCGTACCGATACGGGTCGGTGTGGCCGGTCTTATTGATCACCGAAATGGTCCACCCGTTGACTTCCGTCGAATCGTTTATCGTATCCCCGTCGGTGTCGGTCTTCGTCGGATTGCTGTTGATCCGCCAGTAGCCGCCTTTCACTGACTGCGAGACAGCGTCACCATCAGTGACGACCGTGAACGCGTGGGACTGTCTGTGCACGGCGCTGATCTCCTCGGCGTCTAGTAGTCCATCACCATCGGTGTCCTTCTGTGTCGGATCAGTCGAGAACGGCTCGACGGTCATCGGCAGCGTCTCCGCCGTGAACCCGCCAGTTTCAGTCTCGTCTGGCAATCCGTCACCATCACTGTCCTGTCCGCCGGTCGTATTTGTCGCGACCCGCGAAAACACTTCGGGCAATTCGCTTGCACTCTCGGCGAAGTACGCCTGGCCACCAGTACTGTTGGCAACCTCTTGCAGGAGGTCTTCATCGGCGCCGCCGAAGCCAACTGCGTGGACAGTGATGTTTTCTTGAGCGGCTCGCTCGGCCTGGGCAACCGTATACGAATCCGATCCAACGCCCTGTTTGTTTTGCCCGTCAGACAGGAGAACGATGACGCGACGGTGATCCGGGGTACTGTTATTGCGCTTGTAATCGATGGCATCCTCCAGACTCAAGCCGATAGCCGTCCCACCACGGCCACCGCGATAGTTGAGATCCATCACGGAACTGTTGACTGCATCGTGGTTGGTCGTGTACGGTTGCATGACGTTCGCCCGATTGGAGAATTCCAGGACCGCCGCGCGGTCCGATGGCAGCAGGCTCGACATGAACTCTTCACCCGCATCTTTGGCGAGCCCGTTCGGGTCGTTCCCTTTCATCGATCCTGTCGTGTCCATCAACAGCACCACGTCTAGGGGCTTGAGCGTTGTATTGTCCTCGGGATTGTCGGAGAACTCGTCAGCCGGAACGGCCGTGAAACTGTCCTTCCACTGGGAGACGTTCAGTACCGCGTACCGCGAAAAGTGGGGTGTCTCGGCTGTCACGGTCTGTGCGCTCGTATCGACCGTGGAATTCACCGGCTCGAAGCCCTGTATCGACTCGTTCCACCTGAACACTGCAAGCTGTGCGGAGGCACTCTGAGGCACCGCCGATTCGTTGTACTCGAAGGTGACTGAGGCGTTGTCGAAGTCTTCTTCAGACTCGATGTCCACGACGGGCGTCACGGCAGCCGAGTTCATCTGCGGGGTGTCGAATCGGCCGGTGTCGTCGACCGAAGCCGAGACACGATCGGCCACGTTGCCTTGGCCGGTGACGTCGATGGTGACTCCGAGCGATTCGTTGCCGGCAGTCGTAGTGTAGGTCTCGTTCCCATCTGTGACACTGTCTCCGTCGGTATCAGGGTTCAGTGGGTCCGTGTTGAACGGGTCAGCTCTCTCATCGCCATCAGTCAGCCCATCCTCGTCAGTATCAGGCGAGAGCGGGTCAGTTCCAAGTTCGAGTTCCTCTGGGTCAGTCAGGCCGTCGTTATCCACGTCGGCGTACAGCGGGTGAGTTCCGGCAGCCAATTCTTCTTTGTGTGTGAGCCCATCGTTATCGGGGTCTGCATGGTTGTCAGTGACCCCGTCGCCATCAGAGTCTCGCTTTGTGGGATCCGTCTTCGTGAGTCTGTGTTCGTCGCTGTCAGTAAGGTTGTCCCCATCCGTGTCGGGGTCGGTTGGATCAACACCCTGGAGTCGTGATTCTACCTGATCAGAGAGCCTGTCACCGTCTGTATCATTGCTTCGAGGGTCAGTGTCGAGTCGGTATTCTCGGTATGCTGGGAGCGTATCGTTGTCCCAGTCTTCTGCGCCGTCAATCACGGCATCCCCGTCAGAGTCTGCTATGTCGGGGTCGGTGTCGGTGACGTTTCGCTCGTATGCATCCGGAAGTCCATCGCCATCAGTGTCGTTCGACGATGTCGCGCGTGTGGCCACGAAGAGCCACTGGATATCCCCGACATCGGTTCGATCGTCACCTGTGTAATCATACGCGCTCCAGTTAGCACCGGCTGCTGTAGTCTCCAGATGGCGCGACAGTGCGTCAACGTCAACGATATTGATAGCGCCATCGCCGTTGACATCTTCATAGAGGCCGTCATCATCTGGGTCAGTCGGTTGGTGCTCACCGACGAGTGGGTACGGCTGAGAGTCGTTTTCTCGGGGCGCTAACTGCTCAATTTCACTCGCATTCGGTTCTGTTGAATCATTCCAGCTGGTTGAAAGTGGTCCGGTCGCCTGATTGCCAGCCGTTGCGGCGGGTGTCTGTGGTTGTGTCCGTGTTGGTTCATTACCGGCCGTTGCGGCGGGTGTTTGGGTCGGTTGTGTCTGTGCTGGTTCGTTTCCGGCCGTGGTGACAGCCTGGTTTCCGGCACCTGTGAGAGACGCATCATTGCCGGCCGTCTGTAACGGGCCAGCCCCGACTCCGGCCATCATCCCGGAAGCCGGACCGACAGTCACTAATAGTAATACACCAAATAACGCATGTAATTTTCTCGTTGGACTTGCCATATAAACCCCCACCAGAGGTACTGTTGTTGGTTTGATTCAGTAATCAAAATACTTAATCCTACTTATCTGAGTAGTATATTTAATGAGGAAACTTGCGACAGTAGCTGGCCTTTGTATAGCGTTGTCCCTCTGTGCGGGACTCGCGATGGGGGCGGGAACGACCAGTGTCGTCGTCCAGCCATCGACTGACAGCGTTGCCGTTGGAAACACAACCACTGTTGATATTGTGGTCACGTCTGCTACAGACGGAGTCGGCTCGCTGGATATCGATATTGCAAGCACCAGCGGGTCAGTTGCAACAGTTTCGAACACGACTGTTTCTGGGAATCCAGACACAGTCCAGACCTCACAAGAAGCGAACAGCGTCCGCGTTGCGGCGACTGGCATGGATACTGCCGACACTGGCTCAGCGCCTGTTGTCTCGGTCACGCTCACCGGCGAGGCTGTCGGAACGAGCGACGTCGACCTGACTGTTGCAGCCGTTGGTGACGAATCCGGGAACGCATACAATGTCACCAGCGTCCGCGCTGGAACACTGACAGTCGAGTCCGGAAATGACACAACAACAACCCCAACGGAGACGCCAACACCGACTCCGACGGAGACACCAACCGAGTCAGACTCTTCCAGTTCCGACGATAGTAACGATGACGATGATGATGGCGATGACGGTGACGGTGACAGTGATTCCAGCAGCAGTGACTCTGGTGACACGGCAACACCGACGGACACACCGACAGTAACGGAACCGACGCCTGGTGACACGCCGACAACGACGACAGCGGCAACTGAACAACCGACACAGACGGCAACCGAGCAGTCAACCTCGGCGCAGACCGGCGGTGGGCCGGCCATCACGCCGGACGCGACGAACGCACCGTCTCAGACCAGAGCGACCGACAGTGTTGAGCCGTCTGGTGGCTCACCGACAAATCTGCTTGTGGGTGGGAGCATTCTCGTGGCTGTTCTCGGTGGGATCATCATCTACCGGCGGTTGTAGAAACGACTCCAGAACAGACGATACGTTCTCACCTCGCTGACCAGCTCAGTTGAGGTGTCGTCTGTCTGGTCCCTTGCGAAGAGATGTCAGCAACCTACTCACGGCCGATGATATCGTTCGCTTCGTCACGGGTCCGTTTGGCAGCCTCCTGAGCATACCCTTCGTGGGTCGCCTCAATGGATTTGTGTCGGAGGATGTCCTGAGCCAGCTGTGGGTTCTCGCGATAGAGTTCGCGTCCAAGGCCACGGCGAGCGCCGTGTGGCTTCAGCGGCTCTTCAAACTCGTAGTCAGACCACTCACAGAGATTGGCGAGGATGTTTCGGGCTGACTGCGTTGTGATTGACGGTGTTGGGCTGAACACCACCGCCGTGTGTTTGTCGGGCTGGCTCGGTTGCGTTGTACGTCGCTGCCCAGTTGGTAAGATCATAGACTGCGAACGTAGAGAAGTGGGTTGTCTTCGCAGTTACTGTGTTGTTAGCGGCGTCGACAGTGGAGTTTAACGGGACGAAAATCCCCATCTCAGGATCGTATGTGAACACGGCGAGGTCCTGACTCTCATTTTGAACCCCCGTTTCGTTGTACGCCAGAGTAACATTAGCCGAGGAAAAGTCTCGCTCGGAGGTGAGCTCAACAACTGGCGATGCGCTCATATACGTCACACGGGACGTGTTGAACCGTGGTTCGTCTTGGGGAGCAATGGTCGTTTCATTCCCGATGTCACCGTTGCCAGTCAGACTCAGTGTGACTCCGAGTGTCTCGTTCGTAGCCGTCGTGGTATAGCTCTCTTGACCATCAATAACGCCATTGTCGTTGCTATCGGCCACGAGTGGGTCTGTTTCGAGGCGAACTTCTTCGCCGTCTGGAAGCCCGTCACTATCCGTATCAGCGGTGAGTGGGTCGGTCCCGAGCTGGTGAACCTCTGTCCCATCAAGCAGGCCATCACCGTCCGTATCTGGGTTGGTGCTAAGGGTACCTGCGACGGTCTCGTTGTAGGTGCTCAGTGAATCGTTATCTGGATCGGCAGCGCCGTCCTGTACGCCGTCCCCATCCGTGTCAGGGTCGGTCGGATCAACGCTTGGGAGCCGTGATTCAATGCCATCAGAGAGCCTGTCACCGTCTGTATCATTGCTTCGAGGGTCAGTGTCGAGTCGGTATTCTCGGTATGCTGGGAGCGTATCGTTATCCCAGTCTTCTGTGCCGTCAATCACACCATCCCCGTCGGAGTCCGCTATGTCGGGGTCGGTGTCGGTGACGTTTCGCTCGTATGCATCCGGAAGTCCATCGCCATCGGTGTCATTCGAGGGTGTCGAGCGTGTAGCCGCGAGGAGCCATTGGACATCTTCGCCGTCAGTTCGCTTATCACCTGTATAATCATACGCGCTCCAGTTAGCACCAGCTGCCGTAGTCCCCAGATGACGTGACAGTGCGTTAGCGTCGACGGTGTTGAAAGCCCCATCGCCATTGACATCTTCGTAGAGCCCGTCACCATCTGGGTCAGTAGGCTGGTGTCCACCGACGAGTGGGTACGGCTGAGAGTCGTCTTCCCGGGGCGCTAACTGCTCAATGGCACTCGCACTCGGTTCTGTTGACTCATTCCAACTGGCCGATATTTCTCCGGTCGCCTGGTCTCCGGCTGTTGAGGTGGGTGTCTGTGCCGATTCGTTTTCGGCTGTCTCTAACGGACCAGCCCAGATTCCGGCCATCACCCCAAATATTAGACCGACAGTTAGTACTAGCAACACACCAAGCAACGCCTGTAGTTTTCTTGTTGAGCTTGTCATATGAAGTCTCAATAGAGGTACTGTTGCTATTTATCTCAGTTGTTAGGGTACTTAATCCTACTTACTCAGTAAAAATATTCAATAAAGCAACTTGCAATAGTAGCTGGCCTTTGTATAGCCATGTTTAGCGGTGAACCCGTATACTATTTTCCGCGAGACAGGAGAATTTGCTATGGATCAAGAGTGAGATAGCAGCACAGTGCGACCACTCATATCACACCGATTAGTCTCTGCTTAGTAGTCGATAATAGCTACCACAGTTGTTGTGAAGCCGGCTCACTCAAATCGTATGCCTCTTCGATTTTATAAGTTGTTGGCGGTTCAGGGACACCGAATTCATCCTCGTGATCAGTTGCCTCATCAATATCAATCTGGTTCCAGCTGTAGGTATACCTTGGACAGCGTCGAACAAGCGGTTCGCCGAAAACGGCCAATGATTCACCGTATGTCTCAACCAACTTAGAGAGGGTAGCCTTCGGTATGATGAACCACTTCCAATGTTCACTTCCTTCATCAAGGTAGCACATGTGAAGCCCGATATCACTGAGTACAGTGTCGTTCAGAGCTGCGCCGAGGGCTCCCTGCTGCTGGTATGACTTTTGAGCCTCGTCGTCAACAGGGGGATAGCGGAATGTGGCTGTCGTCACCGTCTCGCCACTCTCCCCGGTAACGACCAATCGGAACGCTCTGGGGTGGGTTGATTTGAGTCTGACCCATTCGTCAGTGCCAATACTCTGGAAGTTGAATCCATACCCAAACCGATTCACCGCACCATCGACCTGATGTTCAAGATTTACTTTGTGACCGTACCTACTGTCGGTTACCACCCCTAACTCACTATGATTGAGTACATCTTGCAGTACCATTGTCTTATTAGCAGATATCGCCCCCTCGCTTGGAGCCGAGATATTAAATTCGCCAGCCACAGCTTCAACTGGTGAGTCAGCGTCACCGTCGTATTCCATGATGGCATCAAGTATGTCCTGATCGCTTAGCCCGAACTCTTTGAGAATAGCCACAATGTCAGTGGCAGCGTTGAGGACTGCTTCTGAGAAGTTGTCTCCAGACATCAGTTGATAATCACGTGGGAGTTAAATAATACTCATTCTTCCCCATCTCGGTGAACAAATCAGTTGAAGTGTCGCTTACCTCCTTCTACCGAGGTGATGTCCCAACCTACTCACCGCCGATGATATCATTCGCTTCGTCACGGGTACGCTTCGCTGCTTCCTGTGCGTAGCCCTCGTGCGTTGTTTCGATCGACTTGTGTCGCAATACGTCTTGAGCCAGTTGCGGGTTCTCGCGATAGATTTCTCGTCCAAGCCCCCGGCGAGCGCCGTGTGGCTTCAGCGGTTCCTCGAAATCATACTCAGACCACTCACAGAGGTCGGCGAGGATGTTTCGGGCAGACTGGGTTGTGATCGACGGTGTTGGGTCCATTGGTTTCGCCGCGTTATCGAGTCTGGGAAACACGGCTTCGTCTTCGTCAGGTTCTCGCAGTTGCTTCCAGCGTCGAAGTGGGCGGAGCGCATCGTCGAGAATCGGTGCAGACTCGCGGGTTCGATTCTTGCCGAACACCTGCATCGTGCCAGCATCAAGATTGACGTGTCGCCACCGCAGGCCGTTCCGCTCTTCATCATCAGAGACGGCGACGAGTTCTGCGCTGCGAGCTCCGGAGTAGGCGAGTAGGAAAACGAGCGCTTGGTCGCGATAAGCTGCCACCCGATCGACGTCCTCGTGCTCACCGGCTTCGTCGACGCGAGCGGTCGCAGTGGCACAGATGGCTTCGCGGTCGCGTGTCGTCCAATATTGCTGGTCAGTTTCGGTCTCGTCGGTCGGAAGCGGGCCTTCAGCGTGGTTGGTCTTGGCTGGGTTCGTCGGTATCAGGCCCTCGTAGACGGCCCAGGTGAGAAACGAGCGGACGTAGGCGAAGTACCGCCGTGCTGTTTCCGGCGAGATATCGTCCCGATCGTCGGCTCGAGCTAGATCACGAGCGTATTGTCGACAGAGATCATCGTCAATCTCTTCCGGACCGGTGATACCATGCTGGTCCCGACTCCATGCCGCGAACTTCCGCAGCACGCTGGCGACGTTTGTTCGGTAACGTCCGGAGTCGATATCGACCAGTCGTTTCTCGATGGCTGCTTCGAGGGCATCATCCCCGGGAGTAGCGTCGTACTCAGGCGGAAGCCGATCCATGCTTCCCATACAGCGGGGGTCCGGGTAAAACTGGTGGTGCTTATTAAGATAATACAAACCCAAACCACGAACCAGAATTCTGGTGTCTCAGCACCTCTATGGTGCTTAGAATTGACATACCGATATTGATAAAGTACATATTGCTATACCAAATTTTCGTGTCCCGAAGTTGAGACTACAACGGGTGTAGCGGGGCTGTAATGTATGTATTTGGACGGTTAAGTGACCGAGGACAGATTCAGATTAGTTCTCAATCAGCCAATCATGTTGTATTACTGACTATATTTCCAGGTTCCGAAGATTTTCGATAGTGTATCCACTCAAATTCCGCAATCACCTGGATTGAGTTCCCTCTCTACCCGATTCCAGTCTCCTTCTTCAACAGCGTCAGCGTGTTATCGGCCGTCACCATCGGCGAATGCTCGTATTCACCAGTCAATTCGACTTGTACGAGCAAATCAACCGCCCGCCAGATCGAGTAGAGCAGACACGCAAACGCGAAATAGAAGAATCGCAACCCGAAATCTTTCGACGTCGTTGCGGCCATGAATCGCTTGATCGATTTGTACCCACTCTCGATCTCCCACCGATACCCGTACTCAGTGAGGAAGCCACTACCGCGATTGGACATGAGCACCGAGTACTGGCGGTGGTCGTCGTGCTTTGAGTCCTCTTTCCGCCGATAGGTCAGTGTCGTCTCGTGCCACTCGTTCTTCCCGAGATTAAGTTTCCTGTCGGTCTCGTACCGATCCTGGCCGCGCTGCAGGAGTCGCTTTGCTTGGGCTTTCTCGCTGGTCTGCATTCGTTTCGGGACGACATACGACAGTCCACGCTGGCTGAGCATCTCCAGAATGTGCTGGCTGTCGAACTCACGATCCATCAGTACGCTATCGACGTGAACGGCGTCTTGGGCTGAATCCAGCAGATCCTCCACTATCTCTTTCCGTGGTTCACCTCTTCGCACAGGACGAGCATCCAGCACAATTGGGACAGCATTGCCGACTAATTGGACGGTAGCCCACTGATAGGCGTACTCGTCGGTCTTTTCTTTCGTGCCGATAATCTCGTCTTCGTGCCCGGTCCTGTCGCCTGTGAACGGGGCCGCTTCAGTGATATCGATAGCAACGATACCAGCTCGGAGGAACTCCTCCGTCTCCGCTACTTCATCCAATAGTCGATTCACAGCCTGCGGGTACATCTCCCGGATCTGTTCAATCGACAAGTCGCGGATGTGCTCGCGATGGGCGTGACCTAGCGGTGTCCGGTCACGAGTTGACTCGTAGACGAAGCTGCGGGCTCCTTCGTTCGCAGCCAAACTCTCACGAAGTCCGAGGTATGTTTGTAAGTCCCAGTAAGCGTTTTCGTGGATCTCACAGCCGTTGTCACGATTCAGTGAGAATGCCGGGAAAACGACGTGGCCGATGTGGTCCGTAATCGATGCCGCTTCGTCGAGAATAGCTTGAGTGTCTGGATCTGATTCCTCTTGTTCATCGCCGTGAAATGGAAGCTGACGTTCTGGCTCGCGTGGAACAGCAACGCCCGCGTCTTGGGCTTTGATCAGAATCGTCCGCGCGGCTGCCTCAATTGTCTCGCGAAGCTCTGTTGTGAATCGATCGTGCCAGCTGCGCCACAGCGTCGCCTGGTCTGGGACCGTCTTTAGATCTAGTTGCTCACAGAGTGCAGAGTGGTGGGTGAGGTACGTAACGAGTGCTGTCTCATGAGTCCAGCCGTGAAGTTCTTTGAGTAGGAACAGTCGAAACAGTTGGGTCATCTGGTACCGGGTTGCTCCCGAATACCAGTCGTGTGGTCGAAACTTGAAATACGCTATTGGGTAGTGAGACACGAACTCGTCGACGGAATCGTGGGCCTTGTGGTCGAACCATGTGGAGGCAACGGCCCGGATGTCTTCCTCCAAGGCGGCGAGAGAGCTCCGATCGTAGAGTGGCGTCGAATCATATGCTGGCCATTCAACAAATGATTGCTGGGCGATTCGTCGAAAGACACTGCGTTGAGAATCACAACTCGCAACCACTGTAAGGTATTGGCCACGACATGCCCAAAAATTCGTCTAACTGGTAATAGAGAGTACACATTCAGCTCTCAATATCGCTAAGCAGTATGAGTGGACAGTAGTCAGTACAGAACAGCAACGGAGCACTCTAGGCTCGGTAGCCAGCCCGAACAGTTCAAATATGTCGTAAATTTCAGCTGTCGGTCTTTATATTCATTCTTTCCTTAACTATAGGGAGCTTATCATTGAGTTCCTGATGTATGTCCTCGTCTCCGATATATGGTTCAGAGTTTTGGATGAAATAGTCCATTTTTTTGATTAGGTTCTTTTGTAGTACCTCCGAGCCACCCAAATCGTAGTAATCACTGTTATCAAGGATATCTGCAGCTTTGACAATCACCGCACTTCGTCCCAATTCAAAACATCTTTCATAGATATCGAGATGTTGTTGGAGATAGTCGTCGATATTCCCGTCGAAACTAGTGGCTTCCACGATATTTGCAACATCCTCTCCGAACTCCGAACTGATCTCATCAGAAGCCACGTCTGTATCCTCTAGCAGGTCGTGGAGAAAACCAGAGATGACGATGGACTTGTCGTAATCTCTGTTATAAAGATTCATTCCCACTCTTGTACTGTGGAGTATCACTGGTTTCGGATTATCGCCCGAAGATTCGAACGAGTGCACTAGATATTGGATAGCACGCTCAATTTCTTCATCCTCTCCTAAATCTCTCATCTGTACGAATAGAGTACAGATAGGTTATAAACTTCTTTTTGACACAACCTGCCCGAAGTATCTGTTCTGACTGCCCCAATGACCCCTAACTCACTCCTTGCCCACGTGAAATTTGCATCCAGATTGAACAGTTAATTCAGCCAAGATCCACTAGATTTCATATTGTGTACACTGAGACTGGCGGTCTCAACTACTGTCGTGTCTTGGAAGTTGAGACTACAGCGGGTTTAGCGGTGCTATGATGCGTGGTTTCGGCTGGTTCAGTGACCGGGAACTGGCTCAGATTGCTCTCCAAACGCCTAGTCTTGTCGAACTGGCAATCACACATGTGAATTCCCACAAAGAATATAGGCACTTGCACGGGACATGAAATTGCTTCCTCGCTTGATGAATTACGATACTGAAGATAGCTCCCTGATTTGATTCAGATAGTCTCTAAAATGGGTACACCAGCAGGATTTCGATTCAGTGTCCGGGCTCTCATTATAATTGGAGTCGCAGCACTCGTCATATCTGCCCTACTTCTTTTCGTTGCCCCCAATACGGGGACCCAAGTTCTCGTCACGGAGGTGGATGAATCGGATGTCTCTCCCGACGATAAGGTGCTCAGGTACAGTAACCTTTCAAAAGGGGGCCAAGAGTTGTTCGACC
>NZ_BMPD01000010.1 GCF_014647415.1 Haloarcula sebkhae | reverse complement strand
AACGAGACAACGCCGCCCTCGGACAATACCACAGAAGCACCTGAAAACGAGACAACGCCGCCCTCGGACAATACCACAGAAGTACCCGAGAACGAGACAACGCCTCCCTCGAACAATACCACAGAAGTACCTGAAAACAAGACAGCGCCTCCCTCGAACAATACCACCGAAGCACCTGAAAACGAGACAGCAATCAGTACGGTTACCGCGCGTAACAGATCACGCAACTCTAGCACCAATTCATCGACTGCTGAGGTAATTGTCCGGGTTGAGGAGTTCGAAATACCCGAAGCTGGCACGCTCTCAAAAGAGGCAGCTGTCGATGAACTTCGTACCCACGCTAACGAGACCCAGCAGCCCGTTCTTGATTACGCTGCGTCGACGGATGGGGTCACGGTCCTCAATAGATTCTGGATCACTAATGCGGTCCTCATGCGGGTCAACACCTCGAAAGCTAACGCTAGCGCGCTTGTCAAGCAACCTGGCGTCACTGACGTCCACAGGAATTATGAGGTTCGTGCACTCTCCGCAACTAACACACAGCCAAGTGGTACTGCGAAACAACCAACTGCTGCGGACTCACCGTCGGGTGACGTGACATATGGGCTGGACCAACTCAATGTCCCCGAGGTCTGGGCCGAACACGGAACGAGAGGTGCTGGAGCGAAGGTCGCTGTACTCGATACCGGCGCTGACATCGATCATCCTGACCTGAGCCTTCGTACTGAGAACCAGAACGATGCCACGTACCCTGGTGGGTGGGCCGAGTTCGATACAAACGGTGATCGCGTAATGAACTCAACCCCGCATGCGACCAGCGACCACGGCACCCACGTTACTGGTACGGTGGGTGGTGGTGACATAAGTGGCACCGCCGTTGGTGTCGCGCCCGATGCGGACATGATGCACGGGCTCGTTCTCCCTGATGGCACAGGGTCGTTCGCACAAATTATTGCTGGAATGCAGTGGGCCGTTGAGGAGGATGCCGATGTTATCAGCATGAGTCTCGGAGCTGACGGCTTTTACAGCACACTCATTCCGCCAATTCGAAACGCCGAGGATGCTGGCACCACTGTCGTCGTAGCGGCCGGCAACCATGGCCCTGAGACAGCACCGTCTCCTGGAAACATTTACGATGCAACTACTGTTGGAGCCTCAGGTCCAGACCGAGACATCGCACCGTTCTCCGGAGGTGACGTCGTTCGGACCCAGCGCGATTGGGGTGACGCTGCTCCCGGTGACTGGCCTGCAAGCTTTGTCACACCAGACATTGCGGCGCCAGGCGTTGAAACCTATAGCACGCTTCCTGGTGGAGAGTACGGAGAAAAATCTGGAACCTCAATGGCAACGCCACACATTTCCGGTGTCGTCGCGCTGATGGTGTCTGCCTCTGGGGGTGATCTCTCACCGGACGAAATCAATACAGCCCTACGCAAATCCGCAACAAAACCAGCGGATGCGCCCAATAATAAGGATATTCGCTATGGTCACGGTATTGTTGACGCCTTGGATGCGACAACCGCTGTCGCCGCCGAGCAAGGCATCACTGGCACTGTCACTAATACAAGCGGTGCTCCGATTGCTGACGCTACAGTCACCTTGGATAGCGGTGCCGAAACAACGACAAACCCCGCTGGGGATTACCTTGTCCGGACCCTCCCGGGTAGATTCAACGTCACCGCCTCTGAGTTTGGCTATGAACCGGAGACGAGCCAGGTCACTGTTGACAGCGGGACGATGGCTACCCACAGTATTGATCTATCGGCGTCACTGGACGGTCGCGTTACGACTAACCAGACCAGTGAAATTAAATCCGGTAATGCTGCGACAGTCACCTATCAGACGGCTCACGCAGAGACACTTTCTATCACACGGACTGGAACCACGACCGAGAACGCGACATTATACGTTAACGGCCAGCAGTACGCGTTTGGTGAGGAGATCGCACTGAACAACTCCGATGACACGACCGTTCAAGTCCGGGTTGAAACAACAACAAACGCAGACGGACGTCTTGTACTCTCTCACACACTGTCCGGCCTTGGAGACACAGTGACGTTAACGACCGGTCCGACGAATGTTGTGCCCGATCCGGTATACGTTGGTGTTGTGGACAGCACTGGTTCGGAGTACGCTAACCAAGTTCAGACTGCGGTTGACACAAATGTCCCCGACGAGTACTTCGTGTCTGTCATTACACCTGAGGAGGCGATGGCAGAAACCGACAATTATGATGTTCTCGTCGTCAATCAAGTTAGCTCGGGTGTCGATGTTGAAGCGTTCGTAGCAGCAACCGATCATCCTGACACTGGCGTTGTCTATCTTGACCAGTGGGGTGCGGCAAGCAATGGAATCACAGCACTCTCAAGCGCAACACAGAATCCGGTCGTCACTGGGCAATCGACACAGAACGACCGGCCAGCGTTTGAAGTAGTGACGGGCCACCCACTGTTTGACGGGGTAGCTAGCGCTGGAGAGCGCGTACAGATTCACAACCAGTCCCGAGGTGATATCGCGTGGTTCGACCGATATCAGGGGACAACACTCGCAACAGTAGGTGATGGTAGCGATACGTCTGGCACTGGTATTGCCATTGATGAGTCGACACAGTCCGTATTGCTCTCATCGCTTGGCCGCACATCTACAGTTCGAAGCTCACACATGTCCCATGATGCGAACGCAATACTGGGCAACGCTGTTATGTACGTCAACAGCAAGCCACCGGCCTGGTTTGCTTCCACACAGCCAGCACACGTCTCGCCAGGGGACTCGTTCAGCGTTGAGGTCGCCGCCGATGACCTTGACCGTCTAAACGTCACGCTAACGGAGTCGACGACGCTCACAAAATCGGATCTCTCATTATCCGTAAATGGGACTGAACGAGAGTTTGGGGAATGGCACAGTGTCTCAGACGACACTGATGCCGTAACTATCAGAATAAACACGTCTAGAGATATCGTTGGTAGTGTTGGTCTTTCCGTTACTGCTGACGGCGATAACGAGACTGTCGAACTGCTCAGCGGACAGACTGCGGCCTACGAAAAACCACTCGTTGTCCCTGAAGACGTGGACACGATCCAAGGAGCAATCGACTTGGCCCCACCTGGGACGACTGTCGAAGTCGCACCAGGAACGTATACGAAGCCCATTGAAGTCACGACACCTGGCATGACACTAACCGCCCATGATGCGGCGGCGCGACCGACTATTGAGGCGAACATACCTGGGTTCTACGACCCCGTTGTTCATGTGGACGCGCCAAATGTGACTGTTGAGCAACTTGATGTCACTGCCAAGGGAGCCGCCCCTGACGGCATCGCTGTGGAACGAATGAATGCGACGATTCAGGATGTTTCGGTTAGTGGCGCCGCACATGGTGTCCTTATCGGTGGCGCTGGATCAACCGCGCACAACGCGGTCGTCCGTGACGTGAATATCACAAACGGAGCAAGTCTGCTGGCCATTGGCGTCACTGTTGGTGAAGCCGACAGCGCACACGTGTCTAACGCGACTATTTCGGGGCAAGACTCTGGCGTGGATGTGTACACGTCCTCCGATACGGTCGTCGAGCGCAACGAAATCACCGACAGCGGGGCTGGCCTCACGACCTTCGAGACGGACAATATCCAGTTCCGCGAGAATGAGATTCACGATATGGATGAATCGGCATCAAACACTGTTGGTATCCAGTTAGAGGCGTTCGTGACAAACGCAACGGTAGTAGACAACGACATCTGGAACCTCTCCGAAGGAGTCTATGTTGAAGGGACTAACACTGGTGGTGAGATTGCCCGGAATGACATCGATGCAGAGTACGGTGTCTGGGTCGACCGTGCGGATGTACCAGCAGTCGAAATCCATCACAACGATCTTTCGGAATCCAACACTTCGCTCGGAAGCGGGCTTGACACGACACTCCGAGCAACAATGAACTATCACGGGGAGCGAGCGGGCAACCGTTCCTTCGTTAGCGGTGACGTGGTCTATGAACCATTCCTTACGGCTCCGCCGGAAGCCGTTAACACGACAGACCCGAGTCGCTTTGGCATTGATCTCACGCTGGCAGCAGACGAGGTCTACAGTGTGAGTGTGCCGGGGCCGACTGACCAGACTGTCGCTGATCTATTTAGTGGCGGCTTTGAGGGTGCAGTCTACGGGTTCGACGCGAATACACAAACTTGGAAAATGTTGTCCGGAGATGACCGGGTCGCTCCGCTGCAGGGTATAGCAGTAGTTGCAGAGAGCGATGGTCGGATGACCATCACCCACCATGTTGGGACGGACTCACCAAATGCACCAGCCCAGACAGCCCTTGTTGAGGGCTGGAACTTTGTCGGTGCACCAACGTACAATCGGATTGATTTAGCCTTTGACGCCGGTACGGTTAAACCGACTCTGGCAACTGCACCGATGACGGCTCCAAGCAGTCAGCCGGGGCAAGCTACCAGCTTTGAGGGTACATACCGGTTCCAAAGCGCTTCAAGCGGAACTGTGCCCGATGCAAGTCCGTATCAGGGCTACTTCGTGTTTGTGGAGAATAGGAGTACGCTCCCCTCGTATGTTGGTCCAAATCCGTCGAAAACAGAGCTTTACAAGGGGATTAAGCTGTATCAACTAAACAGTACCGCGTCTAACAGCACAGGTGAAGAAGGGCCGGTAATAAACGGCTCTGTATCAGCCTCGACCGTATTAGCAAGTACTGGCTCTGTAGACAATGCGACGCTACAGACAACACTTTCGCAGGTTATCTACCGCAACTTGACGACAGCGGTGATAGCCGAAGACAGCAATAGATCCATGGCAGACATTGAAGCGGCGGCAGCTGATATTGTTGCTGACGCAGCGCCACCTTACCGAAATCTGACTGCGAGTGCCGCTGACAAGGCGGTTGAACGCATACGCAGGGGTAGTATTAAGACTCACACTGCTGACGGCAACGAAACCGGTCAGGTTTCGAATCCACGTTCGACAGCAACTGTGCCAGCATCCTAACGCAATCATACCTAATATACAACGATGACACGACACATTAGATTCGTTGCAGCCCTGACGATGGTAGGCTTAATCGTATGCAGCGGCGGTGCTGTCTTTGCGACGCCGGCCGCAGGTGCAGACCCGCCGCCGACGCCGGCCGCCTATTACGGAAGCGTGACGATTGACGGCGAACCCGCCCCGGCAGGCACAGAAATCACGGCCAAGATTGATGGCGAACGTCGGGGGACCCTCGTTACAGAATCTACGGGGGCGTTCGGCGGCAGTAGCGTTGTTGCCGAAAAACTTGCAGTCAATGGCACTCGCAGCGATGCCGGTGCGACTGTCATATTCTACGTAAACGATGTGAAAGTAAACCAGACTGCAGAATGGTCGAGTGGAAGCATAATGAACCTCGACCTCAAAGCGCCGGCGAGCGCCGGCGCCGATGATGGAACGACTGACCCTGCTCCCCCGGATGAAGAAACCGATGGGGCGGACGACAGCGATGGCGGTGGCAGCCCTCCCGCTGACGACGGCGGTAGCGGCGATCCCGGCGGGAATGACGACAGCGGCGGCGGTGGCAGTCCTCCCGCTGACGACGGTGAGAGCGACGATACTGGCGGGAATAACGACACCGGTGGCGGTGGCCTTCCACCCACTGACGACGGCAGTAGCGACGATACTGACGAGAATGACGACAGCAGTGGAAGCAGTAATGCCGATGATGAGGCCGAAAACCAGAATGTGACTACTGAAACGGCTGTCTCGACCTTCACGACTGACAGTACAACCCAAGATGCGGCTACGGCATCGACTGACCGCCGTAGTAGTGGACCTGAATCAACAGACGGAAGTGGGCCCGGATTTGGGATAGTGGGAGCCGTGGTTGGAGTGGGACTTGCTGTGCTGGCGGCCCGGACTCAGAGCTGATCTGATCCCGGGACAGCCCGCTCATAATGCATCTGACCGTGCGGTGCCTTCATATATTATCCTCGGTTGAAAGGAAAGATTATTTTAACTACTGTCCACTCTTTTTAGGTATGCCTAATTTAGGCAAGCCTAACAATTCGGATCGGTCCGAGGAAACACCTACCGGGAGCCGACGCCAGTTCCTCGGGAAAACCGGCGCAGCAGTCGGTGCAAGTACACTTACCGCTCTCTCTGGGTGTACGTCTGTGCTCGGTGGGAACTCTATGGATACCCTCAGCATTGCATTCAAGCCGCCGTTCCCGTTCCTCCAGTACCACGTGATGAATCAAGAAGGGTACTTTGAGGAGTTAGACCCCGACATCGAGGCTACAAACTTCGCTAACAAGGGCCTCACCATCGTTTCAGCGTATTCCGACGGTGACATTGACCTTGCATTCATGGGCATCACTCCTGTGATCAAGATGAAAAGTAAGGATGTCCCGGGAAAAGTCACGGCAGCCAATCATAAGAACGGGTTTGTTGTGTTCGCTCACGAAGACTTCGCTGCTCTCTGGGATGAACACGGTGCCGACGCTTTCCAGATGTTCCGCGAGGAGAAAGGGCGGAAATTCAAATTCAGCACCTTCCCAAAGGGCAGTGTCGCGTTTATCCTCCTCCAATATTGGCTCCGCGAGGAACTCGGAATCTCCCCAGACCTTGTCGACATTGAGCCAATGGCTGGTGGTAGCCCCGTCAAACGCTCGTTACTCTCTGGGAATGTTGATGGCACTGTCATCATGGAACCCATCCCAACTGCGCTTGAACAGAGAGACGCACCCTATGAGCGCATCACGTGGGCAGGCTCATTCATGTCTGGTCAGCCGGGCGGCGTCATGTTCATGCATGACCGCCTCTGGAACGATCATCCGGACATCGCGAAGTCTGTTGTAGCCCAACACTCACGTGCCACTGGAACCATTCAAAAACAACCGACTGTCGCTGCAGAGGCCGTGAGCAAGGCCAAAGGAGACAAACTTCCGACGAAGATTGCTCAGAAAGCCCTCACGTCGAAGGCCTCGAACTACATCAGCGACCCGGCACAGATTACAGAGAGTACGCAGCTTTTCGTTGCGCAGATGGAGAGCCTCGGCCAGATCGATAGTGGAGTGTCTAACGACGCAATCTTTGAGCAGTCACTCTACGACAACATCGCCGAATAGGATGGCCACCGAATTTGATCCAGTAGCGGACTCGTCCGGTATCCGCTCTCAGCCGACAACCACGACTGCGTTCGGCCGAGAATGGAATCTGACACGGCTGTGGTATGGATTTGTGGGAACTGCTGGGTTTCTGGCAGTCTGGTGGGCGGGGGGTCGTGAAGTTCCATCGTACCTGTTGCCGACACCCGGCGAGGTGGCAGGTGCACTGTGGGCCGAGCTGGTTAGCGGTGAATTGCTTGTTCATCTCGGTGAGAGTCTCCTCCACTATATTCCCGGTGTCGCTGTTGGGATTGTGGCTGGCGGCCTGCTTGGCATCGGGATGGGCTGGAGTCTGGTCATTGATGCCGCCCTTACACCCGTCGTGCGGGTGCTTAGGCCGATTCCACCACTGGCGTGGATCGTGTTCGCCATCATTTGGCTTGGGCTCGGTCACACCGGTGCGGCATTTATTGTGTTCATCGGTGCATTTTGGATTACGTTCTATAATGCGTACGAGGGGGTAGAGAGTACCTCACGTGACCTGATAGAGGTCGCTACGACGCTGGGTGTTGATAGTAATCGCCGGCTGCTGTGGCGGGTTGTCATCCCAGATGCATTACCGGGGATTCTGACTGGAGTCCGTACGAGCGTCGGACAGTGCTGGATGATGGTGATTGCAGCCGAATTGTTCGGTGCACCCGGTGTCGGGTACGAGATCATCACGAGTGCGAACAACCTCGCGATGGCGCGCAGCATCGCGTACATGTTGGTGATTAGCGTGGTATTCCTGCTCAGCGATTGGGCCGTGCGCCGAGTTCGTTCCTACCTCCTCGACTGGCAACAATGAGAGACCATAATGATGCGGCAATCACCATCGATGGGGTCTCCAAACAGTACGAGGGTGAGGGTGGGACCACTACAGCACTCCGTGAGATATCACTGAGTGTCTCATCTGGTGAGTTCGTCACCGTGCTTGGCCCGTCAGGCTGTGGGAAGACAACGCTCCTCAGACTTGTGAGTGGGCTGGAATCACCAACAGACGGTGACATCACAGTGGAGGGGAAGCTAGTTCAAGGCCCTGACCCGAATCGAGGGACGGTGTTTCAGGCGTACCACCTGTTTCCGTGGCTGACAGTCCGGGAAAACGTCGCTTTCGGATTGGTAGAGCAGGGAGTCCCGGATGCTGAGCGGCAGGACCGAGTCCAAGAGATGCTCGAGGTTATTGGATTGTCTAATTTTGCTGACGCCTACCCGAAAGAACTCTCAGGTGGTATGAAACAGCGAGTCGGTCTTGCGCGTGCACTGGCTGTGGACCCAGATATCCTCTTGATGGACGAGCCGTTTGGGAGCGTAGATATGCAGACTCGCCGACAACTGCAACATGAACTTATCCATATTTGGCGTGACACCGATAAGACCGTGTTGTTCGTAACCCATGATATTGAGGAAGCCGTTGCGCTCTCGGACAGGATTGTCGTTATGTCTGGCACGCCAGGATGCGTTCAAGCGACGGTTTCAGTGGCTGAATCTCGTCCGCGTAACCGCAGTGCACAATGGTTTGTCGACCAAGTGGAAACATTGTTCGAGCGAATCAAATCGAATACATAGACTACTGAAGGCATTTTCACATGGGTTGCGGTGGTTCCTGAACATACCCGCTGACACTTTGAGTGGCACGGCCACACTAATCCACTGTCACAGGCGTAGCAGAGCTCACGGGACTAGTCAAAGATACGTTCTCAGTGGTGCCTCAAAAATAAACCCAGAACAACCGCTCCAGCCTGAGCGGCGCTCCCGGATATTTATGAAATTGTTGTTATAACTACATAAGTGGCGACCCAGGTCAACTTTCGATTGCCTGATGAACTCGTGGGGAGGCGGATGTCGCGGCTGCTACGATAGACAAACGCTTTGGAGAAGCTTGACAGGGCGCCGAACAATGGTCCTGGCTTGGACAGCCGATCTATCGGCGGGCACAGAATTATTTGAATAACAGTGAGTCCTTGCTAAGAGTTAGACACAGCTGGCCATCGGCTTTCCCACTAGCAGCCGGGATTGACTCGACTGTGTTGGGAAAGGAGACGGTTGTCCAGCCATCGGGTTTCCGAACCCGGAACTCGGTCATTACCCATCTTATCTCGGCGAAAGATATCAGCGCTCTGGCTGGCCTACGAGCGGTTTTGTGTCTCCTTATAGCCGGAGGAGATCATGAGTACGACAGAGCCTTCCTTCGAGGAGTATGGGTTCGACCGTGGTGACCGCGTCCAAGTTGACTGGACAACCGGCAGCAGCCCACTCGACGAGGTCATTGGAACCGTCTCTGGTATCTCGCGTTCCGGTGGTAATGTGGTTGTTGCTGTCGAGGTTGACGACGACCAGTATCCCGAGAACTCGATCTACGGTGGCACCCACGACGCTGCTCCCGAGTGGGTCGAACCGCTGGAGTAATCCTAGTCTGACGGCACGGGACTCTCCCTTATTTTGTGACCACCCGTCGGGTGAGGGGTTCCCGAACATGAGGACCGAACAGCAGTCCGTCGACGAACAGATAATACGGGCGACAATCGGCAAGCAATGTCACCGGCACACTTTTTCAACCGCCTCTATAAGTGATACATATGAGTCTCACAACAGATGATTTTCGGGAGTTTACTCGTTCAGATCCGACTGATGATGAAGATCTCAGACTTGGGGACGCCCTCGCTGCAGTCGCCGTTGATGTCGATGTGGATGCCGTTGCCGAGGTCCGGGATGCCCGCGAACAGATATGACCTACCTGCTCGATACAAACATTCTCATTGCAGCTGTCACACAGGATAGTGAGCGATCAGCAGCAGCCCGCGAGCTACTGAATAGCACTGAGAACCTCCATGTTTCCATTCTCAATCTGATGGAACTACGTAGTGTTCTCAGTAAGAAAAAGCAATTCGAGCGCGATCGGATTGACCAGATTGAAGCCCGAATCACCTCACGGACGACAGTCACGTTTCCCGACGCATCGGATATGTTAGCCGCTAACCAGCTCCAGTCCGACACACTCCTGTACCCAATGGACGCACTTGTTCTGACGGCCGCTGACGCAATCGAGGGAACGTTGGTCTCGTTTGATAGAGAACTTGTCGAACAGGGAGCAGTGCGACCAGAGGAAGTTCTTGAAGATGCATCTTAGTCCGTAGGGACTGACTGCACACACTTTATGCGGAGACTGACATCGCCAACAGCTTACACACGTTGCTGATTTCGTGGCTACCCGATTGAGAGGAGCGTCCGACCGTAGGCACTGGACAGCCGTCTGTGAATAAGGAGGGGTAGACCGAGAGAGTTGGCGACCAGTCACAGAGTCGCTCTCAGGACCGCAGGTCAGTGGTGAAATCGATCTGTCACACCCGTTGTGAACTAGGGGATCGCTGTGGTCGCTCCGTTCGTGTTACAATTACTCACTACACTCCTGTACGAATGAGGCCGCTCCCGGTTCCTGCAGCTAGCAGATAGCGGCGTCGGCAGCGGCAGGGCACGTGCCACCGCGTCCAGCAGCGTTGGTTCAGCGCCGACTCACATCCTATTCGGTGTGTGTCACAGGGGTAGGGTCAAGACTCCACCACAACGGGTGTGACGCCACCCGTCGTGGCTTTGTAGTCGCTATGCTCCAGCAAATCGAGGCCGATGTAGCGTTTCTCAAGCAACCCTTCGGCTGTTGCCATATCCATCGCGAGGAGTTCGGTTTTGGTCTGATCCCGCCCAACCTGTCGGGTCTTCTCGACAACGTCGTCGCCGCCGATTTCCTCCAGTGTCTCCCAGACGCGCTTGATAGTTTGGCGATGTGGCTCTTTTCCGAGTTCGGCGGTCAGGGCCGTTTGCAGGTCGGCTTTGGTCATGAACACGCCGCTACCGTCGGTTCGCGTCGTGGCAAATTCCGGCCACCGCTTAGCGATACTGATCGCGCGGTAGGTGTTCTGGCGGTTCGCACGTTCGACGAACATCGTCTTGACCTTTGATTGGCGGCAGTTCGCGAAGAAATCCAGCGGCGAACTACTGGGTTCGATGCCGTCGGGTAGTTGCTCGGCGTCTTCCTGGTGGTCGGTCTCGGCGTCGAGTTGCTGGGCTTTGGCGATAGCGCTCTTGGCAACGTCGTGGGTGGCCTCCTGTTGTGCTTCGAGGTCTTCGAGTCGTTGTTCGTTCGTGGCGGCGTCGCCGACCGCTGTGGTGGCAACGTCATGGGTCTGTTCAAGATCGTCTTCTAGTTCGGTGACGCGTTCTTGGAGGCTATCGATAGTCCCGACCAGCAGCTCAAGAACACTCGAAACAGGGGGTGACACTTCGTCGTCGAGGTCGCTGATGAGCGACTGCAGTTCGTCGGTGTCCGTGCTACCTTGTTCGAGATCTATCCCGAGTGCATCGGCAAGTGCTTGATCGGTTGCTATGCTGTCGGTGGCTTCGTCGTCGGCGGTTGGGTGTCGTGGCATCGTGACCACAGGACCCGTCCCCGGAATCGAACCGAGCAGTGCTGACCACAGCACGGGCTCTTGCTGACGTGGCTGGCGCTTGCTGGACGTGGCGGTTGGCTCGTGGCAACCCTGCCACGTCTAGTGAATTTGTGTCGTGGCACCGCGCTGGCAGTGCCTAGCGATATGGATGGACTGTCGCCGTCCGAGCCAACGTGACACTGGGTTCACCGGGAGTGAGACATGCCCGCTGGTGGTAGGACTCCAGTCGTGGTCGACACCGGGGTGAGTGCTATGGCCGGTCATCCTTCGATCATCCCAGCGGTCGATGGCAACATCGTGGGCGTAGTCTCCGTACCGGTACTGTTCATAGTAGTTCTCGATGGTGGGGAACTCGGTCGTCCACTCGGAGTAGTGGGTGAGATCGCGACCATGTAGCAGAGTCGCCACTGAGTCGTGTCTGGTGGCGCTGTATCAGTCGCAGAGGCCGGCGATGGATCAGTACGGGCCATCAGTTCTCGCCTCCTGCGAAGGGGTTAGGACGGCTGCTGTCGCGTTCAACCAGTGCATAATCTGTGTGGGGGACCGTGAACGACGTGCGGTCGTCAGTCCGATTGATTGTCTGAGCCAGCTGTCGGCGTGTGGCTGTGTCTGGGTTGGAGGCTTGCAGCCGGCGGAGTGGTCCTGTTGGGAGGTCTGCCAGCAACACGCCCGTGACGTGATCGTCGCTGGCGGAACTGACCAGCAACAGTGGGTCACTGTCGATGGTCGTGATTGCAACAATCTCGCCGACGGTCGGCTGGGGGGTCATCGGCTCATCTCCCGATAGCGTGGTCTGTTCTCAGTGAGGTTGTGAGAGAGCAGTGCAACTGCCGTCATTGCTGTCTCCCTCTAGTGGCGGGCCGGGGCTGCTCACAGAGGCTTGCGAGCGTGTCAGCGTGGCGCTGGAGTGCTTTTCGACCGGCGTCGGTCAGCGTATATTCGTTGGTTCGGGCGTCGAGTTCATCGCGGTTGATGAGGTTCTGTTCGGCGAGTGTGCTGAGATTCTGGTAGAGTCGGCTGTGGTTAATCGGGTTGGCGTAACGTTCGTCGAGGTACGCTTTGAGTGCGAGGCCATACGGCTCGTTCTCGACGGCGGCGATGGCTTCCAGCAGGTCGCGCTGGAAGCCCGACAGGCCGTAGTAGGTCGTCATTGGTCGCCTCCGGTGGTATGCATCTGACCAGCACTCCGCCGTGGCATGGAAGAAGTCTGTGGCGCGGGTGAACGGAAGTCGACTTTCTGCGGTTGGTTTTCGTCTGTGAGCCGCTGTGGCGTGTCCGTGGGCCGCCCGGGCGGTGACCGGAAAATGAACAGAAGTGAGTGATCGTACCACCGTCTGGTGGTTTTCGAATGACCGGAAATCGAGGCTGGCGAGCGATGCGACTCTTCGTGGGTGAGCATCGGTGTGGTCATGGGTTCGATGAGACGCTGCCTCGAAGCCTCCGCTTCGGTAAGCGGCGTATATGATAACCAAGGCAGCTGGGCCCACTTATAGGTTGTGTAGACACAATGGTTTTAGAACAAATATCCCTTTTACCGAGGAGAGACACGGATAGGATGTGACCAACCGTCGTGGGCCAGACCCGACTGTCTCTGATGAAGAGCTGCTTAGATCCATGCATATGGCCTACAAACCAGCTCTCGGGACGACGGAGATAGCAGATATGGTTGGGATCAGCCAACAGGCGGCGTCAAAAAGACTCAGTCGATTAGAGGAAGAAAGACTGATTGAATCGGATAAAATTGGGAATGCTAGGGCATGGTGGCTCACTGACAACGGGCGTCGCTATCTGGATTCGTCCGAAAATGAGCCATCGAGCCAATAGATAAACGGCCCGCCACCAATCCGTGAACGGTTGATCTTATTCTGTTCGTCAAGTCTCTCCAGCCGCTGACGCACTCGCCAGTTGGATAAATCGACCAATTCAGCAACTTCTCCAGCTGTTGCGAATGGTCTGTTAGTTCGATCGATTGCCTCGATTAGCTCGGTATCACTGACCGTAGGTTCCGGACCTTTCGTAGACATAGGTGTCTAACCGACTATTGTTGTATCAGAACAATAGTTTTATTGGTGTGTTGCCACAACAGATTAGACAGGAACATACGCGCCGCTGGTCGATTTCTTTCGAAATCGCCCCGGTGTTGGAGCACCGAGGCGCGTGGTTCCCACAAGAACCAATGGCAACTACGCAATCCAATCCACAAGAACGTACCGCACGCGAACTACTTGCCCAGGGCCGACCGCTATTCCTTGGCGTCGACAGCGAGGGTGCAGCCCACTACTGGGATAGCTATGAGTTCGCCGTGGCCGTTGTTTCGGGTGACGGGGCCGCGGAGAGGGTTGAGTTGTCGGAGACGCCCTTCGAAACGCTCGCAGAGTGGTGTGAATACACGCGTGGTAAACGAGGGTGGAACGTCGGGCCGCACGTCAGTGGGTCGCTGGTCGGTGATTTCGTGCAAGGTGTTGAGGCATGAGCTGTACCGTTGAGGAACGGAAGCGGGTTCGTCGAGCCGCGCGGGCGATTCAACAGGAGGTGCCGACCGAGTCGGTTGATGTGCTTGCGCCAAGCGCGAGTCAGTACGGTGAATGGACGCTCGATACAGTGCTTCGGGGTGTTGATGGGATTCCGCCAGAGGTGCTTCGGGAGCTGGCGCTGGCCGGGTTGACGTTGCAGCCGACGCCAGCACAGGCCGAGTATCAGCACGTGGCGGCGACAGTGTAGGCCAATAAATGCTAACCAACATATGGTGTACCATTCGCCTACCTGTTGGTTAGCCGATTACTGATTGGGCTCTGAATCTCGTTTATTTCTTACGATGTCACTAGATCTAACTTATTGGTAAGCGTCCGCACCGGCAGCCGGGATATTTACCAGTAACTGCGATTCTCAACAAAACTAGAAGCTATCACATATAATAGTAGTACTGCGGCTGAACATCTATACCCCGATTCTTAGACTCGGCCAATATTGCACCGACAGACCGGGCTACCTTGATTGTAACTGGTTGCTTCTTACAAAACGAGGATGTGTTCCAATCAAGCTTGGTAAATGACAATATTTCTCGGCATATCTCTTTATGTGAAGTATGGTTGACATCTGGGTCCAATTCGACAGTTATCGGTGTCGGGATTCTTGGTCCGGGATATGTCTCCAGTGATGGGACATAGCCCTGAGTATAGAGAAAGTACTTGCTCGTATTCCGGGGGTGTAAGACTGTACCCCTGAGTGGTGGGTAGTCACCTGATGGAAACAGACGAATTCCATCACCTTCTCTTATTGTGACGAAGTCTAATTTTGGAATATCCGATGCAGCGTTGAGGAACCCCTCTTTCTCTTCATCATGGAATCGAGAAGTTTTGTGGAGAACTAATCTCTCTGGCCGAGGCTTGCTCATCGTATATTGGTCCAGAATCTGGGTTACGATGTCCTCGGCACTATCTTTTGTGAGGTGGTAATTCGATTTTGAATCGTCTTTAATTGCGGGATCGCCCCAAACTACAAAGCTTTCGCCAGTATCGAGAAACACTTGAGCAAGAGAGGCATGGGCTTTACTTCGATCACCATGGCGCTCTCGATAGAATGAGATTCCAGCGTAGCAGGTATCTTCAGCCAGATCGGCTACTTTCCATGGCTTCCCTTCTCTGGACTTATATAGTAAACCGACCGAAAGATTCCAAGCGACTTCTGCTTTAGACTGGCCAGTTCCATCGAAATGCACACTGGCCGGCCGAATCAGCTGTGTTGGAACATCATACTTTAGACCAAAGGTCTTAATTCGGTCATGAAAGTCGGTCGGACCATCCTTCATCTTCGCCTTATTTACCCCTGATCTTGTACATGCATCCTCGATTTCTTCAGGAATGGCAACGATGACAACGTCCGGCGGCGGGTCGTTTCGGCGCTTCAAGATTTGCAACCGTTTGTCCATCTGATCCAGTAATATTCCGACGTTTTCACTTGGACTATCGTGCTGTGTAATGTGGTCCAAATCTCGTCTTGTGAACTCACTCTGATGACGATCCATCAACACAAATGAGGCTTCAAACGGTGAATTGGGGCCCATTGAGGGAAAAGGTGGTTGATGTCTCTTGACTTCCTCACTGTTCCTGGGAATTACCGTCTCCATCTCTTGGAGTAAGCCTTTCACCGCACTGATTGATCGGTTTGTACCAATGAGGCCAATTTTGATCTCATTATGACCCGATGACCCCGGTGTCCACGGTCCGAATTCCATCAGACCTGCTCTGGGATCCTTTGCTTCACCACTTTTGAATTTCAACGATGGCTCCTCAATGTATTCGGTTTCGAAATCCATTATTGGAAATCACCCAGTTGCTTCTGCTGCTGGCTAGTATCACGTTCTTCAACCTCCTGTCGGTCTTCAGGAGGGCGCTTGCCAACTGATAGTCTGCCAATTCTCTTTAGCCCAATCTCTTGCTCATCTGCGTCTGCAGATGCTGTCTTATCCATGCCTAGGATTTTTCTCCAGTGGCGATACTCGCTGAATGCTTGGCTATTTGTATAGTCGTTCTGATTAAATTTATCTGTCAACCGGTCACGGCTGGAGCCTCGTATCAACGTTCGCTTCCCACCACTCTCTGTGAAGTGATTCCGAACTAAAATAGAGAGGTAGAATTTCTCTGCGAAATCATGAACCTTGAGTTTCGCAGATCTATGTCTCACAAAAGTGTCTTCTTCATCGAAAACTTTTGTTATCAACTGGTCTTCAACATGTTGTGTCTCAACAGCCAGTGACGGATGCTTGAATAGTAAATAATAATCACCTCTGTATTTTACGCATTGACAGTAGTCATCTGACTCATAGTATTCCTCGCTAGCGTTCTTATTAAAGGTCGAAGAGAACTCTCTTGTTACAGTAGTTCGACATATTTCTTTCATTAAGAGTGTTTTCGCCCCCAATTTATTCTCAGGTTCCTGTGCCCAGGAATTGAACGGTTCCGCCGACACTGTATCCATCTCTGTGGTGCGCTCCACAGGCCTAGGGAACTCATCCGGTGGACGGAGCGAATAGACCCTATTATTTTCGAACCAGAAAGGGGCGGTTCTCGGTATTGTATTCTGGACGCTTGAATCGAACACACTAGAATCAAGAAATCCCACATACAGATTTGTTGGAAGCGGGTCTAACCTTCCAAAATTCGCGTTAAGTTGTGAGGCTTCGTTGAGTGGTTCTCGCTCCGAAATAAATCGATTAATCTGGTACTTGTCGGTGTTTTGAAGCCGGTCTGTGTCCATCTTGAGGACTTCATAACTGGCCTTATGTATCTTGGTAGAGGATACGAAATCAAGGAACTTCTCAAAGCGTGCTTCCTCGAAGTTTTGTTTTTCCTCTGGTTGAAAATTGGCGTCTTCTCTGATTCTCTCGTAAAATTCACGTACTGCGCTATCCCGTTGAATACCCGGATCGAAGATCTTCCTCCATGCGCTGATATTGCTTAGATCTCTGGCAAAAACATGAAATTCAAAAGGGCCGTCTGATAGATATCTGAAAAAGTATCTTCCTACTTCGGTAAGGAAGCCATCGTTAGTTCGGCTTACCTTGGAATACTTTGCTTCAACGTAGACATCTTCATCACCGTGTTCATGAGTCTTCCTGAAGACCAAATCAGCAGTGTCATTATCATCAACAGAATCCTCAACTAAATCATATCCCCGAGCTTCCCAGTAGAGTTTGATCTGATCTTTATAATCCTCTGAATGCTGAAAATTAACTTCCCTCCCTCCTTCGTGATTCTGAAACATCTGGTTGATTATATTATTCTACCAGTATATCATACAGGCAACCCAGCAACAATTGCCTGTAGACCACCGAAAAATGCTTTTACTTCTATACTTGAGAATTAGTTAACATGGTAACTTCTGAGTCTGTTGATTTAGACGACATCGTTCCCGTACTATATGAGGAACGAAGCTATTCCACACCTTTGCGGACCAAAGCCTTTCACAAACTCATCTACTTTATTCATAAAGAACTCTCTGCGGAGCCAGAGATTGAATCAAATATTGGGCTGTTTTGGTACAAGTACGGGACCTGTGCCCAAACTTCCCAGAGTCCTCTTTTAGAAGTCGTTGAGACAGGCGGTGGTCATGAGACCAAGCTAAATGAATCGGGAGTTAGCACCGATCTCTCTACTTCTGCTGAATGGACTGTTAGAGATGCAGTAAAAAGGGCTCTGGAAAGATACTACGAGAGAGGGTTAGAAGGAATCACTGATTTGCAGTACGAGGATGCACCGTATCAACTCCAACGAAACTACCGTCAGTTGGACAAACGGATTGGGTCAATCAAATCTTCCGGAGACGTAAACACAACGGAGTTTGACCGCGTTGGGTTTCGCAGGCTATTGAATGACTTCGTTCAGGTGTATCCAACTGAGGCATTTCCTGAACACGAAAATGAACTGTACCACTGTTATAGCATTCTAAGCGAGCGAATAGACAATCCTGAAGCAACGATAGGTCATCTTGAGCGAGTTCTTGATACCTTCTGGTCTCTGTTCTGTGTGGATTTAGCGGAGTCAACTGCTACGAATGCCTCATCGATGAGTGTACTATCTGACTTGGGAATTGATGAGCCACATGAGGCGAAAGAGGAACTTCGGGAACAGATTCATGAGTATGATGAAGACTATTTGACTGTGAAGGGGACCTCAGAGGTTGCTGATGAAGCCGCTGAAGCGGTTATGCTTTCCCGGCTGAGGGCGGACTGAAACATGGCAAGCTACTGTGTCGACTCAAATGTTCTGCTCGGCTATTCGTTCCTCCAGAACCGATGGAATGACCACACAGATCGGCTGATATCGACTGACAACTCTCTTTTCCTCTCCGATCAGGTAATATACGAGTACTGCTGTAAAAAAGGAAAACCGCGTGCCGAAACAGAACTTAAATGGTCCAAGGATTACGGGAAGTTCGATGACGAGAAAGCACGCCTCAGGAAAGACGCAAGGATGTGCGAATTGGAAGTTGATTCACGTCAGGAGTCTGAGTTGGGGCCAGAAACTGTTTCAGAGATATTTATTGAAGAACACGATGTTGAGACCCAAGTCCAAGGGAAGATTCGAAAATACTTCGAAAAAACATTGACCAAGGACTGTACCCACTTGGATGTTAGAGACGCAATGCGGGATCTCGTTGAGCGGATTACAACCCAAGCTGATTCCAGAAAAGAAGCTCTCTCAGAACGAATCGATTATATTTCTGTGGAAGGTGAGCGAGATGAAGATCTTCGAGTTCGCCTTGCCGAAATGATTTCACATGGCTCTCAGACTGAGCATCCAGATGCAGAAGTGGTAGCAGATAGCTATGCCCTGCAAAATCTTGGTATTGCAGGCCGGCTCGTGACGGGTGACAAGGGTGATATCTATTCCAACAGAAAAGAAATTAATGCAATGACCGGACTATCAGTCCTCTATCTAAAAGACGAGTTTGCCGGTCACTCGTTCTTATAATGGTTGCTAATATAGCGGGATACATCTAGAACGAATTTCCGACCGTTGTTTGTTGTTCTATCGCCCATCTGAAACAGCTACTCGGTAATCTGGCGAAGTCAGTACTGCGAGTTATATCAGTAGCAGGTGTAATTCTGTTAGGCCTGCTGACAGCGCCCCCCTGATAACGAACCTAATAACGACATAGAGGTAGCCAGACTCAGACGCTAACGTACTGTTCCCGGGGGGTGAATAGTCATCTTCTGGAGGCTGACTCTGTCACGATATCGGAGACTGTACGCCGAGTAGCTGTGATGATGATACCCACGATAGAACTTCCTGCAAAATTCGGCCGGATGTGATTGCATCCACAGTCAGAGGTTCGATGAACAGGCGAATTCCAGCCACAACCAAGATGAGTATGGCAAGACTAATCGCCGGCGAGAGAGCGGGCCCAATGACAGGCACGTCGGTTGTTTCTGGGTAGTAGTCGGCGTCCCGGTGTCGGAACCAGATTACTCCTGCAACCACCACTGAAGTTGTTGCGATAAGAAATTGTCCCGAAGAACGCGAGTAGCCGAGAATCGAGATTATCGCTAATCCTCCCCAGACGATGATCAGGAGCCAAAACGCTAGTTGAAG
The DNA here is from genome assembly GCF_014647415.1 of Haloarcula sebkhae. Classification (GTDB taxonomy): domain Archaea; phylum Halobacteriota; class Halobacteria; order Halobacteriales; family Haloarculaceae; genus Haloarcula; species Haloarcula sebkhae. The sequence continues at coordinate 108,697 of NZ_BMPD01000010.1, read as the reverse complement.
CTTCTTGACAGCCCACTTTCGACGCTTTTCGGCGTAATTGACGTAGCTTCCTCGACGGTCATCGAAGCGACTGAAGTCGAATAGATGACCCGAGAATTCTTGAATCGTCTCAGAGTATACTTTGAAATCATCATTACTCTCGCTTATCAAATCATCCAGTTCATCGATTCGTGTTTGGATTGTGGGGAAGTAGAACAGAAGAACACCAGAAATGACGAATATCGAGAAGGGGAGAACCATGTCTACGTTCGACCACCGGACCACAAGAAATAGATTTGCAAATACTGCCCCAAGGAGTGCCAGTACCACTTTCTGGATCTCTGAGGTCAGGCTCCGTGTCGTCTCTGAAACAGTACTCGTAACGTCGGCGGTGAATACATGGGCGTCTTGGATGGCATCATTGAGGTCATCGAAATTCTTCTCGATAGCCTCCTCTTCTAAGAACGTGTAGAATTCTCGGATCTGTGCTGTTTTTCGAGGGAGGTCCTCAAACGAATCACACTCCTCGACGATGCTACGGTGCCAAAAGTCCCGATAGGTATCTCGTGTTCCCTTCTCCACGAACGACTCATAGAACTCGTAGAGCGCCGTTAGTTCGTCTACTGTATACTGCTGAACGGCATTAGTAAATGCCTCTCCGTCGATTTTGTTACTGATGGTTTTGCGTCGTGTTTTAATTTCGAGTTCCAAGACATCCTCAGTTAATCTCACCCTCTTTGCGACTCCGGCGAAGACGCTGTACACAAATACCGACGCGAAGTGCTCTCTCGCCTTGGGCGTGCTAAAGAGCGATGGAGACACTACCGACAGTTCAGGTCCTGCTTGGAGCACATCGCGGTCTCGGTCCATAAGCGTCCGATACTGGCTCACATCGAAATCGTGGTCTGCCGGCTCTAAATTGAGCAAGGATTTAACCGAGTGGAACTGAAGCACTGATTGGTACTCCGGTTCGATTTCTTGATAGAATACAAAGACGGGGAGGTTTCGTTCTTGAAAGAACAGGTCAGCGACTGTTGCGTAATCTGAGATATGCTGGTCCAACCAACTTTGAAACTGCTTCTCCTCTGTCCAGAAGAATACTGAAAAAGAAGAGGAACCCTCTAACTCAGCTTTGAGGAGGTCACCAATTTCTGACTTGTCTACGATACAATCTATGTGTAAGGATATCGAGGCTGTCCCAGACCATTCAAGTAGAAACTCAGCTAATCTCTCAACTTCGTCATCATGGAGAACGTCACTGACAATTTTACGCCAGTCTTGGATAGCTACGTCTTCGGTATCGTACGCCCTTCGAAGGGTGTCGAAACCAGGGTCATGTACTCGAAGGCTCCCACCAGATTGGAGAATCGGCTGTTCCCCGGCTCTATCCGTATGAAATGTCACTTCAAAATCATCGAAATAATTTCCCTCTTCGTGGGCTAACTGAAGTATTCCACTAAGATCGTTCTTTGACAAATCCGAGACAGGACTATCGATATCTATTATCCGGGGCTCTTCTGTAATCTCCCGGCCTTTCCACAGTGAGGAGAGCTGAGAGAGGTGGCCTTCTATTTCGGACATTACTGAATGTCATCAAACGAATTGTACTCGGAAAGATTGTCTAAGATCTCTTTCCGATATTCACCACCGTTATGTCCTGTGACCGCGACATTAGGTTCATTTCCGGGGATGACGACATAGTAGGACCCATCGTTGACGAGGAATATATTACGCTCTAAGACATCTCGAAGGCGCACACGAATATCGATACCCGAGATTGTGATAGTGACCTGGCCGTCCAGTTTCTCGTCGTCGAGGTCACGCTTGATTTCATCGAAATCATCGACACTCTGAGCTTCAGACAGGGGGTTCTCATCGTCACCTTCCTCGATGTCTTCGACTATCCATTCGTTCAGGACTTCATTATTCGTCTTAGTGTCTTTGAGTCCGAGGAATTTCCACCAGTGCTGCGCGTAGTAGTTCTTCTGATAGACACCAGTCTCTTCCGGACGTGCTTCATCAAGCGAATAGTTGACTCTTGGATAGATGACCCCCTTCTTGAGTTCGTCTTCGATGATCTCGCTGATCTGGGAAAGCCCCACCTCATCATCCGGTTCGTAGACATCCTCATAAGGTGCTTTGATTATCGCAACCAGTTCATGTCCTTTATGCGAGAATTGGACCGCAATGAGAATTCCTGGCTCCGAGTTAGCTGTTTTCAAATACTGTTCTGCCAGATCGTTCAGGCCCGATTCAAAATTGTCGCCGTCCTTGAGTTTTGTCAACAGCGATTTAGCTTGATGTTCATCATCGCCGGCAACGTCGCTATAATCAAACTCATGAAGCCGAGCAGTTGGCTTATTTGCTGAGAAGTTCTTTTCTGCGAGGGATCCGAGCATATTCTGTGTAGCCTCTGTAGCATCCTCAAAGTCCTCGTCATCCATGTCGGACTGACTGATATTCGAGAGGATATTGTAATCATCGTCATTCATACATTGAACGACACCAATTCGGGCAGCGTCTACCATGTTGCATGTAACCACTCAATTAGAGATACAAATGTATTCATATTACAAACGTAATCTGACAACATTTGAGATGGCAATATAGCAAAGTGTTTTTGCACTGGGTGGTACGCATACGTGACGACTACTTTCGTCGCGTAACCCGCTAGTTTAAACACATTGAGGCCGCTTGGAATGGCTTTCCGTGGTGCATGTCTGGGTGAGATATCCTGACGATGACATGGCGGATTTGGATTAGGCCTATTCAGGAAATCTAGGACCTTCTGGTCAGAGATGAGTCTGATGGAGGCGAGAATCGCAATTGGATGAGATTTCTCTTCTTGATCAAAATCACAATCCTACCCCACTGATGTGTTAACCAAATACAATCAGTTATATTATAAAACGCCGACGTACTGCGTTTCCACTTCCACCCCGGTCACGATAGATTTATAATCCTATACTAAGTTTCCCTATATGTTTGCACCTTATAATATGAAATATATAAATATTTTGCTTTCCTCGAAGCAACTATCTTAGGCGTCTTGGAGCCTCTCTAGTCAATTTGTTCCGCCAGTGGAAGAGATAAGCCGATTATGACTGAATTCAGACAGTGCCCGAAACGCTTTTTAATGGGCATAGCTATGTTGGAGCAAGGAGACAAGCAAAGCTATTGAACATTGACCGCAGGTGAACCGATGACCCGGAACCCGTGGCAGCGGGTGCCGGGTCACCCCGGCAATCCGAGCCAACGATTCGACAATGCTAATTGCAATTGCCACTCAATGTCGTATCTAGTTAAAGATTGGCCTGTCGGGTGAGTTAGCCGCAGTCTTCAAACCAGAGTAAATGGACTACAGCGAACTCATCGAGACAGTCCGAACAGAACACGATCATCAACCAAGCGTCGAAGATCAAGTCAGGGTTATCGCAATTGTCGCTCACAACGGCTTTGCGGAGTCCCAGTCACTCTCCCAAGCCGATATTGAGGCACACGCAGAAGACGATGATGTCGAATTCGATTGCGCTGATGCCCGTCCAGCACTTGACAATCTTGTTGATATCGGCATCTTGCAGCGCTCCAACCCCGGTGGCGACCGGACGTACGTCATTAGCGAGCGACTCGATGACATCGTCAATGGGGAGTTCGAGGAGACACTCCGGACTGACCGCGAAGCGCTCATTGAACACATCAAAGACGATGACCCACCGGAGGAACCCGAAGACGTGGCCGTCGCTGACGGCGGGGTCACTGTCAGACAAGTCGTAGCTGAGGCGCTTGAGGTCGTGTCAGAAGGGGTTGAAGCCCGGCTACGTGCTGGTGACGCTACAGACCAGCGGGAGCCACTGAACACCGCTGTCGATGCGATTGCTGACGATGAGGATATCGTAAAACGCGATACGTATGGGAAGATCCTGCTCCGCAAAAGTGGGTATCAGTACCGGTTCAGCGAATCGGCTCGTGCGGTCATCACTTCGGAGGGTGACAAGTACGACCAGACTCACTCAGAAATGCCCTCAGGGAACAACCAAGATTCTAGGAGGCAGCACTGATGAGCTACGAAACAGGGGCCGTGAAGTGGATGGCAGGCATGTTACTGAGCGCTCAGGGGTTTGTAGCGTTGTATATTTTCGGTAACGGAATCTGGAATACCGTGTCTCACTTCCAGGCTCTGCTAACAGCGTTATCGAGCGAAACGCTTGCAGGACTTATTCAGGGGCTAATAGCAATCTATGTCCCCACACCGGACTCTGTTGTCTCGTCGCTTATATTGTATCCAGTAGTTGGCGGGGCTGTGGGGGCCTTGCTCTGGTACAGAGGCTCAAAATTCTGAATATCTGAACTGATTTGGTTTATTCCGGCGGTAATGAATAAGTCAGTGTCTCATCGGCTTGTGGTTTCGTACGAGGTGTTGAGGCATGAGCTGCACTGTGGAAGAGCGCAAGCGAGTGCGACGTGCTGATCGGGCGATTCAAGCGGAGGTTCCGACCGGGTCCGTCGACGTGCTTGCACCAACTGCAAAGGGCTCCGACGTAGTCGTTGCCTAGTAAGATTTTCAGAATAGCCACGAGGATGGAGGCAGAGGCAGCAGGTGAGCCATAGAGCCGCTAATCAATTTCCTGCATTTTCCAGTTGGTTATAAACCGATCTTCCTCTATGTCAATGTCGTATATTTTAAACAACTCAACCGAATGCCATCGGTGTGAGACTGTAAACTTCGCGGGCAGGGCCTGAATCTAAATCAAGATGTCCAATAGAATCGAGCACTGCACGTCCTCCATCAGTTAATTCATCGGCAAAGTACTGATCTGAGTCGCACACAGTCTTGTACCAGTCTGAGACAAGAGTAGATGCTAACCCGTTTCCTCTATACTTCTCACGGATGTACAGTTGAGATTGTATGGCCCCTCTATCATGTTCTTCCCAAGAAAGGTATCCTATCATCTCCCCGTCTTGGATATAGCAAAATGCGTGTTGATATTCATGCTTGTACGTGCTGATGATTTCGCTCGAACGGTTTCCAATATGTGATAAAGTAAGGACAGCGTCTTGAGTTCTGACTGAACCATTCGGTGGATGGTGAATAGCAAAGATATCTTGCTGACCAACCTCAATAATTGAATTTACGTCTAAGTCTCCTCCAAGGAGCCAATCAGCCGAAAAAAGCTTGTTCAGTGATGCTTTTTTGCCTTCTCGATATCGACCATATATTTTGAAACACTCCTTACAGGAAACAAATCGAAATTCATGTTCATCAAAATATTCGCTAAGTTCCATATTTTCATCTTCTACTAATACCTTGTTTGAGGAGATTCGACTACAACCACAATCATCTGGATTTACAGCAGGCTCTCGGCCACTCGTTTCAAGAACATCCATAAAATACGAAAGACCCGTTTCATGTTCAATCTCAGAGATATATTCTGATTTCAGTTCTGAGACATGTTTTCCGTCCGGTGCCGGAATAAATACCGAATATAATTCTCCATCTTGGTGCTGAGCGAACGGTGTCGAGGACAACTCATATTCAGCGAATTGAGTCCAAGAGCCACCGGTCAGGTACAAGAAAATCACTCTGTTCTCGCTCACGACTACGCTACCAATACGATTTGACCCAAACTGTTCTCGATGTTCCACAGGAACTTCGGCGATTTGGGCTTCATCATCTTTCAATATATCCTCAGCTGTCGACATAGTGATATAAGCAAAGAGCGAGGTTATAATATTCCTGTTTCCGGAATATCTTATTCTACTATATTCAACATATTAGATAGCTTTAGATATATTTCATAAATATTCAAAAAGTAAAATACTGCACTCAGCTTAGCAATCAATTGGCAGTATTTTGTATAACTCTCTCTCGACCACGTCATCAACGTCGCCACTGGCTGCCGACACGGCTGTGAATTCTGCTACGTGCCAACCACACCGGCTATCGATAGCCGTGACGGGATGCTTGCCGAGCAAGCCGACGTTGATGATCCACAAACCGACTGGGGGAGCTACCTGCTGTACCGGGACGACCTCCCGGAGCGACTGGGCAACATCCTGGAGGAACGTGATCCCAGCGAGCGCAAACAGACTGAGCGCGGTCGCGGCGTCGTGATGCTGTCCAGTGGCACTGACTGTTATCAGGACCGCCGGACGGCGCAGATTACCCGTGGCGCTGTCGCCGAACTCATCACCCACGACATTCCCGTCCGTATCCTCACACGCAGCCCCGGTGTGACTCTGGATCTCGATCTCTTCCAGGCTGCCGGTGACAGGATTACTGTCGGCTCGTCGATTCTATCCTTCAACGCCACGCTCGTCAGGGCGATGGAACCGAACGCCCCGCCACCGATGACTCGCTGGCAGGCGCTAGATACACTCCAGCAGGCCGGTGTGTCGGTGTTCGTCTCGATGTCACCCACACGACGATGGACGAAGAGGACTTTCACGAGCTACTGAGCTACTTCAGAGCACTCGGTGAGGTCGTTGTCTTCCACGAGCCGATCAATCCCCGTGGCGCGAACTTCCAGCAGTGTCTCGATGCCGCCAAAGAAGCCGGCTACGATGACGTTGTTACGGAACTCCAGCAGATGCAGGATAGCCACCAGTACTGGGTTGAATACGCGCTTGCACAGTTGAATACCGTCCAACAGGTCGCGACACGTTTCGATGGACTCGAAGTGCATTCCTGGCCTGATGATGAGCTGGTGCGGTCGACGAGCGGTCAGCTTCGGTCGAAGCTAAAAGCGATGCAACAGGCTGTGTCACCGGAGGCGTTCTCCGGGCAAGATTCAGACGGTTCACCGGAGCAGGTTGGATTAGGACGGACTCAATAGACCACCTCATAGTAGATATCCGAAACTATGATAATCAGCCTATAACTCCCCTGAACATTATACACCGATTTAGTTATAGGAATTAACCTGCAGAACCGCCAATGTTAAATCCAATTATTCAGATTGTGTTATCGTATGTCTGAGTTGAAAATTGGGGCCGAACCTCGTATCTTCTCGCATCGGAACAACGCCGACCTTCCGAAGTCAACTCTGGATGACCTCACGGAGCGTGGGATTGGTGTCGGTGACTGGGGAATGGGCTTGTCATGGGACTACGCCCAAGTAAAGGAAGATAATCAGGCTGCTGCAAAAACCTTCACAGAAAATCTTCTGACAATTAACGAGCACGGGGGATATGGAGTGATTCATACTAAAGAATACGAAAAAACGGTTATCGGGCGCATTAGTCCACCGTGTGTCAGATTCATGACTCTCGAAGGCACTAGCGGAACCGAGAGGATGTTCAAAGCCTTCGAGTTTGAAGAATTCGCATCAGTAAATCTACGCAAAGATTACCCAGAGTTGCATGATAGGCTTGCTAATATTGCTCACCTTGGGACAACCTCAGAGGTTGGAGATGGGTTTGAGGAATTAGTGACAGACGCGTTCGTTGATTTAGAGTCTAGTGGCGTTATCCGCTAGCCTGATATAATCCGTAGTAATATGAAATTAACTTAGAGCTAACAATGAGTTATTTATAATTTAGCTTCCCGAATCATATTAAATCCAGTATATTCTTGAGGAAAACGGCATGCGCTTCTACATGAACTGATTGCCTCAAGTTCGGATCAATCCTTGCTTGTCAAGAATATCGATCACGCAAAGAATCAGCGTAGTACAGTGTAAACTGTCACCGGACTTTATGCATGGTCTATACTCCGTCGTTGACGTCAAGTTCAGATTAAATTCAAGAAATCAATCTACCCCTCTTAGGATGAACTGCTATGTTCATCCGTGTCGATTTCTATTATTTTGTAACCCCCGAACGGGGATTTGACCTGTCATAGCGTTTGTGCGTTTAGAAGGAAACAGCCTGATTACAATCTGGTTCCGATATTTTCTTCGAGATGATAGTCCGCTTTCTCTGTGAACTCGTCAATGGTCATCTCGATTGAACCTGTCCCAATGCTGGACGAGAGCGCTTTCTTGAATATCTGCGCTCCAGACGGAAACTGCCCATCATCTGGAGCCATTTGTTCGAGTTCAACAGCTACTCGGACATAGTAGTCCACTAAAAAGCTCTGTGGCTCATAGTACTCCAGTTCGCTTTCAGCAATTGCAACTGCTCGATCGGTAGAGAACGCCATCCAACGCTCAAGCAGATCTGTTTCGTGCTGATGTGCGTGAAATATCTTCGCTGTCGCTGCTGCCCAGAATTTGAACACAATTTCGTCGCGCTGCTGTTCTTGGGAATCTGCGTCTACTTCAGAGAGAATACCATATTTTGCCTGTCCGGTAGACGAGTCAGTCACTTCTCCGAGTAGCACTTGTTCTAATCCGTCAATCTCGTCTGTATCATTGTTCGGGTCGCCATATGTCGCAGAGCGTACCGCTTGCCCGAAGACATTTTTCCAGAATTCGATCGGAGACGGACCAGTTCCCTCCTGTTTTCCAATCTCGATCAGTCCCATCGTTGCATCGGTGATGTCATCCTGATCAGTATCACCCACCGCAGATGGATTACGATACCACGACAGGAACAACTGCCCGAGATTGTTGGCAGCGACCTTACTTCCAGTGGGGGCGAACTGTGGGTTGAAATTGCCTTCCGTAGCGTACCGTTCGTAGCCCTCCATCAGTTCAGGAACCTGGTCTGTGAATACTGCTGGCGAAACCGGTAGCCGATGCCGTGCACAGATATCGATTGCACCTGCAATAGCGCCCCATTCCTGCTTGGTGGCTGCCGACCGCTTGGCCGCTTGAATCCACTGACTGATGAACTCAACTGCAGGCTCCGTGATGTCTTCTTCGGCCCCACGCTCGCGAGCAGCAGTGGCGACCATGACAAACTCCCGTACCACCTGCTCAACACTGTGGCGAAGTTCGCTGTGCTCCTCTGGGAGTGAACTGAGTTCTGTCCGGCGCTGGTCGTCGGCAAGCACACGTCGGATCAATACGCGTGAAAGGAGTGATGACCGAAGTGCAACTTCGCCTTCGTGTTCGTCTCGTATAACAAGCTCTTCAACCTCAGAAAGCACTCGTATATCGTTTCGCGGCAAATCGGCGATGTCTGCATAGGTTTCGAAGTTGATGTTGCCAGTGATAGCTAGCACCTCCAGCGGGCCAAGAAAGTCTCCCGTTCCATCATCACGCTGAATGTGCGTTTCAATCAGATTCTCATCGATTGTCTTGGTAACGTCAACACTGTCCGTAGACCAGTCAGTATCAAACGATAACCGCGCTGCAGCGAGTGTTAGCACTGGCAACTGGCCACCACGTTCAACAATCGTAGAAACAAGATCCGAACCAGCCTCTTGCTCTGGGACTGAGAGGGTACGTTTAGCCAACTGCTCTGCAACACTTTGCCTAGAGGCCGCTTGGAAGTCGATCATACAAACACGCTCAGAGTCAAGGAGCGACGGCCATTCTTTCCGGATATCTGGAATAAGCCCTTTAGCGAGTTCTGCTCGGTATTCAAGTACCAGAGTTTTGTTTTGGTTGTTAAGGCTGGACCGTACCCCTCTGAGTACGATGTCCTTCGCGGCTCCTTCGCCTTCCCCGGTGAGATAGCTTAAGTACGTGATTTCATTTTCCCCGGCAGCACTGATGTTGCCCAGTGCGGGAATTGATACTGTATATTCCTGTTCAGAAAGTGTAGAGAGTGCCTGATATGCAGCAGTTGTTTTCCCGGTTCCTTGTGCTCCGACAAGGATTACGATATCGTGGGTTGGGACCGCATCCGTTATCCGCTGAACATATGACTTATGCTCGGGAAGCAAGGTAGTATCCTCAGGTGAATTTATTGAACGGGTTTCGCCGAACAAGAAGTCCTGTTTCTTTTGCAGGTGATATTTGAGATTCTCTAGATCAGTCATCGTTTATTTAATTCTACTATAGTAATTAACTTTTTACGATTAGATGACTACTAAACCTAATGACTTGATAACAAGTGTCTGTCTGTTCTCTCAGTACTTTCTAACTATCTAACAGTGAACTCAGATGCCCTATCTCCCAGACTCCTTCCACAACTGCGTAGTCCCAAAGATCAGGTACTGAACTCCAAAATACCAGCCAGAGATGCCACCTGAGCGGCTTCGGAGTTTCGTCCCAATGTTCGGTGGCGCAACAAGCTACGTCAAGACACTCAATGCAAGCCTCGAGTCAACAGCCGACACCCAATGAACTCATCGACCGGCACCGGTGCCACTTCGAGCGAGCCTTGAATCGGGGCTCGGTCCAGTGCCGGATCAACTATCTCGAAGATGTCCGCTTTTTTCAGCAAGCCGATCAATTGGCGGCTCGAGCCAAAAGGCACCACCTACGTCGCTGACCAAACGACCGAAACGCTCCTCGAAATCATGTGTCGCCGAGACGTTGGACTCCGGAACTACTGCCTCACTCGTCCCCGCTCCGATGACAATCGAAGAAATCGGCCACCAGCAACTCAAGATCCATAGAAATCTGGTCTGGGACCCAGCCAACACGGACACGGCCACACAACGACATCTGAATAGACCGATAGATCACACAGTAACCGTATGACTGTCTTTTCATGCGGAGTCTCTGTACATATGGTGCAGCATCACCGTCTCGAAAGTGTCATCGACCAGCCAGTAATGCAGTTTTTTGAATCGACACCCCTCGCCGATGCCGAATTAACCAACACGGAGATGTCCGGCCTTAGTGTGTTGGTTAACCAGCAGTGAAACTCTTGCCTCCAACGGACGTATGCCCAGTCATGACCCACAACACACCAGATGGGACCCACGAGCGACGGTTGTGGTGTGACTACTGCCAGCTCAGCGTGGTGCCGTCAACAGATGGTGACGAACCCACCTGTCCGGCTTGTGATGGAAAGTTCTGACCGGTCGAACCCCGAGTAGCTCACTGTCTAACTGCCAATCCTGACGTGTTTCGATGAGCTCGAAGGGATTCTTAGCCAGATGACAAGCTAATGCGCTCAACGAGCGGCCAACTACGGTCCAAGCTCAACGTGATGTAGTAAGCTGTGTCACCAGAGTCAAACTCAGAGGGAGATCCAGATGGCTCCCCCAGCAATTACCTCGTCGGTTGGCGAGACCTCCCGGCGACAAGCATAGCAATCACATCGTTAGTGCGTTCAATTGCCGACTCCAACTCATCTACTCGTTTAGCTAACGTGATCTAACAACCGATCAAAGCTGCACACGCTGACAATCATGCCAGAGTCGAACCTTCGCACAGAGTTCCAGAAGTGGTTGTCTGTGGGACTGGCTAAATGGCAGTTCCATGGTGTTGTTTTCACCCTCTAACTTAACGCTGGCTGCTTCGGTGCTGGCTGGAGAGACTACATAACACAATTCGCACAGCTTTGAATCGATTTGTTTGGACCACTCTTCTGTAGTTGCAGAATCGATGCACTCGAGTACATAACAGATATCCATTGCAAACTCCGTCAGTGATGTCGCGATACTCGTGCCAGCTGGTGATCTAAGTTTATTCTCCCCTGTTCCGCTGTAGCTTCGAATAATCAATTCACCGTTCTCAGATGATGTCACACCAACGCTGAGTTCGAACGTATCCCCATCGTCTCGGGTAAACCGATGTGAGAAGTATGTGGTACGCGCTTCCGATTCGACTATGTCCCGGCGGTCTTCGAGGGTTCCTCGATGTGACTTGATCTCATGTTGGATCTTTCCCTCAAGCCACGCTCGATGTACTGCCTGAACACCAGGACAGTCCACTGAAAGGCTAAGTCGCAATGCTTTCTCTCGACTCCACTCCGGTAGCGGGTCGGCTTCTTCCTCCTCTTCAGGCGTAGCAGGGAAATCAGTCAGCGTTACCTGTCCATCGACATGGTTTGGCAGCGCTTCTATCAGTTCACTTTCTGTCACACCAAGGTAGTCTGGGATTGGCGTGTCGGGCGATTCTGGCTCACCGTGGGGAACACCGAACGGCCACACAGGCAATGGTTCGGGTAACTCGACATCTTCGTAGTCTGGGTGTGTACCGACATAGTTCTCCTCAAACAACCAGATAACACTGCATCCGCCATCAAGATAGCTGGCGGTCGTCTCGACGAAGTCTTTCTGTTCGTTTTGATACTGGACCTCAACTGCGATGCCACTACCAAGTGGTCGCTTCGGGTGCTCGAACTCCACAAAGACATCCGCACGTCGGGGTACTTCGTCGGTTACAAATTCCACGTGAACGGTCGCATCTGGGTACTCCTTTTGAACTTTGTCGACTGCGATTGATTTCATCCGAAGATGGAGCGGCGACTCTCCTGAGCAGTCTGAGTCCGGTGGGTGATAGAAATGCCGGGCAATACTGGGTCCGTCCCGGACGCGGAGGGCGTCTTGACAAACAGGGCACTGGACCCCCTCATCATCACCAACACCGACTGGAATCCGGGGTCGGTTGTCAACAGGGTCAACCGCGATGAAGGGCATTGTTCACTGCAACGACATCCCACAGTAAATGCGTTTCATGTATGCCTCATGACGCTACAGTCACTAAGTCGACAGGAGGTCATGTAACCCTGAACCTCATGTTCGACGTGACCTGTGCTTGTCTACTCTTTCAAGTATCGCGTGTAGTCTTCGGCGTCCAGAATTTCCGTCACAAGTCGGGAGACCGGTTCTGAGTCTTCTAATGCGAACTGAAGGCTTTGATAGTACCCGTTCTCATCACCAGGCTGGTACTCATATACGAATCGAGCTAACTTCTTTTGCGACCGGCCTGGAGAGACATCTAATTCCTCCCAGCGTGGGTTCTCAGCCGGCTGAATTGCAGTTTCAATTTGGGCGAGAATATCGCTTCGAAATTGCTGGTACCGTTCGCCGCTGTCGTTGTCCATTGTTGAGCGGTCTGGCTCCTCCAGTTCAAGTATGAACCGAAGCTGCCCCTTCGTGAAGTCGTCCTCTGTAGGTTTGTGCTCCCAGTGAATATCGAGTTCCTCTGAACCGGATTTGGCCGACACCCAGCGAGGGGTGCGAACTTGACCGTATCCCTTTCCGATGGCGCCGTACTGCCACTCTATTTCTTGATCGTTGCCTGGCTTGTACGCTCCCTCTAGTGCCTGTCGCCAATTCTGCTGTAAAGTACTCTTTACGAACGTTTCGATGGCATTCTCGGCTTCGGTGATTTCGTCGCGGTACTCGAAGTAGAGGTCTTTGCGCTGTCGTGTATCTTCGTCTATTTCTGTCATGGATAGCTGAGAATCGATGAGCGTCGAGAAGTCTGAGAGCTGTGCGATTGTTCGTGCCGGGGCGTATTCGGTCATATTTGCCAGCGTATCCTGAACGACCGATTGGACTTCCCCCCAAGCGAGGTCCGAAAATGACGCTGAAGCCGGAGGTGTAGCTTCTCTCGGTTTAATATAAATGAAATCCCCGTCCTCATAGGCTGAAACCCCATCAGGAACGATGTGTTCGTCGTTGGCATACCGGATGGTCTGGGGCTGGTCTCCTCTTCCTTCTGAGGCATGCACTTTCAGTTCGATACAAAGGAACCACTCGGAGCCACTTGTGATGATGAGATCAGGCCGATTGTCGTCTGAAGATTGACGCTCCGCTGTGACCTCAATACCTTGGTCTGGCCGGAGGCCTGCCTCTGGAGGTGAAAACGACATCACCTCGTTGTTACTGAGAAGACTGAAGAACCGCCTCAGAAATTCCCCTCCAAATTGATGTGTTTGGTCTGGGGTCAAAAAGTACTGGAGATATGACTGCCAAGCGTCTTCGTACTGCCCCACCCCCAATAGTTCAAATGCAGTTTTCGGGTGTTCAGCATCTGTGGACAGCCTCTGTATCTCACTGGCAAATTCTTCCAATCGGGAGTCTAAGTCCTCCACAAAGCGAGTAGTTGACGACCAAGGACTTGTAGCTACGTGCTACTCCGACATTTGTAGGAAATTCATTCCAAGCGCATGGAACTGTAGCGATGCTAGCCTGACGGCAGTATTAGGACCAATTTTGTGACCCCCTGCCGGGTGAGAGGTTTTCCGATCATGAGCACTGACCAGCAGTCCGTCGACGAACAGTCTTCAGATACCGAAGCCGACGACCAACCAGACGTTCGTGCCCAGCACCGACAGGCGCAGACCAGTGGTGAGGTCTTCCAAGGCCAACCACACGGCGGCAAATAGGTGCCCTGTCTCAACTGACGGCAGCCCCACCCAGTGGCTGCGAATATCCAAACGCTCTCACAGTGGCCGGTATATAAAAAGACCTCCCCCTAGCAGTTGAGCTTAAATTAAGTTACAGCCGATAAGAGGGGTATAGGACCGGGAAATGCAATCGAGGTGACATTCCCAGCCACAACTTATAATTCCACCTAATGATTCTATATCGTAATTAGATGGCAACAGACGACCAATCGCTCGTCGACACCACTTTCGAGTTAGAAGACTCCCCCGACATACTCGATAAGATCGGCACATCGACTGACGAAGATCTTTCAGACCATCTGCTTAATATCGAAGCAAACCGACTTTCAATCGCACAAAGCCAACAAGAGCTACAATCTCTCGAAGAGATTTCGGATCAAGTCCAGCTGCTGGAACATCAACTGGACGCCGCACATCGAGCTTTGTTCCAGATGGACGGAAAAGCACTATTTGCAGATGAGGTTGGGTTGGGAAAAACGATTGAAGTTGGGATGGTGCTGAAAGAGATGGTGTTTCGTGAGGCTCATGATACGTTCTTAATCCTCACACCAGCACAGCTCGCGACGCAATGGCAGAAAGAGATGCGTGAAAAGTTCGGACTTGAGTTTGTTTGTAACTATGATGATGGGTTCGAAGGTTTTAATGAGTATGATAAAATCGTGGCCAGCATTGACACTGCAAAGCGGGATTCCTATGCCAACGAGATTCAGAAGCGTTCATGGGACGCACTAATTGTCGACGAAGCACACTATCTGCGTAACCAAGACACCAACCGCTACGACTTCGTAGACGACATCGAATATCAATATGCCTTTTTCGCTACTGCAACACCCGTTCAGAACGACATTACAGACCTATATAATGTGACAAATCTAATTCAGCCCGGGCTGTTTGGCACCGAGAGTGAATTTGAACGGCGATATCTTCCGAACGACGATTCCGACGGGGTGCAAAATGCTGCCGAACTGAACCGCCAACTTCGGTCAGTGATGATTCGTCACAAGCGTGGGGACACCGCGATTGATTTCACCGATCGCCAAGTGCGGACAAAGACATTCAAACCCAGTCGGCAGGAGCAATCCCTGTACAGTGCTGTCACAGACTATGTAAAAAATCACTACTCAAAACAGGCCGGACAGCACCTCGTAATGCTGATGCTGCAGAAAGAGGTTGTGAGCTCACCGTGGGCGGTTCTCAGTACTGTTGAAAAATGGTTGGACGGTGATGGACGAGATGTGCGAGGTCAAGAGCGCGATGAGCTCCTCTCAATTGCAAAGCAGGCACGGCAAATCGACCGAACCACGAAGCAGGAGAAGCTCTTGGAAATTATCCGTAGTGTAAACCAGCGGATGGATACTGGTCGGACAATCGTATTTACCCAATTTCGCGCCACACAAGACGCTATCGTGGACGCGCTACATGCAGGCGCTGGCGGCAACGATGTCCCAGTACACCGTGTGAGCGGATCATTGTCAAGCGAAGAGAAAGACAACCAGATTCAGCGATTCAGGGAACGTGGGGGTGTCCTCGTCACCACCGACTCAATTAGCGAAGGTCGGAACATTCAGTTCTGCAACGTGATCATCAATTACGATCTCCCTTGGAACCCGATGAGCGTTGAGCAACGGATTGGACGCATCGATAGAATCGGTCAGGACCGAGACGTCTACGTATACAACCTCGCGTTGGAGGGGACGGTAGAAGACTACGTTCTGGAAAAGCTTTACGGGAAAATCGACGTTTTCCACCAAACTGTCGGGGGGCTAAAGGAAATTCTCTCTGAGCGAGAGCAGTCCAGTGGGCAGTTCGAACAGGAGGTCCTCCAACAACTCATTGAAGCCGGCTCAGAGCAAGAACTTGAGAATAACTTTGAAGACATGGCTGTTGACCTCAAAGAGGACAAAGAGGCCGCAAAGAAAGCTCAAGAGTTTAACGAAGAAGTGTTCGACGGCTTTGAGACAGGAGATAACAAGGCATGACCTCTAGATATCTCTACACAAATTATCTGCGGTCACAGATTCTGAACGCTGTGATGCGGAGGGACGTATGAACTCAGAAGTAGATACTTCAATCCTGAATAGCGTCAATATCAAGCGTTTCACAAAGACAGTACTGGAAAACTACGGTGCAGAGGTTGACGAATCTAACAGTGCAAAGTGGCAGGTCACATTCCCACGTGAACTCGCTAACCGATTGGACCGTGAAAACGGCACCCTTGTATTCGACCCCGCAGATCGCGAATTAGGCGCTGGTGACCTGCTCGTCCAACCAGGAACGCGTGTGTTTTCAGCGCTCCTGGATTTAGTGGAGCAACCGGGCACAGTTGGACAATTGCGTTTAACTGAAGACGAATTACAGGTCAAATCTCCATTAGTACTGCAAGAATCGTCGTTGAGTGTGAGCGTCACTGATTTCAGCAAACGAACATCCGACTTTGCGCTGGCGTTCCATTTCCAAGTGCAGTTCGAGACACCTTCATCGTTCCACACTGAGGAGATGTTTTCCGTGACGGTTGACCCAGAGAACGGGGCTCGGCTCCCAGACCTTACTGCCCGGCTCACGGCACATCTCCCGCAACTCCTCCAACAGAACAACGAACACACCGCACGCGATATCTCCCAGAGGAAGGTTCAACAGGCCTTTGAGGAAGCACAGCAGGCGGTAATTGACCGCTCGAGGCCTATCGTCTCCGATATTCGCGAAGAGGCTGATGAGACTGCGGGCGAACGGATAGCTGAAATTAGTGACTGGTACGAACAACGCCGGAGCGAGCTTGATAGCCAGATCAGTGAGCAAGAGAAAGAAATTCAAAAATGGAAGAAAAAGCGCCGAAAAGCGCGAAAGGATGAGACGCGTCGCAGGTACATCAAGAACCGAAAGGAAGCTGAACAAGAGTTAGAACAGCTCAAGGGGGAGGTACAGGAGAAAAAACGCGAATTAGATTCAGAGGAGAGTCAAGAAATTGATGAAGTAATCGAACGGAATGAGGTCGACATTGATGTGTCATTGCTCGGCGTCACCGAAGTCACGTATGCCCGTGGCACACTGGCACTGAAAATAAAATCGTCACACACTGAGCAGAACATTGAAGTGTCGTATCTCCCCGCTACCGATGACTTCCAAGGGTTGGATTGTGAAGTCTGCTCACAAGATCTCACCAATGGAGTCCTACCACAGTTGTGTGTGAATGGGCATCTCGTGGGTGATCCATGCGCGACAACCTGCCGTAGTTGCGGGTTATCGTACTGCGACGCCTGTGAAAGAGATTCTACATTCTCTGAGTGCGAAATTTGCTGGGAGCCCGTGTGCAGCGACTGTCGGCAGACATGCTCATCCTGTAACTCACCGATCTGTGCTGACCACAGTGAGGTATGTCAAGCCTGTGGCGGTACAGAGTGCCGGTTGTGTGGTGAAGCATGCGATACCTGTGGCGAATTCCACTGTGACACGCATCTAACGCACTGCACAGACTGCGATACCTATCATTGCGACACTCATACTGAGTCCTGTGACCATTGTGGATCCACTCGTTGTCAAGCGCACGTCAGACAGTGCAACGAATGTGGAGATAGCGTTTGTTCCGACCACGGTGATGCCTGTGTCACGTGCGGTGACACTCTCTGCGATACCCACATCGAGTACTGCACACCGTGTTCTGATGAGTTAGAGCAAACCGGCCGTGGTTTCTGCAGTACGCACGTAGTCCACTGCTCAGTCGGCAACGAAGCCTTATGCAGTGAACATCGCAACATGAAAATCGTCGGCTCCGGGCAGGTGTGTGAGTCCCATCGCAAGGTTTGCAGTTCCTGTGACATAGCTTACGCCAGCAACGAATTAGATGACGGATGGTGCTCTGCCTGTCGTTCAATAGGTGAGACAGACACTGAAAAGATTCCAAAAAATGTCGTCGAAGAGTTTCGCTCAGTGAAGGCTGGAAGGAACGAGAGGTACATGGTGATTCTTGGAAAGCAACTGCTTGGCCGCAACAAACTGATCGTATTTGATATCCAATCTGACGAAGAAGCTCATCGACACAGCGCAGGGATGCTAAAACAGCTTATTTGGGATTATTAATGACCGACCAGCACACTCTCAAGGACCAACTCCAAACTTCGGACTCACTTGCGGAATTCTTAGAGACGACTGACGCATCTGTCAACGCCCAAGCACAGGCGCTCATCGAAGACCGTTGGGACAGAGAGGTCCCTCATGGCCGCGCCGTCGCGATTGTGCGTGAAGAGCTTGAACGAGTTACTGCCTACGATAGCATTTCAAGGAATTCGTCTGCTCGTTCCCCCCGGTACATGGATCTCACCGATCTGGAACTTGTTTCTGGATACGAGTTCGAACACATTCTCGCCGAGATTCTTAGTCGAGTCGATGGTGAAGCCCAGGTCACCGAAGCTTCCGGTGACCAAGGCGTCGACGTCGTCTGGTTTCGTGAATCGGAGACAGTCGGCATTCAAGCAAAAGCTTACGATAAACAGAACCCGGTTGGTAACAGCGCAGTTCAAGAAATATACACCGGTGCCACAGTGCGGAACCCAGAATACGAATTCGATACTGCCGCTGTAGTCACCACCTCACAATACACCAACAGCGCTAGAGAAGCCGCCGACAACTCAGACGTCACTCTCTACGGACGAAAGCAGCTACAAAAATGGCTCGACGATGCCGAGCTAGATGCCGACGGTATGGGTAAGATTCTTGCTGAAATACGGTAGTTTAGTCTCTAGATAGCATTCCCACTCTACTATTCGATGATTTAACCTATCTTTGGGCGTCAGCCTCGACAGCAGTGATTGCTTATCGAAGTTCACAGAGGCTTTCGACATAGTCATTCAGTGCCTGAGAACTGGGTGGGCTCTCTGAGGATTAGATACTTTGGTCCGATCGCTGGACTAAACGGTGCTTAGACAATCCAGACTTTTCCAGCCAATTCATTGGCCTCACTCACCGACTCAAGCTCGATAGCGACGTTAACTCGATCACCAGATTCGTAGGTCCAAATCTGGTCCACGATGATGACTTATGAGAGCGTTTTCGGCTAGTCTGATCGTCGCCATCCCTTCTGTTTAGTACTCCCCGACGCAGAAGACGCCCACATTGAGACCCCGACCACGCTTAGAGACGCAAGGGACACGACTGCACTGCGCTGGCAGTTGACCACTTGCAGCGTGGGGCAGACAGCCGGGCGAAACAGACGGACGGCTGGTGGATAACAGCGTTGGGCTGGCAGGGCGGCTGAGAACGCGAGAGACGAGCGTGTGTCAGCGTGGGACTGACGGGCCGGGCAGGAACGGATGGCTGGCTGGTGTGCGCTCTGCCCCCGGGCAGCCGCCACTGGGCGGCACTCTCGCTCTTTCCGAAGCCGGAACGGAGAAGGGACGAAACGGGTCCAGATTGGAAGGATCGCGTGTATGGCGGGGGAAGGGTTCTGGCATTGCTATGTCTGGAGTCGAGTGGTGTGGCACTCGTGACGGTCTAGGGGGAGGCAACAGTACAGACAGTAGTAATCACGGCACTGCTAGCGGCGGAACTCGTAGCACTAACTTCGGAGGTACTACTGACTGCTATGAGACTGCTGGGGCATGCTGGACTGGAACCACTGCAAACAGTATCGCGACGACGAGTGCGGTGTCGGACCAGCACACCTTGAAAGCCCCACGCCGCTGGCGGTCGCTCAGCGACATATCCTCACTCCGTTCGGATAGGGGCCGCTGAACCGACTCCAACAAGCGCCAGCGGCGTGCCCCTTTCAGTCCCACCCGACTACTGCAGCACAGCAGTAGTCGACGCACGCGTCAGAGTCGCGCGCGGTCTGGATGAGGAACCCTCGCGGCCGGCGCTCCCTCGCCGGAACGAGGACGGTCGCTGCGCTCCCTGTGTTCCGGGCTGCTCACTCCGTTGCGCTGCCGGGCTTTCACCCATCCGGCACTCGCTTGGCCGCGCGGGATGCTGGCTCACCGCAACCGCACACGATGGGACCGCCTGCCGGGGTGTCAAACCCACACCGCTCTTTATATACCAATTTCCCTCAAAGACGAAAACTCAATACACCGCTTAGAAACCATTCAGACACCCGAATATTGCACTTGAAACAATCCATTTTGTCCGTTAGCTTTAGGTTAAATGCACCCGTGTCATTAAGTACGGAAAGGCACGACGCACGCGGCGCTCACGAAGCAGTTTCACGCCGCAGAAATCGGGTGTTACAGCACCCGACAAGTGTCTTTCCGTGGTGCCAGAAAGACAATGTACGCTACCAATTCCAGCGGTAAGAAAGCATCGGCAAGCAACCAGACGGTTACCCTTTCGGCCCACGTTGAGGGCGGTCCCGAGCAACTTCTAGAGCAGGTCGCAGAGACCGAGAACGGCGACGAACTCGATTTCCGGATGAACAAAGGGAGCGATAGCCGTGGCAACTACTACGCCCGTCAGGAGGAGGCATACGACTGGACCCGCTCGACCGAGGTGGGGCCGGACCGATACTTTGGCGAAACTCTGGAACAGCAAGAGGAGCGCCACGCACGCGAGGCCGAGCAAGCCCGACATTCCGAGGTCGCACGCGCTCACGTCGACGGTCCCGACCGCGAAGCCTCGGCTCGCCAGCTCACCGAAGCCGAGACGGAACGTGCCGACGGGTTCCGCTCGCCGGCTGACCCCCGGCAGTGGATGGACCGCGACACGCTGGCCCGAGTCAACCAGCAGGCCGCAACGCTCGCAGACAAGACCAGTCTGTCGCAGGCCGCGGCGGGCCGCCGACTCGCGGCCCTAGTCTCGGGCCAGATGGGCGACTGCAACGACCTGTATGAGGCGTCCTTTACCGTGCTTGCGGAAGCCCGCGACGAACTGGAATCACCCACGCCAATCGCGGATGTCTCGCCCTACGGCTACGAGTGTACCGTTGAAGGCGAAGTCACCCACATCATCGAGGAGCCAGACGCCCGCAATCAGTACCAAGTGCTGTACCTCGAAGACGACGAGGGTACGAGCGCGAAGGTCACGGTCTGGGGCAAGTCCATGCACGGCGGCGAAATGGTCCGCACCCTCCACGAAGGCGACCGGGTGCGAATCTCCGGGGGCAAGCCAGACGAGTATAACGGCATGGCGACGGTGGCAGTCACGAGCGACACGCTCATGTGCATCATCGAGCGCGGCGACGGTCCCGCGCCCACCGGACACGCTGGCTGTGCTTTTGGCACCTCCGGCGAAAGCCGAACGGCGGCGTCGTGGGAAGCAGAGTCGGACACCCACCAGTGGGCCAACGAGCGGGACACTGACCGCGCGGTCGCCGTGACTCTCGGGAAGGCTCGCTGTCCCGAGTGTTCGGACCTCTTCGACACTGAGCATGGGGTTGCCACCCATCGCGGTATCGCCCACTCCGCAGACTGACGCCCGATAGCGCGGGCGTCACCCCATCGAGCGGGGGCTTCCTCGGGCGGTGCGACGGTGCTCGCGCACGCGGCCTCGCCGCCGCCACCGGCGAGCCGGGCGGCGGCGAGACGGCCGCGCGCACGGACTGGAGCGCCACCGCAACGGCGCGTCGACGTGGGTCAGTCTGGCGGTGGCTACGGGACCGCTGATGTTCTGGTGTGTGCGTAAGCGTGGGCCAGCCGGCCCGGGAGCTACTGGACTAGATGGCAGGTGGAGCGTACCAGCGCGCGACGCCACCGCCAGACTCGCGATGCTCGTCTGTCGTGTCCTCGTTCGCTAGCGCTCACTCAGACGACGGGGCGCTGCGCTCGGCGCTATCGCGCGTCTCGCTTCGGTCCATCGTGCCTGCAGTAGCGGGCGCGATCCCGGCCTACCACCGGGATGGGGGCGGGAACCACTCTTTCGCCAGTCTGTCGCTTGTCTATGCGTTGGCCTGCGAAAAATCGGCTTGCACGGCACTTTATGACTTCTCGTTTACATGTAGAGGGCATAATGTCAGCTAACAAGCCGGCTGAAAATCCAATCGAGCAGCTGACCGCAGATGAAGAAGTCGAACGAATCCCTCACCCAGAGTCGAACCAGTACGCTGCTGCGTTTCGCCTTGACGTCCAAGAGACAGCCTACAAGCTCGTTACCCACGATGGCAGTGCCATCCAGGCATCGTGGGCTTCCGCGGAATGCAGTGCCTGCAACGAAAATGAAGATTACTCTCCGGAAATGGGTACGCCAAGTAGGACGGCGCAGAAAAGGCGGAAACGCGCTAACTGCGAGCACGCACAGTTCGCAGCGGACGCCTTCTCTCTTGACTCAGAGGGGGCTTGCGGCGACTGTGGCGCGTGGGCGATCTCTCAGAACGCCCTCCCACATCCAACGGTTTCTGGAGCCATCGCATTAGTCGAGGAGTACTGTGCAGAGTGTGGTCTCCTTCGAGCGACGTGACCAACTGCCGGTTTCTTCGCTGTTCTAACCAACAGAACCGGTGAAATCCCGGACGGTGTTGGTTAGTCGGTGTCTGGGCCCGGTATCCCAGACGGTACTCAGCTTCAATTTTGTGTGGCCGCAGCCAGGTGGCGGCCAACTCAGGGCCGCCGGGAGGTGGTATTTCAAATGGGAGAGGTTCAATGTCCGCGGTGTGAGGAGACGTTCAACACTCGGTACAATCCCGTGAGGTTTCGCGCGGGGTCCTTCTACGACTCAGAGCGAGATGAGGAGTACGATCAAGTCTGCGAGGGCTGTCATCGAGATCTGGTAGACAAGTAAGCCGAGTCGCCTACTCCGCAATTTTTTCGTCGACTGGGTCAGGGATTGTCCCGAGCTCCATCTTCAGTAGTCGTTCTGACTCATCAGTGTGGGTGTCTTCCTCGATCAGGAAGGCTTCGACGGTTTCCCGATCACTGTGATACTGGATTGCTGTCTCGTACCCATACCGGGTGTTCACACCCGGTGCAGTGCCGTGTTTAACACGAACCAAGAACTCGCGATCTTCCCATGTTTTAATGTTCACTGACCGCGGTGCATCGAGTTCTCGCCGGGCAATGTCGATCACTTCATCGACGACTGGCCCAATCGCTTCGATACTCGGAATTTGACGCTGGTTGGATGGCTGTTGCTCTGGGGAAAGGTGTGGCTGTGACATGAGAACAGTGCGATTCAGACTTGTCCGTCATCGCTCAAAAAGCTCCGGGTAGGTAGGGGGACCCAGCTGGCATCTGGGGAGAGCAGTCCCACGGACTCACGGCTATGTCGCAGGCGTGGGTCTGCCGGCCGGGGCGCAACTGAGGCTGGTAACTGGTGGGTCGTGGCAGCGCGCGACGCCACTGACAGACTCGCGATGCTCGTCTGTCGTGTCCTCGTTCGCGTGCGCTCACTCGGACGACGGGGCGCTGCGCTCGGCGCGTCGCGCGCCTCACGCCGGTCCAATCGTGCCTGCAGTAGCGGGCGCGATCCCTGCCGAGAACTGTCCGGGTCCCGGCTGAATACCGCTCTAAATTACGATAGCTGAATTCGACGAAAGCAACGTGAGTTTGAGCTGTTAGGATTCAGATACAAAGCTCCGGACAAGGTGGTGTGGACCTCAGTCAGTGAGTGGCGAGTTGTGCGCCATGAAGGCTCGGAGCGAGTGCAACTCGAGCGTGGGTCTGCCAGCTCTGGCTCAGTTCGGATGGGACCGTGACCGGCGTGGCGCTGGACATCGGTGAGTCGGTCACTCGCGTGACTCAGTGAGATCGGACGGCCTCATGTGAGGGCTGCCCACTGTGTCCAAGTCACGATGGGGGTCCCGGGTTGTGGGATACATATCCTTCTCCTAATAGGTTCTCTTGAAGGGGTGAGTCTGCCAATCTTCGCTCTGGTAGGATTCCGCGATCAACCACCTACTTCTATGTTCTATATCTTATGAATTTTTGCTTATGCTTCTCGCGCTCCCGCCGGGATATGCACGGCAAGGTAAAGAGTGTAGTCTGTGTCGGATTTTGCACGATTCATACCCACGCTGTCTTGCGATTTTGCGATAATTCACTGTAGAGTTTGAGTGATTCACCGTGATTCAGATCAGCAAATAACCGCCGCCGTCTTGCGATTTCGTATATAGATAGGTCGGAATAAAGTAACTTCAATTTCTCTGATATAATTGGAATACCGCAGTCTCGACAGTACCCAGTTACCAACTTGAAGAGTAGCACCACGACGTCACAGAAATAGAAATGTATAGAAATTCTTAGGTTTAGAAGGCGGGCTAATTGATATGGGTTACATGAACTCAGATGGTCTATGTCGCTCCTCTCTTGACTCAGTCTCGTCCCGATCTTCACTCTCGTCAGTATCACCCTCCATATCTGATTCATCGGGTGATTCACTCTCTTCTTTCTCAGCAGGCTCCGTCACGTCACTGTTGGGATCTGTGGTCGGATTGGGTGAGTCGTCCCCGTCGTTATCGGGCAACTGCTGGCCCTGATCTGAACCACTAGATAGATCCTCTGAATCTGATAATTCTGTGTGATCTTCGTCCGGAGACGTGACAGCAGTGTTTGTTGTTGTCTGGTCGAGTGGGTCGCTCGAATCGTCGTCGCCCAACCCATCTGTCGCGTCGACAGTTGGTTCGATGTCAGGGTCACGATCTGGCTCACTGTTGTTGGAGTCGTCGTCTTCAGTCTCATTGTCCGACTCACGAACCAATTCCCCGAGTTGCGACTGAGCGAGCGCGAGCCAGCTATCATGATCTTCCAGTTCGGTGTCGTCCTCGGAAGGTTCTGGTTCCGAACTGCCCGGTGACTCCGCACCCTGTTCCGGGAGACTATCGCGAATATCCGCCAGTTCGTAGGACTGGCCGTGGACCCACGTCGTCCGAGAGACGGCAACGCACTCGCCGGGCTGGAAGTCTCGTAGCAGACCAGAGGTGATCGGCGTCTTGTCCTTCTCTTTGTAGGTGTCCCGAGCCTGCGTCCGTGGGTTCTCTCCGCGCCCTTGGTGGCTCATCGAGACCATCTCCGAGCGGTCGTACTGCCGACTCTCGCCGAGTTCGTCGAGGATGAAGTCCGTCGACTCAGTGTCACCCGGACCGAAGTAGACTCCTTGCGGGCAGTTGCCGACAATCCCAGAGATGGTACTGTACGTATCCTTGAGCTGGCCGATGGTTTGGACGCCGACCAGTGCGCGGGCCTTGTGTTTCCGTCCCCGGGCCGTCAGGTTCGTTACCTGCGTGAGCGCCGGCAGCGCGTCAATCTCGTCGAGGATGTGGACCGTCGGATTCGAGGCGTTCATCGAGTAGCGGATCGACCAGTCTACGAGCAGTTGGTACATCGGCCCGAGCGTTTCCAGTTCCGTTGGGTTCGAGTCGATGATGAGGACTCGGCCTTCCGGGTTCTCGATGTACTCTTGCAGCGAGAACTCCCCGTACTCCCCGAAGTCGCCAGTGAAGACAGGGTCGACGTTCTCCTTGATCGTTTGGTAGACGTTCTGAGCACCTTTTCCCTTGTCAGGGTCGATGTGGCCCGAGTCCAACCGGTCAAACTCATCGAGGGCTTTTTTCAGGGCAATGTGGCCCTCGTTGAGCAAGGAGACGATATCGGCGTGGCAGAGCGCATGGCGGCGATTGTTCTTTTTCGCACTGAGATGGAGATACATCAGCATCTCTGCGAAGGTCTGTTTGGCGGGCCGGTGGAACGGGTCGTGGCCGTCGGCCTCACCGAAGATCGCGCCGGCGACCTCACGGAAGTCTGACTCCGAATCGGCGTCCTTGAAGAGATTCCAGACCACATCGCTATCTTCGTGGCGGATGCGCTGAACCTCGAAGCCCAGATCCTCGTAGAATGCTTGGAAGTCCTCACCAGTATCGTGGGCGATGACCGCCGTGTTACTGTAGTATGGGAACTGGTAGGCCAGCAGCTTCATCATCGACGTCTTCCCGCTCCCAGTCTCGCCAACGACGGCCGTTGAGACATCTTGATCGAGCGTGAACGGCATCTCAGCCTCGTTGTGTTCGTGAGACACCTCTTCCAGCGGGACGACGGACTCTCCGTCGTCGTGGTCCCACCGGTTCATCGCGAGCATTTCCGGCGAGGTCCGACGGAGCAGTTCCCCAGAGAACACGATGCCGATTGAGATAGCATACAGGATCACCGTCGTCGAGTACGAGAGCATCGGCAGCGACAATCCGGGCACGGTGAAGTCAGCGAACAGTGTCCCGACCGAAATCGCAGCCAGAACATGTGCGAACGGGAACAGCAGTGCGACGCTGGGGGTCTCGATAAGCACGTCATAGAAGAATGCCGCGCTAATCAGTCCGAACCCGAGGTAGATGTAGCGCCACGCCCAGAACCGCTTCGGGAGGATCTTGTCGCTATCGACGATCATCGGCGGGAACAGCAGCATGAACCCGGCCCAGACGAACCCAACGACGTTGTCGTACTTGAGACTATTCGGAACCTCTCCGGAGCGTTGTCCTGGTGGCGCAGAGGAACTCGAACTCACTGCCACCACCCACGCTCACGTTCGGGGGCGGCTTCGGGTTCGCGTTCAGGTTCCGGTTGCTCTTCTGGTCTCTCCCCAGCACGCTCTGAGAGTGGCTCAGTTTCTCTCTCAGTGCGCTCGTTCTCAGCCGTGGGCTGTCCGGCTTCCTTCTGCTGACTCTTCTCAGTCGCCCGCTTGAGCGCTTTTTCCGCTTCGGGATTCAGCGACAGTTCTTCCTCGTGGTATTGTTCCCGTGCTTCTTGATCCACAACCCGGCCAATGTCCTCCGGGGCGTCGCGAGCGGCAGCCGTTGGGTCGCGTGTTCGAGCGGGTTCTTCAAACGCGGTTTCCGCCCGTTCACTCATTTCCCGGATATCTTCTAAATTCATTTCCAGTTCTGCCTGCTTCCCAGTGGCTGCGACATGTGCGTGAGGAAAGTCTGTGTTCTGGTGGACAGCGTACACATAGTCGGTTGTCGGCTGGCGAGCAAACTCTTGATTCATTACCTCCCGAGTGTTGGCCTGAACCTCTTCTGGGGAATATTGCCCAGTGGGATCTGGTGAAACGATCAGGTGCCGCTGGAATCCGAACTCTCGACTCTTGTCGACAAATTGGTCCACCTCTGGGTCCGACAGTTCTCGTCCAGCTGGGTTCCGAAGATCGACTGTCGCACCCGCATCCTGTTCGCGATCACGCCGAATGTAGTCAACAAGGTTCCCTGCTCCGCTCTGCTGATAGTCCGTTTCTACAATCATGCGTCATCACCCGCTGAGTGGGCGGAACTCTGTCCATCTTCGACGCTACTACCCTCCCTCGCTGGAATCGCCTCAGACTCGGTGTCAAGCTCCTGTCCAGTGAACCTTTCAGCAAACTTCATCGCAAGTTGTTGCTCGGCAGTAGAGTAGTCGTCTTTAATCAGCTTCCAGATGGAGATAAGATACGCTGTCCGCACTCTCTGGATGTGCCGTATTTCTTCGAGTGTTTCGGACTCAAATTCGTCCAGAGTATCCTCCAGTTCCTTCTTCAGAGAGTCCAGAATGACTTCTATCTCGGTATCAGTTCCATACCGGTCGTACTGACGCTCCCCAGTCTCACGGTCAATATGCTCCTGAAAGATCTCACGACCATACTCCGAGACTGACTTGCCTTCCTCATCGGCAAGTTCTTTGAGCCATTCTTCCTTTTGTTCGGTCGTATAGACCTGAATGACAGTTCTATCAGTCATTCTTGACCCTCCTTGTTACGGACGTTTGCAACCTCTTCCTGTAGTTTATCCGCCGCTTCCTCCATCGCAATAGCACGCTCCTCTGAGGGGTAATCCGTCGACACCAAATCCCAGAGTGCCACTTCATAAGCCAACTCTTCAGTTGTCTCAATATCTGCGGCCTTGCTCACTTCCTCTGTCACACTCTCGGCGATCTGTTCCAACTCTGGCTGAACACCTAATTCAGTGGCACGCTGATCCTGCAGCTCACGGGCAATGCGCTGCTCCGTAGCTTTCAGGATATACTCCGATAGCCCTTCATCTACCTTCCGAGCCTGCCGTACTATCTGATCTCTCTCTTCTTCACTCAGCCGTAGCGAGATGACATCACTCATATGAATCACTCCGTACTGTCAAACTCCGAGTTCTCTTGCGACTCGATACCACCATCGGCGATAACTGCATCCGGCTCTGCCTGGTCAAGTGCTACAGACACCACGTCCACCAACTCGTCTTCGCTAAGATCATTGAGGACGTGTTCAGCCTTCTCAGGCGACAGTCCGTGATTCGTTAGCTCTTGCTCGACTGCTTTGGAATGGACGAACTCTTCGAAGTCAGCAACGTGGGGATCAACCTCGTGAGCAACAACGTCCAGCGCATCTTCCGCATCCGCGTCGAGGTCGATAATCTGCTTCTCTTCCCACGACGTCTTGATCGTCAACGGATAGTCGCCGTGTTCGTCGACACGGACTAGCGCTTGTGAATACCCCTGTCCGTCGCCCAGTGACTCTTTCCCGGCTTCCGCGTGCTGGATGTAGGACTGCTGTTCACTCGTTAGTCCAGCACTTTTCGCGGTCTCATCACCTAGCTCTGGCTCGCGGTGATGTACCTTGATCGGACACATCCCCGCAATTTCCTCAGCAGCGCCCTTGTCCTCGAACTCTGAGAGGGTCTGGGACAGCATCACCAGCCGCAGTCCGGCGTGGCGCTGATGGCGGGCAATCTGATTCAGCGACTCCAAGTTCGCGTCGTCGTTGAACAGATAGTGGGCCTCGTCGATGATGATTTCCACCTTCTGTTCCATGTTCTTCGCCTGCTGGTACAGCGTCGACAGCAGCAACTGCATGATGAACGACTGCTTGCCGAGGCCGCTACCCGAGCCTTCGACCTGCTGGAGATCCAGATAGACAGCCTTGCTACTGTCATCAATCAGCCGCAAGTCAGACTCTTTCGAGAGATTGCCGAACGTACTCCCCGGACGGAACGGATGCAGCGCAATCGAGAGTTCGTTTGCGTACTGCTGAATTTTCTCCTGAGAGGACTCCGTCGTTGCTCCGGGGAACATTCCCGGGTCCTCTTGAAGGCGGTCAACGACCTCCAAGAAGTCACTCAGGTCCGGCGAGTTCTCCGGCGTGTGCGTCGATGGGTCCGCTGGGTCGATATCGGACTCCGAGAATATCTTGTCGATCAGGAACGTGATCAGGCCGCTGTGCATCTCCAGATCGACATCCCGCGATTGCAGGAAGTTTTCGATGACCCCGTACACTTCGTCTTTCTTAGCTGAGACGGGCTGCATATCCGGAGACTGTTCGAGCACATGGTCCGGCGTCGGATGCATCTCACACGGGTTCAACGGCGTCTCGCCGCTGATTGTGATCGTCTTTGCATCCAGCATCTTCGCACTGCCGTGCATATCCCCGACCGGGTCGACGTAGATCTGCTTGACGTCCGACCGCTTTTTCAGCATCCGCATCGCCCGAGCCTGCGTACCGTGGGTTTTGCCGCCGCCGGGCATTCCGGTCACCAGCTCTGAGTGGCCGGTTTCCAGTTCCCACGGGTCGATCAGCAGCGAGGAGTCGTTGTGCCCGTGCAGTCCGTACTCAATGCCGTCGTCCATCCGCAGGTAGTTCGACGAGAACGGGAACAGCGACCCGAGCGCTTCCCCGGTCATCGACGAGAGCCGGTTCTGCCCGAGTTCGTTCGCCCCGATCGGCGAGACTGTCACCAGTCCTGCTTCCTGCCGGCGAGTCGTTCGTTTGACCCCGCAGTTCGACGGCGAGTCTCGCAGCAGCGTTTCGAGCCGGTTCGTTTGCTTTCGGAGTTCCTCTTCGGTCTCGGCAGTCAACCGGATGAACGCGCCGACACGGAACAGCGACGTGTGGTTCCGCCGGACCATCTGCCGGATGTACTTTGCCTGATTGACCTCCTGTTCGATATCTTCAGCCTCAAGTTCGCCCTTGTCGTTTTGCAGCATCTTCAGCGACGAGATCCACTCTTTCATCACCGACACTGCTGCATCCGAGTCATATGGATCAACGTAGATTGAGACATCCACCGCAAGGTCCGTATCCAGCAGCAGTTGCTCCAGCATCCCACTCGTCGGATGCTCCGGATACGTCTCGATCCAGAAGCAACGAGTGTAGGTCTCTTGGTCGATCAGGGCGTGCTCGGCTTCCCATTCGATATCTGTCGGCGCGACCAGCGACCGGTGGTTCTCTCCGGGCCGGTGTAGCTGGGACACGAAGTCCGTTTCATCGACCTCGTAGTCGGTCCCGCCAACGTCGTCAGTGTCCATGCCCTCCGCAGCGTCGTGGGCTGCAGCACCCTCGCCGTGCTTGATGAGTTCCCGTGCCGAATACGTCACCGGGGAGACGGAGGCCGCCTCTTCGTACTCACGTTCCGACCGGGTTTCACAGGCCCAGTAGTCCTCAGTCAGATGTGCCAGCTCGTGCGGGCTGACCGACCGACTGCGGCACCGGAACATGTTGTTGACTGATCTGTCGACAGTCTGGAGCCGGTCATGCAGTTTCTTGGCCTTGAATTCCTCTCGCTCGGCATCGGTGAGCGTGTCGCTGTCGAACCGGCCGAATAGTCGGCCAATGACCGGAATCCCAGCCAGATAATCCGTGACAGAGTCACCTTCCACTTGGAGGTCGTGGATATCGTCGTCGGTCACCCAGACGATGATGTAGTACTTGCGCTGGATCTCGGTTTCAGTCTCGACACTGCCGCTATCGTCGGTGTAGCGGTTGACGAACTCTGTCAACACCCCGCGGAAGATCGAGTGGCTCTTCGCGTCAGGGTCTTCGAGTCGGTCGATGTGTGCCTGGATGTGGGATTCGTTGTCGACCTCTGCCGTCGTGACGTGGAGTTTCGCTCGCCCAGTCAGCGACTCTGACAGGCGTGTGAGTGACTTGACGGCTTTGCGCCACTTCTCATCATCCTGCAGGGCCATATTCGCGGGCTCGACCTCAACTGCCCCGAGGTATGCTCCGTCGACGCGTTCAATCCCGTGGGGCATGATCCGCTCAAGTCGCGTAACCTGACGAGTGTCCTGATTGCCCTGCCCGTGAGTGTACTGGCGCTTTTTGACGAGCCAAAACAGTTTGACTCGTAACCACTCAGTCAGTCGGTAGTGGTCCGGACGGACTTTATGCAGGATGTACAGGAAGACCTCAACGACCGCGGCGAGAGCCAGTGCTGGGAAGAACAGCGCTGCTGGCACGAATGGCATCCCCATTGCGACGAGGAAGCCAAACGGCGGGATGAGGAACAGAATGAGTTCCCCCAGCGTGTAGTCCCCCCAGAAGTTGGTTGTATCTCCGAGAGATTCGTGAATGATGTTCGTGTTGTATTCGTCTTGTGCGTCAGTCATTAGTCGTCGTCCTCCCGGTGGGGCAGGCCGTCGCGGTACACATCCGGCCCTAATACATCGTCATCAGTCGCAAACACGTCCTGCAGCGAGTCATACGACTCAGATCCATCGGACCCACTGTCGGTGTCGGTCCCGGTTGCAGCACTGTCCTCGTCGGAGAATGGCGGGTTCGAGCCAGACTCGTAGACTCTGGTGTCGCCGGAGTTGACCTGTGTCTGGCGCTCGATCTTGGTCTGAGGCTCCAGTTCTGTTTGCCGCTCAACCTCTGTCTGGCGTTCCTCTATCGGGTCAGCGTCGCTATCGGAGTCTCCAGATGGAGCACTCCCATTGCTGGCATTGGTGAACCGGCTGTCAAGGGCACTTCCGGCAGACGCGCCATTGGACCCGCTGCCCCCACTGACGGGGGCAGTGGAGCCACCTGAACCGCCTGAACCACCGGACCCGCTGCTACCACTGCCCCCAGAGGGCGGGGCGGAACCGCCTGCGCCGCCACTGCTTCCGCCACCACCGGAGCCGTTGGTCCCGCTTCCACCGCTACCACCGCTCCCGGAGCCACTGCTACTGGAGCCGCTCTTCATGCCGGCTGGGTTGGCCGCCATCTGACGGTGGACCATTTGGGCACCCGTAGCAGCACTTCCAACGCGTCCTTTTGCGGCGCTTGAGGCGGCTCGAATCGTGCCACCCGTGGCCATCGCTGCGCCGGGTCCACCGACCGCTCCAGCGCCGGCTGTCGCCGCTGCGCCAGTGGCCGCCGCACCCACCTTGAGTGGCTTTTTGCCACCGGCAAGGGCCTGCTCGCTGAGTTGAATCGCAACGCGGCTACTGCGCTGGATGAGGACCTTCTGAGACTTTGCCGCCAGATATAGCGTCACGAGGCTGATAAACAGCGACAGGTCGGAGGCCAGTCCCCAGTTTGTCGCCTCGAAGCTCATCCGAATCAGGATTGCAGGCGGGATGCCCGCAGCGAGGACACCGGGGTACGCGCCGGCGATCTGCTTCGCCAGTCCCGAGAAGCGGTTCAACGGCCAGACTTCCACCGCCCAGAACGTCGCGACCAGCGGCATCGAGAGGGTCATCAGGAAGACCAGCAGCCACCGGGTGATGAAGATGAACGCCGCCTTCAGGTAGACGTACAGCCCTACCACGATGAGGACTATGAAGATCCCCAAGTTGAGTTCCGCAATTTGCTGGGCTGAGCTAATTAGGGCAACAGCCTCTGCCTCGGTATGTCCGGAAGCATAGATTTGACGACCGACTGCATCGAAGAACTGGGTTCCAAGAGAGGCTACTGGAAGCCAGAAGAACAGCGAAAGAAAGGCAACGCCGAGCCGACGCAGGAGCTTTTTCCGAATGACCGGGTTCATCGACCCGTATCTGAGCCCGATCATCGCCAAAACAGAGAACTGGAGACCAAGTGCTAACCCAGCAATGGCGTCGAAGTATATGTTCGAGATTAGTGAGTCCCAAGGGGCGTTAGTTGCAGATTCAAACGCAATGTCAACAGGGGCTGACGAGCTTGGTCCTTCTGGGGCGGGTGTTCCCACCATCGGATCAATGAGCCACTCAAAGAACCCCTCAAAATATTCGGTTATGTCCGTTCTGAGTTCATTGAGGAAGCCGCTGATACCCGATGTGATTGCCGACGAGAGTTCGCCAAGAACCCTCTCGACAATTTCCTCAACGATTTCCTCACCAATGCCTGACTGCATTGCTACGTCTCCGTCTCGGTTGAGGTTTCGGTGATTTCTTCAGGAGTACCAGCTAGGGATTTTTTGCACCCCTTTGAGTTATCATAGCTAATCGTTTGAGTGAGCACAACTGGAGCACTCCAGAGGAATTCAACAGTTAGTTTTTCATCTCGCTCAGTTGTTTTTTCAACCTTCACACAATTAGCCACTCGATCATTAAGCAGATATGTGAATTCGACAATACCGGTTTCGCCCGGCTCTATTGGTTCAAACGGATCGCTGTCTTTGTTTTCTCCGTTGAGGATTGTTCGAACCGCCGCACCAGTTCGCTGTCCCACATTCTGGACAACCACTCCTAAACTGTCGTCACGAATTTCTTCGTGGTCAGTTCCAGGAACA
Organism: Haloarcula sebkhae; assembly: GCF_014647415.1. GTDB lineage: Archaea > Halobacteriota > Halobacteria > Halobacteriales > Haloarculaceae > Haloarcula > Haloarcula sebkhae. The sequence continues at coordinate 75,246 of NZ_BMPD01000010.1, read as the reverse complement.
ACTTCCTCGAGTTCAAATGTCGTGCCCAGTTGGAGTGGAATTTCAGTTTCGACGCCATCTCCACGGAGGTAGAGTTTGTGCTGGCCCCGTGGCAGTGGCTCATTCGAGTCCTCACCCTCTGTTAGTGAGAGGCGTGTCCGGGTTTCGCCGGAGCTGAAGTAGTCGCTGGAGAACTCTCGGCCAGACTCTGTGATGATGCTAACCGATGACGGCTCGATCTCATCGGTCACAGCCACTTCCAGAGCCAATTGGCGGCCGTTCTCGACAATCTCAATCGATGTTTCTTCGATGTAGTCGGACTGCTCTTCTGGCGGGCTGGCGCTTCCGCCGTCTCCGCCACTGTCATCAAACAGCCCGCCACTGCATCCTGCAAGCGTGGCAAGACCCCCGCTGAGGAGTCCAAGCACGGTTCTGCGGTCGATACTGCTATTTCGTGGTATATCTTGCTTTGTCATGGATTATACCAACCGATGAATTTGCCTCTCATCCAGACGTCGTAGCCATACAGTACCAGCACAGCCGGCAACAACGTCAGGAGCGTCACTACAGCGAGGTCGATGAACTCCGAAAGGTCTGGAAGATCCACCTCATACGCAACGCGTTCTTGCGTGTCCCGAACCGGGACAGCACGCCCTTGCTCCCACCAGATCTGAGTCGGACGATACGTGACTATCGCCGAGGAGACTTCACCCTGGTCGACGGTGACCGTAATCTCGTCATCGGCAGAGAGCGACCGTTCGACCCTGGACTGTCCCGTTGCGACAGTGACGTTCCCTGCCGCAATCGGGAAGCCAGCCTTCGGGTTGACCCTGACCAGCAGGTCCGTCGAGTTGTCGGTCGAATTGACGACCTCAGAGGTGATGTTAACCTCCCGGATTGGCGTCGGGTTCGTCGAGTCCGCTGGCTGTTCGATGCTGTTCCCACGGACGAGCCCACGGATCTCGAAGTTCTCTGTCCGGAGTTGTTCCGCACTCCGAATCGTGAACCGATCCGCAGTCGTGAACGACTCCGACCGGTTGACCCGAATCTCCGGTGGGAGCGTGGTCCTGTTGGTCGCGTTCGCCGTCGTATTTCCCGTCGCGTTCATCGGATACGTCGCTTCGAGCGACGGGATGAGCCGCCAGCCGTCGGAACTCTCGTTTTGGACGCGGTTGACCGTGACTTCTGGACCTTCCGTAGCCCGGACAGCGTGGGTTTCAAGCGGTCGTACGGGCGTCGTCGTGTTCGCTGACCAGTTTTCCCAGCCGGGCGGTGAACGAGTGTAGAACCGCCACTTGCTCCGGACCTCGTATCCGGCGTCGAACTGGACGCTCTGCCAGCTGCCGGGAATTACAGTCCCGATTCGATAGTCGTCGGTCGTGGCCCCTCTGCCGTTCGGAACGACGCCGGGCTCGACGACCATCTCCCGCTCGGAGAGATTCTCTACTTGGACCGTCCGTGAGTCCGTGACCGTCAGTTCGTACTCATCAATCTCGTCATCGTCAATCTCCGAGAGATTCATCGAGATCGTCGTCACCAACTGGAGTTCAGCCGTCCCGTTGATCTGGGTGTAGTTGAGCGTGGGCTGGGCGGCAGTGCTGTTGTCCATTGCAGTGCCGTTGGCATACAGCGTCGTACTCGTCGACGTGTTCACCACTCGGAAGTCGTCCTCGAAGAACTCCGAAATGTACACCCGGTAGTCGTGGATGGCACGAACGGTTCCGTTCGGACGGACCAGACGCGTTGTGCCAGACTCGCGATGGACAACCGTCGATGGTTCGACGCTAAAGAACGTAACATAGGCGTCACGAATCCAGAGTCCAGAGCGAGTATCCGTGACGTTCACTGGTTGCGAGGAGTTCTCGATACCAGTCCGGAACGAGTCGTGTTCGGGCCGGTTCCACAGCGTCGTGTTCGATGGCTCGCGAGAGAGCATATCTCCCGTGCATGAGGGCAGAACAGCCAGCGTGCCGTTCTCGGCCTCGGCCCGGTCAGCCCGTGTGAGGTCTGGATGATCGGGGTCGCCAGACCACAGCGCACGGAAGAACGTGTGATTGTGGTTGTACGACCGGTTCGGAGGCACGACGCCTGCCGTCGCGTTGTCCCCGACAGAGGCGTTTGCTGGTGGATTCGAGGCATTCTCGTAGCACGAAACTTTCGCGCTGAGGTTCTGCCTTGCTCCCATTTTGACGGACCTATTCACTTCTGTCTGGTTCGTTGCTGGCCCTCGGTCAATGGACTCGTTACCCTCGGTTTCGTTGGCTGCCGTTCCGTTGGCCGCTGGGCCTCGGGCACTGGACTCGTTGGTTTCAGTGTTGTTCGCTTCCGTTCCCTCTCCGCTGGAGCCATTCGGTGCGGTGGCGTTTTGTTGAAGTACCCCAACGCCACCGTGGCTCGAACCGGTGAGGGTGTGTCCCGTCGCCCGCTCAGTCTGGATCTGGGCCGGGCCGGTAGTCCCAGACGTAGGCCCCGCAGCTGCGGCTGTCGAAAGCAGCGAGCAAAGGGCCGCAATTACCAGCAATGAGCGGAGTGAGGGCATTGTGTGGCCTTAGAATGGCGTCACGCAGTCCGAGAAGCCGAAGCCAACGTTGTTCCCGAACTTCGTGATGAGTTCTGGAGCCACGATTGCCAGCACAACAACGCCCAAGCCGACGAGCGAGAGGATGAGATCCCGCCGGGCCTCGTTTTGCTGGTTTGGGTTGCCCGAAGCCCGCATGTATGAGAGCCCGCTGCGGCCGACGAAGACCATCGTCGCCGGCAGGCCAAGGCCAGCCAGAGCCCCAAAGACGACGTTGACACCGTCTTCGACAGCAGTGCCACAGTATATATTCCCGACGTCGGTCTGGCCCATCGCAGAGCCAGCAAACAGCGTGAGGATCAACAGCAACTGCGTTGCCGGTCGCACACCAGGAGTGAGCCACGCTGCAGCGAACTGGCGCTTTGCGCGAGCGTAGAGAGTTGATTGTGAGTTCGATTCGTTCGATGCGTTAGTTCGTGTTGACATGGATGTCTCTATCTGGGTGGTTTGGTTGTCCACTGATTCCCCACCGATGACCCGCTATCGTATATTATATTGAATTACATACATTTGAGGTGAATACCATACTGAATTCACCACCGTGTCCTGACAGTGGAATGAACAAATAACTTGTGCCTCAAATGGACATTACTACTGTATAATACTTCGTATTATACTGGGTTACCTACTCGTATGCTATTGGTTGATTTTTAATGCATACTCAGACTAGTCTGTAAGCCGTGATCGAGGCTAATTATTAGAAATCTTATACAGTAGCCCAATCTAGAACATAGACTATATAGTTGGTAATAAGCTCGAAACTACTGTCCAGTATCTGAAAGTAAATATCATCGACAGACGGAAGCAAAACTCTACGGCATTGACAGCCACGGTGGAGACATCCCGGTCAAGACGGACCAGTCAGCATGTCTGACGCAGACGATTACACATTGATAAAAGGGCAGATTGTTTTCCAATACTAATAATTTCAGACGTCTAAACAGCTCTAAAGAGGTATTTAGTAGTTCGTAATACTCGAGTTCTGTGCTGATGAGACGACGATATCGATGACATCGTCAAGACGGCTAATTGATTCAAGAACTTCGATAGTCGTCCCAGTATCAGTACTCATCTCCCAGTAGTACTTCTCGCCGCCTTGACCGTCGCCTGTGCGCTTCTTTCCGTCAATTATTCCAATCATGTCCAACTCAAGAAGGTGGTCCCGCATCCGGTCGAAAGCTAGCTTATTGACACCAATTTCCGAACAGAGATTTGAATACTCAGAGTACACGCGGCGCGTTCGGGCTGGTTCGTCGCCGTCAACGGCGACGGAAACCATGGCCGTGAGCGTCGCCTGATCCTGAATCGTAAGTCCATTGATGCTCTGAGTGATGTATCGTTTCTCAACGCGCTCTTCGGCCTCCCGGACATGATCGTCGACGATGAGATCATCCGAGTGATCAAGCGCAACCTCACCGGCTTCGTAGAGATAATCAATTGCCTGGCGAGCAGAACCCTTGTCCTGCGCAGCGAAGGCAGCACATAACGAGATAGCCGAGTCATCGACGGCCCCATCAACGAATGCACGGTCAGCACGTCGCGAAAGAATCTGCTGGAGTTCCTCCGAGTCATACGCGTCGAACTGGATTACTGAGTCATATAGTGAGGATTTGACTTTCGGGTCCAGATTCGAGAGAAATGTAGAATCGTTTGTGATCCCGATAATCCCGAGCTTAGTGTTTTTTACGTCGCCCTGTTTTCGGGCGCGAGGAATCGAGTAGAGAATGTCGTGCTTATCGCCGATTGAGTCAACTTCGTCGAGGACAACCACGACGATCTCTGCGAGGCTCTCAAACACATCGAACATCATCTCAAAGACCTTGTGCTGGCCGTGGCCATGCGGGTTCTCACCCATGTACTGTTCGACGATATCGCAGGCAACTTTATAGGAGGATTTGTGGTTAGCACACGAGACGTAGACCGTATCTACGTCGAGATTCTGTTGGTCAGCTCGCTGTTCAAACATTTCAAGAACGTGCTGTGCGGTCGCAGTTTTTCCTTGACCAGTCTTTCCCTGGAGAAACATGTTCTTTGGTGCTTCACCGCGGAAGGCCCGGCGAAGTCCTCGGATTATTTCATCTCGCTCGGAAGCTCGTTCAGGAACGGATTCCGGCGTCCAGTGTTCATGAAGAACCTCTTCATCATCGAAGATTTCTCCGGTGGCCCAGACATCGTCAAGATCGGACCCATCACTCATGTGCCTACGATTCGTGTGTAATTCGATAAATCTTACGTCGTGCATGTCGCGGACCACTCCCATGTCGTCAATGTCGCCGCACACACCCCCGTGTCGTCAACTCTGTTCAAGAGTATAATCGATGCGTAGAGGCCCACACACCCCCATGTCGTCAACTCTGATAGTCGGCAAAGCACGTCACGACCACTAATATCCAAACAGGTGAGAGTAGGGCAACGACATGAACAGACACACACCCCCGTGTCGTCAACTCTGGGATGTTGAGTGAGGGGAGGGGGTAAAGCTGAACTGAATATATGTATCGCCCAAGATGAGTGAATAGAGACCGTTGAGAGATAGTTCCCAAGAATAAGAGATAGAGTAGGAAACCCTACAGCCGCACAACCCATAGCTCTGTTAAAGGCGAAGCTTTATTACAGTTGTTTGTCAACCAAAACCGTAGGACAAGAATGTGGGGCAGACAGCTCGAATAATACAATGTCCTCGCAGTAGTAATTGAGACTGTGCCCTCTGTGCCCTACTTATCGGATAGGGACACTCTAATGGCTATATGAACTCTCTCATATCACCTTACCCAAGAGAGTCTTTCCTGACCGAGTTGACGACGGGGGGGTGTGGGTGTGTGATTTCGGACCGCTCGCTTGATGCATGTGTTAGGGGCCGGATCGAAAACCAGTATCGTTGAAAACGATGGATGTACTATAGTTGCTAAGTTGATTGAAGACGGTTGTACGGGATTTTATAAATGCTCATCAGTATCTATATGTAAATGGTTAGTACTTCTGACGATGCGTACTCACTCGCCGATGCGAAAGAAGAAATCGATATTCTCCGACGTGTTGAAGATGATGTCGTTGACGTCATCAAGAATGCAGAGAACGAGGACGTTCTCGAATACCTCATCGAGGAGGAGAAATTGGACACCCGTCATGACGGGCAGCGCGGACTTGGAGCGGTCCGACGTGCAGTTCTACAATCTCCAATCGCCTCTGACCGTCTCAAACGTGTGGTCAGTTTCCGCGGTGACGAAACGCCGGAAGAAATCCTTGTTCCGAAAGATGTGATGCGGAACGCGAAGGTGGCTCTTGAAGCAGGGAAGCCGGTCGTCCTCTATGGTCCAACGGGAACGGGCAAGACGACGTTTGCCAAGCAACTCGCGCGTGAGACTGGTATCGGATACGCGCTCCATACAGCTACTCCGTCGTGGACGCCGTCGGATATCATCGGGGGTATCAGCCCGGACTACACGGGCGATTCGCTGAGCTATCGGACTAAACTCGGCTGCGTCTCGGAAGCCGTCCAGCGGGCTCAGGAATTCAACGTCGAGTACGGTGTCATTCTGGACGAGATCACCAGAGCAGATATCTCCAAAATCTTTGGCCCGCTTTACACTGCTATCGAGAACCCCCACCAGACGATTTTTGAGACTGACGAAGGCGAAACCATCGAGCTTGACGAACGGGTGAACATCATCTGTACGATGAACATGTCCGATCGGACGGTCAACGAGTTGGACAACGCCATCACCCGCCGGTTTGCGATGATCGAACTCGACGAGTACGAGGAAGACAAGCGCCGGCAGTTATTCAAGAGCTGGATTACCACGCACATCAGCGAACAGACTGAGTTAGAGGATAGTGAGATTCTCCGACTGTTCGAGCGTGACTACGAAGGTATCAATCACGGTCACGAATCGACTTCACAGGGTTCGATCATGCGATTTGGACCGATGCACTACCGCGATGTCGCCGTGTTCCTCGGCGTTGCATGTCGAGAGGGCGGGGAGTACGAACACGACCAGACCGACGCTGTCGGGCAAGCGTTCCGTACGTATATTGTCCCGCGGCTCCTGAACGCGGCAGCATTCCCACAAATCGAGCGAATTGCGGAGCACTACCGCGCGCTGAATGGCGAGTTTGAAGAGTTCGACCTCGCCCCTGCTGCTGAGCTAGCCGAGCGGGAACTCGAGCAGGAACGAAGACAGATGGGCTCCTACGAGTCATGAGCACCGTCGACGAAGTGTACCAGTACGGGGAGGACACCTTCAACGTCCCCGAACGCGGGGAGATACGGATAGAGGGTTGTCCGTCGTCCATCGGGGACCAGCTTCGTCGCGCTTCGTTCACGCAGCAGAGTCCCGGCATCTTCACGAAGAGTCAGGCGGCACTCGATGGCGACCAGGAGTACGAGGTTGTCACGGTCACTGTAGACGGCGAGGAGAACGAGGTACACGTCGAAGCGACGGATATCATCGGCGTTGTAAGTCTCACACCGTCGTCGAAGGTGCAGGTTGATCCGAAGATCGACTGGGAGCATATCTTTGATATGCTGCTGGCAGTCTACGATCAGAACCGCTCCATTGAGTATCACGGGATCCCACTGCAGGATTTCCTCTCTGACGATATCCACCTCGATGACGTTTTCGTCGTACTGGCAATCAACTACCTCGACGGGCTAGAGACGATTCACCGGCAGGGGTATATCCGCGACTTGGTTATTCGACGGCTCAACAGTCTAAACGGGCGGGGAGAGATCGATGTCGAACAGACGCTGATGAACCACGCGCAGGGGACTCTGGAGCCACACTGGATCCGCAACGAGACTGAGTACGACAACGCCGCGAACTCATTGCTACATTTCGCTGGAAAGACGCTGCTTCGACTCTTTCGGCAAAACTCTCACGAGAACGATCACCCTGCGTACGACCGCATTTTCTCGGAGGTTCACCGAGAGGTGGAGCGTCTGGAGAATATGGGTGTCAGCAGCGGATTGGACCGGATGGACGCGTATCGACGCCTCTCGCTTAACGACCTTCCGAAACAACGAGGGTACTACCGGAAGGCGTTCGACGTCGCCAAGGCTGTGATGTCGTCTTCACTTGGTCAGCAACTCCGAGATGGCCCGCGAGAACTAGTCGTAGACTATGTTCTGAATATGGAGTCGCTGTTTGAGCAGTACTCTCAGGTTGTCATCGAGCGGGAGCTCTCATATGTCAAATCTTACGACCATCTTGGCAGTCTTGACGACGTGACGCCTGTTCGATCACCGTCTGTGAATCCGTTCGAGGGTGAGGGACAAATATACCATGAGCCGGACCACGTGCTACAGGAGGGTGAGAAGACACTAGCTGTGCTTGACTCGAAGTACTATGCAGAAGGGCACGACCCAGTGAAGGAATCCCCGTCTAGGTCACGGCTGTTCAGCTACGCCTACCTCCTTCACTCTGACCGGCTCGCGTTCCTGTGTCCGCTTCTCGAATCAAAACGCCGCCGTGTCGTGCAGACTGGAGCGGAACTGCAAATACTCTCACCCGACGAGTTCTCGCTCGATGCCTACGACGACGTTGTTCACGAGTATATCCACGAAGTTCTCGTGGGAGATGCTCCTGAACTGGAGGCGTTCCGAGCCGTGGCGGAGCATGAACTATGCCTCGACGGCGTCGACGAATCGGACCTCCACCTAGCGAAGCAAATGAGCGGTCCGTTCACGTTCAAGGATGTCAAGGACTTCTCGCTCCGCGTGCTTAAGTCAGCCGCCGATGAACACTCATACGACGTACGGAATCGATACGATCTGGAGCAGGAAGGCGACTGGACGCGTGAGCAAATCGAACTAAAGTGTAATGACCGGTACGAGCACGCCACAACGTGTGTGCCCGTCTTCTGTCGGGAAGACGGTGAAGAGTGGGTCGATCTCTACTTCTTGAATGGTTCTGGGGAAGTAGAGAAAGAGGGGCCGCTGAAATTGTTGTAGATGACGAAATTGTCGAATTAGCAGACTTGATCAAGAGGATGACCTACAGCCTCGATGAGTTACGTGACATAGCAATCTTATCGGTCACTCTCATGTCAACAGAAATTTACTATTTCACCCGGGATATCAGCGTATTCGTTTGTTCGATGGTGCAACTGATGCTCCCACTCAGCCTAGTGACTTTTGCTGTCCTACTGTTTCTTGGGGACGTTGAATTTGACTCTGTCAAAATGGAGCTACTAACCAGTCACCGCTTTCCTTCCGCTCCAGTTGCGGCCCAAAGACCTCTTGTAGCGAGTGAAGCTCGTCGCCGTCGCGGAGGTCATACGTCTTTCCATTCCGGTGGAATGACCCGTCGACAATGAATTGGATGGTCGGACTCTGATATTCTAGGTCGTTCGCTCGGCTATCCATCTCTTGGGCGAGATTCACGGCCAGGTCACCATCTTGGAACGCGGCGGCGAGTCCGACGACGCTCACTTTATTGGGGACATCGTCGTTTTTGAGTCGCTGGAGGAATTCCTCGACCGGTATCTGGTGGTCGAACGCATCGTACTCGCCCTTGATGATGAGATTATAACGGCCGGGGATTTGGCCTGGACCTGCCATTCTTGAATCGTACTCTCTCAGCAGCGCATTAAGTAATTATGCTGTCAGACAGTTCAGTATTCTATTGCCGACCGAATCTCCTCATTTATGCAGTAGCCAGCGAACCAAAGTACTATTCTGCAAGATGAACAAGATTAATATGAGCGCGAAGGTGCTGCGTGGAGCCTGTGTGACCATTCCCGCAAGCCCGGTGGCGCAAGCTAATGGGCGTCGAAGACGGCTGTGGGCACAAGAAAGGCACCTATTTCTAATAACGTGAAAAGAATCGGATATGATCCATAGCCTCACGGCAAACGCCTGACGCTCACTTTTTCGAGGCCTACAGAATCCAGATCAACACCGACGAAATCACGCTCGTTTGTGAGAATACGCGAGGTGATAGAATCGACATCAATCTCGTTGAGCAGCCGTTTCACGCGGAACTCTTCAGGATCGTTGGGAATCGCATCCTGTGAATGATTTGGTGGGTCATAGGCGTCAATAAACTCCGCGAGTCGGTATGCAGTGGCGAGAATCGGCGCATCCTTCGGTTGCATATCACACCGTGCTGCGAGCGCTCTCGTCGTCGCGTGGTGCCGAACTGCGTCGACATCAACTCGGAACCTATTGGGATGAGGAACGACTGCAGCGGGCGTATCGCTCAGCGTGATTAGATGCTCCCAAGCGAGGTCTTGACCAGGACTCCCGCGATTTCGCTCCATTACCTGATAGAACTCAGTAGCAACATACCGTGGAATGAAAACAATACGTTCGCCTGCGATAATTTCGTCGTGGATTTCGGTGGCCCATGGCTGTGCCTCATTGGCCATGTAGACAAGTAATTGCGTATCTATGATATCCAAATCGACCGGCATTCAGAAGATCCCTAACGCGATACAGTAGATTCGTAACGGTCGTCGTCGTCCGACATCGAATCTGATCCCTCAAATTGCGTCACTGCGACGTCTTGGGGCTCTGGAGCGGACTCCGGAAATCGGATAAATTTCTTTGGATCTTGGTTTGCCTGAGCATCGTATACTTCAAACGCCGTCTCCCAATCTATATCGAGTGCCGCGCCCTGCTTGCGTGCCTTTCGTGCACGCTCCGCTGTTTCGTCAGGGGCAGAGAGGTCGCGGTCAAACTGCTCGGCTAATTCCTTGCTCATGCTCAGACCTATTACAGTGATATATAGCCTATCGCTCGACAAAAAGCTTCGGGTGGCATCCCCGTCCGCTAAATCCTAAAATACTGTCGGGGAAGAGAACTTATATTATCATCTGACAATCTTCAACCATGCCAGATGCGTGGATTAGTCTATCCCTACCTTCCGTAATTTGGATTGTCTCCGCAATCATAGCCCTCGCATCGCTCAATACAGGGGCGTTTGGAATTATTGGAATCATTGCCTGGCTTGCATTCTTGGGAGGAATTGTCGCGTTCTTTGCGTATATTTTTGGCTGATAATCCCACATAGAGGCGCAACAGGCACAGCCACCAAAACCCATTCCAATTCTGACACGAAAACGCTGGTTTAGGTGACTGCAAAGCGTGTCGTGGAAACAGGAAGCCCTACCCTCAACGACCGAACGGCGTCAGCCGTGAGCGAGTAGGGTAGTTCACATAGAACCTTCAGCCGTCTATCCGCTTCAGTAGCTCGTGATATCCCGATCCCCAAGCACTCGCGTATACGTGTCGTCTCCGGTCACGTCCGCGAGCCGACCGGCGAGTTCACGCAGGTCGTCATCGATATCCCACTTTTCGACGTAGTTCTGGACCGCTTGCCCTTTCTCGTATCGATAGCGGAGGAACTGGAGCTTGTCGAGGTTTGAGAGATGGTCGCCGCCGTCGCCGTTGACGCGTTCCTGGATGTACGCCTGGCGCTTCTCGTTGTCCCAAGTACCGAGTTCGAAGCCGTCATCTTGGTTGTACAGGCACGTCTCCTTGAGATCCTCTGGTGTGGCGTTGGTTCCGCGGCAGAGCTTGTTGACGTCGTCGAACGAGGGGGTCGGCGTGTCGAGCAGGTCGATAAACACGTCCTCAACGCCGATGTCGCTGGCCTCCTGGATGATGCCGTAAATCTCTTTGACGACCTCTTTAGCGGACATAATCTCGCCGTCGCGTTGCACCTTCCCGTGGTGCTTAGAGTATTCATGAAAACACGCGCCCATCTCCATCACGCCGATGTCACCGCGAGAGAGATCGCGGTTTTCTTCAAGACCTCGACGAGTCTCCCGAGCAGTCCGATAGATTTCCCGTCGTAGGGAATTCCAAGAGGTAGGAGTTCGTTCATCGGCAGGCCGTGCAACTACGATAATGTCGAAGGTGACTGCCTCACCATCAGTGAATTTATTGATATCAGCAGTAATTGGATAAGTAGCAGTCACCTCAAATCCAACGTTACAGAGCGCTTCAAGAAGTTCTCCCCAAGATTCGGAATCACTATGATGGTAAGTGAATACAAGTGCCCCATCATTCTTCAACGTCTTTTTGATTTTCTTGAACGATTCCGCCAGCTCTGACTGGAATTCTTCAACTCCTTTATTTATCGCTGGATTTGATTCAATACTTTGGTTGTGAGGAGTACTTTCTTGATTGAAGCATTCATAGTTGTCTTTAAGAATAAGCTGAAGCCAAACATAGAAGTAATCCGCCAGCTCTGCATAGTGAACGTTATTGTAATAGGGGGGATCAGTTAGGACTAAGTCATATTCATTTTCTTTCAGTTCTAAATCCCTCAGGTCTCCTTGGTACAGTGAGTGATTACCACCCACTTTCTTCTGGAACCCTTCTATCTTCTGGGTTTCTCCATTTTCGACATACCGCTCAGAGGGGCTATTTGCATACTCTACACCGCTAACTACCAAGTCAAACATCTTACTAAATGAGCCTGTGCCGTATTCTGCCCCCCAGACATTACCTTCAATAGGTTTATTCACATTATCAAAGGAATTAGTCTTGAACATATCATGTATTTTATTATGGCTATGATTATATCCAATCATCATATTGTTATATCGAAGGGAGTCGCTGAGAGCCAACAAGAGATACTCTTTAATACGCTGATTTTCTATCTGGTCAATTTCTTCGAGTATTATTGACAGCCCATATAATTGCCTCTTATTAAACATATCCTTCCACTTGGTGATCCCGTATCCGGGGAGGTTCCCATTACCAGACATACTCCCCTCAAATTGAGTTGCATCTGTAGACCATCCCGGGCGGATCTCAGCAGATGGAATATATTCCTTTATATCATCATTCTCGTCAAGCGACTTCCTGGCTTCTTCGTATAGGTCATGGTCGAACTGCTCAGCTTGTTTATACCCTTTGTAAACCGATTTATTTTCCCCAGTTGCATCACAATGTGAACAATAGTACTCAACAGCATATAGACTGAGTCCGAAGTCTCCTTGCTCAGGAATAGCATCCGTAATCCCGTACTTTTGTCCACACTCTCTACATGAATAACCAGACCGGTCTACAGTACCTTCAGAGGGATTAAAACTGGTTCCACAACTGGGGCAAGGCCCGTCTGACTGCCAATCATCAACTGAAACTACTTTTTCACAAGACGGACAGAATACATTATATTTGTCATCACTTTCATATCTTCCCTTTGCAACTCGGTAGTCATTAAACAGCTGAACTGTATTATCGCAAGAGACGCAATCTAGTTCCTTGACCCAAAAATAATACATAGCTTCTGCTTTATGATCACCGTTAGGACACGGGGTCTTGTACACTTGCTTCACTCTGTCAGCAGCCCCTTGCTTTACTTGAGTGAATGCTTCCTGTAATTCATCTACTGAAGTATCTCCGCCCTCTAACTCTTTTTTTGTAACGAACCAAGCCACAGGATTCAGGTCATTTCCGGTCAGCTCTGCACCGAAGCGCGATGCCTCGACAAGCGATGTGCCGCCGCCCATGAACGGGTCGAGGACCTTCTTGTCCTCGACCCGGACATCCTTAGGATAGAGCTCCCAGAGACTCTCCGGGTCGGTCATGTCCACGCGTTCGAGCAGCGACGCAACATCGAGGTCGGATTCACCGTCGGCGTCGTCATCATAGGATGCCAGCGTGCTCCCCTCGTGGCCGGGCTCGAACACGGAGACCTTCTCCGGGTCGTCCAGCAGCGTGTAGAGCGAGATGGCACGGAAGACGCAACCCAGCCGTCGAGCCCACCACTTGTGCATCGTGTAGATGGGGCGGTAGTACATTTTCGCCCGGCCCTCTTTGGCGGCGATCTCGTTCACGCGCTCGATGGGGAACCCGCGTTCGATGGGAAGCTCCGTCCGCTTCTGCCGGCCCTGTGAAGATCCAGATTGCTCAGACATTATTCAGTATATAGAAGCGATTATGCAGGAACCTCATAAGTGTGCGTTCTCTCGCCCGAGGGGAACCACAGTATGTAGAGACGCGTCGGTAATCTTCATACACCAATCACTACACTCAGAGAATATGAGTGACGAAACAGACACCGAAAGGTCACGTGATGAGAGTACAGACGAGAGTTTGGAGAGTGCCTCAGAGAATAGGGAGGGATCTGGGCCACCGGGTCTCCCCTATCCGGTCGCCTATCGGAATACGGTGTGGACGCTCCCCTCGAACCAGATGGTGATTCGTCGTTATACCGGGTTGGAGTGGTTCGAGAAAACGCTTGAAGAAGGCGAACTATACTTCGGTCCAGCAGAGAGCTACGCGGACGATGACCCCGACGAGGGTCAGGTAACTGAAGCAGTTCGCTCCAGAGAGCGAGCGCAATCGGCAGGCGAGCAGCCCACATTACAGGACGGGAGCGAGATGAATCTCTCAGCCGGTATGGAGAGGTTCCGTCAGAACACTCAATCGCAGTATTTCCTCTCGTGTTGGCGGCTCGGAACCGATGAAACTCCCAACCACTGGGAGAAGTTCGGGACGGGGAAATTGGGCGTTGCTATGGAGACTACAGTCGGTCAGCTCTGGCGACATCTCCACTCTGATGCAGAAGTGCACATGGGAATGGTCCGGTATATCGACAGAGAGCGGGACACGATTCCAAACTCCCCGCCGGAGACGTACTTCTTCAAAGGTTTGGACTATTCGTGGGAAAATGAATTTCGCTTAGCCCTTGTTGGAGGTGGAAACCCAATCGTAGACATCCGAGACGACCCGGATGAGGAATTCCCTGTACCCGATTACGATGAGAAGGAGTTCGCGTCGTTCGAATCGGATGCAGTCATCAACAGGGTTCTGGTAGAGCCAGGTGCATCAGACGCCGAGATGCGGCAGGTGGAGGAAATCCTCACGGACCACTCAATTGAAGCCGATGTTGAGCGCTCTCGGTTAGAGAAGGATGCCGAGTGGTGCCCAAGCAAAATTGTCTATGGAAATCAGAACCTCCGTACATCCGAAGAGGAGCTTGATCAACGGCTAAAGAGTGAAATCGAGTCTACGGACTGGTCAACGTACAGTACGGTGGATTGGGTGCAAATAGTTCCTCTCTGGGCGAAAGATGGAGATGAGATTGTCGGATCGCATTTCGAAGTCCATCGGTATCAATCCGATGAGGATATTCCGGATCCCGAGGAGTACGGACACACTCGCCTGCGTCAGTTTCGGAGGGTATCTCGGTTTGAAGATGGAGAACACGTCCTGACGTGGGATTTTGACTCAGAAGAAAAATAGATCCCGTAACGACTACTGACTGCGCTGAAACAGTAGTGAGAGTTCAGAATAACGAAGAACTGGCTCGTGATTACTTCTGGAAGCTAATCTCGATCTTCAGACTCGACGCCTCCTCCGGCATACGCTCGAAGAGATCCTGTACCTTCGTGTAGTCCTGCTCGGACCGCAACGTCAAGCTGACCTGTGTCCGCTCGACGTCGGCGGTTCCCTGAAGAGCACCGGGAACACCCTCCCTCTCCGGCAGCATGAACGTGACGTCACCGTACTCCACGCTTCCTGTTTGGTGGTTGTTCCGCCACTTGCTCCGCATCGCAGCGACGTCGTCGCCGTTATACTCGAAGCGCCACGTAGGAATCTCCGTATCCGCTTTCCGGAACGGATAGCCGGGCACCCAGTCGGTGGCCTTGTCCGACCCGGTTGTGTTGACCACGTACTCCGGTTCCTCGTCCTTCCCGATGTTCTCCAGCAGGAACGTCCGCACCATATACTCGGTGACACTGTCGTCGAAGCGGTCGGTTACCTTGTTGACCGTGAACTGGTCACCCGGTTCTAAGTCCTCGATGTACGCCAGAATCTGGTCACCGATTCGGTCGGATACCGTTGGGACAATCTTGACTGTCGTCGGCTCCCGGTCGCCGAGCGAGCCGAGATACCGACCGCCAGCCTCTAGCACGTAGTCGTCGACGAGGAACTCGTTGACTGCCTCACGAGCAACCGATTCGGTCTCGTCCGGCGGCAGGAATACTGCTTCATCTGACCGAATCTCTCCGATGATCGTGTCGAGATTTGCGTACCCGTCGTCGTTGATCTGCCCCTCGATACGGTCCACGAGGGACGACGCACCGACGACCTCCGCACCGCCGACGTCGCGGAGCGTCGCATCGGACTGTGGCTTGTCGAGAATCTCGTTCCCTTTCACGATTACGTACTGGTCCTCACGGGCGAGCCGGCCGATAGCCCGCATCACAACGTCGTGGCTGTCGCCGTCGATCCAGATCTCGCCGTCTTCAACGAGTTCCAGCTCGAAGTCGCCGACATCGAGCGCAGTCGTCCCGCTCCCGAAGCGCTGGCGAAGCTCCTGCTCAGCGTCATCGACGCTCCACACGTCCACGTCATCCTGCTGAACGAGCACAGTGTCCAGCGAGCTTCCCGAAAGGTCGTCACGGAACCCACCAGTATCACGGGCGAGTACCGGCTTGCCGTCAAGCGCTTCAACAGTTGCGTTCAACACGTCGTTGGCACTGCCAGGAATCGGGAGCTCTGGGTCACGGAGGAACTGCTCGTAGATGTCCTCGACTGAGATCTCCCCACGTCGCTCCAGAAGGTCCTCGGCGATGTCCCAGACGTGCGACTGGAGGTCAAAGGGGTCAGCTGCCGCAGAGTCCGCAATGTTCGAGGCGTCGAGTTCCGCCTCGTCGAGGACAAAGACATCGAGGTCCATTGGCTCCACTTTAGCCCACTCGTCGCCGTCCATCAGATTATCCCCGTCGATCACATCGCCGTACAGGAGTTGCAGTTCTTCACGGAGTTCGTTCTCTTCTTGCTCCTTCATCCCGCGAATGGCTTCACGGATCTCGTCGTCCAACGACTCGTCAGCGAGCACCTGCCGCGCGCCCTCAATGTACCGTGCTTTGTCGATGTACCGGGTCCCAGACTCGATGGCCTTATCGCCCGATGGTTGAACGAACACGAGGGTGTTGCGCCATTCACGTCCCCGTCCGTCGTTCGTAATGACCTGCTCGACTTCGTCTTGGGCCCACTGTTCGTCCTTCACGACGACTTTGACCTCCCGGTCGTCAGGGATATCCCGTATGTCGTTCGTCCGGAAGCCGACAGGGTGGGCGTTCGACCCGAAGATGTCGGTGATGAAGTCAGCTACCTCGGCCTTTGCGGCCGTCTCGGAGACATCGACGGCGGCGTTCCGTATCAGCGCGTTCGGATTCTGCCGGTCGCGGATGGCGTACTTCCCGTTGAGCTTGTGGAGGTGCCACGCGACGCCGTGGAGCCGTTCGAGATTAAGCACAACGTCGGAGATGAGGTCGCCGGTCTGATACGCTCCCATCACGATCTCCGACACTTCGGCTCCTTCACCTTCGCTCGGTTTTAACGAGTAGAGCAGAATCGTGTTGAGGATGCGTCGACCGTGGGGGACTTCGTCGGCATCAATACGACTCTTGATGTCGCCCATCGCGGCGTTGAGCCGTTCGTAGTTGATTTTCGCCAGTTCGTTCTCGAACTCGATGGCGTCGATGTCGCCATGGGTGATGAGGTCTGTCTGGTCCTGCATCTCCAGCAGGACCTTCGAGAAGAGGTAGATCATCCCCCGCGTGTTCTGGTTGTCCTCGTCGGCATAATAGCGCGTTTCAAGAGCGTCGAGAAGCACAGGGTGGAACGGGTACAGATCGTGCATCTCCGACAGTAGGTCGTCGGGCAGGGAGACGTGGTCGGACTGGTCGTAGGCGTCGAAATACCCGTTGACGATCTCACGGGCTGCGTTCTCCTCGACGGAATCGATTAGGCGGTGACGGAGGACCTCACGCTTGTCGACTTGGTTGTTCATGTTGACCTCAACCGCCTGCTCTCGGTTCAGAATATCGTGGACCTCGGAGCCTTCACGGAGCACGGAAACGATAGTGTAGAGTTCGAGGTCCGAGAGCGCCGTTGATTCGAGCAACGATTGGAGGAAGGCCTTATTCGCGCTCTTGCGGTCGCCTTGGAGGGTATCGAACCAGTCCTCAAGCTCGTCAACAAAGAACGCCACTGTTTCGTCGCCGACGGCGTCCTGGATCGTCTGCATATCGGGGTAGCCGCCGGATTCGAACGTCCCAGGATCGTGGTCCAGCGCTTCGAAGAACGGCTCCCAAAGGTGCTCGTACTGCTCGTTGTGCATCGCCACAGTGATGGGGATCGCGGAATCCGGAAGTGCGTCCTCGAACCCGTCAATAGAATCATCGGCCCATGTCCCGGCTGCGGCGGGGTCGTCGAAGCAATGGTACAGCGCCACCATTTGGTGGGATTTCCCGCTCCCGTACGGCCCATAGAGGATGTGCGTCCCGCGTGGGTCCTCGCCAGTCAGCGAATCGCGGAGGATTGACAGGGCCTCTCTCAGCCCCTGTGTCATCAGCGTTCGTTCAAAGAAGAGATCGGCGTCCGACTCAAATTCTTCATCGTCGTCAACATTATAGAGTTTTACTTGCCCGTCGATCTGCCCTTCTTCTCGCAATTCCCGGCTCAGGGTGACCGTGTCCGCGAGAGTCTGCGACAGCGCCGTTGTTTCTGCCATCTTAATATTCAAACACACATCAGTATGACGCAATAAACACTATGGTCCCAATGTCGTCCGGTGATACTGGTCGAATAGTAGGCAGTATGACTAAGCGCCAACGAGAGAGCCGGATAATCCCTCTAAACAGCAGTCGAACAGGCATGACTGCTACCTATAGCTTGGGAGCAAGAAACACGTGTGACCACGGCGTACCTCTTTTTGACAACTGCTATACACTGTAATTACAACCGGCACAAAACGTATTTCACAATCACTGGACTTTGAGTGACTATGGATGGCTACGACCTCGTTGATGTTGAGGTCACCCACAAGTCTGCAGACGATATCCTCGATAGCTTGTCAAACGACGCAGATGATCATATACAGAGCGTCAAAGCTACTCGCCTCCAGGGAGGGCAACCGGACTCCGAGCTACGCTCGCTGAAGCAACTTGACGAGAACTCGGTAAAGATGCTTGAACATCAAGTAGATGCGGCGTATCGAGCACTCTTCGAGATGGACGGGAAAGCCCTGCTTGCCGACGAAGTCGGGTTGGGCAAGACCATTGAGGTTGGGATGATCCTCAAAGAGATGCATTTCCGGGAAACGAACGATTCGGTCCTCATTCTGACACCCGCACAACTGGCTAAACAATGGCAGGCAGAACTACTGGAGAAATTTGGACTTAATTTTGTCTGCAACTACGACGACGAGTTCAGCGGCTTCGATGACCACGACTACATCATCGCCAGCATCGATACCGCAAAGAGTGATCGTCATCGTACGACAGTTCTCAAGCGTGACTGGGACGTGCTCGTCCTAGATGAAGCGCACTATGTGAAGAACGAGGAAACGGACCGCTATGACCTCATTGACCGCCTCTCCTACAACTATGCCTTCTTCTTGACAGCAACACCGATTCAGAACGAGCTGACAGACCTCTACAATGTTGTCTCGCTTCTCCGTCCCGGTCTCTTCGGGACACGCGATGTGTTTCATCAGTACTTCGTGAACAACAATCAAGAAACCCTCGTCAACCGCGACGAACTACAGGAACGACTGCATAAGGTGATGATTCGGAATCGACGCGCAGATACAGATATCGATTTCACCGACCGGACTATCGATACGCGAAAGTTCGATCCCTCTGCTGAAGAACGCGAACTCTACCAAGCTGTGTCTGATTACGTCAAAGGTGCTTACAGCCAAGACCAAGGGCAGAAGTTGGTACTGATGCTCCTACAGAAGGAGGTGGTCAGCAGCCCTGCCGCGCTCAAAGCAACCATCGAGAAGCGGTTAGACGAGCAGTCAGAACTCACGCACGCAGACGAACTGGAGTCGATTCTTGAGTTGATCGAAGGCATCGACACAGTTACGAAACAAGAGCGACTGCTGGATATTGTCGAAGAAGCCCGTGAAAACGTCGAGAAAGGGCGTGTAATCGTTTTCACACAGTTTCGAGCGACGCAACGGCAAGTACTCGAACGGCTTGCCACTGAGGGCTATACCGTCCACTCGTTCCACGGCGGCCACTCCAGTCAAGAAAAAGAGCAGATTGTCAGAGACTTCGAGGAAGAGGGCGGCGTCCTCGTTTCGACCGATGCGATGAGTGAGGGTCGCAACCTTCAGTTCTGTAATATCCTCGTGAACTACGACCTCCCGTGGAACCCGATGCGCGTCGAACAGCGGATTGGTCGGATTCATCGAATTGGTCAGAAGCGGAGTGTCTTCATTTTCAATATGGCGCTGAAAGATACCGTCGAGGAGTACGTTCTGGAGCGTCTCTATCACAAAATCGATCTGTTCCAACAGAGCGTCGGTGAGCTGAGTTCGATATTGAGTCGGCTTGAGGAATCTGGAACGAGCTTCGAAGACGAAATCTTCGAACGGTTGGTCAACGCTAATTCCGAGGTCGATCTGGAGAATGATTTCGATGACATGGCTATTAACCTCCAAGAGCAACGAGATCTTGCGGATAAATTGGAGGAGTTCAACAGCGGCGTATTTGATGGGTTCGACTTGGGGGCCAGCGATGACTGATGCTGCTGTTCCTGTCACACAGTCCGCTGTGGAAAACTTCGCTGAACAGTATCTTCGGTCAATTGGTTGTGATATTGATAAACAAGGCAATCAATGGACAGTAACTGCTCCAAACGAGGTTGATAACGAACTACTGACGGAATCAGTGACGTTAGTCTGTGGTGACAACGTTGACGATGAGGCTGCCGAGGAACTCCACCCAGAGAGTCCGTTTTTCCAGACACTTCTTTCGGAGGCAAGTGATAGAGCACCGACGGGAAAACTCTCTCTCGAAGCAGACAACGCTGATGCTCAACTCCCCGACTGGCTTCAGGAAAGTGATCTAGAGGTGAGTTCAGCGAAATTCACGCCATACTACGACCGAACGGCACTCGTGGTGCTATTCCGTGCGCGTGTTGAGACAGTCAGCGAATACCAGACTGAACTTCTTCAGGCTGTAGCAATTGATACTCGCTCTGAAAGCTTTCTGCCCACGTTAGAACAAGCCTTTCTCCAGAGGGTGTCGTCAGATACCGAATTAAAATCGAGTGACTCAATGGATATGCAGGCTGCTGACGTTCGGCCTCTTCTTGACACTGCGAGCGGGCAAGTTGTCGACCGGATTCAGAGGACTATCGATGAGATCCATCAGGAAGCTTCCCGAGCTGCCGACGCCGAAGTTGAGGAGTTTCGTCAGATGCAACAGCAGCGTATCGGCGAGTTGGAAGAGCAGCTATCGAACCTCTCCGCGAGAATTGCCGACCTGAGTGACCAAATCAATAGCAGCGACGAAAGCAAACGTGTCGAAGCGCTCAAAGAGCGCAAAACACTCAAAAATGAGCACGAAGATATTCAGGCCGAACTTGATGATTTGCGACAGCGGCGCGATCAGGGTTTTCCCAAGAGACAACGTGAGATTCGCGAGAGGCATGCACTGGACGTTCAGGTGGAGCCACTGACGATTACCGAAGTAGAGTACGAAAGGGGAGACCTCGAAATAGTATTGACCACTGACGAGCACACGTTGGAATTTACTGCTGGATACGGAACTGGCGTTGGAATTACTGAGACAGTCAATTGCAGCAAGTGTGGGAGAGCGTTCACTGATACAAACCCTGTTGAGGATATCGCTGGCGGATTGATCTGTCTAGACTGCTCTCCACAAGAGTAGGTCAGATATTGTTACAAAGCACAGTGCAACAGCTGGTTTTTCCCTCCTTCTCATGTGGATAGCTACGGAAACGATGGAGGGAGATCTCCGAGTTCAGTGCAAAATTTTGTGTTCCTCTGTCGGGTGAGAGGATGGCTGACTTGACACTCGGTACGTTCGGAGACGGAGACAGCGCCGACAACGACCTCGATCCCGATGCTGCAAGCATTGCCCGGTGCGCGACGACGTGTCGTGCCCCTGACCGTGACGACGGCAGTTGGGCAGCCCCGGACGAGGACTGGGGGCTGGCAACGCAGCGGCCGGTGTCGTCGATCAACACGTCGGCTGGTCGAGCAACCAAACAGCAAACGCGGTGGGCCGTCGACGGGGACGTCGGGGCATATGTTGAACAGTACGCGACCGGCGACCTGCTGCAAATCCCAAACACGTACGGCGAGTTCAGTTCGGTCGATACTCGAGTCACATTCGTCGATGGACTCGCTGACAGCTACGGGTACGGGATTGACGCCCAAGCACTGGAAAAGGCATTCCGGGTCCTCACTGGTGGTGGCCGATACACTGCGTCGCAATATACCGCCATCCCGTGCGGGAAACAGCCGTGGGTTCTGACGGGGCCAGAAGGGACGCTCCTGTGTAGTTGTATGCCCGTTGAGCGGCCGGAGGACTCATACACGAGGGAGCTCCGGACGTCAGAGACGACCCTGCAGATCGAGGAGCAGAACCAAACAGTTCGTACGGGGGCCGCTGAGTTTGCCCACCTGCTGTCCGACGCTCTCGGTGTCGATATTGAGGAGGTGAGGTACTCGACTGTTAGAGGGGACACCCAGCACACATTCGTCGGAGAGGAGGATAAGTACACGATCAAGGCTGGTGACTTAGCACAGTTGCATGGGTTGACACCCGATCCATCCGTCATCCAAGGGGGAGTCAGCAGTGGAGTCCAGCCCCCAGGTAGTGACGATCTAATCTCAGTTGAATGGGACGGCCCCGACCATCCGGTTGGATATCTCGACGAGGGAGATGTGGTCGCCGGCTACGAATTTACTTGGGAGCAGCCCGAGGAGTCGCTGGAAGACGTTGCAGTCGTTCGAGAATATCGGATAACACAGAACTACTCACGTTGGATAGTCGACTATCGCACCCATCGCCTCGCGTCGGTCGTTCCCTGACGTTGACGCCGCCCCATTTTGTGCGCCCTCCGGGAAGTGGAGGGTAATCGAGATGTCACAGTCCACAGCGGCCAGTAGCACCGAAGCAGCAACCACAGACGCCGAGGAGAGCATCCCAGAGACCTCGGCGGCTGACGAGACGCAAGCAGACATAGACAGTACGGACCTGCTAACGCTTGATGCGCTGAAGCATCTCCAGATTAGCGGCGAGGTTCAGCTGTTTGAGCGGATCTTCTCGGCGGCTGGCACGGTCACAGACAAGACGCGACTGGGGATTGCAGAGTCGGGAATCGCCATCCGGGCGGCCGATCAGCAGGGACACGCGATGGTCGACCTGCGTGTTTCTGGGAGTTCATTCAGCACCTTCGACGCGGGGACGGGGACGTTGGGAGTGGACGTCGGACGAGTTCGAGATGCACTCTCGATCGGCGATGCAGGCGACCTTGCACAGTTCGCACTCGATGCAGCGAATAGCACACTGGAAATCAACATCGACGGCATAACGCGCACCATCGAGCTTGATCCGGTTGAATCGCTCCGCTACCCCGTTGAAATGCCGGATATTGACATCCCGGCAACCGTCCACCTGAGTCCAGACGACATATCCCTCGGTCTCGATGCAGCAGATATGCTTGACGACCGGTTTGACCTCTCCGTTGACCCGGAATCCGGAGAAATGCAGTTTGCCGCAGACGGTGACACTGACAGTATGACGTACCGGAGGGAAGACACCGATCTAATTGCCTTCGAGCCTGCGGATGTCGAGGTAAAACTGGACTCGTCGCTCGTCAAATCAGCGAACGCTAGCCTTCCAGACGGCACGAATCGGGTGTTACGCATCGGCAACGAGGTCCCGCTCGTGCTGAAATCAGAGTTCCCTGACGCCGATGGAGCGATGCAGTTCGTGATAGCGCCGAAGCTCCCGAACTGACTCGGGTTCCCGTGGTTTTGCAGAAACGGTGGTGTGTCTTAACCAACAGCGACCGCCATACTCTTCCATTGTTGGTTAGCGCTAATTTTGTGTCTCCCCGGTCGAGTGAGGGATTTCCTTCATGGACCCGACCGAAACAGTTCCAGACTACGAGCGCTTCGAGCGTGAACAGATCGCCCAGGACCGCGACCGGCAGCGTCCCGATACTGTCGAGATCGACGAGCCACGAGGCCGTGAGGTCGTTACTGGTCTACTCAATGAGGGTATGGTTGAACCTATCCCTGAACACGAAGTCTTGCAGCACGTTCCATCCGGGCAGTGTTTTGACTCCGACATGGCGTTGGTGTACTTCCACAAGGGCTGGGAGGCTAGAAGCGAGGAGTAGACAAACGCGAGAAACTATTTATCAGAAGACGCCAATATGAATTATAATGCTCCGATCCAGAGCTGAAAGACTAGTTGACTGGGTTACTGGCTGCACATTTGGGGCGATTGGCCTTGTCCTCATGATGCCTTACTTCTTTGCAGCAGTGTCCGGCATACCAATTAATACGGATATAGGAAGCATGTGTGCCCTTGGATTCTTTATCTGTCTTTATGCACAGATGGAGATTCGCGGACTGCCAGTGTTTGGAATCTAATAACCACTGATTTATATCCTCTCGCGGTTGCGGAATGAAGTCACAGCATCGGCAGGTACAGCGAATCAGTGACTCCTTCCGCCTTCTGGAGCGATACGGGTCCCAACGTCAGTAGTCAATTTTCTGTCCCCCAGTGGAGGTGCGGGGGCGTGTCCGAGAGCGCGTCCCGGAGATAGATCAATGTCAACGATACAGTCAGATACGCCGGAGCAGTCCAGCCAGCAGACCACTTGCACCTTCGACGATTCCGACTCCCGGGACGAGGAGATGCGTGACAAACTCGATGCGTGGGTCGAGGATCTCGTCGACCTCACGAACGAGGCCCAGGCCAGCGAGCAGTTCCAGCAGTGGCTTGACGTGCAATCAAAGTTCCACGACTATTCGGCCCGGAACACGCTGCTCATCAAGCTCCAGTGTCCCGAGGCAACCCGGGTCGCCGGCTACAATACGTGGCAAAATGAGTTCGACCGGTACGTCCGGAAAGGCGAGGACGCCATCTGGATCTGGGCTCCAATCATCACGAAGAAGTGCCCTGCGTGCGGAAACTCGCCGTCGTATCACGAGAACACGGACTGTGAGTACGATGAGACAGACCCCGAGCAGTGGCGTCGAGGGTTAGTCGGGTTTCGGCCAACGTCGGTATTCGATATCTCCCAGACCGATGGCGAGCCGCTTCCCGAACTGGAGACAGAAGCCCACGGCGAACCAGATGGACTTGTCGAAGACCTGTTGGACGCCACTGACGAGATCGGCGTCGACGCGAGAATCGTCGCTCCCGAAGAATGGAAGCATGGGTCTGCAAGGGGCGTTTGCGAGCGTCGGAGCGTGACGACCACGAATCCGATAGTGGAAGCAATCGACCGGGATAATCGGGCCGCTCTTGCGAGTACACTGATTCACGAGTTCGCACACGCCGATCTTCATTTCGATGTTGAGGATGAGGCGGAGCGGTCGAAACGCGAGGTCGAGGCTGAGGCAGTTGCCTACGTGGTCAGTCGCCACTTTGGGCTGGACCCCGACAACTCGGCGTTCTACCTCGCGGCGTGGGACGGTGACGCTCCCGAGACGTTACGGGACCGGCTGGACCGGATCTCATCGACTGCAGCGGATTTGATCGATGCCGTCGAAGGTGACAGCTGAGAGGGAGCGGTGTCTTTCCAGTCGTGCTTGAGAGCCATATTTTGTGACTCCCCTTGGGAGTGAGGGAGTCCAAGATGCGTTCAACAGCAGCGTCGGGCGGCAGCCCTGTCGGACAGTTTCTGAGTGTCTTAGCAGAGTTACGTGACCAGATCGGCGGGCCGTACTACCTCGGAGATGTCAACGGTCGGTTAGAGTGGCCCGACCGGGGAGTCTACTTTTTCTTCTCGCCAGCAAGCGACCTTCGCGCAGCGACAGCGGTCGACTGGCGACTCTCCCGGATCGGCACCGTCGGTGTCAGTGCCGGCTCGTCGAATACGCTCTGGAACCGACTCAGGCAACATCGTGGGAACGTTCGCGGGAAGTACGCCGGCGGCGGCAACCACCGAGGCTCGATTTTCAGGTTGCACGTTGGACGGGCACTGATCGAGAAGCACGGCTGGCACGACGAGTATCCCCACTGGGGCGAGCAAAATCCCGACGCCGAGACGACTGCTGTTCGCGAGCAGGAACACGAACTTGAACAGCGTGTATCGGAGTATATCCGTGATCTGCCGTTTCTCTGGGTTGACGTTCCGGGCGACCCCGGACCCGAGTGTGACAGAGCGGTAATCGAAGCGAACACCATCGCGATGGTATCGCATCATCGTCGATCCGCAGGACCGTCAGACCTCGATTGGCTTGGATATCACTCGCCGAAATCTGAGGTGTATCAATCTGGGTTGTGGAACGTGCGACACGTCTCTGACGAGTTTGACCCCTCTGTCGTGGACCAGTTGTCGGCGTATATTTCGTCAACAGAAGCGCTGGATCATCAATCGCGAATCTGAGAACGGAAGTGGTTCCGAAGCGAGAACCCAGTCCGCTCAACGACGAGTCCGTAGGCAATCCCAGCTAGTGGCGCGATTACGGGGACCCACGCCGGTACTGACGGCTCCGCCGAGAAGACCTGCCAGAGTGCAGCATACATGCTGACTACGTAGGCGGACGCAACGGCTGTCGAGAGCCGCCATCGGACTCCGGTCACGAGCCCTGCCAGCGGAAGGCCGTAGAACGCTACGTCACTCACAAGCGGGGGCAAGAAAGAGGCGACAGCAATCGCACAGAGATATGCCAGAACCATCGCTGTCCCCCCGATGGACGCGAAGAGCACCCGACTCGATATAGCACGCTCGTCGGCAGTGCCTCCCTGGTCGGACTGCTCGTCGCTCCCCTCCGTCGTCGGGCGGTCGGTTGGAGTCCTCGTCGACCGTGGAATGTGGTTGACCTCCAAGCGGGAGGACCCTCGGGACTGCCCCGCCTGTTCGGTCACGTCAGTCTCAGTTTCCTCAGTCCTTGGGACGTCACTCTGCAACGGCAGGACTCTATGGGTGTCCTCTTCGGAACCGCCGGCTGGCTCTTGTGTAAGCGACTGTGGGAGGTTCAGACGGCCCTCCTGCTTGACATCGTCCTCACAGGTCGAGCACACTGTCAGTAGGTTCGTGGTTTTGTTCGTCCCGCCGTTCTCGGCAGGGATTCGTCGCAGGACCTCCAACCCTTCCGAGGGGTACTGCATCTCACAGTTGGCGCAAGTGTTGTTGTCCAACTGCTTCCGGAAGACGAGCCTGTAAGGCCAGTCCGGAGGGTAGTCGCCCCGGTAGCTATCAGGGTCGTCGTATTGTGATTCGATGCCTTCCTTCATTCTGACAGACACTTCCTCTCGTCTCTGTATTTAAGGCGTGGGGTCGTTTTTTGCCGCGCCTGCCAGCTGGGCGCGCCGGTGGGCGCGCTCGGTGATTTCGATGTCTTCTGAGGCTCGACACTCTTGGTCAGCGGCGGCTATCGGCGATGCACAGCGGGCTGAGTACATCGGGTTCCTTCATCGCGAGCCCTTCGTAATCGATGCTTACCGTCTCGGATTCACCGTCGGTGTTCGCGAGGACTACTCGTATCAATCCAAACTTCGGAACGTTGAGGTCCCGATTGAGATTCTAGACAACGACTTCCGGAATCCAGATTTGGACCGGTATATCAAGCGCTTCGAGCAGTCCGAGCCGTCGATTGGGATGCTTGGCGACGCATACGACCGACAGGAGGCAAGACGGTACAACCAAGCCGGACGGGAACTGAAACGGAAGTTTCCGGGGACTGAGGTCATCATCGTTCCGAAATGCCACGAAGCAATCGACGTAATCGACGAGGACATGATACTCGGCTACCCAATGGGGTATTCTGACCAGACTGCCGACGAGTACACGGACATCGTGGACTGGCGGGGGCGGCGCGTGCATCTGCTGGGAGCAAGTCCGACAAAACAGTATCCAGTGATCGAGGAACTAACACAACCGCGCGTGACCGGCGAGGAGCCAGCCGATATCGTTGGTGTGGACTGGAACGGGGTCCACTTAGCGGCACTTCACGGGGAGTATTTCTCACCACACGGCTACGGGAGTGCGGACCATCTCTCGATCCGAGAGACGGTTCGAGAGAGTTTGCGACACATCCGGTCATACTGGAAATCCCGGGGTGTGTGGCCGACCGTGGAGAAAGACCGGACCCCGCTAACAGCGGAACCGATGGACCCCGTCTGGGCTGCTGACGGTTCGAGAGCGACTGTGAATGGCCTTGAGGATGCGATTGTCGTTGAGTACGAGAACGGACAGACGCTCGCGTACCGGAGCGAGCACGAGCGAGACAGAGTGGAATACCGGGCCGGACTCACTCCCACTGAGGTTCACGATTAGACGCGGTACTGACGCTGAGGCTCTTACCAGACTGGATAAAACAGTGTTGTCTGAGATATGTAATAAGCGCTGGCGATGTGTACTGTGCACGTGTCCCCCACCTAGTTAGCATACAATTTCACCAACTCAAATTGCTCAGTACAGAGTGCTCATTGAGCGACTGAATCGAGCTACATCGACCAGAATGAGTCATCGTGAGACAGTTTACTTCTTTTTGTGGTCAATGTTTGAGTTGCACCGCAGCAAATCGGTTGTGAACATTTCTATGACATCCAGTCTTAGCGTCATCGCAGTATAGACTTATTATGCTCCAAGCCTGAATTCCAAGTGGCATAGGACGGGCCCCAGAATTGCTGGGTGCCCTACTTTACGTTCGCCAGCAATTGCTAAGTCGTCACATGTAGTGGTGAGTTCTTTGCGCAGCGTACTCGACATCGTCTCGATCGGTAAGCTGCTCCTCCAAATGGCGAACAGTCCCCATCGGGATGTGGCGGCCTTGCTACGGCGTGTTGTCGTCGATATTGACCAGCGGCTCGACTCTCTGGCCGATGGCCGCCTCAGTTAGTGCGGGGAAGATTTCGTCCCAGAAGTGTCGGAACCACCGAAACTCAGAATCAGACATATCTCCTGTCGAAATGAACCGAATTGTCGGCGCGATCTCCCGCTCTCCGTGCTTCGCCTCGTGACAGTCCCGGCAGAGTGAAGCGATATTGCTGTGGAGGCTCGAGCCGCCAGCTCCTTGCGGTACAATATGATCAGCGTCAAGATGCGAGGGCTGCTCGTCGAAAGCTGCCCGGCAATTGAGACATCGATACCTGTCTCGTCGGTGGGCTTCGAGCTTGGTCTGGTACGTATCTCTTCTGAATTCATTCGCTCCGATCGTGTTGTCTGATGACCGCTCCTGATCTGGTTCACTTGAATTGTTCTCCTGATCTGATCGACGCGAGTTTTCAGTACTCATCGCTATTGGTGTGTCGAGCCAGTTGAAACCCGAGTGGTCTATGGCGGGCCCCGGCAGGCGATTTTATTACGCTATCGCCGTTCGACATCTAACTCCCGCGGGAGATCCTTTAAAAAACGTTCGCTGAGGGTCACAAATTGTGGACAAATATGATATGTTATTGAACCGAACAATTTTGTGTTCCTCTGGTGGCTGAGAGGATGACGACAACTAATCCGAGTCAGACGCAGGACGGACAGCTAGACCAGCAAGCCGGGTTCGACTTCAGCAAGCCCGGCCAAGAGCATGAAATCGAGGTGTCGTACACTTGGAGATACGTTGACCGCATTTATATGGACGACAACAGGGAAGTCGTCCGCTCACAGGACACCGATGGCTACTACGGCAACGATGAATCGTTCGAGTGTACTTGTGGGGAGACATTCGGTTCCGAGGCGGACGCAAAAGCACATCTCCGAAGTGAGGGCTTCCGAGGGCCGCCCGTGCCGGTCGCCGGTCATCCAGAGGAGTTGACTTGGCAAAACGAGACATCGAGCGTGTTCGAGGGGCAGGTGGAATGCGTCCCGGATGTGGCGAACTCAGCTGCCAAGGTTGTTGACGGTGCTGAGTTCCTGATCGCAACGGCCCGGACAACGCTGACGCCGCCAGCAGACCACGAGTTCGACAGTTGGGAGCCACTGCAATCTGGCCGCCTATCGAACCACCACGGCGACCCACTGTTCTCGGCACGGCTCTTGTCGAAGGCCATCGCGACGCTTTCGACCGGCCATCAGTACGTTCCAGAGCGATACACCCTCTACTTCCGGGGGCACACAGCACTGTACTTAGAAGGACCGGGAGGTGGGATTCTCATCGCTGAGCGGCTCCCCAGTCTCGACTAGCACAACAATTTTCTGTTCCTCCGGCGGGCGAGAGGATGAGAGAACACACATCCGAAGCCAGTGACGGATCATCCACGAACAGCGACGAACCGACTTTCGACGAGCAACCAATTCCAGTCGTTAAGCCACCGTCGCCGTTTGTCTGGAAGGATGAAGTAGTCTCTGCGTTCGATGGCGCTATCACCGTTCGTCCGGAGTCTGCTCGCTATTCTATAGCCGGAAAAGTCGTCGACGGTGCGGAGTATCTTGTTGCGACGGCCCGAGAGACGTTCACCCCTCCAGCCGACTACCAGTTCAAGTCGTGGGACGTGCTCCAGTCCGGTCACCTTGCCCTCCGGTCAGGCGAGCCACAGTTCCCGCCAGCGGACGTGAGCCGTGCAGTCGCCACGCTTGCGAAGCATCCTGCGTACCAGCCAGAACGATTCACGATATTCTACAGGGGGTGTGAACCAGTATATATCGAAGGCCCAGACGCTGGCATTGTCATCACCCCCTGGTGACTCGATAGCGGTTTTGTGTTCCTCCGGTGGGTGAGAGGATGTCCACGCACTCAGCGTTGACGCGAGCACAGTCATTCCAGCATCGCCCGCCAGCGGAGACAGAGCAGTGCTCCTGTCCGATCCACGCCGATGGAGACCCGTTCACCGCCCCTCTGGGGATTCGGTTTGCCGATCATGTCGGCGTCGAACCAATCGACAGGGACACCGCAGCTGCCGTGTACGAGTCCCACCACTCATATATGGGGTCGCTGCCGTCGGTCAATCTCGCCCATCACGGGCTATACTTCCAAGACTCACTCGTTGGAGCTATCACGTATCGCTACCCACTGATTTCGAAGAAGCGAATCCGATACGGCGTCGACGGCCAGCTCTGTCCCGAGCCAGTCGAGATCGACAGTCTTCCTGCAGAGATTCGAGCGACCGCCCGGCGAGTGCTTCCGTCGACGGACACACCAGTCGTTGACAGCGAGGTGATTTCTGGCGACTCGCTTGTTGAGGCCGCGCGGATCTGCATGGGCGTTCAGATGCCCAATCTTGCCTCAGCAGCGCTGGCTCGCTCTCAAGAGCGCTTCTTGCAGGCTGACGACCGCGACACTCGATTTCTCCTAACGTGGGTTCGCTCGGATTATGACGGGGCGATGGTTCGAGCACTGAAAGACAAGGGCTGGACCTGTACGGGCTACCGAGAACCAGGGCAGGCAAGCAACCGCGAGGACAAGCCGATTCGAGAGCGCTACAAATGGCGCTTTCTGTGCCCCGTGGACACTGCTCGCGAACAATCAACACTTGCACGGTGGTCCCGATGAGCGGCGTCCAGCCCGAGGCAACGGCCGAGTACTGTCGATTCTGTGGAGACCGAGCTGACATCTCCGGTGAGGCGTTCACCTACGTCCGGTGGCCCGATGAAGTCGACCAAGAGGATGGCGTATTCGAGTTCACGATTTGTCGGGACTGTGCGCTTCAGGACCGCGACAACGTTGAGCAGGCGGTGTCGCTCTTCCACGAGGCAGATAGAGACCATCTCCTCACCTGCGACGTCTGTGGGGCCGTTGGCTGTGGGTCTGCTAGTACTCGCCGTCCAGCAGCAGAAACGTATCGGCTCGCAAGCGTCATCCCCTGGTCGGTGAGCATCAACGGCTTCGACGGAACAGCGACCTCTTGCATTGAGTGCAGTCCTATCGTGACGGTTGACTGTGTGAAACGTCCCGACCGGACATACGACGAGGAAGTGCCCCATGTCGTCGAGCCACCGTTTGACTCAGCTACGAAAACGGCAAACGATGCTCCAACAGACAGTGAACAGGTTGTGATCGGTGGGTGGATTGAGTAGCCGGCGGTAGTTCTCTGGAACCGGCGAGCCTGCTCACTTACCAATGAGCAGTACATCTGAGTAGAGTGTCAGATTCAAGTAAAAAGACCATCCGCAGCCAGCAGTATTAAATGTGAGTATAGATAGGTAAAACTGTGTCAAGCCGCCCAGAGCCAACAAAAAACAGTGGTAGAAATTTTATTGCTGAGAATGAGAGTCCGCAGTTAGAGTGGAATGGAACTGTAAAGAAAGAAGAAAACAGCTATTCGGCAGATTTTATAGCTACAAATAGCAGACTAATTTTCTCACGTGGAGAGGGTCACTTCAAAGATTTAGGTCTAGAAAGCATTGAGTCAGTAGAGACAGGGGTAGGCACAAGAACAGAAAGAGAAGGAATTAGTCCAAATGTGATCATAGCTGCTAGTGTAATCTCAATTCTTGGTGGACTGGGCTGGCTTGCTTTTCTCTATCCTGGTGTATTTAGCGCTATACTCGGTAGTATTTTTATTGCGCTGGGTCTTCAGGGACTCCGACACGGAATAGGCAACTATGACGAATTAAAAGAAAATATGGACATCTCAGAGTACCGAATTTACAATGTAATTCTTAGGACAAGCCCTCAGAGTAAATTTTCAGAACCTCTTCACATTGAAACGCGAAAAAATATTGGACCGGATCTAAGCAGAATAATACAGGAAAAATCTTAAAAACCGAATCATACGATCATACTTCTACTCTTCACTTTGGAAAGTGACCTACATCTTTGTTGAGATCCTCGGTGTCCGAAAGGAATGGGGTGCTGAATACAATGCGTGAATGCAGCATGTCGCACGCCGAGAATCGGGGTCGCCTGATTCGGTCAGCATCAGCGGATATTGACCTTAGTTCAAAGACTGAATAGCGGTAACCGTGAAACACGGCAAACATTTTATATTCACTCTCGAATCCACCGACATAGCATTGATCAAGCAATGGAACCGGCAGATGATTGGAAGACTTCGAAACGCTTAGAATCCAGCTTGATCCCCGTTTATTTCCAACCGGTCTGTTAGGTCCTGGTGTCGAGATGCCAGTGCATTAGGAAGGTGATCTGCTGGCACTCCGATTTCTCTGGCTAACAATGCTTCTAATACTAATTCAAGCTTCTTGGACAGCATATAGTGTTCGTTTGGTGTCGCCTCAATAGAGCCGTGAGCAACTTTATTTCGTTGAATCCGAGCTTCAGATGCCAACTCTCCGGTGTCAAAGAATGTCTCGATAAGTTCCTGCTCCGATTCAATTAGTTTGACCAGTTTATCCTTGATGGAAAGGTCGTTAGCCACGTTTTCCAGCAGTCCGTGCATCTGTGCTTGTATATCTGTTCCATCAGGTACCACCTCCATGATATCTGATCTTATTTCGTCGAACTCTTTTTCCTGTAAGTAAGTTTCATCTGGGTGCTTTGATTCATATAAGGCCTCGAGCGCAATCACAGTGGTAAGGAATCGAATCCTTGGTGAAAGATTCGAGCGATGTATCAGCAATCGGTAGTTCTGGTGCACTTCTGAAGCACTCTCACAGTGGTTCAACCAGTTCTGAAGTGTGGACTCAAAATCAGTATGCGTCGGGCGAAACAGGTACTCAGCTCCAGAAGAAGACCGGTCTTTAGTGTAGTCTAACAGAGTGTAGTACATGTCCAGTGGCTTTTGATCCAGATCAGTGTAGAGCTGGACTTTATCGGGGTAAATCCCGGTCCCAATCGCGAATGAAAGGTACTCTAAGGCACGGTCACCGCATTCCGACAGGGTATTGACCGATGCTTCATCACTTGCTATGACTCTGAGAACACCTACCGTCTCCATCTCAGTCGAATTACCGCCTGTCGAAATCCTACTGTAATTTGAAAGCTTGACTTCTAAATCCCCAAGATCCGCCACATATTCTTCGGCACCTGTTGCTGCGTAGACTGCCTCAATTTCTCCAAAGTCAACGGCTTCTTCCACTGACTCCCTGTCAATCACCGGTCTTACTGTTGAAGCGTCCGTCCAAGCCGGAATTTCGTCTACGAAGAAATCCACTCTCTCAAACGAGGGGTTTTCAGACAGGTGCTCTCCAACCACCATCGTTTGGGCAAGATACTCCTCAGATTTGCTGTATCCGCCAGAAACTGCGGAAGTGATAGTTGCATTCAATACGGTCACCGGCCCATCCTGACCAAGATCACCGTGCAACAGAGGATAGTCCTTCGACAATTCCATCCTCAACAGCTCCTCATCTTGCTCTCCCTCAAACGGCAGTTTCCCATTCAAACTGAGAGACACTCCTTCTGTTGGTGTGAAGCTCACTTCTCCACTAACCCTTTCCGACGAAGCACCAGGAACCCACCAATCACCACTACTCTCAAAACCTTCCATCATACCCCCGGAAAACACGCCTAGATGAAAACGCTTGCCACCAGTATATTCAGCTCAAACCGACAAGAAACGACTGTTAATTATGCAGTCTTATTGAGCAGGTATTTCAGATAACACGGTCTGCAAAAAACGCCATCCACAGCAGTGGTGAGGCCCAATTTTGTGTTCCTCTGGTGGGTGAGAGGATGTCTCGAAATATGTCCTGCAGTCGTTCGGAAGGCCCGTCTCAGCCAACCACTCCGAAGTTCGTCGAGTCCATCGCGACAACCGTTCAAGGGCAGTCCGAGAGCGCCGATCTTGAAGCAGTCGTCCTCCGTGCGGTGGCCCAGCAGTCGGACAGCATTGCCCTGCCGGATGTACTCGAACTTCGCTCGCTTCTAGACGTCGACGGTGAGCAGGCAGACACTGTAGAGGAACAAGTCACGACCATCGTCAGCGCCATCGAAACAGAACTCGCTGGCTGGGACCGCCGGGAGGTCCTCCCATGACGCCAGCAGGAACAGCCACTCTGGGCGATTTCGGCGCTGGTGGCCCGCGTTCGGACACGTTGATTGACAAGCAAAGCGCGGCACAAGAGGCCGCCGTCGGTGAATGGGAATTTCTCGCTGTCGGCAACGACACGATTGGCTGGCATATCCCCGACACCGGGGCCACAGTCCTGCTCAAGCGAAGCGACACTGGATGGAAACTCGAACGAGCGACCAAACTGGTCGGGACGCGACGCACACTCGATGCTGGGCTGGATCTTGCCAGCTCATACATGGCAGACCGACCGGAGGGGGCCTCGGCATGGCGATGATCGAGCGCGAGCAGTGGCATCATGAAGAACGCCAGCGTGTTGGGGCAGCACTGGCACGCGCTCGGTTCTGGCAGTCGGTTGTGCCACACAAGGTCGGCTTCTGGGAGGCCGTCGACGAGACGCTTCTAGCTCACTACCCTGACTGTCGGTACAGGCGTAGGACAACGCTCGATGATTTCCGGGAGGATGCCACATGAGCGACCCAATTCTCGACAAACTCCCTCCTGAACGGCTGTTAGACGCCGACCACCTCCAGCCAATCGTCGCTGGCATCAACTGTATGCACTCCATCGAAACGATCAAGCAGTATCTCGCCTACGAGAATCAGCACGAGAGCCGGACGCCAGTCCAGTCTCATCTCCGATTGCGGGCACGCGAAGTCCGTCGTGATGAATCGGATGCCGAGGAGAAAGCCGTCGCGTAATTTCTGTGCCCCAGTGGGGTGAGGGGCATCCCACTGAGGGCGCTCTACATACCGATTATGAGTGAAAACAAGACAGACGAGACGACTGCACAGCAGTAC
Source organism: Haloarcula sebkhae (assembly GCF_014647415.1). Lineage (GTDB taxonomy): Archaea > Halobacteriota > Halobacteria > Halobacteriales > Haloarculaceae > Haloarcula > Haloarcula sebkhae. The sequence goes on along the minus strand of NZ_BMPD01000010.1, from coordinate 40,065 downwards.
GACAACTATCCTGATCCCGACGCTATCATTCACTTTGGCGATGTCTCGGAGGCACTGGTCGAGTTAGTCGAGGAAACGCTGGAGACTTCCGAGGACCTGTCGACCTCCCGCGATCCATTGACCGAAACGACGCTACTCGTCGAGGAGGTCGACAATGAGTGACGGCCACCTGTTCATCGTTGTCGAGGGGATTGGGCCAGCTGACTTCCCCGAAAACGAGGCGAGTGCCACCAAGCAAGACGAGGCTGTTGCTCTCGCGAACGATATCCACGATCTAATTCGTGAAGAGTACGGCAAGGAGGATATCGAGGGCGTCATTCCAGTGGTCAATCCCGATGCCCACGAGCAGATGCAGGTGACCGAGCTCTGACCGGGCGGTGAGAAGGCAGTTTCTTCAGCCATGGTGCTGGCTGCAACGCCTGCTCAGTAAGCGTGCGTATGCACCATCCCCCAGCCCTTATATCAGGATAGCACATACGTATCCTCCATCATGTATTCCACTCTACAAATTGGGCTTGAGGGGTCGGGAAACCCGATAGACTTTCTTATGGCCGCGGCAATCTGGGTCGGTGTTTTTGTCGTCGTCCTCATTCTCGGCAAGTTAGTTGCTTCCCTTGTTTGATCTGAATGGTATTGACATCTGGTACCAGTGGGTTGGTCGATATACTCTCTGTACTGCCCACTTCTGCCCGATAGTAGACTTACGTCTTCACAAACTCTAATCCTCGAATTTTCTGCGCCCCTGTGGGGTGAGGGGCGTCCCAGAGAGGGCGTGCCGCTTGTCATTCATGGCTACCACAGAATCCAGTAGCGACGCCGGCAGCATCGACGAGAGCGACATGGAGGAGGCTGGCCCGAACAGCCGCACTGTTTCGGCGCTGACCGAAGTGATGACCGTGATGGACTCGGTTGGTCGGGCACGAAACGCTGACGACCTCTTCCTGGTCAACTCTGGCTCTGGTTCAGAGTACCTTGTCGACGCTCGAACAGGGAGTTGCGAGTGCCCGTGGAAGCAGTACAATCCCGGAAAGGAGTGCAAGCACGAGAAGCGAGTCGCCTTCGCGACCGGCGAGCGACCGATCCCACAATGGGTGGACGACGAAGCATTCGACGACCAGTTCGGTATGCACGTCGACGGCGAACCTCGAAAAGCGGTCGCTGACGGTGGGGTCATGCAGGTTCGGTTCAACGACGGCGGCGTCACAGACCCCAAAGAGGACCCATTGGCCGTCACCTCAGAGGATGAACCGCGTACGAAGCGAGCGAAACGGGAAGATATGGATGTCTCCTTTCTCACAAAGCCCGGTCGCTACGAGGTCCACTCGGCGTCAGAGAGCCGGTACGAGGTTGACGTGCTTGAGGAGACATGCAGTTGTCCCGATACCGCCGAGCGATGCAAGCACCGTCGCCGGGTCGAGATCGAGATCGAAGCCAAGCGAGTCCCGCGCCCGGATGGAAAACTGCCCGACGCCTGACCGGGCGCCACAGCGTATTTTCTGAGCCTCCAGTCGGGTGAGAGGTATCTTCTCAATGTCTTCCCAACCTGTCCAGACAGAGCTCTTTGCAGTTGCACAGGGCTGTCCCGAGTGTGGCGGCACGCTCGATAGCAGTGGGCGGGAAACGTACTGCGAGAACTGTGGCCTGGTGACCGAACAGGATCAGATCGACTACGGGCCGGAGTGGCGAACGTACAATCGGGCGGAACAGAAGCGGACGGGTGCTCCCCGGACGGCCACTCGCCACGACCGAGGCCTGTCGACGAACATCGGCTCGGCTGAGAGTGCAGATGTCTCTCCGAGACGGCGTCGACGGCTTGCTCGCCAGCGGCGGCTCCACGGTCGGTCGAAGTACTCCAGCAAGCGCGACCGGAATCTTGCCCACGGGCTCGGTGAAGTCCGACGCATTGCGAGTGCGTTGTCTGAGAGTCGGTCGGTGAAAGAGCAGGCATCCACGTTCTTCCGGGAGGCCCAGGATGCGGACCTGCTAATCGGACGGTCGATTGAAGGCGGTGCAGCGGCCGCTGTTTACGCTGCCTGCCGATGCAACGGGCTCGTGACGATGGATACCGTAGCTGACGTTGCTCGGTGTTCCGACTCACGTATATGGAACTGCTACCGGACGCTCCTCGTGGAACTCGAACTCTCGATTCCGGTATCGCTCCCGGTGGACTGGGTGGCACGGATTTGTTCGGATCTCCCGCTTGATGTTGCGCCGGAGGTTCGACAGCAGGCACTCGAACTGGCAGAGCGGGCAACCGAGTCCGCTGAGGTCAACGGGCGACCGGATGGCGTTGCAGCCGGCGCTCTGTATCTTGCTGGTCGGGAGTCAGACATCCGACTCACACAGGCGACGATCAGCGAACCGCTGGATGTGCACCCAGAGACGATCCGCCAGTGGTTCCAGCAGATCGAGGAACACATCGTTGACTGAAGCGTCGTGACGGGCTGTTTTGTGTGCCCCGATGGGGTGCAGGGCGGGCCAGAAAGCGCGTCCTGAGAGAGAACGTATGTCTGTAACTGATACTCCCGAATCGGCGGCACAGCACGACTCCGAGACTGCTCTTGGGTCGGTCCCAGCGCTACGGTCGCCAACGAAGGTCGTATCGTTTGTCGAACGAGTTCTCGTCGAGCTTCGCCACGAAGCGCTGGCTGCTCGGTATGTGACCGATCTAGGGCAGGAAGGGGAGAAGACAATCTGGTGTCGGGTCGAGCACACGCAACTGGACGTCGACGCGGAGTATGTTCAGATTCGGGACGATCCACGAGTAGGTGTTGCTATGGAACCGTGTTCGCGAGCGACGGTTCGGAGGCGACTGTGCCAGTGTCTTGACCACGACCGGTCTGGACGTGTTGATGTCCGGCCACTGGCCGTCATACAAGTGAGTGATGACTGAGTTGTAGTTCGGGTAGACTATTGATACTTAAAACACGCTTCCTGTATCCAGCACTTGTATTTGAAAGGAATCCAGTGTACACTCTTTGCTGCCAAACTGAGGCTTCTGGAAAGACTCTGTATATTTTGAGAATAGCTCGTAGCTAGACCAGTCTAACACTCCAATTTCTTCAGGCACGGCATTAGCGGGTGGCTGCGAATAGCAGTTGAATGGCCTGTCGACACTCACTGACTGTAATCAACAACAACTATTATTCCTTCTAGTACCTCAACTGTGCCGTGGCTTCAAACACATCCCCATGGAGCTGTAAGATCTCAGATCTTACTCCATGTCACTTGCCGAAGGTCGAAGAAGATCTTCGTGAATTGAATCTCGTCGGCGTTGATCATCATGGAGATACCCCGTACCCAGCGAGTGCGCGCAAGGATGATTACGAGAAGCGTACTGCAAAGGGTGAAATCAACTCGCTCAACAAAATGGTTGAGCAGAAAGGCCGGATTGCAGTCCAATATAATTCATATCGCGGCGAAACAATCGTTGGGCACGTCTCTGAGAGTGATCACGTTCATATTGTTATTTATAAAGCCAGCGAGCGGGTCGCTCACAAAACCGTCCCTCCGCGGACTCGACTCATAAATGACGAGTTTGCTGACGTCGATATCACACAAGATGATATTCTGCCGCTCAAAGCTATTAAGTACGACCCAGTAAGGGTCGCTACCGCTGAAGATTATCCGGCACTCTACAACGAAGCACCTCGCAATCCTGCTTGTCGCGCAGACGTCTTGGATGGGAAGGTCCGTCCAGCAATTGATGGAACCGGCCGCACACCGTCGGCCTCGTCACTGACCAGAAATGAGGTTGAGGTGCTGGCAGAAGAGTGGCTTCGACGGACTGACAAAGTTCCGTTCGATCAGATCGCAAATACGATTCCCAGAGGTGGGAGAAACAAAGATATTGAAAATCTAGCTGTGACACCAGCTGACGAATTAATATTCACCCAAGTGACAAAATCTGACGATAGTTCAACGGTACAACATAAAGCTGAAAAGCTTCGCGACTTTGCTCTTGAGTACGATCTGGCGGGTCAAGCTGTTGACCGAAGTCTCGCGCAAAAACATCTCTATATGTTTGCCTTCAAAGACGAAGTAGCGAAGGTGGATAGCGAGGTTCCCGATGTCAATTTTTTCACGTTGGAGACACTCTACGAAGACTGTCAGGACTGGGAGACTACCGCCGCAATGCTGGATCAAATGCTCGGGTAAGGCCCCTGACAAGATTTATCACAGTGTTAGTTCGTCCTCACTGATGCCCAACAATTGTTCCGAAACCTCCTCTAGAGCCAGGCTGTCGCTCCTCGATCCACCGTAAGCCGTCTACAACTGCTCAAGTTTAGGCCTGTTCTCGCATTGGCAAGTCGAGATCGCCGAGAGCAGCGTACTGGCGAAGGACACAGAGATGTGGTCAGATGGTTGTCGCCTGGAAGACCTCGCAGTTGCACCAGCCAGCGTGGATCCCGTTGGGATGCTCTGCCAGTGAGCAATTCACGGGACAGTCGTCGTCGACGGAGACAAGGAACAGGTCTGGACAACCCCCTCCGTTACATCGACATCGGCATCGAGCGCAGCGTTCCACGTTGCTGACCGGTCGTCACGAATCTGCCGGAAATCAAGATCGCGGGTCCCGCTGGGCTGGCGGGATATCCACTGGTCTGGGGGCGCACACTCGCTAGTCGTGGTGGCGGACTCGGCTGTTTTCATAGTGAGTCCTCGTACTAACACATATATACTCAAACAGCAAGAAAGTTGCTATAGAGGCAACGAGAAGCGAATTTTGTGTTTCTCTAGCGACTGAGAGAATCCAATAATGAGCAGTAAATACCGACGTCGCAATCGCGGTCAGAAAAAGCTCAAATGGCGCTGGAAAGACGAGACAGACAACCGGTTGCTGCCCCAATCGTGGGCTGATAAGGGTCGCATAGAATCTCCCGAAGAAGACGAGGTACAACTGTACGCAATCCAGTGTCGGGCTGGGCTTTTGCTTGAGTGGCTGGTTAATACACGAACTGGGAAGCTACTCAGAGGACCACTGAGCGAGAAGCCGGGGCTTCGCGTACTGTACGTCACCGCTGACGGTGAACACGCGCTGATGAAAGAGCTGGATGCCCGGGAAACAGACGACAGTTGGAAGCCGCCCAAGCAGTTCGCCAGTGTCATCGCGAAGGACAGAGAAGAGGTCGATCCGGTTCCAGACTCCAGCCAAGACTGCTACCGCCGCTTGGCCGAAAACCTGTATGGCGTGGATTGAAAACGGCGATTTCATACCAATATGCTCATGTATGTAATATTGTAACCGCGAATATGCATGACCTGACAGGATTCCAACGAGACTTATTGTTCGTAGTCGCTGGGAAATCCAAACCGGCTGGTGTCGCGATCAAAGACGAAATGGAAGAGTACTACGAGAAGACGGTTCATTACGGCCGACTTTATCCAAATCTGGATACGCTCATCGACAAAGGTCTCGTTGAGAAAGGGAAGAAGGATCAGCGGACGAATGCCTACCGTATCACCAATCGTGGGCGTCGAGAGATTCAAGCCCGGCGTGACTGGAAGAATAAGTACTACAACTGACTAGATTCACGACTGTCGGCAGGCCAGGTTTTGTGACTCTCTCTGGGCTGAGAGAGCATGGCTTCTCCACAAATCGACGTCGACGAGATTGTTGAAACGCTTGAGCAGATCCGTCAACGAGGGCACAGCGCCCACACGGTCTTCCAAGACTGGGTCAACCTCATGCTGTTTGCGCTGCAGCGCCGGGACGATCCATATCTGGAGATTGTCGACGACTACCGCACGCGCGGCGACATGGACCATCCCGAGGGGAAACGGTCAGTCGACCTCTTCTCGAAAGCGTTCGGCCAGCTCCAAGAACGAATGGTAGCCACCGATGCTGACGTTCTGGGCGCTGCTTACGAGGAGTATGGCATGTCAAGCGATGCCTTCGGCCAGCACTTCACGCCGCATACGGTCTGCGAGATGATGGCTGAAATCGCCGGCGTTGCAGGCGAGAGTGAAACTCACGGCCGGCAGACGGTTCTTGACCCGGCCTGTGGGAGCGGTCGGATGCTACTAGTCGCCGGTCGAAAACAGCCAGACGCGCTATTTTTCGGGCAGGACAAAGACCCTCTTTGTGCCCGGATGACAGCGCTGAACTGTTGTTTCCTGAATCTGGACGCCTACGTTATCCAGGGCGACTCGTTGACTGTCGAGTTTCAGCAAGCGTGGCAAACCTCGTACTCTGCGTTGGGTGGCAGCGTTCGCGAGCTCGACGAGGAGGAAGTTTCTGAACTTCGTGAGTGGGTGACCGATGCCTTCGAGAACACGGTCGAGGACGGCACCCAGTCCAGAGCAACAGAGAGAGCGGGCTCGGAGGATCGAACAACTCCGGTTACGGCGTCTGTTCCGAGTGAACAGGCCAGTCTGGGTGCGTTCGAGAGCAGCGATTAGGGGCTGTTTTGTGTGCCCCAGTCGGGTGAGGGGCGTTCCAGTGAGAGCGTCCTGAGAAGAACCATGTCAAACGAAACAGACGAAGATCCAGACTCAGTTGAGAAAGTAGAACGAACAGATGTCGGCTGTAGCATGGAGGCTCGGCTGAAACGAGGAACCGGGACACGAGACGAAGACACTGTGACGATCAAGGCGAAAGGTGAGACTGCTGAGGAAACGATTGCAGAGTTCCACACGCTCTTAGAAGAGCACGAAGAGGATATCAGTGGCCGACTCCGGGATATTCAGCCCAAACAAGACGAGGAAGTCGACGAGTAAGACTCTCTGCTTGGCTCCTACCGAAGATCCTGAAGCAGTTTTATCCAGTTTCTGTTATACAGCAAGGTGCCGCGAATATTCTCAGCACTCCAGACTAATGGTCGATGGTTGGGACTTGGTGTATTCAGTTCACATGGGGCCGTCAATTAGATCATTTTTAGACCCGCTCCTACTGCTCCCAATGACAGTGGACCCTGATTTTGAGTGGGCAGAAAACGTACTGCCATTCTTACTTCTTGGCGGCTTATACGGATTTTCACCGCAGAATTCAAGCTGAACAGGCATTTCTGTCTTTCTTGGGAGAGACGAGAGGCGGCGTCCATTGACTGGAATGGCTCCGTTCTTTCTCATGACCATTACTAATGGAAATTCGCCATCTAAAAACATCTTGATACGAGAACTCTGGTCTGGGGCAGAATCCATTGATAGAGCTCTCATAAGTGCATCTAATTCAACGCCCAGTACGTTTGCTACAGCTGAGTGATCTACGTGCAAGAAACTGCCGTATGGAGATTCCATCAGAATATTCTGACTTGAACTTAAGCGAGAAAAGCAGCACCATACAACATCTAGTGGGGACGGGCTACTAGGATTAGATACCAATTTCCAATTTGTGGACATCATTTCAATTCCTATTAGAAGCTATATGATATTTGGGGTTACTTTGCACACCTCGTGATCAGCCGATTCAGTTGATACTTCCTGAACCGGAGTATCTCGATTGCTGTATGGAACTCCTATATTCAGCAGTCGATACTGAATAATACCACCTAATGAGCAGTTTCTCGACAGATTAGGTAACAGCCCTCTGTTTTTATTCCCCACCACCGATGATATCGTTCGCTTCGTCCCGCGTTCGTTTCGCGGCCTCCCGTGCGTAGCCTTCGTATGTTGTCTCGATGGACTTGTGCCGCAATACGCCTCGAGGAGGGCGAAAACGCCCGCAAGGGCATATTCGACGGCCACGAGTTCTTGTTACATAGGTGGTGTAAAAGATGTCAATGTGCATTCTCTGAATCAGCGAATGCAAACAGGAGTTACTGAACAAGCGACTTCACCAGCAACGACTTGTCCAATAAGCCGTGAATCGGTCAGTACAGAGTATGTAGTCAGCATAACGTCTGAACCTTTTTTAGAGATCGCTCTTGTGGCGTAAATTGTTGGTGACCACTCCGTCGTTGGGGTCTGGCCGATAGGTCTCCTTGTTCGGCCGGCCCCGCTTCATATCTGGAGAACCGTGTCGCCAGCTCAAAGTATAGAAAATCGCCGGACTGCTCTCCACCAACAATGTTCTACACAAGAGCGTTAGAGATTTCTCGTATAACTGGAATTACGCTGCTCTGAGGCAAGTCTCTCTCCTATTTAAGAGTCGGCCTCTGTCGTCGGCCTCCGGTACAGAACTTCGGTGGAGAGTAGGTGGCGATAGGCCGTATAAACGGCCCTAACGGAGCACGTGCTACAGTGCGGATTCAGAAGATGAATGATGGCTTGCGTTGTCTGTGAGATTTGACGTGGTTTCTCTCACAAAGACCATTTAGCAGAATCAGTCGAAGACCCAATATTCAAATTCAACATTGGTCTCAGAAGATGACTCTCTAAGCCGTAATACGAGGGCATATCGACCATCCATCTCAACTGGGAACTCATATACGGACTGTTCTGGGTCTACTGGAATCGTTTCTAGAGGGTCACCCGTTTCCCAGTCGCCCCCTTGTTCAACTTGATCACGAATACGAGTCCATTCTTGATATGTATACAGCCCAGCGAATCCACCAACTGTGGGAAACTCGGGTATCCGGACTCTGAGTGTATTTTCGCCGGTATTGCGAAAGGTTTCAGCGAAACCCTGTCCGGGTTGTAGCAACACGTTTTGTCGTTCATGATATAGAGTCTCAGACTGTGCCGACGGTGTCGCTTGTAGATCTTCGAGAGTCCCGACATCATCAAGGTCAACACCATCTGTTCCTTCGCTTGACTGATTATCGCTCCCTTCGGCAGATTGGTTGCCAAAATAATCCCCACCGGCTTTTAGCGCTCCTACCCCGAGAAAAACCGCAAGCAACACATTTCGACGACTTTTACCCATGCTCTCATCTTAGAATTATGTGACATATATATTTGTATAAATTTCATATCGCGTGTTAGTTGAGAAGTTGGGAAGCGAATAGGCTGTGAGACAGCAGGGTTATTGAACTCACAGACTGGCTCATCGATACAGTAGAAATGCCCGGTGAGCTTCCATGAGAGTGGAACATCCAATTAAAGTCGAGCCTGCAGGTCTTTGATTAGGTTCAGAACCTCCGCATCCTCGAGAGTCTCAAATTCGATCTGCGCAAACGGCCGTGGACCCCCAGCTGGGCCTTCAACAGTAAATTCATCCTCAGCAACTGCCAGGATACCGAGTCGGATTGCTTCCCGTGTTGCCGTGTTGGGTTTGTTGTCGAACTCGGAGACGAGTTCGTCCGCCAATGCATCAGAAATCTCTGTCCGAAGTTCCCCCGTTTGGTCTCCCAAACTGATTTTCGCAAACGGGCGTGGGATACCGAGTGGTCCTACAATCTCCGGTTCCAGCTCCTCTTTGCGGATCGTAACTCCGATCTGGATGAGATCAGCCGCAGTTTCACTGATAGTATGGTCACGCCCAGCGAGGTCCGATATGAGTTCTTTAAGTTCGTATTCAACCCGTGGGTTCAGTGAGGTTGCCATGCTTGGAGTAACCGAGAGAAAGATAAAAAGTCTTGGCAATATATCGAATCGTCTATTCGACGATTTGGCGAAAAGTATAATACAGTGGCTATGAATCGTATCCGTATGGCCAACAGTCGACGCTCGCGCTCAAGCCGCAAAGGTGAGGATGCAAATGTCAGCTATTCCATCGCGACTCCGTTCACGAACAAGGACGCTACGATCTTCCTCTTCGACAACGACGATGGGACAGTTGAGGTTCTCATCGGCGACATCCCAACACCGTCTCGATATTATAAGAACTACCAGACCGATGACCGTGAGAAGCACTACCAGCATGGTGTTGCGAGGTGGATACTCGACGATGCAGGCCGAGAGCTCAAGCAATGGGATTACAGTACGTCTTCATCGAAATCCCGGAATCCGAATTACTACCTTTGTGATGTGTACTTTGAATGTGACGAGGCTGAAGTCAATGAGGCAGTACTCGCTGCGAAGCGGTTCCTCACCACATTAGAAGAGAAAGTAGTCATGCAAAAGCAGCAGTTTGGGTCGAGCTTCACCGACTCTCCACAGCAAGCCCTCTCCTCCCGTTGATTACGGGTATCAAAAGACCTCGCACGCGTCGGAATCAGGCACGTTTGGACACGAAGGCGAACCGACTGCACTACCGTTGGCAATCGGACCTCTCTCGGTAGGAAGCCAGGCGGCCGACGACGACTTTCAGAAAGTGAGCACCCACGATCTCCGGCGGTGGTTCGCACAGCGCCTGCTGGTAGACGAACAGATGAACCCGCGCGTGGCTATGGCGGTCGGTGGCTGGGATAGCTTCGCCGCGATAGAGCCGTACCTGAACGCTCACAGTGCCAGCGTCATCGACGACGCTTTCGCAGAACTATGAACACCTCCTTGCCTGAGGGACAAAGGACCCTGTTCCACTGGTGAAAGGCACGGAGCGGAGAGATCTACGGTCACTACCAAGACGGGCGCGTATATACTCGGTGAAAATCATTTAGAGAGGTATAATTACCTATGGGCATAGTTTGTTGGAAATATCTATTGAGGGTTAGATGAATAGAATCACCATGCACTTATCACGTCGTCAGGTGATTGCCGCTTCAACTATTCTATTTGCAGGGTGTGCAAGTAGTAGTTCGTCAGAGAGTATAGAATCAGAGACTACGACCGAAAGGCGACAAACAACGAATAGCAAGAAATGCTATCCACAGCCGTATATAGAAACTCCCGCCGATAGAACAGAGTATGCGGTTGGTTTGTATGAAGATGGTTATGATGTTCTTGAAAGTGCACAAGAAAATTTAGGAGTTATAATGGGGCCCGACGGGATAATGTTGAAAGAGAATACGGGTGTTGACGCAAACTATATTCAGGGCTTAGTGGTGGAACGGAGAGACGAAGGAGATACGGTCATCTCATTAATTGTAAGGACAACAGATCAAAGTGCTTTGTACGATATGAGAAATGACCGATTTTATGATGCCATTGAAAAACTTCGAGAGCTACAAGAATACTTAGACAATCGAATTAATGGAACGACACACTTTGACCCGCCTTGGGAAGAATGTGAGCAGTTTATTGACCAGTGCGATGTTAAGAATCAAGATTTATTCGTGAAACCAGTAAGAAATGGATTAGCAGCGACAAGGCATCTGAAGTCTGCTGCCTCTCTGTTCGAGAGAGAATGTAAATCATATTTAGATAATGATGCCAGCTTTGAGGAGAGTGTTTCTGAGGCAGAAGATCTTCAAGAAAAAGCGATTTCAAAACTATATTCTGCCGCAGATAAGTATCCACGGACTCCAGAAAGTCTAGAAAATGAAGCATTAGTATATCGTAGTGATTAGCGCCGCGTTCTTATGGAGCAAATTATTTCGGTAATCTCGCAGGCTATCAGGACGTATAACCGGCATGCTGCAATTGAACGAACCAACGAATTATTGAGAAACTCCATCTCGGGCGGACGTACTCCCGAGACCGCGTCTAAACCTGAGGTCAAGCCTTTTTCCACCATCCCTCTGTCTCGTCGTCGCGATCATCAACTCTGAATGCGGAGACAATTCAGGAAACACAGTGATCACAGTATGTCAGGGTTTCTGTAATGTCAGTGAAGAGCTATTACTCAGAATCGGGCTCAGAAGTCGATCTGCGATTTGGTTCCTTTTGTCGTTCTCGCAATTTATTTGTAAAGCTACCTTCCACTTCGCCATCGTATTCCCCTTTCTGTTGAGAAGCTTGGGTACTACTATTTCTCATAGCGATGATTCCGACACCTCCTATAATAGATAGAATTCCAATCCCAATTGTCGGTCCTCTTATTGGATTAGTAGTTTTCACTGAGCTGGTGTAACAGTCTTGTCCAAAGCTTGTAGGGTCGTCAATGCATGCCTCTGACGTATGCGTCGACGTTGCAGGCATAGTGATTCCAGTCAATAGGGTTACAATTCCAACTATTGAAATTAAAGCACCAATAGCTATGACTTTCTGACTATCGCTCATATTTTATGGCATCATCGCTGCGGTCATCATTAACCCAAAGAGGACAGTAAATGCCATCATAACGATGAATGTAATAATAAATCGGACGCCCATTGTTGACTGGTCATCTCCAAATTCGCTTGAGTTCGCAACTTCTTTGGATTCTTGGGGAGATATATCTTGAGCTAAATCATCAAGAAGGTCGTCTACATTCTCTTCTCGGAGATCGTTAGCTATGTCAAGAAACTCTGATTTAATATCCTCTGGATTTGTAGCCATGTCCATAGATACCTGCTTCTCAGCGTTCACCTCGACAACCGTTTTATTTTCACTTTCCTGCATCTCAGGAATATCTACGGTTAACCGGGCACCGTTGCCTCCAGTTAAAGAAGCTTCCTGTTTTCCGACAATACGTTGACCTTCATCTGTATAGGCATCAATTGACTGCATCCGCTCCATGCTGGCACAAATAATTGTCTTCGAATCTTCACGGGAATGCTCAAGCGCAACAGTCGTCATGTATTTTGGATGAGTTTTGTCTTATAAGTAAGTTTATGTTCCTAGATGTAAAATTAGTATATTAGATTACATTATATAATATGTCGGTTATCTATATTTTCTTATCTAAGCGGATTGTAATATATCAATTTACATATATTAGTAGCGTCTGGAAAGCCAGTCTAAAATGTAGACATATCGCTGACACTGACTGGCACTCACCTATCATACTACGAGCGCACCATTGACCCGTACGGGGCCATTTGGTAGTAAAAGCTCTCAACCAGTCCAGTTGTTGTCAGTAGCAGAGGTGTATGAAGTATTCTATGACTGGCTGGGTTTGACTCACTCAGTCTACTCACCGCTGATGATATTGTTCGCCTCGTCACGGGTCCGCTTCGCGGCTTCTTGCGCGTAGCCCTCGTGTGTTGTCTCGATGGACTTGTGTCTGAGTACGTCCTGCGCCAGCTGTGGGTTTTCGCGATAGATTTCTCGCCCGAGGCCACGGCGAGCGCCGTGTGGTTTCAGCGGTTCCTCGAAGTCATACTCAGACCACTCACAGAGATCGGCGAGGATGTTGCGGGCTGACTGAGTTGTGATCGACGGCGTTGGGTCCATGGCTTTCGCCGCGTTGTCGAGTCTGGGGAACACGGCTTCGTCTTCATCCGGCTCTCGCAGTCGTTTCCAGCGGCGGAGTGGCCGGAGCGCGTCGTCAAGGATCGGCGCAGACTCACGAGTTCGGTTTTTGCCGAATACCTGCATCGTGCCAGCATCGAGGTCGACGTGTCGCCACCGCAGGCCGTTCCGTTCTTCATCATCAGAAACAGCGACGAGTTCCGCACTACGTGCACCTGAGTACGCGAGTAGGAAGACGAGTGCCTGATCGCGGTATGCCGCCGTGCGGTCGACGTCGCTGCTTTCGCCAGCTTCGTCGACGCGGGCAGTGGCAGTCGCGCAAATGGCTTCGCGGTCGCGTGTGGTCCAGTACTGTTGGTCAGTTTCAGTCTCGTCGGTCGGAAGCGGGCCTTCGGCGTGGTTGGTCTTGGCTGGGTTCGTCGGAATCAGGCCCTCGTAGACAGTCCACGTGAGAAATGAGCGGACGTAGGCGAAGTAGCGGCGGGCAGTCTCAGGTGAGATATCGTCCCGATCGTCGGCTCGGGCTAGATCACGAGCGTACTGCCGGCAGAGATCATCGTCAATGTCCTTGGGGGTGGTGATACCATGCTGGTCCCGACTCCATGCCGCGAACTTCCGCAGCACGCTGGCGACGTTCGTTCGGTAGCGTCCGGAGTCGATATCGACCAGTCGTTTCTCGATGGCTGCTTCGAGGGCGTCACCCCCGGGCGTAGCGTCGTACTCAGGCGGAAGCCGATCCATGCTTCCCGTACAGCGCCGGTCCGGGTAAAACTGGTGGTGCTTATTTCCCTAATACAAACCTAACCCAAAACCAGAATATCGCCGTTTCAGTATCCTCTATACTGCATTTATTGGCTTTACCGACATTGGTAAATGGCATACCGCTATACGGAATTTGAAACCTTGGAAGTTGAGACTACAGCGGGTTTAGCGGGACTGTAATGCGTACATTTGGACGAATCGTCGAACGGAACCGCTCCAGAATAGCTCTCAACCACCCGTTCCTGCTGAAATACTAACCACATCTCCGAATTCCGAAGACTTCTAAGAGTGTTGCCACCCAGACGCCGCACTATCACGGTGGAAAACCTCACTATCCGATTCCGGTTTCCTTCTTCAACAGCGTCAGCGTATTATTTGCCGTCACCATCGGCGAGTGTTCGTACTTACCAGTCAACTCTCTCTATCAGATTTCGTCTACTCATCCTGCAATTGAGGTGTAGAAGAAGTACGGTTCTAATAATGGAATACTTTGTGGTGAATTCTCCAAAGTGGAAACCGAGGACCTATTCATAAGCTATTGTGCTGTAGCGTGAGGTGAATGGGTCCAATCATACCACTGAACGCCGTCAGCCCAGTGTGGGCGGCGTCCCTCTCTCCGAAACTCGCGAGCCGCATGCAGTTCGGATGGACAATCTCCGTTCACATCATCTTCGCGTCCCTTTCGATCGGGCTCGCCCCGTTTATTATCTATTTCACTTGGAAAGACGTACGCACGAGCGAGCAGCGGTATGCGCGATTGCGCTCGTTCTGGGTGAAGGTTTTCGCTGCCGGCTTCGTGATGGGTACAGTTACCGGGATTCCGATGAGCTTCCAGTTCGGCACAAACTTCCCACAGTTCGCCGAGGTGGCCGGTGAACTGATCGGCGGCCCACTGGCCTTCGAGGCGAAGATGGCGTTCTTCTTAGAGGCTGTCTTCCTTGGCGTGTTGCTGTACGGCCGCGACCGCGTTGAGGACCGAACATACCTCATCTCGTCGGTACTCGTCGGCTTCGGCGCTTGGCTATCGGGGTTCTGGATCCTGATCGTTAACGCCTGGATGCAGACACCACGGGGCTACGAGATGGTCACCCGCAACGGGATGGAGGTCGCCAAACTAACCGATCCGTTCGCCGCGTTCCTCACCCCACGAATGCCTTGGATGTACGTCCATATGATGAACGCGTCGGTTATTTCGGTCGCACTACTGGTTGCAGGCGTTTCGGCGTACATCGTATGGAAAAAGCCCGACACTGAAGCCTGGAACACCGCACTCAAGATGGCTGTCGTACTCTTGATTGTCTCCGCACCGTTCCAGGCGGTCCACGGCGACGCCTACGGCCGCCACGTGGAGGAGACCCAGCCACAGAAGTTTGCCGCGATGGAGGCTCACTACGAGACGGGGCAGGCCGACCTACACCTGCTTGCGTTTCCGAAGTCACCCGAAGCACTCACCGACCCGCGAGCCGAGAACCTCGTCACCGTGAGCCTCCCCGCAGTTGGGTCGTTCCTCGCCAGTGGCGGGGACTTTGACGCCGAGATCATCGGACTGAACGAGTACGATGAAAACCCCCCTGTAGCACTCGTGTTCTGGTCGTTCCGTTTCATGGTCGGGCTCGGGTTCTTGTTTATCGGGCTGGCGCTGTGGGGCGGGTACCTCATGTACCGCGGGCGACTGTCTGACAACACACGCTACCTGAAGGCGATGATCGCTGCATCGCCACTCGGCTACGCAGCGTTGCTCACTGGCTGGTACGTCACCGAGATCGGCCGCCAACCGTGGGTCATCCAAGACGAACTCAGGACTAGTGAGGCGGTCTCCTCAACACTAACCGGGACGGAGGCGACGCTGACCCTAGTCGGTTTCGTTGTCGTCTACGTCGGGTTAGTGTTGACAGCCCTGTACACCCTGAAGTGGCTGATCCGGGAGGAACTCCAGTTACTCGGCGTCCGAGAGTCGAGTGAGGGCCGCTGGCACGGTCCGCTCCCAGGAGTGAGCGATGATGACTGACTCGCTGTTGCCCGTCGACACCTACCTCGTCGAGTCGCTGCCGGAGATATGGTTCGGTGCCGTGCTGTTCGCACTGGGGATGTATGTCGTCCTCGACGGATTTGACTTCGGCATCGGAATACTGTACGCAACCCGGACGGACGAACACGAGCGGGAGACCTTCCTGTCGGCGTTCGGTCCAGTCTGGGATGCCAACGAGGTGTGGCTCGTCGCCTTCGGGACGATGCTGCTGGCGGCGTTCCCACGGGTGTACTCCCGCCTCCTTGCGGACAATTATTTGGTCGCAATTGGGGTGGTCCTCGCATTGGTGTTCCGTGGACTCGGCCCGGAGCTTCGCGAGCAGCGCAATGATGAGCGGTGGAAGCGCTACACCGACTACGCCTTCGTCGGGGGCAGCGTGTTCGCGCCGCTGCTGTTTGGAATGCTCGCCGGCCGCTGGCTGTTCGGCGAGGCGACGCTGCCGGTTGTGCTGACTGGTGTCGGCTTGGTCGCGGTCTCGGTCGTCACAGGTGCGGCGTTCCTCGCGGCCAAAACCGAGCCCGGCCTAGCGTCAGAACTACGTACGTACGGCATCGGTGCAACACTGGCATACCTTAGTGGGGTTATCGTACTGCTGGGAACTGTTGTCCTGACCGACGCGGGTGGCGCCGCTGACACAGTGCTCTCGCTTCCCGTGGCTGCAGTCGTCGCCCTCTCGGTCGCCGTGGGGCTGATCGGGAGCGTGCTGGCCAGACGCGGCCAGTACCGGGCCTGGCTGGCGAGCGCACTGGCGCTCCCCACACTGTTGACGATCTTGGTCGCAATTCTGCTGTACCCGACGATCTATCCGCCGACCGGGCTGCTGGTTAGGGAAGTGGTCGTGTCGCCGCTAGCGCTGAACCTCGTGACCGTTCTCGGATTCCCGGTGCTGCTGCTGGTGCTGTGGTACTTCAAGTTTCTCTACGGCGTGTTTAGCGGCCCAATCGAGGGTGAGGGCTACGGGGGGTAACCCCACCGACTTCTTGCCGTCCCGTTCTCTGCTCAGTACACTTGTGTGTACCGAGAAGCAACGACCAGTCTCGAACGATTCAAACCGGCATCCTGCTAATTGCCGATATGGACGACGAGTCACACGAGCATATTGTTCCGGGAAGTGACGAATTTCTGTCCACGCTAGACGTGTAGGGCTATGATTTCCGTGGAGAATTTGATTTTCAGGAGTCGTTGGAGGCATATGCAACGATGGGCTTTCAGCTAATGCGACTCGCGGAGGCTATCGACATCGCCGAGTAAATGCAAGACGCCGATGCCACAATCTATCTCACATGCACGTCGAATATCATCTCATCGGGGCAGCGTGAAGTTGTCGCCTATCTCGTTCGCGAAGGATACGTCGATGTGCTTATTACGACTGCGGGGGTACTGGCGGAGGGTATCATCAAGACGGCGAAGCCGTTCAAAACGGGGAGTTGGATGCGTACGAAGCCGCGCTCCGGGAACAGGGTATTAACCGCCTTGAAAATCTCTTCGTCCCTTCCGACCGATACGTCTGGTTGGGGCAATACCTTCAGGACTTCTTCGATGATTTGACTCGCTTATCGAGGATGGGATGCTTGCTGATACGACAGGCCTGACCGCAATCGGAGGCGGAGTCCCGAGAAACCATGGGTTCATGACAAATCTGTTCCGAGGTGGGGCTGATTATATCGTCTCCATCTCGACGGGTATGGAAGGGGATGGATCACTCTCTGGAGCACCCCGAACGAGGCAGTATCGTGGGGAACAAAAATCAAAGACGATGAACAGACGAATTATACGCAGGTTGAAGCAGAAGCAACGCTCGTCTTCCCACTGCTTGTAGCGGGTACTTTCAGCGAGTAGGTGCGAACCGCTGACTAAATCGCGTGCTGTAGCAGACTGTAGCTAGAAAGCGTAGTAGGATGGTTACCGATGATGCTTGCGTTCGAGCACTCAGTCCGAATGTGCTGGAGGGCTGGTTCGCTCAGTGCGTTCGCTAGAGTCGGTTTCACCTGAATGCTCTCCATTCGCTGGGACCAAGCGGCGCTTCGAATTAAAGACGACAATAAGGCTACTGATAGCCATCAGAACGGCGGCGATCAGCGGCGTGATCATGCCGATCATCGCCAATGGAAGCACTATCGCATTGTAGCCGGCCGCCCAGATGAGATTCTGTTTGATCCGGCTTCGAGTTACACTCGCCAGCTCGAAGACTTCGGGAACGGCGTCGAGACGGTCATCAAGCACTACTGCATCGGCCGCCTCAATTGCCAGATCGGTGCCGCTTGACACCGCGATCCCGAGGTCGGCGCTTGCGAGTGCGGGCGCATCGTTCGTTCCGTCGCCGATCATTGTCGTCGTCCCGCGCTCGCGGAGTCCTTGGACGATCACTTCCTTCGACTCGGGGCGCACGCCTGCGAATACGTGATCAACTGCGGGATGGTTCGCAAACGTCTCGGTCATCCGCTCGTCGTCGCCAGTCAGTACGACGATATCCCGGTTCGCGTCTGTGATATCTGAAACGACGCGGTCCCAGTTCTCCCGCGGCGTATCTCGGACTGTAACGATTCCTTGGACGGCGCCCTCCCAAGCAACAGCCGTGGGATGAGTGCCCGACTCGTAAGCGTGTGTAACGGCTGCTTCTATCTCCGTGGGAATCGTCCACGCGTCAGCATCGAAGGAGTCTGGATGGCCGATAACTACACGCGTATCGTCGACGAGTGCGGACACGGTACGGTCGGCGCTTTTGAAGCTTGACACCGAGCGCGTGGTCGGTGGGGCGGCATCGTCGATCGCAGCGGCGATGGGGTGGCTTGACCGACGTTCGACGGCAGCCGCCATCGCAAGTACTTCGTCAGGATCGTCGCCAACAACGTCCACAAGCTCCATCTCCCCAGTAGTGAGCGTCCCAGTCTTGTCGAACACAACGACTGAGGAGTCGTCGATCCGCTCAAGTACTGTCTCATTGAGAATAAGTGTGCGATTGTCCGTGGCATCGCGGGTAGCCGCCGCAAGAGCAAGTGGGGTGGCGATACCGAGCGAGCACGGACACGAGACTACTAGCACGGAGACACCGGCCATTATAGCTGTATTCGGATCGTTGCCAAGGACGAACCAGCCAGTGGCAGTCAGCGCGGCAAGTCCAAGTACGAATGGAACGAACAGTACCGCAAAGCGGTTGACAATATGCTGAACACCTGTGGCAGAGCTCTTGACGTTCCAAAGGAGCTCAACGAGGCGATCCATCGTACTGGTTTTTTCTGGACCAACTTCAACGACGATCGCATTGTCTGTAAGAATCGACCCGCCGAGTACACTGTCTCCTTCAGATTTTCGTTGTGGGAGGGATTCACCCGTGATGAGTGCCTCGTCGATCGCGGCAGTCCCGTCGACGATATGGCCGTCAACCGGGACCCGTTCACCAGGTTTGACTAACAGCCGGTCGCCAGGCTCACACTTTGCAATCTCGATGGTTTCAGTGGCCTCACTGTCATCATCGAGCCGGCGGGCCTTATCGACGCGTGAATCCGTGAGGTCGGCGCGATTTCCGAGCGCAGCGTGTTTGATCCGTGACTCAAGGTGGTTTCCGATGGTGACGATTGCGAGCACCATCACTGCGACGTCGAAGTACGGGTCACGCCCGCCCGTAAAGTAGGCTACCAGCGAATAGAGATACGCTGCGAGTACCGCGATAGCTATCAACACGTCCATGTTAGGGCGACCGACTTTCAAGCTCACGTAGGCTCCACGGAAGACCGGGTATCCAAGTCCGATGAGTATGAGTGTGCTCCAGACGATTAGTGGCCAGAACACCATCGCCTCAACAGTACTCCCATAGAGGAAACTCTCGGGATAGATGCCGAGATATACCGGGTATATGAACAGAACGTAGAGGATCAGCACAGGCATCATCAGAACCGCCGCGAGCACCGAACGGTATTTGCCGAACTCGACGCGTGAACGCAGTGAGTCGTTTTCTTCATCGGGACCGTGGGCTCGGTAGCCCAGTCGACTTAGTGCCGCAGCGATCGCGTTGCGATTGATGCAGTCAGGGTCATACACCACCTGCGCCATTTCTGTCGCATAACTCGCGCGTGCCTCGTGAACGCCTTCCTCTTCTTCGGCAAGGAGCTCAATGAACCCTTCACAGGTCTGACAGTGCATTCCGTCTATCGAGAGGTAGGCCGTTTCGGCGCCCTCGGGGACATCGAGCCTGGAATCCTCGGCCTCAACACGGTCACGGACGGCCGCAACTGAAAGGTCGACATCCTCGCCGTTGTCGACCAAGTGTGCGACCTCTAGACAGCCCCGACAGCAGAACTCACCGGCAATGTCATCGTCGGTAATCGGGTCTTCGATAGGGAGGTCACAGAGTGTACAGGTGGACATGTTACGCAACCGCCCCCGATTCGGAGATCGGCTGATAGTACGGGATATCTGGTAACGGGAGCATGACGCCAAACCGCATGAATCCCATTGCTACCAGTATGTATCCAAGCCCAACGAACAACACACCGAGTCCGTAATGGACTACCTGTCGCTGGCGCGTGCTCACTGATTGGATAACTGTTCCGTAGAGAAACACACTGGGGACCGTCCCTGCCCCGAGCGCACCGAGCGAGAGGAGGCCATATACAGGTGAGCCCTGAGCAAACGCGTACAGGAATGCCGGATAAAGAAGCATACACGGCAACAACCCATGAAGCGCGCCGAGGCCGATGATGCCGA
Organism: Haloarcula sebkhae; assembly: GCF_014647415.1. GTDB lineage: Archaea > Halobacteriota > Halobacteria > Halobacteriales > Haloarculaceae > Haloarcula > Haloarcula sebkhae. Next base: position 19,535 of record NZ_BMPD01000010.1, on the reverse strand, counting down.
TACTGTTGACCCAGCGGTCGACCCGTGTTGAAATGACTGCGTAGGTCCGCGCGAATAGTGAGCCGATACCAGTACCGGCAACAACTCCTTCAACGGCTCCTTGTTTGTAGCCAGCTAACCGGGTGAGTCCCATAATAATAATTGCTACGCCGATGCAGATACCGACGACACCCTGAGCTGGCCGCAGAAATCCAGCGAGCCCGATGGTTCCGTACAGTAACGCGCCGGCAGCCCCGAAGACGCATCCGATGGTAGCATAGCTCATCGTCCGGCCAATGTTGAACAGCGTGTGCTGACGCACCTCATACAGAGTGAGTGCGCTCGACCACCGGTCCTGAGTTTCCATACGCTCAGCATAGGTTGCAACGAGCGGGCCACACATTCCGAGACAGTGTGCACCCCCGAAGAGACCAATCAGAAAAAACACCACCAGTCCGTAGCCACTTGTGATGCTGATTTCACTCAGCTGTACGAGAACTGCGGATATCATACTTAAGGCTGGCAATGCCAGCATAGATTAGGGTGTACCAATCGTCGTGTGTAGTGGGTTTCGGTTCAGGCCGTGGCTGGGGGATCGCTAACGTGAATTAGTACAATGGTATGATACCACAGCTAATCCGTTCTCCAGAAGGTCGACTCTTCGATCCGCCCAAGGCAGATTTCAGCCCTCAAAACGCTGTTATGATAACCCACACACGCTCGGGGCTTGCAAGTTCGCTCTAGTTCTTGTTCATACTCCGTTTCGGGTACGCGGACTTTGTACGGTAAACTTCTGTAACACGTCTTGATGTGTGCAGTTCATAACACCAAGCAGGTGATAAAACAGTGAAATCACGCGAAATCTAGCGATTCACCACGGCCTTTTGAATGAACTGCGGGAAGCATAGCCGTATGCATTGAGAGCACCAGTCTCAACTAGTGTGAAACCTTCTACTTACAGCCGTGAAATTATACGCATTTGAGTTGCTGTAAATGCTGACCTCATAGTTCGGTTGCTCGTACAACGGCTTCATACGGTCTGGCCAGCCGACTATACAACAGGCTCAAACTGTGCATCTAGAGAATAGTGGCACGTATATTTTCAACGCGGGATGTTCACTCTGCGTCGTAGCCCCACTCTCGTAGCCGGTCTGCGACGTCATCGAGATGCTCCTCAAGGGCAACCTGATACGCCGCCTCGCGAAGGTCTAACGCCAGGACATTTTCGTCAAGCCGGCTTTCGAGCTCTGACTGTGCGACCTCCTCGGCAGTCTGGGTCTCTTCTTGGAGGAAGAACTGGACCATCTCACGACCGTCCTTTGCATTCGAGCGCGAGTACTTCCACGGAAGTCCCGACACACCACTGTTGCCGCTGTTGTTAGCGTCTTCGTCTGTCGGGTCATCGTTAATAATAGGATCAGACTGAGCCGTCGTGTCGTCGTGGTCTCCCGTTGGGTCATTATCTTCAGTAGCACTCTCGATGCCCTCAAACGGGTCCTCGCCGGAACCGGACTTCATACCGTTGCCCATCTACGCCACCTCCTCAATGTGCGTCGCGAGGTCATCCAGTTGAGCAAGTGTCTCCTTCTCGTAGTCGTAGGCGCTTCGGACCTCCTGGACGTAGTGGCCCGCCGGCAGTTGCGTGTCCCAACACCCCTCGAAAAGTGAGGAGCGGTCGGCAATTGCGACTGGAGCGTCGAAACCGAGGTCACCGATCCGTTCAAGATACTTCTGCTGGTCGCTCGTTGACCCGATGCCATTCGGGATCACAGCCATCACGCCGATATCGATATCGAGTGAGTCTTGCAGGTTAATGACGACATCTTCGAGCCCCTCAACGGACTGCATACCCTTACCAGTCGGTTCCACCGGGACCACGAGCGACCGCGTCGCGTGAATTGCGTTGTACAGCTGTGGGCCCGCAGTCGCTGGCGGGTCAACGACGATAGTGTCGTAGTCTTCCATCACACCGGCATCAACGAGGACCTCAAACAGACGCTCGTTTGGCGCAAAGAACTCACCGAGGTCCTCTGCCATCTCTTCAGCTTGGCTGAGGAGGCTGGGCAGGTTCTCCAGCATGTCGTGGTTTGGGACGAGGTCAAAACCATAGTCCGTCTCTTGGACGATGTCAGCGAACGGTCCAAGTGGCCGGTCGATAAGATGTCGAGCGATGTTGTCTGCATCCCCATCGTTGCGCGGCGCATCGACTCCTAACAGGTATGTCAGTGACCCCTGCTGCGGGTCAAGGTCAATTGCCAGAACATCGCGATCGTGTTCAGCGTGCGCTGTCGCGAGGCTCGCAGCGAGCGTCGTCTTTCCGACGCCGCCAGCCTCACTGTAAATGGTGTACGCGAGCATGTTTCACCTATAAGTCTAACCCAATATAAACACTCGTCAGACACACGAAAAAAGCCAACCAATTAGATCTGATAGTTAGGATGGATAGTTATGATTGATGATTAGACTGTACGGTTAGACTAATGAATTAGACTGGGCGTTTAAACTCAAAGGTTAAACTCAAAGATTATGCTAGAAGGATAGACCCGATAGTTAGGCTGAAATGAAACTACGTAATAAGTCCCCACCTTGGTATAAATTCGGTGTCTGCAGGTACATCCTATCAGCACTGCATACTGATACAATAAGTTCAAACAGAAATGAGGACCAAGCGTACCTCAGCGACAACCCGACTACGTAATTTCGTTGATCAACTCAAATCCGTCTCTGAACTGAATCCGGTCTTCGAAGCCGTTAGCTACAAGTGCTGCGACGGTGCCTTCACCCGCATCAGTATCCGTGGTCACAACACAGGCGTATCGAACGTCACTGTTGTCGAGAAGGGTTGCTGCAACAGCGCCGAGGGCAGTATCTGCCTTCTCAATCTGGTCCTCAGGTCGATTTGATGACCGAGCAATATATGACCGGATGTCATCCATCACCCGAGATACTGTGCTGTTCGCATATTCGGGTTCAGCAGCAACTCGAACCCAGCCAGCATCGAGTGCACTGTTAATCGGCGTCTGTCCCGGTGTGCTGCGGTCTGGCGCTCCGCCGAGTTCCTCGTAGACGCGTTGGGGGATCACAAACGTAAGGTCGTTCTGCGCGGCGAAGCGCTCAAGAGCAGTGTATTTATTATTCTCCTGGCGACCACAGGCGATGAAGAATCCGGTATCTGCGACCCACGCTACGGTCTCCTGAAATGGGTCGAATGGCGTGCTCATCGGTGCCCGTCAGTCCTCAGATGACGGTGGTTGGTCGCGAGCATTCCGGATATCCTCAAAGTATGGGTCAACGGCTTGCATATCTTGAACCACATCTCGAAGCGCATGCAAGACTGTAATCGCGAAGGCCTGCTGCAGATCGAGCTCCCGAGCCGCGACTCGTTCAGACATCTCACCGTTGGTATAGGGGATGGCGTACGTGAGCGCAGCCGCGAGTTTACCGAGCCCGTATCTTTCCAGGAGGAGGTTGAGATCCTGGTCGTGTGGTGAGCGACCGACGGCCTCGATGAGAGTGGGAGTGACGGTATACTCGTCACCATCCAGATCTGCAGTAAGCGTGATCGGGACCGCCGAATACGTGTGTGTCTTCTGCTCTTCATCACGGGTCACGACACCGAGGTCAACAAGCGTCCCCATATCCGAGTACGCTGTCGTCCGGGGAATCTCTAATGCAGCGACGATATCGTCGATAATCACTTCTCTCTCACGAAGGACGAACGTGTAGAGCCGGGCCAAGCGTGGCTCTTCCAGCAGTTGTGCAATCGACAGGAGACCATTGATAGCTCGCTCTGGGTCCCCGGCAGCTTTCGACATACAATTCATAATTCATGTATTAGGTAATAACTGTTGGGACAGTGTCTTCAGCACTATACATATCTACCACCGACCGGATACCGGGTTGGTTCCGGGTCAACGCCTCTCGCAACATCATGCTTCAAACGTAAGAACCTCGAAGAGCGGGTTGCCGAAGAGTAGCAGTCGAATCGACGGGAATTTTCTGCAACCTCTGACTCGAATGTCATCACAATACCGTTGCCTCTTCCAAGCTCTGTCTGTGACGTTTGGCCCAGCGATGAGGTGGGACAATTGAAATGCAGTCTGTACACTCATCTGTCAAGCATGGGCGCTTCTCCGGAGAGCCCTGTCTATCTCTTTCAAAAATCCACTACGGAGATAGCTCACTGATCGGAGCCAAGTACTTGTCCTCCCATTCTCGATGGGCCTGAAGCTCTCGCACGCCACGCTTCGTCAACTGATACTTATTCTCTCGCCCGTTCTTAGCCTTCTTTTTGATTAGCCCCTTTGCAACTAGATCATCCAATTGCGGATAGACACGTCCTACCGTAATCTCCTCAGAGTAGTATTCCTGCAGCTCCGCGGTCAGTTCTGTCCCCATCGGACTATCCATGCCCGCAAGAACGACCATCATATCGCGTTTGAAGCTATTCACGTCATACATCCTGTCAAGCCAAGTACCACTCTCGGGAGTCATAATCTTATCTGTTCGTACTTACTAGAGCTCGACTCAATGGCCGTTTCAAGCACTGTATTGCCATTTCACCTTATTCGCAAGGTTCGTTTTATGCACACCCTGTCAAGTGGAGGCTCCAAACGATGTCCAATCCAACAGACGAGGAATTGCTGACCGAACTCGCAACCTACCAGAACCGAAAGCTCTTGCTCTGGCAGCTTGCAGCAGACGGACGTACGTTCTGTGGCATCCGGTTCATCGCCCGGGAGTATGACCTGCAGGCCGCGCCCGCTGACGAACAAGTCCAAGCCTTCGTTGATGATATGCTCTCGGACGGAGAGGTCAGACCAGAGTACGACTCAATGGCTGACTGGGACGCTCTAGAAGCGAAGCACGGCGACACTGCCGACTAGTACCTCTCGACCTAACGCCGCCTCAGAGCGATTTTTTGTGCGGCCTCACTGGCTGGAGGCTTTCCAGTATGTTGCCAACAGCCGAACCACCGTTCGACCCGATTTTCGTCGAGGAACCGTTACTTATCCCAAACTACAAACAGACGATCATCAGCAAAGTCGGCTTGCCATTCTATGCTGATGTTGACCGTCCCGATAAAGTGCCCGCTGACGAGCGCGAGCGAACCATCGACCTCGCGGAACGAATCCTGCGCGCCGGCGGCGTCCGAACCGGCTTCGGTCATCACGAGGAAGTACGGGTCTCGATGGAGTCGTGGGCTCCCGATGCCGGTGAAAATTGCGAGGCTGGTCCCGGCCACTGGCGCTCGCACGTTCTCTTGATGTCTCCCAAGGAGATGAACTTCGGGCAGTTAACCGGCGAACCCGAGGAAAAGCACAAGAAAGCCAAGACGGTGCTTGCCTGGGCCAGTGAGTGTATCGACAGCGATGTCCTTCAGGAGATCGAGCAGTCTCAAGTAGAGGATACCAAACAAGCGTGGCGGGATGCAGCAGAGGCCAAATTGACACAGCGTGAGATCGAGCAGTTTGCTGAGGACCCGCCGGACAAACTCGATGGCTGGACGAAACTTGACGCCGACCACGACACTATCAAAGTGGCCTACGCCGCTGACAACCATGGGACTCCATCGGTTGCAGCTGTCTTCGAGAGTACCGACGGCGAGTTGAAGACGCTTGAGTTCACGCTGGAGGACTGGAAAGAGAGTGACAGCAATCCTCGTGAGGCGAGGGTAGGTCGTAGTGTATTAGTCGACATTACACGCTGTGATCAAGAGAGCGACCCTGTGATTCACCGTGATTTCATCACAAACCACCAGCCAGTTGGGATTTTTCAGCGGTACTGAGCTAAAACCACAAGACATAAGTTTATTTTAGGGCAGCCTAAAATATGCAGAATGATGATGGCTTAGACTGCTGTCACCGTCGAAGGGATATTCTAAAAGCTGGCTGTAGTATCGTTAGCGCTGGGATAGTTGCCGGTTGTCTCGGCACTAGCAACGGCTCGTCGTCGGATGACACCACAGCTACGTCCCCGTCGGACGACCAATCAATGACAGAAGCCGACGACCCAACGCCGTACGAAGTGACGGTCAAACCAGCCGGCACATATACGTTCGAGTCAGTGCCCGAAACCTATGCAAGTTTTCCCGGGGCTTGGATGGATATCGCGATGGCATTGGGCATCAAGCCATCTGCGATGATGTCCCTTGAGGAAGAGCAACTGAAATACTACGATGCACTCCCTGACGTTGCTATTGATCTGGATTCTGTAGAGTCCCTTCTGGATTCCAGTGACTCAGAATTCGACAAGGAAGTGTTCTACGAGGTTGATGCTGATGTACACCTGATGGATCCGCGGATTCTCAAGCGGTACTCGGGATGGAATGATGAGGATCTCGAAGAGATAGAGCGCAACGTCGGTCCAATATTGGGATCAATGATCCGCTTTCCATACGAACGAGACCCGTACTATACACTGTATGATGCCGTCGAGAAGGCAGCAAAAATCTTCCAGCGGCAAGACCGGTACGATGCATGGATCGCTTTCAAAGAGGAGGTGTTTGCCGAGATACAGTCGCGACTTCCGGATGACAAACCGACCGTCGGCGCGTTCATCATAGACTTCGATATTGAAGGAAAAACGTTGCGGGCGGCGGAGATCGACGCATTCCGAAACGATACAAGAACCTTGCGCAAACTGGGCGTCAACAGTGCGTTCAAGGGAGATACCTACGTTCGGTACAAGGAGATCGGGTACGAAAAGCTCCTTGACGTTGACCCGGAATACATCGGACTGATCGATAATCTGACCACGGGGAATAACGAATCCTTCCAGCAAACGCTCCAGGCAGCCAAGAATCACGAAACGTTGAGTGAATTGACTGCAGTCCAAAACGAGAACTTCGTACGGTCGGCTGGGACAAACATGGGGCCGATCATTGACCTCTTCTCGGCGGAGGCGGTTGCGATGCAATTGTACCCAGATGAGTTTGGCGAGTGGCCTGGGTCTGTCGGCGACGTTCCCACTGAACACCAGTTATTCGACCGACAGCGGGTCGCTGACATTATCAATGGAAGGGTGTAAACTGGTGATAAGAAGTGGCCTGTGCCAATAGGCACCGTGAAATCTCTTCCTAGAGCATCATTTATTATATGGTCTGAGAAAAGAGAATATCCGGTGCACCTTACACAAACTCATTTTAGTTAGCTAAACCAAAATTGTTTTACTGGCTACCTCTCCGTATATCTCACATGATGTCGATATTTGTACAATATTTCCCGGTAAGCAGCCGCGTGGAATTAGATCCACCTATCTGTGTTGATGCTGTCCACATGCGGCTCAGAAGCAAGGTGACGGCCAGTGCCTAAACTCTGTTCGAGGCGGGAGCTCTTAGGCGGCACTTTGGCCGGTGCCGTTGGCCTGCTTGCAGGCTGTAGCAGCTCAGAGGCCGACGCCGACGACTCATTTACTGTTGCGTTGACGCGAGATCCAACACGGGAGAAATGGGATGTCTACAACGGTATCACACCCTACTACACGCATGTGTTTGAGCCGCTCGTTGACACCACGACGGAGATGGAAACCGCACCGCTGCTTGCTACAGACTGGGAGGCCGTTGACGAGACGACGTGGGAGTTTTCATTACGCGAAGATGTCACATTCCACAACGGAGCCTCGCTGACAGCAGACGCAGTTGTCCACTCCTTCAACCGGGTTTTTGAGCAGTGGGCGTGGGTCCCGGGCTGGATCGGTGTCACGTCTGACGGCGTCACGGCAGTAGATGACACCACTGTTCGGTTCGAGACAACGGAGCCCTTCCCCGCGTTTCCTGGTACAATATCACACCAGTACTTTGGCATTCAGCACCCTGATGAAAGCGAGACGCCGACTGGGACAGGCCCGTATCAGGTTGATGAGGTCAAGCCGGGACAGTCGATAAGGCTTACCCCGTTTGCTGGCTATCGGGACGGCACGGCTAACCCCACAGAGCTCACTTTCGAGTGGATAAAAGACCCTAACACGCGCGTACTGTCTCTTGAAAAAGGTTCAGTTGATGTCGCACAGCAAATCCCGAAAAGTCGGGCTACGGCGCTTGCCGACGCGCCGGAGACAGCGGTCGACACGTATCTCACACCTGAAGCTGGTCTCGTTGCGGTGAATCTATATCGGTCCCCGACCGATGACGAGCAACTGCGAAAGGCACTCAACTGGGCTGTCGACCAGAGCCAGATCGTCGACAGCGTCCTCAACGGCATCGGTAAGCCAGCACGTGGGCCGATTTCGTCTACTATTCCGTGGTCAGTTCACGATGACCTCCCGACCTACGGACCAGACAGGGATCGGGCACGGGAGCTTGTTGCGGCATCCGGATACAACAACGAAACACTCTCGATTCTGATCAACAGCAAAAACACCGACGATAGAACGATCGCACAGACGCTCTCCGGGTGGTTCGAAGAGATAGGCGTCACAAGCGAGATTCGGCAGGTCGACCCAGCATCTTTCAACGACACGTTCACCGCCGGGGAAGCGAACCTGACGCTCGTCGGTTTCGGATCGAACAGCGCTGCCTGTGACTATCTTATTCGAGCAATGTTCCACTCAGAGGGCAGTGACAACCGGAAACGCTACCAGCAAGATGGCACCGGTATCTACAATCCTGGCCCCGAAGTCGACCGTCTCATCGAACAGGGATACCGGGCAGAAACGCTGGAAGCAAAACGAGACTACTACGCTGAAGTCCAGCGACGCGTGGTCGATACCGGAGCGGTCATTCCGCTGTACTACAACGAGTCCGTCTTCGGCCGGCAGGCGGATGTCGCCGGTATCGACGGCCATCCAGTAGACAACATGATCGAGTGGTCCGGGCTCACGCGAGAACAATGAACAGGAATAGCATGAGCGTGGGTTTCCTGCGTTCCAGCTCAGGTATAGACTGGATTCACGATCTGGGGTCGACATACTCACCGCCAGCAGCCAGTGGACCAAGCCAGATGGTATCGACGAGCAATCGAGTGAGATGGAGAAAGTGTGTGATGTCGTATGTATAAATTCACGCGACGACAGGCATTATTTGGAACCGCGGCCGGCATTTCCGGTCTCGGTGGGTATTGGCTACGAGGCAGCGAGAGCAAAGACGATGACACGTTCAGAGTTGGCTCACCCTGGACACCGGATTCGATAGACCCCGTGACAAACGGCTGGCTCTGGCGACGCATCAACGTGCTTGAGCCACTGCTTACCGTCGATTACGATGGGACCGTGTCACCGGGCCTGGCCACGGACTGGCACATGGTCAACAACAGGACATGGGAGTTCACACTCCGTGAGGGAGTCACGTTCCACGACGGTACCGACGTGACCGCAGCAACTGTTCTCCCATCACTCACGCGAGCATTCGACTCAAGTTCGATGGCTGCAGTCCCGGTCGATGCAGTTGAAGCCACTGCTGACCGGACGATTACAATTCAGACAGCAGTTCCGTTCTCGCCACTACCAGCACACTGCACCCGTGGGATTACCTGCCCTGTTTCACCGGCCGCAATCGACGACGATGGATCAGTCAATGAGCCGATCGGTACTGGACCGTTTCAATTCGAAAACTGGGAGGCAGGCTCGACAATCACGGCAACCGCCAACCCGGACTACTACGGTTCGGGCGCGCACATTGACACACTCATCTATGAAGGGATCACTGACGACCAGACTCGGCGGCTGAAACTCGAAAACAGGGAACTGGACATGGCACGTATTCTGCCGAACAAGGCAGCGGATACGCTTGCATCCGATCCCGATCTCACTGCCCACACGTACAAGATCCCCCGAGCCCGATACCTCGTGTTCGACCTCGACTCGGCACCGTTTTCGGACAGAAAAGTTCGCAGAGCGGTGATGCATGCTATCGACCGGGACCACATCGTTGCGTCGCTGTTGAATGGGCTGGGGTCGAAAGCAGTTGGTCCGTTCCCGTCAGACGTAACGGAGTGGGCTGCAGAGCTCGAACCGTACGAACACTTGCCTGAGAAGGCACGGAGCCTTCTCGCTGAAGCGGGATGGGAAGCAGATGGAGACAGCCGTATCCGCGATGGCGAGGAACTGTCTGTCTCGATCTGGACGTACAACACCCGTCCATTACTGCCCACGATTGCCGAAGTGATACAGACACAGCTTCAGGCGGTTGGCTTCGATGTCGATATTTCGGTCATGGAGTCCTCGACAATCAAAGAGCAAGCGAAAAACGGGGAGTTCGACACCGTTCTATGGTCGAGTTCAGTGCTATGGTATCCCGATCCGGATCGACTGTCCGACTTCGTTCACTCGGAGACGGCGACGATGTTCAGTGGCTACGAGAACGAAACGGTCGATCAGCACCTCGAAGCAGCCAGACGGACAGCTGACCGTGACGAACGGTTCGAGCGATACGCAGCGATCCAGCGGCGTATTCAACGCGACCTCCCGCTCGGCTGGCTCACCTACTACGCAAACGTCATCGGGACACGTGCCGACGTTGAGGGCTATCAGCCCCATCCTATCGAATCCTGTTACCATCTGGAGGATGTCACATAGCAGCGATGAACGGGCAGGAACTATGCAAGCGACTGCTGACGATGGCAATCGTTCTGCTTGGTGTGTCGCTTCTCACGTACGGACTGATCTTCATCACGCCGGGCGATCCGGCACGAACGATTCTGACCCAGCAGATGGGTGGACAGATCCCATCTCAGGAAGCGGTGGAGCAGTTCCGAGCTGAAAATGGGCTTGACGATCCATTCCTAGTTCAGTACGCCCACTGGATGGGGGACGTACTGCAGGGCGACCTCGGTCACTCGTACTACAACGACCGGTCTGTCTCCGAGATGATTATCCAGCGGTTGCCGAATACAATCGCACTCGCTGTTGCATCGATATTCGTCGCGCTTGTGATAGCTATCCCGGCCGGAATCGCCAGCGCGAGGAATCCGGGAAGTCAGGCTGACTACGCCGCACAGATCGGCTCGCTAATTGGGGTCTCGATGCCAAACTTCTGGCTTGGCTATCTGCTTATTATCGTCTGTTCGCTCCGACTCAACCTCTTTCCGGTGGCCGGCGCGGCTGGACTGGAACATCTGATTCTCCCCTCACTGACGCTCGGCTCCGGAATGGCTGCGGTTATCGCACGACTGGTCCGAACAGCGATGCTCGATGTTCTGGACGATGCGTACATTCAGGCCGCCAGAGCGAAAGGGTTGCGAGAACGGATTATCATCTACAAACACGCGCTCCGGAACGCGCTTGTGCCCGTCGTGACGATTATTGGGTTACAGTTGAGTTACGTCCTCAACGGCGCAGTCGTCATCGAGGTGGTCTTTCAGCGTCCGGGGCTGGGGACGTTACTTGTTGATGCAATCTTTGCTCGTGACTACCCGGTCGTGCAGGGCGTGACACTGCTAATCGGCGTCATCTTTGTCCTGATGAACTTTGCCGTTGACCTGACGTACAGCCGACTTGACCCACGAATCGATCTCGGAGGTGACCCAACATGAGCGACCGCGCAGCCAACAGAAGAAAACGGCAGGCCGACAAGCGACAGGGGTGGACTGATGGACTCACAGCTGACCGCCTCGGACAATTTGGGATCGGAGTTGTGCTCACGTTACTCGTTCTTGCGGCGCTTGGACCAGTTGTTTCGCCCTACGATCCAGCCGAACAGGATCTTTCGAACAGGCTTGAGTCACCGTCGCTGTCCCATCCGTTCGGGACCGATCAGCTCGGTAGAGACGTACTGACCAGACTTCTTCACGGTGCGCGGTTCTCGCTCGGTATCGCCGTCGCTGTAACCACTGTGCGCCTTCTCGTGGGGACGGCAGTCGGTCTTGTCGCCGGCTACGCCGGTGGCTGGGTCGATGAGGCGTTGATGCGACTTGTCGATACGCTGCTTGCGTTCCCCGGAATCGTCCTTGCACTCGTCATCGCTGGGATTCTGGGACCGAGTCTGGTGAACGTGATGCTTGCACTGGCGGTCGTCGGGTGGGCATCGTACGCACGGTTAGTTCGGAGTAGCGTTCTCTCGCTTCGCGAACGCGAGTTTGTGACCACCGCACGATTACTCGGCCGGTCGCGGATGCATATCGCAACTCGCCACTTACTACCGAACGTCGTTGCACCAGTTGTCGTTCTGGCAACGCTCGACATCGGCAGCGTCATTCTTGGCACTGCGGGACTCTCATTCCTTGGGCTGGGCGCACAGCCACCCACACCTGAATGGGGGACGATGCTTGCATCCGGACGCAACTATCTCAGACAGGCATGGTGGCTTGTCAACGCTCCGGGCCTCTGTATCATGGTCACCGTGCTCGGCTTCAATCTTCTCGGAGACAGTCTTCGAGATATGCTTTCACCCACGCAAACAGCCCAGATGGAGGAACTATAACAATGAGCGAATCACTGCTTCGCGTCGAGAACCTGCATACTCGTTTCGACAGCGATCAAGGGACCGTTGACGCGGTCAACGGGGTGTCGTTCACTGTTGACCGCGCCGAAATTGTCGGCATACTGGGCGAAAGTGGTAGCGGCAAGTCCGCTACTGCCCAATCAATTTGCCGACTTGAGGCCCCCGGAAAAATCGTTGACGGATCGATTACCTTTGCTGGGAGAGAGCTGACAACTGCTGCTGAAGCGACACTGTGTCGACTACGTGGAAACAGTATCTCGATGGTTTTTCAGGACCCGACGGAAACGTTGAACCCGGTGTTTTCGGTCGGTGAACAGATCGCTGAATCGGTTCGAATACACGAATCGAGTGGGAAACAGCGTCTGCTAGATTTCCTCGGTGTATCACCGTTCCGGGATCGGTCAGCGTGGGAGAACGCACGCGAGCGCGCTATCGAATTGATGGAGCAAGTTGGCATCCCGAATCCGGATGCAAGCGTGTCGTCGTTCCCCCACGAGCTTTCCGGTGGGCTCCGGCAGCGAGCCGTTCTCGCAACTGCACTCGCAAGTGAGCCCGCGTTACTAATTGCCGACGAGCCGACAACAGCGCTTGACACGACTACACAGGCAGATATCCTCAGGCGATTGCGCTCGCTACGTGACGAGCAAAACACCAGCATTCTCCTGATTTCCCATGATATTGGCGTGATTGCACAGACCTGTGACCGCGTCGTGGTGCTGTATGACGGACAGGTAATGGAGGCTGGCCCGGTTGAGCGGATACTGACCGCACCGAAACACCCGTACACGAGAGCACTGCTTTCGTGTTCTGTCCGCAACAGCGACGCTGACGAGCGAGGGCACTCTGCCATGGCACGTCCACAGGACCACACCGGCAGTCACGAGGGCTGTCCGTTCGCCGACCACTGTCAGCACGTGACCGACGCGTGTCGTTCGGGTCCGATTCAAACAACGGAGGCCGCGTCGGATCACCGACTGGCCTGTGTGGAAGCGCCAGTCTCTGAAGCCCAGTCAGTGTCCGAACAGCAAGAGAGACCAGCAGCTGACGGAGGGCAACAGCATGACACAGCGTAGCCAGACTCCAGACGATGCACAGACCGGTGCTCCTGTGGTTGAAGTACAGAACGTCTCGAAAGCGTTCTCACCGAAGCGATCTATCCTCGACCGGTTGCGTGGCAGAGATCCATCGGCGAAAGCGGTCTGTGATGTGTCTCTGGCGGTCCAACATGGTGAAACGCTGGGGCTTGTTGGTGAGAGTGGCTGCGGGAAGTCAACGCTCGCGAAACTCACTACCGGGCAGCTCACCCCGGACGATGGCCAAGTTTGTCTCGATGGAACCCGTGTCGGTGACCTCTCAGAGCGTTCCACCGCACAACGGCGGCGAGTCGGCGTCGTGTTTCAACACGCCCGGGGGAGCTTTGATCCCCGGTGGCCTGTCGGCCGGTCAATTGCTGAAGCCACTGGCGATGCAACCACGGCGTCGATACATGGAACTGGGCCTGACGACGTTGCTGAGCTCTTGTGTAGCGTCGACCTCACTCCAGAAATCGCTGATCGGTATCCGAGAGAACTCTCTGGTGGACAGATACAACGCGTCGCTCTTGCCCGGGCTATCGCGCACGACCCTGACGTAATCGTCCTCGATGAGCCGGTTTCCGGACTCGATATGGCAACACAGGCGAGAGTGCTGTCACTTCTTGCGGACGTACAACAGCAGTTTGGTGTCGGCTACCTGTTTATTTCCCATGACCTCGATGTCGTCAGGTTCCTTGCCGACAGGGTCGCGGTAATGTATGCTGGCGAGATCGTCGAATTCGGGCAAGCAAACAAACTGTTCCAGTCCCCTAACCATCCATATACTGAAGCATTAATTCGTGCGATTCCAAGTGATGACCCACGAGACACCCCACCAATGCCGCTTCGCGGTGCTCCTCCTGACCCAGCAGACCGACCAGAAGGATGTCCGTTCCACCCACGTTGTCCAGCTGTGACACAATCGTGTGAGGAACAACATCCTTCACTCGAAGCGGTTCAGAACACACGTGTCCGGTGTCCTCATGCTCCAGAAGCAACGGGCGAAGCAGACACAGACGACAACGAGAATGTACTGGACCGAGACTTGGCTTCAAATCCCGGCCGAAGCTGAGCTGTATGCACTGGGTATGGGACTCGAATCAGGGGTGGGCGTTCCATCGTCAGTAAGCGTGGCTATACGGTCTCCACATGGACCCTCATCTGGGTCGTATACGCCCCAGTTGGGTACTTTCTCCGGGTCGGCTTCACGAATAGCGTGGAGAGGCCCTTGCTATTGCATCCCTGAACCATATCCATACGCTTGGTTGAGCGTCACCTCGACATCATATAGACCTTTGTCACGCCGCTGCTCTTACACCCCACACTCCGACCGCGACTACGTGCCGGGGGCCTGTTAGAGAGGCCCACGATGGCGTGAGTATGTATTCGTAGCTGACGAGCGACTGATGCGTAAATCCTCTTGGACCTCCAAATGGGTGGCTCGCTAACCAACATACGGTGGTAGCAGCGGCATAGTGTTGGTTAGTTAGAAGCTGTTATGATCAACTATTCTCTCGTCTATATCCGTCAGTACGGGGAAAGCACTTACCGGAGTTACCGGAGAGGTTAGTCGTGAAGCGACGGGAGCTACTTCATGTTACTGCGGGTGGGGGAATCGGTCTACTAGCGGGCTGTTCCTCTACTGGTAGTAAGGGGTATGCGACGATGCAGAAACTCAGTTTCGTAAACACAGAATCTACTACAGTCCCAGTGGGATTACGGATAGAACGCACTGATACTGATGAAGTAGTTCATACGGAGACTCGTGAACTCACAGTAGACCCTGATTGGATTATCATCGATTGTGTCTGGCCAGATACACCGTTAAAAATAATGACTCGCCATGAAGCTGGGGAGTGGAATAGCTTCAATACAGAAGATCGAGACGGCTGTGTAAGTGTCATAGCTGGAGTCCAGGACCAGACAACGTCATTTTATGTGCATAGCGCTGACTGTCCGATCGACAACCCTACTTGTCATACTGACTAGTCCGCAGGTCTACCCTGCAGTTGGTTCACTCGCTTTCACAGGTGAAGAAACTATATTCAACGATTGGTATCACAGGCATGGGACCCATTTTTTCGCCCCCAGTCAGGTGAGGGGCGTTCCAGTGAGAGCGCTCTCGACCATACTATGGCATCAAAGACCAGCAAAAGCGGTCAGAACGGAGAACAGCACCCAGAAACCGAATCCACCGAAGCGCAGTTTCCAGAACTCACAGTCCAAGCCGAAGGGACTGCAAACCGACTTCGGCGCGTCGACGAAAGTTCGCAAACCGATTGTCTCGAAACAGTCGAAGTCGAACTAGTTATCGAGCACGAGATCGACTCCCTTGACGAGTGGAAAGACCTCATCGACCCAACCTTTCGCAAAAACAGACGAACGGGTAACAAGGGCGCGATCATTGACGGCTTACTCGACAGAGTTGAGGGACACTACCGCCGGCAGTCGTCGTCAAAGGTTGAAGCCGACTGGGACCTCACAGTGACTGGTTCGTCAGTCGCCTGGAGACGCCTCTTCATGGAGTTTTACCAGCTCCGTGGTGAAGGCTACGACCGTGCCGGCAAAACTGTGATTCGTCTCCGACAGTTGGTCAACGCGGACCTTGCAGGCACAAATGCAGCATTGGCTGGGCTGGAACTGGTCAATCAGTACGACATCGACGAGCCGACAGACTCGTTTGTATCGGAAGTAGCCGAAAGCACGAACGACGACTAGCAGGCCCTCTCCCTGTGTTGGTCTCTATTGCTTTTGTGCTCCCCTCTGGCTGAGGGTTTAAATACGATGACGAACGCAACCATCCGTGTGACTGACCGGAATCCTGAATACGACCCCGAGGATATCCGTGGTTCAGCAAGTTCTGATCCTGAATCGAAGGGGAACGGACGGGAACGCATCCTCGAATCCCGTGGCTATCCAAGCGAGCCAGAAGATGCCTCTCGAACCTGTGCGACCTGTGGGAAAGATATCCCCCGGGATGAGCGCCAGTGTCCGTTCTGTGCTCACACCAGTGTTTCAGAGACGCCTACCAACGACGACAGTGACGGCCCATTCGGCGAGTGGACATTCGGCCGAGTCGTGCTCGCGCTCGTCGAGGCGAACACTACCTTCCACGCACGAGCCCTCGGCGCTGCGGCCTTCTCCCTGTCTGATAGCATCGCGAGCGGCGAGGACACCTCTCATGGGACGGTGAAGTGCCGTGCAGCGTTCGGGAGTGAGCCAGCCACCAATCTCACCAAAGGGTGGCCCGAGCTTCCGACCGAAACCACGATCGACGAGGACCGCGGAGGGGCCCTCTTGGAGACAGCCGACGAGCAGACCGATTGGGACGGGGACGACGTCCAGCCACGAATCTATCTTGAGGACGGGTCGCCGGTCACCGACCGCTCGGAGTTCCAGCGCCTCAAAGACGAGTTCCAGCAAGACGACAGCACGTACTGGCTTGTTCCCGGCATCGTGCAGCGTCATCAGGCGAGATCCGAGCTGGGGACACTCGGCGTTGAGTTCCACTGTCGACAGTGTGGCGCCATAACGGGACACGAGTCACACGGGCTCGACGGGTTCGAGTGTCACTCACACCTTGACCGTATGATCTGGACCTGCAGGGAGTGTGGACAGCACCGCCACGAGCCCGAGCGGGAGGACGACACGGAGGAGGCTACGGACTATGAGCACCTCCCCGACGGTGTCTCTCCCGAAGACATCCACGGCGACAAGCCAGACTTCCAGGAGCAGGAGTTTCAGGACCAGATCGAAGCCTATCGCGAGCGTCATGGTATCTTCCCGTGGGAACGGTAGCTATTCTGTTGCTTCAGATAGGACTTTGGAGTAGAGGTCATCAGAAATCCAGAATCCGGCGTCACGAAGAGCGTCGAGTTCGTGCTTTAATTCAATATTTCCAGCGTTGGCTCCGCGGAGCAATATCCCGATGACTCCTGTCACCGTCAGGTCGTGTCTTCGAGCCACCTGTCGGCCGTCCTTTTCATCCAAGAGGATGAGATCGGCATCCTGCTCAATGGCATGACAAATAGCGGCTGTTTCGCCAAGATCCAGCTCGTGGAAGATTTCAGTGAAGAGGTGTGACTGTTCGACCTCGGTGATCGTCAGGAACGCATCGTCATGCAACGAGCGGAGCGCGTCGACACCTGCCTCTCCGTCAGTGAGTTCCTCCCAAACCTGACGTGGGATAGTGATGCTCGAAAACTGCGATTTGAGGAGCGTGAGTTGATCGATAAGTGCAAGATTCAGCAGTGGTGATGTGTCCGAGACTACAAGCTTGTTATTCGGCATAATCAAGATCTTCGGCAAGTTCAGTGTCGGTGTAATGACGTGGGATTTCGCGGTCTCCGAGTAATGCTTGGAACTCTCGGTGGGATAGCTCTGCCAATGCACGCGCTTTCCCGAACGAAAGGACATCACGTGCGTACAGCGAGACAGCCAACTCTTTTTTCATTGCCTGCGACCGTTCGCCTTCAGGAATTTGGAGTGCCTCATACACCTCCTCGTCAATTTCGATAGTAGCCATACTCGTCTGTTGGATAACCCGATTATTGAGTGTTTGGCCGCTCTATCTGAATAGGAAGAAGTGTAGTTCCGTCTGTGCGATCCACGAACTCTGTATTGTCAGCTGAGAGTGCAATTTAGGGACGATACTACTCTTTCTGAACGCACGCGACTGAGTGCTAACAACACCACGGACTGCTGGCAAGTACGACGACCAGTGGTCAGTACAGTGAGGTTACCAACCGGAGGCTGCAGAGAGAAGCGTCCCGAAAAGAGCCAGACAGGCAGCACCGATATTTAGAACCAGCATACTAGTAGAAACAGTAAAATCATCAGGGTCGGTTCGAAGCGACTGAGATACAGCACCAAGAACCAGTCCGCACCCACCAATAGTCATAAGCAATATTGAGATACTCCACTCTCCAGCAATGATTGAGCGCACTGCTGGGCCTCCCAGTGAGGCTCCGACTATCACGAGTGCGGCGTTATAGATATAGAGGCGTTGCATACCCGTTGTAGATAATGGTAACTCCAGTGAACAATATATCTTCGATACATTTGCAGTCTTATTGAGCAGACATTTCGCACCCTTTTGATTCATAAAGAGACCGTATCACGGCACTGTTACTCCGGCAGTAGTCGGTCTAGAACAACACTCGTCCCGTCCTCTGTCCGGGGCACTGTATTCTCCAGTAGATGCTCACCACTTTCGTCGACATCGAGGATTCCTGTTTCGACGATGCGGGGGCTGTCCTCCCGCTCGCCGGTGAGGTTCAGGCACAGCTGACCGTCGAACTTCCTACCGGTGATGGAAATCACCTTGCTATCTTCGAGAAACGAGGCTATCGTCCAGCTGTCAGGCTTGTGAGCTCGCAATTTAGCCAGTCATTCTCACTACAGTAACAATCGAAACGATTTACACACCGATTGGACTGCTATCGTGCGATCAGGTGTGCGTTGATTTTCAATGGCTACTATGCTGCTCCCGTCGCTGTCAATATCCTGTGTGAAAGTTGTGTACTACCTCAGTTTTAGGCCGGTCTAAAATCCGCCACACTTTTGTATGTTAAGGCTGGCCTAAAAATGTGTACAAGAGGAACAATATTCACATTATTGAATCGAAATCGAAAAAACACCCGTATCAACGGAAGCTATACCAAGATCCCACAATCACCCCGCTGAGTGTTGGGCCAGAACTCAAGAACTCGAACCAGACAGATCTACAATGCTCTGATGTCTGTGTACGACCGCTCGCCGCTAATTACACTCGAACCAACACATGATGGGAGAGAGTGCTTACAGTCAAATTATCGCTGTTGTCTTTACGATTCTCCTTGTCAGCAGTGCTGCAGCACCTGGGGCAGCAGCACTGGCGGCCCCCGAACCTGGCGGACCGGGCCATGACACTTCCACTGTACAGAATCTTTCTATAGGTAGTAACTCCTCAGAAACAGAGCAGTCTGACAATACCTCTGAGCAGACGCCAGACAGGACCAACAACTCATCTGGTAATGAGCAAACACCGCCCTCGGACAATACCACAGAAGCACCTGAAAACGAGACAACGCCGCCCTCGGACAATACCACAGAAGCACCTGAAAACG
>NZ_BMPD01000009.1 GCF_014647415.1 Haloarcula sebkhae | reverse complement strand
AAACCTCGTGAGCCGTGGTGTAGCGAGGCGCGCGAACGCAGTGAGCGGGCCTCGGCGGAACGGCAAACCTCGTGAGCCGTGGAGTAGCGAGAGGCGCGACCGTAGGGAACCGCTCTCGTTAGACGAACGATGAGGGGAGCGAACCGTGAGCAGCGAGATTGCGACCAGCGGAAGCAACTCGAACAACGAGCGGGGAACAGAGTGACCCGCGAGTAGCGAGGTTCTGAGCGACGCGAAGAACCTCGGCGGAACGGCGAGCGGCTGGAACCGGGGAGCGGTAAAGGACGCGCGAAGCGCGACCCTTGACAACGGGAGCGCCGTGAGCCGTGACGCGCCGTCTCCGGGTGTGTTGCTATGGTCGTGCGAACAAGCACTCGTTACCGCGGCGTGAACAATCGTCTGTATATTTGTTACCATACCACAAATTTTGTCGCATGAGCCAGGGACATACCGTCTCTCGCCTCTCTGCGATGACGAAGTACAGATGGGTCGCTGGCAGTGTGAGTGGGCTGGTCGCCGGCGTCGGCATGGGCGTCGTGTTCCACGCCGGCGCGAACCTCATGCCGTTTATCGGGGCACTGTACGGCTGGCCGTCCGTCCTCGGCGGGTGGGTGGTCCACCTGCTGAACAGCGTCCTCGCCGGCCTGTTGTTCACGTTCGTCGTCTCCCGGCCGGTGTTTCACGGCCAGATCGAGTCCGTCGGGGAGAGCGTCGCGGGTGGCGTGGTCTTCGCGGCCGCCATCGGCCTGCTCTCGACAGGGTTCTTGCTCCCGGTTTCGATGAGCGCGCTGGGGGTCCAGTCGTTCCCCGAACCGCTAGTCCCGCTGCCGGGCATGCTCGGGAGCGCCCTCGTCGTGGCATCAGTGGGCGTTGCCCACCTCGTGTACGGCCTGCTCCTCGGCTGGACCTACGCCGCAGCCAGGGGCTACAGAACTCCCGACAGCGTGGCGAGCGAGGTGTGACGGTCGTCGCCCCGGTCAGTCGGCGCTCACGCCGCGGCGGTGTCATCGCCACCGACGGCAAGAAGGGACGCCGGAAGTGACGGAGTGAGAGAACGCACTCTGGGAGTAGCGTGGCAAGCGAGGTAACGGCCTCCAGTGGTGTGTCATTGCGACCATCATGCTGGTGTAGCCAGCACGAAACCTATATTGGTTTCATCTACTCCAGTATTTGGCTGTGTGTAATTGCTACTGGCTACATCACCGCACAACTTTAAGTATTAATAGTATCAAATACCGGCCGTAGATATGTCTAGTGACAGCAAAAAGCAGAGCGCCACAGAGCGGAAGTCAGCGATAAAGAAGCGGCACGAACAGGCGGCAAACGAAGTGCTGCCGGATCGGCGGGAACTGTACATCGGTGGGGAATGGGTCCAGAGCAGCGCCGGGGAGACGTTCGAAACAATAGACCCGACAACTGGTGAAACACTTGCGGAGGTGCAAGCCGGCACCGCCGAGGACATCGACAGAGCAGTTGCGGCCGCGTGGGACGCGTACGACGAGACGTATAGCGAGATGTCCACGAGCGAACGCCAGGCGATGCTGGACGGTATCGCAGACGCCATTGCGGAGCGAAGCGAGGAGTTCGCGAAGCTCGAAAGTTTAGATAACGGGAAACCGATTACCGAGGCGCGGATCGATATCGATCTCGTTATCGACCACTTCCGGTACTTCGCAGGCCTCGCCCGGTCGGGCGAGGGACGAACCATCGAAACTGACGACAGCCGGCACGTCCAGACACTCCGAGAGCCGTACGGGGTTGTTGGACAGATAATCCCGTGGAACTTCCCGCTGCTGATGGCGGCCTGGAAGCTCGCCCCGGCGCTGTCGGCTGGGAACACTGTCGTACTGAAGCCTGCCGAGGAGACGCCACTGAGTGTTCTCAAACTGATGGAGGTCACGGAAGACGTGATTCCTGACGGCGTCGTCAACGTCGTCACCGGGTTCGGTCCGGATGCGGGCGAACCCCTCTCGAAACATCCGGATATCCGGAAGCTAGCGTTTACCGGGTCGACAGAGATCGGGAGCAAGGTGATGCAAAGCGCCGCCGAACACATCACCGACGTGACGCTGGAACTGGGCGGAAAGAGTCCACTCGTCGTGTTCCCCGATGCAGACCTAGAACAAGCCGTCAAGACGACGATTACGTCGATCTTCTTCAACACCGGCGAGTGCTGCTGTGCCGGGTCACGGTTGTTTGTCCATGAAGACGTCAAAGACGAGTTCCTGGACGAGCTCGCGGCCGCAGCGGAAGACCTGACTGTGGACGACCCACTGCTGGAATCGACAGACCTCGGCCCGAAAGTGACCGCGGAGCAGGTCGAGCGCACGCTGGGATACATCGAGGAGGCAGAACAGGAAGGGGCGGCCTTCGTCACCGGGGGGAGCCAGCCGGACGACGAGGCCCTCTCGGATGGGTGCTTCGTCGCGCCGACGCTCATCGACGAGATCGACCACGACAGCAAAGCGGTCCAAGAAGAGATATTCGGCCCGGTTCAGGAAGTGTTCAGTTGGAGCGACTACGACGACATGATCCGGCTGGCCAACGATGTCGACTACGGGCTCGCGGCAGGTATCCTCACAGAAGACCTCTCGAAGGCGCACCAGTGTGCAAAAGACATCGAAGCGGGGAACATCTGGGTCAACACCTACAACGACTTCCCGGCAGGCCAGCCGTTCGGCGGATACAAACAGTCGGGAATCGGTCGAGAGATCGGGCAGGAGACAGTCGACCACTACACACAGACGAAGACGGTGAATATCTCGCTCGACTGACGTGACGGTTCCGTTCCCGCAAGTCCCACCCGGACAGATCGAAGCCGCTAACGTGTCCATCGCCCCCGACGGGACGAAATACGTCGTCCCATCGGGAATGCACGAGCGGCTGTGCCAGGCGGTGGTGCCCGACGCCGGTGAGGGGACACAGGACCCCAAAACCGAACTGGCGTTGGCCGGCTGGGTGTCACTCCACACAGACGGGCTGACCAGACGGGTGTACATCGATGCCCCGGATGACTTCGCCGACACGGCCGTCGTAAAGCGGTTCGCCCGGGCACACGACGCTGAATCGATTGTCATGGCACGCCACCCCAGCGGCGACGTGACCCGCTGGCAGTCGCCAAGCACGATCTCCGTTACCGAGCAGTGAACTCGGCAGTCAGCAGCCTGTCGCTCAGGGTCGGTCCACCTCGCATAGTACAGATCAGGGCTGCCAGCCCGCGGCCGGCAACAACGTTGTTTTCACTCCGGCTGCAGACCTGTGGCTATGGATGAGCGAATCGACCCGGACGAACTGCTCGCTGCTGTCGGATTTGATGCGGACGAAAGCGTGCTAACGCGTCGTCAGGCGGAAGTGCTGGCGCTCCGCGAAAACGATGTCCGTCAGAGCGATATCGGGGAGTTGCTCGGCACGTCACGCGCGAATATTTCGAGCATAGAGCGGAATGCGCGAGAGAACGTCGAAAAGGCACGCCAGACAGTCGCCTTTGCGAACACCCTCACAGCCCCTGTTCGTGTTGACATCGAGGCTGGGACCGATATCTACGATATTCCACAGACGGTGTACGCTGCGTGTGACGAAGCCGGTGTGGAGGTCAATTACGGCTCCTCGAATCTATTGCAACTCATCGATGACTCCGTCGATGGTGCGATTCAGCAGGACATGGTGCAGGTGCCACTCCGCATCGATGTGACAAACGACGGTGTCGTACACGTTCGAGAGCAGTCGGTAGAACACTCAGAGTGACTGGGAAGACCATCTAACGACAGTACCCCTGACTCGAACTGACAGGCACCGCTCACATACCGGTGTGGACTCGCACGCCGACAGACGGTTGTTGCGTGCAGCGCCGTCCCCAGCCAGCGTCACCCGATAGCGGAGATGCCCGGTTGGGGTGCTGTGTGTATCGAAACGGAACCCTTGTTAGCCGCCGACACCGTGGTATCCCCAATGAGTCACGACTCACCGCCGGTCCGTCGCCTCACGGACTGGGACCACGAGCGTCTGGAGGCGGTGGCTGCCGAGCACGGCACACCGCTGTACGTCGTCGACCTCGACCGCGTCGCCGAGAACTACGAGCGGTTCGCCACGGCGTTTCCCGACGCCCACGTCATGTACGCTGCGAAGGCCCACACCGGTCAGGCTGTCCTCTCGAAACTGCTTGAGACGGGCGCTGACATCGAGTGTGCCGCCTGGGGAGAACTCCAGCGGGCTATCGACGCCGGCGCGGACCCGAACACGCTCCAGTACACGGCCGTCAATCCGCCGGATCACGACCTCGACCGTGCTGTCGAACTGGCCGCCGAGAATCCCGGACTGACGATTACAGGGGGTGCGCGGGACACCTTCGATCGCCTCGAAGAGCGGGGCTACGACGGCCGGGTCGCCATTCGGATCAACCCGGGTATCGGGACGGGCCACCACGAGAAGGTCGCCACCGGAAAGGACGCCAAATTCGGCATCCCCTACGACGAGGTGCCCGAGGTCGCGGCCGACGTACGCGAGCGCTTCGACCTCGTCGGCCTGCACGCCCACGCCGGCAGCGGCGTCCTTCACGACGACCTCGACGACCACTGTCGGGCTATCGGGAAGGTCGCCGACATGGGCCGGGAGGTCATCGCCGACGGCGCGGAACTGGACTTTGTCGACTTCGGCGGCGGCTTCGGCGTGCCGTACCGGGAGGATGTCGAGCCACTGGAGATGGAGGTCGTCGGCGAAAAGGTCCGCGAGGCGGTCGGGGACCTCGACGCGCAGGTCAAACTCGAACCCGGCCGATACGTCGTCGCCGACGCCGAGTGTATCCTCACGGAGGTCAACACGGTCAAAGAGACGCCGGCGGCGACCGTCGTCGGCGTCGACGCCTCGCTGGCGACGCTCATTCGACCAGCGATGTTCGGCTCCTACCACCCGATCCGGAACGTCACCGAGCCGGGACGGGAGGCCGAACCGGTGTCCGTGGGCGGTCCCTGCTGTACGAGCGCCGACGTGTTCTGTACCGACCGACCCATCGCCCGACCCGAGCGGGCCGACCTGCTCGCCATCGGTAACGCTGGCGCGTACGGCTACGAGCTAGCTAACCAGTTCCACTCCCAGCCCCGCCCTGCCGAAATCGCTTTCGAGGCCGGCGAGACGCGAGTCGTCAGGGAGCGCGAGACGCTGGCAGACGTGACCCGGATGGAGCAGTAATGGCGTTCGACATCCCCTCGTTCCACCAGCGGGCCGTCGAAACGCGGTCAGACGAGCACGTCGACGACATGCGCTCGTTGCTGGTCGACACGCTCGAAGATGCCGGCGAGTACCCGGAGATCGACGACCTCGGAAACATTGTGGTCTCGCGGGGCGATCCCGACGGGACCCACATCCTCCTCAACACGCACATTGACACCGTGCCGCCACATCTGCCCTACGAGCGGCGGACGGAGCCACCGGGGCTGGACGAGACTGTCGATGGTACTGGCGGCGACGGGGACGGTGACATCGTCTGTGGCCGCGGAGCTTGCGACGCGAAAGGGCCGCTCGCAGCCCTTCTCGATGCGTTCCTCACAGTAGCGCCCGACGACGGACAGGTCACACTGGCGATTTCTACCGACGAGGAGACAACACAGACCGGTGGCGCACACCTCGCGGACACCATCGACGCCGACGGCTACATCGTCGGCGAGCCGACTGGCCTCGACGTGTGTACGGCCGCCCGCGGCCAGTTCGAGGGCACTGTCACCATCCACGGCGAGAGCGCCCACGCCGCCGACCCCGGCAGCGGTCACAACGCGATCCGGGCCGCCGCGCCGCTTCTGCAGGCGATGGAGAGCTATGACGAGAAGAAAGGCCCGGGGGAACACGAGACGCTTGGCCACCCCATTCTCACCCCCTCGATGGTGGAGGGCGGCGAGGCGACCAATCAGGTCCCGGCGGCGTGTACCATCACGTTCGACCGGCGGAGCGTCCCGCCAGAGACGAGCGAGTCCTTCTGTGCTGACCTGCAAGCCCACCTCGAACAGTGGCTCCCAGAGTCGATGGACCTCACCGTGGACCTCATCCGCCCGGACACGCCGTTCCCGGAGGCGTTCGCGACCGACACTGATGCGGAACTGGTTCGGACACTCCAAGAAGCGAGCGGCGGCGCGGTCCGGCAGTTCGGGGCCGCGACGGAAGCCTCGTATTTCGCAACCAACGGGCCGACTGTGGTGTTCGGCCCCGGTGTTCTGAGCGACGAAATGGGTGCTGTCGCGCACTCGAAACGCGAGTACGTCCGCCTTTCTGAAGTTCGAACCGCCGCGCGTGCCGTTCGGGAGACGGTCGAGCGGCTGGTCTGAGTGGCGGCTTCGTGGCCTACGCCGACCGCCGCTGGACGAGATCAGAGAGCGCTGTCGTCGCGTCTTCGTCTGTCACACTGTCGAACTCCTCGTAGTAGTCCGAAGTGGCCTGAAACGCCGCCGGCTTTAGCGGGACGACGACGTCGTCGGCCCATCGCTGCACCTCCTCAAGCACGTCCGGCGGTGCGACAGGGGCAGCGGCGATGACCTCGTTCGCACCTGCCTTCCGGAGGCGCTGGATTGCGACGCGCATCGCCGCACCCGTCGGAATCCCGTCATCGACCAGCAACACCCGTTTGCCGGCCACATCGAGTGGCCCCCACGTCTCGCCGTAGTCGACCGCTCGCGACTCGACGGTGTCGCTCGCGTGCGTCTTCGCCTCCTGAATGTACTCCCAGTTCACGTCCAGAAACCGCATCATCGGGCTGTTGATCCACGAGAAGCCCCCCGGCGCGACAGCTCCGATAGTCAGGTCCGGATGGTTCGGCGCGCGTATACGCTGTATGACGATGACATCCATCGGGAGTCCGGTCGCGTCAGCGACCACGTTGCCGACGGGGACGCCGTTCGGTGCAAGCGTGACGACGATATCGCCGACGACATCCCGCCGGCGCAGCGCAGCTACAAGCTGTTGCGCCGCATCCGAGCGGTCTGTGAACATACCACATTATATGAGATCGTGCATCCTAATCATTCCGGTTAGCGGTGTCTGTGGCTGGTGGCCGGCCAGGCAGTCGAGTGGAGTCCTCGTACTCAGTCCTGCGGTGCCGGCTGGTCCGACCCCTGCCCGAGGTCCAGCGTCTCCTCGACCTGCGAGTACGTCAGAACGAGTCCGACGAACGCGAGCGCGGCACCGGCAGTGAAGGGCGTACTGAACGACCCGAAGTTGTACAGCAGGCCCGACGCCAGTGGCCCGATAGCGACGCCGAGACCGAACGCCATCGTCAGGACGGACAGCGTCGTTCCGGACCCGCGCGCGCCGGCCAGATCACCGGCCAGTGCGAGCGACGGGGCGAACACGAGCGCGACGGCGATCCCTTGAACGAATCGGGCCAAAAGCATGAGCCACGGGCCTGTCACGATCCCCTGTGCGAACACCGACGGGACGAGGATGACGAATCCGCCGACGATGAACGGCCGCCGGCCGAACCGATCGCTCGCTCGACCGATGGGCACCTGAAAGACGACGTTCGCGATGACAACGGCGGCGAACTGAACACTGAAGAACAGCGTCGACTCGTCCAGCCGCATCCGGACCGGTCCTTCGAGCGTGGCAAACAGCGCGATAGTGGACGCCATCATGAACGTCCCGACGCCGAGGACAAACACCGAGTCCAGCCCCTCACCATCCCGGTCCAGAATCGCTATCGAGAGGTCTTTTCCGGCCTCCGCCTCGAACGGCGGGTCCTGAATCAGGGCCCACACGAGGGCAAAGCTCACAACAGCGCCTAGCACGGCGACAGCGAAGGCGGCGGTGAAGCCCGATATCGCAGTACCAGCGAACCGGTAGGTCACCACGTCGTTCGCCGCGAGTCCGCCGGTGATGACGACGCCGGCGATAATCGGTCCGAAGCCGAAGCCGATGAGCCGGAAAGTGTTGAACACGCCGAAATTCCCACCGCGTTCGGCGTCGCTCGCGGCGTAATCGTTGACCAGCGCGACCGTCGCCGGAATCGTGAATGCCGCACCGATCCCCTGGAACGCCCGCGCGGCGAGCACCGTCCAGTACGAGGAGAGGAACGGGTAGGCCGCGCTCCCGATAGCGAACAGCACCAGTCCGATGAGGACGAATATCCGGCGCCGCCCGGTCCGGTCCGAGAGCCGCCCAGTGAAGGGCTGACCGAAGCTGTTCAGCAGGCCGAACAGGGACAGCACCAGCCCGATCAGCGTCTCCGTCTGGAGCGTGAGGCCAAGTACCTGCTGGCCGGCGATACCGGCGAGCGACACCTGCCCGCTAGCGATGTACAGAGGGAGGACGATGATGAGAAACGAGTTGCCCAGTGCGTCCGCCATCCGGGCGAACGCCAGCGTCAGAACCCGCGTGTCAGTGCCGAGAACCATCTACTGCCAATGAAGGTGGCCACACTCCTGATAGTTGCGTTCGCCCGCAGGTGGGGCGTATCGACTCAAGAACGGCGTCGGCCAGACAGCGAGCCTCAGCTGTCGTCGGCCTGCTGCTCCGCGATGCCCGTGTAATCGGTCGGCGTCAGCGCTTCCAGTTCGGCCCGCACCTCGTCGCTCACGTCGAGATCGGCGAACATATCGTGGAAGTCCCCGATGGTGACCTCGCGGCCCCGTGTCGCCTTCTTGACCTGCTCGTAGGCATCGGCGTACCCCTCGCGGCGGAGAATCGTCTGGACGGCCTCACCGATTATCTCCGGCGTCGCAGCCAGGTCGTCGGCCATTACCTGCTCGTTGGGGACGACCTTCGCCAGCCCGTTCTGGCACTTGCTGTAGCCGATGAGACAGTGGGCGAAGGCGGCCCCGATGTTGCGCTTGACCGTCGAGTCAGAGAGGTCCCGCTGGAGCCGGGAGTTCGTGACGTAGTCGCCGAGGAAGCGAAGGTCTGAGTTCGCTTTCGAGAGGTTCCCCTCGCTGTTCTCGAAGTCGATGGGGTTGACCTTGTGGGGCATCGTCGAGGACCCCGTCTCGCCTTCGACGGCCTCCTGACCGAGGTAGCGGTCCGAGACGTACAGCCACACGTCCAGATCGAGGTCAAGCAAGATGTTGTTCGCGCCCCGGAGCGCGTCGAACAGGACCGCAAGGTCGTCACAGGGATTGACCTGCGTCGTCAGCGGTTCGTGGTTCAGGCCGAGGTCGTTGACGAAGGACTCGGCGAACATCGGCCAGTCCACGTCGGGGTAGGCGGCGACGTGAGCCGCGTAGGTTCCCGACGCACCGGCGAGCTTTCCGGAGAGGCCCTTGGCGGCCCGCTCCACGCGCCCGATTGCCTGACCCAGTCGCGAGGCGTAGACGGCCATCTCCTTGCCGAACGTCGTCGGCGTCGCGGGCTGGCCGTGGGTGCGAGCGAGCATCGGCACGTCGGCGTAGGTGTGGGCCATCTCGACCAGCGTATCCCGAATCTCGCGGAGTTCGGGTACCAGCACCTCCTCGGCGGCGGGCTTGACCAGCAGCCGCTGGGCGAGGTTGTTCACGTCCTCGCTGGTCAGCCCGAAGTGAATCCAGTTGTCGGCGTCGAGGTCATCGGGCATCCCCAGCCGGATGAAGTACTCGATGGCCTTCACGTCGTGATTGGTCGCCGAATACTCCCCGTACCCTTCAGTTTCGAGTTGCTTGACGACGCTCGCGTCCTCGTCGTCGAACGCCTCGTACAGCGCCCGGAGTGTCGCGCGCTGGTCGTCGTTGATCGACAGCGGCGTGGCGTCGAGGTCGGCGAGCGCGATCAGGTATTCGACTTCCACTTCGACGCGGGCGCGCATCAGCGCCCGCTCGCTGGCGTACGGGACGAGCAGTTCGGTGTAGCGGGCGTATCGGCCGTCGAGCGGCGAAACGGCGGCCAGTGGCCCTCTCTCTGTCATACCCGAGTGTGCGCGGGAGGCGCGAAAAAGCGTGTCGTTCTCCCCCAATCGCGGCGTGGTGCGGCAGCGACGCGTGGCGTGACGGCGGGAAGGGTGGTGCGTCGGGGTTCGGGTAAAAAAGGAGGCCGCGCCGTCAGTTGCTGAACTCGTTGCAGACCGGGATACCGACCGTGTTGTAGTCGCTCATCGCGGCCAGTTCGTCGGGCACTTGATGGATGTCGACCGTGTCTTCGACCAGCGCCGTCGGGTCGAGTTTGCTCGACTCCACCATGTCCAGCATTTCGCTGTACCGCGACGGCTGGAGGCCGAGCGACCCTTTGAAGTCGATTTCTTTGGCGACGAACTCGTCGGTCGGGAGCGAAACCATCCCTTCCTCCTCGCTGGTGGTCAGTCCGATCTGGACGTGCGTGCCGCCCTTACGCAGTGAGTTTACCGCGTTCTGGCAGGTCGTCGCGATACCGAGGGCATCTGCTGACACGTCGGCCCCGCCGTCAGTGATATCTCTGACCGCCTTGGCGGGGTCGTCAACCTCCTGTGCGTTGACGGTGGCGACAGCGCCGAGGTCCTCCGCACGGTCCAGTTTCTCGTCCATCAGGTCGACCCCGATGACGTTGCCGCCGAGGGCGTTCGCGATGTGGACCGCCGAGAGCCCGATGCCGCCACAACCGTGGATGACCACGTCGTCGCCGGCACTGACCGGTGCCCGGTGGGCCATCGCGTGGAACGAGGTCATAAACCGACAGCCCATGCCGGCGGCCGACTCGGCGTCGATACCGTCCGGGAGCGGAACAGCGTTGAGGTCGGCGTTGGGAATGTGGACTTCCTCGGCGAACGCACCTGGAGCTTGGTTCATGAACCCGAGGCCGATGTGATTCTCACAGATGTTCTCGCGTCCGTTCCGACAGAGGTCACAGTTCCCGCAGGCGAAGTTGAACGGAATTGCGACCTCCTGACCCTCCTCGACGTTTTCGACGTCCTCACCGACAGAGACGATTCGGCCTGTCGGCTCGTGGCCGAGGACGTGTGGCGGGTCGGGCCGGTAGCCGAACCAGTCCCAGTCCCCCTGCCAGCAGTGCCAGTCGGACCGACAGATGCCACAGCCGATGACCTCGGCGACGGCACCGTCCGGCTCCGGCTCGGGGCGTTCGACATCCTGTACTGTTAGCGGTTCCTGAAACTCTTCTAGTAGTACTGCCTGCATTACAGTATTAACATTGGATATCTTACTAATGAATATTATGGTTTTTAAACTACAATATGTGTGTCGCCGAGAGGTGTCCATACCCTCATTTTGAGGGGTGGTAGTTCTTACAAGATACATTCAGACTACTTCCAAATACTCATCCACATTTGCCAAATCCGTCGAAACCTGTCAGATATACTCATAACCGTCTCCATCGAAGTGCCTTCGAAAGAGAGTGAAGAGATGGTCTCGCTGGCGGGCAATCTTCAGGTCAGCCAGCCGTAGTCGGCCTCGGCGTCGCCGAAGCGGCCGTCCGGCGGGTCGAAGCGGTAGAGATCCTGTCCAAGTGCAGCCCACGCGAGGCCATAAACAGTCGCCGTCGCTGGCTGGATCCCGAACCCGAGAAACGCAATGGTCCCGGCTCCCAGCAACACGCCCAGCCACGGCGGCTGGATACGTGTCCTGACGAGGCCAGCGGCGACCAGCAGTGACCCGCTGACCAGCACGAGCACGCCGATTCCGATGACTGCCTCGCCGCCGCCATTGAGGAGGCGAACCAGTTGTCCGGCTGCGAAGACGAGACCACCGAGGCCGCCGGCCCACGCGCCGATGGTCCCCGGTCGCTTCATCCGTGCACCGTAGAAATCCTCGATGGCATAATGGCCGGCTACGACACCGAGTGCGGAGGCGATGGTTCCGGCTATGATGGGCAGGCTCGTGGCTGTCTGGCCGGTCGCGGACAGCGCCGCGGCCCAGCCGATCCAGATGATACCGCCAACGGCAGCGACCGCGCCAGCGCGCTGACACCGAAGCTTCGCCATACGGGCGAGTTGGTGGCGGACTACAAATGTACACCGGACCGATAGACGCCGACACCACGGACATAAATAGTGTGTCTCGGTCACATACGACAGAGTGCCCGGGGGTTTCGCAACAACTTTGCACGGTCCGGTCGGTCAGTCCCACATGAAACTCGCCGGTATGGCCAGCAACCGCGGCCGAAATCTCATGAACATCGCGGACCGCGCCCCGGGCGGGGCAGAGTTCGCGGTCGTTCTGACTAACGACGCAGATGCACCGGTACTCGAAGCAGCCGCCGAACGCGGCATCCCAACCGAAGTCGTCGAGCGCGGCGCGGACGAGTCGCGCGAGTCCCACGAGGAGCGCGTTCTCGACGCGCTCTCGGAGTACGACTTCGATCTCGTCACGCTGGACGGCTACATGCGCGTCCTCAGCGAGACGTTCTTGGACGAGACACCGACCGCGCTGAACATCCACCCGAGTCTCCTGCCGAACTTCGCCGGGGCGAACGCCCACGAGCAGGTCCTTGAGGCTGGCGTGAAGGTGACGGGCTGTACCGTCCATGTCCTCGATGAGAGCGTCGACGGCGGCCCTATCGTCACGCAGGAACCCATCCCCGTCTTCGAGGACGACGACGAGGATAGACTCAAGGAGCGCGTGCTCTACGAGGGTGAGTTCACCGCCTACCCGCGGGTCATCGAGTGGTTTGCCGAAGACCGCGTCACCATCGACTGGGACGAAGGCACAGTCTCTGTCGAGGGCGACGACGGCGGCGACTTCCCCGCCCGTCGCATCGTCTCGGACGACCTCGCGTCGAATCTTCGCTACGGGGAAAACCCGCATCAGGACGCCGCGCTGTACACCGACACGACCGTCTCGGAGGCCAGCGTCGTCCACGCCGACCAGCTCAACGAGGGCGCGAAGGCGCTGTCGTACAACAACTACAACGACGCCGACGGCGCGTTGAACCTCATTAAGGAGTTCGAGGAGCCAGCCGCCGCAGTCATCAAACACACTAACCCGGCCGGCTGTGCGACTGCTGACACCGTGGCTGACGCCTACGAGAAGGCGCTGTCGACGGACCCGATGAGCGCCTTCGGCGGCATCGTCGCGCTGAACCGCGAATGTGACGCCGCCACCGCCGAGCAGATCATCGACTCGTTCAAGGAAGTCGTCGTCGCGCCCGGCTACACCGACGCCGCGCTCGATGTGCTGTTCGAGAAGGACAATCTCCGCGTTCTCGATGTGAACGAGAACTTCGAGGTCACAGATAGCCTGACCGAGAAGCCACTGGTCGGTGGCCGACTCGTGCAGGAGCGGGACACCCAGCACCTCTCGGCTGACGACCTCGAAGTCGTCACCGAACGCGAGCCGACCGACGAGCAGATCGAGTCGCTGCTGTTCGCCTGGCACACGCTCAAACACGTCAAGTCCAACGGCATTCTCTTCGCCAAGGGGACGGAGACGGTCGGTATCGGGATGGGGCAAGTGTCACGGGTCGACGCCGTCCGACTGGCCGCGATGAAAGCCGACGAACACGCCGAGGGGAAGGACGCCGAAGGCGCGGTGATGGCCTCGGACGCCTTCTTCCCGTTCCCGGACGGCATCGAGGAGGCCGCCGACGCCGGCATCGAGGCTGTTATCCAGCCTGGCGGCTCGAAGAACGACGAGAGCGTCATCGAGGCCGCGGACGAACACGATATGGCGATGGTGTTCACTGGGCAGCGGTCGTTCAGACACGACTGAGCAGTACCGAGGAAGTGGCTGAACCTCGATAGTCGAGTGCAGCGAGTCTATCGGTGGTTCAGACATGACTGACGGCGGACTTTTTACGGCTTCGCCGGGCTGATTGTCGGCAACGAAAGAGGTTTGCTACCAGCTATTGAACCGGGTTTCGATGGCAGACAACAACGACAGGGAGGAAGCCGTCCGCGATGCCGTGGACGTCTCTCGAAGCGGTGCCCCAGCGGGTGGGAGCGTCATCCGTGACCGGTTCTCCGCCGACGAGATATTCCAGCGTATCATCGTCGCAGCCGACGAGGAGGTGACGTCCGGAACCCGGGAACTCTTTTTCAGCGGGCTCGCCGGCGGGTTCGCTATCACAGTGACGTTCCTGCTGTACGCGTCGCTGTACGGCACGACCGGCGGCGACCCGATACTGAGCGCGCTACTGTACCCACTCGGGTTTATTTTCATCATTCTCGGGGATTACCAGCTCTACACCGAGAACACGCTCCCGCCGGTCGCGCTCGTCCTCGAACGACTATCGAGCATCCCGTCGATGCTTCGCATCTGGGGCGTCGTCCTGGTTTCGAACATCTTCGGCGGGATGCTCGGCGCGCTCGCACTGGCGACGACGAACGTTCTTTCCGACGACGCGGCGGCGGCCGCCGCCGGCTTCGCGCAGAAAGCTATCGCAACGTCACAGCTAACACTGTTCTCGAAGGCGGTGTTCGCCGGCCTCATCGTCGCTGGCGTCGTCTGGGTCGACTACTCGTTGCGGGACAGTATCTCTCGGCTTATGTTGATCTACATCGCCTTTCTGGCGATTCCGTTCGGAAACCTCTATCACGTCGTCGTCTCCGCGACAGAGATGTTCTACCTGGTGTTCATCGGCGAACTGGCGCTGTCTGTTGGCCTCTGGCAGTTCGTTCTCCCAGTACTTCTCGGCAATTCCGTCGGCGGCGTCGTCCTCGTGACCGTCGTCAACTACTTCCATACGACCGAACGACGGCTCGAAACAGCGCGGGATCAGGGTTCCAAGCGCCAGCTTACCATCCGGGAGTGGATCTGGGGCGGGTGGTCCGCTTCGGGTCGCTCGTACGTGCCGGCGACCGACGAAATTCCCCGGAGCGAGCCGGAATCGCGAGAAGAAGAACCCTGACACAAACCATTTCAACGCCCTCCGGCTATCGTTGGTGTGAACTGGGTGAGAGATAACCGGCTGCTACTTCTGTTTGCCGCCGTCGTTCTGACGACGCTTGGGACTGTCGGGCTGGGAATCGTCGGTGTCGTCGCAACAGTCGGGGCGCTCCTCGGTGGCGGCGCGGTCGTCCAGACCTTCGCCGGATTCCTGCTTGGCACACTGTTGCTCGTGGGCGTCGACATCGTCTTCTCGGTCGCGCTGGTCCGTGCGCTGGCCCGACGGGCGTCGGTGCCGAAGAGCCAGCGCGTCGCGGGTAGGCTCGACCGTCTGGAATCCGTTGTGCCACCGCTGGCATCGCTCGGCCTCTCAGACGTGTTCGCACCGCCGGAGCCGACAATCGAGGAGCGACACGAGGCGTTGACGCGCCGGTACGTCGAGGGAGAACTCTCCGAAGCCGAGTACGAGCGGGAACTGCAGGCGCTTCTCGGCGAAGACGAGGACCCGGAGACTGAACTACAGGCCGACGCCGATATCGAGACGGAACTGTCGCGGACCACGACAACCGACACCGAGTACGAACCGGCCCGCGAATAGTACTGAGCGGGTTTTACATACTCGCCCGACAACAGGTCAGATATGGACACACCCACGTTTCTCGAAGTCGAGGTGGAACGGGACGCCGTCGCCTCGGTGCTTGACGCTGTTCCCGGCGTTGCCGTTGTCGACGACGCCACTGCTGTCCCCGCGTCTGGATCAGCAGGGCCGGCTGCAACGGAGGATTCCGGTCCCGGTCTCACGGACCGTCTCGGGTCACTGTGGCGGCAGTGGGGGCTGCTCGGCACTGGGCTGTCGCTGATCGCGCTCGGCGCGGCGACAGCCGGACTCTGGTGGTACCGCCGTCGCAACACTGCCGAAACTGATGTCGGTAGCACCGACGAGGACACGTCGGAATGGGCCACGGAACGTCCAAGCGAGACGCCACCGCCGGCTGAGCCGAGCGTCGACACGCCGTCGCCGACCGACACAGAGTTCGAGCCACCAGCAGCGGTAGAAGAGACCGAGGACACGCCGACTCCAGAGGCGGAGGAAACTGCGCTGGCCGGAGAAATGCCACAAAGTGAGTCCGGGTACCGACAGCAGGACAGCAGTGGAGACACCGAACCGGCCGGCGTTGCCGGGTCGGCGACCGAGATGGGCACTCTGGAGCAAGAGGAGCCGGAGCCAACTGAGACGGACGCAGACGAGCGTCCGGGGGCGAAGATCGACCCGGCACCGCTGCTGGGTGCCGCGTTCCTGATTCTGTCGAGCGCGCTCGGTCGGTGGGCCACGCGTGACCGGAGCGACCAGGCGTAGTTGTCACCGGTAGTGGCGATAGGTAACAGTAGTTGCCAATATACTGTCTTTATTCAGCTGTAGAGGTGAAACGCCCGCTCAGTGAGCCTGCCCATCGAGCAATCTGGCGAGATTCAGGCTCACGTTTTTAATTTCGACCCACGGATCACACCGAACGGGATCAGCATTTCTCCCGGTCTCAACCCGCCGTGCTGACCGATAGTCGGGATCACGGATTCGGCCCAGTCGTGGATGAGTTTGTGGTCCCGATGCGTAATAACAAGATCCCCACAGCGCTGTTCGACAGCTGAGCCACCGCCAAAGAACCTACCATCCTCGATAGTCTTTCTCAGGTAGACGTCAACGTTCTCTCGTTCGAGGGCTGTAATCACTGTGTCCTGCGTTTCCGGATCAACCAAGAGGTGTGTCATCTGCTGGGCTCCGTAGATCCCAGGCACACCATTAACTCGCCGTAAATTGTCGTAGACGGCCTCTATGTCTCGGAGGTCGAGGCAGCCAGGCGGGCCTGGTTCCATATCGATCATCCCGTGGTCGGCGGTGACAAACACGAGTGTGTCGGCCGCTGTCTCGGCGTCTAATTTCTCACCCAACTCGCGTTTGAACGGGCGTGTAATGTCGGCCAGTGTTCGATGGTACGCCTCTGAATCCTGACCTTGATCGTGGGTGACTGTATCGATCTGTGGAAGGTAGACGTAAGTGTAGGTCTGAGCAGTGGCCGATTCGAGTACTTCTCTGAGCTTAGCTGCTGTCTCTGCTGGTCCTTCGACCGGCATCTGGGTGGCACCCCGGAAGGCGACGTTCGCATAATTGGTTCCAAGAGTTGGGGCTGGTTGAATTATCTGTGTTCGGACTCCGGCTTGCTCTAGACGTGGATAGATCGGATCGGCCGTGATGAGGTCACGCGGTGGAAAAGATGGAGTTGACGACGCCGCCGACGTGTTTGTGTGTTCTGAAAACGAGAACGAGTGTACGATGCTATTGTGAGGCGGAATGTAGGAACTACGCCCAAACACACCGTGAGTGCCAGCCGGACGTGCCGTATGAATTGTAGTGATAGCACTTACCGTTGCGGAGGGGACAATACTGGTAAGGGGAGTCACGACACCCTGCTCCGAGACACTCGAAACGACCGGGTCGTCGGAATCTCGCTGCCAACGCTTCCATCCGAGGCCATCTAACAAAATAACCACGACGTGTTCGGCCGAAGGCTCGATATTACCGAACACGTCGTTAGGGAGCGTTGGTCCGACATCGACGTTCAAAACGCTTGCGGCTGTACCAGGAATATTAGCGAAGCAGTAGTCGTCGTATGCCGGATAGAGCGCTGTGCCCTCTTGATACTGCTCCCGAAGATACCCCTCTATTTCTGTCTGGAGCACGGGTAGTTACTCGATATATGAGTCAATAAAATCACCGACGGGGTTAGTTATTACGGCGGTCCCGTATAGCGAGTGAGAGGCGAGGACTTGTCGAACTCTTCATTTGGTGATAGTGCTCACAAGATGAACGGCCGGCCGCACGACTGCGCCCCAGAGACGTTCGCGGGCGTTCCCGTGAACCAGCGTTCCTCACGGCGCGGACGGAGATGCGTCGGCACTCAGCCGGCCCAGCGGCCAGCCTGAGCAGACCGTCGGGAACCACGAGACGCTCTTTCGACTGTCGCTCGTCGAGGGCGAGAGTCGGTACGACCCACAGGATTTCACGCACAACAGCGTGGAGGGCGCCGTGCGCGACCTCCTGACCGAAAACGACCCAGAAACGATGCATCGGGCGTGGCTGGACAGCAACATCGTCTCGGCGTTCACGGAGAGCGTCTACTACCCCTACACGAGTCTGAAGTACCACACGCTCCTCGTGGCGGTGCTGCTGGACAACTACCGCTCCGGCCACGAGTTCGCCGACTTCCGCTTGGTCGTCGACGACGCGGACGAGATCGTGCCCCACCAAAGTTCGTAGGCATCGCGAGCGTCCTGGTCGAGTGCCTCAACGTTGATCCGCTCCAACGCCGACAGGGCTTGGTGGGCGTTTTCTTCGTGGCTCGTACGCTAACCAACACAGGGTGAGAAAGTAGCCTTTGTGTTGGTTAGCTGTGCCAATACGGTTTCATTACTCAGCAGAAGAGGTGAAATGCCCGCTCAGTGAGCCTGCGAACGGAGTAACAACGACTGACAAATAGATATATGGCCTTCGCAAAATTGAGATCCATAACACATTTGTGGAAAGGTGGTAACTTCTGATTCGCAATGGTATCACTTGGCCTTGTCATTGCTCAATTCTACGAGGATATTGCGGAGTCAATGGAAGAACAGGCGCTCAATAAGGCTTCACGACTGGATGCCAAGATCGCTCGGACGGTGTCTGTTCGAGGGGTCTATGACAGCCCACTGGCCGCTGACCGCCTTGCACGCCGGAACGAGATTGATGCGGTTGCCGTGTTAGGGGCTGTAATATCCGGTGATACAGACCACGATCAGGTTGTCGCACATACCGCAGCTCGAAAACTGAGTGACGTGAGCCTCCAGCGTGATACCCCCGTGGCATTCGGGATAATCGGACCAGGGATGAGTTCGACGGAGGCATCCGAGCGAATCGAATATGGCGTTGAAGCCATCCCGATTGCCGTTGAAACTGTCAAAGAACTACCGTAGCGTAGTGTCGTTTGTATCTTCATCGCACTGCTGTCTTCTTTCCTGCACTGACCGATACGGCCGTTTCAGTTTCAGAGGGTTAGCTGAATACAGAAACCCGGTTACCAACTACTGGTAAGGAAGCGGGCGTTCTGGCCCGAAACACGCAACAGTCCGACAGGCTAAAGCGAACGGCTCCGATAGCCCGACCATGGAGTTCCACGAGGCCGCGAACTTCCTCTTCGAGTTGCGCCGGTTCGCCCCGCGACCCGGCACTGATGCCACGCAGGACCTGCTATCGTCGCTCGGTGACCCACATGAGGGCCTTCGCTGCGTCCAGATTGCGGGGTCCAACGGAAAAGGGTCCACCGCGCGGATGGTCGAACGAACGCTGCGGGAAGCCGGCCTCGATGTCGGGCTGTACACCTCGCCGCATCTCGACGACGTGCGTGAGCGGATCCGTATCAACGGGCGGAAGCTCTCCGAGGCCGCCCTCGTCGAGTTCGTCGAATCGGTCCGGACGTACGTGACCGAACAGGGCGCAGCCAACGACTCGCCCACGTTTTTCGAGACGATGACCGCGATGGCGCTGTGGGAGTTCGACCGTCAGGACGTCGATGTCGCGGTTCTGGAGGTCGGTATCGGCGGCCGATACGACGCCACGAGCGTGGTCGACCCGGTCGCCAGCGCTGTCACATCCGTGACGCTCGAACACACTCACATTCTCGGCGATACTGTCGAGGAAATTGCCCACGATAAGGCCCACGTCGCCCCCGAGGACGCGCCGCTGGTGACCGGGACGACTGGCGACGCGCTGGCCACCGTCCGTGAGGTCGCCGACAGCGTTGTGACTGTCGGCGAAGACGACGACGACGACGTGACGGCCACGTACGGCGGTCGCGAGGGGCTGGAAGGGGCAATCTCGGTCGACGGTCCAGACTGGAGCGTCGATACACACCTCCCGCTGCTTGGCGCACACCAGGCACAGAACGCCGGCATCGCGGCCACGCTGTGTCGGCAGGTCGCGGATGTCTCACAAACGGACCTCGAACGCGGTCTGCGAAACGCCCACTGGCCCGGTCGGTTCGAAGTGGTGAACGAGTCGCCGCTAGTCGTCCTTGACGGTGCGCACAACCCCGGAAGCATCGAGCGCACCGCCGAAACGCTGTCCTCGTTCGACTACGACGACCTCCACGTCGTCATCGGCGCGATGGTGGACAAGGACCACGAACACATCGCCGCGGCGCTGCCGGACCCGGACCACGTCGTCGCTTGCCGGCCGAACGTCGACCGGGCGGAGTCCCACCACGTCGTCGCGACCGCGGTGGAGAACGCGACCGACGCCACAGTTGAGACGCGTAGTGACGTTACAGGGGCGCTCGATATCGCACTCGACGCCGCGGAGTCCGGTGATGCGGTCCTCGTGGTGGGATCGCTGTACGCTGTGCGGGAGGCCCGGACCAACTGGTCACGCTCGCTGGTCCCTAAACAGGTCGACTCGCTGGCCGAGGCCCGCGAGGCCATCGAGAGCGCTCACGTCACCGCAGCCGGGACCCAGCGGATGCGGGGGAAGGGCGTCCACCGCGTCCTGCACACTCGCGTCCAGCCACGACAGGCCCAGTACCTCAAGGAGGAACTGCTGTCGCTGGGCGGCGAATGTGCGATTTCCGGCTTGAGCAGTCAGGACGAGGAGTCAATCGATGTGGTCACGATGGCGACGATGGCCCAGTACAGGCGGCTTGCCGGGAAACTCGACGGCCAGTCCTACGGGCTCGCGTCGTTCGCCGACGAACTACGGGCGGCGCTGTCTATCCAGCAGCCAGCGCCCGATACGACGGCAGCGTATCCCTGGGACGACGGGACGGCCGTGATGGGCATCTGTAACATCACCCCGGACTCCTTCCACGACGGCGGCGAGTACAACGCCACTGACGACGCCGTCGCCCGCGCCGAGCGGATGGTTGAGGCCGGTGCGGACATCCTCGACATCGGCGGGGAGTCGACCCGTCCCGGTGCCGAGCCGGTTCCGGTCGAGGAGGAGATCGACCGCGTGGTGCCGGTTATCGAGGCGCTCTCGGAGCTGGACGTCGCCATCTCCGTCGATACGCGGAAAGCTCCTGTCGCGCGAGCAGCGCTCGATGCCGGTGCAGACATCCTGAACGACGTGTCCGGGCTCGAAGACCCGGAGATGCGCCTCGTCGCCGCTGAGTACGACGTGCCGGTGGTCGTGATGCACTCCATCGAGACGCCAGTCGACCCGGACAGCGATATCCACTACGACGACGTGGTCGAGGACTGCATCGACCAGTTGACCGAGCGCGTTCTGCTCGCGGAGAAGGCCGGGCTCGACCGCGACCAGATTATCGTCGATCCAGGCATCGGCTTCGGGAAATCGCCCACAGAAGATTTCGAACTACTCGACCGACTGCCGGAGTTCGAGGCACTCGGCTGCCCGATTCTGGTGGGCCACTCCCACAAGTCGCTGTTCGGGCTTGTCGGACAGGAGGCGGGCGACTGTCTGGAGGCGACCATCGCCGGAACGACGCTAGCGGCCGAGCGGGGGGCTGACATCGTTCGTGTCCACGACGTCCCAGAGAACGTTGCCGCCGTTCGCGTCGCCGAGGCAGCCCGCGATCCACAGAAGTTCGAGGACTGATTCTGACTGCTAAACAGGCGGCCGGATAATCGCCAGACGTGACCGACAACCCAAATATTTGGCCACCATTTTTATATTTCTCAATGGTGAGAATCAGGGGCGAACATATAACCCCTATGTCGGTTGACTCTTCTCCATGGCATTCCAGAGCGAGAGTACGGGCTCTCGGAAACGTATCACTGAATCTGACAGGTCTGGCGTCGACGGCGGGACACTGACCGATCGTATCGGACTGGACGCTGGGGAGATACGCTGGCGGAAGGATTTTACTGGATTTGACGAGTCTGACGCCGACAATCTCACCGCGATGGCAGATGAGACGAACGCCCGGGCGGAATCTGTCGTCG
Source organism: Haloarcula sebkhae (assembly GCF_014647415.1). Taxonomy (GTDB): domain Archaea; phylum Halobacteriota; class Halobacteria; order Halobacteriales; family Haloarculaceae; genus Haloarcula; species Haloarcula sebkhae. The sequence goes on along the minus strand of NZ_BMPD01000009.1, from coordinate 126,294 downwards.
ACGACTTCTACGATCACCTCCAGTCGTTCGACGAGACTGTCGAGATTTTTGGACGGTCCACCAAGTCAGTCGACCAGCTCAAAAACACACAGTCGCAGTACCTCCGGGACCTCGTCGCCGGGACCTACGACAAACAGTACTTCGAGAACCGGGCCCGTATCGGGAAGATTCACGATATGCTCGACCTCGGCCCGAAGATCTATCTTGGGGCCTACACCATCTATTTCGAACACTTCCTGCGGACAATCGTCGAAGACCTGCAATCGGGCGACGCTGCCCGGGACGAGGCCCTCGAAGAAATGCAGTCGCGGGCGCTGTCAGTGTTCAAACTGCTCAACCTCGACCAGCAGGTCGCGATGGACACCTACATCGACTCGTACAGCCAGCGTCTGGAATCGGCAATCGATGACCAGCAGACGCTGATGCAGGAAGTCGAAAGCGGACTGCAGGAGCCTATCGACGAACTGAGCACCTCCGCCGAGGAGGTCGCCCAGACGAACAAGCAGATTAACGCCGCCGCCGAGAGTCAGTCCGAGTCGATGGACGAAGTGGCGGGCGAGGTCGCGGATATGAGCGCGACAATCGAAGAGATCGCCTCGACCGCCGAGGAGGTCGCAAGTACCAGCACATCGGCCGAGCAGAAAGCTGAGCGCGGGAACGAAGCCGCACAGCAGGCCGCGGCCATGATGAACGATGTCGACGACGCCGTCGATACGGTGTCGGCTGACATCGCGGGCTTACAGGAGCAGGCCGACGAGATCGACGACATCGTCGAAGTGATAAACGACATCGCGGACCAGACCAACATGCTCGCGCTGAACGCCTCCATCGAGGCTGCCCGCGCCGGGGAAGCGGGCGACGGGTTCGCCGTCGTCGCCGACGAAATCAAAACGCTCGCCGGGGACTCACAGGAACACGCGAACCAGATCGAGGACACCGTCACGGAGATTCAGGACGAGACCGTCGACGCCGTCGAGAGCCTCGAAACTGTGACCGAGCAGGTAACGGAGGGTATCGACCAGGTCGAGACGGCAGCCGAACGACTCGAAGAGATCGTCTCGGCGGTCAACGAGGCATCACAGGGCATTCAGGAGGTGTCCGCAGCGACCGACGACCAGGCGGCGTCGACAGAAGAAGTCGCCAGCATGGTCGACGAACTGTCGAACGGCATCGACGAGATGTCGGCACAGCTCGACGACCTCGCGGCGACGAATGAGAAGCAGACGGAGAAGATTCAGGACGTGGCAGAGACCGCGCGGCGACTCGACACAGATACGGCGTAACTTCGATTATACGCCGGAAGTTCAATCGCCGGCCAGCCGTGTATGCGAGGGTGCCCGGAGTGTCCCCGCTCACACACCACCCAAAGAGCTATTCCGGACAGTCGAGAGCACCGCGTATGAACCGACGCGACATCGTCCGCGAGGGCTACGACGATATCGCCGCGGCATACGCAGCCCAGCGTGACGGCGAGGGTCGCGAGCGCGATCTGGTCGCGGACCTTGCGGATCGGCTGCCCGCCGAGAGCCGGATTCTCGATGCCGGCTGTGGCGCTGGGACGCCCGCGATGGACGTTCTCGCAGCCGATCACACCGTCACGGGGCTGGATATCTCTCGTGAGCAGCTACAGATGGCAGGCGAGCGGCTCCCCGGATCGCGGCTCTGTCAGGGAGAGCTGGCGGCGCTGCCGTTCCCGGCAGATACGTTCGATGCGGTCGTCTCACTGCACGCGGTCATCCACGTCCCGCGAGCGGAACACGCCGCTGTCTTCGGCGAGTTCGAGCGCGTGCTCGAACCGGGCGGTCGGCTACTGGCCGCGCTGGGCGACGAACAGTGGGAAGGCACCAACGAGGACTGGTTAGGGACCGATACTGAGATGGCTTGGAGCTTCCACGGCCGCGAGCGCAATCGTGAGCTACTGACCGAGGCCGGCTTTTCCGTCACCGATGTCGAGACCGTCGACGACGAACTCGGTGGGGTGTTCGCGTTTTTCCGGGCGCGAGCGTAGCTCCTCGCCTGCTCACTCCGTCTTCACCGGCGGCTCGACGGCCTCGGCCTCTGTCTCTGTCACGCGGATGCCCTTCGAGGCGAGGTGGCGCATCTGCCGGCGGACGAAGTCCTCCTCCGTCGTCCCTCGCGTCGCAAGAATGACCATCCGGGCGTCACCGGCGGGGCGCATCGTCCGCCCGGCCCGCTGTGCGCCCTGCCGACGGGACCCACCCAGACCAGAAGCGACGAGCGCGAGTTCGGCGTCCGGCAGGTCGATCCCCTCGTCGCCGACGCGGGAGACGACCAGCGTGTTCAGTTCGCCACGGCGGAATTCGTCAAACAGCTTCTCCCGGCGGGCGTGTGGCGTCTCGCCGCTGATAAACGGCGCATCGATGGCCTCGCTGATGGCCTCGCCCTGGTCGAGATACTCGATGAACACCAGCGCCTTTGCGGCCGGGTTCTCGGCCAGCGCGTAGCGGATCTCGTCGATTTTCCCGGTGTTGCTGGCAGCGGCCTGCCGGCGGTCGTGGCCCGAGGTAGAGCTATACTCGGACTGTTCGGTCTCGTTCCCCCACGGCACAAGGCGGATTTCGACCTCAGGCTCGGCGACGTAGCCCTCGTCGAACAGTTTGCCCCAGTCCGTGCCGATGGGCGGGCCGATGAGCGTGAATATCTCCTCCTCGTCGTCGCTCTCTCTGGTCGGCGTGGCGGTCAGCCCCAGGCGGTGTTTGGTCTGGAGATCGGCGCTTCGGCGGTGAATCGGCGACGGGACGTGGTGGACCTCGTCGAAGACGATGAGGCCCCACTTGCGCTGGTCGAACAGCTTCCGGTGCCGGTCCATCCCCGCGGTCCGGTAAGTGGCGATGGTAACGGGGCGGATAGACTTCTCGCCGCCGTGGTACTCGCCGATGTCGTCGTCGGTCAACGAAGTGTGCCGGACCAGTTCGTCGTGCCACTGGGTCGCGAGCTCACGGGAGGGGACGAGAATCAGCGTTTCGCCGCTGATAGCGGCCATCGCACCCATCGCGGCGACGGTCTTGCCAGACCCGGGCGGGCCGACGAACACGCCCGAGCCCTGTTCGGTGAACCGCTCCACCCAGTCCTGCTGGTAGTCTCGCAGGCGTAGACGGAGGTCCATCTCGATGGCGTCGCCCGTTTCGAGGTCACGGTCGTCCCGGACCGGATACCCCGCCTCGTACAGCGTGCGCTTGATTTCGGCGGTCGCGTCCTCGTTGACCCACGACTCGGAGTCAGAAATCGGGGCTCGGAGGTGGTCGTCGTCGAGTTTCGGCCGGGCGACGTTCCCCATCAGGTCGTCGCTGTCGGCTTCGAGCACGACGTACCCGTCCTCGTGGGTCTTCAGGCGGAACTTCCGGGCGCGTTCCCACTGGCTCGTCACCCACTCTTCGAGGTGGGGCGAGCGCTCGCCCAGCACGTCCCGCATCGTCGCTAGCAGGTCCTCCAGGGATTCGTGCGGTGCGGCCCAGATGTCCTCCTCGCGGAGTTCGTACACGTAGCCGCCCGAGCGGTTGGTGTCCTGCAGGCGGGCGAACTGCGAGAGCTGTGCCCGCGTGAACTGGTCGGGGTGTTCGACGACGACCTCCCTGCGGTCGGGAAACAGGACCACACGCTCTCGGTCAGTTACCTCGGCGATGTCTGTCGGATACCATACAGACTCGACCTCGGACACGTTCTGGCGCTCGATGTCGCCGTCGTCGGCGAGACGCTCCAGTTCTGCCCGCGCCTCGTCGGGTGTCAGGTCCGTCTTTCGGGAGAACTCCGTCGCCGTCAGGTGCGGACGACCGACGGCGTCGATAGCGTCGTAGACGGCGTCGAGTTCGAGTTCCGTGGCGGGGTCCGAGTCGTCGTCTCGGTCGGCTGGCTCCTCAGCTGTCACTACTGATTGGAGGGTGTCGACGCTCAAACGGGTTTCGTCTGGACACTCACTGAGGCGGTTGCGAATACATACCTTAATATAGCGCCACCTAGACCTGCCGGCATGGTTGAGGGAATCGCGGCTGGACCGTGGTCGATCGTTCCCGCGCTCGTCGCCATCGGTCTCGCCTGGTACACCCGGGACGCGCTTATCGGGCTGTTCGTAGGCATCGTCATCACAGGCATGCTGGTCGGCGCGTTACATCCTCAGGCTGTTGGGGTCCCGTCGGACCTGATCACCGCTGGCGGTGAAGTGGCAACTATCCAGCCACAGGCCGACGACGGGAGTCCCTGGACAGTCGGCGTCGGTGGCATCGTACTCGGAGGTATCTTCGGGCTGAAGCTCGTTCCGGAGATCATCGCCACGGCCCCGCTGTTCGGGGAGTGGTACGTGAAGAACGTCCTGCTCGCCATCTTCGCAATCGGCGGGCTGATCGGACTGATGATCCGAGCCGGGGCGATCCAGGGCGTGCTGGAGGCGCTGGTGGCGCGAGCCGATTCCGCCGCAGATGCCGAGAAAGCCGCATTTCTGGCCGGTATCGCCATCCACATCGACGACTACTTCAACTGCCTCGTGGTCGGCTCGATGATGCGCCCGCTGACAGACAAGTTCGACGTGTCACGGGCCAAACTGGCCTACTACGTCGACTCGGCGGGGTCACCAGCGTCCCGGCTTGCGTTCTACTCAACGTGGGGCGCGGCAATGGTCGGCTTCATCGGGGGCGGCCTCGTCGAGGCACAGCAGCAGGGAACGCTCCCGGCCAGCATGACCAACTTCGTGAACACCGGCGGCGAGCAGGTCACCGCGGCGACCGGGGCCGTCTGGCCGCTGTTTTTCAACACGCTGTTTACCGGCTTCTATTCGTGGATTGCGCTCGGCCTCGCTGGCCTCGTCGCGTGGCAAGTCGTGCCAAACATCTACGGGATGGGAACCGAGGAGTCCCGAGCGAGAAACGAGGGGAAGGTCGTCGGCGACGATGCCGACCCGATGATTTCCGCGGAGATGGACGAGTACGAGGTGTCCGAAACCGCCACGCCGGACTGGCGGAACTTCGCCTGGCCCATTGTCACCATGATCGTCGTCGGCCTCGGTGCGATGTTCTGGCGGGCCAGCCCCGTCATCTACGTCAAGGGGAAGGAAGGGATGGGGGCCACGCTGCTCCAGCTCGGCAGTTGGCAGCTAATCACGCCGCCGAGCGGGCCGTGGGCATTCAACATCGGGGGCGTCCAGTTGGGTCTCGCCTCGTTCTCAGCACTCATCGTCGGCTTCCTGCTGTATCGCTGGAAGGGCGACATCCCGTCCAACGACGACGCGACCGATGCGATGATGGTCGGCTTCAAGGGCATCCTCCTCGCGGCTGTCATCCTGATGTTCGCCAGTTCCATCCAGAACGCGGTGACGATACTGGGTATCTCGTCGTTCGTGACGAACGTCTTCGGCGGCGTGCCGGCGTTCATCATTCCGGTCGGCGTCTTCCTTGTGACGTCGTTTGTCAGCTTCTCCGATGGGTCATCGTGGTCGACCTACGGCATCATGTTCCCCATCGCCATCCCGCTGGCGTTCTCGACGGGCGCGAACCTCCCACTCGTCCTCGGCGCGGTGTTCAGTGGCGGTATCTTCGGTGATCACACCTCGCCGATCAGCGATACGACCGTCTTGGCCTCCTCAACGAGCGGAAGCGACCACATGGTCCACGTCAGGAGCCAGGCACCCTATGCCCTCATGGCGGCGGGTATCGCGGCCGCGCTGTTCCTCGTGTTCGGACTGGTGCTTCCCGAAGGATTCCGCGTCATCCCGTACTGACTGGTGGCGATTTGTCCGCGTCGTCAGCGCGTCTGAACGCCGTTCGATCAGAATAGACCGACACTCTCGATACGCGACTCGTACAGGTCCTCGTACTCCGCCCGGACCTGCGCGTGGTCGAACTCGGCGAAGGACTCGTCGACGGTCCGGCGCTCGAAACCGGCCGATTCGGTGATTTTGTCGGCGATCTCCTGCGGGTTCGTCACCCGGAACGCGCGGTCACGCTGTTCGATGAGTTCGTGGGCCGACGACTCGGCCTGGTACTCCACGATGCCGATACAGCCACAGGCCATCGCCCAGAGGAGGTCCGTGGCGAAGCACTCCCGGAACGCTGTCTGGACGAAGACGTGTGCACCCTTGTAAATCGAGACGCGCTCTTCGATGTCGCACGCGCCGACGAAGGTCACGCGGTCGTCGATTCGGAGGTCGGCAGCCTCCTGTTCGTAGTACTCCCGTTCCGGGCCGTCACCGATGATTGTCGCCGACCAGCCCTTCTGTCTGAGTTCTGCCAGACCCAGCAGTAGCGACTCGACGTTCGCGCTGCCGTCCAGTCGGTGGGCGTACACCACGTCGATCTCTTCGTCGACGTCGGCCTGTTTAACGAGGCCCATGTCGATGCTCTGTGGGAGTATCGCAGTCTGGTCCGCCGTCGCTCCCCGTTCGCGGACCCGCGTACGGACGAGTTCAGAGGGTGTGATGAGGCAGTCCGAGGCCCGGAGCGCGAGGTCGGCGCGGCGACTCTCGGGTATGTCCTCATCCCCGTACCACTCCGTGAGAAGCGGCGCTCGCGAAAGTGTTGCGCCGGCCTTGGCCGCGAGCGCGACCGACGCCGGCGTCGGGTGGACGTGGACGACATCCGGTCGGAATCGTGCCAACATGAACGGGAGGCGGACACAGAACGAGGGTACGGTCGGCGAGACGGTGACGGCGCGGTACGTGATGCCGTCGCGCTCGCGCTGGTTGTCGAACCCCGGCCACCACTGCGAGCAGAACACGGTCACGTCGTGGCCGGCAGCGGCGAGTTCGGTAGCCACCCGCTCCAGCCGGGTCCGGCCCACTGTGTCCCGGTACTGACTCGTCTCCATGGCGACGACCGCGACACGCATACAGGGGCGACGACGTGGCCGCTCAAAAATCCACCCGTTCGCGGTTGACGGCGGTAGACGGCAGGTCAACGCTCCAGAACGCTGTCGTTCGGCTGGAGGTTTATTACAGCAACTCCGCAATGTGTCGGTGTATGAGCGATGAAGACGACCTCCGTGCGGAGGTACGGGAACTCCGCGCCGAGGTCGATGCCCTCCACACACGCATCGCCGCCCTTGAGTCGGAGCGAAACACCGACCCGCCTCCGTCCGCCAAGGACGAAGCTGCCAGTACCGCGGTCCGGTCGGACACGGCGGCCGCCGAATCGAGGTCCCCGAGCGATTCGGAGCCAGCACCGGAGACAGGCGAGGCAGCCGACGGCGAGGCCCCACCAGACGAACGGAACTGGGAGCGCAACATCGGGATGAAGTGGCTCGGCGGGGTCGGCGGCCTCGCGCTGGTGGTCGGCGTCGTCTTCTTCATTCGGCTGGCCATCGAGGCAGGCTACCTCGGCCCGCTTGGGCGTGTACTCACCGGCACGGCGGGCGGGCTCATACTGCTCGCTGGCGGCCGGTACGCCGCCGAGGCACAGGGCTACAGCCGGTGGGGACGACTCGTCGCCGGGACTGGCCTCGCAATCGCGTATTTCAGCGTCTACGCAGCCTACGGCTTTGAGTCGTACCGCGCTGCCATCGGGGCGCCACTGTGGGCGGTGCTGCTGGTCTTGACAGCTCTTGTGGCCGCCACCGCGGCGCTCTCGGTCCGGGACCACGCACCGGCTGTCGCCGGCGAGGCGTTCCTGCTGGGATACGTCACTGCCTACGTCGGACTCGACGCCGGTTCCTTCGTCGTCTCGCCGGCCTACGTCGTGCTTCTCACGGCCGGGCTCGTGACCATCGCCGCTGTCCGCCCGTGGAGCCGGCTCGTCCTCGGCAGCGTCCTCCCGGCCTACGTGCTCCACGTCGCCTGGATGAACAGGCTGGAGCCACCCGACACGGTCGCCGCCGTCGTCCTCGCCGCAACGTTCGCTGTCTACGCCGCTGGTGTGTACGTGCTCCGTGCGAGCGACCGAACGGACCGGTGGCACCGCCGACTGGTGGAAGTGACGACCGCGTCCAATGCCGTGTTCGCCGCGATCCTACTGGAAAGCGTCGTTCGTCGCCTTCTCCCGACGGCACCGGACGGGGTAGCTGTCGGCGCAGTCGGACTCGCCCTCGGCGGTATCTACGCCGTCACGGAGTCACGCCTGAGACAGCAAAACAGCGCCGCTGGGGTGCTTGCCGTCGTTCTACTCGCCATCAGTGTCATCCTCGCGGCCGACCCGTTCGCCGAAACCGTCGGCCTCCTCGTCTTGCTCTGTGGGGCGCTGGCGCTCGGAACCAGTCGCGGTGCGGGAGCGGTTCGCATCGGCGGGCACCTCGTCGCCGTCGGAACCGTCGCCAAACTGCTCGCCGTGGACGCGACCAGATTACCGGCGTTCTCGCTTGCGGACCCGCTTGCGACCGTGACGGGACGGCCGGCCACCTACCTGCTAGGAATCGCGGTTTTCTACGTGCTCGGTCGATGGTTTGGCGGGGCATCGACGACGGTACCCGGCATTGACCGCGAACTCCCAGTGGCCGCTCCGTACGCCTGGACCGCGACCGGACTCGCAGTGGTACTTCTGGGACTGGAGCTTTCGGGAGCGAGCCTGTCGGTTGCCTGGGCAGTACTGGGGCTCGCGTTCGTCGGGGTCGGCCTCGCGCTGGACGACCGTGGTCGCCGGCTTCAGGGCGTCGTCGTCCTCGGCCTGGTGACGACCAAGGTGTTCCTCTACGACACGCGGGGGCTCGATACGCTCGCTCGAACCCTTTCGTTCCTCGTGCTTGGCGGTATTCTGCTCGTTGCCTCGTACGCGTACGCCCGCTGGCAGGGCGAAAAGCCGCTCCAGCGACTGTCCGGCTAGTACCGCTGCACGGCACTGATTCGACCACGCGGCCGCCACAAAGGGTTTTGGCCGTGCCTGCCCTCCCTCCCGTTGTGACCGCGTACGACCTCTCGCGCTATCTCAACGTCCGGAGCGCCTACGGTAGTTCGTTCGCGCCGGACGGGACGCTCGCTTTCCTGATGAACACGACCGGCGTCGCCCAGCTCTGGTCGCTCACCGAACCACAGGGCTGGCCCGAACAGTTGACGTTCTACGACGACACTGTGAGTTTCGTCGATTACTCGCCCGAGCGCCAGGAACTCGTCTTCGGCATGGACGAGGGCGGCAACGAGCGAGCGCAGCTATACCGGCTCGACGCGGACGGACACGTCCACGAACTCACCGGGATGCCCGACGCGAAACACCGCTGGGGCGGCTGGTCGCCCGACGGCGAGCGCTTCGCCTTCGCGTCGAACCGCCGCGACGAGGCCGTCTTCGACATCTACGTACAGGACCGCGACGTGACCGGTGACGACGCGGAACTGGTCTGGGAGGGCGATGGCTGGCTCTCGGTGGGCGGGTTCTCGCCCGACGGCGAGCGCCTGCTGGTCAGCGAAGCCCACTCCAGTTTCGATCAAGACATCTACGTGCTGGACATCGACAGCGGCACCCTCAGCCATCTCACGCCACATGAAGGGAAAGTCCGCTACACGAGCGCATCGTGGGGGCCGGAGGGCGATGCAGTGTATCTCGTCACCGACGGCGAAAGCGACACGCTCGAACTGGCTCGCCTCTCGCTCAGCGGCGACCTCGACATCGTCAGATCGGACGACCAGTGGAACATCGACGGCGTCGCGCTCGACAAAGACAGCGGCCGCCTCGTGTACTCGCGCAACGTCGACGGCTACAACCAACTCACCGTCGGCGAACTGACGGGGCCGACGACCATCGAGACATTCCCGACGCCGGACCTGCCGGGCGGGCTGGCCGGGGGCGTTTCGTGGGGACCCGATGCCGAGCGCTTCGCCGTCAGCGTCACTGGCCGGAGGGTCAACACCAACGTGTTCGTCGTTGAGGCCGAAACCGGCCAGAGCAAGCAGTGGACGGCCGCCTCGACAGCCGGCATCCCGCGTGAGACGTTCATCGAGCCAGACGTCGTCAGATTCGACTCCTTCGACGGACGGGAGATTCCTGCGTTGTTCTCGCTGCCGGACGGTGCAGCTAACGAGAGCGGCGCTACCGGCGACACGCCCGTCATCGTCGACATCCACGGCGGCCCGGAGAGCCAGCGGCGCCCGTCGTTCTCGGGGCTGACCCAGTACTTCCTCTCGCGAGGCTACGCCGTCTTCGAGCCGAACGTCCGCGGGTCGACCGGCTACGGGAAGGCTTACACGCACCTCGACGACGTGGAAAAGCGGATGGACTCGGTGAAAGACCTCCGGGCCGGTGTCGACTGGCTCCACGACCACCCGGCTGTCGACCCCGACAGAATCGTGGCGATGGGCGGGTCCTACGGCGGGTTCATGGTGCTTGCGGCCCTGACCGAGTACCCGGAACTCTGGGCAGCCGGCGTCGATGTGGTCGGCATCGCCAACTTCGTGACGTTTCTGGAGAACACCGGTGACTGGCGGCGCGAACTCCGCGAGGCCGAGTACGGCTCGCTCGAAACGGACCGCGAGTTCCTCGAATCTATCTCACCTATCAACAACGTCGACCGTATCGACGCGCCGCTGTTCGTCCTCCACGGAGCCAACGACCCGCGTGTCCCGGTCGGCGAGGCCGAGCAAATCGCCGAGCAAGCAACCGAGCAGGGAGTTCCCGTGGAGAAAATCGTTTTCGACGACGAAGGCCACGGTATCAGCAAACGGGAGAACCGCATCGAAGCGTACACCGCGGTCGTCGAGTTCCTCGACGAGCACGTCTGAGACATCCCCGAGTGCTGTGGCGGACGTGGATTACAGGGATCACAGCCGGCCCATAGGGCGGTTTCAAACTATGAGAGCGTTCAGGCGGATTTATTACGCTGCCGAAGCACCGTTTCGTATGGAGATAGCCGAGCGCTCGCGAGCGCGGGTTCAGGAGCGCCTCGCCCGTCTCGAACAGGAGTTCGGCTCGACGCCGGTGGACCAGACCACCTTTTCGGTGGGTTCGGAGGCGTACCAGCGTGCTGTCGAGCGCTCACAGGAAGGACAGGTGGACGTCCACGCGTTCGTCCACAACGAGTCGGGCGACGTGTTGCTGAGCGACGCTGACGGGTCCTGGGAGATCCCCCAGGGCCAGACACAAGGGGGTGAGCGGCCGGCGGCAGCGGTCGAGCGGGTCGTCACCGAAACGGCCGGCGTCGCGTGTACGATTCGGGACGCGGTTCGGGCGACCATCTGTGGCGTGCGAAACGAGTCGGACCCGGACGCCGAGACGGTGTATCGGCTCAGCATCGTGTTCGACGCCGAAATCAACAGCGCCAAGCTCGACAGCGACGTCGCCGAAACGGCTGACGACGCTGACGCGTCGATCAGGTGGGACGATGCAAGCGATGTCGCGGTCGCAGAACTGGTTTAGATAACGCCGGTAACCGTCGCTGCTTCGATAGCAGCTTCTTCACTCATTCCGTCCCCGAGTACGGTGTAGCGGTCGCGGATCTGGTGGGCCGTGGTCAGCGCTTCGATCACGGTTTCGTCGTCGATACCGAGTTCGTCTGCCGTTGTCGGTGCGCCGATGGCGGCCAGTGCATCTCTGGCGTCTTTCCACTTCCCTTTCTGGCCGCTGTGGAGGTATTCGGTCATGATCGAGCCAACACCGACCTGATGGCCGTGAAGCGCGCCGTCGGGGACGAGCCGGTCCAGTTGGTGAGAAAACAGGTGTTCCGCGCCGCTTGCCGGACGCGAGGAATCTGCAATGGACATCGCAACACCCGAAGAAACGAGCGCTTTCACGACGATCCACGAGGACTCCTCTAGGCCCTGTTTTATTGAGTCGGCACTCTCGACGAGCATCTCGGCGGTCATCTGGGAGAGCGCGCCGGCGTACTCCGAGTAGTGGACGTTCTTGAGCCGATGGGCGAGTTGCCAGTCCCGGACCGCGGTGTAGTTCGAGATGATGTCGGCACAGCCGGCGGTGGTCAGCCGCCAGGGGGCCTCCGCCAGCACCTCGGTGTCGGCGATGACGGCCAGTGGCGGCTCTGCGGCGACGCTGTGGCGCGTGTCACCTTCGGGAACTGATCCGCGACCGGAGACGATACCGTCGTGGCTCGCGGCCGTCGGCACCGAGACGAACCCCAATCCCAGGTCGTCGGCCGCCATCTTCGTGATATCGATGGCCTTCCCGCCGCCGACGCCCAGCAGGAAGCCCGCGTCGATCTCCGACGCGTGGTCGATGACCTGCTGCACGGCGTCGAAACTGGCCTCATCGATGACGATCTCGGATGGGTCGTACCCCTCGTCCTCGAACTGTTCGACGACCCGCTTGCCGGCGACGTCGTGTGGCGTCGGGCTGGAGACAACGAGCGGCCGGCCGGTCAGGTGGAGCTCGCTCACGGCCTCGATTGTCTGCCCGAGGACCCCGTGCCCGACCACGACGTTCCGGGGCAGGCGGATCCAGGTGCGTTTCTCGAACATGGTTGCCTGTCTCCGGGCACGCGTGAAAACAGTTTAGGTGCAACTATCGGCAGTTTAGTTAGTAGACAGAAATCAAGAACAGCCAGCCGCCCCTTTCAGTCCCACCCGTAGCCGGTTGGACAAGCTATGTTGGGCGGGACTTTCTGGCTCGCTGCGGTCGTCATTGCTAAACTAAACACTACCCAACTGTCGACCGGCGACGGTAGCAGCCGAAATCTTTTGACAACTATCACACACCAGTTTTACAAAAACAATTATTAACATCAGCGGGTGGGTGCGCCTGTCATGGCACGTGACACAACTGACGACGGCATGCGAGCGTCTCGGCGGGCGTTTCTGAAAGCGACCGGTGTGGCCACGGCAGCGGCCGCCACCGGCGCAGGTGTTGGGACCGCCGCGGCGCAACCGGACGTCGATTCGCTCATCGGCGACCTCACACTGGAGCAGAAGGCGGCCCAGATGACACAGGTCGCGATCAGCTCCTTCGAGGCGGAGCCGGAGGAATCGAACGTCCCCGACAGCTTCGGGGTCGACACGGTCGGCGAGTACTTCAGTGAACTCGGCGTCGGGTCGATTCTCTCGGGTGGGGCCGAACCGCCGAGCTTCGACGGCGAGACCGTGGTTCAGGGAATCAATGCCCTACAGGAGTATAACCTAGCGAACGCCGACCACGATATTCAGTTCCTCTATGGCGTCGACGCGACACACGGCAACGGCCTGCTGGAGGGGGCAACGGTGTTCCCCCAGCGGCTGAACATGGGTGCGACGCGGGACCTGAGTCTGATCGAGGCGGCCGAACGTCACACGAGCGACTCGACGGCGTCGATGGGGGCACACTGGACGTTCGCACCCACGACGGATCTCCAGCGGGACCCCCGCTGGGGCCGCTTCTTCGAGGGTATCAGCGAGGCCCCGAAACTCGAAGCGGATGTCTCACGGGTACGAGCACAGGCACTTGAGGACGACGACCGGCTGACGGCGTGTGTCAAACACTTCGCGGCTTACTCGGTCCCGAACAACGGCAACGACCGTGCACCGGCCTCGACATCATTGCGCGACCTCCGGACGAACATCCTCCCGCCGTATCGGGAGGCACTGGCGTCCGAACCCGGAACGGTGATGGTCAACAGCGGGTCGATAAACGGGGTTCCGGCCCATGCCTCTCACTGGCTGTTGACGACACTACTTCGGGACACCTACGGCTACGAGGGGATGGTCGTCTCGGACTGGGACGACCTGAGCCGGATGATCACGAACCACGACTACGCGCCCGACTTCGAGACGGCGACGGAGATGGCGATCAACGCCGGCGTCGACATGTACATGATCGGCAACGGCGGCGACGCGCCGGGACCGGTCCAGTTCATCGACACCGTGGTCGGCCTCGTCGAGGACGGTGCGATTCCGATGGAACGCATCGACGAAGCGGTCCGACGAATCCTCGAACTGAAGGCCGACCTCGGCCTGTTCGAGCAGCCGACGGTCGACGAGTCCCGAATCGGAAGCGTGCTCGGCGGCGCACAGGAGACCGCCGAGACGATGGCAAAGGAGTCGCTGGTCCTCCTGAAAAACGACGAGGACACGCTCCCGCTGTCGGGCGACGAGAGCGTCCTGCTGACCGGTCCTGGAGTCGACGGCGAGGGCAACAACACTCGCGCGCTGATGCAACACGGCGGCTGGACGCTCGGCTGGCAGGGGGCCAGCGCCAGCGGCCCGTTCCCGCGCCAGAACCTCCTCGAAGCGGAACTCCGTTCTCGCGTCGGCAGTCTAACGCACGTTCCGACCTCGTACGAGAACACCACCTGGTGGGCCGGCGAGGGGGACGGCGAGAACCAGCAAAGCGACGAGAACGGCAACTTCGACTTTACCGACGAGCAGCGGTCACAGGTCGAGTCGGCTACTCCCGAGTCCGACGCCGTGGTCGTCGTTATCGGCGAAGGGACCCACAACGAGGGGTTCGGCGACCGGGACGAACTGGTGCTCGACGAGTCCCAGCAGGCGCTTCTGGACACCGTCGTCGAATACACAGACGATTCGACGCCGATCATCGGCGTCATGCTCGCCGGTTCGCCGCGGGGGTCTCCGGAGACATTCAGCCAGCTCGACGCCCTCCTGTTTGCCGGCCAGCCCGGCAGCGACGGCGGGGTCGCCATCGCCGAGACGCTGGTCGGCGAGTACAATCCGTCCGGAAAGCTCCCGTTCAGTTGGCCCGAGAACGTCGGTACCACGCCCGTGCAGCACAACCGCTACGACCCGACCTCGACGGGCGCGACGGACAACACCGCGCTCTTCGAGTACGGCCACGGGCTCTCGTACACCGACTTCGAGTACGGCAGTGTCTCGGTCACGCAGCCTACTGTCGGTAACCCGGCCAATCAGTCCGAAGTGACCGTCAGCGTCGAGGTGACGAACGTCGGCGAGATGGCTGGCGAGCACATCGTCGAGGTGTTCAATACCCAGTCATACGGCTCGGTCCTCCAACCGAGACGCCGGCTGCTCGGCTACGAGCGCGTCTCGCTGGCCGCCGGCGAGGCAGCCACAGTGGACGTGATCGCCGACCTGACGGCACTGGAGGTCGTTCCCGGTGACGTACTCGGCCTCGGCCCGAAAGTCGTCGAGGCCGGCGAGTACGAACTCACAGTCGGACAGGACGGCCCGACGGCCACGCTCACCGTCCAGAACACGGCAAGCATCACTGATCCGGACCCCGTTCCGGGCCTCCCAAACGGAGCAGCGGGCAACCCCGGTCGGGGCAATAGTGGGAATAGAGCAGACAACAGTAACAACGGAAACGGCAACGGCAACAACACCAGCCGCGACCCCACCATGGAAGACGTCGTCGACCTGCTCGACGAGGTTCGGAGCGGATCTTGAGGCGGGTCCTGTGACCTGATCCGCGGTGTTCTCGCCGGGACACCGGACCACAGAGAGCCACCCTGCACAGATACACGCCGGTCCGCTCGCACGCCCACAAATAATTATATATGTTCGATTATAGTAGCTAAAACAGCGATCCAGTGACACGGAACCAACCAACATGGTTTGAGCGGTACTCCGATGCCTGACTCCACACGCCAACACGGTGCGACCGTTCTGGATAGGCTCCAGCAGTACGGCCTCTCTGAGACAGAGGCGGAAACGTACCTCGCTGTCGTCGAAAAGGGACCGGCAACGGCCCGGACGGTTGCCGAAACGGCAGGCGTTTCCAAGAGCTACGTGTACGACATCTGTGATTCGCTGGCTGCGGACGGGTTCGTCACCGTTGACGACCATCGGACACCAACGGTCATCCATGCGACACCCCCGTCGGAGGCATTCAGCGCGCTGAAACGCGAACTCGACACGCTGGAGGCGGCGGTACAGACCCGGTACGAGGACAACTCAGCCGAGGACAACTCCTTCGAGGTGGTCAAATCCAGACCGACCATCATCAAGCGCCTGAAACAGCACATCGAAGCCGCCGACTGCGAGGTCGTGCTCCAGATCCCGGCCCGCCGGCTCCCAGAGATCCACGACACGCTCCGCCGTGCCCGGGAGCGGGGCATCCTTGTACTCCTAGCGCTGTCGAGTTACGACGCGGCTACGATGGAGCTGGAACTGGAAGGCGTCGCCAACGCTGTCCGAATCGGCCTCGACGGCGCGCCCTCGTTGCTTGCGACGGACCAGCAGCGCGGGTTCGTCTCCCCGTCGACGATGCTCAGCTGGGACCACGACGAGACGAACGCGATCACGTTCACGCAGGAGGCCGTCGCGGCGGTGTTGATCGGTTCCTACCTGGGCAATTACTGGCCGATCGGCGAGGAGGTCCTCGTTTCACGGCCCCCGTCACTCCCGGCCCGGTACGACATGTTCCGCCCGGTCGTGTTCACGACCGCGCTCGCGCTCCGGGCCGGCGAGTCCATCGTCGCCGACCTGTACGCGCGGCCAACGGGCTCCGACGACGACTTCGAAGTGATATCCGGCGAAGTGGTCGATGTCCGACAGAACCTCGTCGAACCGCACAACAGCGATTTCGGGTTCGAGAATTCGCTGGTCGTCGACACCGGGGATGGGCGTATTACTGTCGGCGGATACGGCGCGTTCTTAGAGGACTACGAGGTCAAGCACACGACGCTCCGCCGGGCGTAGTCCTCACTCTGTCACACGGTCGATGAGCGCTGTCTCCGTGTCCCGGTCAGGGCCGAACTCCCGGCCGGTTCGGTCGTTCTCCCGATGCTCGGCGACGGTCACAGCCAGTGCCGTCTCGTGGGGCGTCGACGACCAGCCCAGCTCACGGAGCTTCGCCGTCGATAGCAGATGCGGCGACTCGCGGTAGATGGGGAAATCATCGGGTTCCAGCCCCGCAGCCCCGAGTTCGCGCTCGCCGACGCCGATTGTCTCGACCTCCGTCTCGTGTACGCCGGCGAGCAGGCCGATCCACTCCCGGAGCGTCGGCGCGTGCTCGTCGCCAACGTTGTAGGCCTCGCCGGCCGTTCCTCGTTCCGCGACGAGTCTGAGCGCGCTGGCCACGTCCTCGACATAGGCCATCTGCCACAGGCTGAGGCCGTCGCTGGGAACCACGATCCGGTCGTACTCGGCTACGCGGTCGACCCAGTAGGCGAAGCGCTCGGTGTAGTCGTGGGGGCCGTACACGACGGTCGGTCGGACGCTCATCGCCCGCACGCCGTCTTCGGCGGCGGCGAACACTTCGCGATCACCTTCGGCTTTCCGTGGTCCATAGGTCTCTGCGCTGTCAGTTGTGGCCTGCTCGGCAGTACAGCCTGCGAGCGGTGTCTCCCCCTCCCGCTTGGGTGTCCGTTCAGCGCCGTAGGCCGCACCGCTCGAAATATACACGTACGCATCGACATCGGCAAACACGTCGGTCGCCACCCGGACATCCTCCGGGAAGTATGCCACACAGTCGACGACCACGTCCGGGTCGACCCGCTCGCGAGCGGTTTCGAGTGTCTCCCGGTCGGTCCGGTCGCCCTCGATGTGGGCGACATCGGTGTCCGTGAACGGATTCTGACGCTGTCCGCGGGTGAGCATCGTCACGTCGTAGCCTGCGTCGCGGAACTCGGTGACTGTGTGCCGACCGATGAACCGACCGCCGCCGATGACGAGGACACTGTCCATACGCCGTGCTCGGACGGGACCAGCAAAACAGTGTGGCTCACCGACAGCGTCTGCCGCGGGTTCGACACACATTGTTTACTGAGGCAGCAAGGTGACTCTCCAGAGATGGACGACAGAGCCGGTAAGATTGATGATTGATGCCCGCTGCACAAGAACCGGCAGTCATCTCTGGCGAACGGTACTGGGAGAAAACGAACGAGACGCTTCCTCGCGTCTGCGGTCAGTTGCCGCCCGTCGCGTTCGTCACGTTTGTCGAGAAGCCTGTATCGGCGCTAGAAGTGTTTCCGCCGCTGCTTCGGCCAGTCTGCAGGATGATGGGTGTCCCTTCGTCGTCAGTCGCCAGAATCACCTTATCCGAATCGTCGATGCTCTGGACGTACTGCTGTTTCAGCACCACCGGGTTGTCCCGAAGCGCCTCACCGCGAATCTCGATGACTCGGGCGTCGGCTTCGGCCTGAATCTCCTGCCGTTCCTTGTCGCGTTTGGCCTGTTGAATCTCGAATTTCTTCTCTTCGACGCGTTGCTTTGCGATTTCCTTGTCGTTGAGCGCCTGATCGTACGAGTCCGGGAGGTCAACAGTACGAACCTGTACCTCTTCGAGGACGAGCGCTTCGCCCTCGAACGCAGATTCGAGTTTCTGCTGTGCTGCCTCGCCGAGTCGCTCGCGGCCGTCGTTGGTGTATATCTCGCTCGTCTGGATACCTGCGGCCTCATCACGGAGCTGCGACCGGACGGACGGTCGGATAAGTCGCTCCTCCGCCTGGCCGACGGTCCGCCATTCAGTGACGAATCCTGATGCGTCTGATTCTTGGATCTTGTACCGGACGGTGATGTCGATGTCGACCGTCGTCCCATTGATCGTCTGGACGGTCACCGCATCGGCTTGTGACGGTCTGTCGCCTTCGCCCTCTGTGTTGGCCATGGTGTAGGTCCGTGGCCGGATTTCCACGTCCTGAACCGAATCCTTGACAGGTACGATGATGTGTGCGCCCGGCTGGAGTTGATCACCGGTTACCGCGCCAAACGATTTCTGGACGCCGACGTGGCCCTCGGGGACTTGATGATAGCCACCGAACAGCGCCGTTGCGACGGCGAGGGCGACAACGACGCTGACGGCAATGCGGAGGCCGCGGCCAACATCGATGTCGATGTCCGACCCGGAATCGGGGTCAGGACCGGGGATGTCACTCATGCTGTGCTCCGATGCGATACGACGGGTGGTTGTACGGGGACCATGTCCAGCACTTTGGCCCGACGGCTATAGGGCCAGCGGTTGATTGTCACAGTGTGGCATCACGGCTCCTGGAACTCGTCCCGAATGTGGTCGCAAGAAAACTGGCTATGACTGACTACAGAGACAAAAACGTCGAACAGCGGTGCTTCAGTCGTCGGTGGAGGCGGCGAAGTCCGCTTCGGTGGCTTCGGCGCTCGGCGCGGCCTTGGCCGGCGGCTCGTTGCGCACGTCGTCGCGCTCGCGGTCGGCGATGACCTCGGCGTAGGCGTCGGGCATCACCTTCGTGAAGTTCTCAACTTCGGTGTCCCAGTCTTCGAGCAGCTCGGCCGCCCGGTCGGAGTCGGTGTAGGCCGCGTGGTTCTCAACGAGCCGGGTGATCATCTGGCGGTCCTTCCCTTCGAGCGTATCGGCCAGTGATACCATGCCGGTGTTTGCCTTCGCTTCGAACTCGCCGTCGGGGTCGTAGACGTAGGCGACGCCGCCGGACATCCCGGCCGCGAAGTTCTTGCCTGTCTCGCCCAGCACGACGATCGCGCCGCCGGTCATGTACTCACAGCCGTGGTCGCCGACGCCTTCGACGACGCCCTTGACGCCGGAGTTGCGGACGGCGAACCGCTCGCCAGCCATGCCGTTGACGTAGGCTTCGCCCTGGGTCGCGCCGTACAGCGCGACGTTGCCGATGACGATGTTCTCCATCGGATCGAAGGAGGCCTGATCCGGTGTGTTCACGACAAGCTTCCCACCGGAGAGGCCCTTGCCGACGTAGTCGTTGGCTGTCCCGGTCAGTTCCATCGTCACGCCCTGTGCGAGGAACGCGCCGAAGGACTGGCCGGCCGTGCCGTCGAAGTCGACCCGGATAGTGTCGTCCGCGAGGCCGTCACTGGCGTGCTCGCGGGAGATGCGGTTCGAGAGTGTTGCCCCGACCGCGCGGTCGACGTTGCTGATATTGGTGTCAATAGCGACCGGGTCACCGCTGTAGATGGCGTCCTCGGCGGCGTCGATGAGGTCCCAGTCGAGCTGTTCGTCGACCTCGTGGGTCTGCTCGCGCTGCTTGTAGCGGCCATCGTTGTCAGCCGGCTCGGCGATGACCGAGGAGAGGTCGAGCTTCTGGGCCTTGGGCTGGCTCACGTCGTCACGCTGTGCCAGCACGCTCGGCCGGCCGACCATCTCGTCGATGGTCTCGAAGCCGAGTTCGGCCATGATCTCTCGCAGTTCCTGGGCCACGAACGTCATGTAGTTGATGACGTGCTGTGGCTCGCCGGGGAAGCGCTCGCGGAGGTTCTCGTTCTGTGTGGCGATGCCGACCGGGCAGGTGTTCTCGTGGCACTGCCGGGCCATCACACAGCCGGAGGTGACCAGCGAGGCGGTCCCGAAGGTGTACCCCTCGGCACCGAGCAAGGCGGCGACAGCCACGTCGCGGCCGGTCTTCATGCCGCCGTCGGTCGTCACCTTGATGCGCGAGCGCAGGCCGGTCGCCCGGAGCATCTGGTTGGCCTCAGAGACGCCCAACTCCCAGGGAAGGCCGGCGTTCTTGATTGAAGTCTTCGGCGACGCACCGGTCCCGCCATCGTGGCCCGAGATATGGACCACGTCGGCGTTGGCCTTGGCGACGCCGGCCGCGATGGTCCCGATACCGTCTTCGGAAACCAGTTTGACGTTGATGTCGGCTTCGGGGTTCGAGGCCTTGAGGTCGTGGATGAGTTGCTTGAGGTCCTCAATGGAGTAGATGTCGTGCAGCGGCGGCGGCGAAATGAGGCCGACGCCCGGCGTCGCGTACCGCACGTGGGCAATCATCTCGTTGACCTTCTTGCCGGGCAAGTGGCCGCCCTCGCCGGGCTTGGAGCCCTGGGCCATCTTGATCTGGAGTTCGTCCGCAGACGCGAGGTAATCCGAGGTGACACCGAAGCGGCCGGAGGCGACCTGCTTGGTCGTACACTCCTTCTCGGTGTCGAACCGTTCGGGCGGTTCGCCGCCTTCGCCGGTGTTGGCGTTGGCCCCGAGCCGGTTCATTGCGATGGCGTTGTTCTCGTGCATCTCGGGCGACAGCGACCCGAGCGACATCGCCGCGGTCTCGAAGCGCTCGACAATGTCATCGACCGGCTCGACATCCTCGATGGGGATGGACTCGCGGTCGGAGTCGAATTCGAGCAGGCCGCGCAGCGTCTGGAGCTCCTCGTTCTGGTCGTTGACCAGTTCAGCGAACTCCTTGTACGTGTCGTAGTCACCCATGCGGACGGCTTGCTGGATCTTGCCGACCGTGTTGGGGTTCCACTGGTGGTGGATACCGTTCGAGCGGAACTCGTACTCGCCCTGGCGGGGCATGTCCGGCTCTTCCTCGCTCCAGGCGATCTCGTGGCGCTGGGTGAGGTCGTCCTCTATCTCTCCGATGCCGATACCCTCAGTCCGGCAGGTCGTCCCCTCGAAGTACTCGGCGACGAAGTCCGAGGAGAGGCCGACGGCCTCGAAGATCTGGGCGCCTTGGTAGGACTCGACGGTGGAGATGCCCATCTTGGCCATCGTCTTCAGGAGGCCGTCCTCGACGGCAGTGATGTAGGCGTCGATGGCGTCGGCCAGGTCCGCGCCGTCCGGCCCGGCGACCAGATCCTCGATAGTCTGGTAGGCCAGGTAGGGGTTGACCGCGCCGGCCCCGTAGCCGATGAGCGTTGCGAAGTGATGGACCGCACGCGGGTCGCCGGATTCGACGACGATGCCGACGTGGTTGCGGAGCCCGTTGCGGACGAGGTGGTGGTGGACGCCCCCGATGGCCAGAAGGCTCGGGATCGGCACGCGGTCCTCGTCGGCACCTCGGTCCGACAGCACGAGGACATCGTGTTCTTTGGCAGCGGCGTCGGCCTCGGCCCGTACGTCCTCGACAGCCTGGCGAAGGTCCCCGTCCTTCTCGTAGGTGATGTCGATGACCTTCGTGGACATGCCGTTGGCGTCCAGATCTTTGATCGACTGGGTCTCCTCGTCGGTGAGGATCGGCGAGTCCAGCACGAGCTGGCGAGCGTGGTCCTGGCTTTCGTCGAGCAGATTGCGCTGGAAGCCCAGCCGGGACTCCAGCGAGGTGACGAGTTCCTCGCGGATGTAGTCAAGCGGCGGGTTCGTCACCTGGGCGAACAGCTGCTTGAAGTAGGTGAACAGCGGGCGGTTGAACTGCGAGAGAACGGACAGCGGCGTGTCGTCACCCATGGAACCGACGGGGTCTTTCCCCTTCTCGGCCATCGGTTCGATGAGGTGGTCGACCTCGTCGTACGTGTAGCCGTACATGGCCTGGTGGCTCCGGAGCGCGTCCGCGGGGTCCCGGGGTGCGTTGTCTTCGCGGTCGGCAACCTCGTCGATGTCGACCTGTTCTTCGTCGACCCACTCGCCGTATTTGTCGTCGGTGATGTCGTCGAACACTTCCTCGTCGGGGATGACGCGACCCTCTTCGGGGTCGGCGAGGAAACACTGGCCGGGCTGAAGCCGGCCCCGTTCCCGAATCTCGCTGGCGTCGTGTTCCAGCGCGCCGGCTTCCGATGACATCACGAGCGTGTTGTCCTCCAGCACGTCGTAGCGGCACGGGCGGAGGCCGTTCCGGTCCAGCACAGCGCCGATGCGGTCGCCGTCGGTGGCTGCGACGAGCGCCGGGCCGTCCCACGGTTCGACCAGCGAGGCGTGGTAATCGTAGAAGTCACGACGGTCACCGGTCACGTCGTTCATCTCGCCGCGCCAGGCCTCGGGGATGAGCATCCGGAGGGCGTGAGGGAGGTCGCGGCCGCCCTGCAGCAGGAGTTCGAGCGCGTTGTCGACGCTCGCCGTGTCAGACTGCTCGGGGTCGTCGATGATGGGCTTGATCTTCTCCAGATCGCCCTCGAACTCGTCGCTCTGGATGTCAGTTTCCCGAGCGCGCATCCAGTTGATGTTTCCCTGAATCGTATTGAACTCGCCGTTGTGGATGACGCGACGATACGGATGGGCGAGATGCCACGCGCCAAGCGTGTTCGTCGAGAACCGAGCGTGGACCATCGCGAACGTCGACTGCATCCGATCGTCTTCGAGATCGGGATAGTAGTCTTCGAGCTGTTCGGCCTTGAGCAGGCCCTTGTACACCACCACGTCGGTTGCGAGCGAAACGACGTAGAAGCGCTCGTGACCGGCCGGTTTTTCCTCCTCAACCGTGTTTTCGAGCGACCGGCGGCCGATATAGAGTTGGTTCTCGAAGGCGTCGCCGGTCTTGCCCGTCGCAGAGGTAACGAAAAACTGGACGATGTCGGGCTCGGATTCGAGCGCCGTCGCGCCGAGGTCGCTGTTGTCCGTGGGAACGTCGCGCCAGTCGAGGACGTCCAGATCTTCCGCGGCGAGTTCCGTCTCAACGAGGTCTTTCAGACTCTCGGCAACCTCGTCGTCCTGCGGGAGAAAGAGCGTGCCGACGGCGTACTCGCCAGCGGGTGGCAGGTCGGCGTCGACTTCGGCGGCGAAGAACTCGTGTGGAATCTGGAGCATGATGCCCGCTCCGTCGCCCGTATCTTGCTCGGCTCCTGTCGTTCCTCGATGTTCGAGGTTGTCGAGGAGTTCGAGTCCGTCCGATACAACCCAGTGGTCGCTGTCGCCGTCGAGGTCCATGACGACCCCGACACCACAGTTCGACCGTTCGTCCGTGGGATCTGCAAGCCCGGCATCGCCTGCAGAGAGACCTGTCTGTCGCTCAACCATGTGTTTCACAACTGGGGATGCCACTATAAGAGGGTAATCCTAATGGTATTAGTGTTGTTTAACCCCACATTAGGGAGTATATATTTATAACTATTGTTGAAGCTGTATCATGGTTAATAAATGATGGTCCGCTGGCTGGCGGTTCACACGCTGTTCAGCCGAGTACGGGTGCGGATGACTGCTCGATACCCGAAACGTATGCTGTCATGTCAGTCGTGGTTAACATCCCGACGACACCTTCCGTTTCATCGACGACCGGAAGATGGTGGACACTGTGGTCGAGCATCAGGCTTGCGGCTGCCTCGACGGGGTCGTTTGCCGTTACTGTAACCGGTTCCGTCGTCATGTAGTCAGACACGTCTAGCGCCGTCGTATCGCCACCCTCTGCGGCGATCTCGACGAAGTCCGTGGAGGTGAGAATCCCTAACAACTCTCCGTCAGCGTCGACAACGACAACAGAGCTGATGTTCTCGTCGAGCATCCGCTTGGCGACCGCTTTCGCGTTCGCATCGGCGGCAACAGTGGTGACAGGCGATGACATAATTCGTCCGACAAACACGTCGTCCATGACAGCAGATAACATAGGACGGGGTATAACCGTGTTGGTTCCGGACATCTACCGATTGCGGCGACAGAGAAATGTATAAGGTCTTAATATTTTTCGCCCGCTACGACGTATACAACCGCTCAATTAGTCGCCCGCCGTCTCCCCGACAGCGCACCCCGACTGATCTCACCACAGAGCTGTCGGCCCGCCACTGATTACCCAGAATGTCCGACACATCCTCGGTTCCCACGACGGTATCTGTTCGCCGTTTGGCGTTTGTATGACCCTAGTCTGACGGCGATTTATATACATAGGGACAGCAGTGGTCATCGGGGGCACGGAGGAAAATGTCACACGCTCCCCGACCCCATCCTTCCTTCATACTGCTAGCTGTCCCTTCGTGAAGAGACGTGCCACCTGAGGTGGCAGTATGCTTCACAGGCGCACAGCCGGCAGTATCGGTTGGCCGGCAGTTATCTATGCAAGCTCTTCGTATATGAATTAAACCATGTCTGGTCATGGCCCCAGCGTCGCCATCGCCTGTCAGGGCGGCGGCAGCCACAGCGCGTTTACCGCCGGTGCGCTGCAACGACTCCTGCCAGCGGTCGAGGACGAGTACGATCTCGTGGGGTTGAGTGGCACCTCCGGCGGCGCTCTGTGTGCGGTCACTGCCTGGTACGGCCTGCTCAGTGAGGGCCCCGACTATGCCGGGGCACTACTGGAGGAGGTCTGGTGTGATGTCGCCGCGACGACGCCGCCCTCGTTCCTGCTGAACGAATCTCTCGTGTGGCACAAGCGACTGCAGAACCGGATGCTCCCCGTGGCTGATATCTCGCCCTACGCGGCATCGGGCGCTGTCGGCCACGACTGGTATCTGTCGCTGCTTGACCGCCACATCGCGTTCGAGGAGTTCGACAGCCTCGCCGAGGAGGCCCCGCCACACGTGACCGTCGGCACAGTCAACGTCAACAACGGCGTGTTCGAGACGTTCAGCGACGCTGCCATCACACCGAAGGCGGTGCTTGCCTCGGCCGCGTTCCCGCTGCTGTACAAAGCGGTCGAGTTGAACGGCCACTGGCACTGGGACGGCCTATTCTCACAGAACCCGCCGATCAGGGAGTTCCTGACCAGTGACCGGCCAAAACCGGACGAGATCTGGGTCATCCAGATCGAACCACAGACTCGCGACGATCGCCCAACATCGCTGGCAGAGATCACCGACCGCCGGCAGGAGCTGTCCGGGAATCTCTCGCTGAATCAGGAGCTGTTCTTCGTCCGGAAAGTCAACGACTGGGTCGAAAAAGGGTATCTCCCGGACGATTTCAAACACGTGGAGATACGGCGACTAGGACTCGATGAAAAGCTGACAGCAGCCTCGAAACGCGACCGCGATCCCCGGTTTATCGAGGACCTCATGGAAACGGGCCGAGCCGAAGCCGACGCGTTTCTGGATCGGGTGCCGGAAGATGCAACCGAACCGTCTGTTCAGTAACTCTTCGCGAAGTACGCCGTCTCCTCGGCGTCCTCGCCACAGATGGCGCAATCGTCGTGGATTGGCTCCTCGTCGCGGTCGAGTGGGACCATCACAATCTCGGCCGCAATCGCGTCCTTGATCGGCTCCTCGCAGTCCTCGTCGCCACACCAGCCACACTTCACGTAGCCGCCGTGCTGGCCGATGGTGCCGAGGATTTCCTCGCGGGACTCGGCCTCGCGGATTTCGCCCTCCAGCGTCTCCTCAGCGTCGGCGTATAGCTTGGCGTGGACGGTGTCGAGGTGGTCGGTGACGGTGTCAGCGATGCCGTCGCGGTCGACGGTCTCCGTCTCGCCGTCGGGTCGGTGGACCAGCGTGGCCTCTCCGTCCTCAACCTCGTGGGGGCCGATTTCGACACGGAGGGGAACGCCGTGGAGTTCGTGTTCGTTGTACTTGAAGCCGGGATTGCGGTGTTCGCGGTCGTCGAGTTCGACGCGGACGCCGGCCTCGTCCAGTTCGGCGGCGAGGTCGGCGGCGTAGTCGATGACCTCATCCTTGTTGTCCTCCTGCCAGATCGGGACGACGACGACCTGATCGGGCGCGAGTGCGGGTGGAAGCACGAGGCCTTGGTCGTCGGAGTGGGTCATGATGAGCGCACCCATCGCGCGCCAGGACAGTCCCCACGAGGTCGTGTGGGCCGTGTTCTCTTCCTCGTCGGCATCGGCGTAGGTGATGTCGAACGCCTCACCGAAGGAGGTCCCGAGGTAGTGGGAGGTAGCGGCCTGCACGGTCTTGCCGTCGGGCATCAGCGTCTCGATGGTCGTCGTCGTGTGCGCGCCGGGGAATTTATCGTGAGGGGGCTTGCGGCCCTTCAGCGGCGGCATCGCCATGACCTCCTCGTAGAGACGGGCGTACTGGTCCAGACGGGTCATCGTCTCCTCCCACGCGCCGTCCTCGTCGGCGTGGGCGGTGTGACCCTCCTGCCAGAGGAACTCCTTGGTGCGGAAGAACGGCTTCGTCTCCGTTGCTTCCCACCGGACGACCGAGCACCACTGGTTCAGCCGCATCGGGAGGTCCCGATGCGAGCGGGTCCACTGCGCCATGAATGGCGCGATAATGGACTCGCTGGTGGGCCGAACCGCGAGACGCTCTTCGAGTTCGTCGTGGCCGCCGTGGGTTACCCACGCCACCTCGGGGTCGAACCCTTCGACGACGTCTTTCTCCTTCTCCAGATAGCTCTCGGGGATGAACAGCGGGAAATAGGCGTTCTGGACGCCGGTGTCTTTGAACCAGCCGTCGAGGTTGTTCTGGATACGCTCCCAGATGGCATAGCCGCGTGGGCGCGTGACGATGAACCCGCCCATAGGGGCGTAGTCCGCGAGGCCGGCCTTCTGGACGACCTCGGCGTACCACTCGCCGGGTGAATGCTCCTTGCTCTCGGTGATGCCGAGTTCCTGCTCGCCACTCATTAGGTGTGTCGTGGCCCACGGCGCTAATAAACTCCCCGAAGGGTGGTGAGCCACTGGCACGCTGACCGGCTCAGACATATCCGTTGCCCCGCGCCGCTAGAGCTATTGTACGGTCTGGTTTCAGGCCCGTTTCGGCCGAATGGAGAGGGCATCTCCGGGCTCCGGATCACCGAAGGCCGCCGCCGCAGACCCGCCGCGCAGGAACAGTTCCTGATAGGGGTCCCCGCCCCCCGCAGAGCCGGAAACGATGGCGAGAGACCCCTCTGGAACGGCCGACACGGCAGCTCTGACGACGACTTCATGGGACTCGTCGTTGAGTTCGACAGTGACCGTTTCCGCTGCCGGGTCAAACTCCGAGGTCCGAATCGAGGTCTTGACGTTCCCGTAGCCGTCGACGTGACAGACCACGGATTCGGGCGGGGCTGGCACGTCGTCGAGTGACCGCTCCGCCCCGAGCGACGAGTGATTCCCGTTTGCGATTTCGGCGACACGGCGCGGGAACACGTCCCGCGACCGGAACTGGCCGGTGTCCGCCGGCAGTTCGATCTCGCGGAACGTCGTGGCGTGGTCGGTAACAAACGAGAGGTTGTAGCCGGCGTCGACGGCGACGACGGGGACGCCGTTGTCCAGTTCGAGATAGCAGAGCGCCCCGCCGGTATCGGGCCGCTCGGGTGTCGATTCCGTTGTTCGCGGTGCCGTGTTCGAGTAAATCAGCAGGTCGTCGAACGACGGATTGTGGATGCCGAGCTGCGCGATCCAGAACCCCGTGGCGACCGTCGAGAACGGCTTGACCTCGGTCGATTGGACGGTCATCGTCGAGTCGGCGGCAGTGAGACGATGGACGACCTCTGAAAAGGCCGGGTCGGCCGGGCCGTAATCCGCGATGAGATGAACGAACGTGCTCATGTGAAGCTCCGGTCGCTACCACGTCGGTGCGCCTGTATAATCTTGTGCCTTGGTACCAGACATGAGGTTATCGAGCGTCCCTGACGACGCCGACACTCAGGCCCCAATCGTCGTCAATGAGGCGATAGAGTCGGCGACACGGCGTTCCATCCCCGTCCCGGTGAACCCCGGCGCGGGGTCGACACCCTGTGCGTAGAACTCCGACTCGCTCTCGACGAACTCGACACAGAGTGCGCGCGCACCGAAGCGGTCCAGTAACTCTCGGACGCGGGCCGCGAGTGTCACCTCGACGGTTTCCTCGCTAATGACGTGGTCCAGCCCGGACACTTCCGACCGGACCTGAATCGCTCGCAGATGGGTTTCGCGGCCGTCGTTGACGGCGAAGTACTTGTACTCTACCGGCTCCTCCCGAACCCGGGCCTGGTAGAAATCGCCCTCGTCACAGTTCGCCGGCATTCCGTCCCAAGAGTAGCGGGTCCGGGCGATGTAATCGCGATCCGGCTTCTCGAACCAGACGGACGGGACCTGACAGCCGACCTGTTCCAGGCCGTGCAGGGCGACGAGTCGGCAGGACAGCGCTGTCGTCGGCAAGAATCCGTTCCACGTCTCGATACCAGCCCTGTCGGCGTATCTGAGAGCGCTGAACGACTCGGGCCGGAGCGTCGTGTTGACGAGTGCGGCCAGCTCGTCGATATCGGCTTTGGCGACCGGGTTTCCGGGGCGGAGAAACTGGACATCAAACCCCCGGGCGGAGAGCCGCTCTGCGACGGCACCGAACACCGGGTGTTCAGGCTCGCAGATGAAGCCGATGCAGTCCATACCGCCACGTCTCAGCGGTCCGATAAAAAAGCCGCGCAAAACCGAACGACTGAGGCATCGTGGTTCCGAAGTGAGCACCTGATGAAACCGCTCAGTATTGGGGGCCATCTCGGTGCCGGGGGCTGGGACATCGCCGCCGTCGTCGTCCTCTCCGCTGTGGCCGGGGCAGTCCTGTGTGGACTCGCCCTCGCCGCGTACCGTCAGCGCGGGACTCGTGCGTATCTGTTGATTGCGCTCGCACTTGTCGCGCTGTTCACCCGGCCACTCATCGCGTTGTTGTCGGGGTTTTCAGTGGTTTCAGCACCGACCCACCATCTCCTCGAACACGCGCTCGATACCGTCTTTGTCGTCCTCGTCCTCGGCGCAGTGTACTACGCCCGGACAGTCGAGAAACGCCTCGATGAGGAGGGACTATGAGCGATACCAGATCACGGATTTACCGGCATATCGAGTCTCATCCCGGCGTCCACTTCCGAGAGCTGACACGGGCGTTGGACCTCGCGACGGGGCAGGTACAGTACCACCTGGCCAGACTTGACCGCGTTCACAGCGAGTCGGTCAACGGGCGCACGCACTACTACACGTCGTCGTTCGACCCCTGGGAACGCCACGCCATCGCCTTTCTCCGTCGCGAGACAGCGAGAGACGTTCTCGTCATGCTCATAGAGTGCGAAGCCGCCCGCCCCAGCGAGGTGGCCGACCACCTCGATATCGCACGGAGTACGCTCGAACACCATCTCAGCGGGCTGGTCGAGCACGACATCGTCGAAAAGCGCCGGAGCGAGGGACGAGTGACGCTGGCGCTCTGTCGCCCGGACCTGACGGTCGAACTGCTCGCGGCGGTTGACCCCAAAGCCCCCGACCGCCTGTCGGATCGCTTCACCCGGTTACTCGACCGCCTCTTCGAGAGCGGCTAGCTCGGCTAGCCGTGGACAGTGGCCGATTTCGAGTCCTGTACCACAACCCAATTGCACGGGCAGCCCATAGTGTGGGTGATGACTGAACGCGGGATTTCCCGACGCGAGTTCGCCAAGAGCGCCGTCGCCATCGGCGGCACCGCGGCGCTGGCCGCCTGTCTCGACCGCGGGTCAGGGACAGTCCCGGACGGAACCGACGATCCCTCGTCTCTCCCAGCGCGCCAGCACGCCTGGGACGCGTCGCTGGCGACAGACGACGCGGGGAACCACCGACTGTCGCGCCACCACGTCCTCCTGTTGCTGGACTACACCGGCGACGGAACACCGACTGAGGCCGACCGCGAGCAGGTCGAGACGGCGCTCCGGGACCTCGAACGGGCCTACGAGTGGAGCAACGAGGGATTGCTGTTCACGCTGGGGTACAGTCCGGCCTACTTCGACCGCTTCGAGGCCGACGTAGCCGGCGTCGACCTCCCCGAGCCAATGGCGCTCGCACCCTTCGAAGACCCCGAACTCGACACCCCCGACGCATTGCTGCACCTCGCGAGCGACGATGAGCGAGCGATTATTGAGGCCGAAGAAGCGTTGAAAGCCAATCGCGACAGCGCCAACGGCCACGAAATGAGCGCGACCTTTGATGGCGTCCTACGCGAGGCGGAGCGCCGGACAGGGTTCGTCGGGGCCGGTCTACCCGCCGAGAACCAGGATGTCGACGGGGTTCCGGACTCCGAACCGGTCCCCGAAGAGGCCCCGCTGTTCATGGGCTTCAAGTCAGGGTTCAAGGAGAACCAAGCCTCCGAGGACCGGGTGACGGTCGATTCGGGACCGTTCGCCGGGGGCGCGACCCAGCACCTCTCGAAAATCCGACTGCAACTCCAGCAGTGGTACGAACAGGACTCCCGGGACCAGCGCGTCTCGAAGATGTTCTGTCCGGCCCACGCCGCCGAGGACAAGGTCGAGGGAGTCGGCGAGAACCTCGGGACGGACAACGGTGCCGGCGAATGCCCCGAAGACGTGGTCGACAGCGGCCGGCGGGAGGGTGTCGTCGGCCACGCACAGAAGATGTCCCGTGTCAGGGAAGACGGGACACCGACCATTCTCCGCCGGGACTTTGATTCGACCGACGGCGGTGAAGCGGGATTGCACTTCCTCTCGCTGCAGCGCTCTATCGCCGACTTCGTCGGAACGAAACAGGCGATGAACGGAACGGACATCGCCAACGAATCCGCCGTCGGTCAGCGGGTGAACAACGGTATCCTCCAGTACATGACGGTCGCGCGACGCGGGAACTACCTGCTCCCGCCGCGTGACCTACGCGCACTCCCGCCGGCCGATCCGGCCTGACGGCTCCGTTGTCGTCAGGATACTTGATCACGATTCTCGACTGACTCGCGAGCGAGGGCGTCAGCACTGACGCTGTAGCGATACGACTGGGTGAAGTAGTCGGATATCGGTCCTTCCGTCGCCGTCGACCCAACCGGCGGGTCAGTCGTCGAAGACCCCGTACAGGTGATGACGACATCGTACCCCCACGACCGCTCGGTGACGGTATCAACGCGGCAGGCGAGACGCATCTCGGTGTATTCACCCTGCCACAGACCGTTGTAGACGCTCCGGTACTGGTAGTTGTAGACAAACTCACGGGCGGACGACTCGTTCAATGTCGCGGGCCGGTCGGGCCGTTCTTTCGGACCGTCGTGGAACTCGACGGTCCCGGTCGGAGGGGCAACGGTTGTCGTTGCCTCCGACGGGGTCGGTGACCCCGGCGACGGCGCGCCGAAGCAGCCTGCTGTCAGGACGACGACCCCGAGGACTGCAAGGCGAACAGATTGGGAGGGCATGTGGGAAAATGTACCGACCGATGACAAGTGCCTTGTGCCGTCTATATCCCGCCACGGCATTCGGCTATCGTACCAGAACGGTCTTTCAGATGAGGGCCCAAAGGCGGTTCATGAATCGACGACAGTTCCTCGCCAGTGCCGGTCTCGCCGGCACGACGATCCTGGCGGGGTGTGGTTCGCTGAGTTCCCAGTCGACACGCGCCCCACCGCTGGTCGAGAACCGCCCCGACGCCACGTACCGCCCAACCCACGCTGAAGGAATGGGGATGGCCGGAATGGCGCAAGCGGGCGAGTACATGGTCGGACTGAGCTACTCCTTTCCGCACCGCTTTTGGACGGTGACCGGGACGACGGCGGAAAAAGTCGACATCCGGAGCAAGGACAGCGTTCACCTGATGGCGACTGTCTGGGACCCCGAGACAGAGATGGTCCTCCCGGTGTCAGCCGGGCTGTCAATCACCGTCGAGCGCGACGGCGAGACAGTTGCCGACAAGTCCCCGTGGCCGATGATCTCCCAGAACATGGGGTTTCACTACGGCGACAACTATGCACTCGACGGCGACGGCGTCTATCAACTCTCGGTCCGCGTCAACGGCATGGGCGAGCGCCGACTGGGTGCCCTCGAAGGCCGGTTCAACGAGGCCGGCGAAGCGACGGTCGAATTCGATTTCGCACAGGGCACCCGCGACCAGCTCTCCTTCGAAGAGTTCCCGGACGCACAGGGCGAACGCGCGGCGGTCGACCTGATGAACATGGACATGGTGCCGACCTCGCAGGTCCCCGAAGTATCGGCCCTGCCCGGAACGGTGCTCGGGACGGACAAGGGAAGCGACGGTGTCTACGCCGTCACCTGGCTGCAGGATGCCGCGTTCCTCGCCGACGGTGAGTCGTATCTCGCCGTCTCGGCTCGGACGCCGTACAACCGCGTTCCCCTGCCGATGATGTCGCTGGACGGAACCGTAGACGCCGACGGTGAGACGGTGTTCCAGGACGCGCTAACCGCCGCCGTGCATCCCGAAATCGGCTATCACTACGGCGCAATCGTCGAGACAACAGCCCAAGAGCCGTCTGTTGGTGTTGAGATCGTTGCCCCGCCGCAGGTGTCTCGCCACGAGGGATACGAGACGGCGTTCCTGACGACGCCGTCGTTTTCGTTCTCCGGCGGCTAACCGCGATCAGTCAACCCACTCGACGTAGTCCGGGCACTCGTCGCACTCCACGCGGGTCGCCCATCTCTCACCGCGGTCGTGGTTCAACGGTGCCACCTTGATCACGGTAACGTTCACTGAACCGCATTTCGGACACTGTCCTGGGATTTTGGAGTTGGACATCGTAGGAGTTCCTCTTGGCTAATAAACAATTCTCAGTTGTCAGTAATGTTATTTTCCCCCTGAATTACGACTTGGCCGGCAGCGTACAACTCATAGCACAGTCAACAACTCCTGTAGAACAGGACTGTCCGGTTGCGGTTCTGAGAGGCCACACAGTTAGGACAGTGGTAACTACCCAGTAGGGAGACGATAAGGAATGTCAACGGCCACTCCCGGCACCATCCCAGATACTGCGGTGGACTGCAACACCACGCTTACGACCCGTTTCCAGTCAGTCGAACCACTCGGTGTAATCGTGACAATCGCGGCACTCGGCGCGGATACTCCACTCGTCTCCGCGCTCGTGAAAGGACGGTGCAACCCTGTGTATCCGGACAGCGACGACTCCACACTCTGGACACTGACTCGGAACCGGCTCACCAAACATGCATTGGTACTATCTGTAGAGTCACAATCCAATTCTTGTTTGATATTTCTTCCCTAAAATAACATAATACTCGTTATATTTAGGCGTTAATTGGCAGAAAACATAACAGACCGGTACAGTAACAGTCTACCCGATTTCACTCCACAGCAAACGGACTCTCCGTCTGCTGCCACGGCCAGCCCGGGACGCGTGTCTGGACCCCGGCCGCGAGCGCGGCGTTGAGATCATCAGCACCTGCGGTGGCCGTGTCGTCACCGTGGGTTCGCAAGTCCGCGACATGGAAGGTCGCCTCTGCGAGCAGTCGGAGCGGTTGCTCACCGGCGATCATAGCCGCCAGCTCCCGGCCGAGGAGTTCGTCGATAACAAAGCCTGGGTAATCGCCTGTAACGTCCAGTTCTCGGAGCAAACGGACCAGCGCGGCGACGTTGACCGCCCGGTCGCCGTCGGCGAATACCTCGTCGATAGCGGCCGCGTAGGCGTCGTCTGTGAGCGTGTCAACGTCAACACCGAACTGCGAGCCCAGATACGCTCGCGTTTCGTTTATTAGCGGGACAACGTCGTCAGCCCGGTTCTGTACCAACTCATACTCCTCGTGGACGGTTTCAGGCGTCAGTCGCATGGCGGTATCTCACGTGGCGGCCGCTTACCGCTTGTGGGCACACACGACGGCAACTTCGGGACCGTTCCGACCTCCGTATTGCGAAGGCTTTTATAACACGAGGGGAATACTGAGAAATAGAGGACGGTTTTCCGGACATCTCTCCACGTCCGGAGGCAACTCACCGATAACTGATGACTTTATTAGAGAGCGTACATCCCGCGGCACCAGGTCGGCCCGCACCAGCCGTGGACGGCCCCGCTACCGGGATGACCCGTTTTGAGCTATGAGCACTGTAGACAAGCAACTCGAAGACGTGAAGGCAACGATCGACGAGGAAGTCCCGCGCCGTATCTCCGTCTCGGATGTCACGTACGAGGGACCGGAACTCGTCATATACACGCGTGACCCGAAGGAGTTCGCCGCGAACAGCGACCTCGTTCGCCGGCTCGCATCGAAGCTCCGGAAACGCATCACGGTCCGCCCGGACCCGGACGTACTGGCCCCGCCGTCCGAAGCCGAATCGGCGATTCGGGAACTCATCCCGGAGGAAGCCGGCGTCATGGACCTGAACTTCCACACTGACACCGGCGAAGTCGTCATTCAGGCACAGAAGCCCGGCGTCGTCATCGGCCGCCGTGGCGCAACTCTGCGCGAAATCACGCAGGAAGTCGGGTGGACGCCCGAAGTCGTTCGGACGCCACCAATCGAATCCTCGACGGTCGACAACGTCCGGAACTTCCTCAAACAGGAGCGCGAGGACCGCCGTGATATCCTCGAACGCGTCGGCCGGCAGATCCACCGCGAGCCGATGTCGGACGACGAGTACGTCCGCATCACGACGCTGGGCTCCTGTCGTGAGGTCGGCCGCGCCGCGTTCATCCTCTCAACGCCGGACACGCGAATCCTCATCGACTGCGGGAACAAGCCCGGCTCGAACGGCGAGAAGCCGTATCTGGACATCCCGGAGGCGTTCGGGGCCGGGACAAACGGTATCGACGCTGTCGTTCTGACCCACGCGCATCTCGACCACTCAGCACTGGTCCCGCTGCTGTTCGAGTACGGCTACGACGGCCCCATCTACTGTACCGAGCCGACGCGAGACCTGATGGGACTGCTGACGCTCGATCACCTTGATACCGCCGCGGACGAAGGCCGGACTCCGCCGTACGACTCCGAGATGGTCCGCGAGGCGATCAAACACACCATCCCGCTGGAGTACGGCGACGTGACCGACATCGCGCCCGATATCAAGCTGACACTGCACAACGCCGGCCACATTCTGGGCTCATCGGTGTGTCACTTCCACGTCGGCGACGGCCTGTACAACGTCGCTTTCTCCGGCGATATTCACTACGACGACACGCGCCTGTTCGACGGCGCAGTCAACGACTTCCCGCGAGTGGAGACGCTCGTGCTGGAGTCGACCTACGGCGGCCGCAACGACTACCAGACCGATCAGGAAGACTCGGAGCGAAAGCTCAAACAGATCATTCAGAACGCCTACGACCGCGACGGAAAGGTTCTCATTCCGACCTTCGCCGTGGGACGGGCGCAGGAACTCATGCTCGTCCTCGAAGAGGCGATGCGGAACGGCGACATCCCCGAGATGCCGGTCCACCTCGACGGGATGATCTGGGAGGCGACAGCCGTTCACACGACCTATCCCGAGTATCTCCGCGACGGCCTACAGGACCGCATCTTCGACGAAGACGAGAACCCCTTCCTGGCCGACCAGTTCAACCCTATCGACGGCGGCGACGAGGAGCGACAGGAGATTGCCGACGGCGATTCCTCGATCATTCTCTCCACATCCGGGATGCTCACTGGCGGCCCAGCCATGTCCTGGCTCGAACAGCTCGGCCCCGATACTGACTCGACGCTTACCTTCGTCGGCTATCAGGCGCAGGGAACGCTCGGCAAGCGAATCCAGCGCGGCATCGACGAGGTACCCGTCGGCGGCAGCGGGCGCAGCGAGACGGTTCCACTGGAGATGAACGTGGAGACGGTCGACGGCTTCTCCGGACACGCCGACCGGCAGGGACTGGAGAACTTCGTGAAGACGATGAACCCACGGCCCGAGAAGATCCTCTGTGTCCACGGCGACGAGTCCGCGACACAGGACCTCTCCTCGTCGCTGTATCACGACCAGAACATCCGGACCTTCGCGCCGGAGAACCTCGAAACGTTCCGCTTCCGCTGATCTGGTTGCTTTTTTCGTTCATTCTCTCTCCCCGATAACCGGACGAACCTCTATACTGCAGGCGGGTGAAGCGTCACATATGGACATCACCCAGTATCTCGACGAACTCGAACCGGTCGGGATGGTACTCATCGGCCTCGTACTGTTCATCATCCCGGAACCCGCGACATCGACACTCGGGATCGGCCTGATGATGCTCGGCGGGGCATGGTGGTTCTACGAGTGGAACCGGTGAGATAACTCACAGGAGTATCAATGAATCACGACCGCATTCACGCGCAGGAGCCGTCACACCACCGCGACCGCTGGACAGTCGGCACGATTATCGGGATAGCTGAGCGGGACGGCCATTGCGTCGTCACCGTCGAAGACGGGGCCGGCGAGCCGACGGAACTCGTCGTCACTCTGGCCATCCGCGACCTGTTCGTCAGTCGGCTGGACATCGGCGACGACGAAAGCCCGGTCGGCGAGCGCGTCTGGTTCCGGAAGCGTGGCGGGCAGTAGCGAGCCGCTTACGCGTCCGGGCAGCGGTCGCGGTCGCTACGACAGGTCGACGGTTCGGTCGGCCCAGCGCCGGAGCTGGCCGAGCGCGTCCCGCTCAGCACGGGATACGGGGTTATCGACGCCCAGTTCGTCGCTGTCGAACGCGTTGAGGACGGCCAACGTTGCCCGGTCACAGTAGTCAATAAGCCGGCTGACCGATGCGAGGTCGTGCTGGAACGGAATCGTCGCATCGTTGACGAACACCGCACGGGGATTCTCCGGGAGCGCGTCCATCTGTTGCTCGGCACGGCGGGCGTTCTCCCGGGCGAGCGCGACCGCCTGATCGTCCATCTCGCTTTCAGCGCGCGGCGCACTGGCATCGATCCGGCCGACCCAGGCCGCCTCTGGCACGGTGATGAATCTGTCGAGGCGGCCGCCCAGAATTGTCCCGTCGCGTTCGAGTTCTGGCGCGAAATCGAGAACGACGACGCCCGCGGGTCCCTCGCTGTCGAGCCAGGCATCGAGGGCGGCAGCGGTCGTCCGCGTCTTGCCGGCGTTGGAGGGACCGGTAACGAGCGTCGACCCCGAGAGCGGGAACTGGAGGCCGGTCACGCGAGGAGTTCCTCCCGGAGGAACTTCCCGCCGAGGCCGACCATAGCGAGGCCAAGCGCGACAGCAAAGACCAGCACGAACCCGGAGAGCGGGCCGACGCCACCGCCGAGCTGCTCGACAACGAAGTTCGCGGCCAGCCCACCCGAAACAGCGATCAGGGATAGCCCACCGACATTAGCCACCAGCGAGTTCGACTCTGGGACCGCATCCGAGTTCAGGAGATAGAGGACGAGGGCAATGGCAAAGGGCGTGCCGATAGTGCCCAGCGCGAGCACGAGGACGAGCTGGCCGAGGACGTTCCCGCCGATGAAGGCACCCGGCGCGGACAGCAGCGCGACAGCGACGAGCAGTCCGCGGTAGCGGCTGTCCTCGATGGTGGTGCCCCAGCCGAGTTTGTCCGCGAGCAGGAACGGCGGGACGATGGTGTTGCCTCCGAGCGTCGACACAGCAGCGCCCCACAGACCGAGCAGGAACAGCCAGCGGGCGCTGTCGCCGACCAGCGGACCGAGGGCCTCAGCAGCGCCGACCGTCGTGAGGTCGCCGGAGGTGAGTACGCTCGCCGTCACCAGGAAGATTGCGAGGCTGTAGATGCCAAAGGCCACCAGCATCGACGCCCCAACGTCGACTGTCGCGAGGTCGTAGTCCTCGCGGGTCCAGCCCCGTGCCCGCATCGTGTAGGAGTGCATCGTGATGAGCGTGATGTGGACCGCGCCGCCCAGGATGCCGGCCGCGACCAGCGCGCTCCCGGACGGGACCGAGGGGACCAGTCCGGCCACCGCCGCGCCGGCGTCGATGGGCACGACGAACAAACTGGCGACGAACGCGACGACGACCAGCAGCACGAGGACTTTCGCGGCCAGTTCGAGGAACCGGTAGCCGCCGCCCGCCAATCCCGCCGCAAGGACGAGCGCCCAGACGACGCCCCAGATGCGTGCGTCAATACCGGTTACTGTCGCCGAAACCGTAGCGACGGTTTTCATAATGACGAGTTGTGCCACGCCGGCGGCAAGTACCGCATCGCCAACAAGCAGCCACGCCCACGTTTCGCCGAGGTTGTCCTCGACGACGGCGACGATACCGCGCTCGGTCAGCAATCCCAGCCGCATCGCGAGGTACTGGGCCAGCGTTCCCGCCCCTGCTGAGAGGACAACAACCCACAGGAGACTGTAGCCGAACGCACCCCCGGCAGTGACGAGGCTGGCTATCGTCGCCGGACCGGCGGCGATTGCGCCCGCAATCCAAGACGGTCCCATCGCTTCGACGTAATCACTGATTGTCCCGCTGCTCACAGCCGAACTATCGACGGTTTCGGTCGAACTCATACCTCCGGCTTGGGTGAGGCCCCCTGAAAATACTGCCGACATATTGTTCGGTGGTATTCTGCGGTAATTCAACTGCTGTACAGCGATTATGCGAAAACGACAGCGCTGGTAGAATTGACGCACTACACGCTCACCAGGCGGAACGCTACCAGAAGGAGTTCAGACTGCGCCGGCTCAGAGTTCGACGGTCCCGAGGTCCGATTCCAGTTCGTCGACGTGGTCGTTGTACGCGTCCACGAAGTCTGCGAACTGCGGGGCGTACTCGCGGATGTCGGCGGCCGAGGGCGGTTCGTACTGGGAGAGCAGGTAGAGGCCGTTGCTCCCGCCGACGCGGAGGTACGACGCGCCGTCGGTGTCCCACTTCAGTTCCCAGCGGGTACCCTGTATTCGGCTGGTGAACGTGCCGTAGTCGCCGCCCTCGTAGCGCTGGAGTTCCCGCGCGATCTGGTCACAGATTTCGCGAATGCGGCCAAGGACACGGTCGCGCTCGGCCACGACGCCATCTGTCGTCGTGATTTCCGGGAACTCCGTCGACACGTCGTCGAGCACGCCGTCGAGCGACGCGACGTAGTCGTTGAACCCCTCGACGAAGGCGTCGTAGTCGGCGAGCGCGGCCGCCAGCGGCTCCGGCTCTGGTGGCTGTTTGGTCGAGATGACATACGTATCCGAGCCACGCGACGGCGAGAACCGCAGGTACTCCAAGTCGCCGCCTTCGTACTTGACGGTCCACTCGCCGCGGTCGGTCTCGATGTCCGCCTGTCCGTAGTCGCCGCCCTCCAGCCGGGCAAGCTGGTAGGCGACCTGTCCGGCGTGGTCCCGGACCGCCGCGACCAGTTCGTCACGCTGCTGTGCAACGGCCGTTGCGTCGGCGGGGTCCACCGGTGGCCACTCTGTCACAGTAGACGGAAGCGACGGGACGGCAATAACAGGCTCGGTCGGCTACTCGGACTCCAGTAGCGCGTCGTCACCGTGGCGCTCGCGGAGTCCCTGGAAGTACTCGCGCTGCTCGTCGATGTTCGATGTCGATTCGTCGTACACGTCCGCGAAGAGGTCTGTCGGGTCCGGCGCGTGGGCCTCAGCGTTGTCGATAATCTCGCCGAGGCGTTCGTCGATGGTGTCGTCCATCACGTCGATTTTCCCGTCGTCCAGCAGATTGCAGTTTCTGAGGAACGCCTCCATGCGGTCCAGCGGGTCGCGTTCGCGCCACTTCTCGACCTCCGCCTCGTCCCGATACACGTCCGGGTCGTCGGCAGTCGTATGCGCGCCGAAGCGGTACTGGACGGCTTCGATGAACATTGGTTCCTGCTCTTTGCCGTTTGCTCCCACAGCCCGCTCCCTGGCGGCTTCGGTGACGGTGTAGGTCGCCAGCGGGTCCATCCCGTCGACCTGCACGCCGTCGAAGCCGTAGGCATCGGCTTTCTGCGCCAGCGTCTGGCTGGCGGTCTGGCGCTCCCGCGGGACGGAGATGGCCCACTGATTGTTGTTGCAGAAGAGCACCGTCGGCGTCTCGAACACCCCGGCGAAGTTCATCGCTTCGTGGAAATCCCCCTCGCTGGTGGCTCCGTCGCCGAAGTGGACGACGCCCGCCCGCTCGTCGCCCTTTTTCTTTGCCGCCCACGACCAGCCCACAGCGTGGGGCAGGTGCGCGCCGATGGAGATGTTCAGCGGGAATACGTTCACGTCGCCGAGAGCGGCGTTACCCGCTTCGTGGCCCATCCAGTAGAGGACGTACTCCCAGGGGAGTCCGCGAGCGACGAGTGCGCCGTGTTCCCGGTACTGATAGAAGATCGTGTCCTCATCGGCCAGTGCGTACGTCGAACCGATCTGTGACCCTTCCTGGCCCGCCAGCGATGAGTAGGTCCCGAGCCGACCCTGTCGCTGGAGGCTTATCATCCGCTCGTCGAACCGGCGGGCGAAACGCATGTCACGGTACATCGACACCAGTGCCTCGTCAGACAGGTCCGGGATGAGGTCCGGGTCGACGATCTCGCCGTCTGAATCGAGCGCCTGTATGCGCTCGTCGGGTGCCCGATTGAGAACGTCCTGTGTCATTTCGTACCCTACACTCGGAGAGGACCGTCAAAAAGCTGTGTTCGGCTCGGGTGGCAGTGTTTCGTGGCGCGAAGCCCTGTTGACCCCTCCCCAGATGAGACATCCTGATCCGATTGTGATCGATACAGCCGAACGATTTATTAAATCAACCGTCTGTCAGTACAGGTAATGACAATTCGGCGAATGTTATTTCGTGAGCCAGACGGGCGGCAGAAGGGCCTCCTGTTCTCACTCTTCGCGTTCGTTTGCATCCTTGGATGGGTATATTTCGGTATTGTACTCGACGGCCCTCACAACATGCTCTTTTTGGGTATCGCGTTCGCGTTCTCTGGGGTCGCGGAATTCCTGCCCCCGAATCGACGACGTTCAGCGGGAGTCCTGCGAATACTCGGCCTCAGTACCCTCGTCGTCTTCGTTGTCCTCCTCATCTCGGTTCCAGAATCGATCTGGGGTTGAGCGCGAGCAACTGGGTTTGACCAGTCGGTCGCAGCTACATAGCAGATGTTTCAGCAGCCCAATCGAGCCCGAGTATTCATGCCAGTTCCGCCCAACGTATTCACGATGCTCGGCAAAGAGGGGCCAGCGGCAGACAGTGAGCAGGTGACGCTCTGGCGGGACCACCACCTGTCACACACCCACGCGGTACTCTGGACCGTCATCCTCGTCGCAACTGTCGGGGATATCCTCCTGACAATGACCGGGCTCACGGTCGGACTACAGGAGGGCAACGTCGTCGTCAGCACGATGCTTGCGGAGTTCGGGCTGGCGGGCCTCTGGCTGGTGAAGTTCGGGGCGATGCTGTGGCTGGTCGCGGGGTGGCGACTGCTTCCCGAGCGCAACGCGACGGTCTTTCTTGCCCTGTTCGCCATGGTGACACTCGCAGTCGTCGCCTACAACTCAGTCACCATCCTGCAGTACCGCGGGATAATAACGGCTGCTGCGGGTATTTGAAGGGTTGAAACCTTAGAATTCAGGAACAGCGGGATTAAGTACCACTGGGTGTGACCACGGGGTAATGGATAGACGTTCCTTCCTGACAGCGGCCGGCGCGACGGTGTCTGTCTCGTTTGCCGGCTGTGCCGGGCTGGGTGGCAACGACGAAGCGAGCACCGAAGCGTCGAACACGGACGAGTCAACCTCTTCCGGGACAAGTACCGGCGACGCCGGCGGTACCGACGAGACGCTGGTCGTCGGGACCTACAGCGCGTTCGTCGACTCGCCGTCGACGAGTCCGGGCGCGTGGGTGAAACAGCGCTTCGAGGAGGAGTTCGACGCCCGTCTAATCTGGCAGACGCCGAGCAACGAGGTCAACCACTACATCGAGCGCCGGAACGCCGGTGTCGACATCGAGGCCGACATGTACCTCGGGCTGAACACCGACCACCTCGTCCGGGTCGACGAGAACCTCGACGACGGCCTGTTCGCCGATGTCGGCGACGTGGCTGGGCAGGACGACATCAAGCCAGGCCTGCAGTTCGACCCCGACGGCCGGGCGATTCCCTACGATACCGGCTACATCAGCCTCGTGTTCGACGGCACAGCCACCACGGCACCGGAGACCTTCGATGGCCTCCTTGCCGAGGAACACGCTGGCGATCTCATCACACAGAACCCCGCCAGTTCGGCGACCGGGCGGGCGTTCCTGCTGCACACGATCAAGCAGTTCGGCCCGGACGGCTATCTGGACTACTGGAGCGACCTGCAGGACAACGACGTTCGGGTGCTTGGCTCCTGGAGTGACGCCTACAGCGCGTGGTCGGGCGGCGAAGCGCCGATGGTCGTCTCCTACTCCACCGACCAGGTGTTTGCCGATCAGAACGACGCGAACATGGAGAAACACCAGATCCGCTTCCTGAACGACCAAGGCTACGCCAACCCGGAGGGAATGGCGGTGTTCGATGGGGCGGACACGCCCGACCTCGCCCGGGAGTTCATGGGTTTCTTGCTGCGCCCGGAGATTCAGGGGGAAATCGCCGTCCGGAACGTCCAGTTCCCGGCAACCGAATCCGCCGAGCTTCCCGAGGACTACGCCAAACTGGCTCAGGAGCCGCCGGAACCGGTCACGTTCGGCTACGACGAACTCAAGGGCTCTGTCTCGGGCTGGATCTCCGACTGGGAACGGCAGTTCGCCGCGAACTAACGACCACAGACTGTGGCCCGAGATCACGACAGCGATGCGAAAGGTGCCGGCAGTGACCACAGCGAAAAGGCGACAGAGACAGCGAGCAGTCTGTCCCGCGAGCGAGGCCGGACCGTCCGAAACACTATCGAACGCCGGGGGATCGTCGGCCTCGCAGTCGCCACGATCGCGCTGTTGCTCGGCATCTTCTACTACCCGGTTGCGACGGTGTTCATCGATAGCGTCCTCGTCGACGGGCGCTTGACGGGGCGGGTGTTCATTTCGATACTGCAAGACCCGTTCTACTTCGGGGAGCCGGCGCGGCTCCTCGCCGGTGAGCCGATAGCGAGCGTCATCGAAGGGGTCCTGTCGCCGGACCGACGGCTGGGCGTCATCGGGTTCACGGCGTATCAGGCGGCGTTGTCGACGGTCGCCAGCGTCGCCCTCGGCCTGCCGGCGGCGTATCTGCTGGCGCGCTACGAGTTCCCCGGCCGGCGGACGCTCCGGTCGCTGACGATTCTTCCCTTCGTCCTCCCGTCGATAATGGTCGGCGTCGGCTTCGTCGCCACGTTCGGCCGGAACGGGACGTTCAACGCCGTAATTGGCGTGCTCGGCCTAGGACAGGTGGACCTCCTGTTCACGCTGGAGGCCGTCGTCATCGCTCACGCGTTCTACAACGCCCCGCTCGTCGCCCGTGTGACCACCGCCGCCTGGGAGTCCGTCGACGCCAGCGCGGTCGAGACGGCCCGGAGCCTCGGCGCGAGTCCTTTCCGAGCGTTCCGCGACGTGGTCGCCCCGCAACTGTATCCGTCAGTACTGATGGGCGCGGCGCTTACCTTCGTGTTCACCTTCAGTACGTTCCCCATCGTCCTCGCGCTGGGTGGGTTCCAGCTGGCCACCGTCGAGGTGTTCGTCTATCGGCTCATCCGCGACTTGGAATACGCCGAGGCGGCCGCCCTCGCGCTCATCGAGCTTGGCATCTCGTTGGGCTTGCTGTACGCGTATCTCCGCTACGAGGCCAAGCATACCGTCCGGTCCCGGGGGATTCGACCGCTCCCGCGACGGTCGCTGACGCCGCCGTCGTTCTCGGTCCGGGAACTGCTCCCCAGAATGGGACTCGCCGTCTACGCCCTCGTCGCGCTGGCGGTGTTCATCGCGCCGATAGCGAGCATGATTGTGGCGAGCTTCAGTGGGCCGGAGGGGCTGACGCTGGCGAACTATCAGTTCCTCATCGACCGCCAGACGACCGGCGCGTCGTTCCAAGTCCAGCCGTGGGACGCCGTCCGGAACTCACTGCTGTTCGGGGTCGCCTCGCTCGTCGTTGCCCTGCCGATGGGCGTCGTCGTGGCCGTCCTCACGACACGGGACTACCGCGGCCGGAAACTCGTCGACGCCGTCGCAATGGCTCCGCTAGCCGTGTCGGGCATCGTCGTCGGCCTCGGCCTGCTTCGTGGCCTCGTCTTTGGTGTCGAGGTAGGTGGCTCCCGCTTCGCCGTCGGTGGCGGCCTCGCTATCGTCGCCGCTCACGCCGTCGCGGGCTACCCGTTCGTCGTTCGGACAGTGGCACCCGGACTAGAGGGGGTCGACCACACGCTGGTCGAGTCCGCTCGCGCCCTCGGCGCGCCGCGGGCCAGAGCGCTGCTTGACATCGAACTGCCGCTCGTGTGGCCGGCCGTCATCGCCGGAGCCGCCTTCGCGTTCGCTATCTCTATCGGGGAGTTCTCGGCGACGATTGTGCTTGCCTCCGGGACGAACCAGTTCACGATGCCCATCGCCATCGAGCGGTTCATCGGCCGGCGACTCGGTCCCGCAACGGCGATGGGGGTCGTCCTGCTCGTGGTCACTAGCGCGAGTTTCCTGCTTATCGACCGGCTGGGAGGTGACGACGTTGGGTTCT
Organism: Haloarcula sebkhae; assembly: GCF_014647415.1. Lineage (GTDB taxonomy): Archaea > Halobacteriota > Halobacteria > Halobacteriales > Haloarculaceae > Haloarcula > Haloarcula sebkhae. Next base: position 81,905 of record NZ_BMPD01000009.1, on the reverse strand, counting down.
AAGGAGGCCCCACCAAACAGTGCTGCCGTGAACCGGACTGGCCCGCCGGCCGTCGAACTCGACGGTGTCACCAGACGCTACGGCGAGACGACCGCCGTCGATGACCTGTCGCTTGCCGTCCGGGAGGGCGAGTTCTTCACGCTGGTCGGGCCCTCCGGCTGTGGGAAAACGACGACACTCCGGCTCATCGCCGGCTTCGAGGACCCGACGCAGGGCGAAGTCCGGTTCAGCGGCGAATCTGTCACCGGCGTCCCCCCAGAGGACCGCGACGTGGGTGTCGTCTTCCAGAACTACGCGCTGTTCCCGCACATGACCGTCGGGGAGAACGTCGCCTACGGACTCTCGTTCACCGACCCGCCGGGCGGCGGCAGCGCCGAGGCACGGGTGCGGGAGCTGCTTGAGCTGGTGGACCTCGGCGGGATGGCCGACCGGGACCCGGACACGCTTTCCGGCGGCCAGCAACAACGGGTGGCGATGGCCCGCGCACTGGCTCCCGGCCCTGACGTGCTCTTGCTCGATGAGCCGATGAGCGCCCTCGACGCGAAGCTCCGGGAGCGCCTCCGCGTGCAGGTCCGCGAGATTCAGCAGGAACTGGGTATCACGACGATTTACGTCACCCACGACCAGGAGGAGGCGCTGGCCGTGTCCGATCGCGTGGCGGTCATGCGCGACGGGACGCCGGAACAGGTCGCGCCGCCGCGGACCATTTACCGCGAGCCGGCGACGGAGTTCGTCGCCACCTTCGTCGGCGACAACAACGTTCTCAGCGGCGAGGTAACGGCAGTACGGTCGACCGATGCCGCGGACGCTGATAGTGGACAAACCATCGCGGACGTCACGGTCGACAGTACGACGCTCCCAGTGGCCCTGGAAGCCGACAGCGACCTCTCGTCCGGAGACCGGCTCACGTTCTGTGTGCGACCGGAGCGGCTTGCTGTCGACGCCGACCGAAACGCGTTGACAGCGACGGTCACAAGTGCGGAGTTCCTCGGAGAGACCACGCGTGTGCACCTCGACTGGGACGGGCGTGAACTCCTGTTGCGAGCCGAAGACCCGCCGACCGGCACCGTGACAGTCGGCTTTGCCCCGACGGATGCACACATTGTCGACAGACGGTCGTAAGCTACCAATCCACACGCCGACACCGGAATGGAGTCTGTTTTAACCCACCTGTGGTTATCGCCGATATCAATATGACACGCGGTGCCGTCGCAAGTAATCGAAACGGGCGTATCGGAGCGTGTCGACAGGGCTGGCGGGAGTCGGCGTTTCCAGACTGGAGCCACGCCGGAGTCCGGCCAGATTGGCGCGACGGGGGTCAGTGATGGTCGAGTTCGAACCTCGGCTGTTCGACGAGATCGACCCGTCTGAGCGGCCGTCACTGGGTGCCGCACTCGTGCCGATCGCGGGAATGATCGTGTTCCTCAGCGTGGGCCTCATTGCCTTCGACTTAGACCCACAGTTCCCGCTTTTCTGGGGGATTGCCTTCACCGGCCTGTTCGCCCGGTACCATCTCGGGCTCTCGTGGGAAGACCTGTACGACGGCATTGCCAGTAGCCTGCTCATGGGCATGCGAGTGATTCTCATCATGTTCACCGTCTATGCGCTCATCGCATCGTGGATTCAGGCGGGCACGATTCCCAGCCTGATGTACTTCGGGCTGGAGCTGTTCACACCGACAGTGTTTCTCCCGGTAGCGGCGATCCTCTCCGCGGTAATCTCGTTCGCCGTCGGCTCCTCGTGGACGACGGCCGGGACGCTCGGGGTCGCACTCATCGGAATCGGGTCGGGACTGGGTATTCCAGAACCGATGACTGCCGGCGCGATTCTCAGCGGGGCCTACACGGGGGACAAGCAGTCCCCGCTCTCGGATACGACGAATCTGGCCGCCGCAGTGACGGACACGGACCTGTACGAGCATATCAACGCGATGCGGGCTGGAACGCTCGTCGCGTTCACGATTGCCGTCCTCCTGTATGCCGGCCTTGGACTGCGGGCCGCCGGAACCATCCCTGCTGACCGCGTTGCGTCCATTCAGGCGGCCATCGAAAGCACGTACGTCGTCTCGCCGCTCGTGTTTCTGCCGGTCGTCGTGACCTTCGGACTCGCGCTGCGTGGCGTCCCCGCACTGCCGACGCTGGGAGCGGGAGTCTTTGCAGGCGTCGGGACCGCGATGCTCGTGCAGGGAACTGGATTCGGTGCAGCCTGGTCAGCGGCGCAGTCCGGGACGGCTCCGGAAACCGGCATGGAGCTTGTGAACGGACTCCTAGAGAGTGGCGGGCTGACCGGCGGCGCATGGATTGTGACGATTGCGATTGCCGCGCTCGCACTGGGTGGCCTGCTCGAACGGGCCGGCGTGCTCGCGGTGCTCTCCCACCATCTCGGGCGACTCTGCCACAGCGTCGCGAGCCTCACGGGCGTGACCGCTGTGTCCGCCGTCTCAATGAATATTCTGGCGGCGGAACAGTACGTGAGCATCGTCGTGCCGGGGATGACACTCGGGAATCTATACAACGAACAGGGGCTCAAGAGTCAGAACCTCTCCCGGGCCATCGAAGCGTCGGGAACGACGACGAGTGCGCTTATTCCGTGGAGTAGCGGCGGGCTGTTCATGGCCGGAACGCTCGGCGTCCCGACGCTGGAATACGCACCGTACTACTTCTTCGGCTTCCTCTCGCCGCTCGTACTCCTGTTCATGGGGGTGACCGGCTGGCAGATCGTCTATGCGGACCGAGCCGACAGCGAAGAGCCAGCCACAAGGTCTGGTGGTGCCGGATCGGTGACAGCGGGCGAGGACTAATCGGCTCCGAGTCGCCTGCAGTAGCGAGTCGGTGACTACATCTGGAAGTCGTCTTCTGACCACGTCTGAAAGTCGCTCGGGGTCCGCGTGCGCGTGCGCGCGAAGCCCTAATAAGTCCACAGCCCCTACTTCAGATGATGACACCACAGAAGCCATCCGCTGACGGCGAGCAAGCTGTCGACGGTCGGGCAAGCGACGCGGGCCCGGCGGTCGACTACGAGACGGTGTCGGTCCCAGTGCTGGTCGTCGGCGCTGGCGCTGCCGGGGCGCGGGTCGCAATCGGACTCGCCGAAAACGGCGTTGAGCCGCTGGTCATCGGCAAGCGCGACCACGGCGATGCGCACACGACGTGGGCAGCCGGCGGCATTAATGCCTCGCTGGGGTCGCTCGATCCTGAGGACGACTGGACGATTCACGCCGCCGATACGCTGGACGAGGGGCACTTCATCAACGACCCGAAAGCGGTCGAGCTAACGGCCAAACATATGCCCGACCGCATCCGGGAACTCGACGAGTGGGGGATGCCCTTCGACCGGACCGAAGACGGGAAGATCAATCAGCGGTACTTCGGCGCGCAGTCGTTCCGCCGGACGTGCTTCGTCGGCGACCGAACGGGGGAGGCGATGCTGGATACCCTCGTCGACAAGGCCCAGAGCCTCGGGATTCCCTACCGCGACAACGTGATGATTACCCGCCTGCTCTCCGACGGCGACCGCGTGTACGGGGCGGCCGGCTACGACATGGAGAGCGGCGAGTTCATCCTCTTCGAGTCGGACCACGTGGTTCTGGCAGCGGGTGGCTCCTCCGCCCTGTACAACCGCCACTCCTCGCGTGATGAGGAGAACAACGGCGACGGTCCGGCGCTGGCACTCCAAGCCGGCGCGTCGCTGATGGACATGGAGTTCGTGCAGTTCCACCCGACAGGAATGGTCGGCGACCGCTACGGCGAGGACTGGGACGGCCGACTCGTCACTGAAGCAGTCCGCGGCGAAGGCGGACGGCTGCTCAACGCCGATGGCGAGCGGTTCATGGAAGAGTACTCGCCGGACCAGATGGAACTCGACGCGCGGGACGTGGTGGCCCGAGCCATCGCACAGGAACTCCGTGAGGGCCGCGGCACCGAGAACGGCGGCGTCTATCTGGACATCTCCCATCGCGACGACGAGTACATCAAATCGCGGCTCCCGCGGATGTACGAGCGGTTCATGGACCTCGGCGTCGACATCACGGAGAAGCCGATGGAAGTCGCACCGACGGCCCACTACTCGATGGGCGGGGTCGACATCGACTTCGAGACCGGCGAAACCGGCGTCGGTGGGCTCTATGCCGTCGGCGAGACGGTCGCAGGCGTGCACGGCGCGAACCGGCTCGGCGGGAACTCGCTCGCGGAGACGGTCGCCATCGGCGCGCTCGTCGGCGACCACGTCGCAACGCAGGTGACGAGCGGCGAGCGCGACGGTGCGCTGCCAGACCGGCAACGCACGATCGCCGAGCGTGAGTTCCGATCGCTGCGGGAACTGGAAGCCTCGGACGGCGACGAGACGCCCGAAGAGCTCCTTGCGGATCTGGGCGACCTGCTGTGGGAGCACGCCGGTATTCTCCGCAACGAGGACTCGCTGTCGACCGGACTCGCCGAACTCCGGGACCTCCGCGAGCGGAGGGGGAACATCGGCGTCGACGGCGACCGGACCAGCTTGTCGTTCGAACTCGCCGTCGACCTCTCGTTCAGTCTTACAGTCGCCGAGGCCTTGCTGCTGGGCGCACGCGAGCGCGACGAGTCCCGTGGCGCACACTACCGCACCGACGCGCCCGACGTGGACCCTGAGTGGCGGCGGAACATCCTCGTGGCCCAGGGTGACACCGGACTCGAACTGACGACCCGCGGCGTCGCCGAGCCGAGCGAGGAAGTCAGTGAGGCAGTCGACGTGGGGTACGAACTCGACTACCACCACCTCGAATAGACCGGTCTGCAACGCGGCCTGCCCGCAGTTGTTTTGTCAGTCCCGGTAGGCGCAGTGGAAGCCAGCGACCTGCTGGTAGAACGTCGGAATCACGTTTGTTCGGAGGTCCGGGTCAGAGTTGTCAGCGAACTTCTGGCGCGTGAACTCCCGCGCGTCTTCGATAGCCGCTTCGACGTGTGGCGGAACGCCGGGTTCGTCAATCGACCCGATGTAGGCCCAGATGAACGCCGCCTCCAGCGTGTCGAAGAACTCCGGCGTCGGTTCGAACGCCGGTTCGCCGTCCGCCGCGATTCGGTTGTACGTCCGGCTAATGAGGACGCTGCCGTCGTCGAGGCCGTGATCGGCGAACGACTCCGTGGTCGTACACTCTTCGTCCGCGCCGTAGTCACGCGGAGTATCGCTTGACATACCTTGAAAGAGTGGAGGTAACCAAAAGTAACCAGCTAGAGTGTGTCTCGATACGACACACCCCGAATGGCTTTATACGGCACCGAAATTCAAGACGGTCGCAGTCGACAGTGAACCTACTGTGGCTCCGACTCGCCGAACCGTCCTCGCCAGCGGCGGCCCCGCTCTCGGAAGCCTCACCGCAGTTTCGGGCTGTCTGGGTGCTGCCGGCGATGCAGACGTGTCGTGTCCGCCGTCGGTCCCGACAGACGCGTCGCTACGCATCGGGTTCGTCGGCGACGTGATGCTGGGCCGGAGCGTCGACGAACGTTGGCACGATGACTCCGACGGACCGACTGCCGTCTGGGGGTCGATGCTCGGCCGACTCCAGTCACTCGACGGGCTGGTGACGAACCTCGAATGCTGTGTTTCGGACCGCGGCGAACCACGGCCCGGCCGGACGTTCCACTTCCGAGCGAGCCCGGAATGGGCAGTGGCCGCACTAGACCGCGCCGGCGTCTCCTGTGCTGGACTGGCGAACAACCACCTGCTCGATTTCGGACCGGTGGCACTCACGGACACGCCGGCCCACCTTGCCGACGCTGGCATCGCCTCGGCCGGGGCCGGCGTCGATAGAGAGAGAGCGTTCGAGCCAGCGGTCGTCGACATCGCCGACCTCTCGGTCGCCGTTGTCGCAGTCACCGATCAGTCGCCCAGCTACGCCGCTGACGGCGACAGCCCCGGCACGGCCTACGCGCCGCTGGACCCGAACCACCCGCTGACTCGCCGCCGCGTCGGGGACGCGCTGGCAGCGGCCCGCGACGCCGACCCGGACCTGCTCGTCGTCACCGTCCACTGGGGGCCGAACTGGGTGACCGAGCCCAGCGAGACACAGCAGGCATTCGCCCGCTGGCTGGTGGACAATGGTGCGGACGTGGTCCATGGCCACAGCGCCCACGTCGTCCAGGGTATCGAGGTGTACCGCGGTCGTCCCATCATGTACGACACCGGTAATTTCGTCGACGACTATGCGATCAAGGACGGTTACCACAACGACCGGAGTTTCCTGTTCGAACTGCACATCGAAGACGGGCGGCTGGCCGCGCTCGAACTCACGCCGGTCGAGAACGCGTATACACAGGTCAGATACGCCGACGACGCGGTGGCTGAGTGGCTTCGTAAGACAGTACGAGAACGCTCTCGGCCCTTCGGAACGACTATCGAGCGCGACGGCGGGGGACTTCGAATCCCGCTTTCGTGTCCGGCATAGCATCCGCTGTGTGTGTTTCTGGGCGGCTCGTCGTCGGCTGCTACTCGTCGACAGCCACAACCGCCGCCATGATCTCGTCGACCAGCCGTGGGTTGTACGTCCAGACGCCCCGAAACGCTCCGTCCTCGGTTTCCTCGGCGACGAGCGCACACTTGTTCTGGTCGTCACCGTCAGCGTCGAACGCCAGCAACCACACCTGTTCGAGTGCGGAGCCTGTGAGCGGATGGAACGAGATTCCGGGAATCGCCGGCGGCTCCCAGTCGCCCTGTCCGTACACGTTGATGTCGAGGTCCGTGTCGCTGCTAAGCGACTCGTATCGGGCGCGCTGCGAGCGGAATATCGACAGTGACTGGAAGCTCACTCGAAGGGTTCCCGCCCCGACGCGGTACGCTCTATCCTCGAACTCGTGGGACGTTGCGAGCAATTGTGCCGGCGTGAGCGATGACAGGAGCGTGTTCGCGAGCGCCGAGTGAAGAAGCTGTCTGCCCGGGTCACTGTCAGGGGTTCCGCTGTCGCCAATACCAGCCATCGGATCGCACAGGAACGTCTCCATCGCTGTGAGCGGGACTGCCTCGGCGAACACACCGTCCCGACGGATGACGGCAAACGCGTTCTGGTGTCCGGTCGGGAGTTTCCGCCAGGTGGCGTCGATCCCCTGAGTTGCCAGCCGCTCGCCCACAGTCTTCGTTGTGGGCGGACCGTACACAGTTATCGCCACGTCCGAGTCCTCGAAGCGCCGGAGGAGGGTACGAACTGTCATTGGCCCACGATCAGTCCTCGTGGTCTGTCTCGGCGGTATCCAGATCGGTTATCGTCGCCAGAACCTCGGCCGTAGATGGCGACAGCGAGGCCAGCGTCACGGTCTGCTGGTCAGCATCGTAGGTAACGATGCCAGCGTCATCGAGAACGGGAAGGTGACGGTGGTGGAGCGCAGTGCGGGTATCGTCCCAGTTGCAGGCATCGGTGTTTCGGCCACGCGCACTTGACCAGCCCACGACCACGTCAGTGAGTTCCGAGATTGAGGCCGAGTCGTGTTCGGCAAGGTACGTGTATATCATCCGCCGGGGCTCGGCTGCCAGCACTCGTAATAGCGTATCGAGTCGCTCGGACGAGAGTCCCGGCGTCTCCACAGGCTGTTCGTGCTGATCCATGTCAATTAATTATCCACTCTCGGTATTAATATCATTGGACAGTAGTTAGTCACAGATGTGACGGAATCCATTTACGTGCCAGCACCGTCTAAAATGTATGAACTACGAGTCCGCTCTACAGCGTGCGTACGACGTGCTACCAGACCAGCCTCGGGAGGCGGGTGAACGGCTCTCGATTCCGGACCCGGAAGGCCAGACAGACGGGGCGTTCACACGCCTGACGAACTTAGAGACAATTGCCGATGCGGTCTCGCGGGACGCACAGCACCTCCACCGGGCCATTCAGCGCGAGTTCGGGACCAACGGCCAGTTCGATGGCGGCGAAGCCCGCTACAACGGCTCGTTCGACACCAGCGATTTCGAGGCCGCTATTGACGCGTACATCGCCGAGTACGTCACCTGTTCCGAGTGTGGCCTGCCCGACACCGTCCTCAAAAACGAGGACGGCGTCGACATGCTGCGCTGTCAGGCCTGTGGTGCGTTCCGCCCGGTCGCCAAGGGTGCGAGTTCGAACACGCAGCAGGACCGACCGACGCTCGAAGAGGGCGAGACCTACGAGGTCAAGATCACCGGCACCGGCCGCGAGGGCGACGGCGTTGCGGAAAAAGGCAAGTACACCATCTTCGTCTCCGGAGCGCGCGAGGGGCAGGTCGTCGAAGCCTACATCGAGAGCATCAGCGGCACGCTAGCGTTCGGCCGAGTCGCCTGAGGGCTGTTTTCTCCGCCGCGCAACTACGGTTTCGCTTATTCCCAGAGATCCGTCGAGAGATATCGCTCGCCGGTGTCCGGCAGGACGGCGACCACCGTCTCGTCAGGGTTCTCGGTAGCGTACTCTGTCGCCGCGTGGAGCGCCGCACCCGAGGAGATGCCGACCATGATGCCCTCCTCGCTGGCGAGTTGGTGGGTCGCGTCGGTAGATTCCGCTTTGCTCGCAGTCCGCACCTCGTCGATAAGGTCACGTCGGAGAATGTCCGGAACGAACCCGGGACCGATGCCCTGGATATCGTGGCTATCGGGCTCGTCCGCCGAGAGCAGTTTGGACTGTTCCGGCTCAACAGCAACGGAGGTGAGGTTCGCGCCGACCTCCTCCTCGATGTACTCCGAGATGCCGGTGATTGTGCCGCCGGTCCCGACGCCGGCGACGACGGCGTCTACATCGCCGTCGGTGTCGTTCCAGATCTCCGGACCCGTCGTTTCGCGGTGTGCTCGCGGGTTCGCCTCGTTCTCGAACTGCCGAGCGCGAACGGTGCCCGGTGCGTCCGCGAGTTCGTTCGCGCGTTCGATTGCGCCGCTCATCCCGCCATCGGCCGGTGTGAGTTCGAGGTCCGTACCGAGCCCCGAGAGCAACTGCCGGCGCTCCTCGCTCATCGATTCGGGCATTGTCAGCACGCAGTCGTACCCTCGCGCGGCGCAGACGGCGGCCAGCCCGATGCCGGTGTTACCACTGGTCGCTTCGACGACCGTTCCGTCATCGGGGAGGTCACCGGACTCGGCAGCCGCGTCGACCATGTACAGCGCGATGCGGTCCTTCACCGAGTAGGGGTTCGCCGCTTCGACCTTGCCGAGCAGATTGTCCGCAAAGCTGTCGAGACAGACCAACGGCGTGTCGCCGATGAGCGCAGTCACACTGGACGCGACAGTACCGTCATCTCGCTGGGCATACGACTGCATACACCGGGAGAAGACGATTGATCCCCGTAACAGAGTTCCCCGAATACTGCGGGTCGAATACATTCACTCGGTTCCGAGTCTCCAGAAGCTTATGTTGTCTCCATCCGATCGTCTCAGTAATGCCTGAGATTACCGTCTCTGAGGGGCTGTACCGACAGCTATCCGCCGCCGAAGATCAGGTCGAGGAAGACACGCTCTGGAAAATGCTGCACCAGTTCAAGCGACAGAACACGCCGAGCGAGTAACGCCGTCGCTACCCGACCGGTTCGATGAGTTCTGGCGAGTCATTAGCAGGGCTGTTGACCGCTGACGAAACCGGATAGGTCTGCATAGGTCCGTCGAACGGGTCTAGCAGCGCCGACACATCGTCAGCGCTACCCTGGAGCCACGTCGACTCCTCTGATGGGTCCAGAATGACGGCCATCCGGTGATGGAGGTCGGCGACGGCCTCGTTCGGTTCGGTCGTCACAATCGTGAACGACTCGACGGTATCGTCTTCGTCGCCCGAATCGCCGCCGCTTGCGCCGAACTCGCCCAGCCCGGTCTGGCGCTGTGGCGGCTCCCACCGCTCGTATAGCCCTGCCATCGCGAACAGGTCGTCGTCCGGCAGCGCCACGCGGTACGGTTGCTTGCCGTCGCTCGTCTCGACCCACTCGTAGAACCCATCAGCGGGAACCAGACAGCGCCGGGACTCGTAGGCATCAGCGAACGAACGTTTCTCCGCCAGCGTCTCGGCGCGGGCGTTGATGTGCCCGTGGTCCGTTCGGCTGTCTGCCCAGGTCGGAATCAGTCCCCACTCCATCCGCTGGATTGTGCCTGGCGACTCGCCAGTGATGACCGGTAAGTCCTGGCTCGGGGCGGCGTTGTATCGGGGCTCGTAATCGAAGGCAAACTCGGCGTCGAACCGCGTCTCAATTTCCTCGCGAGGGGAGAACAAACTGTAGCGGCCACACATAACCTGTGTTTGGCGTTCCCGCTGGATAAACCCACTACTCGCGCATCCACTCGCTTGCCTGTGGCTCCGTCGGGTCGGTCCTGACCTCAACGAGCGTCGGCGCGTCCGTCTGAACTGCCTCTCGAACCGCCGTGCGGATTTCTGACGGTGTGTCGGCTTGCATGGCTTCCATCCCCATCCCGGCAGCGACAGTCTCGAAGTCAATCGGCGTCCTGTCCCATCCGTACGCCTGATCGTCGAGGTCGTAGCTGCGCCCGGCCTCCTCGCTGATGATCGCGTAATCGTCGTTGTTGAGGACGGCGACAGTGATTGGGAGGTCCTCAGCGACCGCGGTATGGAGTTCATGAACGCACATCATGAGGCCGCCATCACCAGTCAGCGCAACGACGGGCGTGTCCGGGTTCGCTAGCTGTGCCCCAATCGCCGACGGCAGTCCCGTTCCCATCGTCGCCCACGACCCGGGGTTGACGTAGCTGCGTGGTCCGTGCGCCGCAAACGTGTTCAGCGCCCAGACGCGGAATCCCCCGGCGTCGACGGCTGTGATGGCGTCCGAAGGGAGTGCGTCTCGAAGGAGTTGCAGCACATGGACGGAGGTGAGCGGTGGTTCCGAGTCGACGAGCGGTTCGATACGGCGCGCCGTGGCATCACGGATAGCCTGTGCGCGGTCGATACCGTCCGCCTTCGGGGTTGGAGCAGTGTCGGCCGCCGCAATTCTGTTTTCGATCGCCGCCATCGCGTCCGCGGCATCTGCGAGGATGCCGACGGTCGGGTCGTAGCCCGTGCCGAGGTCATCGGCGTCGATGGTGACGTGAACGAGCGTTTCAGGCAGGTCGACGGACCACCCACGTGTCCCGTGTGCGTCGAGGTCTGAACCGACGGCGAGCACAGCGTCAGAATCGGCGAGACAGTCCAGTAGCTCCGGACTCGCGCTGCCGGCCAGCACGCCGGCACTGAGGCCGTGATCCTCGGGGAGTACGCCCTTGCCCTTGTACGTCGTTACGACGGGCGCGTCGAGTCGCTCGGCGAGGCTTCGGAGCGCCGCCGTCCCACCCGACGCTCGCACACCACCGCCGGCCAGAATAACGGGCCGCTCGGCCGCGAGCAGATGCTCGGCGGCTGTCGAAACCTCTTGCTCCGGGACGGTGCTGGGTGACGGAGCCGACGATGTGCCTGCACCGGCAAGCGGGACGTCCATCTGCAGGTAGTTCTTGGGAAGCCCGACCCTGACTGGTCCTTTCGGGGGTGTTTGAGCGACCTGTACCGCCCGGTCGATCGTCGCCGCTGTCGTTTCGGGATTTTTCAGCAGTATGTTCTCTTTGACGACGTTGTCGTAGGTGTCCGGTGGGGTTTCGTGGATCGCATCACCACCCCGGAGCGCCGGCTCCGTTTCGATAGCGAAATGCACCAGCGGCGTGCAGTCGTTCAGCGCGTTTTTCAGGCCGTTCATCGCGTTCATATCGCCCGGGCCGGGGACGACGACAGTGCTTGCTATCTCTCCACTCGTTTCTGCATAGCCCCAGGCCTGGTGTGAAACCGCAGTTTCGTGGCGTGCCACGACAAAGCGGATATCATCTCGATTGCCGATAGCCTCGTTCAGCGGGAGGGACTGCTTTCCGGGGATTCCGAAGACGGTATCGATACCGTTCGCGACGAGACGGTCTACCACCGCCAGACTAACGCGCATACTGATTCCTCACTCCGAAGACAATTCACTCTCATGACTTTAGTTCGCCACCGGTCATGCTAGACCCGAGACCGCGTCGGGCCGCCACAGTCCCAAGAGTATGGGTACCAAGCCCTGCATGGCCCGCGAATTTAAATCCGAAAGCGCCCAACTACGTGACAGATGACCACGGACCCCTCGTTCAGCATCCCCGCACACCCACAGCGGCGCTTTCCCCACGGAAGCGGGGTCGAATACGAGGGTGGGACGGAGTTCCGACTCATCCCGGAACAGGAGCAGGCGACGCCGGACCTCGCCGAGACAGTCGTCGATATCCTCAAGGCTGGACCGTACCGCTTCGGTGATTTCCACGACCTGCCGATGCCGCTATGGCTGGTCCGGGACGAGGAGACGACCGACGTGTTCCGCGTCGCGGTCCGCGACGGGACGGTCCGACTGCACGTCCTGCCAACCACGGAGTCCGACGGGCTACAGCGCTTCTTTGATCGCTTGTGTGAGACGGCCGGAGGAGAGTCATGGGCGGTGCAGCGACACGTCGACAGGCAGTAGCCGGCCGCCGGATCGTACGGACCCAAAACCGTCTTACACACCTGCCTCCATGTCTTGGCCATGACCGTCTCTCGCGAAGTCGAGCTAGAGGGCCACATCATCGACTCCGGGATGATGCAGTCCTGTTTCGGCATCATCATGGACCTGGGCGGCTCCTTCTCCGTTCAGGAGTTCGATATCGGCCGCCACAAAGACGAGGAGTCCTACGCCCGGATGCTCGTCGAGGCCGACGACGAGGACCAACTGCAGTCGATTGTCCACGAACTCCACCAGCACGGCGTCAACCCTTCGGACCCGAAAGACGCCACGCTCGTCCCTGCGCCCGACGACCAGGTCGTCCCGCACGGGTTCTACTCGACGACGAACCACCCGACGTACATCCGTCACGACGGCGAGTGGGTCGAGGTCGAAGACATGGAGATGGACTGCGCCGTGGTTGTCGAGGATAGCGACTCCCCGCGGGCCTACACAAAAGTCCTCAACGCCATCGAGGAGGGCGATCTGGTCGTCACCGACGAAACCGGCATCAAGGTCCAGCCCCCGGAGCGGCCCCGAGACTCCAGCGGCGCGTTCGGCTTCATGCAGGGCGGCGTCTCATCGGAGCGACCCTCTGAGTCGACCATCCGCAAGATCGCGAACGCGATCGAGGAGACGAAAAAAGAGGGCGGCAAGGTGATGGCGGTCTGTGGGCCGGCGCTCATTCACTCCGGGGCGCGCGAGGACCTCGCTCGCCTTGTCCGAGAGGGCTACGTCGATATGCTCTCGGCCGGCAACGGCTTCGCCGTCCACGACATCGAGCGGGACATCTACGGCACCTCACTCGGAATGGACACGGAGAGCCTGGACCACCCCCGCCACGGCCACAAGCACCACATCTACACCATCAGCGAAGTCATTCGCGAGGGCGGCATCGAGGAAGCCGTCGAATCGGGGACCATCGAATCCGGTGTAATGTACGAGTGTATCGACAACGACCGGCCGTTCGTCCTCGCGGGCTCGATCCGTGACGACGGCCCGCTCCCGGACACTATCACCGACGCCGTCGAGGCCCAGAACGCTATCCGGGAGCAGGCCCACGAGGCCGACATGGTCCTGATGCTCTCGACCCTGCTGCACTCGGTCGCCGTCGGGAACTGCCTCCCCTCGACGACTCGGGTCGTCTGCGTCGACATCAACCCCGCGACGGTAACGCAACTCCTCGACCGCGGTTCCGCACAGGCAGTCGGGATGGTCACCGACATCGGGACCTTCGTGCCGATTCTGGCCGAGCAGTTACTCAGTGAGGACTAGGTCGACCACGAGCGACGTGAGCGGGCGAAAGAGCGAGGCGACCGAATCGATGATCCGTGGACTGTCCCCGGTTGTCACGCCGGTATTCTCGCGAGATGCTTATTACTGGCCGTCCGATACTCCTACTATGTCCTCTTCCGAGCGGCAGTTCACGCAGCTTTCTAGCGGTATCTCTGGCCTTGATTCGCTTCTCAGAGGTGGGCTGGTAGAAGGGCGACTTTATCTCGTTATTGGGCCGCCCGGGACCGGCAAGACACTGCTTGGCACGCAGTTTCTCGAAGCGGGACTCGAAGCTGATGACGACGTGCTGTTCATTCACGCTGAAGAGTCTGCCGCCGATCTGCTGGCGAACACTGCCGAACTCGGCATCGATATCGGCGACGCGACGTTTCTCGACGTCGGCCCCGACTCGGAGTTCTTCGAGGAGGCCGAGTCGTACGACGTGGTCAAGCCGCGAGACGTCGAGGACGGCAACCTGATTTCAGATATCCGCGAGGCTATCGAGCGGGTCGACCCGGACCGCGTCCTCATTGACCCCATCACGCACTTCCAATATCTCGAACCGACCGAGTACCAGTTCCGCAAGCGCGTCATCTCCTTCGCGCGCTTTCTACAGGACAGGGAGACGACCGTGCTGGCGACCAAGACGCCGAGCAATCAGATGGACAGCCAGCTCAGGTCGCTCAGCGACGGCATCATCTCACTCAGCTACGGCGACGAGAAGGCAGGCCGGCGTATTCGGCTGCGAAAGCATCGCGGGATCGGCCAGCAGGACGGCTCACACGGGATGGAAATCCGGGAGTCCGGTGTCGAGGTCTACCCGGCGCTCGAACCGGCACGGCGGACGCGGTCGTTCGATCCCACGCAGTTTTCCGCAGGAGTCTCGGAGCTGGACTCGCTTCTGGATGGCGGACTCGAACGCGGGACGGTGACGATTCTCAGCGGGCCCTCCGGCGTCGGCAAGTCGACGACGGCGACGGAGTTCCTGGCCTCCGCAGCGGCGGACGGGTCCCCGGCACTCGCCTACCTGTTCGACGAATCGATCGACACGTTCACACACCGCTGTGAGACGTTCGGGATGCCGCTCCAGCGATTGCGTGACGAGGGGACACTTCTCGTCGAGGAGGTTGGATCGCTGGCGCTGTCGCCCGAGGAGTTCGCAAACCGCGTCAAGACACAGGCCGGGGAGCGTGGGGCCGAACTCGTCGTTATCGACGGGATCGCGGGCTACAAGAACGCGATCAAGCACGGACAGGACGACGTGGAACTGCGTCGACGGCTCCACGCCCTGACACAGCATCTCACGCGCGGGAACACCGCGGTGATTCTGATCGACCAGCGCAGAGACGTGACGGGCCTGCACGAACCGACGAGCGAGAACGTCAGTTACCTCGCCGACAACATCGTCTTCGAGAACTACATCGAGGTCGAGGGCGAACTCCAGCGCGTCGTCGGCGCGCTGAAAAAGCGCGTCGGCGGGTTCGAGACGGTGCCTCGCCAGTTCGAGATAACCGCCGATGGCCTTCAGGTCGGCGACCCCGTCTCAGGGATGCACGGTGTGTTCGAGGGCGTTCCCGAACAGCATGGAGACAGCGACGGACGCTCGTCCACTCGCTAACCACCGATGGCCGACATCCAACTACTGCTGGCTGGCGATGGTAACCGGAACGCACTCGCCTCCGTCGTCGCCGAACACCACACGCCGATCACGGACGGCGAGTTCCGGGAGGCCGATCTCCACATCGTCGACGAGTCGTCGTTTCCGAAATACAGAGAAGCGATAGAGGCGTACAAACACCGGGCAGATCCGGTGTTTTGCCCCGTCATTCTGGTCCGTCGCGAGGAGACGCCGACACGGATCGACCTCCCCGATATCGACGCTGCCGAGCAGCCACTCGTCGTGAACGACGTCGTGACAGCGCCGGTCGACACGCAGGCGCTCTTTCGAACCATCGCGAACCTCCTCGCGCGACGTAGCCACACAGAAGACCTCGTCGAGGACCTCAGGGAGCAAAACAGCGAACTCCGGCGGTTCAGGAACGCCGTCGAACACGCGGGCCACGCGATTCTGATAACGAACACTAACGGCGTTATCGAGTACGTGAACCCGGCGTTCGAGGAACTCACCGGGTTCAGCGCCGACGAGGCGATCGGTCGAACGCCGCGGATACTCAAGTCCGGTGAACAGGGCGAACAGTTCTACGAACGGCTCTGGGACACGATCTGTCGCGGCGAGGTCTGGACAAGCGAGATCGTAAACGAGCGCAAGTCCGGCGAGCGGTTCATCATCAACCAGACCATCGCTCCGATCCAGGACGCGGACGGGACGATTCAGGGATTTGTCGGAATGCAGGACGAAATTACCGGTCGTCGGCTGCGCGAGCAACAGCTCACCGTCTTTCATCGGATTCTCCGGCACAATCTCCGGAACAACGGCACGACGATCAGCGGCCGTGCGGATATTCTGTCGGAGCTAGTCGATGACGACGACGCTCTCGCCCATCTTGAGACGATCAAATCGAATGTGCAGTCCCTGCTCGACATCAGCGAGAAAGCACACCATGTGCAGGAACTGCTCGCGGACTCGCTTACCGACGACGTCGAGCGCGGACTCGAAGACGCCCTCAGTGACATCACGGACGGGCTGGCCGCAGCATATCCCGACGCCGAGTTCGCCGTCGAGGTCGGTCCCAGCTCGTCAGCCACGATAGACGCAAAGGTCGTCCCGGCGTTGCAGGAACTTATCGAGAACGGTATCAAGCACTCTGACGCATCGGCACCGCGAGTCACTGTCAGGACAGAGTGCCACGACTCGACAGTGACAGTGACGATTGTGGACAACGGACCGGGCGTCCCAGATCAGGAGCGGCGGGTCATCGAGGCAGCGGAGGAAAAGCCGCTCGAACACGGGTCCGGGCTGGGGCTGTGGTTCGCGTACTGGCTTATCAGCTACGTCGGTGGCGATATCGACATCCAGACCGCTGCCGACGGGACGAGCATCTCCGTGACGATCCCCGTACGGTGACCGTGAACGTCAGATAGCGACCCACGCCAGCACAATGACGGCAGCGCCGACCACCGTCGAGCCGACGGCGTGCGTCCGGAGTTCGTCGAGGAGGTCGTGGGAGTGATCGTGCAGTTCACAGACCTCGTCGATTTCGCTGCCGGCCTCGCAATTGGGCAGGAAGTCCATCGCGACGTGGAGGAAGATGCCGGCGGCGAACCCGAAAATGACTGCGTTGAGGAGTGCTGACTCCGGGATCGGAAGCAGTGCAGACGGGATCGCCGTCAGACCAACACCGGCCGCGGGGAGCAACAGTGCCGTGGCGGACTTGTCGCTACGTCCGAGCCGCCGGGCGGCAGCGTAGCCGGCCGGCCCTTTGTGCGAGACGATAGCGAGCCCGAGCAGGATGCCCAGTTCCGGCATCGAAGCGTAGACCAGCCCGATAACCAGTCCGGCCGAGAGCGCGTGGGCGGCGATGGCGAGCGTCGTTATGTCGAAGGAAGTCTCGATGTGGGTCAGCCGGTGGCCGATAGTGTGGGTGCCGTAGCCGGTAACCAGTCCAGCGGCGATGCCAACGCCGCCGATTCGCGCTGCGCCGGCCTGGCCGCCCAGTCCCATCGCCTGCGGGACGAGGAACATGGCCGCCGACGTGACCATCGCCCCGCTCGCAAGCCCGTAGCCCCAGACCAGTCGGTAGGGGTTCGTCTCGTCGGCCCGGGCACCGAACCACGCGCCGAGTCCCATCGCCACGAACGCAACCCAGGAGATGACCAGAACCTTACTCGCCCCGCCGGCAGCTGCGACGGCTGACAGGACTACCAGGCCGACGACGCTCGCGATACCGGCAGTGGACACCCGCCCAGTGTTATTAAAAACTGAGCTAGAGTTAATAGACATTGTCTACATTCACCGGTCTGTTGCCAATAAACCCATCGGTGGCGGTCACCGCGTCGCTGACCGATAGTCACCCCAGTCGAGGACACCGCCGTCCAGTGTGGACGGGTCCGCATCCCGGAGCGCCCAGAGAACCATTTCGGCGACGGATTCCGGGTCGCGTCCGCCGTCACCGGAGAGGTCCGTCGCGACCTGCCCGGGGTCGACTGCACCGACCGGCGTATCGAGGTCGGCCGCGAACCCGCGAGCAACAGCCTCCGCGGCGGCCTTCGAGACGGCGTACGAGCCGTAGCCGGGCATTCCCTCGCGGGCGACGACGCCCGTCGGGACGACGATACGGGCGTCCGGACCGAGATGTGGGACGGCCTCGCGAATCG
Organism: Haloarcula sebkhae; assembly: GCF_014647415.1. Lineage (GTDB taxonomy): Archaea > Halobacteriota > Halobacteria > Halobacteriales > Haloarculaceae > Haloarcula > Haloarcula sebkhae. The sequence continues at coordinate 63,912 of NZ_BMPD01000009.1, read as the reverse complement.
TCGAGAACACGCCCCGAGCGTTCGTCCGGAGGTGATCGTCGAAGGCGGCATAGGACTCCTCGGTAAGCGGTGTCTCGCCGGCGGTTCCGTGGTAGACGCCGGCGTTGGCGACGACGTACTGTATCGCACCGGTACCCTCCCGCGTGGCAGTTTCGACCAATCGTTCCACGTCGTACTCGTCGCGCACGTCCGTCCGAATCGCGGTCACAGAGCCACCCGCGTCCCGGATATCGGCCTCGACACGCTCAAGCGCCTCTGCGTCGCGGGCACAGATGACCGTATGTGCGCCTGCACTCGCTACCGCGTGGGCTATCTGCTCGCCGATTCCTCTACTTGCACCCGTGACGACAGCGGTCGCACTGTCCATCCGTGGGACCATAGCGGTGGTACCGCTGCCAGCCACAAGGTCGTTGCTCCCACCGTCGGTGGGGTGAGAGAGCGGTAGCCTCTTGTCGAACGCCCGCTACCGACCGGGCATGGACATCACGATTGCCGAATCGACGGTCGCGGGGACGGCGCAAGCGCCGCCGTCCAAGAGCTACACGCACCGGGCGGTGCTGGCCGCGGGCTACGCTGACGGCGCAGTGGTCCACGACCCGCTCGTGAGTGCGGACACGAAGGCCACGATGCGAGCGGTCGAGGCCTACGGCGGGAGCGTCTCGCTGGCAGCGGATGAATCGACGGTTGAGGTCACGGGTTTCGACGGCCGGCCGAGCACGCCGGACGACGTCATCGACTGTGCCAACAGCGGGACGACGATGCGACTGGTCACCGCGACGGCCGCACTGCAGGACGACCTCGCGGTGCTGACTGGGGACGAGTCCCTCCGGTCGCGCCCGCAGGGGCCGCTGCTCGACGCCGTCGAACAACTGGACGGCGACGCCGAGTCGACGCGCCGGAACGGGCAGGCCCCGCTCGTGGTTGGCGGCGGCATCGACGGCGGCGCAGTGGAGATCCCCGGCGACGTATCCTCGCAGTACATCACTGCGCTGTTGATGGCCGGTGCCGTCTCGCCGGACGGCATCGACATCGATCTGACGACCGAGCTGAAATCGTCGCCGTACGTCGACATCACGCTGGAGGTGCTGGAAGCCTTCGGCGTCGACGCCGAGAAGACCGACGCCGGGTTCACCGTCGACGGTGGCCAGTCCTACGCGCCAGCGGGCGGCGACTACAACGTCCCCGGGGACTTCTCGTCGATGAGCTATCTGCTCGCGGCCGGCGCACTCGCCGCCGATGACGGCCTGCGCGTCACCTCGGCGTTCCCCAGCGCCCAGGGCGACGCCGCCATCGTCGACATCCTCGACCGGATGGGGGCCGACCTTGACTGGGACGAGGAAAACGGCGAAATCACCGTCTCACAGTCAGATCTGACCGGCATCGAGGTCGGCGTCGAAGACACACCAGACCTCCTGCCGACCATCGCAACGCTGGGAGCCGCCGCCGACGGCGTCACGCGGATTACCGACGCCGAGCACGTCCGGTACAAGGAGACTGACCGCGTGAGCGCGATGGCCGAGGAACTCACGAAGATGGGCGCCGAGGTGGAGGAACACCAGGACGAACTGTTCGTCTACGGCGCGGACAGCGATCTCGTCGGCACGACGGTCGAGGGGCGCGCGGACCACCGTATCATCATGTCGCTGGCCGTCGCCGGCCTCGTCGCCGATGGAGAGACGACGGTGACCGGCGCGGAGCACGTCGACGTGTCCTTCCCAGACTTCTTCGAGGTGCTCGACTTGCTCGGGGCTGCTGTCGGAAAATAGAGTAGCAGGTCACTGCCTGACCAGATTTTGTTATGAAAGAACGTTGTGTCTATCGTAGATAGGTGTGCTTTTACGCAGTGAAGAACATTTACAACACACGTTGTGAATCAGACGAGCGCTTCCGAACAATCTACTGCGAACCCCACGACAGTCCTCTACGTCGATGACGACCAGTTGTTGCTTGATTTGCAGGCCGATATCGCCGACGAGCGCGAGGCAGTCGAACTAGTAACGACACCGAACACCGACCGGGCGATGACACTGCTGGCCGACCGCAAATTCGACTGCGTGGTGGTTGGACGCCGGCGTACTACCCCCTCAGTGGGCAACTTTGCCCGTACGGTCAACACGAAGTATACGGACACGACACTGGTACGGTACACCTGGGAGCCCTGTCCCGACGACGCAGACAAGGTGTTCGATGCGGTTCTTGAAAAACAGATCAAGGCAACGGAGACGGTGCAGTTTCTCGACCGTGTCAGGTGGCTCGACGACTGAGGGGCGCATCTACAAGGTTCAAATGCCCCCAACCCCGACACCACTGTAATGAACGGCAACGAGTTCGGTCGTCTGTTCCGCATGACGACCTACGGCGAGTCCCACGGGGAGGCGATGGGCTGTACCGTCTCCGGCGTTCCGGCGGGTGTCGAACTCTCGGAGGAAGAGATACAGAAAGACCTCGACCGGCGCAAGCCCGGCCAGTCGATGATCACCACCTCCCGAGGGGAACCGGACAAGGTGACGATCAACTCCGGAATCCAGGACGGCTACACCACCGGGACCCCCATCGGGATGGTCATCCAGAACAAGGACGCCCGCTCGGGCAAGTACGAACCTTTCATCACGGCACCACGGCCGTCACACGGCGACTACACCTACTCCGCGAAGTTCGGAACCCGGAACTGGGGCGGCGGCGGCCGCTCCTCTGCCCGCGAGACGGTCAACTGGGTCGCGGCGGGCGGCGTCGCCAAGCAGGTGCTCGAACAGTCCGACTACGATGTCCAGATCAAGGCCCACGTCTGCCAGATCGGCGACGTAGAGGCCGGTCCGGTCACCTTCGAGGACATGCTCGAACACAGCGAGGAGAACGAGGTCCGCTGTGCCGACCCAGAGGCCGCCGAAGAAATGCGCGACGTGGCCGACCAGCACCAGAAGGAAGGGGACTCCATCGGTGGCGCGATCTACTTCGAGTGTCGCGGCGTCCCGTCCGGTCTCGGCGCACCCCGGTTCGATAGCTTCCCGTCCCGGCTGGGACAGGCGATGTACTCCATCCCGGCGGTCAACGACTTCGAGTACGGCATCGGCCGCGAGGCCCGGACGACCCGGGGCAGCGAGTACACTGAAAACTGGGAGTTCGACGAGGACGGCCACCCGACGCCGGTCGGCAACGACCACGGTGGCATTCAGGGCGGCATCACGACCGGTCAGCCGATCTACGGCGAAGTGTCGTGGCACGCGCCGGTGTCGATTCCCAAGACCCAGAAGACGGTCGACTGGGAGACCGACGAAGGCAAGGAGATCACCGTCACCGGTCGCCACGACCCAGTCCTGCCGCCGCGGGCGGTCCCGGTCGTGGAGGCCATGCTCGCCTGTACGGTGCTCGATTTCATGCTGCTTGGCGGCCGCATCAACCCCGACCGGCTCGACGGCCGGCCGGGCGAGTACGACACCGACTACCACCCGTCCAGCCCGCAGAACGATCCGGAGGACGCGGACACCCACGCGAAAACTATCGACGACGAGTAAGATGGACGCACAACAGGAGTCCAAATCGAACCCGTTCGGGATGGACGAGGAGTGCCAGAACTGCCCCGCGCTGTGTGAAACGCGCGAGAACGTCGTCCATGGCTACGGTGACGTGGGCGCCGAGTTCATCGTCCTTGGCGACTCGCCCGCAATCGGCGCTGACGAGTCGGGCGTCCCCTTCACCGGCGAGAGCGAGCGCGAACTGCTCGACATCCTCGCCGCGGTCGACATGTGCTCGGACCCGGACGCCGACAGACCGCAGTTACAGAACACCTTCCTGACCTACGTCACCCGCTGCCGCCATCCCGACAGGGAGGCGACTGACGAGGAGGTCGTCAACTGCGAGCCGTATCTCAACAGTGAGATACGGATGATAAACCCCGAAATCCTGCTGCCGGTCGGGCAGCGCCCCCTCGAAGAGCTAGCCTTCGAGTACACAACGATGAGCGAGGACGAACTGGATATCGAGGAACGACACGCGACGACGATTCGCGGTCGCGGGTTCGAAATCCTCCCGATGATTCCGCCGAGCGAGCAGACCGACGAGGAACGGACAGCGTTTCTAGAGCACTTCAGTGAGACGCTCGGTCAGGACTACCGGCAGACGAAGGGCCGGCGCGGGCGGTAATTAGGTGTCGGACTGGACTTCGGTTTCAGCGGTCTGGAGCAACTCGTCCGGGCTCGACACTGTCCCGTACTCCGTTGCTGCCTGCAACCGGTTTTCAGCATCGTGGCGGTACTGGCTCGCCTGTGTCGATGCACCCTGTTCGCTGGCGTAGGTCATACCGCTGAGCCACTCGGCAGCCTGCCAGAAACAGGTCGCTTTCTTGCGCGCTCGTTCCGACAACTCGGCCAGCGCATTGTCGTCTGCTTCACGAACAGCCGTTGTGAACTCCTCGACGCTTTGCTCGAAGTCCGATGCGGCACTGTCGAACCCACCGCGAGCGAGCGCCATCTCCCCGTCTTCGACGGTCGCCAGTGCATCGGATAGCTGGCGACGTGCCTCACGATACCGTATGTAGCCGACATGGTACGCCCGCTGTGCCGCCGCGGTCCCGGACAGCGTGGCTTCGCGTTCGCAGTCACGACACACGATCTTCGGTTGCGAGTCACCAAGAACACGGTACTCCGACCCACATCCATCGCATCTGTAGGTCTGGGATTGCTCCATATAGTTTCTCTTAGTTATCAAATACTGCTCACATGTTATAATTGTTCTGTCGCTGCAGTGGAACACAAGCGACTAATCACAGTCGAGCCGAGAAGACAGTATGACTACGGTAACTGTGCTGGCTGATCCGCCAGTCGAAGGGTTCGTGTTGCAGGAGCTGGCGGGCGGCATCGTAGACGACGCCGAGGCCGCCGAGCTATACGAGGCCATGCTGCTTGATGTCTGTCGTGCGGTGGAGATCAGCGGTGCTGAGCTGTTGGTGAACTACCGGCCATCGGACCAGATCCCGGACGGTGTCGACCCCGAGACCGCGGTTCGGGAGCCAGTGACAGCGGCCCTCGAATCACCGGGCAACGCCCGATTCGAGGTACAGGTCGGTTCGACGTTCTCTGGTCGGGTCGGGAACACTGTCACACACCTTCTCGACCGGGAAGACGTCGCAACCGTCGCCGCCGTCGAACCGACAGCAGCACTGTTGAACCGCCAACTCATCGACAGCGCGGCGATGAAACTCCGATCCAGCGGCGTGGTACTCGGCCCCGCTGCGGGCGGCCGCGTCTACTACGCGGGCTTTGGCGAACCGATAGATTTCGAGGACAGCTACGCCACCCCGGCGGTCGAAACCATCGGCGAGCGTGCCGCAGATGCTGGTCTCGATGTGGACTTCCTCCCATCAGCGCCCGTCCTCGAAACGCAATCTGACCTCGAAACGATGGTTCCGCTGCTACGCGCCCGGAACCGGGCTGGTCGGGTCGTACCGCAACGGACGGCGACGTTCCTCGATGACCTCGGAATCCGTGTTGTCGATGACGACGGCGATCCGACTGTGGTCCGAGAGACCGACAGGTCTTAGAAGGCCCACCGAATATGCTTGACTGCGGTGGGATGGCAGAGCGGCCTATTGCGCCTGCCTTGAAAGCAGGTATCCTCACGGATTCCTGGGTTCAAATCCCAGTCCCACCGTATGTTTCTACGTAATTAGCGCCACGTACTGCGGTTTTGGTGGTTCTGGCATCCAGCCCCGCAGCGTTCACACCCACCTAAACTAGATTCATGGTCATAAATCCTAGGTACGATAGCCTCGGGGCTAATCGGGGCTGGCTTGACCTCTGACCACCCCGGTGGTGCGGACCTCTCGCACCACATTGTGTAGCCTTGTAATGACGGTGTAGTCTTCGCAAAGTCATCAGCTTAAGAGTAAAAATTATTAGTAAGTATTTATATATAAGGATATGATTGTGGACTCTATTATCAGCGGGGCTGTGTTCCTTATTGAGGAATTGGGTATATTTGCGGTTGGGGCTACGGTGATTGGTTGGGTGGCAAAAGATATGATAGGTCAATACTTTGAAAAAGAATTGAATAAATATCAAGCAGAAATAGATAAAGAGCTGAGTAAATATCAGGCTGAACTTGATAAAGAAAAACTTCGATACTCACAACTCCATACCGACCGAGCGCAAGTCACGGCGGAACTGTACGAAAAGCTCGTTCAATTTGAGTTGGATATGATAGAACTGACCGACCCCGTAGAGCTTGGCGATAGACCCCCTAAACGTGAATTGTTGATGTCTGCAAAGGAATCTGGCAATGAATTTCTGAGGTATTATAGAAGGAATCAAATCTATTTCCCAGAGGATGTTTGTAAGACAGTAGATGAAGTATACGAGGAAATGAAATCGATATTTCATGAGTTTATGATTTACAAACCTCACGAATCTGAGCCTGGGGACCCCCAAGACCCTGAGCATTGGCTGGAATTGTGGGAGCGAGTAAGTGATGATGAAGTCCCAGAACTAAAGAAAGAGCTTGAGGACCATTTCCGAGAATTGCTTGGCGTGGATACAGAACAGCAGAACGGCTAACAATAGTCCAACAGACTGCCCGAACAATTCCACCCCCTACCCCAGTGGAGTATGGGACCCGTCCGCTCACTAATCTTGACGTGGGAGTGCGCGGACAAGACGAGTTTTGGATTCTGTTTGTAGAGTGCACAAACTGAGATGAGGAGCCAGCGAGTCGTAGCCGACGCAACGTCGTGCGTTCGGCCGACTTACTCCGGTTAGAGCACGACCCACACGGCATTCGGCCCGGTTCAGGACTGCACAAAAGGAGGGTACAGAATTCGCCGCTTTCTGACTCGTAGGGACAGTATACTGGATTCCGGCAATCAGGCGGTTTTATGTCGATGGTCGGGATTATATCCGTGTAATGGTACGTGAAGATAGGTCCCCGAGACAGCACTGGTCGGGCTTCCTGACTGTGTGTGTCGTCGCCCTCCTCCTCGCAGTGACGGCCGCAGGGCCTGCTGTTGCTGAACCGAGTCTGTTCGTGTCCGGCGCTTCGAAAGACACGAATACGGTACTCGCCGGTGACTCGGTGAACGTCACCGCGACAGTCCAGAACACCGGCAACTCGGGCGGTGCAATGAGCATTGAGTACGTAGTAAACGGTACAACGAGAGCGACCGAACGGGTAGTCGTCGACGCCGAGTCCGCAGTTGAGCGAACACGGGCGCTGAAGTTCGACACCCCCGGAACGTACAGGATTAAAGTCAAGAGCCCAGGGAATTCAGCCGGGCGAGTCAAGGTCAAACCGGCAATAGTCGAGACCACGCGTACGGACTCGACTATGCGGGAGCTCAAGATACGCGGCGGGATGGTCCCGACGAACGAACCCTATGTGATGAACGTCTCGGGGCCAGCGAACCGCGCGTTCACGCTCCAGTCTTGGACGGTCAACGCGTCACAGGAGGCGTTCACCCAGGACGTGACGGAATACACCGAACCCAGTGCGGCAGACATCTCGGTGCCATCCGGTGACGCTGCATCGGTGTTCGGCGTGGTGACTGTCGGGTCGTCAGGCGGCGTCGAACCGTCGTCGATGCAGTTTGCACTGAACCGGTCAACACTCCAGCAAGCTGGGATAGCCGCACAGGACGTCCGCGTGTATCATCGCGTCAACGGCTCCTGGAAAGCTGCCGAAACGGCTGTCGCTTCGGAACAGCCCAATCGCGTCGTTTACGAGGCGGATACAAAGGAGCGACGGCTTACGCCATCGGGAAAATCGAGCCGTCGTTCTCCGTCACACGAACGTCAGTCGTCAACGAACAGGCGACAGATGGACATCGTGTCACCGTCAGGGGAACTGTCGAAAACGCTGGCAGTGCCCCGGGAACCTATGACGCGCAGATGCTGGTCGACGGTGAAGTCGTCAACCAGACCTCGATGACTGTGCCAGCGGACACCGAACAGACGGTGACACTGTCGACGGTCGTGACGACGCCGGGGACGTTCCAGATCGGCTTCAACGACGTCAACGCCGGCGAGGTTCAGGTAACCGAAAGCCAGCTCCAGACCGATGAGAACGGCGGTGCCGAGCCGAAGACGGAGCCGACGGGAACGGAGCCAGCGGTCCAGACCGAACCCGCGGTTGACGGTGACGGCGGACTCGGACCGCTCCCAGCCACAGTCATGGGTATCAGTACGGTACTGGTCATCGGTGGACTTCTCGGTGCGTTGCTGCTGTTCGGCGTCGTCATCGTGCTCCTCCGACGGGGTGGCAGCCGGAACGACAGCGGCTTCGAACTGTAGGCGGGGAGAGAAACCCTTTTTGTGCCAGTGTCCAGAGAATCGCGTATGGATTGGCCACACGATCCGGACGGTGAGGAAGGAAGCGAGGGCCGCCGCAAATACGGCCACGCTGTGCTGGCGAAGAAAGTCGACGAGGACGAGGACTTCCCACTGACTGCCGAGGAGTACGTCGAACAGTACGGGGACCACCCGGTTCGGATCGACTATGAGACAGTCGTCAGCGTAGCGGACATCTTCGAGTACGTCGACCAGGATGAGTTCGAGGACTTCCCGGACTTCCACAAATCTCTCGGGCGCGCGCTGCGCGAGGCAGACTGGTGGCCGTACAGACTCGAACAGGCTTGATTGTGTAGTGTGTGGGCACGACACATACTTGTGGGAGGCCGGTGTAGCGTCGCGTATGGCGACGACATCTTCAAGCGGCGACCGCGCCGAGCAGGGACTCCCCGAGGAGGTTGTTGCTGACCTGTTGTCGGACGACACTCGCCGTCGCGCGCTCTCGATACTGGCAGACCGCGGTGAACCAGTGGTCGTAGCAGACCTCGTGACGGCGGTTCTGGCGGCCCAGCGTGACATCGAGCCAGCGGCAGTCCCTGACACTGCCAGGGACGAACTCACCGAGGAACTGTTCACCGAGCACCTCCCGAAACTGACGGCAACGGACGTCGTCGCATACGATTCGATGATCGGAACCGTCGAGCTTCAGCGACGTGATGCAGTACCGACTGAGCTCCGTTGAATCGGCTCCCATGTCCGGGATCCGACACCGGTCGGACCGGACCACAGTCTACGCTGCCGGTACATTTCGATAGAGCAATACCCGTTGCTTCGAAACGAACGATGGACAGTGACCAACACCCAGATCACCCATATACAGATTGACAACTACGGGCCGTGGACTGTGACGCCTGAGCCCCGCCGTGAAGTCGACTTGCAGACGCTCCAGTCCCGGTTGTACGCTGATCTCGCACAGTTGTTCGGGAACCGCGACGGCTACATCTTCTTCTCGCGGTTCGACAATATGATCGCCGTGACGAACGGACTGGACGAAGCGGCACACGCACTCATTCAGGAATCCGTCGGCAATCGCTACCCGGTGACGATGAGCCTCTCGGTCGCGACGGGAACGACGCCCGTCTCTGCGCTGGGAACAGCGACGGAGCAGCTACAAGAGGCCGGGAGTGCACAGGACAAGGGCCGACGAGAAGTGTTACGCGGCCAGACGATCGACGAGCAGTTCCGGAAGCCCACAGACGTACAACTCGCGCATTTCGATGTCGACGACGCCACCGAAAAGTACACCGACCAGCTCAACGAGTTCGACACGTTCATCCAGATCGAACAGGGATACGCAGCACTCATGAAGTATATGCGCGAGGCCCACGACTCGCTGTCGTTTTTCGTCGGCGGCGATAACGTCATCGCAGTCTGCCCGGACCTGGACGAAGCGGACTACCACGACGCCATCGACCACGTCCGCGAGGAAGTCGACGTGGAGTTGAAAGTCGGTGTCGGACGCGGACGGACGGCAGCTACGGCCGGAATGGACGCCAAACACGCATTAGAGACCTGTCGGGCGACCGGCGAGGCCGTCACCATCGAAACCGAGACAACTGAGTAATTTGTGAGTCAAACGATATAAACGTAGTGGAGGTATCTTTTAGACCAGCCATGTGGTAATCATACGCATGAACGATGAGGTCACTGTGCGGGAGGTTATGAACAGAGAGTACGTCGGGGCAAGCGAGTCCGACGACCTCCTCGAAACGACGGAGTTGCTGATCCGAGAGGACCAACATCCGATTCTCGTGTTACGAGGGAACGAACCGGTCGGCGTCGCGACGGACAGGGACGTGCTGGCGTACATCGTCGATGGCGGCGACCCAGAAACGGCCACCGTCGGCGACGTGATGCGTGAATCCATTCCGACAATCGGCCCCGATGCTGGACTTCCGGCGGCCCGGGACCGAATGGCGAGCCGGTCCGCCGAGTTCCTTCTGGTAACGGCTGAGAGAGAGCCGCTCGGAACGCTGACCGAGCACGACATCCTCTCGACCGCGAGGCTAGAGAGCGAGTCGACAGACGTCGCCGAACAGCCCTCGACGGTTGCGACGACCGGGCAGGAAGCCACCACCGACGGGATGCAGTCCGCCGCCGAGGATTCGTTCGACAATCAGGGCATCTGTTCCGCCTGTAGCACGTTTACACGAGATCTGGCGTCGTTCAACGGGCAGCTCCTCTGTGCGGACTGTCGTGACGTCTGAGCCACTCCCACCGGTCTCCGTCTCTCACAGCGGACGGATACGGCGGCGTAGCCGAACTGTTTTCATCGTACGACACGGAGTACCACCGTGGAAATCGACACCGCCTCGATGGATGACGTGGACACCATCGTCGACCTGTGGGTCCGACTGGCGGAGAGCCAGCGTGCCCACGGGTCACATCTGTTCGGGGACCGGAACCGGACTGCGGTCCGAGAGACGGTCGTACAGCGTGTCGTCGCCGAAAACGTCCGTATCGCCTGTATAGACCAACACATCGTCGGATTCGTCATGGTGACTATCGACAGCGGCCGGTACGAACAAGACGAGACGCGGGGCATCATCGAGAATATCTTCGTCGAACCAGTCCACCGGAACCAGGGAATCGGCAGCGAACTGCTCGATACGGCGGAAGAGCTACTCCGCCAGGCCGGTGCGGATATCCTCGCGCTGGAGGCGATGGCGGACAACGAATCCGCCCGGCAGTTCTATCGAGCACAGGGCTACGCACCACACCGGATCGAGCTCGAAAAGCCGACCGAAAACGATACTCTCTAAACGGTCCCCACACAACGCAGGTATGCAACCGCGCCAGGGGAGCTTGGGTGGTCCAAGCACTCGACTTGTAATCGAGAGTTCGTGGGTTCAAATCCCACCCCTGGCTTTACGCTTTTACCGCTGGAGGGCGTACGGCAGAGCATGAGTGAATCCGAAGAAGAACTCCCGGACAACGACGAAGAGTGGCGCGAAATTCTCTCCGACGAAGAGTACCGAATCCTCCGCGAGTCTGGAACAGAGCCGCGGTTCAGCAGCGAGCTCATCGATGTAGAGGACGAGGGCGTATTCACCTGTGCCGGCTGTGGGACGGAACTGTTCGATAGCGACAGGAAATTCGAATCAGAAACCGGCTGGCCGAGCTTCTGGGACGTGTATCAGGAAGGCAACGTCGAAACGCGGGCGGACAACAGCCACGGGATGGAGCGAACAGAAGTCATCTGTGCCGAGTGTGGCGGTCATCTGGGCCACGTGTTCGACGACGGGCCGGAGCCGAGCGGGAAGCGGTACTGCATCAACGGCGCGGCGCTCGACTTCGAGTCGGAGTAGCGACCACCGGAACCCTTTTTTCCGTCATTGAAGTTGATACGGCTAGACGTGACTGAACACGGGACCGACGAGGCGGGCGACGACGGAGCCGGAACATCGGTCGACGAGTCGCTGGTCGACGAGCCACCGACTGCGACCGCCGAACAGCCACCGCCGGAGAGTCACCTGCTAGCCGAGAGCCTCCGAACGTTTCCGTGGCTTCGCGCGGCCGGCGTCGCAGTCGGGACGCTGGCTGTCGAATACCTGCTCGTCGCACTGCTGTTTCTCGTCGGACCGTCGTCGATCGACCTGCCGGAGCTGTCGGATCGGTTAGTCCAGTACGGGTTCGTGCTGTACAACGCTCATCACGTGCCGACGCTGGTGACGGCATCGGACGCAGAGGTGTACGGCTCTGCCGCCCGGAACGTCCTGTACGGCGCACAGGGTGCGAGCGTGCCACCCATCGTCTATTTCCTGATTCCGATTGTCGCGCTGGTCGTCGTCGGCGCACTGTTCGAACGCTATCGCGGCGATACCCGGTCTGACAGCCTGCTCGAAGAGGCGGCGCTCGTCGGCACTGGCATCGGCTTCGGCTATGTCGCAACGGGGTTCGCAGGGAGCTTCGTGTTCGTCCGGACGGTCATGTTCGACGGCGGGGGCGAGGGACAGGCCGCACCGGCGGTGCTGTGGCTCCTCATCCTGCTGTTTTTCTTCCCGTTGCTATTTGCGAGTCTCGGCGCGGCCGCCCGGTATCTCTACGCCGACTGGGCTTCGGGCGCGTAAGTCGTCTCGATAAATTCGAGAATACGCTCGGACTCAGCCATCGTGATGCCGCGGTCCTCATCGACCAGAACCGGGACGCCCCGCTGGCCTGAGACCCGCTTCACCTCGTCGCGTTTCGAGTGCAGCGCCTCGACCCAGACGCTGTCGTATTCGATTCCGAGGTCGTCCAGTCGGTCGGCGACCTTCTCACAGTACGGACAGCCGTCGAGCTGGTAGAGCGTCAGGCTCATACTGAGCGGTACGGACGCCGTCCTCAAGGTGGTTGTGCTCCAAAAAACGCAGCGGTCGACCTGACGTTACTCGTACAGCCAGGACGAGTCGATCTGGTCCCAGTCGACGAGCTCGTCCTCGTCGAAGAACAGCTCGATTTCGCGCTCGTTTGCGCCCTCGTCTTCGTGGTCGGAACCGTGGATGACGTTCCGACCGAGATCGAGCCCGTAGTCGCCGCGGATGGTGCCAGGAGCCGATTCGGCGGGGTCAGTCTCGCCCATCATGTTTCGGACCTGCCGGGTCGCGTCCTGACCTTCCCAGACCATCGCGAAGACGGGGCCGGAGGTGATGAAGTCGACGAGCCCGTCGAAGAACGGCTTGTCCTCGTGCTCGCCGTAGTGCTCCTCGGCGAGCTCCTGGTCGATCTGCATGAACTTGCCACCGACCATCTTCAGGCCGCGGTCCTCGAAGCGGGAGACGATGTCCCCGATGAGGCCGCGCTGGACGCCGTCGGGCTTGACCATCACGAACGTACGCTCGTGTTCGGACATCAGGCCTCGGCCTCCTCGGCTTCCTCGTCAGCGTCGTCTTCAGCATCCGCGTCGGCCTCGTCGGCGTCGGCATCAGCTTCTTCCGCGTCTGCTTCCTCGTCCGCAGCCGCCTCAGCGTCTGCTTCTGCCTCGTCAGCGTCAGCTTCGACTTCTTCGGCCTCATCCTCGACCGCACCGGCGTCACCGCGTGCGGTGTCGGTCCATTCGAGGTTGCGGGCCTCGCGGCCCAGGTCGGCGTTGTTCTCGCACTTCGAAGAACAGAAGTGCGTCGTCGCGCCGTCCTTGTGGACGAACATCGTGCCCGTGCCGGGCTCGATGTCGGTGCCGCAGTAGTCACATTCGCGTGTCCGGGGCATGGTTACTGCCCTCCGATGGTGTCGGCCTCGCGAGCCGTCTCACGGAGCTGGAGCACGTCACCTTCGCGGACCGGGCCGAGAACGTTGCGCGTGATGATGCGCCCCTGATTCTCGCCTTCGCGGATGCGGCACTTGACCTGCATGGCCTCACCGTGCATCCCCGTCCGGCCCACGACTTCGATAACCTCGGCGGGCGTGGAACCGCTGCTTTCGGATTCCTCAGCGCTCATCCGAGGTCACCTCACCGAAGCTCCTCGACCTTGTCGGCGATGTCCTCGACATCGGCGTCAGCCTCACCGGCGTCGGTGACGGCTGCAGCGGCCGAGCCGACTTCGAGCCCGGCGGCGTGACCGAGGTCGTCCTGCTGCTCGACGAAGATGAAGGGAACGCCCTTCTCGTCGGCAAGCTCCGGAATGTGCATGACGATCTCCTCGGGCTGGACATCTTCAGCGACAAAGACGAGCTCGGCGGAGCCGCGCTCGATGGACTTGGTCGTCTCGTTTGTACCCTTCTTTACTGCGCCTGTGTCCCGGGCAACCTCGAGCGCCTCAAGGGCGTCGTCTTCGAGGTCCGCGGGAACGTCGAAATCTACGTATACTGGCATTTGTATGTTCACCTCCTGCGCGCGAGCTCAGGCTCCCCCGCCGTGTCCGGGCCGCGAGGCCCGTCACACCGTGACGGTGTGTATCCTGAAAAGGCTGGGAGCATCATCAACTCGGCGCAGGCTGTACCCCATTCTGTGCTACCGGCCCTAAAAGCGCTTTCGAAGCCGAAATCCCGTGCCAGCCCGCCACACGGGTGCTGTCGGGGGGTCTGCCTATTCCGCGGCCGCCGACGCATCGGCCAGCGCGGCCCGCGCGTCCGAGACGAGACGGACCACCACCTCACCAGCGGGCCGTACGTCCTGTGCGAGGCCGGTGCTCTGGCCGGCGTAGTGTGGCAGGGCCTCGACATCGCCAGTCATCCCCGCAAGCGGTGGCATATCAGCAAGCCGACTAATCGGCTCGCCGTCGGGCATCTGTGCGATTTGATCGGCGTCACTGGGGCCGTCCATTTCGTCCGAATCGTGGCCTGCCTGCCGTTGGACCTCGTCGGTTTCGAGGACCCGGTGTGGCTGGTCCGGCCAGCCTCGGTCGAACAGGTCGGTAAACCGCGTCGCCGTCTCGGGCGCGTCAACGATTCGTTGCCGGTATCTCTCGTGCGCGCCGGATTCCTCGGTCGCCACGAACCGAGTGCCGAACCAGCCGCCATCAGCTCCGAGCGTCAGCGCCGCCGCGAGGCCGCGACCGTCGCCGAGACCGCCGGCCGCGACGACCGGGACTGGAACCGAGTCAGCTACCCGCGGAAGCAACGCGAAAGTCGTCACGTCGCTCTGGACGTGGCCGCCGGCCTCCCGGCCCTGAGCGACCACGACATCGGCTCCAGCATCGGCAGCGGCTCTAGCCTCGGCGGCGCTGGCGACCGTTACCATCGCTGTGCCACCGACTTCGTGGACCCGGTCGATGTACGGCCCGGCATCGCCAAACGAGAAGGAGACGACCGACGCGCCCGCGTCCAGACAGGCATCGAGACACGCCGACGGTGAGAGCACGCCCGTCGACTCGTCGAGGACGACGTTGACGCCGACCACGCCGTCAGTCGCGTTTGCGGCGTCCGTGTACGCGTCACGGATCGCGTCGGCCTCACGCCACGACATCGCCAGCATTCCGAGGCCGCCCGCGTCAGCGACTGCCGCGGCAAGGGACGGTGTCGAGACGCTTCCGACTGGAGCCTGTACGACTGGGTGGTCGATACCGATCTCGGAACAGAGCGGGGTCTGGAGGGGAGCCATGCCGGCGACTGTGTCCTGTCCGGTAAAAAGCGTACCTAGGGAGCGCCATGACCGTCAGGTCCATACTGGCGCGTCCGCCACCTCCGGTATGAACATCGCGCGCTCGCTCCGAGCGGAGGCCCGCCGTGCGAACGAGCGCCGGCTGCTCGTGCTGGCGGGCGACCCCGACCGGACGCGGGAGCGAGCGGCAGCAGCGCTCGACGCGGCAGGCATCTCCAGCGCCGAAACGACCGTCGTCGGCCCGGAATCGTTCCTCGACTGTGAACACCACGAGCAGTCCCGCGCCGAGGAGCTTCTCGGTCGGACTCGGACGGCTGTCGTCCTCGATGCGCACGAGGAACTGCGGCCGGACGCGGTCGGGCGGACCGTCGGTGCCGTCGACGGCGGCGGCCTCTACGTCCTCCTCGCGCCGCCGCTGGAGACGTGGCCCGAGGAGCGCGACGGGTTCGACGCCTCGCTCGCAGTCCCGCCTTTCAGCGTAGAGGACGTGAGCGGGCACTTCCGTCGTCGGTTCGTCGAAACGTTGCGAGCACACCGAGGTATCGCTATCGTCGACACAGGCACTATCGAGCAGGACGGCCTGACGGACCCGCCACCGAGCCGTCCGGTTCCGAGCCCGACACTACCCACCGACGCGTGGTTCCGATCCGAGACCTACGCTCAGTGTCTCACTGATGACCAGCGGGACGCGGTCCAGGCGTTCGAGTACCTGCAGACCGACGGCGAGGCGGTCGTGGTCGAGGCCGACCGTGGTCGGGGGAAGTCAAGCGCCGCCGGGCTGGCCGCCGGCAACCTCGCCGCGGCGGACAGGGACGTACTGGTGACCGGGCCGCAGTACCGGAGCGCCGCCGAGGTGTTCGCGCGGGCGGGACATCTGCTGGAGACGCTCGGCGTCGACTTCACGCGCGACCGTTCGTCAGACCCCCAGCGGCTCAGCGTTGCAGGGGCGGGCTGTGTGCGGTACGCGCCACCGGACGAAGCGGCATCGCTTCCGGATGGTCCCGACGTGGTCATCGTCGACGAGGCCGCGGCCCTGCCGGTCCGGCGACTCGAACAGTTCCTCGACGCGCCAGCGGTCGCCTTCACCACGACCGTCCACGGCTACGAGGGGGCAGGCCGGGGCTTCTCCGTCCGGTTCCGTGACCGACTTGCCGAAAGCGACCTCGCCGTCACCGACGTGTCGATGACGACACCGATTCGATATGGCGACGCCGACCCCGTGGAGGTGTGGGCGTTCCGGGCGCTGTTGCTGGACGCTCGCCCGCCGGTCGACCAGCTCATCGAAGATGCGACGCCGGAAACCGTCGAGTATCGGCGCCTGTCAGCGGCGGACCTGCTCCCCGACGAACATCTACTCCGGGAGGTGTTTGGCCTGCTCGTGCTGGCGCATTACCGGACGGAACCCTCGGACCTGGCCCGACTGCTCGATGCACCGAACCTCACCGTCAGGGCGCTGACCCACGAAGGCCACGTCGTGGCAGTGGCGTTGCTGGCACAGGAAGGCGGGCTCTCGGCGTCGACCCGGGCCACGATGTACGAGGGCGGGCGGGTCCGCGGGAATATGCTCCCGGACGTGCTGTCGACACAACTCCGTGACGAAGCCGCCGGGGTTCCGGTCGGCCAACGGGTCCTCCGCATCGCGACCCACGCCGCGGTCCGGTCTCGCGGGCTCGGCTCCAAACTCCTCTCGGAGATCAAGGCGGAGTTCACCGACCACGTGGACTGGCTTGGAGTCAGCTACGGTGCAACGCCGGAACTCGTCCGCTTCTGGGCAGACAACGGCTACAACACCGTCCACCTCGCAACCTCGCGGAACGCGACCAGCGGCGAGTACTCCGTGGTAATGCTCGACCCTTGTTCCGACGATGGGGCGGCGCTCGCGGCGCGTCACGGGGAGTGGTTCCAGAACCGAATCGCGGCGGTACTGTCGGACCCACTCGACGACTGTGACCCTGACGTTGTTCGGGCCGTGCTTCGAGCGACCGACGGCGAGCGGCCGGTATCGCTCTCGGAGTGGGACTGGCGGCTGGTCGCCGGCGTCCCCGGCGGCGCGTCAGTCCTCGACACGAACCCGAAACCGTTCCGTGAACTCACCCGCCGACGTCTGTCGGACCCGGCCGACGCGACCGCGCTCTCAGCGCAGGAGGAACGCCTGCTCGTCCGAAAAGTCTTGCAGGCACATCCATGGTCGGCCGTCGCCGAGGAGCTGGCGTTCGTCTCCGAGCGTGAGTGTATGCGCACACTCGGCGGAATAGTCGAAAGGTTGACGCGTCTGTACGGCGACCCTTGGGTACAGGAGGAACTCGACAGACACCTATGAGCCTGGTTGGCCTCGAAACGCTGTTGTTTGTACTCGCGTTCGCCCTACTGGTCGGCGGTGTCATCGGTAGCCTCACGCCCCAAGTCCCCGGCGCGCTCGTCTCGCTCGCCGGCGTGTACCTGTACTGGATCGCCAGCGGCATGACTAACCCCGGGACGCTTTTGCTGGCCCTGTTGACGCTGGTCGGCCTGCTGACGTGGGCCGTCGACATCGCGGGCGGGGCCGTCGCCGCGCGCGTCGGCGGAGCGTCGAACTGGACGGCGGCCCTCGCTGGCGTCGTGGCGCTCGTCCTCTTTTTCGTCACCGGCCCGCTCGGTATCCTGCTGGGCGTCGCCGGGACGGTGTTTGTCGTCGAGTTCTATCGGCAGGAGGACGCGAGAGGGAGCGCGAAGGCAGCACTGGTAACCACCGCTGGGATGCTGGCCTCCAGCGTCGTTCAGGCCCTGCTGACCGCATCGATACTGGTCACTATGATTGCCGTCGCGCTCCTATGACACAGTGTGCGGAGGACGGCTGCGAAACCGAAGCCGCGGTCGAACTCCACATCCCCTGGGATGCGAACCGGAAAGTGTGTCCGGCCCACGCCCGCGTCTGGGCGCAGAAGGACGGCGTCGTCCCGTCGCCGATGGACGGCCACGAGGACGAGTGGCCGTAGGCCGCTGTCGTCGGAATTGACTCTTTAATTCACACGTAGGTACTAGATCGGCGGGCTGCCAAACGTTCACGAAGAAAATATAATAATAATTGGGATTGAATACGACAAGTGAGGCGTGTTATCATGAAACGCGAGATGCTCACCACCGACTTCATCGACCGTGCAGCGGACATCTACGACGACGCGACCAGCATCGTCGCCCACGACGGCACCGAGTACACGTACGCGGAGGTAAACGAGCGAATCAACCAGTTGGCACACGCACTGTCGGACCGGGGCGTCTCCAAGGGGAGTCGCGTGGCCCTCCTCGCGCCGAACACACACTACTTCATCGAGACGCTGTACGCGACGAACAAACTCGGCGCGGTGTTTGTCCCGCTGAACTACCGGCTCGACCCTGCGAAAATCGAGTATATCCTGAACGACTGTGAAGCTGCGACGGTCATCGCCGACTACGATTTCGCGGAGAAGGTCGAGCCGGTACGGGACGACATCCCTGCGGAGACGTACATCGGCTACAAGCCCGACCGTATCGACGGCGAATGGGACGCCTACAGCGGTATCCTCGACGGGCAGCCGACTGCCGAACCGGACCGACCGGACATGACCGAGGACGACGACGCCAGCATCAACTACACGTCCGGTACTACGGGGGACCCGAAGGGCGTGGTCAGGACCCATCGGACCGAAAGCTGGCACTCGCTGGTCCTCAATCAGCACATGGAGATACGCGACGACGACACGTACCTCTGGACGCTCCCGATGTTCCACTGCAACGGCTGGGGCCACACCTACGCCATCACCGGAACCGGCGGGACGCACGTCTGCCAGCGGACCTTCGATGCCGCGGACACCTTCCGCCGGGTCCGTGAGTACGACGTGTCGTTCATGTGTGGTGCGCCGACAGTGCTGAACAAACTCATCCAGCACTACCGAGCAAACGACGGCGACGTAGTGACACAGGGGGACCACGACGTACGAATCGCGACGGCCGGTAGCGCCCCGGCGACGGCGACCATCGAGCGCGTCGAAGACGAGTTCGGCTGGCGCATCATCCACATCTACGGCCTGACCGAGACGGCCCCGATCATCACAACCAGCAACTCCCCGCGGCGCATCGCCGAACGGGGCCGTGAACTCAAGGTCAAGCAGGGCTCGGAGGTGCTGTGTACCGATATCCGCGTCGTCGACGAGGACGGCAACGACGTACCACACGACGGTGCAACCATCGGTGAGATCGTGGTGCAGGGCAATCAGGTGATGGACCGCTATCTCAACAAGCCCGAGATCACCGAGGAGGCATTCAACGACCGCATCGAGGGGTACTTCCACACCGGCGACCTCGCGACGTGGGACGACGACGGGATGATACAGATCATGGACCGCCGGAAGGATATCATCATCTCCGGAGGCGAGAACATCTCCTCGATCGAGCTGGAAGACGAACTGTACGACCACCCCGATGTGCTGAAAGCCGCGGTCATTCCGGCTCCGAGCGAGGACTGGGGTGAGACGCCGATGGCAATTGTCGTCCCGACGGCCGACAGCGACGTGACCGAACAGGATATTCTGGATTTCCTCAGAGAACGCGTCGCGAGCTACAAGGTCCCCGCCGGCATCGACTTCCGGGACTCGCTTCCTGAAACGGCGACCGGGAAAATCCAGAAGTACGAACTCCGCGAAGAGTACTGGCAAGAGCAGGAACGAATGATCGGTCAGGAGTGAGCGCGGCGGTAGCTGTGAAGCGCTGAGATGTATTAACACGATTCTTTATTAGGTTTCCAGCAGTCGGTCACACCATGCATCTGGGAGTCGTCGTGCCACGCGTCGAGGACCACAGCACAATCGACCTGGCCGTCGAAGCCGAAGACCACGGTTACGACTCGGTCTGGCTGAACGAACTGTGGGGCGCTAGCTCCGTCGTCGAACTCACGGACATCGCGACACGGACTGAGAACATCGAAATCGGAAGCGCGATACTCAACGTCTTCTCGCGGTCACCGGCCGTGCTGGCGATGACAGCGACGACCCTCGACAGGGTCTCGGACGGGCGGGCAGTGCTGGGTCTGGGAACGAGTACAGCCCGGTCGATAGAGAACATGCACAGCATGGAATTTGAACGACCGGTCCGCCGCGCCCACGAGACTATCGATATCATCAAACAACTCATGACCAGCGACGAGCGAGTGACCTACGATGGCGAGGTGGTCTCTGTCAGCGGCGTGCCGCCGCTGGATCGTGACGTGCCAGTGTACCACGCCGCCCTCGGGCCGGCCAACAGGCGGGTCGTCGCCAGACTCGCCGACGGCTGGCTCCCACACATGGTTCCCTTCTCTGAACTCGAAGCGTCGTTCGATTACATCGCCGAGACCGCACGCGATGCCGACCGCGACCCAAGCGAGATCACCGTCGCACCGTACGTGCCGGCAGTGGTCCACGAGGATGCCGAGCGAGCCACCGAGGAACTCCGGCAGCACATCGCCTACTACGTCGGCAGCGGCGAGGGATACCGTCGAGCGGTCGCGGAGACATATCCGGACCGGGCGGAGCGCATCGCCGACGCCTGGCAGGCGGGTGACCGCGGCGAGGCGACGGAGCTCGTCACTGACGAATTGACGGCTGACCTCGGCATCGCCGGGACGCCGGAACAGGCACGGGAGAAACGGGATAGGATTGCGGACAGAGCTGTCATCGACCGGCTTCTGCTAACTGTGCCACAGCAGGTCGACGGGGAGCTGGCTCGGACGACGATTCGGGCGCTGGGGCCGAGTTAGAGGTCGACCTCCATCATCACCTCATCGGCGTACTCATCGCCGAATTTGTAGTGATCCTCGCGGATGGCTTCGATGTCCCAGCCGTGGCCTTCGAGGAACTCGATCGCGTCCTCGTTCGTCGATGGGACGGAGTTGTAGAGCTTCTCGTAGCCGTTCGACGACGCCCACTCGGTCCCCCGGGCGAGCAACTGCGAGCCGATGCCGTGGCCACGATACCGTTCGAGTACACCCAGCGTTAGCTCTGCCGTGTGGCTGAGCTTCTCGACTTCGGGATGTTTGAGGTGGACCCACCCGACCACGTCGTCGTTGATGCAGGCGACGAAGAAGATGCGCGACTCCAGTTCGTTGTGTCGGAGCAACACACCCTCGCTGTCCACCACGTCGGCGACGGTCTCCGCGTCAACGTACTCACCGCCGCCGATTGCGGCCCGGATGGCTCCAACGAGTCCGGTCAGATCCTCCTGTCGCGCCTGGCGGATGGTGAACTCGATGTCGTCGGCCTCGAACTCCTCTTCGACAGTGTCGTTGTAGGCGACGCGGAGTTCCCCGTCGATATCCTCCAGCACGCCGTCGCGTTTGAGTATCGCGACGTGATGGCCGAACGGCCGCGGGTCCATCTGCAGCGCCGACCGGGCCGCTCTCGGTTCGACGGACCCGTGTGATTCGACGTACTCGTAGATGTCCCGTCGATCCTCGTGGTCGAACTGCAGTGGCTCTGTTAGCTCCATGGTATTAGCTACCACGACACAGTACTTAATCCTTTATCAAAAACCATTCACATCTAGGCAAACGGTCGCTACTGGTCCGGAACGCCGGTCAGAAGCACTGCCACGTCGCGAGCGTTGTGTGTATCGACGAGCAGCTCTGCGGCCGCTCTGACGCTGTAGGTGCCGGCTAACTCCACGCCGTAGCAGGCGGCGTAGCAGTCCAGCCAGTCGTTCATCGTCCGTTCGAGCCGCTTGAACTCCGACTCGGAGAAGCGGACCCACGACCCGCCGGTCCGGGCCTCACAGTACAGAGCTACCGTGGGGCCGAACCCTTCCCGAAGGAATTCCATCGCGCGCTCCTCGTCCGGCGGGTCGGGGTCCAGCGACTCGCGGGTCTGCTCCGCTTGGCGGGAGAGCGTCCGAAGGCGGTCGTCGTACTGGCCACTCATCACCGAACGGGTCACCCCTGATTGAACTCCACGCCTTTCCCGCCAGCGGGGTGTTCCCACTCGGTGTCGGCGACGATGGCACAGGTGCCACACTCGACGCAGGGCTGGGTGTCGAGGCTCACGAGGTGTTCCTCGCTGCCGTTGGTCTGGACCATCTCGTCGCGGTAACAGCCGCCGCCGAAGTCCTCGGCACTGACCGGACAGGCCGTGACAGCGGTGCCCGAGGCCTCGAACGACTTGTCGACCAGTTCGATGTGCGGGTCGCCCACGTCGTAGGTCAGGTCGCCGATGCGGTCGCCCAGATCCGGTGGCGAGACGGTGTTCTCGTCGGTCACGGGCTCGCCCAGTTCCTCGGCGATGACCGTCGGTAGCGTCACGTATGGCAGTTTGGTGTCGGGGATCATCGACACCATGCGCGGCGAGGCGTAGGCCCGTTCGAGCAGTCCGGCCGCCGCGCGAACCCCGAACCGGCCGACGGCGGACTCGGCGATAGCGTTCGAGAGGTCGTCGACGGGACCGAGTTCACCGAGCTGTCCGAACACCTTGTACCCGGTCGGCCGGAGCTTGTCCATGACGCCCTCGTCGTGGAGTTTCTTTTCGTACAGGTCGCCGGCCTGAGACGGGTCGTCTCGTGCCCTCGCGTCGGCGAAGGCCTCGGCGGCCAGCGCTCCGGCGGTGACCGCGTGGTTCATCCCCTTGATGATGGGGCCTTGGGCCTGCATCTGGCCGGCAGCGTCGCCGACCAGCACGAGGCGGTCTTCGTGTGGCGAGGGATGGGCCGCCTTCTTCGAGTCCGGGACGAGTTTCGCGCTGTACTCGCGCTCGTCGTACTCGTCGCTGAGCCACTGGGCCATGAGCGGATGCGTGAGCAGGCTGTCGAGCAGTTCGTGGGGTTCAGCCCGCTCCTCGGCGATGGAATCGAGGTGGAACACGGTGCCGATAGACAGCGAGGACTCGTTGGTGTAGAGGAAGCCGCCGCCGCGGACGCCGTCGAACAGGTCGCCCGAGAACAGGTGGGCTGCGCCGTCGTCGGGGGCCACGTCGAACCGGTCGTTGATGACTTCCGGTTCCATATCGACGACCGCCTTGACGCCTTGGAACCACTCCTCCGGCTCTTCCCAGTCCATCAGCCCGGCATCGCGGGCGAGTTCGGAGTTGACGCCGTCAGCCGCCACGACGATGTCGGCCTTGATCGGGTCCAGTTCCTCGGTCGTCACGCCGACGATTTCGCCCCGTTCACGCAGCAGGCCGGTGACGTGGACCTCGGTCAGCAGGCCGCCGCCGGTCTCCCGGGTGCGCTCGTGGACCTGCTTGGCGAGCCATGAGTCCATCTTCCGACGGAGTACTGCGTCGGCCCACGCCGTGTCGTGGTGGTGCAGGTCGCCGATGTCGAAGGATTTCACCTTGTCGCCGGCGATGTTGTGGATGATGTTCTCCGTCACCGGTCGCTCCGTCGCTTCCTCGCGGAAGTCCGGAAACAGCCCGTCGATGGTGTAGGGTGCCGACTCCTCGGCGTAGATGAGCCCGCCAGAAACGTTCTTCGAGCCGGCATCGACGCCGCGTTCGAGCACCAGCGTCTCGACGCCGTTCCGCGCGAGCGTCGCCGCCGCGGCGGCCCCACCCGGACCACAGCCGACGACGACAGCCTCGTACTCCTCGGCGGCGTCAGTCATCGCTGGCCTCCATCATCGCACCCAGTTCACCGGATTCGACCGCCTCGGTCAATTGTGGCAGGACCTCGAACAGGTCACCCTCGATGAGATAGTCCGAGAAGTCGCGGATATCGGCGTCCGGGTCAGTGTTGATCGCGATGATCGTATCGGACTCGTCGCAGCCGACCTTGTGCTGGATCGCCCCGGAGATGCCCGTAGCGATGTACACGTCCGGTTCGACCTCCTGCCCGGACTCGCCGATCTGGCGCTCCTCGGTGACGTACTGCTCGACGTGGCCGTCGAAGGAGTACGACGAGGTGATGACCCCGCGGGATAGTCCCAGATCGGCGTCCTCGAAGGCGTCGACGAGGTCCAGCGCCTGCTCGATGCCCCGCGTCGGGTCGTCACCGATGCCGCGGCCCACAGCGACGATGACATCGTGGCCGGTGAGGTCGACATCGCCGGAGAGACGGTCGTACTCCTCGACCTCGACCTGGAACCACGCCTCGTCGAGGTCCATCTCGTAGTCGACGACCTCGCCGTCGCGTTCGTAGTCCGGTTCGGGCATCTCGAAGCTCCCCGGAATCACTGACGCCCCTTGCGGGTGGAAATCCCGGTTGGGCTTGTCGATACAGAGAATCGTCGAATACTCGAACCCGGAGAAGTCCGGGCGCTTCATGTGCAGCACGCGCTCGAACTCCTTCTTGTCCCCGGCGGTGCCGACTTTCGCGGGGTTCGAGATCATCGCGCTCTCGATGTACAGCCCCGAGCAGTCCGACGCTAATCCGGAGTCGAGTTCGCCCTGGACGAGCGCCGAGAGGTCCCGACCGTTGTTCGTGGCCGGGAAGACGGTGTAGCGCGGCTCGTGGTAGTCCTTCCACTCGACTTCCTCACGGCCCTCGACGGCCAGGTCGCCGCCGGCGCGAGCCATGTTACAGAAGATTTCGGTGTAGGGCTGGTGGCGGAAGCGATCAAGGCGGTCGTCCTCGTGATAGACGACGAGATCCGCGCCGCAGGCGACGACATCCTCGACGTGGTCGCTCGCGTTGGCCCCGATAAGCACGGCGACGACGCGCTCCTCCTCGTCGTACGCTGCGTTGTAGTCGTCCATCAGTTCGCGAGCCTTCCCGAGCATCTCCTTCGACACGTCGACGAGTTCGCCGGCCTGGGTCTCGCAGTACACCCACATGTCGCGGTACTCCGCGCCGACGGTCCCCTCGACCCACTGCTTGTCGTTGGTCGGGTGGTCGAGGTCCGGGTACTTCTCCGCCGGTGGGACGTACTCGACTTCTGCCGTCTCCTCACCCTCGCCCTCACCGGTTCCTTCGACAGATTCGATGCGGCTCTCGATCTGCGATTTCGCCGTCTTGCGGTCCTGGCCCGCTTTCTCGCGTTCGAGCAGGTCCCGGAGCACGTCGGCGTCGTCGACCTCTCGCACCATGTTCGCCACGTCGGCGACAGTGAGGGCCGACAGGTCGACGGTTTCCGGATCGATTTCGCCGTCGTCGTCACTCTCAACCTTGTCGATGCGGTCCTCGATGAGCGTCTTGACGGGCATGCGGTCCTCACCGTCTTCCTCCAGTTCCAGCATCGCCCGGAGCTCGTCGGCGTCGTCGACGTCTTTGATTTTCGGGCCCAGCTCGGCGATCTCGTGTTCTGTGGGGTCGATTTCAGGCATGGTCAGTCACCCGCCGCGTAGGGGGTAAGTTCGTCCAGCACCGGTTCCAGCGCCTCGCGCTCGTCGGCTTCGATCATCGTCGCCTCCCGCTCGGAGGGAGCCTTGGGAATCGGGTCGACGCCGGAGACGATGGTCGGTGAGCCGTCTAGACCGATGTAGTCCGGGTCGAGGTTGAGGTCTTCGTGGTCCCAGACCGTGAGGTGTTCCTCGTACTCCTCGGCCCGCTGCTGGGTCTCCTCGCGGAGGTCCTTGTGCTTCAGCCGGTGGCTCGCCTTTCGGTAGGTCGGTTCGAACTCGGGGTCGGCGACGATGAAACACGGCATCGGTGCTTCGACCGTCTCGATCTCGGAGATATCCCCGTCGACCAGCCGTTTAGCCCGGACGGTGCCGGCGTCCTCGTCGATATCGAGCGAGAGGACGTGAGTTATCATCGGCCAGTCCAGACACCAGCAGGTCTGTGGGCCGGTGTGGCCCGTCTCACCGTCGGCCGTTTTGAACCCGGCAAACACCAGATCGGGCTGCTCGTCGAGGTTCTGGAGGCCGGTCGCGACAGTCATCGCGGTAGCCCAGGTGTCCGCGGCCCCCATCTCGCGGTCCGAGAGGAGATACAGGTCGTCGGCGTACACGTCTCGCATCCCTTCCTGCAGGACCTCCTCGTAGCCCGGCGGCCCCATGCTCATCAGCGAGACGTGGCCGCCGTTGCGGACTTTTGTCTGGAACGCCGCCCGGAGCGCGTGCTTGTCGTTGGGGTTCATCACCGTCGGTGTCTTCCCCCGTTCGAGGTGACCGTCCTCGTCGAACGACACCTGTCCCTCGCGGAAGTCCGGAACGCCCTTTGTCATAACGACTGTATGCATGGTACCATAACCCTCGTATGTGAATGTCACACAAGAATATGTAATAAATGTATGTTTACAATACAAGTGACATGTCGGTGGCCCTGTCTCAGGGGACGCAGAATCCGTCAACGCAAAGTATTCTCACGGGCTGACGGCCCCAAACCGCTTATATTCGGGATGTGGCTACTGCGAACTCGCGAAAATAGTTGGGTCCGGCAGCTCAGATACGACCGGCGCGGCCCGGGTCCACGTCGATGGCGTCGACCGGACACACGTCGACACAGAGCATGCAGTCGATGCACTGCTCCTCATGGGCGGGGTCGGCCTTGATTTCGCTCTCCGGATGGTCCGGCGTGTCGACCCACTCGAACACGTCGACGGGGCAGTCCTCTAGACACGCCCCGTCGGCGATGCAGATATCGAAGTCGACGGCGACGTGTGTCCCATGAATGCCCAGTTCCTCGGGTTCGTCGACCGGTCCCCAGACATCATGTCCATCGTGCTGTTCGACAACGTCGCGGTTCTCCTCGAACTCCGGGTCTATGGCCATTGGTATCTTATCTCACTTTTGCGAGCTACTTAACTTTTCGACCTGACCGTCAGAATCCGGGGCCGTCGCGGCGATCCGGTCCACGAGTGTCTGCCGGTCCGAGGTCGTCGATGCGGTCGGTCGGCCCGGGCAGGTTGCCGCCAGGCAAGCCGGTGTCCTCGCCCGTCCCTGTCGCGTCGCCAGTGTCCGGCCCGCCGGTTCCGACTCGCCGGATGAACTCGACAGTCCGCTCGTACACGTCGTCGTACTGGGCCCCATGGAAGGGGAAGCCGTGGTCCGACGGCACTGTCTCGTGAACCACATCGGTCATGGGACCGAGGGCGTCGGCCAACAGTTCGGACTGGGCTGGCGGCACGACATCGTCGTCGGTGCCGTGGAGCAACAGCGTCGGTGGGGCGTCGGTGTTCACCTGCCCGACCGGTGAGGCGAGGTCGTAGGCCGCAGGTTCGTCATCGGGCCCGCCACCGAGGTACGCGCGGTGGCCCTCGCCTTCGGTAACGTCGGTAGCGTTGTCGAGCGCGTGGAAGTCGTAGACGCCGGCGTAGCCGACGGCGGCCGACAGCGCCGAGGACGCGCCGGGGTACAGTTCGGGTTCGAACCCGGGCTCGTCCGCCGTCAGCGCAGCCAGAACGACGAGATTCGCGCCCGCCGAATGGCCGACACCGACGATACGGCTCGTGTCTGCGCCGTAGCTTTCGCCTTCCGTCCGAGCCCACTCGATAGCGGCTTTCACGTCGACCAGCGCCGCCGGGAACGTCGATTCCGGTGCGAGGCGATACTGCGGCTCGATGACCAGAAAGCCGTCCGCGGCGAGATCGAGCGCGTGCCGGGCGAACTCGCCCTTGTCGCCGAACGTGAACGCGCCGCCGCGGACGAGCACGGCGACCGGTTTCGGGCCGCTAGCCGCCGCTGCGTCGTACAGGTCGAGCGTCAGCGTCTCGCCGTCCACCTCGTGGAACGGGATATCACGCTGCACTGTCACTGACTCCGGGGCGCGGTCTGTCACGGGCGACAGTCGGGCCGTCGCGGACATAAGCCCGACGCTATCAGCTCTCGACCCTCGGCAGAGTCGGGGTGGAATGCCGTGTCGACACCGCCATCCCACTCGCTATCTGTTGGTGACTTGCTTGACAGTCAGCTGTATCGTGCTGAACGAGGCGAAAAAGTCGGTTATCGGGCGGTACGCCTGCGTCCCGACGGTCAGCCTTCGACCTCGATCTGCTTACCGCGGGCTACCGCACCCGTCTCGACGGGCAGGCGCACTTCGAGGATACCGTTCGTGTAGTTCGCGGCGATTCCCTCGTCGTCGACGCGCTTCGGGAACCGGAAGCGTCGGTGGTAGGTCCGACGCTCGCCGCGCTGTTCGTCCTTACGCTCGGCAGCGATGTTTAGCATGCCGTCGTCCCAGAAGACGTCAATGTCCGCGACGTCGAAGCCCGGGAGTTCGACGTTGAGGACGAACTCGTCGTCTTCCTCGTACAGTTCGTAGTCGTCACTACCGGTTTCGAACAGGCGGGACGGAAGGTCCAGACCACGCATCCAGGAACTCGGTGTGGTTGTTGGCAGGGCCATTGGCCATCACCTCGCATCCATTTGACACTAGTGTTGCGGTTCTACAAAAATCTTGTTAATCAAGAGATTGAATATCATATCACTTAGTAACACATCAGCAGTCAGAGAAGTGCTGCTGTAGTCCGATCCCCCGTATCGAAATAGCACACCAGGTTCGAGGAAACAGGGAATTGACCACAGCCAAGCGGCTTTTTATTATCGGTAGGCCATCGACCGATAAAATAAAGTGATAACACGGCAATAAACTGTGGAACGATGTACGGCCGCTTTGTGACGGTTCTGTGGGCTCTAGCGGTACTTTCTGCGGTCTTTCTGTTGCTCGCGTGGCGCAAACGCGAGGAGCCTGGCGGGACGCCGATGGTGGTGTTTCATCTCGCTCTAGCGGTCGGTGCGGCCAGCTACGCTGTCGACATCACTGCGACGACGCTGTCGACGCAGTTGCCTGCCCGGCAGGTCGCGACCATCGCGCAGGGTGCGGTTGCCATCGCGTGGCTGTCCGCCGCACTGCAGTACGCCGACTTCGACCGAACGGTGACGCGGCGAGCCGTCGGGCTACTATCGCTTGACCCAGTGTTGCTGGTGGTCGTGTTTGTCTTTCCGGGCGTCTCGTTGTTCGAACTCCCACCCAGCGGCTCCGTGGGGTCGCTGGTGGTGGCACCCGGGACTGGCCTCACGGCAGTGTTTATCGCCCACATGGCAACGATTCTGATCGCGGCGCTTGCCGGAACAATCGTTCTCATACAGTTGTTCGTCCGCTCGCGACACCTGTACCGGACACAGGCCGCGGCCGTCCTCGTCGCGGCGCTGGCCCCGTGGACCATTGCGCTGACCCAGCAGTACTTCCTACAGATCCCCGAGGACGCCACGATTTTCGCCTGGGGCGTCTCCGGAATAGCGATGACGACCGGCCTCTACACGTTCAAGACACTCGACCCGGTGCCGGCGGCTCAAGAAACTATCGTCGAACAGATGGGCGACGGAACGCTCGTCGTGGACACCGACGGCCGCATCAGCCATGCGAATCCGGCGGCCGAAACCCTCCTCGCTGGCCCCGAGGAGAAGCTCGTGGGCCAGCAGGTCGACGCCGTCATTCCGACTTGGGACAGTCTCACGATTGCGGACGACGGGCAGTCGGACTGGTCAGAACTCGCACTTTCCGTGGACGGTCAGCAGCGGTTCGTCGAACTCGAAGTGACGCCGTTTACCGACCGGTTCGACGGGCTCGTTGGCCGGCTCGTCGTTCTCCGAGACGTCACGGAGCGGAAGCAACGCGAGCAACGGCTGACGCAGTACAAGACGATTTTCGAGGGCGTCAGCGAACCCGTCTACGTCCTCGACGAGCACGACCAATTTGTCACGTACAACGACCCGTTCGCCGAGCTGGTCGGCACCGTCGAGGACAGTCTCGTCGGCGAGCGCTTCGGGACGGTGCTGGGACAGATGGAAACCGAGCCGCTGGACGACGGCTCGGCGGAGTTCCTGATCCGGACCGCTACCGGCGAACAGGTCCCCTGTGAAGTCGACGCGGCGGACATCGAGCTGGCCGGCGGTGAGTCCGGCCGCGTCGGTATCGTCCGAGACATCTCACGGCGGAAGGAGATCGAGTCCGAACTCGCAGTGACGACTGAGCGGCTCGAAACGCTGGTCGAGGCTGCCCCGGTCGCGATCGTTGCACTTGACGCCAACGCGACGGTCGAGGTCTGGAACCCCGCCGCGACGGAGCTGTTCGGCTGGCGTGCCGACGAAGTGTTGGGCGACAGGGTTCCGGTTATCCCGGAGGAGAACCGACGGCGGACGGCCGAACGTCACGCCCGGGTACTCGAAGGCGAGCGCCTGTCGGGCCACGAGACGGAACTCGAACGAAAGGACGGAAGCCGTGTCGACGTGAGCCTTGCCGCCGCACCGATTCGCGACCTCAGCGGCTCCGTGGTCGGCAGCGTCTCTGTGGTGACGGACATCACCGAGCGGAAGCGTCGGGAGCGACAGCTGGAACGCCAGAACGAACGGCTGGACGAGTTCGCCAGCCTCATCTCCCACGATCTCCGGAACCCCCTGCAGGTCGCCAGCGGTCACTTGGAGCTGGCCTCACAGGACGCCGACCCGGAGGTACGCGAGTCGATAACGGCCGCGGCGGATGCTCTGGACCGGATGGAGGGACTTATCGACCACACCCTGACGCTGGCCCGCGAGGGGCGTGACATCAGCGATCCCGAACCGGTGGCGCTTCGGGAGACGTTCGTACAGGCGTGGAACGCCGCACCCACGAACGCGGCCGAACGTCGCGTTCAGGACCCGCCAGAACGCGTGCTGGCCGACCGTGAACGTCTGGCCGAACTGTTCCAGAACCTCATTCAGAACGCCGTGGAACACGGCAGGGACGACTCCACTCCCGAAGCAGGCCCGGCGACCGACGGTGCAGGGACGGTTACCATCACGCTTGGCGCTACGCAAGATGGGTTCTACGTCGCCGACGACGGCCCGGGGATTCCGCCGGACCAGCGCGACGACGTCCTCGAATCGGGCTACAGTACCGACGATGAGGGCACCGGCTTCGGCCTGGCGATCGTGAAGACGATTGCCGAGGCCCACGGCTGGGAGCTAACGATCACCGATAGCGAAGACGGCGGTGCTCGCTTCGAGTTCAGCGGCGTCGAGACAGAGAACCTGGCCACGGACCGCGACGACAGCCTCAGGGATGTGTAAAGTACGCGACGGACTCCGCTTCGGCCTCGTCGGCAACTTGGTCGAGTCGGGCGAAGCCGATACGCTCGAACTGGACGACCTCGTCGGCGTCGTAGCCGAACAGCCCCGGTTCGGCCACGCCTGACACGTCGCCGTCCATCGTCCGGAGGCGGAGCCGCGGGCCGTCGGCCGGTGCCCAGTGAATCACGTCGACGCCCTCCTCGCGGACCGCGTCGATGTCGTCACCGGTGTACTCGAACGCATCGCGGGTGTGGCGTACACAGCCGTACCCCTTGAGCCAGATGCGCTCGCCGTGGTCCGGCAAGTCGTCGCCCTCGACGGCGACGCCGTTCGTCACCGGAATCTCGCGGCGGCCACGCTCCTCGTAGTCCGGGTGCAGCGGCGGTTCGCCGGCGTCCGGCCCGCCGACGATCTGACGCTCGACGAGGCCACCGTGGTCGTCGCTGTCCCGGACGAAGAACGCCCGGTCCGAGTCATCGTCGATGAGGTCACGGTTGTTCGAGTAGATCGACGACATCGCCAGGTCGACGTTCGAGGTGGACGTCCCCAACTGAATCATCGCATCGACGACCGCCTCACCGCGGATGCCGCGCCGTTCGAGGCTGGCGACGGTCGGCGCTCGCGGATCGTCCCAGCCCGCCAGTTCATCATCCTCGATGAGTTCGGCGATGCTCGACGTTGAGAGCGGCACGTCGTAGGCGTCGACCTGAACGTGGCCCCAGTGGATGACTTCGGGGTACTCCCAGTCGAAGTAGTCGTAGACGAACTGCTGGCGCTTCGCGGAGTCCTGCAGGTCGATGCCGCGGATGATGTGCGTGACACCCAGCAGATGGTCGTCCAGCCCGCTCTGGAAGTCGAGCATCGGCCAGCAGCGGTACTCTTCGGCCGCTTCGCGCGGATGGGGTGTGTCGACCATCCGGAAGGCGACGAAGTCCCGCAGCGCGGGATTCTTGTGGGTGATATCGGTCCGGACCCGAAGCACCATCTCGCCGCTGTCGTACTCGCCGTCGACCATCGCTTCGAACTCCGAGCGCGTGGTCTCGGCGTCCTTGTCGCGGTGGGGACAGGCTTCGCCGTTGTTCTTCAGGTCAGAGAACTCTCCCTGCGGGCACGAGCAGGTGTAGGCTCCGCCCTTGTCGATGAGTTCGCGGGCGTACTCGTAGTACGTCTCGACACGGTCGCTGGCGTTGACCACGTCGTCAGGTTCGAAGCCCAGATAGTCGATGGCGTCCAGAATCGCGTCGTAGGCGTCGAGGTCCGGTCGCTTCGTCTCGGGGTCGGTGTCGTCGAAGCGGCAGATGAACTCCCCGTCGTAGCGCTGCTTGTACGTGCCGACGACGGCAGCCATCCGTGCGTGGCCGATGTGCCACGGGCCGTTGGGGTTGGGCGCGACGCGCATTCGAACGGTGTCGTACTCCTCAGCGTTGGGCAGGTCCGGCAGCGGGTGGTCATCGCCCTCGTCCTCGCTCTCTAACTCTTCGAGTTTGTCCGGCGCTAACTCTGCCAGCCGCTCGCGGCGCTCGTCGGCGTCCATCCCGTTGACCCGCTCGACGACCGGCGCGATGACGCCCGGAATCTCGTCGCCATGCTCGCGGAACTCCGGGTTCTCACCCATGAGCGGGCCCATTATTGCGCCGACCTGTGCCTCGCTGTCGTGTTTGACCGCGTTGAGGAGGGCGTTTGTCTCCGCTGCCTCCGTGATTCGGTCTCGCAGCTCGTCGTCCATTACCGGGACCTGCGACTGGGAGGGTCAAAACGCCGTCGGGTTGGGCCAGCTATGGGGGCGGGGTGTCAGCAAGCAGTTCACGTAGCCCTATGTCGACAACGATTCGTTTCACTCAGTACGGGGTGCAGTCACACTGGTTAGTACAGCGAGCACCGTCAACAGCCCACACTGGTGGAGACGGTCCGAGAATCGACTGTTCCGTTGCTATCGATACGGATTTCTGCAAACCGGGAATTACAGTCGAAATGGTCAGTTGTTACTGGGTACGTTCCAGTCGTCTGTGTTGACTCGTCCGTCACTGTGAGGAGGTACCCTGGAGATGGAATTTCTAACCAAAGTGTCCCGTTCGGTGGGAGTGTTTCTGTACGGGTTACGACTGAAGAGTCGCTGTCATTATGTACTAGTTCGACGGATACGGTTTGATTCATCGGGCTATCATTCCAAACCTGAATCGGCAACCCATTCCCAGTTGTACCGACTTGGATGACGACAGAGGGGTCAGCTTTCGTTCCTTGGTATGGTGCTGGAACAGATGGATCAATCGTCGGCGTGTCAGTCGTCGTTACATCTGGCGGGCCGCTGTGGGCAGAAAGGGTTGGAAACAGGAGTAGCGAAGCTACGATGCCGACAGTAATAATGAGAAACACCGCAAGAAGCGGACGCAGATTCATGACGCAAGCAACTCATCTCTGGCCGCATGTGTTTTCCGGTTGGTACGTTCGCAGACGGGCTGTGTATTCTACGCAGGACGGTTCCCCGCAAACGAAGAGTGGTCATTCAACAGCACCCAACGAGTCCGCGACCTGCTCCAGCGAGGCCAGTCCAGTTACCTCGCCGGACTGGTCGGGAATCGTCCAGATATCCAGTTCGGGAAGCGACTCCCGAAGCCGCGCGATAGCATCTTCCTGAACCGCCTGCCTACCCTGACACCGCTGACAGTCGTCGACGTCCTCGATGACCTTGTTCACGACGAGTGTCGTCACCGGCACGTTGAACTCGCGGAGTTTCCCGACCAGCCGCTCCGTCTCGCGGACGGCCATCGTCTCGGGGATGGTGACGACCCTGAACGCCGTCTGTTCGGGGTCCCGGAGCACCGTGCCGACCCGCTCCATCCGCGTGCGCATCTCCGTGAAGTCGTCCGGGCCGTCGTCGCGCCGGCTCGCCATCGGGCCGAACATCATCGTCCGAGCGGTGTTGACCTTCCGGCGTACTTGATCCCGGAGGTCCATCGCCGTCGCGACACCGCGGTCCATCACTGACGGCAGGTCGAGCAGTCGGAGCGTGTGGCCGGTCGGCGCGGTGTCGAACACCACGCGGTCCCAGCGGTCGCTCTCGATGTACGTCGCCATGCCCTCGATAGCCGCTAGTTCGTCGCTGCCGGGCATCACGCCAGTAGTGAACAGGTCGGCGATCTCCTCTTCGTCCATCCGAATGCCGGCATCTGAGAATTCCGACGCGAGCGCCTCGAACAGCGACCGGTAGCGGTCGATGCCAGTCTGTGGGTCGACCTCGACACCCCACAGCCCCGACCGGATTTCCGTCGGGTCGCTGCCGACCTCGGTCTCGACGGCGTCGGCCAGCGAGTGGGCAGGGTCAGTGGAGACGACCAGTGTCTCGTGGCCCGCCGCCGCCAGCCGGTGGCCCGTCGCTGCCGCCACAGTCGTCTTGCCCACACCGCCCTTGCCGCCGTAGAGGAGGAATCGGGTCACAGGCGTCGCTAGGGAGCGACGTGTCTTAGTTGCTGACCAGCACCAGTCAGGGTCGAAGCGACGCGAGAAAACTGACCGCAGGCGCGCTCAGTAGTCGCGCTCAACGAGGTAGTTCGCGATGCCCTCAAGCAGGTAGCGGGCCTCGTTGTCCGGGAGGACTTCGAGGTTCTGCTTGCCGCTCGCGATGAGGTCCTGCCCGGTCTGGCGGGCATATTCGATTGAGCCCACCTCTCGGAGGCGCTCGACGGCGGCGTCGATTTCGGCTTC
The DNA here is from genome assembly GCF_014647415.1 of Haloarcula sebkhae. Taxonomy (GTDB): domain Archaea; phylum Halobacteriota; class Halobacteria; order Halobacteriales; family Haloarculaceae; genus Haloarcula; species Haloarcula sebkhae. The sequence goes on along the minus strand of NZ_BMPD01000009.1, from coordinate 28,960 downwards.
CGAGACGGCCTCGACGGAGTCCGTATCGATCAGATCGCCGACATCGACACCCTGCTGGCGAGCGTGCAGCGTCACTAACGTCTGCTTTTCTTCGACAAGGTCCGAGCCCCGTTGCTTGCCGAGTTTCTCCGAGGGAGTCGTCAGGTCCAGCAGGTCGTCCTGAATCTGGAACGCACGCCCCACGTCGAGCCCGTAGTTGTACAGGGCGTCGACTGTCTCCTCGTCGGCCCCCAGCAGCGTGGCCGGGATCGAGGCGGCCGCGCCGTACAGCACGGCCGTTTTGAGTTCGACCATCTCCAGATACTCCTCGGGCGTGACGACCTCGCGTTGCTCGAACTCGATGTCGAGTGACTGGCCTTCGCAGATGCGGGTACACGTCGTCGCGAGTCGTTTGTTCGCGTCGACGGTTCGTTCGGGGGCCGCGCCCGTATCGAGCAGGAACTCGAACGCTTTCGAGTACAGCGTGTCGCCGGCGAGAATCGCCGTTGAGAGGTCGTACTCCTTGTGGACGGCCGGCACTCCGCGGCGGAGTGCGTCGTCGTCCATGATGTCGTCGTGAATAAGCGTGAACGTCTGGATGACCTCGATGGCGAGGGCAGCCGACATCATATCGGCCTGCCCGCCTTCGAGCGTCGGGAAGTCACGGTAGTCTGCCGTCAGCGGGTCGACATCGAGCAACGACTCCGCGACCAGCAGCAGGACCGTCGGGCGGAGTCGTTTCCCGCCCGCGTCCAGCAGGTATCGCGACGCCTCGTAGAGGTGGTCCGGCTTCTGGACCGGAAGGTCCTCGGGGAGGGCGTCGTTGACCCGGTCTCGTCGGGCGACAATCGCGTCTTCGACCTGCTGATGGCGTTCGGACATCGATTTACTCGGTGAGCTTGATCATGTTGCCGTTGCGGGTGATGTGGAGGTCCCGTCCGGCTTTGTAGCCCATGTCTTCGGCGAGGTCGACGTACGGTGCGAACCCTTCGAGGCTCTGGTGGGCCGGAATGATGTTCTTCGGCTGGAGTGCCTCGATCATTTCGTAGTGACCCTCCTCGCGGAGGTGGCCCGAGACGTGGATATCGTCGTATATGCGGGCGCCCTGCATGCCCAGGAGCTTCTCGGACTGGTAGCGCTGGCCCTCGTTTGTCGGCTCCGGAATGACCCGGGCCGAGAAGATGACCTTGTCGCCGTCGTCTAGCTCGTATGGCGTCTCGCCGCGGCCCATGCGGGTAAGCATCGCGCGTGGCTCGCCCTGATGGCCGGTGACAATTGGGAGGAAGTTCTCCTTGCCCTCGTTCATGATCCGCTTGAACGTCCGGTCGACGGACTTGCGGTGGCCGTACATCCCGAGGTCCTCCGGGAAGTCGACGAAGTCGAGCCGTTCGGCGGTGCCGGAGTACTTCTCCATCGAGCGACCGAGCAGCACCGGCTGGCGGCCGATGTCGTCGGCGAACTCAACGAGACTCTTGACACGAGCGATGTGTGAGGAGAACGTCGTTGCGACGATACCGCCGTCGTAGTCGGCGACGCTGTCCATCACGTCTTTGAGGTGGCGACGTGCCACGGATTCGGAGGGCGTACGGCCCTTCTTGCCCGCGTTCGTACAGTCCTCGATGTAACAGAGGACGCCCTCGCCCTCGCGGCCGATCTCGCGGAACCGCTTCATGTCGATGGGGTCGCCGATGACCGGCGTGTGGTCCATCCGCTTGTCCAGCCCGTAGACGACCGACCCTTCCGGCGTGTGGAGGACGGGGTTGATCGCGTCGATGATGGAGTGGGTGACGTTGACGAACTCCAGTTCGTTGCGCTCGCCGATGGACATGGTCTCACCGGCGTCCATCTTCACGAGGTCGTTCTGGACGCCGAACTTCTCCTCGCTCTTGATCTGCTGCTTGACGAGTTCGATGGTGAACGGCGTCGCAACGATAGGTGCGTCGTAGCGGTGGGCGAGCTTGGATATCGCGCCGATGTGGTCGAGGTGACCGTGTGTCGGCACGATAGCCTTCACGTCGCCTTCCAGGTCGGACATGACCCGGTCGTCCGGAATGGCACCCATGTCGATGAGGTCCAGCGAGTGCATCCGTTCCGTCTCGACGTTGTCGTGAATCAGTACCTTCGAGAGGTTCAGGCCCATGTCGAAGATGACGACGTCGTCCCCTGCACGGACGGCCGTCATCTGTCGGCCTACAGCCTCGTAACCGCCAATTGTCGCAATTTCGACTTCCATGGTTGTAGCTCCGAGTGGAAAGCCGGCCGCGGGCATCCGGTGGGGCACGGCAACGACGGTATCTGCAATGTAGGCGACTTCGTCCGCGTCGGCGCTCCAGGCCAGTCGGGTACGCCCGTAGCCTGTGCAACCGCAGTGGGAGGGACTTCCGTCCCGCAACTTACATCCGCCGTCTGCCGGCCGCCGAACCGCAGTCCACGGGCGGCCGTGCGCTCGGTTACGTCGGTCTACAACGGCGCTTCTTAAAACGGTGTGGGTTCGTCGCTACTCGTCGTCTAGGGGGTCCGAGAGCGGATCGCCGTCACTGGAGACGTCGAAGCCAGTGACGCCGTCGTCTGCGAGCGTCGAGTCCTCGTCAGCCGTCTCCGTGTCCTGGGACTCCGCATCGTCCTGTATGCTTTCGTCAATCTCGGCTCCGGATTGGTCATCATCAGCGCCGCCGAACAGGTCGTCCGTCGTCCGTGGGCCACCGGACGTGTCCGTCTCACCGGAGTCATCGAGTAGTCGGGTGTCCCGAGTCACGGCGTCGTGCTGTTCCGCTTCGTCAGCATCGGATGGGTCGACGCCGGTGGGTTCGGTATCGGCTTCAGGTTCGGTGTTCCGGTCGTCGGCTGGTGCTGGCTCGTCCTCCCCCCAGTCGTCAGCCGCCGCGGCTTCCCCGCTCCCCGTGTCGAACTCCGCAGGGTCCGGCGGCGTCCATTCCTGTGGTTCCGTGCTGGGCTCCGGTTCCTCGGCGGTGTCCTCAGTAAGTAGGTCGCGGTCCGACTGCTCGTTGGGTTCGGACTGGGGTTCTACCGCTTCCGAATCGCGAGCGAGATCCGTCGGGGATGGCTCTGCAGTGGTATCGTCCACCGCCTCAGGGTCCGGTCGGGAAACGTTTTCGGCCGGCTGTTGCTCCGATGTCTGTTCGTCCTGGGCCGCCGTGGCTGTCTCCACTGCGTCTTCGTCTGTCGCCGGGGCCATCGTCTCGTCGGCCGACGGTGGTTCTGACGTGTCGTCGGCTTCCAAGGGGCCCATATCTGTCACTGAGGTATCGTCTGCCACCGGCTCATCAGCCGTCGCCGAGTCAGCATCCTTCAGCGGATCTTCGTCGGCCGCCGTCACCGCAGCGTCGTCAATCCCGGCCGCCGCAGTGTCAGACGTAGCAGACGGCGCTGCCGCGTCGGAAGGGTCGGAGTGTTGCTGTGCGGATGCGTGGATTCCCGATTCTCTGGACGCGTCAGTGTCCGGTTCGGAGTCAGCAACCGGTTCCGACACTTCGGGCTCGTCGGTCGCCGGCTCGGCAGCCGCCGGGTCAGCAGCCGGCTCGGTATCCTGAGAAACCGCCGGCTCAGGCCCAGCCGGCTCTGGCGTCGGCTCGTCGGGCTCCGAAGCCGGTTCGGTAGCGGGTGCAACACTGTCATCGGTTGATTCAGTTGCTGGCTGGTCGCTTGCCGAGGAACTGGCGGCTGCCACATCGCTCGCATCACGCCGTGCTGTCTGTGCCGCGAGCGTTCCCGCCATCGTTGCGTCGGCGATGAGCTTGTGGGTCAAGCCGAGCACGCCGGAGAGCAACAGGAGTCCACCGAGCGCCCCGACGACGATGCCAAGTACCGCACGATAGCCCGCGTTCCCAGAGAGCGAGCCGAGCGAGCCGTTCTGTATCAACACGTACCCTGCAGCGATGAGGCCGCCACCGACGCCGGCGACGACAAGCAATATCCCGAGGAACCTCGTTCCGTATCGATAGACGTCGGTCAGACCTACTGCAGACATAGTCGCATAATTGATAACAGAGGACAAATATGTTACGACAGTTGATGAAGTGATATTTAATTTACTAGTCTGTCGAGACCGAGCAGATTTACCGCTTCGTCAGCCAGTGTTGGCTCGATATCGACGACATCACGCACCGGGACTGACCAGTCGCCGACAGCAGTAGCAGTCTCACAAGTCGACATCACCAGCGATAGTCGTCCCCGGATTCTCACCGGCGAGAAAGGCGGGAAGTGCGTCAGGACCGAACACGAGTGCCGGGGCCGAGAGTGCGAGCAGCGCACGGACCTTACCGGCCATCCCACCCGACACGTCCGTCGCGTCGCTCCCACCCAGTGCCGATTCTACGGCCTCGAACGCCGCGATACGGTTAACGACGGTCCCGGCCTCGTCGAGGACGCCGGGAACAGTCGAGCAGACACCGACCCGGTCCGCGTCGACGGCGGGCGCGAGTTCGACGACCAGTTCGTCGCCGCTCAGAACCGTCGCGCCCGCGCCGGCGTGTGCAACGAGGTCGCCGTGGAGGACCGGGACGAACCCCTCCGACAGCAGCGTCGTGACCTGCGCTGTCGGCAACGAGAGGTCGCCGTCGGCGTCGCGTACGCCCGCCGAGAACGGATGGACCGGAACGGCCGGAACACCTGCCTCGGAGAGCGCATCTACGACGGCGGCGTTGAGCCGGCACATCGCGCCGTGGATGGCCTGCACGCCGTCGACATCGTGAGTCCCCTCGGTCGTGCTAACGCCATATTCGGCGGCGTGGTGGTGGCCGAAGCTCCCGCCGCCGTGGACGACGACGATATCCTCGCCGACTGCCGAGTCGGCGATGGCTGACACGGCGGCCGACAGCGCAGTTCGATCGACCGTCTCAGGTTCGTCTTTCTCTGTGATGACGCTCCCGCCGAGTTTAAGCACGACCGTCATTCCTGCCGGACTCCGTCGGTGTCCAGTTCGGCCCGGAAGACGTCCTCACACCCCGGCGTGTACTTCAGCGCCGTGAGTGCGTCATCCGTCTCGTCCAGCGCGACGATACAGCCGCCACCGCCGGCCCCGGTGAGTTTCGCGCCGTGGGCGTCGGCGTCGCGGGCCGCCCACACCATCGAGTCCAGCGACCGCGAGGAGACGCCCAGTGCCGAAAGCAGTCCGTGGTTGAAATCCATCAGCTCCCCGAGCCGTTCGTAGTCGCCCGTTCCAAGCACTGACTCCCCCTCACGGACGATGTCGCCGATTGCCGTGACGGTGTCGGCGGCGAAATCGTACTTCCCGCGCAGGTCCCGGACGCCAGCGACCAGTGCCCCGGTATCGCCGGCTCCGCCGTCGTAGCCGATGACGAAGGGCAGGGTGTCGATGCCGTCCAGACGCCGACAGTCGTCGCCCTCCACACGAACTGCCCCGCCCATCGCCGAGCAGAACGTATCTGCGCGCGAGGCCTGCCCGTCCTGAACCGCGTGTTCGACCTGATAGGCGCGGTCGGCGATCTCGCTCGCCGACAGTTCGACACCGAGTTCTCTCGTCGCCGCGTCTATTGCCGCGACGACGAGCGCGGCCGACGAGCCCAGCCCCGCTCCGAGCGGGATGTCGCCCTCGACAGATATCTCGAAGCCCGCTTCGGGCGCATCAGCCGCGTCACGGGCCTGTGATACCGCCTCGTTGACGTATCCCATCCCGGCCTCGACGAGCGATTCGGCGACATCCACGTCCGGATGGCTTTCCCCGTCACCGGAGTACTCGACGGTAAAGCCATCCAGTTGCAAGTCATTTGCGTGGATACGCAATCCCTCGTCGATCTCGGTTGCCGTCACGTGCACCCGCCGCTCGATGGCGCAGGGTACCGCCGGCTCGCCGTAGACGACCGCGTGCTCCCCGAACAGGTACACCTTCCCGGGAGCGCTCGACGTGACCATATCCGCCCGTGTGCACCCAGGGCGTTAGGCGTTTTCGGAGTCGACAGTCGGGACGACTGTCGGAGCCCTATTCAGACACAGTGTCAACGTCGGTAAATTCGAACCGTGCGCCGCCGTCGGTCCCACTGACTACCCGGACCGTCCAGCCGTGGGCGTCAGCGACCTGTTTCACGATGCTCAGGCCGAAGCCCGTCCCCTCGGCTGCTGTCGAGTAGCCGGCGTCAAACACGTCTCCGTGGTCGGCCACAGGGATGCCGTGACCGTCGTCCGCGACGTAGAAGCCGTCGGGCAGTTCGCCCACGGTCACGGTCACATCGTCACCGCCGTGTTCGATCGCGTTGCGGACGAGATTCTCGAACAGTTGTCGGAGGCGGCTCTCGTCGGCGCGGATGGACCGGTCTATGTCAGTATGAAGCGTCGCGGCTCTCGTATCGACGTTTTGCCAGCACGTCTGGACGAACGGTTCGAGGTCGACCACGACGGGCGACGCAGGTGACGCGCCGTCGCGTGCGAGCGTGAGCAGGTCGTCGATGAGCGTATCCATGCGCTGGTGTGCGCTGTCGATTGCGTCGATATGCTCGCTATCGGACTCCTCACGCAGTAGTTCGAGCTGTCCGCGCGCGACGGTCAGCGGGTTCCGCAGGTCGTGGCTGACGACGCTTGCGAACTGTTCGAGCTGTTCGTTTTGCTGTTCGAGTTCCTGCTCGCGTTCCTTGCGCTCCGTGATATCACGGCTGATCGCCAGGAACCGGCCCTCGCCGTCGAGGGCAAGTCGGAGCAGATGTACTTCGACCGGCATCGTCGACCCGTCGCGGCGTTCGTACAGGCCTTCGAACTTGCAGCGCTCGTCGATACTGAACCCGGAAAGCTGGGTCTGCACGTCCTCGGCGTCGAACGTCTGGTCGAATTCCCAGATCGGCCGTCCAAGTACCTCGCTTTCGTCGTACCCCAGTTCCGCGCAGAACCGCCGGTTCACGTCGCAAATCGTGCCGTCGGCGTCTAACACGTCGATCATGTCGGGCGAGTTCTCGAAGAGGGCTTCGAGCCGCGACGACGTTTCCTCTAACCGTTTCTCACGACGTTTCCGCTCAGTGATATCCTGCTGGAACCCGACGTAGTTGACGACTGTGCCGTCGTCGTCGCGAACCGGCGCGACCCGAACCCGATTCCAGAATTCCGTCCCGTCCTTTCGATAGTTCCGGAGTTCGACCGACACCTGCTCCCCTGCGTCGATAGCGTCCCGTAGTGCGTCGACAGGCTCCGGGTCGGTGTTCTCGCCCTGGAGTATTCGGCAGTTCTTCCCGAGCAGCTCCGGGAGCGAGTAGCCAGTCAGCTCTCGGTAGTGGTCGTTAGCGTAGATCAGCGGATTGTCCAGCCGGTTGGGGTCAGTGATGGTGACGCCGACCGGGGCCTCGTCTATCGCGCGTTTGTTCCGGAGTAGCTCCTGTTCGCGCTCTTTTTGCTCGGTAACATCACGAGCTACGCCGACGATGCCGTCGATAGTACCATCGACGACCAGCGGCGTTAGTTGGTACGCGACCACCGCGTGTCCGTGGCCGGGGAACTCCGTTTCGATTTCGCCGCTAAGTTTCTCCCGCGTTCCGTCGAGCAGTTCCTGATACCAGTCTGTCTCACCCTCGGCTCGAATACGCGGAACGAGTCTACTGGTCTGTCCTTCGAGCTCATTGCGCGTCGTGTCGTACCACTCTGCGATGGTCTCGTTGACGATTTCGAACCGGTCTTCGGCATCGTAAATACAGGCTGCCTCCTGCATGGAGTTGACCATCCGCTCGTAGCTCTGGAGCGCTCGGTTCCGCTCGCTGACCGCCTGCTGTGAGCGGGAGTGGTCGACGGCGTCTCTGATTCGGTTCACCAGCCCGGCATACTGTTCAGCACCCGGCTCTTTCCTGAGGTAGTCCGTGACACCGGCCGAAATTGCCTCGCTGGCGACTGCCTCGCTCCCCTGTGCGGTGTAAATGATAAACGGCAGGGCCGGGTACTCGTCGCGGACCGTTTCCAGAAGCTCGATGCCGTTCCGTTCGGGCAGGTCGTAGTCGGAGACGAGGCAGTCTACGGTATCGTCAGCCAACCTCGCCACAGCTTCGGTAGCAGTACGCACCGTTTCGACCGTGAGACTGTCGCACTCGCGTTCGAGAGCCGTCGACAGCGTCACGGTGTCGTCCGAATCGGTGCCAACGTAGAGGACCTTGACCCTGGCGTCCCCGACGCCAGCGGTTTCAGGCGTCATTCGGAATCCCGTTCAAGTCCGGTGGTTGCGCCGGGATAGCTGTCACTCCACTGACCAAGGATTACCGGAGCGATGTAGCTCTGTGAACGGTCTATAGACAGGGCCGGGCGCAGGACGACTGCAAACAGCGTGTGACGATTGTCGCCAGAGATGGTCTGCAGCAGTGTCATGATGGGTAGGTAATTAGTTGCGGTCGTGGTCTTCCCGTAGTGACCGAGGCTGAAATCGGTCACCGGTGCGACGTGCAGGGCCGCTGTTCTTGCACGCTTACACGGGACTCTGCAGTAAATAGCTGGTGACCAAATCAACTGGCACGCCGAACCTACTCTGTAGCAACCGGCAACGACGCCGGAGCGGTCGTGTCGGCGTGCGTGTTACCGTTCCTGCACGCGCATGGACATTTTCTGCCGGGGATGGGCGGTCAGCGACGGCAACAGCTCAAGGGGTGTCTCTCCCTGGAACTCTAGTCGGTACTGGCTGGCCGTCGTTGCGGTGATGAGTTGCGCTTCAAGCATGGCGAGGTGCTTCCCGATGCAGTGGCGCGGGCCACCACCGAACGGGAAGTAGGCGAACCGCGGGCGTTCGCTGGCCCGCTCGGGCTTCCAGCGCTCCGGGTCGAACGTCTCGGGGTCGTCGTAGAACCGCTCGGAGCGGTGAACGCCCCACTGTGGGACCATCAGCGTCGTTCCCGCCTCGACCTCGTAGCCGGACAGGGTCACGTCCTCGGTCGGCTCCCGGAAGATGGTGTACACGGGCGGGTAGAGCCGCATCGCCTCTTGGATCACCCATTCGAGGTAGTCCAGTTCGCGGACGTGTTCCATCCCCGGCCGGTCGTCGCCGATGACCTCGTCCAGTTCCTCGTGGACGCGCTGTTCGACCTCGGGATGTTCCGACAGCAGGAACCAGGTGTAGGTCAGCGTCAGTGCCGTCGTGTCGTGGCCCGCAAGCAGCATCGTCATCATCTCGTCGCGGAGTTGCTCGGGCGACTGGTTCCCCTCGTCGCGGGCACGCAGGAGCACCGACAGGAAGTCCATCGGACCGTCCTCATCCGTCCCGAGCGAGTCCTCGCGGACATCGATAATGTCGTCCAGCACCTCGTCCAGTGTCCGCACGGCGCGGTTGAACTCGGCGTCGTCGGGCATTGGCATCCACTCTGGCATGGCGAACCGGATGGGGTCCGGTTCGAACCGTTGACCCAGCGGCAGCAGTTGCTCCTCAATGGTCTGGACTCGCTGCTCGGAGAGTTCAACGCCCATCATCAGGTCCAGAATCACGTCTAGCGTGACCCGGGTCATCGACTGCTCGGCGTCGATGACATCACCGTGTGACCAGTCGGCGATACGGTCCTCCGCGTGGTCGGTGATGCGGTCGGCCATCCCCGACAGTCGTGCCATCGAGAACGCGGGGTTGGCGAGCTTTCGCTGCTGCTCCCACGTCTCGCCTTCGCTCAACAGCAGTCCGTCACCCAGCAGATCCCCGAGCGCATCTCCCTGAAAGTCGGGTTTGCGGAACCGGTCTGCCTCCGAAACCAGCACGCGCTCGATTGCTGTCGGGTCACAGAGCATGACCGTATCCATCGGCCCCATGTCGAATCGGGCCACGTCGCCGTAGGCCCGCTCCAGCGCCGAGATGAACCGGAACGGGTCCCGAGCGTACGTGCGACTACTGCCGAACAACGGTTCGCCCTTCGGTCCGGGCGGCGTCTTTGACATCGACTACCGTTAGTGTCGGACACGCTTGAATGGTATGCCAAATGTCGGGAAGAGAGCGGTTCAGGCACGTTTAGAGCCAGCGATCGGCGTCTAGTTGCCAGTCGGTGTGTCCCCTTACCCAGACGCCGCCGAGACCACCGAGGGCACTGAGACCGACAGTGTACAGCAGAAAGAACGCGAACACAAGCGCCAGAAACAGGTCGTATCCGGGTGCTCCGGGCGGAATCCCGAACCCGAGGAGGCCGGCGATGTACAGCGCCGGAATGAAGAGCGCAAGCAGGGGGACCATCGCGCAGACGCCGGCCAGCGTTCCCAGCCAGAGCCCTGTCCAGTAGCCGCCGCCGTTGTTCGCCGCGGCCACAGCACCGCCAGCCACGGATGAAAAGGGGATAAACGACAGTGCAACCGTCACCAGTGCCCCAATACCGGCGTTTGTCACCGACTCGCGCATATGCGTTCGCAGTAGTGGCGGCCGCAGTGATGTAGTTACCGACAGCGCAACTGGCCAGTCAGTCGCCGATGGTCGTGTCGTACTTGACGTAGTTACCCAGCCAGCCGCCGAGGGCGCTCAGACCAAGGAAGTACGCGGCCGTCGTAAGTGTTCCCAGAACGAGTACGAACAGCCCCATCGCGCCGAACACGCCCAGAGCATCGGGAACGAACGCCAGCAACGCGGCCAGAAAGACGAATACGACTACGAAGAAGACCAGCGAGATGGCCAGTCCGATGACGCCGGACAGGAACCCGACGCGAACCCCGTCGGCTCGCTTACCGCCTTCGAGATAGCCGGCGAGGCCACCACCGAGCAACGGCGCGAGCGGAACGAACCCACTCAGCAGCGCAGTCGCGACAGCTCCGATAACGGCGTTGACAAAGGTGTCTCCCTCTCCCATTGCCCAGAGCTACTCCGGGGCTCGTGGTAGGTTTTGTGTTGGTGTCTCCGGCGTTGCGACTCGCACCCCAGTATTGAGAAAACGAAACAGTTCAGCGACGTTAGAGGTCGGACTCGAAGTCGTCGAGTCCGTACGTCGGCTCGGCACCGCGGCGGTCGAGCGTCTCGTTGGCCAGCAGCCAGTAGACGACCGACAGCGCTTTGCGCCCCTTGTTGTTCGTCGGGACCACCAGATCGACGTTCGACGTGGTGTTGTTGGAGTCACACATCGCGATGACCGGGATGCCGACCGTGATGGCCTCCTTGACAGCCTGGGCGTCACCGATCGGGTCGGTGACGACCACGATGTCAGGCTCGATGTAGCCGTCGTAGTCGGGGTTGGTCAGCGTGCCGGGGATGAACCGGCCGGTGCGGACGCGCGCGCCGATCGCTTCGGCGAACTTCTCGGCCGGGAACCGGCCGTACTGGCGCGACGACGCGGCCAGAATCTGCTCCGGCTCGTAGTTGGCGAGGAAGTCCGCGGCGGTGCGGATGCGCTCGTCGGTCATCGAAACGTCCAGCACGTAGAGCCCGTCGGTCCGGACGCGGTGGATGAACCGCTCCATGTCCTGGGTCTTCTGCTGGGTCCCGATGTGGACACCGGCACCGAGGTAGTCCTCAACAGGGATGAGGAGGTCGGCTTCCGACTGCTCGTCGGGCATGACGTCCTCGTCCAACTGTGGGCCGGCGGCCTCGTCGGCGTCGGCCGCTTCATCGGCGTCCGTGTCGTCGGTTGGTTCGGCCTCTGTCGCCTCTTCGGCGTCGTCGGCGGGCTGTTCGGCTTCCGTTTCGGTCTCCGCGTCGACCGCTTCGTCGTCCTCGTCGGACGGGTCGAAGTCGGAATCGGACGCGTCGAGACCTTCTTTTTCGTTGCCGCTCATACTGCGTTGTCCTCGATACGGATTAGTTCGTTCAGCTTGGCTGTGCGCTCGCCGCCGACCGCGCCGGTCTTGATGAACGGTGCGTCAGTGGCGACAGCGAGGTGTGCGATCGTCGTGTCTTCCGTCTCTCCGCTGCGATGGGAGACGACGGACTCGTAGCCGCTTGCCGTCGCCAGTTCGATGGCGTCGACAGCGTCGGTGAGCGTCCCGATCTGGTTCGGCTTGATCAGGATGGAGTTCCCGGCGTCGGCGTTGATACCGGCCTGCAGGCGCTCGACGTTGGTGACGAACAGATCGTCGCCACAGACGAGCGTCTGGTCACCGACCTGTGCGGTCAGGTCCGCGAAGGCCTCATAATCGTTCTCGTCGAGTGGGTCCTCGACGTAGACGAGGTCGTACTCCTCGACCTTCCCGGCGATGTACTCTATCTGCTCTTCGGTGGACTTGACGCCGTCGTCGTAGACGTAGCCGTCCGCCTCGTCGTCGTAGAGTTCCGCGCCAGCGACGTCGAGACCAAAGGAGATTGCGAAGCCGAAGTCGTCGGCGACAGTCTCGACGGCCTCGTCCATGATCTCGAACGCTTCGTCGTCCGAGACGGACGGTGCCCAGGCTCCTTCGTCGCCCTTGCCCGCTGGCAGGTCGCGGTCGGCCAGGATGTCATAGACCTCCTGATGGACCGCGGCGTTGGCGAAGACAGCCTCTTCGACGCTCGGCGCGCCGACGGGGGCCGCGAGGAACTCCTGAATGTTCGTGGCATCCGCGGCGTGCTCGCCGCCACCGATGATGTTGCCCAGCGGCGTCGGGTACTCGTTGCCCCGGAACGTGCCGCCGAGATGCTGGTACAGCGGTGCGCCCAACACGTCGGCCCCGGCCTTGGCGGCCGCCATCGAGATGGCGACGGCGCTGTTGGCTCCGATGCCGGAGAAGTCGTCGGTGCCGTCGGCGGCGTGGAGCGCCGCGTCGACATCGCGCTGGTTCCCGGCGTGGACCTCACCGATGAGTCGCGGGAGTGCCTCCTCGCGGGCCTTGGCGATGGCCTCGTTGGCGGGGAGCTCGATGGCCTCGTACTCGCCCGTGCTTGCGCCGCTCGGTGCCTTGCCACGACCGAAGCCCCCACTCTCGGTGAGGACGTCGGCCTCGACAGTCGCGTTCCCGCGGGAGTCGAGGACGCGGCGGAGTCGGATGTCAGTGATGAGCGTCATCGTTAGTCACTCCTGTTGACCGTAAACGGTAGGACGCCAGCGTCGTACTCCTCGGCGGCGATGAGTATCGGCTGGGTGTGTTCCGTCTCGATGAGCACGGGAGCACCGTGGGCCAACTGCAGCGCTCGCGCGCCGAGCTTGCGGGCCTTCTCGTAGCGGCTTTCCTGTGCGTTCATTGGTAGGGTGAGACGATGTCGACGAGGTCTTTGTGCGAGACGAGCATCCGGCGACAGCAGTGCCGCTCGACGCCGAGTTCGTCGAGGACCTTCTCCGGGTCCTCAGGCTCCTCGGCCTCGCGGGTGCGGGCCTTGAACTCCTCCCAGTGCTCGCCGACGACGTTACCGCACGTGAAACACCGAACCGGTACCATCATACCTGTATCACCTTAGCGGTACGATTTCTGGTAGCGGGCCCGCGCACCGGGGCCGCCCCACTTCTTGGGTTCGGACTGGCGAACATCGTTGACCAGCAGCGAGCGATCGAACTCCATGAACGCGTCACGGAGTTCGGCATCGTTAGTGTGGTCGACAAGTCCGCGAGCGATGGCGGTTCGGGCGGCATCTGCCTGCCCCATGACGCCGCCACCTTCGACGGACACTTCGACGTCGACCTCGCCGCGGAGATCGTCCTCTGCGATGCGGAACGGTTCCAGCATCTTGAGCTGCGCCAGCTCGGGGTCGACGAGTTCGACCGGCTGCGAGTCGATACGCACGCGGCCCTCGCCCTCACGAACGGTTGCGCGGGCGACGGCGGTCTTCTTCTTGCCAGACGTGTTCGTTACCATGTCTTGTTCGCTCCAAGCGTTTCGCTGATCTCGCCCAGCGTGACGAACTTGATGTTCGACAGTCGGTCAAGCGACGTGCCGTCTAGGACCTCGCCGTCCTCGTCGTATGGGTTGCCGAGGTAGACACGGACGCTCTCGAACGCCTCGCGGCCACGCTGCTTCTTGTGGGGCAGCATGCCACGGATGGTGCGTTTGAAGATGCCGTCCGGTCGCTTGGGGTAGAAGTACCCGTTGTCGTTACCGATGTCGACACGTTTCTCGTACTTTTCTACGATCTGCTCCTCTCGGCCGGTGATCACGGCGCGTTCGGCGTTGACGACGGCGACCGTCTCGCCGTCGAGTGCCTGTTCGGCGACCTGTGATGCGACGCGGCCCATGATACAGTCGCGGGCGTCAACGATGACATCCGCGTCGAACTCTGCGACGCTCATCGGATCACCCGGACGTGGGAGCCTTCTGGGTTGTTTTCGATTGCCTGTTCGAGTGATACAGCCTCTCCAACCTGGTCGATCTTCGTCTCGGCGGTTCCGGAGAAGTCGACAGCGGCGACGGTGACGTCCTTCTGCAGGACACCGGAGCCAAGCACCTTGCCGGGCACAACAACGGTTTCGTCCTCCTGGGCGTATCGTTCGATACGGCCGAGGTTGACTTCCGCGTGTGTGCGCCGTGGCTTTTCTAAGCGCTCGGCGACGTCGCCCCAGACAGCACCGCCCGAACTGCGGGCGGCTGACTTCAGGTCGGCGATGAGACTACTGAGTCTCGGGTTCGTCTTACTCATATGATTCCTCCGTTGTGGGAAAAGTGCAGGGAGCAGGATTTGAACCTGCGGACCCCTACGGGACAGCGCCCTGAACGCTGCGCCGTTGGCCAAACTTGGCTATCCCTGCGCGCGATTGTTCGTTTTGCGTGCCCCGTAAAACCCCTTTCGGTCCTCGCGCTCGGGGAGCGGGCGGTCATCGGTAGTGGTGGGGTGTGTCGGGGCATTGTATCGTTACAGCTGGACTGCGTCTTTCAGTTCGGTCGCGCGGTCACGCAGCGTCTCGACCGCGCGCAGGACCAGTTCCTCGGTGGTGAACGACCCGTCCGTCTCGACGTGGAACACGAACGCGTTCGGCACGTCAGAGACCTCGACGTCTTTGCCGGGGTATCGGTTCCGGAGGTCGTTGTCGAACTCGTCTGTCGCGACGAGTTCGCCGTTGGTAGCGTCGCCGGCGGCGTGTTCGGCCGCCTGCTCTTCGATGACGCCACGCAGGATGTTCGGATCGTCGTCCTCGAACTCGCCGAGGTCGCCGACGACCTCCACCTGCTGGAGGTGTCGGTAGCCGACGGCCACGCCGCCCTGATGTTTGGCGTGTTCCCGACCGGTATCGAGGACGGCGTCGGCCTCGACTTCGAGACGTTGGCCCTCCTTGAGATCGATGATCGGGATGTTGTCGTCGGCCGCCTCGACCATCGGGTCCGAGGAGACGAGGTCACTGGAGTAGGCCGTGGCCGGCCCGTCGACGGACAGCGACAGCGTCACCTCGTCCCCGATCTCGAAGTCGTCGAGGTCGGTCGTCAGCGGGACCAGTCCCAGTCGGAGACCGATCTGCTCGTTAAACATCACGCTGGTGTTCTCGATGACGCGGACGGTGTCGATACTGAACGTCGGTACGTCCGCGACCATCGCTCGCCGGATGCCGTTGGCGAAAGCCGGCGTGATGCCGCGCACGAGGATGCGGGCCTCGCGCTCGCCGCGTTCGACGAACTCAACCTCGTAGTCCTGTGTCATTGGTTAGAATCCGGAGTTCTTGGGTGCACGAGTGCCGTCGTGCGGGGTCGGCGTGACGTCCTCGATGCGACCGATCTCCAGGCCCGCTCGGGCGAGTGCGCGGATCGTCGCCTGCGCACCCGGACCGGGCGAGGTCTGGAGGTTGCCGCCGGGACCGCGGACCCGAACGTCGACGCCTTCGACGCCACGGTCGAGGGCCTTCTCCGCAACGACCTCGGCCATCTGCATCGCCGCGTACGGCGACGCTTCGTCGCGGTTCTGCTTGACGACCGTCCCGCCGGAGCTCTTCGCGAGCGTCTCCGCGCCGGTCTGGTCGGTGATGGTGATGATCGTGTTGTTGAACGATGCGTGCACGTGGGCGATGCCCCAGATGTCTTCGGTGTCTTCGCTCATTCTTGGGCCTCCGCGCGCTCAGGATGGAGTTCGTCCGACAGCGAACTGTGCTCGTCGAAGCCGACCGAGCTCTCGACGGCGGTTTCGACCGTCATGCCGGGTCGGGTGACGCGAGCGTCGTCCAGCACGATGTGTCCGTGGACGATGAACTGACGAGCCTGCTCGGGCGTGTTCGCGTAGCCCTTGCGGTAGACGACCGTCTGCAGGCGGCGTTCTAGCACGTCGGTCACGTCGAGCGACAGCACGTCGTCGAGCTGGTCCTGCTCGTTGAGGATGCCGTAGCGCTTGAGCCGAGCGAGGAACTCCTCGGACTCGGTCTCGTGCTCGCCAGCACTGCCCAGCAGCTTCCGGGCCTCACGGCGGTAGCCACGGAGCTCGGACTGTGCGCGCCAGAGCTCTTCTTTGTTCTTCAGGCCGTAGCGGCCGATGAGGTTGGCCTCGTCGGCGATGCGCTCGCCCTGGAAGGGATGATTCGGCGTCTCGTAGAACTTCGTGTTTGAACCAAGCGCCATTATTCGTCATCCTCCGCAGCGGCTTCCTCAGCCTGCTCTTCCTTGATCGCCTCGACGTTGACGCCGATGGTCCCCTCCGTTCGGCCAGTGGACTTGGTACGCTGTCCACGGACCTTCTGGCCGCGCTTGTGGCGGACACCGCGGTAGGAGTCGATCATCTTCATGCGGTTGATGTCCTGCCGGCGGGTAAGCTGGAGGTCGTTGCCGGTCTCGTGGGTGGTCTCACCAGTGAAGTAGTCCTTCTGGTGGTTGGTCATCCACTCGGGCACATCGTCGGCGAAGTTTTCGACGCGGTCGACGACGCGCTCGATAACGTCGTCGTCGAGCTTGCCGAAGACAGCGCGCCGGTCGACGTCCGCCTTCTGGGCGATAATTCGGGCGGCCCGGTGGCCGATACCGTTCAGTTCTGTCAGTGCTCGCTCGACGGATTTCGTCCCGTCGAGGTCTGTCTGTCCGATACGGACGAAATAGCGGATGTCCTCCTCCTCTTCGGCATCCGCGTCCTCGCCCGCGTTGGGGTCTTCTGCACTCATATGTAGGTACTGATGGGTGAGCGTCGTGGCGGGGATTCGAACCCCGGAGGCTGTACGCCACAGAGTTAGCAACCCTGCGCCTTGGGCCAGGCTTGGCTACCACGACACGCGTTCTATGACACTCGCGCCCGCAGCACGCGGACTCGGGGGCCGGTCCCCCTACACGAGTCTATCCGATTCTATTCCGGGGTTGTATTTAAACGCAACGAAGGGGTCCGGGCGCGTGATTGTAAGGCATACCCACTGGGGCATGGAGTAGCAGGCCTCAGGTCGTTGACGGGGCCGGCATAATACACTCGTCACTGGGACCACATGTCAACGTATGCGCCGACATATCACCGACGGCGGCGGTGGCATCGACCCGACCGACCGAACGGCGGTTCGCGGCCAGCTGGAACGGTTCGCGGGACCGGACGCCGTGACCGAGGCGGACGACGGAACGCTCCGGGCCGACTTCGGCGGCCGCACACACGTCACAGTGGCCCCCGACGGCGCGATAGACACCGGTATGCCGCTACACTCCTTTGCCGGGACGCCGGAGCGGCTCGTGTTCGACCACGACAGCGGTGAGCTACGCGCCGAACTTGACGACGGCGGCGTCTACGTGTTTCGACGCCCTTGAGTCCGAGACGGCTGCTGTACCGATCTTTATTACTCGACCTCGTGCGCTTGCGTACGCGGGAGCTACGATAACTGGAGCCAGCACATCTCGATGCCGCCAATTCGGTTACTGCCGTGTCCGGCGGTGTCACAATCCTTATCGCACCTCCGGAGCCTAACCCTGTGCATGAATACAGATGACGTACGCGAGCGCCTGCAAGCGGTCGAGGACCCGGATCTTGGGGACGATATCGTCTCGCTCGGGCTGATCAACAGCATCGACGTGACTGACGACGAGGTCAGCATCGACTTGGCGCTCGGTGCGCCGTACTCGCCGACGGAGACGAGCATCGCGAACGAGGTCCGCGAGGCGCTGGGCGACATGGACCGCGAGATCGACCTCTCGGCGAGTGTCGACCGCGGCGTCCCGGAAGCGGAGGACCCGCTGCCGAAGGTCAAGAACGTCATCGCCGTCGCCTCGGGCAAGGGCGGCGTCGGCAAGTCGACCGTCGCAGTGAACCTCGCTGCCGGCCTCTCGCGGCTTGGTGCCCGGGTTGGCTTGTTCGACGCCGACGTGTACGGGCCGAACGTCCCGCGGATGCTCGATGCGGACGAGCAGCCGCGTGCGACAGAGGACGAGGAGATCATTCCCGTCGAGAAACACGGAATGAAGCTGATGAGCATGGACTTCCTCGTCGGCAAGGACGATCCGGTCATCTTCCGTGGTCCGATGGTCGACAACGTCCTCACGCAACTGTGGGATGACGTGCTCTGGGGCGAACTCGACTACATGGTCGTCGACCTGCCACCGGGGACCGGCGACACGCAGTTGACGATGCTCCAGCAGGTGCCCGTCTCCGGGGCTGTCATCGTCACCACGCCGGAAGAGGTCGCGCTCGACGACGCCCGGAAGGGACTCCGGATGTTCGGTCGCCACGAAACCCCCGTGCTGGGCATCGTCGAGAACATGTCGTCGTTCGTCTGTCCGGACTGTGGTGGCACGCACGACATCTTCGGCAGCGGCGGCGGCCGCGAGTTCGCCGACGAAACGGAGATGCCGTTCCTCGGCGACATCCCGCTCGACCCCGAAGTCAGGGAGGGAGGTTCGACCGGGGAACCGCTCGTTCTCGACGAGGACAGCGACGTTGGCGAGTCGTTCCGCGACATCGCCGCTCGCACCGCGAACATGCAGGGCATCATCCACCGGAAGCGACAGAGCGACAGCCAGCGCGCCCAGCCCGAACAGTAGCGGGCAGTGGCTGAGGGGAGCAGCCGCTCAGATATCGCGGGAGACAGAGAGAAAGAACCGAGTTACGCTTCGACCGGGTTGTTCATCTTCCGGGTGACGTAGCCGGCGATGCGGTTGCGGACACCCTTGGACTCGATGTTGGTCAGTTCCTCGACGACGTCTTTGTTGTGTTCGAAGTCTGCACCGAAGGCGTCAGGGTATCGCTCCATGAGGAGCGTCCCGGTCTTCTTGACGTAGGCGGGTTTGATTGCCATGCGCGCTACTTGCTTGGTCGCACTCAAAAAGGGTTCGGAACGGACCACGCACGCGAATGTTTATCAGTAGGGGTGGGACGACCCGCAACCATGCACTGACCGTCGCCGTGACAGGGTACACGGGAGTGCGACACAGTCTGTCACGGGTCGCCGTGTGTCGCCTGTCTGCCCCAAATTCCGCGTGGAATCCTTACCAGTCGGCGTCGACTAAATCGCGGACGCGCTCGAAGGCCGCCCGTTCGCGCTCGCTGCCGGCCGTTTCGACCACGGACTCGAAGTACGCGAGACGGTCCAGCAACGTTTCGCGGTCGTAGCTCGGTACGTCCAGCCGCGAGGCCGCGACGGTCGCCTCGACGACGGCGGCGTGGCCGCGGTTCGTCGTCGGGACGACCCGTCGCTTGATAGTGCTATCGACGGGGTGTAGCGCCCACTCGACCCACTGCGTGTCGCCCTCCGTCCCGGAAGTGCGCTGTTCGACATTGACTTCTACCCAGGCATCCGCGCTGTCGATAACTGGGTCGTCTTCCTCCCGAACCGACAGCGCCGCCTCGACGAAGTCGACTGGGTCGCGCGTGAACTGAACATAGCCGTCCCCGCGCTCCCGGAAGTTCCGCCAGGTCCGGGTCCGGCCCCACGTCGTCGCCGTGGCCGGGCCGTCGCCGTCCGGCGCATGGACGCCCAGCGCCGCGACGTTCCAGCGCTCGTTCGGTCCCAGTGTGGTGACGACGGTCTCGGAGACGCCAGCGAGCGTGACAGGCCACTGTGTCTCAGAATTACCAGAAGCCGGACCATCGCCTGTCGAAGGAGCCCCCGTCACACGTCGAGCCCCCGTTCCAGCGCGACGAACAGCGCACCGGCAACGATATCCGCAGTCGTTCCAGGGTTGATGTCCCGCCGGACGAACTCCTCGGCGAGATTGGTTGCGTCTTCAT
The DNA here is from genome assembly GCF_014647415.1 of Haloarcula sebkhae. GTDB lineage: Archaea > Halobacteriota > Halobacteria > Halobacteriales > Haloarculaceae > Haloarcula > Haloarcula sebkhae. The sequence goes on along the minus strand of NZ_BMPD01000009.1, from coordinate 9,087 downwards.
CGCCGTCGAGGACGGCCTGTGCCCGCTCTTGGACCTCCTCGGCGGTTTCGCGGTCTTGTCGCGTGACGACGAACGTGTCCGGTTCCGCCGCGAGCAGTTCGAGGAACACGTCTGATGCGCGGTCGGCGACCGGCCCAGACCCGTCCAGTAGCCTCTCGCTGGCCTCGAACACGCGTTCGAAGCCGGAGACCCACTCGGCGGCTACGCCATCGACATCGGCGCTTGACTCCATCACGTCGAACAGCGTCATCTCGCGCTCGCGGAGTTCCGGGATCGCGCCGCTTCCGCGGCGGACATCGAGCGGCTCCAGACCGTCGGGCGGGTCGTCGACAGCCACATCGACGTGCTCGAAGGCGCGGTAGAACGCCGCCGCATCCTCGACGGTCGTCTCACGGACTACGGCGTCCGCGCCGGACGGTGACAGTCGCCCGTCAGCGGCCGTGGCCACTAACGGTGTGAGCACCAGCAGCGCCCCGAATTGTGTATTCCCACCGGATTGGCCTGCCATTCCTTCGATGGCTGTCTCGAACGCGGGGCCGATGGGGTCGCCCTCGGCCGCACGGTCGAGACCCGACCGAGCCCCCACAGCGCCGGCCATGAAGTGCTCGAACCGGAGGTCGTCGTACTCGCGCTCGCGGTCGACGTTACCCGGTTTCGGCGTGCCGGAGACCTCCAGCAGCAGTGCTAGCTGGGCGTTCTCTGCAACAGGCCGCTCGGTCATGGTGACACCTCCGACGTGAACCACTCCGCTGTCGTTTTTCGGACTTCGCCGAGTAGTTCCGGCCTGTCGCTCGCACGACCGACGCTGACGGCGTCAGCGCCGTACGAGAGGTACTCTCGTGTGGTCGCCGTCCCGCGAACGCCGTTGTTCGCCACGACGAACAGGTCGGTGGCGGCAGCCACGTTGGCGATGACTGACTCCGTGTCCATCGCGTCGATGTGGAACATGTCACCGCCGGCATCTTCGATGGTCTGTGCAACGCCTGGGAGCGAAACACCATCGAGTTCGGCACGCCCCTTCACCGAGACTGGCGCCCCTGTCGACGCTGCTGCTTCCACGAACTCCGCCAGTCGTTCCGGTTGCCGGAGCAGCGACTCGCCGGCACCGGCGGCACACATCTCGTCCTGCCGGCAATGGGCATTGATCTCGATGATGGCGTCGTGGCGCTGACAGACGGTGGCGGCACGCGCTACAGGGTCACGTGTCGCGCTTCGGACATTGAACGCCGGGCGCAGCGGTGCATCCGCCAGCGCAGCCAATTGATCGTTAACGAACGCGACCGGATCGTCCGGCAGGAACTCGGAGCGGTCGCGGTCCGTCATCGCTCGGGCGGCCTCGCGGGTCCGCTCGTCGAGCGCGATACCGCCGAGGAACGCACACCCGACGTGGGATTCGACCGCGCGGGCCCACGACGCGTCGGCCTCCCCGCTCAGACTTGCGAGGGCAACGCGCGGCTCGAACATCAGGCCACCTCCGAAAGAGCGGTCTCGACCGTGCGGTTCACCCGCTCGGCGTCGGCCGCGTCGTTGAGGGTCGTGTCGGTTCGGACAGCCGGTACGTCAAGCGGCGTCGAATCGTCGTCGTCAAGTACGAACGCGTCAGCGAAAGGGTAGGCCTCGGCCACGCCGGCGGTGCTTGGCTCAAGTCCGACGCCGGCCATCAGGTCAGCCGCCGGCCCCGAGAACACCGTGTCTTCGATGAACGGCGAGACGGCGACGACCGTTGTCTCGTGCAGTGCCTGTTCGATGGCGTCGATAGCGAGCATTGGTCCGAGCGAAGTCACAGGGTTCGACGGACCAATGACAACGGTATCGTCGAGTGCGGTCAGGACTGCGTCGGTCGCACTGGCCGCCTCGGAGCCACGAAACTCCACGTCTTCGACCAAGGGTTCTCCGTCGTGTCCTACCCACCACTCCTGAAAGTGCATCTGGCCGTTCGGGGTGTGAATGATAGACGCGACAGGGTCGTCGCTCATCGGTAACAGCGTCCGCTCCAACTCGAACGCGTCCGCAAGCGTCCGCGTCGCGTCTGTCAGTGAGTACCCTTCATCAAGCAGCGAGGTCCGCGTGACGTGGACTGCGCGGTCCCGGTCGCCGATATGCATAAACTCCGCAACGCCGGAGAAGCGCCGCCAGCGGGCGATGTCTCGGCCCGCAGTCTGTGCGTCGTTAGGGAGGTATCGTGGGCCACCGTCGAGCCCGGCGGCGTCGGCCAGCCGCGTCAGTTCAGTGTGTGTCTCGGCGGTGTCGTCGGCGATCCCCCACCACGTCTCTCGATCGAGCACCTCACCGTCGAGGAACAGGACGGTATCGAGGTCCGGACAGACGAGGTGGCCCCCCAGTTCGATATCGTCACCGGTGTTGGCGACGACAGTCGTCGCCGTCGGCGAAAACACGTCGTCGGCACCGGCGAGGAGCTTCGGCGTTCCCGTCCCGCCGGCAAGAAACGTCACCATGTCTCGACGTAGGGGGAACTGACAGTATAAACGTGGTCACTGAAACTGGATGTGGCTGGAACGTGGTCCCGCAGAGACCGACTTCTATTCGAAGAATCACAGCTGAGAACTGGGTGGGTAGAGTGAAGAGGGTCGGTAGGATAGGCAGGATAACGGGTGCTATGCCCATCGTGAATCCACACCGCTTCGCGCCTGCAACCTCCAACGAAGAGTACGTCTACGGCTCCTGTGCGCCCGGCTGGCATACGGCCGCCACGCAGCAGGACGCTATCGATGATTGGATCGAACACATGCAGGCACACGACATCGAGCGGATCTGCTGTCTGCTTCCCGGCCAACAGCTCGACGACGCTGGGGCTAACCTCCGGCGCTATCGGGAGGCCTTCGGAACGTCATCAGTCCGCCACGTACCGGTTCCCGACCACCGACTTATTCCTCAAGACCGCCTCCACGACGAGATCCTGCCGTTTCTGGTTGACGCCTGCGAATCAGAGGAACGGGTCGTCGTTCACTGTCTGGCCGGCATCGGCAGGACCGGACAGGTACTCGCCGCATGGCTAGTGTATCATTACGACTACGGCCCGGACCGCGCCATCGAGACCGTCCAGGAGATGGGTCGTGACCCCAGAGACGCTATCAAATCGGGCAACGCGACTGCAGCAGAGCTTTCCGACCTGCTATCATCAGTCGCGCGTCTGTAGAAAATTCTGGTCGGCGCTCAGTCTGTCCGTGGGAGCAACCGCGCACCGATCACAAAGCCGACGACAGCGCAGGCGGTGAGAACGGCAAGCGGGCCGAGCGCATCGCCAGTGCCGGTCGTCGCCGCACGGACGCCGCGCGAAAAGTACGTCAGCGGCGAGAGCCACGTCGGCAGCCACGCAGGCAGGAGTGTCTGTGGGACGAACGTTTCCGAGAGAAAGAGCAGCGGGAGCGCGAGGCCGTTGCTCGCTGCGATGACGCCGTCCTGTGAGTCCGCGAGACTGCCCAGCATCGCGCCGACGGCACAGAACAGCGCGACGCCGAGGCCGACGAAGGGGAGCAACAGCCCCGAAGGTTGGATGGTCGCGCCGGTGAGCCACACCATCAGGCCCAGAATCAGGAGACCGGCGATACCGATGATGACGACGTTGACGAGCGTCTGTGCCAGCAGCCACTCGGTCCGGGTCAGCGGCGTCGTCGCCAGCTTCTCGAAGCGGTTGCCGTCCCGATGTCGCGCCACTTCGCTGCCGACGCGGGAGAGCGGGGTAAACAGGACGACGACGGCCAGATACCCCGGCGCGTAGAAGCTCGGCGGCTCCGTGAACAGCCCGCCACCGCCCGGCTGAGTCTGGACCAGTACGCCGAAGATAACGACGATAATGACCGGGAAAAAGAACGTGAAGAAGACGGCCGTCCGTCGCCGGAGGAAGGCCAGCGACGCCGCGCGCGTCTCTGCCGTGAGTCGCCCCAACCGGCTCATTGAGCACCACCCGCGACCGGTTCCGTCTGCTGTGGTTCACCGCGCTGGCCGACAGCCGTCCCGGTGAGTTCGAGGTACACGTCCTCTAGGTCCGGCTGTTTCCAGGTCAGGCTGTCGTACTCGATGCCCGCCTGCCCCAGTTGCTCAGTGATGTTGCCAATAGACTCCGGGCGGATGCCGTAGACGACCAGCCGGCCGTTCCGGATCGCTGTCTCCGCCGGGTAGTCGATGGCTGAGACGGCAGCTTCGTCGAAGGAGCCATCGACGATGAGCTGGCTGTCGCCACCGTGCTCGGCCACGAGCTGCTCCGGCGAGTCGAGTGCGATGAGCGTCCCGTCTGCGAGGAGGCCAACGCGGTCCGCGAGCCGCTGGGCCTCCTCCATGTAGTGTGTCGTGACGAGTATCGTCACGCCGCGGTCGGCGAGTCCCTCCAACAGTCGCCAGAGGTCACGCCGACCGGCCGGATCGATACCGGTCGTCGGCTCGTCCAGTACGAGCAGATCTGGGTCGTTGATCAGCGCCGTCGCGACGCAGGTCCGTCGCTGCTGCCCGCCCGAGAGATTCTCGTACGTGGTGCTCGCGGTATCGGCCAGACCGACATCGTCGAGCACGGCCTCGACATCGCGGGTATCGTCGTACAGGCCAGCATAGTATTCCAGCAGTTCCTGCGCTGTCAGCCGCTCGTGGGGCGAAAACGACTGTGGTAACAGCCCGATTCGGTCGCGGGCGACCGTTCTGGGCGACTGGCCAAACAGCTGTACCTCGCCAGTCGCGTCCGTCGTTCCGGTCAACGCTCGTACCAGCGTGGTCTTGCCAGCCCCATTGGGACCGACCAGCGCGAGCACTTCTCCAGCGGTCGCCGTCAGCGACACGCCGTCGAGTGCGACCGTCTCGCCGTAGCGCCGCCCGACATCCGACGCGACCAGTACCTCGTCCATGCGCCCTCGTCCGGTCGGGTGGCCGAAAGCAGTTCCGTTCTCGCGCGACTATCGGCTACACGTTGCGGCCACACTCAAGACAGACAGCGGGGAGCCACGGCTTGTCCGTGACGACCGGGTTCGTCTCTTCACAGTGGTCACAGAACTCGGTTTTCGTCGCCATTTGCCGAAGATGTCACAGCAAAACAATAAATAGTTTGTTGTGCGCTAGGTCGTCACAAACTGTTGGTAGCTCCACCGCGGTATTGGGCACACTATCACTGTGGGGCCTGCTACGTGACGTGCGATCGGATCTCACGTACGATAGCGTCTACGTCGAACTCGTCGCTGGCCTCGGCTTTGTCGTAGACGGTTTCGTCGTCGACGCTGATTCTGAACACGCCGTGGTCGCCCATGACCAGTCGGACGCTGTCGAGTTCGCGCTCGAGTCCGGATAAAATCGCTTGCTGGACGTTTACCGCTCGTTCGCGGAACCCACATGGAACACAGTATTCGATTTCGACAGAACTCATGCCGGCCCTTACGCCTGTCGGCCTGAAAGCTCTATGGTCGGTCGATTAGTGCTCGGAGCCGACCGACGAGTGTCACATCGAAGCGGTGGACGCCGTACAGCAGTCCGACCGAGGTGACGAACACCACCGTCGAGAGCCCATACGACTGGGACAGGGCCGCCTGTGACAGTGTTGCCCCGACACCCACGAAGCCCCCCAGTATCGACGCAATGATCGGGAGGACACAGGAGACACACGAAAAGAGGCCGACGATGCCGCCCACCGCACCGCCGCTTGCGTCGACAGCGGTCACGAACACCAGATACGACAGCGCCAGATAGCCGGCGACCTTCCAGGGGATGAGCACCACACTGAGGGTCGCACCACTGAACACGATCGTCGGCGAGAATCCCGGTGGGGCTTGCGTGACCAATCGGATGCCGGTCCCCTGACCACCCGTGCCGTACACGCCGCCAACGTACCCCAGTACGAGCAGATAGCCGAGAGCGATAACCGCACTGCCAACCGTCCGACGGCGGTCGGTCAGTTCCGGCCGCACTCGCAGAAACACGAGACCGGCGATGTTGAGCCAGATGAACGGGAACACCAGCAGGAACGGGTCCGTCGCGGGTTGGGCCGTGTTGAGGACGTAGCCCAGAACGAGGATGAACTCCGCGTTCAACACGGCTGCCCAGGTCACCAGCGAGCGCGTGTCCGGGACTGCATCTCTGAGAGTCGCTGTCGTGGTGCTCATAGTGCCAGTGCGTCGACGACGATGGCGATCAGGACCGCCCCGAGGTATGCGTTCGACGCGTGGAACGCCCGGAACGCCGCCGCTTCGGTCTGGTCGCGGTGGAGCAGGATGACGGCCCAGAGGAACACCGCACCCAGCAACACCGACGTGACGGCGTACAGCCAGCCAAGCGACGTGAGCACGCCCAGAACACCTGCTGAGATGAGCGTCGCCCCGAGATAGTAGACGATGTGCTTGCGCGTCTCCGTCTCGCCGCGGACGACCGGCATCATCGGGAAACCGCCCGCCTCGTAGTCGTCCTTGTACGCGAGCGCGAGGTTGTAGAAGTGGGCTGGCGTCCAGAGGAAGATAACCACCGCGAGAACGACGCCCGGGAGGCCGACCGATCCGTCAGCGGCAACCCAGCCGATGAGCGCTGGCAGTGCGCCGGCGGCTCCGCCGATGACAGTGTTCTGGACGGTGTTGGGCTTCAACACGAGCGTGTAGATGACGCTGTAGAACACAATCGCGGTCAGTCCGAGGACCGCTACGAGCGCGTTCACCTGCCAGAACAGCCACAGTGACGCAAGCGACAGGAGCAGGCCAAAGGCCAGCGCGTTCCGGACCGGGATCTGGTGGGTCGCGATGGGACGATCCGAGGTCCGGTCCATGCGCTTGTCGATGTCGCGTTCGAGGACGTGGTTGAACGTCCCCGACGCCCCGATAGAGAGGACGCCGCCCCCGAGCGTGAGCAGCACCGTCCGAACAGTGAGCGTCTGTCCGGCGGCGAGTGCCATCCCAGCCGCAGCGACCAGACACAGAAGCCACATCAGTCGGGGCTTCATCAGGCGGAAGTACGCAGACGCAGTCCCGACGAGCCGTTCGCGGAACGTAAGCGCCGGGGTCCGGTCGGGGGTGTCGTCGGCGGTCGGTTCCGGCGCGGGCGTCGGGTTCTTCACGGGGGTCTCGTCATCACTGCCCGTCTCAGCTTCGAGGTGCCACGCGAGAGCCAGCACGAACGAGCCGAAGATGCCCATTCCCAGAGCGAGGTGGGCACCGGGGAGTGCCGTCTCTGTGCTCGTCGCGACGACGGCGCCGAGCGCTATCTGGACCGGGTACAGCGCGGTGCCGAGGAGGATAGCTGCCTTGACACGGCCGCGGCAGCCGGATCGGAGCCCGATAAGGGCCACAGCCACAACGAGGAGTCCAACGGCGGCTGCGACGAGTCGATGTCCCCAGGCGACTAATAGGGCCGTGTTCGTTACGTCGACCGGTCCGTCACACAGCGGCCATGTAGTACAGGCTGCCGCCGCATCCGTAAGCGTCGTTGTCGCGCCGGCGAGAACTAGCAAGTACACGCCGACGGCGGTCGCGGCGAGCAGCCCGGTGAAGGTCCGGCTCTCTGCCATTATTGTATCCTTCGATGCTGGCCACTTAGACCTCGCGATTCCGCTGTCTCTGTCTGGAGCCGCTCCGCTGCCCTATTGCTGCAAATCGGGAGCCTGCGGCGAAGACAGCAGTTATTTATCCCCGAAATCCTAAGCCGCATCCATGACCCGGAAACGTGCCGGTCTGGTCGCTCTGTTCGGTGCTGCGTTGCTCGCGCTCGCCGCCGAGCCGGCCGCCGCCGCACAGATTCAGGACTCGACGACGGATAGCCTCATCTGGGGGCTGAACATGAACCTCCTGTACGTGGCGATCCCGATTACGGTCCTCGTCGAAGGGATTCTGGTCTATACCGTCTGGCGATTCCGTAATCAGGAAGAGGCGCTTCCGACGCAGGAGAACCGCCGACTCGAAGTCACCTGGACCATCGCGACGGCGATCATTCTCCTGTTTGTCGGCGTCGCCTCCTACCAGGTGATGGCTAGCCCGTACGTCACCGCCGAGGCCGGTGACCAGGCCGCACTGCAGGAACAGGACACAGAACTCATCACTGTCGAAGCCCAGCGGTACGGCTGGACGTTCTACTACAACGAGTCGAGCTGGGACGGTGAAGCGGAGGTGACCACCACGACGGACCTGAAGATACCGGCCAATCAGGACGTATCCTTGCGGGTTACGTCGAAAGACTGGCTACATGCGTTCCACGTGCCTGGACTTGGACTGAAATCAGACGCGTTCCCCGGCCAGTACAACCGCCTCCGGACCAACGCAGATAACACTGGCACCTATCAGCTCTACTGTGCTGAATACTGTGGCTCTGGACACTCACAGATGCTCGGGACCGTTGAGGTCGTCCCACAGGACGAATACGAGGACTGGCTGGCAGAGCAGAAGAGCGGTGGCGACTCCGAAAGCAGCGGCGAGTAACGCGTAACTGAGCGGCTTTTTCCGTCCGAGAACTGACCGAACTGCGGACCATTCCACCCGTCCAGCAGACCGTGTATTTCCGTACGGTGACTGGGAGTCAGACCAAGTCGAGTAAGAGAGCCAAAGCGGCCCGCCAGTCCGTTACTGAACGATCCATCTGTCAGTTACTTCGCCGTCGGAACCGACTGTCAGATCCACGCTCTGGTGGCTGTTGACCGTGTCACTGAATTCCTGCTTGCCGTCAACAGAGAGCACAATTCGACAGGTCTGAGCGTCCGTATCGCGGTTAATCTGGACTGATTCCCCCGATGGAATTGAAAGTTCCTTGTTCTGGCATGTGGCTAATAGGACAACAGTACCCGAGAACCCACCGACGACTTGGACTTCTACGAGCTTTGACCCGTCACACATCGAGGGCCAACACTCCGGTGTCGATACCGTGGAAGGCGACGTCCCGGTCTCAGTGGCGGTTTTGCCCGGCGTTTCTGTCGCCTCCGGTGTTGGGGAGTTACTTTCGGTTGTGCCATTACTATCCCACTCGGCACAACCGGAGAGAGGTATGGAAAGTGCTGAGATTGAGAGGATCTGTCGGCGATTCATAACAACTGGTAAAATGGGCACTGTCTAGTTCTGAATCTCCTCAGCTGGCGTTCGTCCGTCGAGTGCTTGGTTCGGTCGTTCGTGGTTGTAGTGGTGT
>NZ_BMPD01000008.1 GCF_014647415.1 Haloarcula sebkhae | reverse complement strand
ACACCACTACAACCACGAACGACCGAACCAAGCACTCGACGGACGAACGCCAGCTGAGGAGATTCAGAACTAGACAGTGCCCTACAGATAAGATGGTAATTAACCGATGGTAAAAGATTCTATATAGTATCTCAGTAACTGTAGCCTGTGTTTAGAGTTGTAACTTATTGAACTGATCTGGCACGATTTATTAGAGAGTCGGCACATCGGGTAGGCGTCACAGGCTAGTTACCGAGGGGTGGCTAAACGTGTGCGCCGCGATTCCACCTGATCCCAACGAATACTCGGAAGCATGACATCGCCTGTTTTCGGCCGATTGTGACATGGCGGACATTCCTCGGAATCCAGTCTGGACAGCGCATAGTGAACAGTATCGCTGAGACGCGACTCTGGCACATCGGTTCGGAGAATTGCGAGGGAAGATCGCTCCGTGCGAGTCTTCCGGCACCGATCGGCCGCCATCTTCGCAGCGAGACACCATCGGGGTCGATGGCGTACTCGCGACCGTGACGAAGGCCGCTCACTGTTTGCGAGGGACCGTGTCGGTCCAACAGTGCGAGGGAAGGGATTTGAACTACGCGGAGACGGGCAACTGCCCCGCCTTCTCTCGTTCAAACCCTTCCGCGTGCATCCTTCAGCGCCGCGCTGTGCGGCCCCTATGCGATGCGAGGGAAGGGATTTGAACCCTTGGACCCCTACGGGAGCGGATCTTGAGTCCGCCGCCGTTTCCTGGCTTGGCTACCCTCGCACGCGTATTGCATTCGGTACACATGGCGGTACGGTATAAATGTCGTACGGAAGCGACTCAGAGCCAGTGGGACACTATATCATTAATTGAAAGCGTTTGCGCACTGGCCGCGCTGCTATGTGGCCAGTGGTAACCTTTGATACCCACTGGGACCGATCGAACCGGTGGTTTGACCCACCGGCGAACCAATAGCATAGGCATGGACGACCACACGCGCGACCCGACCGTCGAGGCCCCCGAGGGGAACCCATCGGGCTGGCGAACCGACGGTCAATGGGAACACGAGACGCTCAGGCGAGCCGTCGTCCACGGTGTCCGTCTGTACAACTCCGGAGAGTTCCACGAGTCACACGACTGCTTCGAGGACGAATGGTACAACTACGGCCGCGGGAACACGGAAAGCAAGTTCCTCCACGGGATGGTGCAGGTCGCCGCTGGCGCGTACAAACACTTCGACTTCGAGGACGACGACGGGATGCGGTCGCTGTTTCGCACGTCGCTGCAGTACTTCCGTGGCGTCCCCAACGACTACTACGGCGTCGACCTGCTAGATGTGCGAACGACGGTAACGAACGCACTGTCGGACCCGTCGGCGCTGCACGGCTGGCAGATCCGTCTCGACGGCGAGTACCCGACGTGTCGCCCGGAGGACATCGAGTTCGCGGAGTCGCTCGAACACTGACCGAATCCGGATAATTCTAAAGGCTGGAAGCGTTAGCACGGATAGATGCGAATCGAGCAACTGGGAGACGGGGTTCCAGAGGTGGCCGTCGTGGGGAGCATCCACGGCGACGAACCGTGCGGTCGGGACGGCATCGAAGCCGTCCTTGCCGACCCGCCGGAGGTCGAGCGACCGGTCAAATTCATCATCGTGAACGAGGCCGCCCTCGATGCAAACAAACGATATCTCGATACGGACCTCAACCGATCGTTCCCAGGCGATGCTGACAGCGAATCCCACGAGGAGCGGTTGGCCGCGGCTCTCGCTGCAGAACTTCAGGACTGTACCGTGCTTTCGCTGCACTCCACGCAGTCCTACGACGGAATGTTCGCCCTCGTCGACGATCTCACGTCGGAAATGAAGACCCTCTGTAGCGCCCTCTCCGTGGACGCCGTCGTACAGACGAAAGGTGCAAACGAGGGGCGATTGTTCGCGACGGTGGACTCCGTCGTCGAAGTCGAGTGTGGCTACCAGGGCTCCGCGGAAGCCGCCGAGAACGCGGAGCAGGTCATCCGGGAGTTTCTCGCCGCAACCGGCGTTACCGCTGCGTCACCGCTACAGCGAGAGACGTCACTGCCAGTGTTCCAGCTCGGTGAGCCGATTCCGAAGGCAGCGGCCGAACAGTATGAGGTGTTCGTCAGAAACTTCGAGCCTGTGCCCGAGGGAGACCCTGTGGCAGCAGCCGACGACGAAACCGTCGTTGCGGAGGAGCCCTTCCACCCGGTGTTGCTCTCAGCCTACGGCTACGAGGACGTGTTCGGCTTTACCGCGGATCGGATCGGGATGCTCGACTGACGCGGGGTTATAGCGGGAATCGGTCCAGTCGGTATCTCACTGTCGGATTAGTCATCGTTCTGAGCGAAGACGTCGTACGAGGTATACTCGATCGTATCCGGGTCGTCCGCAAGAACCGGGGCAAGTAGTTCGTCCTCCCAGCGGAGCCACGCATCCGGATACGCCGACTTCGGGAGCGGATCGTCGACAGGCCCCCAGACAGCTTCCCAGCTAGCCTGGCTCTCGTACACCCAGACTGCTGCGAACTGGTCCGTACGGCTTCCCTTGATGCCACGCCCGATCCGGTAGTCGACCAGTCCGGGGATGTCATCGAAGAGATTCTCGTCGACTGCCGCCGTAACTGCGTCACGAAAATCGTCGGGGCTTGCCGAGTCAGCTAATTCGTACTGGTGGATGCTTACGATCATCCCGTAGTGTCGCTTTCGTTTTCTGTCACCATTGCTGTGTTCCCTGGCCCAGAGTCCCTGGCCGCTTGTAGTGGCCCAACTGCTACGTTTTGCGATGGCACAGACGGATTTGTACTCAAGCAGTCGGCCAGCCGCCGTCGTGGTCAAACCCCGTTTATTAGAGAGGTTACAGGTCAGCACACCACGCAGCCACACCATGATTTATTCTCTCACAGACCGTGCTTGAGAATGTATGTCAGAGCAAATCCAGCAGGAACTCGACGTCGACCGGTTTACACTGGGGCTCGTGGGACCGGATCAGGAATGGGCCGGCACAGTGGCCGATGGCGGGACCGTTCGCACGCACACGCCCCCGGCGTGCTGGGGGCCGATGATTACCCCCGAGTTCCGTGGCGGCCACGAGGTGACACGGCCGATCCGGGTCGAGAACGCCGAACCCGGTGACGCGCTCGTCGTCCACATCAAGGATGTCGAAGTGACGAGTGTCGCGACAAGCACGGGCAGCATGGCCGAACGCGAGGACGCCTTCGGGAGCGACCCGTTCGTCGACCACCGATGCCCGGAGTGTGGAACCGAGTGGCCCGAGAGCGTCGTCGAGGGCACCGGTGAGGACGCGATTCGGTGTGCGGAGTGTGGGGCTAACGCCTCGTCCTTTGGCTTCGAGTTCGGGTATACCGTGGCGTTCGACGAGGACCGCTCTGTGGGGCTCACCGTCGGCCCCGATGGTGCCGCGGACCTCGCAGAGCGCGCCGACGAGGCGATGGCACTGCCCGACAACTCCCGGCAACACCCGATTCTGTTGTACAAGCCCGACGAAATCCCGGGAACGCTCGGGCACCTCCGCCCGTTCATCGGGAACATCGGGACGACGCCGTCGGTCGAGTTCCCCGATTCACACAACGCCGGTGACTTCGGCCAGTTCCTCATTGGGGCCGACCACGACTGGGGGCTCTCCGATGAATCGGCCCTAGACGCCCGTACGGACGGTCATCTGGACTCGAACGACGTCCGGCCCGGCGCGACGCTCATCTGTCCAGTCGAGATAGACGGCGCGGGCCTCTACGTCGGGGACCTGCACGCCAACCAGGGCGACGGCGAACTCTCGCTTCACACGACCGACGTGAGCGGTCGCACCGAACTCGAAGTGAGCGTCATCAAGGACCTCGACATCGACGGCCCGCTCCTGCTCCCGAACGAGTCAGACCTGCCGGATATCGCCAAGCCGTACACGGATACTGAGCGGGAGGCAGGCGACGCCCTAGCCGCTGAGCATCATGTCGGCGATGTCGTCGATGCAGCGCCGCTCCAGATCATTGGGTCCGGCGCTACAATCAACGACGCCACCGAGAACGCGTTCGCACGAGCCGGGACGCTCTTCGGTATGTCAGAGGGAGAAGTCCGAGCGAGATGCACATTCACTGGCGGTGTCGAGATCGCCCGACTGCCCGGCGTTGTCCAGCTCTCGATGCTCGCCCCGATGGACCTCCTCGAAGAGCAGGGCCTCGCTGCTACCGTCCGCGAACAGTACGACCTGTAGTCGAACGGCGGCCGTTGGCGCTCACCCGCCGCGCATCGCCGGGAAAAGCTCGATCGTCGCGTCGGGTGGCACCCGCTCGTCACGGTCAGCACTGTCACCGTCGACCATCACGCGTACACTCGGTCGGAGGTCACCGTCCTCATCGACCAGCTGTGATTCGGCCCGCGGATACGCGTCGACGAAAGCTGAAATCACAGCTCCGACGGTGTCGCCGTCGACAGTCATCTCGACTGTTTTCGCTTCTGTTGCCGCCCGGAGCGGCCCGTACACGGTCACATCCACACTGCCCAGTCAGGCCCAAGACCGCAAAAAGATACGTCTCCTTTCAGTGTCGCCGCTGGATATGAACTGGCTCACCGACAATACAGCCCGACTACATCGGATACTCCGTCCCGGTTTGTGCAAATGCTATCGCGATTCGAACTGGAACCAAACCAGTAGAGTGGCCGGCTGCGATGACAGAAAGCAAACATACAGAAGAGGTTTACAACCACAGTTGAAATCGAACAACTGCTACTATGCCCTCCAAGCAAGCCGTCAGTAGCCTCGGGAGTCTGCTCGCCGTACTCGGGCTCGCCGGGGTCGCAACAGCACAGCCTACAGCCCCGGGTGGTAGTGTGGGCCCGGCGTTCAACGTCGTTCTCCGATTCGGTGTCGGGTTCGTCATTCTCGCAGTATTAGGTGCTGCAGCCGCCGCTATCGGGCCGAGATACACAACTAACGCCGTGCGGGAGATTCAGGACGACCTCGGCGGCGCAATCGGCTGGGGAGTCCTCGTCGGCATTTTCGTCCCCATCGGGCTGGTGATACTCGCACTGACGGTTATCGGCGCTCTGGTCTCAATCCCCGGACTGCTTCTCATCGGCATCCTCAGCATCGTCAGTACCGGCATTACTGCCGTCTGGGTCGGGAATTCGGTCATCGGCGATGATGGGACCGTTAGCGCGATAGATGGCGTCGCCGGCGGACTGTTACTGGCCGTCCCCTTCGCAATTCCAGTCGTCGGCGGCCTCCTCCTCAACCTCATAACGCTCGTCGGCCTCGGTGTCGTCGGACGTGGGCTGTATGAGGACTGGACGGACTGAGCGAATGTTCGCCGACGGTTGAAGCGGTTTCTCTCGGGGTCAGCTCGCACCGGGACACCCGAGTTCGTGCGGGTCGTCGTACACCTCTGGCGGAATCGAAATGGCGGTTGGGTCACCGTACTCACTGTATTGGACCGTGATCGTGGCAGTTGCAGTCGCTCCACGCTGTGATATTTCTATCTTGAGTTCCGACTGTACCGGTCGGTTCGTGCTTGGATTAACCCAGAGTCGCGCCGTCGCGTTCTCAAGCGAGGCGCGGTTTAGATCCATGTCACCAGCCTGTCGGCGATCCATGAGTGATTCGATAGTCTCGGCGCTCGGGGAGGCCGTGACGAGAACAGTCCGGTTGCCGTCGAGCGTCTCGTTGCCCCGCCAGTAGACGTTCGAGCGTTCAAAGAGCAGTAGTTGCCGATGGAGCGGCGTCGCGGTCGCCCACGGATCGGAGCGCGATACGTTCTCGACGGCGTAGCCGCCCCAAGGGTCCTGACAGCCCTGGTACGCTTTGTACCCGTCGACATAGGACTCGATCGTCTGGTCTTGCATCCGCGTCGTCGCTTGCATCCGTTTTGCCGAGACGTTTACCGCACCATCGCCGTCGACTCTCACGGTCCGTGATTGCTCACCATCCGACGCAGTCACGTGCATCTCCATCTCGAATCGGTACGCTTCGACGGCAGCAACAGTGCTGTTCGCCTCCTCAACGACCGTGACGGCTCGTTCGTCGCTCGGTGGCGAGCTATCAGTCATGAATGTACTACACCCGGCAAGGAGGGAAACCATGCATACGGCGAGGACCAATCGTCGCATACAGTGTTCTCGCTCGCCCGTCCGTCTAAAATCTCATGGGTCCGACTCGTGACAGCCCAACAGCTGAAAACAGCGCCCTCGCTACACTATAGGGGTGGCTCGCGGCAGAATGGAGTCACTGCGTCGTCAGTAACTCCAGTTTCTCATCTACGCGCGTGGGCGGCAAGCAGGTAAAGAAACAAGCACAGAATGCAAGCGAACAGGCCGCTCCGGTTGGGACTGCTGTCGGTCTGGCAATCGTTTCCGGAGAATCGTTATTTCCGCCTGATATGCAGTATTCAGGCTCCAGCGTGGTGCAGACACCGCTATCTACTGTCGAGTTGGGCTTGCAGGTCCACGACTAGCACGTACGCCACCAGCGTGAGGACGAGCACCGAAAACCCGGTCCAGAGATGCAGGTTCACTGCGCCCTCACCGACCCACTGTGGGACTGGAGAGCGTGCGACGGGCGGCTGGAGCGGCCAGAGCAAATCCGACGACACGTACAGGTTCGGCGGCAGGATTTGTTGATTATCGGCCACCAGATGTGAGAGGTGGGCGAACACAAACGCCGTCCCAAGTCGGGCCCGGTCCGTTCGGACTGCGTAAGCGATGACGACAATCGACAGCGGAATTGCGAACGGGAGCGAGTGCATAAACACCCGCCCAGAGGGAATCAGATGGAGTTCGTACGCTAACGGCTTGTCGATGATATCTGGGAACTGGCTGCCGAAGAACGTGACCGCGACTAGCTGAAGCGACGGGAGCTGTCTGTCCCGAAAGAGTGCGTACACTGCGACAGGGAGGAGGGCGATGATGAAATGCTCGCTCGGGAGGACCATTTTCTGGTTAGTAGTGCTGAGGTCATGTGCGAGGAAATGCCTTGTGTGGGTGAGGGTTTGCGTGTGCTATTGCGTTCAGATACGCAGTTCACACCGCTCGCTTCACAGAGAGCGCTGTGAGTGTTCTTTCGGGTTGTTGCATGGAGACCTGATTTCTGTGCCGCTATCGCTGGAACACACCCCACCGTGTCCAGTGTCGTTGGGAATGCAGTCGCTTTGGCTGTGTTGTCCCGATATTAAAGACTGCCTCTCCCACCCCACTGTGTCCAGTGTCTTTGGTAGCAGTTGGTCCGTGTTCGGAACGGTGTCTCTCTTTCGACGATAATTGCCAGAGCGGCTCCACGGCCGCCGCCGTGGGTGGTGTTCTGGATGGGTTAGGCGGGGACACACGTGATAGAGCGTATGATTGTCGCTGCCTGATTGACGAGAAACCTGTCCCAGACACACCTCGCACCGAGTGTACTGGCTGTCGGTGTCTGAACGACAGCTGCCAATCTCAGACACACCTCACACCAAGTGAAGATTGGTTTCTCCACTGGCTCCGATGAACGTCAGATAATGGAGTGTGAACTGGCAAAAGCCACGAAGTCGCAAGCAGAATCGAGTATCTGACCAGACTGGTATCTTAAAGTAGTCCGCGAGTGGCTCCAACAGACACACACCACGCACCGAGTGTACTGGCCACTGATAGTTGTCGACAGAGACACATCATGAGCCGAGCGGCAGCCGTGGACCTTCGGGCAGTCGTTCAAGACTTACTGCCTGATCTAATTCTCAACAAGAAGCGCCTGTTGTATCGTTCTACCCTCAGACACTGCACCGTGTCGAGTGTTCTGCGCATTTGAGATGTATGTGACGCGGGTGTGACAGGTACGGCCTTTCCAGAGTGTTCTAGTACTGCAGACAATGTGTTGTCGGAGTCTGAGACACACACCTGATTCCGAGTTAGTTCGAACTCGACTAAGTGCGTGTCTGGCTCCTAATCAAGTACGGTCGCACATAATCAGAGCTGCCAGCAGATCAGATGTCAGTTCAGCACTAACTCGGAATCAGGTGTGTCTGTTTCAATCTTAGTCTATAACAGATTTTGTGTCGGTCAGTAGTATCCTGATCTAACTCGGAACTGGGTGTGTTATCACCAGATTCCAAGTTAGTATCGGAAGACTCCTACTGCCGTTTTTCCGCAACTAAATACACTAACTAACTCGGAAGTAGGTCGAAGATATTATATGATAGTTAGAGATAATAAGGATATGGAGAAGAGCGGAGATGGAGAATTTGACGGCGGGGATGAGCTCTTTGAGGAAGTGGATGGAGATGGCAAGGGTGAAATCTTCGCGAATCGAGAACTGCTGAATATTGACCATGTTCCAGATGAAAATCGGATTGTCGGTCGAGATGAACACATTACTGAGCTAGCAAACGAGATCGGACCAGCCGTTACAGGATCACCACCGAATTCAGTGATCCTCTATGGAAAGACGGGCTCCGGGAAGTCACTCGTTGCAAATCACGTAATGGAACGAGCGCGGAAGGAAGCCCGGCGGCGTGGCCGACAGCTGGCAACGGTAACAGTTGACTGTGCACAGTCAAGGGGAGAAGCTGATACGGTTCAGACAATCGCTGATAACATTAATCAGCCGTCATCAAGTATTACAGTTCCAACACGTGGTATTTCTACTAATGAATACTATAACCGACTATGGGGAATTCTCGATACTGAGTACGATGCCGCACTAATAACACTGGATGAGGTTGACCGCCTTGGCGACGATGATGTTCTCATGATACTGTCACGGGCCCGTGAAGCCGGGAAGGTAGATGTCCCCATTGGAATTATCTCAATTTCAAATAAGGTCAACTTCCGGGAGCAAATGACTGAACGGGTCAAAAGCAGTCTTGGACACAACGAAATGATATTTGATCCATACGACGGGGAGCAGTTGCGGCAGATTCTCGAAAATCGGAAGGATGCTTTTCAAGAGGATGTTCTAGCACCTGGAGTGATACCAAAAACAGCGGCGCTGGCCGCACAACGCCATGGTGATGCCAGAAAAGCGATCCGGCTACTCCGACATGCAGGACACTACGCAAAGACAAACAGTATTCATACTGTTAAGGAAGCACATCTTGAGCTAGCCCGGGAGCAGGCTGAAGTAGACCGACTTAAGGAACTCATCTCAGGCCTTCCCCCACACAGTAAGTACGTCCTCTATGCGCTGGCAAATCTTACAGATGGGACAAAGAACAGCAATGATTGGTTCCGGACGACGATGGTTTATGATGTTTACAAGAAAGTCTGTGAAGCTGAGGCAACTGATAGCCTATCAACAGACACTGTTCGTGACCTACTTAATGAACTCGCGTTCCTCGAAATAACCGAGTCAAATCAAGAACACGGTGGCATGGGCAAAGGGACGTACAAAGAGCATCGACTCCTCTGGGATTCGAGTGTCGTTTTTAAAATGGAGCCTGATTCAGCACACGTCGACACTGATAACTGACTAACTCGGAATCAGGTGTGTGTCTCTTGATCCAGTGGTAGATTAGGAATGTATTCCAGCAGAGAGTAACGCTTGAGTGATTAGACTGGGCTCTAACGTAGCTAACTCGGAAAGAGGTGTGTGGGTGAGAAATTTCTGCAATAATTCTATAGAGTTCTGTATGGAGGCAGTGTATTAGATCTGCCTGCAGTCAGAACATTCGACACAGTAAGGGGTCCTGTCTGGACGCGGTAACAATGGTTGGTAGGACTAACTCGGAAAGAGGTGTGTGAGTACGCACTCGATAGTAAAACCGTAGATGGAGACAGGGCAGAGTTCCGGCTCGCGGCGGTGTGATTTACCACGACCCGTCAACTGCTCGCTGGTAGACAGTTTCGGCCTGATCAGCCACTGCATCCCAGTCGTATTGCTCCGCACGTTCGACAGGGTTAGCCGATGGACGCTCACCGCCGAGAGTGGCGTCGAGTCTCTCTGTAAGCGAGTCAACGGTTGGGTCAACGAGAAAGCCCGCGTCACCGACAACTTCGTCTGCCGCCGAATCCGGATGGTCCGCAGCAATTACGGTGCAGTCAGCAGCCATTGCTTCGACGAACGTAATTCCGAATCCTTCTCGCGTCGACGGAGACGCGAAAATGTCCGCAGCGCGCATGTGCCCGAGCACGTCCTCGTAGTCGTCGAGAAATCCCAGCATCGAAACGCGGTCGGCGTGGGTCAGTGAGTCGCGTTTCCTGTCGAGGCGGTCACGCTCAGGCCCGTCGCCGATGATCCCGAGCGTGACGGCATGCTTGTCAGCGATCCGGTCAAAGGCCTCCAGCAGAATATCAACGTTCTTGTGCTCAATCAGCCGGCCGGCGAAAACGATATCGTAGCCGGCGTCGGGTTGTGTGGCAGTCCGAACCTGCTCTGTGTCAAGCCCGTTGGGCACGACCTCAATATGCTCGCGAGTCGGGCCGATTGCAGCGAGGTTGTCCGCAGTGATACCAGACACTGCGATCGGATGCTGCGGCGTCCTGGCGGTCAGTTGCTCGGTGATCTTCCCACCCGGAGCGAGCAACCCGAGGTACTCCTCCCAGTACTCGCCCCAGACCTCATGCCAGGTCGTGACGACTGGCGTGCTAGTCCCGAGACTAGCAAGCTTCGTTGCAAGCACTGGAAAATACGGGAAAACACTAGCGATTGCAAGGTCGTGTTCATCGTTGGTGAGGCGTTTACGGAGCGGGGGCAGTGCGCGAACTGCGAAATCGATAGCCTCAGTGATGGATCGCCGGTCGTCTTCGTAGAGTTCTGCTTCGGGCGCGACTGCGCGCAGGGTCATCCCCTCGTGTGTGGTCTCCGCTGGGCCGTCCCAGTAGTGGCGACCGTAGATGGTGACATCGTGGCCTTTGTCGGCGAGGCGAGTCCCGATTTCGTGGATGCGTTTCTCAGCACCCCCGGTGATGAACGGATAAATCACATTGCTTATAAAACAGATGTCCATGAGCAGATGAGTCGTATCTCTTGGACCATCGTCTTGAAGACTATGTTTCGGTACAAGTCTTGGAACGAGGTTGTTCGAGGTGAATCAGTTGTCCGGTTCCGAAACAGTGAATTTGTAATCATACTGTGAAATCTGATTCACTCATCTGAAGGCATTAGGCAACTATCACGCATCGTAATTTCGTAGTCTGATACGCTGGCTCAAACCGTCGTCAAAAACCGGAAGAAAGCAATTACCGGTCTCTTGTCGATAAAACAACTATTACCCAAGCTATCTCCGCGAACACTCGAGTTTGGATAGGGGGGAGTTCAAGTACGTATTCCGGATATCACGACTGCCAGGAGGATCAGACAATATATACAAGGGGCTATACGGGTTCGTTAACCCCCTAAGTAGGGAATAAGTACCCCGTCAGTGCATTTCGAAAAGCATCTAAACTACAGTGACACCATATTTTTCTGTCGAACTGCTTATTATCCTGATAGTATTGGGATGGAGTAATGGAAATCCTGCAGACACCGGTTCGATTTCATCCCTATATTGGTGGGGTAGAGTCCTACGTCCACAGTCTTGCAAAGAAACATGTAGCCTCCGGACACAATGTTACCGTCGTCTGCGCCAAAGCTAAGACGGAGACAGGCAGGCGAGAAGTCATCGATGGGATTACTGTCCGTCGACTGTCGAGCATTGGTAAGATTGCCAATACAAATATCACGCCTATTTTACCAAAGGTGCTACTGGAGGAAGCGCGGAGCGCAGACATTATCCACACACATATTCCCACGCCTTGGAGCGCGGACCTGAGTGCCCTTGCCGGTGTAATTACCGACACCCCTGTTATTGTCACATACCACAACGACATCATCGGCGACGGCTTCGCCGACTACATTGCGACCGCATACAACCGGACGATGCTCCAGTTGACGCTCGGAATCGCCGATCGCATCATTGTAACACAGCCAGATTACATAGAAGATTCGTCGCATCTCAAACCACACACCGACAAGGTCCGAGTCGTGCATAATGGAGTCGACGTAGAACGGTTTCATCCAGTAGAACTTGACACGGCTAGAAGAGAACGACTTGGATTTGACTCGGACCGTTCGAATCTATTCTTCCTGAGTGTGCTTGATGGACATCACGGATACAAAGGTCTGGATGTATTACTCGAGTCACTTGCACAACTATCGGAGAGTGAAGAGTTGGTACCAAAATTGCTCGTCGGTGGTGGCGGTGACGCACACGCACAGTACGAACAACAGGCGACGAATCTCGGCGTTGACGACCACGTTGAGTTTCTCGGTCGTGTACCGGATGAGGATTTGGTGGCACTATATTCCGGCGCAGACCTGTTTGTGCTACCCTCAAAGTCATCGGATCAAGAAGGGTTTGGACTAGTGGTGCTGGAAGCGATGGCCTGTGAAACACCAGTTGTGACAACGGACGTGGTTGGCGTCTCTGATGACATTATTGCCAATGACGCTGGCAGTATAGTAGCTGTGGATGATTCCGGTGCACTGGCTGAAGCTATCTCTGGAGGCCTTACAGATGGTTCATTCAGTGCTGAACAGGCAAGAACGGTCTGTCGGAATAATTACTCGTGGGCTGCAAGCGCGAGTAAATTGGAGGCAATATACGAGGAAGTCACTGGACCGTCCGCAAGAGATCCTTTATAAAGCTTGACTATCTGGTCAATCTGCGTTTCGAAATCATACCGGTAGCAGTCTCCGAAGCAGGTGTCGACTTTGGAGTCCGAAAATAATTTCACTCATACTGTCAGTATTCAAAGTAGTAATGATGAGATCAAAACCAAACATTATATTTATAGTAGTTGATACTTGCCGCGCCTCAACGTTTTATAATCTTCTTGAAGGAGGAAAGCTCCCAAATTTCGAGTCGGTACTTGATGACGCAGCTATATATGAGAATGCTACCGCAGCTGCCCCATGGACCGTTCCCTCTCACGGTTCAATGTTCACGGGATTATATCCCTCGCGACATGGAACGTCTGCGAACAGTCCAAATTTTGATCCACCGAACGCAGCGATTGCACAGGTACTTCATGATGAGGGGTATCACACTGTCGGCATATCCGCTAACCCCTGGGTATCTCCCGGTTTCGGTTTTGATAAGGGGTTTGATCAATTCAAAACGGCATATGATCTATTTTGGGGCGGTGCAGAAATTGGAGATATCCGGAATCTTTCCTCACGTCGAGAGCAAATTCTTGCCCTGTCCGAGCGTGTCACACTAACGTCTAGTTTTAAAACTATCGGGAATATAGCGTATGAAAAGTTCTGGGCAAAGCGGTCTGACAGCGGTGCTAAAAAAATAACCTCTGACGCATTATCTATATTGGATAATAATCACGCCAATGCGCAGTTTCTCTTTCTGAACTATATGGAACCACATCTAGATTACAAGCCACCCGACAATCTAGCAAACGACGAACTACCGGACAACGTGGAACTACATGAAGCGCGCCACCTGAACCAGAATCCGTGGAAGTATATCGCCGGCCAGGAATCAGTTAGCCCTGAGCACTTTGAGATCCTTCGTAGTCTTTACCGTGCAGAGATCCGGTATCTCGACACTCAAATTGGCCGTCTATTGGAAGGACTTAGCAAGAAGGACATCTTAGACGATACATGTATCATTGTTGCTGGAGATCACGGTGAAAATATTGGCGACCACGGGCTAATGGATCATCAGTACTGCTTATACCAAACTCTGGTTCATGTTCCACTTGCGATCCGATATCCAGATACGGTGACTCCAAGAAGTGTAACAGATTTAGTAGAAACAAAGGATATCTACGGAACTCTGTGTGAAATAGCAAATGTGGGTGATGGAAACATCTCAAACTCATTGCTGAATGAGGAAAAAAGAGATAATCTAGCAATCTCTGAATACCCAGAACCCCAACCCTCAATGAATGCCTTGGAGCAACGGGCTGGGAAAATAAAAGACGAAGTTCGAGAGTATGACCGGTCCCTTCGCGCTATTCGAATAGGCCCTTGGAAGTTTATTGAAGGATCTGATGGCTTCACAGAGTTGTACAATCTCAGAAAAGATCCGACTGAAACAGCTCCAGTAGACGATACTGACCAAGCTGATCGGCTTCGCAGTAAGTTAACGAATGAACTCGGCGAGCTGAATGACGGCACGAACGAAGAGGCGAGTGTCAATGAGACCACTCAGAGCCGACTGGAAGACCTGGGCTATATTTAGGTGATATAAACTAAACGCCTTTTTTGACGATCTTTTTTACTATTTCAAGGTTCTTTCCTGTTTTTGATTCGATCTGTCTAACCAAATCAAGATCAGCTTCATCTACGCTTGAGGTGAGAATGAGAACTACTGGCTGAAGGAGGGTGAGACTGATACCGACAGCAATCAACCCGACTAGTCCAACGGGAGAAGGAAGAATTCCAGAGACCAGTATAGCAAGTACAGACATAACACCAATATGTTTCGCAATATTGACTGAAAACGGAGATCCGCCTGTTAAGTGATATATCCAGATTAATTCAACTCCATTGTATATAATATACCCAGAAACAGTAGCAATAGCCGCTCCAGATATCTCAAACGTTGGAATTAGCAGAAAATTTAGAATGATGTTTGACAGAAGGCCTAGTGCACCAGAAAACAGCTCAATTCGAGGGCGGTCGATTGCTTTGACCATATCTCCGTCAAGTCCACTAACAGCGCGAAATAGTAGTCCAGCACTCAGAATGGTCAAGACTGGTGCTGCAGGTAGATAATTGTCCCCGAACAGTATTTTGATCACATCCGGAGAAAACAAGGCGAACAATAACACTGGGGGGAGTGTTATCAGAAGTATCCATTTCGTAGTGATTGTGAATATTTGATCCAAACCATCCGTGTCTCCTTCCGTATAATATTCTGTCGCCACTGGTAGAAAAAGAAAGGTGAAAGAACCAAGGGCAAACGTCGCGATCTTTTTTAATGGTTGCACCGCCCGATAGTAGCCCACTTGATTCGACGGCAAAAAATAACCAATCATCAGAATATCCACTCTATTTAGAAGAAGAAAAATCCCAGATCCGATAGCAAGCGGCCATGAGAAGTCCCAAAGCTTACGAACGGTTTTTTTATCAGGTGGTGTTTCAAACGGACTCCGTAGTAATTCGCTTGTCACGATAAAATACAGAGCGATAACCAGTGCGAATAAAGGGCCGACAATCCAGTATACAATGGCACCACTAAATTCTCTGCCCCCTATTATAAATAGAAGGAGAGAGGTGAATGCTATTCCTCTTCCACCGATGTGCTGTGCTATTACCGCAGGAAGGGTTCTTTTTTGAGCGCGAAGAGTCGCAAGTGCAGCTCGTGAAAGGGGGTAAACAATTAAAAACGGGGAGAGCAATAGCAGGTACTCATACACATAATCTGCGGACATGAAGTTTGCAATCCAGCCTCTCGAAAGGTAAAGACCGCCAATGGCAACAACAGCGGAAAGTAGTACCAGGCTGAACCCAGCATAAAGTATCTGAATCTGACGTTTCCCAGCTTCAGCTGCTGAAATTTGACGGGTAATTCCCTGGTGGACCCCAAGCAACGAAATAGTCCCGAGGGAAAATACGATGGTATACGCTAAGGTTATCTCCCCATACACTGAGGGAGGAAGGGATCTAGCGATAATTACCTCAGCTAATAACCCGATAGAGTTCCCGAAAATAGTAGCTAATAGCACAATTGCCGCGCTTTTTGCCAATTTAGATAGCGTTGAGCTGTGTGTATTCACAAGTCTCTAGGAACAGACAATCTCTGTCATCTCTTCAATTTTTGGAAAAATAATATTACTGCTGAACCCGTTGATGAGTTTGCCAAGTGGCGTTTTTCAATAACAGGCCATCATCAGGACCTGGCCAGCGAACTGCTGGGTTGACACCAACAAAGCCGCTATTTTGAGCTAGTCACCTGATAAAAGATTTAATATGTTGGCTATCGGTTGTGGCACATATGACAAACATTATACTACTCACAATAGACTGTTTCAGATATGACCGATGTGGATTTAATGGGCATCATCGTAACACGACTCCTTTTATTGATCAACTAGCTGGAGAATCAGTCATATTTGACAACGCGTTTGCTACAGGTCCATATACTACAGAATCGGCACCTAGTATTTTTGCCGGACAGCATTCCTTCAACGGTTGTTATTTTAATTCCCATGCGTGGAAAGCGATCCCTGAAAACAGCGAGACAATCGCCTCGTATTTGAACAAACATGGATTCGAAACCTTATCTGTCCTATCAAACCCCCATATGACGGAAAGCCGAAATTTTGATTTAGGATTCGATTTGTTCCGAAATTTGCAGACAGACGGAAAAGATCCCAAGGCCAAGACAGAAGATGGTAGTTCGGATTTCTCCATAGCAGACTATGCGCATGAAATAAAGACACGGATGAGAAAGTATAATTCACTATTAACGCCATATACTGTTCCATACGTAGCTCATCGGTTGCTACAGACACGAAGTGAATGGCCGGCGCACCGTGCTGAGTACGTCCTTCGAGAATTTATTGATGAACTCAACGATGCAGCTAAGCCGGTGTTTGGGTGGACACACCTCATGGATTTACACGCCCCTATACACCCGGACGTAGGAGATACACCAGTCTATAAGAACTTACTTTCCGATGCTAGTGCGAGCGCCTGGTTTGCCGTCACAGAGAATTCAAAGCGCATTTTCACTAGCATGGATACATGAACTTCTCGCAGAACTCATATCCAAACCAACAGGGAACTTCCCCTCTATGAGTGGGAATGATAGTTTCTTGTTAGATGAACCTGCAGAGGAGCCAGTAATCTCTGATACGGTAGACGAGAATGGGCACACGATAGCGGTTCGAGACGACTCTTGGAAATATATTCGTCATGATGTCTCGCCTCCTCAGGATTTCTGGTACCCGTTCGATGATCGAGAACAAGCATATCACTACATTACCGACCAAGGGGAACGGAATCCGGCCGACATTTCTAACGTTGGAGAGCTAATATCAATGGCGGAGGATTATTTAATTTCACCAGATTCCCTTCCTAAACTCGAAGGAGGCTTTTCACGAGATATGGAAGAACAGCTGGAGGACCTCGGGTATAAAATGTAACTATTGATATTGCGTGCGACTGGCTGTGTGACATTACGATATCAAATTAACACAACTATCCAAAGTGCAATTACTGACTTGTTGCCCTTACAGGCTCACCCGGATATATAACGAAGGCTATGGTTCAGGCTGGGGACGGTGTGATTCGGTATTTTGGCGGGTATAGTCTGTTTCCACGATCAATCGGACATGTCCGGACGAATATACAATCGACCGATTGTTTAGTTCTTTGATAGGTGTGTAATCAAGCACTTGTGTCCCACTCATCCGGTAGCGGTTGATATCTCTAAGCACGATATCGCCCTTTACGCTGGAGATATTACCATTGAACAGAGGTTCTCCAAGCGGTTCCCATCCTTCTTGTAGAGAATGTCCCGCCCCTGGTTGGTAGGTTCTATCGGCAGATATCTCATGTAGTTCGCGCGCATAATAGAGATCCGTTGAGACATTGCTCGTCACTCCGTCAATGGTTCCTTTTGCGTGTTGCTCTTCCTCTGTGAGATACTGACGGAATTGACCTGGATGATCCGGTGACGCAATCGGAGCGGTCAGTTGGACTAAAATAAGGAGTCCGACGGTAATGAGTGTACCCGTGTGGGGAAGGCGTTTAACTCCAAATTCGGTGAATATAGCGAACGGGACAACCGCTAATAAAATTACTCGCGTATACGGAATACCGGGACCAAAGACCGCTACAGCGACAAGAAGAGCGCTTAACATTCCGGCGGCAATCAGTAGCTGAGATGATGTGTCGCAGAGTTTGTCCTGTCTGCGACTGAAGAATATCCAGCCTGCTCCAGCCGCAGTACCAAGTGTTAACCAGTGTAAATTTGTCAGAATCGACCCCCAGAGTCCACCTAAGACTGGCGATGCTGCTGAAAGATCAACGGCCCCTGTGGTGAATGATGCTCCAACGATAGATGGAAGCAGTATTACGTTGAACAATCCCCATCCAAAATTTGTCAGGAAAAACCATTGCAGCGTAGCCAAACAACACAGGATTATAGCAAAACTCCCGAGTATCCGATTTCCTCTTGAAAGAAGTGTTGCCACAAGAAAGATTGGGGCGATGAACCCAAGAGAGAGTTTATGGGTAAAAGTAAGTGCGGCTAGTAGAACGAGCAACAGTGATGTTATTAGAATATCAGTAGGACCCCCTCTGAAGAAATCCTCTTGGATATAAATGATGGTAGCTAAAAATAAAATAGCGACAACTGGGACAGCTAGTCCCTGTGGAATAGGTTGGATACTCCACGCTGCAAGTGTTGATGCAGTTGCCGTAATGATCCCCGCAATAAGCCCATTATATTCAAACCGTCGAGCAATTGCTGCAGCCGCAAGTGAAGGAACAGCTGTCAGCAGAATTGGAGAGATTACCAACGCCTCTCGTCCTCCTGCATTTATAAGTATTCCAGTGATTGCGGCAAGGACATGGAAATTTGCTGCAACCTCATAGAAGGCGAGACTACCGATGGCTTCGGTTGATCCAGATTGAATGATTCGCTCAACCCCAACAGCAATTTTATCTGGATCCATTCCGATCATTGAGGGGGTTGAGAGGTAGAGGTAAACACGGATCGCGACAAGACCCAAGAAGAACATTGCTAACGAAGCCATTGGATTTCGACGAAGTAGATACGCGGCCACCAGTAAAACAGCAGAGAAACCAATTATAGAGAGATAGTAACCAATAGGTAATAAAAAGGCTGTACTCGACGCACCGAGGAGTATGAGAATAAGTACAAACTTGATCCTTTGTCTGTGTTTTTTCACAATTCAGAATCCCACTCTTACTGGATATTCCTTCAATTAGATTGTCAGTGATAAAACCCTTACTCTAAGAAACTAGCAGTGGTCGGCTTAATATACAAGCCACTACGTACTTCTTTTATATAGCTTCGTCAGAATAGTACTGAAGTATTTTAATCATAGATGTGTATGAAACCGTGGAATGTTTTAAAACCATCATATATTTAGGTATAATCTGGTAACATACTGTACATGCGCTCACTCTCTGTCTGTATTGCCACGTATAATAATTCGGACACAATAAAGAGGGCACTTGACAGCATTAATTCATTAGCTGATGAAATAGTTGTATTAGATAGTCAGTCAACCGATGGAACGAGAGAAATTGTCAACGAATATCATGAGGCGGTTATCTACGATTACGAATTCAAGGGATTTGCAGATATGTTTCGGACTGCTGCCGAGAAGGCGTCAAATGAATGGGTACTCTTCGTCGATGCAGATGAGGAAGTCAAGGAGGCTTTAGCTCACGAAATCAGAGTCACCCTTGATGAGCCATCAGACGACGCATATCGGGCAGAAAAGCAAAACCGTATGTGGGGCCAATGGATGCATGCCACCCACAAGCCGCGGCCAATTCTTGCTCGAAAGCAAGCGCTTAGTTGGGACGACTCATTGGTGGGAGAGGAGTGGAAGGTGCGAGATGGGTTTACATCAGATGAACTTAGAAACCCTATCCATCACTACGCCTACGATGACATAGACGAGTATTTGGAAAAATGGACAAGATATACAGCAGCTGATGCACTCGATGAATGCAAAGCAGGGTACACCCCATCAATTCCGAAATATTACATAAAAGGAATTGCCGCATTTTGGTACCGATATATATACGAGAAGGCAATTCTTGACGGGTGGCAAGGGTTATTTTTCGCAACTATGTCTGGTGTTTTCTACCCAGTAGTTGATGCCAAGATACGGCATATCCAGACAATTCAGAAGCAAAATGAGGATTGGGAAGAGTGGTGGATCGACACAAAACTGTAACCCAAGCTGATAATCCGTAGCATTTCGGGAGATCTGTTCTGAATTCACTTGATGACAAGATAATAATGGGTGGCGATATTTATTTTAGGTATGAGGGTCGGATTTATAACGTCTGAATATCCTCCAAATAATCCAGGGGGAGCAGGAATCAGTAGTAAATTAATAGTCGATAGTCTTCGTAATGAAGGCATTGATGTTGACGTGTACGCTACTGTTGGCCAAGAAACATCGGCTACTCTACAGGACGGAGTTTATAAGCTACCGGACCAATCGCGCTATCCCGGCCCAAAAACCATCGGAGAAAATATTAGCGTATTCCGTCATCTACCGTCTCTGGATCAGTATGATTTACTTCACGTTTATAATGTTAGACACTTACCAGGAGTGGTTCTGAGAAGTTCAGTCCCAGTTGTTTCTACGATGAATAACCACACGTGGATATCACCAGATGCTGAGCAACACCTCCGAGAAGGCCTACCTCGGTATGACTTACCGACTATCTTCCGGCACTCTCAGACTAATGGATATACGGGTATTCAGGCGCCAATCCGTAGCGCAATAGAATGTATTGGGAAATCAATAGCTAGTCGTGTTGACCACTACACAGTCCAGACAGAGGGGATGAAAAAAGTAATGACTCGTTCTGGTTATGACCCCAAAAAAATAGAAGTCATACCAAATATCCTAGACGAGCGATTCAGACCTGCAGAGATGAATAGCGAATCTTATATTTTATTCGTTGGACAGCTGTACGATCATAAGGGTCCAGTCGAGGTGATACGCGCGTTCGATTCACTTCCAAGAAAAATAAAGAACAATTGGGAACTTAGAATCTATGGGAAAGGAGAACTCAAGCCGAAAATTGAGAAGATTCTATCCGATAGAAGCCTCACACAAGTCAGTATAAATTATAGTTCTTATACTGAATTACCGGAAGTATACGCTAACGCAGGATTGCTCATTCATGCCTCAAAATATACAGAGCCCTTCTCACGAACTTGGTTAGAAGCGATGGCGTCTGGGACGCCGATCGTTGCCTCCGAAAATCCTAGTTCATCACACATCCTCAAAGATGTAGCCGAATTCTACGACCCATTTGATACACAGGCATTAGCAGAAACGCTTCAGGAAGTGTTAAGCGATGAAAAAATGAGAGAATCAATGGCTAAATCTGGAAAACGTGAAGTAGAGAAGTACACTCCCGAAAGGGTTGGCAAAGAGTATGCAGATCTCTACAATCGGATTGTTTCATAGGGACAACCCCACCAATCTACCATATTTCATATATCCAGCGTTATTGTGAATTCAGCTGTCGCTTTTTGAGATGGCGCTCCATAGTGCTCTCTATCTCATCATCGAAGAAATCAAGAATGTCTGAATAGCCCCGAGAGATCCGTTTCGTTGCCAGATGTGGAAAAAACACACACGACGTACCGGGGAATTCCTTCAGCCATCTTCCGGCGCTTCCAACTCCACCAACGTCAGATCCCGATCTAGCATACAGTAGTCATGCGGCGGATCACCAGTAATCTCAGATATACGATATTCCTCATCAAATTCAGCGCCAGCGGGCTCACAGTAGGGATGGCTGGGACATTCGGTGTGTGGACAGGGGCCCGGCAGCGACGCCTTACTCCCAGCGTACGCACCCTTCGAGGGGACGTTGGCCTGAATCGGTGCAGGCTCGACCTCGACAGCCCGAACGCCGGTGTCGTGCATAGCACAGTCTAGCGTTTGGCCGCTCTGTCGGACGTTGGTGATCCGGTAGCGGTTCCCGGTCGTCAGATTGAGGCATTGGTCGCGGTAGGGACAGTCAGCACAGCCGCTGGCTTCGCCGCGGTAGACGAACTCCGCGCCGGCCTCGGCGAGGCGCGTCCCGACGAGCGTGACAGTGGTCATACCGGACTATAGAACGTCGCCACGGTAAAGCGTCATGTCCGACCGGTCAGGTCGTCCAGTTTGTCCAGATACGTCTCGCGGGGCACCTGGTACAGCGAGCGGTAGTCCAGTTCGCCGTCGGCGAAGCGAGTCGCGAGTTCCACAGCGCCCTCGACGGCAGCGTCGCGGCCCTCGTAGGAATCGGCGTCGCGCTCGACTTCGGGTTCCAGATAGAAGGAGACATACCAGCGCTCACCGGTCCGGTCAGCGCCGGGGCGGCGGGTCCGTTTCCCGCGCGTGAGATAGATGGTCGGGAGACACGGCGCTGGAAACTGCTCCGAGTCGAAGATGTCCGGTCGGTACGCGAGGATGAGCTTCTCGTCGGTCTCGTTCCACACCGTCCAGTCTTCGGGGAGGCCCGACAGGTCCATACCACTGAATTGGCGTGGACCGGCAAGAATCCGCTGGTCCGTCCCAGCGTCCGCCAACTCCAGAGACCGACACTCGGTTGCGTGATGGCAACGCCGGTACATTGGGTCGCCATTCCGTGTGTCCCGTTCTCAACCGCCAATCAATGCGGCAACAGATTCACATCAATCCAGCGCTAAACACTGGCCGACACACCGAAGAGAACAGTTGACAACCGACACAGTATATAAACCAATCAAAAACTAATGAGATATGTTAACATAGTTGTGGCCCGCCATCCCCGCATTCGGCTGACCAGAACACCGGGATTTATCGGCGGTATGCCCACAGTAGGGCAAAGTTCTTATATGAACAGAACTCGTACAGTAAATAGTATCGGAAACAGTTCGGCACTGTCTCCCGTTACCACGCCAGGTCGGAACAGTCCCCGTGTTCCGCCCGGCAGGTCAGCCATGGAAGGGTACACGCGCCACCCTGCAGCGAAGGGTGCTTCAGCGGCCGTATGCGGCCACATCTGCGGCGGACAGCATCGACACCGAGTAGACACACAGCCCCGGGGTCATCCTGCAACAGTCGGTGGTCGCCTGCAGCCACGACGAACTACTGAGATAGCATGAGCAAGAACAAAGAGACACTCGAAGCGCTGAGCAAGGAGTACCGTGACACGATACCGGCGGACCTCCGGAAGACGAACACGTTCGACTGGTATCTGCAACAGTTGTACGACGAACCGAAGATCGCCCGCAACGCCCACCAGCGCGTGGCCGATATGTTCGACTACTACGGCAAGACCTACGACGAGGAAGCCGGTGTGGTCGAATACGAGCTGGCGAGCGAGGACCCGCTGAACGACGGCGAGAACACCTTCTACGGGCGGGTCATCCACGAGGCGATCCACGAGTTCGTCAACAAGGTCAAATCCGGCGCTCGCGGACTCGGTCCCGAGAAGCGGATCAAGCTCCTTCTGGGACCGGTCGGCTCCGGTAAGTCCGACTTCGACCGGCAGGTCCGGCGCTACTTCGAGGACTACACCAGCCGGGACGAGGGCCGGATGTACACGTTCCGCTGGACAAATCTCTGTGACGTCATCCACGATCAGGACCCCGCCGACGACGTGGTCCGGTCGCCGATGAACCAGGACCCGCTCGTGCTCCTGCCGCAGGCACAGCGAGACAAGGTCATTGAGGACATCAACGCGGCGCTCGATGCTCCCTACACCATCCGGAACGAGCAGTCGCTCGACCCGGCCTCGGAGTTCTACATGGACCGCCTACTGGCGGAATACGACGACGACCTCCAGTCCGTCCTCGAAAACCACGTCGAGATCGTCCGCTTCGTCGCCGACGAGAACCAGCGACGCGGTATCGAGACCTTCGAGCCCAAGGACAAGAAAAATCAGGACGAGACGGAGCTCACGGGCGACGTCAACTACTCGAAGATCGCCATCTACGGCGAGAGTGACCCGCGAGCGTTCGATTACTCCGGAGCGTTCTGTAACGCCAACCGCGGTATCTTCTCTGGCGAGGAGCTGCTGAAGCTCCAGCGGGAGTTCCTCTATGACTTCCTCCATGCCAGTCAAGAACAGACAATCAAACCCAAGAACAACCCCCGTATCGACATCGATCAGGTCATCGTCGGCCGGACGAACATGCCCGAGTACCGGGATAAGAAGGGCGACGAGAAGATGGAGGCGTTCAACGACCGGACCAAGCGCATCGACTTCCCGTACGTCCTCCAGTACGAGGCCGAAGCCCAGATCTACCAGAAGATGCTTCGCAACGCCGACCTGCCGGACATCCAGGTCGAGCCCCACACCCTGGAGATGGCGGGGCTGTTCGGCGTCCTCACTCGCATTGAGGAACCGGACAACGAGTCCATCGACCTCGTGCAGAAGGCGAAAGCCTACAACGGCGAGATCGACGAGGCCGACGACGTCGACGTGAAGAAGCTCCGTGAGGAGGCCGAGAAGATGGCCGACATCGGCGAGGGGATGGACGGCGTCTCCCCGCGGTTCATCGGCGACGAGATCGCCGAAGCCATCATGGACTCGATGCACCGCAGCCGCGACTTCCTCTCGCCGCTGACGACGTTCAACCACCTCGAAGGCAACCTCGAGAATCACGGCTCCATCGACGAGGAGTCGTTCAGCAAGTACTACCGCTTCCTCGAACTCGTCCGGGAGGAGTACAAGGAGCGGGCCATCGAGGACGTGCGCCACGCGCTGGCCTACGACATGGACGAGATCCAGCGCCAGGGCGAGAAGTACATGGACCACGTCATGGCCTACATCGACGACGCGACCGTCGAGGACGAACTCACCGGCCGCGAGCAAGAGCC
The DNA here is from genome assembly GCF_014647415.1 of Haloarcula sebkhae. Taxonomy (GTDB): domain Archaea; phylum Halobacteriota; class Halobacteria; order Halobacteriales; family Haloarculaceae; genus Haloarcula; species Haloarcula sebkhae. Next base: position 147,153 of record NZ_BMPD01000008.1, on the reverse strand, counting down.
CGACGAGCAGTTCCTGCGCTCCGTCGAGGAGAAACTGAACCTCCCCGAGGACCGCAAGGACGACTTCCGGCAGGAAGTGTCGAACTGGGTGTCCCGGCGCGCCCGCGAGGGTGATACGTTCAACCCACAGGACAACGACCGCCTGCGCCGCGCCCTCGAACGCAAACTCTGGGAAGACAAGAAACACAATATCAACTTCTCCGCGCTGGTCTCCAGTTCGGAGATGGACGACGAGGAGCGCAACCAGTGGATCGACGCCCTCATCGAGCAGGGCTACTCCGAGGAGGGTGCCAAGGAAGTCCTCGAATTCGCCGGTGCGGAGGTCGCCAAAAGCGAGATGGAAGAGTAATGACTGGCGAGGAGTACATCGATCGCGCGGACGAGTCTCTCGACGCCGCCTACGAGGCCCCGATGAGCCTCGCGGAGTACGTCGACGCCGTCCTCGAAACACCACAGGTCGCGGCACACGCCTCGAAGTACCTGCTCGATGCCATCGAGGACGCTGGGACGCGGATGGTCATCGAGGAGGGCGAGGAGAAGGAGCGCTACCGCTTCTTCGACGACCCGTACAACGACGGCGAACACGCCATCCTCGGCAACACCGAGGTGCTGAACGCCTTCGTCGACGACCTGCGGTCCATCGCGGCCGGCCGCGGCAAAGACGAGAAGATCATCTGGCTCGAAGGGCCGACAGCCACGGGCAAGTCGGAGCTGAAGCGCTGTCTCATCAACGGCCTGCGGGAGTACTCGAAGACGCCCGAAGGCCGGCGCTACACCGTCGAGTGGAACGTCGCTGGCGCGGGCGGCAACGCCACCAGCATGACCTACGGGAACGCGGCCATCGAAGACGAGGACGACTGGTACGAGAGTCCCGTCCAGGCCCACCCGCTGACGGTGTTCCCCGAGGACGTTCGCGCGGACCTGCTCGCCGAGGTTAACGAACGCCTCGACGACCACATCCCGATCCGTGTCGACGGACAACTCGACCCGTTCTCCCGCGAGGCCTACGACTTCCTCGAAGAACAGTACCGCCGGCAGGGCGAGACGGACCTGTTCTCGGCGGTCACCCAGCCCTCGCATCTCCGGGTGAAGAACTTCGTCGTGGACGTGGGCCGTGGCATCGGCATCCTCCACTCCGAGGACGAAGGGACGCCCAAGGAACGGCTCGTCGGTTCGTGGATGCACGGGATGCTCCGCGAACTCGATTCGCGAGGCCGGAAGAACCCACAGGCGTTCAGCTACGACGGCGTCCTCTCGCAGGGCAACGGCCTGCTGACCGTCGTCGAGGACGCTGCCCAGCACGCCGACCTGCTCCAGAAGCTGCTGAACGTCCCCGACGAATCTCACGTCAAGCTCGACAAGGGCATCGGGATGGACGTGGACACCCAGCTCGTCATCATCTCGAACCCGGATCTGGAAGCGCAGCTCAACAAGCATGCCGACCGCGAGGGCCAAGACCCGCTGAAGGCGCTGAAGCGCCGGCTCGACAAACACGAATTCACGTACCTGACGAACCTCTCACTCGAAGCCCAGCTCCTGCGACGGGAGCTGACGAACGAAACCGCGGTCTGGGACCCCGAGACGTGGGACGAACTGGAGACGTGGATTCAGGAGCCACTGACCATCTCGGTCCGGGATCAGGTCGAGACGGCCACCGAGAAGGAACTGGCCCCACACACCGTCGAGTCCGCGGCCCTGTATGCCGTCGTCTCGCGGCTCGACAGCGCCGAAATCCCGACGGGGCTGGACCTCGTCGACAAGGCGCTCCTGTTCGACCGGGGCTACCTGATGGAAGGCGACGAGCGCGTCGACATCGAGGACTACGACCTGGAGACCACCGCCGAAGACGGCGACCACGGTATCCCAGTCACCTACGTCCGCGACATCATCGCCGACCTGCTGCACGAGCCACAGGACCGGCACCACCCCGACCTCCCGGTCGAACACGTGCTGATGCCCCGAGACGTGCTCAACGCCGTCGCTGAAGGGCTTTCGGACGCGCCTGTATTCTCGACCGGTGAGGCCACGGAGTACGAGGAACGCGTCGTGACTGTCAAGAACTACATCTTCGGCCAGCAGGAACAGGACGTGCTCGACGCGATGATGCGTGACAAGCGCGTCGACGAGGCGACCGTCGAGGAGTACATCGAGCACGTCTACGCCTGGGAATCGGACGACCAGATCGAGAACGAACGGGGCGAACTCGTCGACCCGGACCCGCTGAAGATGAAGGTGTTCGAGATCGAGCACCTGGGTCGCTTCGACGAGAAGAACTACGACGGCAACGAGCCCGATCACGCCGTCGAACAGTTCCGCACCGAGAAGATCATCACGGCGCTGAACCGCCACGCGTGGCAGCGCCGCGACGAGGAGTTCCGTGTCGGCGACGTGAACCCGAAGGAGATCCCGGTCATCAACACCGTCCTCGGGAGCTACGACTGGGACGACATCCAGCGGACCTACGAGGACTTCGAACCCGGCCAGTGGGACAACCCGCCGTCCGGGACTGAAACGGCTCGGCTCAAGGAGAAGACGCTGGACAACATGGTCGAGATGTTCGACTACACCGAGGCGTCGGCCGAGTTGACGAGCCGACACGTCATGAGTCAGGTGAGTTATAGATGGGACTAAAAGACGACCTCGAACGGTACCGTGACGTGGGCGAGGAGCGCCGCCAGGACCTCGCCGAGTTCATCCAGTACGGCGATCTGGGCCAATCCCGGGGCGATTCGGTTCGTATTCCGATCAAGATCGTCGACCTGCCGGAGTTCGAGTACGACCAGCGCGACCAGGGTGGCGTCGGCCAGGGCGAGGGCGCCGAAGAGGGCGACCCCGTCGGCCAGCCACAGCCCCAGCCCGGCGATGACGACGGTGACGAAGACGGCGAACCCGGCGAGGAGGGCGGCGAGCACGAATACTACGAGATGGACCCCGAGGAGTTCGCCGAGGAACTCGACGAACAACTGGGGCTCGACCTCGAACCGAAGGGCAAGAAAGTCATCGAGGAGAAGGAGGGCGATTTCACGGATATCACCCGAACCGGCCCATCCTCGACGCTTGACTTTGAGCGGCTGTTCAAGAAAGGGCTCAAGCGAAAGCTCGCGATGGACTTCGACGAGGACTACGTCCGCGAGGCGCTCAAAGTCGACGGCTGGGGGCCGGCCACCGTCTACGAGTGGACCCGCGAGCAGAACATGCCCGTCTCGAAGGCGTGGATCGACGACGCCTACGAGGAACTGCCAGCCGACGAGAAAGCCGTCTGGGACTCCATCGAAGAGATGGAGGACAACGTCGAGAAAGTCGAAACCTCCCAGCGCATCCGCCGAGAGGGCGTCGACCAGATCCCGTTCCGGCGCGAGGACGAGCGCTACCGCTACCCCGAAATCGTCGAGGAGCGCGAGAAGAACGTCGTCGTCGTCAACATCCGGGACGTCTCCGGGTCGATGCGCCAGAAGAAGCGGGAACTGGTCGAGCGGACCTTTACGCCGCTTGACTGGTATCTCACGGGCAAGTACGACAACGCCGAGTTCGTCTACATCGCCCACGACGCCGACGCCTGGGAGGTCGAGCGCGACGAGTTCTTCGGCATCCGCTCGGGCGGGGGCACCCGCATCTCCAGCGCGTACGAACTCGCAGCGGAAATCCTCGAAGAGGAGTACCCCTGGAGCGAGTGGAACCGCTACGTGTTCGCGGCGGGTGACAGCGAGAACTCCTCGAACGACACCGAGGAGAAGGTCATCCCGCTGATGGAACAGATCCCGGCGAACCTCCACGCCTATGTGGAGACCCAGCCGAGCGGGAACGCGATCAACGCCACCCACGCAGAGGAGGTCGAACGCAACTTCCGGGACGCCGACAACGTCGCGGTCGCGTACGTCTCCTCGCCGGAGGACGTGGTGGATGCCATCTACGACATACTCAGCACGGAGGACCAATGAACAACGATAGATTCGCGAAACAGCGCGTGGCCGACGACCTCGACGAACCGGTCAAAGAGGCTGGCAATCTCGCCAAAAAGCTCGGCCTGAAGCCGTACCCGGTGAACTACTGGATCGTCGACTACGACGAGATGAACGAACTCATCGCCTATGGCGGGTTCCAGCAGCGGTACCCGCACTGGCGCTGGGGGATGCAGTACGACCGCCAGCAGAAACAGGGCCAGTTCCTCGGTGGGAAGGCCTTCGAGATCGTCAACAACGACGACCCGGCCCACGCGTTCCTGCAGGAGTCGAACACGCTAGCCGACCAGAAGGCCGTCATCACCCACGTCGAGGCCCACGCGGACTTCTTCGCCAACAACGAGTGGTTCCGCATGTTCACCGACGGCTCCTCCCGGACGACGACTGACGAGTCCGGCGAGGACCGCCGTCGCGGCCCCGACGCCGCGGGGATGCTCGCCCGCCATGGCGACACCATCCAGGAGTACATGCAGGACCCCGACATCGAGCGGGCCGAGGTCGAGCGGTTCATCGACCACGTCCTCTGTCTGGAGGACAACATCGACCAGCACGTTCCCTACAGCCCGGTCGAGACGGTCCCCGAGGAGTTCGAGGATATCGAGGGGGCTGACGTAACTGACCAACTGGATGACCTCGACCTCTCCGAGGAGGTCAAACGGCAGGTGTTCGACGAGGAGTGGCTGGACGCTCAGCGCGACGACGACGAGAACGTCACGTTCCCCGCCGAACCCGAGAAGGACGTGCTCGGGTTCCTCCGGAAACACGGCATGCAGTACGACGCGGACGCCGAGCGGGCTACGGAGATGGAAGATTGGCAGAAAGAACTGCTGGAACTGCTCCGCCGGGAGGCGTACTACTTCGCTCCCCAGAAGATGACGAAGGTGATGAACGAAGGGTGGGCCTCCTACTGGGAGTCCCTGATGATGACCGGCGAACAGTTCGCCGGCGATGACGAGTTCATCCTCTACTCCGACCACATGTCGAAGGTACTGGGGTCGGGCGGCCTGAACCCCTACAGCCTCGGCTTAGAGATCTGGGAGTACGTCGAGAACACGGAGAACCGCCGTGAAGTCATCGAGCGCCTGCTCCGGGTCGAGGGCATCACCTGGCGGAACTTCGATGAGAGCGTCGACTACGAAACCGTCCAAGACCACCTCGAACCCCCGGAGTGGCTCACCGACGTTCCGGGCCACCTCGACGACCTCGACCCCGAGGACCCCCGTGTCGACAGCGAGGGGCTAGCGGCGGCCCGTGACGGCGACTTCGACGTGGAACAGTACCCCTGGAAGGTCCTGACCTACGAGGGACTGGCCCACCGACACTACTCGCTGGTCAAACCCCAGTACCGCGGCTTCGTCTCCCGGATCGGCCAGGAGGAACTGGAGCGGACCGCCCGCTACATGTTCGACGACTCGCGCTACGACAGCGTCGCGAAAGCGCTTTCGGACGTGGACTACACCCGCGGCTGGGAACGGATGCGGGAGATCCGGGAGAGCCACAACGACGTGACGTTCCTCGATGAGTTCCTCACCCAGGAGTTCGTCGACGACAACGACTACTTCACCTACGAGTACACCCATGCCTCGGGCGACTACCGAGTGACCTCGACGGACCACGAGGACGTCAAGAAGAAGCTGATGTTGCAGTTCACCAACTTCGGCAAGCCCACCGTTGTCGTCGAGGACGGCAACTACCAGAACCGCAACGAACTGTTGCTCGCCCACCAGTACAACGGCGTGATGCTCGACATCGGGCAGGCCAAGGAAGTGCTCAAGCGCACCTTCGAACTCTGGGGCCGCCCGGTGAACCTCCTGACCATCGTCAAGGAGTTCGACGACCACGACGTGGAGGTCGCCAAGCGCCGCGACCGCGAACCCGAACCCGAAGAGGTCGGCAAGCGCATCCGCTACGACGGCGACGAGGTGACCGTCACCGACGTGGACTGGTCCGAGGTCGAACACCTCACCGCGACCGACATCGACTACAACACTAAGCCGGACGAATGGCTGGCCTGAGCGCTGCGCGGCGCTCTTGGAGCGGGCGGAGAACCGCCCTGCGACACTGACAGGCAGTTTCTCGTTGAGCCACCCGAATCGTATATAATAAATGGCCTATCTTCACATAGGTCCGGAGAGTGGCATTCGATATGAACGCAACTCGGTTCACCGTCAAAAGCGACACGCACACAGACGTGATTGATATCACCGACCGGGTTCGGGACGTGATTCCCGAAGACGCCGAAGGGACCTGCACCGTGTTCGTCCGCCACACCACCGCGGGTATCACTGTCAACGAGGCCGAGCCGCGACTGCTCGGCGACCTCAGCGACGCACTCGGCGACCTCGTCTCGGACAGCGGGTGGGACCACGACGAACTGGACGGCAACGCGGATTCACACGTCCGGGCGATGGTCGTCGGGGCGAGCGAGACGATTCCCGTCCGCGACGGGGACCTCGACATGGGGACGTGGCAGTCCGTGCTGTTCGTCGACTGTGACGGGCCACGCGAACGAGCCGTCGACGTGGTCGTCACCGACTGAATCCGGCTGCTGGCGACAGTCAGTCAGGCCGCTTCGACCTGCTGCTGTCCGTATATCTCGGCGAGTTTCTCGCGGTACGCGCTGCGGATGTTGCGGCGCTTCTTTTTCATCGACGGGGTGAGCAAGTCGTTTTCGGCGGTCCACTCCCGGGAGACGAGCGCGAACGACTTGATCCGCTCGACCTGTTCGAGTTCCTCGTTGACCGCGTCGACAGCGGTCTGGACCCACTCGTGGACACGTTCGTCGTCGACCAGTGCTTCTGAATCGTCGGGAAGGTCGACGCCCTCGCTGTCGGCCCACCGGCGGAGTTCCTCGAAATTCGGGACGATTATCGCGCCGACGAACTTCTGGTCGTCGCCGACGACCATGATCTGATCGACCCGATCGCTCGTCGCGAACTGATCTTCGATGGGCTGTGGTGCGACGTTTTTCCCCGTCGAGAGGACGAGCAGCTCCTTCAGGCGGTCGTGATAGATGAGGAATTCGTCGTCGGTACGTTCGACGATGTCGCCGGTGCGGAACCACTGGGTGCCGTCGATTTCCGTGAACGCCCGCGTCGTCGCATCGGGCGCGTTCCAGTACCCCGCCGTGACGTTTGGGCCGTCGACGAGCAGCTCGCCTACGTCGCCAGTGACGTCGTCGAACTCGCTGGCGTCGACAACACCGGTATCGATGTGAACGTCAACTTCGGGCAACGGGGCACCGAGGGTTCCAGGGCGGGTGTCTTCCGGCGGATTCACAGTCAGGACCGGCGACGTTTCCGTGAGGCCGTATCCTTCGAGTATCGTCAGCCCCATGCCGAGGAACGTCTCACAGAGCGTTTTCGAGAGACTGCCACCGCCACTGACCATGAACTCGATGTTCCCGCCGAGCCGTTCTTTGACCGTGCTGTAGACGAGACGGTCCGCGAGTGCATGTTTCGCCGTAAGTATCGGTCCCGGGTCGTCGGTCCGGGCATAGTCGCGGGCCACGTCCATCGACCAGTCGAAAATCCGCTTTTTGAGCGGGGACTCGCTGGCCTGCGTTCGCATATTGTCGAAAATCCGCTCGTAGACCCGTGGAACGCTCAGCCCGGTCATCGGTTTGACAGTCTGGAGGTCGTCGGCCAGCGTATCCGGGCTTTCGGCGTAGCTCACAGCCGCGCCGGAGGCGTACATGAGGAAATGACCCGCGAGGCGCTCAAACACGTGTGCTAGCGGGAGGAACGCTATCGAACGCGTCTCGGGGGTAACGGTCGGCAGGTGCGACGGCTTGTCGGGTCGTGGCCCCATTCGCCTGCGCGTCTGATTGACATTCGCCCGGAAGTTGCGGTGGGTGAGCCGGACCCCTTTCGGCTGGCCCGTCGTCCCGGAGGTGTAGATGAGGCTCGCCAGGTCGTCGGGATCGCGTTCGTCCAGCCAGGACTGGTACGCCGTCTCGCTGAACGTCTCCTCGCCGCGCCGATACACCGTATTGAGTGTGTACACGTCTTCGCGGTCCACGTCAGTGTCGTCCATGACGACGATGAACGAGAGGGACAGGTCCTCCTCGACAGCCAGGACGCGGTCCAGCATCGCAGCGTTCTCCACGACGACGGCGCTCGCCTCCGGGTCCGACAGCAGATACTGGACCTGCTTCGGCGAGGAATCCGTGTACACAGTCGTCACCACCCCACCCGCAGACAGAATGGCAAAGTCACTCAGCGCCCACTCCATTCGTGTGTTGGACAAGATACCGACGCGAACGTCCGAGCCGACACCGAGGTCACGGAACCCTGCGGCCAGGTATTTGACCAAGTGGTGCATCCGCTCGTAGCTGAGTTCGGCGTAGTCGCCGTCGGGAGCCGCTGGTATCACGTCGTCGGTCAGTGACCGATCGTAAACGCCACCCTTGTACAGTTGGGCCGTCGTCTCGGCGTTCCGGGTCGCGCTTGCAGCAAACATCTCACCCAGCGTGTCGTCGCCGATGACTTCGTCAGTGTACGCTTCCTCGGCCTGACGCCAGTCAGCGTGATTGCCTGCAGTCATGTCATACCGCAGTGTTCACTAGGCCATCCCAAATATGTGCAGGATGTTAACACTCTATTGGTTTGTCGGAGTTGATTCCGTCAACGGTTTTGAAAGAAGGGACGACGACGGGATGGGAAAGTGTCGCACCAAGACTATATCTCGGCCACAGCATAGTCGAACTATGGTCTTCTCGACGGAACCAGCCTGGGATGATGCCGTAGATCAGTTCGTCAAGGCCTACGAGAACGCTATCGTGTACGCGGATATCGATCAGGAGACAGTGTTACACGAGGGAGCGGTTCGGGTCCTCGCAAACGGCTGGGTCGAACTACCTACCGGGCGACTTCTCTCACCGGACGCTGTCCACCACATCGATACGCAGATGAACTGAAACGAAGGTTCGGTTTTAACAGCGGAAGATGCACCCAAACGATCCGAACCGTGAGTGACGCACGGCAAGCGGTCGCCGTCCAGACGACGGGTAGAACAGACGCGTTACTGCCACTCTGTCCGGCAGTCCTCGTTGCAGAAGTGAGCCGTTTCGACGCTGCCGTCCTCTATCCATGTGATAACACGGTGAGTCACTTCGTTGGCGATAGCATCACCGCATGTAGCACACTCCGGTGCCTCGTCCTCGTCGATATCTTCGTGGTGATCTGATGTCGGGTCGACCATCTTAGTTGAGAGTGTCTTTCACGCCACTTAATCCCACATACTTGCACTGAACGTCACGAACATACACGAATGTCGAATCGGTAACAGAATGGCAGTAGCGTGTACGTGAGCCGGACGGACGCCCGCTGTGCAGTCCCGCTATCGGTCCCGGGTAACAGACTCTCCGGGGGTAGTTGTTGCGCCCGATGAGAGCACGACGCCGGCGTTCAGACTGGTGTTGATGGCCGTCTTCGCTCCGTCGCCCGCGACGACGCCGAACTTCCGCCGGCCCGTCGAGACACGGTCGCCTTTCACCGTCATCCGGACCGGATCGCCGTCGTGGCGGAGGTTCGCCACCTGCGTTCCCGCACCGAAGTTGACCTCACGACCGATGACGCTGTCACCCACGTAAGAGACGTGCGGAACGTTGGAATCGGCCATCAACACCGTGTTCTTGAGTTCGACCCCGTGGCCAACGTGGGTGTCCTCCCCAAGAAGGGTCGCGCCCCGGACGTATGCGTTCGGTCCCACGTGTGCGCCCGATCGGACCAGCGCTGGCCCCTCGATGACGACGCCGGGTTCGACGACCGCGCCCTCCTCGACGACGACTTCGCCGCGCAGGTCAGCATCGCCCCGGACCTCCCCGTCGAGTCGTCGGTCCAGTTGCCCCAGTTTCCACTCGTTGGCTGCCAGTAGCTCCCAGGGCCGGCCCACGTCCAGCCAGCGGTCGACTTCGACGGCAGTGACCGTCGCCTCCTGGATAACTCTCGCAAGCACGTCCGTGATTTCGCGCTCCCCGCGGTCGCTCAGCGGCACGTCAAGCCAGTCCCGTGCCTCGGCTGGGAAGACGTACGCCCCGGCGTTTGCCAGCTCCGTTGGCGGCTCGTCTGGCTTCTCGACGATGTCGGTGACGGCACCCCCGTCTGTCGACAGCACGCCGTAGCTCGTTGGGTCGTCGACGCGATAGGCAGCGACCGACGGCGCGGCATCGAAAAGGCCACTGAGACTCTCAGCGTCGTAGAGGTTGTCGCCGTTGAGGACTGCGAATGGGCCATCGAGGTGGTCCTTCGCGGCTGCCACCGCGTCGGCAGTCCCCAGTTGCTCCTCTTGGACGGCAAAGCTGACCGGGACGCCACTGTACTCGTCCCCGAAGTACGAGCGGACCGCCTCGGCCTCGTAGCCGACGACGAAGATGAGTTCGTCGGCCCCTGCCTGGATCGCCGTATCGGCGGTGTGTGCCACCAGCGGCCGGTCAGCGACCGGGAGCATCGGCTTCGGTGTGTTGTCTGTCAACGGCCGCATACGCGTCCCCTGCCCCGCTGCGAGTACGACTGCTTGCATGGTCTACCCGTCGCTCGGCCCCGGAAAATACCTACCGCTGTTGACGCGATAGGGAAACGGGAGACACAGAAGTTACCTAGATGAGGTTGTGGGCGAAGTCGTACCTACACCTATTCCACGGCCACGAACGTCCACTCCGCGCCGAATGGGGTCGTTCGGTAGTCCCACCGCCTGTCTGAATCCGGTTCCGTCACCAGTTCGATGGTTCTGGTTTCGCCAGCGGGAATCCGCTGTGTGTAGGGTCCATCAGAGTCGATATACCACGTATCTGCGGAATAGCCAGCGAATACGCCCGGATCGTCTGGCGTCTTGAACTCAAGGATGGACTTGAACACCCCCGCGCTGTCACCGACGTTTTCGACCTCCATCTCAACGATTGCTTCATCGCCTGTAACGTCTTCCGGCGGAACATCGATGTTCGCCATTTCGAACTCTGGGAAGCCACCGGGTGACTGAAGCGGGATTTCGATATCAGCGACCGCACTCCCTTCTGCGAGGTTTATTCCGAGTGTGAGGTCGTCGACGTTGGCCTTCGGGACAGCGTAAATCAGATGGCCGCTGTAGGTCTGCCCCGGATTGATGTTCTCCCCGACTGCGTTCGTTCCGTCACGACTTGCAGCCGACTGGCTCACGAAGCTCGATTCGGGGACGACAAAGTCGTCTTTCGATACTGTCTGGGCCTCGCCTGTTCCGTTCTCAAGCGTAACGCTCAGAATCAGCAGGATGTTATCTGAGACCGTTTCGCGAATGGCATGTGCGGTGTTGTCGCCCAAAGTCCGTTCGCCAGCGGGGAGCTCGTAGGTTATCATCTGTTCGTAGGTCATATCAGACACTGTGGCCTGGACCCCACTGGCAAGCTCAATGCTTTCCCCAGTGCTCCCCTGCTTCGGGAGGACAGACACAGTTGACGTGACTGTATCGTCGACAGCATAGAAGTCGGAGGACGCTTCAAACGCCCACGCTCCGGCATACTCGGCGTCAACACGATAGCTATGCGAAACTTCTTCGCCGGACGCCAGTCCATCAGCGTTGACTGTGACTGTCTGTGGCTCAGTGTTAGCTGATTCTGAGTGAACGAACTCTATGGTCGCATCCCCGGAGATCGGCTCACCACCGACGTTGACGGCGGTCACGTCACCCTCGATGGTATCACCGAACGCGACCTCTTTTGGCCCACTCACGGAGAGCAGTTTCAGCCGCGCTGGTGCCTCCTGATCTACTTCGTACGTTGGTTCTGGTGTTGGCGTGGACTCACTGCTTCCGTCACCGCCGTCGCTACCACTACATCCTGCAAGGCTGAGTGCAGCGATGCTGCTTCCGATCGTACTCACGTATGTTCGTCGGTCCATGTACTACTCGCTTTATATACGTGTACAAATATGTTTTCTTTTATCCATATAATTGTCAAAGATGAATGTATAACATCTTATTATTCAACACAGGTTCTTGTAGGTCCATTCGATCGAATCGACTGCCAGGATAGCGGATACCACTGGTTGCCCCACAAACAGGAGTCTGACAGTTGGGCGGTCGTTCGCAGATCTGTTCGAAATACGGTACTGAGTCCGGTGTCGGTAGTCATTGGTCTACGGTACAGCACCCAAATAAAGTAGTGGCACAATCGACACGAAACTTATCCCGGAGCGAGAGCCAGCCCGTCATAATGAAATCCCGACGGACGTTTCTGGTCGCGTTCGGGGCCGCGCTCGCTGGCTGCGCTGGTCTCGATGGCAGCCAGACCGCGACGCCGGAGTCAGCAACCCCGACGGGCACAACAACGCGGTCCGACCAACGTGCTGAGACAGCGATGGACCAGCGGACGGCAAGCGACAAGCGTCCCGACCCGCCGGAGGGTGACGCAGTCCGGTGGACGTACCAGACGAACGGCTCGATGGCGGGGCAGTGGGCTCATTACGGGATGAATCGGCCGGTCGTGCGGGATGGGATAGTGTACGCCGTCGGTGGGAGCAACGATCGAGGAACCCCACCCCAAGAACGCATGCAACCGCCCAGAAGTCAGAACGTCTACGCAGTCGGCACCGACGGAACACAGCAGTGGCGCTACGCGGCGAACAAGAGCGTGCCCGTAGTAGCTCCCACAGCCAACGGGGTGTACGCTATCGTCGGCTGGAACACGAGAATGCTGGGAATTGGTCAGCAACTGGTTCGCCTAGAGAACGGCGAGTTACAGTGGGAGACGGAACCACGGGATAGATATCTGTCCATTCTCGGAACCGCCGACGGGACAGCCATCGTAAGCACACACGACGATGAGATCAGCCGTGCCGGAGAGTCACTGTTTGCTGTCACCGCTGATAGCGGAAGGCGGTTCGAACGTGAAACGGGAGATATCCGCAAAGCGGTGGTACAGAACGGAACAGTGTACGCCCATGAGGGGCCCGACCGCACCAGTGCGTTCGACACAACAGACGGCACGCGTCGCTGGTCCTCCCCAGGACGCCTGCTGGGAGACCCGCCAGCGCACTACGGAGATTCGCTGTACGTCAGAGAGGAAACGGATTCGGGTGAGCCTACACTCGCTGCGATAGACGAATCGACAGGGGATTCCAGCTGGCAATATCGGGAGGGGAAAGCCACTGAGGACGGCTTCAATGTGACGGGCGCAGTCGAACGCGATGGGACGGTATACGCGACAGAGTTCGGCGGACGCCTAGTTGCGCTCCAGTCAGCGGACGGGACCGAACAGTGGCGGTACCCGACAGCGGATGACACGAGAGGTCCGCCGGTCGTCGCCAACGATACAGTGTGCGTTCCTGTTGGTAAGACGACAGTCCATGCCGTTGACCGAATTGCCGGAGAGCGCGTCTGGAGTCACTCCTTCAAGCGGTCGCTACGAGAGATGCAGACGACATCCGATGCGGTTGTGTGCTGGACGCAGGGTGCCGATGCCGCTGGCGTACACGCGCTTTCCTTCGACGGCGACCCGATGTGGCGCGCTATCATTCAGGGAACAACGACTGCCCCAACGGTCACGGAGTCCGGAACGTATATTGGAACACGGAGCGGCTACATCCTGAAACTTGGAGAGTGAGCCCGCTACGTACCGTTTCTGTACAGAAGCATGCTATACAGAACGGCGGCGAACGCCGTTGCTCGCGGAGTAGTTCGCGACAGTAATGTGCTCGGTCAGGGATTTGAACCCTGGTCCTCGGCTCGAAAGGCCAAGATGATTGGCCGGACTACACCAACCGAGCGTACTCAGTCGTTCCGGGTGGACCAATTTAACCCCATCGAAATAGACGCTACCTGAGGATGCGTACCACAGGCGTGCTACTACGGAGAGCAGACCGCCTCCATGACGTATCCACGAAAAAGATGCTCCGTATTTGCCTGGCGGCCGAGTCCGCTATTACTTCCCTTCGAAGTCCGGCTCCCCGTCGCCCATGAACGCGTTGATGCCCTCCATCACGTCGTCGGTGCCGATGAGGTGGCCGAAGGCCTGCGATTCGACTTCGAGGCCAGCATCGATGTCGTCGCGGCCGGCGAGCATCGCGCGCTTGGTGAGTTTCTGTGCGACCGGCGGGCCGGCGGCCATGTCTGTGGCCATCTCCAGCGCCCGCTCGTGGAGGGCGTCGTTGTCGACGACCTCGTTAATGAAGCCGTACTCGGCCATCTCGTCGGCGTCGTAACGGTCACCGGTGAAGATAATCTCCTTGGCGCGGCCTTCGCCGACGATGCGGGCGAGGCGTTGCGTGCCGCCCCAGCCCGGCAGCAGGCCGAGGTTGTGTTCGGGCTGACCCAGTTCGGAGCGTTCCGAGGCCACGCGGAGGTCGGCACAGGTCGCCAGTTCCATCCCGCCGCCCAGCGCGTAGCCGTCGATGCCGGCGACGACCGGCATCGAACATTCTTCGAGCTTCCCGAAGGTTTGCTGGCCCTTGCGGGAGAGTTCAATAGCGTCCAGCGGCGTCGCGTTGGAGGCCATCGCCTGCACGTCGGCCCCAGCGGAGAATGCCTTGTCGCCGGCCCCGGTCAGCAGGATGGCACGCACCTCGTCGTCGTCTTCGAGCAGGTCGACGGCGTCGGCGAGGTCGTCCATCAGTTCCGGGCTGACGGTGTTCATCCGATGCGGGCGGTCGAGTTCGATGTGACCGACCATGTCACCGGGGTATTCGACGGTGACGTTGTCGAACTCCGCCGGCGCGTCGTCCTCGGTGCTGTAGAAGCCACCTTCCGCCGCGGCCTCTCGGAGACCGTCGGAGACGGCGTAGCGCTCTGCGCCGGTCGCCTCGTGGGTTTCTTCGAGTGTATCGACGAGCGTCTCAAGGCCGGTCTTATCGGCGATCTTCGCAGGACCGTCCGGGAAGCCACCGCCAAGCTGGACAGCCTGATCGATGTCCGCGACGGGAGCGACGTCGTTCTCGACGAGCTTCCCGACCTCGTTTGCCATCACGGCGACGAGGCGGTGCTCAACGTCTTCGCGGCCGGCGTCGGTCGGAATGTCGACGCCGCCGTTCTCGTAGTCGTAGAAGCCTTTGCCGGTCTTCTTCCCGAGTTCCTCGTTCTCTACTTTCTCTTCGAGCAACGGACACGGGGCGTAGGGCTCGCCCAGCACTTCATGCATATATTCGAGGACGTGGAGGCCGACGTCGTTACCAACCTGATCTGAGAGTTCGAACGACCCCATCGGCAGGCCCATGTCGAACTTCGTCGTCGAGTCGACCTCGGCGATAGTCGCCTCATCGTTGTGGACGAGCCACGCGGCCTCGTTCATCAGCGGGACGAGGATGCGGTTGACGATGAAGCCCGGCGAGTCCTTGCGGACGCGGACCGGCGTTTTGCCGAAGTCCTCCGCAAGCGCCTCGATAGCGTCCAGCGTGTCGTCGCCCGAGTGTGCGCCGGAGATTACCTCGACCAGTTGCATCCGCACGGGCGGGTTGAAGAAGTGCATCCCACAGAACTGCTCGGGCCGTTCGGTCACTTCCGACAGTTCCGTGATGGAGAGGCTGGACGTGTTCGTGGCGAAGATGGCGTCTTCGGGCGCGTGTGCTTCGACCTCTGTGTACACGTCTTTCTTGATCTCCATTTTCTCCGGCACAGCCTCGATGACTACGTCGACGTCGCTGACCGCTTCCTCGACATCGACAAGCGGCGTCACACGGTCAAGTGCCGCATCAGCCTCGTCCTGCGTGAGCTGGTCTCTTTCGGCCAGCTTGTTCAGCGACCATTCGATGTTGTCGTAGCCGTCCTCGACGAACTCGTCTTTGATGTCCCGCATCCGCACGTCGTAGCCTGCGAGCGCGGCCACTTCGGTGATTCCATGACCCATGTTTCCGGCACCGAGCACGGCGATATTGTCAATATCCTCGAAATCCATGACATATCGTTCCACTGCCGGCCGAGGCTTCAACGTTTCTCTCGTTAGAAAACCACTCTCAAGTTTATTTCGGATTACAAACCATTAATGCATATCACGTCAACACACCACATATGGACTTCGAACTGACGAAAGAGCAGCGGCAAATAAAGGACGAGATCGCCCGGTTCGCCGAAAACGAAATCAAGCCCGTCGCGACCGAGTACGACACCGAAGAGAAGTTCCCCAAGGAAATCGTCGAGAAGGCCGCCGAGATGGGGCTGACAGGCGCGAACATTCCGATGGAGTACGGCGGAGCAGGCTACAATACACTGACGAACGCTATCATCGCCGAGGAACTGTTCGCGGCCGATCCCGGTATCGGTTTGAGCATCCAGTCGGCCGCCTTCGGTGCTGACGCCCTCATCAGGTTCGGCTCGGAGGCCCAGAAGGAGGAGTACCTCGAACCCGTCGCGACGGGCGACGCCATCATGGGCGCGGCCATCTCCGAGCCCGACACCGGCTCGGACGTGTCGTCGGTGTCGACACAGGCGCGAAAGGAGGGCGACGAGTGGGTCATCAACGGCAACAAGATGTGGATCACCAACGGCTCCGTCGGCGACTACTTCGTCGTCCTCTGTGAAACTGACCCGGATGCGGAGGGACGGTACAACGGCTTCTCACAGATTCTCGTCGAGTCCGACCGCGACGGATTCGAAGCCGAGAAGATCACGGGGAAGCTCGGTATCCGTGCATCGGACACGGCAGAACTCATCCTCAACGACGTGCGCGTCCCCGAGGACAACCTTGTGGGAACGCGGGGGGCCGGCTTCCTCCAGATAATGCAGTTCTTCGACGAGACCCGGACAGGCGTGGCCGCACAGGGCGTCGGTATCGCTCGTGGGGCCGCCGAGCGCGCTCTCGAATACGCTCAGGACCGCGAGCAGTTCGGCCAGTCCATCTCGGAGTTCCAGGCCATCCAGCACAAGCTCGCCGAGATGTTCACCGAAATCGAGGCGGCACGGCAGCTCACCCACAAGTCCGCCTGGAGCGTCGACAACGACGCCGACAAGCTCACGCAGTTGGCGTCGATGGCCAAGGAAAAAGCCTCCCGCGTCGCCGTCGAGACCGCCGACGAAGCCGTCCAGATCCACGGCGGCGCCGGCTACGTCAACGATTTCGACGTCGAGCGGTTCTACCGCGACGCGAAGATCACCCAGATCTACGAGGGGACAACCGAGATCCAGAGGAACATCATCGCCCGAGAACTGCTCGGGAAGGGCATGACTTGAACAGGCCCCGGTTGTCGGCGTTTGACAGTCCTTCGCCCGCCTCACCGACCCGGGTGGCTGCGTCTCACGTGCGTGGGCTCGCTGGAGGGTGAATATGGTCGAACCACTGCTTTTTAACCGAGCGAGCGACGTAGTTGGAGCAACGATGGGCGACCGAGTCTCATGCCCCGCTATTCGCCCGCTTCGGACCGTGATCAGTTGCTGCTCTCCCCGTCGCTGTTGTCCTCCTCAGTAACTTCTGTCCGGTGATTCGGACCGCGACCGACTGTCTCGTGCGCAGACGATACGCCATCACTACAACACACCAATGTTCGACCGACTGAAAGCGGATATCCGTACAGCACTCACAAAGGACCCGGCGGCGACCAGTGCCATGGAGGTCGCGCTCACGTACCCCGGCCTGCACGCGATCTGGGCCTACCGCATCGCCCACTGGCTCTGGACGAACGACCGGAGGTTACTCGCCAGGCTCATCTCCCACGTCACGCGGTTCCTGACAGGCGTCGAGATCCATCCCGCCGCGGAGATCGGCGAGCGGGTGTTCATCGACCATGGGATGGGTATCGTCATCGGCGAGACGGCCGAGATCGGCGACGACGTGCTCCTGTATCACGGTGTCACCCTCGGTGGCACGTCCATGCGTCGGGAGAAGCGCCACCCGACGGTCGAAGACGGCGCGACCGTCGGTGCTGACGCCTCGATAATGGGACCGATAACGGTCGGAGAGAACGCATCCGTCGGCGCTGGCGCTGTCGTCGTCGATGACGTGGCCCCAGAGACGACGGTCGTCGGCAACCCAGCCGAACCGGTCGGCGCGGCCGGCATCGCCTCACCGAATCCCGACCCCATCATCGCCGACGGCTAACAGCGACAGACACGTTCTTTTCCGTCGAGTCAGTACCACAGAGCGATGAGTGACTCGCCACACGAGTTGTTACGCGCAGACCCCGATATCGGGCCGCTGGTCGAGACCCACGGCGAACTCACGCTTGACCCCGCGTCGGACCTCTTCGAGCGGCTCGTCGTCTCGATTCTCCGCCAGCAGGTGTCGATGGCGTCGGCCGCCGCGACACGGGAGCGGCTGTTCGACGCCGTCACCGTGACACCGGCAGGCATCAGAGACGCTGACGACGAAGTGCTCCGGGATGCCGGCCTCTCGCGGCAGAAGACCCGCTACGTCAACGAGGTCGCCGATGCGTTTCTGGAACACGGCTACTCGCTGGACACGTTCGAGGACGCCGCTGATGAGGAAATCCACGAGGAACTGACTGCCATCACGGGCGTCGGCGACTGGACAGCGAACATGCAGCTGCTGTTCGCGTTCGGCCGCGAGGACGTGTTCCCGGTCGGCGACCTCGGCATCCGGAAGGGGTTCGAAGCCGTCGTCGGCGAGGGGTACAGCCGCGCGGAGATGCGCGAGTACGCCGAGCGGTGGTCGCCGTATCGGAGCTACGCGAGCCTGTATCTGTGGCAGGCTAGCGAGGATATCGCCGAGAGCATCGCGGAAGTGAACGAAGACTGAACCGGGCCGGAAGCTGGTACTGGCGCGCCGTTACTCTTCGCTCTGTTCCTCTTCCTCGGTGTCCACTTCCGATTCGTCGTCCGCGCGGCGGTTCACGTCGACCTGGTAGTGTTTGAGGATGTCCCGTCCCAGCAACAGCGGGTAGTCCATGTGCCCGCGGTCTTCGACGCTGGCAGTGACGGTGTGCTGGGTCCCGCCAACGCCGACGACGAGGTCGACAACTGGGCGCGAGCGGCCGGACTTGAGGCTCCCGGATTTGATCTTCACGATGTCGAGAATCGGCCCCGTTCCGATTTCTGCGGCGAGTTTGGCGTCGATACTGGTTCTGGTCGCACCGGTGTCTGACTTCGCGAGAACGGACTTTGTCCCCTGCGTTCCGGTGACGACGACCTCCTCGATGTAGCCCACGACGACGTTTTTCTGCGCTTGCGGCTGTGGCTTCTTCGGCGTACACGCGGGCTTGGAGTCGTCGAGTCGGTCGGAGAGCCGTTCGACAGTTTCATCGTCGACGCTCCCGCCGGCCCGCTCGATGGCGAGCTGAGCGATGTAGGGGGCGGGGCTGACGCCGCTAGCCTTGAACAGGCCGCGGAACCCGGCAGTGGGGTTCACTTCGAGCACGTAGTAGCCGTCATCGCTCTGGACGATATCGACACCGGCGTAGTCCAGTCCGATGGCGTCGACTGAGTCGAGCGCGATCTCTCTGGCGCGCTCGGGGAGTTCGCCCGTCATGTCCTCGACCTCGCCGCCGAGCGCGACGTTCGTCCGCCACTCGCCATCGGGCGCGTAGCGGTTCATCGCCCCGACGATCTGGTCGCCGACGACGTACACACGGAGATCGTGGTGGCGTTTCTCGTCGTGTTCCATGTACTCCTGTAGGAACGCGTAGCGACCGCCGACTTGTGCGTTGACCTGATTTTCCAGATCAACCATCCACGTTCCGCCGCCGTGGGTGCCGATGGCCGTCTTGTACACCGCGCGGTCACCAAAGCGGTCCCGCTCCTCGTTCAGTATATCGCTCGACAGAGCGAGCAACGCATCCGGCACCGGGACGCCAGCGTCAGCCAGCGCGGCAGCGCTCGAAAACTTGTGTAAGGCCGTCGTCGCAGCCATCGGCTCGTTCAACGTCGGTGCGAGCCGGCTGATAGTCATCCCGAGCCCGATTCCCTCCGCGGGATGTTCGCTGCTGGAGAGCAACAGCCGATTCGCGACCACGTCGACGTCGGGTTCGAGCGTCATCTCGCCGTCGGCAACGCTAATTGCGGTGTTTTCGGTCCGAAGCCACTCCGTCCCGTAGCCCATCTCGTCGACCGCGTTCAGGATGGCCTTCGACTCCTTGCTGGAGTGGAGACTGAGGACGCCCACCGTGAGGTTTTGATCGCTCATGCTGTCGCTTTCTGTCGGCCTCAGTATAGGTGTACGGATATGGCATGCCGTACGGCCCCGACGTGGGACCGCCTCGCCGGAGGGGTTATAGCCGCCGCCTCTTGTTGTGAGTGCATGGGCAAGGCCGAGCCGTTCACCTACGACGGGGGGATCGTTGCGCCGGGCGAGACCCGTAACGTTCGCTACACGGTCAGCGAGACGTATCTGGGGGACGCCGTCCGGATGCCGGTTACCATCGTCAACGGCGAGCGGCCCGGTCCGACAGTGTTTCTCACCGCAGCGGCACACGGTGACGAACTCAACGGCATCGAGGTCGTCCGGGAGGTCGCCCACGAGTGGGACCACGAGGGGCTGGCGGGGACACTGGTCTGTCTCCCGGTGCTGAACGTCCCGGCGTTTCTGGCACAGGAGCGGTACCTGCCGATCTACGACCGGGACCTGAACCGCTCGTTCCCCGGCGATCCCGACTCGACGAGCGCGAAACGGATGGCACACGAGATTTTCCGGAACTTTCTGGCCCCGTGTGACGTGGGCCTCGATTTCCACACCTCCACGCGCGGGCGGACGAACATGCTCCATGTCCGAGCGGACATGGAGGACCCCGAGGTTACGCGGGTCGCAAACGCCTTCGCATCGAACGTCATCATCTCCTCGGAAGGGCCGTCGGGGTCGCTCCGGCGGGAGCTGAGCGATTCGGGCGTCCCAACGATCACGATAGAGATGGGCGAAGCCCACCGGTTCCAGCGGCCGCTCATCGACTCAGCGCTGGAGAGTGTCCGGTCGGTGCTCGCGGAGTTCGGCCTCCGGGACTCCGATACGGTCCGGTGGCCGGGCTGGCGCACGGTCATCGACGACAGCGGCGAAAAGACCTGGATCCGTGCGGACTCGGGCGGCCTCGTGGATATGCACTACGACCGCGGCGACTTGGTGTACGAAGACGACGTGATCTGTACGATCGCGAATCCGTTCAAGACGGAAAATACGTTGATGCGTGCGCCGTTTACCGGCCTGCTGGTCGGAATTCTCGAAAACCCGCTGGTGTATCCCGGGAACCCACTCTGCCATCTGGTCCGACTTGACGACCGGACACAGCGGGCGATCGAGTGGAACCGCCGAACGAACGACGACGATTGGTAACTGTGGAGTAGTCAATTGACGAACGTCTTCGGGCGGGATTCCGGCGATACGCGTCCGTTGTAGAAACTACTATCTGTCCCCGGACTAACCCCCCAGTGTATGAGTCAGTCTTACAATCGCGGCACCGTCGAGGACTTCGGACGGTGGCGGGAGTTCACGGCCGGGATGTGGGCCTGGATCTTCCACAAGTTCACCGGCTGGGTTCTCGTGGGCTACCTGTTCACCCACATCGCGGTGCTGAGCACTTCGGTCGGCGTCGATCCGGCGAGCGCGCAGGCAGGCAGCGACCTCTACACCAGCACGCTCAGCGGCCTCGAATCGCTGCTGATCGTCCGGTTCCTTGAAGTCGGTCTGCTGGCCGTCGCCGTCTTCCACATCCTCAATGGCATCCGACTGCTGATGGTTGACCTCGGCGTGGGCCTTGAATCGCAGGACAAGAGCTTCTACGCGTCGCTGCTGCTGACCGGCGCTATCGTCGTCGCCAGCGTGCCGACGTTCCTCGGGGGGAAGCTAGTCTAATGGCCCAGCACTACTCCTCTTTCGACCGCGGCGGGCGTCGCTGGCTGTTCCAGCGGCTGACAGCAGTGTTCCTCATCGGCGTGCTCGCGTTCCACTTCATGCTATTGCACTTCGTGAACCACGCCTCTGACATCACGTTCCTCGGCACGCAGGCCCGGATGAGTCAGGTCAGCTACTTCGCAACGATGTGGCTGTTCCTCGTCACCGCGACGTTCCACGGCGTCAACGGTGTGTACAACGCGCTGGTCAATCAGGGACTCACCGGTTCCCAGAAAAACGCAGTCAAATACATGCTTGGCATCGCCGGCCTCCTGCTCGTCGTGCAGGGGACCCGCGTGTCGCTGGCCATGACGACCCTCGTCTGAACTATGAGTACGCAAATCGAACAACAGGAAACCGAGACGGAAGCCGACGAGGAGACAGAGCCCGAGGTCGAATCCCCGGGCGATCGTCGGCGCGCACAGCGAGACGAACGACAGGCACAGGAGCAGGCCCAGCGGGAAGTCGAAGAGGAGACACTCGACGACGAAGACACGATCACGCTGAAAGTGTTCCGCTACGACCCCGAAGTCGAGGGGAAGCAGGAACCACGCTTCGACGACTTCCGCGTTCCGTTCCACAAGGGCATGACCATCCTCGATGCCCTCATCTACGCACGCGACCACTACGACTCCTCGCTGACTTTCCGACACTCCTGTCGGCAGGCTGTCTGTGGGTCAGACGCTCTGTTTGTCAACGGACGACAGCGCCTCGGCTGTAAGACGCAGATCTCCGAGCTTGAGGACCCGGTCCGTATCGAGCCGCTGCCCCACCAGGAAGTGGTGAAGGACCTCGTCGTCGACATGGAGCACTTCTACGACCAGATGGAGGCCGTCGAGCCGTACTTCGACGCCGACGAGACGCCGGACGACAAGCTCGAAGAGCAGCGCCAGACCCGGGAGAACCGCGAGAAGGTCAAGATGTCCACGCGGTGTATCTGGTGTGGCGCGTGTATGTCCTCGTGTAACATCGCCGCCGGCGACAACGAGTACCTCGGCCCTGCCGCCATCAACAAGGCGTACCGCTTCGCGATGGACGAACGCGAAGGCGAGAACCGCAAGCAGGAGCGACTCCGTATCATCGAACAGGAACACGGCGTCTGGCGCTGCCAGACCCAGTTCTCCTGTACCGAAGTGTGTCCGAAAGACATCCCGCTGACCGAGCACATCCAGGAACTGAAGCGGGAAGCGGTCAAGAACAACCTCAAGTTCTGGTGAATTCGGGATAGCATTCCTTCTGCAGAAAGCCGCTAGTCGTCAGGTACGCTGCGTCTGTCGCCACCTGTCATTGGTCAGTTGTTTCAAAAGCGTACGCGCTTCCTCCCACGACTTTAGTCGTGGGCTTCCGCGCTGCTTCCGCTGTGACCCAGAGTAGCCTGAGACAGTCACTATAGGGACATGGGCTCACAGTGCGTTCGGGAGCTATCAAGATTTATTGGCATCACTAGACAACTATCCAACAAATGTCCCTCCCTGCGGTCATCAGGAAAGATTTCAACGACGCAATCCGCTCAGGAACGTTCCTCGCTACCACCCTGTTGTTCGTCCTCGTCGCCGGATTCTGGGCGGCGATTCAGCACGTCCCGCTGACGGCTTCAGCGAGCGATGTCCCGACCAGCACGCTGGCGCTGCTCAACAGTATGGGTCAGCCGATGAGTTTCTTTGTCCCACTGCTGGGGTTAGCCATCTCCTATGCCGCTATCGCCGGTGAGCGTGACAGCGGGAGCATCAAGCTCCTGCTCGGCCTGCCGAACTCGCGCCGTGACGTTATTCTCGGGAAGTTCATCGGCCGGTGTGCCGTTTTGACTATCGCTATCCTCAGCGGCTATTTTGTCGTCGCTGTCTTCGCACTGTTCACCTACGAGTCATTTGCGGCCGTCAAATTCGTGCTCTACACCATCTTGACGGTCTTCTACGGTGCGGTCTATGTTGCAATTGGTATCGGCTTCTCGTCGATACTGAAGTCTCAGTACACAGCGGTTATTGGTGCGGGGGGACTGTACATCCTCTTTCAGCTCGGATGGGACGTTGTAACGGCTATTCTGCAGGTCATCACTGTCGGCTACACGCCCCCAGATTCCGGTGCACCTCCGTGGCTGATTGTCGTCCACGCTCTCAACCCGACTGCGGCAGTCGGCTACGCGGCACGGGCGATAATCCCCACGTTCGACGAAATAATGTCCTACCCAGTATCGGCTTCATTCTACCCGCCGAAGTGGGCCGGGTTCGCCATTCTTGGGGGCTGGCTCGTTCTATCACTTGGGTTCGGCTACATTCGGTTCCAGTCGGCGGATATAATGTAACGTTGCACAGTCCGACAACGATGACGGCGTGGTGCGTCCGTTCCCCACTCTGTACTGTCGTGGTCGGGCTCGTCCGTTACTCCCGTCTGGCCGTCGCCAGCGCGAGAATCGCTGTCACGACCTTGTTCACCGGCGCATCACCCCGGCCTCGGCCGGGTCATCGGTCGCCGGAGGTCAACCGCCATATCGCCGTGGATGCTCTCGACCTGCAGCCCATCAGTTTGGAATGCAGCTAGGTGGTCGCCTCTCGCAATGAGGTGGACCTCGTGGCCCGCGTGCGCCAGCCGTGCGCCCAGATAGCCGCCAATACCGCCGGCGCCGAAGATACAGAGTTTCATACTCTGTAGTCTTACAGCGGACCGGAGCAAAGGGACTGCGGGCAGTCTGTCGCGGCAAAGCGCAAGCGCCCCCGCAGCGGTCAGGAGTTCTGACAAATGAACTCGAATCGCGCACCGCCGCTTTCGCTGTCGGTCGCGATGACTTCCCAGTTGTGTGCGTCGACGATCTGTTCGACGATGCAGAGCCCGAATCCGGTTCCGTCATCGGCCGTCGAGTAGCCGGGTTCGAACAGGTCCGCAGTGCCGTCGGGGAAGCCCGCCCCGTCGTCCGTGACATAGAATCCCCACGATTCCGTCCCGACAGTGACGGTCACGTCGTCGCCACCGTGTTCGATAGCGTTCCGAAAGAGGTTCTCCAGTAATTCCAGCATCGCACCCTCGTCGGCCTTGATGCTGTCGTCGGCGTGGGTTTCAAGCGTTGCGTCCTGAGTGTCGACCATCGACCAAGCCCGCTGTGAAAGGGTATTAAGATCGACTATCTCGGTTTCCGCCGGATCAACGCCCTGTTTGGCGAGCGCGAGCAGGTCGTCGATGAGTGTGTACATCCGATCGATGCTCCGCTCGGCCCGCTCGAAGTGTGCGTCCTCGCCTGTCTCGCGTGCGAGTTCGAGCGAGCCGTCGAGAACGTCCAGCGGGTTCCGTAGGTCGTGACTAATCGCGTCCGAGAACCGTTCGAGGCGCTGGTTCTGTCGCTTGAGTTCTTGCTCGCGCTGTTTCCGCTCGGAGATATCGCGGGTCGTCACGACGACGTGGTCTTCCAGTGGGCCGCTCGCGACCTGCTGGCCGCGGGACTCCGCCCAGATCCAGTCGCCATCTGCGTGGCGGTACCGGTGCTCGATGACAGCGACGTACCCCGGATCGTCTATCATCCGGCCGAACTCGGTGAGTGCGGTCGAGAGGTCGTCCGGATGCACGTACTCGAAGAGGTCCGAGTCCTGCATCGCGTCCTGTTCGTAGCCGAGGACGCGTTCCACGGATGGGCTGATATACTCGACGCTGCCCTGCTCGTCGAACACGGTGAGTACGTCGGAGGTGTGTGTGACGAACTGGTGGAACCGGGCCTCGAAGCGCGGCCGGTCGCTGACATCACGAGAGGTGAACACCCGGCAATCGCGGTCCGTCTCGGTATCCGCTGAGACGATGGTTTCGAGCCAGACCCAGTCACCATCGGCGTTCCGAAACCGGTACTCCGTCCCGTCGTCTTCCCGTTCGCCCGCCAGTGTTGCCCGGACCCGCTCCGCGTCCTCTGGATGGACGAGGTCAAGCCAGTTGGTGCCGACGAGCGACTCCATATCATACCCCAATACCCGTTCGATTGCTGGGCTCACGAACCGTATTATCAATTCCCCATCAGTGACCGTCAGTACTGAGGGTGCCTCTGCTAACACCGCTTCGAAGTCATCAGTTGACGTGAGATACTGGTCTGGCATCAGGGTGGGAACGGGTCGGGCCCGTAGTGACACTATCCGGTGGGTCTAGTATCAGTAGTCGGTTCCTAAGTATTCACAGCGCGTGATATAATTCCATCGGATAGGTCAAAAATTCACCCTGAGTGACAGTAGGGCCCTATGTCAGGAACGGATAGATCCCGCTATTGGCGTCGCACTCAGTAACGCAACAGGGAGGCTTAAGTTTGGCTAATCCTAAGCCGAAACCACGCCAAGAGACACTCTCACAATGTACGAACACGATGTTATCGTGGTCGGCGCGGGTGGCGCTGGCCTCAGGGCGGCTATTGCAGCGGACGAAGAGGGTGCAGACGTTGCCCTCGTGACCAAGCTCCATCCGGTTCGGAGCCACACAGGTGCCGCGGAGGGGGGAATCAACGCTGCCCTCCAGGAAGGGGACTCCTGGGACCTCCACGCGTACGACACAATGAAGGGGTCTGACTACCTCGGCGACGCCCCTGCCATCGACACCTTCGCCAAGGATGCCCCCGAAGAGGTCATCCAGCTCGAACACTGGGGGATGCCGTTCTCGCGCGAGGACGACGGCCGCGTCTCCCAGCGCCCGTTCGGCGGTCTCTCCTATCCGCGGACGACGTACGCGGGTGCCGAAACCGGCCACCACCTGCTGCACACGATGTACGAGCAGGCGGTCAAGCGCGGCATCGAAGTGTACGACGAGTGGTACGTGACCCAGCTCGCGGTCACCGACCACGACGACCCCGAGGACCGCGTCTGTCACGGCTGTGTCGCATACGACATCAAGTCCGGCGAGATTCAGGGCTTCCGCGCCAACAACGGCGTGATTCTCGCGACCGGCGGCCTCGGACAGGCCTTCGACCACACCACGAACGCCGTCGCCAACACCGGCGACGGCTGTGCGATGGCCTACCGCGCCGGCGTGCCGATGGAGGACATGGAGATGATCCAGTTCCACCCGACCACGCTGCCGTCGACGGGCGTCCTCATCTCCGAGGGGGTCCGCGGTGAGGGTGGTATCCTCTACAACGACAACGAGGAGCGGTTCATGTTCGAGCATGGCTACGCCAACAACGAGGGAGAACTGGCCTCCCGTGACGTGGTCGCCCGTGCCGAACTGACAGAAGTCAACGAGGGCCGCGGTGTCGAAGATGAGTACGTCGACCTCGATATGCGCCACCTCGGCGAGGAGCGTATCCTCGACCGACTGGAGAACATTCTCCACCTCGCGGAGGATTTCGAGGGTGTCGACGGCCTCGACGAGCCGATGCCGGTCAAGCCCGGCCAGCACTACGCCATGGGTGGCGTCGAAACCGACGAGAACGGCGAGACGTGCATCGACGGCCTCTACGCGGCCGGCGAGACCGCGTGTGTTTCGCTGCACGGCGCGAACCGACTCGGGGGCAACGCCCTGCCGGAACTGCTCGTGTTCGGTGCCCGCGCCGGCCACCACGCCGCCGGCAAAGACATGAAGACGGCCGAAATCCAGACCGGCCCCTCTGCCAAGAGCGAGCCCGGCGACGTGGAGCCGCCAGTCGACCCCGGCGCAATCGACGCCAGCAGCGACGATGTCGCCGCCGACGGGGCCGCCGTCGAACCGAAGGCGGTGCTCGAAAGCACCGTCGAGCAGGAACGCCAGCGCATCGAGACCCTCATTGAGTCCGACGGCATCAACCACGCCGAAGTCCGCGCAGACGTTCAGGAGACGATGACTGACAACGTCAACGTGTTCCGGACAGAAGAGGGCCTCGAGAAGGCACTTCGGGATCTCCGGACGGCGCGCAAGGAGTACGAGAACGTCGCCGTCGAGGACCCGTCCCGGACCTACAACACGGACCTCATCCACACCATCGAGACCCGCAACATCCTCGACGTGGCCGAGGCAATCACGCTTGGTGCGCTTGCCCGCGAGGAGTTCCGCGGCGCACACTGGCGTGCGGAGCACCAGGAACGCAAGGACGACGAGTGGATCAAGCACACGATGCTGGCCTGGAACGAGGGACAGCCGGAACTGTACTACAAGCCCGTCATCCTCGAAGGCGACGAGGAAACCTACGAACCGAAGGTCCGGTCGTACTGACGGTCTGACCACCGGCTGCGACGCTGTTTCTGCGATTTTTAGGGTGCGCCGACGAGGACGAACGTGCTCTCTGTCTCGCCGTTGTGAATCGTCCGTTCGGCCTCCGGCGGAAGCTTGATTGCGTCGCCCGCTTCGAGAGACACGTCTTCGCCGTCAACCTCGACGGTGGCTGTCCCCTCAACAAGGATGTACACCTCTTCGTGACCCTCATCGGCATGGTCGTGCGGTTTGCCGGTCCAGCCGGCATCACAGTCCAAGACAGTAACGCCGACCTGCTCACAGTCCAGCGGGTCTCGAAGGAAATGCATTGCATCTGCGACCGGTTCCACGTCGGTGTAGTTGACTTTCGTGTAGCTCACGTCCACTGGTGTCGCCGGCCAGCACAAAATAAGTTGTTGTGGATCCGATAGGAAAGGCCGCAGAGAAGGATACCGCTCCGACGCTGGGCGCTACCGCTGGTGAGACACAGATCAGCGACCGGCTAAGCGGCACTCGAACGTCGGGAGCGTTGAGTGCGGAAACACCCGCAATCATCACTTACTTGGTTGTCAGGAACGTATTACGGATAGCTTGGAAGGGTGGCTCAGTGGTAGAGCGCTACCGACCAACATGCCAGAATCGGTTGGTGGTTACCCCGCAAAGGGCTCCGCGTGGTTCGACTCCCGCCCCTTCCATTTTCGGACATTCGCTGTGAGCGTAGCGGCCGGTGCTGGGTGTCACACTCGCCAGTCGGGCCCGACAGCTGACTACCCAGAACTACCGCAACCCCGGGTTGACTATGAGCTATCGGAGATCGAAAACCGCCAGTGTGGGAGCCAATGGCTCACAGGAAGTGGAAAGGTAAGGAATGTGGGGTGGGGGGTGGGGTGGTGCGGCACCAGTATGGTGCCTATCTCAGATAACGAGGGGAGGCGTATAAAAAGCCGTCGCTGGGATTATCACATTTGATTTCGGTAGCGCACCAGCCCCAGCCGCCACGCTATTGACGCAGAAAGCAACCAGAAAACAACAGCGACGTGTCCCAGTTCCGACCAGTTACTTGTGGGTGAACAGCACGACCTTCCCGTCGTTGATCGTCGTACAGAGGTCCATCTCGAAATCGAGATTGAGGGAGGTGAACTCCTGCTTGCAGACGACCATATCGTCGAATGGCTCTTCACAGGACGGACAGGCCACAGCCGTCGTGTTCTGGTAGGAAGCGATCGCCTCGTTGTCCTCGCGCGGCGTCAACGACGACCGAAGTTCGTCGAAATCGTCCATGTTCGGGCAACCGCGGGCGCACGGTATAAATCATACGCCGCCCCGGCACCAAGGTATTAAAGTTTACTTGTGATAATGCAATCACAATGACTTCACCCGGTGGCGGAACGCGCTTCGCACTCGTCGCAGGAACCACGGAAACCGCAGGTCGGGCGGGGATCAGTGCCGCCGGAGCCGATCCCGAACTGATGTCGGTAACGCCCGCTGCAGACGCCGAACTGGTGACCTACGGCACACCAGTTCGGACGGGCGTGACGCCGGTCAGTCCGAGCGGCTGTCCGACGCCAGCGCTGGTGACGCGGGCCGTCCGAGAAGTCCTGGGATTTGACGCCACAGTTGTCGATGGCGGCTTGGCCGAAAAGACCGGGGCACCGACAGTCTCTGTCGGCGCACGCCCGGGCAAGGACATCGCGGAGCAGGACCCGGTGCCGACGGCCCACGGGGCGTTCGCGGCCGCCCGACAGTTCGGCCAGTCGCTCCCGGCCGACGAACTGTATCTGGGCGAAACCATTCCCGGCGGGACGACGACGGCGCTCGGTGTCCTTCGTGCACTGGGCGAAACGGGAATGGTCTCTTCGTCACTTCCGGAGAACCCGACAGCGCAGAAGGAAACGCTGGTCGACGAGGGACTGCAGGCCAGTTCGCTCGCACCGGGCGACGCCGCAAACGAACCGAAGCGGGCGGTCCGCCGGATGGGCGATCCCGTTCTGGCGACGCTCGCCGGGCTGACTGCAGGGGCCGTCGAGAACGATACCGCCGTAACGCTTGCCGGCGGCAGTCAGTGCGTCGCCGTCGCCGCGCTGGTCAGGCACGGCGGCTACGAGGGGCCGGTCGGACTGGCGACGACGAGCTACGTGGCCGACGACGAGAGCGCCGACGTGCGGGCGTCGGCCGACCGACTCGACCTCGACCTGACAGTGACGGACCCCGGCTTCGACCAGAGCGACCACGTCGCGATGGAGCGGTTCGTCGCCGGCGAGGCCAAGGAGGGGGTCGGCATGGGCGGTGCGCTGGCACTCGCCGACCGCGCCGGCATCCCGATGGCAGAGGTCAGGGACCGCTTCGCGGCCATCTACGACGATCTGATCGGCGACGAACCGACACCGACAGCCGAGGAGGGGACGTGACGATGGAGGGGGTCGTCCTCGCCGGCACGAGCTCCGGCGTCGGCAAGACCGTTGCGACGCTGGCGACCCTGACAGCACTTGAAGACGCCGGGTATCAGCCACAGCCGGCCAAGGCAGGTCCGGACTTCATCGACCCAAGTCATCACGAAGCACTTGTCGACACGCCGTCGCGGACCCTCGACCCCTGGCTCGCGGGCGAAGACGGTATGTGTCGCACCTACTGGCGCGGCACGGGCGACATCTGCGTCGTGGAGGGCGTGATGGGGCTCTACGATGGGACGAAGACATCGACGGCAGCCGTCGCCGAGGGGCTGGACCTCCCGGTCGTTCTGGTCGTGGACGCGAAGGCTGGCATGGAAAGCGTTGCTGCGACGGCGCTCGGGTTCGCACAGTACGCCGACCGCATCGGCGTCGATATCGACGTGGCCGGTATCCTCGCACAGCGCGCTCACGGCGGCCGACACGCCGACGGTATCAGGGACGCACTCCCCGAAGACCTCGCCTACTTCGGCCGGATTCCGCCGATGTCGGACCTGGAGATTCCCGACCGCCATCTCGGGCTCCACATGGGCTCGGAGGCCGGCCTCAATCGCGACGCGCTCTCGACGGCGGCGGAGACCATCGATGTCGAGCGGCTAGTCGAGACAGCACGGGCACCGCCGGAAGTCGCGACTACGGAGCGAAATACTGGCGACTCGCCGGCTGACCGCCGGGTCGCCGTTGCACAGGACAGCGCGTTTTGTTTCACCTATCCCTCAGTGCTCGAACGGCTCCGGTCCGAGGCGACTGTCGAGCCGTTCTCGCCGGTCGCCGGTGACCCAGTCCCCGACGCCGACGCGATATATCTGCCCGGCGGCTATCCGGAACTCCACGGCGAGTCGCTCGAAACCGGTGGCACGCTCGACGAGCTAGCCAGTCGTGCCGCCGACAGCGTCCCCATTTACGGCGAGTGTGGTGGGCTGATGGCGCTGTCGGAATCGCTGACGACGACCGACGGCGACACCTACGAGATGGCCGGGGTTCTCCCCGCAAACATCGAGATGCAGGACCGGTACCAGGCGCTCGACCACGTGGAGCTGGAGGCGCAGTCAGACACCGCCGTGGCCGCGTCCGGAGCGCACCGGCGCGGACACGAGTTCCACTACTCCGCTGCGACACTCGGCAACGACGCGTCGTTCGCCTTCGACGTGGTCCGCGGCGACGGCATCGACGGCGAACACGACGGCCTCACGGAGTACAACACCGTCGGCACGTACTGTCACTGCCACGGGGAGAGCGGCGCGTTCGGTCAATTGCTGGCAGTGCCTTCGAAAGATATCTGACCGGTGACCCGCCGTCGGACGTGTGGCTGACTGCCCGCAACCTTTTTTTCGACAGACAGCATCGTTCTGATAATGAACGAGTTGCGCGACCTGCTCGGAGACCTGGTCGCAGACGTCGACGCCGTGTTCCTGTTTTCCCCGAACGCGTCGTTCTTCGAGGAGTTCGACGACGTCGACGAGGAGATCGTCGTCGTCGGGCCGGAGAACACCCTCGATGCGGAGCCGTTCGTCGAACTACCGATTGATTTCACCGACCTCGAAGGGCGCCTTCGCTTCGGTATCGAGGGCGCGCTGGAGCAGGGCATCGTCGACGAGGGCGACGAGGTGCTCTGTGTGACCGAAGTGCTGGATGGGTCTGAGAACACGATCGTTCGGGTCCAGACCAACGACTTCTCCCCCTCCGGCGTGTACGACATGTTCGTCAACTCCAGGGCGGACGCAAGCGTCGTCCGCGACGTCTTCGAGGTGGCCATCGAACTGGGGAAGAAAGGCCAAAAGGGCAAGCCCGTCGGTGCTCTGTTCGTCGTCGGTGACGCCGGTAAGGTGATGAACAAGTCCCGGCCGCTGTCGTACAACCCCTTCGAGAAGTCCCACGTCCACGTCGGCGACCCCATCGTGAACGTGATGCTCAAGGAGTTCTCGCGGCTCGACGGCGCGTTCGTCATCTCCGACGCCGGCAAGATCGTCTCCGCGTATCGGTACCTCGAACCATCCGCAGAGGGGGTCGATATCCCCAAGGGACTCGGCGCTCGGCACATGGCGGCCGGCGCAGTCACCCGTGACACCATGGCGACGGCTATTGTTCTCTCGGAGAGCGACGGGCTCGTACGGGCGTTCAAAGGCGGGGAGCTGGTCCTCGAGATCGACCCCGAGGAGTACTGAGGATGCAGTTCGGCTTCGACTGGGCGACGGTCATACGGCGGGTGTTCTCGCCACAAGGAACGTTCGTCTTTTCGCTCGTAGTACTGGCTGTGGGTATCGTGCTTGGCTATCTCGTCTGGCGCTCGTCCCGGCGGTTCATGCGCGAACTCGGTGTCCCAGAGGCGGTTGAGGGAACGCCTTTCGAGCGGACGGCGAGGGGACTTGGCACATCGACCGTCGGCATCGTCTCGAATCTCGCAGCGCTATTCATCTACATCACGACGGTCACCGCCGTCCTCAACATCGCGCAACTGACCGACCCGGAACTGTACTGGGCCCGCTTCACGTCGTTCCTGCCCGACCTGTTTATCGCCCTGTTCGCCGTCATCATCGGTCTCATCGCGGGCGACAAGGCCAAACTCATCGTCTCCGAGCGGCTGCGCAGCGTCAAGATGCCCGAGGCGACGGTCCTGCCCGAACTCGTCAAGTACAGCATCTTCTACCTGGCAGTGCTCATCGCGCTCGGGCAGCTGGGCGTCGAAACCCTCGCCCTGCTCATCCTCCTCGGGGCCTACGCGTTCGGGCTGGTGTTCGTCTGTGGGCTGGCACTGAAAGACATCCTGC
This sequence comes from Haloarcula sebkhae, assembly GCF_014647415.1. Classification (GTDB taxonomy): domain Archaea; phylum Halobacteriota; class Halobacteria; order Halobacteriales; family Haloarculaceae; genus Haloarcula; species Haloarcula sebkhae. Next base: position 114,128 of record NZ_BMPD01000008.1, on the reverse strand, counting down.
AAGCCGGTGCGGCCGGTCTCTACCTCCTGTTGACAGAGCCGTACAGCATCGGCGACGAAATCGTCATCGGCGACCAGAGCGGCATCGTTCAGGAAGTCGACATCCTCGTCACGCGTATCGAAAGCGACGGCGAGGAGTACATCATCCCGAACAAGCGCGTCTTCAACACGGGCATCGTCCGTGTTCGGGGCTAAGCGAGGTTACGGTTCTTCGGTCGTTTCGTCGTCCGAGCCCAGCGGTTCGGCCGGGACGCCGGCAACGGTCGTTTCCGGCGGCACGTCGGCAGTAACGAGCGAGTTCGCCGCGACCTGTGCGCCCGCGCCGATTTCGACGCCGGGAAGGACGATTGCGCCCGCACCGATCATCGCCCGTTCCCCGACGACGACCTCACCGGTCCGGTACTCGTCTTGCAGAAACTCGTGACACAGCAGCGTCGCGTCGTACCCGATGATGGCGTGGTCCTCGACGGTGATGAGTTCGGGCCAGAACACGTCGGGTGTCGACTCCAGCCCCCACGCGACACCGTCGCCGACAGTGACACCGAGTCGCGAGAGCAGCCAGTTCTTGAGCCGGAGACTTGGCGAGATGCGACAGACGAGGATGACAACGTAGTTTATCATCACCCGGAGCGGGTGTTTGGCGTCCGGCCACGGGAACAGGGAGTTGTACAGGCCGGGCGTCGGGTGCTGGCGCAGCCGGTCGTGTCGTGGACCACTCACGTCCGTCGTGTACGGGGCCGCGGTACTCAAACCCGGCGGCTCCGATGCCGCGCGCTCAGTCCGCGCCGCCGCGGATGTCGTCCATGTGGTCGATACGCTGCTGGACGAGGTCGGCTTTGCCGATGTCGTGGCGGACCCGGAGGCCCTCCGTACCGGCCCGCTGCAGCGCTTCCTCGGCGATGGCCTCCGCGTCGCTAATCGTCTCTGCCAGGCCAACAACGGCGTAGGACCGGGAGGTGGTCGTGTAGATGCCGTCCTCGCGGTCGTCGACGCTGGCGTAGAACAGCAGTGCCTCCGGGGCTGTCTCCGCGTCGTCGCCAGACTGCTCGCGATGATCCTGGACGACTTCGGCGATTACATCGTCGTCGATGGTCACCTTCGCCCCGGCGTCGGGGTCGGTCGGGTATCCGTCTGGGACGGCGTACTTGCAGACGGTCGCCATCGGGCGGAACGAGAGTTGTGGCAGCGGGTCACCGTCGCGGGCAGCAGTCAGCACGTCGAGGAAGTCCGTGTTCAGCATCGGCAGCGTGTTCATCGCCTCGGGGTCACCAAAGCGGGCGTTGAACTCCACGACGCGTGGCCCGGTCTCAGTGAGCATGAACTGGCCGTACAGCACGCCCTTGTAGCCGTCGAGGGCCTCGACGGTCGCACGGAGCACATCGACGGCGTCCATGTAGTCGTCCTCGTCCATGAACGGGAGGTGGAGGCTGGCGTCGGAGTAACTCCCCATGCCGCCGGTGTTCGGCCCCTCGTCGCCCTCGTAGGCTCGCTTGTGGTCTTGTACTGCCGGAGTGACACGCAGCTGGCCGTTGGCGACAAAGGCCTGAACGGTGAACTCCTCGCCGACGAGGCGTTCTTCGAGGACGACGCGGTCGTAGTCGGAGCTTCGGAGGTACTCTTTGGCCTCCTCGACGGTGCACTGGTCACCGATGACGCGGACGCCCTTACCGCCGGTCAGCCCGGCAGGCTTGACCGCGAGGTCGCCGTCGTACTCGTCGATGTACTCGCAGGCGGCCTCCATGTCCTCGAACGTCTCGAAGTCCGGACAGCCGGGGATGTCGTGTTCGCGCATGAACCGCCGCTGGAACGCCTTGTCCGTCTCGATGCGGGCCTCCTGTTCCTGTGGCCCGAAGGTGTAGACTCCGGCGTCATCCAGCGCGTCAGCGACCCCAGCGGCGAGGGCCGCCTCGGGGCCGATGACCGCCAGCGTGGCGTCGACCTCCCGAGCGTAGGTCGTCACTGCCTTCGGATTGGTCGTATCGAGTGCCTCGAAGCCGTCGGCGAGGGCGACGATGCCCGGGTTCCGGTTGCTGGCACAGGCGTACAGCTCCCCCGGCGAGTCCGCGAGCGAGCGCGCAATCGCGTGTTCCCGGCCGCCGCCACCCACGAGCAGCACTGTCTCTGACATACCCGAAGGCCGGATGGGCTCTCACGTAAGTATTGTCTTTTCGCCGGTTTTCGCTGACTGTGGCGGTCGTTTCTGTGTCGAGCGCCGACGAGTCGCCAGACGGAGACCGGGAGCTACTTCACCCGACCGCCTGCCAGACAGGTGTGTGTCCCCTCCCCGCCCATTCATCGACCCCGCAACAGGAGAGATCGACAGCGCCCAGATACTTTCGGAGGCCGTGCCACTCGCGAAACTCGTCGGCGTGTTCGTTGCCGGGAGCCTCCCGTTCTATGCCATCGCCTTCTTCGGTGCCGAGAACTCCGCGCTGGGTGCACTACTGGCCCTGCTCGGTGATTTTATTCTCGCCGTCGGCGCTGGAATTGCCCTGATGTACGTCATCGCCCATGGAATCCGGCTGGCGGGCGAGTGAGGCGTCGCTGCCGGCGTCGCGTTCCTTTTCACCGCGGCGCTCCCAGCCACGGGTATGAGCGACGCCACGGACCCGACGGCCCGAAACCGACTCGACGAGGCGGAGAGCCCATATCTTCGCCAGCACGCGGACAATCCGGTCAACTGGCAGCCCTGGGACGAGACGGCCCTAGAGGCCGCCAAGGAACGGGACGTGCCCATCTTCCTCTCGATCGGCTACGCGGCGTGTCACTGGTGCCACGTCATGGAGGAGGAGAGCTTCGAGGACGAGGCCATCGCCGAACAACTGAACGAGAACTTCGTCCCGATAAAGGTCGACCGCGAGGAGCGCCCGGACCTCGATTCGGTGTACATGAGCATCTGTCAGCAGGTGACCGGCGGCGGTGGCTGGCCGCTGTCAGCCTGGCTCACGCCGGAGGGGGAGCCGTTCTACGTCGGGACGTACTTCCCGCCGGAGGAAAAGCGCGGGCAGCCGGGCTTTGGCGACCTGCTCCAGCGCCTTTCAGGCTCGTGGTCGGACCCCGAGCAGCGCGAGGAGATGGAGAACCGCGCCCGGCAGTGGACCGAGGCTATCGAGAGCGACCTCGAAGCGACGCCGGCTGACCCCGAGGACCCTGCCGAAGACATCATCCAGACCGCCGGAACGATTGCCCATCGTGGGGCCGACAGGCAGGACGGTGGCTGGGGCTCCGGCGGCCCGAAGTTCCCCCAGAACGGGAGACTGCACGCGTTGTTGCGGGCATATGCTGACGATGGACAAGAAGACTACCTGAACGTCGTCGAGGAGACGCTGGACGTGATGGCCGACCGGGGGCTGTACGACCACGTCGGCGGCGGCTTCCACCGCTACGCGACGGACCAGCAGTGGGCCGTTCCGCACTTCGAGAAAATGCTGTACGACAACGCCGAGATTCCCCGTGCCTTCCTCGCCGGCTATCAGGCTATCGGCTCAGAGCGCTACGCCTCGGTCGTCCGGGAGACCTTCGAGTTCGTTCAGCGCGAGATGCAACATCCAGAAGGAGGTTTCTTCAGCACACTGGACGCGGAAAGTGCGCCAATCGATGAGCCTGAGGGCGAGACGGAAGAGGGACTGTTCTACGTCTGGACGCCCGAGCAGGTCCGCGATGCTGTCGACGACGAGACGGACGCCGAGATTTTCTGTGACTACTTCGGCGTCACGGAGCGGGGCAACTTCGAGGGCGCGACCGTACTCGCCGTCCGAAAGCCGGTATCTGTGCTGGCCGAGGAGTACGACCAAACTGAGGACGAAATCACGGCGAGCCTCCAGCGGGCGCTAAACGAGACCTTCGAGGCCAGAGAGAGCAGACCGCGACCGGCCCGCGACGAGAAGGTGCTGGCCGGCTGGAACGGCCTGATGATTCGGACGCTGGCCGAGGGCGCGATTGTACTCGACGACCAGTATGCCGACGTGGCCGCCAACGCCCTCTCGTTCGTCCGGGAGCACCTGTGGGACGACAATGCAGGGCGACTCAACCGCCGGTACAAGGACGGCGACGTGGCTATCGACGGCTACCTGGAGGACTACGCGTTCCTCGGCCGCGGTGCGCTGACGCTGTTCGAGGCGACCGGGGACGTTGAGCATCTCGCGTTCGCGATGGACCTCGGGCAGGCCATCACCGAGGCGTTCTGGGACGACGAACAGGGCACGCTGTTTTTCACCCCGACCGGCGGCGAATCGCTGGTCGCACGGCCGCAGGAACTGACCGACCAGTCGACACCGTCGAGTACGGGTGTCGCTGTCGACCTCCTGCTGTCGCTATCCCATTTCAGCGACGACGACCGCTTCGAGAGCGTGGCCGAGCAGGCCATCCGAACGCATGCCGACCGCGTCTCCTCGAACCCGCTCCAACACGCCTCGCTCACGCTGGCGACGGACACCTACGAGCAGGGTGCGCTGGAGCTCACGCTGGTCGGCGACCAGTCAGACTACCCGACTGAGTGGACGGAGACCCTCGCCGAGCAGTACATCCCGCGGCGCTTGCTGGCTCACCGGCCAGCCGAGAAAAGTCGTTTCGAGCAGCGGCTCGACACACTGGAGGTGGACGAGTCGCCGCCGATCTGGGCCGGCCGCGAGCAGATCGACGACCGGCCGACGGTGTACGCCTGCCGGAACTTCGCCTGCTCGCCGCCGAAACACAACCTCAAGACGGCGTTAGACTGGGGCGAGACGACCGACGATACGGAATAAGACTACGACATTGCGGCTTCGATTTTGTCGGCGAGATACACTGCGATAGGGACCGGCTCTTCTTCGACGAAGCGGGCGATCTCCTCGCCGTCGTGTTCGACGACAACCGTCGGGATGAGTTCGATGTCATACTCTTCGACTTTGGGACCGGTCTTCGAGCCGTCGTCTTCCTTCTCGACAGGGTAGTGGTGAATCTGGGCGTCCGGAACGCCGGCGGCTTTCAGGGCCGCCCCGAAGTCGGGGAGCTGGGCCCGGCAGTCCTTACACCAGTCGCCGCCCCAGATCTTGTACTCGAACTCGTCAGCATAGCGTGTGAGAACGTCGACGGTGTCGGAATAGGCGTCTTCGACCCACACCGGATTCGGCTCCATGGTTTCGAGCGTCTGACTCATGACTGGCTATATGTATTCGGGGGGCTTGAAATCCCCGGCCGCGAATTTCCGGCTTCAGACGGTTTTCAGCGGATACGTCGGGATTTCAGTCGCAGGAGATCTGACGCGCTAGCGATCGACATGGAGTGTCGTCCGAATGTCTCGCGACGACCGGCCGATTTCGACGGTGTAGGTTCCAGTATCGACCGTCCATCCGGAATCTGGGTCGTACCGTGAGAACGCCAGATCGTCCAGCGTCAGTTTCACAGTCTGCCGCTCGCCGGCGGCTAACTGTACCGCCTCGAACCCGGCGAGTTCCCGCTGTGGGCGGTCGACGCCGTCCACGGACGGCGGTCGGACGTAGGCCTGAACGACTTCCCGGCCCGACCTGTCAGCGACGTTCTCGACTGGAACTGCGACCGTCCGCTCGCCTGTGTGTTCGGCTTCGCCGTATTCGAACGTCGCATACGAGTGACCGTGCCCGAACGGATAGGTCGGGTCCGCGTCTTCGTTGTCGAAGTGTCGGTAGCCGACGAACACGCCCTCGTCGTAGTGGACTTCATCGTCAACGCCGGGGTAGCGGCGCTCGACTCCTGCAGTCGGGTACTCGCGTTCGGGGGCGAAGGTGACCGGGAGCCGGCCGCTCGGGTCGCGGTCGCCGTAGAGGACAGCGGCCGCCGCGTCGCCGTCCGCCTGCCCGGGGTACCACTGTTCGAGGACCGCGGCCACGTCCTCGCGCCACGGCAGTTCGACGGGGCCGCCGGAGCGGACGACGACCACGGTGTTCTCGTTGGCTGCGGCGACGGCCGAGACGAGTTCGTCTTGCCGGCCCGGCAGTGCAAGCGTGTCCCGGTCCCGCGCTTCAGTCGTCGCGTCGCGCACGAACACGACGGGGACATCGGCTGCCTCGGCCGCGTCGACAGCGTCGTCGGGCGACGGCTCCCGTCGGGTGGTGTCCTCGGCCGAACCGTCGGCCTCGTCGTCCTCGCCGACGAACGGCAGGAGGTCGAACAGCGAAACGGACTCTATCTGCGGGACGCCGAACGCTGTCGTGACTGCGCCCTCGGCACGGGATTCGATTCCCTCGACTGGTGTGACTGAGTGGACCGGCGTCGTTTCGGAAGAGCCGCCGCCACCCAGTTTCGGCTCGTCGATGTTCGGCCCGATGACAGCCACGTCCGCTCCGTCAGCCAGCGGCAGGACGCCGTCGTTGTCGAGCAGCACGGTCCCGCGGGCCGCCACGTCCGCAGCGATATCTCGGTGTCGCTGACTGTCGAGTTCACCCGCATCGTCGTCGGTTTCACCGCCTTCGGCGGTGCTCCGACTGCTGTCCAGCCGTCCGAATCGGGCCATCTGACCGAGAATTCGCCGGACCATGTCGTCAAGGCGTTCAGCCGGGACCTCGCCGCTGTCGAGGGCTTCGGCCAGCGGGTCGCCGAACAGGCCCGCGTGGGTCGCGTCCGGGATGCCGTCGGGCCACTCGAACTCCTCGGCATCATCCGCAGTGTCACTGTCGGCGGCTTCCGCTGCCCCGGGGGCCGCGACCCCGGGCATCTCTACGTCTATGCCTGCGTTCGCCGCGCCGACGGTACTCTCCAGTCCATACCAGTCCGAAACGACGTAGCCGTCGAATTCCCACTCACCTTTGAGCACGTCGCCGACGAGGCGCTCGTGGTCGCTCATGTGTGTGCCGTTCACCCGATTGTACGCCGTCATCACCGACCCGACGCCAGCGTCGACGGCCGCGCGGAACGGCGGGAGATACAGCTCACGGAGCGTCCGCTCGTCCACTTCGGCGCTGACGGTCGTGCGATGTGTCTCCTGATTGTTGGCGACGAAGTGTTTCACCGTGGCGACGACATCCGCGGACTGGATGCCGTCGACGAGGCCAGCCCCGACAGCGCCGGCGTGGACCGGGTCCTCGGAAAGATACTCGAAGTTGCGACCACACTGCGGGACCCGAATGATGTTCACGCCAGGTGCGAGCAGCGCGTCCTGTCCGAGCGCCGTCGCTTCGCGGCCCATCGCTGCGCCCTGTCGACGGGCCAGGTCGGTGTCGAACGTCGCAGCGGTCGCGATCGATGCCGGAAAAGCAGTCGCACGCTGTCCCTCTGCTCGGATGCCAAGCGGCCCGTCGACGAGCCGAAATGGCGGAATCCCGGCCTCTTCCACGCCCGGCAGGTACCCCGTCGCTGTGCCCTCCGGGTCAGTTGCGCCGCGGACGAGCGCGAGTTTCTGTGTGCGGGACAGCCGAGCGAGCAAGGCACCAGTGTGATCGTCGTCAGCCATATCGCAGTTCACAGCCGAGCGGGCCTTATACTGTTGGCTGCTTACGACGAGACCTCAGACAGCCGTGTCGGCCTTGTTTCGAGCCCCGAGATGACGAGTTTCGCGCCGCCGGACCGACTCTCCGTCATCTCGACGTCCCACCCGTGGGACCCGACGACATGCTGGACGATGGCCAGTCCGAGGCCGGTTCCCGACTCGGAACTGGTGACGCCGTGCGTGAATATCTCCTCCCGTTCCCCGGGCGGCACACCGGGGCCGTCGTCACCGATTGTGAACCCGTCGGAGGTGGCATCGACGCGTATCGTCACCCCTGCGTCTTCCCGACCCACATTGTCGTCGGGCTCCGTTCGACTACGCCCGTCGTCGGCCCCTTGTCGGCCGCTTTTGCTACCGTGTTCGACACTGTTCCGGAACACGTTCTCGAACAGCTGCAGGAGCTGGTCGCGGTCGCCAGTGATCTCCCTGTCGCCGTCGATTTGCAGCGTCGCACCGCCGGTGTCGACGTGGCCCCAGGCCGCCTTCGCCAGCGCCGAGAGCTGTAGCTCGACTCGGTCGGTCGACTTCTCGTCGCGGGCGAATGCCAGCACCTCGTCGATGAGGCTGCTCATCCGTTCGTGGGCTTCCTCGACGCGGTCGAACTCCTCGGGGTCGTTGCGTTCCCGAGCCAGCGCCAGTCGGCCCGAAGCCACGTTCAACGGGTTCCGAAGGTCGTGGGAGAGGACAGCGGCGAACTGGTCGAGCTGCTGGTTCCGACGTTCGAGTTCTCGCTCCCGCTGCTTCTGCTCAGTGATCTCATGAACGAGAAAGACGCGCCCGACCAGCGCGTCACGGGAGTCGTACAGCGGTGTGAGCTGGACGTCGAAAAACCGGTCGCGCTGCTCGATGACGGCCTGCGTTTCCTCGGCGTCGTCGTTCAAACCGCGGTACTTTTCGAGGAGGTCGGGCGACGGTTCGAGCGCGGCCTCGACGGATTGACCGACGAGAGCCTGGTCTTCGAGTAGCTGACGGCCGGCGTCGTTGGCCTCGATGATTGTATCGTTCGTGTCGACGACGAACACAGCGCTGTTGAGCGACTCGACGACCTCCCGGTGGGCGACCGGCGAGATGTCCAGCAGTCGTCCCCTGAAGAACGCCCACGTGAGAATGATCCCGGTTCCCGCCAGCAACAGCGGTGTGAGTTCGATGCCGGTGTCGCCGAAGATGCTGAGAACGCTCCCGAACCACGGGAAGGCGATGGCCAGCAGAACGGCGTACACCTGCTTCCGATACAGATGGCCGGAGACGAGTGCGTAGTGGATAATGAGCGCACTCGACACGGCAATGAGTGCGTAGGAGTACACCAGATGTCCCCAGAAGACAGGCCCGACGGTAATCTCCCAGCCGTACATAGCGGCGTCTGTGGGACCAGAAATCCGGTATATCAACCCATCGGGGCCGCCAAACAGTGCCGCAAAGAAGACGAGGGGTTCGACAGACAGTAACGCGACGGTCTGCCAGCCGAGATAGCGGTCGTGGTCGGTGTAGGCCAGCGCGAACACGAACAGGCCGGCCATCGCGGGCATCACGCCGACGAACACGCCGTACGCGAAGAACAGAGCCCACTCAGTCCCACGCGTCAAAACACCAACCGCAGCACAGAGGTCCCATATCGAGAGCCCGGCAAGCAGAACAGAGAGCGCGGTCCCGCCGGGAGAGTCACGCCGGCTCCACGCATACACCGACAGCGTCCCGAGGACGACGGCCACGACAAGCAGAAAAAAGGCGTACGCAACGAGCAGCGTGGCCATTACTGAACAATCCGGCCCAGCGAGTAAATGGGTTCCGGCCAGTTCGAGGGATTTACCCACTCGCTCGGCATACCAGCGGGTATGCCTGTCGACAAGCAGGAGTTCGACGAGATACTGTCGTTCGAGCTCCACGAACCCGCAGATATTCTCGATGCCGACAAACTGTACACCATCCCAGAAATCGCCCGCCTCCTGCAGGGTCTCCCGGCGGATGCGGAACTCAACGAGGCCAACGAGTCGGTGTTCATCGACTGGGCGATCCCGTGGATGATCTTCAATCAGGACGACCTCGTGATCGCCGACCCGCAGGACGACGACGTCGTCGGACTGTACGGCCTCGCCGAGTCATGAAGCTCCTCGTCGCCGGCAGTGACCGGGTCGACGCGGGCAAGACCACGTTCAGCGTCGGCCTGCTCGAACGGACCAGCGCCCAGGGGTTCAAGCCCAGAGCGGGCAACAACTACTGGTTCGACCACGACGACTACCAGCGAGCAACGAACGAGGGGCGACTGTACGGCAAGGACGCAAAGCGCCTCGCGGCTGCGTCACCGAGCGACGTCGCGCCGGAAGAGATCAATCCGATTCACCGCCTCTGGCACCCCTCACCGGGAGCCGAGACGGGCCTGCTCGGCAAGGAAAACCAGCAGTTCGTCGTCGACCGGGTCGGCCGCCCGAGTTCCGAGACGGGCGTCGAGTACGTCGTCAACGGGACCGTCGACTTGCCGGAGTCCGTTTCCGAACGACTCCCACTTGCCAACGCCCCGCGAGTGACCTCGATCGCCGACTTCAACGACCTGATGCGGGTGATGCACGTCGAAGCGCTGGACTCGCTCGCAGCAGATATCGAAGCGGCGGACCGGGCGGTCGTCGAATCCTACGGCGACGTGGCCCGGCCGCTGTCGGGCATCGAACCGGACGCCGTCGCCGTCGTCGAACCGGGCCGAGCACGCATCTACGACGGCGACCGGTACGCCAAGGCCTGTCAGATCGCCACCGGCGGCCCCGGCGACGGCCAACTGGAGGAGCGGGTGCCGAACGTCGTCGACCTCATCGAACAGGTCGCCGCGGTACGCCTGCCCGCACTCGACAGCGAACAACGCAGTGACCCGGCCGCTGTCGCCGATGCGTACGACCACGCCTACGATGCGCTACTGGCCTGTGCGTTCGACTGAAAACTGTGCGCTGAGCCGGCCTCAGAACTTCGCGGCTTGCAGCGCCAGTTCGATGTCCTGATACGGCGCGTCGGTGACGCTCGGTCCGTGGCCGGTGTGCATCTCCTGTAGGTCCTCGTCGACAACCGACAGTACCCGCTCGATGCTGTCGACGAGCAGGTCCCGATTCCCTTCGTCAAGGTCGGTCCGGCCGAAGCTCCCGTTGGCGAACACGAGATCACCAGCGAACAGGATGCCGGCGTCGTCCGAGTAGAAGCAGAGATGGTCGTTCTTGTGGCCGGGCGTGTGCAGCGCCCGGTAGTCGTGATCGCCAAGCTGTATCGTCTCGTCGTCGGCGATAGCGTGCTCGATTCCGTCCTGGTCCGTGTCGTAGCCGTACACCGAGGCGTCGAAGGCGTCGACGACACTGTCGAGGTTCTCGACGTGGTCGTAGTGGGTGTGGGTGACGGCGACAGCGTCGATATCGTCGACGTGTTCTTCGACAGCCGACACCACATCGAACTCGTTACCGACGTCCACCAGCACGGTTCGCTCCCCGGTGACGAGGAACACGTTGCTCGTGAAGGCCTGTTGCCCACGGGCGAGATTTCGAATCATTACCCGCCTATTGACCGTCGTCCCGGATGTGGGTATCGTTCTGTCACCGGCCGAGACGCGCTGCACGCCCGCACCCACAGGGCTATGTACGTGGATATGCAAACGGGGGATAGTAGAACATTATGTCAGATTCGGACCTACCTGTGGTGCTTATCGTCGAAGACGAACCAGATGTTGCCGAGACGTACAAACTGTGGCTGCAACAGGAGTACGAGGTCCGCATGGCACAGAACGGCGACGAGGGCCTAGAGCAACTGGACGCAGATGTCGACGTCGTCCTGCTCGATCGGATGATGCCCGGTCTCTCCGGGGACGAAGTGCTTGAGCGCATACGTGAACGGAACTTAGGCTGTCGAGTAGCGATGGTCACCGCCGTCGAGCCGGACTTCGATATTCTAGAGATGGGCTTTGATGCATACCTCTCGAAGCCGATCCGGAGCGAACAGCTCCACGAGACGGTCGACAATCTGCTCGACCGCTCCGAGTACGACTCGTTGCTGCAGGAGTACTACGCACTCGTCGAGAAGCAGGCGACGCTCGAAGCGACGAAGTCGAGCGCGGAACTGGCGGAGAGCGACCAGTACGACGAACTAACCCAGAGAGTCGTGGAGATGCGAGACGACCTCTCGGAGACACTCGGTGGCATCGAAGACGACTCCGATTTCATCGCAACGCTTCGCGGACTGAGCGACGATGAAGACAACTGAGCGACAAACAATGTATGATCTCACCTCAGTACTAGAGTTCGATGCGCTCAGTGAGGTCCGGCCAGGATCTAGTATCCTGATCTCCGGCCCAGCAATGAGCGGGAAGGAACGACTCGCATACGATATTCTCGCCGATGGGTTGGACAAGGGTGACGGCGCAGTGGTCGTGACGACCGGTGACGGCGCGGGCAGCGTCGTCGAGGAGTTCCGATCGCTCGTGCCCGACCTTGACGGCTCCCAGCTCGGTGTCATCGACTGTCGCGGCGAGGGTGGTACGGACGAGGAGGCCATTGGCAACGCCCACGCCCACCACGTCTCTTCGCCCGGTGATCTCACCGGCATCGGTATCGGCATCACGAAGGCGCTGGAGGGGCTGCACAACGCCGGCAACGAACAGGGCCGGCTAGCCCTCGTCTCGCTGTCGACGATGCTGACATACACGGACAAGAAGACCGTCTTCAAGTTCTGTCACGTGCTGTCCTCGCGGCTGGACTCCGCGGGCTACATTGGCGTATTCACTATCGACTCGGGAGCCCACGACGACCAGACCCTGCAGGTCATCAAGCAGGCGTTCGACGGGATGATCGACGTGCGCGACGCGGAGGGCGGCGGCCGAGAGGCCCGCGTACTCGGCCTGGCCGGCGAGCCGACCGACTGGCAGGACATCTGAGTACGGAGCCATCCACAGGTGGTCCGAACGCCCTGTCGGTCCGGGAAGGAAGTATTTTGCCGCTCCGGTTCGCCCACCCGATATGGACGTAAAGCTGCTCGAAGCGACAGACGACCCCGAGGATCTCATCTGCAAGGCAGCACGCAACGACTACAGCGACACCTCCGTCGGCAGCCAGTCGTTCGAAGCGACGATGGCTGAGGTCGACGGCGACACCCTCGACGATAAAAAGGAAACGCTCATCGGGCATCTGCTCGACCACGGCCACTTCGGCCCCTTCGAACACGCGCAGGCCACCTTCGCCGTGGAAGGCGTTTCCCGCTCCTGTATGGCCCAAATCACCCGTCATCGACACGTCTCCTTCGACGTGCAGTCGATGCGGTACGTCTCCTTCGACGACATAGACCCCGAGGCCGTCCGTGAGGGTGAATTGGTCGTGACCCCGCCGTCCGCGACGGACCCGGACTGGATCGGCCGGAATCAGCAGAAAGCGAGCGTCTCCGACGAGGAGTTCGAGAAGCGCACAGAGATATTCAAGGATACCATCGAGCAGGCGGTCGAATCGTACCAGGAACTGCTTGAGCTGGGAATGCCGCCGGAAGACGCCCGGTTCGTACTGCCGATCGGCACCAAGGTGAACATCGTGATGTCGATGAACGCCCGGATGTTGATGCACGTCGCGGATATGCGAGCCGCGGCGGACGCACAGTGGGAGATTCGGGAGATGACAGAGGAGATGCTCGACCTGGCGGCCGACTGGTGTCCGAAGACCTTCGATTACTACGAACGGGAGATGAAGGGACGCAAGAACCGCCTCGCACCCTGACACTTCCGGAGCTTCTCGTGGTGATTTAGAACGGCTGTCTCCGACGGTGAGTACCGTCGATTGTCGAATCGGCCTTGATACTCACAACGGCAATAGCAATACTCAAGACGTTTTGTTGCGTAAGCGGTCGGGTTTCGGAGTATCAAAAGACGAAACGAGTACGACACATTCATTACCGCACATCCTAGATGAACAATTGTGTCTTACGAGGTTGAACGTCCCACCCGTCGGTCGGGCACTGCGTCTGATGTGATGTGTGCTGTCGACGATGTCGACGGCCAGCAGCGGTTCGTCATCGCCGATATTGCCCACGATGACACCTGGATTTCGATGGTAGCGGACGAGACCTGTACACTTACAGCCTGGCGATAACGGCAGCTACCGGCTGATACGGATTGTTGTAGATTATTTCCGGATAGCGCCGGTCTCGAGGTCGACACAGACCGGTAAATCGCTCCAACAATCCGTATGAAAAGTTTTTGTTGACCGCTCTGTGACGTATGAGTATGGAATACGACGATATGCTCGACCGGGCGATGGAGGAGACGCCCGAGATCGACGGCACAAGCGAGCGGTTCGAGGTTCCCGATCCAGATGTCCGACAGGAGGGGAACGTCACCGTCTACGAGAACTTCCAGTCGACGTGTTCCCGACTCGGACGCGAGGACGACCACGTGATGAAGTTCCTCCAGAACGACCTCGGGACGAGCGGCCACATCGACGAAAGCGGACGGGCACGACTGACCGGTGAGTTCGATGCCGACCGTATCGAGGCGTCCATCGACGACTACGTCGACGAGTTCGTGCTCTGCTCGGAGTGTGGACTGCCCGACACGCAACTGGAGCGGGAACAGGGTGCGCTGTTGCTCCGCTGTGAGGCGTGTGGCGCACGCTCGGCGACGAGCGAGTAGTTACTGCAGTCCTTTCAGCGTCTGCAAGTCGTTTTCCGTACGAGTGAAAACAGCGAGCCGATGGCTCGCGTGACAGTTCGGGCAGTGGAACGTCGTGTCGTGTCGCGGCAAATCTGTCGGCGTCGATTCCCAGTCTTTCTTACACTCAGGACAGAGCAATCGCACGTACGCTTCCTCCATGTATGTTACTCACACACATAGCCAATGATAAAAAGCCTTGTCGTCTCCCCATTAGTCTGCCTTCACTCGAGCGTCAGGCCGGAAGATCTTCGGCTTCGAGGAGCTCCTTGTATCGGTTTCGGATAGTCACTTCAGAGATGTCAGCGACGTCGCTGACCTGGCTCTGTGTGACCTTCTCGTTGGTCAGCAACGCGGCGGCGTAGACGGCCGCGGCTGCGATGCCGACCGGCGATTTGCCGGAGAGCATCCCCGACTGACGAGCACCTTCGACGAGGTCGCGGGCCTGTCGCTGGGTCTCCTCGCTGAGTCCGAGGTCGGAGATGAACCGCGGGAGGTAGTGTTCCGGGTCCGCCGGCTGGACTTCGAGGCTGAGTTCTCGGACGATGTAGCGGTAGGTCCGCGTGAGTTCCATCTTTTCGACGCGGGAGACGCGGGCCATCTCGTCCAACGACCGGGGATTCCCGGCCATACGGGCGGCCGCGTAGAGCGCGGACGTGGCAACGCCCTCGATGGAGCGACCCGGGAGCAGGTCGTCACCGAGCGCACGGCGATAGATGACGCTGGATGTCTCGCGGACGTTCTGGGGAAGCCCCAGCGCAGAGGCCATCCGGTCGATTTCGCCGAGTGCCTGCTTGAGGTTGCGTTCCTTGGAGTCACGGGTCCGGAACCGTTCGTTCCAGGTCCGGAGCCGCTGCATCTTCTGCCGCTGTTCGCTGGAGAGGGAGCGCCCATAGGCGTCCTTGTTCTGCCAGCCGATGTTCGTCGAGAGCCCCTTGTCGTGCATCATGTTCGTCGTCGGCGCGCCGACGCGGGACTTGCGATCCTTCTCTGCGGAGTTGAACGCCCGCCACTCCGGTCCGTGGTCGATCTCGTCCTCCTCGACGACCAGCCCACAGTCTTCACAGACTGTTTCGCCGTGCTCAGTGTCCGTAACGACATTCCCACTACATTCGGGGCAGGTCTCTACGGCCTCCTGTTCTGTCGATTCGGTGATTTGCTCGTCTCGTTCTCGTGTGCTTGTCCGCGTTGTTGATTCACTCATGATTGGGAGTCCTGTTCTGCCGGGTGCAGAAATTTTAAGACTGATTGGGGGTTTGTCTTACCCTATAGTTAGTCCGTAAAGTATATAAATCTTTCTCCGATTTTCGGCATAAACCGCAGTATGACGGCGTGATAGGGTATAGCATGGCCCCTGTAGAGATATATAACCTTGGCGGTGACCGCCAACTCCTGAACTTGACGCGTAATCGGGGGACTGCAACGCCGTGTGACTCCGTCGGTACGGCGCTGAACGACCAGCCCACGCCTTGCTCCATCCACTCCAGTTCAGTCGAGAACGGCGAGTGGGTCCCGGAATTACCGGGTCAGCGGGAGTCACAGTGTGGTTCCGCACATCGTGGGGGAGTGATGAGATATAAAAAGCGATGTTACCAGTCAATACAGCTTGGTTATAATTACGTACCAGGTACATACATTCATGCAGCGACAGCCCCTGTCTGAGGGGGATCGTGGCGACTGCTCAGTCGAGCGAGATCCACGCCAGAAACAGTAGCCCACCGAGTTCCAGTATCGCGACAAACGTCATTGCGCGGCCGGCGACAGGTGCGGCGCTTCGCAACAAGACGGCGACCTCTGGATCAAGGACATAATAGTAGACGGACAGGCAGTTCTCGGCGAGCAACAGGAGCCCGAAGACGGTCAGTCCCAGCGCGTGCTTCGAGCGCACCGTTAGGTAGTTCCGGGCCCAGACTGACAGCAGCATCAGCAGCACAACGACATTAAGCGCGGAGGCGACACTCGCCGCGGTCATCCAGACTGCCATCTGTGCCCCCCTATGCCGGCTCGTGGTAAAACTCCGTTCTTGCTTTCAGCCATTGTCACTCGATCTCCGCGATGATTTCCTCGATAGTGTCCCAGTACTGTTCGGTCCTGTCTGTCAACATGCAGACAGAACCGTAGTCGCCGCCGGTGTTGTCAACGACGCCGTTGTCCAACAGCACGTCGAGGTGGTGCCGGACAGTTTTGTAGTCAAGGTTGAGGTCCTCCGCTAGTTGGTTGGCATTCCGGGGCCGTCGCTTGAGGGTCTTGAGGATACGGGCTCTGTTTGGCCCCCCACGGGTCCCGGAGAGGACGTACCAGAGGACACCCTCCATCAGCGAACCTATCTCTCCGGTCACACGTATATCCTCTGGCCGAATCCATGATAGCTGCCTACGACCGAAACCGGGGCAGCCAGGCATCAGCGGAAGTGATGGGGATCGGGTCGACCCGACCGAGCAAGGGGTAGGTAGACATCGGGAGAGAGCCGTTCCGGTCCACTGTCATGACCACGCAAACTGTACTGTGCGCTGGCCTATGGGAGCAAGACACCGGCGCCATCAACGTTGTCGCCGTTGATCGCGTGGATGTATCCATTCGAGGCCTCGATGTTCGTCTCGAAAATTTTGGCCTGGCCGCCATTGAGAACAGTCCCATCGACATATATTTTCGCTCCGTTCAGTGTCGGCACCTCGTCGGAAGTGGTGACCGACTCGGCGTCGCGACGACCTGGAGCAACGTGGTACGTAAGGATTTCATCGAGATCGTCTCGGTTCAACAGCTCCTCCTTGCTAATACCTAAGTCGCTCAGCAAGGTTTTGAACGCCGCATTGGTTGGCGCAAACACTGTCAGCTGTCTGTTTCCGTCGAGCGTCTCCACAAGATCTGCTTCATCCAGTGCCGCAACCAGAATCGTGAATCGGCCGTCATTCGAGGCAATGTCGGCAATCGTCTCACCGTCTCTCGGCGGCGCGGCACTCACGGTACCGACGCCACCGACTGCGATTGCTGTTCCGGCACCGATACTCCGTAGGACACCGCGTCTGGTCCGTTTCATGGAAACCCATGGGATTCGGAGGACTGTTGACACTTAGTCGGTTTCCGAACTGGGACCCAAATTAGACCATAGTTTCAGACCGTAAACAGATGCCCCTCGGTCGGCACGTCAAACAGGCCGATGCGTGCGCCCGCGTCCAGCCACGCGTGCCCGTACGAGAACGATGCCAGCGCGTTCACGAGGTCGTCGTCGTCCCTGAAGTGGCGACCGTCCGCCAGGTACGACGACGCCATCTCCTCACAGTCTAGGGCGGCGTCGTGCATCGGCGTCCCTTCGGGGGGCGCGACTGATGCCGCGTCAAGTGCCTCCGCAAGCAGTCCCTCGTAGCGATCGGTCTTCTCTTCGAGATCTGCGGCCATACCCCCAGCGAACGGTGGCAGCGGCCTAAGCGTGTCGTCCCGATGCGAGTTTGGCGCACGACAACACAAGCTAAATACGGCCTGGTAGTCTAACTTGGCTAATGACAGAATCGGTCGAACACCGACGACTCATCGTCGCTGGCACGGGCGCAGCGGGACTGACAGCAGCCATCTACGCCGCCAGAAGCAACAACGACCCACTCGTTCTGGAAGGCGACGAACCTGGTGGGCAGCTCACGCTGACCAGCGAGGTCGAGAACTTCCCCGGCTTCCCCGAGGGCCTCTCCGGTCCGGACCTCATCAACAATATGAAAGAGCAGGCCGAGCGCTTCGGGGCTGAACTCGAACACGGTATCGTCGACGACATCGACGACAGCGAGCGGCCGTTCCGCGTGGAACTGTCGAACGGTGACGTGTACACCTGCGATGCCTTCATCGCCGCCTCCGGAGCCAGCGCCCGCACGCTTGGCGTCCCCGGCGAGGACGAGCTGATGGGCTACGGCGTCTCGACGTGTGCGACCTGCGACGGCGCGTTCTTCCGCGGCGAGGACATGCTCGTCGTCGGCGGCGGCGATGCGGCCATGGAAGAGGCCCACTTCCTCACGAAGTTCGCCGACACCGTCTACATCGCACACCGCCGCGAGGAGTTCCGCGCAGAGGACTACTGGATCGACCGCGTCCAGCAGAAGGTCGACGAGGGTGAAATCGAGATCATGCGCAACACCGAACTGCTGGAAATGCACGGCTCCCCCGAGGACGGGGTCGACCACGTCACCCTCGCACGGAACGACGAGGGCCATCCCAGCGAGAAGCTCGACGACGAGGGGACCGAAACCTTCGATTTCGACGTCGGGGCAGTCTTCATCGCTATCGGCCACACGCCGAACACCGACTATCTCGAAGACACTGGTGTCGAACTGGACGATACCGGCTACATCCAGACCCACGGCGGCACCGGCGGCGACCAGACCGCCACCGACGTAGACGGTATCTTCGGTGCCGGCGACGTGGTCGACTACCACTACCAGCAGGCCGTTACCGCCGCCGGGATGGGCTGTAAAGCCGCCATCGACGCCGACGAGTACCTCGAATCACAGGCCGAGGCCGCCGCCGAGGCGGAGTCCGAAGCCGCTGCGGAAGCCGACGACTAGCGTCCCTGCTTTTCGTGCCCACATCCACAGACCCTTTAGGATAGCCCCCGGAATCGATGGC
This sequence comes from Haloarcula sebkhae, assembly GCF_014647415.1. Classification (GTDB taxonomy): domain Archaea; phylum Halobacteriota; class Halobacteria; order Halobacteriales; family Haloarculaceae; genus Haloarcula; species Haloarcula sebkhae. The sequence goes on along the minus strand of NZ_BMPD01000008.1, from coordinate 95,428 downwards.
ATGGCAACCGACACTGTCACGCTGACTATCGACGACGGCGAGGAGACCGACGAACTCACAGTCCCGAGCGAACTCGTGGATATCCTTCGCGAATCGCCGGACGAGACGGACCCACAGGTCGTCGGCGACATTGCGATGTTCGGCATGACCCAGCGGATTCACAGCGCGGTCCACCACGCACAGGGCGAGCCGGATGAGCAGATCGTCGCACTCGAAGAGGAGACCAGCGAACTGTTCGAGGAGCGCTTCGGACAGTCCTTCGCCGAGCTGACCGGCCACGACCACTAATTCTGCCGGCCAGTTCTCAGAACTGCCAGTGAAGCACTACGCCGTCGTCGACCCGCTCGACGCCGGCCAGCTCCGGCTCCGGGAAGTCCTCAATGAAGCCGTCGCCGTCGGCTAGCGTCGGCGCGTCCCGGCCGCCGATGACCTTCGGCCCGATGTAGACGAACAGTTCGTCGACCAGCGCCTCCTCCAGCAAGCCGAAGATGAGTTCACCGCCGCCTTCGACCATGAGCTGGTCGATCCCGTCACCTTCCAGCTTCGCGAGCGTCGTCGTCAGGTCCACCCGGTCCTGGCCGGCAGCGATGACGTACGCGCCGGCGTCTTCCATCTCCTCGATGAAGTCCGGCGGCGCGGCTTCGCTGACGAGGAGGTAGGTCTGAGCGCGGCCGTCAAGCACTGTGGCGTCCGGTGGCGTGCGGATACGGGAGTCGGCGATGACGCGTGCGGGGTTTTCCGGGTCACCGCGGTCAGCCCGGGCGGCGCGGCGATCGGCATCGTCGACAGTCAGTGAGGGATCGTCGGCGAGAATCGTCCCGACGCCGACCATCACCGCGTCGCTGTCGGCTCGAAGCTGGTCGACGCGGTCGAAGTCGTCCGGGCCGGAGATAGCGATCTGTTCGCGGCGGCGAGAAGAGAGCTTCCCGTCGACACTCATGGCGGCGTTGACGACGACGTGCATACTCGTTCGTGCTGGCGACACGTCAAACGGCTTTTGGGTTACAGTCAGGAGGATGTTGTTTCGGGACGCTTCGAGAGCTTCCGGACATCGAGTTTCTTTACCGTGCCGTCGGCGGTTTTCAGCTTCAGCACCGTCTTTTTCAGTACTAACTCCTCGACATCGAGCGTTGTTTCACTGGTCCAGCCCCGGAGTCTGACCATCCCTTCATCGTCGATTTCGAGGAACGTGCGGGGCTTACGCTGGGACCCCATCGTCCACTCCTCGTCGCCGACGGAGAGTTCCTGCCCGCCGCTTTTCGACCAGCGGAACACGCAGGCGAACTGCTCTCGGGGTTCGTCCGCACGGTCGTGGTCGACACGGGTCCACTGCTCGAAGTCGACGCCGAAATGAGCGGCCCACAGCTCCAGATACTCGAAATCAAACTTCTTTTTGCCGTCGTCGTTGCGCCCGCTCCGCCAGATGACGTGGGCCTCTGACGGCTTCGACCCGAACATACTGCCCATTGTCAGTCTCCCCCATGCCCGCGCCTGCTATCAGTGTCGATAACTTTCTGCCCGGTTAGCTTGACGTGGTCAGTAGCGGAACTTTCGGCCGCTTGAAACGCACTAACTCGGTCAGAGAGCATATTCTGAGAGATTACAGTATCATAAATAAGAATTTTGGGCGATTTCAAACAGGTATCGACAGCTGTATCCTACATGGCTGGCCGAAAACGCTTTTGAGTACTCCCGTCGAATCATCAGTCGATGTCTCTCGAAGACCATGCCGAGGAGCTCGCCTCCGACCTCGGTGTTGACAAAGAGGAGGTCACACGCGACCTGGAAAACCTCGTGAACTACTCCGTCCCGATGGACGAGGCCAAGCAAAGCCTCAGACGGAAGTACGGCGATGGCAGTTCGAGCGGCGACAGCACGCCGTCGAGCAAGGCCATCAACGAGGTTTCGACCGACGACTCGAACGTGACAGTCACCGCCGTAGTGCTCACGTCCGGTCGACGGTCCATTCAGTACAACGGGGAACAGCACGTCATCCGCGAGGGCGAACTCGCCGACGAGACGGGGAAGATATCCTACACGGCCTGGGACGGCTTCTCTGGCGACCTTCAGCCCGGCCAGACCGTCCGGCTCGGCAACGCCGGCGTCCGTGAGTGGGACGGCCAGCCGGAGCTCAATCTGGGCGACAGCACCGACCCAGAGGTCGTCGACGAGACGCTCGACATCGACTACGATGTCGGTGGTCGCGCCACGCTACAGGACCTCGCGCCGGGCGACCGCGGTATCACTGTCGAGGTGCAGGTGCTGGAATGCGAACAGAAAGTCATCGACGGCCGCGACGGCGAAACGACGATTCTCAGCGGCGTCGTTGGCGACGAGAGCGGCCGGCTCCCGTTCACTGACTGGGAGCCCCACGACGAAGTCGAGGAAGGGGCGTCCGTCCGCCTAGAAGAGACGTTCGTCCGTGAGTTCCGCGGCGCGCCGTCGGTAAACGTCTCGGAGTTCTCGACGGTGACCGCGCTGGACCGCACGGTCGATGTTACCGAAGACGCGCCACGGCTGTCAATCCGTGAGGCCGTCGACAGCGGCGGCCTGTTCGACGTTGAGCTGGCCGGTAACGTCATCGAAGTGCGGGACGGCTCCGGTCTCATCGAGCGCTGCCCGGAGTGTGGCCGCGTCATCCAGAACGGCCAGTGTCGCTCCCACGGCGCAGTCGACGGCGAGGACGACCTGCGGACGAAGGCCATCCTCGACGACGGGACCGACACCGTCACCGCAGTACTCGACGACGAACTCACCGCCCGCGTGTACGGCGGCGACCTCGACGACGCCCGCGAGCACGCCCGCGACGCGATGGATAAAGAGGTGGTCGCCGACCGAATCAGCGACAGTATTGTGGGCCGCGAGTACGTCGTCCGCGGGTCGCTGTCGGTCGACGAGTACGGCGCGAACCTCACTGCCTCGACCTTCGTCGAGGCCGAAGACGACCCGGCGACGCGTGCACAGACCCTTCTGCAGGAGGCAGACGTATGAGCGAATCCGGAGATAGCGGCCCCGGTCGCCGAGAGGTCGCACATCGGCTGTTCGCCGCAGAGTTCGACGATGCCGACTTCTCGTACTCCGAATCCGACGAGGAGCGCGCGCCGAACTACGTCGTTACGCCGACCGGCGCGCGGGTCAACCGCCTGTTCCTCGTCGGCGTTCTCACTGAACTCGAACAGGTCAACGACGACGTGTTGCGTGCTCGCGTCGTTGACCCGACCGGCCCGTTCGTCATCTACGCCGGCCAGTACCAGCCCGACGAACTGGCATTCCTCGAAGCCGCCGACCCACCGATGTTCGTCGCCGTCACGGGCAAGGCCCGCACCTTCCAGCCCGACGACAGCGATCGGGTGTTCACCTCGGTTCGACCCGAGAGTATCAGCGAAGTCGACGCGGACACGCGCGACCGCTGGGTCGTCCAGGCCACCGAGCAAACCGTCTCGCGGGTCGGCCAGATAGCCAGCGCGAAACAGACCGGTCTGGCCGGTGACGACCTCCGCCAGGCGCTGGTCGACCAAGGCGTCGACGAGAGCGCCGCGGCCGGCATCGCGCTCGCGCTGGACCACTACAGCACAACCGGCGACTACCTCGACGCGCTCCGAACAACGGCGCTCGACGCCGCTCGGGTCGTCGCTGGTGACACGGACGAAGCGGAAGGGCTGTCGCTGTCACCGGACGACGGGACCGACGACCCGATTCCGCTGCTTGCCTCCCTCAACCTCGATACTGATTCCACGCCGGAGACGACAGCGGACGAGGCAGGCACAGACACGACAGCTGACGAACCGGAGTCAGGAGCCAGCAAGCCGGAGACGGGAACGGCAGCTGACGAGCCGGTGGCTGAGACGACCGGGAGCGACACGGCAACGGAGGACGCTGCCACCGACGAGACGGCAGACGTTTCGGAGAGCTTAGCGTCGGCTACAGAACCCGAGCCCGTCGATAGTGAGCCCGAACCGTCGCCCACAGCCACGTCCGTGAGCGAACCGGAGCCGTCGTCTGGGACCGACGGCGTGGCGGGTGCCGAAACGACCGAAACCGACACTGACGGCACTGCCGACGAGCCAGAACCGGCCACGTCGACGGCCCCGGACAGCGACGCAGCGACGGCAGACGGGGACGAGGACCTCGGCGAGTTCGATCCGGAGTTTGAACTGGACGAGGACGAGCGCGAGGAGATCGAACAGGAGTACGGCACCGATTTCCAGACTGGTACGGAGGTCGACGAGCCCGGCGAGGCCGGTATCGAGACGCCGGACCCTGACGAGGAGATGTCCACCGAGGCGGACGCGGGCACGTCGGTAGACAGCGAGCCAGAGACGGAGCCCGCCTCCACGACAGAGTCGATTCCGGAGCCAGAACCCCAACCGGAAGAAGAGGCGGACACAGCGCCCACGTCCGAACCCGAAACAATCGGGTCCGAGACCGAAACAGCCTCAGAACCCACCTCCGAAAGCGACCAAGTAGACGACGGCGACACGGAGCCTGCCGAGGACGTGGATCTCGAAGACGCCGCGATGGAGGTCATGGACGAACTCGACGACGGCAACGGGGCCGACCGCGAAGAACTGCTGGCGGCGGTCGTCGACCGCTACGGGGCCGACGCCGACGCGGTGGACGACGCCATTCAGGACGCCCTGATGGGTGGTCGGTGTTACGAACCCGACGACGGCAAGCTCAAACCGATATAAGCGAACGACGACTCACAGCCGGTTCCGGGAGCGATCTGGAACTGAGCCGCGGTGCTTTTCTCGCCGGACGGCCAACACAGGGGCAATGCGTGTCGAACCGCTTCCCGGCGTTCCGGCGGCCACAGTCGATACTGACGGGGAGCGACTGCTGGCGGTCGCAGACTACCACGCCGGCATCGAGGCAGGGCTCAGATACGACGGGGTCGAACTTCAGTCGGCCGCCGAGGCCCGCCGGGAACGGTTGCTAACGTGTCTCGACCGAGCCCGTGCCGACCGGCTGGTGGTCGTCGGCGATCTGGGCCACGCTATCGGCGACCCGTTCGCGGACGAGCGCACGGAACTCGATACGCTGTTTGAGGCTGTCGACGTGCCCGTGACGCTGGTGAAAGGGAACCACGACGGCGGGCTGGAGCCGGTTCTATCCGACCTCGATACTGAGATTGAGGTAACACCGGGACACGGAACCCGTATCGGTTCGGTCGGGTTCGCTCACGGCCACACGTGGCCTGCGCCGGACGTGCTCGAAGCAGACGTTCTCTGTGTCGGCCACGAGCACCCGGTCGTCCGGCTAGAGGACAGCGTTGGCGGGGCCCAGAAGGAGCGGGCCTGGCTCCGCGGCTCGCTGGTGAGCGAGCCCTTTTCAGAACAGTTCGACCAACCAATCGAGAACGTACCGGATATCGTCGTCTTTCCGGCATTCAATGACCGCTCCGGGGGGACGTGGGTCAACGTCGACGGGCAGGAATTCCTCGCACCGTTCCTGCCCGAGGGAATGGCGGATGCCGAGGCGTTCCTGCTCGATGGCACGCGGTTAGGGGCCTATCAGCAGGTCTGAGCCGGCCGACTGTACCCGTTTATCCTTCTGAAAGCGTCGCTTCGAGTTCATCGACCAGTTCAGCGTTACCGAGGAACGTCGGTGTCCGGTCGTGGATGCCGTCCGGTTCAACGTCGAGTAAGGACTGCGAGCCGTCGCTGGAGGCCCCGCCGGCTGCCTCAACGAGGTACGCAAGCGGCGCTGATTCGAAGTGGACCCGGAGCTTCCCGTTTGGATACCCCGTCGTCGCCGGATACCCGAACAGCCCGCCGTACTCGAGCACCTGCGCCAGATCGGCGACAGTCGCCCCACCGTAGCGGAGCTTCAGGTCCCGCTCGAAGGACTGCGCGATGTCGTTGAACTCATCGGTGCGCTCGCCGGTCTTGCCTGCGAGGCCGACGACTGTGGCCTCCGCCGGCAGTTCGAACTGGCCCCAGCGCTCGCTATGTCCGTCCCGGAGGAGGTGCTCTTGGACGACATCGCGGTCGGACCGGGCGATGGTCAGCGTCGTGTACGGGCCGTACAGCACCATTAATGAGGCGACCATTTCCCGGCCTGCCGCGGGGAGTTCGGCGTCGTAGACCCCGATTATCGTCCCCACGGAGTTGTTCGAGGCGAGGTTCGAGGAGCCATCGAGCGGGTCGATGGCGATGCTGTAGCCCTCACCGCAGTCGACCACGTCGCTGCGCTCCTCGCTCGCGTACGCGCCGATACCATCGATGTACGCGAGTGCGTCGAAAAACAGGTCGTCGGCCCACACGTCGCCACCGACCTGTTGCTCCCCGCTGGGGTTCTCGCCGGCCGACCTGTTAGCGTAGTTCGCCAGGTTCCCGCTGACGTAATGCGCCGTATCCTTCACCGCTCGTTCGATCTCGTCGAGCGTGTTCACAGGCCATCACCAGCCGAAAGGCCATACGAGTTCGTCATACTCTCACATGTCTCCGGGCAACGACATAAGGCTGTACCCGTCGCTCCCCCGCAACGCCCGCAGTGCCCTGGTTACCGACGGCGTACGAGAGGGGGTGACACAACGTGTTTAACCCGGTGTAGTCGCTAGAGAGGGGCGATGACTGACGGGGTCGCTCGCGGCGATGACGCCTTCACTGCGCTCGGGCCGGCCGTCCGCAGTGCGCTCTCAGAGCGCGGCTTCACGACGCCGACCGACCCACAACGAAAGGCGATTCCGACCCTGGCTGCCGGGCGGGACGCACTGGTGGTTGCCCCGACCGGAACCGGAAAAACCGAGACAGCGATGTTGCCGGTTTTCGATGCATTGGCCGAGTCTGAGGACCGTTTTGGCATCGGCGCGCTGTACATCACGCCGCTCCGGGCGCTGAACCGGGATATGCGCCAGCGTCTCGACTGGTGGGGCGAGACGCTCGGCCTCGAAGTGGATGTTCGCCACGGCGATACGACGGACTACCAGCGCCAGAAGCAGGCCAACGATCCGCCGGACGTACTCGTGACCACACCCGAAACGCTACAGGCGATGCTCACCGGGTCGAAGCTCCGGACAGCGCTGGAAGATGTCGAGCATATCGTCATCGACGAGGTCCACGAACTCGCCGCGGCCAAGCGGGGCGCGCAGTTGACCGTCGGGCTGGAACGCCTCCGGGAACTGTCCGGCCGGTTCCAGCGAATCGGACTCTCGGCGACCGTCGGCGACCCACACGAGGTCGGTCGGTTTCTCACCGGCGGCCGGACGTGCGCCATCGTCGAAGTGGACATCGGCAGTCGGCTGGACATCGAGGTGGTTCGGCCTCAGATCACCGACCGCGACGAGAAACTGTCGAGTACGCTCGTCACCGACGCTGGGACAGCCAGCCACGTCCGGTACATTGCAGACCTCATCGACGAACACGAATCCGTCCTGCTGTTTGTCAACACCCGACAAACTGCCGAAGCGCTTGGCTCGCGGTTCAAGGAACTCGGGACCGACCTCGGTGTCCACCACGGCTCGCTGTCGAAGGAGGCCCGCATCGACGTGGAGGACCGCTTCAAGGCCGGTGACCTCGACGCCTTGCTGTGTACCTCGTCGATGGAGTTGGGTATCGACGTGGGCCACGTCGACCACGTCGTCCAGTACGGCAGCCCCAGGCAGGTGTCCCGCCTCGTCCAGCGGGTCGGCCGTGCCGGCCACCGCCGGGACCTCGTTTCCTCGGGCACGGTTGTCACCACCGACACCGACGACACATTGGAGGCGCTGGCGATTGCGAGACAGGCCGAGGCCGGCGATGTCGAACCGGCGGAAATCCACGACGGCAGCCTCGACACCGTTGCCAACCAGATCGCCGGGCTTGTGATGGATACCGGCGAGGTACGGGCGCTGCGGGCTTTCGAGATACTGACCCGCGCGTACCCGTTCCGGGACCTAGATGAAGCACAGTTCAAGCAGGTCATCGAGGAACTCGCGGCGAACAACGTCATCTGGCTCGACGAGGACCGGGACACCCTGGAGAAGCGCCGCGGCACCTGGCAGTACTTCTATCAGAACCTCTCGATGATTCCCGACGAGGCCACCTACGACGTGGAGGACGTGGCCTCGGGCCAGCAGGTCGGGACCCTCGATGAGAAGTTCGTCGTCAACTTCGCCACGCCCGGCGAGGTGTTCGTCCAGCGCGGGGAGATGTGGCGCATCACGAACATCGACGAGGAAGAGGAAGTCGTCACCGTCTCACCCATCGAAGACCCCGCCGGGGAGGTGCCTTCGTGGGTCGGGCAGGAGATTCCGGTTCCAAGGGCCGTCGCCGCCGAGGTCGGCGAACTCCGCCGTGTGGCTGGCCGGCAGCTACAGGAGGGGGCCAACACCGATGCCGTCGCCAGGGACGTGGCGACGCGCTACGCCGCCGGCCCGGAGACCGTCGCCGATGGCCTCTCACAGGTCGAAAAACACGAAGGGCCGATTCCGGATGATACCACCATTCTGGTGGAGTTCCACGGCCGGGAGGTCATCGTCAACGCCTGCTACGGCCACAAAATCAACGAGACGCTGGGCCGGGTCCTCTCGGCACTGCTCGGCCAGCGAGCGGGCGAATCAGTCGCCATGGATGTTGACCCCTACCGGATTACACTGGAGGTCCCGCGGCGAATCACCGCCGGCGACGTCATTGATGTCATTGAAGACACCGACCCCGACCACCTCCCGGCGCTGATCGAACTCAGCTTGAAAAACGCTGACGCGCTGAAGTTCAAACTGGCACAGGTGGCGACAAAGTTCGGGTCACTCAAGCGCTGGCGCGGTCGCGGATCGACGGACTTCGGCCGTGACCGCCTGCTCGCCGCCCTCGAAGACACGCCGATGTACGACGAAGCCCTGCGCGAGGTGCGCCACGAGGACCTCGCCATTGCGGCAACGGCCGACCTCCTCCGAGACATTCAGAGCGGGGACGTGGCACTCGAAACAGTGGGGGAGCACACACCCATCGGGACTGGCGGGACCTCCTCCGGGCGGGAACTCCTCTCGCCCGAAAACGCCGACGCGAGCGTCATCAAGACCGTCAAGGAGCGCATCCAGAGTGACCGTGTCATCCTCATGTGCTTACACTGCAAAGAGTGGGACCGAAAACAGCAGGTCAAGCGCGTGCGCGACCAGCCGTCGTGTCCACAGTGTGGGTCTACTCGCATCGCCGCGCTGAATCCCTGGGCCGAGGAGGTCGTCTCGGCCGTCCGGACCGACGACAAGGACGACGAACAGGAGAAGATGACCGAACGGGCCTACCGCTCGGCCTCGCTGGTCCAGAGCCACGGGAAGCGAGCAGTAGTCGCGCTGGCGGCTCGCGGTGTCGGGCCGCACAATGCCGCTCGCATCATCAACCGCCTGCGGGAGGATGAAGACGAGTTCTACCGAGACATCCTCCGGCAGGAACGGGAGTACGCACGGACGCAGTCGTTCTGGGGTTGAGGACAGGAGCGGACTGGGGCTTGGCACAGGAGTGCATGGCGACAGACTAGCTCAATTCCCGAATCGCGTCCACGAGTCGTGGCTCGATAGCGTCAGAGTCAGGAGCGTCTATCGTGAGTTGCGTGTGTCGCTCGTCGGCATCGGTCATCTCCGAGAGTAGTCCGGCGCTGCGGTCGACCTCGATGTACACCGTAAGCTGGTCGTCGTCGAACACTGGGATAATCTCGACCTCGTCGACCTGACCGGAGAACTCGCCGCGCTGAGGCCGGAACTCGAACTCCTGCACAAAGCTCGCCGAAGTAGTGAATAGGCTCCCGGCTGTCGCCTCGCAGGCCGAGGCGTGGCGCGAGAAGCCGAGCGAATCGAGCGCGTCGAACACCGCCTGCGTTCGGTGTGTCGGTTCGACCTCGATGTAATCCTCGTCGCCAGGGTCGACCGCCATCGAGATATCGAGGCCGGTCTCGATTTCGACGGCCGTCGAGCGTGTGGTTACTGGCGTCTCCCGGGGAATGTCGATGGTAGTCTCGAAACGCCGGTTTTCGCCCGTTTCGATAGTGAACGGCTCGGTGAGTTGCCACTGGTCGATGATAGCGTCCTTGTACCCCTCGTCGGACTTGTATTCAGTTTCCAGCGCGAAGTAGATCGCGTCGATATCCTGATCCGTCGATCCGCCCTCAACGTGGACTTCGGCCCGAACGGACTCACCGGCTCTGACGGAGTCTGTCGGCAGCACCGTGTCCACTGTCGCAGACCCGATACCGATTCTGGAGAGCACGTCTTTCATTGGTATTGTGCAATTCAACCGTCATATAGTATAAAGTCCAGGGAGCTACAGGGCGAACAAATCATCTGCAGGAGGACACAGACAGTTCTGCGGTTGGTGACCGATCAGCACAGCCCAGTACACGAGATCGGTCATAGTCACCGGCGACGACAACAGATGTACACGCGATCAAGAATCAGGGGAATCCTGACCAACGATGACCAGCCCTGCAGTGTTGTTATTCAGGTCAGTCAAAGAGTGAGCGCGGAACTCGTAGGACTGTCGTTGACCACTGTCAAGGCGAAGGCTGGCCGTGACAGTCGTTCGGCCAGTGCGAAGTGCGTCGTCAACCGCGTCAGTAATCGTCTCCCGTTCGTCGTCGGGAAACAGGTCGGTGATCGGCGTTCCGAGGGCTGTGTCTTCGGTGCGTCCGGTAAGCTCGAGTGCGCGGCGGTTACAGTGCTTGAGGTGGCCATCGATATCGGTAACGAACAGTGGGTTATCGAGCGTATCGAGCGCCTGTTGAATAACAGCACGTTCTTCGCGTAACTCCTGCTCACGGGCGTACCGTTCGGTGATGTCGGTAAACGCGACGACGAGTTGCTCGACCTCACCGTCTCTGATTATCGGCGTGGTGTTGGCTTCATGAACGACCTCCCCAACTGGATGGTTAAGTGTCACCGTGTAAGTGATTGTTTCGCGCATGGCGACGCATTTCCGGTACGCGCCGGCGACCGCTCTGGCGTTCTCGTATCCGAATGCCTCCTGTGGGGTCTTACCGATAAGTTCCGACTCTGCAAGTCCCGTAAACTCCAGTACCCGTGAGTTACACCGCCGGAAACGAAACCCGTCTTGTTCGACATCGACAAGCAAGAGTCCGTTCCGTGTGTTCTCGAAAACGGCGGCATACTCCTCTTTGGTCTCGCGTAGCTGTTTTTCTGAGTGATAGCGAGTGACGGCGTTGTTGATACGGTTGGCCAGTAGTTCGTACTGCTGGGTCCCGGATTGTTTCTGTAAGTAGTCTGTTGCGCCGGCAGAGATAGCATCGCTTGCGATCTCTTCGCTTCCTCGGCCAGTAAACAGGATGAACGGGAGTTTGGAGTGTTCCGCCCGGACGGCCTCTAAAAACTCAAGGCCATCTATTCCGGGCATCTCAAAGTCGGACACAATGCAGTCAGGTGAGAGATCATCGAGCAACTGCAGCCCTTCTGTGGCGGTTGCGGCAGTCTCCACGTTGAACCGACTGTCCTTGCGTTCGAGTAGGTCGGCAGTCAGGCTAGCAAGCCCCTTGTCGTCATCAACGTGTAGAATGTCAACGCCCCCCATATGTCATGGTGGGCCTGTACGGGATTATTTCTTTCTATCACTCAGGTCACACTCAGTAGTCGGAACCCCACTGCAGCGACAGTGCATTTGGCCGCATGGGTCGTGCTGCGCTGTGGTGCAGTATCAACTCCTTTGAGGGCGATATTCTCCCCATATGATATTATCCGGGTCACTCAAACCGTTCGGTGTGTAAAAGGGGATATGGCCGAGTGGCGTGACGCGTCTGACCCTGCCTGCCCGGAGTGTGGCGAGCCGCTGGAGCCCACAGCAATGGCCTGTCCACACTGTGACGCGTCGCTCCTCACCGACGAACAGGCAGAAATGCTTGACGAGCGCCTGACCGAAACGCTGGAATCGATGGATTCCGGTGCGCCGACGTGGGCAGTCGCGCTTACTGGCCTCTCGCTCGGTATCGCCATTGCGCCGCTCGTGCTGTATGCCGTCGTCATCCTCGTCGGCGACCTCTCGGTTCCCGTGGCCGTCGGCGTCCTGCTGGCCGGCTGGCTCGGCCCAGCCGCGTATCTCTCGCGGCTCCGGAACCCCAGCGAGGTTCTGGCCCGCGGGCTGTACCTCGTCGTCGCCGGCGTGGCAGTCGTCGTACTCGTCGTCGGCTACGAAGTCCTCCTGTCAGATGGTCCATCAGTCGTCTCCGAGCAGACCGCGCTTGTGTCGCTCGGCCTAGCGATTCCGGCGGCACTTGGGGCACTCATCGCACGTCGTGCCGCCCGGCGGGCTGACCGGCAGGCCCGCGGGGAGCCGGGGCCGCTGCACGAGCGGTTCGGTATCGACGACGACGAGCCCGACAACTGAAAACGCCTAAGCGGGCCGCCGTTCTCCACCCGTCCATGCGACTGGAGGAGTACTGGGGCATCGGCCCGAAGACGTCCGAACTGCTCGCCGAGGAGCTGGGCGTCGAGCGGGCCATTGAGGCCATCGAGTCGGCGGATACACGAGCGCTAACTACGGCTGGCCTCTCCCGGGGGCGAGCGACGCGTATCCTCCGGCGGGCGACCGGCGCCGAGTCGATGGACCTGCTCGCCACCAGAGACACCCGCGACGTGTACAAGGAACTGCTCGACCTCGCCGAGGAGTACGCGGTCACGGCGGATGCGGCGGACAGCATCCGGGTGCTGACGCCGCTGCCGAGCCGCGAGGCGATAGACGAGCGGCTGGACGACGTACTCGAAGCGCGGGACACGTGGGCCGACCTCTCCGACGCGGACCAGCGGGCCGTCCTCGGTGCGTTCGACGCGTACGACGCGGACGGCGGCGAACTGGCCGCAGTCGACGTGGCGCTCGCTCTCCGCGACACCGGCATCGAGAGCGGCGTGTTCGAACCGCTGGCGGCCATCGACGGGGAATCACTGTCGGCTGGCCGGGCAGCACTTGCTGGCCTCGCAGGCGACGGTGACGCTGTCGGTGAAGGGGCCGACGACGAGCTCGACCGTCTGCGCGATCAACTCGGGCAAATCGAGGACCTCGCGGCGGCATCGATGGAGGTTGTCGAAGCTGTGCAGGAGGGCGCACGGCGACCCGACGAGTTTCAGGACGCGCTCGTCCGGCACGTCACGAGCAAGACCGGCATCGACGCCGCACGAATCCGCGACGCGATGCCCCGTGAGGCCACCGACGCCCGTGACTTCGTCGACGTGGCGCTCCGGGAGCTCCGGACCACACTCCGAAGCGACGTGCAAGAGCGCGAGCGGGCGGTTGCCGACCGGCTGGAAGACGACCTCGCCGATGCGCGTGCGGACATTGACGCCGCAGTCAAGGCGGTGGACGACATCGCGTTCTCCGTCTCACTCGCCCGATTTGCTATCGCATTCGATTTGACGCGCCCCACCTTCGTCGAGGATCGCAAGACAATCGCAGTCAAACGCGCGCGGAACCTCACCATCGCCGACATAGAGAGCGTCCAGCCGATCACCTACGCTATCGGCGACCACACGCTGGACCTGGACCGGGCGAACCAGCCACCCAGCGGCGACCGAGTGGCTGTCCTGACCGGCGCGAACTCCGGCGGGAAGACGACCCTGCTGGAGACGCTGTGCCAGGTGCAACTGCTGGCCCAGATGGGGCTGCCGGTCCCCGCCGAGGCCGCAGAGGTTGGCATCGTCGACACCATCGTATTCCACCGGCGGCACGCGTCGTTCAACGCCGGCGTCCTCGAATCGACGCTGCGCTCGGTCGTGCCGCCGCTGACCGAGAGTGACCGGACTCTGATGCTCGTCGACGAGTTCGAGGCCATCACCGAGCCCGGCTCCGCCGCCGACCTGCTGCACGGGCTCGTGACACTGACCGTCGACCGCGACGCGCTTGGCGTGTTCGTCACCCACCTCGCAGACGATCTTGAACCGCTGCCCACGGAGGCTCGCGTCGACGGCATCTTCGCTGAAGGGCTGAATCAGGACCTCGACTTGGAGGTCGACTATCAGCCCCGCTTTGGCACCGTCGGGAAATCCACGCCGGAGTTCATCGTCTCCCGACTGGTCGCAAACGCCGCCGACCCCGTCGAGCGCAGCGGGTTCGAGACGCTCGCTACAGCCGTCGGCGAGGAAGCGGTCCAGCGGACGCTCTCGGACGCGCTCTGGACCGACGAGTAGCGCAGCGCAGTTACGACAGCGACCTGGCGACGACTTGCTCCGCCTCTTCGATTGCCTCGACGACGTTGGCCAGAAGCTGTCGGACCTCTCGGCGGTTGTACCATCTGATAACCGGCGCGAGAAGGAACTCTGGGAGCGGCCCTGGAACTTCGTAGTCGGCGGCGTAGGTGAGCCGCGTGCCGCCATCCTCGGGTTCGAACCGCCAAGCGATCCGCCCCGTCAGGTCGCCGTCCATGTCGTAGACGATTCGCTCGGGCGGCTCGTACGTCGATGCTCGGACCTCGCCGGTAAAAGTGAGTCCGAACATCCTGTACTCGTAGGCGGCGCGGTTGCCGCTGTTCGGCAGGCGTTCGATACGCTCGGCACGGGACAGACTCGGCGTGACGGCCGCCTGGTTCGACGGCTCATCCATGAACGCGAACACCGTCTCGACTGGCGCATCGAGCCAGCGGTCGTCGGACGTATGGACGGTCATACGTACCGCTTCGCGCTACAGTATCTTACAGGCTCGGCTCGCAGTGACGGTAAACAGGGCAGAAACGATTGTGGCCGGTCCCAGCAGCTACAGCCGCCGGGTGCGGCGTGACTGTGCTCTGCTCTTCGAGTTGCGTCGTCGTCTGTCGATGACAGTGGCAAGGTATAGTCGATGCATGGATGTGGACTTCCCGGCAGGAGTTGAACCTGCGCCGGGCGGAGGCCCGTATCTGTTTGGGATATTCGGGAAGACAGGGGGGAGTGGAGGGCTGCGCTTACGCGTCACCGGTCACGTCAACGCGGTTGACCGCCATCACGCCGAATCCGTCTTGCAGGAGTTCGCCGCGGTCGTCCGCGGTGTTCCGGTCGTCGTCGGCCTGCAGCGTGAGCGACACGTCGGCGTCGACCCGGATGTCGGTCCAGGTGGGCCGCACGCTGGTCACGCGGTCGACGGCCACGTCTTCGACGCCGTCGACGGCCGCGAGGACGTCGGCGACACCGGCTTCGAGGGTCTCGGACCCGCCACGCGGAACGCGTAGTGATAGGTCGGCCGATACCTCGGTCGGGGGAGTCGCCTGCAGCGACATAACACCGACGGCCGGAGTCGAACCGGGCCGCGAGGGCACTCACCAGTCGAGTCGCGTCGGTCGGGGACTGCGCGGGTGGCGGGCACGTACGTCCGGCCGGGAGCGGCCGGTCGAGGATTCCCACACCGGGACGATGGGGAACCCGAGGGCTGGACAGCGTGATAGCGACACGGTACGGTACAGGCTCAGGGGCGAGCGCCGACACGCCGACAGACCATACTGTGCGGTGCAGGCCTCTCAGACGGAGCGGCCGAGCGGGGGGTAGAGCCCCGCCGCTCGACAGTGAGCCAAATCGAATCCCCGCCGCAGTGCGGCGTCCGTGAGTGGGACGCCGGTCCCACGGCGGCGAATCAGTCTATGGTGCCACGGATGGAATCTTCACCGAGCAGGTGTCCGCGGCGGCCCGTTCCCCGATAAGGGGTGCATACTCGACCGTAGCGTCGAGGCTACGTTCGATGGCCGACCGCCCGCTGTACAGCCAGCGAGCGAACGACGTTGGCGCGGGAACGGGAATTACGTAGGTCATGGGTCACAACGTCCGTGAAAGCGACGTAAATACGACCAGAACCGGTGATATATTAAATCTGTTTCAGACGTGATACCAAATGACAACCACACCGACCGTTACTGACGCGCTCTCAACCGACAGCACGGCGTCAGTCGGCTGCTGCCGGTTGCTGTGGCGTGGTCGGACTCTCCGCACCGGCATCGCTGTGTGAGGCTGTCCCCGCCAGCGTCCGCGTGGAGTTCCCAACGACGAGCAGGCTGCTGGCCGTCATCGCCAGGGCCGCAAACAGCGGGTTCAGGACGCCGAACAGCGCGAGCGGGAGCGCCACGGCGTTGTAACAGAACGCCCACGCGAGGTTCTGGCGGACCCGGGTACGGGTTGCGGCCGTCACCGAAAACATGTCGGGGACTGCCCGCAGGTCGTCGGTCGTTACGACCGCATCAGCTGCATCGGCGGCCAGTGACGTGCCCGAGGCCATGGCGATGCCTACGTTGGCGGCCGCCAGTGCCGGGGCATCGTTGCTCCCGTCACCGATCATCGCGACGGTCCCGCGGGACTGCAGTCGCTCGACGACTTCGGCTTTCGCCTCGGGCGGTACCCCAGCGAACACCTCGTCGACGCCGTCGTGGCGCTCGAACGGGGTGGCGGCTTCGGGGCGGTCGCCAGTAATGACAACTACGTCGCGGTCACGAGCGAGCGTCGAGACGACTGACTCCCAGTGCGAGCGGAGCCTGTCGCCCGCGACGAGCACGTCCCGCGCTTTGCCGTTCCATCCGATAAGCGCCGGAACGCGCCCGTTCTCGGTCGCGCGTTCACACCGGTTTCGGAGATCGGTGGGCACGTCGAACCCGATGTCGTCGAACAGGGCTTGCGTCCCGACAGCGACGTGTTCTCCGTCGACTGTCGCACTGACGCCCTGCCCCGGGTGTTGCTCGAACCCGGAGACGGCCGCGTCCGGGACCGGGACGGCGTCTGTGACGGCCTCGGCGACGGGGTGGTCAGCGAACTGCTCGACCGCGGCTGCCCGGGACATCACCCCCTCGTCGGCGCGCTCCAGTAGTTCCATCTCACCGGTCGTCAGCGTACCCGTCTTATCGAAGGCGACTACGTCTGCATCGGTCGCCGTCTCGAACACCGCGTCGCCGGTGACGACAGTTCCACCGTCGAGTGCCCGGCGGATGCCGGCCGCGGTCGCGAGCGGCGTCGCCAGTCCGAGCGCGCAGGGACAGGAGACCACGAGCACCGCCAGCCCGGTCAGCATCGCGTCCGTGGGTGTCGCTCCGGCGACGAGGTGCCCACCGGTGGCGAGCACAGCCAGAACGAGCACCAGTGGGACGAAGACGGCGGCGATGCGGTCGACCAGTCGCTGGACGCCGCCGCGCGTACTCTGGACCTCCCACAGCAGGTTCGTCAGCCGGTCGACGGTACTCTCGGCGTCCGGTCCGACACGCACGACGACGCCGCCCTGCGTCACCAGCGACCCACCGATGACCTCGTCTCCGTCGGTCTTCCGGACGGCCAGCGACTCACCGGTGACGAGCGACTCGTCGACGGCCGCGGTCCCCTCAAGCACGGTCCCGTCGACAGGGATGCGCTCGCCGGAGCGGACGACGACCTCGTCGCCGGCCGACAGCGACCCCACGTCGACCTCCTCGTGTCCCCCATCGGTGCGCCGTCGGGCGCTATCGGCCCGCTGTGTGGTGAACTCCGTGAGGCGGTCCAGCGCGCGTCGGCGGACCCGGTCCTGATAGTAGTCGCCGACTGAGACAGCCATGACGATGACCGTCGCCACGTCGAAGTACACCTCTGTATGTCCCAGAATGACAGCGACGACGCTGTAGAGGAAGGCTGTCACAGCAGCCATCGCGACGAGTAAGTCCATGTTCGGCCGCCCAGCGCGGAGGCTGACGTAGGCCCCGCGAAGCAACGGCCACCCGGTGTACCCGACCACGACGCCGGTCATCACGGCCATGTTCCACAGCAGATAATCCCCCGCCTGCCCCGAGGGGTCGAACAGTAACAGGGACTGATCCACGCCGAGGTAGGCCGGGTAGAGAAAGAGGATGTACCACAGCATCGTCATCATCCCAAAGAAGCCGCCGACGATGAGACGCCCTTCGAGTTCGTACTCGTCGTCGGTTTCCGTGGCCTGCAGGCTGGCGTCGTAACCGGTGCCGGCCACGGCCTCCGTGAGGTCCGACTCCGAGAGCGCGTCGGCGTCGTAGGTGAGTTTCATCGTCCCCGTCGGGTAGCTGGCGGCCGCGGCGGTGACGCCGTCGTGGTCTGTGGCCCGCGCTTCGAGGAACGTCTCGCAGGTCGCACAGTGCATCCCATCGACAGAAAGGAAGGCCGTCTCCCCGTCGGCGTCGTCCGGGTCGAGGCCAGTGTCGGCGGCGTCGCGGCTCTCCGTCGCTGGATCGTCGAGCGTCCGTGCGACTTCCAGACAGCCACGACAACAGAACGTCCCCTCGACTGCGTCGTCGGTGACCGGCGCATCGGCCGGTAGATCACAGAGCGTACAGTGAGTCATGTCCAGGGCATCGGCAGTGGTGGTTTCGGGATGGCGATACCGAACGCCGCCAGGCCGTTCGACAGCGGGACGAGCGCGAGCGCGATGAAGACGACACCGAGTGCACGGTGCAACGTCGCGCGATGGCCCGGCGACAGCGTGCCGAAGGCGGTCCCGTAGGCGAACACCAGCGGAAACGTCCCGAGGCCGAGCGCGGCCAGCGAGAGCCCGCCGGTGAGCGCGGAGCCGGTCGCAAACGCGTAGAGGAACGCCGGGTAGAGCAGCGGGCAGGGAAGCAAACCGTGCATCGCGCCCAGTGCGACCATCCCCGGGCCGTCGACCCACCGGTCGACCCTTGCGACGAGCGACGCCGAAAGGCGCTGGAACAGGTTCCCCACCAGCGGGAGCGACCGGGCCACGTCAACGGCGCGGCCGCGGGAGAGATACCCCAGTCCGACGGTGATGATAGCAAGGCCGACGAAAACCCCGACAGCTCCCCGGACAGCAGTTCCGAGACGTGCCAGGCCAGCCACATCGTACAGTACACTGCCAGCAGCGCCAAGTACGGTCCCGACGAGCGCGTAGCTCAGCGTCCGTCCAGCGTTGAACAGCGCGTGCTGACGTATTTCGTGGCCAGACACCGGCCCGCCGTCGTCAAGTCTATCGGCGTAGGTGGTGACTAACGGCCCGCACATCCCGAGACAGTGAACGCTCCCGACCAGCCCAAGCCCGACGAACGCCGCGAGGCCGGCCGTTTCACCGGAGCTTAGCCCCGCCGTCCCGAACGGCATATCAGACGGGACGCGACTCTGTTGGTTTGGTCATCAGGAACAAACTGCTGGCGATGATGACGACGCTGACGAGCGAGAGCGCGACGATGGTGCGGCCGGTTCCCTGCATGTAGTACGCGACCGGCGCGAGCCCGAGCAGCGCCAGCAACGTTACGAGCCGAGGGCTTGACGCAGACATACCTGACCGTACGTTAGAGGGGTTATAAAAAGAAACGGGTCGTTCCTGCCGGCTGAAAACACCAACAGGGGTTTTTTTAGGTAATCTGCTATTCTCCCAGATATGGTACGGCACGAAGCTAGAAGCAGTCAGCTGCCAGATTCGCACGACGCGGTGGGGGTGCGACGATGGCGCTGAGTCGGCGACAGTTCGTCGGTGCCGCAGCCGGGACAGCGGCGCTGGCCGCGACTGGCACGGCGACAGCACAGGAGGAACCGGACTATGGCGGCTGGTTCGATGATGTTTCGAACTACGATGGGACCGCCGACAAGCGAGGCCAGGACACTGTGACAATCACCGTCGGCGCGCAGGGCAACAACGGCGCGTTCGCCTTCGACCCGCCCGCGGTGATGGTCAGTCCGGGCACAGAGGTCGTCTGGGAATGGAGCGGCGAAGGCGGCGGCCACAACGTCGTTTCGGACGGCGACGGGCCGCTTGACTCCGGAAGCCCGGTCAGCGAGGCCGGAACGACCTACAGCCACACCTTCGAGTCTGAGGGGATGTTCAAATACGTCTGCGTCCCCCACAAATCGCTCGGTATGAAGGGCGCCGTCGTCGTTCGGCCCGGTGGCTCCGGTGACGGCGGCTCCGGCGGGCAACAGCAGCAAGGCCCACCCGAGAATCCGGATTACGGCGGCTGGTTCGACGACGTCTCGAACTACGATGGAACGACCGTCGACAGAACCGACGCCGACAGCGTCGAGATATCGGTCGGCGCACAGGGCAACAATGGCGCGTTCGCCTTCGACCCGCCAGCGGTCCGGGTGACGCCCGGCACTGAAGTAACCTGGACCTGGACCGGTGAAGGCGGCGGCCACAACGTCGTCTCTGACGGCGATGGCCCGCTTGACTCAGGTGGTGCGGTCAGCGAGGCTGGAACGACCTACAGCCACACCTTCGAAGAGATGGGCGTGTACAAGTACGCCTGTGTCCCCCACAAATCGCTTGGCATGAAGGGGGCCGTCGTTGTCGGTGGCCCGCTCGGTGGCAGCGGTGGCGGCAGTGGGGGCGGAAGCGAACAGGAGGGTAGCGGTATCGAACTCTCCGGCCCGCAGTGGCTCCTCTCAGGCTCGATCCTGCTTGCGTTCTTCTCGCCGCTGTTGTTCGCAGTTGCGATGCGACGCCGTCAGAACGGGCGGCCGCCACAGACGGGTGAAGGTGGCGAGCTACAGCGGGCGACCGGCCCGGAACCGGTTGAAGAGGCCGCGGAAACTGAACCGGCCGTCGAGTTGGGCCACGACGAGTACGACCCGAAGGGAACGGCGGCACTGGTCGCCTTCTACTTCGTGTTGATCGGCCTGCTGTGGGTGTTCATGTACTTCGTCGAGTTCCTCGGCCGCGTCTCGATAATCGGGTGATATCATGCAGGTTCATAGATTCGAAAAAGTCTGGCTCGGTGCAGCGATACTGCTCATCGTCGGATTCATCGCGACCATCGCCTACGGCTCGGTCGGCGTCGGCGTCGGGATGGTTGACGATTCGGGCGGACAAATAAGCGCGCAAGAAGTACAGAACGGGAACACTGGCACCCATTTCGACGACCCCGGTGTGGTCAAGACTGGCGATGATAAGTACACCGTGTACGTCGTCGCCCGGCAGTTCCAGTTCGTTCCAGGGAGCGGAGACAATCCGGTCCAAGTGCCCGCAGGTGCCAACGTAACGTTCAGGGTGACCAGTGCAGACGTGGTGCACGGCTTCTCTGTGGTCGAAACAAACATCAACACGATGGTCATCCCGGGTCAGGTCTCAGAAGTCTCAGCACGGTTTAACGAACCCGGCACCTACGGGCTTATCTGTCACGAATACTGCGGGGCGGCCCATCACACGATGGGTGGCTCCGTCGAAGTCGTCCCGCCGGAGGAGTACGATATGCAGCAAGAGAACATCGACCAGTCAGCAGATGATGCACAGGCTCAGGAGGAGGCGGATCAGTAATGGTGTTCGTCGATTCCTATCCGAAAACGTCGAAAATCGTCCGTAGCGAGTTCATTGTGGCATTCGTCGCCCTTGGAATCGGTGCGTTATTTGGCGTCATTCAGGCGCTCCATCGAACCGGCGTGTTCCGCGGATTCATCAGTTCTGCGGACTACTACACGATTCTGACGGGCCACGGCGTCTTGCTGGCGCTCGTGTTTACCACGTTCTTCATCTCGGGACTGTTCACGTGGGCCGTCGCCAACAGCCTCGAACGAGAGTTGCCACACCGTATCGCCTGGTCGGGCTTCTGGATAATGCTTACAGGAACAGTGCTTGCGGCCGTGTCCATCATCGGCGGTCTCGTCGGTGCGCCGTCGATTCTGGGTCACGATCTTAAAGCGGACGTGCTGTTCACTTTCTACGCCCCGTTGAAGGCACATCCGGCATTTTACATCGGTGCGGCGCTCATCATCGTCGGTTCGTGGATCGCCGGCCTCGCGTACTTCAAGGCGCTGTGGGAGTGGCGCTCTGAGAACCCGGATGAACGCATTCCGCTGCAGACGTTCATGGTCCTGACGACGATGCTGATGTGGTATGTCTCCACCATCGGCGTCGCCGTCGAGGTCGTCGCCTTCCTCATCCCGTGGTCGCTCGGACTCATCCAGAACGTCGACCCGCTGCTGACGCGGACACTGTTCTGGTACTTCGGTCACCCGGTCGTGTACTTCTGGCTCATGCCGGCGTACCTCGTCTGGTACACGATTCTGCCGAAACTGGCTGGCGGCCGGCTGTTCAGTGACCCGCTGGCCCGCGTGGTCTTCGTCGCCTTCCTGCTGCTCTCGACCC
The DNA here is from genome assembly GCF_014647415.1 of Haloarcula sebkhae. Taxonomy (GTDB): domain Archaea; phylum Halobacteriota; class Halobacteria; order Halobacteriales; family Haloarculaceae; genus Haloarcula; species Haloarcula sebkhae. The sequence goes on along the minus strand of NZ_BMPD01000008.1, from coordinate 73,481 downwards.
CGGTCGGCTTCCACCACCAGTACACCGACCCCGGTATTCCATCGGGCTACAAGTTCATCGCGATGACGAACACGATGTTCTTGCTGTTGCCCTCGCTGTTGACCGCCTTCACCGTGGTTGCCTCGGTCGAACACGGGGCTCGCCAGCGAGGTGCGAAGGGCTACCTCTCCTGGCTTCGGAACCTACCGTGGGGCAAGCCGGCCTTCGCTGGCTGTATGCTCGCCGGCCTGATGTTCGCAGCAGGAGGGTTCTCCGGCATGATCAACGCCGGGATGAACATCAACTACCTCATCCACAACACCATCTGGGTGCCCGGCCACTTCCACCTCACTGTCGGGACTGCGTTCGCGCTGACGGCGATGGCTATCAGCTACTGGCTGGTCCCGCAGATCACCGGGAAGAAACTCCGACAGCGCAGCATCGCTACGCTCCAGCCGTACGTCTGGTTCGTGGGCATGGCGTTGATGTCGAACGCCATGCACCGGGCCGGCCTCGCCGGCATTCCGCGACGGACTGCCGAACCGACGTATGACGAGTTCGCGTTCGAGGGAGTCGCCGGAACAGTCGGCGAAATGCGAATCCAGATCGCCATCGGCGGCTTCCTGCTGTTCGTCGGCGCCGCGATGTTCCTCATCGTCATGACTGACACCCTGCTCGCTCGCCGCGGTGGGACGCTGTCGGTCAACAGCAACATCCCAGAACCGCTGTCCGGCGCGGACCACAGCCCGCGTATTCTGGACAACTACAAGCTCTGGACGGCAATTGCCCTGCTGCTCATCGTCATCGCCTACGGGCCACCACTCGCCAGCATGGTCGCTGATGGACTGTTCGCGCCCGGTAGCCCGCCGATCCCGGTCTAACACCACTTCACTACTCTCTCATCATGTTCGACGACGTCGACGGTCCGGAGCAGAAAACGCTGCTACGACTACTCATCATCGTCGGAATCGGCTTGCCGATCCTCATCGAGGTCGTTACCTTCGGGAGTATGATGGGGCATCACTTAACCGGAGACACCGGGGGAGAGGCGGTCCCCGGAACGCCGACTGCGGAGCCGGCCGGTGCCGGCGTCGGCGACCCGATTCTGAAATCCGCCAACGTCTCAGCCCGCATCGACGCGGCGTCTGTCGTCACGGCTGACGATGGGTGGCGGTTCACGCTCGCGGTGAACGTGACGAACACTGGGTCAGACCCCACAGCAGTTCGTCTCGACAGCGTTACCACCCGCAGCGGAGAGGCAGTTGCGGACACCGCAAGCACTGGACAGCTACCAGTGGGAGACACTGACGACGTGACCAAGTCGTGGCTCCTCCCGCCCGGTGAGCGCCCGGACACCGTCGCTGTAACGGTGTTCGTGTACCCGGACGGGGAATCAGTACAGTCGACACAGTACACCGTCGCACTCGGCGACATCCCCGTTTCGAACCGCTGACCACCTCACCCGTCGACGGGGTCGCCACAGGACGGACAGGTGTCAGCGTCGGGCGGCAGCGACTCGCCGCATTCGCTACAGTACGACTGGCCGGCGTCCCGGCCGCCCGGCGTGAAGACAGATGTATCATCCATCCACGCTTCGTCGGTTGTCGAGGTGGTCTCGTTCGTATCGTCCGTCCCGGCTGTCTCAGATTCCGCGCCTGTTCCAGTGTCGTCGACCGTCGCCTCCGGTTCTGTGGCAGCCCCTGACGGCGGCGCGTTGCCCTGTCCCGATTCGTGAGCAGGCGGTTCCGCAGCCTGAGCCTCGTCGGGCGAAAACACTCGGGTCCCGGTGTGTCCCGGTGACTCCGCGTCGCTGTCGTCATCTTCGGTGTCGGTTCCAGTCTGTTCCCGAGAATCCGGTGCAGCGTCCACGTCTCGTTCGGCAGTTGGACGCTCGGTTCCGTTTTGCGCCGATCCGACCGGTGGCATGATCGGGTGCCGCTGGTCCGGACGACGCTGCCAGTTCGAAAGCGGCGCACGGATTCTGACCGGGGTCCCAGCGAGTAGTTGGAAGAGGAGGTACGCACTCGCCAGCACGCCGGGGACGGCAATGAAAATGGGTGTGGTCTGTGCTGGCTGAACGCCCGTCAGCTTGAGGACTATCTCAACAACGGGACTAATACCAGCCTGAGTCAGCCACGGGGACAGCGCCGGCGATACGCCGGATGCGGTGTCCATCTGGACCAACCACCCAGTACTAAGCGAGACTGCGCTCACGAACACCAGCAGCGACAGGAGTGGTGGGACCGAAAGCGTGTAGACGCGGTGTCCGTAGGCGACGGTCCGGACGACGAGATGCACTGTCCCGAACAGTACGACTACCGTGAGCGGCCACGGCTGCCCGAGTATGACACTGAGCAGCAGGCAGCCGAGGAGTACACTGCCGGGGATAGCGAGTAACAGGCTTGGATGGTCCAGCCGATACGCGTCGGCAAGGTTGCCGTGCCTGTTCCGAAGCCGCCGGTTGATGAGGACAACGGTCGCCAGTGACGGACCGACGAGCCAGAGACCAGCGGCGAGTACAGTTCGTAGCGTGACAGTTCGGCCAGCGAGTATCGCAAGAACAGTCCGTTCGAGCCCTGGGAACTGCGCCAGCAGCAGCCCCATCGCGAGTACCCAGCCACCGTAGACGAGCCATGCCAGACCCACACCCACAAATAGCCAGATTTCAGCTCGGAGTAGTGCGGCGGACTCGCGGAGTTCCAACCCCAGTCGACCACGCTCCATCAGCCTGATATTTTCCGACCGACCGCTTAACTGTGGGTGGTCACGCCGCCCGAAGTGTCATCGTGGCGACGCCCGAGAGTTCGAGTTCGTCGCCCGGTTGGATCGGTTCCCGGTCGCCTTTCTGCAGCTGGGTCTCGTTCAGCCGCGTCGGGTTGTCCCCGAGGTCGACCAGATAGTACCCGTCCGGTTGGCGGTCGAACCGGACGTGTTCGCGGTGGATCCGAACCGCTTCGTCTTCCGGTCGGCCGGCATCCAATAGTGCTGCCCGGATCTCCCGGCCGATGCGATCCCCGTCTTCGACAGTGATATCTCGGCCCTCAATCGAGAGGACGAGCTTATCCGGTACCGCCGCATCGTCGGTGGATTGTGAGGCGAGTGTGTCGACGGCGTTGCCCGCGGTTGCTGACTCACTCTCCGTCTCGTCGGCGGTCGACGGCCCTGCCGAGTCAGCCGTCGACGTGTCGCTCTCGCCGCGATGCGCGTCTAAGTCCTCTCCACAGTTGACACAGAAACTGGCATCGTCGTCGACAGCAGTATCACAGGACGGGCACGCGTCGAGCGAGCGGTCGCCTCCCGGTGTGATGTCCTGTACGTCGGCACCGCAGGCGACACAGAAATTCGCGTCAGCGTCGAGTTCGCGGTCACAGTCCGGACAGATAATCGTCGCCGGGTCGTCATCTGTCTCCGGGGTTTCGCCTGACTCCTCGGCGTCCGCTTCGGAGTCACCGCTGGACTTGTCCGGGGTGTCGTCGGCCTCGTCGGGTTCTTCCGCAGCGTTCGGCCCGGTTCCGTTTTCGGCCTCGGCGTCGGCCTCAGGTTCGTGTTCTGTCGCCGTCTCCGCCGTCTCATCCTCTGCCTCGGCTGCCCCAGTGTCCGAGGCCGCATCCGCCGAGACGTCGTCGGCGCTAGCATCGTCACCAGTGTTGCCATCCGGCGTGTCGGGTTCGTCACTGGTCCCCATCGACCGTCCACCCGTCGGGTCTGCCTCGTCCGTGCCTTCCGGTATCAAGTCGGCGTCGTCTGGCACCGCATCGTCGGTGTCAAAATCAGCGGCGCTTTCGTCAGTGTGTTGCCACTCACCACAGTCCGGGTTTGTGCACCATCCGCCCGCGACTGTCGGATCAAAGTCCTCGTCGCATATGGGGCATTTTACCGTACGGTCGGATTCAGGCATGGGTTTCGTTAGGTCCTACAGAGTCGAGAAATAAAATACTTGTCCCACGAAACTTTCTCTCTACTCGTCTGTCATAATCACTGTGTCACGTTCGGAGATATCGAGGTCAGGATCGATATCTCGAACTGGCATCCCACCGCTTCCTGGTGTTTTTGGGAGCGCACTGTCAGCGAACAGGAGCACGGAGATGTTGTCTTTCCCACCGCGGTCGTTTGCAAGTGACACGAACTCCTGACTCGCTTCGTCGAGGGATGCTGCATCGAGGACAACGTCGCGGATCTCGTCGTCGGTGACGACCGCGTCGTGGATACGCTCGGCCACCGAATCAGCGTGATCCGAATCGACGTACTCCTCGTATAGCTCCGGCGCGTCGGTCTGTGCGTCAATGAGTCCGTCGCTGGTCGCCAACACCGTGTCTTCTGCGTACAGCCTGACCGTTCGTGTGTCCACCCCAACAGTCGCCTCATCTGGGTCCTCGTAGCCAGACCCGCCCAGCGCGCGCGTGATTTCGTTCCCATTGGGGTGGACATGTGCTTCCACGGGATCGATTTCGTCGCTGTCGATCCACTCCTGAACGACGGCGTGGTCTCTGGTCAGCGGCGAGATGGTCTCACGGGCACTGTTGACGACGTAGGCTCGGCTATCACCGACCCACCCGTAATGGAGCTTGCCGTCGGCGTAGATCCCCGCGACAACCGTCGTGTAGGACTGTGTCCCGGTCTCGTTTGCGTACCGGATAATCTCGCGGTGAGCCGCCGTGATCGCCTCTGCCACGGCGGTTTCGAGTTCCCGCTCACCGGGCGGGTCCGGAAGGACATCACGGGCGACATCGACATCGAAGTCCCCGGGATAGCTCCGGGCCGTTCGAATCGCCACGGGAGCAAGCTGTTCGGCCACAATAGTCGTCGTGATGTACGACGCGATGTCGCCGGCGTCGTGCCCGCCGGCCCCGTCAGCGACCACGAACACGCCGGCCGAGCGGTTCATCGGTTGTTCGGTGCCATCGAGTTCGGACGTATCTCCGTCGTCAATGTCAGCACCGTCCGTGTCGGCGGCCGTATACGCCGCCGTCTCAGTACCGACTGTCTCGTCTGTCACCTCCGCTGGCTCGCCGTCGTCTGCTGTATCCGAATCCTGCGGCTGCGGTCTGTCTTGCCCGCGGTAGCCGTCCCGGTGGCCCTCCTCGAACACCGTCAGCGAGACGCTGTCCTCGTTGATGCCCTGTCCTCGCTTCCTGTCGCCGATGTCGTAGTTCGTGCTGTATCTCATGACTCCTCCGGATGGAACTCGAACGTGACCCCGTAGGTCGGATGGACCAGCGACACCAGATCACCGTCGGTGAGTGTCACCGACTCGGGGGGCACGTCGCCGTGTCTATCGGTCGGGTCCTCGCCTTCGGAGCGCAGACGGTTGCGTCCGGGTTCGGAGAGGACTCGCTGCCAGCCGGCCCCTTTCTGGACGAACGTCCCGTTGAGGCTCCGGTCATGGAGGGCCCACTCGCCGTCCTCGATGTCGAACTGGACCTGCACTGAGGAGATGTACTCTCCCTGCGGGTCTTCGATTGTTATCGATGCCGGGGGACCGCTCGCGCCCTGCCGCCCGATAGTGTCGCCCGGTTCGACGGTGAACTGCCTGTCCGCCTGGATGTACGTCACCGACGCCGTCGCTGGCGGCGTCGGATCTCGCCGTTCGAGGACCTCCTTGAGGACCGTCGCGTTTCGGTATCGGTCGCGGTAATGTGACTGCGTGGCCCGTTCGACGATTTCGGCCAGATAATCGTCGCAGTCGGCCCCGAACGCCTGCGGATTCACTCCGTCTTTCTTCGGGACGCTCCCCTTGAGGAGGAACAGGAGTATCTTTCCGATCGAGTACACGTCCGACCAGGGACCTTGCCGAACGTCGGTTCGACTGGCCTCGGCGACCTCGCGGGGCTTGAACGGCCCCAGAATCGTCGTCCCGGTGTTCCCGGAGGAAGGATCTTCGGTGGCATCGAACCCCGTCGCCGTATTGAAGTCGATCAGCGTAGGCGTGATGTCGGGCGTAAGCATCACGTTCTCCGGTTTCAGGTCCCGATAGACGATCTCGTTCTCGTGGAGAAAGCCCATCGCGTCACAGAGATCGATGCCGATCTGGCGGACCTGTTCGCTGTCGTCAATCGGGCCGTGCTGGTCGATGACCTCGTCGAGTTCGATCCCGTCGACGATTAGCTGGACGACCAGAAACGGAACGTCACGCTCTGTGACCTGGTCGTAGTAGTCCATCACGTTCTCGTGGCCGCCGGCCCGGCGGATGCGTTCCAGCGAGCCGACCTCTTTTTTGAAGTACTCTTCGATGATGTCGGGGTCGTTCTGGGATTCGGTGTAGTTGGGGTATTTGACGGCGACCGACTCGCCGCTCTCGATGTCTGTAGCGCGGAACGCCTTTGCGAACCCTCCCTTGCCAAGGAACTCCTCGAGTTTGTACTGGCCGGCGATGACATCACCGCTCTCAGGTTCCCAGGTCATGAATCACCCGTTTCTCCGGCCAGTAGCGGCCCTGCTGACACCACAGATCGGGACGGTCACTTCTGGATACCCTCGTCGGTGACGATTTTCGTCGCCTTGTTTTGCTCCTTGCGTCCGCCTTCCATCACGATGCGCGTCTCCCGTTCGGCTGTCTCGACGGCCTCGGTGTCCTCGCCGTGGATGCGCGTCATCCGCTCCAGTTGCGTCTGGGCTTCGGCGACGTTGCCCTTGCCGAGTTCCGTCTTGATAACGGTCTGTCGGTGGTCCACGTCGACCTGTTCGTTGTGCTCGGCCAGTTTCGCCTCGTCGTCGGTGTAGTCGACGGTGATCGACTCCTGGGTCGTTTCGCCGCCGGCGTGCAGCGTGACATCCGCCAGTGACACGGCGTCTTGCGGGTCATTGGCCGGGGCGTGGATCTTCAGCACGACCCGCTGGGTCTCCCGTTCGAGCAGGTCGGGCAGCGGCACGACGGCCGTGTTATTTTCCCATTCGGGGTTCACGGACTGGGTCTGTGGAAGCGAGCGGTACACCTCACTCACCTCGACACCGTCAGCCATGTCAAGTTCGAGACGGGCGTCAGGAGCGACAACGGTCCCGGCCTCCTCGACTGCGTCACCGAAGAACGACTCGATATCACCGGCGGCGTCCAGATGTGTCCATTCGCCGCGGGCAACGGTCCCGAGCGTCCGAATCGTCTCCTCGCGGTAGTCGCTCCCGATGCCCGCCGCCTTGATTCTGATACCCTCAGTGTCGATTTCGCGTGCTAACGTACCAAACGCTTCCGGATCGTGGGAGTTGTCCTTCCCGTCGGAGAGGAGCAAGACTCGCCGGGCCGTGTTATCATCGGTCGGTAGATCCTGCAGAGACGCCTTCGCTTCCAGCAGGCCGCTGTACATATCAGTTCCCCCGCCTGCAGAGATGTCAGCGACCGCGTCCACTGCCGTTTCGCGCGAAATCGTTCCCCACCGCGTCGGCGAAAGCACCGTCGTGACCTCGTTGTCGAAGGCGATGATCGAGATGTAATCCTCCTCGTCGAGAAGCCCGAACACCCACTCAGCGCCGGCGCGTGCCTGCTCGATGTCGTCGCCGGCCATCGATCCACTGGCGTCGATACAGAGGGCAATCTGTCGCGTAGGTGGTTCCTCCAACCGTCCGGGCTCGACTTCAATCTCAGCGGTCAGTTTCGCCCCGCCCGTCGGCACGTAGGGTCGGTTGACCTCGCTCACGACAGTAGCGGTCATACTGGTAGATGGGTCGTACGGAGTAATTATATGTTTCCCTCAAATCGAGGGAAAAAAGTTCCAATCACGGTACAGCCCAGTATCCTGTCGCTACTATCTGTCCCCACAGTAGTGGGTGCTATCTACGGAACCTGTCGCACTGTCTCGACGCGACTCCCGACCCAGAGAAGGGTTCCGAGCAGCGCCACGACAGTGAGGGGAAGGAGCCACTGGAACAGCGAGAGAAGCCCAGCGCTTGCCTGCACGCCAACGACGAGCAGGATAGTGGGCCCACAGCAGGCGAACCCGGAGAGCAGTCCTGGTAGTCCCGACACAACCCCTGCACCCGAGCCGAGACGGCAGGCCGCTGGGCCGCGCCACGCGACGACGGAGACGGCGAGGTTGAGTCCGACTAGCGCTGCCAAGACGCCCCCGAGAAGCATATTCAGCGGCGCGACGAGCAGTTCGACCGGGCCGACGACCACTAATGCAACCGGTTCCCACTGAAACGGGCCGACCTGTCGGAACGCACGAGTGAGCGGGTCACTGACGACAGAGATCTCGTAGGCGGGTGGGCCGAAACCCAGGTGTCTGAGACCAGCGAGATACAGCAGGAAGTACGCCACTCCAAACACACCCAGAAACACCTGTCCGTCACGGCGGCTGAGCGCTCCGCTGACCGCAACCCCGGTGTTCCGAAACAAGCGTTGGATGCTGGCAGCCGCACCTGTCTTGTGGGTCGAGCCGTCAGTTGACATACCCACTCCCCGGATAGAAGCCGGCCCAGGCGAACCACATCGCGTCGAAGGACAGCGTGCGGTCCAGCGGGAGCGAGTCGGCATCATATGCCGTCCCGTCGATCATGTAGCCGTCGTCCGACGCTGCAACTGACATCGATTCTGGGTTCGCGTACACGTACCCGCTTGCGAGGTCAGTATCAGCGATAGCGACGTACGGCGTGTCGTCGATACGGCCGGTCAACACACCCTGATTCAGCAGTGTTTCCTTGTCGAATGCGAGCGCCCCTGTTTCCGTCCGCGTTCCGATGACCACGACTTTCGGGTGAGCGCGACTGTCGCCGTGCAGGGGTTCGAACAGCGTCCGCGTACTCGAATAGTAGCCACGCTTCTCGTTGTACTGACCGTACGGGTCAACGCCATAACGCCGTGAGAACCCCGTGTCTTCGGTGAGGATGCGCGTCTCCGGATAGACGCTGGACCAGTGGCTCCACGTTGTCCAGGTGACCCGGAACTCACGCAGCGACTCGCCAGTTAGTGGGCCTTTAATTGCCGTCGCGAGCATCTGTGGCCACCAGCTATCGGTGCCCCGGTCGTACATCGTCAGATTCGAGTTCACCAGCCGCCCGGAGACGCCAAACTCCACCGGGCCACGCTCGAACCCCTGGGCGGTGCCCGTTAACGGACAGTACGTCACAGCGACGGCGTCGCCGGCAATGGTGTCGTTCACTATCTCGTGATGGACGAGTATGTACTGGGGATAGGCTTTCGCCTCCCCGTCCCGGACTACGCCGAACACCGGGTCGTCCGGAGCTAATCCGTCCGGGGGCGTATCCGCAAACGTCGGGTCGTCGATGGCCGGAATCCCATCTTTTGGAACGCCGCCGCTGACGATATGCTCTTCGAGTGTCCCAGTCTCGTAATCCAGATGCAGGCGGCTATCAGCTGTGGGCGGTTCTGGTCTGTCGTTCCGGTCGGTTGCCGTCGACGCCGCGCTGGTTCCAGTGCTGGAGTCGGGTTCCGAGCCAGCTCCAGCAGTAGCACCGTCATCCCCAACACAGCCTGCGCCGCCGAGCGTCACACCGGCCCCAACTGTAGCGAGAAACCGTCGGCGGGAAATCCTCATGCTATGTGTGAGTTTCCCAACCACTAAACCTCGCGGTGAGGTGCCGGTAACTCCCTGTTCGGCCGCTCAGCGAGGGGGTTTCGGTGAACGGGCCAGCGGTCGGACCGCCTAATCGGCGAGGGTAGCGACCAGCGACGAGACGTACGCCAGTTCGTCCTCGTTGACGCCGTGGCCCATCCCCTCGTAGATGCGCTCCTCGACATCCCCGTTCAGCTGCTCGAAGATCGAGGCTGTGACGTGCACGCGTTCTTCGGGGATGTGTGGGTCAACATTGCTACAGCCCAGAAACACCGGTGTCTCCTCGATGTCACCCTCGTACTCACTTTCGTCGATGGTCTCGCCGATGAGGCCGCCACTGAGGGCGACGAGGGCACCGTAACGCCGTGGGTTGCGAGCAACGAATTCGCTTGCGAGACAGGCCCCCTGCGAGAAGCCCAGCACGAGTACGTGATCAGTCGGTATCCCGGCTTCCTCGGCCTCTGTGACAGCATCCTCGATAGCCTGTAGTCCCGATGTCCGCCCGGGCTCGTTCTGCTCGACTGGCGAGAGGAACGAGTTGGGATACCAGGTGTTCCGCGCGGCCTGCGGCGCAAGGAGAGCCAGCCCGTCCTGCTGGAACTCTGCCCCCATCTGGACGATGCTCCGAGCCGTCGCACCCCGGCCGTGAACCAGCACTGCCGCTGCGCTCGCCTCCGACAGCGCAGTTCCCGCGGTCACGAGCTGCTGGCCCTGATGGGGGCCGCTCATCGCTCTCCTTCCGGTCGTTGGCTTCGTCCTGTCACGCCCGTGCAGTCGGTTTCTCCTACAGTTCGCCCGGCCACCGTAGTCAGCCACCGTGTCGTGTGCATATTCCAGATAACGCGCGAAGACACTTGAGTTGGCACTTCGGTCAATCGGTCGAAATATCCCGTATTCAGGTTCGCAGGCGGAGTTCGATGTCGTCGCCGTCGTGCACTGTGAGACCGGCATCGGTTTCCGCGACAGCATAGTCGGACTGACGGAGGCGCTTCTCTGCCGACTCAAGAGTCGCTTCGTCAGGGAGTCGAATCTCGAACCACGCCAGTCCCTGCCCGGTTTGGGGCCCGGACCGCCGCTGCCAGACGTTGGCACCGATGTGGTGGTGGTAGTCACCGGCCGCCAAGAACACCGCACCGTCGTACGTGGCCCTGACGCGCAGTCCGAGTGCGTTGGCGTAGAACGACCGGGCTGTCTCCACTGACGAGACTTCTAGATGTACGTGTCCGATGTCGGAGTCGGCGGGAATCGACTGTTCGCCGGTCGCAGCAGCCGCGACTGACTGCCTGTCGAGGGGTTCAGTTACCATTTTGACGTGCCCCGACGGTGTCTCACTCCACGATGCCCGCGGAAAGTCCCGATAGATCTCGACGCCGTTCCCGGCCGGGTCCGACAGATACAGCGCCTCGCTGACACCGTGGTCCGATGCGCCGTCGAGTGTCCACTCCGAGTCGATACGCTGGAGTGCGTCACCCAGCGCCGCTCGCGATGGAACGCGAAACGCAATGTGATACAGGCCGGTCGATGAAGCCTCTCTCGCTGGTGCGTCTGGACGATGATGCAGAACTAACAGTTCCTGTCCACCCGCACCGAGTATCGTTCGATCGTCGTCTGCATCCAGGACATGGAGACCGACAACATCACGGTAGAAATCGACAGTCGATGATAGATCAGCAACAGTCAGGGCCACCCGACCGATCTCGGTTTCCGGGGGAAGCGTCGCTTTGTCCATACTGATAGGAGACGTAGACAGCCCATAATTCTGGGTGCCAGCAGTAGACACCCGCAATACATTTGAGGTGGCAGTGTTCGCCCTAGCGCGCTCCACCGGTGAGTACGCTTGCTTTGCTAGCACACAGCACTGTCTTTTGAGAAATGGTAAAATTTAGTGTAAAATCTCCAGAATATACCCCACATCAAAAATTATGCATAAACTATTACGTATTATTAGCAGAGACGTGTGTTAACCTTCATCAGAGTAGTACTATAACCTTCGAGTTGTTACCTTGGGTTGACTATGAAAAAGCAGGAGCTCATCCACCTTCACGGCCTGCTTGCACAGGTACAGAACCACTACGAAGCCGAATCCGGGACAGAAGTGGACCACGACGAATACGAGGAACTGGGCGTCAAGCCGACATCGATTCACAAGTCGAAAACAGACCACAAGGCCGCTGTCTTTGCGATTGCTGACGGTATTGCCTCCGAAATGGCTGACGAAACCAAAGAGCCTGTTTCTGCCGCCGCGGACTAACGGTTCTCCGTAGTTCCTACGCAGTTCTCCCGACCAGCACTGCGATTAGTGACCGTATAACCGCTGTCAGACGTATGTCAGAGCTGCAATACGTCGAGAGTGCAACAAAGAGATTCCCCTGCCACTCGGTGGCCGTGCTTACTCGTCGATTAATTCCTCGAACTCGGGTAACACGTCGTCCGATTCGTCCTCTGACTGGTCCGGTGGCAGGTCGTCGGCCTCGGTTGCCGACTCTGCGGACGAGGACTCGTCTTCTGCCGTCTCGTCTGACTCCTCCGGAATCTCTTCGATTTCGAGCACGTCGAGCGGGATGTTCTCGAGCCGTTGCCCGATCTCCTTGCGGGCGATGCGGGCGGCGTGTTCGTCCCGTTCGACGTTGAAGACGGTCATCTCCAGTTCGAGTGCGACGAGGCTTTCATCGGCTGCGAGAAACGCAGGTTCCAGTGTCTCACCGCAGTGTGGACAGTGCCGATCTCCCATGTTGATTTCGACGTAGTTGAGGTCGGGATTCAGCATCTCGCCCGTCTTCGAGATGGCGATGCGAACTGCCTCATCCGCAGATGCCACGTCGTACACTGGGACTGCGGCCTCGACAACAACTCGGCAATTCATGGTAGTATGTTTGTTTCCCAATATAATGAAGGTTAGCCCTGAAACAGTACGTACCACACGCTACGGATATCAGGAGTCAGAGAGACGAAGCACCCAATCGAGCGGTACACAGACGGGCAGCGCAAAACATCACCATGACGGAACACAGTGGCAGATTGGATAACGCCGGTTGCTGGGTTGCCAGTGTGTGCCAGCACAGTGTGAGCGGAACTCGTAACGCCATTACCTTCGGGTCCATATACTCAAATAATGGAGCAGGGCGTCATCGATGTCGAGTCGCTGGCCGGCGGTATCGATTTGCAGGCAACTGTCGAGAGCGGGCAGTCATACCTCTGGGACCGGGAGGACGGCGAAATGTACCAGCGCGAGGGGGCAACCGGCGGCGACGCGTGGTACTGGACGACAATCCGCCGAGACGGCTCACCAGCAGTCATCCGTGTCCGGCAGCGGGACGGGGTGCTCGAATGGGAATCAACAGTCGACGCCGAGGCGGAACTTAGGCGACTTCTTCGGCTTGACGACGATCTCGCTGCGATTCGGGCGACGGCACCGGACGATGACGTGGTCCAGTCGGCCTACGATACGTTCTGGGGGATGCGACTGGTTCAGGACCCCCCGTTTGGCTCCCTCATCTCGTTCATCTGCTCGGCCCAGATGCGTGTAGCTCGGATTCACAATATGCAACAGGCGCTCCGTGACGCGTTCGGTGAAACGGTCGAGTTCCGCGGGCGGACGTACAACGCCTATCCGACGCCGTCCGCGCTGGCAGAGACAACAGAAGAACGGCTCCGGGACCTCGGACTGGGCTATCGCGCACCGTACGTCCAGCGCACCGCGGAGATGGTTGCCACTGGAGAGGCTCATCCCGAGGAAGCCGTCGGACTAGAATATGAGGACGCCAGAGAGTCGCTCACCCGCTTTGTCGGCGTCGGCGACAAGGTCGCGGACTGCGTGTTGCTGTTCTCGCTCGATTACCTCGAAGCGGTCCCGCTAGACACCTGGATCCGGACGACCATCGAGGAGTATTATCCGGAGTGCGAGCGGGGGAACTACACCGACACGTCGCGGGCGATCCGGGCAGCACTGGGTGGGGAGTTCGCCGGCTACACGCAGACGTATCTGTTCCACTACCTCAGAACGGGCAGTAACGAGGACTGACACGCGTGGCGGAAGGCGACAGTATAACGGAGTCCGCCGGCAAACCCTCGGCTATGGCTCGCACGCGAGCACACGTGTTCGTCTCCGGTCGCGTTCAGGGTGTCTATTACAGAGCGACTACGCGGGAGCGCGCACAGGACCAGGGAGTCAATGGATGGGTCCGCAACCTCGACGACGGCCGCGTCGAAGCGGTGTTCGAAGGCCCCGAAGCCGACGTGGAAGCGATGATCGAGTTCTGCCACGAGGGGAGCGAACGCGCGAACGTGACCGATGTCGACGTCGAGTACGAGGACCCGGAGGGCGTCGACGGGTTCGAGGTCCGCTGGTAGGCCGCCGTCCCGTAGAGTTACTTCACTGGCGAGCGAACCCGCGGCTATGCTCACCGGCTCCGAAATGGGTGTCGTCGATGAGAACGCCGCTGCGCTCGGCGTCCCGCGCAAGCAGTTGATGGAGTCGTCCGGACACGCCGTCGCACAGGCGGTCCGTACCATCGCTGACCCCGGCGACCAGGTCACTATCGTCGCCGGACGGGGAAACAACGGCGGGGACGCGCTCGTCGCCGCCCGCTTCCTCGACGACTACGACCTCCGCGTCCTCCTGTTGGGCCGTCCGGGTGCTATTTCGACGACAATCGCCAGGGAGAATTGGGATGCTCTCCAGCACGCCGAGTATCCGACAGAGACAGTCAGGGACTCCTCGGTACTGGACCTCGGGACCCCTGATGTCGTCATCGACGCGATGCTTGGCACGGGTATCGCCGGCGACCTCCGGGAACCAGCGGCAACAGCCGCCCAAGCGATGAACGAGAGCGGCGCGACCGTCCTCTCTGTGGATGTCCCGTCCGGCCTCGACGCCGAAACGGGACGGCTGGCCGACAACGCTGTCGACGCCGACCACGTCGTCACGTTTCACGATACCAAGCCCGGCCTGCCGGACCTCGACGTACCAGTCACAGTCGCGGACATCGGCATCCCCGACGCAGCGGAGTTATTCATCGAGCGGGGCGACCTCACGCGACTCGAACGGGACCTCACGAGCCACAAGGGCGACAACGGCGAAGTGCTGGTCGTCGGCGGCGGTCCGTACACCGGTGCGCCGGCGCTTTCCGCACAGGCCGCCCTCAGAAGCGGTGCCGACCTCGTTCGGGTCGCCTGCCCGGCTATCGTCGCTCGCGAGATCCAGTCCTACAGCGAGAACCTCATCCTCAGACCCTTCGACGGGGATCAGCTCGCGCCGCCGCACGTCGACCGCCTCGCCGAACTGGCGGCAGACCACGACACGCTGATTGTTGGACCGGGGCTCGGAGATGCCGACGCGACGCTGGATGCTGTTGCGGACCTGCTGTCCGGGTTTGAGGGAACGGCCGTCGTCGACGCCGACGCTCTGTCTGTGATTCCGGACATCGAAACGGATGCGGAACTCATCTGCACACCCCACCAGGGCGAACTTCTCGGTATGGGTGGTGAGACCGCCGAAGACTGGCAGGAACGGGCGGACCTTATTGAATCCTTCGCAGCGGAAGTCGGCCAGACGCTATTGGTCAAAGGTCCGTACGACATCATCTCCAACGGTGAGCGGACTCGCGTCGGCCGGACGGGAAACCCGGGGATGACGGTCGGCGGAACCGGTGACGTGCTCGCAGGTGTGACGGGCGCACTCGCCGCCGTGCAGGACCCACTCGACGCGGCTGCCATCGCCGCCTACACTGTTGGCAGCGTCGGTGACCGTGTCATCGACGACCGCGGCTACGGACTGGTCGCGACGGACCTGCTAGATGAGATACCCAGCGTACTGTGGCAGCGAGAAGCAGAACCGTAGCGTCCGTAGTCAGGCCGACGCACCGACCAGATCCCCGGCTTTCGCCCGGGACTGCTCGATGATGGCTGGCCGTGCTTCGAACTCGATGACTACCTGATCGCCGTAATCGACCGTGTCGACGCTAGCGTGGTCGTGGATCCACGAGACGAGGCTCATCGTGTCGTCGGTCATCGGAAGCACAAGCCGTTCGCGCTCGTAGTCAGGCAGTTCGTGGTCGATGCGGTCCGCCAGGTCGTCGATGTTGAGCCCCTGTTTGGCGCTGACAGCGACGGGGTTCGGGGCCAGCGACGAGAGCGCGTCTTTCTTGCGACGGACCTCTTCGTCGTCGACCATATCGGTCTTGTTGAGGACCGTGACGATCGGGGCCTCGTTGCGCTCGTACAGCGTGTCGTGGCTCGTCACCAACTTCTCCCGGATCTCCTCGACTGATTCGGAGACATCGACGACAAGCAAGACGAGGTCGGCGTGATACACCGACCCCAGCGTGGACTTGAACGACTCGACAAGCCAGTGTGGGAGGTCTTGGATGAATCCCACCGTATCGGTGACAAGCACCTCGCGCTTGCCGACTTCAGCGCGGCGAGTGGTCGTCCCGAGCGTCGTGAATAGGCGGTCCTCGCTCTCTGCCGTGGTGTCGAGGTCGGGGTGCAGGTCGTCGTTCTCGTCCACGTCGAGGTCATCTGCGAGGCGGCGCAGCAGCGTCGACTTCCCGGCGTTAGTGTAACCGGCCAGCGCGACGAGGTCGAAACCGGACTCGCGGCGCTGTTCCCGGCGATGGCGCTCGGTCTCCTCGATGGATTCCAGTTCATCCCGGATGTTGGCGATTTGCTTTTTGATGTCCTCTTCGCGGGACTCGTCGTACTCGCCGAGGCCCATGAACCCCGGGCGCTCGTCGCGTTTGGCCAGACTCGCCTTGGCCTCGGCACGCGGGAGTTCGTAGCGGAGCTCTGCGAGTTCGACCTGCAGCTGGGCTTTCCGTGTCTGGGCCCGCTGGCCGAAGATTTCGAGGATGAGCCGGAAGCGGTCGATGACGCGCACACGCTCGGGGAGTTCGTTCCCGATGTTGTACGTCTGATACGGGCCGAGCTGGTTGTCGAAGATCACGACAACGGCCCCTTCGCGGGCGACCACGTTGCTCAGTCGCGTTACCTTCCCCTCGCCGAGGTGGTACGCCGGGTCCTCCGTTCTGGTCTGTGTGATCTCGCCGACGACATCGTACCCGGCCGCCCGGGCAAGATCCCGGATCTCTTCGGTGTCGGCGGTGCCACTGTCGACGCGCTTCGCGATGACCGCTCGTTCGGTGGTGTGTGTCGCCGTCACTCGTTGTGGAGATACGGTGTCCGATTATTTAACCCCCCGGGCGGTTCGCAGTAACGTCCAGTGAGGCGGTGGTTCAGCGGTAAAAAAGCAGATGCCACGCGGTAACGGCGGTCGGTTGCTGACGTGGAACAGCTCTGTCTCGCGATAGCCACCGAGGGGTGGCGTTTACTCCGATCTATTCGAGGTCGAAGCGGTCGAGCTTCATGACCTTGCTCCACGTGTCCACGAAGTCGTGGACGAGCTTCTCCTCCGCGTCAGCAGAGCCGTAGACTTCCGAGATCGCTCGGAGTCGGTCGTTCGAACCGAAGATTAGGTCGATGCGTGTGGCTTCCCACTTGACCTCGCCGGTGTCGCGGTCGAGACCCTTATATCGGTGTTCCGAGTCCGCTGCCGGCTCCCACTCCGTGCCCATGTCGAGCAGGTTCACGAAGAAGTCGTTGGTCAGCGTCTCCGGCTCGTCGGTCAAGACGCCGAGGTCGGTGTCCTGGTAGTTCGCACCGATCGAGCGCATGCCGCCGATCAGCGCCGTCAGTTCCGAGGCCGTCAGGTTCAGCAGGTCCGCGTTGTCGACCAGCACTTCCTCGGCCGGTCGCACGATGTCGTCCTGAATGTAGTTCCGGGCCCCGTCGACCTTCGGCTTGAGCGCGTCGAAGGAGGCAGCGTCGGTGTGTTCCGGCTCGGCATCCACTCGGCCGGGTTCGAACGGAATCTCGACGTCGTAGCCGGCGTTCGCTGCCGCCTGCTCGACGGCGGCGTTACCGCCAAGCACGATCAGGTCCGCAAGCGAGACCTGCGTCCCGTCGGAGCGCGAGTCGTTGAACTCCGCCTGGATGTTTTCGAGCGTTCCCAGGACCGTCTCCAGCTGCTCCGGCTCATTGACCTCCCAGTTCTTCTGGGGTTCGAGCCGGAGGCGAGCGCCGTTGGCACCGCCGCGCTTGTCGCTGTCGCGGTAGGTCGATGCCGACGCCCACGCGGTCTTGACGAGTTGGGAGATAGAGAGGTCCGAGTCGAGGATCTCCTCTTTGAGTTCGGCAATCTCCGCGTCCCCGATGAGGTCGTAGTCAGCATCCGGGAGCGGGTCCTGCCAGATCATCTCCTCGTCAGGAACCTCCGGGCCGAGGAACCGCTCGGGCGGCCCCATGTCGCGGTGGGTCAGCTTGTACCAGGCCTTCGCGAAGTTCATCCCGAACTCCATCGGGTTCTCCTGGAAGGTCTCCATGACCTCTCGGTAGTCCGGATCTCGCTTCAGCGCGATGTCCGTCGTGAGCATCATCGGCGTCTGCTTTTCGTCCGGGTCGTGGGCGTCCGGGACGCTGTTTTTCAGCTCCTCGCTCTTGGGTGCCCACTGCCACGCGCCGCCGGGACCCTTCTCCGGCTCCCACTCGTAGTCAAGCAGGTTGTTGATGTAGCCCATGTCCCACTCGGTCGGCGACTGGGTCCACGGCCCTTCGATACCGCTCGTGATCATCTCGCCGCCCTTGCTGTTCCCGTTCTTGTTCTGCCACCCGAGGCCCTGTTGCTCGATTGGGGCCGCTTCCGGCTCGGGACCAAGGTTCTCTTCGGGGTCGTCAGCGCCGTGGACCTTCCCGAACGTGTGTCCGCCGGCGATGAGTGCAGCCGTCTCTTTGTCGTTCATCGCCATCCGGTCGAACGTCTGTCGGATGTTCTTCGCCGACGCCTCGGGGTCCGGGTTGCCGTTTGGCCCTTCCGGATTCACGTAGATGAGACCCATCACGGAGGCACCGAGCCCTTCCTGGAGTTCACCGGGCTCGTCGAAGCGCTCCTGCGTTTCCATCT
Source organism: Haloarcula sebkhae (assembly GCF_014647415.1). Classification (GTDB taxonomy): domain Archaea; phylum Halobacteriota; class Halobacteria; order Halobacteriales; family Haloarculaceae; genus Haloarcula; species Haloarcula sebkhae. The sequence goes on along the minus strand of NZ_BMPD01000008.1, from coordinate 55,043 downwards.
CGTCTTCCGGCCCCCAGTTGACAGCCTTGTCCTCCTCGAAGGCGTCCTCGCGGCCGCCGGCGTAGCCGAACGTCTTGAATCCCATCGACTCGATGGCGACGTTCCCTGCGAGGATCATCAGGTCGGCCCAGGAGATCTTACGGCCGTACTTCTGCTTGATCGGCAGGAGCAGTCGCCGCGCCTTGTCGAGGTTCGCGTTGTCCGGCCAGCTGTTGATCGGTGCAAAACGCTGCCGACCGCCAGCCGCACCGCCGCGCCCGTCGGCGGTCCGGTACGTCCCGGCGCTGTGCCAGGCCATCCGGATGAACAGCGGACCATAGTGGCCGTAGTCGGCTGGCCACCAGTCCTGGGACGATGTCATCAGCTCTTCGAGATCCGACTTCACCGCTTCGAGATCAAGTTTCTGAAACTCCTCCGCGTAATCGAAATCGTCCTCCATCGGACCGACATCCCGGGCGTTCTGATCGAGAATCTCCAGGTTCAGCTTGTTTGGCCACCAGTCCTGGTTAGATTTTGGTCGCCGCGACTGTCCGCTTGAGGCACCGCTCATATCGGAATTCGGTGTTTCTGCCATCTTAACAGTAAGAAGGATTCGTTCCTCGAATACAAATCTTTGGATATGAGTAAAGAAATGGCACAGTGTCGAAAATAATTCCCCCTGAATTCTTTGGGATACCCGGGCAGTAGCTAAACTATAATCTCGTACATAATCGAGTGGAACAGGGAAAGCGTCAGAAGGAGCACAAAGGATTTAAAAACGGGAAGTCAGGTACGCGGTATGGGTGAGTTCGTACTCCAACTAGATGGATTGGGTCTCCAGCAGATGGGCCTCGAATTCGGTGGCGGTGGCCTTATTGGCGGAATCATCGGGTTCGCCGCAAAGAAGATCGCAAAGCTCATCGCCGTCATCATCGGCATCGAGCTGGCACTGTTCAAGTTCCTCGAGACGCGCGGTATTCTCGAAGTAAACTGGGACGCAATTGGCGGAGCCGCACAGAACGCGACCGGCACCGCCGGAGATACGGCGGCGACGCAACCGCCGTCCTGGATCACGTCACTACTTTCGGCCCTGCCGGTCAGTGCCGGTTTCACCGCCGGCTTTCTCGTCGGATTCAAGAAGGGGTAACGCGACGCCGCGGCGTCAGCCGCGCGTACTGATGTCGTCTTCGTCTTTGATTATCTGGGTTTCCGCCTCGCCGCTCGTGTGTTCGTTCACCACGTCGTAGAAGTCGTTCTGCAGGCCGGCCGGGAACGTCATGACGCCAACCCACGAGCCATCGGACTGCCACTCTTCGCGTTCAAGGTCGCCGAACTGTCTGATCTGCGCCTGTGCGCTCCCGGCGTAGTCCGCAGGGACCTGCACAGCGACGGTGACCTCGTCGAACCGGATCGGGATGACCGGCCGGAGCGCATCGAGGGCGTCGTCGACCTGTGCTTCGACTGGCTCCATCGGGTCCACTCTGAAATCCGTTTCTTCGAGGGCGGATTCGATGCGCTCTGGCGGGTGTGGCGCGTCGTCCATCTGCGGGTTGACCGCGTTGCGCGTGATCCGCTGGATGAGCTGTTTGTGTTTTTGTTCCTGCATCTCGCGGCGCTGGTCGGCCGTGATCTGAATCTCCCCCCGCTTGATGACCTCGGGAATGATGGCCATCGGATCGGTGGTGTCAAACACCTCTTCGAGCATGTTCTCGGGCGGTCGATCCCCTCGCGAGGCGTCCTCGAACACGTCCTCCGCGGCGATAACGTCCTCGAGCTCGCCGTCGAAGTCATCACGTTTTATCGCTAGTGCAGCGTCTGGATCCACCAGTACCTCGAACCGCTGGCCGTGGGATTCGAGGCGCGCCGTCACCGCCTCGTCAAGCGATATCATACCCGTCGGTAGCAGTGGGCCAGTTAAAGGCCTTACTGCGTAGTCGGACAGTAAAAAGTCCAGTCGCCCGCGAGGGCCGTCGGAAGGGTTACTCTTCGGTGGCGTCTTCGGCTTCGTCGTCCTCGTCGTCGCCGGTGTCGAGGAGGTCGGCCTCCGCAAGGTGGGTCTCCTTCTCCTCGTCGGTCAGCTGGCCGAACGTCTCCGTTTCGACGTCGACTGTGGCGACGCCGATGCCTTCTGGGGAGAGTTCGTCGTCGTTGACCGACGCGAGGGCGGCCAGCGCGAGGTCGACGCCCTCGTCGAGGTCCATCCCCTCGTCGTAGTGTTCTTCGAGGTAATCCCGGATATCGCCGCGGTCGGCCCCGACAGCGAGGGCCTTCCACTCGTAGGGCGTCCCGGAGGGGTCGGTCTCGAACAGGCGCGGCTCGCCGTTGACGATACCGCCGATGATGAGCGCGACACCGAACGGACGCGCGCCGCCGACCTGCGTGTACTGCTGGATGTAGTCGGTGATTTCCTTGGTGAGGGTCTCGACGCCGACCGGCTCGCCGTAGCGGAGCTGGTTCACCTGCGCCTGTCGGCGGGCGAAGTCGATGAGCTGTCGGGCGTCGGCGACGTGGCCGGCCGAGGCAATGCCGATGTGATCGTCGGCCTTGTGGATCTTCTCGACCGAGGAGCGCTCCATCAGCGGCGACCGGATGCGCTTGTCCACGGCGAGAACGACGCCGTCGCTCGTTCTGACACCGATGCTTGCTGTGCCGCGTTTGACCGCTTCGCGGGCGTACTCGACCTGGTAGAGGCGTCCGTCCGGCGAGAAAATAGTGATCCCGCGGTCGTAGGCCTGCTGTTGGTTTTGTCCCTGCATAGTTATCGGAAATCGAGTGCTGTCGCGCCGACGAACGCACCGCCGGAGGCCGTTTCGACATCGTAGCGCGGAGGCCGAACAGTAGCGCTCCGATCTGCGTTCTCGAACACGACGTGTCTCTGTTCAGTTGCTTCCGGCGGCCCGCGTATATACTTTTCTTCACAGGCACGCACGGTGCCGCTAATCCCCCGGACACGGACCCGAACCTCGTCGTCGTCGACGCTGTCCAGACAGGTCAATGCGGCCCGCGCCGGGTCCGTCTGGCCGCGTCTGGTCCGGACGATAGCCTCGGCCGTACCGTCGTAGTCGTGGAACTGGAGGACAGTCATGTCCGTCTCGGCGCTACCGGTGTCGCCAAGCAGGTTCTGGGCGGCGTACCACACCTCGCGCTGGAACGCCCGGCGGTCAAGCGACGCTGTCGGCCACGTCTCGATGCCGACGGCGAGGTATCGCCACCGCGGCCGGAGGTGTTTCGGGAGGTGTTTCATACGCCAGCGTTGGCGCGGAGGACAATGAGCAGTGCGGTGTGAGAGTCGGCCGTAGTCGGCCTCGGTCACACAGCACGGTGCCCCGAGAAGCGAGTCGGTCCGGCGTCGAGTCAGAACAGGCTGTCGGTCGTCACCGCGCCGACGACGCTGAACACAGCCCCGACGCTGATGGCGCGGAACGTAACGACCATCTGGTCGGCCAGAGGAAGCTCACCAAGGAACTGGTCGGGAGCGGTGACCGCGATTGCAAGCGTTCCGACGGAGCCGAACGCGACAAGCAGGACAGAGATGAACCGGACCGGGACGCCGGCGACCGCGGCTTCGCGTCTGGGGTCACGGTCGTTGTCAGCGCCGTACAGCCCGCCGTATCCGATGGCGGCGACAATACAGACGAGGAATACGTTGTGGAAGACGGTCATGTTCAGCGCGAGCGCCCACACCTCTTGGGTCACGACGAACGGGCCGGACAACAGGAATCCGCCGACGATCTGTTGGGCCGTGTCCGCGAGTTTGTGCTTTTGCCGTTCTTTCATACGTCTCGTGTACTCCGGTCGGATGCAAACGCATTCGGGTCAAGTCAGTCGGCTGACGTACCGTGGCAAAAAGCGGAAGCGAGCGGTACTCGCTACATCCCTGCACAGAACCGATACCATCCAGTGAGAGTGGTATTAGCGCCGGTTACTCGATGTCATCCGCATCGCGTTCGAGTCGGACGCCAGGTTCGATGACGGCATCGCTCTGGCGCTCGCGGTTGCGCTCCACGACGCGGCCCCACTCTGTCAGGCCCTCGCGGACGGTGTCGGCGTCGAAACCGATGGTCTCACCGACCGCGATGATATCTCGCGGTGCCCGAATCTGGAGATGGGTGCTCGGCGACGCCGAGACGACGAACGGTGCGCCGGCGTCTTCGACGAGTTCCCGGAGCTTCCGGAGTTCCTTGATCGCCCGGACGCGACTGCCGCCGGAGGACCGGAGCACCGGGCCGAAGTCGAACTCGACGCGGACGCCGTTGTCGGCCGCCGCGTTCGCTAGCACGTGGTTGAAATCGCCGTCCTCGCGCATCGGGTGGGCGAGCACGTCGACGGTCGGTTGCTCGACCGCGAACCGATTGATGCGACGGTCGCCGCCGTGGACGACGACGACTGTCCGCTCACTTCGGTAGTTCCCGACAAAGCCGCTCGCCCGCGACGGGTCGTCGGCCCGGACCTCGACGCCGGCGGCAACGTCGATGTCGTACGCGTCGCGGATAGCGTCGGCATCGTACTCGGCCGACTCGTCGCCGTGGTTCCTGACGACGATGCCGTCGTAGTCCGAGTCAGCGGCCGTCAGCGCGTGCCGGGCGACGGTGCTGTCGCCGTCAGGGTGAGCGTAGACGGCCTCGTACATCACAACTCCTCTAGGAGTTCGCGGGCGTTCTCGACGGCCTTCTCCCGCTTTGCGGGGTAGGCCTCGACTTTCGCCCGGAGCGTGATGCCGTCGCCGCGTTCGACATCGCCGCCGAACGCGGCCTGTTTGTCGAAGGTGAGGAAAAACGAGCAGTTGTCGTCGACCCGGTCGTCCAGTTCCGCACGCACCGCGTCGATATCCGGCGCTGATGCGACCTGTGTGAGAACGTGCCGGATGTTGTCGGCGTTCTCGACGCGAGCCGAGAGGACGACGATGCGGTCGCCGTAGTGCCCTTCGCTCTGTGCGCGCTCGATAGGGTAGTCCTCCGGGAGAAACGTCCGGAGCGCTCCCTCGACGCGCTTGTCGTCCTCTGTCGCGTAGCAGAAGGTCCGGAGGTCGACGTAGTGGAACGGAACCGACGACATCGAGGCCCTACTCGTCCTCGGCGGCTTCGAGGTTGTCCTCGGGGACGCCCTGCTCCTGTCCGTCCTCGAAGGAAACCGTGTAGTTGGCGTCGCCGAACATCGTTTCGACGACCTGCGTGATGGTGCCTTCCTCGCCGTCGTAGTCGCTGTGCTCGTCGTGGAGAATAACGCTGTCGTCCTCTTCGAATGCCATACCGGGCGATACTCGATGGCTCGTCAAAAAGGGACTGATTCAGGTTTGCTCAGCCCAACCGCGGGAACGGTCAGAACGTGCACCTGTGACACGTCCTGTCCGGACCATTCGGGACGGATATAAACCTCGATCAGAGTAGACCGGGCAGTGTGCTGACCAGAGACGACCGCTCCGATTGTTCTCTATCGCTTCCGTTACGGAAGGTACGAGGTGTATTAGATTGGTCTAAATATTTAGTTAGACAAATAGAATTAAGTGTCGGGGGCTTCCACATCCACGTGCGTTCCGTCACCCACGGAACGCGAAGTCGTACAGATCGAGTGAATAGGACGAACCGTCAGGTCGTCACAACAGCCAAAGAGTTCCTGCTACACGGGAGCGTGGCTGTCCTTGTTCGGGCCCTTCCCGTGTTTCGCTACAAATGGGCCAGACGTGTATCCGCGTCTGCAACTGCCCCGCCAGCGTCAGCAGCACAGCGGATTCGGTGGCGAAACCCATGAGATCCGTCACGACAGCCGATCTGTCACAGCAACTGTTATGGGACTCTCTAAACTAACTATCGACATGATCAGCCCACCGCTTTCCCCCATCGAGACGGTTGTTTCGTCGAGGTGTCAGACACAGCTAGGACACAGATGACGAGCGTCGACGACCTGTGGTTCCTCTCCGACGGAGCCTGTCAAACCGCCGAGCAGACGTATCACGACCTCCGGAATCGCTACACGGGTTTTGTCGAGTTCACGCGCCACCGCAACGTCCCGCGGAATCGATTCCGGGACGTAGCCACCGTGGCCCAGAATCACGGGGCACCGTACGGGGCACATACGCTCGCCTACCGATCTACCGGTGAACTCCTGCTCGTCCGCCACGAGGGGGTCGATATGTGGGTTCTACCCGGCGGTGAGATCGACGAAGGTGAATCCCTTCAGGAAGCCGCGCTACGGGAATTAGGAGAGGAGAGCGGCATCGAGGCGACTATCGAAGGACTGGGAATGCTCGGACGGATCGAGTTCTACTGCGACGGCAATATGGCCTGGGGCGTGCTGCCGGTGTACGAGGCCCGGGCGGAGACGGTCGATATCGCCGTCGACGACCCGGATCATGAAATCAGTGAGGCCCGGTGGTTCGACGAACTGCCGGCCGACACGCGCGACCGCGAGGAGATTTTAGAGTGGCGCGGACAGCGGTTCGGCGGCGCGTAATCCACCGAAATTGAGTGCGTTATTCCGGTCCGAACGACTGGCCCTCGCGAGCGTCGGCGTTCATCCGCCGGATGGTCGCACGGGCGTTACTGGCGTCGTAGCCGAACAGCACAGTCTCGGCGTACTCATCAGCCACTTCGACAGCCTTCGAAAGATCGTCGACGTCCACGTCGACGGCATACAGTTCGATGCTGAAGGGTGTCGAGAGTCGGTCCTGCCAGCCTTTCGCGAGAATCTCAAGCCAGTAGGTCGTCGAGTACGCCATGTCGTAGATGGGGACGACGAACTCATCGACGTACTCGGCGATGTCGTCGACCGCGACGCCGGAGCGGGCTTCGAGATGGCCGGGGTAAGGGTCCGGATACAGCGTGAGGTACATGTCACCGGGTACGCGCTCGCGGGCCTCGGCGACGAACTCCGTGATGACGTTACTGCGCCAGGCTGACCAGTCCTCGAACTCGCTGTCGGCGAAGCGCTGCTCGCAGCGGTCGCAGTGACAGTACTCGTCCCGGGGGAAGCCCACGTCGTCGAGGCGGACGTCCTCGTTGACAGCTGCCGCCTCTTCGATGATGTCGAGCAGGCCCTCGCGGTAGCGGTCGTGGGTCGGGCAGACGTACGTCCAATCGAAGTACGGCTGGTTCCGGGTCGCTGGCGTTCCCTCGTCGTCGAACGCGAGCAGGTCCTCCTCGCTCTCGACTGCGTTGTCGCCGAAACAGGACACCATGTTCACCGCGCCGGCAATCGGTTCGACAGCGCGGCCGGTCACGTCCTTGACCTCGTAGAACGCCCGGTCGAACTCGGACCACTCCGTCTCCTCCTCGTTACGGGTGACGACGCCGTACATGCACGCTGGTACGGCGGTTCGCCGGGTAAGGGTTCGGAAAGCGACGGCGCTCTCGCTGACAGTGCAGAAGCCAAGAGAATACTGCCGGCCATCGAGGTACCCCACCCATACGACGCCGAAGAGGACCAGTGGGCAGGGCGGCCGACAGTAGATTCAGAGGGCGATACAGTCGATTCGCGCAGCCTTACCGCTTGACGACGTACACGAGGGCAAGCGCCATGACCGCGACGAGGGCGATGACTTTCTTTGACATCGTTTCAATAAACGAACACCGATTATAAAGAACTACCGCTGTGCTAATCGTCGGCACGCCCGCCTGTATCAGAGGCGGTATCGGCGTCAGGGCCGGGAATATCGGCCTCGTCGTGGGTTCCGACGGGTGGCCGGTTTACCTCCGCCGCTGACGAGTCTTCGAGGGCAGTCCGGTCGTCAACGTCAGCCTCGATTGTCTCCATCTCGCCGGCTTCCCGCGCGTCCTGGTCGATGCGCATCGAACAGAACTCCACGCCGCACATCGAGCAAAAGCGCGCCTCTTTGTAGTTGTCACCGGGGAGCGTCTGGTCGTGGTACTCGCGGGCGCGGTCGGGGTCCAGCGCCAGGTCGAACTGCTCGCGCCAGTCGAAGGCGTACCGGGCTTCCGAGAGGGCGTCGTCCCAGTCCCGCGCTCCCTCTCGGCCGTTTGCCACGTCAGCGGCGTGGGCAGCGATACGATAGGCCGCAAGTCCGTCCCGCACGTCGGATTTCTCCGGGAGACCGAGGTGCTCTTTGGGAGTCACGTAGCAGAGCATCGCCGCACCAGCACGGCCTGCCTCCGTCGCACCGATAGCGCTCGTAATGTGGTCGTAACCCGGCGCAACGTCGGTCACGAGCGGCCCGAGCACGTAGAACGGCGCGCCGCCACAGACCTCTTGTTGGCGTTCGACTTGCTCGGCGACTTGGTCCATTGGAACGTGACCCGGCCCCTCGACCATCACCTGTACGTCGTGGTCCCAAGCAGTCCGCGTGAGTTCGCCGAGCGTATCCAGTTCTGCGAACTGCGCGTCGTCGCCGGCGTCGGCGAGACAGCCCGGTCGAAGGCCGTCGCCGAGGCTGAAGGTCACGTCGTACTCACGGAATATCTCACAGATGTCCTCGAATTTCGTGTACAGCGGGTTCTCCATTCCGTTCTCCTCGATCCACTGGGCGAGGATCGATCCGCCACGGGAGACGATACCCGTTTTTCGGCCGTCGGTCAGCGGCAGGTGTTCCATCCGGACGCCGGCGTGAATGGTCATGTAGTCGACGCCCTGCTTCGCCTGTTTCTCGATGACGTCAAGCAGCAGCTCGTGGGTAATCTCGCTCGCGTCACCAGCGCGCTTGACCGCCTCGTAGATGGGGACCGTCCCGATTGGGACCGGCGAATGCTCGACGTTGGCCGACCGTATCTCGTCGAGGTTACTCCCAGTCGAGAGATCCATCACCGTGTCCGCACCGTAGTGGACAGCAGTGTGGAGCTTCTCCAGTTCGCCCTCGATATCGCTCGTCTCCTCGCTGTTGCCGATGTTTGCGTTGACCTTCGTCGCAAACTCCCGGCCGATGATCATCGGGTCCAGCGAGTCGTGACCGACGTTTGCGGGGATCACCGCCTGGCCGTCGGCGACTTGCTGCCGGACGAACCCCGGTTCGACACCTTCGCGCTCTGCGATTCGCTCCATCTCCTCGGTGACGGTCCCGTTCCGGGCCGCTGCTAGCTGCGTCATAATCACTAGGTAATACTACTCGGTTATAAATTTGGGGTGATCGGTCGCGGTAAAGAGACCCTGTCAATACTGGGATTGACCCCAACACCGATGTACGCGAACGTGAAATAGACGAACAATGGCCCGCCGGACCCGCCGCGCAGTACTCACAGCGCTGGGGAGTGGTATCGCCGCGACTGCAGGCTGTGGGGCGTTCGGTCGTGAGCGGGTGGACGTACTGGTCGCGGGGAGTTTGCAGAAAGCGGCCAGTGAGACGCTGCAAGCGCAAACAGACGCTGAGATCGCTGTCGAAGCCCGCGGCTCTGTTCAGGCCGCGCGATTGGTCGCCGACGGGAAGCGCGACCCGGCTATCGTCGCGCTGGCGGACCCAACCCTGTTCGACCGGGTCATGAACACTCCCTGGCACGCTGTGGTCGCCAGTAACGAGATGGTGCTGGCGTACAACCCAGAGACAGACGGCGGGGCGCGCGTCGCGGACGCGGACCCGTGGTACGCCCCGCTCCGGGGGGACAGCGTCTCACTGGGTCGCACCGATCCGACGCTCGACCCACTTGGCTACCGGACGCTGTTCGTGCTGGCCCTCGCAGCCGACTACTACGACGAACCCGGCCTGGCTGCTGCGGTTCTCTCGCCGGACCAGACCTATCCGGAGACGCAACTGCTCGCGCAGTTCGAGACGGGAGCCGTCAACGCTGCGTTCGTCTACCGGAGTATGGCGGTCGAGCGAGACTACCCGTTCCGGGAATTCCCACCGGAGATACACCTCGGTGACCCCACATACGCGGAGCAGTATCAGACCACCAGCTACGAACTGCCAAACGGCACGGCAATCGCCGGCAACCCAATCGAGTACGGGGCCGTCCGCCGTGACGAACAAGAAGCGACGCGTACAGCCTTCGAGGCAGTCCTGTCCGGCGACTGGCTCGCACCACACGGATTTACCGTCCGCCAAGCGTATCCTCGACTAGTGGGAGATGTCCCGAGTACTGTCACGCAGTGAGACTCAGACCGGCCACACGGTCGGCGTGCGCGAACTCGTTCCCGTCCTGGGAGCGGTGCTACTCCTGTATTTCGTCGTCCCGGTGATGGTACTCGTACTCACGTACTCCCCGACAGCGCTACTGACGAGTCTGACCGAGACGTACGTCATCAACGCCGCGATCACGTCCCTCGTCGCCGCGCTCGGCAGTACCACCATCGCTATCGTGTTCGGCCTGCCGCTGGCCTACTGGCTGTCCAAGAACTCCGGCGCACTGGCGACCGCCGCGATGGGGGCCGTCGTCCTGCCGCTCGTCCTCCCACCGGTCGTCAGCGGGATGTTGCTGTTGACCGTCGTCGGCCCGAACGGGCTGGGCGGTCTCACCGATTTGGCGCTGACGCGGTCGCTGCTGGGGGTCGTCGCCGCCCAGACCTTCGTCGCGTCGCCGTTCTTCGTCGTCACCGCCAAGGCCGCCTTTGACGGCATCGACGACCACCTCGAAGAGGCTTCGCGGTCGCTCGGGCGCGACTGGGTCGGGACGATGCGCTCGGTGACGGTTCCGCTCGCAAAGCCCGGCCTGCTCGCCGGCCTCGTGCTGACCTTCGCCCGCGCGATGGGCGAGTTCGGCGCGACGATGATGCTGGCGTACTACCCGCGGACGCTGCCGGTCCAGATTTGGGCCTCGTTCATCTCGGACGGGCTGGACGCAGCGCTGCCCGTGGCGGTGGTCCTGCTCGGCGTCGCGCTCGGGACGCTGCTGCTGGTGCATGCGTTGCGGGCGACACCGTGGCGATAGCCGGTGTCGTGAAAACAGCGCCACCAACTCACCGCTCGTGTGCCCAGAACTCCTCGTCAACGGTGACTTCCTTCTTGAACAGCGGCACCTCCTCCTTTAGACGGTTGATGCCGTCTTCGACAGCACGGAACGCCTCGCCCCGGTGGCCGGCCAGGATGACGACGAAAACGATGTCCTCGCCAGCGTCGACCACGCCAGTCTTGTGGTGCAGTCGGACCGCGTGGACGCCGTCCCGTGCTTCGAGGTCCCGCCGGAGCGTGGCCATCTTCTCGGCGGCGACTTCGTCGTAGCGCTCGAACTCCAGCAGTTCCGTCGGTGGGTCGTCGGGACCCTCCTGTGCGCGGACACGCCCGGTAAACGTCGCGATTGCGCCGGAGTAGACTTCGTCGGGGTCCCGCTTTACGTCCGCGACGAGCGTCTCCAGCGTGATGTAGGGGTCCCGCTCCTCCATCGCGGTGACGATTTCGTCGAGGTCAGCGTCCGCGCCGTGGGGCGCGCGATGGACGACGGGATCGGCGACCTCGCGGTCGCCGAGGACGACTTTCGGGATGGTCGCGTCCGAATACCCCTCGACAAGTGCGTAGTCGTAATCGGGCGCAAGCGCGTCCAGTGTCTCGTCGAGCGTTCGGGATTCACCCGTCGCGTACCACTCGCCGTCGTCAGTGAGCGCGACGGTCTCGGCCGCTCCGGCGTCGCGATGGCGAGCCGTATCTTTCCCGTCGGTGTCGACGTCCGGCGGATGCGTGCAGTGTTTCACTGTCGCGACACGTCCGGTCCCGGAGAGCCGCTGTGTCAACCGCTCGACCAGCGTAGTCTTCCCCGACTCGGAGTGGCCGACGATACCGAGGACTTGCATGCACGCCAGTAGCAGGGCGACGTAGATAGACCTTTTTCATAGCAGCGGCCCGGCTATAGTCAGTCGCGCCGTCTCAGCGGTCGACAGTTTTCTCAACGACGCGGACGTTCTGGATTGCCGTCGTGGGGTACTCGCCGTTGTCGTCTTTCTCGTTGGCCTTCACCATGTCCCAGACGACGTTGAGGCCGGTCGTCACACCCTCCAGCGCTTCCATCTCGCAGCCGGTCTTGCCGACCGTCTCGACGGCGACCGTGATTTCGACGGTATCGTCGTCGACATTGAACTCGACGTCGACGTTCGTGATGGGAATCTGGTGGCACATCGGCACCGTCTCCCAGGTGTGTTTCACCGCCTGAATCGCGCCGATACGGGCCGTCGCCAGCACGTCACCTTTCTCAACCTCGTCGGCGTCGATGGCGGCCAGCGTGGACTCGGTGAGCCGAATCTGTCCGCGCGCGACCGCGCGGCGCTGGCTCTCGGCCTTGTCGCCCACATCGACCATCTGTGCGTCGCCGTCCTCGTCGACGTGCGTGAAATCTTCGGACATACCTCCCTGTAACCGATGCCGGCTCAAAACCGTGCGGGTCCGTGCTACCGGCGGACGAGCCCCAGCAGGTGGCCCACGGCTGGCGCGACGAGTTTCTCCGCGCCCGTCCGGGCGGCGTTCTCGCTGCCGGGAAGACAGAACACCAGACGGTCGTCGACGACACCAGCGGTCGCGCGCGAGGCCATCGCCATCGGCCCGACTTCCTCGTAGGAGAGCCAGCGGAACAGCTCGCCGAAGCCGGGAACCGGCCGGTCGAACAGCGGTTCGATAGCGTCGACAGTCACGTCGTCAGGCGTGAGGCCGGTCCCGCCTGTCGTCAGAACCACATCGACGCCATCGTCCAGCAGGGCGGCAACGGCGTCCTCGATAGCGTCCACCTCGTCCGCGACGAGGCGACGCTCGGCGATTTCGTGGCCCGCGTCTTCACAGGCTGTTGCGATGATGTCGCCCGCCGGGTCGTCGTCCAGCGTTCGCGAGGTCGAGACGGTGAGGACCCCTATTGCAACCCTTTCGGCGTCGTGAGCGTGATGGTCACCGTGGGTGTGTTCTCCGTGACTGTGGTCGTGGCCACCGTCGTGCTCGCCATGGTCGTGGTCGTGCTCTCCGTGTTCATGCTCGCCGTGGCTATGACCCGCCTCGTCGTGGCTGGTCGTTTCGTCGTGGTCGTGCCCCATACCGGAGATGACAGTCGGTGGGGAAATATACCCTCGCCTGTCCGACCGTCGGCGGACATACTCCGCCAGCATGCGAAAGTAGGAACCAGCCGAGAGAGTCGGTGGCTTACTCGTAGTACGGCAGGCGCTCGACGATTTCCGCGAAGGCCACGTTCTCACGGACCTGATCCATCTCGACGCGGAGACGCTCCCCAACATCTGCGTCAGAGACGATGACGACGTACCCGCCGTCGATACGCGCGACGCCGTCGCCCTTGTCGCCGATGTTTTCGATTTCGACCACGCGCGTCTCACCCTCGGCAACGGGTGGGGACGACGGTCCGAACTCCGGTTCCCTGCTTGGCTCGCCGGACCGCGAATCGGAGTGTGGCCCGGATTGGGAACTGGACTGGGACTCTGCCTTTGAGTGGGAACTGGACTGCGGATCGGATTGGGAACCGGACTGTGACTGGGGCGTAGGAGCCTCAGCCGCTGACCGGAACAGTGCGATCCGGTACAGCGTCTCGGGGGCCAGGGTTCCCAGTTCGACTTCCTGTTTCGGAATCTCGATCACGTACGAGTCCTGTTGCTCCTCGACGGGTGCAGTAAAGAGACAGTGAAGATCTGAATCGGTCGCCATTAGTATAATTGGTTGGGCTAATACCGGAACTGCATTGATTCTGGTGTTTTCGATCCGCCGGGCCGAACGCTGCTAGAAGAATGGCAAACAGGCTGTGCACGCCTGCTATCGGGCGAGCCGTCGGGCAGCGTGCGGCGATTACTCGAATTCGAACAGCCGACTGAGTTCGCGTTCGATAGCGTCGGTAAACGCCGACAGCACTGTGTCGAACGTCTCTTCGTCGCCCGGCAAAGACTGCGCTCGCACCGCAGTGTCGTCAGGCAGCCGGACGCTGAACGTCCCGTCACCCTCGTACACCGGCTCGCTCTCGCTGAGAATCTGCCGATCGATCCCGCGAAGGACCTCTGAGTCGTACTGCCCATGCAGCTCCTGGTACGCGTTCGAGTACGCCGTTTCGAGCTCCTCGAAGTAGTGGACGTATTTCTCGTCGAATTTCTCGGCGTCGAACTCGGTCATGGATGCAGCGTCGTCGGGGCGAGGGTAAAGGGTTCTGTGACTACGTAGACGCCGCTTACCACTCCCCCGTAACCCCGACTTCACCGGCGAATTGCGTGAAAAACTCGTCCATGAATTCCTGACGCGTCCGGCCGAGACGCCGGCCCGGCTGGGTGTACAGCGTATCTAAGCGTTCCTGAGCCCAGTCCTGAAGAAGTCCGATATCCGGAGAATCCGACGTTTCGAGGTCGGTCGCTGACGTGTCATCGATGACGGCATACTTCTCGCCGGTCCGTCCGGACCGTTCGCCGACAATACAGGCCAGTCGGACGAGGCCGCGCGCCCCGGCAGCGTCTAGTTTGTCCGCATCAAAGAGGAGTTTCGCTTCTAGCGTTTTCGGCTCCGGAGAAGTGGCGCGGATGCTGTGTGCCCGGATACAGTGTTTGATACGGCTAATTCGGTCGGGTTCCACACCCTCAGCCGCAAGTAGCTGCGCGGCTTCCACCGTGGCCCATTCGTCGTGGTCCTCGACCTCACCGGCCCGCTCCCGAGGCCGGCCAATGTCGTGGAGCCACGCCGACGCGGCGAGGATATCTCGGTCGACCGAGCCGTCGCAGTCGTTCGCGAGCCGAAGCGCGATGTCCCGGACCCGCTTGGCGTGAAACTTGTCGTGTGCTGGAAGGGCGTCTTCGTAGTACGGCAGCGACAACGTTCGAGCAAGGGGACCCAGTTCCTGTGTCATTGGCGGCAGGGGCATCTCACGTGCCGGCTGGAATAACTGCTGTGAAATGTACTAGCTTCGCTGACACATGAATGCGTCGCGCAATAGTCCGCATCAGCGGGAGTCAAGCAGGTCGTCGAGGAGTTTCCGCTGGGCCGCAGCGAGGTGCTCAGTAAACGTCGAAGTGGAGATATCCAGCGCGTCGGCCACGTCACCGGCGGTCGCATCGCGCGGATGTTCGAAATAGCCCATCTCGTGAGCCCGGGTCAGCACCTCGCGCTGGCGGCCGGTCAGTTTCGCGCGGTCGAGCACGACCGGTCGGTCCGTCTCCGTGGACGTGTCTTCCAGTAGCCGCCGGAGTTTGACGGTCTCGCCTTCCGACTGGAGGTCGTCGACAATCTCGCGCAGGGTTGGAACGTCGTCGACGAGAAACGTGACGACGATGGATTCGGTGTCCGCCGAGAACTCCTGAACGACGCAGCCGGCTGCTTCGATACGTTCACACACGCAGCCCTGCCCGGCCGCTCGGGACAGCTGGAAAATGTGTCGCTGGTCGTAGGCGAATACATGGTCCGCGTTCGAACTCACGCTCTGTACCGCTGCCGGCGGCTCGTCGCCGCCTTTGAGTGTGAATTCTTCGACAACGCGGTCGGCACCGCCACTCGTTGCGCTCCGCGAGACTGACGACACTGATCTCTCCTCATCAGCGTGCGGTTGCACCTGACACGACCGAGGACCGAACACTTCGACCTCGGCAAGCATTCGGCCCGACATGTCTTGGAGATGCCCCGGCTGGCATAAGAAGGTCTGTGCGAACATGTTCGTATAAAAAACCGCCATATAATGGGCCTAAGATGTCGGGCTGGCAGTTCATCGGGGTGCTGGAACAAACCCCGAACACAGCGACGCAGATAGCCGTTCGAATCGCTGGCGAACCGAGATGACACAAGATTATGAGACGCAACACGATACTCATCGGTCTGTTGATAACAGCGGTGTTGCTGCCGATGTGGTACGTCGCACTGCACGGCGAGCCACCGTCGGAGGAAATCGCTATCGACGAGAGCGTCAGCGACATCCGGCCGCTCGAAAGCCCAGTAGAGACGCCGAACAAACTGTCACCGAGCCAGGTCGGTGTCGTCGTCTGGGTCGCCCTGTTCGGTCTGGTTGGCGTGCTGACGGCCGCCCACCAGTTCATGAACAGGGCGGTCCGACCGCCTGACGAGGCCGAACCGGTCACTGACGGCGGGACCGTCTCGCTGCCGTGGCTCAACACGGAGCACCGCTGGGTCGTCGAGTACCACGACGCCTCGGACGCCATAGAGGGACTCGTCGCCATGAGCGGGCTGACAGTCCTCTCTATCGTCTTCGCGGCGCTGTTCACCGGCGAGTACCTCACGCTCGCCCGGACCCAGTACTTCGGGCTGTACGCGACCGGGATGTTCCTCTCGCTCGCGCTCTCGACGGTCGCGTACTACGCCTGGTTCATGCCACACGTCGAAGTCGCCGAACTCAGGGGGCACGAATGATAGAGTATCCGAAACCCGATGACGACGACGAGGAACAGGGCGACGACTGCTCGTGTGACGGGGCCACCGGGATGTCTCCAACGCTGTACGGGGACGCCCGTGCGGAACTCCGCCGGCGTGACTTCGCGAAGTTCCTCGCGACCGTCGGCGGCCTGACTGCCGTCGCCAGCCTCACCGCGCCCCTCGCCAGCACCACGCAGG
This sequence comes from Haloarcula sebkhae, assembly GCF_014647415.1. GTDB lineage: Archaea > Halobacteriota > Halobacteria > Halobacteriales > Haloarculaceae > Haloarcula > Haloarcula sebkhae. The sequence continues at coordinate 38,674 of NZ_BMPD01000008.1, read as the reverse complement.
TGTTCGAGCGAGGCTACAAGGGACCCGTGTACTCCGACGGCATCCACCTCGTCGACGGCGAAGGCGAGCGTATCACCGAGGGCCGGCTCTCCGAGGGCGAACACATGACTGTGTTCCCGGAGCCCCGACCCGGCATCGAGGACGCGCCCACACTGCTGGTGCGCTACGCCGAGTCCGACTACGGCAGCGACATCTCGGAGGGGTTCACAGTCAACGGCTACGCCGCCTTCTCGAAGGTGTGTACCCACGCCGGCTGTATGGTCTCTGATCGGGAGGAGGACCTGGTCGTCTGTCCCTGCCACTTCGGGAAATTCAACGTTCTGGAAGGGGCGGCGGTCAGCGGCGGCCCACCGGGACGACCGCTCCCACAGCTTCCGATTACGATGACCAGCGACGGGTTCCTCGTCGCCACTGGTGACTTCGAGGGGCCAGTCGGCCCGGGGGGTGAGTGATGTCCCGCGCCAAAGCCGTCTACGACTGGTTCGACACGCGCCTTGATCTTGAGAACGGCCAGAAGTTCCTCGGCAAGGCGTTCCCGGCCGAGGACTCGTTCCTGCTGGGCGAGGTGGCGCTGTTCTGTTTCCTCCTCCTGATCCTGTCGGGGATCTTCCTCGGGTTCTTCTTCGAACCCTCGACCTCCGACGTAGAGTACGACGGCAGCGTACAGAAGTTCCAGGGCCAGGAAATGCCCGAAGCGTTCGTCTCGGTGTTGCACATCACCTACGACGTGCCCTTCGGGATGTTCATCCGCCGGCTCCACCACTGGGCGGCCCACCTCTTTGTCGCCTCGATAGGGTTGCACATGTTACGGGTGTTTTTCACCGGCGCGTACCGCAATCCGCGGGAGCCAAACTGGATCGTCGGCACCGGCCTGGCGGCCCTCTCGATGGGGGCGGCGTACACCGGGTACGCCTTACCGTTCGATGAGTTCGCTGCCACAGCGACGGGCATCGGCTACAACCTCACGATATCCATCCCCCTGTTAGGTGATTTCCTCGGCCAAGTGGTGTTCGGGGGTGAGTTCCCCTCGAGCGCCACCATCCCACGGCTGTACTTCCTGCACATCCTCGTGATACCGGCGGCCATCGCTGTGGGCCTGGCCGTCCACATGGCCATCCTCATCCGGCAGAAACACACCGAGGCCCCGCGGGACGGGGACGTAACGACCGGCCGCCAGTCCATCGACGAGGACGACGACGACATCATCATCGGCCTGCCCGCGTTCCCGAATCAGGCCGCCGTCTCCGCGGTGGTGTTCTTCGTCACCGCGGCAACGCTGTCGGCGCTTGCTGGCCTGCTGCCGGTCCACAACGTCGCCGAGTACGGACCGAACGACCCCGCGGCCACGCCGGAACTCATCATGCCAGATTGGTTCCTGATGTGGGTGTACGGCTTCCTGAAACTCCTGCCACAGATCAGCTTCAGCATCGGACCAGCACACATCAACGGGGAGTTCATCGGCGGTATCGTCCTCCCGGGGCTGGTGTTTGCCGCGGTTGCCGTATGGCCGTTCATCGACCGGACCGGGCCGACCCACTTCACCGCGGACCCGCTGGACCGGGCCTGGCAGACCGGTGTGGGCGTGGCCGCCGTTGCGTTCATTATGATCGCCTCAATCGCGGGGATGAACAACATCCTCGCGGACCAAGTGCTTGGAACAACGACGAACGTGGTCAACCCCATCCTGACGGCCGCGTTGCTCATCGTCCCACCCATCTTCGGCGGCATCACGTACCTGCTGTTGCGCGACGGCGAGCCCACGCCGTCACAGGAGGGCGACGTGGCCGTGGACGGCGGTGCAGTAGACGAGAGAACGGATAGCACCGAATCAGAGGAGGACGGATGACTGCGAACGTCGAACTGACTGAGCGACAGTATCGCCTGCTGGATACGACGAGCAAGCTGGTCGGTCTCGTGCTAGTCGCCGCCGGCCTCGAAGTCGGCGGTGGCACGCTCACCGGCATCACGCTGGCCGTGGCCGGCACTGCCTGCGCGACTGCGACAGTGTTCATCACCAATGAGTAGAAACGACCTGACTGACGACGGAACGGACAGTGCGGGAATCAGTCGCCGCGACTTCGTTCGCGGCCTCGGCGCCGCGTCGCTACTGGGTGCAACGGGACTGTCCTTCGCCGACGACGGCATGGATGGTCTCGAAGCGGTCGACGACCCCATCGGGAACTACCCGTATCGGGACTGGGAGGACCTGTACCGCGACGAGTGGGACTGGGACTCCGTCGCCCGCTCGACACACAGCGTCAACTGCACCGGCTCCTGTTCGTGGAACGTCTACGTCAAGGACGGGCAGGTCTGGCGTGAGGAACAGGCCGGCGACTACCCGACGTTCGACGAGAGCCTCCCGGACCCGAACCCGCGTGGGTGCCAGAAAGGGGCCTGTTACACGGACTACGTCAACGCAGACCAGCGCGTGCTCCATCCCCTGCGCCGCACCGGCGAGCGCGGCGAGGGCCAGTGGGAGCGGATCAGCTGGGACGAGGCGCTGACCGAGATCGCCGACCACGTCATCGACGAGGTGCAGGCGGGCCGGTACGACGCGATCTCAGGATTCACGCCGATTCCGGCGATGAGTCCGGTTTCGTTCGCCTCCGGCTCCCGGCTCGTCAATCTGCTCGGCGGCGTCTCACACAGCTTCTACGACTGGTACTCGGACCTGCCGCCGGGCCAGCCCATCACCTGGGGCACCCAGACGGACAACGCCGAGTCCGCTGACTGGCACAACGCCGATTACATCATCGCCTGGGGGTCGAACATCAACGTTACGCGCATCCCCGACGCGAAGTACTTCCTCGACGCCGGCTACGAGGGCGCAAAGCGCGTCGGTATCTTCACCGACTACTCCCAGACGGCCATCCACACCGACGAGTGGCTCTCGCCCCACGGCGGCAGCGACACCGCGCTCGCGCTTGGCATGGCCCAGACCATCGTCGACGAGGGGCTGTACGACGAAGCCCATCTCAAAGAACAGACCGACATGCCGCTGCTCGTCCGGGAGGACACCGGCAAGTTCCTCCGAGCAAGCGAGGTCGGCCTCGCTCAGGACGCCGACGACCCCGAGAAGGTGTTCGTCATGGTCGACGCCGACGGGAACCTCCGCCGTGCGCCCGGTTCGCTGGGCGAACGGGACGGCCAGCACGACCACTCGAAGAGCATCGAACTCGACTTCGACCCGCAGTTATCGGTCGAGCGGAGCGTCGACACCGACGAGGGTAGTATCGCGGTCCGCTCGGTCTGGGAGAACCTCACCGACGAACTCAGCCAGTACACGCCCGAAGTCGTCCACGAGGAAACCGGCGTCGGCGAGAACACCTACCAGCGAGTCGCACGTGAGTTCGCCGAGGCCGACGCCGCCAAAATCATCCACGGTAAGGGCGTCAACGACTGGTACCACAACGATCTGGGCAACCGTGCAATCCAGTTGCTCGTGACGCTGACTGGCAACCTCGGCGACCCCGGCACCGGGCTGGACCACTACGTTGGACAGGAGAAAATCTGGTCGTTCCACGGTTGGAAGGTGCTCTCGTTCCCGACTGGAAACGTCCGCGGCGCCCCGACGACGCTGTGGACGTACTTCCACGCGGGCATCCTCGACAACACGGACCCGGACACCGCCGAGAAGATACGGGAGTCCATCGACGAGGGCTGGATGCCGGTCTACCCCGAAGAGCGGAACGACGGGAACCGACCGGACCCCTCGACGATGTTCGTCTGGCGCGGAAACTACTTCAACCAGGCGAAGGGCAACGTCGCCGTCGAAGAGCAGCTCTGGCCCAAGCTCGACCTCGTCGTCGACATCAACTTCCGGATGGACTCGACGGCGATGTACTCTGACATCGTCCTGCCGGCGGCCAGCCACTACGAGAAGTACGACCTCTCGGAGACGGACATGCACACGTACGTGCATCCGTTCACGCCGGCCGTCGAGCCGCTCGGCGAGGCCAAGACCGACTGGGAGATATTCCGCCTGCTCGCCGAGAAGATACAGGAACGCGCACAAGAGCGCGATGTCGAGCCCATCGAGGACCGGAAGTTCGACCGGACCATCGACCTCACGACCATCTACGACGACTACGTTCGGGACTGGGAGACCGGTGAGGAAGAAGGGCTCGTTGAGGACAAAGCCGCGGCGGAGTTCATCCTCGAACACTCGGAGGAGACCAACCCCGAGGGCAGCGACGAGCAGATAACCTTCGACGACATCGACGAACAACCACAGCGGTTCCTCGAAGCTGGCGACCACTGGAGTTCCGACATCAAAGACGGCGAGGCGTACGTTCCGTGGCAAGACTACGTCCACGACAAGAACCCCTGGCCGACCTTCACCGGCCGCCAGCAGTACTACATCGACCACGACTGGTACCTTGAACTCGGCGAGGAACTCCCGACCCACAAGGAGGGACCCGAGAACACCGGCGGGGACTACCCGCTGTCGTACAACACGCCCCACGGCCGCTGGTCCATCCACTCGACGTGGCGCGACGACACCAAGATGCTCCGGCTCCAGCGCGGCGAGCCAGTGGTGTACCTGAATCCCGAAGACGCCCAGCAGCGGGGCATCGAGGACGGCGACACCGTGGAGGTGTACAACGACCTCGGGAGCATCGAGGTGCAGGCGAAGATCTACCCCTCCAGCGAACCGGGGACTGTCCGGCACTTCTTCTCCTGGGAGAAGTTCCAGTACCCCGACCGGGACAACTTCAACACGCTCGTCCCGATGTACATGAAGCCGACCCAGCTGGTCCAGTACCCGGAAGACACCGGGGAACACCTGCACTTCTTCCCGAACTACTGGGGGCCGACAGGGGTCAACAGCGACGTGCGTGTCGATGTCCGACCGAGCGGAGGTGACAGCGAATGAGTACCGACCAACAAGACGAACAGGGCGAGGACGACACGCTGGTCAACGTCGCCGACGGGGTCGACCACCAAGTCGCGATGGTGATGGACCTGAACAAGTGCATCGGCTGCCAGACGTGTACAATCGCCTGCAAGAACCTCTGGACGGAGGACGGCGGGAGCGAGTACATGTACTGGAACAACGTTGAGACCAAACCCGGCGAGGGTTACCCTCGCGGCTGGGAGGACTCCGGCGGCGGCTGGGAGTCAAGCGAGCACTCGGACCGCTCGCCCGGCGAGATCCCAGACGAGGAGGACTACGGCCGCGCTTGGGAGTTCAACCACGAGGAAATCATGTACGAGGGCAGCGACGAGCCGCTGCGGCCCCGCGACGGCGCGGAGTGGGGGCCGAACTGGGACGAGGACCAAGGGGCCGGCGAGTACCCCAACAGCTACTACTTCTACCTGCCGCGCATCTGTAACCACTGCACCCACCCCTCCTGTGTCGAGGCCTGCCCCCGCTCAGCGCTGTACAAGCGCCAGGAGGACGGCATCGTCCTCGTCGACCAGGACCGTTGCCGGGGCTACCGCTACTGCGTCGAAGGGTGTCCGTACAAGAAGGTGTACTACAACACCGTCTCGAAGAAATCGGAGAAGTGCATCTTCTGTTACCCCCGCATCGAAGGGGAGGGTCCTGAGGGCGAGACGTTCGCCCCGGCCTGTGCCGAGGAGTGCCCGCCACAGCTCCGATTGGTCGGCTTCCTCGACGACGAGGAGGGCCCGATCCACAAACTCGTCAACGAGTACGAGGTAGCCCTGCCGCTCCATCCGGAGTTCCGCACCCAACCCAACGTCTACTACATCCCACCTTTCGCCCCCGGCCAGCACACGGAAGGTGGAGAGACGGTTGATATCGACCGGATTCCTCGCCAGTACCTCCGGGAACTGTTCGGCGACGGCGTCGACGAAGCGCTGGACACTATCGACGCCCACCGGCAGCGCGTTCGACAGGGTGGTGACAGCGAACTAATGGAACTGCTTCAGGACAAGAACCCGGCCAAACAGTACCGACTGGAGGTGTTCGACGATGAGTGAGCACCGCGAACGAACGTCGAGCTCGGAAAACCTGCGGTCTTCCGGCGTTCGAACGAGCGAGCGTAGTGAGCGAGTTCGAATACGCTGGCGAATACGCCAGCGGTGTTCGACGATGAGTAGCGAGCCGCTACGCGGCTCGGAAACGCGAGCGGGCGATGCCCGCGAGCGGCCCCAGTTGGCCGCGCCGGAGCGTGCTCAGGGGGTGGTCAACGATGCCTGACCACCGACGTACGATCACACTCACGGCGGTGCTGGCGGGGCTCATTGTCGTTTCGACGGTGGCTGCACCGATGGTGAGCGCCCGGCCAGCACACGAGATTCCGGTTTCGGAGGTATCGACGGCTGACCTCGCCGAGCCAGACGCCGACGGCTGGGCAGAGGTCCCGGCCTCGGACGTGCCGCTTTCGAGCGCGCCGAGTAGCGTCCCGAACGCCGACGACACGTCCATCGAGACGGTCGACGTACAGGCGGCTCGCACTGACCAGCGGCTGTACGTCCGCCTGGAGTGGCAGGACGCGACCCGGGACACGAACGCCAGCACCCCCCGGCAGTTCGCCGACGCGGTCGCGGTCCAGTTTCCGGTCAACACGAGTTCTCGGCCGCCGATAGCGATGGGCGGCCCCGACAACCGCGTCAACGTCTGGTACTGGAGCGGGTCGACCGGGACGCAGGAACTGCTGGCCGGCGGCGCTGGCTCGACCACGCCGTTCCAGAACCCGACCGTGCAGGCGAACGCGAGTCACAGCGGTACGGGTGGGAACGCCACCTGGACGGTAGTCTACTCGCGCCAGCTTGACGCACCAAGCGAGAACCGGACCGACCTGCGGACCGACGGCGACCTTGACGTGGCCTTCGCCGTCTGGAACGGCTCTAACGGCGAGCGGTCGGGACAGAAGGCGGTCAGCGAGTGGCATTACTACCCGTTCAGCGGCGGCCCGCAAGGTCCGCCCTACGAGACGCTACTGTGGACCCTCGCCGGCATCGCCATCGTCGCTGTCGTCGGCGTCACCAGCTTCGGCATCTACCGCACGCGGGGGGCCGAGTAATGGCGACCACGCCAACTGACCCGATGGACGACCTCGACGAGGACGCCGCCGCCCGCGGTGCAGTGTACGCGACGCTCGCGAAAGCGTTCGAGTACCCCGAGGAATCGTTCCACAGCGCGGCAGCCGACGGGACACTGGAAGCCGATTTGAGAGCGTGTCTCGACCAGACGGGCCTTGGCGTGACCGTCCCGTCACTGACCACCGAGGACGACTACGAGACGCTCGCGGCCCGCTACAACGACATCTTCGAACTCGGCTACAGCGAGTACACGGACCGGACCGACGGCTCGCTCGAAGCGGAGGGACCGCCGGTCCCGTTGTACGAGTCCAAGTACCGGGAGGATCACTCCTGGAACGACGTGAACCTCGACCTCTCGCGAGCCTACAGCCACTACGGCCTGGAAATCGACCAGGACGAGCGGGACAACCACGACGCGCTGACCTACGAGCTGGAGTTCGCGGGCTATTTGTCCCGCCGTGAAGCCGCCGTCGGCGAGGACGCCGCGATCGCTCGGCTGGACTTCCACGACCGGCACCTCGGCCACGCAGCGGCCGGCGTCGCGGACCGACTGGCTGACGAGCCAGGGACCGACATCTACGGCGCCTTCGGCGAATTGCTGGAGGCGTTCGTCCGGGCCGACCGCAACGACCTCGCGGAACAGTTGGAGGGCGAGCGATGACGGCGGCGCTACAGCAACGGGTCAGACCGCTGCTACACGGCGGAAGCCATTCGGCCGCGGACCTGGCGGTCGGCGCTGCGGCCGTCGCGGTCGCCGCCCGGTACTTCGCCGTCCTGTTCGTCAACGCACCGGGGTACGGCGGCGTCCCGATTTCGCCCGGCCTGGCGACAGGGGTGTCAACGGTCGTCGTCGCCGCCGCGGCGATCGCCGTGGCCGTCACCGACGCCGACCCGCACACCGGCATCGGCCTGCTGTTCACCGGCGTGTTCGGCCTGCTGTCGCTGCTCAGTAGCGCAGCGGTGTTGCCCGCGGCCGCCGCAATCGTCCTCGGGACGGCGACCGTCGCCGCCGTCGCGGGCCGACGGCTAGACCTCACCTCTACCGCCGCGGCCGCCCTGCTCGTCGCAGCGCTGAGCATCGGACTAGCGAGCGGCGTCGGCGGCTGGACTGGCCTCCGATCGGTGGCCTCCACCGTGGCGCTACTCGGCATCGCGTCAACGCCGGCGTTCGCCGCGACGAACTGGCCCTCGCTGTCAGCGGCAGACTGGGGCACAGTAATCGGCGGCCTCGCCGCCTTCGCCGTCGTCCTGAGCGTCGGTCGCGCCGTCCCGTTCGTTACGGGCGCGGTCACGCTCACGGGAACCGGCGTCGTCGGAACGAGTCTGCCGGTCATCGCACTGGCCGCTGCCGGTGCGGTGACGACGGCCAGCGCGGCCAGCCGAACGCGGCGGTGGCCGCTGCTCGCCGGCGTCGCGCTGGTCGCGTTTGCGGGCGTTCCGGCCTCGCTCCCTCGTGCGCTCCCGTTCGCGCTCGGCATCGCCGTGCTCACCGCACAGGAGGGAGCACAATGACGGGGTGTCACGACAACGACGAGTTCGAGAAGCACCTCGAAGAGGACCCGGACCCGCAACTGGACCCCGAGCGCAGCCCGGGCCTACACACCGACATCGAAGCGCTGGAAGACATCGAGGTGTCCCGCGAGGACGTGACAATCGGCGAGGCCACGCCGGAGGAACTGGCCGCCAGCGACACGGAACCCGTCGAGGACGACGCGGTGGCGTCGCTGCTCTCGGACATCGAACACGGCGAGAAGACCGACCGCCGACGCGCCGCTCTCGAACTCAAAGACCGGGCGACGACGGACGAAATCGTGGCGGCGCTGGCCCGCGCTGCGACGACCGACGACGACAGCGACGTGCGCCAGTTCGCTGTCGAGGCGCTGACGGCCCACGGCAGCGAGCGGGCCGCAGCGGTGGCGGTGGAACTGCTCGACGACCCCGACCCGTGGGTCCGAGCGGAAGCCGTCGTCACACTCGACAACGTCGACCGCGAGGCCCACGAGGACGATATCGTGGCCGCTATGGATGACGACCACCACGCGGTCCGGCGCAACGCAGCTATCTCGCTGTTCAAACTCCGCGGCGAGGCGATGGCCGACCTGCTGTTGGAACAGAGCCACGACGACAGCGAGCGGGTCCGCGAGTGGGCCGCCCACATGCTGGGCGGCGTCGACGACGACCGCGCCCGCGAGCGACTGCGCGAACTCACCGACGACCCGGCCACCGTGGTCCGCCAGACCGCCGAGCGGTCGCTTGACGTGGACCCCGGACGGTTCCGACGGCAGTTCGGCGGCGCGCTGGAGAACGACGCCCGGCTGCTACCCGGCGAAGACAGACTCAATCGGATGCCCGACCTCTGACGATGACTGACGGAACGCCCACCACACTGACCGACCGTATCGAAGCCGCACTGCGAGACGTGCGCGACCCGAACGCCGACCTCTCCGTGTTCGACGCGGGCTTCGTCGAGAACATCGACGCGACCGACGGCGACGTGACCATCGAGGCCGACCTGACCGCGCTGGACGGCGGGACAAGTACGCAGGTCGTTCAGGCGATGCTCCACGCGGTCGACGACGTGGACGGCGTCGAGAGCGTCCACGTCGAGCGGACGACACCGTCGAGCGAGGGGCAAAGCGGCGTCGCGTCGTTCGACCACGTCGTGGCCGTCGCCAGCGCGAAAGGCGGCGTCGGCAAGTCGACGGTCGCCACGCATCTGGCCTGTGCGCTGGCCGCGGACAACGCCGTGGCGCTGTTCGACGCCGACATCCACGGACCCAACGTGCCCGAACTGCTGGATGTGAGCGGGCCGGTCCACTCCAGCGAAGAGGGCGACCCGCTCCCGGTCCGGGCTGGCGACATGGATGTGATGAGCGTTGGCCTGATGGAAAGCGGCGCGCCGCTGGCCTGGCGCGGCGCGATGGCCCACGACGCGCTCGATGACCTATTCGAGAACACCGCCTGGCGAAACGACGAGATACTGGTGCTCGACCTGCCACCAGGGACGGGCGACGTGGTGCTGACGACGCTGCAGGAGGTCCCCGTCGACGGTGTGGTCGTCGTGACGACGCCATTTCACGCGAGCGTCAGCGACACCAGCCGAACCGTCGAGCTGTTCCGCGACAACGACGTGCCGGTGCTGGGGACCGTCGTCAACATGGCCGAGTACGTCTGTGACTGCTGTGGCGAACCGAACGACCTGTTCACCGGCGACGCGCTAGGAGACCTCGATGCGGAGGTCCTGGCCGAACTCCCGTTCTCACACGACCTGCAGGGGACGCCAGCACCCGGCGACGTGCCAGATACTGTCAGCGACCTCGGGGACGCCGTCGAGTCCGCCCTCGACACCGCAGGCGAGGTGTCGGTCGAACCCACGGTCGATATCCAGGGCCTGCCGCCACAGGAACGCAAGGATCTGGTTCGAGACCAGTTCACCGCGCTGGACAGCGGCGAGCCGTTCGTCCTCGTCAGCGACCGCGATCCGACGCCGGTCGGACAATTCCTGGGCCAGCTCGCGGAAGCCCCACGCGAGGCCTTCGACCCGTTCGATGTCCGCCGGGAGACACCCGAGGCCTGGGTGCTGGAGACAGTCAAGCCATAGGTATGGTCGCTGGCAGTAAGCAGTGACAAATAGTAGCACGCCGCCAGCGCAGGTCTAAAGGCATAATTGTCCGCACCCGTAGTAACACGGTAATGACCGCTATACTCGTCGCAGCGGGTCGACTGGCGCGCGGTCGGTCACGTGGCAGATCCCGACAGGGTGGAGGGGCAGCGTGACCGACGCGTTTGCGGTGATGAACGCTATCGGGCTGGTCGGGTTCGCATTCGTCGGCGCGGCGAAAGCCATCGAAGAGCGCTACGATGTGTTCGGTGTCACGGTCGTCGGCGTGATGACGGCGCTGGGTGGCGGGACGACGCGGGACCTGCTGTTGAACAGAGTGCCGAACTCCCTGCAGTCGCCCGGCGAAGTCGCCCTGTCGCTGCTTGGTGTCACCGCCGCCGTGTTGTTCGTGCATTTCCTCGACGACGGCCACCAGCACCCGGTGGTCCTGACGGCCGACGCCATCGGGCTGGCCGCATTCTCGACCACTGGGGCGCTGCTGGGCCAGCAGGCCGGCCTCCCGGTGTTCGCCGTCGTCGCGCTGGCGACAGTCAACGCGGCGGGCGGCGGCGCGATCTCGGACCTGCTGTTGGGCCGGACGCCCTTTATTCTCCGCGAGGACTTCTACGCGTCCTGTGCTGTTATCGGCGGCCTCGCCTTCTGGGCGCTGGCGCAGATTGGCGTCAGCGTCAGCGTGGCATCGGCCGGGTGCGCACTCGCGGTGCTGTTGGCCCGGGGGCTGGGAATCGGCCGCGGGTGGTCGCTCCCGACGGTACAGGCGTGGGAGCGACGCGACGCACAGTAGGACGGCCCGCAGTTCCGGCTTCTCGTCTGTCATGCCCCATTCCTGCATCCGCTGGGCTTCATCCCTGTGACCACTGTGCGACCGCCTGCGGGAGCTGTATCCCGTGCTCGTCGAGATGGTGGTCGGTGCGTAGACGCTTTTGAGCGCGTATTGGGGTGAAGAGACAGTCGACCGCCGCGACAAACCCGGGGAACGCCCCGGTGAGCCGCTACTGAAAGAGTATCTCTCGGGTCGTCGTTGCCAGCGACGCGTAGAACGGTTCCCGTGTCTCTGTCTCGACTTGCCTGAGGAACTCGTCAGCCCAGACAGCGAGGTGTTCCTCGAAGAACTGGTCGAGCTCTTCGTCGAAGCCCGCTTCCGCGAGGTAGGCGGCGAACTCCAGTTCCGTGGCGATGTGGTCCGGGAGGTCCGAATGGGCCGCCGCGGGCTGGACGCCGAACTCCCTGTACCAGCGCACGACGGCCGTCGTGGCTGGACCCTTGACCGGGCCGAGTGCATCCGGGTCCTCACCGTCACGATAGACGCTCTCGTAGGGGGGACACGGCGGTCCCGCTGGACCGATGAACAGTCGGGTGTACTCGGTCCTGAGACGATGGCGGTCGGCCGAGCCGATGTCACCGACTACCGGAGCCAACTCACCGGCCTCAATGGCTTCGGTCAGTTGCTCGGTCGGTTCTCGCCAGCATTCGGCCAGGACGGCGTAGGTCGCCGCGGCGTCCGACCGAAACCCATCGCTTCCAGTGTCGCACTCGGGTGACTGCTCGCGTGTGGTGGGGGTATCAGTCTGTCCAGTCATTGTCGTTCCTTTGTGCCGCCATCAGTCGCGTACTGTCCGTCGACTCGCTGGATCGGGACATACTTCAGGCCGAGCGTAACGATGAGCGCACCGAAGGCGACGATACCGAGGGTGACAACCACCTCGACTAGCGTCGGGGTGTAGGCCCCCGCGGTCGCCCAGATGTCTGTCGTGATGCCGGCGTACTCGCCACCGAGCGAGATGCCCGGTGGGAGGTCGATGTTAGCGACCTCGTATCCTGTAAACACCAGTCGGACCCCTTCGAACATCGTGCCGAAGACCGCGAGAAGGCTCGCGGTGAAGATGACCGACACGCGCTTCCGGAGCGATGGAGTCATCAGCATGACAAGCGGGACTGCGCCGCCGACAACGGTCCAGAGCCAGAAGTAGACGGACTCGCCGATGAGGAAGCCACTGGTGATGGCCCAGAACTCGAAGTGGTTCGCCCAAGCGTGGGGCAGTCGTTCCGCCGCGAGCAGATACACCACATGAAGCGCGAGGAAGACGCCGAGTATCTTGCCGAGACTTGTGAGTTCCTCGCGGTCGACCTCGTAGTTCGTAAGCCGGTCTGCGAGTACTGACACGACCAGCAACAATCCGAGGCCGGAGACGAGCGCCTTGGCGATGAACACCGGTGCGACGAGGGGGCTGAACCAGTCGCCACGCCCGATCTGCGTCGCGAAGATCCACCCGGTCACGGAGTGGAGGGCGACCGCAGTCGGGAGTGCGAGTGCGGCGGTCCAGAACATGAGCGTGCGGTCGCGCTCACGTCCGTCGGCGGTGTCATCGACACCCAGTGCGAGCGGCGACCCCCGCGCAGCCAGGTCACGGCGCGTCAGGAGCCACAGATACCAGAGGTTTAGCACGCCATAGAGGATGACGATGCCGAAGTCCCACACCATCGGCGAGCGGAAGTCCGGCGAGGTGAAGAACTGGTAGAGCCGCTCGGGCCGCCCGATGTCCGGGAGGATGAGCAGGCCTGCGACGGTGATACAGGCGAGGCTGACCAGCACCCCGAGTCGTGCGAACCCTTCGTAGCGGTGTGAGTGGAAGAACTTCGGTGCGCTGGAGATAATGAGTCCCCCAGCAGATAACCCGACGAACAGGACGAACATCATGATGTACAGCCCCCACGAGAAGACGTTGCGCATCCCCGTAGCCACAAGCCCCGTCGTGAGCTGGTAGCCCCAGGCTGCCAGTCCAGCGACTATGACGGTCGCGAGCAGCCCGAGCCACAGCTTTCCTTTCGTTCCGAAGGCCGGAATCGCGATTCGGGATGAGTCAGCAGCCATCAGTCGTCACCTCCGGACCCCACTGCTGGGACGTGTGGAGCTGCATCACCCTCGATAGAGTGGTGGCTTCCACCCGAGCCACTGCTGTCACTTTCACTGGCCTCAGCTGGCACGTCCTCTGATCCATCGGACCACGGAGAGACGTCATCGAGTTCGCTCTCCATTTTATCCGACGTCTGTGGCCGACCGGGGCTCATCTCGCCGCTGATGTAGTGCGTCTTCGGGTTCGTCCCACGATCTTCGAGGAGCTGGTCCGTCTCGTACTCGTTGATGTATTTCGAGACAGTACTCCCCTCGTCGTCGAGGTCACCGAAGATGCGTGCGTCGGCGGGGCAGTTGACGACGCAGGCCGGGTCGAGTCCCTCGTCGACGCGATGGCTACAGAACGTACACTTCTCGACGACGCCCTGTGGCCGGGCAGCAACGTCGCCCGTTCCTTCCTCGGGCATATGGTCGGGTTCGTCCCAGTTGAACACCCGCGCGTTGTACGGACAGGCGGCCATACAGTAGCGACAGCCGATGCATTTGTCGTAGTCGATTTCGACGATTCCGTCGTCCCGTGTGTACGTCGCGTTGACCGGACAGACCTTCACGCAGGGCGCGTTTTCGCAGTGCTGGCACGCCGTCGGCTGGTACTGCATGTCCAGCGAGCCACTGCCGCCGTCCTCTGGGTAGCCACCGGACGGAGTGTCGATCTTGTCGCCACCCTCCGTCAGGACGCGGTTCCAGAACTGCCCCATCGGGACGTTGTTCTCCTGTTTACACGACACTGCGCATGCCTGACAGCCGATACACCGCTCCTGGTCGATTACGAGGCCATAGTTTGTCATCGTTAGTCACCTCCTGCACGTGATGTTTCAGCGCCAGTCCCACGCGGGTTGTCCGTTTCGTACTTCTCCGTGTCGAGGTCGTCGGGAGCCGGCTCGACGGCGACGCGGACATCGTAGAACGACATTGTCTGGCCGATTTCACTGACCTCGTTGTGCGTGAGGTCGTTGTGGTGACCCTTGAGGTAGTCACGTGACCACCATCCCTGGTCAGTGTTTACCAGCCCAGGCTGGAACGCCTCGTTGTACTTCGCCTTCACAATCATCTCGCCGCGGTCGTTGTACACGCGGACGTACTGGCCGTCCTCGATACCGCGAGCCTTCGCATCCGACGGATGGATGTCCAGCTGCGGTTCGGGGTTGACCTCACGCACCCAGTTCAGCATCTCGTACTGTGAGTGGATGCGGAACCGACTGTGCTTCTGCATGAACATCAGCGGGTACTCGTCGGCCTTCTCGTAGTCGTCGGCCGTCCGGTCTTCGAGTGGCCGCGGGAGGTCGAACGTCACGCCCTCCTCGCTCGGGGCGTCATCATCGTACATCTTGATTCGCCCCGTGTCAGTGGGGAACGCATCGGTGAACTTGACGATGGGAATGTTCTGCTTCTTCTGTGTCCCCTGCTCGGACAGCGTTTCGAAGTCGATGGCGTCGTCCCGGCTGGCGAGTTCCCGGAGCAGTTCGCGTTTTGTCTCCGGAAAATAATCTCCGAATCCGAGTCGCTCCGCAAGCCCGCGAATCGCGTAGTAGTCGTCTCTGGCCTCCCACATTGGCTCCTGAACTTTGTGTCGATAGCTGATGTGTGGGTGTGACCCCCAGCTGGAAACGATGTCCTCCTGTTCGAACCAGTGTGGGACCGGGAGGATGATATCCGCATGCTGGACCGTATCCGTGTGGTGCATGTCTGCGACGACGTACATCTCGAGGCTCTTGATAGCCTCTCTGAACCGTTGCCGGTCCGGGAACTGGTTGCCCATCATGTTCGACTCGATCGAGTAGGCGGCCCTGATCTTGTGCGGGTCACCGTCGATCATCGCGTCCGGGTAGTCGGAGAAGCGCACCGATGGTCCAGGGTCGGCGTCTTCGGGAGTACTCCAGCCGCCGGTACTGAGCGTCGCACCGCCGGAGTGGTGCGCGTGGATGTTTCCGTGCTGACCGTAGTCTCCGGTCAGCCCCATCAGCATCGCATAGGTCTGGCCGAAGATGTGCCCGTGTTTGTATCGCCCGAGAGCGTAACTTGGAGCGATGCCACCGGGACCACGAGTCGCCAGCCACCGAACTGCAGTGCGGATGTTCTCCGCATCGACACCGGTCTGCTCCGCGACTTTCGAAGGGGCGTAGTCGGCCACGTGGTCTCGGAGTCGGGTCAGTGCTGTCTCACATTCGATGCCGTCGACGGTGTACTCTCCGAAGAGGGCATAGGGGCCGTCGGTCTCAGGTTCGAGTTCGACCGGCGTGTTGCTGCCCTGTTCGACAGCGACCACCTTGTCGTCGCTGCCGTCCTCAAAGACGGTGCTCGACTTGAGCAGGGTGCCGGTGTCTTTCCGAACCAGTGCCGGGCCCGTTGTACGCTTCCGGAGGAACTGTTCGTCGTACGTCCCGTCCTCGAAGACGGTGTGCATCATCGCAAGCGCGAGATGCACGTCTTTCCCGGGCTTGACCGGGAGCCACAGGTCGGCTTTCGACGCTGTCGTCGTGTACACCGGGTCGACCACGACGAGCTTCGCTCCGTTCTCAACAGCATCGAGCACCTTCGAGGCGTCCATCTGGAACTGGCTGGAGAAGATATCCGACCCCCAGACGATGATGGTGTTTGCGTTCTCCCAGTCCTCGGATTCGTTCGTCGAGGGTAAGTAGAAGCCAGTCCCAGTGACCCGGTTGAATCCGCGGCCAACGTTGGTATCAATTGTGGACGCAGGCTGGGTTGAGCCGAACAGGGAGGCCAGGCGACTGAACGCCTGTCCGGACTGTCCGTAATTCCCGAATCCCACATGGAAGAGAACACTTTCCGGGCCGAAATCTGCCTTCAACGACTGCATCTTGTCGGCGACCAGATCGAGCGCCTCGTCCCAGGAGACGCGCTCGAACTCGGCATCCGGGCCGCGTCCGTCGGGGTTTGGCTCGTCGGGCGACCAGTCTGTGCGCTTCATCGGGTATTTCAGCCTCGTTGGGTCGTACACGCGCTGGGTGTGCGAGAGTCCGAGGACACAGGCCCGCTTGTACTGCTCGTCTTCCGGCGGATGTGGCTCGACCTTCTTCACCTGTCCGTCGCGGACGTGGACGTCGATGGGACACTTCCCGCGGCAGTTCGGCGAGCAGACGGTCTGGATGACGTCGTTTTGCCCGACGTAGCTCTCAATACCCGGGTCGCGTTTTGACGCCGCCGTTTCGTCTCCGCGTTCGGCCAGTCCCTGGAGGAACTCGCCGCCGCCGAGACCGAGTGCAGCAGCCGCGCCTCCGGCTTTCAGTACATCGCGCCGGTACAGGCCATCGTTGTCAGTCATCGTCGAATCCCTCGGGTTTGGTCGGCCGCTCGTCTTCACCGAACTCCGCCAGTACCTCCTCGTGGTACTTTTCGTGGAATTCGGCGTCGCTCAGTTCCCCGTTCGAGACACGAATCGCGTCACGAGCCATCCGTAGTCCCAAATCAGTATCGTAGTCGACGCCGTCAAGCATCGCTGTTGCTTCATCTTCCCACTCATCAATCGGCGTCAATCTCGGCTCCTGTGGGTTATTCATGGCTCTAGTTGTCGATTCCTCTCGGAACTCGGTAGGAAGCGCGCTGTATTATGAAGCGGTTTAAGTACGGCTGCGGACCGCGCCAGTCCGTTCGCACTCACGGTGTCGCCGACAAACCGATGCTGTGTCGGGAAACGCGGTTTCCGGCCGAAGAAACAAATTTACGGGTCGAAGGCAGCCGTCGCGAGTTTCGATTCGACTGCGTTGAGGCGCTGAGAGAGTGCCGATTTCGAGATGTCCAGTGTCGATGCGAGTTCGTCGAGGGTCGTCTGTCGGGGCTGCCGGTAGTAGCCTTCGTCGACCGCGAGTATCGCCGCTTCCCGTTGTTTTGTCGTGAGACAGGAGAGGTCGACAGTCGCAGGCTCCGACTCCGTCTCGTCGTCCTGCCGGGATGTCAGCCGTCGCAAACGGACTCGTTCGGCCGCTGATTGCAACTGCTCGACGAGCTCGCTGATGACGCTCCGGTCTGAGACGTACGTTTCGATGAAGAGGGTGTCACCGTCTACGCGTCGGGTTCGTGGCACACACCCGACCTCGCCAAACGCGAGACAGAGGCAGCCGTCCCCGACCTGATTTGTCGAATGAAGGACCCGCGCAGTACCGGTTTCATCGGAGACAGTCATTTCTGCGTGGCAGATTCCGTCGTCGATCTGGTTGTGAACGCTCTCGATGTCTGCGTCCGGATCCGAGAGTGGACACGAACAGTTATCGGGCAGCTCAATTTCGAACAGGATCTTGAGGGGCCGTTCGGTTGCGGTACCCGTTGTCGTCCCTGTACGCCCGCTCTCGGCTTGGTCCATCCTGTTTGCACCTCTCCGTCGTTCACTTAAATACATTTTGTCAATTCTCACTGTAATCGGCAGACGGCGACATGTTCGTCCCGAACGTTCATGTATAAATATCTCCCAGCAGTCACGACGGTTCCAGATATAAACTGTGCCCCACCG
Source organism: Haloarcula sebkhae (assembly GCF_014647415.1). Classification (GTDB taxonomy): domain Archaea; phylum Halobacteriota; class Halobacteria; order Halobacteriales; family Haloarculaceae; genus Haloarcula; species Haloarcula sebkhae. The sequence goes on along the minus strand of NZ_BMPD01000008.1, from coordinate 20,656 downwards.
TGACCCAGAGAGACGGCGTCGTGGTCATGTCCACAGTTTGGTGTCACCAGATTCACAAGATAAATGCCGCCTCCGCCTGATACACCAACAATGGTCCTCTCGGACGTTTTGCTTGCCCCCCTGGGACTGGCCGCCCTCCTTCTTGCGGTGCCGATTGTGGTGCTGTATCTCATTCGACCGGACCCACAGGAACTCACGCTGCCGACGTTCCAGTTTCTCGTCGCCGGAGAGCGCCAGCAGTCAGCGACACCGTTTCTCGAACGGATTTCACGCAGCCTCCTCCTGCTGTTACAGGTGTTGGTTGTGCTGGTGCTCGCGGTCGGACTGGCGACACCGTATGTTACGGTCTCCGAGCGGGCGACGGTTGAGGAAACGGTCATCGTCGTCGACACGAGCGCGTCCATGCAGACAGACGCCGACGGCCAGACACGCTTCCAGCGGGCCGTCGCGGCCGCCCGGGAGGAGGTGACGGGGACGACATCTATCGTCACCACGACCAGCGGTGGCGATGTGGTACTCCAGCGTGGTACGCCGACAGCGGCACAGGGAACGCTAGACGGACTCACGCCAACGGACACGCCGGGGGAACTCAGCGGCGCTATCTCGCAGGCGGCTTCGCTGGCCGGCGAAAACGCCAGAATTGTCGTTCTGAGCGACTTCGCTGGTGAGGAGTGGACCACGGCGGTCACGACGGCGCGCGGGCGCGGCCTCTCCGTCAATCTTCAGCAGTTCGACGGCGGGGGCGACGCGAACGTCGGGTTCATCGACCGGCGGTTCTCCGGCTCGGCGGTAACGCTGTCGGTGAAAAACTACGGCGACTCGACCGTCACCCGGACCGTCCGGCTCGGCAACACCCAGCGAGAACTGCAGCTCGGGCCAGACGACGTGGGTTCTGTGACGCTACCGGTCCCGGCCGGCGGGAGTGAGGCGCAACTCAGCCCGGGCGACAGTTTCACGACTGACGACAGCGTCTACGTCGCCGCGCCGGCGGACGCGGCTGTCGACGTACTGGTGCTGACAAACGACCGGAACCGGTACCTGACCACCGCGCTGTCGGTCGTCGACCGGGTGAACGTGACGGTCAGACAGCCGCCGACGACGATTCAGGGGGATTACGACGTGATACTGTACAGCAACGTCGAGCGGAGTTCGCTGCTCCCCGGCAACGTCGAGAGCGGGCGCGAACTGGTCGAAGACGGTGGCGGCGTCGCGGTGCTGGCACAGGACAACCTCCCACAGCGGTATCGGGATCTCCTCCTCATCGAACCCGGCGAAACCCGGGCGGGCGCGACAGTCGGCCAGACGGCACAGACACAGCTCACCCGCGGCATCGACTTCCAGCCGCCGGACGAGTACATCTCCGGCTCGCTACGCTCCGGGTCGGCTCAGGTGCAACTGGGCGACGGGACGCCGCTCATCGCGACCGAAGACCGGAGCGGTGGCCGCGTCATGTACTACGGCTACATCGAGGACCGGTCCAGCTTCAAGTTCAACTACCAGTACCCCGTGTTCTGGAAGCGGGCGGTATACTATCTCGCGGACAGGGAACAGCTCCCGGCGCTGAACCACGAGACTGGTGAGACCGTCCGGTTCGGTAACACCACCGTCGAGGGGCCGGCCGGCCGTGTCTCCGGGACATCGGTCCGGCTCCAGCGGGCCGGCCTCTATCGGAGTGAGAGCCGGCAGGTGAGCGCGTCGCTGCTGGACGAGGGCGAGTCCAACACCAACGTCGAAACGCTCGACCGGCGCTCCGGACCAGCCGGGAACCTCACCCGGACCGAACAGCGGTCGGTGCCACAGCCGCTGACCGAATACTTCGCGCTGGGCGGGCTGGTGCTCGCACTGGCCGAGGTCGGCTATCTGCGCCGACGGGGTGATCTCTGATGGCCGTTTCATACACCCTCGCGGAGGGGCTCACTGTCGGCGTCGAGCACCTGTGGCCGCTACTCGTCTTGCCGGTCGCCGTCGGCCTCCTCGTATATCTGGTCCGGCGCGGCGACGGCGGGCCGCGATCGGCCTCGAACCGGAGCCGCCGGCTCCTGCTCGCCAGCCGCGTGCTCATCGTCTGCCTGCTCGTGCTCGGCGCGATGGAACCATACACCGTCCAGACCCGCGAGACGCCGGGCGAACCGGGCGTGACACTGCTGACAGACGAATCCGCGAGCATGGGCATCTACCCGAACACGACCGACGAACTGGTACAGGACATCGAAGGCGAGGGGGTTCCGGTGACGCGAGCGACGATCGGCAGCGGGTCGAACTCGCGGATCGGTGACGGCGTGGCGGCAAATCTTCAAGAGAACGGAACGGTCGTCGTCGTCTCCGACGGGCGCGTCACGGAGGGTCGAAGCCTGGCGACGGCCGCCGAGGACGCCGCCGGGCTCAACGCGACTGTCCATAGCGTCACCCCGCAGTCGCCACGCACCGAGCGTGCCGTAGCGATAGCGGGGCCGTCGACGGTGAGCCGCGGCGTCCAGTCCCAGTACACCGTCTCGATGGAGGGCGTGAGTGTCATCGAATCGGTGCCCGTCGAGGTGACCATCGACGGCGAGACGGTCACTGAAGGCGAACTCCGACCGGACGGGACGCTCACCGTCGACCATACGTTCGAGGAAATCGGGTCACACCGCGTGACTGCGACGCTGTCCGGCGACGACGAGTACGCGCGAAACGACGTATTTTATAAGAGCGTCCGCGTCGTCGAACAGCCCGACGTGCTGTACGTCTCACAGGGCAAGTACCCGCTGCGAAACTATCTCGACTCGCTGTACAACGTCTCGACGGCCTCGTCGGTTCCGGCGGACCTCGACGACTACGCCGCCGTCGTCATGCAAGACACGCCGTCGGGCAATATCGGGAACGCCACCGCGTTGCAGGACTTCGTCATCAACGGTGGCGGGCTGGTCGTCGCGGGCGGCGACAACGCCTACGAGAACGGTGGGTATGAAACGTCCTCGGTGGCCTCAATGCTCCCGGTCCGCGTGGGGAACGCGACCGGCGGCGAGTCGAACATCGTCATTCTCGTCGACGTGTCCGGTAGCGCCGAGGGCGGCCTCTCGATACAGAAAGCCGTCGCGCTGGATGTACTCGACCAGCTCGGCGACGAGAACCGGGTGGGCGTCGTCGCATTCAACCACGACGCATATCGCGTCTCGGAGATGCAAGCACTCGGCCAGAACCGGGCGGAGACTGCCGACAAGATACGCCGGCTGGAAAGCGGTGGCGCGACCGATATCGCTGTTGGGCTTCAGGGAGCCGACGAACTGCTGGGCGACCGCGAAGGGACGATCATCCTCCTCAGTGACGGTCAGGACCAGCTCGGCCCGCCGGCAGCCGTCGCCAACCAGCTGGGCCGCGAAGGGACGCGCGTCGTCTCGGTCGGCGTCGGCAAGCGGGTCGGCGTCCCGACGATGCGCCAGATCGCCAGCGAGTCCGGCGGCTCGTACTTCGCGGCCGACGAGACCGAGCGGCTGCGGCTCCTCTTTGGCGGCTCCTCGCGGCGCTACCAGGGGGAGAACCTCACCATCGTCACAGAGGACACGTTCATCACCTCCGGCGTCGAGCTGACAGCCAATCCCGGTCAGGCGAACAACGTCCAGGTCAAGCCCGGTGCCGACTATCAGGTCGCCACCGCGGACGGGAAGCCGGCCATCACCTCCTGGCGGTTCGGGCTGGGCCGCGTGGTCTCTATTACCGCCTACGATTCGGACAACACGATGGGCGGCCTGCTCGACCGGCCGGACTCGCTGGTCGTCACGAAATCGGTCAATTACGCGGTCGGCGATCCAATGCGAACCCAGACCGGCGTCACGGCGGTCGGTGACGCCCGTGTGGGGCGTCCGACAACGCTGACGTACCGGGGCGATAGCCGCCCGGAGGCGGCGAACATCTCCTTCCGCCAGATCGGCGACGGCCGGTATCGCGGCGAGTTCACGCCTCGGGAGGCAGGATATCAGACCGCACTCGACACCGAGTACGCGGCGAACTACCCCGTCGAGTACGCGTCCTTCGGCCCGAGTGACAGCCTCGATGCGCTCGTCGAAACGACGAGCGGGCAGACCTTCAGCCCGAGCCAGGGCGAACAGATAGCCAGAGAGGCACGGCAGAAGTCCACCCGGGTCCGGACCGTTCGGGACACCTGGGACTGGGTTGCCCTGCTCGGCGCACTCCTGCTGTTCACCGGCGAGGTGGTCGCCCGGCGTGTTCAAGTGTACCGCGGTCGCACCTCCCTGGAGAGTGGTCTCCCGTGAGCGCAATCGGCCGCCGAATCAACCTCGGACTCGTATTGTTCGTCCTCCTCTCGATGGTCGGCACCGGCGGGACAACGGTGCTGTATCAGGACTCCGCGAGCGAACTACGATCGCAGAACCAGGATCTCAGACAGGAAAACGCCGAACTTCGAGGGAATCTGGACGACACCAGAAGTAACCTGGAATCTACCCGGACCCGCGTCGACGAACTCGAAGAGCGACTGGAGACGCGGTCGCAAGATGTCGATCAAGTCGCGACCAACCTGAACCAGACAGAAGAGCAACTGAACGCTACAGAGAGCCAGTTAGCGGAGACCCGGCAATCGCTTCGCGAGAGGGAGGATCGCGTCAACGAGCTTGAGGGGACGGTGTCAGAGCTTCGCAGCGAGCGAAACGACCTACAAGACGAGGTCGACGACCTCGAATCGACAATCGGGGATCTGGAGATCGAAAACGAGGAGCTAGAGGACGAGCGTGCAGAACTGGAGGACAAAGTGTCCGACCTGCAGGACGACATCGACAGGCTGGAATCACGGATCTCCACGCTCGAAGACGATATCGAGGAGCTCGAAAACCAAAACCAAGAGCTGCGAGACGATATCGAGACGCTCTGTAGCCAGCCGGAGAACCAGGACAAAGCTACCTGCGAGGGCTACTGATGGACGAACCAGACACAGACACCGGAGAGAACGGCGTCGAGGAGCCGTCTGAAAACGGACGGGCGCAAGCACGCGAACGAATGGCCGCCGCCATCGCCGAGGTGAGACGCGAGGGCAAGAAGGCGGCGTTCGTCTACGCCGTCGTTGACGCGGTGCTGATCTTTCTCCTGGTGAACATCCTCCTGACTGTCCTCTCGCCGGCCGAACTCCCGACACAGGTGTCAGTTCCGGCGGCGGTGACGGACCCGGTCGGGGCAGCTGTCGGCCGCTCGATACCGAAGCTGACCTTCCCCACGGGTGCAGTCGTCGGCCTCGCCGTTGGGGGGGTCTGGTTCATCGGCGAGTACCTGCACCGGGTCCGCCAGCCGCTCGTCGAGCAGTTCGAGGCCGCAAACGCGAACGTCACCGACGCGCTCCGAACGGCCCGGGACGCGGTCGAGGACGGGGCCGAAACGCGGATGGCGGCCCGGCTCTACGAGGATGTTCTCGATGGGTTGAAACAGAGTTCGAGCATCGCACTCGTCGATAGCCGGCGGCTGCTCGGCACGCTTATCGTCGTTATCCTGCTGAGCCTGGCGACAGTGCAGGTGGCCGTCGTCGACATCGGCCTACTCGACCGCAACCCGGTCGAGACGGAGTCGCCGAACGACCGGCCCAGCGAGTACGAGGGGCTCGAAGACGGCGACGCGATACTCGGCGACAGCGAGGACGTGCAGGCCGGCGACGAGAACCTCACCGCCGAGATCGATTCGACTGGCGGTGAGGAGGAAATCGACCGGGACCAGTCGTTCCCATCGTCGCCGGACGCCGGGGAGCCGGGGAGCGGTGGCGGCACGGTCGACAGTCAGCAGGCCGGGTTCGCCAGCCAGGAAGAAGTCGAAGATGCGGACCTCATCCGCGAGTACAATCTCAGGATTCGAGACCGAGACACAGACGACGAGGACACCGACCCATGAGCCCAGAGCAAGACATCGACGAACTACAGCAGAAGATCGCGAACGCACGTGAACAGATCGCCACACGGATCGTTGGCCAGGAGGAGGTACTGGAGCAACTGCTCATCTGTATCCTGGCTGACGGCAACGCCCTGCTCGAATCGAACCCGGGACTGGGGAAGACAACGATGGTCCGGACCGTCGCGGAGGTGACCGACCTTCAGTTTTCCCGGATTCAGAACACCCCGGACCTGATGCCCTCCGACATCACCGGGACCGAGATCATCCGCGAAACCGACAGCGGGCGTGAGTTCGTCTTCGAGAAGGGACCAGTGTTCGCCAACGTCGTGCTAGCCGACGAAATCAACCGGGCGACGCCGAAGACACAGGCCGCCCTACTGGAAGCGATGCAGGAGAAACAGGTGACTGCCGCGGGCGAGACATACGAACTGCCGCGCCCCTTCTTCATCCTGGCCACCCAGAACCCCATCGACCAGTCGGGGACCTACGCGCTCCCGGAGGCCCAGACCGACCGCTTCATGCTGAAGCTGCTGGTCGACTACCCGGAGTACGACGAGGAGCGGACCATCGTCGACATGTACACCGCCGGCGCGGAACAGGTCCCCGTCGAGCGCTCGCTGACCCGCACGGAGATTCAGGAGATTCAGCAACTCGTCCGCGAAATGCCCATCGCCGACGATCTGCGTGACCGGGCGGTCCAGCTCGTCCGTCGGACCCGCGAGGCCGACGACATCGAGTTCGGTGCCAGCCCGCGGGCGAGCATGGCGCTCGTCCAGACGGCGAAGGCACGGGCGTTCCTCCACGGCCGTTCGCACGTCACCGGCGAGGACATTGAGGCGCTGGCCGCCCCTGTGCTCCGGCACCGGATTATCGTGGATTTCCGGGCCGAGCGGGAGGGACGGACGGCGGACGACCTCATCGCGACCCTACTGGAATGAACTACCCGGTGACTGCGGTTCAGCGGGCGGCCCAGCAAGAGTGGGAGGGACAGCCGTGACTATCGAGCCGGACTTTCTGGACGAGCTCGGCCGGTTCACCGCGGCGCTGAACCGCCAGACGACCTCGATTCGGCAGGGGGATCAGGAGTCCCCGCGAGTCGGGGAAGGACTCACATTCAGCGACTACCGGCGCTACTCGCCGGGGGACGACACGCGGCGTATCGACTGGAAGCTGTTCGCCCGCACCGAGGAATACTTTATCAAGCAGTACGAGGAAGAACGGAGCCTGACCGTCCACCTACTCGTCGACACGAGTGCATCGATGGACTACGGCGACGCGGCGAGCCACAAGTTCGAGTACGCCGCCAAGCTCGGGCTCGGCTTCGCCTATCTCACCGCCGAAGAGAACAATGACTTCCGGTTCTGTACGTTCCGCGACCGGGTGGACCGTATCGATACAGGCCAGTCGAACCGGGGCGAACTCCTCTCGCTCATCGACCAACTGAACGAGGTTTCGCCGGCGGAGAAAGCGGACTTCGAATCCGCCCTAGAGGCATACGCCAAACGCATTCGCTCGCGCTCACTCGTCGTCGTGTTCAGCGACTGCCTGGCCGAGCCAGAGGCACTCGAATCCGGTGTCGCCGCGCTCGCACGTAACGACGCCGACGTACTGTTAGTCCGCGTGGTCGCCCCGGGGGAGCGAGACCCCGGCGTCGTCGGTGACGTGCTGTTTGCCGACCCGGAAAGTGACGAGACACGCCGATCGTATTTCAGCGGCTCGCTAGCCGAGACGTACCAGTCGCGGCTCGACGCCCACATCGACTCGGTGTCCAACCGCGTGACGGCACTCGGCGCGGACCACGTACTGGTCGATACTGGTGCAGACTACTTCGACTCCTTTGCGAGCATCTGGCTACAGTAGCCAAACGACAGCAAGAACAGCCTACTCTGCGAGGATGTGTGCCGGCAGGTCGTCGCGGATGATCGTATCGCAGTACTCACAGCGGACGCCGTCGTCGCCGACGGCAAAGCGCGAGTCGACTGGTTCGTCTTCGGTCGTGATGCAGTTGTGGTTCGGGCATTCGAGGACGCCCTCGACGACCGACGGCCGCTCGACGCGGCCTTTTTCGACGACATCGTAGTCGCGAATGATATTGATCGTCGCTGCGGGGGCGATGAGCGAGAGTACGTCGACCTCGTCTTGGGAGAGTTCGCGGCCCTCGACTTTGACGACATCTTTGTGCCCCAGACGGTCCGAGGGCATATTCATCGCGACGGAAACGGAGTCGCCGCTGGTGCCGTCGATGCCGAGAATTGCCAGGACGTTCAGCGCCTGTCCACCCGCAATGTGATCGATGACGGTGCCGTTCTGGATCTTCGAGACGCGGAGTTGCTGGTCGTTGTTGCTCATTGGTCGCCTCCAAGCATCAGGTCAAGCAGCGCCATCCGTACCGGGACGCCGTTGTGGGCCTGTTGGAAGTACTGTGCGTGAGTGGTTTCGTCGACATCGTGGGCAATCTCGTCGACCCGCGGAAGCGGGTGCATCACGGTCAGATCGTCCTTGGCCGCCTCAAGCGTGGCAGCGTCGATCTGGTACTGGCCGGCGACTTCGCGATACTCGCTCTCGTCCGGGAACCGCTCGGCCTGAATGCGCGTCACGTAGAGCACGTCCAGTTCCGGGAGTATCTCGTCGAGTTCGGTGTGCTCGCGGACGCCCGCACCGGCCTCGTGGAGGTCGTAGCGGACTGAACGCGGAAGCTGAAGCGACTCCGGACTGATGAAGTGCTGACTGGCGTCGACGGTCGTGAGTGCGTGGGCCAGCGAGTGGACCGTCCGTCCGTACTTCAGGTCACCCATGATACCGATAGTCAGGTCGTCGAAGCCCGCGTTCTCACGGATCGTGTAGAGGTCCAGCAGCGTCTGTGTCGGGTGCTGGCCGGCCCCGTCGCCGGCGTTGACGAGCGGCACGTCGACGAATTCGCTCGCCATCTTTGCGGACCCCTCCATGGGATGCCGGAGCACGAGCGCGTCGGTGTACCCCTCAACGACGCGGACGGTATCGGCCAGTGACTCGCCTTTCTTCACGCTGGAGGACTCGACAGAACCCATGTCGACGATGTCGCCGCCGAGGCGTTTCATCGCCGTTGTGAAGCTCATCTTCGTCCGGGTACTCGGCTCGAAAAAGAGGAGCCCAAGCAACGTGTCGCTGTGCCGGTCCGCAAACGCCCCCGGGTCAGCTGCGATGTCAGCCGCGCGGTCGAGCACCGTCTCGATGTCGCCCCGCGAGAGTTGTTTCGCGCTGATGATGTGGTCGTGCCGCATTTCACTCGGTACCGCGCTCCGGACGGTCTTGAATCCCCCGACACGGGAATTGAACGGTCGCTTACATCATCAGGTCAGAAAGAAATAGCGGCCGAAATAGCAATACGGGTCAGGGATTGCTCTGCCAGACGTCGACGCGTGGCTCGGTGTATGCCTTGCCGACGATATCGGGAACGCCGTCACCGTCGAGGTCGACGACCTTCGCCTCGTGGGTAGGGATACCGGTATTCAGTTCTTTCTGCTCGAAATTCCCCGCGCCGTCGTTGTGGAACACGAGCTGTCGCGGTTCGTGTCCGTCCTCAAGCCCCATTTCCGCGACGAAGATGTCGGGACTCCCGTCGCCGTCGAGGTCCGCCACGTCGAGGCTGTGTGGGTTCGAGAGGTCGTCGTGCAACAAAGTCAGGTCCCACTCGGGCGGGTCGAACACGCCCAGCCTGGCCGGGCGGTCGTCGAGGTACGGTTCGTCACCCTCGACAAGGATTATTTCCAGATCGCCGTCGCCGTCGATGTCCTCGATAGCGACGCGGGTACACTGCCAGCCCTCGGCGATCGGCTCCCGGTCCCACCCATCGGCCGTCCGGTCGAAGATGTTGGGGCCGGCGACGATCTCGACCTCGCCGTCGCCGTCGACATCTTCGACAGCGACACCTTCAACATCGAGGTCTTCGGCGACGATGTGGCGGTTCGTCACCGGCCACGGCTCCCGGGTCGGGTCGTCGGGAATATCGTAGTAGAACACCGTCTTGGACTCCTGAGACAGTCCGATAACCTCGTTCTGGCCATCGCCGTCCACGTCCGCCACAGCGGTGTCGTGATACTTCTCGAAGTCGTCAGTGATGAGCCGCCGCGTCCACTGCTCCCGGGGGTCGTCCGGTATCTCGAACCACCACAGTTTGTGCTGGTGGATGTTCTGGCCGGCGACCATGTCCGGACGACCGTTTCCCGTTATATCACCGAGCGAGCCGCCGACGGAGAGTTCCGGTGCGCTGGCAACGTCGTGTCGCTCCCAGCCGGGGTTCTCGTACCAGAACACGTTCGTCTGGAGCCAGCGGGCCAGCGGCCCCATGCCGAACACGGACAGCAAGTCGACTGACTTGTCGACGAGTGGGAACTGGACCTCATGTTCGTCGCCGAGCGCCCCGACGATAACATCTGGCCGACCGTTCCCCGTGAGGTCGGTCGTGAGACAGAAGCTCATCGTGCTCGCCGGTGGCGAGGCTTCGATGCGCTCGTGATGGAGGTTCATGTCCCAGCCGTTCGGGTGCACCAGTATTGTTATAGCCGGGCTAACACCGACCGACGGCGGTCACGAACTCGTGGCTGACAGCCGTGTGGAACTTCGCGACGGCTTACTCCCGTCAAGGAGACATTCTAGCGTTTCCCTCCCGTGATCGATCTTCGCCATCGGGTCGCTGTCGAGTTCGTTTTCGTAGATCACCCAGTCGACGCCAGCGTCGCTGGCGGCGTCCAGAACTGCCTCCATATCTACAACGCCCTCTCCGTGTGGGACGTCCGTGTAGCCCCGGAACGGCCCGATTGGAGCGACATCCCGGAGGTGTACCATCTCGATACGCTCACCACCGAGTGAAAGGAACTCGGCTGGGTCGTAGCCGGCCTCACGGATCTCAGCGACCTCCGGTTCGAACGTGAGTTCCGCCGGCATGGTTCGAGCGAGCAGGTTCCACATGGGTGTCTCACTCGGTATCGTCGTCTGATCGGTCGCCTGAAAGTTAGTCAGCGCCTGGTGTGTGTATTCCCCGACGGCTGCGGGTATCGGCGTTTCGTCGATGAGTTTGCCCGCCGCATCCGGAAGGAAGGGTCGGAATGTCCGTCGTCCGGTATGATACCCGAGCTGCATATCACACGCTTCGAGGCCGGCTGCTACGTCGCGAAGCCGGTGGGAGAGCGCGCGGATATCGCTCCGAGTTTGAAGCTCGGACGCCGATAAATGCGGGATAACGAGTGTGTCACAGCCTACTGTTCGACACCGGACCAGCAGGTCTGACTCTCCGTCCAACGCAGCCTCAATCTCTGGGAGGTCCGCGTGGACAGCGACCGGTTCGAGATCCACGTCATCAAGTGCTGCTGCGATATCTTTGGGCGGTTCCTCGTGGAACCGGTGAGCGAATTCGACCCCATCGTAGCCTGCAGTGCCGACACGACGGACGATTTCGGGGAGCGGTTCGGACAGGGTGCGGATACTGTATAACTGAAGGGCCGTGTTCGGTCCACTACCCATACCCACAGTCACGGTGTCACCAATATTGTTACACACACGCTATCAAGGCCCATTGAGAACGGACTCGAACGGTTCGGCTGTCGGAACCGTCGCCGTTGAAAACACAGGCCCGCTGTGGACAGGGGGCGTACAGCGTATAACGACCGTATAAGAGTAGGCAACGGCCAACCGACGTAAGCCAGTCCTTTCGACCCAGTTCGGTTGTCAATGTTCTCGACTCCAGTACAAGGTTTCAAACCCGATAGACGGTCCATCCCCAGTATGCTCGCAATCGCTGGCGGCAAGGGTGGCTGTGGCAAAACGACCATCGCCCTCGGCGTGGGTCAGGCACTGGGGACGCCGACCAGACGGTCGCTGGTCGTGGACACCGATCGTGATATGCCGAACCTCCACCGTCGCGCTGGGGTCGACCCGGCACCCGGAATCGCTGATATCACAGTCTCGGCTGAGCCGACCACAGTTGCGCAGCGCGCGACGGCCGTCGAGAACGTCGACGTACTCCCCTGTCAGGACGCAACCGAAGCCGCTGTCGACACTGCCATCGACACACTGCCCCGACGTAATCGCCCGGTGATACTCGACTGTCCGGCCGGGGCTGGCCCGGACGCCGCCCGGCCGCTGCGGGCGGCTGACAGGACAGTGCTCGTGAGCGCACCAACCCGCCAAAGCCTTACCGACGCAGCCAAGACTGCGGCGATGGCCCGTGCGCTCGATGCCCCGCCCGCGCTCGCGGTCCTCGTCGGCAGTGACGGGTCCGTAAACCCATCGCCACTGCTGTCCTGCCCAGAGACGGTACACGTTCCGTCGGTGTCGAAACCGCTGGAGTCGGACCGGGCGGCGGCAAAATACGTCGCGATAGCGAACGTTCTCGCCAAGCGGAATACTTAATCTCGTGGGAAAATAAGTCCTCAGTGGTATGGCCAACCGGTTGCGAACGGGGATCGACGTCCTCGACAGAAAGCTCGATGGTGGCATCCCTGCCGGGAGTATCGTCGTGCTCTCTGCCCAGCCGGCTAGCCAGGCGGAGCTGTTCCTCTATGAACTCACCGCCACGCGCGGGACGCTATGGCTGTCACTCGATCGGACCGCCGAATCCGTCATCGCGAGCATCGAACAGACGCCGGCCAACACCGGCGACCCGACGGTCCGACACATCTCCGGCGAAGCGCCGCTCGACAACGCCGGCAAGCTCGTCTCGGCGCTGCCGGAGACCTCGAACCTCATCGTCGATCCGCTCGACGTGCTGGAAGCCCAAGAGCCACATTCGCGCTTTCGCGCGTTCATGAACGACTTGCAGAACCACATCGTCAACACCGGAAGCCTCGCTATCGTCCACTGCCTCGATGGCCGTGACGTGCCACCGCTTCGGGATACGACCGAGCACTTCGCTGACGTGGTGTTCCAGCTCAACACCACGACGGCCGGTGACGAGGTGGAAAACCGCCTCGCGATTCCGAAGTTCCGCGGCGGGCGAGCGCCCACCGACATCATCAAGCTCAATCTCGTCGAAGAGGTCAGCATCGACACGAGCCGCGACATCGCCTGATCTATTCGCCGCCGGGCCGTGGCTCCCTGTCCGTTGAGCCGAGCTCAGTGCCGACGAGTATCAACAGGAACAGTCCGAGACCGACGCCGATACCCGCTGCCAGTCCGATTCCGGTGCTGCCTGTTAGCACGACCGTTCCGACGCCAAACGCAATTCCCGGCGGGAGCGCGAGCAGTGACGGGTACACCAGCGATACTCGCATAGGTAGTGATGACGTGTCGTGCGTATAACGGTTCTCCCGTTTATGCCCTCAGAAAATAGCAGCCGCTATCGCTCGGAGCTGCGGTGTCGCGGAACTAGTCGCTGAGGCTCAACACTGCAGAACCGCTCGCGTGCTCGCGGTGCAGTTACTCTTCAGCGCCTTCGATCTCTTCGACGATCTCCTCGGCGTCAACGTCGGCGTCTTCCAGCGCGTCCTCGATGTCAGCGCCACCGGCACCGCCCATACCGCCCATCATGCCGGGCATGCCCATACCGCCGCCACCGATCTCTTCCTGCACGATGATGCGGTCGATGTCGAGGAGCTGGGTCAGCTGCTGGGCGATCTGCTGTTTGCCCATCATCCACTGCTGGTTCATCGTCAGCTGCGGCGTCGCCTCGATATAGAGCGTCTCCTTCTCGACTTCGACGGTCTCGTACTCGGGCTCGGACTCTTCATCCTCGTCTTCGTCGTCCTCGCTCTCGACGAGCTGTTCTTCCTCGACGGTGTCAGTCTCGAACCACACGTCGAGTTCCATGTCGAGCATCATCTGGATGATGCCCTGGGCCTTCTCCTCGCGGTCCGTGACCTCTTCGAGGACTTCGTAGTCGTACTCGACGTCCTCACCGGCCAGCGGGTGGTTGAAATCCACTCGCGCGCGGCCACCGATGATGGTCTCGACGTGGCCGTGCTCGCCCTCGATGTCGACGTGCGCGCCGGGGTAGCGGTCGTCTTCAGGGATCTTGTCCTTTGAGACCGTTCGGACCTCTTCCTCGTCGTACTCGCCGAAGGCATCGGCGGCCGCAACGGTCACGTCACCCTCGTCGCCGACTTCCTTCCCGTAGATGTCTTGCTCGACGTCCGGGAAGATGTGGTTCTCGCCCAGCACGATGGTGCGCGGGCCGAACTCCTGCTCTTCGGTGTCGATACCGTCGTCTTCGGCGACTTCCTCGTCGGTTGTGTCGACAAGCTGGCCGCCGTCGACGGTGCGGGCGGTGTAAGCGAGCTTGACAACATCGCCTTTCTGGAGTCCCTCAGCCTGTTCTTCTTCGTCTGCAGTCTCCTCGTCTACGTCAGTCTCAGACTCGTTGCTCATACCCTGTTCGTCAGTCGTGGCACTCTTAAGGACAACGTTTCCCGGTCAGCAGCGGTCGAGCAACTGTGGCAGTAGCCAGTCAGTACTCGCTTTCAGCCAACAACCGGTCGAACTTCTCGCGGTCGATGTTCCGCCCTGAGATGGGGAGAACGACTGTCTCGCCACGTAATTCGTCTCCAGCCTGAAACGCTGCGGCGACAGCCGTCGCACAGGCCCCTTCCATTACGATGCGGTCTGTCTCGAACAGGCGGGCAACGGCGTCCGCAATTGCGTCCTCTGACACGAGCCGGAAATCAGCGAGTTCCGCCTGCAGTATTTCGGTCGGGAGGGCGAACGGCACCCGGGTCGCGACGCCCTCGGCAATGGTGTCGACGCTGTCGAGGGCCTCCAGCGTCTCCTCGTGCCAGGCACGGTACACTGCGGGCGCACCCGCAGCCTGCACGCCGACGACAGCGGCGTCCGTCATCGCTCCGAGTGTCGTGCAGTACCCGGCCGCGGCGGTACCACCGCCGACAGGACAGAACACGCGGTCAACGTCGGGCCGTTCGTCGAGGATTTCGAGACCTGCTGTGCCAACACCGGCGAGTAGTTTCGGTTCGTTACCCGAGTGGACGTAGCGCGCCGCACGCTGAGTCGCCAAGTCCTCGATGTGCTCGCGGGCCTCGTCGTAGTCCTCGCCGTACTGGATGACTTCCGCACCGAGTTGTTCCAGTGCGTCGACCTTTCCGGCGTTCGCGTCCGCCGGGACACCGATGGTGACCGGCACGTCGAACTCACGGCCGGCCCAGGCGATAGACTGGCCGTGGTTGCCCGTGCTCGCAGCGAGCAGCCCAGCGTCCCTGAACTCCTCGTCGAGGGACGCGACAAGGTTTACACCGCCACGGACTTTGAACGCGCCAGTTGGGAGGGTATCCTCCCGCTTGAGCAAGACATCCGCATCGAGAGCTTCGGAGAGGGCTTCGCTGCGGACCAGCGGCGTTTCCGGGAGGTGCTGTCGGATGCGTTGCCGGGCGCGCGCGACCGTTGCAACTGTCGGCGGCGTCAGGTCGTGGTACGGAAAGAGGGTCGTCTCGTCCGGGGAATCGATCGGTTCATAGCGACCGGCCATACTACTACCCGAGAGAGCGGACACAGTAAATGGCGCGGTCGACGGGAGCGTTTTTCAGCGACCCGGTCCAGCCCCACAGTATGTACGAAGTCGAGGTGAAAGTGCCAGCGGACATCGAGGCTGTCGCGGAGCGACTCGACGAACTCGAAGCCGAACAAGTCGACACGGTGATCCAGACAGACACGTACTACGACGCCCCCCATCGGGATTTCGCCGAGACAGACGAGGCGTTCCGGGTCCGCCGCGAGACCAGAAAAGGGGAGACAAACGCGAAAGTCACCTACAAGGGGCCGCTCCTCGAAGCGGAGTCGAAGAGCCGAGAGGAGTTCGAAACAGGCGTCGAGGACGGCGACGACATCGACGCGATCGTCCAGCACCTCGGCTTCGAGCCCGCGGCGACCGTACGCAAGAACCGTCGGGTGTACGAAGTTCGGGAATACGACGTCACGCTCGACGCTGTCGACGATGTCGGCGAGTTCGTCGAAGTGGAACGGGAGACCGACGGCGACATCGAACCCGTTCGAGAGGGAGCCTACGAGGTGCTTCAGGATCTCAATCTAGACCCCAGCGACCAGCAGCGAACCTCCTATCTCGGTATGCTACTTAGCGATGCGAACGAGTAATCATTCCGCTATTATCTGTTCCCGTAAGTTATAGAACCCGGCCAGACGAAGTTGCGACAATGACCGAGCGGAACATCCACGTCCAACCTGCGAGCGGGCTCGCCGTCGAAGATCAGGACATCGAAGTCGTAGAGCGCAAGGGTATCGGCCATCCGGACTCTATCTGTGACGGCATCGCGGAGACAGTGTCGCGTGCGCTGGCACAGACGTACATCGACCGGTTCGGCACAGTTCTGCACTACAACACAGACGAGACACAGCTCGTCGCCGGCACTGCCGCCCCCGCGTACGGCGGCGGCGAAGTGCTTGAGCCGATCTACATCCTAGTCGTCGGCCGAGCGACGAAGAAGTTCGACGGCGAGCGTATCCCAGCCGAAAGCATCGCTCTGCGGGCCGCACGTGATTACCTCGACGAGCAGTTCCCGCATCTCGACCTCGGGTCCGACGTCATTGTCGACGTCCAGTTCGGCGAAGGGTCGGGCGACCTCCAGACCGTGTTCGGCGAAGAGGCGACAGTGCCGATGGCGAACGATACCAGCTACGGTGTCGGCCACGCCCCGCTAACGGAAACCGAGCAGATCGTCCGCAACACCGAGCAGAAATTGACCGGCGAGTACGCCGAGTCCAACCCGGTCGTCGGTCAGGATGTGAAGGTGATGGGCAAGCGGGAGGGCGACCACATCGACGTGACCGTGGCCGTTGCGATGGTCGACGAGCACGTTCCTGACCTCGAAACGTACAAATCCGCCGTTTCGGACGTCCAAGCGTTCGTCACCGACCTCGCCGAGGAGTACACCGACCGGGACGTGACGGTCCACGTCAACACGGCCGACGACTACGACGCCGAGTCCATCTATCTCACCACCACCGGGACCAGTGCCGAGCAGGGCGACGACGGTTCCGTCGGCCGCGGAAACCGTGCGAACGGCCTCATCACGCCCAACCGGCCGATGAGCATGGAGGCGACGTCCGGGAAGAACCCCGTCAACCACATCGGGAAGATATACAACCTCCTTTCGACAGCAATCGCACAGTCTGTCGCAAATGAGGTCGACGGCATCCGGCAGGTCCAGATGCGCCTGCTCTCACAGATCGGGTCACCGATCGACGAGCCCCACGTCGCCGACGCGACGGTCGTCACCGAAGACGGCGTCGCGGTCGGCGATGTCGAAGCAGATATCCAGGCCACAATCGACGACGAACTCGCCGACGTGACCGACATCACGCGGCAGGTCATCGAGGGCAACCTCTCGACGTTCTGAGACGGCGAGGCGACACCCCTTTACTCGCCGGTAGTCAACTCGCGGACATGCATCCACCAGACGCCGACAGCGTGCTCGTTCGCCACGGAGAACTCGGCGTCAAGAGCGACCAGGTCCGCCGGAAGATGGAGGACCAGCTGGCGGACAACATCCGTGCGATGCTCGACGCGCGCGCCCTCTCAGGGGATATCGAACAACGACGGAACCGGCTGTTCGTCCACACCGACCAGCCCGAGGACGTGACCGCGGCCGCGGCCGATACGTTCGGCGTCACCTCCGCCTCGGCGGTCACGACCGTCGACTCGACGCTGTCCGCAATCAAAGATGCACTGGCCGTGACCGCACGGGAGCAGTACGACGGCGGTACTTTCGCTGTTAGCGCCCGGCGGGCGGGACCAGCGGAGGCACATCCCTTTTCGAGCACGGACATCGAGTCCGACGGTGGTACCGCCGTCTGGGAGGCAATCGAGGAACTGGGCGGTGAGCCCGCTGTCGACCTCGACAACCCCGATTTCGAACTGTTCGTCGAGTGTCGTGCCGACGAGGCCTACGTCTTTTGTGAGAAACGTCCGGGACCCGGTGGCCTCCCGCTCGGGACCCAGCGACCCGTCGTCGCTCTCGTCAGCGGCGGCATCGACTCGCCCGTCGCCGCCTGGAAACTGATGAAACGCGGCACACCCGTGCTTCCTGTCTACGTCGACCTCGGTGATTACGGTGGCCCCGACCACCGGGCGCGAGCCGTTTCGACCATCGAAACACTCGCCTCGTACGCACCCGGACACGACCTGTCGCTGTCCGTAATCGACGCCGGTGACGTCGTCACCGACCTCTCTCAAAACCTCGGGTCGCTCCGAATGCTCGTTCTCCGCCGGTTCATGCTCGCAGTCGCCGAGGCTATCGCGCACGAATGCGACGCTGTCGGCATCGTCACCGGCGAAGCTATCGGGCAGAAGTCCAGCCAGACAAGCGCGAACATCGCAGTCACCGATGCCGCGACCACGCTCCCGGTGTACCGACCGAACCTCACCGTCGACAAGTCCGAGATAACCAATCACGCGCGGACTATCGGGACCTTCGATGACTCGACAATCGACACCGGTTGCAACCGTGTCGCGCCATCGCATCCGGAAACCAATGCCTCGCTGGAAGCGGTTCGGGCAGCCGAACCCGACGACCTGTTCGAGCGTGCCAAAGTCTGTGCGCAGGACCGCGCTGTCATCCCCATCGAAAGCTAAATTTCCGGGGCGGGCCAGGGTTGAGCCATGACGCAGGTCTGTCTCGTCGGGAGCGAGGACGTGAATCTCCGGTACGAACTCCTCTCGCGCGAGACTGCGCGAAACGCACTCGCCACCTACGACCTGCAGGAGCCGTTCGCGAATACCGTCGCCGTCGACACCGTGAGCCTCGGCGCGGCGGTTGCGTTGCTCAACGACCTGAACTGGTATCTCGTTCGTTTCGCCGACGCTGCGTTCGTGCGTGACCCGTCGATCAGTGAAACGGAGTGGCTCTCCCGGGACCTCGCCGCGGCGATCCGGGACGACGACATTGCGCCAGAGGATACCGGTCGCTTTCTCAAAGTGTACGGTATTGTCGAGTCGGACGTACCCGACGAATCTACTGACGAAGCCTCGTCGGAGGGAGAGTCGGAAGCAACGACTGGCATACAGGCGAAAGAGACCGAGCGCCCGCCTGAACTTGTCGAGCCGATGCTCCTGACACGGACCGGCGACACGATTCCCGAATACGATCTTCAGGACGTGGATGACACGCTCATCGTCAGAGTGACCGAATCGGAGTTCGGAGCCTAACTCGGATCACGCCGCGCGCATAGAACGGACAGTTCTCAGTCGAACATTCCGGTCGACATGTACCGCTCGCCGCTGTCCCAGTAGACCGTGACCACGAGCGGATCGTCGACGCCGTCCGCGACGAGTTGCTCAGCCACCTTCCGCGCGGCGAGATTCGATGCGCCCGATGACTGCCCGACGAGGATACCCTCCTCGTGGGCAAGCCGCCGGCACTCGTCCTCCGCAGCCGAGAGTTCGACCGTCACCACGTCTTCCAGCAGATCGGTGTCCAAGTTGTCGCTGACGAATCCCGGTCCCATTCCCTGGAAGCTATCCTCGCCGGTACCCGGTTCCATCCCCGAAAGGACGGCGTTGTCCGCCGGCTCGACCGCGACGATATCCATCTCAGGGAACGCTTCACGCAGTCGACGGCCAGTGCCGGTGAGCGTTCCACCAGTACCGACGCCCGCGACCAGCGCATCGACAGTCCGGTCACCCACCTGTTCGAGTATTTCCTTGCCCGTCGTCTCGTAATGTGCTGTCGGGTTCGCCGGATTCTCGAACTGTCGGAGTTGAACGTAGTCATCGCGCTCGCACAGCTTATCCGCGCGATCCTTCGCGTCGGAGATATCTCCCTCGACCAGGTCGATTTCCGCGCCGTACGCCTTCATTATCTGTCGGCGCTCCGGCGACTTCGAGGACGGCATCACCAGCACTACGTCGTACCCCTTCGTCGCCCCGACCATCGCCATCCCGATGCCGGTGTTCCCACTCGTCGGTTCGACGAGCGTATCACCCGGTTCGAGCGTCCCGTTTTGCTCAGCCTCGTCGATCATATACTTCGCTGGCCGGTCTTTCGCGGACCCGCCAGGGTTGAACGACTCGACCTTCGCCGCAACGGTCGCCCCCTCCGGTGCGCGAACCGAGACCAGTGGGGACCCGATTGTATCGAGAATAGAGTCTTTCATCGCCGCCGCCTACGCGGGCCCGACTTAAACGCCTACTGAAGGCCCCAAACAGTTCGTATAATTCAAAGAGGCGGCATCGCTTTCCGGAGCCGACACGGACTCACGTGAACATATTTATGTCATCGACCGGCAGCACCGAGTAATCGACTGACAGGGTATCCTTAGTGGCTCGGACTTTGCCGACGAACGCGGAGATGTCCTCCAGCTGGCCCTCCAGCACGAACAGCTCCATACAGTACCGGTCACCGACGTGGCTGTGGAAGTTCGACGCAACGATGGACTCGTGGTCGTGGCGGAGATGCATCATCTTCTCCTCGACCGTCGTCGTCTCGTAATCGAACAGCACGGTGACGATCGCCATCAACTCACGATCCTCCAGTCGCTTGTCTTCGAACTCCCCCATCAGATTCCGCACCGCTTCCCGAACGACCTCGCTGCGACCTGTGTACCCGTGTTCGTCGGCGAACGTGTCGATTCGCTCCTCCAGTTCGTCCGGCATCGAGATACTTACAACGCCCATGTATTAACTCGACGCCGTTGCAGTATTAATAGTTCATATCCGTCCGCACTGGGCGGTACTGCCGCTGTCCTCTGCGTACTCACTCGTCAGGCTGGCGCTGCATAAATACGGAAAGCCCACTCGGGAGAGATATCTCTCCCGAGTGGGCTGTGAAAGGTATGAATGGTGGCGGCGAACCGCGTT
>NZ_BMPD01000007.1:22182-172652 GCF_014647415.1 Haloarcula sebkhae | reverse complement strand
ACACCACTACAACCACGAACGACCGAACCAAGCACTCGACGGACGAACGCCAGCTGAGGAGATTCAGAACTAGACAGTGCCTGATTAATCTATATGTTTAGTATATGCTATTTGTGTTGCTAGTGTCTTCCTTACTGGGTAATTCAGGACAGACTATACTGATAGCAGTAGCTACACCAGAAATTCTGTGGCCGCCTGCAATTTTTCATTGGACGTATTGAAGAAGCCACGGACCATCTGAATACCAGCGCTGAGCACGAATGTTGGGCTGACTGAGTCAACAAGCCAAGGCAGAACTAAAAAAAGCTGACAGAAGCGCTGCCTGTGTCAGTGCCGATCGTTGCAGCGGCAGGCGAATCAGGTGGACAGTTGATAGGTAATCCGTATGACGAGGCAGCTGCGAAGGTTGTGGAAGATGTTGTTGACTACAATGTCAATATTGGTTTCTCCACCCACAACAGTCCATTTCGGTGAAGGAAGTCAGTCAGCGATAGTCCCTTGATCGGTCATCAGTCATCACCGAGGGCTGTTGACCGCCATTGTAGGAGCCAAGCGTCGTCGCGCCGCTGTCAGCGAGCTTCGAGTCGCCTTTGACGGTCGCGAAGCATCTGGTCGTCTGAGTCATGTCCGGGTGGTCAATTTCAAGTTCGGTTAGATTGAGCCGCACCACTGTTGTCTGTCTAGTTTTCCGGTCCAATTCCGAAGTACTCAGCGGCTGCGTGCATTATACAATAAATCGTCGACCTCGCAATCTCGGTATCAGACACATCTTCGCGACGTTCTCCCTCAAGGAGCGTCATACCATTTGAGTACGCGATGCACCAGCGACGGACTTGGCGGGAGATCCGACAACTCTGCGTGTCCACCCTGATTCATATTGACGCTTGCTCCTCTTGACCTTGTGTCGTCTGCAGGTGCTCCGATGGAATGTTAAGATCTGCTATCCGGCCTTCCCAGCGCTCACGAAGCCTCGCTGTTGCGACGTCGGCCCCGGGCTGAGAGGAACTCCCATCGAAGTGGTTTGGCACGAAGCGTTTGATCGCTTCACATTCGCCGAGATGGACCACGTGGGTCCGAATGGACTCTAAATCAGTGACGTAGGCAACCCACAGTCGCTTATGCCCGTTGACGACTTCGTAGCCCTCGTCGACGACACGGACCACCAGCTCTGGGATGGATAACCGCGCTCACGGGTACTGGCGATGAACTCACGGTTTGCCTCATAGTAGAAGGCAGACATAGTACGGCGTCGGCTGGATCTCATCGAGGGCGACCGCCGTCGGGCTGTGGCTGTCGATAGTCTCGAGTCGCGACGTTGGGTAGGCGTAGAACGAGATGTTGTCGGCATGTAGTGTGGAGAGTTTAACTGGCTGGTCTCCGGCGTACTGTGGTCGGTGGTGGTCCAGCGTCTGGCGATAGACAACGATGACAACAGTGTCATCAGCGAGGTACTCAGGGCTGTCCTCCGAGACGGTCGTGTCACGGCCGTCGAGATTCCAGTCCGTGACTAAGACTGCCGGCGTGTTCACCACAACCGCGTCGTCAGGGCTAGGATGTTTGCAATCGTGGAAGATATCGTCGGGGGAATATGGGCAGTTACGCATGGTTGATGTCCGGGTTGTCGATGTGGCGAGCTGCTTGGTGAACGCGTTCATTGGAGGGTGGGGAGACTCCTATATGTTCTCATGGCCTATGAGTTCATGAAGATCCGCATCACGGATTGGCACGAGCCCGCGGTTGGTAGGACTATCTCGCCACATGATTGTATCCTCAGCGTTGATTACTGCCTGAGCGTAGAATCAACACTGTCTCGGTGGGTGGGCCCGTAGCCGTCTGGCTCGCCGACACGCACTCCGGATCGGCGAGAGCGATGCGCTTGGAGTCTGCGGCCCACCGACGTATTCGTAAGCGGTGCTGTATCCGCGCTCCGTACTGGCGTGCGCGAGCAATGGCTTCAGTACTGCCACGAGTCGTCTGCTGTGGCCTCCGGGCCCGGAGCCGAACTGGCAGCGTAGGACATAATCAGGCCGTCGACGGTCAGCTGCTCAGGGTCAAGACTTGCATCGATGTCAAGCGCTTGGTCGATGATTGCCTGCTTGACCTGTTTGGCGTTGCTCCGTAGATACTTTTGTCCCTGATAGGAGCCATAGGTGAACCCATCAGCATTCGCAGCCACCTCCATCAGCGGTACGCATAATCATGCGACGGTCCCTCTTCGAGACACTCCTAAAAGAGCTGTTGCACCTGTTTGTACGTGAGGGCGTGCCGCTGCTGTTTCGTATCAAGCGCTTTGACCACGGCCAGACGACGGAGTCGGGTGGCTCCCGTCTCCCCGTTGAGATCACCCCACAGTGTCGCTCCTCTTGTTTCGGGGATTAGAGATTCTTGTGTGGGTGTTTGACGGCGTTCTTGTAGTTCGTAACAACATCACGGTACTCGTCGATGTTCGCCGCATCGCCACCGGCAGTCTTCGCGATGGTTGATTCAAGTACGTTAGTAAGAAACTGGTCGCCAAGGTTGTCAGCGATCTCCATCACGAGCTGTGGGTCAGGCTCAACGGTTTTATCAGCCTCGGCTGTGGTACCACCGTCGGTACCACCAGTGACGAGTTGCTGCACATTATCTAGGGTGTGGCGTGATGGGGGCAGTCCCTGTCAGAAGGATTACCCAGATAACGAGGTACTTGCTCTCTGCTCGACTCACCGCCTGAAGTGTCGACATCAAAGCCACATTTCTGAATTCTAATGATGTAGAAAAAGCCCACTCTGAGACGATATACCCTCAGAATGAGAACCCACAGTGAGGGTCAGCTGTCGGGCCTCGGAACGCTTACTCCCTATTACTCATTGAAACAAAACCGGTATCGTGCGAATATGACAAGAATATTTAATTAACAGTCGCTCGAACTCTTTGTTAATTTGTTTCATGCCAATCAAACTGAAGAGGGTGGACTCTTGTGCGGTATCCATTATAAAAAGATTATACTTGAATTTATTACCCTCTGTCAGCAAAGCCGTTGTATATGCTTACTTCCGAGCGATTTGAGGTAAAGGATCGAGAGCAGGCGAAGAGTGTCCTTTCAAAAGTCAACACAGAGAATGCTCTGAAGTTTCTCTCCGAGCCAACCAATCAGCGATCCGACCAGCAAGAGCAAATTTTCGTGGCGTGCTCTATCCCAAACACGGAATTAGAGTATCGAACACGTGAGGGCGGGCAAATTAGGTATTGTGTGCCAGAAGAGTTATTGGGCCTGCTCCTCTCAGACCAAGGAATGGTTGAGTTTGCCCCCGCTGACCAATTTTCGATTACCACTACGAACTAGTGGTGTTCTAAAAGAATCTTGTCAACTCTGGGATGGCCGTGAGAATACGGGAAGAAATGAACTCTCGACTCAGAGCGCGAGTGACTCGTCCAAGAGTCGGTATAGACTTTCTGCCGAGACGCGGTCAACTTGTCTGAGCCGACAACTTCCACGATCAGCGTGTCGCCAGCGTCTGGGCGTACGCAGCGACAATCATCGAGTCCTCTGAAGAGAAGTACATAAAATCGTCGGTCTGCGACGGAAATCATCACCGAGTTAGACTAATTCAGGTAAAAAAACGCCCGTTTGAACGACACGGCACCACAGTGAAACCAGCGCTGGAGCCCCGGATAGGTTGTTGTCGCGGACTGAAGGATACTTTCCTGGGATCGACTTCATGGATGTTCAAAATTGATAAAAAGCTAGAATATAATTAAATAACACTATGAATAAGGATACAATTCGAGTCTGCCATGTGGTAAATAGTGTCGGTCCAACAAGCATTCCTGCAGATATTGCAATTGAATTACAACAATCGACGAACATTCAAGTTGGTATTCTTTCTTGGTTTGATATAACAGAATTTGAAAATATGGAATGTATTGAGGTACACAGTGCAAATCCTCCACAAACGACAATCGGAATAAATCGCTCGACTGCTATCAGGGTTCACGATATATTTACAGAATATGATATAATACACACGCACCACCCTCACTCAGGATCTCTCAGCAAACTACTCGCTCTCCATGCCGATAATAAAATCATTACTACTGAACATAATAACCACAAAGCGTATTCTCGCAAAGGGCTTGTCTTGAATGGACTGACGAATATTATCCCTGATGCAGTTACTTGCGTTTCTAGATCGGTCTATGACTCATTCCAGTCGTGGGAAAAAAGTATTGTCAATAAGGGCGACGTTCACGTCATCTATAATGGGGTTAAAGATGTGCGCTTATCGCTGAATACCAACTGGTCAGCATACGATTACTGCAACATAAGTCGTGATGAATATTTAATCGGAATTGGTGCAATGCATACTGAGCAAAAGGCGCATGACGTACTTATCAAAGCGGTTGCAGAATTACTGGACAAAGAATATAAAGTCAATCTTCTGATTACTGGAACTGGCCCTCTACAAGACTCATTAAAACGTCTGGTTGTGAACGAGGGAATTGAAAATAACGTCCACTTTCTTGGTCTTATTGACCAAAATAAACTCTATCGATTGTTGGCGGAGTTAGATGTTTATTCAATGCCATCCCGCTGGGAAGGCTATTGTGTTGGTGTTGCCGAAGCAATGGCACTTGGTACTCCTTGTGTTCTCTCAGATATTAAAACCTTCAAGGAGGTATACGACAACTGTGCACTATACCACTCTGTTGATAATCCTTGTGAATTAGCGTCAACTATCGAACAGTTGTTGTCGGACAAAAATCTTCGAGAGAATCTCTCAATGCGTGCAAGTGAACTTATACGGTCGCAGTATAACTTAAACGATGTTGCGACCCAATACGAATCTCTCTACATGGATATATGTTGAAATATTGGTTATTCAGTGATCCTCGGATCAGGCACCCATAGCAGTTGTTCCGGATTTCGGGGTATTTGTTGCACGCTAATCAGGCCAACCAGCCGGCGGCACAACAGGGCGAGGGCTCGATAAACGCAGGGCGTCAGGCCCTGAATAGTGCTCCACTCTGCGTCTTCTTCAGGGTCGTATACGTTCCTCCAGTCGGGTACCTTCTCGGGGTCGACTTCACGAATCGCGTGGAGCAATTCTTCGCCAGTCCATTCGATATCCTCGACGTGGAGACGCTCCTCCAGCCGATTGTCAACGAATTGAGACATAGTATACAATATCGCCGCCATGATCAAGTAGAAGGCCCATAAAAAGGGTTTATTCGATTTGCATTTCGCATCCTCATCAGCGTTAGGACATCGGCCAAGAGGTATGGGACAATTAGAAGGGCCCCGGCGATGGCACCAACGGCACCAAGCTCAGGGCCCCCTACTAGGGTCCCAGCCGTGTCGAGAACAGTGCCGACAGCAAGAGCGAACCAGACGGTGTGTCGGGCCGCGATGGGAAATGCCGGGCATGCGCTGGTCGAAATCTGGAAGCATTGCCCCACCAACGACGACACCCCACCGGCGAAAGCCATCTCGAGAGTGCCGACGACAATCAGTACTACGACGAGCGGTACATAACAGATCAATGCACCGTAGTGTCCTATTCGATGCATATCAGTATCTCAGCCCCTGCCCAGATTCTTGATCTGTATTACTCATCCGTGTCTGATGAACGAAACCGCTCGGGTGGGTAGAAGACAACATGAACCGCGCTCCCAATCGCGTACCACGACTTCGGGAGTATCGAGATCCCTAGTCCCCATTCGGAAGCAAACTGGAAGAGGTCGAACCACTGGTTGTACGGCGGAGCGTCGGAATCGAAGCGCTCGATATTACTCGGGTAGACATGCATCCCATACAGCGCCGGCTCGCCGTTCTCGTCAAGCCACAGCGTCGAATGATCGTCAGCTGGCGGACTGTGTGGCGGCCGATTCGGAGTGTCCATGAGTGGGCCGGCAATCCTCGCCTGTGATCAGCCGACTGATGCACGGCTTCTCCGCTGGTCCAACGAGACCGAACGCATCAATGAACGCCTGCCGCTGGTACTCGCCCATAATAGCGCCGAGCGCTCGCCAGATGTCACGCCATGCCGGGTCGTCTGGGTCGTGGCCAAGGTAGGCGTCAACGGCGTCGGCCAACTGGTCGTATTCAGGCCACGATGTGACTGGTGGGTTCGGACCGATGGACGGAGAGTCATCGCTCATCGCTGATCAGAGATTCGCCTTGTAACACCAAGTGCTTCGGGTTCTTCCGGTACCGGCCCAGGGATAGCCACAGTAGCGTTCGCCGTCGACGCGAGCATGTCGGCATTGTGGACCAGCTCAGCAAGCGGGCTACTCATCTACAGTGATTCTGTTATTACACCCGATTCCCATCCTGTAGGATACTACACATGGATTTAACAGATAGCGCGACCGAGCCAGCAGATATGGCTGCACAGTCAACTGCAGGTCAGGACTCGCTTTTCAACCTCCCGTCGCATCCAGTCGGATACCTTGCAATTGTGGCCGCGCTTGCGACTGCTGGTATCCACTTGGTACTTGGGCCACGTGTCATGGGATTCAGTCAGACGCTGGGCATTCTGTTCATCCTGAACGGGCTTGGATTCCTCGGCGGACTCGTACTGTACAGCAGCCGCTACTGGCGGCCTGAACTGTTCTTAGTCGCTGCAGGATATGCCCTTGTCACTATCCTCGCGCTATTCGTATTTCAAGGATTCAGCCTTGATGCGTTCTATATGCAAGGCAGTCTGAACCCGCTGGCTGTTGGGTCAAAAGCTGCCGAAGCCGTCCTCGCCCTCTGTGCTGTCTATCTCTACACAGCGTCTAGTCCATGAGCCCGCCGCCGCAGGGATAGTCTATACAGACTATCGACACTCGTAACTACTCTAGCGCCCGCTGCAAGCCGTCTCGCATCCCGGTCAAGACCTTGCGCCCGTCCTCAGTGACTGAGTACATCTCACGTCGCTTGGTCGGCCCTGAGGCTTCGACCAAGCCTTCTGCTTCCAGTTCTGAGAGCGTGCGCCGCACGTGGCAGTCGCTCACGTCAACCGCTTCCTGTGCGGCTCATGCGATCAGGTTCCGCCAAGCGTCGCCGCCATACATGGCGACCAACAGTAGGCACGTCTGTGCGACTGGCGTGAGCTCCTGATACGCAACTCGTCTCCCCGGTCGTCTTCGTCAGTGTGGGCTGTCATTCACTCACCGCCGTTGTACGTATAGTCCACCTGAAGTGCTGAACCAGAAACTGGAGGCTGCCCCGAAGCAAATTGAGGGGTGTAATCAACACTGCTCGACGCCTCCGACTCGTCGAAAGCTTTCAGATTTTCGAGTATTGTTTGCGACCAGCCAGCGGCGCATGCTCGCGTCGCATAATGCGTCCACCCACACGGGGGGTACTCATGTCTTTGGAATTCCGCGCGCGCGAAAAATTCGCCGATCGCCGCGAAATCGGTGCGGGGACCGGTCTCCGGCAGTCCGACCCCCTGGGTTTGTCTCTGAAAACTGAAACATTACAACCGACCCACGAGGACGTCGACGTCGATCGTCAACGACTGGGCCACGGGGTCGGGCCGATCATGCCGACGCACCCCCCGCCACCGTAGCTCGGTCCGAATCGCTCTCGGAGAGGTAGACTTTCAGGTCGCCGTGGATCGGCTTCGAGATCTCCGGCCATGTGATCGGCGGCCAGGTGAATGCCTGCTCATTGTAGAGAACGGCCTCGCCGATATCAAGATCCGAGGTGACATCTTCCTCCATCCTGACGGACTCGAATCCTTTCGGTGCCGACCCGCCGTGTGGATTCGCAGTGCCGTTCATCGCGACGCGCCAGCGAATCCGGTCGGTCCAGAGATTGTGTAGGTGCTTGTCCTTGTGATCGAAGAACAGGCCGATGATCCCGTTCTTCCGAAAGTCCTCTACGGCAGTCCCAGCAAGTTGGACTTTCTGCAGTGTCGCGTACTTGTCCTTCGAGACGCCCTCACGGGCGAGCGACGCAACCTCGTCACAGATCCAGGTCGTCCAGTCGAACGGGCCGCGTTCGACGAGTGATAGCGCCCAGCCGAACCACCAGTGATCGACCGGGTCTCCATGCTGGAACTCGACGCCGTCGATGACTTTGTCGCTCTCTTCGTAGACCCACTGACAGCCTCGCATTTTCGCGTCAGGGTAGACGACGTGGAACACGCCGTCCTGCAGGACGTTGAGATTCAGGTCCATGATATCACTGTAGTGCGTAACCTTCCGGACGACATCCTTGAGCGGGACCTCTTTGCCCATCGAGTTCCGGTTCCCGCCCTTCGGAACGACACGGGCGGTCGCCTCGTACCCCTTGGGGAGACACACGTGTGCGACAGGCGCGTATGGAAGCCACTCCGACCGCGAGCCTGTCGCAGCTCGCCAGACGACCCGGGAGTTGTTGACCTCCATGTCGATCTGCGCTGCCCGCAGTGCGAGTGTCGTTTTCCCGGAATTCGGCGGCCCGGTAGCGAACCACTCGACGCCACCGCTGGGCTGGTTCCGGCCGCCGTCCCACGTGTGGTCCCAAAACGCCGGGACGAGACTATCCTCGTCGAACTGGTCAGGATCGAACTTCGGCATGCCGTGGATGCGCCGCAGGTGACGGCCGTCAGAATGACATCGAGCGTCACCCTGCCACTGTTCGCTTCCGTAGTGCGGTTCCACAAATCCCAGGTCCTGTGGATCATGCAGCTCAGGCATGGTCACATCGTCCTCGCTGGATCGTGTTCGCCGTTCTTGTCCTCACGGTGTTCGTCAGCCTCTCCAGCCCATCGTTCGACCGCGCGGTTGTACGCGGGCAGGATGTACGTCGCGGCCCACAGCTCTCGCTCGCGGGCGTACTTCTCCGCATCACGGAGCAACACGCGTTGGGCGCTGGGCCGATCGTGGATTTTCCAGTCGAAGTCCGGTTCGACCTTGTAGAGCTCACCGAGCGTGCCCCGATCGAGTACGTGAATGTACAAAATCCGGCAATAGTGAGGATATAGAGGGAAAATAGATAAGAATAAATGCGATTGGCACCTGATGCAGATACATACTTAGCCAGCGATTTGTTTCTATGCCAACGCCATACACTGGACTGACAAGATAGGTAACAAGTGGATCAGCGACGCCATGGAGAAACAAACCCAATAGTCCGAGATGCCAAAACCGGCGAACACGAGGGTCCGAAACGTGTTCGCGCCAAGTAGATGGCACAATTTGGTCGAAGTCTGTCACTGAAATATACATTTAGTGTGTCCAAACACATATATTCCTTTAGTTGTGAAGTGAGATATGATATTTTTGGAGGATACACGCGCCCAATCGGTACAAATCGGCGCAGTTCTCCTGTTCGGGATTCTAGTAATCTCATTTAGCCTTCATCAAGCCGTTATTGTACCAAATCAGAACCGCGATGTCGAGTTTAACCACTTCACCACGGCCCAGAACGAAATGGAGATACTCCGGAACGAGATTCTTAATGCTGGCCAAGATGGTGACGCCTCGCAGGCCCCGGTTCAACTCGGAACAAGCTATCCTCCTCGAATGATTGCGGCACAGCCACAACGATCTTCAGGATCACTGCGAGTGAGGTCGATAGGTGGGGACAGCAAAGCGTTCGAATTACAGGAGGGAGGCACACCATCAACACAAGAGCTCTGCGGGCTTGATTCAGTGACAACAGGGGCGGCGACTTACCAACCAAATTATAATTATCTTGACTCTGTAAAGAATATCACTTACGAGAATACAGTTACCTATACCAATGGCCGGTCAGAGAGTCGGTCATTTCAGACTGACCAACAACTCGTTCAGAACACAACGGTCCACCTCTACCCGCTTGTCGGTGAGTCCGATCAGGGAGGAAGTAGCGTAGCTTCAGTTACGGTGGAAGGAAATGAAACCGGATTCAAATCCGTCTCCGGGTCGTTCAGTCTCGTTGTACCAACACGGCTGTCAGCTACCGAGTGGGAGCAGTTGCTGAGTGAGCAGACGCATGTGAGTGGTGTTGAATCAGTCAGTGGGCAGGCGGTGAAAATCAACTTCGATAACTCAGATTATAATCTTAAGTGCTCTCCGGTTGGTGTTGGAGAAAGACCCGACAATAATCCAGCATACGTCAAAAATAACGACGGCAATCAAAACGGAGGGGGAACAGCGTATAATATCTCGTGGGTTGATACAAGACTGGTTCCAGGTCCGACAGAGCCCAGCGAGGTTTGTCCACAGTTTCCCTGTAATGTGACTCTGAGAGCATCAACCGATCCAACGCAGATTGGCGCGCCGGTCGGATTTGGGTCGGGTGATGGAAACATCGCGACAGTACAGGAACGACTGAACGTAACAGGCCGAGCTGGTGCCTCCCAAACAAATGTAACGTTCAATCGAGCAGTAGGAAATACAACGCTCTGGACACAGAGTGGTGGCGCAAAGGATTCACTAGTGGTCTCGACACCCTCTTCAGCGGACTTTGAATCAGGCCTCGGAGAATATAGCAAATTTGGGTCATTTGAGGGCAATGATGCGGACAAGCGGGATAATACACAGCAGTCAAACAGCGGTGAATGGGCAGTGCTGCTTGATGGGGGAAGCGACGGTGGAATCAAAACTACGGGATATGATACGACCGGTGGCGAGTCAGTTATCATTCAGTATTGGGTTGTGAACAGTGACCGAGGAACTCCCGACGGCAATGGTCAGTTAGTGGCTGAATATCTGTCCAAGGACGGTAATTGGGTGGAAGCCGACAGCAAACTACAGGAACGCCCTCAGGGATCGGACTCTGCAGAGATTCGAACAGTGCGACTCGGAGAGGCAGCAATTCATGATAATTTCGGGCTCCGGTTCAAACAGGTAGACGCCGACAACCCGAATGATGAGTGGCTCATTGATGATCCCACGATCACTGTGCTGGGCACAAAAGTCGCCCCAGGTGCGGCGGATATGGGAGGCGGCGGAGACAGTGGTGGCGGTCCGCCTGGATTCTCTAGTCTTAGTGCTACAAATGTACCCTCTTCGACAGTATTTGGGTCACAAACATTTACTTTTACACTCAATAAGTCGCTAGCAAATGGCGAGACTGTAACAATTAATTTCGACGAAGCACAGGGACTGAAGGGAGGCGGAAACGAATTCCCGGATCCGGCAGATTATAGATCCGCAGAGATCAGCGACTTTTTTTCAAGCCTCAGTGATGGAACCGCAACAATCGCTGCAACTGAAGGAACAGTGAGAATTACATATCAGGCAAACCAAGACATTTCAACTGGAACAACAATCGAAATAGTCGTGTATGATGTCGACACAGAGGGCCAATCTACCGATACGGTTTCAGCAACTTTCAGTCGGAGCGACGGGACAACAGGGTTAACGACATTCTCAGTCGATTGACTGTCTATCTACAGAGTTCGATGTTTGGATTTCACTTCTAACATACCTCTGTCGCTGTGTCGTGGACGGTGAGGCGGTGGCACAGCCGATACCGTCGAAACGGATATGAGCACGTGGCAGCAACGTTCTGTGGTAACAGAGCGTTAACCGGCAAAATAATGCCAGTCTCTCTTTGTTGGCTAGCTATCTCCCACTCCGCTCTCTAACTGTCATTTATTGCTAGGTTGCCACCCTGAAACGACTACTCGGTAAGCATGCGAACTATTCAAAAGAATTCCCCCGAATATTCGTCCCGAGCCCAGTACCCGGGTTCTGACTGGCGTCCAATTCGTTCTCGCGACGGCGCTGTCGACAGTCTCAGCCGTAGCGTGGATGGGCGGTGAGGATATCAAGGATATCCGAGCACCTACCCAGCAGTACCAGTAAAACCACACAACGCCGGCGGTACTGTTATATAAGAATACTATTTACACAGCAGTATGCCGATAGATCTGGATTCTGATGCATGGAAAGATGCCACCACGTATGATCCACTTGAGACAGAAATCAACTCCTTATTCCGGGATCACCAAGATCAGGCATTATCCATTACTGAGATCGAATCACACCTCCACGAGAACCACGCGCATTTGTTCCCAGCCGATCTCGTCGGAAAAGATGCTGTTGACGGAGCCAAAGCCGCTCGCCAGTCTATAGTCGCAACCCTGCTTGAGCGGATGTACTGGCGTTCCAAGGTTACGTTCCGGCGTGTGTCTCCCGAAGACGAGGCAGATGCTGGGTTATACTTTACATCCGACGGCACAGGTATATTCCCGATCGCAGAAATTGACGAGGTGAAAGACCCGGACCCAGATTCGCCTTTCGGAACACTTTCTGGCCGGTTTCGAGAGGTCGAGGACGAGATTAACGAAGAGGTGTCCGACCTAGAGGAGCGGGTAGACTGGCTGGAATTCCGCGTTCGCGAAGAACTCGGTGCGTACTAAGAAGCTGATATACACGTGGCGACGCAGAGAATAGTGCTTAGATATTCTCACCCGGTTTCCTGCTGTTCAGACTCTTGGCTAATGACAGCATTTCCACTCTTTCGGCCCCTCAAACGGACACTCTACCGACTATCAACTTGTGCGTCGGCTTCCCCAGTCACTAAGCGAGACACCCACACACTGATAGGATGATCCCAGCGAGCGCAAGCAGACTGAGCGCGTCGCGGCGTCATGATGCTATCCAGCGGCACTAACTGTTACCAGAACCGACGGACAGGGGAGGGGACGAGCAGTGAGCGTTCGGCCGTGGGCTTCGCATTGGCTCTTACTGGGTGAGATCTGGCCTCGACACGCCGCCGTTACAGTCGGCGTCGGTCTGTATCAGAGGCATGGACCGACAGAACGGAGCAATCAGTACGAGAAGCGTCGCCCGAAGCAGACAAGCGGTTCGGTGCGCCGAAGTGATCATAGACAATAGAGTCAAATACCGCTAGCTAGGTACATTACATACAATACGACTGATGGATATTCCGTCTCAACTACACTGTCTGTTTGCTGGCACTGTGGAAGAACACGATGACTCGTATGTAATTGAAGTACCCAAGCAAGAGCTACAGGCTGGTTCTCTGCAGGCTAATGCAATGTATCGCGTCGCACTGCTTTCACATCCGACTGAGACCGAGTCTCAACAAAGTGAGACAGAACCCCGGAGAAAACGTGGGTCACAGGAGCCACAGACGCCGCCAGTTGCGGAAGGCGAACAACGTACCGTCGACATCGAGAGTCTCGGCGACCAGGGCGATGGACTCGCGCGTGTTGAGCGAGGGTTCGTAGTGATTGTTCCCGATACTGAGATTGGGGAGCGTGTTACTGTGGAGATTTCCGACGTTAGAGCAAACGTTGCCTTCGCTGAGGTTATTGCACGGGTACGCGACGACGAATGACATCCTCCGCACCGTGAACGGCGCGGCTTCCCGGCATGGGAATACCAGCTAAGTTTCGCTGTTGCTGGCAGAGGGTTCCCAACTCGTGGAAGGCCGAGAGGGTCATCTGCGAGGGGTTTCTCGCTCGCCTCCCGGTGAGTCGTGGCGCTGTCACAGGCGCTCCTATCCCGTGAAATGTCTCGCCTGCGAGTTTCAGCGGCAGTCTCTCACCTCACGGGTCGTGGCGGTCAGCGATGTTGACCGCCGCATTGATGTCTGCGTGATACTCCGATACCCAACACTCGTCACTCACGGGAAGGGGGAATTCTCTCGCTGAAGCAAAATAGCTATCCCATTGAAACAAGCTAAGGTTACAGCATGGAGGTTTCACAGTCACCGCGCGCTGTCTCTTCAGTTGTTTCAACTATTTTGTAGGTAGCAATTGCTGTGATCCTTGGAGCGACAATTCCCATCTTTGCTCTGGGAGTGACTGATGATCTAAACGATGCTGGCCCGGTGGTCGGACAATCTACTGCGGAATTTATTGGCGATAGGAAGGGTGCAGACAATCAAATCATCTGATTTACACATATCGCTGGCGACTCAGTTGCAGTATCTGAAATGGAAATCGTTGTCAGGGCATGTGGGAAGACAACTAGACTCATTAATTTGCCTGCTCCGACGACGGGGACCGCGTCAACGCCGACGTATTTCCCGTTCGATGAGGTGAATTTCCAGGGCAACCAGAACCTGCTTAGTGAGGGAACGGTCGGTTAATCTTGGGATGTAGGCGTTCTGCACGAAGACACGACAAACACGTTTGCT
The DNA here is from genome assembly GCF_014647415.1 of Haloarcula sebkhae. Lineage (GTDB taxonomy): Archaea > Halobacteriota > Halobacteria > Halobacteriales > Haloarculaceae > Haloarcula > Haloarcula sebkhae. The sequence continues at coordinate 158,596 of NZ_BMPD01000007.1, read as the reverse complement.
GCTGGCTCGTCCTTCGAGCTTCGAATAACTAATGGCGCGTGTTCACTGGATGTTGGCGAGACTGTTGACATCATGGTCGTCCATTCGCCCACAAATACGGTGATGATCTATACAGAACTGACCGCTCAATAGGCTGCTGAAAAACGGGTACGAACGTGGGATTCCGGGCAGCTGATTTGCAACTGATATAGGTTGTAGCTATTCTACCCGTAGTGTTTAGTTAGTGACATTGTGCCAGCGAGCGAAACTCTGCAACCAGTTTTCGGCGGTTTCCAGGTCGACATGACTGAAGAAGTTCGAAAACGACGAGGTTCGACGCGTCAGCTCTCGAAAGATCCGTTCGACGGCGTTCCGATTTCCGTGGCGACACATCTGAAATCGGAGTCCAGTTCGTTGCAGTGCAGTTTGGAGGTGTTGAGCGCCATCGACGAGAAAGACAGCAGTTTCGACATCGTGTTTGTGCCGAAGTTCGCGTAGGAAAATTTCTGTGAGGGTGGTCGTAGTCGTCGCAAACAACCGGAGGTGAAGCAAGTCGTTCGACTGTGGATTGGTAACGGCGTACAGCCAGAATTGCTGATCGTTGATACGAATCACAGTTTCGTCGAGCGTAATCTGATTCGGAGATTTCCCGGATTCTGGCTGTGGCTCGGCTTTCCGAACCCAATCGTGGACAGCTTTGCGACTGCGTTGGACACCCAGTGAATCGAGTAATTCGACGGTATTCAACAGCGATAATCCTGCAACGTGCGATTGAATACCAAACGCCATCGCTGACTCGGGTGTCCGCTCGCGCTCCACAAATCCAAATCAATCCACTCTCTACATCCGCTGAGGCGGGCGATTTCTGCCATGAACCAGCAAGAAATTCTCCCGCCTCATTTTTCACGCTTAACTAAATACGACCCTCGACAGGGGCACAAGTGTATCTGCAGGGAGACAACGTAGCGAATACGTCTCTAGCAGTCGAGGAGAAGTAGTCGATTTTATCGCTCTTATGTAGAACTCTATAAAGACCCTATAGTATACTGAGATAACCATCATATAGGAGGGTGTCATAGAACAGTTGGCATGGTTTTTTGATACCGGCCGAGAGAACCGCTGTTGCTACTTCTGAATAGCGGCGATAATATCCATCTCTCAGACAGCGGTTTTCCGGGAGCTACTGAAGTGTGTGAATCGTTCTATGACACCCTGATGATATAGGGGTATGTCTTCTGCTCAGTCGGCGTTCGGCGCGATGTTTCGCGAGCGGATTGATGGGTATCGTCGAGATAGACACTGAGCCGCTCGATGTGGGTATCGAGCGGCGACTCAAGGAATTCTGTGAAATAGATCCTGCCATGGATACGGACAAACTCCGCTCAAATGTGGCGGCATCTCGACCGCGTTCCACTGCCGTGACTGTAACCTCAGGCCGGCCTACACCTACGAAACCTGTTTCACGCGAAGCAACGTCCTGTGGGAGGTGCTTCTAGCGTTCACGCTCATGCAGACACGCAATGCTCAGTATCAAGCAGCGAGCACGCTACGCGGCGCTGAAGGTGGCTCGTGACCGGGCTCTGGTGTTCGTCCTCGAGTACACGGCTGTCCGGTCGGGGAACTTCTCCGAGACTCGAATGATCCGCGCCGGCGCGGAGTCCGCTGGGAGGACCTCTCCCTTGACGACGGGAGTATGGACGTCTACCGGAAGAAGCAGCAGTGGGACGCCGCGAGCCTCCCCGACCCGGTAATCTCGCCGCTGCGAAGCTATCGCCAGCTGATGGACCCACCGACGGAGCGATGGCCGGTGTTTCCGACGTTCGACCAACGGACGCTTGCAGAACTTGTACGGGAGGAGTTAGCCGACCGGGGAGAGCAATCGGAGACAATTGACAAGCGACGTGTTGAGTACGCTCGCGATCTCCTACTGGCACTCGATGAGGACACACGACCGCAGTCGATTATGACGGATGGCGCCCGATCCATTCTCCAGCGACTCTCGGAGGCCGCGAAGATCGCCATCGACCACCCGAAACACGACTATTTAGCACCGCACGGCGGTCGACGTGGAATGGGGGAGGTTCTTGTTCGCGCGTTCGGGTACACAGTCGCGGCCCGATACCTGGATAATTCCGAGGATATGGTGCGGGAGCGGTATTCGCATATCGAGGCAGGTGAACTAGGTGATGTGGCGACGGAAGCTCTTGACCGGGTTGATAATTCAGGGCAGAATTTTGAAACAAAAGAAATGTAAGGCGGGCCCAGAATGTTATAAAGAACGACGATTTGGGTCTAGTATGTTTGACCAGGAGAACCCAACTATTCAGCGACAATTAGTCTTTGAATCCCTCTTTAGTGAGCTTAGTCAGTTCCGTAGAGGTGTCCATATAGACAAAATGGCCCAAGCTCTTCTCAAAGAGGAAACAGACCGAAAACATCTTGTAGGGATATTGCGGGGCGGAGAAAAAGCAGTATTCTATCAGGAGGATCGTAGAGAAATTGTCGCGATCCCATTTAATAAACACGGAACGCAGAATCGTTTTGCAGAGTCTCTGTGGCGACAAAAGACTTCTGAGACTGTGTGGGAACACAAAATCAGGCAGCGACTGGTGTGGCTTCACCCCCGGTATCGTTGAGGCAGCAGTTGCAATTCTCCAGATTTAGACTAATGAATTACTATCTCCTTCACGTTCTTTGACGTACCTTCCATTGATCTTGATGTCCAGTATGTCGTCTGCGACTTCTCTGACAGCAGATATACTGGATTCTTCAGTATAAATCCCCAAGCGCCGTTGATTCTTGACAGCCCCTTCTAATGCTCCGATGATCTGTGACTGTTCCCGAAGGAGAGTGACTTCCCCATTTTTTTCTATCTGTGTCTCTGATTCTGGGAGCCCCATTTTGTGGGGGATGTCTATCAATACTGTCTCCGGATTAATACCAGCAGCTTGAGCTATTTCTCGCTCAAATTGGATTATCTCTTGGTAACTAAAACCTCTAAGACTTTCTGGAATTGCGTCTGTTTCAAGCCATACAGCTCGCTTGAACAGATTCCGGTTGTCCAAGCGTGTAGCCATTTTGGAGGTTTCTGGATGGCTCCGGAGAGTTGTTATAAGATCATAGTCATCAATCCTCCTCAGGTCTTTTGGTGCAAGTTCGTTCGCCTTGATGAGGCGCTCTGTTGCTCGGAGGAGCATTAATTCCGCAATCCGTGCGGTATGGTGATGATAGACTGTTGGATCCATTAGGGCACGGGCGGTCAGGACATTCTCTGCAACCTGTATATTTCCTTCTTTGATCACTAGCTGTGAATCTATAAACGTTAATGACCGTATCAGCTGTTCGTGGTCAATCGTTCCGTAGGGAACACCTGTGTGATGGGCATCGCGAGCAAGATAGTCCATACGGTCAACATCAAGATCCCCAGCAATCAGCTGCCCGTATTTTTCATTTCCGCCAACTAATTCTGAGATATATTCAAAATTAATCCCGTGATTTTCAAGAATCTCACGAGCTTGGCTATTGGAAAGTAGATTATAAATATCGTCGTGATCTTTACCGAGATGCCTCTCGAATACCGGCTCGGTGACATGGCTGAAAGGCCCGTGACCGGTATCGTGTAATATGGCGGCAGCCCGAAGACACTCTGCGTGATTCTCGTCGAGATCTAAATGTTTCGCTACTTCATCTGCAAGGTAATATACGCCCAAACTGTGTTCGAATCGAGAATGGTTGGCGGAGGGATATACAAGGGAGGCAGTTCCCAGTTGTCTGACCCGTCTTAGTCGCTGTACAATAGGTGTATCGAGGAGATCGGCTGCGACACCGCTAACATCAATATGATCATGGATCGCGTCCTTTATTGTGAACATGCTATGGATAGTGTCTACAGGCTCTGCTGTTATTAAACGCGTGGGCCGAAAGAACCGAATCCAACTGCCGTTTTGGCCTACTACCTACGCCCAGAGGTAGGCAACTTTATGAGTGTGCGCCCAATCGAATTGGACAACAATGATGCTCTCCGATGTCGATATCAAAAACAGGCTAGAGGACGGAGATCTGGTAATCGAACCGCTGGCTGATCCTGATCTCCAGATTCAACCGGCAACGGTGGATGTCCGTCTCGGTCAGAAGTTCCGAACTTTTAATAACGGTAATATATCGTGTGTGGACCCGACGGTTGATGAAATGCCGGAAAAATACACCACGGAAGTTGATATTGAGGAGGATGGTGAGTTCATCCTTCACGCGGGTGAGTTTGTGCTTGGGACGCTAAGGGAACGAGTTGAGATCCCGCGCGATCTCGTTGCTCACTTGAATGGGCGGTCCTCTATGGGTCGTCTGGGCGTGGTTGTCCATGCGACAGCCGGCGTCGTCGACCCCGGTTTTAAAGGGGAACTTACACTTGAGCTTTCTAATCTAGGCAATTCCCCGGTTGCCCTGCACCCTGATATGCGTATTGCACAACTGAGTTTCCAGAAGCTCCAAACACCCGCTGAGCGCCCGTATGGTCACGGCCGAGAGTCCAAATATCAAAATCAGTTGGGCCCACAGGCGACAAGGCTTCAGAATGACCCTGAATTTATTGAAGAAGAAACAGACTCCACGCCTGATGATACTGATGGGTTCTAATTAAATCGTCTCGATTATCAGATTGTCCCCAAGAGCGGTGACCTCTCAAGGTAGAAAAGACAGGAAATAGTTTGCCATCCGGTTATTAATTTCCCGGAACACTTATTATGTTTCTGGGGGTTGGGTCTGTTATCACTTACAACCATGAACGTCCTGTCCGGTAAAGAACTGGAGTTTTATATTGAGAAAGGATTGGTGAAGAATGCTCATGAAGACGCTCCGTTCGAGGATATTAAGGTGCCCTTGAGATACGGCGGGATAACTGAAAAGAGAACGAAAACTATTGAGGGGAACTCTACTTATGAACGAACAAAGGAATCTACAGCGACTATCCGCCCGGGAGAAACCAAATTATTCCTTACTAAAGAAGACGTAACAACTCGTGAAATCGGTAAAGAGTATCCAATCCGCATTTTTGGCCGTATTTATCCCCCGAACAGTTTTGTACGAGGTGCACAAGATGTTGGGACTGGGCCAATTGATACAAACTGGCAAGGAGGGGAACCGTTGCGTATTGCAATATCTAACAATAAAAAAGAAAGTAGAGTAACTGAACCAAGAGATGGCAAAAAAACCGGTAATAATACTGGAAAAAAAGATGCAGGCATTGAGATCCAAGAGGGGGATATTATTGCCTATGTGATTTTCGAATATGTTTCGGTGACCACGACTCTGGATGAACAAACACTTGAAGATGGGCGTAATCTGTCTGAACCACGATTCAGAGAAAAGGACGTTCAGTCAGCAGCTAGACGGGACCGAGAAATTCTTCTTGAGCGAATTGAGGAGCTTGAAGAGAAGTACGCAGAGTTACTTAATAAGATAGAATAATTAAGGAGAAGAGCGTTTAACTAATGTCCCTCTCTTCAGATATAGATCGCGACACTTTAGTTGAAATTAACGGCATTCTTCTGTTATTAAATACTATAGGTTTAGTGATTAATACGAAAGTGATATTGGCAATCCCCTTTACGCTCGGACTCTTTCTTCTAAGCATCAAGTATGTGAGAGGGGATAGATTTTACCGGAAATTGGAATCGGAGGGAATAATACCAAAAAAGAACCATTATGCTGTAATATTGGCCAGGCTAAGTCCATTTGATCTTTTTGTGAACCAATTGGTGGACGAGATAGAGAGACAGCGGAGACTGATGTGCGATGCTCTATCACACAATAAAGAACTCCGGATTAAAACGGCTCGGAACGAGTTGGAGCAGATTCTTGGGAATTATGGTATCAATCTAAGTACTGAGGAGCAGGAGACTTTAGAAGACCTACTTCGAGAGGAGTGGGCTTCTGTAAGAGAGGAATAGTTGCTAATATTCTATGACTATGCCCCGATTCTTCAGACAGCGGACGAAGATAAGCAAATACAACTGAGAGGGTAAGGCGACTTTGGCTAACTGTATGGTTCTTTTCTTAATTTCCACTACGGGTTGATCCTGTATTTTGAAACAACCAGCGCTTCACTAATATTCCGACAATCTATACAATCAAGTTCCGAGAAATCGGGACCGGGCCACTGCGTATCGCCATTATATTTTCTAGGAATATGCGTAATAAGTAAGTAATCTACTATTCCTCGATTTAAAAATTCCTCATAAGTCGATCGACCACCTATGACATAGGCCTGTTCCTTACTCTCGTTTTTTGCCTCTTCAAGGGCCTCATCAATACTCCCTACCTCTATCACTCTCTCTTGGTCCGAAGATACTCCGTTGCGGGTTAGGACAATATTCTTCCGTTCCGGAAGTGGTTGACCCAGACGCTTCTCTATGCTTTCAAACGTCTTTCTCCCCATAATAACCGGGCTCCCGATGGTTTCGGCTCTAAAATGTTTCAGATCTTGAGGATAGTGCCATGGAAGTTCACCGTTGTGACCGATAACACCGTTATCAGCTACTGCAGCGATAATTACGAGGTCCATAGTTCTCTCACGGTTCATTCTGCAACTTCAAATCTCAAATCACTATGGCTATCGTAATCCTGAAGGGTCACATTTTCATAAGAGAACTCTCCGAGGGACTCAATATCAAGTTCCACTCTGGGCCGATCAAGTGGATCCCGAGCCAGTTGTTCAAGGAGGCCGGGAACATGGTCATAGCCGTAATTGTGACTACCTGCGTCAACCTCTGTTGTCTGCTCAGGGGGAGCGTTTTCTAAAACCCAGTTCCGGACACTTCGATACTCTTCTTTGCTATTCACGTTAGCGAGGTGATCTTGAAACTCGCTTAGGTTCTCAGAGTACCACTCGCCCCGTTCCTCTTGTCCACAATAAATGTGGGCGTCCACAAGTGTATGCGAAAACTTTCCCAGAGCTATATCAGTCACCTCACTTAGAACTCGTGCCAGTAACGCGTAGGCCGCAATATTGAATGGGACACCTAAAGCAATATCTGCGGATCGCTGGGTGAGATGACAATTCAGCTTCCCTGCCTGGACATTGATGACAAAGGTATAATGACAGGGGGGGAGTGCTGAGGGTCCCGTGTTTGCTGGGTGCCACGCTGATACGACCAGCCGCCGGGAATGACGGTCTCGATCGGGGTTTTTTCCTTTGAGTGTATCCACTACGTAACCCAACTGGTCGAAGACCAGTGTACCCGTCTCATCATCACGCTGAACCCAGGGAGACTCTTCGCTTGCCCATGCTTCCCCTGGTAATTGCGCTTTGTTCTCCGGTATTGGGAAACGACGCCAGAATCTCCCATAGGCGCTTGGAAGGTTTCCATCTTCATCTGCCCACGAATTCCAAATCGCTGTTTTTTCACGCAACTTGCGGACATGATGGTCTCCAGATAAATACCAGACGAGCTCATGGAGCATTGAATCCCACCGGAAAGTGTCCATCTTCTTAGTAGTTAATAGGGGATATCCCTTTGCTAGATTAATTTCGTAGTGGTGGCCGAAATCCGCTATTGTATCGACTTTTGTGCGATTTTTCTTGTAATGTCCGCCTCTAAGAATTCTCTGTACCAAATTATGATACTTTTCCATGGCCGTTTGCAGATTAGAAGCCCACTGAAAAAGTTCTATGGTCACTTTCGCTGATTACCTTGGATAGGGGTGGGTAATGAGAGAACGAGAACGGGATTCGGCGTTCGACGACCGTAAGCGGCCATAGTAGGGGGTCACAAGGGATTCCTGAGAATTGCGATCTCTCATCCCGGTGGAGAGATCCGTCCCGTCAAACAGTCGTTGCTGGATTGTTTATTCGAATGAGATCTGGAGCTGCTCCCTATCCTCTAAATTCTCTTGGTACGCTTGGAGGATGTCTTCCCAGTCGGCTTGTCCGGCCAACCACCGACTTTTCAGGTCGGGATCGGGGGTAGCCTGCTGAAGACTGGTAAATGTGATTCCCTCCAGAGTTCGATCCCACCCATCGAAGACTTCATCCTCGTCACCAAATTCGTAGTCTTCCCACATCGTCCCTCGCCACATATAGGTATCCAACCCGGTCTGCTTGATGAAGTTCTTCTTTTCGCCCTCGCTCATCTCAGACTTCTTCACTCGGCCTATATCTAGTTCTGGCGGCCGTGGGATCTCGATTCGCGACTTGATCTGGAATGCTAGGCGAATATTTCGGTCGTACCACTCAGGGTACGCGAATGCTTGTCGGTAGTCCCGATACTTCCCCGCCATTGGATCGAGTTGCCCTCGATCCGCCATATCACGAAGCCGCTGATAGAGGGTGAGCGCCTCTACTGGCCCTCGGTTATGGAAGGAAACAAACGAGATAGAGTAGGGATCGTTGATATAGTCGATCATATTGTCGCTTCCCGACCGCCGGGTAGTACCCCCGATCATAGTGTCGACGCCTTCGACAGCATACTGCTCGTTGTCCTCGTGGTACAGAAGCCACATCTCCTGTCGTGGGTTCTTTTCTTCCCCCCGGTCGGTTTCCGAGTAGTTCATGTCGAAGACCGGCTCTTCCCAGCTCGTGGCGTTACTGAGCCATTGGTTGATGCCGTTTCGGACCTTCCGTTCGTCGATGAAGCCCTGGGTCACGTAATCGTCCAGACTGTTGAGCTCGTCATCGACCCGCTGAAGAGTTAGCTCCTCGTCATCGAGCATGTCCCGACGGAGCGGGAAGATACCCAGACGTTTGCCGGTCCCCTCGCTGGCGAGTTCGTCCTTCTCCTGTTCAATAGATCGGTCGAGTGCTTCGATCCGATTCTTCGCCTCCTCTTTCTCCGACTCACGTGCAGTAATCAGCGAGTTCACCGAACTGACTTTGTCGTCGAGGAGGTTCTTCGCTCGATTGCGACGGCTCTGCACGGCTTCTTTCATCCCCTGAACCCGCTGATACCGGCCATCTGCTTCAAGAAGATCATCCCGACTCTCGCGCAGTTTATCGAGCTTCTGTTCAGCTGCTTCACGATCGCTTTCGGTCAGGGGATGCCATGGCGGGAAGAACTCCTGAACCTGTCCGATCGTCCCGAGATCCACATTCTCGAGTTCCTCCTGGAATTCATCGATTTTCTCGTCGTAGAAGGTCTTGAGTGCCTCCACCTTCCCTTCGAGAGTCGACGTAGCACTGCCCCCGAACTTGGTCCGATCCGCCATGTCGTAGGTCCGCCACTGACTCGACACGATTTCTTCCCAGTGGTCTTCGACAGCGGGCGCAGCATTCGGCGTCTGAAGCATCTCCTCCAGAATCTCCGTTGCGAGTAGAAGCAACTCTGGCCGCTGGTCAGCACGAATGTCGTCGATGTCCTCCGGTTCGTCCGACGCTTCTTCACCCTCTTCTTCCGGTTCATCCGGGCTTGCTTCCGCCTCGATAGCATCGAGAACGCGTTCGACGTCCTCCGCCGTGCTGTTTCTGACAAGGGCGTTGCCGGCTCCGAGCTGCGATTCGAAGCGCCCACGGAAGTTCTGCTGCCAGTCGGAGACGTCGTCGAGATGTTCGTTGACCGTTGTCGGGTCCTGCTTGATCTCCTCCAGGTCGTTCTTCTCTGAACGGAGGTCCTCCAGCTGGCTCGGGATCGTCTCCGTGACGAGCGTTTTCTTCTCCTCACGCTCGTCCTTCATCTTGCAGAACTCACGCACCTGCTCGTGAGGGACTTGAAGCTGGGCATGGCCTACTGTTCCGAGTGGTGCCGTCCCTTTGGCCCGGCTGGACCAATTTTCGACGGACTGTTCCATCTCAGAGAGTGCATATATGCTCTCTGCCACTCGCCGGTTGATCTGCTCCCGATAGCCCTCGATAAAGTCAGTCCCGGTACCACTGGTGATGAGGTTCTCATCGACACCGATCAGCCAGTAATCGTTGTACGGGATTCGCTCGATGGGAATCGCGTCGCCCGTGAACGACTCTTCGACGCGTTCGTCGATGTCTGAGAGGGTTCCACCCTGACCGAAACTCTTTGAGTAAATTGGGATATCGAGTGCTTCGTCGTCAGCATCAAGCAGGTTACTCAGGTCACTCAGCGAAGAGTAGGAATTGGGATAGTACATCTTTTCGCCCGGCGGATCCGTGACTTCGGGGTCGAAGTCGACCTGTGGAGCGACACCGACACCGCCTACATACACGTCGACGTTGTCGTTCTGATCTTCGATGCGCTGGGCGATCCGATTCAGCATCGCCGAGAGCAGCGAGAAGGTTCCGCTCCCTGTGCCGCCACCGAGCGAGTGGAGCAGGAAGATGTTGTAGGAGTCCCGATCCTCCCGGAAGGTGTAGTCGACTTCCTGGTAGTGTTCGAGGATATCGTACCACAATGACTCGAAGTAATCGTCGAACGTCTCGTGCCCCCGGCTATCGAGCTTGTACCGGCCGACGGGACGTTGACGCTCTGCCCCCTTTCCACCCACTTCCGTATCCTCCGTCAGATATGGATAGGTAGCCATATCTTCGTCAAGGTGGGCATCAGAAACGTTGAGACGCACTCGAGTCGTACCTGGTGGGACGCTACTGAGCGTATCCCCGTCAGTATCGATGGCAAAGTAATCGAAAAACTCCTCACTCTCGTTTCGCTCAACCGTCTCTGCGAGCGTGTTCATCATGGCGATACCGGCCTGTCCGACGCCAATAGCAAACGTCGGTAGCGGATCCGACATATAAGAACACCGTAGCCCGAATTCGACTTAAGTGTTGGTGGCCATCCAAATCCTATATCAATATATCTCCAAATTGTCTCTCGTTGTTGCGTTGGTCAGACGGGCCAGTATCCTCGGTCACCTTTTCACCATCGACGGGGCTGCCACAGGTATAATCCGCCTTCCACTCCTCGGTTCATGATCAGTCGGCGGATGGCGCGGTGAGCATCGACTACTCTCCTCCAAACTCGCGATATGAAGAGGGGGAAACGTCTTTGTCGCTCGTTGAGAAAGTCTAACAACAGGGCACGGGATTGACATGGGTGTCACCGACTTGATTGAATCGACGTTCGGTACTGATGATCACGAGTCACTTTTCGACCCAGAATTCTACAGCGACAGAGAACTCAGAGAAGACAAGATTCGGATCAGCCAGGAACGAACCCGCCTCGAGAAAGAACTGGAGAAGTACGAGAACAAATACAAACGACTCCTTGATCAGGGGGCCGGTGCTAACGACATCGAGCGCGAGGAATTCGCACAGAAAGCTAAACTCACCAAGCGAAGGTACGAGATCATCGAAAAGAGGTACCGGAAACAGGGCGTCATTCTCGCCACTCTGATCACTATCGAGGGAATCCGGGAGCTCTTGGAACGACATGATAAGAACGAGTCTAATATCGCGAACATCGTTGCCGACGCGGAGACCGACGTTGGTGCCCTCCGAGAAACGTTACAGGAGCAGATGGCACAGCACCACCTCGACGTGGAGACGATGCAAGAGGTACAACGGAGCCTCGACATCGACGTGCTCCCGTCCGAATCGACCCTCTCCGCGACGGACGAAGCGGCACTCATGGATAGTGTCGCCGCTGGCCATATTGACGCTGAATCTGTCGACATTGATCAGGATATCGGCGAGATCAACCCTGGAATCGGAGAAATCGTACTCGACGACTCCCCCACGATTGACGAGCCCGATATCCTGTCGAACATCGAAGACACAGATGGTTCAATTACGACAGATGTCAACCGCACCACCGATGACCGGCTCGAGATCGATATCTACGCAGCGGACGAACGAACTGTCAGGATCCGTGACTACGGCGCGAGAGTGTCCACGACGTGGACCACAGACATGAGACCGACTAAGTTGGTTGAGACTATTACCAGCATGTTCGACATCACGGACACGGCCCCAATGGAGGCGAACTGGGAGACCTCCGACGACAAGGTCGAACGCGAGACAGGAACTGTCAAGAAACTCGAACCCGCCGACTGGTTCCCTGACGCCTGTCGGTTCCTAGTGATAGAGGGACCTGACTTCGAGATTCGGTGGGGAGACGACCCCGGGCAAGAGGAAGTCTTCGAAGTCTCAGTTACAACGGAATCAGAGACGGCGGAGTCGGCAGTCTCCGACCTTCTTGCGGAGACGCTTCGAAACGAGCTGTCCACCGATCTTCTAGAGAAACTGATGGGGCGCACACGATTCGTCCTTGAGGAATATCAGCTCGGTAAAACACGTTGACCAAGATCTTACCCAGAACAGGATGCCTAGGCATGCCTGACGCACTTGCTTTCTGATACCCCTCAGAACACCTCGCTGACGACGATCAACACGATTACCAGCAGGTTGCTCCCGACCACAACCAGTTTCCCGTACCGATGTCCGGCGATCTGTCCCTCGACCCAGTATCGATCCGGTGAGAGTGCCTCGAAGTACGACCGGGTCCGGTACCGGACGGCCACTATCACCAGCGCAGAAACGACGAACAGGATGCCAGTAAGAACGAGTGTCCTCCGAGCGTTCGCGGCGATGAGTTTCCCCACAAAGACGACAATGAGTGCCAGAAGCGTGAGTTCGAGATGCTCCATCGCATTCTCGTAGTCGAAACTATATGCGGCGAACCGTTCGATGTCGGTCTTTTGGCGCTCATCGAACAGCGTAACCTCGTCGTATTCTTCGAGGACTAAATCGAGTCGTCGGTTGAATCCGGGTCGCAATAGTTCGAGGATGACGATGCTGACGAAGGGAGCAGTCTGGACGACGAGCGAGGCCAACTCGCCGATCATCAGACCAGTTCGACCTCGGGAAACACCTCGGGGATGGAGTCGTTCTTCGACTCCTCCAGCGCGTCCTCGCGGTCGTAGTACGTTAGATTTACGCGGATACTGTCCTCGGCATCGAGTGCCTCCGCATACTGTGACACTTGGAGAGCGAAGGTCTTCCGGGTCGGATTTCCCCTCTCCGCAGGTGGGAGGACTTTCCGTGCCACATGGTACTCCGTTTTGCCCGAATCGAGGAACTCGAGGCACCCATTCAGGCTCTGCAGATGGAGGTCAATGTAGATCGGATAGCCCTTATAGTTGGTAACGGTGACCTCCTTCGTTCCCGTTGTCTCGGGCCCGATGCAGCAGACCCGCTCCGTGTCCTGCAGGTCCGTCTCGACCGTAAACATCGGATGCGTCCTTTCCTTCTGGCATTTTGCTTTGGTCATCTTGGTCCCCTCTTCAGTGAAGTTCGGGTGTAAACCGACGGTTAGATGTCTATATCGTCGTCTTCTCCGTCGCGAACGAGCGAAAGTCCTAGCTTCAGAATCACGAAGATGACTGCGAGGATTCCGACGTAAGAGAGGATCTCTTGGGCAGTCGAAAGGGTTTCGCCTTGGTCTGTCTGCTGTTCCAAGCTATCGATCACATTCTCGGGGCGGTTTTCAAGTGCGTTCTGGGTCGAAAATGACTCTTGTTGGGAACTCCCGCCTGGGGTTTCGTAATTGAAATTGACTTCCCCGACTGTAACGTCCCCTGAGTCGGCCCCGCCGATATAGTAGGTTCTGTACTCGACTCGGAGAGTCGTACCTGCAGGGACCTCGTCAGCTCGATAGACCACTGCAGATTCTCGCGTTGATCTATCGAAGTTGATGGACCGGTCCCCCTCGACGAACACCTGAACAGAGCTCTGATCGAGGACTGTGTTGTCGGCACCTTGAATCACGATTCGGGGATTAACTGCGCTATCACCAGTGACTTCGATCGTTCCAGTGACCTGAATTTCGTGACCACGGGCGTCGGAGCTCGATCCATCGTTCCATCCGTCATAAGAACTCGAGAACGAACCACTCACAGCAGCACTAGCGATGCCGGCGTCGGCTGTGAGGACGATTATAGTGATCAGAATAGCCAAGATGGTGGTCCGCCGCCCGGAAAACGGATTTCTGCGCATATTGGAACCCCTCGGACATGAGTTTTAAATAAATTTCTTTCACTTCCTACTTCGAGACCTGTGTTTGGCACGTGAGGAAACTGCCTGTGCTACGTTTTATGAGACTGGTCGGATCTGTTGAAATCCTCGTAGAGTTATGAGACCGTAGGGTAGTGTGACCGGAAGCTGGCCCTCCTGAAGTCAACACTACTCCGGGCCGATGACTGGTTGACCGAGCTTGAAAATAGGATTATCTCTTTCAGGCCTAAATGCAACTCGGTAGGACGTTGAAACCACCGCAGGTCGACTCGACCCGTGAATGGCTACAGACTATGATACCGACGCCGACTAGCTTGATCACGCGTCGGACGACACAATACAAATCCAGTCCGTCTTTGGATCAACCTGGGAGAACGAACGTCGTCAAAATGTACGTGATTAAATTGATCACCAAGGGTAATAGCCCGATTAGCAGAACTCCTCTGAGCAACCGATAGTCGATTGGGTATTCATGTCCGTTCTCAACTCGGTCGAGTGCCGTATATAGGTACACCGAGTCGAAGAACTCCTGTTGGTCTTCGGGTCTGGTTGTGACGTCCTTTAGTCGGACGGCAGAAACCTCAATATCGGCATGTAGTTCTTCGAGGGCCTGTTGCTTTTGGTGACGCATGTACCGGTGGATCCACACAACGGGGACAACGAAGAATAGGATCCCTATGACCCAAGCAAAGAAGAGATAAATGAACACCATATCCGATGGCTGGGTGTACGCTCCACCGGATAGAGCAAATCGCCCACCAGTAACTTCTGCGATCGGGAAGACCTTTCGCAAGAAAAACAAAGTGAACAACAATAACGCTACGAAGTAGGTCTGAGTCCCTCGTTTGATCAGTTGCCCGACTGGCCGGAGACCGTGGAAATTAATGGTATCTGCGAAGTCTAGATCGATCGCTTCGTCGTGGATCCGATAGGGTAACATCATATGTATACCGACAAATGTGGTGAGAAGATCGGCGATGACTGGAAGATATATAAACGGGATGACAAATAAATACTTGATGGAACCGCTCAGCATTCCTTCGAACGCATAGACGCCTGAGATCTCTCCGACTCCCACAAAGTACCCAAAGTGGAGACTTAGGCCGGCAACATAAATCCCCCATCGAATCGAGGGTGGTGTCAGCGGCAAAAACCGATCCCTTACACTAGGCACGACCTGAAGATCATCAATTCCCTGTTGGTACCAGTCTCGAAGTTGCATTGTGAGGAACAGCCCGAACAGGAGAGAACCGTGATAGGTCACCGACCACGGATGGAGTGTACCGGCCCCTGTCATCGAGAACTGCGGAGAGAACAGCCAAGACACCACGCCACCGAGGAGCGTACCTACGACAAGGTACAGGTACGCATCATAACGAGATGTGATATCGGTGATTCCGACCATCTGTGCGAACCGTTCGACTATTAACGTCCCCGCCGGTGATCTCGGCGGCGTTCCGGTCGCTCTCAGCTTCGATAGTAGCGTTCTCCCGTTGTCACCTTCGGAGGACTCTGTCGACATAAGTACCTCTACGAGCTACATTACAAGGATGGGATATGAAACCCAAGTGTGACGTGGCCTATTCGGAGAATTCAGTAGTCCATTCGTATTTAGCTAAGCCTCACACATCGGTTGTGAAGCAATAGCAAGTGCATTTTGTAAGATCGGCCGTTACCAGTGAATCATTTGTACGTCCTCGATAAGCCCCCGCTATCACGCGGTTTATTTCTTATCTAAGAATAGATTGTCTGAGAAATAAGAGTTCGCAGAGCCAATTAGTCTGGTCGATTGAGTAATTCTGGATACGCGAATCGCTCCTGTAAGTCCGAGTCAAAAATTGACCCAAGAAGGGAGGAGACATCAGATTCTGGATCAGTGTGGTACTGATGAATCGTGCCGAACTCACTCGTGTACTGTAGTGAAACAGGTGAGTAGAATCCTAAAAGAGAGAGGGAACTCGACTGTTTCCCGGTGACAAAATTATCGATATCTTTGAATTGGTAGTAGAGTTCACGCCGGAGAGACCCCGATTTTTTCTCCCCATTCAATAGCAATCCTTTGAGAAGGCTATGGTCGTCTTCCGCTGCGATAATACCGAGCCGGCCGGTCGTCTTCCCGAACTGTGATTCCGCCAGATCTTCTACTGGCTCCTCAAGTAACGCTATCCCTTTTTCGAGAGATTCTCTCAAATCTTGCTTGCTGAGTACCCCCTTGGATAGTAGTGAGCTAAAATTCGAATTTCGTAGGTCATTGTCTGCGGCGTCCTCTTCAAGTTGGAGTGGTACACGGACACGTCCCTCCTGATGGGTTAGTTCTTCCATCGAGGATTCCAGCTGAGAACGTTGTTGCGAAAGACGGGCCCACCGCTGCTGTGCTTTTTCCCAGGCCTCTTGCTTGTCTTCGGCCTTCTTTTCCAAGTTACGGCGCTGTTCTTTGAGTTGATGACGAACTTCTTCTATTTGAGTATGGAGATAGGCTTCAAAATCACGTAGATTCTCGAATTCGGCAACGAATCGCTCAGCACGTCTCACATCGTCTTCGAATTCGTTTAATTGTTGGCCTGAATCAGAGACAAAGCGAGGGATGAGGGAATTAGAGACTCGTTCCTGAAGATTTTCCATCTGTTCCTGAAGCCTAATAAGTAGATTTTCATACCACTCCTGAAAATTCTCGTCCTGAGAGTTCCATTGACTCACTATCTCAGGTTGGGGGGTTTCATCAATCTCGTCCGAGAACCACTTATTTCCTACTTTGCGCAAGTAGCCGGGGAGTGGATGGGTTGCAATCTCTTGTCTGATTTGCTTCCGTAGCAGAGAGGCACAGAGAAACCTGATCGCAGGTTCTGCAGGAACATCATCCGGGATCCGCTCTCGGTTTGTCTGCACGAGATTTTGGACCCGATTCTCAAATACATCCGTTCGAGAACTGTCCGGCTCGGAGGTACCAGAAATTACTGAAATTAGGTCCATGCAGTCGGATTTTAGATTCTCATCGATCGGTAGTGACTCGGCAGTTCCACCGAAGTGGTCCGTTTCACTTCCATCAGCTGGAGACACTTGGCTCGTCATTCGTAGTAGAGACTCGATCCATTCGGCGGCTGTGATAATGGATTCACGCCGGTTACGAAGAGTACCAAGCTCGTCATCAAGACCGCCCAGTTCCCGATTAAGGGAATAGAGCTGCTGTAGTTCTTCAATCGGTATCTCAACCGAGACGCCGGCCACGGAATACAGATGGCCTTGACAGAACCAATCATTAGCTTCAGCTGACGCTAGGTAGAATATCAACCGCGCTGCCAACCTATTAATCTGTGAACTGTCACCGCTATGAAATCGGTTTGCTTCGTTGAACCCGAGCAGCCAATATCCTTCAAATGGGTTCTGATTGATCGAGAGTGAGGTTGAGCTAATGCTGGCCGGCGAAGAGTCGATATCGATCTCAATTGGATACATTGTTTCCCCGTCGATATCCATCAGTCTCCGGAGCTCTGCAAGTGCCGTATAGGCATTTGCATAATGAACGGGTTCACCATCAGGGACATCGATTTGCTCCTGTAACCGATCTAATCTCGGCAAGGAGCCGATACCGAATATCTCGACAGTTTCTTCGATTTCAGAGCTACACCTCTGGAGCAACAAGGTAACGAGTGGAAATGCTCCTGATCCTGTTCCACCCCCGAGGCTGTTGATAACCCATATCTGCCGTAGTTTAGGATCTGAAGAAATTTCTGACAGAGTTTTAATCTGGTCCAAGAGGCAGTCGTACAGGCTCGAAGAGTCCGCATTGGAGTCAACTAGATAACGACCGAGTGGACGTCGACGGGAGGTCCCTGCTTCAGGGACAAGTTCAGGTTCTCTCTGTAGATAGGCCAAACTCTCAGAAGCGCAATTGTAGGCCTCTCTATCGATTGTTAGCTCGTATGTGGTTGCAGATTCGGGGGCAAATGCTTGAAGATCTTGATTACTCGAATCAATTGCGAGGAATTGGAACCGATCTTCTACCCCTTCCGCAGTAACAACCTCGTCAACCGCAGAAAGGATATTACACCCCGTTCTACCGATGCCGACGACCAAGACAGGGTGTATCGCCATTAAACGACAACTCTTCCGCGATACCTAAAAAGAATGGCCTTCCAATTCACCAAAGGAAACCCTGCAGAACGATACCCGATCTACACACTCCGATGAGTTTGCAGATTTATTATACAGCAGAAAATACCCTCATTCGAGTCGCTAATTGATCTACAATGTCTCGAACGTTCACCCAGAAACTATCTGCGGAACTCGACCACAACTCTGAGGGGACGGTTCATCTGTATGCCGAATACGATGTTCACCCGGATTTAGGGGGACTAACTCTCTCGTTTCCTGATTATCTCACCCCAGAAACTACCAGTGGGTTTTCAAATTCTCAGGGACATCAATGTGAATGGGATGGGGCGACGGAGGACCCATGGATTCGGTTCCGTTATGACGTGGATCGGACGAACGCAGGCGGATACGAATTTGTTGATACGGGTGGGTGGGCTCTTTTAAAATATCCACCTATCAATACATCGTGGCGGTACTCTGGTAGGAACATTGAGCTGCAAAAGGAACATGATATTAGACAGGAAGGAATTGTGAGTTCGGATGGGAATATTGTCTACCTTGGTCCCCATACTCAAGAGCGATTTCAAGCGGGTGGTCAGACCTTTCGGATCGCTATTCCAGAGCACGCGTCACTAAGGCCGTCACTTAGTGATGTACGAGAATCGTTGAGCTACGCAGCGAAAAACCTCAAAGTGGGGGGTAAGAACGACGGGGTTGTTGTCGTTGTAGCCCCCTCAAACATCAATTGGGGGTGGGGAGGGCTTCAGAGTGGCGTGAATGGCTTCTGGGCTGTTGACTCGAGTAGGGTGGACCACGCCAATAACACCTGGGTTCATGAGTATGTTCATACACGCCAAGAGTGGACCCGAGATAGTTCAACGCAGTGGCTCATCGAAGGCACGACGAACTACTATGCCGCGTTGCTCACGTATCTTGAAAGCCGGATCCCTTTTTCTGCCTTCCACAGATACGTAACTACCGACCGACACAGTGGCTCTGTTTTAGTCGATCCAAGTCAGTGGACCTCCTCAAACGCACACTACACCAAAGGCCGTCGAGTTACAGCGGCCCTTGATGCGAAGATTCGGCGTGAAACTAACGGCGAGAAGATGTTTGAGGACGTATTTCGGAACATGAATAGCATCGATGAGTCGCTCTCACATCAGAAATTGGAAGGCTTGATTCGTGACGTCGTTGGCCACCGTCTGGATGAGTGGTTATCAAAATACGTGAAAAGCTCACAAACGCCTGAAATCCCAAAAGACGAAGATTTGTTCTCTGGAGGGACTATCCCAATACCAGAACCCGAACCAGAACCAGAGGACGACGAGGAGGATGAGGAGGAAACCGGTCCAGATGACGAGATTGATGAATGCCCGGTCTGTGGAGAGTCCGTTACTGGTGACCAACAGTTTTGTGAGGCTTGTGGGACGGCACTATTTGGACAATGTCCCGTCTGCGGGCGCGGTGTCACGGACGAACCTTATTGCCCTGAGTGTGGCACAGCAATCCAAGAGGAATGTGAAGTCTGTGGAGCCCGAAGACATTCCTCAGAGGAATTTTGTTCCAACTGCGGCACGAGATTTTAAAAAGAGGGGTCTGGGGCATCTTTTTGAAACTGCCAACCAGTAGTTAGAAATGTGCATGGCGGACGCACCGGATACCGAGCGGCAGGCGGTCGAACCCGACGGTAAAGAGGTCCTTAGCGTATCCCAGCTGAACGACCGGATTGCGTCAGTCGTCCAGGACACGCCTGCCCTCAACGGCGTCCGCTGTATCGGCGAAGTCACCGACCTCCACCAGAACAGTACGGCACTCTACTTCACGCTCACCGACGGCGATGCCGAGCTCCCCTGTATGATCTGGGCGAACCGCTACCGGGAGCTGGATGCTGATCTCGAGGACGGGACCGAGGTCATCCTCAAAGGCGATGTCGACTACTGGACTGAAGGTGGGAAAATCGACCTCAAGCCGTGGGAGATGATCGTCGTCGGCGACGGCGACCAGGCGGCCGCAGTCGAGCGACTGCGACGCGAACTCGAAGAGCGTGGCTGGTTCGACGACGAGCAGAAACAGCGCCCGCCGGCGTTCCCGGAACGGGTCGGTGTCGTCACCTCACTCCGGGGCGATGCTCGCTACGACATCCAGAGTGCGATACACGAGCAGGACCCAACCGTCGATATCCTGGTGAAGGATGCGACCGTCCAGGGGTCAGAGGCACCGACGTCCATCGCGAACGGGATTCACCATCTCGACCGCTCGGAGGACGTCGACGCGATCATCGTCGGCCGTGGTGGCGGGAGCGATTCGAACCTTCAGGCGTTCAACACCGAGCGAGTCGCAGAAGCGATCTTCACCGCCAACACGCCGATTGTGACCGCTATCGGCCATACTGACGACCGGCTGATCGCGGATCGGGTGGCGGATATGGCCGCGATCACCCCGACGGCCGCCGGCGAGTACATCGCGAAGTCGCGGAATGACTTCCTCGCTAGCGAGATCGAACCGTTGGAGCAACAGCTCGAGGCTGCCTACGAGACCTTCGAGCAGGAGCACGAACACGAACAGGAACTGGCTGAGGCAGTCGAGGAGGCGACCGCTCCCGAGGGCCTTCCACCGGTCTACTACAAGGCCGCGATTGCTGCCCTCCTCCTGTTGTTGTTGCTCATCACTGCCCTCTGGTTGGGAGTGATCTGAGAATGCCGAAAGACCCCGACATCAGACGGCGGATGGACCGTGTTGAGGAGATCATCGACCGGCTCGATGCGGACGAGGTGTCGCTCGAGGACGGCTATGATCTATACGACGAGGGTCAGGAACTCCTGGCCGAAATCCGGGAACTGCTCCACGACGGGGACGGCGAGGTTATCGAAATCGAGTGATCGGCGCAACACTCGAACAGGCCGTTAATTCTTAACCAACGCTCCACCGGAAAGGCGGTGTTTTGTTGGTTAAGACTGTGCCTGTTCCGATCCAGCCTGCAGGCTTAACTACGAGGTTCGTCCATTTCGAAACGTGCGGGACTAAGTCACGATGCTACACGAGACGGTCCTGGTGTTCGGTGTCTATCTGGTGGCCTGTGGCGTCGCCTGGGTGCTTCATGAGTCGGCGCACTACGCAGTCCATAGTCTCTACGCGGACTCGGTTTCGTTTGGCGTGAATCGCCGAGGTCCCTATGTCGACGCTGTCTACGAGTCGACTGCTCCTACACTCGCAATCCGGGTCGGTTCAGTTGCTCCCACTCTTCTCTATACGCCTCTCGTGATGGTTGGTATCGCTGGCTATCTCTCGACGTATCCACTTCCCCAGCTGGATCCGGTTGGATGGTCGTTGGTAGCCATTCCTCTCATCATCCTGACTTTCCCAACGGGCAGCGATCTCCAGGCCTGCTTCGAAGCGGCGCACTAGCCGTTCTCGACCTGTATTCGATTAGCGTCAGACACCCGTTTCATTGGTTATGTAGCCTGATTTGAAGAAATACGTTGGCCGTCAATATTTAGTAGATATGGCGCAAGTATGTGTAAATGTAACATGGCACAAGCAAGTCCCCGCAGTACCCTCTCAGAAGCTGACTCGGACGAGCGCCCCTCCGTGTCAGTTGAAGCGTGGTTAGAGGCGGTCAGTAGAGAACTGGATCCCGCCGAGTGCGAGGACCTCTCCGAACTCGGCATCTACTCGATCCACGAACACAGCAGCGCCCGGACCATTACCCTTCCCGAGGATGCAGACGAGTTCGACGACGCAACGACGGTAAAGCAGTACTATTTCGAGGGCGAGGATTGTCCGCTTCTCATCGTCGCCCCACTGCAGGCCTAAGTCGCCCTGTCGAGCGCGGTCGGTCAGCAGTCGGCGTCGTCTTCCTTATGATCGGAGTAGAACTGGATGAGATACTGGAATCGCGCTGTATCGCTCGTGAAGGAGTCGAGCTCCTCCTGTAACCACTCGTATTTCCCCTGCGGGATTCGCATATTGATCCGGGCGACATCGTCGTCGACGTCGGAGCCGGTGCTACCAGTGCTGGGTGCTGTATCGGCGTCTGACATTAGTTCGACTCAGGCTATGTGGTCGCATATATCCCCGCAGAATGGGAACTTCTCTAGAGAACTTGGAGAACTTTGAAGACCTCCAAATTCATCCAAATTTTCTGACTTCTTTTGGTTAATCACTCCTTTCTCACTCACGATGTGTGCTCAGGTCCCCTCCGGCGAGACGCCGGCCAGTACTGACGAATCGACGTCCGTCATTCGGATCATTCACAGGTCCATCGGTCCGATTCTGCTGGCGCTCCTCCCGCTGATTCTGTTCGTTGGAACGGCGGCTGCGCAGTCGGATCCTGGCAGCGCCTTCTGTGATTCCAACATGGCCGACACCATCCAGAACATCTTCACCATCATCCAGTTCGGCGGGCCGCTCATCGGCGGCGTCCTCGCCCTCGGTGCGACGGTGGCGATCCCGTTCACCCGCCGGTCGGACTGGAAGAAGGAGATGAAGTCGGTCCGGAATCAGGGCCTGCTGTGGGGCGTGATCGTCGCGCCGCTCGGGACGGAGATCGTCCAGTTCATCCTGAACAACATCGTGGTCGGTGGCACGAGTTGTGGATTCTAATCGCGCAACAGGATTCGCACTCGTCATGTCCGCCGTCCTCGTCGCATCGACAGCCGCCGTTCCAGCGGGCGCCCACCCTCCGAACAGCACCGACCACGGCGTCCCGGAGGAGACCTTTCACAAACTGTGGTCGGGGGATCAGGACGGCGCGACCGACGGCGCGAATCTGAGTAACGGGTCGGCGGTCGAGCAGCTCGGCGAGGGGACCGATGTTCCGTTCGATTCGCCACCGCGGGCGGTCGAGCGATGGAACCGGGGCGACCACCAGGAGTTCCCGACGACGAACAGCTCTGTGTCGATCCACCCGCCCGATGCCGACCTCTCCAGCGGTCAGTTCGTCAAAGAGGCGTATACTGAGGTGTTCGCCGTCCAGCCATCCACGCGAGCGCGCCTGTCGCCGTCGAGACAGCCGCTCTACGTTGCTCCTGAGGGGACGCTTCGCGGTACCGTCGACTACCGTGTGGCGGTGCCGCCAGACGACACCTCCGGCGACCGGCGCGTCTACTGGAGTCTCGAGAGCCACCAGATCGAGGAGACGAAACTCCTCGTCAACGGCAATGAGGAGACGACGGCTGGTGGTTCCCACACGCCGGCGCTGTCATACTCCTTGGATGGATACGCCGGTGAGGAGCATCGGCTCACGCTCCAGGCGAATATCTCGGTCCGGCTTCGGAAGGAGGTCGAAGTCTGTACCGCTCACAACGACGAGGGTGACTGCACCAACTGGGAGAGCTCCGTTTCATACCCGACCGAGAACGTCACGGTGACCGATTCCATCGGGGTCGTGAAGTACGACCTCGCAGTCTCCGGATTCATCGCCGAGTATCCGAACGGCGACCTCGGCCTCGTTGTTTACAAGAACCAGCCGTGGCTCGGCTACCAGCTACCCGATGGCGATGTCAGAGGTGTCTGGCGGTTCTACTCGGCCCGGGACAAGGACTGGGATACGCTGGTCTACAGCTCCGACGATGGCCAGCGGACCGCTCACTCGCCTCTTCACCCACTCCAGGTGAACGCCTATCCCATCGAGACGGGGCCGACGCCGTCGCCCCGGCGAAACGTGACGATACTGGACGTGTATGGCACGTCGACGTCCCCGTCGACACTCCCGTCGAACGTTCACTTGGACGTCCTCACGGAGCCGTACACCGCCAGCTACGGCATCGCGACGCGGTCCACGGCCGACGATCAGCCCGAGACCATCCGGGCGTGGGGACTCGTCAGAGGTGTCGAGGCGGAACGGCCTGCAGACGAGTTCGCTCGAATCCAGATTTACGAGAGCAATCTCACCCTGGAGGTGGTGAACCAGAGTGAAGACACGGTCACCGTCCGGGTTACCCTTCAGAACGCGAACACCGACGCACCGATCAACACCAACGGGCGGGATGGATACGTCGTCATCAACGGGCAGCGATTGAACACGACCGGCAACGGAACCGTCACAACGACGATTGAGCGACCTCCTGGCGGTGTGTCGGCGCGATATGAGCCAGGTCACTGGTGGCTCAACCCACCGGGCTACACCGGCGACTCGGATACCGTTCTGCTGCAAGGTTCAGTGCTCCAGTTGGTGTCGGCGCTGTTCCGGATCGGCGTCCCAGTCTCGTTGTTCCTCCTTGCGGTGTTCTTCCTCGACCGGATCACCGGCTGGCGGATTTGGCCCCCATGGAGGTCACTATGATGTCGGGAAAACACCTCACATCTCACGACTCAGAGTCGGAACAGTGCGTTAGCCGACGGCGTCTCTTGGCGTGGTATGGGACGGCGATAGTGGGTGGATTAGCAGGTTGTGCTGGAAATGGCAATCAAGGGAACAACTCCGAATCGCCAGCTTCGACTTCGTCACCGTCTGAGGATTCGGTGTTCGAAGAGACCCGTTTTGATGGCCCCGAACTCGTTGTGACACTTAGTCAGGACCACGACGTCAGCCGTCTCAATCTCATCGCTCCTGATGGAAGTCTCTACACCCAAGCCGACGTTGCAGAGGGCGCCACGACGGTTCGACTCCGAGTAATGGATATCCAGCCTGGACTGGGAGATTATGAACACTACAATCCTGGTACGTACGAGCTGACCGCGGTAAGAGAGGATTCCTCGCAAAGCAGAGAGCTGGAGATGCGGCCAAATCTCAAGGTTACCGAAGCATCCCATTACGAAGAAGGAGCAAACCGAGGAAATCTCGCGTTAACCATCGAGAATATGGGGACTGCGCCAACGTGGCCCTATCAGATCGTCTATCGAGATGCACCTAACGAAGCAGCCAATGCAGAACTCAACGACAGGAAGGGTATTCAGCAGTTCATTACTCCCGAAGATCCAGTAGAGAACATCATCGTCCCGGGCGAGGCTGTTGATTTTGTGGGTAACACCCCACCGATTGTATTCACTGACGATGATTCGACAGAGCAGACCTGTGCCGGCCAAGCGATTGAATTCGTGGCTGTCGTTGGAACAGTAGTCAGTTCTTCACTCGAACAAACGATAGAGGTATCTCTCAGCGGGGAGCGGTCAGTTATCGGGACTTCAGACACCTACACCTGCTCTGAGATCGCAGCAGAGCTCATCGGCGGAGGTGAGAGCGATGCGTCCTAAACTCAGGAGGGTTTCTACGATCGTCTGTGCGTCTGTGGTTCTGCTATTATTAGCCACCCAACCAGCGCTTGCACAAAGCGGTGGTTCCGGAGGTGGAGGAGCATTAGTCGACATTATTATCGAGGCCTTCCGGCAGCTACTGCGGGCTCTATTTAGTCCGATTGAAACCATCCGGAGTCTCGGTGATTCACTTGCCAGACTTGTTGTCGGGACCCCTCACCCAGATTCTACATTCAGTCGTCCCTCCAATGGACCTTGGCCCAACATCTACGATTACTACTGGGGCACGATCATCCCGCTCTCACTTTCCCTGTATGGGCTGTCGATTGGATTGGTTATTTTCTTCGAATCGACCAGCCATCTCTTTAGTAGCTACCATCGATCTAAGCTCAAGAAGCGGGCCTTTGCTGGCCTATTGGGAATCCTCTCATGGTGGTGGATGGCTGCGCTTTCGCTCCGGTTCATCGATGCTCTGAGTGGTTTCCTGACCCCGAGTCTATCCAATATCAGCTGGTTTCAGACCCTATCCTTCGGCGCAATCGGCCTTATCGGGCTCGTCCTGAGCTGGGCAGTCGATATCATCCTCTTCCTGCTAATTGCCCTCATTTATCTGGTTAGACAGCACGCACTCTATCTCTATGTCCTCCTGATGCCTCTGCTGATAGTTCTCTGGATTCCGGGTGTGGGCCCGTTCAAGCTCGTCTCAAAGTTTATGAAGAAGCTCGCCAGCTTCTACGTTCCCTTCCTCTTTATGACGGTCCCTGTGGCCCTCCTCTTCCGGCTAGGTGATTTACTCGGGACCAGTGCTGGGCCGACGCTCGGTGGGATCGGAATATGGATTTCAGCGCTGGTGATCCCTTTCTTGGCTCTCGTGTCCCCACTAGTGCTCTTCTGGCAGGCTGGAGCCCTGTTTTTCATCGGCGACCGGATGGCTCATCACTTCTCTGCTCAACGGGCTAAAAATCGTGCCCGTCGGGTTAAGCAAGGAATCAACACAGGAAAACAGGGCAGTCGGAACTTTGTGAGAGGACTTCGGGATGAACCCGCAATCACCCAGAGTGGCCAATACGTCTTCGATTCGGGAGATTCGCGAGCACATTCAGCCGGTCAGCGATTGAACAATGTTGGATCCCGCCTCCGGAATCCCGAGAATGGGAGCGGTGGGAATAGCGGAGGGAATCTCGGAGGGGGAGGATCGAGATCCGCATCTGAGACCGGCGGTACAGACTCTGGAGGAGACGCATACGACCGTAGCAATCAGGATCAGTTTAGAGATCCTGAAACCAGGGACCGAACCCACGATTCGGCTGATGAACCACCACGCTACATCCACTAACAACCCATGAGCTCCGCAACAGACCCCGCGAAACGCATTCCGAAGTCGCTCGGTACCGACACCCAGTTCCTCGGGAAGTACTCGCTGACGGACCTTGCCGTCGCCGGGCTTCCCGGCGTCCTGGTAGTCCTAGTGACGCAGGTCGTCATCCCACCGTCACTCAGCGTTCGCGGCGTTCCGGTGTCAGCCCTCACGATCCCCCTCGCGGCGATTGCGATTGCGTTCGGTGGGCTGTTCGTCTATCTCACCCCCGGCTACACCAACAGTCTCGACTGGCTCGGCCTGTTCGTGAACTTCCACCGTAGCGAGACGGAAATTGCCCACGAGGAGGCGAAAGAGTACACCCACGTCGAGCGCGTCTACCCACGTCACGACGCGATCGAGCGGACGGATCGGGCCCTCGTCGGGGCGGTCCAGGTGTCGCCGCCAACGATGGCGCTCTCGACCGACGACGAGTGGGCCCAGAAGACGGAGGCCTTCCAGGACTTCGTCAATACGACCGTCGAGTTCCCGATTCAGATTTATTCGACGACGCAGTCGTTCCCGGCCGACGAGTACGTCGGACGGTACGAGGATCGCCTGAGCGATCCGGATGTCAAATCCAACGAGAAACTCCAGGCTCTCATCGAGCACTACGTCGACTGGTACGACCGGGAGCTGGCGCAGCGCCAGATGACCATTCGCGACCACTACGTCCTGCTCCCGGTTCGGCCCGAAGAGGTCCGGTACGAACGGGCCAGCCTCCTCGAAAAGCTCGCTGGGATACCCGTGCTGGGGATCCTCGTCCAGATTGTCACGGCGCCGCCGGAGGAGGAAGAGCGAGCTGCGATGCTCGAGGAACTGGACGAGCGGCGCCGGCGGGTCGAGCGCGGCCTTCGCGGGATCGAGGGGTGTGACACCCGCCCCGTCGATGCGGCCGAACTCACCCGCCTGGTCGCGGAATACTGGACAGGCACGGAAATCGAGTACGGCGACCCCGAACAGGTGCTCCGCACGTCTCCGGTCATCACCAAGTCGTAGGCTACCCAGTGGAGTGGATTTCACCATGAATTCCCGCTCGAACCGATTCCGGTACGGATTGAATGCCGTTCGCGGTCATCATTCCGGTGTTCAAGCGCACGCCTACGGGTGCGCCTCCTTCGCCCCCATTTTGGTTGCGAAGGAGTCGATACCCGACGTTCTTAGCCGCGTTGTAGTCCGCATGGTTCTCGTACCCACAGGACTGACATCGAAAGGTATCCTGCGACGGGCGATTGCCCTCGCGCGAGCATCCACAGGAGGAACATCGGCGCGAGGTATTCTTTGGGTTGACCTTTTCAACGGTGATGGCTCGTTCTTCGGCCTTGTAGGAGACGTACTCGTAGAGTCGGTTGAACGCCCACTCGTGGAATTCCCTGGCGCCGGGCATTCGATTTCGGATACCCTTCAGGTCCTCGAAGGCAATCACCGTGCAGCCGGTACTGACGGCTTCTTCGATAATGCCATTCGCGATGCGATGAAGCGATTGTTTGAAGCGACCGGTCTCCTGTCGGCCGATTGCTTGGATATTTTCGTGGGCATATCTCGAACCACACCGTTGGATCGAGTTCCGTCGCTGAGCATATTCATCATGCCAGTGGTTCAATTCGTTGCCGGACCAGAACACGCCAGTCGAGGTGACGGCGATATTCTCGACCCCAAGGTCCACGCCGAGAACCGCTCCGTTCTCGACTGGCTTGGGGTCGTCCACGTCCGCCTTTGTTCGGACGTGAAGGTAGAAATCACCACGACGATGATGAAGAGTCGCGATAGTCGTCTCCCAATCGTCAGAGTGCAGGTACTCAGCGTGGGGCGTATCACGGACTTCGTCGGGCAGAACGTACTCGGCGGTGATGCGTCCATCCACAGTACTCAGCGAAGCGTGATCGTCGTGGAACGTCGCATTTCGCTGATTATATTCACAAAATGGGGTGGTGAAGGTCGGCAGAGATGCGGACTTGCCCTCCGACCACTTGGTGACGACGCTTTTGAGCGCATCAATAGCGCAGTCACGAGCGGATTGCACGTGGTTACTGTGGAGGCCTGTCCGAGCACGAACGTCC
The DNA here is from genome assembly GCF_014647415.1 of Haloarcula sebkhae. Classification (GTDB taxonomy): domain Archaea; phylum Halobacteriota; class Halobacteria; order Halobacteriales; family Haloarculaceae; genus Haloarcula; species Haloarcula sebkhae. The sequence goes on along the minus strand of NZ_BMPD01000007.1, from coordinate 130,002 downwards.
TCATAGGTCTCGCTGTGGAGTACGGAAGAGCGGGTTTCAGCCCACTCCCCGTCCCACGCAGCGTCGACAACGTAGTTGGCTGCCCACAGGAATTCGTCGATCGTTTCGTGCAGCAGGTCTGCTTGGTCCTCGGTCACCTCAAGCTTGACCTGGACGGTACGGCAGACCTCCATAACCTATGCCAACAACGCCATGATTATGAGATTAATGCGGTTCGGCTGAGAGCATCGTTTTCCTCGAATATCGAAGACGCAGAGTCCAACGATTCGGTATTCGGATACCACCAGCCCCAACCGATCAAAGCCCTGAACCAATGATTAGAAAACTGCTCCCCTTCACCGGCTCGAATAGCTCGGAAACTGACGACGAGACGACCGCAGAAAACGCTCCAGACGACCAAGAACCGAATGATGCCGAATCACAGCTCCCCGTCGACTACGAGGCCGACGGTGAGGGGGTCAATGGCATCCCCGAAATCCACCAGACCGTCGTTACGCCGTCGAGTATCGAGCGCACGCCCAGCGCTCTGAGGACGGACCACCAGTGGGCACAGAGTCTGTGGGTTGGCGAATACCCCGACGCGCCGATGGATGGCTTCCTCGAGAAGTTGTACGCCGCAGCAGAGACCCAGCAGACGGATGTCAGTATCCACATCGACCCCCGCGATACGCGGGAGACACTGGATTCGCTGGAGAACAAGATCGAGGACCTCGAAGCCGACTACGAGTATCTGACCGAGAAACATCGGGCGAGTGCGCGAGGCGTCGAGAAAGACCTCGAGGACCACCAAGAGATGTACGACGTCCTCCGGAACACGACGATGCAGGCGTTCGACGTCTCGATGTATCTCACGGTCAGGGGCGACGAGCGTGACAACATCGACGCTGAGTCGGTGTCGACGACGGCCCGGCAGGCCCCCGCGAATCTGACCCCGGTGACGCCCCGATGGTCCCAGCTGAAGACCTTCACGTCAGCAAGCCCGATCGCCCTCGATCAGTTCAACGAAACCCTCGACAGCAAGACGCCGATGCTCGGCGGGGCTGTCGGTGCGATGTTCCCCTTCGTTTCCGGTGCGTTTGCGGAACCCGGTATCGAGTACGGAACGTACGCGCTGAATTCCAGCCCGCTCATCCTCGACCGCTTCAAGCGGCAAACCGGCTACTGCATGATGGTTATCGGCCGGCTCGGCGCGGGCAAATCCTTCGCGACGAAGCTCCGGCTGGTGCGGCGAGCCATGTTCGACGAGGATACGGTCATCATTATGCTCGACCCGATGCGGGGGTTCGCCGGCGTCAACGAGGCGCTCGATGGCGAGCGTATCACGGTCGGTGGGCGGCGGGGCCTAAACCCGCTGGAGATCAAGCCGACGCCCGACCACGTCCTCCAAGAGGTCGACGACCTCGACCCGTGGGGCGAGCAAATCAACTGGGTGATGACCTTCTTCGCGACGTTCTTCGAGCACGTCGCAGACCACCCGCTCGGCGAGCGCAATCAGACCCTCCGGCGGGCTGTTCAGGAAGCCTACGAGAAGCGTGGGATCACCCGCGACCCGGAGACGCACACCCGGGACTCACCCACCATCCACGACGTCATTACGGTCCTCGAGGAGATGGTGGAAGACCCCGAAGAGTACGGCTACGTCACTGACGGAGAGCAGGAGGCCGTCCAGTCTGATGCCCAGTCGTTGCTCAAGGACCTCCGGCCGTCGTTCCGCGAGGGCGGTGAACTCGAGAATTTGGCACGGCCTTCCGAGTTCGACCTCGATTCGAAGGTCATCTACCTCGATCTCCATCAGGAGGAGGGCACCCGCGGCCGAGCGGAGACCAGCCTGATGATGCAGGTGCTGTTCAACAGCGTCTACGAGCGGGTCAAGCAGACCGACAAGCGCGTCGTCTTCTGTATCGACGAGGCGCATTACTTGATGAACGACGCCGTCTCCCTGGACTTCCTGGAGACGGCTGTCCGGCACAGCCGCCACTTCGATCTGAGCCTCGAATTCATCACGCAAACGGGGGGTGAATTCGCGCTGACGCCGGAGGCACGGACCATCGCGAACCTCTGTTCGCTGACCGTCCTCCACCGCGTCAACGAGGAGAAAGAGAAGATCGCCAAGTGGTTCGACCTCAGCGAGCGACAGGTGAACTGGGTCACCTCCGCGAAGGCCGGCGAGGACGAGGACGGCTACTCTGAGGGTCTCGTCGGCATCGACCAAGAGGGCTGGTTCCCACTACGGATTCGGGCAAGTGACTACGAGGCCCACGTCATCGACGGCGGCGCTGCGGACGTGGCCGAGCTCGAGCCCGAGTCGAGTGCGAGCGTGACGAGTCCGGACAGTCGACCCGCCGGCGCTCGGGCCGACGGCGGCGACCCACCCAGTACTGGTTCACAGGAGGATGACTGACCAGCGTTCATCAGACCCCTCGGCTGCGGATAGCGGCGACGAGTACATCCGGATTACGCCGTCCCGGAGTGACCTCGCGCCGGAGACCGTGGTCCGGCAGCTAGCCGGCCTCCACGGCCTCGACGCCGGCAACGACGGGCTTCTCGCGAGTATCGGGCCATTCGGCGATCCACCGCCAGTATTCGAGTTCCTCGCAGTGAGCGAGGGGGCAGACGAGCCGGTCGAGTTCTACTACGGGGCCGACCGCCGGATGGATGCCCTCGAGGAGCGTCTCCGGACACTGTATCCACCGACGGTGACGTTCGAGCGGGTGACGCTCGACTTGGAGGCGAAGCTGCTCCCGGCGCCAGCAGAGCCGGCTCACGACAGTAGTCAGAGAGACAACGACCGCACCGAGATGAATACAGGGGCCTCTGAGTACCCCCAAGGTGACCCACACTCCGACTCTGAGCCCGTAACGCCCTTCGACGCGACGGGGCAGGAGCCGGTCGGTGACGGTGGGAGTATGGTCTCGGAGGAATCCACGTCGGCAGACGACGTCGAATTACTGTTCGGAACCGAATCGAGTGACGAACCTCCAGTGAGTGAGTCGGCCGACTCAGAGCACGACGTCGATCATCAGTCGAGGCAGACGCAGTTGAGCGTCGACGACACGACACCGCTCGGAATTACCTGGCACGGGCAGGCTTCCCGTCGTGAGGACTGGATGACGACGTTGCCCCAATTTACGAACACGGAAGACGAGGACGACGACCACGCGAGGGCCCCACTCGCGTCTCTCATCGACCAGCTAACCCGTGCCGACCATCCGATCGCGTTTCAGGTACTCTTCCAGCGGAAGCCGGACTGGACGCACGAGGCGCGGGAGCGCCAGCGGAAGCTCCGCGAAGGCGAGGACAGGATTGTCGACTGGTTCACGGGGGAGCTTCTCGGAAATACGGAGCACGAACCCCACAGCCCCTCGAACACCGGACGGCAGCGCCGGTATCTCGACATCGGTGGACGGGAACGTGTCGAGTCCATCGACGAAAAAGAGCCACAGCAGACGTTCACCGTGAATATGCGGGCGCTCTCGCTGGTGACCTCCGACCGACAGCAAGAGCGCGTCGGCCACCGTCTCGATGACATCGGATCGGTGTTCGACCACCTGAACGGGCCCCACTATCGGGTGCGACCGAAGCGTGTCCGACGTGGACTCCGAAAGAAACGGCGAGCTAAGAAGCACGCCAACCGCGTGTTCAAGGCCAGCCTGATGACGAAGAGTGACTGGCGGAAGACACGCCCCGATCTCGTCCTCGGACCAGCTGAACTCGCGAACTTCGTTGTCGTCCCGCCGGCGACCGATCTCACGACCGAGGGTGGGCGGGGGTCCGATGCCGAGCCCGAGAGCCGTACCCCTCTGCCGCTCCCCGCGCAGGACCATATGGATGCCTTCACGGACGCAGGGATGGCTATTGGCCGCGGTCTCGGGGAAGACGGCACGCCCACGCCGGAGGCGATGCGGATTCCACCACATCTACTGCCGTTCCACGTCGGTCGGTTCGCGAAGAGCGGCGCCGGCAAATCAATCGCGCTAATCAACGATGCGCTCTCCCTATACGACCAGACCACGGGCCCTGTGTTCCTGATCGACTCCAAAGGCGGGAACCTCCCCGAGAACTATATGCGGGCTCACGCGAAGCGCTTCAGCACCGCAGATCTCGAGGAGAACGTCCTCCACTTCTCGGTGCCCAACATCCTGCCTGGCTTCGCGTTCTTCGACATCACGCCAGCGCTGGAAGATGGTGTTCGTCGCGTCGACGCGATTCAGGACAAGGCCGACCACTACGAGGAGCTCATCAAGCTCGTGATGGGGCCGGAGCGGTACGAAGACGCCATCGCCTCGCCGACGCTCATCAAGTACCTCATCAAGGCGATGTACGACGAGGAGTACGGCCTCGAAAACGGGCACTTCCGCCAGGATACGAACTACTTCACCCACGACCAGTTCGAACACGCGGTCACGCAGTTCCACGCCGCCGGCCCGCCAGACCCCACTCCGGAGGAGGCACCACGGGCAAGCGACCCGCAGGTTGCCGAGAAACTGGAGCGCCACCTCCGCTCGAACCCGGCGACGTTCTCGAACGTCGTGAGCGGCATCAGCAACCGGATGGACTACATCACCCAGGACGCCCATCTTCGGCGGATCTTCAACAACACCGAGTCGCAGTTCGACTTCCGTGACCTCCTCGACGAGGAGAAGGTGGTCATCTTCGACCTCGGCGACCTCCGCGACGAGGCTGCCCGCGTGATGACCGGCGTCATTCTGACGCAACTCTACGACGCCGTCAAGCGTCGCGACGGCGAGGAGTTGGCCCGCAAGCCGGACGACTACGTCGCGAACCTACTCATCGACGAGGCGTCCTCCGTCGTCGTCTCAGATACGCTGACGACGCTGCTGGAAAAGGGGCGAGAGTTCCGGTTGTCCATCGAACTCGTGACGCAGTTCCCCGAGCAGATGAAGGAGGCGGGCAACCGCGAGGTCTATCTGAACGTTCTGAACAACATCGGGAGTCCCCTCGTCGGGAAGATCGCCGTCGACGCCGACATCGCCGAAGCGCTGTCACACGAGGCGATGGACCCCGTCGAGTTCAAGAACCGTATCAGTTCGCTCCCGCGTGGTGAGTGGATCGCCCAGCTCCCGAGTCCGGAGTTCGGCGAAACCGGCCCCGACCCGTTCAGTATCGAACCGCTTCCGATTCCGCCCGGGCACCCCGACAGCGAGCAGCCACTGACCGGGGCGCAGGACGAGCGGTTCCAAGACGCCTTGGAGGCTGTTCACGAGCATACCCGCGAGGAGTACGGGGTGGCTGGCGGAACGACCGTGGAGAGCCGTGACGCGGCGACTGACGTTGCTCTGGAGAATGCCGACGACCTGCCGCTGGAAGTTGCGATGGCTCGTGCGATCCGCGCTGTTCAGCTGTCGAACGACGTCCGCGAGACGAACGGCTGGGTGTCCGTCGAGGACGTCGACGAGGAACTACTCTCTCGGATCGAGGAAGGCACCATCGAAGCGCAGGGCTACGAGACGCTCCCGGAAGTGCGGGACGCATCCTCGCTCATCGAGGTCGATCTCCCGGACGGTACATCGTCCGTTCAGTGTCGGCTCACAGACGAGGGTGAGCAGGCAGCCACGGCCGACACGTCGACGTCACCGACCGGTGGGGGCGAGCACCACGATTCAGTCCTCGGAGCAGTTGAGCGGGCGCTCGCAACGGCAGGGTTCTCCGTAGAGGTCCTCGATCAAAACGGGGAGTCTCGTCCCGACGCCATCGCGACGCATTCGGATCTCGACTCGGAACTCCAGGTCGAAGTCGAAACCACCACTCACGTCCGCCCAGCGAAGGTGCTCACGAACCTCCGGAAGGCCCAGGAACAGGAGCGAATTCCGCTGTTCGTCGTCGCAGACCACGACGATCAACCAGCCGCAGAGATCGCCGACCGGCTCGCGAAGATCCTCAGCGAGCCGCGAAATCAGCTCTCATCCGGGGAAACACGGCTGTATACGATGAATCACAATGTCACATTCAACGGCGGTGCGCGAGCCGCGGATGGGGTTACGGCCGTCCGACCGGCGACTGGCGGCAGTCGCCACACCCGCTGGTTCGAGCGGGACGATGCGTTCGTTCTCGAGGATAGTGCCGGAGACGAGCACGCCCGGATCGACTCGTTCGACGCCGTGTCGAAAGACCAGTTCCCCGCGACGTACAGCTACGACGCCGAGAGCGAGACATACACCGTCTTCAGGCCGGGAGAACTGCCCGAGTCCTACGAGTCACGCCAAGCGTTTGAATCGGACTGGGTGCCTGTCAAGCGTCCATTTGTGCCCGGTACCGACCTGCCTGTCCCGGACTATACGGAGCGCTCGTATACGATTGCGACCATCGAGGGTGACCAGACGCTCGAAATCCACGCGCCAGACACAGAGACATCCACCGGGATTCCAGCACTCGTGGACGCAGTTCAGGACGGGACGCTCCACCCGGCAGGCGAGAGCCCGAATGACTCGACCGATTCCGACGCACAGGAGGACGACAGCGCGGATCCGTACGGCATTCCGGCATTCGTCAGGGACCGGCTCACCGAAGTCGACGACGGCGTCGTCGCGGTCGCCGAGGTGTACGATGCCTACGAGCAGTATGCAACAGCCGGTGAGTACGAGGTGAAGCCGAAAAATCGGTTCACACAGACACTTCGTGAGCACGTTGCGTTTGAGCGCGACAAGCAGTGGCTAGACGGCCAGACGCGGCGCTGTTACGTTGGAATCGAGCTGCGCGATGCCGACGAGCAAGAGGAACCGAGCGATGCCAGTGCGTAGTCGTTTCGCTCCCGCGCAGGAGGTGAAGGAGGACTCGAGATGACGCTCTCCGAATCGGCCATCCGCGAGCACTATCGTCGCGCCAAACCCGTCTACGAGGCTCTAGCGACTGTCAGTGACTACCCGACTATCGGCCTGAACGACTTCGTCGGGTGGTACATCAAACGCGACCACGACGACGTTGAGGCGATCAAAGCGGGGTATTCCCAGTGTGGGCGGGTTGCCCGCCTCGATCGTGATTACGACGAAATCCACGGCCGTCTCGAACGGACCCTCTACGCTGTCACCACCTACAAGACACCGACTGCCTTCCAGCGGTGGGAACCCTGTCGCTACGACGAGACAGAGGGAACGACTGTCTGGCAGGATGAACCCCCAACCCCAGGGTATGCCGATCTTCGGGCGGTGCCAGCCTGGGGCGATATCGACCTCGCCGACGACATCAAGCCGCAGCGTGGCAACCTCAATGCCGAGACGCGTGTTCTCGTCGAGCGAACGCTCGACGCCTACATCGACGAGTACGCGACGCTATACGGCACGCGTGACGCGGTGTATGCGCTGGACTCCGTCGGGGGTGCGTACGTCTTCGGGGCCCCGGAGGCCACGCTCCCGATTGCGGACCTCTTCAGCGACGATCCAGATGCGCTCGAACGGGTGTTCGACGAATTCCTCGACCGCTCGAACGCGTGGCTCCAAGAGGCAGAGGCCCGCGTGAACGAGCGCGTCGACGGCGCCGCCGCTGTGATCCAGCCGGACTGGGTGAACAATAAGAACCGCCAGTACAAGCCACCGCTCTCGATCCACGCCGACCACGATGCCGTCGTCACCCCCATCGCGACCGACGATGTCAGCTACGAGCTCCGTCCGTTCAAGACCGTCGACGACACCCTCATTGAGGGGGCAGTCAGCTGGGCCAACGACCTCACGCGGGTCGAGCATACGGACTGCGTCAGCTCGCTGGTCGCGACGCTGTGGCCGGACCTGTACGAGGATCACGACGGATGGGAGGCCACGCTGGAGGCCTGGGTGGAAGCGGAGCGTGAACGGGAACGAAAGCGGCAGCAACAGCGTGAGGCAGCACTCCAGCGACGCGAAGAACGGCTGGAGGAACTCGATGGGACCCTCGAAGGCCACCCCGTTACCCCCTTCAAAGAAGACGTCTACGAGGCCGTCGAGAACATCGACATCACCGAGATCGCCCGCCACTATGCGAGTGATGCCTACGATACGGATCCGAACCAGCCGCGGCCTCAATTCGACCCGTGCTGGCGGCACAGTGAGAGCGGCCAGTCCTGCTTCGTCGGCGAACGGGCCAACACCTTCGGCGATTCGAAGGTGAACGCCGGCGGTGGGCCGGCGAAACTGATGGCGCTTGCGACGGGGATCCTCTCCGACGCCGATGCGGACCTCGATGGGGAGGACTACTGGACTGCCGTCGACGAACTGCGGAGTGCCGGCTACGACATTCCGGTGTGGATTCCAGAGGCCGGGGCAGAACGCGTCGATGGCGGGACATACGATCAGATGCCCTTCTGGGCTGTTCGAAAAGCGGCTGTTGCGCTCGAGGTCTGTCCCGAGGACGCGTTCGTCGATCGCGAGGGTGAGGATGGAACCTACGAGGGATTCCCGGGTTACGAAACCTACAACGAGACGTTGGCAGCCATCGAAGAAGCTGGCCTGAACCACGGCCGAGACCCAGTCACGTCCGAGGAGGACGCAGCTGACGGGGAATCGGAGTCATCCGTCGAGTCTCCTACGAGCGATGAGCCAGCGAGCGACCTGGACCGGGCTCATCTTCGGGAAAAGAACCGGCTGTTGGCAGCGAAGGTTGAGCGTCTCGAGTCTGAACTGGAGGAAAAATCGGAGCGAATCGAGGATCTGGAAGCGGAGGTTGACCAGCTCCGAACGGAGCTCGCCACTGTCCGCTCTGAACGTGATCGACTGGAGGCTGCTCTCGAAGAACGCCAGTTCGAGCAAGAGTCGAATCAAGAGAATCGGGACGAGGCCCAGTCGCCACTTGATAGGGCGAAACAGTTCGTTTCGTTCGATCAATAGACATCCCTTCTCAAATCGTCCGAGTGGAGAGCCTGACACCAACCCCAAACTGTCCTAGACACCGGGGTTGATAGGACCCGGACTTCGGCCCCGAAATCGCAGGACAACAGCACTAGACACCAGACTTACGAACGAAGGAGTTCCCGGACAGCCCACGAAATCTGGTGTCAGGTATCGCTGTCTTGCGATTTGGAGGGAAATTCGGTCACTAGACAGCAGGAAAATCAACCGATATGTGGTGGGGGTGGCCGCCCAAAGTTCAGTTCGCGGCCACCGGGGCCGAGGTGCCAGGCCGCAGGCCAAGCGAGACCGAGATGCCACCCGGACGATGGCGTGGGGCGTGGAGGGTGAGAACAGGTCGACGTAGTGACAGAGGGTATGTGACTGTAGCAGCTGTTTTTCAGCGCCCCGGAATGGATGCGGGGCGGTTCGTGTGCTGCCCCCTGATTCGTATGTCCGGACCAGATATACACGATGATACGACAGACGATCACGAACGCTTCGAGCGGGAACTACTCGCGCAGGATCGGGATACCCGGCGAGTGTCGACAGCGGATCTCGACGACGAGACGGCACATGACCTCGTCCGAGAGCTGCTCGATACCGGGACGGTCACGCCGGTCGTCGACGAGCGGGTCCTCGTACACGAGCCCAGCGGCACAGCATTCGAATCGATGTGGCAGCTTGCCATCTTCCACGAGGGCTGGACAGCAGCGGTGGACGCCGGCGAGGGGGACGAATGAGCCAACAGACGCTGGCCGGCTGTGCCTTCTGCGAGGCTCCACCCGGGACAGAGATCGGGACAGCCTACACCTGGGGGAAAGAAGAGCGGGTCAGCCATCCGATTTGCGTCGACTGTGCGATTCAGGAGGCGCCGAATCCCGACGAACGTGATCTGTACGCCTGTGACAGCTGTGGCCTCGTCGTCGACACGCTCACCGCGCTCACGCGGTTTCGGATCGAACTCGGCCATCTCGAAGGCCCGATACAGGTCTGTGCGCGGTGTAGTCCAGGTGGGCCGGCAACGTACTGGACCCGCGATCTCGAGGAGCATCTCGTTGCGACGCCGACAGAGTGACCCAAACACTCTTTACTGTTTCGCTGTAAACTGTAATCAAGAACGACCCGTGTCACGCACTTCAAATCGCGCCGACGGCGACATCGTCCGGGACTTCCTCTCGGTCGCGGACCTCCTCGAGGAGCCACAGCTGGCTCAGCTGTACGCGTACCTCGCTCGGGAGGGTGAGGTGACCGTCCAGGACGTGATGGACGACCTCGAACTTGCCCAGGGGACCGCCTACAGCTACGTGAACCGGCTCGTCGACGCCGGCGTCGTCGACGTCACCGACGACGAGCAACCCCGGCGGTACGCCGCCCGCCCGATCGACCTAACCGTGACGACGGCCGCGGGCGACCGCGAGTACACGATCACGCCGGCGCTCATCGACGCCGTCGGCCGCCGCAAGACGAATGCGGACATCGATACCTACATCGACCGCCACGGCGTCGCCGGGCTCGCGACGGCGCTCACCTACGCTGTTGCTCGGGAGCGTGGCGAAGTGACCCACCGACTGATGGCCGAGGACCTCGATATTTCGCCGCTGGCCGCGGAGATGATTCTGCAGGCGCTGCGGCCCGTCGTCCACGAGCACTACGACATCGACGAGGCTGGGGCATCTCTGGATGAGGTGAACGTCGGCGACGGCGACACGGTCGACGATTCGTGAACCGGCCCCACATCGCCGACACCGGCCTGTTCGTCGCGATGGGGCAACCGTCGAACAGTCGGTACCAGGCCGTTCGGCAGTTCGCTCTTCGGAACGACATCACCTTCGTCCTCCCTGAACGAGTGTACCAGGAGTTGGCAGTCGCCGACCCCGACGTCGAGGCGCCGCCCGTCGATACCGCGATCGACGAGGACTGGGCGACGGTTGCGGCGCCGCTCGAGTTCTCCGAGCCTGTCGTCTCCCGGGTGATGGACGGGATCCAGCGGTACATCGCGAACGCCGACGACCGGCCCGCAGACGAGGTCGAACGGGCGGACGCAGCCCTCGCTGCGCTGGCTGCCCAGCATCTCAGTGCGGGGACCGCGACTGAGGTCTACATCTATACGACGGATATCGCGGCCGGCGAGGGGGCCGAAACCGTGCTCGCGAGTGAAGGATACGGGGACTCGGTGACGTTCGTGAACGGCTTCCGGTTCATCGAGGACCTGGTCGCCGGCAACAGCTGACTAATTACCAGTCTGATTCGGCGGGAGAGGACATTCGAAAGCCCTCGGCCGCTCGACGTCCCGCGACCGCCGCTGCGCGCCTCGTACCTGCGGTGCTTGCGGGGTCGGGGGACGGCCGAGGCGGCCTCGCCCTTTCTGAGTCCGCCAGGACTGTTGATTGCCCATCGAGCGACGTGGTCGCCTGGACAGGTGTGTACGTACCGGCCCGCCCCGCTCGCCGCTGCCGCCCTCCGCGTCGCTCGCGACCGACCATTCCGGGCGTGCGGGCGCTCTCCGCATACGCTTGGTCGTCGATTATACAGGGACGAATCAGGATTTGTACTTCCTATCTTAGCAGTACACCTAAGTGACTTACCGAGCAAGAAATAGGACGAATATTAATGGATATAGACTTATCATATCTTGATCCGAGTCGGTTCGAATCTTTAGCAAGCGACCTCCTGATGGAAGAGGCCGAATCAGTTAGGACAATCGATGGGTCAGGTGGTGATGATGGTATTGATTGTTTCAAAGGACAGACCCAAGGAAGTATAACAATTTTTCAACATAAGTTCTTTACTGGCCGTCTCAATCATTCTCGCGAGTCTCAGATTCAAAGTTCATATGAAACAGCAAAGGAAAACCATCCAGGATTGGAGAGATGGTGCCTTCTAATTGCTTTAGACTTTACTCCTAAAGAACAGCAATGGTTTGAGAAGACTATTGAACAAGATGCTGAGAACATTGAGGTGGATATTTGGAATGAATCCAAAATTGAAAACTTAGTTTCTGAATATGACCACATCGTTGATCGGTACTTTCAGCAGTCAACGCTTGCAGCTGGGAGAAAAGCAAACGAAGCAATTGAATTTCTCTCTGGGAACCCTCTTGAACAAGTAGCAGGAGCAGGGGAGAAAATGACGGAAATCCGTTCTGATCACTCTCATTGGGGAATAGAATATCATTATGATTCACAGGAAGAGACTCACCAAGTCAAGGCTGATCCAGAGTTCCCGATTGAATTGGAGACCTCCTTTGACATAGGTGAAGAGAAATTAAAGAAGCTAGAAGCAGGGGAGAAGGTGGAGCTTTCACCGGAAGAAGTAGAGAAGCTTGAGGCATCACCAAGTGCAGTAATACCTGACGATGCGGAGCTTTCAAGTCTAGTTATAAAACCATCATATCAAGACATAGAAAAAGAGGTGCAGCTAGAGGCCCCGAGCATAGGTTTTAGAAGGAAATTGACCCTCGAAGTTTCAGATATATCAGACAATTCAATTTCGCTATCTACGACCGATACAGGATTGGATCTGTCTTTCACTTACTTCGAAGATTCGAGCGAAGGGACATTCGATTACAATGTCGATTTTGAGGGGCAGCCTGTGCATGAGGTCTATGAATCTTTAGACCTGCTCAAATCCCTGATCAATGCCGATGATTTCCTAATGAGGGATTTAGAAGATGATAAGATTGTTTTCCGTGCGGAGAGCGATCTTGACACCCTTCCGGATGAGCTCTCGCTCTTGGATGAATTTGTGACGAATTTGTATATTATAGAATCAAAAACTGGCACCTCATTCACGTTCGATGATTGGGATGAATTAGACTTCGAGAATGCTCGAATTGCAAGGGATCTTCTCGAAGGAAAAGAAACTAAATCCACTATAGAGACCTTCTCTGCCGAATTGGAACCCGGGTTTGATCAGACATTAGTGGATGAGATCGACGGAGACGGAGTGATTGAAGGAGCAAGCATCAATTTTGGAGGGTTTGAAATTCTTGTTCTGAGTCAATATATTGAGGTTGGCGACGTAGAACTTGAGATTCCAAAGGCTAAAATTAAAAATATTGATCAGGTCGAAGAAGCGGCCGATACTGGCTCAAGTGTCTCTCTAGAGATGGTCCCTATAGAACAGCCACCAAAAATGAAAGCAATCTGATTATTTAGAGTTAGTTTTTTAGCGCCTGTAAAGGGTGCAGGCGCGGTCAATTGAGCCTGCACAGGTGATTAGAAATGCGCTACCACCAGCGACAGGTGTACCGTCATCTGGGGGTGCAGTGATCGATGTCGGTCGAATTGAACGAAATCGAGGAGGCCGAAGTCGAACTGGAAGAGTGGTTGGTCGAACAGGCCGAGAATGGCATCCCAGAGACTGTCCTGATTGGAGTCCTTCGGGACTACGCGGACGATATCGAACAGCTCGGCTACGTGCCGCGAATGTGGGGTGAGTCAGAGCGATGAGACGAACCAACTCCTTCGACGTCGTTCCCCAGTCGGAACAAGACGAAGCTGTCCTCCGACGACTCCTCGATGCGTCAGCGAGCCTCTGGAACCAGCTCACCTACGAACGTCGGCAACACTTCTTCGCCGGCGAGAGCGTCTGGGACTCCGAACACTACTACGACGAGTACGTCGACGTCTTGGGATCGGCGACGACGCAGCAGATCACCCGCGTCAACGACGCCGCCTGGCGGTCGTTCTTCGAGACGGTTGAGAAGGCCGACCAGGAAGTCAGTCCGCCCGGCTACTGGGGGAACCAGGCCGATGGGCGCGACCTGCGGACCTACATTCGCAACGACGCCTACACGATCAGCTGGGGCGAGCGCTCCCGGCTTGAAGTGCCTATCGGCAGCCAGCTCAAAGACGAGTACGGCTTTGGTCGGGCCGAGCGGCTCCGTGTGGTTGTCCGCGGTGAGCCACACTGGCAAGGTGATCAGGGTCGTCTCCACCTCACCTACGACGACGTCGACGAGACGTATCGCGCCCACCAGCCGGTGACGGTCTCCGACGAGGGGCAGGCGACACCGACTGGATCGGACGTCGCCGCGCTCGATATCGGCGCGAACGTCCTCGTGGCGTGTACGACGACGGCCGGCGACCAGTACTGCTACAGCGGCCAGGAGCCGTTCCGACAGTTCCGTGAGACGACCGAGCGCATCGCCGACGCCAAAGCGAAGCTCCCTGGAGATCAAAACACCAGTAAGCGCATCCAGCGGCTCTATCGCAAGCGCTCCCGCCGGCGCGACCACGCCGTGAACGCGCTCCTTCGAGATCTGGTCGAGCGACTTTACGACGACGGCGTGGAAACTATATATTACGGCGATCTTACCGGCGTCCTCGGCGAGTACTGGTCGGTCAAGGCGAACCTGAAAGCCCGCACCTTCTGGGCACACCGGCAGTGTCTCGACCAGCTCACGAACGTCTGTGAGGAGTACGGCATTGAGGTGGCAGCAACCTCTGAAGCGTGGACCTCCCAGACGTGTCCGGAGTGCGGCGAACGCGAGCAGACCCGCCGGCATCGAGAAACACTGACGTGTCCGTGTGGCTTCGAGGGCCACGCTGACCTCGTCGCGTCGCGGACGCTGCTCGAACAGTCGACGAACACTGCGGTCAGGCCGACGGCACGGCCCGTGCGGTTCCAGTGGGACGACCACCAGTGGTACCCCGTCGATGGGGACGCGGTGGCTTCCAACGAATAGCGCATAGACCCGCAAGGTGCCGCCGTGGTGTCACCGTGACACCAGCGAGCGGACGCTCCGGGGTTCCGGAGTGGATGTCGATCCGCTGGTCGCTCGCTTTTCAAGCTGATTGCGTTTTCAGTACTGCTCTTCTTGGGCGTTGTGTAGCCGCCTGTATTCGCAGCTGACCGAACGACTCAGCGGCGGCGTATTCAGCCAGCAGTAGGTTCCTCGGCTGGCTGGTGTGGTACTCAACGGCTCGCACCGCTCGCCGCGTTCCGCCCTCCGCGTCGCTCGCGACCGACCATTCCGGGCGTGCGGGCGCTCTCCGCACCGCTCGCGCCCGGTCCGGGCTAAAGTGTATGTGCCCTCGACGCCAGCGGGTATCCCCGTCGGTTGCGCCCCTTGCGGGCTTTCGCGTTCCAGCGCTTTGTGCCGCCTGCGCTGTCGCGCGCTACACCGCGGCGCGCGTTCTCGGCGACAGTCGCCCTGGACACGGACCCGCACATCGGGCCGGACACGAACGGGCATATCCCGCTGGCCGCTCGCTCCGGGCGGGTCGGCGCGCGGTGCTGGTTGGGGTCGCCGCACTCGGGCGCGCTCTCGCTCGCGCCCGGTAGGGCGCTCGCGAAGGCGCGAGCGAGAGCGCGCAGTCGGTGCTATCGGACGTCGACATCGTCGAAAAACCGCGATGCTTGGGACATCGCGGTGGCGGCGCGCGAGCGCCTTCGGAGCACTGAGACTCCAATGTCTAGTAACAACTCGAGTCGCAAGGTCGTTACGGTGGATGAACAGGCATTCGAACGAACCGAAGACGCCGGCGTCGACGAGGAGGGCTTCGAGGTGGCCGACGACACCCCGGAGTTCCGGGCGACGGTCCAGCAGGAAAAGCAGGCGAAGGTGGATTCCAACCACCCAGACGGCATCGTCCAGGACTTCTCGCACCTGCCCCTCGCGCAGGAAGAGAAGATTCGCGCCCGGGAGGCCGAACTGGAGCACATCAGCGCCCAGGCGGAACTCGGCACCCAGGAGGGCCGGGCGAAGCGAACTCGCGAGGTCGTCACCGAACGGCGGCAGCGCAAGCGGGAGGAGCGCACTCCGGAGCGGACGGATCCGCGGGAGCGCCTCTCCCGGATGGAGCTGGCGAAGGTGAACCAAGAAGCAGACCGGATGGCACAGCGGCTTCGCACCGGTCACAGTCGGGCGGCCGTCTCGCGGGCGCTCGCAAAGCGGGTTGCCAGGGGGCAGGACATCACCGAAGCAGTGTTCGACGCGATGGACGCGCTCAAGGCGGCCCCCGGCGCGATCTGCCCGATCGAGGACGTCCCAGACGTGCAGACGGATGAGGTGAGCATTGAGGGAACCGTGATCGAGCTGTGGGCTCCCTCGGATCCAAGCATAGCTCAGGTCGGCTTGATAGCCGATGACACCGGGAAAATCAAGTGGACATCTTGGAAGGCCAGCGAGCCCGCCTTCGTCCAAGAAGGAGAACGGGTGCGGATGCGGCATCTCAAAAAGAACTGGTACCAGGGCCGGTGCTCCCTCGCAGTCACCTACGACAGTATGATCGTCTTCCCAGAGCGCGACCGCCGCTGGTGGGAAGAGTAGGGGCGATGCCCCTTCTTTTTCTGGTGAGTGCCGGACCGACCCAGGCCCCACCGCCCCACCCACCGCTCCGTGCTCGCTCCCTGCGGTCGCTGCGCGCGCAGCCACGACCGTGGGTACGGGTCCAACATTTATCAGTGAATTCGGGGGAATTGGTGCGCGAATTAGCGTGTCGTTTCGCGCCAAGATGGGTGCAGGCGCGTTCCCGACACCACCCTCAGCTATGCCCGGTGATGATACCTCCTCGTTCCCTGCTGATGGGTATCGAGACGGCTATACAGAACGGCTCCCAGACGAATCACTCTTACAGGAGATCACTCGACTCGCCGAAAAATTTGACCGAACACCGTCAGCAGCGGAAATGAGAACACAAGGAGAGTACTCGCCTGGGACGTACCAGAATCATTTCGGATCGTGGACTGCGGCCCTCCGTGAAGCCGGGTTTGAACCAGTACAGGAATATCGCGTTCCGCCAGACCAGATCCTCGATGAGATTACTCGACTAGCGACTGAGTTAGGCAAGCCACCGACCGCGGCCCAGATGCAGGAACGGGGCGAGTATTCGGTAACACTCGCACAGAACCGATTCGGGAGCTGGAACGATGCTCTGAGAGCGGCAGGGTATGACCCACATCAACGAATCGAGATCCCCAACAGCGAGCTCCTCGAGGAGCTTCGCCGACTCACGGAGGAACTTGGCAAAGTCCCAACCGCGAAGGAAATGCGTGCCCGCGGCGAGTTCTCGCACAAACCCTACATCAGACGGTGGAATGGCTGGCAGGCAGCTGTACGCGCCGCCGGCTACGAACCAGTCGGCCGACCTGTAGGACCGGACCATCACAACTGGAAGGAGCAACCAGGCCACGAGTGGCGCGAGTACGGGGACAACTGGGACGAGCAGCGACAGAAAGCACTGGAACGCGACGATTACACCTGTCAAACACCAGGCTGTGAGTGGACCCAGGAAGATCACCGGGAGGCGTTCAAGAGAGGACTTCATGTACATCACATCCGCCCGCTGAGCGCCTTCGGGGTGGATGAAAACGAGGTCGATTTTGAACGGGCAAATCGGTTGGAGAACCTCGTGACAGTCTGTGCCGAACACCACCACCTTTGGGAACGAGCGTCCCCGCTCCGACTCGATACGCGGTGAACTGTCGTCCATCCTCTCTAAGCGAGGTAATCATAGCACCTTTCTATTGAATCTAATAAAAAGTGAGTATCCCACCCGCGCCTGATAATTTATGTACCTCGCATAAGCAGATGGTAGTTGAACTCTTGATGTTTGATCTGTCATTTCCACCTCTTTCCGATGTCGGTGCTGTTGTAGTTCTGCTGGCTGCAGCCGGACTTCTTGTCTATTTTGTAATTTGGCCACTGTTGCGAGCAGTAATTGACCGTGCTCCCTGGCTGCGTTTTCCGTGGAATTCGCTTCGTATGAAGACGCTCTCCCGACGTCAACAACAGAAAGGGTGGCGGTGGTTACTCAAGGAGCTTCTTCCGGAACGAAAATCTTGGCTCACTCACTGGAGCTTCCTCTGGGTCATCCCCGCCGGACTCCTTATCGCAGCCTCTCTTGCACACATCCTCGCGCCCTTGACCGCTGGCAGCTTCAACAAGCTGCAGACCACATGGCAAGCCCAACTCACGATCACCAGCCTCAGCTTCATCGTCCTCATCTTCCTTCTGGACCAGATCTACCGAAGCCAGTACCAAGAAGGCGTTATGCAGGACTTCTTAGCAGCTGCACGCGCTATGCCAGTCATCTACTTCTCCCTGTTCACCGGCGGTATCATGGCATATGCCTACTTTCAGCTCTCCCAGGAGACGACCACTGCCTTTGCGACTGACGTGATCTTCCTCCTCTTCGTCGGAACCATCACCAGCATCGGCTATGTCTACTACCGGGTTGCACGGCTCATCTTCCACGACCCAAAAGATGAGTTCATGCAACAGGAAATTGAGCGAGGTATCGATCGAAAAGTGGATACAGATACCCATCAACGCATTGCAAACAATATTCTCAGAGAAACACTTCCCGACTATGCCAGGTTACAGAGCGACTCCCATTCGGTAAGCCAGCGAACTGATCTCTACACCGCTGATGAGATCGACACCGTCGGTCACATCGCAGATGTGGACCTATCGACGCTGGCACAGACGTTCAACGAGATAGAAGCCTCACTTGACGAAGGTACTGACCCCGAAGATATCCAGCTCTTGCTCAACGTAGAACTGGGACAGAAGTTAGTCGCTGGGGCACCGGTGCTATCGGCCAACACCCGTAACGGCGCAACTATCGATGTTCCTCGCCGCGTTGGTGAGATGCTTGGACAGGCCATAACCTGCAGTGACTCACATCCCTTCGATACAGGTGTGGACCAGATCGACCGTAATCTGGATTACATCAATGATTCCTGCAAGCAAGCGATAGACAACCTGAATTCCTCGGGGTTACGCCGCCACATGGAGTTCTACACCGACATTCTGCAGTACGTCACGCGTTCCCCGATCGCTTCCTCAAGCACCTCAACCGATCTCATCGACCGCATCCATCGAGAATTCTATCACATCTTCGATGCAGCAGCCGATACAGGAAATGCAGAACTGATTAACACAATACGAGCACAGACGTTCCATATCTGTCTGCGGTACCATATCCAGGGAGACAAAGCCCTGTTCGACAAATTCCTCGGACTCTACACGAACTACTACAAGATCTTGGCGTCGCAGACGAGGAGCAATACAGATGACCTCGTACACGGATTCCTCGTCTCGATCGAAAACCTTCAGACCCGGTTGACAGCTGAACTTGGCAGAGCTGAGACGGAAGATGAAGTCAACGAAGTTGCCGCGAACATCCAAAGCTGGTACCAAGTGCTAGAAGACGTGTTCCGTCATTCCATCGACCTTGGTGATGCGAAGAGCTTCAATAATGTCTGGTCGCTGGGCGAGGACGAGTTTATCTTAGCGGATCCAAGGCGGAACTCACCTACGACCTACGAACTCCAATACCAAATTGAAAACACGGAAGATGACGAGGAACGCGATCGGCTGCAAACCCGGTTAGATGGTGCTAAGGAGAAGGAACAGGTCATCGACCTTTTCCAAGAAGAATTTGAACATATGCAGTTCATCGCGGCTGCACGTGCCTTCCTCGCATTCAAACAGGGTGAGTTACCCGAGGAAGCCTTCGCCGATATGTTCGAAGAATCGATCAGTGATGGTCTGACCTCGATCACCAAGCTCTCTGAAATCTACTTCCGACTCCGTCAAAATCCCCAGATCGTGAGCTTGCTCAAATGGGAATCCGAGGATTCGGATGTCTTTGAAGGCGTCCAGACGAGTCTTCCAGCCACCCATACATGGCTCAAAGAGTTCTACTGTGTGCTCTGTCTCCTACTCTTGGATCCCGACGACTACCCTGACGATGACATCGATCCCGATGACAACCCCTTGACCGAAATCGATGTAACCAAGCAGGCCTACCCCGGATTCCAGGAAACGTTAGACGAACTTGACGAAGACGTGTTCAAGCGGCTCCCGGTCGCAGACGAGCAACTTGACCAGTTTAAGGAGCGCAAAGAATTGCTTCGCAGCTTGGATACACAGATACAAGAGGTCTTAGAACGACGCGAGGAAGACCGGATCATCGAAGCAGACCTTGATCCGGAAAAGGTCGAAAACTACAAAGACAGCTACGTCTCTCAGTTTGTCGAGAGCTTCACCCTTCGCCAAGCGTTGATCGATCTCGACTGGTGGACCCAAGACGAACTCGATGATCCTGATGCGATTCCGCCATCGGGCTACCGACGATGGTATCCGAAGCACCCCTTCATTGAAGACCAGCGCGAAGACTACGTGCAGCATCTTGATGCCGATATCGCCTCCCACGTTACCGCGATCATCGATCGCATTCTGGACGAGTGCGATTCGTATCTTGCAGCAGAGACTGTGTCGTCACATGATGCAGTACCGGATCGGGTCGCCAAACTCTGTCCCGCAAAAAATCCGGTTGCACTAATTGTTGGACAATATCGGCCACGGCGTGCCATCCATAATAGCAACGCGTTCGATCCGGACTATGCTGAATTCGACCACTGTATCGGCGGATTCCAGTACGCAGACGATCAACCCACGGTTCCTGTTTACAGCGAACCGGAGATGGAACCCGACATGCTTCTCTTGACGGAACCAACGACCCAACCCGAATTCACTGAACGAAGTGAATCGGACGCTCCCGTTGATATCGAGATTACTGCTGCCGATCGTGACCTCATCCGTGAGGTTACGGGAGACAAGAAGTATGAGAAGTTATCTGACGACGAAATACGTGACCTTCTCCAATGCGTCCGGATGCAGATCGAACACCGGCTCACCGTCAATGTCGCAGACGACATCGGAGTCAGCATCACGGTTGAGGAATCCTGATGTTATCGGATTAGGAGGGGAGATTGGCTTTTTATGAGAACACGATATACATTTTTAATCAGCTAATGAGTGGGACTCGGTCCTATGCTCAGGTCGATGATTTTGTCGACTACACGGAGCAGGAGGTTTGGGAGGAGTACATCCGGGAGATGGTTGTCCCGTTGTGGGAGGCAGCGTGGCAGCTGAAGGAGTATCACAGGCAGTTGCAACACGAGTTCAACGGCCGTCGGTTGGAGACGCTATCTGAAGGTGAACAGCAGGTGTTTCTCGGTGGTATCGATCCGAGAGGGGATGAAGTCTATCGGCGGAACAGTGTCGCGAAGTTCTACAAAGCGTTCTTCAGTGCTCAGGTAAGTGATCTGCAGTCGTGGCTATTGTCGGAAGGCGTTGAGGTGCAGACAGAGGTCACGGTCGAAGTGGAGGACTCTCAGTTCATTGAGTTCGCCGATGAGGTCCACGATCAGTTGACGCGGGCCCTGTCGTCACAGACCTTGTATCAGGGTTGGCAGGAACCAGAGGTTGACTTCGACGCTCTGCTTACATCGCCTGACGAGGTTCGCAACATCGTTGAACGCCTGTATCAAGGTGTACTGGAGTTCGTGGTGAATCATTCGTATCCGACGTTCTATCTGTGGTCATTGAATCAGACGCCGCGTCGGTTCCTTCAAGAAGCATATCCGGAGTTCGACGATACGCAGCCGTTGGTACGAGACCAGTTCGGCTTGACAGCGTTGGATTGGCCGAACCCGATCAAGCCAGACACCGAGATCTACGACAGCTACGAAATCCTGTGCTTCCCCGAATACAATCCGAACAACCAAGGACGGTCGTTTGGCGGATCGATCGCCAAGACCAACGAACTCATCTGGAGTTATTTCAGCGACTACTCAACCCAGACGTTCCGCGACGCCCTCTCAACCTATTTCAACAATGTCTCTAATCTCAAGGAGGACTACGAGGACCGCGTGGCTAACAGGATCGCGAACGTCCCGAAACAGTGGATTGGACGTCAATTCAGTATTTACTTCGACGGGCTCTCAGCTGCAACCGACCGGTCTGACGTGGAAGACAGCCAAGACAGCATCATGGACCTGCTTGACCAGGTCGCCCCGCTTCTCTTCTTGGGATTGAACAAGATCACGTACGTGTCTAATGACTATCTGAAAATCAAATCAATCGGAGATTGATTCCAGCTATGAGCTACGAAGCCATTGGTCAACAGGTCGCCGACCAAGCGAACTGGACAGCATTCGCCAATGAAGAAGTCCGGCCTGTCGCAGAACCTGCCCGAACCCTGATCCAGCTACGTAATCGGTTAACACCGCCTGAACCGGCCGAGACAACCTTAAGCGATGCCGTCGACGAGGAACCGCGGATCCGGCCGTTCTTCCTCGGCGGACTAACCAAAGAGGGGGACATCCCAGACGGGAGCCTGGCGGAGCTCACCAAACGGTACCTCGGTGTCGTACTGAACGATCCAAATCGGTGGGTGAACGCCGAACGGGAAGGACTCACCGGCGACGACTACGTTGCCGTCACAACGACGGAAACAGAACTCAGTTCCTTCGTTCAGACTGTGGACGAGCAACTGACCGCCATACTGCAGCAACTCGACGAAGCACCGCCAGTCGTAGACAACCGTGTCGAAACCGTACTTGACGAACCGGAATCAGTGGCTGACGTTATCCAGCGATTGTTGAGCGGAGTGCTGCAGTTGACCGCGAATACCTGTCCGTTCACGTTTTTTGCGCACACGACACAGGCCGTCACAGCACGCTATCTTACCAAAGCATACCCGCCGCTCCAAGGGGAGATACACGACGTGGCCGGCTCACTCGGGCTTCAGAAGCGGTTCGTCCCGAAGCTCGCGGACGATGAACAGGACGCCGCCTACACGATCTGGGGACGCACAGAGGACGATGTCCTTGACCGGTTATCCCGCCTCAATCAGGCAGTCTGGACCACATTTAGTGATGAAACAACCCGCTCAACACTCTCACCGTTCTTCGCAAAGGTCCCCAATCCACAGGAGGATTTCACTCGACAGGTGGAAGCAGAGCTCACGGCCGAAAACTGGACTTATCCCGACTACCTCCCGGAGTGCGCACATCCAGATCGGGTTCCGACACGCTCGGCCAGCAGCACGAATGATTCCCGCTATCGGCAGGACATAGACTTGACAAAAGCGTTCATTGTAGAGGATGGAACCATAACAGCGCAGGAAGTGATCACAGCAGTCAACACGAGTTCCGTGGTGCATCGACGGCAGGAGTTCGACGAGCCCGTGTCGCTCCTACGATACCTGGACGAGGTGATGCCAGGAGTCTTCTTGGGCGCATACACCTTTGAAACGGTGGGGCACCAAGCCAGGAATACGCCGACAACCGGGGTGCGCGTCTACCATGCCTGAGGACCACGAACAAGCCGACTCCCAACACCACGACACGGAGGAAGAGCGACGCCGACGCCGGGATGACCAACAAGACGAAGAGCAGAAAACACAGCCACGGTCACCGGACCAGAGCGGTGACAAATCTGCCGGTGAAGACTCGGTAAGCGGCATAGGTGAACCCGTAGACTACACCCCGGGAGATCTCACCGTGCCCGACGTTCCACTAGAAGATATGACTGGGGCGGAATCGGTCAATCCTGTCACTACGATCTCAAATATTGAAGAAACAAGCCGTGATGGCACCGTACCGGAACTACCGCTCCGCGACATTAGCATTGAGACGACATCGGTTGATATAGTGACCAGAGTTCCTGATATCGCAGCAGCGGGCAAGGAGTGGCAGATTCCCTTGGTGCAGCTAGGATCCGCGTCGACAGTCCAGTTCCAACCGTCGTCGTTTGATACAGAGATCCGGAAACCGCCGAAACGACGGCAGCAAACCCTCTCTGTGCCACTGTATCGTCGAGTGTCTACTCCACGGGTGCGTTTTGTGCCCGTTCTTGACGAAACGTTAGACGAGATGATTCGTCGCCGGCTCGAACGACTCATATCGGGAGAATCTGACGGGACCGATATTGGAGAAATCAAGGAGCAGGACGACGAGACGGAGGAAAGTACTGCCAGTGAAGCAGAGACATCCACGGCAGGGAGTACAGCTGCTTCAGGACATGGCAGTCACACTAGTGGTGCAGGGGAGGAAGTTCCAACCTTCCAGGACATCATCTACGGGGGTGACGGTGCGGCGACCACCGCGGATGGAACAACGATTGTGCTCTTCAACGAAGCAGTAGATAACAGCTATGTCGGAAGTTATCTCACACTGTGCCGCCGTATCCACCGCGAAGCCAACGGTGGGCATCCAGAGTTCCAACCGATCAATGAGCTTGACGAGATCAATAAACGTGAGATCGAGAAATGGCTTGACGCCGAAAAGAAAGTCATTTTCATCGACCTTGATGACCGCGAGCGGCGAATCGATGAGGCGAAGCTGCGCGAAAAGCTGGAAGCAACGCTCGGCAAGTTCGGCTTCATTGTTTTCAAAGCCACCGACCCCGACGTCGTCGACGAGTACCGCGACACTTTAGACGGAATCAAACTTGAGAGTCCGCATCCGCCGTTGAACGTGGTAGAGGTCTCCCCACGCCAACCAGGCTTCGAAGTTGAGCAACAGATGGCTGAACTGTGTTGGGGCAACCTCGATCTCGTATCGGGAGATATCAAAATTGACGAGCCAGCTATCGAGCGGCCGACCGGGCCGGGCGTTTTTGACGACCTCTTCAACCGCTACGCCCCGACAGAGTTCGAGGACTATCTGGACGACATCAAAACAGAAGAACGTGGGTTGTTCAAGCGATTCACGACGGAGAACCGGGGCCATATCCAAGGCAAGGAACAGGATGATGCAGACAGCGGAGAATCTCCCCTCCATTACAACATCAAGGTCTACATCGTCCGGTATCTCGTCCAGCAACTCCGCGAAAGCGGAGAGGACATCGACGAGTTACAAGACCTCGAACGATGGATCGAGACGGAAACCGAACGTGAGGGTGTAATCCCTGACGTGTTCTTTTCTGGGCAACAGCAGGAAGCGTACGAGATTGAGACCCTGTTCAGCGGTGGCCAGAATCCCACCAACAAAATAGACCGCACCATAAACAAATACGACAAGAATGGCGTAGATGTCGATAAAATCCATATCGTCTTAGAGAACTTCACCTTTCTCCGGCACTTGGACGAACTCAGCAACATACAGCACCACTACGCCCACCGCACAAACGAAGAAGGCGAACTACTGATTCAATTCGAAACCCTTGATTTCCAGAATGGCGGACTGCTCCCTCTCAAGGCCCTCATTGACAAGGTAACCGATTTAAATGATAAATGATATATCTGATTGCTCTAGTTGTGAAATACATCGATTCGGGGTGTTTTCATCTCTTTCCGGCGGATTATTTTTCAGTATAAATCAACGAGGTGTGGACACTCTTCGGTTAGTTCCGCGTACAAGCTAGGCTGTGTTTTTTGACCCATAGATGGGTGAGGGGTCGCCGTAGTGGCGCCTCCTCGGACCGGTGAGAAGGATGGCAACCAGAGACATCTACGAAACTGGCTTTGACGAAGACGTCCAAACGGACTCGAGCGCGAACCAGTGTCCCGAGTGTGACGGACACGTCACTACGAACGTCAAGGAAACGGTCTGCGAGGACTGTGGACTCGTGATCGATGAACAACGTGTCGATCACGGGCCCGAGTGGCGAGCATACGATGAGGAGGAGCGCGAGCGAACAGGCGCACCGCTAACTGCGGCCCGGCACGATCGAGGCCTCTCAACGGAGATCGGCCACGGAACCGATGCACACGGGAACGAGCTCTCAGGGCAGAAGCGCCGGCGGCTCGCCCGGATGCGACGTGAGCAGACTCGTGGTCGCTGGCGATCCAAAGCGGAACGGAATCTCGCACACGGATTGGGCGAGGTCCGTCGGCTGGCGAGTGCGCTCGAGCTCTCCAAGTCGATTCGTGACCAAGGCTGCCAGCTCTTTCGGAGCGCTCAGGATGAGGATCTGCTTCGTGGCAGATCCATCGAAGCAATCGGCGCAGCGAGCATCTACGGTGCCTGTCGATGTAACCAACACCCGCTCCTCCTCGAGGATGTCGTCGACGCCGCCCGAGTCGAGTCCACGCGTGTCACCAACGCCTACCGAACACTGAATCGCGAGTTGGAGCTGCCGACACCACCAATGCGCCCGACGTCGTTCATTCCGCGACTGATCTCGGAGCTGGGGTTAGACCACGACATTCGCCGACGCGCGAACGAACTCGCAGAACGCGCCGAGGGGGCAACCCTCACGAACGGCTGTCAGCCATCGGGCGTCGCGGCCGCTTGCGTCTATCTGGCCGCTCAGGAGCAGGGTGCGTTGATCACCCAATCCACCGTTGCTTCGACAGCGGAGGTGTCAGTCGTGACGCTCCGAAGCCGGCGGGACGAACTCCAAGCGATCTGAGACATCTCCGGTAGAGGAGTACCCGCATACAGACGAAGAGTTTCTCAAGCGGTATGGACCTCGAAGAGACTGCGATCCTCTATCTGCAGAGCTCGATATCGAGCGTAGCGAGCACGTTCGCGAGGTCGGTTGAGCGGTTGCTGAGGTCAGAGACTGACTCCGTCTCAGGCTAGCAGAGTTATCCCGTCGTCGCCGAATCCGTCCCCGCGTTTGCTAATCCTTGAGTTTAAATACCAAACCGGGGGAAACGCGGAGCGAATCGATGTCTAACCGCAACTCAGACCGAGACGCCTTCCAACCAGTCGGAGAAGGTGCTCTCGTGCCGGATCCGGAGCTGGATCAGCCAGCAGACGGCCAGCCAACCCGTCAGCGCGAAGCCTCGCATTCGGGTGGGTATCCGGACGGACCAATCGACACAGACCAGACCTGTGTCTCCTGTGGCGCATCAATCCCGGCTTCACAGCGAAAATGCCGATTCTGTCACGAACACGGACTCGACGCCACGACAGAATCGGGGGCTGCGCGTTCCGAGCAGACGCTCCGTGGCGTGGTCCATTTCCTGGTCGAGTCTGGGACGTTCTACGGAGCCGTGGCGATGGGCGGCGCCGCAGCGAGCCTCCTCTCTGCCAACGACGCGGAGCCGGCCGTCGACGCCTCCACGCTCATCTACGACCTCGACGAGGCGCCGGCGCGCCAGCTGGCCGAGCAATGGCCCTCACTCCCCGAGGCGGTACAGGTGTCGTCAGAGGAGGGAGGGCGGATTCTCAGAGCCGCCCGTGACCGGACTGGGTGGCACGGGCAGGGAGCCACGGCACACCAGCAGCAGCCGTCGACGCGCCTCTACGACCAGCGGGGGAAGGGCATCCGCGACGCGTCGCGGCTCACTGAGTTCCTCGACGACGCTGACGACGCGGTGTGGCTGGTTCCAGCGATGGCGCTGACCGAATCCACTGGCGAGGCTGCGGCTGATCGCCAAGTGTCGTCGGTACCGACGACGCAGGAACTCGACTGTCAAACCTGTGGACGGGCGACCGACCATCGGTTCAAGACCAACGAGTCGGTCCCGGATGAGACGTGGAAGGGCCAACCGATCTGGGAGTGTCAGGTGTGTGGCGCGGCTCGCTACGGGCCCAGCAGATCGGGACAGTTCCCACCTTAACCAACACAGCGGTACGAAAATACACTAATGTTGGTTAACACTCAGTTGCAGTGCCGCAGTGCTCTACGAGGAGAGAGGTTTTTCTGCGCCGTGAATCGGCGAGGCGCTTCGAATGGATCCACGCAATACACCAGGATACCGGATGCATCGCGCGCTCACCAAGCTCGATCGCCTCGAGGCGGCCGGACTCGACGAGGCAGATCGAGAGCGAATCGAGACAGCAAGGACGCACCTCCAGAACGTGAGTCTGCTCAGTCATCCGGAACGCCAAGAGGAGGCAGCTGTCCACGCCGAGTCCTGAGCGACGTTACAAACGACGAATGACCAACACACAGTCTCTTGTCAAGACACTGGATTTCCAGCTGAACATCCAAAGTGACAACGAGGGGCTGCTGTACGGCGCCTGTCTTGAAGCACGGTCAGTGTACAACGAAGCCATCCGGCTCGCGAAACAAGACGTGGACTGGGACGACATTACCAGCCGCGTTGCTGACGACGCCGACCTCGTCAAGAACACGACTCAGTGTATTGTTGCCAAGGCGCTCAACGCGATGGAGAGCTACTACGAGTATGATGACGTCGGTCAGCCGAGCCACACGAAAGACGGCGCCTTCCCCCTCCGGGCGAACTACGAGGAAGGGTACAATCTGTCGCTCACCGGCGGCGGCACTGTCGCGTTCAGGGTCAGCGCGAAGCCGTACAAACACGTCAAAGGCATCCTCAAAGGGGCTGACGCCCACCTCGATATTCTCAAAACAGCACTCACAAGTCACGAATGGAAGATTGGAACGGCGGAAGCCCTATTCCGAAACGGCAACGCCGAGCTGCACGTCAACGTTACCAACACCGAGGGAACCGTTCGAGACAAGGAAGATTCACAGACTGTCGTTGGCGTGGATGTCAACGAGGACAATGTGGCGCTGACCGCACTCTCGGAGGGCGGTGTCGAGGATACAGTCGTTCTCGAATTTCCAGACATCAAGTTCGAGCGCCACCGGTACTTCACGATCCGAAAGCGCGTCCGAGACGCCGGAAAGTTGAGCGTACACGACACGCTCGAAGGTCGTGAAGAGCGGTTCGTTCGGGATAGACTCCACAAGGTGTCTCGGCACATCGTCGAGTGGTGCCAGCAGTTCGAGAGACCGTGCATCGTCTTTGAAGACCTCAAAGAGATGCGCGACGGTCTCGACTACGGTACCCAGATGAATCGACGCTTGCACCAGCTCCCATTTCGCGCACTCCAGTTCTATACGTCGTACAAGGCAGCATTCGCAGGGATTCCGACGGCTTGGATCAATCCCGAATACACGAGTCAATGCTGTCCGATGTGTGGCCATACGGAACGAGCGAACCGTCACAAGAAGCGGTTCAAGTGCCAGGCATGTTCGCATCAAGACCACGCCGATCGGAGTGCAAGCGTGAATATCGCCGTGAAAGGCATCAAAAAGCATCAGGAGTGGACTGTGCCTGCTCTCAACAGCCTTCCCACTGTGCGGACGGTGCGACGGCAGGCATCGGGGGCCGTGGACGCCCCGGCCGTGACCCACGACACCGCTCGAGGATATCAGACCGATGGTGTCGCGGGAGTATCTGACTAATCCACGGGAAGACTCGAGGCTCGGTCTCGAGACAGTTCACGGGGCTGTTGCGAAAGGCGCGGCAGCACGACCCTTCGCACACCGAAAATGGTGAGCGAGTGTACGGTATGAGAGTAGTCCGTCGTCAACGACCGACAGAGATGCAACAGTCGGTTGACGAGGACGAACAGCCATCCTTTTTCATCTATACTGAGCTGACCTACAACGTTGACCGGCGAAAGTGCCGCGATGCACTGTCTTATTGAGCTTACTCTGTGAGAAAATAACTGTTTCCGTTGAGTTCGGGTCCCCCGTCCGGGATATGAGAAATGTATTAATCCTATATTGTAATGGTCAACGCTCTCGCCAATCGTACATCTCAGTATATTTTTGTCGTCGCTTGGAGACCATCTCCTCCGCCCAGTCGACTGCCTCGGAAAGCCGCTCCTGTGGTCGGACTTCGAATTCGAACTCCTCGATATAATTGACGTCTATCATCTCCGCGGTACCAATCATCCGACTGGATCCACCGTCTTCGGGGGTGAGTCGGGCGAGAACAGTCCGATTCAACTGAGCTAACTGGTACTCGTTCAGATGTCCGGATGCCTCTCGATCTACCATTACGCAGAACTTCGCCAACCGCATAGTTGTTGTTACACTCCCAGAGAGGTCTTGAGTAGGGAAGTCTTCCAAATCTCGGTCGATGTACGCCTCGTATCCTTTGTCCCTGAGTTCGTTACGTACATCAAGAAGTTCAGCTTCGGTAGCCCCGCCGTATTTTCCTAATACGTACACCGCATTATCGCTCGCGGTGATCAAGTCTGAAAGACGCTGAGCGAACGAGGGGTCTTCGGATTCGATATTCTCGCTTTTTCCTTCTCCCTTTGATTGGCTTCTAGCCCGCTGTATGAAGCGGTACCTTGCCGGATCATCGGACGCTGGCAGGTACTCTGCAAGATTCAGTGAGAAGTCCGTAGCCCTGATTCGATCGCGGGGGACAGTACGTGCGATTTCGCTGTTGTTGTCCCAATCGTTCGCAGCTGCGATTGCCTCGTTAACTCCGCGTAGAGTGAGTCTCGTTGTGTCGTTCTTGTTCTCGTAGAAATCCTCTCCCCGTGCGTCCACGAAACGTATCTCTCCTTCGCGTTCGGCAGGCTTGTCCGTGTTTAGCTTGAGGATAGCCGTCTCGAGAGAATGATGCTGCTGTAGATCTTCAGGAAGGTGGACTATCTGTTCGATATAATCGTTCTCGACGAGGTGTTTTCGGTATCTCTTCTCGGATTGTCTGAAGAATATCCCTTCCGGGACAATCAGCGCTGCCTCCCCTCCCCTCTCGTCCTGTTGAATGTTCTTCAGACACGCAAGGGCGTGGAGGATAAACGCATAGTCTGCCCGGTCCCCCCGTGGCAATTTCATTTCCGGGAACCGACCGTACGGGTTATCCTCCAGTTCCGACTTCTTCCAATCGGAAGATATGGGAAAGTCAGATAGGACCACATCAAACCGCTCAAGTTCACTATCGGTGGTGAATTGAGGGGCAGATAGAGAATCTCCAACGGCGATATCGCCATCTACGCCGTGCATTTCCAAGTTAATACGAGCGATTCCAGCAACAACCGGATTGATGTCCTGACCAGTGACTTGTTTCTCAAGGTGGTGCAGTCCCGTATCATCCCCAAGTTGTTCTGCTGCTTGAACAAGAAATCCACCAGATCCAACTGTTGGATCGTGTACGGAGGTACCTTCAGCTAATTTATCGGTTAACTGAACTGCCAACTGAACGATCCTTCGTGGAGTAATGAAACCACCCCCACCCCTCCCTTCTATTTGGTACATACGAGTCAGAAGATTATCGAATATCGGGCCGAACTCTTCTGGCGGTGCAGACCCAAAGTCGAGCTGAATCTTATCAAGGCGCTCGACCAACTTCTGCAGAACATCGTCCTCTTGTAAAATCTCGAAATCTGTGTTAGCAGTTACCGGCTTTACCGCATCATGCACTGGAATCTCGGCGAGAGCTTCACTCAGGCGCTGACTTAGGTCGTCAGATGGCTCACAAATCACCCTCCAACGGTATCGCTGTTCGACATACGGAACCAGTTTTGAAGCCTTCGTTTCCGATTCACCTTCGTTTGGGTTGGCGTCTATTCGTGCTGATTCATCAGAAACTCGTTTGTAATATATGAGCGGAATGAGATATTCCTTATACTTCACCGGTGAGACTGTCCCCCGGATGATTTCTATGGAGGAAAAGAGTTTCTCGCCCAACTGACGGCTGTCCTCGCTCATCGGTTTTGACTATTCACTTGACAACAATATAGTTGAGGATTATTATATTCCACCCGGTAGTTCGATTTCGCTGATTTACTAGCTCTACGGCGGACGAAGAGCACCTTCGGATATATCTCTTGATGCACTAAGGAAGTATAAACCTCCCCCGCATCCGTCGGGTCGAAGATCGAAACCCAGAGCAAATCCTACACCTCAGCTGCGTTCTTCCACTTCAAGGCGACCGGATCGCTCGAACTACACCGTGCCTACCACGCCGCATACGACTCGGACGCATACACCGTCGACTTCGAGGCCGACTACGAGTCGGGGAGTCTGACGATCACCGTCGAGCGGACAGCCGATCCCTGAACGTGATCTCACGAAGCTGGTTTTTGAGCGCCGGCGATGGGTGCCGGCGCACCGAGCAGACAGCGCCAAGCCGTGCCCGGTGAGTCGGCGATCCGAGGTGAAACAGATGCATATGGTCATCTACGCACTGGTTGAAGCACCGACACAGCACGACGCCCTAGTCGAGGGGAAAGCAGTCTTCGACCGGCTCGTCGGAGCAAACCCCACGGCTGCGCCGTGTTTGACTACTATGTCACGTTCGACGAAGACGAGACGATGGTGGCCGGGAAGGCCCGCTGGGGAGATCTGCCGACGGCGGCGGATATTAACTCAGAGAAGGGTGGTGAACTCCTCGACCGGGCCTGGAGCGCCACGAAAGAGGAGTTCCAGCGGAACCTCAACCGGGTAAAGAGGCGCTCGACGAGCTCAGTGACGAGGCGATTATGCGCGACGAAGACCTCGCCCGGCACGCCTTCCACCAGGTTGGCGCCTACGAGGGGCCGTCCGTCTCGATGTACGACCAGCACGCACAGGGAATTCGACATCGTGGCCAGCTCGATCGAATCCTTGAGGAGAACCAAGATAGTCAGGCACTCTGGATCGTCCCCGCAGACGTTCACTTCTGACTAAATAAGTCCCGACAATGGCAGGCTCTACATTAATCGAATACTGTTTACACTCAAACTGTGGATTTTGGACACACTCTGCCTGTCCACGTAGGTAGGCAGCCGTATTACTCAATATCGAAACGGTCGGAAACTCTCAACGAACCGTTTTCTGTGGCTACAGCTCATCTGGCCTGTTTTAGTGGTTCAACTCCCTGCTGGAGCAGGGGGTCGATATTTATACAGTTCAGCTGTATCTGTGAGTGGATGTCAGGATTGGATATTCAGGAGGGTTACTTACCGGGTGTCATTCCCCGCTGACTGAGCTACATACGACGTACTACAGGGAGCTCTGGGAACTTGGTCCGCAATTTGAGGTCGAAACAGCAGAGGGTATCGCTGAATTTGTTGGTCGATACGACCCAGACGATGATGGACTCTGGACCGTCGTTGATGAGAACCAGACCGTAAGAGGTGGCATCATTATCGACAGTCGTAACGCTGGCGAGGAGGGGTTACAGCTCCGGTATTTCATTCTTGACCCGGCACTCCACGGTAATGGACTCGGCCGGAGACTACTAGAACGGGCAATGGAATTTTGCCATGAGAGTGGGCATGAACGTGTCTTTCTTTGGACAGTCGTTTCAACGAGTCCCTCAATAACTGGTTCCGAAGTATCGATTCAAATCTGTACTGTTCAGTCAGACCGACAATTTATATCTGAATCTCGACGCCAATAACTGCCCAAGTGTAAACGCACAAATCATGGTAGGCAAGCTCAGGCGGCGCTATTATCTGTACTCCCTCACCGGAACTCAGGGACTCATCGCTCCAGTCTGGGTTCTATTGCTCCAAGCCCGGGGTCTTTCATACACCGACATAGGATTTCTTGGAGCCTTATATTGGGCAGCTCTCGTTCTCGCTGAGATTCCAACCGGATATATCGGCGACCGCTTGGGTCGGCGACAAAGTCTACTTTTGGCCGCGGTTGTGACGGCAGTGGGTATCGGCGGACTTGCTTTTGCTCAGACGCTGGTGCCACTCGCGTTCGCGCTTGCGACCTGGGCAGTTGGAACCACGTTTCGGTCCGGGACAGCCGATGCGTGGCTCTATGATGCACTCACGCAGTTCGGTGCGTCGGACACCTACACCCACGTCCGCGGTCGAGGCCAAGCACTCAAATTAGCTGCCACTGCGGTAACGGCCGTCATCGGTGGCGTCCTCTACAGTAGACTAATTATTGCTCCATTCATACTCACTGCAGGGTTGTTAGCAGTTAATGCGGTCATCGTCTTTTCATTTCCGGCGGTCTCAGACGAGTCAAGCCGGTCACAGTCGGAGTCGTGGCACCTGTTGACAACACGGAGAGATTTGAAGCACCTATTTGATCAGCCGGGGGTGCGAAGTTTCGTTGGATACACGATTCTGCTCTTTGGTCTCGTTGAGGTCGCGAAGACGTTCATCCAGCCGATCGTTGCTGGTAGTCAGGTTGGGCTTCCCGTTGCCGCGGTCGGAGGACTGTATGCGAGTTTCAATATTGTCGCTGCCGGGGCAAGCGCTACTACCGGCAGGATTGAGCGCACTATTGGACGCCGTGGGTGGTTTCTCGTGGCCCCATTTTTGCTGGCTGGGAGCTTCATACTGCTACCGGTGGTGCCAGCTCTCGCTGTCCCGTCCTTCATTGGAATGGAGGCAATCTGGAAGGTCAGCCAAACTTTTCAGTACAGTGTTGTCAATGAACGAACGCCTGACCGCCGACGAGCGACGATTCTGAGTGCTGTCTCACTGGGAGGCGGGGTATCTGCAATCACCTTCCGAGCCATCGGTGGCGTGGTGGCGGACATGAGTGGCCCACTCCTGATGCTTGCCGTGCTCGCGCTCGTTTTTATGTTAGGTGCTGGAGCGTTACTGGCAGCCACCCCAAACGTCGTATTTAGAACCGCAGAGTCAAATATAAATAAGTGATACCACTACGTGGTTGTTATGATCGCTGACCGGTTCGAAACGTTTCTATTCGACCTCGATGGCGTAATCTATCTTGGGGATGAAGCGCTCCCGCATGCTGTTGACGGTGTAAATCGGCTCTACGAACAGAAAAAGCAAATCCGGTTTCTCACGAACGATCCACGACCGACGCGGGAAGCAGTCGCATCACGTCTTCGTGAACTCGGAATTAGGGCAGATGAAGAAGAGATAGTAACAGCAGCTTGGGCGGCTTCAGCTCACCTTCGTCGTGAAGGGGTCGCCACGGCAGCGGCGGTAGGAAGTGAAGGGCTACGGACAGAGCTCCGTCAGCAGGGAATCACCGTCACAAATGAATCTCCGAATGCAGTCGTTGTTGGGGCTGATGAACAGACAACGTATGCAGACATCAGACGGGCAACGAGACACATCGATCAAGGGGCACAATTCATCGGGACGAATCCGGACGGTTCATTTCCGACCCCTGACGGTCCCGCGCCTGGTGCGGGAGCCATCGTTCGCGCGGTCGAAACAGCGACAGGAACCTCGCCTACTGTCGTCGGCAAACCAGAGCCCCTGATGTTTGAGGTAGCTCTCGAAGGAATCTCCCTCGATCAGGATGCGGTCGTCATCGGTGATAATCCAGCAACGGATATCCTCGGCGCACACCGTGCGGGTCTCACTGGAATTCTGGTCGCAAATGAAGCACCTGTCGCAGCCTCGGCCCGAGATTTCACTCATCCCGATGCCGTGATTCGATCACTTGCGGAGTTGTTCTCACAGACAGTGACTCCCTGGGATAATCCCCAGTACTCGTGGCCAGAGGATATCCGACCTGGGGTAGGTGCGGTCGTCTTGAACGAGTCAGGAGAGGTATTACTGGTGAAGCGGGCCGACAGAGAACAATGGGCACTCCCGACGGGGACAGTTGAACGAGGCGAACCGGTTGAGGAGGCAATTTCGCGAGAGGTACAGGAAGAGACAGGTCTTCAAATTACAGCAGACCGACTAACGGGGGTGTACTCCCACCCGCACCAGCAGGTATTCTCGTATCCGTCTGGGGAGACGGTCCATTTCGTGACGAACTGTTTTTCATGTAGCATCGACGGCGGCACGCTTGAAGCAGATCACGATGAGGCACTTGAGGTCGGATTCTTCGACACAGACCGACTCCCGAGTCAAATATTACCAATGCACCCACAGTGGATCGCTGATGCAGTTGAGGGAAGTACCGTTATGATTGCATAAGTATACTACATCAATCAGGTAGTCATTTTCTATGCTGATATCTAGTTCCTAATGGCGATGGAATGATCATTTATCAGTAGTTGCCAATACGGTTTTCTTTATTCAGTGGTAACGCCTCTTCAGTACAGATGCGTATTGTTCATTTTTGCGCCCTGCGTTGACGCCGAAGCCGTAATGCTGACATGGTAGTACCAAGAGCAACCGCAATCGCGGCAATGACTTGGAAAAGTAAGTCGGTGTCTGCGGCCAGCGCATATAGAACTCCGAGTAGAAGGACTAACCATAGAATTGCCAGTACCCATTGGGTAGTTGATTGTTCCATAATCACAGGAATGTATCGTGCTCCTATTTATTCTACCCGAGTTATGTAATTCGTATTCTATTTTACGTAACGAGGAGCCGAGCAAATCTATCATCGATACGCGCTAACTACCACGACCGCGAGGTAGTCGGTGGGGCGGTCTACTGGTCGGGACGGCTCGTCGGTGTGATGACCGTAGACCGGAGCAGACCGTAAGCCACTGCGGAGGGTGACGACTTAACCCATTTGACAATTCACTGTATCGTCAGTTTCACGTACAACCGCGACAAGACACTCTGAGTGTTAGATATAACAGCAGAGTGGTATATTTCTACAGCGAATCTACTGTGTGATTACTACGTGCTCGTTTGATTTCTTGGAGCGATGCGGAATACAGAGCGTGAGTCTGTCACTCCATCCGTGAGTGCCGACGTCGTTCGTTTAGCAACGTTGGAAGCACAATACCAATTCCGAATAACGCCGCAAGCTCTAACACATCGCTATTAGCGTACTCTGTTGCCAAGTACCACGCTGTGAGGCCAAAAAACATGAATACCAGCGTTATCTTTGTCTCAGTACTGAGGAGAGGGTCGGAGGCCATATTCATAAATTTCTCCTGAATTACAAAAATAGGTTGATTACCTCTCCAACAGGAACAGCCGTTAGATACACTATTTTTATTGATCACAACCGGGTCAAGACGTTTCACCTGCTGAGGATTTCAACAGAGCGGGAGAGGTTGTTTCTGCGCCGGCGATGGGTGCCGGCGCAGCTGGAGCGAGCAACGACACCCGGTGCGTCGGCGTTTCGAGGTGTTCGAGATGCACATGGTGATTTACGCACTGGTAGAGGCATCGACGCACGACGACGCGCTGGCCACCGGAAAGTCGGTGTTCGACCGCTTGGTCGGCGCGGACCCACACGCCGGCGCCGTCTTCGACTACTACGTCACGTTCGACGAGGAGGACACGTCCGTTGCGGGGAAGGCGCGATGGGGAGAGTTGCCGACTGCAGCCCCGGTCGACTCCGACGACGGCCAGGATCTCCTCGAGCGTGGCTGGGAGGCGACGAAGGAGGAGTTCGAGCGCAACCTCGAGCGGGTGAAAGAGGCCATCGACGAACTCTCCGACGAGGAAATCATGCGCGACGAGGCCCTCGCCCGGCACGCTTTCCACCAGGTCGGTGCGTACGACGGCCAGACGATCTTCCTGTACACCGAACACGGAACCGGCATTCGCCACCGTGGACAGCTGGACCGACTCCTCGAGGAGAGTGAGGAGCTCTGGATCGTGCCAGCTGACGTCCACTTCTGAACGATGCCCCGCATCACCAACTGGCGACGTGAGAGCCGCTCGCCTACGCTCGCGTATCGGAACACCGAGACCGCTGCGCGAGCTGTCCTGTATCAAGCGCCGGATTCGTATCGGTACAAATGGCGTGGAGCAATCCTCGTCGACGGCTACCCGGTCTGGTCGCAGGGGTACGAGACGAAAGACGCGAAGTCATTCCGTGAAGAGCTCCGGGAGCGTCCCACACCGGACCTCAGCTGTCCGGAGTGTACGAACGACGACGTCCTCATCGGCGAGAAGGCAGCAGACGGGGCGAAAGTCCAGCGGTGGTACGACTGTCCTAACTGTGGGTACGAAGCCCCCTCATGCATCGTCTACGGCGCCGAACGGTGAGTAAATGAGCGCTGGGTGCTGTTTTTCGGCCGGGCACGAGGTGGTGGCCCGGGACGGCCGGGGTAGTCAACCAATGACTCTCGAAGAACTTGACCGACACAGTGAGGCACTGTTTGAGTTCCTCTGGTGCCCCGTCTGCGGGCAGGAAGTCTTCACTCACATCCCCTTCGAGGGGGTGTTCTGCAAGAACTGCAACACCCAGGTCGAACTCCAAGAATCCCGAGAAACACGCGGCTACGAGGAGGCCGTGCTCGCCTGCTTCGATACCGACACGACCTGGAACCTCCACGTTGATGAAAAACTGCGCCGCGACCTGCCTGATGGGTCAGCGCGCGTGAAGATCATAGGTGCACCGGGCGCCTACGAGGTCGACTGGTGGAGTCCGAAGCCGGGTGAGGATTGGGAGCCGGTTGGACGAGGTGAGTTCGACAACGTGGAGGAACCTTCAGAGGTGTCGCATCTGGCGTAGTGCCCTCGGTGAATATCGATTTTGTCTATGTGTTCAAGGGGGTGTAAGTTCTTCTGCGTTGAAGGCGTCGGCTAATTGGTCAATGATTCCTTGATCGACATCGGTCAGGTTGGCGACCTGTCCTTCGATGTAGGGTGGGTCGCTGAGATTCTTGAGGGTGTTATAGTTGACGAGGATATCTAGGTGGTCGGGTACGTTGTCGTATTGAAGGCCTGAGTCCGCTGTCAAGATGATTGGATCGGCATCATTGTCATCTTGTGGTATTCCGATTCCGGTGTAGCCTTCGATATAATCTCCGACGATCTCGTCATCAACCCGTGACTCCTCGTTCTTGATTACAAGCATTGTCAGGTCACCGGTTGCATTTTTTACATCCCGGATCTGGCTGCGGAGCTTTTTCGTGACGTTTGCTCTTGCATCGCTTTCCTCTGGATTCATCGAGGCAGAGTAGCGTCGTGCGACTTCGTATGAGGGCTGTGGCTGCGGAAGAGTGACTTCGACCCATATGGTTTCTCCGCCTGTCGTGATCTTGGCGTCCGGGACACCACCGTTCGGTGCTTGCTGTTCGATTTCTATGGCGTTAACTCCGAGTTCTCTTCTGAGAGCGTTGAAGACCTCTATCTCTGCAATTGTACTGTCGAAGCTTTTCCGGGTCAGGAGTTCATTTCGGAGACGGGCGGTTGGATCGCTGTTTTGGCCGTTTCCCGGTGTGATCAGTTCGATACAGTGGTCGTAGTAGGCGAGTTCGTCGGTGTAATCGAGTCTGAGTAGTTTGGTCAGTGGATGAGTGTTGTGCTGCTGGAGGTCGGGTATCGGATTGTTGTTGAGGCTTAGGAGAGCCGCCAGGTGGGTGTACTGAGATAGATTGGATTGTATCGTGCTCCAGTCAACGGTGTTCTTCGTACTCCATTCAAGATCGTTCAGCAGGATGGAGACTTTGACGACTTCGTAGTTCTTGTCCTGGTAGGCGTTGTCTGGTTCAAGACCTTCCAACTGTGCTATATCCTCAAGTTCGTCTTTGATTGGCTGTATCTCTGAGGAGAAGTCCGTAGCACCGTGGCCTGAACTTTCCTCAAGGAAGCATTTCAGCGTGTTTTCGAGGGTTCGGAAAAAGAAGTAGCTGCAGGTGTTGTACCAGTTCGACATCTGATGGGCCATCTCATTTTCTTGGCCTCTGTAGAAGTGAGGGATTAAGGCTGCCAGGTAGTGTGCTTTCCTGAGGTATTGGCCTTGGATTTTCTTGTCGATGAATTGGTTGACAGCATTGATATCGTGGATTCCGATTGCTTCAAGTCCGCGTCCGAGGTCCGATGAGGCCGCTACAGTACTTTCTTTTGAGATCAGGTAGGCGGTTTCCAAGCATTTTGTGTGATTCTGATTGACGCAGGCCTCAAATATATCGGACACGTAGTATAGACTTCCAGGTGGTGGATGTCCGATGTTCTGTATGAGACCTTTTATTTCATCCAGTTTTTGGCTACAGTTGAGTGAGCTGTCTTGCTGAATTTGTAGGAAGTCCCCAGTCATTGGTTATCTGGCTGTTGGATATTGGCGTGCAAAAGGGCTTACCGAGGAATCGGAGATCGGTCTACAGTAAAAGAATTAGCTCTTGTTCTATGGATAGTGTTGTTTCTGCGCCGGCGATGGGTGCCGGCGCACACGCGTCGGCGGTTATCGATGTCGACACGAAGTCAACTCCGATTCATCCAACGGAGCGAGACCGCAGATGAACAGCCCAAAACCGACCGCATCGCACAAATCTACCGACACTCAGACGGCTATCCCGACAGCGTCCTCCGTGACCTTGACCAACTCAAACAGCTGCTCGACGAGACACGAACAGAGCGCGGGCCTGCGTACGCCGCTGCCCAGTTCCTGTTTCTCGACACGCTCTCGACGATGACCCTTTACGTCGATGAAAGGCGTGATCAAAGTATCCACGCCGACCACCCCTCTGACCTCCTCGATCCGACAAACATGGAGCATCTGGACCAGCCACTGTTCCTGCTGGGCCACGGCGTCGAGAATCCAGCTGACGGCATCCACGGTGACGAGGAGTACCTCTACGTTGTCGAGCTCCCGACGCGGAACCCGTTCGACGAGCCGGCCGAGTGGACGGTCAAGGTGAGCGGTCATTCCGCCTTCCCGCGCTGGGATGGCCCGACCGACGAGGCCTTCGAGCGGGCCAGCTGGCAGTTCAACGGCCCGCTGGAGGACGCACTCGAAGAACTGGTGGCTGAGCCAGCCTGAACACCGAGCGCGCTCAGATGATGCCGCCGATGACGAGCAGCCCGATGAGGAGTAACAGCGTGGTGATCGCGCTACCCCCGGCTAGCCACTTGTTCTCCATCGCCTTCTCGTGGAGCGGCATCTCGGCGTACTCCTCGCGGAACGCCTCGAGATTCTCCTGGTTGTAGAAGTACTTCGTCTTCAGCGCAAACCGTTCGGTCACTGCACAGCCGGTACAGACCGGTTCGCCTTCGAGTCGTTCGGTCTTGATGTGGCTGTCGCAGGCGATCGCCCCGCAGTTCGGACAATAGGTGTAGGTCTCGTCGACGCCGCTCGTCTCGCAGTGGACGCACCGATGAATCCCGTCCTCCAGCCTGACCCGCGAAGGGCCAGCAGTATAGTATTCGTATGGATACGAATACTCCTGGAGCTCGGTCGTCTGCCGAACCTCAGGGAGATACACCGGCTCAATCGACTGCACCGAGATGTCCGAAAGATTCGGCTCACACGTCTTGTTGTAGGTGACGTTGTTGTCGCCGGTGTAGGTTACCGTCGACGTGTGGTAGTCCTGAAGGCGATCGACGGCCCACTCCTTGTACTCCGTCTGGGTCTGGCCGAAGCGGCGCTCCTCGACGGCGTCGAAGACCTCCCCGAACCGGTCGGCATCAAGATCGACTGTCGCGTGGAAGTTCTCGGTGACCAGCGTCGCGACATCGTCGTCGGCCACCGTCGGATGGCCACGCTCAGCGTGGACGACGAATTGTGTGCGGTCGTTGATCCGGTGGATGACGCCGACGGACGTCTCGAAAACGGCGTTGGTGTCGGCGGTGATCGCGACGGTCGGCCGGAACGTTACCTGCGAGTGTGGGGTCGGGAGGTCCGCGACGTCGATGTTCTCGATGTCGCGGAACGCTTCCTGGACGGGGGCGTCGACATCGGCGGCCGGGTCGTACGGGCGGAGCGTCTCGTCACAGAGAATCTCGATGCGCCCGTTGTAGAGGTCGAGGCCGATTTCGTCGGCGATCTCCCGGAGGTCCTCGCCGTCGAGCAACTCGATTGGATGCGGATCGTCGTTCTGCTGCAGGCGCTGTGCGTACTCCTGGGCAGGGTTCGTGAATCGGCCGGTCGTGACGACCATCCCGCGTTTCGGGCCGTCGAAGTCGAACGTCGCGATCGCCGAATGGAGCTTCTGGACGACCGGGCGACCAACGGTTCCCGTGTGCTTGCACTCGACGATGATCGCCCGCCGTGTTCCGTCGACGACTTCCTCCATCAGGACGTCCCGGCCCTCATCAGCTGTCCGCTCGGCCTGCCGGACGTTCTCGTAGCCGAGGTTCCGGAACACGTCCTCCATCAGGTCCTCGAACTCGAACCCCGAGAGGTCGTCCAGTACAGCCATCCGAATATAATTGGACTGTATCTTGCTAGAACCAAATACGTTGCCGACCTCGGCGACGAAAGCGGGTGCGGCGACCGCAGTTGTTGTTTCACGTCCCGCGAGGGGTGCGGGACGTCATCACCGTCCCGGGTCAGCGATGAGTTCTGCAAACGACAGCGAAATTGCCCCCGACCACTGGTGGTTGCATCGCCAAACAGACGACGAACACTTCGTGTTCGCCTACGAGTTTTCGGACTCCGTTCTCTGCCACGTCCAGCAGACTTCAAAGTGGCTGGTCCGGGTCGACCGGGCCGACGGGACGATCCTCTTCAGCCAACACGACCTCAGGTCGCGAGCGGCGGCGGTCGACCTCGCCCAGAGCATTATGGAACTCTGTACGATGCTCCATCGGGAGGTCGTCACGGAGCGAAGTCAAGCTCGGAAACCGGTGTACGTCGGCCCCCGAGCAACCGGGGCCGCGAACGCAAGCGATCGGATGACGGGACGCAGTCCAGATACTGCCCGTCGGCCGTCGGATTCCCGACCCCGGCAGCCACCGACCCGCCCACGAGGCCGCGATCACCGGCAGGGTGAGTTCCGATGACCGGCGGCCGAGCCTACCGCGGCGAGCGCTGTATGGGTGGTCAGCTGGTGTACACGCCCGACGGTGACCTCCTAGACAAGCACCTCCACGTCCTGCGCCGTGCTCCTGGTGGATTCGACTGGGGTCCAGAGGCCGACGAGGCCCGTGTCGATCAGCTCGCCATCGCACTACTGGCCGATTCGTCGACGAAGAACATCGCACTCGACCACTACAAGGAGTTCGCAGAATACCTGCGTAAAGAGCTCGAGGGTGAGGAGTGGCGACTCCCGTCCAGCGACATTTCGGCCGATACCTGGTCGCAAGACATCGACGTCGCTGATGAGACGCCGTCACCGGAAGACGTCGATATCACGGCGGTCGATCTCGACGAGATGACCTTCGCGGTCGAGCGAGCGCTCTGTGAGAAGCACGACATCAATATTCACCAGAGCGTCGACGACCGCCGCGAGGCACTGGAGGATGCTCGCCAAGAAGTTCGATCAGAGCCTACCAACTCGGAGGACTCGGCCACCGACACCGGCGGCTTCGAGTTCCCCGCAGCCAGCCAGTAGGGGCGGTGATGGCGTTCCCGGAGCTGTTTATTGAGCCCCCGAGAGGGGTGCGGGGGTTACCACTCCCGCGACGAACCGATGAACGGGAACGCACGACGCCCTACGTCGAACACAGCCCAGGCCGAAGCGCTTGCTAACCGTCACGATGACCCCGTCGAATACGTCGGCTTTCGCGTCGATGGCCAAGCGGTCGTTCTAAATCTCTCCGAACACCAGCGGCTCACTCCCGATCGGAGTCTCGATGTGGTCACCAACAATCTAAGCGGCCAATGATGAAGACTTGCGTAAGATATGATTTAAAATACAGTTCCCGCGCTGAAGCAAGGGAATCGGTCAGTATCGAAAAGCGCTAAGACAGTCCGAGGCGCGTTTTGTTCAGCATCTATCAGAACGGCGCTGCTGAATATAGAGGGTGAATTCAGGGCGAAGGCTGTAATTGGTCATATCAGCTTCTTCGTTAACACCAACCCACTCTTCGAGAACGAGTCGAACACCATCTCCAACATCAACACCCTCCCTATCCCAGTAATTATTCTAATGGCGGTCAGTTTGAAAGTCATGGGCGGAGATAGAGATGCCCCCGAGGGTATCTGTGGGTACACGCCATCCGCGGATTCTATCGCTGATGGGCTGGGTAGATCTTGTTGCTGGAGGGAAACGTGGAGTGATGAGAGAAATAATTCTAATTATTGTGTCTGGCATGCACCTGTTACCGACAAAACCACCGACGATTTTGGAAACGAATATCTTAGAGAACGGACAGACTGGGTTGAGCGATTGGACAGGGCGTTTCTGCGACGAGGTGAGATAGGGGCTGCTGATTTCAGAAATACGACCCTGTGTAACGCTTATATGCCGCTCGCTGATCTTTCGGGATCTAATTTTGAAAATACAGTATTGTATAAGGCGAATTTTGGTGGATCTGATCTCAGTGATAGTTTTATGGTAAATACCGAGATGAGAAATGCGATGCTTGGTGGTGCCGACCTATCGGGTACAGATTTGACAAATACAACAATTCGGTTGAGCGATCTAGAAAGAAGTGATCTGACTAGTGCTGACCTGCATGGTGCCCAAATCACCGAAACGGCTCTTGATGGTGCCAGGATGGCTGGTGCTCAAATCGACGGCAGGACGGCGATGCTTGATCATAGTGATTCTCTTTTCAAAATCCGACTCTGTGTCTACGATCCTCGTCACGACGTAGGAAAAGAAGGAACTAACGACGGAAATACCGGAGTGGATGGAGTTGCTGAAGAGGAAACAACCGACAAGAATAACGCCCCCAGAGCAGTCAAGGCGATCTCCAATGATATGGATACACGGTTGAACCAAGCTGCTAATACCTACAGGACCATCGAAAATCTAGCCAGCAAGAATGCCCGCCCCGATCTGCAAGCAACCTGCTACGTTCGCCGCCAAGACATCAGACGGAGGCAACATACTCACGCCGCCAAAACAAGTGAGAGTCTCCGAGGCACTATTAGTAACAAGGCTCGTTGCGCTTTCCAGTGGCTCTCA
The DNA here is from genome assembly GCF_014647415.1 of Haloarcula sebkhae. Taxonomy (GTDB): domain Archaea; phylum Halobacteriota; class Halobacteria; order Halobacteriales; family Haloarculaceae; genus Haloarcula; species Haloarcula sebkhae. The sequence goes on along the minus strand of NZ_BMPD01000007.1, from coordinate 86,123 downwards.
TGGGCGACGATGAAATACGGAGAGAGTCCTTGGCGTGTTGTCTACACCTCGCTTGCGGTCATTCTCTTATTCGGTCTGGTCTACCCCATTGTAGGTGGGCTGACAGTTACTGCTGGGGCACCGACAATCGATGCCTGGCAACCGATTGGTCAAATACCCCGGAGTCCAGACTTCGTGGGAGAAGTTCTATTGAGTCTGTATTTTAGCGTTGTGACGTTCACCACGCTAGGTTATGGAGACATACAGCCCTCCGGCGCGACCGCCAAACTGCTCGCCGGCGTTGAATCGATGGTGGGGGCGGTGTTGATAGCCCTCTTAGTAGCGGTCCTCGGTCGGCGTTTGATGCGGTGATCCATTAGACGGTTCTGATGGTATGAAAGCCTACAAAGTCGAACCGGTCCTCAAAATCAAAGCGGCCAGTTTCGCTCGGGAACTATCGGTGACAAGCGCGCGCCCTGTATGTAGCACGACTCACTGAACGATACTCCAATCTGATAGAAATACCTACTGTACGTTGGTCAATCCATTGGGCAGCTGGTTCCGGTCCCCTGTGCCATATTTACCGGCCTGAAATTCAAGTACGATTCCGGGTCGGTAGTGTTTATTGCCCCCGAGAGGGGCGCGGGGTAACCTCACTCCGCGACACCGAGCTATGACCGATGCAGATCACCCGTGGCGAGATGAATCGCTACTCCGCGACCTCTACTGGGATCAAGAGTTGAGTACAACCGAGATCGCTGACAAACTGGGCTGTACGCAACAGACGGTCTCAAAATGGATGCAACGGCTCGATATTCCACGCCGAGACCCGCGCGACGCGGCCCCGAATCGACGACGACATCCCGCCGTGTTCACCGACCGTGGCTACGTCATCTGCGCCTCGAACTATCGCGGGACGACGGACTCCGTCGGGATTCACCGACTCGTAATGGTGGCAGAGCGCGGGTTTGATGCCGTTGCGAACAAGCACGTGCATCATAAAAACGGCGTTAGATGGGACAACAGGCCAGGAAACCTCGAACTCCTCAGTCGCGCCGAACACGCTGACCGGCACGACTTCGGGTCCGAGATTAAGCCTACTGACTATGAGTGGGACGTCTCAGATCGCGAGCGGGATGAACGGGGGCGATTCAAATGACAACGGTGTGCGTCGGCCGGCGTCGACGAGGAGAAATGGTTGTCACTCGCCTACCTGACAATATAAAGCTCACCCCCGACCGCAATCTCGATTTCGTCAATCACAGTCCGAGTGGCTTCGAGATCGGGTATCGTGGTAGCGGGCCCGCACAGCTCGCCTGTGGGCTTCTCCTCGACTACTACGACGACACCCAAGTCGCCCGAGAGCACTATATCGCGTTCCGCAACCGCGTGATCAGCCAGCTCAAGTGTGACGGTCCGGCGGCGTGCTGGCACCTCACCGGCGAAGAAATCGATGCGACGATGGCGACGATCACCGACGACGTCGTCGCCCTTCCCGACGGCGGGGAGCCGTCACCGTCGCTCCCCGAGAACTGGCGAACGGTCACTCGCCCCGACCGGCGGGTCTTCCAGCGCGCTGACTGCGACCACTACATCGTACTCGGAGACGGAACCGACGGATGGCTGGCAGTCCTCTGCAGCCAGGGTGATCGCGCCTATCCGGCGCCCTTAGCGAGCCGGACAGTATCGGACGATGGCGATGTCGAGCGGGCCATCCGTGACCTCGCCGACGAGAGCAACGGTCTCATCGAGCCACAGGAGGGAGAGTGCTGATGGAGACGCTTCGACTCTCGCGAGCCACCCATCAGCTCATCGAACGTGGGGTCGAGGCGCTCGAGAAGATCGGTCGCGAGCTGGAACGGTACAACGATCGGCAAGAGCGCACTGACAGCGCAGACTCGTGACGCAGACACATTCTTTCAACCACCGTTCGAGTACCGGCTTCCAGTACACACGCAGTCCCGAGCGGTGCGCGTGTCCCATCCATCGGGAAGGACAGCCGGTCACGGCACCGCTCGGTTTGCGGTTCGCAGAGCGCGTCCATATCGAATCGATCCCGCGCCACGTCGCCGGCGCGATCTACGAGGCCCATCATTCCTATATGGACGATGTCCCGCGGACGAACCTCGTCCATCACGGCCTCTGTTACCAGGACCAGCTGTTGGGTGCGATTACGTAGCGCTATCCGCTGATTCGCTCGCTGAAGTACGATGGAACTCGATACGAGGGTGACGAGATCGTCGAGGCAGCGCGGATCTGTATCGGCGTCGACTTCCCAAATCTCGCCTCCGCTGCCCTCGCCCGGTCGATGGAGCGGTTCGTGCGGCGTCACGGCCGGCGGCGAGGCGTTCGGCTTCTGCTGACGTTCGTCCGGGCCGACTTCGACGGCTCGATGATCAAAGCGCTCAGAGACAAAGGCTGGCACTGTGCCGGGAAAACGGAGCCCGGACAGGCAGGTAACCGCCCCGACAAACAGATCCGAGAGTGCCCGAAGTGGCGGTTTCTCTGTGAGATTCCGGCTGAGCCCGACCGAGAACAGGCCTCCCTCTCCCGGTGGTCTTGTTAACCAACGACCTTCCACCCTCTGAGCCCGGTGTTGGTTAACGTGGTGTTGTTGTTGCGCCCGGCAGAGGGGCGCAGGGCGCGAGACGATGCAGGCGGCCGTCGATGAGCGTTCCTGCGTCGAGGTGACCGAGATGAAAGACCCAGAGTCGAGAACCATCTTCGCTGGCGTCGATGGACGTACCGACACCGAACTGCCCGAGTGGTACCGACAGCGTCACGGGGGCGAGAATCCCGTGTCCTTCGCCGAGGCGATCCGTGATCTCCCGCAGGCTGTCGAGACGACCGTGGCCTACCAGAACCCCTACACCGACGAGTGGATCAAGACGGAGCGGTTCAACGCGCTCGTTGAGCCGAGTCGCGCTCGCTCACAGGTTCAAGATGATGACGCTGAGACGGATCCCCTATTTCATATCCCGACTGACAGCTACGCCATCATCAATCCGGTCGACGTCTACGGGCCGCTGGAGGAGGTCCTTCGCGAGGAGACTATCAACGGGACGCCGCTGGGCGATGTGATGTTCGGCGAAATCCGGCGCTACCGGGGCGGCGGCGAGGTCCATATGGACATTATGTTCGACGGCCTCGAGGTGCGCCTCCCTGGCCGGTCCGACCCGATCACGATGGGCGTCACGTCGGGCTACGACTTCTTCGGTGAGCACGCCGTCTACGTGGAGGGCTTCGCTCAGGACGGCTACTGTTCGAACACGATGCGCTCGCTCACCGACAAGGAGGTCATCAAGCACGTCGGCGACGTGCGGAACTTCCGGACCTGGTGGGAGGAGCTCCTCGCACAGGTCGAACTCGTCGCCGACGATCTCTTCGAGTTCATTCGGGATGCCCAAGACATCGACCTCGATTTCTCCGAGCTCCCGTTCACCGTCAGGGAGTTCTACACCCTGCTGGGGTTCCCGGACTACCTCGCCGAGCGCGCCGCGAGCGATGCGGAGGCCAACGCGGCCTCACCCGTCGCAATCGATATGTGGACGCTCCATTCTGGCGCGACGTACGCGCTCACGCACTTCTTCCAGGGCAAGGAAGGCGCGTCGCTGGACGGCTACGTCCGCACGGCCAACGACATCCTGTTCAACCCAGAGGGCACTATCGAGCGCGTCGAACGCGCCTACGAGGAACAGCTGGAGACGGATGGCGACGACGGGTCGCAGGCGTCGCTCGCCGGCGAGCGGGCGCTTGCGAGCATTGAGCGCGTCAGCGATGATCTGCAGGAGAAGGTCGACCAATTCGAGGAGCGTGAGGATGCGCTTCGCGAGCGATTCCAGGACGCGATGGCCTGACGCAGCGATGGAGCGGTAGTCGTCTCTTCTGTCTTTCTCTCCCGTGAAGGGTGGAGGGCGATAGCGATGGAGAAATCCGCAGACAACGACGGGGGTGACGACGAATTCCCACCCGAGAAGCGCCTCGAAGCACCGAACTATCGACTGATCAAGGCCGGGATCGCGACGATCCCCGATATGGAGACACTCCGGGAGTGTGTTGCCTACGAGAACACGCACCAGAACCGGACGCAGATTCTGCGTCGCCTCCAGTGGAAAGCAGAAGAGTTGCGTGAGGAAGAGAAGTAGCCATCTCGCTTAACCAACAGACGGGGTAATCAATTCCTCCTGTTGGTTAATTTGGAGAGAATCTCGTTTATCCGACCCCCTGAATGGGCGCGGGGCGGCCACCAGCGGCCTCGCGAGTTCAGTTATGTCCCTCGATTTGAGTACAGCCTCCAGCACGGCTAGCGACATCGTTGCCGCCAAACAAGCGGACTACGTGGCGTTCCTCCATCGAGTTCCATTCGCTGCTGATGCGTTGGCCCTCGGATATCTTCCCGGGTTTCGGGAAGACTGTGGGTACCAGGCAGACCAGTACCTGAATCTCGAGATTCCTGTCGGGATGCTCGACAACGACTCCCGGAATCCTAATCTGGAGCGGTTCGTCGACCGCTTCTTCGAGCACGAGCCCCAGGTCGGTGTCATCGGCGACATCTACGAACCGGGTGATGTCGACGCCTACGTCGCTGCTGCTCGTGAGATCCAAGCGAGCTATCCCGAGGCCCAGCTCATCGTCGTCCCGAAGTGCCAAGCGGTGATCGACGAGATTCCTAAGGATCTCGTCCTCGGGTATTCGCGGGGATACGCCGACCGCCTAGCCCACGAGTTCTCCGACCCAGCCGATTGGAGAGGACGGCGCATCCACATCCTCGGGGGGAGTCCGCCCAAGCAACTCGACGCCATTCGGCAGCTGACCAGACCGACACTCACGGACGAGCCACCGGCCGACATTGTCGGTATCGACTGGAACGGGTTACACCGTGGCGCACAGTTCGGCGAATTCTGGACGGCAGACGGCTGGGACGACAGCGGTCGCGACGCTGACCACGTCACCGTGCGAAAGACGGTGCGCCACAGCCTCGCCCGCATCCGCGAGTTCTGGCAGGCTCACGGAGTCTGGCCTGAATCCACACCCCAAGACGACGGATTGGACATCGAGTACGAAGGGCCGCGGCCAGCCGATCTCGAGCGAGCGGCCTGTACCGAGTGCGGGACGAACGTCTGGCGAACTCGCCGCGGCCCGTACGTCGCGGAATACGATACCGGCGTCATCTGTGGATACTGCAGCTACGAGTGCTACTTCAGCCACCGTCATCAGAACAACCTGGAGGAGATCGCCGGCGAGCAGAGCGTCTACCTCCCGCCGGCGTGACTTCGCGACCTGTTTTTTGTGCCCCCAGAGAGGGCGAGGGCACCCTCGAATGCTCTCAGAGGTGACTTCCAGTGAGTCAACAAAGTCCCGACAACGTCTCGATCGACGAGATCCCGGTCGATATCGACACCACGCAATCAGCGGAGGTCGAGCCCGCCGACGTCCCCGACAAAATCGAATCCATCACCCGTGGGCTCGCCGGTGAGCAGCCGTCGACGAATCCGTTGGTCGTGCTGAAAGCGGCCCGGTGGTGGTACATTCACGGCAAGGGCGGCACGGATCCCGCCTTCCAGTGGGCCATCGAGTGGGCGCGTCACCGTGCGACCGACACGCCTAGCGACGTCGAGCGGTTCGACGAGTTCCTCGAGTACCTCGTGACGGTTGGGTTCGCTGAGGAGCGATCAACACTTCGCTGATCAGAGCTTGTAGCAGGCGACATCCGCAGCCCCACAGCTGGGACACTCTTCGGCGTCCTCTGAGAGTGTCTCCCCACAGTTTCGACACTCCCACAGAGTCGATGAATCACCATCGACGGCTCTTCGGAGTGTACTCAAGAGTCCCATCCTAGCTCGGCTGAGGTACGCATGATTATTAACACCACCTCCTGATAGCCATCCCGACTTAAACAAAATCGCGGTGAGTTGTTTTTCTGCGCCCGAAGGGTGCGGCGCGTTCTGAACTGCTGCAATCGCGGTGAACTCAGTTCGGTGAACACAATGGCTACGACCAGTGACTCGTCGGTCTCCTTTGAGCAGACCGACACGCGAGACGACGAGATGAACAGTACCATCGAACAGTGGATCGACGACTTCGTCGCCGGCGTCGACAACGCGCAGGCCAGCGCCGAGTTCCAAGAGTGGCTGGACGTCCAGAGTCGCTTCCATGACTACTCCTACCGAAACACGCTCCTCATCAAGCGGCAGTGTCCCGAGGCGAGCCGGGTGGCGGGCTATCGGACGTGGCAGGAGGAGTTCGACCGCCACGTCACGGAGGGCGAGTCAGCCATCTGGATCTGGGCGCCGATTATCACCAAGCAGTGCCCGGAATGCGAGAATTCGCCGAGCTACCACGAGGACAGTGACTGTGAGTACGACGAGACGCCGCCCGAGGAGTGGTCCGAGGGGCTGGTCGGGTTCAAGCCCGCGCCGGTGTTCGATATCTCCCAGACCGAGGACGAGCCGCTTCCCGACCTGAACACGGAAGCGACCGGGGACACCGGGGACCTCGTCGACCAGTTGACTGCCGCCGCGGATGAACTCGGCGTGACGGTGCGAATCGTCCCAGCCGAAGAGTGGACCCACAGTAAGGCGAAGGGTATCTGCGAGCGACTGAGTCTCGTCGACGCCCAGCCGCTCGTCGAGGTGCGTGATCGGGAGAACGAGGCCGACCTTGCGCGGACGCTGATCCACGAGTACGCACACGCCCTGCTCCACTTCGACGTCGACGACGACACCGAGCGGACGAAACGCGAAGTCGAGGCCGAAGCCGTCGCGTACGTCGTCGGGCGCTACTGTGGGTTGGACACCAGCGGCTCGGCGTTCTACCTCGCTGCGTGGGAGTCGGACGATCACGGGGTCGTTCGCGAGCGCCTCGGCCGGATTAGTCGAACAGCAAAAGAACTCATCGATGTACTCGAAGACGGCGCCTGAATCCTCATAAGTTGGAAAGCCAACTGAGATCTTGACGGAGGTTATCCAAGAGAGCAGTTTCAAGAGCTATCTCAGTGACAGCAATACACATTAATCCTTTATTGATCACACTATACTAGCGGTTAACTTACCATTCTATTGCGTGGCTTTCATTATATACTCACGATTGAATTATTCATAGGGTGATCGTTCAGCGTGACCAATACGAAAGTTCCGGGACAATGTCCACAGTGTGGCTCGATCGATATCCTAGTAGTCAGAATAGCACCGATTGATCATGAGCACGGGGACGAGTGGCGTACCCATGCCGAGTGTATCTGTTGTGACGAGTATACGGAATGGTTCTAAAACCGTAGCAGTGAGCATAACTCCTCGATACCATGCCGGCCCCTGAGTGCGCAACCATGACTGGTCCTGTTATAGCCAGACAACCGCTAGTATGGACGCTGCTGTGCCGCTATCACCTGCTATTGGTTGTGGGTTCACGTTCAGATCTATCTTTTCGACATCAGCTGCTACGGAGCTAGATAGCAGAGACACAGACTGTTTTGAATGTTGGTTCGGTATGGGGGACCAAGACGTTTGGAGAACGAGCGCACCTCCGACAACCATCCGGCGGTTTGGAGTGTGTCTCAATACGGCGAGGGTATCGATCAGAGAGACAGTCGCTATCTCAGATTTTCGGATGTTACTTTTCACATAGTCCGGTCCAGAACTGAGATTATACGCGTCTGAAGCACAGAACGATCCACCGACGTACGGGCCAATATCCCGGCCACGCTCCAAACACGTGTATGCGAACCATTCAGCAAGCGTCTCAAAGGATGGGTGTATCGGCTAACAAAACCATCTCAGAATCGACATCAGCTGCCACAACAGCTACGGTGGATTCATAGTTGTCTCAGTAGCGGGCCGTACCCTCGCTGTCGAGACCTGGGAAGAGCAGTTGGCTTGGATGAACAACTTACATCTTATATCGTCATCACCGTTGAGGAGTCACCGATGAACCCGTAATGCCCGGAAGAGAAATGCCCCGACCGGAGGCCAATCACTGAGATCATACAAAGAAGGCAACTCGAAGCTCGCTGGCAGAGGTGAGACGACGTGGGCTCCTATGATGGCAGTCAACAATCATCGGCAGTGACTGAAGGATACTATCGGTTACTGACTAACCGAAGGACCGATCTCAGCGCGCCCGCGGATATCTTCCCTGATTAGCCCCACGATGTCGTTTGGAGTTTTGCCGATGCGTGGCTTAGAAAGCTCGATTTTCTATTTGAATCGGTCGGTTTCGTGTTCAGTCGGAACGGCTCCTGTTGTTCACACCCTTGACACGCGTATGGATCCTGAAAGTCACTGTGTATCTGTGGAAACTGAGTCAGTGCTCACACTATTGACACTCAAATACTGTTTCAATCACTTTCAGACGGATATCCGCGCCACTTGAACAGTCATCTGTGTTGCGACGGGATTCTCGTGATGTACGTAGTATAAAGTGCGTATCGGATCCGTGTTGTGGTGATTACATACCCAGACGCCGGTCTGCGATAATGAAACTACCAGGGGAGAGTAGGACTCGCTCACTAAATTAAAATAGTTGTTACTGGTTGTGAATGGGCCTGTCATAGAAAGCCTCCCAAGGGAGGCCGCAGGGTTTGGAAACTGTGTCCACCAGCTCCAACGCCCTGCAAAACGTAGCTTCAGTCAACGAGTTGTTGAATGCAGCGGCTACCGAGACAGTGCCGCTGTTTGAGCATCTCGACTTCGAGTTTCTGCTGGAGTACGACGTGTTCGCCCCCGCTTCGAGGGGGCGAACACGAGTTCACGGACCACCAGACCTCTTCTACGGCTTTCTGCACTGCTACTACGAGAACGTCTAGGCACTCGTCCAGTGACACGAGAACTCCGGCACAGCCTTGTCTGGTACTACTGCGGACTCGGCAAACCGCCATCTAGGGACACCGTTGACCAGTTTCTCACTGATCTCGAGCCTGTCGTTGACGATGTCTTCGAGAGGCTCATCGAGCAGGCCGCCGCCCGCGGCCTGCTCGACTCCACATACTCCATCGATTCGACCCACATCGAAGCAATCCAACACAACGACGCTGCATCGTGGAACTACAATCCAACAACCGAGGAGTACTACTACGGTTCGGTTGTACACTCGTCTCAACTGGCGCAAAGATCCCGATAGCAGCGGAGTTTACACAAGCCAAGCAAGCGGATCAGGAGACGGCGATGCGCGTCATGCGTGACGCGCTCGCCGTCGAGACACCCATCTGGATGCTTGGAGACAGCGCCTACGATATCCTCGACTGGCACGACCACCTGCTGGCCGCAGGGGTCGTGCCAATCGCTCCGTACAACCCGCGAAACACTGACGACCCACTGGACATCGAGTACAGAGTCGAAGACCGCATCGAGGAACACAGCGAGGACGTCCAGCTGAAACAATCCATCTTGGAGGAGACGTACAACCACCGGACAGGCGTCGAACGAACCAATGACGCGGTGAAGGACTGCGGCCTCGGGCACGTCCGCGCCCGAGGCCGCGTCCACGCACGAACAGAAGTGTTCGTTGCGCTCTGCCTCCGGCTCGTTGTTGCAATCACCAACTACGAGCGAGGAAACGATCCGGGCTGTGAGAAGCTATGAGATCGGTTCTATGACAGGCTCTGTGAATAGCTTCTTAGTCATACGAAATAAACAGTTATGCATGGGGATGCGCTGTGAACTATTTGGACACGATTTTGATAAGTCGAAGATAGAAGAGTCGTACAATGAACGCGAATGTGGCACTATTCTAACCGTTCGGGAATACAAGTCATGCCAGCGATGTGGACATATCTACAACATCTCCGAAAATCAAGGCCTGATATCTAACATAGAGGAATCAAAGGGACATGACGGGCAGTCAAACGAGGCTGAAGATAGAGCCGAAACGAAGCAACGAGTGAGACAAAGAAGGAATACAGAGGCTGAGACTGAAGCAACAGACTCAGGACAGAGGGTAGAAAAACCAGAAACGACCGATACGCCCGAACCAACGGTGGCCGCATCAAACACAGTCGCAGAACAGTCTTCGGACATAGAAGTGAGTAATAAGTCCTCAGCGGTGACTTTATCCAAGTCACTGGAGAAGGCTGACGACGCCGTGATACTGTCTGATTCAGAGACACAAGAACCAGATGACGACAACGCCACGTCGCTGAATAGCGACGATGCGATGATTATTGATGGTGATACAGATACTGCGCACTCATTGACTGAGACTTCTGAGGAACCTAGGACTGGAAACAGCCGAGGCGGGAGTTCGCACACAGCGGACGACTTAGAGAACACTACAAACAACCCAGATCCCACATATCAGTGTCCAAGATGCGAGTTCGAACTCCCTGCGAGTAAATCGTCGTTCTTTACTGGAGATGTCTGTCCACAGTGTCGGGTAGGCTATCTTGAAGACACATCTGACAGCGAATTGTAAGCATTCGACGAGACGAGATACCAAAGAGATCATCGGCGCGCGATAGTAGTTTCTCAATGAGTATCTGGTCAATAGTTTTGGAATAGCAGTTTTCGCACGTCATCTTTCGTTCGTGCACTCACTGTTGAACCGTCGGGGAGCGTGACTTCATATGGTTCGTCGTTTTCATTTGACTGGGTCCATTTCTCATTATGCTCAGTCAGCAAGCGGTTAGCGACCGAAAGGGTGTCTCCCGAAGTGTTGTCAGCTATCTCATTTGGCTCAGCTGCGTCATTGGCTTCGATAGTGTCGAGCGTTGAACCAGTCTGCGTCGACGCACCGCTTTGTTTGCCACCGTGTCCGCCACTGGGCGTATCCGTTGGTGTGTTTGGACCAGTAGCCGCCTTTTCGTCAGCTTTGTTCGCTCTTGTGTCAAGTTCGATCTCTGCGAGGCGAGTCGCGAGTTCACTCGTCCCAAGCGCCGAAAGCAGCCTCCCTCGCATCTCGTCAGCTTCAATGCCGCTTCCAGCGACCTCCGATAGATCGGATGCGACGTGTTGGAGTTCCGGATACTCTGCTGAAGCGATTCGTTCGTAGTCGGTACGGCTCAGGCTTTCTCTGTCTTCAAGTCGGGCTGGCGGCGTATATGTATCGAGGAGGTAGTCAACGACATCTTGAATACGAATATGACCATACATTTCGATGAATGCGCCTTCAAGATCCTCCTGAATTGATGTTAACTCCGCCTGTTGTGCGTCTGTAATCTCAATCTCTGGCATCGCTTCCAACATTGGTCGCCCATCTCATAATTCGTTCTCTATATAGAGAGAGTTGACAGAAATATTGTATAGCAAAAACACGCATAATCTGATATGCGGTGCCCACGCTGCGACTCTGACCTCAGCATGTATACGCTTGCGACCGCTGACCAGACAGCTATAGTCTGTGAATCGTGCGGCTTCGCAGACAGCTCTACGTCGCATCACAATGAAGTATCCCCCACAGAATCTTGGGAATTTGCCTTTGCCCGGTTCAATCAGTATCCTGATTTTAATCTCAATAAACCCGAAAATACTGGCCGGACACCCAGTATCCCGATTCCAGAACAGGGTGAGTCCACAGGCCGAGCAGAATTCTCACTCGAACAGGCTGGTGTTGCGGTGGGGATATCTCTGAGTTCTGATGCTAACAAGTTCCGCCAAGACACTGCTGACGAATTGAACCGTGCTATCGATGAAGGCGAAAGTAAACTAAGTGGAGGATTTACAGCCAAATTTGAGGAGGATGATGAGAATAATCAAGATACGGAAACTAACACCGACAAAACGGGGAAGGAACTGAGTGAATAACCGTTACTCGGCAGTAGAATCAGGTTCGTTAGCCTGCTCGGTTTGGCCCTCGCGCTCTTCTTCCGACCGCGCTGCGACGAGTGCTCCCTGTGCGACGCTATACAATGGATTTTCAGCTTGGCGCACATCGCTAATCGAGAACGGTATCTCAGAGTCATTGATCCGTTCAGCGAACAACTCTTCGAAGCCGTCAGGGCTCGATGTCCCGCCAGTTACAACCACCGGGACATCCAACCCCTCCTCGACATCTTCCTCATCAACTTCACTGATGATGTTCTCGATGACATAATCAAGGAGATTATCATAATAGATGCTCAATGCACCTTCAATACCACCGACGTCCGTCTCAAAGTTGAGTGTGAAATTCTCCTCTTTAACCGAGGTAACCTTATCGACGGGCGTGCCAGTCGCCTGTGCAGCTTGCTCGTCAATCCAGTCACCACCACGTGCGATAGAGAACTTCATTACGGGGACTGCATAGTAGGATAAACAAACGTTGGTCATCCCAGCGCCAAAGCTGATACCGAGACCAGTGAATTCACGATTTGCAAGCTCGGAGTAGATGACGGCCATCCCCTCATTGATCGGCTCCGGGCTGTATCCCATATCAGTAAGTAGTGATTCAATCGTCTTTTGATGATATAGCGTCGAGACATCGGCATCGATTGGGTCTGCGGGAACCGAGAAAAACAGGCGCTCATTCGGGAACTCCGGCTGTCCCACCACCTGTTCAGTAATGAGCTTAATCATCGGGATTGCTGATTGCTCGTCACTTGAGAGAATCCCAGCCTGCATTGGGCGCCGTGTCTCCTCGCTAAAGATGTTTGCGAAGTTCAGGGCGTCGTCACCGACGATGTAAACCAGATCATCCTTGCGGATGTGGAGAACATCGCTTCTCGATAGCATTTGCTCGGCCATGTCACTGTAGTCAATTTCGACGAAGGAGTTCCGCTGCTGCACGAAGACCGTCTCGTTACCATCCTGGCGTGCAGACAGAAGGTTCATCGTACCGACATCAAGACCTTGAGGCATACGGTTGTATTTTCTCCACCACGTTGAAAAAGCTATCCTGTAGTATTGCAACAGACTATATTTTAGTTATGAATTTAGAACGAAAGAGACACGCATACATTCTGACAGGATCGAGCTTATGCAACGAGAAGGCCACAGTAGACCTCATATGGATTGGGCAGGCTGTTTATTTAAAAAATGACTGGAGACGGCTAACAATACCCTTCTCCTCTTCCACGCCGGTTTCTACATCATCGTTCTCGGTCTGTTCATTTCGGAATTCGGTGAGAGCATTGACCTGTTCTTCGGTGCCGGTGCTTCGTTCTGTCTTTGATTGGCCACCCTGCAGTTGCCTGAGTCCATCCACCGCATCGTCAATATCATTGCTGTCAGCCCGTGTCGTGGTCGCCTCGGAGTTCTTGATGGCTGTCCGGTCAAGGTCAGAATCTGTGTCCGGCATATCCAGGTTCAGCCGCTTGGTCTTGGGTTGTTGTTCGACGCCACCCCACGATAAATCCGTTCTTTCTAGAGCTTGTTCTATGTCGGTGTCGACATCGCTTTTGCTAACCGATTCCGACTTATTCTCGGCCGACTCAACCGCTTCGGGTGACTCGGTTGACGTTGTCGCTCGCTCAAGGTAGTGTGCAACCAGCGCCGCCCCTATCGAAGCTACGAGCATAACGAGCCCAGTGGCGTAGACGCTGATTGTCCAGACGCTACCATTGGTTCCCTCACTGGTAGTCCACCCGTACGGAAAAATATTAACCAAAATAATAGTTGCGGCGAGACAAAACACTGCGCCAGCAGCACTGACAACTCGAGTCCTGAAGCCAACTGGGAGGAGCACAACGACGCTCAACAGCACGGAAGGCAATCCGATGAATCCGATGACAAGTGCAATCTCCCGAATCTCCCAGTACAGCGGACTCCCAGATTCTAGGACGTTACTGTACAAAAAAAGACAGAACCCGAGAATAGCAAGGGCGACCCCAGCGAAAAAGAGGCCAAACCCAACGTAGATGTCCCGCTCTTTAGCCGGTTCGCCGATATACTCGTGATAAGTCGATCTGAACATATCGCGATAGCCCGACACAGGGTCGGTAGACGCGGAGGACCTGTCCGATGTAGATGTAGAGCTCATTCAGTTTGTTATCTTATTCGGATGGTGTTAAAGATGAGCTTACTCTATCCCACTCAATCTTACTTACAAAAATCCGAGGCAAAAGCCTCACCCTTGACGACAGGGATGAAGCCGACCAGCAGTATGCAACCGCCACAATGGCATAGACGGGGCTGGGCAGTGTCTAACGCGTGCGGCTATGATAGTAATAGTAACGCTCTTACGAAGTAGATTGTTGATAGCGAGAGCTAGGGCTGAAAGTCGAAGAGGGCAAGAGCACCGCGCCAGCGGTGCCCGATATGTTCCCAATACACCGGTTCGTATCGGAATCGGCTGCAGCGGACCTGCTACAAGGTTTGCTGGCGTGACGGCGTTGAGTGCCCCCGCTGCCGTTTCTGACCGTCAGGTCAGAACGGCAGCTGTCGGGTGTATCAACGGTATTTGTGTGAGAATTGCGGTCGGACGTTTGTCGTCGAAAGCGCGACCGTTCAACAGGTCAGGCGAAAGGATAGGGAAGCACGGTGCTCGTTCTTCGCCCTCAAACAGAAAGGCGAGTACGCCAACCCGCCATCGTACTGAGGCAACGAGGAGGACGGACGCGAGCTCCGCACCTACATTCGGTGCAACCAGAACACGATTCAGTGAGGCAAACGTAGCCGTCTCGAAGTCCCTGTCGGGCAAGAACTGAAAGGCGAATACGGACTCGTCTACCACGAACAGCTCCGCCTCGAAGTCTGAGCCAACCCGAAGTGGGGGCGGCAATTAGGGTCGTCTAGAACTTGAGTACGACGAGGTGAGCGACCGTCTAGGGCTTTCCAACCGGTCACCATCCCTGATTCGACTGGATGGACCACTGGCTTCTCATGAAGCCGCCCTCGACGTTGGCGAGAACAATCTTGTTGCCTGTTCCACGACTACTGGAACCAGTACCTCTACGACGGTCGGAAGTTGTTCGAATGGTTCCGCGAGACGACTGATGAGGTTGCCCGTCTACAGTCGAAACCCGAGAGGGCCTACTCCTCGAATCAGATTCGATGGCTGTACCGACAGCAGACGAAACATCGTGACCACGCACGCGCTGGTGTGTGGCTGCGTCACACGGCTGTACGAGGAGGGCGTGGCGACGGCGTACGTAGGCGACTAACCGACGTGCTGGAAACGCACTGATCGGTCAAGGATGAACGAGAAGACGAACAACTTCGAGTGTGCAAAGAGTTCATCCACCGTCTCACGTGTGTTTGTGAGGAGTACGGCATCTCTTGGAAGCCGAGTCGGAAGCGTGGACGAGTTAGACGTGCCCCGAATGTGGCGACCTCAAGAATACGGTTCGCCACGGAGATGCGCAGACGTGTCCATGCGGATTCGAGGGGGACGACCGCGATTGGTCGGAAACCATACCCTCATGGGAGTCCCTCAGAAATGCGCACGAACCTGCAAGTTGCCTCCGTGGGTCAATAGCGGGACTCCAACGGAGGTACCCTCGTGCTTTAGCGCGGTGAAATGCCAATCGTCCTGTAGTTTTGCGCGCGAGTATCGAGATATACGGTCTACCTGAGTAAAAGAGGGGATATCAACGATACCACATCGATTATTGGGCTGGATTTGTCCTTCTTTTGTGGCCAATCGGTGTATATCATTGGGAATGAAATTTACCTTTGGCTTACCAGTGGCGATATGTGAAGAGTAATATACCGCAATACCGCTCTGGATTGGAGCATGATTGTCTGAGATTTCGAAATACAGCGATTCATCATGATTGGGGCAAATGAATCTCAGTCAGCTACTTCGAACCCTGCTTGCAATAACAGCGCTTTGTAGCAGTTTGGTTGTTCCGATGGCATCTACCGGTGCAGCCCAAACGGGCAGTGATGCTTACGTTACGGTGGGAAACATCTCGGTCTCTCCAGAGACGCCGGAGCCGGGAGAAAGAGTCACTATCAGAGCAGAGTTTCGAAATTCCGGGAGTAGCAGTGCTGCAATAACAATCACGGAAGCAAGTCTCAGGTCGGGGGGGTCATTACTGGATACCGCAGACGACCTTGGAAGCCTCGGGGTAGGCGACTCAACTGAGGTACCCTTCTCGACGACATTCGACAGTGAAGGGGAAAAGAAGCTCACTATTGTACTTCGCGGAACGTCTCCTAATGGCGGTATCTCCGTTATTAAAAAACCGGCCTACCTGGAGGTAGAGCGTTCTTCTGATGTTACATTGGCGGTTACAGAAGTCTATGAGACTGATGCGGCCGTTGGGGCGGAGACACCAATTAATGTCACGGTCGCAAATGGCAACAGCGAGGCCATTACTGGCGTCCAACTCAAACTTAGCGGCGCCAGTGTAAACGATCCGAACCGAATTACAGGCTCGATTAACGGAGGGACAGAGGAGCACTTCCAATACGAGATCACATTTGATAAGAGAGGGACACAAACGCTTTCTGGAGAAGTCATGTACAACACGGTTGACGGAGACGCACGAACGACAACAAAAGCAGTCAGTATTGACGTTGTCAGGCCAGAAGTCAGATCTGATGTCTCTGCAAAAACGCTATCCAATGGTGATACTGAAGTAACACTGACTAACTTTGGCAACACAAGATTCAGCGATGTCGAGATAGCGGCAATGGAAGATGATGACATCGTTGCACAGAACCTGATGGCAGATATTGCACCAGATTCGAACGAGTCCGTTGTCTTTGACATTCCGAGTTCAGTCGATGGCACTGTGACGTACACTGCGACTTACACCGCCGCCGGAACATCTCATACAACATCGCTGCAGGATCAATCAACGGTATCAGGAGAAATTCGACTGGTCAGTGTTGAGGCGTCTCAGTCCGGAACTGGTATCACCATCTCGGGTGATGCTGCGAATCTCGGCAGCACTACTGCAGACTCCGTCTTAGTTAGTGTTGCAGACACTGACAAGGTGAGTCCGACAGCACCCACAGGCGAGTACTACGTTGGTGAGGTTGAGAAGAGCGAATTTAGCACATTCGAACTGACGGCAGAAACAGGGTCAAGCACCGATTCAATCCCCATTGAGATCACATATGTAGTTGACGGTGACCGCGTGACAACGACACAGGAGATCGGAATCAAAGCGACAGGCAATAAAAACACTCCCAGAAACAACGATCAGGGCCAGTCCGCAAACGACCAAAATCCGCCGGAAAGTGGACTCCCACTAACGGCAATCGGCGTGACTCTGGCATTCATTGCTATCGGTATCATCGGGTTCGGAGTGTACCGCTGGCGTAACTCATGAGTGTTATCAAACTTAGCGATATCGTCAAAAGGTATCAGAGCGGAGAGGAAACCGTCGAGGCGTTAAAAGGAGTCGACTTTCATGCCGAGCGTGGTGAGATGGTACTCGTAACTGGCCCATCTGGGTCCGGAAAAAGTACGATGCTCAACATTATCGGACTCCTCGATACACCGACGGAGGGTACTGTTTGTCTCGATGGGTTGGATGTGACAAACTTCGATGTGGACGAGCTTACAGAGCAACGACGGTCGTCACTCGGTTTCGTCTTCCAAGACTTCCACTTGCTCCCAATGCTCACTGCCGTCGAAAATGTCGAGCTTCCGTCAATGTGGGATCGAAGTGTCGATCGCCGGGATCGAGCCATGGAACTACTCAAAATAGTCGGGCTTGGTAACCGTCTTACGCATACACCCGCTCAACTTTCCGGCGGTCAACAGCAGCGCGTTGCTATTGCCCGTGCACTAATTAATGAGCCTGATATACTCCTCGCAGATGAACCGACCGGAAACCTCGATCAAGAGACTGGTCGAACGATTCTTGAGGAAATGACTCGTCTTAAGCAACAGGAGAATATCGCTATCATTGCAGTGACACATGATGAGCAGATGGAGGCTTATGCGGATCGTATTGTTACCCTCGTTGACGGGGTGATTCAGTCGTGAGGTGGCTACGACGTTCCCCAAGCGCACTGATGGCATGGCGGAACCTTGGTCGGAACCGGATGCGAACCGGACTAGCTGCCTTGGGCATCATCATTGGTGTGGTCGCCATTGTCTCACTTGGCATGGCTGGTGTTGCTCTCCAGCAACAGGCGACATCGGACCTTGGAAGTCTCACCAACGAGGTGTCCGTCTCGGCCGGCGCAGATAGCGACGAAGATGGGGTGACTGAAGACCAAGTCGAAGAGATAGAGAGTATTATCACCGACGCGCAGGTTATTCCACAGAAAACCAACAGCACGGAAATCGAGACGCGAAGTGGTAACGCATACGTGAGCGTGACGGGTGTGACCAACGCAAGCGCCCTTTATGATGTCTCCAGTGGTACCGCTCCCGACCGCCTCGAAACCGGAGCGTTGATCAGTAACAGTACAGCACAGGAACTCGGACTAGAAGTCGGTGATCCAGTAGCATATGAGGGGCAACTCTACCGTATCCGAGGTCTTATTGAGGCCGATGACGGCTTCGGTGGGGGTGGCCGAGGTGAGCTTGTTATTCCAGTATCCGGACTCCGTGACCAGCAGTACTACGACTCCGTGACGATTATCACTGGAAGCGGCGACACGGCAGAAGCGACTGCAGACCGGCTTGAAGAGCGATTCAATGTTGATGGCCGAGACGAAGAAGAAGAATTGCAGATCAACACATTTGCCGGTGCTCAAGAGAGTATCAATTCTTTCTTGAATACACTTCAACTCGCGCTACTGGGGATTGGTTCCATCTCGTTGGTCGTCGCGAGTGTAGCCATTCTCAACGTCATGCTTATGAGTACCATTGAGCGCCGAGGTGAAATCGGAGTCCTTCGCGCCGTTGGTATCCGTCGCGGTGAAGTCCTCCGAATGATCCTCACCGAGGCAATGTTCCTCGGTGTCGTTGGCGGCATCGTGGGTGCTATTCTCTCACTCGCTGTCGGATTTGTCATGTTTAATCTGATCACCGGTGATGCCATAGCAGTCTTAGAATGGGAAAGCTCACAGTATCTCCTGTATGGGTTCGTGTTTGCGGTCGTAACAAGCGTTCTGAGTGGTATCTACCCCGCTTGGAAGGCATCGAATGACCGCCCAGTTGAGGCTCTCAGGGGATAACAGTTATTGCTCCACGTTGACCTCCTCCACGTGAACGCGGAGGAATCCCGCCACGGGATTTCAGGCCGGGCGAAGCGGCCTGTTGGTTTCAAGACGCATGCGTTCCAAGCGTCACCTGCTGGGTTTCAGCATCGGCTTGGCTGTCTTGTGGCCCGGTCAAAGAGGCCCCATCCATAGCCGAGCCATCATCACCGGCCTTCTGCCGGGCAGTCCGGTCGCTTTGGCGGTGACTCTCTCTACTACGGTAGCGGCCTGCAATGTTTATCGCCCCGTTCACGGCGGCTTGATACTTACCGACCCAACAGCCGTCGTTCGAGCATTTGAACGTCGCCTGTCGTGGCCGGTTGCCATGTTCACCGCAGGCATGGCACACCTTCAACGTGTTCTGGGATCACCGTCTCAACGGGAATCCACTTCTCGGCGGCTTTGTAGCGAATCTGTGCATGAAGCTTGGCAAGGCTCCATCGATGTAACCGTCAGTTCCTGTACTCGCCGTAATCCATGTTCTCGCGGATATACGTCAGGTCTCCCAGCACCAAACTAGATTCTCGGCAGACTCCGCGTACTCCACAACCTCGCGGGTCACGCGGTGGAACACATCGTCAATCCTGTCCCACAGTGTGTCACCGTAGGACTCTGCGATTCGCTCACTGTCACGCTTCTGAAGCCGCCTCTTAGCGGTGAAGTGGGTTTTGCGAAGCCGACGAACGGCCCTGCCGTCGTCGGCCCACAGTCGGGGGACGAACCGGAGGACCAGAGTTGTCGCGGTAACACACCGTGACGAGACTCGCTTCTCCAATGTCCACGCCGATAGGCGTCGGCTCGGCGGCAGACGCCGCAGTTTGGTCCTCCGCGTTGCGGATAACGGTGAGGTGAAGAGACCACGCCCCGTCGCGCTCGAACAACCGACTCTCACCCATTTCGGTGTCGTCTGCGTACAACGCTTCGAGCCAATCCCGCTGTTCGGGATTGGCGCGTGCCGGAATCCAGAGGTTGTAATCTTCGTGGTGCGGGATTTTGACGTACCATTCGATAGCGTTCTCTGGTTTGTGATCAAGTTGCAGACCCTCGTTGGTGAACCGCACAGGATGGTCGTCGTGAAGCTCGTCGGCGTCGTAGCTGTTCCCACAGAGTTATAGGACGTACTTCTTGAGGGCGTTTTTCGCGTAGCCGCTCAGGTCGTACTCAACAACTACGTCGTTAGCTGACTGTGTGTCACAGCCAGCGACGAACGCGGTTTGAAGCGCCTGCTGGTAGGCGTCTCGTGTTTCACGAAGTTTCTGACGCTTGTGGACGTTCGAGTTCACAAGCTTCAGTTCAAGCGTTTTCGTGAGTTCGGTCACGCTTTTGGCTCCTTATGTCGGTGAATGTAGTTTTCGATCGTTTCGGTGGAGACGTGCCCGGCAGTTCCGGCGTAGTAGCTGCGTGCCCACAGAATTTTCTCGCCGTCGCGGTCTGTGTGGTGATCGTTGTACTTCCGAGAAGAAATGCTCTTGAACCAGTTAGCGAACAATGACGGACTGTGTTTGGGTGGGCTACTGACGAACAGGTGAACGTGGTCGGACTGGACAGTCAGATTTTGAATGTCCCAGCCCTTCTCGTCAGCAATTTCGTGGAGAATGGATTCCACACGCTCGGCAACTCCGTCCGTCAGTAGCGAGTTGCGGTACTGAGCGGACCCTTAATCCGCGAGGTCAGCAGAATCTTCGATTCCGCCAGAGTTCGGAAACCACACTATGTGGTAGTTGAGGTTGTAGGTTGGGTGCCGTGTGATCTTCATCCGTGCAACACACGATGGTCATGTCCTAGCAAAGATCTTGTAGAAGCGGTGGGAAATCTAGCCCTGCAATAGAACGGTGGTTTGTCACACTATGCTGTCCGCTCGACCGCTGTTCGCACCTCGGTTCCGACAGAGTGTCAGAACATTCGTCACTCACGGGAGGGTAGGGGTATGTCCCCGTATCTCTATCGGCCAGCACAAGTGCGACGGGCCGGCCGCATACTGGCACCTCTCCGGCAAGGAGATTGACACCGGCGATCTTTCCCCAGATGTCGTCCCGCCTTCCGGCGACGAGAGGCGTCACCGATGCTTCCCGAGAACTGGCGAACAGTCGCCCGTCCCGACTGGCGGCCCTTCCAACGCACTGACCACGACCACGACATTGTACTCAGGGAGGGAACCGGTGGGTGGCTGACCGTCGTCAGGGGTCGGTCATACTTGATATCACCAAGCACACTACAGAGCCGAGTCCAGATTTGTATAGAGAAGAGCTTATCATAAAGTAATATATTTAATCTGAAGATTGAATAGAGAATGTTTTATATATCGGGCTCTGTGATGGTATGCTGACAATGCAGTATTCTGATGAAGAGCTTCTAGAGGAGATACGTAAGCTAACGAGTGAGCTCGGACACCCACCGTCGCTTGCAGAATTCCGTGAACAAGGTAGATATTCCGCTTCAACGTACTATTCTCGATTTGGATCTTGGAATAAGGCTGTTAAAGAAGCGGGATACAATCCAAATGAGCCAGACTCTAAAATCTCGGAAGAGGAGTTGGTGAAAGAATTGCAACGACTTAGTGATGAGCTTGATAAGAAGCCAACTGCTTCAGATATGAACGAACAGGGTAAATATTGGCGTTCCGCGTATAGAAACGAGTTTGGGTCATGGAATAATGCCTTGGAAGCAGTTGGCTTTGAGTCTGAGAATGTTGGGGCAACCATCACTGATAAAGAACTTATTCAAGAAATAAGTAGACTTGCAAAAAGGTTAGATAAAATACCGGGATTCAACGATATGGAAGATTTGGGAGAGTACGATCCAACCACCTATAGCCATCGGTTTGGGTCATGGAATGAGGCCCTGAATGTAGCCGGATTTGAGCCGGACACCCAGGGAAGCAAGATTAGTGAGAGAGCGTTACTCGATGAAATAACTAGACTTAGAGATGAGATCGGGGAGCCACCATCTGCACGCCAGATGGATGAGGTGGGGAAGTATGCATCAGCTACATATCAGCGGCGCTTTGAGTCATGGTCAAACGCTATAGAAATTGCTCTTGATGGACAGTCTTTCTGCACTGAGTCATAGGGAATCCCTCGTTAAGATATTGTTACAAAGGCGGTTGAGAGAATACTGCTTGAATGCCTTAGAAAGTTCACTTTCTATACAATTTAGCCGACAGTCCCTGCTGCTGCCACAGAGTGGATTGAACGAGGTCCAGTCAGTGTCCGAACAGTCAACTGAATCTTGCCGGGCTCTGAATTATTGCTTACGGCCTATCAGATAGGCCGTGGTTTGGTCTACGGCCACCGCTGATGATGTCTTCACAATGTTGGTATGAATCTCCCTATAGCTATTTCAATTGGTGTGTCTATGTGACAACCCGTTTATGGGACACTCTGCACGTAGATTGGCTGAAAACATGCAAAACACCAATCATCGAATTGCTTGACGACTAATCACTTGGCAGTGACTATCTGCAAGTTGTTCCAAGCTTCGAGGGCTACAAAAAATGGAGCGTCAAAAACTGGAGTGAATCCAGTTAGTTGTCGCGGCGGACGGCGAGGAGTGCAGCAGCAACGAGCGCGATGAGCGCGATAGCTGCCGTGAAGCCAGGACCAGTTGCTTCGGACGTAACTTCTTCAGTCATCGTGTCCGGCTCCGGCGTGTCCGTGTCCGGCTCCGGAGTATCCGTGTCCGGCTCCGGCGTATCCGTGTCCGGCTCCGGCGTATCCGTGTCCGGCTCCGGCGTGTCCGTGGCCGGCTGCTCTTCCTCTAGCGAGCCGGCTTCAACGATCTGGACACTCTGGCGATCAGTGTTGTCACCGTCGTCAGCTTCAACGGTGAAGTTACCAGGCTCGACATTCTCATCCGAAAGATCGAGACTGACAGACCACTGACCGTCACTTCCCCACTCGTCTGTGCTGTCGACAGTCACTGATTCATCCTCGTCGTCGAGGAGTTCAACCGTAATGGTGTTATCGTCCGGCTTACGGTTGGTAGTCCCCTCAACTTCAATCGTTCCATTGGCTTCAACTGGGCTGTTAACCGATTCGACAGTGGTTAGCCCATCTGCCAGACGGAACTGTTCATTTACGATGAGGTCGTCACTAGCAGTGTCATCGACACTGTTTTCCAGAATTCGCGAGCGGACCTGGTCACCAGTACTGCTGCCGCTCGCGTAGTTATCCTCGATTAGGCTTGCGAACCCGGAACTGCTACCAGAGACACCATCTCCGAACGTGTTGTCGCGGCCAGAGGAGATAATGTGTGCTGTGACAGTCCCTTCGCTGAGCGCTGAGATGCTGATGTCGTCTTCACTGAACGTGTCATCATCATCAACGGAGATATCCGTAGCAACAGCGTTGCCACGCGAGTCAACGAATGCTACGACAAGGTTGTCCTTGCCAGGCGCTTGGCCTTCGACATCGATCTGATTATCGTCACTCGATATCTGGCCGTTATAGGTGATGAACGTACCGTTAAGTTCCGTGTCGGTCACTCGAAGTGACTCAGCGGAACTGACACCGCTGTTGAACTCAGACGTTGTAAGCGAGTCATCGACAGTTCCGTTGGAGTTCGAGTCGGCATCCTCAACATCAACTACACCAATCCGGTAGGTACCCGGAAGGCCGAGGATGTCATTGCCACCGAGGTCACCGCCACTGAGGCTGATATCTTCCTCGCTGAAGGTATCGTCACCATCAACGCTGATGGTTTCTTCACTATCGATTTCAACGAGTTCGTAATCATTGTTGTCGCGAGCGTAGATTGCGACATCATCAATACCTTCGCTTGCGGTCCCGTTCACATCCACCTCGGACCCAGTTACGTACGTCCCAGACGGACTGTCAATGGTGAGGTCACCCTCAACAACGTCGAAGTCCTGTTCGTCATCCGTTTCGTAGTCGTCGTCGGTGACTAGGTTGGCAACGACATGGTTGTCGTTGTTGTCGGTGTAGTCACCGTTGCTAGCCTGGTACAGATCGATATCAATCGAGCTGTCGTCGAGGTACTGTGTTTCGACCGAGCCAACACCTGTACCGCCATCAACCTCGACGATGGCGTAAGCGTAGTCGACGCTCTCTAGGGAATCAGCATCGCTCGGATCGACCACCGCAGTACCATCGCCGTCATCACCGACTAGACCGCGATCAGAGGTGTCACCGACGTTCCGGAAGATCTTCGCATAATTGCTGGCAGAGGTGCTGTCACGGAACTCACTCTCTTCGATGACAACCGCGTGGAAGTTTCCTTCTGGGCTGTTTTCGATATCAAATCCAAGGTTTTCACCCTGAGTAACCTCGTCGCTGTCGAGGCTGAGCGAAGCCGTCTGGTCGGTCGTGATCTCAACTGTTGCGGTTTCCGAGGCATCACCGAAGTCGAGATCCTCGACACCTTCGACAGTAATCGTGTACTCGCCTTCGTCAACATTGGACGGGTTGATGGTAAACCCGGCATCGAAGGACTCATCACGGTCCCCATCAGCGGCGGGGTTCGGATGATCCTCAGTGTTGACATTAGTGTTGACCGTATCCGAGGCACCGTCGGCGAGGATTTCATCCGTGACTTCAAGACCGTCCTCGTCCTCAACGGTGAGCTCAAGATCTTCGGCCTCCTCGTAGTTGTAATCCACAAGGATTTCTGCAGTCTCATCATTGTTGGCCTGCAGAATGCTCCCAGTCACGTCGCCCTCGTCACTGTTCTGTACTTCGAGATCAGTGATACGCGGCGTCTGAAGGGTCACACCTTCAGTGCCCTCGACGCCTGGATTTGCTGTATATCGACCAGTTGGCTGATCCTGTGGGATCGGTGCCTCCAGTAGAATGCCTTCGTTGTCACCGGACACCTTCTGTAGTTCACCAACGCCAACGGTGTCACCGTTTCCATCAGCGAATTCGCCCTCAATATCGTCTTCACCTTGGAAGACGACTGCACCGGCGCCGACATTACCTGCGCTGTCAGCAGCTCCTTGATAGTCATCAGTCGGTCCCGTTGTATAGCTATCGCCAGCGCCTCGTTCTGAGGCGGCGGCAGCTCCTGAGAAGGCTATGGTGGCTGCAAATACTGAAGTCACCATAAGCACGGTAAGGAGTACCGCTTTGATTTTTTGTTGTGTATCTGTCATAGTTTGATTGTTGCAATCGCCACCAGCAGTTTTGATTTACGTATAGTTGTGCAGCACATCATCGGCGCGTGCAACACACTTTTCGCCTAATTTACTCACTACTGATAGCATGGTAGGGGTACACCCAGAACAAACGCCGGTGTTTATAAATACTTTGTGTTCCAATTGAATAGGAGTCTGCCATACGTCAGTTCCCGAGAAAATGATCCAAACTAGTGAATGAATCAGCCAGACTTGCTAAGAACGAGGTCTGTTTGGTAGTTGTTGATTAAGGGATATTTTCTTCTAGCAATTTATCAGTGGCTGCTCAATAGAAGGCAAATAAGCTGGCTCGTCGGTCGTGACTAAAAACCAGACGAATCACCTCGGCAGGCGAGTCTGGTACTCAGGATAGTTTTTGAAGACAAGAAACTGTGTCACCCAGTTTTCGCAAAACTCACACGGTCAGTTAGCCACTCGAAAAGATCACTCAAGGACTGCGGAACTCCTCCGCACACTAGACAACCAGCGGTGAGAGTTCCCATTGCAGCTGTTCCAGACCTGTTCTGTTGGATTGAGATCAGGCGATTCACCGACAGGAACACGAGATCGATTCCAAGTGAATGAGTACTCCGCGTGTGTTCGCACGTGTGCGAGAACAATAAATATTAAATAACAATCAGAATACGCTTGCCGGGATCTGCTCGCGTGTTCCTTCAAGACACCTGTAAATCCGTTCTGTCGTCTGATCTCTAGGGACATTGATGATACTCAAGCCATTGAGAACATAGAGCCCGACTGCTGGTTCATCGAACAGAACCAGCCGTCCGTGTAGCCACGAACCCGTCTTGAACAGCGTGCTATCGTGTGTTTTCTCGTCGGTCACGTCGATCCGTTCAATTGTCTGGTCAGTGGCGTTGTGGAGCAGGTGGAGCTTCGCTCCAGCCTGCTCCTCGTGACGGGATTGGAACTCATCAGAGAGAAACTCGTGTAACCGCAGCACCGTTCCATCAGCAATCATCACGTCTCTGAATCGGTCGATATCCGTGTCAACAGGATCAGGGACAGCGACCTCGTCGAGGCCGCGCTCGACGAGGTCGCGGAGATACTCTGCGAGAGTCGGCGTCAACCGATGGTAGAAGCCGCCAGGAGAAATCGTCTCGTCAGCTGTCGCGTTGTAACTGCGTCTGAACCCAGCGAGTGTTCGGCTCTCGCCTGCGGCGAAGCCGAACACGAGCGCCCACACGAGGACAGGGATCTGAACCTTTCTCTCTCACTCGACCACGCCGAGTTCCTCGGCGTGCTCTTCGAGGAACTCGGAGGGAAACAGTGTAGTGAGCCGACGCATGATTCTTGATGAGGAGGCGCTGTTGGACACAGCTCTTGCCTCCTCACTCCTCTCGAAAAGTAGCCTCGATAAGCCGCCGCTGTCACGCGGCTTGTCTCTTAGCTAAAGACGGATGGTTGCGGAAGTCGGTGGCCATCTCCAACAGGTCGACGTCATCGTCATCAAGTGGGATATTCGTGTAGAAGATGATCCAGTCGTCGGTCGGATCATCGGGTTTACCCTGCCGAAGTCGGGACCGCTTCTGGGACTTCACACTGAACAACCAGTGCTTCTCGTCGTCGATCCCGCCGAGGCCGTGGGGAACCGCTTCAGCCTCACTCTCCTTGGCAACTGCGAGCCGCTGGAGCCCCTCGATCTTCCGGCCCGTGTCTGGGGCCTAGATGATGAACTCCGTCCCGGTCGACCCGAGCGCACGCACCGAGTCAGTAGTGTAGAACCCACTGTCCAGGTAGGCCCGGTTGAACGATGTCACCTGCGCGGCGTACCGGAGCAGCCGGCGCACGAGGGTCCCCTTATCGGTGTCTGCCCGCGTCGGGACGGCCCGCATCGTCATCAGCGTGTTCGTGCCGACGAGAGCGAGCGTGGTGAACTGCCACGCATAGTAGAAGTTCCGTTGTGGCTTCGTCTTCTGGATGTCCCGGCTGGCGTCACCCTGTCCGTACCACCCCCAGTCCGTACTGTCGATGGCGACTTCGTTGGTGTCATCGAAGTACTCGTGCTCGAAGGCGATGTCGAACAGGGCGTCGTTGGCTTGCCGGAACATTCGCGTGACGGTGGCCGGGTCGAACTTCAGAAGCTGGTGCCGGACGTTACTCGGATCGACCGAGTTGCCCTCACCGACCCACGACTTCAGTTCCATGTTCTCGCACGCTTGGTTCATGTGGATGTCGTGGATGGCCGCGCTGACGAAGATTCGCAGGAGGAAGTCCCGCTTGAACTTGATGCTGTCGTCGCGGTCGAAGCTGAGGTGCCGGAAGACCTCGGCCCGGAGTTCACGGCTGAGCTTCTTGATGTACGGCGGCTTTCGTTCCTCGGTGTCCGGCGAGGGCAGCTCGGCGAACTGGTCGGCATAGCGCGAATCCTCGATGGCGGTGAGAACCTGGGCGACGACGCGGTCGAAGTACCGCATCTGTCGCTCGGTAAGTCGGTCGCCGAGTCGGTTCAGCGTGGGCTGGCTCACCGTCTCCGTGACGTTTAGCCGGTCCGGGAACTCGGGATCATCCAGGTTCTTCGCCACCCGCGTCTCCGGTTCATCGGTCAGTCGAAGATAGAGGTACACGCGGAAGAACTCCAGCGCGTCGAGTTTGCGCGAGAGGTCGTCGTGTTCCACCACGCCGATGAAGAGGTCTCGCAGCGGGAGGCGGCCAATCGCGCGGGCGAGATCGCCGTCGGCCAAGTGGATGGCGGCGTAGAGCGCCTGCGGGAGGTTCACCGCCTCGTAGAGTGGGTCGTCGCCGGGGACCAGCGGGGCAGCACCCCAGTCGCCTTCCTCGAGGTAGTACGACTCGGGGAACTGGCCTGCTTCGGAGACTCGAACCACTTCGTCGTTCTCGTCCAAGTCGCCGGGAAACCAGTCGGTATCGACGAACGCGCCGCGGGCGAAGTGGTAGAGTTCCGTTTGATTCTTGTCAGATTCGTCGTCGCTCATTCGTCACAAACAGCCTCTCGGAGTTCTCGATAGATCATCTCTCCAATTCGATTGCTCCAGTTGATGTTGTTAGTTGTCGTCTTCGCAAACGACTGCACGCAACTCTTCAAGTACGTCCGGTCGGTGTTCCTTCAAAACTTCAATATCGTGAGGGAGTTCCTCAGTAATCCGTTGTCGGACTCGGTATACTGCTTGGTCTTTCTGTTGTTGCGAGGGGTTGCTCTCTCCCGATATGTGTTCACGGTCTGTTTCAGTCATGATGGCGCGATAGCGTCCCATCTCGTTTGGCCTATTCGGTACCATCCTGTTCAACCTATGCGTATGTGCCTACTTAATCCTATGCGTTAATGCATTGCTATGCACCTATGCAAAGTTTGAAGTAGGCATAAGTGCATAGATGTGGCTGAGAAGCACGGTTTGTGAGGTCACAGAACGTGGCCGCCTGTTGCCGCAGGCGACCGCGCTTCGTGAGGACACGAAGCATGAAGGAATCCAACCGCGACGCACGAAAACGTACCGACCCGCACCCGGCCTACATCAAACTGGGTGACGACACCGACGGGGCATCCCACGTCTACCGGACGAACGACGAGACGATCCACGCCGTTCAGGACTGCGAACGCGTCCAGAAGTTCGTTCTGAACGGCCGCTCGGTCGATGACTATGTGAAGTTTGCCGCGCTCGTTGACCGGCTCGCCGACGCAACCGGGGTGCCGGCATGATGCAGCGCCGCGAGTTTCTGCAAGCGGCCGCTGCGATCGCCGGTGCGACAGCTGGAGACGTGCCCGAGGTTGAAATCACCGCCCAGCAGAACCGCCTGCTGGAGCTGGCAAATCGTGACGACGAAGACCGGTGGGAGTACGAGGCAACTCGCAACCTCGCTCACGTCCAGTCAGGATTGGTGAACGCCGAACTCGATGCACTGTGTGATAATCCGAATGGTATCGTCCAAACCCACGTAGTCGGTCATGGGGGCATACCGCTCGGCTTCGAGGTCAGTACCGGCGACGACGAGTCCGTCGGGACGCTCGTGCATCTCTCTGCGGAACAGGCTGAGGCGCTGGCCGTCGACCTGCTCGAACAGGCACACGCCGCAAAGGAGAATAACGATGCAAACCAGTGACACCCGCGTGACGGCCCGTATCGTCCGCACGGCAGACGGGGAAACCACACGGTGTATCGCGTCGGCGGCGTTTCGTACCCCTCAACTGAGGGACTCGAAGCAACTCTCGAAGCACGCTAACCCCCAAAACCATGATTGAAGACATCGAGCGGGACGTGTTCGTACGGATTCAGACCGATCTGTTGGTGGTCGGCGACAGCATCATGACCGACCGGCATCACGCCTCGAACGGTAACTACGAGGATGATGACCCGCAGAACCAGATTGGTGGCATCATCCCCGCGTTCCCGCTCTCGGGCTGGCTTCGCCACGGGATGGAAGAAACCGTTCAGGAGTACGGTGGGACGGCCTGCCACCCCGGTGAGGCCAACGCGAACTTCATGAAGGAAGGCGTCTACGAGCGCGATCTCGACGACAGCTACCACGAGAAGGGCGTGTGTACGGCTGAGCCGAAGGAAGACGATGGCTGTGTGGTCTTCGATCTCTTCGGTGGCTTCGGTGGCGTCCCCGGGAAGGTGATGCGGCGGCCGATCAAGTTCAACCCCGTCCGTTCCAGCGTGGACTACACGCGCGGACAGGCCGAGGGTCACTACCGCCGGCTCAACCGGAACGTCGCCTCCCGGAACCGGGAGGACAACCGTGAACCGCTTCGGAACGCGGAGATCGACGCCGTCGCTAACCTCGATGGCTGCTGGCATCTCTCGTTTCGGGAGCTGAAGCCGGAGTTCATCGGGCTGCTGGCCGAGGGCATCGACTTCCTCAATGCTCACAAGACGGACTTCATGCATCAGCTCGGAGGCGCGCGGAACTTCGGCGCGGGGATCGTCGATTGTCACCTCATCAACCCGCTCTACGAGGAGCGCGAGCTGAAGCGCGTCTTCGACCGTGGGAAGGGCAACACGAACGCGATGGACGAGAAGGATGACCAGTGGGAAGAGGAGTACCGCCCGGTGTTCGTGGAGGCGCTGGAAGAGCGTATTGAGGAGGGACCATGAGCGACGACACGATGGTCGCCGCGTACCGCCACGATGCTCACAAGATGAACGGCCAGCCCCACGACTACGCCCCAAAGACGTTCGCCGGGATTCCTGTGAACCAGACGGTCCCCCACGGCGCGGACGGCGATGCGTCGGCACTCAGCCGACCCAACGGCCAGCCTGAACAGACCGTCGAGAACCACGAGACGCTCTACCGGCTGTCGCTCATCGAGGGCGAGAGTCGGTACGACCCACAGGAGTTCACGCGCAACGGCGTAGAGTGCGCCGTGAGAGAACTCCTGACCGAAGACGACCCAGAGACGATACATCGGGCGTGGCTGGACAGCAACGTCGTCTCGGCGTTCACGGAGAGCGTCTACTACCCCTACACGAGCCTGAAGTACCACACGCTCCTCGTGGCGGCCCTACTCGACAACTATCGCGACGGCCACGAGTTCGCCGACCTCCGGCTGGTCGTCGACGACCCCGACGAGATTGTGCCCCACCGGACGGTCTACGCGGGCGAGGAGTTCGCCCTGCGGATCGACATCGACGCTCGAGGGCAGCCATCGGCCCGACTCGGGAGTCGCCCGTGGCGGTCGTGGGCATCAGCGTGGAACCGCCTGGAGGCACACCCACTGGAGACGGCACACGACAAGTACGACATGGTGCTCGATGGGAATCTCCGGCGGATCGGTTCGTGGTCGGCCGCGCTCCAGTACATCGAGGACTTCCGGGAGGTGTTCGACGAGTGACGCGCATTCAGCAGGTTCACTGGGAGCTGGAGATGGACTACATCGGCCATCCGTACTACGTCTCGGGGAACGCCATCCTCCACGCACTCGGCCAGCACGTCCCGTACGACGTCCACCAACACCTCCACGCCAGCCACGGGATGTTCACGCCGGGGCAGTTCGGGACATTCCCCGAAGAGCACTCCCAGAGCGGTATCCGGCCATACCTCGGAAGCGGGCTCCCGGACGTCGAGAGCTACGATGACCTGTTCCTGATGCGGAACCCGGCTCATCGCTGGCTTCTCGACAGCCGTCCGCGAGACGCGCTGAACACGCACGACATCCGCCCGCAGAGCGGGCATTCGGCGCTATCCCACGAAACGATCATGGGCAAGCCGGAAGACGCTCGCAAGCAGCAGCAGACGACGAAGTGGTACGTTCACGCCTACCTACACGCCGATGACCCCGATGCGCTCCCGCTGGGCGAGGACGTACTGGAGGGCCTCCAGTTCGGGGGCAAACGGAACTACGGCTACGGCGTCACGCGGCTGAAGGACACGCAGGTTGTCGACCTCGATGACCTGGACTACTCACGTCTCGAGAACGGCGAGGCCTTCCTCGTGGAGGTGACGACGCCGTTCGTGCTGAAGTCGGAGTACCCCAAGGCCGCCGACCAGGACGTCCCGTGGTGGTGGAAGGAGAGCCGTCGGGATCTCCGTGAGCGAGAGGAGAAGATCCTCGAGCAACGGGAGGTCTACAAGCTCCAGACCGTCGACCACGGGCAGGTCGTGAAGTACGAGGGTGACCATCCCATCGAGACCGCGAAGAGCGGTGTCCTTCGGGTCAGCAGTCACTCGAAGTACGGCTTCGGAGAGCTTCGGGTGAAGCCGGTCGAGCCTCGATCAGATCAGTGTAAGAACTCAGAGAAGAACGGCGAAACGGCGGAGTGAGAAATCCGAACGATGACGGGCGAATCGGCGACTAAACATCACGTGGTTTCGTGAATAAAGAAATCGTATTCACAACAACTGATAACGTCGCAAAGAACATCAGCCTGCGCTATCTGCGTCGTAACCAAACTGGGGGCGAAGGCGCCTTAGGTGTGCGCTTGAACAGCAAGATGCTGGATAGTGAGTGGATTACCTACCAAGATCTCGGCCAAAACAGGATTCTACGCCGAATCCACCGCTTTAGCGGTGGGTACCTCAACGAGTGATTGTCACCGGGGCTGGTGCTTTCCGCATAACCTGCTCTGCAACGCTACCAACAAGCAGCCGCTGGATACCGTCTCGGCCGTGGCTTCCCATTACCACTTGGTCGACATTTTCGTCCTTGACTGTTGCAATGATTGTTTCGACCGGATCACCAACCACAGCGCTAGTTCGAACTCTCTCAGGGCTCACGAATTCGGCCTGAGCGTCCGCTAAGAGTGATTCAGCCTCTGCTTTGGCTTGTTTTTCCCAATTTCCACTGTCCCCGCCGCTATAACCGACGAACCCATCAGCGGGATCAATAACAGTTAAAAGTGTAACAGTTGCATCAGGGAACACAGCCTGCGTGTATTTGATGGCTTCCTGTGCTGGTGCTGATCCGTCAACTGGAACAAGGATTGTTTCAATCATCGGCTTCCGTTATTCCCATTCTTGTTGAAAGAAGTTTATTTTCACGGGCAGTCTCAATTGCGTCTGACAAGCGACCAAGGATAATAAGTGTCGGTGGAAGAGTCGCAAGAGCAGCAACAAGAGTAAGAAAAATAACGCCGACAGTCAGTGATCCGAAGTCAGCCAAGATCGGAAACGGCGACAGGGTAAGTGCGGAGAACCCGAACACGGTTGTGAGTCCAGAGACAGTAATCGCCTTCCCAACACGTGACCCAGCAGTTTCAACCGCATCAAGCCTGGATACTCCATCCTGTTCAACCTCCTCGAAGTAGCGTTCCATTACAATGATTGTATATTCTGCACCGATTCCAACGCTCAGCGCACCGAGAGATGCACCCAGTGGTGACACCGGAATCGCTAATGCCAGCATATAGATGTTTTGCCAGCCGATGACAAACGCCATCGGAACGAGAGGGGCAACGGCACGGAGTAAGTTCCGGTAGTAGAGTAGCAAAGCTCCGAAGACGAATAAGAACCCCAGTCCGGTTGTAGAGTTCCGGTTTTCGATCTGATCAACGATTGACGGTGTCGATTCCGGAGACTGCCCAGTGAGGTGCACATCAACTCCAGATGGCGGCTGGCTTAGTGTAATCGCTGTCTCCACGGTATCGAACAGACCCAACTCTTCATCTGTGTTCATTCCTTGTTCGGCAGTTACCTGAATCTGTGCATAGCCATCACTGTAATACTGCGCTTTCTGATCTTCTGGAATCTCTGTTAACGTTTGCTCGACTCCACGTTCTGTCTGTGGCAGCGTGCCACCGTTATACTGTTTAATGAGTGTTGCTGGCGTCGAAACACCGGTTATTTGTGGTTTATCGCTGGCGATAGTACGGTACCGTTCCATCCAGCGTAACACTTCTGGGTTACGCAGTTGTTCACCGCTGACGAGAATGCTGTATTGCACGTTATCACCACCACCAGCAACAGACCGGAATTCTTGGAGATCAAGGTAGGCTGGTAGGTCCTGTGGAATAAACTCTTCACTGTCAGCGAGGGTCCCAAGATCAGAACTGACAGCGAATCCACCAGCCATCACGACTG
Organism: Haloarcula sebkhae; assembly: GCF_014647415.1. Taxonomy (GTDB): domain Archaea; phylum Halobacteriota; class Halobacteria; order Halobacteriales; family Haloarculaceae; genus Haloarcula; species Haloarcula sebkhae. Next base: position 52,565 of record NZ_BMPD01000007.1, on the reverse strand, counting down.
TGGCGATAGAAAGTACAATCAGTGGGTTTGCTGCGAGCAGCCGTGTGGTCCGACCAAGCAACTTTCCGAGGCGGCCGATCTCACTTTCTTCCTGCTGTGGAATTGAGTTTGGTCCACCAGCAGTCGGTGTCTCGTCCGGGGACGAGTCCCGAAACCGTGCCCAAAGCGTGAGTCCCGGTAGGAGAACAAGTAGTGATGCGATGAATGTTAATATGACACCAAAGATGGACGTTTGTGCAAACCAGACGAACGCTGGCGATCCCACTGTCGAGACCCATGTCGCACCAAATCCGAGTGCTGCTGACAACATAGCAATCAATACAGGTGGTCCCACGCCTCCCAACGCTAATGGAAGCGCCTCACGTGGACGGTGATCTTCGAGTTCTTCTTCATACCGTTCGTGAAACTGGATTGAATAATCAATCCCCAGTCCGATCAGGATCGGAAAGACAGAACTTGTAAGCGTAGAATTTGGTATGCCTGCATAGCCAATAGCTCCAAATGTCCAAATAACGCCAACAAACACGGCAACGATTGGTAATAGGCGAAGCCTAACGCCCCGAAATAGGAAGAAAAGCGCAACGATCATCAGACCGACAGCCAAACCGAGTAACTGCTGTGTACTCTGTTGGATGAGAGCGGAGAGTTGTGAGGAGAACGCTGCTGAACCGGTAACCGTGACGGCGATACCGCTAGGGAAAGCTACCCATTCCTTGGCGTCAACCGCGTCTGTGTACACTGGGCGGGACTGCTGTTGGGTCAGCCCAGGTTCAAGTACGACAGTGACTACTTCTGAGTGGGAGTTTCCAATCACTCGTTCAATTTTCTTTTCTGATCCGGGAATCTGTCCATATTCCGCCCGAACTTGATCAGCAGGACTGACTACCTGTTCAACATCATCAACTTCAGACATCCTCCGGTCATAGCGATCGATCGCTCGCATTGTTGCGGGTTCCGTGACTTCACCACGTACTAGCATGGCAATTGTCCCACGGTCAAAATTGTCGTCATATGTGTTCAGCGTGGGATTTTGGCCGACAAACGCACGATCACCAGTTACGCTCTGGATCTGTGCAGCGCCTGAAATAGCAATTCCAATAAGTACTATTGCAGTGATAAGCGCAACTAACGGCCGCTTCTGAATGTGTTGACCAATACGAGCGAATACTGTCCGTATACCCATCATCTTATTAACTATTTTAATTCTGCCGCCGATACACGATGATGGCACCGCCGATGAGCGCTAACGCCCCAATTGCAATTCCAGGAATCAGTGGCAGGCCACTAGACTCTTCCGTACTAACTGGAACACCGATCGTAAGTGACCCAGTAAATCGGGTATCCCCGTCGGGTTCATCATATCGAAGCTCAACTGCAGAGGTGTACTCTTTCGTAAGAGCAGTATCTGAAGCACTGACCCGGAACGTCGCGGTTACAGTCTCTCCGGGTTCCACAGTGCCAAGATATGCGCCATCATCAGAGGATGACAATGGATCGTTAGTGAACAACTTGATATTTGCGTTGGTTACTGTTTCGTTACCGGTATATTCGATTGTTGTTGTCAGTTCTCCATCGCCACCCGGTGAGACTGTAGCATTTGTCCTGAGAACACGGAACCGGTCGCGCTCCTCTCCGATAACAACACGTTGACGGAGTGGCGTCGTCGGCTGGAGCACATCACCAGCATCGTTTTCATATTCAAGCATCAATGGCACTGAGATTGAACCTGGCTCAGCCTCTTCCGGGATATTAACTGTAAATGATACCTCCGTAGAGTCACCGACATCAAGATCACCAACTGCCGCTTCACCGCTAGTCACGCTAAGGGGCAGCCGGTCTTGTGCACCGATTCGGACAACCATATCCTGTACAGGTGCAGGTCCTTCATTGGTGAGTGTAGCTCTGAGTTTCGCTTCTGGCTCATCTACTCTGAAATCGGTCAGTCGAACATTATTGACTTCGAACGAGCGGTCTCGTTGCACGGTAAAGTTAGTCCGTGCAGTGTCAGCCGTTTCGGTGATCCCATTGCGATTCTCGAACTCAACTGTTACTGGTATCGGGTATGTTCCTGGATCAGTATTCTCTTCTGCGCCCATCTGTACACTCACAACCTCTTCTTCTCTGGGTTCGAGTGAACCAATTGAACGGGCTGTGCTCTGTGACGGGCCTGTTGCCTGTCCGAAAAATGTCCCTTCAGTATTCGTCTTAAATGTTGCTTCAGTATCCGTTGCTGTACTGGTTCCAGTATTCTGAATTGCATATTGTACTTCGCCGTTATCACCGGCAACAATGCTGTCTCCTCGGATTCTTGTGACAGTAAACTGAGGTTCGTCTTCAACCACAATGGTAACATCCCGGACAACTTCTTGCGACCGCGTTGTCCGTTCGGTATCATCAAGTGGACCGAACGAAACTGATCCGGTGTGCGTGTACTCGACTACGGCTGGAATTTCATATGTCCCCGGATCAACATCCCCAACTTCAACTCGGAAATCAAGTGGCACCTGCTGGCCGTCGGCAATAGATCCAATGGACTGTGTGCCTGACTTTACTTCAATCGGCGCATCGAGATCATCATCCTGTAACTCGACCCTAACATTCTTTGCACGCTGTACTTCTTCCTCGAACGTTGCCTGTTTTCCTTTTCTGAGATGACCATCATTAACCAGAACGATTTGGACGGATTGGGTCGAGGTAGCTCCAACTACCGGCTCTGGTGTCGACACACTGATATTTGGCTCTCCGATCACAGTCGAATCGGCAGCAACTGGTGTTGCAGCACCAAGTAGTAGGCAAGCGCAAACTAGGACACTAACCCCTCGTGATGATAGAAGGTGCGACATTCTCACGATTTACCATCTGCGCCTTCCATGGTTTAGACCTTCGGAAATTACTTTACACGTTATAAAAGTTTATTACTGGTTCAAACGAAGCTCATAGACGCAATTCAGACAGCTTACGCAATACGTCGCTCAAGCATCTTTGCAAACAACCGGCAGGGAATTCACGCCCACATCAAAAATCTCAGCCCACAAAACATATACCCATCTCAAGCAGAATGAACGTATGAGCTGGATAGCCCGGACATCAGCGCTGTTGTTCATTTTCCTGATTGTTACTTCGGTAGCAAGTAGCGCTACTACTGGACAAATCCAGTCGAGGAGTCAGGGAACGGTGGCCGAAGCTGAGATACATGAAGAGGTAGGCGACATCGTAAAGATTCCAATTCGTGTCCCGCCGTACGACACAACAACACTCAACATTTCTGGTGAGCAGTACTCAGCAGAGGTTACCGCAACTGATCAAGATGGTGACGGACAGATCCAACTTCGAGTCAACACGTTCGAAACGCAGACTTCAGGCAATCCGTCTGGGTATAGTGTTGCATCATCAGATCACTTACGCGAAGTTTCTCAGCGGGGTCATAATGGGCTTACCAAGGGAGAATATGCCATATCCGTTGATGGAAATACATCCAAGTCGACTTTATCACTTAAGCAAGGCACGTTCCAGCCAGGCCAGTTACATACATTACCGAATGATAGGAAGATAAATAAATCTAATATTATGAACGACCGATCACCTGTTCCAAGCCAGATTGCTCATGATGACATATTGATTGCAGAGTTTGAAGCAGAGGGAATCATGGGTGTTGGCCGGTTTGATAATCCACCAGGAAACAACGGGATCGTTGCAGCAGATAGTGCCGTGGGAGCGCAGACGACACATACGGTTCAGGTACAAGGAACGGATGCCAATACATCGTTTCGGAAGGTGCGCATTAATTATGATAATGCAGCAGGAGAGACACCAGCAGGTCTTGTCAAGCTAAATATAACCCATGCCGGTATAGATTCAGATCAAGATGGGCAGATAGATCGGTCATTCAAACCATCGATTATAAACGTAAAGACAAACTCAGAGGGGATAATAGAAATTACAAGCAGTGGGCAACAAACGGTCTCAAAGTCAGAAACAATAATCCTCCAATATGAGGACGTTACAAATCCATCCAGACCTGGCACCTACCCTGCAACTGTTATGCTTGGGTCAGATAAAATCGACACAACAGTAGAATATGGACCGGCCGCCACTGGTAATCTTGGAAACGGGTTGAATGTTAATGCTAACACCACCAGTTTAGATGGATTCGTCGCGCCGCTACCATTCAAGTACTTCACTTCACCAGCTAACGACCGATTATATGTCGCAATGGATACTGGCGGCCTAGACAATATGACTGGTGAGTCGATCTCTCTGACACTTTCTCAATTTGAGAGCGGAGAGAGTATCTCGACGAAAAGATCAGTAACAAATGCCAGTCTCGTCGAACCGACTGCCAATGTAATGATAGCAAATGATCGGTGGCAAGCGGATTCAGAGCCACTGCAAATTACGGGTACTACAACTTTGGCGCCTAATAGCAATATTTGGATTCGCGTTCGCTCAGCCGGTGATGTTCCGTCGCCTTGGATTTATCATTACACCACGTCTGTTCGGCCAAACAGAACTTTTGAGATAGATATTACAGAAAATAGGATTGGGACCAATGAAACCGTCTACGTTAGACCCGTGACAAGAAGTGGTCCAATCGGTTCCGAGGAACCGGTCAGAGTAATAAATGCAACTGATTGATCACCTCCCCCTCATGAATGGTATGGAATCCTAAGCGTTGGGATTTAGCGTTTACGCGTCATTCAACGAAGTCTCGTGGGATCTCCGAGTCCGGTTGAATGAATAACGCAAGGTTGGGCCAAGCAACTGGTACCGCTATCCCAATGGGGGGAGTCATGGGTAGTGCTTTTGTCTGATATCATCGACTCTGTTTATTTCTCCGTGTGTAACGGCGCCATAATGTCGCATTTCCACAGGCCACGTTCAACACGAATATCACCATCCTCGTGCCCACACACGCTACACAACTGACGTGCCGCGTTCATCGGGCGTCTCCCCTTAATTCCACGCAGCAAGATTTGGAATCTATGAGATTCATCACCCACTTGGACGCCAACTATCTAAGCGTTTGTTGCCGTGTCTGCTCCAATCACTCTCATCGACACCGCTTGAATCGCCCACGGTTAGCGTTCACACGTTGCGGGCAACACACCGTTCAACAATGTCTTTCGACAGAGCGTACAAGAAGTGGTCATCGTCGTGAGATATTCTCCCACACCCACTTTGCTTCGAACGGTTTGCACAACGTGGCTGAAGTGAGATCATCCTCTAAGACGGAGCAGGAGCAATTCTTACGTCGGAGATTTGCTGTCCCACAAACTGATCGAAGAGGAATCAAGTAGTTCCTCGAAATCGAATACGTCGAGGATTCCCAGTATCTCGTTCAAATTATCATCTGATTTCGGAAAGATTTTTTATTTTCCCCGACCCTGACTGGCAAAAACAGCGGCGGCAACGCAGTTAATGAGTCCAAGAATTGGTTCCCCAGCAAGATGCAGCGATCGCAGGAAACCATATGTGTGAGCGGCCTATTTCGGGCCCTGCTTGGACGGCCGTGAAACTTCTTGATCCACGGTTCCAACAGAAACCAGAAAGACACTCCGCCCGGGTGGTATGAAGGCCTTCTCCTGACACGTATTTTTATTGTGCACGATCATCCGGTGGTCACACTCAGTTGCTGATACGGCGGATGCTCATCAGCCCAGACTTCTCATAGCCACTGGGAGAGGTCTTCAGTCCCCCTCAATCTCAGGGTGGAGTTCCCTCCTCAAATTTCGTTCCTTCCTCAGCAGAAACCACGCGAAGCACATCGCGGTACGCTGTGACAAGCGCCATCTCATTGCCCTGTTCATCACACCAGCGTTCGCTCACCATCGGGCGACCCGCCACGGGACAGTCCGTCCCGCGACGGCTCGCGTTCCTTGTAACCCGAACACATCTACTGAGTTTCATTGACCTACGTCGGCCCGTCGAGAGTCTGATCCATGCGGTTCCAGACGATGGGGAAGCCGCAACCTCGGCACCAGATGTGGTTGAGGTCGTCCTGGGTTCGGATGGTTGTTGCTCCACAGTCAGGACAAGATAGCTGTTCTCAAATTGTCTTGAGACGCCACTCGATTATAGCGTCGAGCAGCTTAATCCGAAATTCCAAAACCCCAAGTGATGCAAGATTCTGAAGCATCCCGCCGAAAGCAGATTTTTTTGATCACAATCGTAGCAAGAGGCGAGATGGTTTCGTACTACAGACTCTTTTCGTTAGCCTGATCAAGAATGTTTTCTCTTTGGCTAAAAATGCAATTTTCGTTAACTTGCTGTATCCGTTGTCACTAGCGACGACAGAAGGCACATCCGATTTTTCTACAGATTCGCGGCAGAGTATCAGAGTGGGCGTCAAAAGAGCCCAGATGGCCGGATGCCATCCAAGGTGCAGACAGAGAGAAGAGTGCGCCGAATACAAAACCACTAACTATGGCTTCACAGTCAAGAAAGTCGTGCAATAATATATCAATCAACGGTGCAACCACTACTACAGCTTTACTAGTGAAGCAACCCATGATGGTGACAGGTTCCGTTGTTTCAGATGCGACCGTAAATACCACGCCACAAAGAACATCGCCTGGGAGCCATTTTATACTCCTGCTCTCTAATGATCAGAGTGAAAGTTCCCCGACAAGCCTACCATTTACTGTGCAGATAGTGATGAGCGAAGTGCCTTTATTGGTGGCTAGAGTACTCGCATCACGTGAGTGATTCAGTTCCATTCACCGGTGACCCGGCAGACACCCACGAAGCTATTATGCACGGTACTTTTTTTGCGCTTAAAGAATACGGGTATGCAGAGCTGTCTATTCAACGGATTAGCAATGAGCTTAACTTGAGCAAGTCGACATTATATCACCACTTCAGTGGTAAAGAGGACCTCCTTCTCTCGTTTTTCGACTTCTTATTAGATCACTTAGAACAGTTCTATGAATCTGGTTCAATCAATGAACCGCAAAAAGCGATTTCGGACATTATTGATGCTCTACTCAACGAGAATATAACACCGAAGAAGAGATCAGCGGAGGGAGAAGTGCTGGCAATGTACGTTGAGTTGAGGTCCCAAGCGATTCGTGACGCAAAATACAGAGAACGAATCGCAAAGGCGGATCAACGCTTTATCGGACAGGTAGCCACGATTATCAATACGGGAATTGACCAAGGGGTATTTCAGGCAGTTGAACCAGAGGAAACAGCTGAGTTCCTGTTGGCGGTATTGCACGGAATACTTATCCAGGGCACAACCCGAGAGAGTGTACCATACCAACAGTTACATCAGAATCTTACAGAGTATCTTCAAGCAGAACTCTTCGTCGAATGACACACTCCCGTCATGATGTCGCCCACAGCGACCACACTATCCCTCTTGCCCAGCAGGTAGAGTGGCTATTGGCCGATATGGTTGAAGATGACACCCATTTCAACATATGGACTTTTCGAGGCATTCAACGATGATCTAAAGATCAGTGTCAGTCCGACCGCCAGCGACAACATCACAGTGTCTCCTTCAGAACTCTTGAGTGCTACACAGGTCGCAGTCAAAGCACACGACCGGACGGCTGATCTGCTCAACGAGCGAGATATCCTGGCTCTCCACGAAATGGGACGGACGCCAGTGTCGATGACTTCTCGCTGAGTCGGTGGCCGGACAGGGACCATCAGCAGCCCGCGATCCGGTCGACATACTCGAGCTACGGCCGCGTCGGCCACTCGCCTGTACGGTACAACGGGCCTAGTCGGGCAATCGTCGACGAGTCAAACACGCTCTTCTACGGGGAGAAGAACCTCGACGGCGTCCTCAACCTCGTGTCGTGCTCGAAAAGCCTGCTAGGAGATTGCATGGGCGTCGACCGGGAACGTTCTTATAGTGGATCCAGATTGGCGATGCCCACGACCGCAGCGTCCTCGTCGCATGGAACCCCTGGCGTCACGAGTTTTTTCGAACGGATGTGGACGCACCACAACGCCAACCACGGCGGCTTCATCTTCGCACCCGAGGTCGGCCTCCACGAGAACGTCCACGAACTTGATCTCACCTCGTTGTACCCGACATTATTTATACGCGGAGCATCTCGCCAGACGTTATCTTAGACTGCCACAGCGACCGCGACGACATCACCGGTCTCGGATACCCGATCTGTGACGACTGGAGCTACCTCGTCGACGTCCTCCAGCAGATCATCGACGCTCACGGCGAGATTACGGGGCGCACCGAGATTCAACTCGAATACGAGGCCCATTACGACTGGGTGGTGTTGGTGCCGCAACGCGAAGGCGGCGCCGGCGAAGACGACTTCAAGATTAGAGGCATCGAAGCGCGGCAGCGCTCGACCCCGCTGTTCACCGGGACTGTCTCGAACGCTTCGGTGCGGGTCGCCAGACGTAGTACTCAGCAGTCACTAAGACGCCATCAAGCGCCTCTACACTGGAACGGTGCCGGTGATCATGGGTTCGTGTCTCCAGCCACTCGAAGGACATACACAGAGCAGCTAGAACGTGGCGGCACTAAAACGGGCTCGCGAGCAGGACCTCGCCGTCCACCCGGAACAAGACATCGAGTACGTGGGCGTCGGCGACGAGAAGAGTTCGCGAGAGCAGGTCGCGTTGGGTCAGGAAAAGATCGAGTCGTACGGTGCGTCGTACTACAAGACACAGTTGGTCCGAGCTGTCGAGAGCATCTGTCACTCTTGGTTGAGACCGGGACGATATCCGACGAGAGCTCAACGGAACACGTGTAGTCGGTCTCATAGACTGGACCTAACGAACCCCCTTCCCCCTTTTTCGAGTTGTAAACTCGTGGCGTTGGGGGAAGTGTGAACAGCAAGAAGACTACAGAAACAACCGATTGGAACGGAGATATCGATAAAGAGACAGTATGCCTGATTTTCCAGCATGCAACTAGGGATAGTGTTTAGTTAGTGGCATTGTGCCAGCGAGCGAACCTCTGCAACCAATTTCAGCTGTCTTGGATTCGACGTGACTGAAGCAGTTCGAAAACGACGAGGTTCGACGCTTCGATTCTCGAAAAATCCGTTCGACAGCGTTCCGATTTCCGTGGCGACACATCTGAAATCGGAGTACAGCTCGTTGGAGTACAGTTTGGAGATGTTGAGCACCAGCAACGAGAAAAACGGCAGTTTCAATATTGTGTTTTTGCCGAAGTTCGCGCAGGAAAATTTCTGTGAGGGTGGTCGTAGTCGTCGCAAACAGCCGGCCGTGAAGCAGTTTGTTCTATTGCGGATCGGCGGCATTCACAAGAGCACAGCTATTGTACAGCCCATCAGAATGGCTCTGCCATTCTGAGGACGGCGTACAGCCAGAATTGCTGATCGTTGATGCGAATCACTGTTTCGTCGAGCGCAATCTGATTCGGAGATTTCCCTGAGTCGGGCTGTAGATCGGCTTTCTGTACCCAATCATGGACGGCTTTGCGACTACGCTGGACACCCAGCGAATCGAGTAATTCGACGGTATTCGACAACGATAGTCCCACAACATGCGATTGAATACCCCACGCCATCGCCACCTCGGGTGTCCGCTCACGCTCCACAAAATCCAAATCAATCCAGACTCTGTGTCCGCTGAGGCGGCTGATTTCTGCCATAGACCAGCAAGAAATCTGTCCGCCTCACTTTTCACGGTTAACTAAACACGACCCCCATAGCTGAGACACGAACAGCTACGTACAACGGGCACGCTCGTTGTTTGAAGAAGCCTGACCCGGGGGCTGCCGTCTTTTTTAGATGTCTCTCCGTACCCGGTACTAATCGACTCAGTGCCCGACTGCCCCATCCTTCCACCATGTTCGACAGACGGGCGCTTCTTAAGAGCACTGTGGACTGCCACCCGTGCGGGTCTCTTATCACACCCGAGGTTGGCCCAAACCGGACGATTTCGACGTTGCTGTCCGGTACAGTCTTTGCAGCGGCGGAAGTCGAGTCCGTCAGAGATCGTCCAGAAACGGTCACGATGCTCAATGGGGGGGGTCTGCTTCCTAGCAACCCGCCACAGGATTTATTTCGGTAGGGATGTGCCACAGTCGGTGACGTAACGCCATCTGAAGCCGGCATTCGGGTAAGGCATTATTACGATTCAGACCGTCCCAAGATAGCGCTCCAATGGATTGAAGCTGTAGACCATCGCGAGTCCCACTCTCATGAACTCCATTTCGCAGTACGACAGATAGTACGACCCATCTCTTCGTGGGCCAGCAAGACCCCTTTCTCAGGGTCAGCTCTTACCGTCAACGACCAAGTACTCGATTTCTCATTCCGAATTGATAGCTAAGTCTGATTATGAATTCGTTATAGAGTCGCTAGGCCTGTGTGCTCTAAATCCCTATCGTTGAATCCAAGAATCAGTGATTCATTGATCGATATCCTTCTGTGCTAATTCCCGAATCTTTTCTTTCGTCTCTTCGCGATGCTCGCCGAACGCTACTTCGAAAACCCCCCGGTAAAAATGCTTGTTCTTCTCGAGCGTGATGTCCTCCCGCTTCAACTGTTTTTTTAGCCGCGTGAATGTGATCTCGATATCCTCGCTCTGTTCTGGTTCAACGTACAGCGTGGCAGAGTCCCAGTCCTCCCGAATGTTCAAAGGGTCCTCACTCGCTTCCCCTGCCTCCTCAGTGGTGGTTTTAGTATTCGTCGAGCCAGCACCCCTTTGCTGACCTGACTGCTCTTCTGTGGCGGCTGCAGGTTCGCGGTCTTGCCTCTCTGTTTCCGATGTCGCTTCCGTCGTTTCGTTGTCTTCCGCGACTTCTTGATTTTCTGCTTCTTCTGACGGGTCGTCAAATCTTTCGTCCATTCCTCGGGGCATACTTATACCTCCACCTGCGTTTTGTCGAACGCCTGTTCAATTGTCTCAGCAACATCTATGAACAGGTTGAGCTCGACTTGCTGATCGTTCGCGTCCTCCCATTCGAAGATATCGCAGCCGTTGTCCCATGCGCGCTGTATTGCCACCCGCATTGGAAGCTTGAAGATCGGCGCTAGTGACGCATATGACTCGTCAAAGGCTTCCAGGAATTTCTGTGACTGCCCATCGTCTCTATACATATTTGCCAGCAGTCCCACGATCGCAATCTCGATTTGTTGATTATCCTCGATGGATTCCAGTTGGTCCCAGAGATCGTCTAGGGCGTCTCGTGATGTGGCCTGAGTTTGTGCGGCCAGGAACACGTTCTGCGCCGCAATAAACGCTGTATCCGTCAGAACCGAGAGATCTGGTGGGCAGTCAATCAAGATAAAATCGTAGTCATGACCGCCGTCAACCAGCCCCTCGAGGGCAGTTTTCAGCGAGAGACGAGCACTTGCATCGTCCATCCAATCCCGGGCGAGCCCCATGTCTTTGTGGCTCGGCACGAGATCGAAGTTCAGATGTTCGTAATCGTCGCTATGGATTACGATTTCTGAGAGTATCGTGTCGTGCGTGCGTGGATTATCGACGAGGACATCGAGAAGATTCGGATCATCAGTCGCGAGCGTATTTGGAAGGTCGTTCTTCGGGCTTGAGGGGTCGTTATCGTCGCCCGGGCCCAGTCCTAGGCCTTTCGTCATATCAGCTTGTGGATCCATATCGATCGCGAGGACATTGTGATCTCGTGAGGCCAGTGCCGCAGCACTGTTTATTGTCGCCGTTGTCTTCCCAGTCCCGCCTTTCTGATTGCCGAAGGCGACCGTGGGAATTCCGGTTGATGGTGTGACGCCCCAGCCACGAGGTGACTCGGTCATAGTATGATCATTGATTCAATGACTCATAAATCTACGTCAGACATCTAATCCCGTTCTGGAAATACTAGAGTTCCATATTCAGCAGCATAAGCTTCTAACAGGCACTTGTGGTGTTGCATTTGATGAAAGATCAAAGAATCAGCGATTCATTGACTCAATACATTCTGGAATTCCCGCTTTGCTGGTTCCTCAAGGAATGAGGCTTGCTACTGGTAGTTACTGAATCACTGACTCTGTACTTTTTACGGTAGGTGATTCGTTGACTCTTTATTTCTTGGATTCACTGATTCAGTGATTCTGTGCTTCAAATATTCGTTAACACGACCAGCCTCTATAATTCACTGAATCCCGGAGTCAACTTCTCAATAACTCTAAAGTTTATTGATCCACTAATTCTGTGAGTTGCAGACTCTGTGACTCACTGATCCATACCACCTCGAAATCGAGCCGGTAGATCCTGGCGAAACGAACATAGTTGAGGTCGAGAGCGACTTTGGGGTGAAGTGGTCGTGTTCGACTTTCTGGACACCAGCGTCCTCCTTGCCAGTGCCGCTGATAAATCACTAGGGATAGAGACAGTCAGCAAGATCTTCATCGGGACGGAGAAAGACCACAATCTCTACAGTGATATCGAACCGCGTCGGGAACACGTCCGCCGCCGCCGAAATCTGCCCCTCAATTTCGTCGATGTCCATCACTGGTCTTGATCGCTCAGTTTCGAACTCCATCCACCCGTACGGTAACAGCAAGAAAATCGCGTTATCCACATCTACACCATATGAGTTTCTTTGCTGGACAGTTTCCAGCCTTACCGATAATATTGAAGCTATTTTTGAAATACACAATGTCGGAAGTGTTTACTTAGTGAGATTGTGCCAGCGAGCGAAGCTCTGCAACCATTTTCGGCGGTTTCCGGGTCGATGTGACTGAAGCAGTGTGAAAACGACGAGGTTCGACGCTTCAGTTCTCGAAAAATCCGTTCGATAGCGTTCCAATTTCCGTGACGACACATCCGAAATCGGAGTCCAGTTCGTTGCAGTGCAGTTTGGAGGGGTTGAGCGCTATCGGCGAGAAAGGCAGAAGTTCGATATTGGGTTTATGCCGAAGTTCGCGCAGAAAATTTCTGTGAGGGTGGTCGTAGTCGTCGCAAACAACCGGGTGGGAAGCAGTTCGTTCGATTGCGGACCGGCGGCGGCATACAGCCAGAATTGCGGATCATTGATGCGAATCACTGTTTCGTCGAACGCAATCTGATTTGGCGATTTCCCGGATTCGGGCTGTAGATTGGTTTTCTGCACCCAATCATGGACGGCTTTGCGATTGCGTTAGACACCCATCGCTTCAAGCAATTCGACGGTATTCGACAACAAGAGCTCCGTAACGTGCAATTGAATACCCACGCTATCGGCATACGGGGACAAAACTCAGTCGGTATCGGCGCATAAAATTCCGGCTTGTGATTGAAGATAGAGGCTTCCGCCGTCTCCCGAATCAATCTATGGAGCGGAGGGGATGAGAGTGTAACTGTGAGTGGAGGGGAAGAGGGTATTTCCGGTATAACAGCGTTCAGGATTAGAGAGGAGATCAAGTCCAAGATTTTCAACGGGAGCAATAGAATCCGATCAAGCGTCAGTTTATAACCATTCGACTGATATTTGAAGAGTGTCGACTATCTGGATCTAGTAGTCCTCCCACTGTTTCATCCCAGTCAACCCCCGGGTGTTTCCGCGTAAAGTGTTAGTCGAGATACTCCTGAATCGACCGATTCGCCGTGACAACGTCAATGGCGTCACCAATTCGAGAGTCCTCGGAGAGGATATCCAGCGTCATTCCGAGGTCGGAGGCCAGTTCAAACACATAGTGAGGACCACCACGATTACCAGTCTGTTTTTTTGTTGCGGTGATGACACCCATCAGATCGAGCTCAAGTAGGTGGTCGCGAACGCTCCGTTGGGTCCGAATGTTTGCATCTATTTCCGTAGCGATATCCTTATATCGGGCGTACAATTCGGTTGTCTTCGCTGGCGTCTTTCCCTCTACTTCTAGTGCGACGACAGCGGTCAGTGTGAGTTGGTCCTGTACCGTCATCTCACGAATTCCCTTTTCAATGTTCTTCCTATCGATGCGGTCTTGAGCAGTCCGTACATGGTGCTCAGTGACCATATCACTCCCAGTGTTTGCCGCCAGTTCACCGGCTTTATACAGATAGCGGAGGGCCTGTCTTGCTGACCCCTTGTCTTGGGCTGCGTGTGCGGCACAGAGTGGGATTACCTCATCCTCTAAGACGCTCTCTTTGAATGCCTGATCGGCACGCCGCTCCAAGATAGACCTCAATTGATTCGCGTCATAGGGGGCGAAGTGAATCTCCTCGTCGAACAGGGTATCTTTGACTTTTGGGGACAGATTGTCGCGGAATTTAAAATTATTTGAGATACCGATGATGCTCAGATGCATATCGTCGGGGATATTACCGTTTGACTTGGCACGAGGAATCGAGTACAAGATTTCGTCCGATGTCCCAATATTGTCAATCTCATCCAGCACAATGATAACTGTTCCACCGATTTCGGTAACAGCATCAAAGAACTCGTCGGTGATCTTACTTATTGGGTGTCCGTTTAGATTGTCGCCAGTGAGTCGTTCAACGAGATTGATCAGTACATGATAAGAGGACGAGTCACCAGCGCAATTGTATTGTACCGTGGTAATATTTAGCCCCGCGTCATTGGCAGCTGCGACAAGATCGTCAAGTTTGAATTCGACACCAGCTGTCTTCCCTTGTCCGGTTTTCCCGAAGAGAAACATATTATGTGGACCGACACCCGTGTTGCGAATTGCAGGTGCGAGCGCATTGTGGATCTGGCCTAATTCTTCATCACGTTCAGGCAGTTCCTCTGGGTCCCAATCATCAGTGAGTGGACGCTCATCCTCAAATATCGGAGACCCGCGTTCAAATGTCCGTGACATACGGTGTTTCTTTAAGCCCGAACACATAAGACTAGGTGTTCGGTTGTATCGAATGGTTCGTTTACTACGCCCGTTACGGGTATTTCTGCAAACCCCCCGGGTGTTTCCGCGTTCCTCAATTAAAGGGTGCGAATCAAGAATTGTATACGAGAAGTGAAAACCACCTACCCCCGCCCCCGGGTGTTTCCGCATAATCTGCTAGATGGTCTGTGCGGTGTTAAGGTGTCATGAACTTCAGAAGGGGGATACCAGACGATACACCGAAAACGTTCTCTACCACAGAATTCAATATCATGGTGAACTGGTGAAAATTCCTCTCTGAGTTTGTTTATATACTTTTCTTTCTAGCTAGTTATTACCTAGAACAGTATAGAAGGTGACTGGTCGAACCACAACTTATTGAGGCTCTACAGCCGCTTTCCCTTCTTTGGAGTCTTTACCTCTTGCAGCCTCTTCCTACATTTATATGCAATCCTTCGATATATCTATCTGGCCTGCCTTGCTTATACAGAGTTTACCCGGAAACACCCGGGGGTGGGGGTCCCAAATCTTGAGATTATCCTCCTTACACCCATTATCAACATCTGTTCCCGGCGAAGCCTTCGGTATGGGACGCCAGGGGTTAGTGGGACGCCTATCGTACCAGAGTGTGCAAGTGCGTACTCAACCCGATACTGGTGACTGTCCTGCATCTGCTGGAGTTCGGCGATAACGTCCTGATGGCCGGCTTCCCTGGCGTCGGTGAGACACTGCTGGAAGTTCCCGCCACAAGGATTGATTGGGTGCCAATCGATAGATTGGAACTGCGTTAAGACGAGATGGAACGGAGATGGTTCTTGAAACAGTTCGATTAGTCTCTGCTGAGGACTCATATCGCCCCAATTGGTAGTCTGCTACGAGACCGTTGGAGCGTGTCATACAATAGTTCTCAACAGGAATGCTTCGCTCATTTTTCTCCGAATAGAATCTGAAATCCCGTATCTCTCTGAATCAGGCGTGAAACGAAGTAGCCAAAATTACCGCGTAGAGGGTATGAGACGTATTCTATGACACGCTGTGCTTCTGAAGTCTAAATAGTGTTCATGGCTATCGCTGAAGCGCCCATGAAGCTAGGCCGACCAATTCTCTGAGTGTCAAACCAGCAGCGAATACGTAGGTAGCTTGAACCGGAATATCAAATGTTGTCATGATTGCCACGAAGAGTGACATAACGAGTGCCATGCCAGTCCATGCAGCTGCGAACATTCGTCCCGACGGTGTTGCATAGGAACCCAACCCAGACATAGCTAATATATTAGCTGAGGCCATAATAAATCATCTGTCACTGCTGATGATACTTACCCGACAGCATGGCAGTTTCTTAATGTGACTTGGATCCAGTACGACCCCTGCTAACTCACTAGTCACTGTAACTAATAGCAAACAGTTCTATTAGATTAGAGAATATTAGCAGCTTTTATATTCTATATTGTAGACTCCAGGAATAAGTGCTGCCTCTCGGAGCTGCCCGATTTCGATTGTGCTGGATGCCCATCCTGTGCGAAGAGGAGAATCACGAAAAGAGATAGTAGAGGATCTGCTGGATTCAGCCCAAGATACCGTTCACGTCGATAACGTACTGATGGATCGTAGGTACGACAGTCGGCACACTGTGGAGATGCTCAGCCAGCGTGGACTGTCGTATCACGTCCCAAAACGAATGGAGACAAGCGAGAAACCAAGCAAAGCGATTCTTCCAGCGAGGTCAGGATCGGTACGAGACTGACAGGAAATTTCATCTCGGGAAGAAGAATGGCAGGAGACGATACTTATTTATCAGCAAAAAGAGGATCCTGAGCATGACGACCACCAACAGTACTCAGCGTTCATATCTAACCGCAGTAATAGCTTCCTCACTGAATACGGGTATCAGTGAAAGAGCAAGGTCCGATACAGATCGATCAAGCGATCCATGGCTGCCACCCTGTCGAAAGATTCCGGGCTACGCCTCTTCTATTTCGTATTTGCGTGTCTGCTGTACTCGATTTGGCGACCCGTCGATTTACTCGTGCGGGTCGAGCTGACTGGTGAGTACGAACACTCACCGATGGTGACAGCAGATAACACGCTCACGTTGTTGAAGAAGGAGACTGGGATCGGGTAAAGAGAACTCAATCTGGGGGAGCGCAGTGTCGAGTTGCTACACTACCCAGTCTTCTGAATTCGGCAACGCTCTTGCGAAGTACGTTGTTGGTGAGTCAGAGAACTGCCTGAACAATCTCTTTGAGCGCTTTTCGACCCGGTTTTCGGAGAATACGTCGTCGAAGTTGGAACGGTCTGAGATACGCAGCCAGTTTGTCTTTTGAGACGCCTCGATGCGGCGAGAGCCACGCGCCAGCGACGCGTGGCTCTCGCACGAGTTCACGTGAGCGTCTCCATCGACATACTCACCGTCGCCATGAATTACTGATTCTCGGTGGTAATCTTCATCCTTGTCAAGTGGATCGTACACTCGAAATCCGTCGGTGTAGACAGTTAGCGACTCCTCCTCACGGCTGCCGAGAAGGAGTCGCACCGTCGATTTGTCGTCGGATTTCGCTGGAACGACGTATCGCTGATCGGTGCCGCGATCTACGAGCGTGAACACTGGCGGTTTGTCCCCTTCGTACGTTCCCCGCCCACGTTTTCGAAAGGGCACGCGAGCGTGGCTCCCGGTCGCGCTCGCGGCCTTTCTTCCCTGCAGCGACGTAGAACTCGTCAATTTCGACCGGCCCAACTAGATCGAGGGTAGGCGCGTCGAGCGTTCTGGCGAACTGCTCGACGCGCCGCCGAAGCGACCGGTAGGAAACGTCGATTTCAGCGTCTAGCTGGCGGATACTCGTGTTGAATCGGAGGGACGAGTAGAACACAAACAAGAGCCTGTCAAGGCCGTTCTTCGCGTGCGCGAAGATCGTGCCGGTCTTGGGGTTGAACGTGCGGTCGCAATCCTTACATAGATACCGTTGATACTCTCGATAGCTGCCGTGTTTGATCACTGACTCAGACTGGCAGCGCGGGCAGTAGAGGCCATTGCGCCAGCGAACCTGCTCCAGCAGGTTCGCGGCGCTCGCCTCTGAGCTAAGCAATTCAAATGGGAACATTGCGTTCGGGTGACGCTACCGCGTCACCCTTGCCCGCTACGCTTTCACAGCGTCAGGTCTACCCAACCAACAACCTGCTTCCCAAGAGCATTCGGCAATATCATTAGTATTGGAAGGGGAACGAGTGGCTGAGTGCTAATCTGCAGCGGTTTCCGCTCGACGGTTCGTCCAAATACACGCATCAGGGGCCCCGCTACACCCCCTGTAGTATCAACTTCCGAAATCTGTCAGTAGTTGGGGCATATCATCTCAATGTATTTAGATCGTTGTCAGGAGGTCGCGGACGATCGGTCGTCATGGCCTTGGTAGGCATCCACCATACTTGATGATGGTAAGAACGTATAGCATCACTCACATTGAGCAGCACGACACCAGAGACGAAACTGCCCGATTGGGAGCATCCGGTGTAGCAAGGCTTCAAACAGTTCGAGATGCTCGGAGATAGCCGTGTTCACTGTCTCTGGAATTTATCAAAAGCCAATTGTTATTAAATCGCTACTTTTGGTTCATCGACAATCATTTGCTGAAGTCGTTCTGTGGTTTCGCAGTGATATTACTTAGGACTTCTCGAAATCGCTCAAAAGGTTTGTTCAAGTCAGGTCACCCAGTATCAAAATTCTCGATAGCGTCACCGAGAACCGCCCGAAGGAATGCAGCAAAGCCTGATTCGTACCAGTCATGGAACGCTGTGTAGGAGAGCCGATCGCAGTTACCCATCTCAATTGGAGTTCAAAATACTTGCAGGGAGAGATCTGAACACGCAGCGAAGCCAAATGAAAATGTGTAAAAGAGCGTAATGATGTCGACTTCCGCTCACGCTCAACAAGAGTGCATCGCAGACGTACCAACGCAGGCCCGTGAGGGCCGGCCATCCATCTGATCGAGCAGGCATCACCAGCAGTATCAGCAAGAATCCATTTCCCCAGATGTCATCGGGACATCGCCAACATGCGCGAAGACGGCTGGGACATCACCCGTTTCAGCTGACTTGAGACGCTTCACAAGCGACGCCGCAGTAAGAAGGTCATCAATGATTTTGGGCGGGGCCTTGTTTTGTTTAACCCGGACCCCACAAGCCCATAGTGGCTTTGCAAGGTAGTAATACGCGCCGGTTGGCATGAGGATAACGCCACGCTCACCGCTCAGTTCAGTACTCCAGGCACCGATAATCGCCTTTGCAGCATCTCTTGTCTGGTTCGTCTCTTCTTGCCACGATCGGTCACCAAGTGTGGCTTCTCGCCATGGCTCGTTGAGTACGTCCTCAAGAAACTCTGGCGTTTCGGGCACACCGTATGGTGTTTCAATATCGTACTCAAAGAGGCGCTTGTAGGCCGACAATTCACTTGCCTCTACAACGACTGGGTAGACAACTTCATTCTCAGATTCAGAGAGTTTGATCGTCGGTTCAGACGAATCTTCCGGCTCAGCTGAAGTGGTATCGTCCAACAACGAATCAATGAGGCTCATAATAGCTAGCTATATGGAAGGATAATCATCCTTGTGTCGGTTGAATCCAGTTCGGTTGATCGGTTTACAGGAGTTTCGAGAGTCGGTAATGATAGTCCGCCCCGTAACGATTTTCTGTCCAACCTCAATGGCAAGGGGTGGAATGCGGAGCGTGTGCCTAAGTCAAGTTCCATGTTCCATCAAATCTTGAGGTTATAATGTTCTGATCAATCTGTTGGTTATTAGAATGTCAGTTGTGGTATGATAAAACGGAGACAGACAACGAAAAGACCATAAAAGGCGATTACTGTTTTTTCTACAGTAAGGACATATGATGCGTCTAGGTGGGTCGGGAACTCGTTGATATCTGTCTCAATCGATGCGTGGTCACCGATAGTGTCGATCCCGGCCAATGATCTATTCACTCGGCGCACTGGACTAACGCTCGGACTCCAGTCGGCATCTCTGAGTCACGTTCTTTAACGATACGTGCTTGCGACCACAGATGATTAACTCACACCAGACACAATCATCACAACAGCCACATAGACTCACCAGTAACCAACTATTCTGCACCTGATCACACAGGTGCAGGTGTGATACATACCACTCCAGAGCACTATCAACTAACGCCTCGAATAATGAGTTTATACGTCTTGGAGACGGTGTTATAGATATGATTCAACGGATATGGAAAACAGTCACGCAATATCTTGAGTCGGGTGCAGAGAACCACACCGCAGTTGATGCGTGCATAGACTGTGGGAAGCCATCTCTTCCCGGGACTGGTCGTTGTACCGATTGTTTGGACAACTGACTGGCGATTAGACTGAGCGATCACTGTTCGTAACTTGATAAACACTTATTTTCAATGCAGGCTGAATTATCTATGAAAGAATATGAACGCAGACTTCTCCCCTCTCTTTTCTGTGCCTAATGATACACAACATTTCGGCCACTGCCCAAACTGCGAAGAACGCATCACGTCACCGTGGCTGCTGGTTGAATATGACAAGACGATGACACAGAAAGCATCTGGACGGAGTGTTCAACGTGTGTACCTGTCTTAGCTGAGCGTTCTCTTTTTCACTAACTCTCCGTGAGTTGTTCTGGTGTTCGTTGAGCAGCACAGTGAGCCACGTTACCCTATTGTTTTCTCTGATCGCCATACACTCTTCGGCATGACTTTCGGACCGACGTGGAGCTACCAAATGTGGGAATGCTCTAGTCTACTGTAACGCTTATTACCCCGCTGTCTGGCAATGCTTTCGGCGTTGAGAATGTACCGGAACGTGAGATGTTGATCCAGTACCGAGACGACAGGCGACGATGCCACTCAGAAAGAGCAATTCGAGGCGCTGTACGAGCGTGTAAGCAACTCTCATGACGAATTCATAGCTGTTTGCCGCCAACACCGAACCGTACGGAACTAGATTGTAAGAGTAAAACGGGTTATGATTGGGCGGTGCTGGCGTTAACCGAGATACTCGTCAGGCGATCGAATGATGAGGTGGTCACGGATTGCTTCAATCAGTTCCGCAGGGAGCCTCACATAGCCATCGCCGTCTTGATTTTTCCCGAAGAGTTCCTGTGCGTCCGTCTCGATAACAATCTGTTTGAGATTGCCACCAATCGTATTGAACGTGACGTTATGCAGGGTTCCGAGTTCTTCGCCGTCGGTACTCACTACTTGTGTGTTAGAGAGTGTGCTTGCGAGGACCGTCTGCATACATGCAGACCTGTTATAGCCAATGTACAAATAGATTTCACTTCATAGTCTTCACGCCGTTAGAACCAAAGCCCACCATCCAACTACTAAACAACAGCTATCAGACAATTTCTGCGAATTCTCCTCCGCTTTTTTCATCAACTCAGTTAGTGATGACATATCCAAAGACCCTGTTTCAACGAAACCGCACATCTGTTTCAAAACGCAAATATAGCGGATACAAATTACCGATAGAGCATGCACGATCTAACAGGGTTTCAGCGTGATATACTGTACACGATTGCTGGCCAGCACGAACCACATGGTACTGCGGTTAAAGAAGAGTTAGAAAACTATTACGAGGGGGATATCCACCACGGTCGACTCTACCCGAATATCGACACACTTGTCAAGAAGGGCCTCGTCGAGAAGGGGCAGCATGACCAGCGAACAAACTGCTATACGCTCACGCGCCGTGGACGTCGGGAGATTGACGCCCGCCGTGACTGGGAAACCCAATACACCGACTAAATCGCTCAGCCCTCTTCCGCCTCTGCCATTGTCGAGTGGGTGTTGTGAACCGACCCAACGTCGCCAATCTGTCGGGAACTCTGGTTGCGGTCGTATCTATTCGGGGTCTGTCGCTCGGTGAGCCAACGCTTCCCGTCTCTATGTCACTCTGATTGGTCGTAAGTCTGTCTTGCAGCTGTCATAGTGTTGTCTGTAGTACCGTTGTCATTTTGTGCTTGATTGTAGCTTTGGCTGTTAAGTCGGTCCATCGACAAGCACTCCTCTCCTGTCACGGTTTGAGCGGTCAGCTTGACTATCGAATTAGGAACCACATCGAAAATGGTTCCAGACTGTGGCGATGTGAATCGGCCGCATTCACTTCTTCTTGGAGGGCAGTCAATCCAGCTCAAAACAATAGCTACGACGATTCAGACACCACTATAACCACGAACGACCGAACCAAGCACTCGATGGACAAACGCCAACTGAGGCCATCCAGAATTAGATAATGTCTTGTGGAAGCACTCTTGGAGAATCGGATTCAGGGGATTGACAGCGATCTCGCTCCAGATGGAGGACAGGCGGAAGACGTTCGCGACCGAATGCTCGTATCGGATGGCCTCAGCTCGGCAAACGACCTCGAGCCACGAACGAAACGCGTTTTCGAAGAAACAATGACTTTCATTTTACTCGCCAAGGGTGGTAGATTCGAAGTGGAAGCCGCCTCTGGAAATCGTTACGAGGCCGAGATCATCGCGAAATTCTGTACCTGTCCCGACTGGCAGCAGCGCACTCCAGACGGTGGTGTAAACATATGCATCGCGTCGATCACGATCAAGGAGACCAACGACAATCGCTACTACTGGCAGTGGTGGGAAGGTCATAAAATGACCTTCAAGTACAACTCAGTCAACCCAGACGAGTAAGCCTCGAGGAGGTAGACCAATATCGATGGGACCACACACCCCGAATTTCCGTCGTTTCTCACCGTCTCCGTATCATAGATTGTACCGACGACAAAGAGATCGTAGGACACCCCTCCATTTTCGGTTTGTAAATCGGAGGGGGATAAGAGATACCACAGCAGATCTATGGGTACATCGAATCTATTGACTCACTCACTCCCCGTTTTCGAGTTGTAAGACGTTGGGTATGGTAATACACCTAGTTCGATGTTTCACCCACCCTATTTTCGCGTTGTTAGGGGAAGTGAACCTTGAAGCAAAATCCACATAATCTGGATTTTGCGAATGATGGTCTAGATGATACGGTCTTTCTCACACACCCCATTTTCGAGTAGTAACCGCCAGAATGGTTAAGAAAGACCGGCGCTGGTAGGACCAATTCACGAATGAAAGTGATACCGTATTTCGAACATGATGGCTCGCGAAGTTGCTTTGGTGATCCTGAATGTTCCTCTCTCCCCTTTTTCGGGTTGTAAGTCACTTGGGACAGTCCACTTCAGACGCCAGATCGTGAGCGTTTGGTGAACTGAAGTTACTATGGAGCGTATAAGATGTAATAAAACACGGAATTAAAACCAAAGACAAGTGTCTACATTCAGAGATCTCAATCATCTAGCTAAGTCAGACATTATATTTTTACTCTCCACAGTACTATTACAATAAGATCATATAAAAATAAAAAATTTGTATTTCTAGCTGCATCGTATTTAACAGTAGTTGTTAATACGGCTAGTTTATTCAGTTCCAATCTTGTAATAAACTTTTCAAACGTATTCTTACGAGGTAAGATCTGAGTAAAGAAATCGTGCTACTATCTACTGCTAATAATACACTGTACCGTGTTTTGCACGAGGTCGGCATCCTCCTCAACAATATCCCCAAACTCGTTCCAGTCCCGGCCGTCATAGCTGAGCCGTAGTACCTCATTGGACACCTGACGACACTCCAAGCGGGCTTGGTGAAGCAAGCTTTCGTTGCCCATCCAGTGGAACACGAGTGTCTTCGTGAGAGCCTGCGTTTGTGTCATACGTCGCCTTGTTCGATAGGCTCGGAGATGCGGACGACTTTCACGTCGACCCCACGCCACCGTTTCACGACGCCGACGTGGGCACTGTTCAAACACTTTGATCTCGCCGTCAAAAGCGTCCTCACCATTAATTTCAAACCAATTCATTATGTTCGTATATCTGTTTAATTATGCCGGTGGAGTCGGTTCGATATGGGTGAGAAGGGGTCGAGTCCTCCAGTTTATAAGGTAAATGCCGGATTCGAACAGCTATGCTCCAAGCCTTTCGAGTCTATTTAGCCAACTCCAGACTGTGTTTGGTGGACATCGTGGCATTTGACGATCGAATTCTGATTGGTATTTCCTTGCATTTGATAATAGGTGGGGAATTCAACGATAATTGACTATTTTCGAGAGGAAATTTCTGAAATCTGGAAGTGGATACGCCAATAGAAAACAACGCTGCCTGTGGCCTGGAGGCTGTCGTAACTACCTGTATGAGAATCCAGTATGAAGTGTGACCTACGCACCACTACGTTCAATAATTATTAATTAGCGCCGGATCTTTTTTAAAGGGTTGAGCAAGTGGACGGAGAATACTAAGAATATTGGAAACGGATAGCCTAGTTTGTGACTACACGGCCTGAGCGTCCAGTTTGGTTATTGTAAGGCACCATATTAAACTCTGCATCGCTTGGATATCTCACTTCCCAAACTATAGTACCCTGAACATGATCTCCATGCAGTTCTGTTTTATTTGGGAAGCCATTCCGGACGTCAGTGGTGACCTCATGTGGGCTATGTTCCTCATCTGTCAGTCCAGTAAATGACCACTGTTCTTGCCCGACACTAACCCTATGACCAGGATCTGTTGCCATCTGAATAGTAGCAACTACAAACTTATTACCGTCTGATGGCGTTTCTACATCTCCATCACTCTCTTCGATAGATTCCGTGATCCGATACTTAACCACTCGAAATCGGACTTCTGAACTATTATGCACTGTCTCACCCCAGTTCCCAATTTCGACAACCACTGGGCCGTCTGCTGGTGTTGGAGTGGGCTCTGGAGTAGGTGCTGGTGTTGGAGTGGGCTCTGGAGTAGGTGCTGGTGTTGGAGTGGGCTCTGGAGTAGGTACTGGTGTTGGAGTGGGCTCTGGAGTAGGTACTGGTGTTGGAGTGGGCTCTGGAGTAGGTACTGGTGTTGGAGTGGGCTCTGAAGCCGAATCCAGTGCTTGTAATGCTGAAATTTCAGTGTTAGTCGCAGTACCAGTAGCACCTACTGCAGCAACTATAACAACACAGATGATGATTTGTTGCCTCATCAAGTTTGGAGAGATTCCCAGCGGATATTGTTATATAATACCTATCGGAGAATCGCTCAAGCAATGGCACTATCTAACTGAAAGGTAGCGCATGTTCTCTGACCGAAATGGGCTAAAGTGCAGCGCCACCCCAGTACATATTCTGTCTTTTCGAACTGCCGCTCACTGTCTTGCGATACTGTTCCTAACGTCCCCAATTAATACAAACCTCAGAGAACACACCTCTCCAGACATACAATTTCCGATACGAAAAATGATACCCAACAGAGTGCTTCCACATATCTACTCTTCACATCTTTATCCCACAGCTGTCGCCGCCTTCTACACGATGCACACAGGTTCGTATATTAAAACGGGAGAATGTCATCAACTCAGTACCGGATAACAGTAGTTAGTAGCATGGTTTCTTTATTCGGAGATCACCTCGTAAGAATACGTCTGAAGGATTTATTACAGGGCTGAAGGTGAATAAACTGGCCGCATTAACAACTACTGATAAAGCATTACTTACTGACTCGGTTTGAATGTCCAGCTCTGTCCTGATAAGACATCAGTCGTGATTAAGATACGCTCGAAGAAGACCGAGCTGGCGGCGGCGACGTGCATCCCCTCTTTTCGAAGGCATTCTTAATCAATGGTTACCGGCAGAATCGGTTATCAAGGATGGTTCGTGGAGACAGTCTGGTGTAAAGCAAGGACTGTCAATGCAGCTCGTAAAATCATATTAACGATTCTTGTGTGGTCATGATCAGAAACGACGACGTCTCCACGGGGCGCCACAACTGTCTGTTAGACACATCCGGCACTGTCTAGTTAGTCACAACCTCAGCTGGCGTTCGATTGTTTAGTGACTGATGCGGTCGCTGGCGGTTATAATAATGTGCGAACTGCAAGCACCAGCGGCGAACGCTCGACCGACTGCCCACCCACGAATTATGGAAGCGGTCGATCCGTATTTTGAGTGTCTGAAACCACTTTTCAATTAGGTTTCGGTCTGTGTAATCACGCCGACCGCTGAGCCCTAATCGAGCAAGGGCAGTCTGATAGCCGAAGCCATCGACGAGAAACACGGCCTCAGAGAGGTCGTGTTTCTCGGAGAGTCCATGCAAAAACGCAGCAGCTGGATCGGTCCCGTGAGATCCGAATAGATCGACACCCAGTATCAACTTGGTGTCGAGGTCTATTGCGGCATATAACCAAGACCACTCGTCATTGATTTTGACAGCGGTCTCGTCTACCGCGACCCGCTTCGGCTGCGCCTCAGGCGGGTCGGGAACGCTGTCAGCTACTCGATGAACCCACTGAAAAATTGCCTGATGAGAGCGTTGTACGCCGAATAAGTGCAGAACTGCTTGTGTTTCTCTAAGTGAACAGCCAGTCGCGTGGAGCCGGACGGCCAACGCCCTGACGGGCGTGGCCGTCCGCTCTCGCTCCCAACATTCAAGATTTGCCGTGTCCAACGTCTCTCTGAGCAGTTCTGGCGACAGCATGAACAACCCAAAGCATGAACTGCTCACTTCTCAAACTGGCTTAACTAGACAGTGCCGTGACACGCAACTTGTAACGATTTGGAGCCATTAACGAGAAACACAGCGTCGTCAACGTCGTGTTTCTCGTTGAGTTCGGTGAGAAAGGAATGAGCGAGAATCTTCGTCGTGGTCGGTCTAAGCTTTGTATGAAGCAATTTATTCGTCTGTGGATCGACAGCAGCGTACAGCCAGTACTGTTCATTATTGAGTTGAGCACGGTCTCATCAACCGCAACGTGATCCGGTGACCGACCACCTTCGGACTGTAAATCAGCCTTGTGAATCCAATAAGAGATGTTCCGCAGCCGTGAGGGGTCGACATCACAGAGAGTTCCGTCGTCGATGCCGCGTTCAACGATGCCTCAAATGGTGGCTGCCAGTCGCTCGTCGAGCTGTGTGAATTATTCGCGAAATACCTCGTTTGTCATGGCTCGTGACCGGGGATGGCTAGTGCCGCTTGGAGTCGCCGCTGTTCCGTGTCGGACTGAAGTTGCAGAAGCTTTTCTGTGGACACTCAAGATATTCTGATAGTTTGTCGCCGATCTCTGTATCGATCGCTTCCTCGAATCTATCGACAGTGAACTCCAGAAACGCAGCCGGAAGATCGTATGTTATGTCCTAGTGACACTCAATAAGTGGCCTTCACAATATTTTCTTCGGCGCTACTCGTGAATCTTCGGGTGAATCAGTAGTTAGCGTTCGTTTGAGTGGCTCTCGCTGAATTTGGTTCCCGAATGGTAGTAGGAGTCTGTCTTGTCTTTGTTACAGTAACGGCCTCAGGCGAAGATCCGCGCAGACCTCCACCTGCCCAAAGTGCAGTCCGACGGCATCCGTCTGAAGAAGTGTGTTAGCGACTCATTCGAGCTGTTCCAACTCGAACTTTGTTCGGAGCTAGTAACGGATCGTGTTCGTCGGCAGCGAGTCTTCACTTGATTTACATAGTGTGAAGATTGAGGTTCCGTCGGCAGTCGTACCGACGAGGACCTCGTGAATGTCCTCTGCGTTGTATCTGCGTTGTTGGCAAGGTCAGGAGCAACTTCCTCGTCGACTGGTTTGACGAGGAAATTAAGGAGTTCGTCCTGATGGATTTCACTGTCTGCTTGCTTCTGTTTGTTAGGCACACTCGCAGCAAGCAGACATCCTAACTCCCGGCTTTGTGGGGTGCTGAGTCTCGGTAAGTAACCAGTTCTACCCCTTGCTGACACTAATCTCGAAGCTATTCATGGCCGTCGTAGTCCCCGAGCGACTATGCTTCGGTGTTGATGGAAACCAGTGTGTTCCGGTCCTAGATATCACCAGTTAGTCCACGGGGCATAGTCATGTCAATACTAGAATAACATGGTTGGGTATGAACGGTGCAATGAACAGGACACAACAAGAAGTTTAGCCATTGCTATGATTTAATCAGCTCTCGCTCCACATATTACCTCTCTATTCAAACGGTCAGGTTGAATGATCAAATGTTGTTTCAACCCACTTCAGCCGCACTTGCTGCTCTGAGAGTGGAATCAGCAGAGTCAAGTTGACTGCTTATTTAGTCAATATTACTGGCGAACCCACACCAGTATGACAAATGAGAGAGAAGGGAGACTCTCCTCCGGTTACGCCCCTTCATGCCCATCCACCACGAACCCCCTCAGAAGCGACACTATCGCAGTATTACAACCAGAATGCAAATATGCACGTACGCCATTATAACCACCAATGATCGATGAGACGTCATTTTTCGGAGATATTTCCGGCACCCGTGAGGAGATCCTTGAAGCCACATACTATGCGCTGTGTGAACATGGCTATGCGGGACTAACCATCAAGAAAATCGGGGCCCATTTTGACAAAAGTCAGTCGTTGATCTATCACCACTACGATAACAAGGATAGCCTGCTCCTAGACCTGCTCGGGTATATGCTCGAACAGATTGAGCAGCAAGTCCTGTTCTCAAAGGAACCCCCTGGAGACTACATCGATATCGTCGTCAACGAGATATTCGACGAGACAGAGAGCCAAGGCTGTGCTTTCACACAGGCCGTTATCGAACTCCGCGCACAGACGGCACACAATGAGGAGTATTACGAGCTGTTTCGCCGGAGCGACAACTTCATTCGCAAACAACTGACCCAGATTATTCGCGCCGGCGTGAATAAGGGTGTGTTCGATGTTGACGAGCCGAAAGAGTCGGCAGCGCTGTTTCAGACTGTCCTTATCGGCATTCAGACCGAATATTTGACCGCTGACACACAAACTATCGCGGAGTCAAAAGCTGAGTTCCGTCGCTACGTCGAGACGTGTCTACGTGCCTGAGACTGCCTGCTGTAATAACTGATCTGATGCGCCACCACTGGATTGTGGACCTCTATACGGACCTACAGTCTGCATTTCAGTAGTGAAAACAAGTGTGTGTACCAGTTACACAGACTATTTACAGCATGACTCTGTTGTTAAATGCCCTGCCATGCTGACTGTTTAATTGGTTAGTGTACGGCTTAGAAGGTTGAAATTGAAGAAGTAGATTGGCATGCAAATTAATCTCCTCGACTTCGTTGAGAAGTGTTGTGAGCTAACCAAACACGACGCTTTATGTAGGGATGTGAAGATTTATAAACAAACTCTTGAACATTCCCGAGCGACTCATTGAGAGTGCGACCTCGTTCGTCGGGAACGTGAGTTCCAGTGAGCCATCGATGGGATCGGAAGTCTTGGGTGAGCTATCCGTCCCGGTTCTGCAGTGGTGCCAAAAGAACCAATGGGTAGCAGTGTCGAATGGTTCGGACTATAGGGCTACCTCGCAGTGCTGGTGTTCACGCTGTTGACGCTGTTCGTCGTCGTTCGCAGACTCCGAGAAGAAGGCCAGCGACTCGTAGGTGGCTGACGTAGCACCAGAGATCCCTCCGGTTCTGTCGGACTTCAGGAGTTCTCCGATCAGATTCATTCTTGGGCTCTCTGACCCCGCTGTTGAACGGCGTTGAAGAAGTTGTTTCCCAAGCGCTCTGGGCGTACACTCTCATGTTTCTCGGCGAGCCACGATCGTCGACAGAGGGAACGCTCGGCCTCGCAGATGTGACGGAGATAATCGCGAACATGCTCATTGACGGCGTGTCAGCCATCAGTCAGCCGATTCTTGACGGTGTTATCGACTTGAGTGTCCAACTGGTGGTTGAGTTTTTCAACTGGATGCGACCGGCGGGACTGCCGGGGGTGGCGATTGTGTACACTCTCGTGGTGGTCGTGTACGCGACCAGCCTACGGACCGCCGTCAGGATTGTATTAGACTTCATCCCCGGAGGAGGTGCTTCTATCATCTAATGTCGATCAAAGAGTTCCTCATTCATCCAGCAAGCGCGGTGACGGCAACAGCGACGACACTGTTCGTCGCGTCCCAGTTCGCCGCGCGGTGCTGTTTCATTGGTGCTGGGGAAACCTCGGACAGTTGTTCTACGGGATAGCGTTGCTGGTTAGCTCCGAACCGGTCCTGCAAATCACGCGGTCGGCGGGCTTGAAAGCCGCCGCTGGGCTAGCGGCGCTGCTGTTGATCAAACTAATTCTGAAAAAACGTAGACAGGCTGATAACCGAGTAGACGACTAAGATCATGATACAAAACGAATACATCAAGCAAACGTATTGAGCAAGAACGGCGGACAGCGTGGGGGTAGACCAATGTCCAAGGTGACGACAGTGATGCTCACCGACTGGGGTGTCATCACCATAGCCTGGCAAAGAAAGTCTACCCAATCAAGTGGCTTAAACGCCACCCAGAGCGGCTCACGACGCGCTGGTGGAGCGGGTTTCTTGATGGCGTGTTGCCAGCGAGTTCCTCTGGAAGGCGGCGGCCTCATTCATTGGGTGACGTCAGCATGTGCGAGTTCTACGGATGAGGACAATGAGGCCGTGCCAGTCATTGTGCTTCTTGTTGATGAGTGTTCAATAAATTGATATTAGGGGCAGGCGGATATGAATATATGAGTAAGATAGAGATAGTTTTGCTAAACGGACCGAAATAGGCCTGTTTAGTAGGCATGGGCCAGAACTGTGGGCTGATACGGGTCACTAGCAGTCTCGTTGAGTAGCGTTCTGTGACTACCGAA
>NZ_BMPD01000007.1:0-22172 GCF_014647415.1 Haloarcula sebkhae | reverse complement strand
TTGCCACGCCAATTATGACGTGACGTCGATTCCTGCTGCGTCGCGGGTCGCTATGGCCACACCGTTTGTTCCTTGTGTGGTCCCATAGATCAGCGTCTCGGTTGTATCGTCGTAGAGACGAACGTATTCGTCAGCCGGTCCATTAGAGTCTGGTGCTGCAAACCGGGTTATATCTGCGAACTCTTGTCTTACTGACTCGTATCGCTCATCACTGTCGTCTCCAGCGACAGTCCCTGAGCTGGCAGTCACACCAAGGGCCGTCGCAACGGCCGTGAGGTATGTTCGTCGATTCATTCGTCAGTAAACGCCGAATCGTCGCGGACATTCACTGAGATCCCATCACTACTCTCCGTAACGTAGAGAACCGTGTTTGCCTCCGAGTCATGGAGTCGGAGCTGACTGTCGGCGCTACTTGACTCTGGCAGGAGGAGTTCAGAGACACTGTCAAACTCTTGCCGGGAAACATCGTACCGCTCATCGTCATCATCGTGTGACATAGCTACACTTCTGGGTAGGGGGCTGAGAAAATTAAGTGGGCCAGTAACACCGATGTTACGTAGTAGTACAGGTGTCGCCAAACACCTACAAATGTCCTCAGTTTAGACGTAAACATGGTACACCTGACTGTAACTGTTGAAACAATAAGGAAGAATGTGGGTGGCGAATATTGGGAGGTGCGTGCATAATGGCTATTGAAGGCATGGAGGGACTAGCACTCCTCGCTGGTCGCGTCCTGTTCGGGGGCGTGCTTGCGTTTACCGGCCTAAATCACTGTTTCGAGACTGAAGAGATGACTGGCTACGCAGAATACAAGGGCCTTCCAGCACCCAAATTGGGTGTGTTGCTCTCCGGAGGCCTCCTCATCGGAGGTGGACTCGGGATTATTGCCGGTGTTCTGCCAGCTATCAGCGCGATATTGATTGCTGTATTCCTCGTCGCTTCCGCGCTTATTTTCCACGACTTCTGGGCTGTCTCGGAAGATGAGCAACAAACTGAGATGACGCAGTTTCTGAAGAATATTGCATTGGCCGGGGGTGCGCTGATCATCGTTGCGATCGGTTCACAGTCCTGGGCATATAGCCTTGGCATCACTATTCTCTAACCCTGCTCGAGGCTGAGGGAACTCGCCTCATCGAGTAAGCACGACAAGAATTGTTACCTACATATGAATTGGTTGAATAGTTCCAAGTACTGGCTAGGGCAGACACATTGAGGGTGGCTAGAGCGTCTAGATTCTGTACTGTGGTATTTGCAATACACCTTTGGGACCTCTTGATAATTTATTCTGACACCTAGCAAAATAACAATCGACTACTGGAACAGTCGGTTGAGCACCTGCGGGCTCTCAAGGACTGAACCGTCTCGGTCACGGCTGTCGCGGTCGCGTTGCCAGCGGTCTTGCCGAGCGCAGACACCCCACCGTTTCCGCTGAAAGACCACCTGGTGTTTCGAGTGTTGTGGATGGTCGTCTTGACGGGGATGACTTACCCTGCTGACCCGGATAATCGCCTGTGTTGTGTATCTGCTGGGACTGTCTCTCTCTCTTCATGAGGCCTCCACTCTCTCCCACTATGTCCCCAGTTGCTCTCTGGACCCACCACCCCGTTTGCAAGATAACTTCGCTCCACTGTTCCATAACCCTTCCACACTGCC
The DNA here is from genome assembly GCF_014647415.1 of Haloarcula sebkhae. Classification (GTDB taxonomy): domain Archaea; phylum Halobacteriota; class Halobacteria; order Halobacteriales; family Haloarculaceae; genus Haloarcula; species Haloarcula sebkhae. The sequence goes on along the minus strand of NZ_BMPD01000007.1, from coordinate 20,519 downwards.
ATCGCGATGGCAGCCCACCCACTCGTCGAGATCGCGCTCTCACTTTGGGTTCGCCCAGACCGACTGCCCCCACTCGTCTCGCCAGTGCCGGCAGCCCACTGCTGTGTCTCCTCACTGGGAGTCCACTGGTCGAGTATTTCCAGCATTCTGATAGTTCCTCCCGCTTTGGGTCGCCCCTTAGCGCTCGTCTGAAGTCCGTCTGTGGTCGGATATAGCTTCACCTCTGTTTACCCCCTTTCTCTTTGGACGCTACCTCGAGTAAACTTTGGTGGAGATGAGGCAAAAATAGCTATAGGCCATATAAGCAGTTTTAAGGCTGTAATCGATACTGGAGCTGCTAGTTTCACCCAAGGTGGGATAAGAAATAGGCCCAAAAGACTTAAAGTAGAGAGTGAGTGGACTTAAGATACAATTCTGAGTGCCAGTTTAGCAGTGGGGGACCCTCATGAAACTGGAGACACCAAATACCAGCATTTTCCCATGATTGTGATGGACGATTCTAGGCTGTTCTGGAAAAATACGTCTATGAGAGGGTCACAACGCGGCTGGCGGTGGTTTATCAATCAGTGAGTCTTTTATCCGTGGAATAGTACAGATTCTAGTAGGTAACCGGGAGCTACAACTGGCGAGACTCTATCAGCCGATACAACACCACAACTGGAGAGTGAGTAATAAGAAAAACAGCGGCGACTCAGGACTATGACCGGCTCAACTCACACCCGGTACTGACCGGTGCTGTCACTATCATCGAACTGGTTGTACATCGCCTTGAGGAAGGAAAGGCTCTGATAACTGTTGTATGGACCGAACGATTTACCGATACAGTGGCTCTGCATGTCGAGGTTGTTACAGTGCATCGGGAGCGGAGCATCCCCGTTGATTTCCCCATATCGCAACTCATAACGATTCTGATAACCGGTGGTTTCTTAATCGTATCAGTTTCACTCATCTTCAAAGAGTTCGTCGATGTCCGCAACCACTGCATCTTCCTACTGATCCCCAAGAGTCGCCCCGGAAGTATAAGCCCCAGTATACCACTATCTCGTAAAATTCAGCTAGCATGATAACTGACCAGCCGGTTTTAAAAATGACTGGGTGCCTGACGTCTATCATCGGGAGACCGAGATGACCGATGTCCTCGCCCCGGTTCTCAATGCGAAGATGTACTCTTACACGGCCCACAAGGCGTCGGAAAATCGTGCTGACCGAGCTGTTCTCGGGCCGGTTAAATCGACAGCAGCCGACACCGTCAGTACACGTCCACCGTCTGGGTGCGTCAACGGTTAGGATTGTTCGCTTAATTCTCCGTGACCTCCTGGATCCCGACCCGTCACGCCTCAGGAGGACCTCATCGCGACACTTCAGGAGCGGTGACCGAGCCAACCGTCGTGGTCCTCGACGAGGGCGACAACCTGCCCGAGACGGACATCCTCGATGTGCTTCAGCGTATATCTGATATCTTGTCGATTGCGATCTGCCACGAGATATCGCTGGGTGTCTCGCGTCGACGAAAGTATCCGCCACGGACTGAACGACTGTAGCCTCCAACTGGACAAGTCTCAAGATAATCACTCGCTAATGGGTCAAGTAGATTAATCACGGTTACACGTCATTCTTCATCGAATTCAGCCGCCTGATACAGACCTTCTATTTTTTACCCATCACGGTTTATCCGAGTCGTCTGTCCATCGAGCAAGGTCTCAGTTTCAACTGAGGTGGTAGCTCCGTGCAGATGAATTCAAGAGCAACCGCAACTCAACCCATCCTTAGACAGGTAGCAGTCTCTCAAAGCCGACGTAGTATCGGCTATTCGTTAGTCCTCCGAACACTCACATCGCATCCGAGCAGAGCGAATCCCAAAGAGCGAAGCCCGAACTTGGTGAAGAACACCCGGACTCGATCCGAGCCTTCTGTGTGTGATTCGGGAATTCGTCGGTCATGTAGTAGATGGTTGATTTCAGGAGTTAAAGAGCCTATTCGTGGCTTGAGTGGGGAAGAAACTACAAAATCTGGCGACATCCAGACTACTGGAGGATATCTGGTAGTTCGTCGCCCTGTGTCCGACTACATCGGAGTCAGCGCTGAATTCGTTGAGTTCCGCATCCGTTGGCTCGTCGTCGCCGGTGACAGCGGCAACCACGGCCATCAGGTTCTCCACGGCGAAACCTCGCGTCCCACCCTCAGCGGATATGTCCACTTGGAGATGCCGAGCCGTCCAGTCCCCGTCTTGATTCTGGACACCCGTCGTCACCGTCGTCAACCTCGACGCGAGACATGCGTTCCTGTAGTCGCTCGTGTGAGAAAACGCATCGGGACTTAATCCCTCGTAATCGATGTAGGCACGGGACGCGTGCGTGATGGACGATTAGGAGTCGACGTTAGGCGGTCCTTCACCCATCCGCTTAGAAATTTCCATTTCCTCTGCGGCCGAGAGCTCGTCACTAAGATAGCGTTCACCGTAATCAGCGAGCTCAAAAAATCGCTCGTCTATCTCGGTAACTAAGTCTGCGTATACAAGACGGCCAGTCCGCCTGTAAAACGTGGTTCTGGCGGTATCTGGGAACTCTTCATTGGCGTTGATGTACCACAGAATAGTCCCTCTTTGGACCGGGATAGCAGTCTGAGAGAGGATATCAAGAATCGAATCGTCTGTCTCCTTCATAGCAAATATTGTGGGCATGTGTGCTATTCGTGAATGACTGTTGACCGTTCGCGCTGCATTCGGGCAGAGTTGATTCCGAACAGCGAGAAGGATCTACGCCACTCTTTCAAAGAGTGGTATGTTTGGTTTACAGATTCTTCCAGAGAATCAGTCATCAATAAGAACTACCGTCTCATCTGCTAAAAAAGTTAATGGCTGTTACGCGGTCGCAACCAAGTGCTGATGACCAGCCTGCTAGGGTGTCGGCTGGAGCAATAGTTCAGTCAGTGCGAGGTCCTGAGCCAGTAGCAGTAATTGCTATTAATACCAGTGTTATCTTATTCATACACCAACTAATCCGAAATCCTAAACTTAGGGTTTATTTATTACTAGTGGCCGTTGTGTTTGCCGGTTGTACTGGGGTTTGTAAGAGGATGCAACAGAGCCAGCAGACAATGAAGAACAGAGTGCATACGAGACGCAACCACCACAAACGGAACGGACAGCAATGCAGACAGCGACAACAGCAGACTTTGCTAATGTTGATAACGACGATGACGGACTTTCTAATGCACACGAACAGGAATTGTCTACAGATCCGAATGATTCAGATACCGATGGCAATGAGTTATATACAGATTGTCAGCACTGTTGAGAATCTTGACAACGCTATGTCAAAAGGAGGCCTTGCAGTTGATTCAGTTGCGTATGTCGAACTATCCTCAAATGAAATAACAGGGTACATATTATGCACGAATTCGGACACCTGCTAAACATTCGTGACCCTGGCGTTGACAGCCGTCAGCGTGGTTATAGCGAGTACCGAAGTGCCATGAATTACCTCTTCATCGGGCGACAGTCTCGGCTACGCTCGCTCGGACTGGACAGATATTAATCAAAGCGTACAGCGGGTTCCTAGAACAACTAAGAGGGCGATTATTGACCAATCGGATAAGCAGGAGTAAACAAGGGTATCACTATGTCGTCTGATGAATTATCCACGGGCAAGCAGTAGCAATTCATAGTGACTCCGACAGCGAGCGGTATCGTTATGCTGGTTTCGCTTAGTTCAAATTGTGAATAGCAACAGGCCGTCTCTTCGAAGAAAGAGCGGACCGTGGCATTACGACCAGCCGTCGACCGCATCTGGTTGGGTAGTGCTGATATGTAGGACGGCATGTTCACTTTCACTTGGTTATGAGTTATGCTATATATACTTACAGACGATGTTACCCCTAATAACGGAACGAAAGGGCATCTACTGGAGCGTTTCACTTTCACTTCGGGGGAGAACAGTCACTTTACACCCCCGAGCAGCGTGTCATAGAATACGTCTCATACCCTCTACGCGGTAATTTTGGCTACTTCGTTTCACGCCTGATTCAGAGAGATACGGGATTTCAGATTCTATTCGGAGAAAAATGAGCGAAGCATTCCTGTTGAGAACTATTGTATGACACGCTCCCCTCGAGTAGAATGTCGGGTATGCCGGCGGTACGCGTCGTTGGTGATGGCTCGTCTGTAGCCGATGCCCATCCAGCTGATGAAATCGACTGCTCAGAACCAGCCCAGCGCTGGCGGTACGTCTGTCCCAACGGCCACACCGATTGGGACTGTACAAACAATCACATCTGGGGCCGTGGCTGCCGTCGGCAGGTTGAAGCTGGCGACGACGATGTCACCCCCGAGCACTGGCAAATCTACGACAAACAGCGTGACCGGTCGATCCCATGGTCAGCCGTGCAGCTGGGACACCACAAGCAAACAACCCGGCGCGGGGTCGCGAGCTGTCAGGAGCAGTCTCGGAAACCATCGCAACCCATGCAAGGCACACACGCAAGTCGACAAAAAGATAGAGGTATCGCTACCCAACTCAGCCCGTCGCCACGAGGTGCTGATGCCCGGCCTGTGACGATGTCGACCGGAGCGTCAGGTCGGCGAGTGCCAGTTCCCGAAGCACTGCCGGCGGAACGCTCTCGGTGTCTCGAAGCACCGCGTCAAGCGTCCGGGCGTCATGTTCCGAACGCACCGGTGGCGTCGTCTCGACCAGCACGGTCGGGACGGTCGCGCGGAGTGCACGAGCAGCACGTTTCACACGTTGGCGGTTCTCAACCACGCAGCGGACTAACTTGCTCATTCCCGCACTTCGGGGATCGTCGCTTCGGAGCACTCGGCGACCTTGCGGAAGACCGCCCAGTCGGTGAGATCGAGGTGCTGGATGACAACATCCGCAACGACGGTGCGGGGCGTCTCAGTTCGATCATGTACAATCGTCCCGACATTTTTACTAGTCAGCGATGCAGACTTACTCATGGGTCATTCTGGAACCGAAGCACCTAGGCTGCTGGAGACAGCGTGGGCAACTCGCGTTCTCGAAGACACGAACTCGCTCAGCGGAGCGTCTGTTCCTATCTAACTGTATGTACCCAAAGTCACATATGTTTTGCTCGCAAGAAAAAACTCAGTTCTTGTTTCGGAGGAACTCTCTGCCCTTGTCGTTGATAATGTAGTAGGCGCGGTCGTCAGCGTCTGCTTCCTTGATTTCTCCGTCATTAAGGCCCTGCTTATCAAAGTACTTCTGATGATACATCCCTGAATATGCGCGACTTACCAGGGAGTAATAGGCTACTAAAGTCGGGCTACCGGGGCCATCCCCCCGATAACCCATTGTCACAGCGGTACCGCATATCAAATTTAGAGGCCTGCTCACAAGACACCATCGGCCAGCAAGTCACTGACACCCAACCGCGAGTCGGGGAAGGGCCTGAGATGGCTATCGAGAAACGCGACTATTCGGTCGTTGGGACCGTTGACAACCGCCGTGAGCCAATCAACGACGTCTGGACGGTGATCTGCTATGACTGGTGAGCAAAAACGTGAGTTGGGGAACGCAGGCTGGTCGGCCTACGCAGTCACCACGATGTGTTGATGCCCGGCCTGCAAGGGCGTCGGCCGCAACGACAGCCACGGCAAACTTATAACTGTCCCAGTAGTGGGCTGCGCCTTCACCGTCGACGCCCAGGAAGAGCGAGTCTTGGGTGAGCAGTTCGCGGGCAGTGCGTTCCTGTGGATGCGCGTCAGTCGTGCCGACAGGTTTACTAGTCGGCGTCGTAGATTTGCTCATGGGTTTTCGCTCCACGGAAACCCGGCCCGCGTGAGACCAGCACGCGGGCACTTCTACACCGCAAGTGCCCCGAGGGACCGGCTTTCCTTACCATATGCCACGTGACACAAGCAAATAACCTATTGGTATGTATCATATGGTTCGTGCAAAACACTTATCCGAAATGGTCGGGTATAGAGTGGTATGGCCGACCGAGTTCACGACGACGATGGGACGTTTGGGTCGAAGCTGACCGAGCAAGACCTACTGAAAGCATTCGACTACGAATGCACACGCGAGGAACCGATGCTGACGGCGGGCGAGATTACCGACGCACTCGCCGAGCGCTTCGACATCAACGTCAGCAGCGAGACCGTCCGACGGCGGCTGGGCGAAATGGAAGACGACGGTCTAGTCGCGGGCAAGAAGTTCGGGGCGCACGCAAAAGGGTGGACTGCGGTTTATGCACCGGAGCTTGCCGAGGATGTAGCGGCCGAGGCCGACCGTCGGCTCGAAGAGGAGGATACCGTACCGATGGAAGAAGTCCACGAGAGGCTCAGCGACGACCAATCTTAGTCGCTCGATTTCAACTATTCGCGGCTCGTCGCGGTAGGAAAACTATAGAATCAGTTGTCGTCCGACCGGTCGCGCTGCATCTGTGCGGAACGGATTCCGAAGAAGGAGAAGAATCTGCGCCACCCCTTCGAAGAGTGGTATGTCCGGTTTACAGATTCTTGTGGGGAATCGGTCATTACCAGATAGTACCATCTCACCAGTTAAAGAACTTACCCAAAACTCCAGCGGACCCTCCGAGGGCGATTACAAGAGCGGCAACCGCGAACAGTGCGATAGGCTGTAAAAAGCCGTATGAGTTGATAAGGATGGCCATCAGGGTCGCAGCGACAAGGAAGACTGTCCCCAGCAAAAAGGTCACCAGAGAGAAGGTGAGTTGTCTGCCGTTCTGGATCACCTCTAGTCGCACGTCAAGGATAGCTGTTCGGAGTGAATGTACAGCTGAGTTCTTGAACTCGCTGTCTTCCAGAAACGGTACGGCGCGTAATTCCTCGGTCCGGACCTCGTTTGGATACTCTGTAACTACGAACGTCCCAACAGCAACGAATGCGGAAATCACGAGTCCGCCACAGCCGAAATATCCCAAGACGACCGTCACTAATCGAAGGTCAGACACAGCATCTGGACCGCCCGCGGTAAGTGCTGCGGCGACAAATCCAAGAATAATAATATCTGTTCTGAGCACCCGGAGCGCGCTGTCGTCGATCTGGTCGAGTTCTTTCAGCTGCCGGTCATACATCCGGCGGGCGGACGTGAGTGCATCATCTTCTGCTCCGCTCCGACTCATTACCACGTGGTGCTGCGTGGGGCGGGAAAAGCGTTGCTTTCAAGCAGAAAACGCGATTGAGTTGAGCATTCGACCATCGGCCGTGATACTGCAGCGGTCGCGAAGGATTCTACAGTCCGTAGCCCGTTGTTCTGCGGTATCTGTAGAGGGAAATTATCACAGTAGCGGTCCTACTCGTGACTATGACCGACAAATTCGAGGAGCCGCCTGCCGACGAGTGGCTGCACCCAGACGATCTCGACCTGGAGATGTCGAGCCGTCCAGTCTCCATCCGGATTCTGGACGAGTCGGATCTCTGCCCGCTCGTCGTCGCCGTCGTCGACCTCGACGCGAGACATGCGTTCCTGTAGTCGCTCGTGTGAAAAAACGCTTCGGGGGTTAGCTCTCCGTCTTCAGGTACTCGCGGCCCGCGTCGGTGATGCGGTAGAATGGATCACCTGGCTGATTTGCAGATTCGATATAGCCATCGTCCAGAAGATCGCGGTATTCTTGCTTGACATAGGATCTACCGTAGCCGGTATTTTTTGCGATATTGTTTGGAGTTATCCAAATGCCGTGTTCGCTCAAGAATTGCAGTATCGCTTTTTCTACGTGTTTCATTCTATCAGGCTCCAGACATTCCGTAATACATCAGTCTTCAGATTCGATGTACTCGCGGCCCCTATCGGTAATCGTGTAGAGCCCGTGGTCAAGGTTTTCGACGTACCCAGCGTCGACAAGAAAGCCGACCCTCTTTGTCACATAATTTCGATGTCGATTTATCGCCTCAGAGATATGTATCGGGTTCAGATTCCCTCTCTCAGCAAGCTCCTCAAGCATGGTGATATCAGTTTTTTGATTGGTTATATCGTCTCTGTCGGCCATTACAGCAAACCGTCAAAGACCGGGTGGAAAAAATTGTCTAAACTCTTATTAGTAATGCTGAACTATCTTAGCAATCTTCATATAATTATTAGATGGGGAGTTATTTTAGCATTGCTAATGTCATCTAGGGCATACGACTGCCTTTGGGTCAATTCCCGGTTAGCAGAACTGGGTCGGTGTGGTACCACCGACCCAAGCGGTCGCTCAGAACCTATGGGGGATGCAAACGACCGCGCCTCGATATTTGCCGAGGCTCCGGAAAACAGTATCGACCCGGAAACCGCCGTCGCCACGGAGGCAGCATGCTGAAAAGCCTGCTCTCACGCGACGACGACCCCGAACCCGAACCGGCGGAAGTGGGCCTTCCGTTGGAGGACCTGCTCCAGATGGCGAAGTCCGAGCGCCGACGACAGTGCCTCCGCGCCATAACCGAACACGGGCGAATTGAATTGACGGACCTCGCGGAGATCGTCGCCGCTGCGGAAGTCAACACCAGCCGCGACCAGCTCCAGTCCCAACAGCGCAAGCGCGTGTACGTAGCACTGTATCAGACGCACATCCCGAAACTGAGCGACACCGGGCTGGTGCGCTGGGCAGAGGCCAACGGCACGGTCTGTGCGACCGCTGAGACGGCCCCGGCCGTCAACGCGCTGGACGACCTCGCTGATCGCACGACGGGAGGGGCCTGAGATGGCCATCGAGAAACGCGGGAACTCGGTCGGAGAAAAGAAATTAGTGGCCGTTACGCGGTCGCCACGGCGTGTTGATGGCCCGCCTGCGACGGCGTCGGCTACAACATCAGCCTATCCAGTGCCAGCTCCCGAGTCAGTAGCGGTAATTGTTATTAGTACCACTATCTTCTTATTTTATACATTAATTAATCAGATATGCGAAAAGTCAGAATCGTCTTATTACTAGTGAGCATTATGTCTGCCGGTTGTGCCGGGGTTTTGCAAGAGGATGCAACGGAGCCAGCGGACAATGTAGAGCAGAGTGCATCCGAAACACCACCACCGCAAACTGAACGGACAGCAATACAGACAGCAACAACAGAAGACCCTGCGAATGTTGATAGCGACGGTGATGGGCTTTCTAATGCACGCGAACAAGAGCTGTCTACGGATCTAAATTACTCAGACACCGATGGCGATGGGCTCTTGGATGCCGCTGAGGTGAACACACACGGAACCGACCCGACATTGGCCGACACCGATAAAGACGGACTGTCTGATAGTGCAGAGGTAAATACACATGGAACCGACCCGACGTTGGCCGACACTGATCAAGACGGACTGTCTGATAGTGCGGAGATAAATACACACGGAACCGACCCGATGTCGGCTGACACTGATGAAGACGGATTGTTTGATGGCACAGAAATAAACACACACGGTACTGACCCACAGGCAAATGACACAGATGGTGACGGATTATCTGATAGTGCGGAAATAAACGAATATAGGACTGACCCGACGCTGGTTGACACTGATGGCGACGGACTATCTGATAATGCGGAAATAAACACGCATGGAACAAACCCACGGGCAAACGACACAGATGGTGATGGGTTAGATGACGGCCGCGAACTCGATCTTGCGACCGACGTATTAGATAGTGATACTGACGACGATGGGCTCCCAGACGGTGCTGAGGTTGATATGACGGACCGGTTCCCTGGTGCGAATCCAGTACAAAAAGATATTTTCGTCGAAGTAGATTACAAATCTAGACTATCACGTAATGTGATTCGGGATATTAACGAAGAATTCGAACGGGCACCAGTCACTAATCCTGACGGAACATCTGGGATTAATATACATCTTTACCAAGATGACAATCTTCGGTGTGAGGACGCATCTGGCTATATCCGAGATCAAATTCAATATGGGTGCAAGAGTGGCGGGGAGACAGTCACGTCACCAGATAATGCTGGGTACTATTATATACAGATTGTCAGCACTGTCCAGAGGCCTGGCAACGCCATGTCAAATGGAGGCCTTACAGTTGGTTCAGTTGCGTTTGTCGAGCTATCCTCAGATGAAATAACAGGGCACCTATTTATGCACGAGCTCGGACACCTGCTAAACATTCGTGACCCTGGCGTCGATAGCCGTCAGCGTGGCTATAGCGAGTATCGAAGTGTTATGAATTACCTCTCACCGGGCGAGAGCATCGGCTACGCTCGCTCGGACTGGGCAGATATTAATCAAAGCGTACAGCGGGTTCCTGGAACAACTAAGAGGGCGATTATTAACCAATCGGATGAGCGGGAATAAGCGCGGGTATCACTATGTGGTCCGATAAAGCGTCAACGGGCAGGCAGTAGCAATTCGTAGTGACTCCGACAGCGAGCGGTATCGTTATGCTGGTTTCGCTTAGTTCAGCTTGTGACTAGCAGCAGGCCACCTCTTCGTTGAGGAGAGAACGGATCGTGGCATTACGCCCAGCTGCCGACCATATCTGGTCGGAGAGTACTGATATGTAGGCGAGCGAATTCACTTTCACTTGGTCATGAGTTATGGCATATTAACTCACAGATGATTTTACCCCTAATAACGGAAGGAAAAGGCATCTACTGGATCGTTTCACTTTCACTCCGGGGGAGAAAAGTCACTTTACATCCCCGAGTAGAATGTCAGGTATGTCGACGGCACGCATCGTTGGTGATGGCTCGTCTGTAGCCGATGCCCATCCGGCTGTTGAAATCGACCGCTCAGAACCAGCCCAGCGCTGGCGGTACGTCTGTCCCAACGGCCACACCGATTGGGACTGTACAAACAATCACATCTGGGGCTGTGGCTGCCGTCGGCAGGTTGAAGCTGGCGACGACGATGTCACCCCCGAGCACTAGCAAATCTATGACAAACAGCGTGACCGGTCGATCCCGTGGTCAGCCGTGCAACTGGGACACCACAAGCAAACAATCTAACTCGCGCCATCATGGGGCCTGTCCTACCAGACCCCGGCGCGAGGTCGCGGTCAGCTAATGGGTGAGTTCAAGAACCACCGCAACCCATGCAAAACGTACACGCAACTCAACAAAAAGATAGAGGTATCGCTATCCAGCTTAGGCCGTGGCCACGAGATGCTGGTGGCCGGCCTGCGACGGCGTCGGCTGGAGTGTCAGGTCGGCGAGTGCCAGCTCCCGCAGCACTTCCGGCGGGACGCCCTCGGTGTCTCGAAGCACGGCGTCGAGCGTCCACGCGTCGTGTTCCGAGCGCACCGGCGGCGTCGTTTCGACCAGCACGGTCGGGACGGTCTCTCGAAGCGCTCGGGCGGCACGTTTCACACGCTGGCGGTTTGCGACCGTACAGCGAACGGTCTTGCTCATGCCTCAACACCTCGGACGAGATTGTCAACGAGTGAGCCGCCGACATGCGGGCCGACGGCCCAGCCACGTTCATTTCTCGTGTACTCACACCACTGTGCGAGTGTTTGGAATGGGGTGTCGGCGAGTGTGACTTTCTCGGCGTCGCCGTCGGTCGCAACGACCGCGACGGCGAACTCGTAGCTGTCCCAGTAGTGGGCCGCGCCGTCGCCGTCGACGCCAAGGAAGAGCGGGCGGCCTTGGGTGAGCAGTTCGCGGCCGGCGTCGCCGGTCGGACTGACGTCAAGGGCGCTTCAATCCCACAAGGGTTCTGCTGAGACACCAGGTTGACCTAACCGAACTCTGCTGGGACGAGTGGCTTCAATCCCACAGGGGTTCTGCTGAAACTCGATAAGCGAGTCTTCAACTGTCGCAGCGCGGTAGCTTCAATCCCACAGGGGTTCTGCTGAAACCCGCCCCAATTAGACGGGATAAATAGTTCTTGAGCCCGGTTTCACAAAGAAATTCCAATCGACCTCCAATTCTCTGGTCACCCCCGGGGGTTGATGGTAACACAGTAAATTCTTGGCCGGAGCTACACCGATGCAGTAGCAGTAACCACCTTACTGAACGCCGGTCAGCTGCACCTGTGGGGAAAATTACAAAAGGGACTGAGATCGAACTGCATCAGTTGAACAATTTCTTTCGTCACACATTCCTTGCCGCCGATGCCGGCGTTGCTCGGCGTCGGAGCGGTAGTCATCGAGAACAACACCCTCGTCGTTGGAGCCCTACTCCACGGCCACGTCAGTAAAACGCTCGGCGACACGCCGGACAGCATCCCCGTAGGTTGTGTACCAAACCGCTGCCAGAGCGTTTGGGTGGCCGGTCGCCATCAGCGGTGATATCGGCTTCTTCGCTGAGATCGCGGAATCGACGGCGACTGGTCGACATAGATATGAGGTCACCATTCGGGCGCGCAACCTCTCCCACTTTGTGTGGTTCGTACATTTCCTCGCCTCAGTCGTTTTGGACGTCATCACCGAGCGCACCGACCAGCTCGTCAACGGCGGCGACCGCCTATTCCTGGGCATCACGAGTGCCCTGGTCCAGCGCGTCGACGTCGATCCGCTCCAGCGCCGACAGTACTTGATGTGCATGTTCTTCCCCGCTCACATACTAACCAACACAATCCGGAACAATAGCTGCTATGTTGGTTAGCTCTACACCCGCTATCGATGTGTTCTCACACCCCACTGTTTCCTGTGTAACACATCAAAAGAACCCCTCAGCTATCGCAATCCGAGCGATTCGACAGCGACGGTAAACTCCGAACCAGACATTTCTTGTACTGCTTCGATCCCTTGAGCCACCACGACTGGGTAGTAATGCCGCTCTTTCTTCACGTCCCAGTCACACTCGTATTTCATCCGGTCGAACTCGTTATCGACTGGGTCCATAAGCTCGTCTGGCAGATGAATCAGTTTACTCCCCCAAACTTCCTTATAGTCTTTAGCGGACTTATCTGGTTTAGCATCCATAGGCTGTTTATCTTGTTTAACTTCCTTAGCAGCATTATCTGATTCATCTGATTCACCAGACTCGTCTGTCTCTTCGTCGCCGAACCGCTGACCGAGCCGCTCGGACATTTCGTCTTTCGCCTCGTCTCTGTCTTTCATGGTTGCTCCTCGATGAAGTAGTCTGCAATCCGCAGCAGTTCATCTGCTTGGTCACACTCCTCGTCGTGGCCGAAGATACTGTGGTCTGCGTTGAATGCCCGCTTGATGACGGCTCGGTTCCGGATCTCGAACACTGGAATCCGGTCACTGAACGTGTCGTCGAACCACTCCAACATCCCTTTTTGCTCGCCGTCCAGCGGATAATTGACGTTGCTGACGACGAGCGCCTCTTCCTGAATCGACGCGCCGAAGTTGTCCTCCAGGGAGTCGATTTGCTTGAACAGCAACTCGACGGCGCGGATACTCGTGTCCTCTGCCTCGGCGGGAATCAGGACGTTCTCACACGCGAGTAATGCGTTGTCGGTCAAGAGCCCCAGCGATGGCGGGCAGTCAACGACAAGGAAATCGTAGCCGGTCACATCTTCGAGCAGCATCAATAGGCGTTCGCGACCGCGCATCCCACTGACGAGCTCCTGCTCCAGAGAGAACATGTCGATATTCGCCGGCAGCACATCGAACTCGTCGTGAGCGATGACGAGATCGTCGACAGCGTGTTCACCCGGCGCTTTCAGCGCGTCGTTGAGATTCGGCGATGGGGCCGTGTATTCGTCGTCCAGACCAACGCCGCTGGTTAGGTAGCCCTGCGGGTCAAGATCCACCAGCAGCATGTTCTGGCCGCGCTCTCCGAGTGCGCCGGCGATATTCAGCGCAACTGTGCTTTTTCCGACGCCGCCTTTTTGGTTCGAGACTGCTAACCGATATGGTTTATTCGACATAGTTAGCTAAACCCTCTAATCTTGTTTAACAAGTTATTTTGACTTAGTACTATCGTCAGACAACTCTAAGACACCATGTGCCGAGTGAAAAGCCAAATCCCCAAACGCTAGTTTTGATTGTCAGAGTCTCTCTAGAGCCGATTTCTGTCAAAAAGAATCTATGAAGATTCCATACAGCGACATGTACTTTATAGCAACATCTGCCAAACGACCGTAGAGCGCTAAGTCTGGTACACGTCTGCGGTGGAAACAGAATTATCAGGATCTAGTGTGTTTGCCTTAGTATGCCGAAATCGGCTGATTCAGATTCAGAATCGGGACAGCACGACACTTCCCCTGGGATCGAGCGGACGAAGCCGTGGCACTCCGCCGACGACGTGCCCTGGACACTACTGACCAAGTCCCAGCTCGCCGACGCCTACGAGGCCGTCGTTGTCCCGGCGCTCCGGAGTGACGGCTACGACGGCGGGAGCGAGCGCCCATCCTACGAGTGGCTGTCGAACAACGGCTTTCGCGGGCTCACGTACGCGCTGAAAGAGTACCACGACACGACGTTCGGCGAGTTCTGGACCCAGACGCTGGAGTACAACACCGAATCCAGTGGCTACGACTGGGACATTGAACACGACGACACCCGGGAGTCCTTCGAGCAGTACCTAGACGCAAAGCAATCCGCAGCGAACGACTGGACCGACAGCACCCGGGAGACGATGCGCTATCGCCTCGCTCGCTACGCACGCTCCTACCGAGAACGCCACGGCACCGACGACCTCCTTTCGCCCGTTGACGCCGACAGCGATATCTCGGAGACCGACGCTGTCGACCGCTGCCGGGAGACATTCGCCTACATGTCGAATGAGTACGCTGAGTCCACTATCGCGCGTGTGCATGATGCAATCCGGACGTGGTACGGGTGGCTCGTCGAGCGGCGTGTGGCGACGGTGAACCCGACGAACGGCGCGGAGGACTGGTTCTCGTGGACTCGCTCGTCCGACACCGACCCGGTTGCCCTTGACGCTGAACACGTCCGTGCGATGTTCGACGCCGCCGTCACCAGCCGCGACCGGATGCTCATCGTCGCCCTCGCCGGATGGGGATTGCGGGCAGGCGAGGTTGCTGCGCTCCACGAGGACCAGCTTCACCTCGATGCCGACGAGCCCTATATCCAGTTCGACGAACGAAAGAACGGTCCAGGAACGGTTGCCATCGTCTTCGGCGAGGATATTGCCCGACGCCATACCGCTCGGAGTGACGGCTATCTGTTCCCATCCGAGCGTTCGCGAACGGGCCACGTATATGGCACGACAATCGCCGGCTGGTTTCACGACCTCGCCGATCGGGCCGGCATCCCCGAGGAAATCGACGGCGTCACCCGAAAGCCACACATGGGCCGGCGGTTCTGGTACGACGCCTACTCACGGACGACACAGGATCTACTGGCCCACGTCCAAGATATCGCCGACGAGCAGGGTAGTGCCAGCGCGAAAGTTGTGTTTGAGGACTATCTGACCGATGACCGGAAGCGTGAACTCAGACGAGAGTTCATGCAAAAGAAGTTGGCCAGCGCGTTTAGCGGCTCATAAATAACTGCTCGGGCGATACACTCAATTGTATCCTCGACAGGCTGGACGGTCTTGATTGCTTGGCTGACTACACAATCTCTCTAATTCATCGGCTAGCTCTTGATTACGAGACTCGAGCATATCGATATTGTTCTCGAGCCTGTCGATCTGGTCTTTCAAGTTATCAACATTGCGTTGTAACTCTGAAACCTGCTGCCTCACTTCATCTCGTTGTGCTTTTAGCTCTTCGTTTTCGGCCTCCAAGTCGTCAACAGTTGCATTCAATTGCTCAATGTCGGTCCGGAGCTCGGATCGCTCATTTCGAAGTTCAGTGGCTTGTCTCTCTAAGGTGCTGATTCGATTTCGGTTGTCACGCAGTTCTTGTCTCGTCTCTGCAAGTTGCGTCTCTGTACTGTTTAGCTGCGCTTCTGTCTGATTGAGGTTTGCTGCAGTTTGATCGACATCCTGTGATCGTGCTTCGAGTCGTTGTTCAAGCTCATCGGTTCGTGCTTGAGCTGATTCGAGCGTTTCTTCACTGCTCTGAAGCTCCTGACGTAATTCGGCATTCTGTTGCCGGAGGTTCTCATTTTCCTCACGCAGTTCGCTCGCGGAATTCTGATACAGTACTGTTGTCCCAGCCACGCCCAGTAGTGACAGAATAATAACTATGACGAGGCTAACATTGACTTGGCTTCTCATTCCACCCACCGGAATCTCTAGTACCGCGATATATCTGGATTCACTTGAATACAGGGATACAGGCCATCCTACGCACTTTTCTGATATATTTGATTGTCTCAGCTTGTACGTTGACATAGGAGCATGGCGTAGATAGCAACAGGAACAGATGACTTCGGTTACGACTTCTCTGAAGATAGCGCGCAAAGCTGAGTGATCTGAAGAGTAGAAATTCCGTTGAACAATATTTGTTGACTTGGTTTGCCGGTACAACCAAGTGAGTTCAGTATATATCAACTTCAGTGCGACATAGGTTCATTATACTCGTTTCACTCTGTCTGATTGTAGTTGGGAATACTGGGATGGTGGTCGCTGCCGACGTTGGCGAGAATCCGATGACTGAGCAGACACTCGCGGCTGGTCAGACATCGGCTGATGGCGATCGGAATATCCAGCTTACACAGGAACTCCGACTTACTCCAGAAAAGCCTGGAGAGTTCAACACGAAACACACATATCAGCTCCCCGACGGAGTCGCCAAGCTCAGTCTCACACCCCCACGAGAGGCGACGGTCATTTCTCGCAACGGGTTCATTGCGCGGGACGGGAGCTACGTCTGGGACGGTTCTACCTCGACCCCAACGCTGACCTACCGAATGCCTGCGAACCGAACTACTGACCGGAATGACCCAATCGCTGCCCCCGGCGACTATGTCTATGTTGATACCGGGGAGTGGGCGATTGTCTCTAGACCGCGTACCGCACACAACTGGGGGTGGCGAACCGGGACTGTCGGCTTTGAGCAGACGGCAACAGTCCGTGGTGATGGACAGGCAAGCGATGCTATCGCCTTCCTTGGGCCTCACAAGACGTACACCCACACAGCTAACGGACAGACGTTTGAGCTACTTGTCCCCGATGCAGCCACGCTGCAAGAGGACCGCTCGGCTATCTTTGATTCGTTATCCACAGCATCAGATCGGCTCAGAGTTGGCGACCGAGACGAGGACGTGTTTATGATCGTTGCGCCGACTACGCAGGTCAAATGGGGTGCTCGGGGGCTCCAGACTGGGCAAGCTGACCTTTGGGTCCGAGATAATGAGCGCCTGGCGACCCCAGGCAACACTTGGATCCATGAGTATGTCCACACGCGACAGGGGTACCAGACAGCCGAAAACACACGCTGGTTCACCGAGGGGTCGGCGGTGTACTACGCGGCTCTGATGACGCTTGAACAGGAGCGAATTAGCTATGATGCTTTCCGTAACCGATTGGCATTGGGGACAAGCAGGCTGTTCAACGGAGTCCGGCTCACTGACCGATCCACTATGAAGAACAACGCCGACTATTACGTCGGCGCACTCGTTGCAGCTGAGCTTGATCGACAGAGCCGGCTGGCAACCAACCAAGAGTCGAGCCTTCAGACGACATTCTCGCTGTTGAATGCACACGGCTCTGCTGTCGACGCCACACAGTTTGAAGCGTTCCTCCGTCAGTCGACCACTGACGATGTTGCCGGCTTCGCCAACCGGTTCACTAGAACCACTGAGCGGCCAACGATGTGGAGCGAGACTGACCACGACACTGCCTTTGGCCCGACGCCCGCCCGCTTTGGCTATGTTCTCGCCCCTGCCGACACCTACCGCGTTTCAGGACCCTACCGGAATCGTACTCTCGGCAAGAGCGAGTCGATTACGCTGGTTCCTGGAGAGACACTTATTTTCAACGCAACGGTTAGTAATGCCGGCGGGAAGGCTGGCAACTACGATGCCGTGTTCCGACTCAACAGCGATGTGGAAGACCGTCAACAAGGACAACTCGGGCCTGGTGAGCAAGCAACGGTTTCGTTCGAACAGCAGTTCGATGAACCTGGTGAGTATACCATTGCTGTAGGAGACGAGACGGTGCCGGTCACCGTCCGTGAACCTGCGACAGCGAGTGTAACGGCATTCTCAGTCAATCGGACTACAATTGAGACTGGCCAGTCAATTGCGCTAATGGTGTCGATCAGCAATGATCAGTCCGTGCCGGCGACGCTTTCAGTGCCAATCACCCGCGATGGAAACGCAGTCATCAGTAACGTAGTCCGACTTGATACTGGCGAACGACAGTCGGTAACCGCCGTTCAGCGGCTTGATCGTCCCGGGAAGTACGTGTTTGGTCTTGGCGAGAGTTCGACATCAACGGTTGTTGTGACCGTCGAACAGTCGCCGTCACTGACGACGCCGACAATTGCTGTTGGCCTCATAGCCCTCCTTGCATTCGTCGGAGGGGTGTTATACCGCCGATACAGACCGTGAGAGTATGATCGTCTGCACTACCCACAACACTGACTAATCCCTGACACGGTGAAACCAAGACACAACTGACGATTCACCCCACCCGCCAGTGGGAGTCGCTCACTGTCTATACCGACAGCTTTCAAGCGTACGACCTGCGTAAAAAAGACGACGAATTCGACCGTGAATACGCTGACGACAGGGTACACGTCAATACTTGCGAGAGCCACACGTCACAGGTGCGACGGTGGCTCTCTCCACCGAGGTATCTCCAAGGACGAGCTCACACAGTATCGCAGAGCGCTCCAACCATGTCGGGAGTTGTTTCGGAAACCCGGACAGAACCCTCTCAAACACGCTGTTCAAGCGACACTGTGAAGTCAACAATGTACTACAAGTGAGCGTACGTACGAACTGAGCATTCAATAGTTTGATATTAGACACAGATAGATATGGAGATATGACTAAGAGGTCGTTCTGTTCAATTGTGCTTGCCGCTCTTGTCGTCATATCAATCAGTAGTTTAGCAATAACAGCCGGTGGTGAAGAGACCCAGCCACAAGAGTTGGCCACTGCTGAAACACCAGCAATGCAGACAGTTGACTTTGAAGCATCGGCACCTCGAGGCCAGTGGAATAGTGCTACAGGCACTGGTGAGATTATTCTCGACAACGAGAGTTATTACAGCGTGTTCCAAGGGGAACGTGATATTGAGACATGGCGCGATACAGATGGGAACGATGTCTCGGGGACGGTCCTTGAAGGAAATGCAGGACAAGCTGAGGGAGAAATCATTGACCTCTCTAGCTCAATTCCCGCTGATCAGGCTACTGGGCAATACTCAGGTAATGATCTTACCCTACGCGTCCGTCAACCACGAATAACAGACGTTACTCTGTACAATAGTGTCGGTACCGAACTCGATAACGCGTCGGAACTTCAAGAGGATGAATCAATGCTGGTTGTTGTTGACTGGAATTATGTACAGGCAGAAGACATCCAAGTTGACTTGATCAACAGAGAGACCGATATCACAATTGAACGAGAAGTGCTTTCAACGACTCCAACACGTGCGCAGGCCGACCGACTTCCGATGGGATTGAATAATGCCACTCTCGCAAGCGAAGCCCAGGGAACGCAAACCACCAATCGCTCAACCGCCTATTGGCTGCTCGATTTCAATGACATTGCTAGCGGAACGTACACGCTTCGTATTGATGGGAGTGACGACTTGACGACCGATGAGGCAACTCGAACGATTCGCATCAACGTAGAGGCTGACAGCGCACAAGCGCCGACAGCCACGCCGTTACCGACTCCAACAGCAGCTCCGCCCACAGCAACACCAACTGAGGCGTTGCCTACGTCTACAGCGACATCAACCCCGACACCGACTGCGCCAACTCCGACATCACAACCGACCGTCGAGACGCTGCCGGCGACGAATACACCGACGACGACAGGACAAGAAACTTCGACATCAGGGGCCACTGGACCCGGATTTGGCGTACTTACAACGTTCGTATCATTAATCAGTATGTTACTGTACGCATTGGCCGTGGTGAATCGCCAGACGTAGCTTGATTTCACTGTTTGACTGCCTGCTTGATGTTGTAAACCGTACACAGTAGGACGAGTTCTCGAAATTCACCGTAGCTGGTCGTTAAATGAGATACTCGACTGACTCGCCGTCTCGAGCTAATTCGGATTGTTTTGGCAATGTATCTGGCGCACGGTCGGAGAAGGACTCGGGTGAGACAGCCTGTTGGATCGCCTTGAGCTTCGACCGAAGTTGGCCGCTCGTCGAGCGTACCAGGTCATCGTCGGGCCAGGAATGCACTTCGAGCCCGTCGAAGCGCGTGGCAACCTGCTGCACCGCATTTAGTTGCTCAAGCGCATATTCAACCCAGCACTGGTGACTGTCCTGCATCTGCTGGAGTTCGTCGACAACGTCATCATAGCCGGCTTGCTGAGCGGCGATGAGACACTGCTGAAAGTTCGCACCACGGGGATTGATTGGCTCGTGGAAGACAACAACCTCACCGGGGGCTCTGAAGTAGCTGAGTAGCTCGTGAAAGTCGTCTTCTCCCATCGTCGGGTCTGTGGGTGACATCGAGACGCCATATCCACTTCGTTCAGGTCAAGCAAATGAACAACCTATCAGAGCACAGTATAATTCTCACTTGGGGGCACTGTCTAGTTGAGCGAGTTTGAGAAGTGAGCAGGCCGTTGCGAGAACTGTTCATGGAACTCGCAGACCTGCTCAGAGA
>NZ_BMPD01000006.1:164180-213000 GCF_014647415.1 Haloarcula sebkhae | reverse complement strand
GCAGGATCAACCGGAATGTGCTGATATACATCAGCGGCGGAAGTGGTTGCACTCCGTCGGAAGCTAACACACTGGTTCCTACACCAATGTTAACTACTGCATGGGTCCGTGGGCTCACATCAGATTCCATCTTGACGGCGGACCGCAGGGGTGGAATCCTCATACACGAACACGGAGCCTCGATGGCCTCGCGTTCTAAGCGAGTGACCCAACCCACCACGAGGGTGGCGTTGGGGTGCCGTTCCGGGAACGCTGCCCGGCGCGACCTTCGCATTACATCCGATGGGCGGGGAGTATATAAATGGACGGTCTTGGACCCGCCGTGTTCAAGCACCACATAGGACATATGTCGTACATACTAGAACACGAGTTTCTATTGTACCACAAGAGTCAAAATAAATGGAACAATGCGGATATCACTATCGCGGCTGGGACGACGAAGAGAACCTCCTCGTCAGGGACCTCCATTTTTCCTCATGGTGGGACGGCCACGACACCTCGGAATACGAGCATCTAACCATCGAACTTGAATATCTCCGGCGGACACGGAACGAACCCGACCCAGCTCCGGAATATATCGAGGACTGCCGGCAGTCAGTCCAGAAACAGATCGACCGCTTCGACGGGGTTGCTGTTGACGATACTGCGTTCTAACGACGACTGTTCCACGTCGCGACGCTACTCAGTGCCATCGACCAAGAGCAGGCTCTGGAAAGACCGTCCCGACGTGTCCCCACCTGCTGAATCGATAGAAACGATGCTGGAAACTGTGCTATCTACTTTTCAGGATGTTGTGCGTAGACCTGCCAAATGCCAGCTATGAGAACAGCAGCGGTTCCCAACAGGACGGGCGTGCATAGCGTATAGAAGGTTCGAAGGCTAACGACCAGCGTTTCAGTACCCCAGACAGGTAAGTTGAGCATGCGAACTAGCATAGTCGCATCATGGAGTTTCAACGTGAGTTGCATGAAAATCACACCCCCGGTGAAGATCCTACCGGGCCATCCTGAGAGAAGATATAATAGCGGTATTAGTGGATAAAAAACGAGAGAAAAATACATAGTATACGAGGGGATCACTAGCAAAATTCCACACAGCGTCAAGAGGAGCGCAACGAGCCGTTGAATACGACCGTCACTATGTAGATATACGTAGGCCACTACTGGGGCGACTAGTATCAATGAGAGCCCTGCCAGAGCCGTTCCACTTATGTCGGTGAAAATAACCGAAAGGGGGCGCTGAAGTGTGACGTATAGACTTGACGATGAGAGGCCACCCGAAACAGCGTTCGCAGTCCCTCGTGGGAGAAGTTCTTCAACAAAATAGCTCTGCGTACGGGTTAAACCAAAAAGTACGGCACCAGCGGCAAGCGCTCCGGTTCCAGTGAATATAGCAACCAAACTGGCACACCACTTCCGTCGCCAGACTATCCAGAATCCGATGGCAGCAGGGAAAACCTTTGGAAGTGCTGCTAATCCAAGCGCAACACCAGCGCGTTGTTGCCGATCCTGTTCCAGCCATATTAGTCCGATTCCCAGCGCCAATGCGATATGGTGGTTAATATTACCAGTTACCAACGAGGGCGCGCTAATTGGACTGATTATAATAAACCCACAAATCAGGACACGATCATAATTCGACAGCCGCAGCCCGTATGATTCAGTTGCCCTTGCGATGGCGAGTCCAAGTAAGATGCTGACCAGAATTGTTCCGGCAACATGGATAGCAAAACCGGTAACAGGTGAAACCAAGAGATACAGTGAGAACGGGACCAACAGTATGATCGGGTATCGGTACGTGAGATTTGGGACGCCGACAGGGGAACGACCGTAGATAACCTTCCCTGAATGTAGATCCACAGCGGCGGCCCGATAGATTTCAAAGTCAGTTCCAAACTGATCGGGAGTGATAGTAAGCCGATATACAAAATATGCAATCCCGAGGATGATCCCGAGTCCGAGTGCCAAACGTGCTCGGGCGAATGACGTTGTTGAGTCCTTTATTTGCAAGATACAGGTAGTGGACACAGTTCTGATATGTGTTTTCTGTTCTACACATTAGGGGAGGCTACTCTGGGTATCAGTCCTCGCACTGAATGATATCGCCGTCTTTTTTACAGAGTTGTAGCCAACATTGAGGTCTCACTCCATCCAGACACATTTTACTGAATTAGCTGAACAATATGCATAATCTATCTCACAGTTGGGTCACGCGAAGAGCTATCTGAAAACAGGATTTCAACAGAGCGAGTCGTATCTGAACGAAGACCGACACACCGGTGGTACATTTTTATTATCGCACCGACCGTCTGATATTGATATCTGGGGCAACTCGAACACTGTCGCTAACCCAAATGGGTGACGAGAACCACACCACATCCATCTGACTTTCAGCGTCACACCCGTTGTGAACTGGGGAATCGCTGTGGTCGCTCCGTTCGTGTCACGACTACTCACTACACTCCTGGAAACAGGAGGTCGTTCCCAGTTCCTGCAGCTGGCAGACAGCGGCGTCGGTAGCGGCAGGACACGTGCCACCGCGTCCAACAGCGTTGGTTCAGTGCCGATTCACGTCTCGCCGGCCGATAGTTCAAGACGCTGGGTCGTCTCGGCGGCCAGGTCAGCCAGTACCGCTGTCGACGGCGCTGGCTGGGTTGACGTACTACTTCGATTGGGTACTGAACAGCCAGATCGACTGGCAGAGTTGGTGTTAGAGGAACGGAAGTGATGTCACCGCAACTTGGGCTCAGTCGGGTCCAATGTTATAAAACGGGTTGAGCACGAGTGCCGAGCTCGGCGTCGACTGTTCGGCACGTTTTACTCCGTTTGAGCCAATAGATACTCGACTTGAATGTATGATACTCAAGTCAACCAACTTATACAAGCTCCCCATACACAATTACATTGACATTGTATGTTTCATTTTCATATTCAATGAACCATCCAGCAGAGAAATCAGGTTTGCTGGGCGAATGATACCCATGTTTGGAAAGTGTCTGGCGCGTTCGGTTATATTGTTGTTCCGTTAGATTTTGTCTATACTCGGTCGAATTTCCGATATTGTGTACCCCTTCACAAATGATCTGGGATTCAATTCGGTCATGATTAATGACCGCCACACTCTCAGGAACTGTTTCTGGAACGGTGATGTGTAGGTATCCCATAGGGTCGCCATCTGGAGAACTTGTTGCCAGCACTTCAGTCGATGTGGTTACATCAGAAGTTTGCTGGTCTACATTTAGCATATCAACACAACCTGCTATTGCAAGCAAACCAACCAGAACAAGAATTAGAATTTGTCTCACAGAAGTCAATAGCTATCGACAAGTGTAATTTTTTGGATTGTAATCCAGCCCTACACAGCCTGCATTGAATCTTCTAACTGTATTAATAAAAATAGCTTCACTTCAAGGATGAGATCGTAGACGTGTGAGAGCAAATTTTTGGGTATCTCATGTTCACACAGCTCGACTATCACATTGGAGCATCCTGAACACTTTTGCTGGCGATTAGCCCCCAAGCCGGTGCATGTGATGACAAGCATTTGGTCACGGCTGGTGATGGCGGTTCGACGTTGCCTAAGTTGACCACTACTGGCAGCCTATGTTCCGATATCGAGGGTTTGGCGGCTGACACCAATCTAAACTACTCCGATGAGCGCGACAATGGATTCGGAACCGATTCATGGACATAGCTGTGGGACTTATCCGTGAGACGCATTCGAGTCAGACACTTGTATTCCCACGTCGACTCGAACAGGACTTCTGCCGCATCATCAACCCAGGTCGACGGAATACCATCATAACGCAGATTCTCAAGCGTTTCACCGACAACGGCAGAGACGATCTCCCAGCAGCGTGGCTCCGAGATGGTACCTTGCCGGACAAGGAAACGGATGACTTCCGCGAGGTGGTTCTGAAAGAGCGCATAGGTCAGTTTATCGTAGGCCGGTTTCATCTCATCCGAGACTGTTACTGATCCCGGGTATAGGCTGATGCTGTGAGACGCCGCAGCGAGACGATCCCGACAGATTCGGAGGCCACCATAATCACGGATAAACACTTCATCGGGGAAGCCATCATCGAAGGCGATAATACAGTTCTGGAGGTGTGCTTCCAATCCGATACCATAGGCCACCAGCAATCGAAGCGCATCTGGAACGATCGTTTCAGCATATCTTCGAAGGAAGGACGCCGTCATGTCAGGCCCGCCGTCTGGAGCTA
Source organism: Haloarcula sebkhae (assembly GCF_014647415.1). Taxonomy (GTDB): domain Archaea; phylum Halobacteriota; class Halobacteria; order Halobacteriales; family Haloarculaceae; genus Haloarcula; species Haloarcula sebkhae. Next base: position 208,778 of record NZ_BMPD01000006.1, on the reverse strand, counting down.
GGACATCGATTAGCGGCCGGTCTTCAAGCGGACCACGGGCCAGCAGCGCTGCTCCCGTCACCGGAAGTTTCCCACCATCGACATACTTGAGAGGATTGTGACGCACCAGCGCCGAGAGGTGTTTGGCCCGGTCGTGGCTCTGGCCATCAGTATGTGGACCGCCGGGGTCGTGGAAGCACGCCCCGGCGGTTTCAGGCAGTCCACGGAGCGATTTGAACTGACCATCATCTAACACCCTATCGAGAACGTCAGTGATCCGTGGACCGTTGTGAACTGTCTGTGGCGTAATTGTCCGAATGGAAGACGTCGTCTGGATACCAAGCGAGAGCTTCAGATGGGGAGGTGTAGAGCGTTTGGTTCCCTGTGGAACGAGCGTCCGAAGTGAGACGGTCGCCGCTGCAGGCAGAGCGCAATCTGGGATAGCAACTATCACATCACGGTCGAGCTCGCGACCGTACCGTTCCGGGAGTTCGTGGCGGTATTGCCAGGGGTGGACCGGGAGAACTGTCATCGATTCGGGGTCGTGCCCAGCATCTGTTACCGCGTCAGCGACAGCATCACGAAGACCTGGGACTAACTCGTAGAGCCGTTCTGAAAGCGTGAGGCCGCCCTCAGTAGTTGCACCGCTTGAGTATTCGTTTGTGACTGCTACGAACCTGATCTCAGGAACACCATCGTATTCTGAAGCGTACGAAACGACTTCCGACGAGCAAAATCCTCGTCGAAGTTTCGCCCCCGGATGGAGTGGATGGCCCTCGGTTATCAAGCGTTCCGAGCGCAAAAGGGGATCAGTTGCTGCACGCAAGAACGCAGTATCGGAATCCCAATCAGCGTCAGAGGCCTGCTGGCGGACCGACAATTCACGTTGGTTTCGTTGTGTGTACGACAATGCGAGGTTGGCCGCACTGTCGGCGAACTCCTTGGCCAGTCGCTCGACGTCATCATGGGTTGCGCCATTAAGTCGGCCCGCCGTCCACAATGTCTGCAGCACGGTCTTGGGCCGCATGAGCCGACGTGTTGTGTCCACGTCACATCGAACCACGTCACCTACTGGATCGGGCCGGCGGTACGCCCGCATCGCCTCGATAGGTACTGCGAGGGTTGTGTCTATCGACGGGAGCGGCAGTACAAGTGCGCGCTCGGCGGTGGGTGGGAGTGGTCGGAGTCGGTCGGCAACCGTTGGGGCCGACAAACCGGGTGGGACGACAGTTGACTGGTCAGGCTCGGACAGAGGGAACGTCGTTGCCTCTTCTGCCAAACCACCTATGTTCTCACGAACCACCCCAGCGAGTAGGCGGTGTAGTATCGCCCGCCGCGCGGGTCGGATCGCCGCACTGTAGCTGTCGAACAGACATCTCCCATCACCCTGTGCAAGTAGCGGAACGGCATTCGCGAGACGACGTTCAGCTTCAGATAGATTGAGGCGTCTGCCGTCGGCAGGATCGAATACCGACATTCTCACTCCCCCCACATCCCTGAACGACCACGGGCTGCAAGGGGGTTAGAGACAGTTGTTCGGCTGTAGTCGTGGACAGCGTCTCGGAGTCGCATCGCCGTCAGCGCCTTGTGGACCATCCGATCATCAAACAGCGACGAGCGGTCGGTAGACACACGCCCATCCGGCACTGTATCACTGCTTGCAAGCGCGTCGAACGTCTCTTCACAGCGCTGCCTGACCAAGTCCCAACAATCTGTGGCCGTAATTGGTTCAGTCACAGTGAGCCGTCCAATCAGTTCACCGATGTGGTTCTGGAACAGCGCGTACCAGAGCTTCTCACGAGCCGTGCCTGCGTCGGTGGTGATCACATCGGATTCAGGATACGGTGATAGGTCAGCTCCGCCGAAACGACCTTCGTGGATACGAATGCCGCCGAAGTCACCGACGAGTGCACCCGTCGGCTGACCCTCATCAAACACTACGTACGTATTCTGGAGGTGGGCCTCAAGCGCGATTCCGTGATCAACGAGGAGCGAGAGAGGACCGGGAATGACCGCATCGAGATACGCCGCAAGGAACGACTCAACGACAGTTGATCGATCAGTGGCCGACAGACGCTCCGCGAAAACGTCGATCGTGGCACTAAGTACTGACTGATACCCAGGGGGAGACCGTGACAGGAGACTTGCCGCCGTCACCGTATGCTGGCTCTCCTTGACAATAGGATGAGTTGCGGGATGCTGACGAGCGAGCGCTGAAAGGTGGCGAGCATCGTCGTAGTCCGATCCCTCGAGATGAGGCCCGTCTGGCGGATGATAGCAGGTCGCGGCCGGCTCAGCCAGTACGCCAAATCCCTCGACAGACAGGGATTCACATATTGTAGCCAATCTCCCGCTCAACTGTGGTCCGTTCGTCACAGCATGCGGCGACAGGGTCCGGACTGCGTTGGTCATCTGGACACCGATGGCGAGCTTGAGATGTGACGGCCGGTCGGTTGTTGTCGCCTCTGGCGACGGAACGACTGTCCGGAGAGATAGCAACGGGATTGCGGGGACCGTATACGATGGAACTGGGACGACAGTCCCCACCGCCCGCTCTTCGGTGTAACGCTCAGGCAAGACGTGCCGGAACTGCCACGGGTGGATGGGCACGACGGGGTATTCTGTGACAGATTGCCCTGACGGGAGGGCCGTCTCAACGGCGCTCCGAAGCCCGGGGAAAGTCGCATAGAGACGATCAGTCAGCGACTGTCCATTGCAGTACTGCTCCAAGGCACGGTCACAGTGGATCGCTGCGAACCGCAATGGAATCGAGTCAGCGAATTCCGGAGCAAACGAAAACGTCTCGATCGGTGACATCCCGTGCCTGATCTTCGCTCCAGGATGGAGGGGGTGTCCCCCAGTAACTAATCCGTCAAATGATGCGGAGGCGTCCGTCTTCTGTAAATCACTCGACTCGGTCGGTGTTGGTGCTGTCGACCGATCTGACCACTGGACCCGCCGAGCCAGCTGCGCAAGCGCAAGGTTCGCCACGCTTTCCCCGAGCTCCTTCCGGAACCGTTCGGGCGCGCTGGGGTCATCGAATACCTGTTCGCGTTCAAGAAAGCCCACGAGTGATTCCGGTGACCCGATTGGCTCCGTCGCCTCTATTTGACAGTTTATAGCCGGTGAGACGAACGCGTATCGCTCAAAGGCCCGAATCTCAGCGACTGGTACTGCGATAACAGCCTCCGAGGCAGGAAATGGGAGGAGGAGAGTACTATCTGCGCTTTCGATATCGGGAAGTCGGGCTTTAAGAGAGGCACTATCGAGTGATGCGAGTGGATCGTTGCTGTTATCCGGTAACTCCAGATCTGTCGCGTCGACGACGTGCGGGTCCGGAAGTGGATCTGGGCGGTCGCGAGCGAGTCCCCCAACCAATCGGGCAAGTATTCCCCACCGTGCAGCGGTGACCGCACGTCGATATGCCTCATCCGGTGGCGAGGCCAAATCGTGGCGGCGTGCGTATCGGAATGCGCTCGCGAGCCCCGTTCGCTCGTGGTCGGTCAATTCTCCGTGTCCCACCGGAGGCTGCTCCTCGACTGCTCCACCGCTCAACAATCGTGTCATCAGAGCAGACTTCTAGGCCAACCTAAAATAAGAGTTTTCATTTTTAGGCATACCTAATATAATAACACTCAGTAGACAAGAGATTAGGTATGCCGCTACTCACCCGTCGACCTAGCCCTGCGTTTGCGGCGCTGTCAGCAACATCAGTTATTCGTGCTTATGGATACGCGCTAACAGCAACCTATCTGTCGTTCTACGCGGCAGCATTCGATGCGACTGGACTCTGGATCGGGATGTTCACCACGGGTTTCGCGGTCTCACAAACCGTGACAACGGTAGCACTGGGGGCGTGGGTGAGCGGCGACGAAATAAAACGCCTGCTTGTAGGGGCCGCATGTGCGAGTGTGGCAACTTACCTCGGGTTCGTATTTGTTACCGATGAACTGACGTTGATCGCGGCACGGGTTGCTCAAGGCGCTACGATCAGCGTGCTGTTCGTGCTTGGGACTGCTGCGGTCTCAGGCCGGGCCGTAGCAGACAACCGTGGCCGACAGGTAGGTGTGTTCAACCAAGTCGGTGCACTCGCCGGTGGCCTCGGTACTGCAAGTGCGGGGGCGATTTACGAGATAGCAGGGTTTGCCCCCGGTTATCTTCTACTCGCTGGAATGAGTCTGGTCAGCGCCTGGGCGTTGACTAGAACCGACCTCGGCGTCGATGACTTCGATCCCGCTGGAGGCCCCGCTGCCTACCGACGACTCATTGGCCACCCTGCGATACACGGAGTCGCTGCTTTTCGCGTCGGTTTCAGCTTCGCCAAGACTGCCGTCAGAGTATATCTCCCTATTTACGCCTACCTTGCAGTGTCGGTATCACCGTTGTCGGTCGGTATCATCCTCACCGCTCCCAGGGTAGCACGGACTATCTGCCAAGGATATGCCGGCGCACTGGCCGACCGGGCCGGCCGGCGACCACTACTCGGTGCCGCTGCGCTCAGTTATGCCACCGCCGCATTACTCATTCCGTTCGCCCAGTCAGTCACAGCCCTCACTGCCTGTGCATTTCTGTTCGGACTCGCCGATGCCTGTCGGGTGCCTGCAAGCGTCGCCTTATTCACCGAGGCAGGGACGGCCTCTCGGGCTGTTACCTCCCTGTCGCTACGGAGTCTCCTCTGGAAGCCCGGCTCCGTTCTAGCACCAATCATAGCAGGGACCCTCCACGATATTGTCTCGGTGAATGCCGTCTTCTATGCGATCGCTGCCGTGGTTGTCGGGACTGCCGTTGTTACGGCCTCGCTTGATGCCAGCCATGCACCGAAGGAGGCCATCTCTGGTTCAGATTGATGTTAATCAAACGTACATTCCAATAGACTGTTATACTTTTAGGCTAGCCTAAAGTACGATGCGGAGACGAACCTATATCACGAGTGGTATCGTTTCAGCGACCGGACTGTTGGCGGGCTGTAGCAACGGAAGCGGTGAAAGTGAGTCAGTAACCGAAAGTAGCAGCTCTTACACTGTTTCGATGGAGCCAATGGGACCCGTGACCTTCGAGGGGCCACCCGAAGATTGGGTAGCACTGCTACCGAGTTACGCTGACATGGGGATGGCCCTCGACGCGGGCCAGACACTTGGAATACAGTTGCCGTACCGGTATGCCACCGAGTATTACGAGGAGCTCCCCGGTGTCGAGTACGATCCAGATGCGGTGACGACCCTCTATCAGGACGGCGTGGATAAAGAGTTGTTCTACGAGATGGATGCCGACGTCCACTTCATGGAACCAAACCAACTTCTCAACTGGTACGACTGGAACGACCGAGACATCCAAGAGGTCAAAGAGAACATCGGGCCCTTCTTCGGGAACTTCATCCGGCGGCGTAGCGACGACTGGCACGACTACCCGTACTACTCACTGTACGAGGCCTTCGAGAAGATTGCACAGGTCTTCGGCCGCGAGCAGCGCTACCAGCAGTTCGCATCGTTCCATGAAGAGTTCCTGACGGACCTTCGGGAACAACTGCCCGAAACGACACCGGAGGCCGCACTAATCTACCCCGCAGACGAAACGCCGAAGACGTTCTACCCCTACCAGCTGTACGACGGTGGTGTCGGAAAGAAACACTGGCGCGATCTGCGGCTCCGGGACGCTTTCGAAGGGACCGACGTAGGACACTACTCCGGCAACACGAGCCTCAAAGTGGATTTCGAGACGCTGCTGGATATCGACCCGGATGTCCTGCTGGTCCGTGGGCAGGTGGAAAAGGATCAGTCGACGTTCGAGGAGTCCATCGTAGAGCCGATGCGGAACAACCCTGTCGCCAGCGAACTGACCGCCGTCCAGAACGACGCGGTCTACCGCGGCGGATACCTCGATCAGGGACCGATCATCAACCTCTTCCAGACCGAAGTCGCGGCCCAGCGGATCTACTCTGACGTGTTCTCCGATGAAACGCTGTTCGACCGGCAAAGGGTCGCGGATATCATCAACGGCGATGGCTAACTGACTGAAAGGGCCGTCCGATATGGAACCGACCATCGACGGCTTCGTCCATGTCCGGTACTACGGAGATGGGAGCGTACGGGCAACAGTTTAGCTGGGCCACCGTTTCGACTCGGCAACCCCGACGCCGTCTTTCTATTTCTGGAGAATAGTGGTAGAAATAATGTAAGTTACCAAGTTTTGATATTTGATCGGAGAGTCGCTCAGAACAGATTTGAGTATGAGGAAGAGTGCAAATTTTCTGATCGTAAAGGGCCTGCTCGCCGCAACAGCGAGTACGGTCTCCTTGGACTAGAGTATCTGCTCAGGAGATAAGACCGTTCTCGTCACGAACGCGACGAGGATATATAATCACAGATGTGGAGATTAAGATTAATTTTTCCGCCCTTTATAGCACTATTTTCCCCCTAGATGGTGGTGTATTCGTAAGTTGGTGGCTAGAATTCTCGAAGCAGACTAAGATAGTCTAATTCTAGCAATCGATTCGAGTATCCCTGTAGAGAAGGCGCCACCGACAAACGACTGGGCGGGGTGGCCGACGGTGATTGTCCCGAGACCGACGAGTTCGAACGCGAAGCGGATAGATTGCCCTGCTCGGCACGCGCAGGGCGTAGATCAAATCACTGCTTGCCGATATAAGATACGTCCGAGCGTCCTGAGCCTGTTTACGCTTCTCACTTCAAGAATCATTATACCGCTCATCGAGTAACAATCACTAAGTGGTTGTCATTCTAATTTACCAATGCGGCAACTCGATACGCCGCTGACCGCGAGAGCGGTTCTAAACGACGGGAGTCGTACAGCTCGTGTCCTTTGGTAGTACGGTTCTCGTCCGCTCTTTCCTTTCACGGCGGACAATCAACTCTGGTGGACGACAGCCAGGTCACAGTCGAGGTCACGGAGCGACTCGTGTGTCGGCTCTGAGAGCAAGCGCGAAAACGTACTCCGATCAGTGCTCGCTCCGAGTACGACAAGGTCATAATTGGTAGCGTTGCGTTCGAGAAAGTGCTCAACAGAGTCGTGCGCGACCCGCGTTTCGACGGGCCTGTCGAATGGCTGTTCAAGGTTTTCAAGCATTATCTCGGCATTTCTTCGACTAGCACGTTTTTCGATACAAGTACAGACGCTAATGGTTCCATACGTCGGACAGAGTCGCTGGGTGAACTCGAGCATCGCGTTCGCAACCGGACCTGCAGCCCGCACCATGACGAGAACGTGACGCCACTCAGTCATCCCAGTAGCCGATCGGAATGCGATTACATCGGTCGGTCCACCCAGAATCTGTCTCACGTATTTCGTCGGTCGCGCTTCGTTGACTTCGTACGGTGCCACGACTAGATCGCAGTTCTCATCGGCTGCAGTCCGGAGAACGGTTTCACCGGGCCCGTCGGATTCGACGGCTACGACGAACTCACAGGAGATGTCGACGGCCGACGTGAGCGACTCCTGTATCCGTTCAAGTCTGGATAATGACTGTTCCGTGATCATATCCTCCGCGAGTCGGTCTCTTTTCTCGGTCGGTTCCGTCTCGGACTCGCTAGTTGCGAGGTCTGCTTCGAGTTGGTCGATCGTTTCGGTCGTGACGGAATCCATGAGGACGACCTTCCCCGCATCATGCGCCGCGGCTATTTGGCCGGCGAAAAGTGCTAGCGAGGTGGCGTTCTCACCTCCAATCGGGACGAGAATCTGATCGTTACCGCTGGTCGATTGGAAGAGATACTGTGCCCGCTCCCGGTAGAACTCTCGGCGCCAGAAGATGAACAGGCCAGCAATGATCGCGCTTGCGACTGAGATACCAGCCACATACCTCAGTTGTTCGGACCCCGTTACGAGGACTAAAAGCGCTGAGGAATAGGCCGTCGGTACTTCGAGATCCAAAAGCCACGTAAGTGCTCCCGTGAGAAAGATTCCGAGTGCGGCTGCACCGGAGTGAACCTGAAACTGGGTCGGTGGCACTGTGTACCAGAACTGTGCAGTAAGTTCGAGCGCCAGCCAGCCACTCACTGCTCCGACAGTCATCCCACCGACAAACCGGCGAGCATCCGAGTATCGGCCATGAGGATCGGCAAACAATGTGTACGTCCCCGAAGCGAGCGGTGGGTATACTAGGAACGAAACCACCGGGGACATATTCGAGAGCCAGGTGACAGCCGCAATCAGTAGTGGGACAATAACAAGAACGCAAATATGCAACAGGTTCTCAGTATCCTCGAGCCAGCGGCGAAGCGCGCGAACCCGAGTTCGCTTGCGCCGGTGGAATTCCCGCTTTGCGTTCAGGATACGTCGTCGTAACGGCTGGGGCATCTCTCAGCGGAACTTCGAGAGTATCCAGTGTAGGTGTTTCGCCTCCATGGGGTGTTCCGAAGCGAAAGTTTAGTCATGTCTCTTGGTGAACGGGTAGAGGATGACAGATAGCACTGCCGGCACAGAAACATCAGTTTCGGCAGACTCGTCCGAAGAGGTAGAGACGGAACTGTCGAGAGACATGAGCCTGTTCGATATCACGTTCATCGGCGTGGGCGCGATGATCGGAGCAGGCGTGTTTGCCCTGACGGGCTTTGCCGCCGGATTGGCCGGCCCGGCGCTAACCGTCGCCTTCTTGCTCAACGGGTTTGTCGCGCTGTTTACCGCCGTATCGTACGCGGAGCTTGGAGCCGCGTTCCCAGAGGCTGGAGGTGGCTACCTCTGGGTCAAAGAGGCACTCGTCGATCCGAACGGCTTCTATGCCGGGTGGATGAGCTGGTTCGCCCACGCGGTGGCTTGTTCACTGTACGCCGTCACGTTTGGGGTCTTCCTGACGGAGTTCATCGTGTATGGTACCAGTCTCACCCACGAGTTCGTCCTCTTTGGCGTTCTCACATCGGGCCTATTAGAGAAAATACTGGCCGTTGGAATGGTGGCGCTGTTCGCGTTCATCAACTACCGCGGTGCCGAGGAGACCGGGAAGGCAGGCGTCGTCGTGACTGGGATCAAGGTCAGTATCCTAGCCGTGTTCGTCGCCTTCGGCATCCTTGCCACAATTAACACTCCACAATGGCCACAGAAGTTCGTCGGCAGTCCGGGGTTCGCACCGAACGGTGCCATCGGTATCATCGGTGCAATGGGCTTTACCTACATCGCCTTCGAGGGCTACGAGATTATTGTCCAGTCCGGAGAGGAGGTAGTCAACCCTGGCAAGAACGTCCCCAAGGCGGTGTTTTACTCGCTCGCCATCGTCGTCCCGATTTACATTCTCGTCGCCTTCGCAGCATTGGGTGGTATCGAAGTGGTCCCGGAGTTGGCCGAACGGGCTGAGGTCGCTGCCGACGCACCGACGTGGCAACTCCTCGGAAACCTCGGTGAACTCGGTATCATCGAGGCCGCCGGACAGTTCGTCCCGTTCGGTGTGCCGCTACTCCTTGTTGCTGGGCTGACAGCAACGATGAGCGCGCTCAATGCGACGGTCTACTCGTCGTCCAGAGTCTCGTTTGCAATGGGGCGGGACCGAGCACTCCCTGAAATGTTCTCACGGATACACGACGACAAGCGTACCCCACACATCGCTATTTTCCTCTCAGCGGTTCTCATCGCGGTCATGGCGGTCACACTGCCGATAGAGGCCGTCGCCGCGTCGGCGGACATCATGTTCATTCTCCTGTTCGTGCAGGTCAACTGGACAGTCATCAAGATGCGCAAGACCCATCCGGACCTGCCGCGCACGTACGAAGTTCCATATATGCCGTGGCCGCCGCTTATCGGCATCGTCCTGCAGTTCCTCCTGACGCCGTTCCTGCTGTCGGCGCTGGGACTGAAGATCGGTCTGGGTCCAGATTCACACGGCTTCATCGCACTGGTAACGACGGTGGTCTGGATGGGGCTTGGACTCGCAGTCTATTACGGTTACTCCCAGCGGAAAGAGCAAGAAAAACTCAAAGAGGAGACGCCGACCGTCGTTGCAGAACAAGCCCCTGCACCAGAACGAACGGCACAGGAGGAGCGGCTACTCGTCCCCATCGCCAATCCGGAGAGTGTCGACCAGCTGATGGAGACCGCGTTCGACGTTGCAGCCGACCGCAATGCGGAAATAGAAGTGATGAGCGTCGTCACAGTCCCACAGCAGACACCGCTCTCGGAGGGCCGTCAGTTCGTCTCGGAGGAACGTGCCGTACTTGAATCGGCGCTGGAGTTCGCAGAGAACGAGCGGCCCGATGTCCCGGTCAGTGGGACCATTCGAATCGGACACGAAGTCGCCCCAGCGATCCTGAACACCGTTGAGCAGAACGATGTCGACGTCGTGTTGATGGGATGGCGCGGCCAGGGCCGCCGGCGGGATGTCGCCTTGGGGAGCAACGTCGACCAAGTGGTTACCCAGGCGGGCTGTGACGTGCTTGTCCAGCGAATCGGAGACCAGCCAACCGTCGACGACATATTGGTCCCCACCGCAGGTGGGCCCCACGCGGAATTCGCCGCTGAGGTGGCCCGGGCAGTAGCACGAGGTAACGATGCCCGGGTAGAGATACTGACCGTGGCCGACTCCGGAGAGCCGGCCGAGGCCAGCGAGGGACTGCTCGAAATGACGGCCTCGATCCTGAACGACGTTGAAACGACCCGGAGGCGTATCGAGAGTGATGACGTCGCCGGCACCATCGTCGAGGCCACTGCCGACGTTGACATGACCGTCATCGGCGCATCGCGTGAGAGTATGCTCCAGCAATTAGTCGTCGGAGCCATTCCCGAAACCGTCGGGCGGCGCGCACAGAGTACGGTTATCATGGCCAAACGCAACCTCGGTATCACATCGTTCGTGACGCGGTGGCTCCGCGGGTACCGCCGGTAGCGAGCCGGGATATCTTTTTCCGTAGATTTATGCAGATGTGTACATGACGGTAGAACTGAGATGGACAGACGGCAGTTCGTCCAGACAGCCGGAGGTACAGCGACCGCTCTGAGCACGCTTAGCATGTCTGGAACCGCAGCCGCGCAGGAGGACGGTGGCGGTGAGGGCGGTGGGAGTGAAGCAACCACAGTGCCGGACTACGGCGGGTGGTTCGGTGACGTCGGAAACTTCAGTGACCCAACGAGTACCGTCGACGCGACAGGGCAGAAGTCGGCAACGGTCGAAGTCGGTGTGCAGGCAAACGGCGGCGCGTTCGGCTTCGGCCCGCCTGCGATTCACGTCGACACGGGCACGACAGTCAAGTTCAAGTGGACGGGCGAGGGTGGTGGCCACAACGTAGTCTCGGACGGCGACGGCCCGCTTGACTCAGGGTCACCAACGGGGAGTGCTGGCGTCAACTACGAATACACGTTCGAGGAGGCTGGTCTCTACAAGTACTACTGTGACCCGCACAAAGGCCTCGGTATGAAGGGCGCTGTGGTCGTGGGCGAAGAGTATCCAACAACAACTGTTGGTGGTGGTGGCCCCGTCGAAGTAGACCCCCATCAAGCGGGAGTCCCGTTACAACCACACTTCATTGGTTTCGGTGCAGGTTTCGCCGTGATCCTCTCACTGATATTCGCCTTCTTCCAGCTCAAGTACGCCGAGTCACCGCACACCAGCGGCGGCAACGACTAAGCTATTCGTTTGCAATATATGGGCCAATGAACGCCCAGTGAAAGTGTGTCTCGCCGTTCAGTTGTTTTTCTTGTGTAACTTCGTAAACATACGGCCCGTGTGGGCAGTCGGGACAATTATCCGCACACTGCTGGCGTTTCAGTACCGTGAACCGCTTGCCTTCACCTTTTATTTCGACGATCTCTTCACCCGGTAATGGCTCTATTTGCTCGGTCGGTTCATGATTATGCTGGAGTAGCTCCTGAGCATATATCACACTCTCCCGTAAGTCATGAACAGACGCATCTTGTAACACAGAAACAATGTTATCGGACAGATCAACTGGTGGTTTTGGATGAGTGTTCTCTTCCTCCATAGAGACGGAAACGCACTCGATGCTTCTATAACTCCCGGAACAGGAACATATTAACAGGGGCTTAGTGGTTGTTTTCTGAGCAGCGTTGATGTTATGCGCAGTTCAAAACCCGCAGAGAGCGACCACTCGCCGCGCAAAATCACCCGAACAGCTGGCGCATCATGGGGTGCATCTCCATGAGTTGCTCTTCAGCAATCTCCTCGTACAACTTATACGTAATCGAGACAGTGAGCAGCAAGCTCGTTCCCCCAACACCGCCGATGGTACCGAGCATGTTCGCCATGACCGCCAGCAGACCGACAAGCGCGCCTCCCAGAACCGTGACTTGCGGGATATACCGTTCCAGAACCTTCTCGATGACGCCGACGTTCTGGCGGAAGCCGGGTATCTGCATCCCGGAACTATGGATCTGCTGTGCCGTCGACTCAGGCCCCATATCGGCAGTCTCGACCCAGAAGACGGCGAAGATGGCACCACCGACGGTCATAAACGTCAGGTCGATGCCCATCCGAAGCAGTATTTTCCAGACGGGTTGGGTGACCTCGCCGAGGAACCACATCCAGTCACGCGGTGATTGGATCGGTGCAAGATAATAAAACAGTCCCCCGACAGGACGCCCGTTCGCGTAGACACCGAGCCACGCTGGCAGACTCTCCAGTTGCGCCCGCAAAATACGGCCCAGGAACTGAATGTTCGCCTGTATCGCGCGGACGAATATCATCGGGAGGACGCTCGCGTAAATGAGTTTCACCGGGAACCGACCTCTCGCACCCTTTACTCTCGCGTTCGAGAGTGGGATCTCCACACGCACGGATTCGGCGTAGACGACGATAGCAAAGATGAGGAGCGTCGTAAAGAGTTGGAGTAAATGGCCCTGTGTGAACAGGAGTGCCTGAAGGCCGTCGGAACTGAATACGGGGCCGATAGGGACGTCACCGGTTGCTATCCGTATCCAGGTCAGGATGATACCGTACTGTTGACCGCCGATAACCGGATGTGTAAGCAACCCACCGACGAGTCGCTGACTGATGCCAGCGACGATAAACAGGCCGATACCGGAGCCGACCCCCCACTTGGAGATCACTTCGTCCATGAGGAGAATGAGTAATCCACCGACGAACATCTGTGCGAAGATGAGCCACTGGACACCAGCGGTTCCAATACCTAGCGACTGGGCCACCTGGGTATCAACGGGCAGGAAATTCCCTGCAAACACCATCGGCAAGCCGGTCAGACAGATCATCACAAGCACCAGCAGCTTCTGAAGGCCCTGATAGAGTATCTGGTCGCGTGGGTCGTTCTGTGTATCGAGTCCAAGGAGATTGGCTCCACCTAGCAGCTGTAAGACGATACTCGCCGTGACGATGGGTCCGATGCCGAGCTGTAGCACTGACCCCTGGCCGGACGCAAGTATCGAGCTAAAGCGACCGAACACGGCCTGATCACGGGTGATATCAAGCCCGAACAGCATCACGTTCGTCAGGAAAAAATAGAGGACCAGCACGCCTGCCGTCCACGCCAGTTTCCGTTTGAACGGGATGTGTCGGTCCGGCTTGCGGACGGCTGGCATCCGGACCAGCACGGGTTCTGCAGTGTCTTTCCAGCTCATCGCTGTCCTCCAGCGCACGGCCAAGTAACGATACCATACTGACAGCTGTACCGACAACGAATCATATGCGTCATGCTTGTGAGACCCCCACGTCAGAACAGGTCACAGGCAGCTCTACCGCTGCCACTCTACGTAGCGCTGCCGATGATACTGCTGACGCGGTGGTTGTCGCTATCTCTTGTGTGGCCTTTCAAATGTTTACTGGTTCGGGAACGTCCGGGTTCGCCGCCGCGTCCACCGTTTCGAGACGGTGGCGCCGGCCTGCCCGATCAAACGCCGCAATAGATGCAGCGTCCCAGGGTGGCACAGCCACAAAGACGACTTCGTGCAGGTCATCGCGTTTGGTCACCTCCAGCCCGGAGCGTGGGTGTGAGATGAACCGACCCTGCGTCCGCTGTGGTGGGGTCGACAGGTCAATGCCGAATACGGAACTGACCGAGTTCGGCGCTTCGGGTAGGTAGACGTCTGAAAAGACCGGGGCCTGGTCAGGGGCGTCGATACCGGCTTCGAGTTCTCCCGCCGGCGTGACCGCGAGGCCGAACGACACCGTGTCCGGCTCCGCTTCCGCGGCAAGCGAAAGAAGCATCTCCTGCAATGGCTCGGTCATGTACACTGTCTGGCAATCGAGTGTTGGCGGGGTATCACAGCCCGCCGGTATGAGGACTGACTCCCCGAGGAGTGCGACACCGCCGGTAAGCACCCCGATGACCTCCAGATTCCTATCGGCATACAGTCCCCACCCTGAGACACCGATCGCCGGGTGAGTGTCGGCCAGTGCCCCCAGCGCTCCCAGTACAAGGAAACAGACGCCGATGCTGAAGACGACTAGCGATACCGGTGACTTGAGACGCGAGCGTGACGACGGCATTCACTCGACATCCTATCGCCGTGTCGCTAATCAGTTTCGTCTTTAATCTTTCGGGGGCCAAGTAACAACCACTTAGGGCCTGTCAGTCCGACGGCGAGGCGGACGGTCGAATATCGAGGGTCTTCTGGATGAGCTGCCGCGATACCATCGAACAGAGAAAGTACCAGACAATCCATGTTTTCATGGGTCCGAACAACGGCTCTTGCCAGCCGACGGCACCGACGAGTGGTACGATCAACCCGGCTTCGGTCCCACTGAGATGCCCGCCACGGACTTTCCACCGGAGCCAAAGGAACACTGGAATGGTCAAGAGCATGATCCACACCATCGGCCGGAACTGTAGTTTGAACATCCCGAGCTGGTCGCCAGCGGCTTCCAGTTGTTCCTCCTGTAGTTCCTCGAGTGTTTCATCGTCCCCGCGCTCTTTTGCCGCCTCCTTGCGTTCTTTCAATTCGTTCATCCGCTCCTGATACGCCTGTATCGTCTCGGTGTCTCTCAGCCGTGACTGCAGTACGGTCGAATACAGTCCGGTGACGAGTGCGAGCAATATGATGACGGCGAAAAACGGGAGCGCATCCGTGATCGGAGCAAGAAGGAGATCATCGTACGATGCGATGGTATTCCTGATACCGGTGCTCCAGTACCCTGCAAAGAGCGAGAGGGCCGCCAGCCCTGCTGTCTTGTCATACCAGGCCCACGATTCAGCCTCGATTCCGTCCGTGTCCGTCGTTGTGTCCAGCGGTTCGTCCGGTTGCAGTGCCTCCCGCACCCGCTCTGGATTCGCCAAGGTAAATCCAGTGCCGTCACTGACAAGCACCTCCTCCCGTACGAGCCGCCCCCACTCTTCACTGGACAGCGAACCACTCACGTCGTTCCACTGGAGCGGTTCGTTTCCGTTGTCACTGTGCTCGACCACCGTAGCGAGAGCGTCACGCATCGCTGGTTCTTCTATAACCGATGGTATCGGTTTGTCTGGCATTCCAACAGGTAATTCTAAAACTGAACCGTTATCAATTCTTCTGTCCCGCCGGTTTCGTACTACCGTCGTCCCGAAGCGAATAGCTTAGGTCCGAAGACAGCACACGTTCAGCTATGCCCCCAGCAGTTCTAGCGGAGAGTATAAGCAAGCGCTACGGCGACACGATCGCGATCGACGACGTGTCGGTTAATGTCGACGGTGGGGAGATATTCGCACTAGTTGGCCCAAATGGGGCTGGAAAGACGACCCTCGTCGAAGCCCTTACTGGAACAACAACACCCGATTCGGGCTCGGTTAGCATCTTCGGCGAGTCACCGACCAGTGTCGAGGACGGTCGTCTCGGATTGCTGCCCCAGTCGTTTACACCGCCGGAACGGCTGACAGCACGTGAACTAGTAACGTACTATCAGGGACTCTACGACGACCCCCAGCGCGTCGACGACGTACTCACTGCTGTCGGCATGGAAACAGCCGATGAGACGTGGTACAGGAACCTATCAGGAGGGCAGCAGCGGCGTGTCTGCGTCGGCATTGCTCTCGTCAACGACCCTGACCTCCTCTTTCTCGACGAGCCAACGACGGGAATCGATCCGGCTGGTCGTCAGTCACTCTGGTCACTCATCGACGACTTGGCGGCCGAGGGGACGACGATATTTCTCACGACCCACTACATGAAAGAAGCCCAGCAGCTCGCAGACCGAGTCGCCTTGCTCGATGACGGCACACTCGTCGAAGTCGGCCCGCCGACCGACCTTATCGCATCCTACGGCGGCGGTACGCATCTCCTCGTCGAGACAGAAACGTCTCCAGAGCAACTGGCGGGGCTTGACGCAGAGGTCGAGCCGACGGAAGACGGCATACGAATTCTGGATGTTGCGACAGCTGATATCGGACGGGTCGTCGGACAACTGGACGCGCAGGGGGTCACGTACGAGACGCTCACATGGACCGACCCTTCCCTCGAAGATGTCTACTTGAGCCTCACCGATGAGAGTACCGACGAGGACGGACCCTCGCGAGAGCCCATGACTGCCGGAGGTCGGTCCCGATGAGTCGGACGAGCCGTATCACTGCCGAGGCCGGAGCGGCGTGGCGAACGTTCCTTCGTCGGCGGACGGCCGTGTTTTTCACCTTCGGATTCCCGCTCATCCTCGTCGGGATCTTTGGCATCATCGTTCAGACGAACCCGGCGGGCGGCGGTCTGTTCGGACACCCGACTAGCTTCTACGTGCCGGGCTATCTGGCGGTTATCGTCCTCTTGACACCGCTGTCCAGAATCGGGAGTTCACTCGCCCGATATCGGGACGGGAACCGGTTTCAGAAGCTGTCGACCACGCCTGCGACTTCTCGCGAGTGGTTGGCTGCGCACACACTCGTTAACATCGCTATCATCGTTCTCGCGAGTACCGTCGTACTAGGGGCGCTAGAACTGCTCGTGGGCGGGACTATCCGACTCTCACCGTTGCTCCTTCCGTTTATCATCCTCGCGGTCGTGGTTTTTTGCGGGCTCGGAGCCATACTGGGACGGATCACTGGCTCACAGGACGGCGTTGTCGCTGCCAGTAATGCCGTCGCGCTGCCGCTCGTGTTCCTCTCTGAGACGTTCGTTATGCCGGAGCGGCTTCCGACGTGGTTCCGCCCGGTGATCGGTCTGTCACCGCTCACGTACTTCTCTCGCGGGGTCAGAAACGTCACGTACCTCAACCAAACGGCCTGGCTCGACCTGCTGGTACTGGCGATGTTCGCCGCGCTGGTTTTCGCCCTCGGTGCCTACGCTGTGCCACAGGAGTGACGGGGCGAGCAGTGCCCTCATCCTTCACAGTCCAGATCTAACAATGACTTAGTGGTTGTTACTACGAGTGTCTTCGGGTCTACTCCGGCAACTCCGCTAGACTCAAATGTCGATATCGAGCACTTCCTCGGACTGGCAGTCCGGACACGTAAGCCGATACCGTATGTGGCCCGACTGGTGGTCCGTCTCGACATGGGTCTGCCAGTCGCTGTGGAGGACTGTATCCTGGAAATCACAGTTGCTACACGTCTGTTCCCTGTGCAATAAGCTCTTGGTAAATGCTTGGACTCCACGCTCGTGGGCTTCGGTAAACTCGCTCATCACATCAGCGGCTAACGTAATCGGAAATATAAGTCTGGCGAGAATGCATTACATGTTACCACGGGCCGAACCGATCGCTGCTTGGGTTAGCGTTACGCTTTGGTTTCGGCCCGATGAGAGACGACGTCCCAGTCGGATGGGGAGAGTTCGTTTGCGTCAAACCCGCCGTGTTCAGGATACGCTGTCAAGACAAGATAGTCAACCCGGTCCGCAGTGTACTCGACGAAGGTGGCGATGTTGTCACTTGCGAGGCTTCCCAGCCCGTCGAGGAGCAACACCGGGACACGCTCACCCACGTCGTATGCCTCGTGACCGGCGAGTGCAACGACAAGACCGAGGAGTTCCCGCTCACCCTCGCTAAGGGCATCGAGTGTCGTCTCGCGCCCATCACGAGCGACGACGAGGTCGAACGTACTGGTCAGGCGAGCCATCTCGAAACCAGTATCGAAACGTTCGAACAGCTCCGCTAGCGCCGTCGAAAACGACTCGCGGAGGTCCTGCTTGATCTCATCTTTACGGTTCCGAAGCGAAGCGATCTCGGCCGTGAGATCGTCGTACTCCGCGCTGAGCATCTCACGCTGCTCGGCACGGGACTCGGCGTCGGCCAGTTCCGCTCGAACATCTTCGAGTTCCGCTTCTGTGTATTTGATCTCACTCTCGATGTCGGTGAGCCGTTCCGATTCTGTCTCGACGGACTCCGCCACCTCGTCGACGCGAGCCTCCAGATCGGCCAGTCGGTCGCGGGCCGAAGAGAGTTCCTCGGTTTTTTCGTCGAGAGACGTTTCCAGCTCGGCGATTCGGTCCGTCAAGTCCGCTTCCTGCCGGCGGGCGGTTTTGACCTCATCACGGCGGGCCTCAAGCTCTTCGACTCGTGTCCGGTACTCTGATTCCTCACGACGTAGCTCGGTGATTTGCTCGTCCAGTGCGTCAAGCTTGTCAGCCATCTCGTCGCCCGTCGTCTCCGTTCCACAGAGCCAACACTCGACTGTGTCCCCGAGCAGGTCCCGAGAGACGTCAGTCAGCAACTCAGTTCGGTCCGAGTCGAGCACCCGCTTGTTAGCCTCGAAAACCCCCTGTAACAGCTCCCGGTCCCGTTCGAGCGATTCGAGACGCTCGCGGACCTGCTCTAACTCCATCTCTACATTACTCTCCTCCGGGACAGTCAGCTCAGAGAGTTCAGTGCGGTTCTCGGCGAGCCGGGTTTCCACTCGCTCGACAGTCTGCTCAAGCCGGTCGATACGTCGCTGCACGCGTTCTCGCTCTGCTCGGAGGTCGCTGAGTTCTGCTCTGGCCTCGGTGTCGTCGCCGTCGGCGTCAAGTGCCTCCCGTTCGCTGTGTAGCTCCTCAAGCTCAGCCTCAAGATTGGTCTCTCGCTCCTGCAGTTTGGGGAGCCGCTCTGCCGCATCGTTAGCCCGTTCGAGTTCGCGTTCGACCTGGTCTCGTTCGGACCGCAGTTCGGCCAGTTGGCTGTCGATGTCCTCGAAATCGAGCGGCTTCGTAAGCACCGGCTCAAGCGGGTCGCCGTCTCGGACTGCCTTTCGAACAGCGTTGTTCTCGTCGAGAAACGCGAACAGATCGGCACAGATTCGGTCGTACTCGGACGAAAGGTATGGGGTACCGCGGCGACTGACCGCCACGCCGTCCCGCTCGAGTCGAACTTCAAACGCCTCCCCGTCCGCGTTGAGTTCGACCCGCCCCTGATCAGTACCCTCAGTGAGCGGCGTCTCAGCCCCGAACACTGTCTGGATACCCTGTAGAAAGCTCGATTTCCCCTGCCAGTTACTCGCCCGGACGGCGTTCACTCCAGGTTCAATTGCCTCGTTTGCGCTACGAATCCCGGCGATATTCTCGACTGTGAGTTCCCATGTCATATTCAGAAGGCCGGGAGTAGGAGTGTCTCCAAGAGAGATGGTTCTTCGAGTATTAGACACTGAACCGCTTCGACCGCACCGTATGGTGTAATCACCGACGAGAGAGTGTTCTTCCAGCTATCCACGGTAGTCTCTTTCTCGTCTTCATCCGAGACGTGCTGTTCACAGACGTAGCCACGCTCGACCGCCTCGTCGAACGGGACCCGAACGGAACAGTCCGAACAGCCGAGTTTTACCTGGACATCTACTTCGGCGGACTCAGCATCTGCGAGTCGCTCCTTCGATGCCAGCGAAGAGAGAACCGACTGGGCCTTTTCCTCGGTCTGCTGTCGGGCGACCTCGACGGTGTTTGACTCCCAGTCAGTCTTCGCCTCGTTAGTGTTTTTGTCCGCTTCGAGGCATCCCTTGAGATGATGGCGCATCGTGCTCCAAGAGATGAGTTCGTTCTCGATACGCTCGACGTCGAGTCCATCAGCAGCAAGCGCGGCCGCCAGCTCGTCGTACGCTACGTCGTCATCACCGGTGATGAGTTCGTACTCACGGTCCAGATGGACACCCAGTGTTTCCCGATCTACTTCGGCGTATAGCTCTTTGAGAACCCGTTTGTTGAACCACTCCGTGAGCGATTTGTACCCGTCCGCTGATCGTCCGTCACGGCCGGTCCAGCGAGCCACGAGATACTCGTCGAGAGAGTGGTCCCCTGACCCAGGGGCGGTGAGGTCATACCGGTCAGCCAGTGTCTCGACCTTGCATCCCATACTGTGTCTACCCGAATCAAAGGGATGCCGACTATTAAACGTGCGTACTATCATTTGGCTCGCGTTCGGATGAGCTGATTCTATGTAAAGCTGACAGGTCTGAGCCAATCGTTGTCAATTTCTTCTTTCGCGGTGCTGGAGCAGTTTAGGGTGCTTATGTTCTTGCGTTTGTGTTTGCAGAAATTCGCACTCAACAGCATTTTGCTTCCATATTTTCGTATCCGAAGACAAATATACATGATTTGCTGGCTATTAGTAATATTTTAGACACAGATCTGAGGTATAAGTGAGATGTATCTTCGTTGTAGTTGGTCTTAGAGTTATATGGAGAAATAGGTTTGTTTATAATCTACTGTCCGTGTTTCGATAGACGTGTACAGGCGATCAACCAGAATCGCTACGCCTGTCGGAAGGCGTTCGACGGCAGCGGCCCTGTTTGATTTCTGAAGCTGCGTCGACTTCTCTGGGGTCTCGATGGACACCTTGACGCTCATCCATTATGTCCTCGATTTCGACGGCCCCATCATCAAGTAGATCGTCGCCGCCACACAAATGGGGGCTATCGTACCGACCGTAATACATACTCACAGACGGATAGTGACTTCAAAGCTAAACCGTCTTAGTCCATGAACTTCTGCTGTTGCTCCTGAGCCCACTCAAGCGCGTCGTCAAAGTCTTCAAATCCTTTTGTCGTGACGCTCTTAGCTTCATTGTTCTGGCTAATTGCTAGACGTGACAGCCCATCAGCGACATATGCAGTCGTTTTGACGCCAGATTCTTCGGACACTTCAGTCCAGTTCTTATTGACATGCTCAAGAACCTCGCGGTTAGCGTTTTCTACGTTCCCGATTTCAACGATGACACTATACATATCTGGATCGCTTGCTGTCTCAACATAGTGTTGTTCGGCTTGTTCCATGTCGCCGCTCTCGACGGCTGCAGGCATATCTTCAATATACCAGATACCAACGCCGTCTTGTTCCTCATACTCGACAAACTCTGAAATCGATTGTGCCATCATCACATAGTCTCGCCTTAGTGTATATTAATCCGCCCCACACATTTCCAGTTGTGATACTCAGGCTGTCTGCAATCCTGCCGGGAGAGCCAGTTACCGACAGTTATGGATAAGGCACTGGTCTGTCTGAGTTGCCAATATTACTCTTGGCTTTGAGCGAGTGACACCAAGAAAAGGTAGGCAACCACACCAGTGATCCAGACGGAACTCCGACGACCTCGGGTCCTTGTAGGTCAACGTATTCGATGAGTGCTACTGGACTTATACTCAGCCCGAACATCCCAACTGCATGGCCAAGTCTGTGTGGATGTTTCCGAAACGTGATATGTTCTTCTAGCAACGGGATATCGAACGAGAAATAAAAGTACACACTACCGGCGTACACTGCTGCAATGCCGAGCGCGAAGAACCAATCCGGAAGCAAGAATCGGTAGACAAGACCGCCGACAGCGAGACCACAGAACAGAGCGAATACGAGGGACTTGGTTGGGGACATGGGTTACGCTTTGACCAACGTGTGGTTATCCCTGTTGCATAGACACTTTAGACCGCATCATTCTTCGCGATAGTCATCGGTGGCCAGACACATCGTCTCGGGCTATCTCGGGTTGCTGCGGCGAGGCGTCCGTCTCACGGTAAGAGAACGACTCTGGCGAGACGGTCTGTTCATCGCCTTGAGAGTTGATCAGTACAGCCCAATGCTTACACTGACACGTGGCGAATCGCGGTTGTGGGCGATAATCTTACTGAGCCACCTGAAGTCTGTCCTGAATGTGGAGCAGTAGACGCTTACGCCAAGCGATTTGTGACAGGTGGTGGATGGCGGCCAGTGTACCGGTGTGAGAATTGCGGACATCAGTATAATCCTTCGGTGACAGATTAGTGGTCAATGTGCAGGCTTACCGAGTAGTCGTTTCAGGGAAGTACCCGAGCAATAAATGACTGCCGAGCAGAGTCCCAGGCGAACGGGCACACACCGGAGCGTGGCCCTAACTAGGTACCAGAGCCGTTCAGCTACACTGTACTCCCAGTGAAGGACATTCCCGCTAGCGATCGACAGCGTCTCAATACTCTACCGCCACACTCCAGATGTCCGTCCACTCCCGGTACACCACGTAATGCGAGCCGCAGTTTCCGCACTCACTCACAGAACACCAGTCGCTACTGGTCGCGCAAAGAGAATGGTGGGTTGCTAGGGGATGGGAGAGTTGGGGTGCAACGCACCATCCATTGTCGCCGTCGTGGATGTCGACGACAGGCTCCAGCCCCGACACAATTGGGAGGATGGATGAATCCAATGGAATCGAACAGGGCACGGAACCCATGTAGTCCTGACACGAGTGGTCACGAAAACGTTTGTGATATCCCCACGCTGTCTGTCGGTTTACCGACGAGCCACAACCGACTGAACCACCAGCCACAGAACACAGAAACGACTGCACAACTCTTACATTCCGAGCAGCAGCAAGGCGGGTGGCAGCCGGGGGAAAGCGGCGTGCCACGCACCACCCAATGTCGCCGTTGCAGGCGACAGGTCCTGCACCCAACACATTCGATAGGACAACTGGCTATCAGGGAAACATGGAGCGAGGGGCAGAACCTAACCGACTGGTATGCAGTTGGTAATAAAAGAGGTTGTGATATCCGCTTGCCGTCTGTCGATAATTCGACAGCTACACACTCACACGTACGTTCTCGGGAGGCAGGCCGATGACTCCACAGTCGGCCGTCGGCGAGATCGTCGCTATCACGACCATCAACAGTGAGCCGCTGTTGCTAGTCAGTTCCGTCACCGACGATCACGCCACGGATGTACTGCTGGCGGACCTCCCAACAGAACCGCTCTACAGACTGCAAGCATCCGATCCGGACACAGCCACACGCCGACAGCTGGCTCAGACATTTGGTCGGGTTGATGACCGCATTTCGTTCACCGTCACCCACACAGACTACGCACTGGGAGAACGCGACAGCAGCCGTCCCCACCCTTCGAAGGAGGCGAGAACTGATGTCCCCGATGGTCCGTGTCGGTCCATCACCGGACCCTGCGACCGATACAGCGCCACCAGACACGGGCCAGTGGCGACTCCGTCATGTGGTCGGGGACTGTACCCACGATATTGCTGTCGAGCGCCGGGCGGTGCTCAAAGGATGACCGATCTTAGTACTCACCCCGGTGTCGATCACGACTGGAACCCTACCAGCAGGAGTGCGCCGCTACCGGTGAGCCCAGTGGCACGCTGGTCCGGACGACGACAATGCATCCATACGGCTAGTCGCCGCCGACGCCGCTGTCTGCCAGCTGCAGGAACCGGGAATGACCTCCTGTTTCCAGAAGTGTAGTGAGTAGTCGTGACACGAACGGAACGACCACAGCGATTCCCCAGTTCACAACGGGTGTGACGCCGAGAGTCAGCTAAGCGGCCTAGATATCTCCGTTCCGAATATTGGCGACTCGTTGACGGCTGAACAGTTGCTCGTCTTGATCAAAGATATCGGAGAATAGCTGTTTTGCAGCACGCTCGGTCTTTGCGAGGTTGATAATTGGGCCCTGGTACATCCCGCCCGCCGGGTAGACTTCTCCGTTCTGGACTGCGCTAAGTTGGCTCGCTACGCTGTGACCCTGGAGGAACGTAAGATACGTCTCACGGAATTCCGAGCGCGTCCAATACGTGTCTGTGTAGAACAGCATAATCTCGGGATCAACCTCCAATAGCGTCTCATAATCGATGGTGCCGCGGTCTGAGGTGAAACTCTGGATGTCTGAAGCTTCAAAAGCATCGCTCACACCGAGGTCGTGCCAGTGTTTGTATGCGGTCGTGTCATCGAGCCGGTAGGGGTAGTATTTTTCCGGTTCGGTTGATGCTGGAGAGAGGAGCCCGATAGCCGGCCGCTCGCTTTCGGGTGGCAATCGTTCCTGTATGCCCGAAATGGTCTCGTCGTGGAGCGTCTGAAGCGCCTCAAAACGGTCCATTCTCTGGAATACCTGTGCGACCTTCTCGGTGGCCTCGTACAGCGAGTAGTACGGATAGTCTTCGTGCCACGGATACGTCGAGAAACTCGTGTTGCCACAGAACGGAGAGATTCGGTCAGCCATCTCCGTAACATCCGCACGTTCCCAGTTGGGGATGAGATTAGTCATATAGTTCGGGTCGATAAAATGGACGCCGCTATCGATTTCCAGAAGCGTCTCCTTGGAAATCCCGTCCTGCCAGAGCGAGACCATATCTTCCTTGCTTGTGGACAGGCCCGGAATGTCCTCGTATGCCCATGTCCGGTACTCACCCGTGAGGACGACCGCGCTCGGCTTCTCCAAACCGAGTGCGACACCCATGTCTCCCCAACTGGCGTTTTCTGCGACCCACGTTTCGGGAACGGACTCGAAGGTCACTTCGCCGGCTGGTTCTATCGACACTGAGTACGAACTATCAGCCGTGGTCGTGTCAGAAGTCCTGGTCGTGGTCTGTATAGAACCCGACTCATTCGTGTTGGACTGGGAGCCATCCCCATCGGTACAACCAGCGAGCAATCCGCTACCGACGAGGGCGCTGCCGTACTTAATGAGATCTCGTCGCGTCGATGTACGAGAGCCGGTGGAATTGTCTTGCACACGATTTAGGCCAACCTAAATATTGAAAACTGTTTTGGAACGTAACAACTCATTCGTAGCGTCATCAATCCTCAGAGTGAAATCGGGTCCGATACTACCCAACCACTCGAAAGACAGGTAGCAGATTGTCTGGTAGCAAATGGGCAAACGGACACGAACTGCTCACGTCTCAAACTGGCTCAACTGGGCAGTACCGTTTGTATTAACCATCTGATAGAAGGCGCTGTTGAGGGTATGCAAACTGTTCTATAACATCTTTTTAGTGACTAGAGAACAGGATGCTACGTTGTGAATTCCGCCCTCCAGAGGCCCCACGGTCCACTCTCACGGCATTATATCCGAACTGTAGACACCCCCTGCTTGCCCTGTCACGTTCAGTTACAGAAGCGAGCTAGTCCACAATTACTCAGGGACTGCGGTGACAATTGGGTGCCGAGAACGTCCGAAGAATCTGAAGGGGGCTGGTAGTATGGCCAAGGATTCAGATCTCAGTGTGAACGGTCCTGATACCCTGGGCGGCGCAGTACTATACATGCTTGTCGGTATTGCTATCGCCGGCTACGGCGGATTTGACTACGTCCAGCAGACCGAAGCGGTTCGAAATTCGGTTGAAGTGGACGCGACCGTCACAGAACTCAGCATCGAGACAGATAGTGGCACATCATCGAACCCGGGCGTAGAGTACGAACCAACCGTCGAATTTGAATACACGTACAATGGGACAAAATACACTGGAACAAAACTCTATCCAGCGAATATTGAGCGTAATTATGAGACACGATCAGCAGCCGAATCAGCGGTTGAAGATTACGAACAGGGAACACAGACGACTGCATATGTGTCGCCAGACGAGCCAGGAGATGCGTTTCTAAAGAACAAAACATCGAGTGCACCAATCATAGCTATCGGCATTGGTGGATTATTCGCTCTCTTTGCAGCTTTTTCCGCAGTGAGAAAGATCTGAGCCACCACGTATAATTGACCGCCGTCTTCGAGAATCCTGACCAATCGCTGGAGCAGGGATAATGCTAGCTTGTAACCGACCGTAATCGCACTTCCACGTAGCTAACCAACACAACCGACAACTAATGAGAGTGCGTTGGTTAGCACATGCCCGATCGCGCCCATGCCGAGACCGGATTCGAAAAACGCCGAGCCATTGACCGTGACTCGATCCCCCCAGAGTTGACTGAGATATACGAACGAGCATCGAGGATATCGAGACACTCTGTGCAGACCTAGAAGTGGCAGCCGAAACGGGCGATCAATCCACAGACTAGCCCGACACACCGGAGGACTGGGACGAAGATGACTGGGAGGACCAACTTTCCGAGGCGCGTGAGAAGGCAGAGATTTCACAAATAGCGGGTACGCTTACCACGAAGACTATCGATGACCGTAATTTACTATTTGCAGTGGCGAGACAGTGACACGATCACGAGCCAGTATGTGGGACCTGTTGATCCAGCCTGAGAAAATTACCTGTGAAAGCGAGTGAACCAGATCCAAGGTAGACCTGCTTTCTGAGCACCAGTAACTGATTTTCGTCCAAATTCGGCTATCCAATCGATACGGACCTATCTCGAATACATTGCTTGTCCTGATAGAGAGCGATCACAAGCATCTTTACTGGTAGCTAATTTGTGCTGATATGGTCAACCGCCCTCAAGATGCCCTCCCTGCGATAACACTGGCTGTTGTCATCCTCTTGGCTGGTTGTGCTGGGGTACCTACCACAGACCACCAGACCCAGACTCCCGACTCGACGGTCGAAAACTTTTCCTATCCACCGGGGTGGTCTCAGGAGGGGATAACAGTCTCAAACGTCTCTACTGCACTGCAAACGCACTCTGAGGCAGTGAAGAATACCTCTCACAAAAGCCGGTTGGTTACTATCAGCGGAGGCACGAACCAAACGATAGTGCGAACGCTCGATGCCGATGCTGGCACCGCCGAAATGCGGTTTGTCGATACGAGGTACGGTACGGACTCACACACATATTATAACGCTGATGGTGTGTACAAGTATGATCGAATATCAGGCGAGTTGGAACAGCGTCCCGGTGAGGATTGGGAACGAGACCGTGTCGCCTCGCACGAGGGACTTCGACGGCCCTTGCTGAGTCTCGAAATAAACGCGACAGAGACTGTTATTGTTGAGGGGACGACAGCTGTCAGATACACTGTGACTGGTATCAGAGACCCTGACTTTGTCCCAGCCAATACCGCAACCGGGCACATCATTGTTGCTGAGGAAGGATATATCGCAGAATACAATATCACGAGAGGGAACGAGAAGTTCACTCACCAGACGATATACGACGTTTCTGAGTTTGGAAACGCGACGGTCCCCCGGCCAGCGTGGATGCCCGAAAAGTAGCTTCAGCGACACTGTTGAACTCTACTGGTCGGACGCTGTTTTCGGTGAAATAGCCGTTCAGAGAGTCTGGGAAGCTACCTTTTCCTGCCTCGGGCGTGCATTCGATTCGCTCGCGTTCAGGATACTGCACTCACTCCGCTCGTGTGGATGCTCACTGCACCACCTGTACTGATCGCTGGAGCAACCTACAGTTCAAGTCGCTCCATCGGCTCAACCTCGAAGGTCAGCAAATGTGACCGAAGACCGGCGTAGGCCCTGTCGCCATCAGTCGTCACACAGTACCGGTTCGGCCTCGCATCGCGAGGGTCACTGTCGTTCTCTTTCCATTCCTCCAGCGTAAGCTCAAGTGTCTTCAACTCGCCGTTAGCGCTCTCGAAGACGGTCGCAACCGACGGTATTCCGTGGTTGTCAGCGACGTAGGCCACCGTGACAGCGTCGTGGTCGGCGTCAAGTTTCGTCCACCCATCGAGTTCGTCCGGCGGGTCCTCAGCAAACTGTTCGATCTCACGCCGGGTCAGTTCGGCCTCTGCTGCATCTCGCCACGCTTGCTTGATATCCTTGGCTTGGACCGCTCAATCTCTTGGAGCACGTCGGTGTCGATACAGTCCGCAGCCCAGGCAAGCACTGTCTTGGCCTTCTTATGTCTCTCCTCGGGTTCGCCGACTAGCTGCCCGAAGCTCATCTCATTAGGAGACGTCAGGAGAACGTGAAAGCGCCAGTAGCCAGGATCAGCGTCGTAATCATCACCGGCATCGGGAGCCCACGACTCCATCGAGGTCCGGACTTCCTCGTGATGACCGAAGCTGGTTCAGTCGACGCCGGCGCAGCCGTACTCGCAGCAGTCGTGATCGTGGGCGGATGGCGGTAGCTCCGTCAATGAGCGCCGTTCCCATCGTCTCCTGTCATCAGGCATCGGAATACCCAACGAGATGATATCGGGTTCCGCTTCGACCGCGTTCCGGATGATACCTTCCAGAGAAGCCTTTTATTCCGTCGCGAAGCCTGTTGCTTGGATGCTACTCCCGGTGGAGGTCGGCCTACTGCAGCCAAGTGACACTTCCCGTTCCCTGAACGTGCAGAATTACGAGGGAGATGATCGTACTCGTTAAGCACGGCACTGAGGATGAACGCTTGTAACTCGGACAGCGTGACAGCATCGAGACACGACTTCAGAAGAACGTCGGGGATTATTTGAAACTCCGGAGTCGTTGACCCACACAATGGTGTCACTGCTAACCGTCGCCGGCATCGCTGTCGCCGTGTTCGTTGGCTTCAACATCGGCGGCTCGTCGACAGGTGTAGCGTTCGGGCCGGCGGTGGGCTCACGCCTCGTTCGGAAGGCGACTGCGGGAGTGCTGTTC
Source organism: Haloarcula sebkhae (assembly GCF_014647415.1). Taxonomy (GTDB): domain Archaea; phylum Halobacteriota; class Halobacteria; order Halobacteriales; family Haloarculaceae; genus Haloarcula; species Haloarcula sebkhae. The sequence goes on along the minus strand of NZ_BMPD01000006.1, from coordinate 180,317 downwards.
GTCGGCTTCGGCTTCCTCGGGGCATGGACCGTAGGTCGGAACGTCATCGCGACAATGAGCAGCAGTATCGTGCCAGCAGCCCAGTTCACGCCCGTTGCAAGCGTCGGGGTTCTGTTTTTTACGGGCGCATCGCTGTTGATATCGAATCTCTACGGCGTCCCAGCCTCCACGTCGATGACGGCTGTCGGCGCCATCGTCGGGTTGGGGCTCGCGTCGGGCACGCTCAACCAAGCGCTGATGTTCGTCATCGTCTCAGCGTGGATCGTCGCCCCACTGGTGAGCCTCGCCATCGGGCTCGTGGTCGGGCGCTACCTCTACCCGTATCTCGACCGCTACGTCGCGTTCACGAAGTTCGATCTCCACTTCGTCCAGATCGACCGCTCAGGGACAATTCCACGCCCATATCTGAACAAAAACGCGTCGCCACAGGACGTCGTCGGGTCACTTTCGGTGGTCCTCATCGGCTGTTATATGGCGTTCTCGGCGGGCGCGTCGAACGCGGCGAACGCCGTGGCACCCCTTGTCGGAGAAGGCGGCGCCCTTACCGTCGACCAAGGAGTCCTGCTCGCGGTGGTAGCCTTCGGGCTGGGGAGTTTCACCATCGCCCGGCGTACGCTGGAGACAGTCGGGGACGACATCACGGAACTCCCGATCCTCGCGTCGCTGATCGTCTCCGTCGTCGGTGGGACGGTCATTACGATCCTCTCATACTTGGGCATCCCTGCGAGTCTCGCGGTCAGCACTACCTCAGCGATTATCGGGCTTGGCTGGGGGCGGGCGAGTCGGGCTGCAACGCTTTCGGAGTTAGCCACACCGACGCCCGAGCGGTCGGAGCTCGACGTCGCGACGGGGGCACTGGTTACATCACGCGCCGAGGAGGCGCCAGCGAGTCCGACCATCGGAGACATCGCCCGACACGAAGAGCCTGCGGAGGGGTCAGAAGCGGTCCCGGATGTTCCGGACATCGGTGCAGAGGGGCCGGCCGATCTCGACGAGCGGAGCCTCTTCGACCCAGCGGCAGCCAAGCGGATCGTCACGATGTGGGTCCTGACACCCTCGCTGGCAGTTGCCGTTTCCTACCCGGTGTTCGCAGTGCTGCTGTGAGCGGTGGTCGGACGCTATACAAGCGGTGATACACACCCGGAATGGTGGGTCGCGAGCGACGCGAGGGTCCCGCGAATGCAGTGAACGGGACGTCGGTGAGTTTTGCTCACCTGTAGACGGCAGCGGCGAGCGGGAACGAACACCTGTTCAACCGGTCATGTCAGTCGGCCAGCCATCCACCGTTCTAGCGGACGCAGAAAGGGCGAGGCCGCCTCAGCTGTTCCCCGACCCCGCAGTACCGCAGGCACTCGGCTTCTTGCTCGCCTACGCAGGAGCCCGAAGCGCGGAACTCGTCGCCGTCTCTGATGACGAGGATTTTCAGAACTCACGGTTGATTGTCGTGTAGCACATCAGAAACAGGATACCGGTCTAGTGTTCCAGTTACCGCTCGTAGTTCGGGGACTCGCTGCGAGAGTTCTGCAGGCGTGTGGCCGTCCGATCCAAGAACGAACTGGATTCCGTACTCGGTGAACAGATCTAGCACCGCTGGGTCAGGATGTACTCGGCCAAGTGAGCCGTGGACGCGGCCAGCGTTTACTTCAGGGACTGTCTTGGAGTCAACAAGCGCTCGCGCGACCCGTTCGTAATCTTCTCGAGTTGTGTGTCGCCGCAATGCTGGAATGCGTTCTGGGAGGTCAAGATGCCCTAGTACATCGAAGAGTTCAGATTCGATGAGTGGAACTACCGCATCGTAGTACCGCTCGACGGCTCTCCGGCGTTGGGTTGGTGACGCAGTGCCGTACTGCGTCCCACTGGTGTAGTCGTACTGGTCTGCGAAGTGGACGCTCCCGATAGTGTATGCGAAGTCGGCCGTGTCGAGAAACGCCGCAATTCGCGACTCGGTCCCTTCGACGTAGCTTACCTCGGCAGCATCGTACAGTCGGAGGTCAGTCGTCTCTCTGGCAGCACGAATATCCTCCCGGCGTTGTCGATACGTTTCGACGAGGTCGTATCTCGCACGTCGCCCGAAGTCGTCTGCAGTGACGATACAATGATCGGTCAGCCCGAGTGCAGACAAGCCAGCCTGTTCGGCCGCGGTAATCATTGCGTCCAGGTCCGACCCATCCGAGTACGTGGTATGCGTGTGGATATCGGTCTGCATCAGGTCTCGCTCTCGCCACTTACGTCATAGAGTCGTTGCCCGTCCAGTTTCGGAACGATGTCACGGCTGTCGAACGCGAGTGTGTACTCGTAAAGATCCGTCCGTTTGATCTGTGGTTTCTCCTCGTACTTCGGCCCCTTCCCAAACTGAACGACCTCCCGATAGATGTCGCGTTGCTCCGGTGTCAGTGGCTTCCCGTGCAGTTGTCGCGCAATATACAGCGCGCCAACGAGATCCTCAGGTGAGGGTTTCCCTTTTGAGCCGGCGGCAACGAAATACGTCCCGCGGTCGCTGTCTGCGAGATAGTTGGCAACCGCTTTCCCGTTAGTCAACCCACCAACGTAGATATCGATGTCGTCACCGCCTGCTAAGCGAAGATCCGTGACTGCGTTCCCACCGTTGGTCGAGGTCATCGCAGTCGGTCGACCAGCGACGTCAATATCCTGCACAAAACTCGGCGAATTAAAGAAGTCATATCCTTCTTCGCCTCGATAATCTGGGCCGGAACTCCCGCCGATTTTCGCGTCTGGATGCTCAGCCTTGAATGCTGGTTCGTTCCCCCGTTCCTCGGTAATGTAAATATACTCCGCGCCATTTGCAAATAGTTCTGGGACCGTCGTCGAGAACTGCGCTACGTCGACGACGACATAGTTCCCTGGATCGGGGTCATCCGGGATCTTTGCACGTCCGAGGATAATCGTCTCCAGCAGTTTCGATTCGAGTGAGTTACCAGTAATCAAGCTCACAGCTCTCACTCAATCCGTCATGTCAAAAGGACCGCTAAGAGTGCTATACACCCGTTACACTCGATATATATGCCTCAATAAGTCTGTACAACACCAGTAGATCCCCTGTACAACCAATCGGAACGGCAGTCTGAGAGTGAGAATGAGAACACGAAGAGGGTGGAAAGACATTAAAGGAAAAGCGCGAGCGCGGCAACGACAAAGAGAGAGCCGGCAAAGAATCCGACATCCATGGGTCGGATCTGCATATCTGCCAGTCGAAGCTCCGTACTTGCCTCGTTAGCTAGTGAGTGCGAAAATCCTCGGGCTTCCATAGCCTCGACAGTGACTCGACTTCGCTTTGCAACATTGAATATCATCGGATAGAACGCACGTACCGATAGCTTCAGCAGGTAGGCATAATGACGCCAGCGGAATCGCCCGGGTGAGTCAGGAGCCGTACTCCGTAGCCGGAACGAGTTCACCAGATCGTGGTATTCCTGAAACAGCACTGGGAGCATCCGGTAGCCGTACGTGATGAGGAACGTGAACTGTCGTGGAATCCCGAGACTTCTGAGGCCCTGAGAGAGGGTCTTCGGGCCCATGCTCGAGAACACTGCCAAACTCGATACGGAGATGATCGTTAACTTCAGCGTGTACGGAATTAGCGCTCGAATTGCCGCGACGGGATCACCCGTGAAGACAGTCACGACAGCGTACGATCCTAACGTCGTTGCCACAGTAAACGCCATCAGTCCGACGAGAAACAGGCTGACCCGCGACAGTACTGCAAGCACCGACACGAACGCTAGCAGTCCGAGAAGGATGGTCGTATCATAGAACAGCCACGGGACGAACAAGAAGACGGCATACCAGAGTAACAGGACTCTGGGGTCCAAGCGGTGGAGGAACGAACCTTCATTCTCGTAGGCCGTCCGGAGCAGGTCAGCTTTGATCGTCTCGACAGACGTGGCATCGCGAAGCGCATCGAGTGTCGTCATTGCTGCTCCTCCACGGCCGGTTTCGATGGTTCGGTCGACGGACTTGCCGTGCTCAGTCGGTCTGTGAATGCCTCGACTGTGAGCGGTGCGGGACTAAGACCGAGTTCTGTCCCGAGGCGGACCACTTGCGGCGGGCGAAGATTTGCTTGTTTGAGGGCGGCAAGGTCAGCAAACACGTCACTTGGCGGACCGTCAGCGATGATGTTACCGTCGTGGAGGACGACGATACGAGTCGCCCACGATGCCGCGAGTTCGAGGTCGTGTGTCGCAATCACGACCGTCTCGACACGCTCGCCTGCCCGGTTGATGGTTCGACCGACCTCCTCACGGCTTGCGAGGTCGAGACTGCCGGTTGGTTCGTCAAGCAAGATAATCGACGGGTTCGTCGCCAGCCCGATCGCCAGTGACGCCCGTCGCTGCTGGCCGACGCTGAGCAGACGGCCATCCCGGGACTGGAGGGTCTCCAAGTCGAGGAATTCGATCACCTCGTCCACTCGCTGCTCAACGTTCGGGTAGTCCCTGTCGTCGAGATAGTGGGCGACATCAGCTCGGACACTATCGTCGATAAACATCTCTTCGGGGTTCTGTTTGACGTACACAACCTCCTCGGCCAGTTGCTCCGGGAGTACATCTTCAGTGTCCGTTCCACCGACGGTTACCGTCCCTTCGTCGGGTGTTTCCAAGCCAGTCACCAGTTGCATGAGCGTGGATTTCCCAGCACCGTTGCTGCCGGCGAGGACGACTCGTTCGTCCGGGTAGACATCCAGTGAGAGAGTATCGAGAACTTCTTTCGTCCCGCTTCGGAGTGTCTCGTATGAATGCGAGACGTTATCGAATGAGATGACAGGCTTCCCTGTCCGGTTTCCTTCCGATGGTCCATCAGTTCGTGTTCCAGTGGTGCTACCGTAATCGGTGAACAAATCAAGGCCATCCGCAAGTGTCACCGGGAGTGGGCAAGCATCATCAAGGACGCGCTCGGCGATACGCGTGACCTGTGGGGGATGGACATCCTGCCCTCTGAGATCTTCGAGCTGATTGAGTGCCGTCTCGACCGGTAGTTTCCAACTGACAATGCCATCCTCAACGAGGACAACGCTATCACAATATTCAGCGATGAACTCTGTCTGATGCTCGATAGTGACCACGGTTTTCCCATGGGTTTCGTTGAGCATGGCGAGGCGGTCGTAGGTCTCTCGGGCGTTGACTGGGTCAAGCTGTGCCGCTGGTTCGTCGACGACGAGGATGTCGGGGTCTAGCGATAACGCTGCTGCCAGCGCAACCAAGTGTTTTTGCCCGCCGGAGAGTTCCCAGACGAAACGGTCCTCCAGCCCACTCAAATCAAGCAGATCTAGTGTCCGGTGGACTCGCTCGCGGTAGTCCTCGTGCCCATAGTTCATCGGGGCGAACGCGACTTCCTCGAATACAGTCGGACTAACAAGTTGGTTGTCGAACTCCTGGAACACGTAGCCGACATGCTGAGAGAGCTCTGCAACAGAGCTTTCCGAGACATCGTGTCCAGCGACGGTAACTTGTCCTCGCATATCCCCCTCGTAAAAATGGGGGATGATCCCGTTAAACGACTTACACAGCGTCGTCTTGCCGGACCCGTTCCCACCGATGATGGCGACGAACTCGCCGGGTTCGATTGTCAGATCTGCCCCGGACAACACGGCTTCCTCAGCACCAGGATACTGGAACTGCAGTTGTTCAACGTCAATGTGAGAGTTATGTGTCGTTGTCATCATCTTAGGCCGTTTGCGTTGCGCGGTACCAGACGATGGAGGCCACGATAGCGGAGACGACAATGGGGACTACAATGTAACTCTGGCCGAACGTCGCGAGGAATTCCGGCTCCCAGACTACGTTGACCGCCCCACCGACTTCGCTGGCAGCCTCGGCCACAAAGGCGAGCGGGAAGGTGATAAGCACCGCCAACAGCGCCTTCGGCGAAAAGCCATGCCACATCGACCCGCCACGTTCACCCTCAAACGGTTCCATACCGAGCAGCGGTTCGACTTTCCCGTGAAGCTTGGGGTAGAGATACAGTGCGGGGATTACGCCGAAAAGAATCCCCGTGATCAGCAGCTGTGTGAGGAAGTCGACCCCTTCAAGGACGATAATGCTCTCGGGGAGACCGGGTACGGCTTCCAATTCTTCAACCCCGATATACACCTTTCCAATATCGATGAACGTGGCGAAGAACTCTTCGAGTGCCTCAGCCAGAAACACGACAATTGCCAACTGAGTGGTGTTTTCCGGGTCCTGAAGCAGTTTCGCGGCAAAATAATAGCAAACAGGGATGAGGAGCAATCCCTCCATGGCACCCAGTCCATCGAACTCACCGAGCAGTATTTCGCCGAATACGATCTCGCCAACAGGCACAGCTACTGCAGCCCAGTAGGTCCTGAAGAGTAGCACCAGCACGATCGGGATAAAGATGAAGCCACCAACGCCCAGTTCTAGCGGTCCGACCGTGAACTCAGGCATGATTTCTGTGAACGCATTCTGCAACCCGGTAAGAGACATAACGAGTATGAACACCATCATGTCCTGTTTACCAAACGATAACCAACCCTCCGTATCAGCCGAGAGTGTGCTCATGCTACACTGGAACGCATGCTGATGACGTGTTTGAATATTTATAATACATATACTGACTACTATGAACTGTCCACCGTGGCTCATAATACTATATACGGCCCTGTTTAGATGTCTCCAATAACGTGGGATGGTACCGCAGAAAGAGGCATCCGTGGCGACACCCGGTCAGCAGTCTTGGAGTCGTCCACCCACCGGGACAGTGATGCCCTCTTCGCGAGCGTAATCTGCGACGGTCTTGAACGGGAGACCGAACGACTCGACGGTTGTCTCGTGTGGAATCGGCCAGTCATCGCTGTAGACGACGTAGGAGTTGGTGGCAAGGCTGTACTCTCGACTGGCTTCGAGACTCTGGCCGTTGACAGCCACACCGATTAGCCGTCCAGCCGCGGAATCGTACTCGACGGTCATTCCGCTGACGTCGCCGTGCCAGAGCCGTCCGTCCTCGCGGTGGGGACAGAAGGCCGCCTGCAAGAGGGCTTGTAGCTGTTCACCCGTGACGTGGAGGGCTTCTACCGTACCGCCGAAGGGGTGTACACTGGCCACCTCGCCAGCCGTGACTTCGCCGGACAGGGGTCGCCCCTCTCGAAGACCGCCATTGGGGACGAAGCTGACGTCGGTATCAGCCGCCCAGCGATAGGCGTCGGCCACGAGGTTGCCAACACGACTCTCGCCGCGGGTTCGCCGGTCGAGACCTCGATGGATCGGGTCGTCGACAGTGGCAACAGTCTCCAGCAAGCCGACATCGGCCAGCTGCTCGCGTGTCGTGTCAGCCACGGATTCGTCGAGAGGTCCCTCAGCTGTCGAGTGACGGGTGGCACTCGGCGAGCAAGTCCCGTCGAAGAGCTCGATTTCCCAGACCACCTGCCCGTTCGCTCCGGGACGGACGACCAGTGTTCCGTCGACAATCTCGTGGCGTTCCGTGTGGACGTGGCCGCCGAGGACCACGTCGACGCCCTCGACGGCCGCAACGGCGGTCTCTAGGTCGCTCCGCAAGTGTGCGAGAACGACGAAATGATCGACACTGTCACCGAGTTCACTGACCGCTGTCCACACGCTCTCGACCGGACTGGTCACGTTCAGCTCTGACGCGCCGGTGGGTGCAATCCGGGGAGTCGCTGGATCGATGACGCCGACGAATCCGACTCGCCGCCCGTCTCGGTGCAGGACCGTCGTTCCGTCTAACCCAGCGAATGGAACGCCACGCTCGTCCTCACTCTCCCCTTCAAAAACGTTCGCGACGATCCACTCCTGTGGACTCTTCGAGATCACGTCTAGAATGGGGGCAGTCCCAAAGTCGAAATCGTGGTTCCCTACCGTCTCGACGTCGGTACTCACTGCCCCGAAAAACGGCATCGCTTGATGCCCCTCGTAGTAATGGGCGAGGACACCCGGTGCAGTGTTGTCGCCGGTGCCAGCGACTACAGTATCCTCACCGCGGATCGACCGGATCGTTCCAGCAAGCCGACCCATTCGCACGGGGTCGTCGCAAGCGTTCTCAATGTCAGAGTAGTGGAGCAACCGGATCGACATCTTTCGGAACCGATTCCAGCGGGGCATAGAAGTGAATACCGTTTGTAGCTTCTTGTCAGGGGGCCGATAGCAGAGGTGTTGGTTCTGGAAGGTCGCGAGGTCGTGTAGCGGTGTACACCGGGTTCAGCGCCACTAGTTTGCGGAATACCGGTAGCAGGGCGAGTAGAGATCCACTATCCAGATGAGTGTCCCCATTGAAATTGTCGTCCCGCCAAGTACCAACAGGGCTGATTCGCTGCGATAGTTAGAACGGATTTGAGAGATATTCGTTCGGAATCGAGTTGCGCACAGTAACGAGTGGGTCGACGACTTGGCTGATTTCGAGGCCGCCAACGAGGCTCGAAAAGAGGTAAGCGTCGGTCAGCGTGTAATCGTGTTCGGCAGCGAGTAATTCGATGAGGTCCTCGTTTGCCATCTTGACCGCATCTTCCATCGTTTCGGCACTTGCAACCGTCTTCCACGCGTCACCAGTGTCGACGAGTGGGCGCTCAAGGTCGACAGCAGCGTCCGCGATTACTGAGACGGTGACGTCGATTTCGGTTCCGATTTCGGCACCAGTACCACACATTTCACCGTCTGCCATCGCAGCCTTCGAATCACCCATCGCTAACATCGCACCGTCTTGGAACACCGGAAAATAGGCTGTCGTCCCGGTGGTCATATCCGTCGTATCGAGATTTCCGCCGTGGTCGTGTGGCGTCAAGGTCGACATCGCTTCCTCAGATGTTGCCACGCCAATGGTCCCGATGACAGGGTCAACTGGGATCTCCATATCCTTGAACGAGAGTGACGTACCGTCGTTGGTTATCTCCGTCACGCGCGTCGCTGGGTGTTCGATGTTTTCGTGATCCTGGAGGAGTCCAAACCCCGGTGCCGTAATTACGCGACCCAAGTCCTCGTTGACTCGTACGTCTTCGATCTCAATCTTGAGGACATCGCCGGGTGTGGCTCCCTCAACAGCGACCGGCCCCGTAGCCGCATTCACTTCTTCAGGGATCGCATCCATCAGATCAGCGTCTGACTGAACGGCTTTGTTCAGGCTATCGATGGTTTCAAACGTGAGTGATTCCCCGTCTGCAGCCGTATACAGCGGTTCCATATTCGGAGCGAACTCGTAGACATGGCCATCTTTGTATGATATGACAGTCCGTGCCATCGTACGATTTCGTTGAAAACTGTCACTTATAAATCTATTTGAGTGAAATCTGCCTTGATCTCGTTTTTCCGTACTTCGAGCCGCCTGACTCCAGCCTCACGAGACTCGATCAAAAGTACGACACGGCACGGGCCGAGAGGCTGTCTCCGGCCATCGCTAAACTGGGACACTCCATCGACTTGCCTTCGAAGGTCAGACGATGCGAGCGAAGAAAGTCGCGACTGGTAGAGTCCGTGGTTGTCAGTTGACTTGTAGCTGCACGGACGGTTGCCACTCGACAGTTCCACCCGCATGGTCGCCGCCCCACGATCATTTGCTGAAGCTAGCGTGTATTAACGCGAGAATCTAACGGGCCGTCTCATTCCGATTCGTCGGCCAATGTTTTGAGTTCCACCAGCCGCGGCAGTTCTGAAACGCCGCTGAGTACGACCAGAACCGACAACGTGTTTCGACCGGGCGTCGGCATATCGCCGCTTCGCACCTCTGGTGACTGGAGTTCCTCCGTGAGCCATCGCCGCCCGTCGGTAACGGCATCCCGGATCAACCACGCGGGCGGCCCGGCAAACACGGCCAGGGCTCTATCGACCGAGTCCAGCTCGCACTGGGCCGTCAGTTTGCCACGGACCGCTCGGCGAAGTGTCGTCTCGACGGCGTTGTATGCCTCGATTTCGTCGACGTCGTCTGAGTTGTCGCCGAGAAAACGGTTCTTGAGCTGGTCTATGACTGTCCCGTCACCGCCGCCGTCGGCCGATTGCAGGTCCTGACTGGCGTAGCCAAGCGCCGTGAAGCCCGAGTCTGAGAGGGTGTTGATTATTTCGCTGGCGTCGACGACACTCTGGCCGACTGCCTCAGATGCCGTCGCCTCACCTGCTGCGAACAGCGCCCCCAGCCGCGTCACGACCGTCTCGTTCAGTGTCTCGGCGGCCCCATCGACTGTCTGCCCGCTCCCGAGCCACGCTTCGTTGTCGAACAGTATCTGCCCATCGACGGTCGCTTCGAGCGCTCGAAGTGCTTGGATGGTGTTCGCGGCTGCTTCGTCGTCTCTGCCGGCGGGCAACACCGACAGACAGTAGACTGGGATCGTGTAGACCTCTCTGAGTGCATCGGCAACGTGGGCCGTGGCACCGCTGCCAGTTCCGCCCGCAAGCCCGGCCACGAGGACGATGGCGTCGATATCGCTCGTAGCCAATTCGTCTATTGCCCGGCGCACTTCGAGCCGTTCGTCTTCGATGGCGGCGGCACCGTTCGTCCGGTCACCGTTCGTTCCGCTCCCGTTTGTTTCGGAGAGTCCGAAGGTGTGCCGACGGTCATTCGGGAGTGCGTCGAGTTCAGTGAGTGCTTCGGTGTCCGTGTCGAGGGCACAGGCCGCGCCGAGATACGTTGTCTCGCGGCGGTCGTTGTCCTGCCACAGCCGCTCGACGATCCGGCCTCCAGCACCACCGATTCCGACTGCCGCGACTCGCATACGTCGCATTTAGTGTAGACTGATATTAATAATCCGACTCGGTACGAGGCCCCACCGGAACCTCATCGCATGATGAGGTACAATGGAAAACAGGGAACGAGCTTCGTTAGCGGTTCCTACGTCTGGTGTCCCTGTGCCAGACCACCAGCATCCGTCGGACCAGAGGCTTTTCATGCGGCAAGCGCTGAGAGAGGCCGTGTCTCAGGCCCTCGCCAACGAGCCATCCGATTCCCTGTCTGTCACTATCTCCGGCGGATCGATGGGTGGCCTGTTTACCGGCATCGCTCTCGGTAGTGCAGGCCACGAGGTAACTATCGCCGAACAATCGGCCGGCGACCTGCGAAGTCGCGGCGGCGGCATCGTCGCCCAGCAGTCAATCCGCCGGTTCCTCTCGCACCACGACATCGTCGACCCAGCGCGCATAACCACCCGAGCCAGTGAGCGGCGCTTTCTGACCGCTGACGGCGATGTACGGACATCAACACCAGATTCAATGGTTTTCACCTCCTGGGACGCCGTCTATCGGCAGTTGCGAGCGGCGTTCCCGGACGAACGGTACCACACCGGTCGGACTGTCACGGGCGTCAGGGCCACAGACGGCACGGTTAGATTCGCCGACGGGGATCGGACCACCGCCGACTTGGTCGTCGCTGCCGACGGCGGGCGGTCTACAGCCCGGGCGCAACTGTTTCCCGACACCGACCCGGAGTTTGCTGACTACGTCGCCTGGCGTGGTGTCGTCCCGGAAGCGGACCTGTCGGACACAGTTGTCGACGCGTTCGATGGCCGTTTCATCTTTTATCAGGGGGAACAAATGCTCATTCTTGCGTACTTCATCCCTGGCGAAGACGGCAGCACCGCTTCCGGTGACCGCCGTCTCAACTGGGTCTGGTACGATACGCTCTCCGGGCGAGAGCATGAGACGATCTTCACCGACACAACAGGAGCAAGCCAGCAGTTCAGCGTGTCGCCGGGGCAACTCCGAGGCCCAGTCGAAACTCGCCAGCGCGAGCGGGCAGCCGAGATACTGCCGCCCGTGTTTACCGACCTCGTTGCAACAACGGCAGCCCCCTTCGTGCAGGCGATTTACGACCTGCAAATCCCCCAGATGACAGTCGATAGAGTCTGTCTGCTCGGTGATGCGGCGTTCGTCGCCCGCCCGCACACGGCCGCTGGCACTTCGAAGGCGGCGAGTGATGCTGTTGAACTCAAGGCTGCTCTCGACCGCCACAGTTCCCTTGGAGACGCACTGGCGTCCTGGGATGATGCCCGGACCAACTACGGAGCGCGTCTCGTTGCGCAGGGCAAGCGAATGGGCGACGAACGGTTGTCACTTGGGAGTTGATGGACTACCGTTCTACGTGCGGGTTTTCTCGGGTATAGGTTCGGTACTGGCTCTTAGATTCTGGCGCCGTCTTCTCGCGTTGTAAGAATGGACGGCGTGCTACTTGTCTGCTGCTCCGCTAGTCAGCATATGACCCTCGTTGTCCCGTTCGACGGTTCCGAACTAGCCGAGGCAGCACTCGTCCGGGCGACGGAGTTCGGCACTGTCTTCGAAGAGGATGTGCTGGCCGTCAGTGTTATCCGGGATGGGAATGCCAAGTACGCTCGGGAACACGACTGGATCGGGCCGAACGAGGACTTCGATCTGGAGACGGTCGTCACCTCACTGCATGAACAGGTGATGGACCTGTGTCCGAGTTCGGATTTCCGCCATACAGTCGTAGATCGATACGCGCCGGCTGGGGCTGTAGCGAAAGCTATCCGTAAGATGGCCAAGAGAGAAGACGCCTCAATGGTATTCATCGGAAGCGAAAACGCCGGTCATCTCGTTACAAGCATCAGCAGTGTTGGCGGGTCGATTGCCTCGGACGATGCCTACGACGTTGTCATCGTTCGACATCGCAACCCGTCCAAGATCGCCAAGCTCAGGAACACGTCCCCGCACAGACAGCCGAAATCCGATTTTTATCTCCCGGAATAGGAACGACAGTCGTTCAGCAAAACAAGTATTGAAAACAGAAGCGCGTCTTTGGACGCTTTTTCGCCGAATATCTTCGCACTCTGTCTCACCAATTGAGACCTGTGGTATCGTTCACTTAGCAAAGCGTGGGTCCCACGTATGCAAATACGCGCTGTCCAACGGAGTGATAACCGGTGCAGCTGTCACGGCGCGACTTCCTGACCGCGGCGGGCGCGGGGACGGTCGGCGCACTCGCTCTCGGTGAGTCGCTCCATCTCGTAACTGACACCCGCCCGGACGATGTCAGCGGAGCTCTCGAAGATCTTACCTCGGCACTGCCACGGGTGGCCGTCGAACAGAAGGAGTCCGGGCTGTGGGCGCTACAAATATCCAAGACCGTTCCTGACCCAGCCGAAGACGTGACCTGCTAACCGAGGTTGAACGCCCGGATTGCCAGACGTTCCCGGTTCGCTTTTCCCTATCAACTAAGCGGTGTGGCTGGTTCGAGATGATATATGACTCTCCGCACCGATGGGAAGGGTGCTTCTCTACCGTCGCTCGATTGACGCTCTGGTGTTGCAAAACACCGAATTTATTTATATTTACTTCGTAAATATGCAACACAGTGTACACTGAGGCAGAGCTTCGGGCGCTGGAAGCCCTGCAAGGAAAGTCGACAGTTTCGGGACTCGCCGAGGAACTAAACCGGAGTCGTAGTTACGTGTCCGAACTCGTTATCCGAATGGAGTCGAAGGGACTGATTCACACCAGCCGTGAGGGAAAGCAAAAGCAGATCAATCGGTCAGATGCCCGAGCCATAGAACTGTTCGACGGTTTCGTCCAACAGTACACCCACATCCCGTTTCCCGAATTGCTCGGCGGCGCAACGCTACGGATTCTGTACTGCCTGCAGTCGCCGGCGAGTGCCAGCCAACTCGCGGAACAAGCCGGCGTTCATCGAAGCACGGTACATCGGTCGTTGTCCCCGTTGGAGAACCGCGGGATGATATACAAGTCGGACGGAAAGTACAGGCTCAACGACGACTTCGAGGAGCTATCTACCGTGGCCCATGAGTTTGCGCATTTGCGGCACAGACACCGCATCGAGGACCACACGGAGTCGTTCACAATTCTCTGGGAATCGCTGGACGAGTTTCTCGTCCAGACCCGCACCGATATCGAGGAAGATGCGTTCCACCTGACGGGGCCAGAATTGTTCCAAGCGTACGACCTCCCGTTGATGGCTCGTCAGCGTCGGTACTACCTGTACTCGGAGTCGATCGATGAGGTATCGCCGCCGGAGTTGTGTTGTCATATGCTTGTAATCGATGACGGAACGCGCTCGCAGTCCTACTGCCTCCTCTTGCTCAGCGAGACGGCAATCGACCGCGACGAAGTACTCCAAGCCGCGCAAAAGTACGAGGTCGACGAACAGGTGTCGACCCTCCTCGAATACCTCGATACTGAGGGAGAAAGTCGGTCGGGACGCCTTCCGCGGTGGGAGGAGTTCCGTGAGCTCGCCGACGAATACGGGGTGACAGTATGAGGCGGCGGTTCGACAGCGAGTACATCGAGTCTGAACTGCGACGGGTGGGCAGGCAACTCGAAACTGAACTGACTGTCTATCTGATCGGCGGCGGTGCGATGTCGTTCCGTGGTCTCAAGAACGCCACTAAGGACATCGACCTCATCGTTAGCAGCGGCGACGAGCTTCGAGTGCTACAGGCAGTCTTGCTGGACAACGGGTACGACATCGTCAAAGAGCCCGGAGAGGAGTACGGCGACCTCGGAGCGCAGCGGATCCTCGAGAACGACGACGGGTGTCGTATCGACATTTTCAACCAACAGGTGATCGACAAGCTCGTCCTCTCGGAGGGGATGCGCCGGCGGAGCGAAACCGATCTCGACGCCGGGAGGCTGTCGGTCGCGCTGGTCAGTGCCGAGGACATCTTCCTGTTCAAGTCGGTCGCCGGGCGGACAGACGACATTGAGGACATGTTCGCCCTCGTGCAGACCGAACTCGATTTCGACGTTATCGAGGACGAACTGGAGCAGCAGATCGACTTGCTGGGACAGGAGCTGTTCGTCACCCACGCGAACCAGGCGCTACTGGAACTCGAAGAGCAGCACAACATCTCGACGCCCTTGGCCGAGCGGGTCTCCGAAATCACCGAACGCGTGTACCGGGAGCTCGAAGTGTTGCAGGCCTTCGACGAGTCGATCTCCCGGGCAGAATTGAAAGCCGCGGTCGACCTTTCTCCCGAGGACGTAGACGAGGCTCTCGAACATCTCGTAGCGAAGGATGTCATCGCGATCGAAGACAACGAGATAGGTCGGAAGTCGACCACCCTTTGACAGGGCCGTCACCCTCGACGAGCGTGGCACTGAACGGGTAGGCGCTTAGCAGCCCTCGGTGTTCTGAGGGCTCCAAAAGAGTGTCATATATCTGTGCCTCTATCTCGGCATCAGGTATAGAGTCGGAAACGAAGGAAACGTTTCGACCGTAGAAACGGTCCCTCTGTAGGAAGACGGATTTCGCGAGGACGACCACTGAGAGGTCGGACTCAAACTCCTTCCGTTCGTCGACACGCCGAGGCTCACCTGCTCTCGAGGAGTACGCACAGGCGGAACGAGAACGGATCGAGTCCTTCATCGAGGAGTACGAGCGCAAAGCCGACGCCGGCTCGGACATGGATATCGCAATCCGTGGCCAACAGGAGCGTCTCGAACAGCTCGAAGAACGAATCGAAACTCGTCGCGAAGAACCGACGGAAACAGACCTCCGTGATGCTGTCGAGCACGCTGGAGATGCAGTCGAATTTGTAGACCGCGTAGAGGCCAACACACAACTCCAAGCCACCTACGATGAGTATTCCGTCGTTGCCCGGCTTGATGACTCGCGGATTGTTGGTGATATCGACCGATTGCTTGTCACCCCCGGCAGCTACCGTATTATCGACTACAAAACGAACGACCTCTCGGAAGCCTCGAGTGCCGGATTAGCTGAACACTATCGCCCCCAGATGCTCGCCTACGCGCTAGCGCTCCTCCAGCACGACCGGAGCCGCAGTGTCTGTGCGTCTCTTCGGTTCACTGATGCCGGTGTCGAAGAGCGATTCGACTGGGACCCAACCGAATACTCCCAGATAGAATCTGATCTCAGTTCTATGGTTGAATTGGTTTCTGAGTGGGACTAGCCCAGAAGAGAAGTGCCACTCCCGATACAGCAGACGGGGTGGCAGTCAGTTTGGGAGTCGCTCCGGAATTTCCTCCGAAGGAGTATCGTAATTGTGACGTGCTCGCTGACAGTCGACTGGACATACCCCTTCCGAGAGCGTGTTCGTAGCCGTGCAGCAATCACAGAACCGAGAGACTGCAAGCAGATATCACAACTGTTTTTGTTACCAACTGCGTACCGGTAGGTGGGTTCTGGTCCTCGCTCCATTTCCCCCTTGAATCCGATTCAGATCATCGATTGGCCCGAGTCCAG
>NZ_BMPD01000006.1:0-164074 GCF_014647415.1 Haloarcula sebkhae | reverse complement strand
CCCCCCCCCCCCCCCCCCCCCCCCCCCGGCTGCCCACCATTCTTTTGCTGACCTGACGTGAGGAGATGCACCCCTCGTGACACGTATCCAGAAGTTCGTCTGCCGTCACTGCCGCGTCTTTCCAGCAGCGGTGCGGCTACAGATCGGTTCGAGTATAGCGTGGCCCTGGTGTAATACATCGTAAGTACACGTATACTATTGGTGCGAGCAGCACGGTTTGAGTGGATATCCAATTCGGTATTCAGGTCGCACCAACGACCCCGCTATCCATCCTTGCAGAATGGCCTGCCTTACGATGCTGAATCCGTCGATAGAAGCGCTCATAAGACGGAGAAGGGGGGGGAACCAGGTTGGCAGACACTGGCGTTGGCCCCACTGGCTATATACACCCCCAAGCGTATAAGTTTTTTGACAATAATTATACAATATTATAGAATCAGTTGAGCGGATAATAATAGGCGACGAGTGGTGGCTGCTCGCCTACATTACTTTCTTGCGCAGATAGGCTGAGATGGCTTCGCTGATGAGCACAAGGCCCAGAATAGAGATGAGTATCGTCAGGACTGCTTCCCAATTGAAGTAGTTGATCTCTGTTTGTAGCGGGACACCGATCCCGCCTGCACCGACGAACCCGATGATCGTCGACGCTCTGACGTTGATGTCCCATCGAAGCGTCGCGACGCTGATGAACGCCGGCTTGATCTGTGGAACGATACTGTAGATGAGTACATCAACGGGCGATGCCCCGGCTGCCGTGATCGCTTCGACAGACCCGCGGTCGATCTCCTCGATGGCTTCCGCGATTAGCTTTGCAGTGAACCCGATCGACCTGATCGAAATCGCCAGCACGCCAGCGAGGGCCCCAGGGCCGAAGATAACCACGAAGATCAGCGCCCAGATAATGACGTTGACCGAACGGGTAAACGAGATGATGAACTTCCCCAGCAGGTACGCCGGCTTGTTGGGTGCCGTGTTGCTGGCACCGAGGAACGCGACCGGGATCGCCATCACGATGGCCAGTGCCGTGCCGAGGATCGAGATATTGATCGTCTCGAGCAGCGGCCCGACAATCTTCCGGGAGTACCCTACATTGGGAGGATACATCCGACCGAAGAGATCGGCCAGCTCACGCGGGGCAGTCACGGCGTAGCCGTAATTCACTTCCATGGCGCGCCAGGCTGCGACGAGAATGACGAGGCCAGCCAGTAGCCCAAAGAACCGGAGCAATCGCTCACGGCGATCGAACCGACTCCAGGAGTCAGTACTGTTTGACATTATTGGATCCGCCTCCGGGCGAGAGCGCTGACACCCTCACCGACCATGACAATCGCGACGATGACAGCGATGATCGCCATGCTGAATTGATAGTCGTACTTGTCGAAGGAGTTCAACAGCGTGATCCCGATACCACCCGCTCCGACAATCCCGACGACAGTGCTGTGACGGAGGTTGATATCGAGCCGGTAAATCGACAGCCCAATGATCCGGGGCATTACCTGTGGGAGGACGCCGTAGAGATACGTCTGGACGGGCGTCCCGCCGACAGCAGTGATCGCCTCCATCTGTCCACGATCGATATCTTCGATCTCCTCGGCAAGGAGTTTCGCGAAGAAACCGATCGTTTTGAACGCGAGGGCAAGGACACCAGCGAGCGGCCCGAATCCGACCGCTTTGACCATAATGATCGCAACAATGAGCTCGTGGAGCGAGCGCGTGACTGCAACGATGCTGCGACCGACGTAGTAAACTGGCTTCGGCGAGAGGTTGTTGGAAGCCATGATGGCGACCGGCACGCTGACGATGATGCCGATTGTCGTGGCGACAATCGTCATCACGATACTCTCGACAATGCCCTGAATGAGCAGCTCCCGCTGGGACGGAGTGTACGCTGGTGGGAGCATACTTGTGACGAGTTCGACACCGGCTCCGATCCCTCGAACGAATCGGCTGGGGGAGATCCGAAGGTTCCAGAAGCTATACGCGAAGAACAACAAGATAAGCCCGTAGATGAGATACTTGACCTTCTTGTTGTAGAAGACTGTGGGGCGCTCCCAAGATCCTTCAACGGCCGATCCAGATTCAGCAGCCATATTGATTAGTCACCTCGTTCAGCAATGACGTCGTCAGAGTCGGTGCTGCTCCCTGCACTCGGCCCTTCGCGGTCCGCAATGGATTCACCACCGCGATAGATTTTGTCTCTGGCTGCCTGATCTAGATCGTCAGGTGGGCCGTTAAAGACGATCTCACCGTCACTGAGTCCGATGATCCGGTCCGCGTAGTCGACCGCCAAATCGACTTCGTGGATGTTGATGATGATCGGGATATCGTCTTCGTGAGCGATGTCCGTCAGAAGGCTCATGACCTCCCGGGAGGTGTCGGGGTCCAGCGCGCTCGTCGGTTCGTCAGCGAGCAGGATCTTCGGCCGCTGAATGACGGCACGGGCGATACCAACCCGCTGTCGCTGGCCGCCGGAGAGTTCATCTGCACGGTTGTTCTCGACTCCCTCTAGATTCACCCGACTGAGGATCTCCCGTGCGCGCTTGATATCCTCTGGTGGGAAGTTCCGACGGAATGCGTTCCACGTACTGAGATAGCCAAGGCGACCGGAGAGTATGTTCTCCATCACCGTGAGGCGCTCGACGAGATTGAACTCCTGAAAGATCATTCCCATATCGCGACGGACATCGCGAAGGGCTGATTTATCCAGGCCAGTCACCTCTGTATCATCGAGCGAGACACGCCCGGCAGTTGGCTCGGTTAATCTGTTGATACTACGAACGAGCGTGCTTTTTCCGGCCCCGCTTGGCCCGATGATCGCAACGATCTCGTTACCACTGACTTCGAATGAGACACCTTTGAGTGCTTTATCACCGGAGTCGTACGTTTTTTCCAAATTATCTACAGTGAGCATTATTCGGTTCTCTTCTTAGCCTTCGATGTTCTCGGTGTTGTACTTGATCTCGTTGTTCTCCTGAATCTGGAGGATGATATCGTAGGTCGTAGCGTAATCAATCTCCGTCCATTTTCCGCGACCACCGAAGACCTCCGCGATCTTGGTGTCCGAGTAGTCGTAATCGAGGAATGCCGCCCTGATGCCTTCCTGAATTTCTGGTTTTAGATTGTAGCGGTAACAGAAGCTCGTCGTGGGGAACGGATTGCTGGCCCAGACGACTTTGAGATTCGTCGGATCAATGTTGTCCGCCTCCGCAACACGCGTGACACAGGTGCTACAAACAGGGGCAGCATCGTAGTCGTCGTTTGCCACTCCGAGGATGCTCTGTTCGTGGCCGCCGGAATAGCTCACTTCGTAGTCTTCGCCTGGAGTGACACCCTGGTTCGAGAACAGCGCACGCGGAGCGAGGTTTCCGGAGTTAGACGACGGTTCGGCGTGTGCGACACGTTTGCCCTTGATATCCTCAAGCGACGAGATGTCGTCGTTATCCGCCTGTGTGGCGAGCCACAGCCGATATCCGAAGTCACCCTCCTGCGAGATCTGGAGCGAGAACGGGACAGCACCGGCCAGATTCACAGCGAAAGGCGTTGGCCCAGTAGAGAAACCGGCGACGTGGAGGCGTTCGGATCGCATCGCCTCAATCTGGGACGCGTACGAGTTGAGGGGGAAGTACTTGACCGATTTCCCCGTCTCTTCGGCGATGTTGTCCATCAGCGGTTTCATCGTATCCCGGTAGACTGCCGGGTCCTCCGTCGGTGTCATCGCAAACGCGATGCGGTCCGGGTCAATCAGGTCGTCTTGATTATCCGGAGTACTCTGGACGGGGTTACCGTAGCGAGGCTTCTCGCGTTCCTTCATGTTTTTCAGGTCCTGCAGGGACCCCGTCTCGAACCCCGCCTCGATGAGCGTCTGCATCAGCTGCGGGAACTCCGGGTTCGCCGGATCGAACTCGGGATAGTTGGTACTCTGTCCGGAACTACCGTCACCGCTACTGGAACCGTCACTGCTATCAGTGCTGTCACCACCAGATGCTTCGGTGCTCTGGCTACTCTCCTGAGAACAGCCTGCAACGCCCGCTGCAAGCGCAGTAGCGCCAATTTTCAACACAGATCGTCGGTCAACTGGGTTCTGTTTCATTGTCGACACAGACATGTGCGAAACCTGGGTTAAAAAGCATTTATGTCTAATTCTGACAAAAACTATAAGCCAATCAAGCCGAGTTTTAGACTCTCCTCGTATAGAAACTAGAGCTAGTATTAGAATAGCATATATGGATGCTACTAGACACTAAGCAGTAATCGAGGGCGATCTTCGAATTCCGCAGGGGCTACGACAATATTCAAGCGAGCCTCAAGGCCAACACCTATTACCCATCAGTATATTTGTCTCCATATAGAATATAGTAGTATATAGACTATATAAAAATGACGGAACCACCGTTTGTAACATAAGATGACTGTAATGAGTGCAATCGCGAATACGGCTGTTTTCGGAGGTATAGAGGGGATAACTGTCGATACTGAGATACTCCACCTTTTTATAGCAGGTGCGCTGGGTATGCTGCTCGGGCTCGAACGAGAGTGGGCCAACAAGTCTGCGGGAATCCGCACGTTTACGTTGACCAGCCTGGTCGGCGCTGCCGCAATGTCGCTCAACGAGACGATCCTACTTGCTTCAGGCGGGGCATTGGTACTCGTGCAAGGGGGACTGCTCGGAATCAGGGGAATTGTCGCACAGTGGACCAGCGACGACGGTGAGTCGGAGTTCGGCCTGTCCCTGACAACTTCAACTTCACTACTTGTCGCGTACGCGGTCGGCATACTGGTTGGAGCCAATCACGTTCTGATCGGCGTCATTATTGGCATCACGTCGTCGTTCCTGCTAGTCCTTCGAAGGGAGCTACACGAGTTTGCACACCAGCTATCGCGAGAAGAGGTACGCAGCGCAGGTGAGTTTGCGATCATCTCGTTTGTCGTGTATCCGCTCCTGCCCGGCGGAACGTACGGACCATGGGATGCGATTGATCCGAAACTGGTCTGGATGCTCGTGATTGCAGTCAGTGGGATCGGGTTTGTCAACTATATCGTGATGCAGCGATACGGCAGCAAGGGGATCGCTGTAACTGGCTTCTTCGGTGGGCTAGTGAACTCTACCGCCGTAATCGGCGAAATCGCGGGCCGTGCAAAGAACAACACTGGCATCACAGAGCTCGCAGTGGGAACGATACTGATCGCTGATGCAGCGATGGCGGTCCGTAATTTGGCGATCATCGTTGCATTCGTCCCCGAGTCGGCTGTCAGTGTTGGACTTCCGCTGGGCCTGATCGCCATTAGTGGTGTCGGACTCGCATATTACGATAGCGACTGGGAGGGCGATCTGGAACTGGATTTCGACTCGCCGTTTAGCAGCGCGAACGCGCTGAAATTCGGACTGCTCTTCCTCACAGTCTTGGTTCTCACCGCCGGAGCACAGCGCATATTCGGAACAGCCGGCTTCCTGATTACGAGCTTCCTCAGCGGAATCGTATCGAGCGGCACGACGACAACGACTGCAGTGACGCTGACGTCGACTGGGCAGATATCGCCGGCAGTAGCGGCGCAGGGTGTGCTGGCCGGGACGCTCTCCAGTATCCTCGTGAAAATCGGGTTTGCAACGAGTATCAACCGCTCACTGCTAGCGCCGGTGGTACGAAAGTCACTCTACTTGTCGCTGATCGGAATCGGTGGCGTGGTTATCAGCATCCAATTAGTATGAACGGACAGAGCTATCGGCGTGTTTCGAGGGTCGCCACGGTCCCTGCAGTGAAGAAAGCGCCTGTGATCTCGGCAGCAGCGGCTTCTGTGGAAGCATCACCGTTTGAGATGGAGGACGCTAGATGACATACACCAGTGCAATTATCGACCTCGACGGTACAGTCTATCGCGGGGATTCGTTAGTCGAAAACGCTGCAGAGGGGGTACGGACAGTACGTAAGGCGGGGCTCTCGACGCTATTCGTCACCAACAAGCCGATTGATCGGCGTGAAAAGTATTGCGAGAAGCTGAACGCACTGGGCATCGATTGCAGCAGTGATGACATCATCACGTCCGCCACCGCATCAGCGGACTATCTATCCGCGCAGTATCCGGAACGCGAAATCTACGTCATCGGCGAGGACGCCTTGGTTGCGGAGTTGCGCGCCGCTGGGCTGAAAACGACAACCGATCCAGAGCGAGCAGGCACCGTTATCGCGTCACTTGATTTCGGTTTCGATTACCAGGTCCTACAGGATGCGCTAATCGCACTCACTGAAAACGACGCGCTGTTCGTTGCGACCAACCCGGATCGAACGTGTCCGGTAGATGGGGGTGAGATACCCGATGCAGCGGGGATGATCGGGGCAATAGAAGGGGTAGCCGGGCAGGAATTAGACCAGTTGATCGGCAAGCCGTCCAACGTAATCCTTCAGATGGCGCTGGAACGCCTCGGTAGTGAGCCGGAGCGCTGTCTCATGATCGGTGATCGCCTCGGGACAGACATCAGAATGGGAAACCAGGCCGGGATGGAGACGGTACTGCCACTAACTGGCGTTACCAGTACGGCGGACTTAGCGGAGAGTGACGTGAGCGCTGACCACGTCGTGACCGACCTTTCAGAACTGGCAGCGATCGTAGAAAACGGACAGTAGGTCCGGAAAAAGGTGGGAGTAACTGTTTCCAGCGGTCTCGATACCCCAAAAGTTCAGTCGAGCACGCCGGGGTAGTCAGCGATGATTCCGTCAACACCGGCCTCAACGAGTTTCTCCGCCTGATGCCATGTCGTTATCGTGTACGGGATTACCTTCCGACCTTCCTCGTGAGCGGTCTCGACCAGATCGATCTCGGCGAAATCCGGGTCTTCGAGGTAGTAGTCCTCGTTGAAGAAGGGCGTGTTCATGATCATATTGTACGGCGGCTGGATGTACTCCGCGTCCAGATCACGGACGACAGAAAGACCGTCCTCGATTGAGTCCCAGAGCAGGTACGCTATCGGAATACTGGAGTCCGCGTTTCGGACGGACTGCAGGGCGGCCTTCTGGAACGACTGAATGATAACGTCGTTTTCGTGGTGAGAAAGGACTTCGAGTGCCTGTGCCGTGAACGGATCCCAGGTCTCAACATCGGATTCCGACGCGTCATCGTCAGGAGAGACACCAGCAGCCTTCCACTCGATATCGAGCGGGATACTGTCCGGCGTCGCTTCGACGAACTCGTCTAATCGAGGGATCGTCTGACCACTGTCACGGATTTCAGCGTTCAGAACGGTCTGCGCATCGTTTTCCCAGACGTACCCGGATTCGTCTGTCAGGTCGTCTAGCTTATCGTCGTGGAAAACGACGATTTCGAAGTCCTCACCCTTCCAAGGTTTCCCGCCTGCAGGCACGATATCGCATTCCATCATATCGGTATTGTACTCGTGACTGCGAGGACCGCCGTACGCTGCCTGCTGAACTGCGGCGATGGTGTTTTGCGGGTACAGACCGCGGTAGCCACGGTGTGCAGCAAGGATCGGTGGGGAAGCGATAGGCGGTTCGGTACTGCTGTGATCGTTTTCCCTGCCAGCCGCAGTGCCCACAATGGACCCGAGTGCGGCAGCGGACGTACTCTTCAGCACAGTTCGACGGCATATGTCTGGTATTCGAACCATTCCGTGGCCTATTACCTACACAATCTATATATAACTATTGATCGGTAATATTGCTATATACTGTTCTGTTTTCTTGAGTTTATTCACACTTCAGAGCGACAGAACCGGCTGTTGGCTGGGAGTACATATTAGTATATAGTATAAATATTAGTAGAATCTCGGATGTAGTTATGCTGAAACGACAGACAGCACACGAGACGGACGGAGCTGTGCTTGCCGGCCCTGTCTCGCCAGTAGTACGGAGCGGATCTGCCGCGAAGTCAGATAGTACTATCGACGGTACTGGTTACTTCGGGCGATTGCGCCGCCGCTGCGTGATAGATGGCTTCGCCCGTCTGTGGATCGAACAGGTGGAGCCGCTCGGTCTCAACTGTCAACGGAACTCGGTCACCCGGTTCGACGGCCGTTCGGGGTTCGGCATGTAGTTTGAACTCCTGATCGCCGGTCCGACACTCCAGCAGGAGGCTATCACCGAGCGGTTCGGTGACGGTTACCTCAGCGGGGAAGGAACTTCGGTCGGCCGAATCAGCTACCGAAAGGCTCTCAGGCCGAACGCCTAATAGCGCCTTCGCACCGGCGGCTGTTTCCAAGCCGTCGGCCTCTGGTAACGGGATGCGGAACGACGGGCCGACGGCCTCGTATTCAGTCCCATCACGGGAGATGTCCACGGAGAGCATGTTCATCGCGGGGTCGCCAATGAACTCCGCGACGAACCGAGTCTCAGGGTAGTCGTACAGCCGCTGTGGGCTGTCGACTTGCTGGATGCGACCGTCGTTCATTACCACCACCCGGTCACCGAGGGTCATCGCCTCTGTCTGGTCGTGTGTCACATAGATGGTGGTGGTTTCGAATTCGCTGTGGAGTTTCGCCAGTTCGGCCCGCATCTTGATCCGGAGTTTGGCGTCGAGGTTCGACAGCGGTTCGTCCATGAGGAACACCTCCGGGTCCCGGACTAAAGCGCGACCGAGTGCGACTCGCTGTCGTTCACCGCCGGATAGCTCGCCGGGCTTTCGGTCAAGCAAGTCGTCGATGTCGAGCACCGCTGTAGCTTCCTCCACCTGGCGGTCGATCTCCTCGTCGCTGAAGTCGCCGGCTGACTTCATGCCGAACGTGATGTTCCGGCGCACGGTCATGTGTGGGTACAGCGCGTAGTTCTGGAACACCATCGCGACATCGCGGTCTTTCGGTTCGACGCCAGTGACTTCCTGATCGCCCATCTGAATCGTCCCCTCAGTGGCCTGCTCTAGCCCGGCGATCAGCCGAAGTGTAGTGCTTTTGCCACAGCCACTCGGCCCGACCACAGTCACGAACGCGCCATCCGGGATCTGGAGGTCGATATTTTTCACCGCGACGACACCATCGAATTCTTTCCGTACGTCCTGTAGGGTTACGTCAGTCATTGCTCTCCTCTCATTTTTGTTGGATCGTAAATGTCTCTAGCAGCTGTCGTCGGAACAGCACCAGCAGCGCCAGCGGTGGCAACAGGGTCAGTATCGACCCGGTCATCACCATGGACCAAGCGACTTCCCCAGTGCTGGCCTGTCCTCGAAGCAGATTCAAGCCGACCTGTGCGACCTGCAGGCTTTCTGCATTGATGATCACCAGCGGCCAGAGGTACTGGTTCCACGTGTAAACGAACATAATCACCGACACGCCCACGAGAACGGCACGGGACATCGGAATCAGGACAGACCACAGGAACCGCAATGGACCGACACCGTCGACCTTCGCCGTCTCAACGAGTGAGGCTGGAATCGATAAGAAGTGCTGGCGCAGGATGAACACTGTCGTCGCACTGGCCAGATACGGGACTGTGATCGCGAAGAAGGTGTTGTTCATGCCGAGTTCCGTCGTCAGGCGATACAGTGGAACAAACCTGACCGGGACCGGGAGCAAGAGAGTAAAGAGAATAAACAGGAACACCGCGTTCTTGTAGGGAAATCTGTAGTAGACGATCACCAGCGCGGCCAGCAGCGACACGATCAGCTTTCCGACGACGACGGCAACAGACATGACGAATGAGTTCAGCATGAACCGCCAGAATTCGAGGCCGATGAGGGCACGCCGGTAGTTCGACAGTGCGTGGCCGCCAGGTACCAGGTCGCCGATCGAGGTAACGATCCCGGCCCGCTTCGTCGAGACAAGCGCCGCGATCAACACTGGCAGTACGATCAGGAACACGACGGTCGCTGCGAGCACGTGTAGCGTGAGCTGCTCCGTCTCGAACCGCCGGATGCGTTCACTGGTAGTTCGTCCCGCGGACTGGGAGCGCTCAACAGCGGCAGTCAACGCAGTAAGGAGTGAGCCGAGCATGTTATCCTCCGTAGTAGGCGTATTTGTCACTCAAGCGGAACTGACCGTACATCAACAGCCCGACAGCGATGAACAGCACAACGGACTTCGCCGAGGCGAATCCAAACTCGTAGAACTGGAAGGCGGTCCGGTAGAGGTCATAAATGAGGATATTTGTCGCACCGGCGGGCCCACCTTTCGTCATGAGATCGACCATCGGGAACGTCCTGAAAAAGCCGTATATCGTGTTCATGATGACCAGAAACACAAGCGTCGGCGAGATGATCGGGACGTACACGCGGAGCAGTCGCTGCGTTCGAGAGACGCCGTCGAGTTCGGCGGTCTCAGTCAGCGACTCGGGGACGTTACCGAGTGCGGCTGTCATGAAGATGACGTTGTACCCGACCTGCTTCCACACTGCCGCGATCAGCACGACGACGAACGCCTGCGGACCGTTGCTGAACCAGTTGACATCGACGCCGAGGGCCTCGATGTAGCTCGTGAAGATACCGATGTTCGGGTGGGCGATGAACAGGAACACCAGCCCGGCGACAGCCGGCGGCAGTGCGTACGGCCAGATAACCGCCACCAGATACACTCCCTTCCCAACATTGATCTCGTGGATGAGAAAGGAGATACACAGGGCAACGGCCATCACGCCGACGACAACACACGCCGCGAACAGTACCGAGATGAGCACGCTCCGGAGATATTCCGAAGAGCCGGCTAACCGTCTGTAGTTCTCAAGCCCGACGAACACGTCACCTCGAGCAAGCGAAGCCCGGTAAAAACTGAGTCCGACCGCACGGACCGTCGGGTAGTAGAGGAACACCATCGACACAACCATCGTCGGTAGCAGCAACACGCCGGCCTGCAGACGGTCTGTGAAGACTTCGCGCGTGGACATTAGCTGTAGTATCGGTTAAGCTGTTCTTCGACGGCCGATTTCAGCTCGGAGAGCCCCTCGTCGACGCCGACCTCGCCGCTGAACAGCTCGACTGACTTATCCTGAATTGTCGTCTGAACCTGTCGAGCCGGGCCGATGAGCATCCGCTTTGTCGCCGGCGTGTTCTCGGCCTGGGTCAACTGGTCGAACGCGGTTCGGTACATCGGGTTCTCGCTGAACCAGCCGTCGGTTTCGAGTTGCTCGACTGCGCTCTGTCGGATCGGGTAGTAGCCAGTCCCCTTGTGCCAGGTGATCTGTGACTCCGGCCGGCCCATGAATTCGAGGAAGCTGCCGATGTCGTCCTGGCGGTCCTGTGGCAATCCGGAGGGGACGAACCACGAAGCCCCGCCGATAACTGGCCCAGTCCGGTCGCCGTCAATCGTCGGATAGAACGCGTTGTCTACCTCGAACCCGTTTTCCTCCGCGCCGGATCGGATACCAGTGACAGACGCCGTCGAGGTCATCAACATAGCGGCTTTCTCGGTAAGGAATGTGGACGTTGCTTCCCCCCAAGCCTCGATTCCAGGGTTGCTGAACAGGCCGTTGTCAGCCATTTCGTGCCACCACTCATACAGGGACCGGGCCGTCTCGGTGTCAGTTTGCATCGTCGTCGGCTGGCCGGCATGGCCGTTCTCAGCGTCGAGTAGCGTCTGCCCGTCGACGGAGTAGAAATGCTCGACGAACCAGACGTGGTTCGGCCAGGTGATCCCGGCGTCGGTAACGCCTTCGTCGACAAGCGTCTGTGAGTAGCTCCGCACTTCTTCTAGTGTCGTCGGTGGGCTGTCCGGGTCAAGCCCGGCTTCCTCGAACGCCGACCGGTTGTAATAGAGGATGGCGTTGGAGTTGTTGAACGGCATCGATGTGAGCGTGTCATCGATGGTGAAAAACGAGGTCACGTTCGGCAGGAAGTCATCGACCGGGTAGTCGTCGGACAGCAGGTTCTCGACGGGCTCAACCGCATCCGTATCGAGGACCTGCTGGGCGAACAGACTGTCGATCTGGAAGACATCGGGGACTTCACCGGAATCGAGTGCGCTCAGCGTGTTCGTCAGAACTCCCTCGTAGGAGTCCTGAAAAACGAGGTTGGCTTTGATGCCCGTCTCGGACTGGAACTGGTCGACCAGTCCCTGCAGCGTCTCGCCGTTAGTCCCACCCATAGCATGCCAGATAGTGAGGCTGTCCTCGTCGACCGGCCGAACACTGGCACCGCTGCTACTGCTACACCCGGCCAGACCCACGGTCCCAACCGTGAGTGCAGTCCCCGATGCTTTCAGAACCGACCGCCGCGATACATGGTCGTACCCGCCACCACTGTGAACCATATCTGGAGCCAGCAATGCATGAAAGATGAATGATTATAATTGCTCTCTATACTGTCCAATATGTATACAAAGGTCTTGTGACAGAACAGTAGGCGCTGTCAGTTGCGGGGGCTCGTGAATGGCCGTCGGCCCTGAAATGCACTGTGGAGTTTCCGCCCGGTCACGCCGTATCGGAGGGGAGCGAATTGCATCCGCTCCGCCAGCAGACGATATTTGATAATGGCTGGCACTATTCGGCATATGCTGAACCACCCGTTAATTGTGTTATCCGCTTATCCGTCGACGTGACACTGTTCGACGAAACTACACTCAATGAGTTGTCGTTAGACAACCGAGTCGGCCTCGCACCGATGACACGTGTGAGCGCCACTGA
Source organism: Haloarcula sebkhae (assembly GCF_014647415.1). Taxonomy (GTDB): domain Archaea; phylum Halobacteriota; class Halobacteria; order Halobacteriales; family Haloarculaceae; genus Haloarcula; species Haloarcula sebkhae. Next base: position 151,523 of record NZ_BMPD01000006.1, on the reverse strand, counting down.
CGACGGTCGTGCTACCGCGGAGATGGCACAGTACTATCAGCGGTTCGCCGAAGGCGGCTTCTCGTTTCTCATTACGGAGGGGACGTATCCTGACGATGCATACAGCCAAGGGTATCTGAACCAGCCCGGACTGGTAACCGACACGCAGGCGGCGGCCTGGGAACAGGTTACCGAGGCAGTCCATGACGCTGGTGTCCCGATTTTCGCCCAGCTGATGCACGCCGGGGCACAGAGTCAGGGGAATCCACATGTCGACGGGGACCAGACGATTGCCCCGTCGGCGGTGCAACCGGAGGGACAAAAGGCCGAAGCCTACGGCGGGAGCGGTGAATTTCCTACGCCCAAAGCAGCTACCGTCGATGAGCTAGCCGAGATCAGTGATTCGTTCGTCAACTCGGCGGAGAACGCCATCGACGCGGGGTTCGACGGTATCGAAATCCACGGTGCGAACGGGTACCTGCTTCACGAATTCCTCTCGGCAGAGTTCAATCAGCGTGACGACGAGTACGGCGGTAAGCCCGCAAACCGGGTGCGCTATCCGCGTGAGGTTGTCGCCGCGATTGACGAGGCGACACCTGCCGATTTCGTCGTTGGCATCCGTGTCTCACAGTCGACCGCCCTTGACGAGACCCACCGGTGGCCCGAAGGTGAGGACGCCGCAGCGGTGTTTTTCGATGAACTGTCGGCGGCTGGTGCCGACTACATCCACGTTACGGAACCCGATGCGACCACGCCAGCGTTTGGCGACGACGGACCGACGCTGGCCGAAGCCGCGGCTAAGTACGCCGACGATGAGACGGTCGTCATCGACAACGGCGGGCTTGGCACGCCTGACGCGGCACGCGAGAAGGTCGATGCCGGTGCCGACCTCGTAACGCTGGCGAGGAGCGCACTCGCTAATCCGGACTGGCCTGATAAAGTCGAAGCCGGCGAAGAACTGACCGCGTTTGACCCTGCTGAGTTCCTCGCTCCGTCCGCTTCACTCTCCGAGCATGAGGTGCCGACAGACGGTGCCTCGGCCGACGACTAAGAGTAATTGCTGTGAGACAGTCTTCCTTCGTTTTCAGGGAGCCAAATTGTTCGGCACAGCGCCCATAGCTGTCAGGGCCACGTATCTGAAAACAGTGCCATCAGGAAGACAACCGTTCTGAGAGCGCCTCTTTCCTGCGGGCTGACAGGAAACGATGTGTGTAGTTAGCCAGCAAAACATATCAATCATATATAAAATGAGAACGACTAACTAGGTCTGTTGAGACGTGAGTGGTACAGATGCCAGAGCCAGTTATCGCGTCGGTCGGTGCCTCACCACTCGGCCGAACAGACCTCCCGGGCCGCGACCTGTTCTCAGTGGCCCTTGCAGAGGCGTTCGACGAACTGCCCGACCCTAGCGAGATTGTCGAGGCGGTGTACGTCGGCAACCAGTCGGAGAGCTACGAACACCAGATTATGCAGGGGACGCTGCTGGCCGAGTGGGCCGGCCTCCGTCACGTCCCCGCAGAGCGAGTCGAGGGGTGTGCCGCCGCGGGTGCGCTCGCGCTGCGTCATGCAGTCAAGGACGTCCGCAACGGTGAACACGAGGCAGTACTCGCGTGTGGCGTCGAGAAGATGACGTCCGCAGGCACCAGCGGCGCGACGGATGCACTCTCGGCGGCGTTCGACCGCGCCATCGAGCAACGTTCTGGCATCACCGCACCCAGCCAGTACGCACTACTCGGTCAGCGTTATCTCCACGAGACCGATGCCACGGAACGCGATCTTGCCGAGATTGCAGTGAAGAACCACGCCAACGCCGCTCGCAATCCCCGAGCGCAGTTCCCGAAAGAAATCGACGTGGCGACCGTGCTGGAATCGGACCCCGTCGCTCCGCCGCTGAAGCTCTACGACTGTGCGCCGGTCGGGGATGGTGCCGCCGCCGTTCTTGTGACGACCGGCGAGATGGCGGCAGATCTCGACCAGCCCCAGGTGCGCGTCGCGGGCAGCGGGGCCTCCGCGAACAACATCGCGGTCGCCGAGCGGGACATGACCGACATCGCGGGCGCTCGCATTGCCGCCGAGACGGCCTACGAAGAAGCAGGCATCGACGCCGAGGCCGTCGACATCGCGGAGGTCCACGACGCATTCACCGTCTGTGAGGCGCTCCTCGCGGAAGCGGCTGGCTTCGCTCCCACAGGAACGGGCTATCAGAGCTACCAGCCGCCAGCGGAGCGGGCTAACGGTTGGACGGACGTGCAGTTGAGCCCGAGCGGCGGACTGAAGGCCCGCGGTCATCCCATCGGTGCGACCGGACTCTTGCAGGCGCTCGAAGCCTACGAACAACTCACGGGAGCCGCAGGCGACCGGGTAGTCGAGGATGCCGAGACAGCCCTGTTGCTCAACGAGGGGGGCGTCGCGGATGCGGTTACCGTTGGCCACGTGCTCACGACGGCGGAGGCACAATGACTGACGGCGACCTCGATGCCGGCGGAAGCACAATGTCTGACAGCGACCTCGATGCGACCGATCCACGGACACTACCGGGATTCTTCGATGCGCTCGCCGATGGTGAACTCTTGGGCGGGGTCTGTGTGGACTGTGGACAGGTCCTGTTGCCGCCGCGACCGGCCTGCTATGCCTGTGGTAGCCGCTCCGTCGATGTCGAACCGCAGTCCCCCGAGGGCCAGATCTTCTCGTACACGGAGGTCCACACGCCGCCGCCGGCGTTCGCAGCGGACGCGCCCTACACGGTTGCCGTCGTGGAACTCGCGGACGGTGGCCGCCTGCTTGGGCGAGTCACCGCCGACTACGCCGATGTTACTATCGGCGACGCGGTCGAACTCACGGTACGAGAGCCGACGGCCACAGAGCGTGAGGTCGCACTCGACTACGAGAGCGACTGGCCAGTCCACGTCTTCGAACCGCGGTGAGGGACGGGCCGACTCTCTGACTCGACTGGGAGTTGTGGATGACCTGGCCCAGCGACTGCAACAGGAATGGGTGCACACCCCCACCCCACTGCTTCCGCTGTTAGGAGATAAATAGACGGCACCACCCCCGTGGGAGGGGGTGCTTTGCTATTTTGTGATAACGGTATACGGGTTTCGTTTTTCGCCGATATACTTGAAGTTATTCACTAGCTCTAGAAATGTTGAGGCTGTGATCTGGATAGGTCACCACTAACTTTCATTGCTAACAGCGGAAGCAGTGGGGTGGGGGTAGGGGTCGAGAAAGGGGTATCCCAAGATACTCGATCTGTTCAGACTGGAGAAATAGCGTACTCCCGCAGCCCATGTCCATTCTTATCGAACTAACAGCGGAAGTGGTGGGGTGGGTGTGTCGACCTACCGCTGAAATCCCAGAAATCTTGCTGTCTAACCACTCGAGGTTACTCGATTCTTGTCCCTCGAGGAGAGCCTTTCTCTGCTACCGTGCTAACAGCGGAAGTGGTGGGGTAGAGGAGTAGGAGGATCACTATCCCATTTCTCATCTAACAGCGGAACCGGTGGGGTGGGGGTGTGATCAGTCAGATGTTCCCTCCCATCTAACAGCGGAAGTGGCGGGGTCGTTCATTTATATACTCAACCGAACAGCGGAAGCAGCGGAACCAAAGGTTAAGACACTCCGTGTTGCAACTACACACAAATGAGCGATATTACGTTTTCGCCCACCTCCACAATATTCGAACAACGCGAGGCACTACTCGAAGAGTGGACCCCTGAAGAGCTAGTCGGACGTGACGAGGAACTCCAGCAGTATCACGCTGCTCTCCAGCCAGTCATCAACAACGAAACCCCCTCGAACATCTTTCTGTACGGGAAAAGCGGTGTCGGGAAGACTGCTGCCACCCGATACCTTCTCTCCGCTCTGGAACGCGATGCAGCAGATGTCGACGGACTGGACCTCAGTACGGTCGAGGTCAACTGCGATGGACTCAATTCGAGCTATCAGGCCGCGGTCGCAATCGTCAACACACTTCGTGACCCAGCGAATCAAATCTCAAACACCGGATATCCACAGGCTTCGGTGTATCAATTCCTCTTCGACGCACTCGATGATCTGGGCGGAACGGTACTCATCGTTCTCGACGAAGTCGATCACATCGAGGACGATTCGCTGCTGTACAAGCTTCCCCGTGCCAGATCGAACGGTGATATCTCCGAAGCGAAACTGGGCGTCATCGGCATCTCAAACGATCTCGACTTTCGCAACCAACTGTCCTCGAAAGTCCGGTCGAGTCTCTGTGAAAAGGAAGTGTCCTTCTCGGCGTACAACGCCAACGAGCTTCAACTCGTTCTGAAACAGCGTGAGGCCGTCGCATTTCAGGACGATGTCCTCGATGACGGTGTCATAGAAATGTGTGCTGCGTACGGCGCGAAAGACTCCGGGGATGCCCGCCAGGCGCTTGACCTCCTCCTTGAGGCCGGTGATCTTGCTCGGGAGTACGACGATGAACTCGTAACGGAACATCACGTACGCGAAGCCCGGCAACGGCTTCAAACCGACCAAGTCGTTGAAGGTATCCGTAACTACTCCGATCACGGCCAACTCGTTCTCTATGCACTCACCGGGCTCGCCGAAGACGACGACACCCCGGCCCGGACACGAGACATTCTGGGCGCGTATCAGGAGTTAGCACGTGATGAGGGACTGGACCCGGTTTCAGAGCGTTCGGTCCGTGACTATCTCGGTGAACTCACACAACTCGGCATTGTGTCCTCAGCGGAGTACAACCGAGGGAAAGGCGGTGGCAAGTACAAGGAATTCGAGTTAGAGCAATCCATCAGCTCGATCAAAACAGGGCTGTCAGAACTCCTGAAAAAAAGCCCGTAACCCCACTGGTTCCGCTGTTAGCCACCCCACTGGTTCCGCTGTTAGACGGAGAGAAGAAATAGACTATCGACGCAATTCCGGACCGCGAGCGACAAGCCACTGAAAGCCAACGAATGCGGGGCCTGTCCGATACCGATGACGTACTCTGACTGTCGGCAATGCTGAGCGGTTCGTCCCGACGTGTTCTATCGAACCGCTGTTTGCGGGCTTCTCGGCACTTCGGGCGTTCGCAGGCAACTTTCACGCCGTTCAAACGCGGTTTGTCGAGCCCAGGTGGCGTCGGCACAGCAAATCACAGGACGACGACAGCGATGCCGGCGACGGCGACGATTCCAAGAGCGACCGTCACTCGCCGGCCCAAGTCGACGGTTCCCAGTAGCCACGCGAGTCCAGCCTTCGTGAGCGTATTCGCGATAGCGCCGATGACGATGCCGGTAGTCGCGACTTCGGGCGATATCTCGCCATCCGCTTCGAGCGCGCTCAGCGTAAGCGTGATCGCATCGACGTCAGCGAGCCCCGAGAGAAACGCAGTTGCATAGATGCCTGAATCGCCGAACCAGGTATTTGCGGACTGGGACACGAGGAGCACGATCGCGAAAACAGCGCCGGTCGGAGACGAAACGGGTTCTTGAGATCGGTCTCGACCGTGGACTCTGTCGTCGATTGCCAGTAGACGATGCCGGCGATAAGCACGCCAACACCAGTCATCACTCCGAGCGGAACGACGACGCGAGGGAGTAAGGCCGGGTTGACGACGGCGACTTCGACGAGTGCACGCGGGAACATGACGATCGATGCGACGACAATCGAGAACGACCCGCCTTGATAGTCTGCCGTATAGACGTACGCAAGCGACCCACTGGCGACCGGTTCGAGCGTCGACTGATCGAGTTTGTCGCCCAGTTCTTCCGCAACGACGTGCTTTGGATCTCCCCCTGCTCCCTCTGGAATTTCGTCCTGAAGCGTTCCGAAAACGTCGGCATACACCGGTGGAACGATATCTGGGCGTGTCGAGAGTACCTGCCCGACTTTGATGAAAGCCGGTCCGAGTTCGAGCATTGTATCCCGGATCTGCTCGGCTCGCTGTCGATGTTTCTCGCCTGGAACCTATCGTCGTGAGCCAAACAGGACGAACCGCCGACGGTCACGGAGAAATGCCAGTGCAAAGGGTAGAAATCGGACGATGACGACCAGATACCGGCGAAACAATCCGCTCATTTATCGAAGCGACAAACGGCTGAGTGGCGTCAATTGGCAGTACATACTCTGGCTTCGATCAAGTGGCATATACAACTGAAGGAAACATTATATTGTCTCGTATAAATCCACCTCTATTGAGACACCTTCGACACTAGTGATCCGTACGTTTCAGTTCACACAGGGGGCGATTCGAGCGATAAACTGTGCCCGGGATGTACGGGTCAGTGAAACGGTGGACTGACGACGGTACATATATGCCATTGGGACAAGAGGTTGCTAAGAACATCAGCAAAACAACTGAGGACAGGTAATGTCGAGCCACTACATCACGTCAGCAGACCATCTCCCAGAGGAAGCACAGACAGAAACCACACTACAGATCACGGATGCCCAAACGAAACGTATTTTCGAGGCACGCGTCCGGATTGCCAAAGACCCCGATGCACTCACTGACCCGGAACCGCTCACAATCGTCGCTGGGCCACACGAGAGCGTCAGCGAGACCAGATACGTCGAATTGCTCGACGAGACTGATGCGACCGGTCTCGATCAGGAGCTGGTGACCCATCTGGCGGCCGAACAGGAGACGGCGTCGAACATCCTCAACACTCGGTCCGACGATCTGAAGGTGCTCTTGCGGTATCTCGTCGAGACTGGCGAGTACGAGTCAACGTCTGATGCGCTTCGTGAGATCGCGTTCGACCACCTCGCCACAGAACGACCGGCCCTGCTTGACGCCTACGCGGAGGTCCGCCGCGAACTCGACGACGACCCACTGAGGCGCGTCCTCAAGAAACAGGAGTGACAGATGTCAGTTAATTCGCTCCGCGAGTACCTCGATTTGCTCGACACGACCGGCTGGCTCCGGACTTTTGACCAGCCGGTGTCGTGGGACCTCGAAGCAAGTGCAGCGACGATGCTTGCCAATATCCGTGACGGCCCGATTCCGGTGTTCGAGTCCATTGCGGGGCTAGAGACGGAGTCGAAACTGGTTGGCGATCCGTACCGCGGCCCCCAGACGCGCCCCTGGGATCACTTCGCCAGCGCGCTGGGACTCCCAGCTGGCCTTTCGGGCCGTACGTACTACGACCGAGTGATCGATTGCCTCAACGCGCCGCAAGCGCCCCGAACTGTCGCGAGCAACGAGGCCCCCTGCAAAGAAACAGTGCGGACGGGGAACGGGGTCGACCTCCTGTCGTTCCCGTGGCCATATATCCACGAGGGTGACGGGGGACGGTACTCGAACCACCACACCATCGTCGCACCGGACCCCGACACGGAGTGGGGGACCTGGTCGAGCCATCGCATGATGATCCACGACAGTTCCCGGGCTAGTCTGCTGTTACTGGCTGGTGAGCAGGTTCCCAACCGCTACTACTACGACTACGAGCCACGTGGCGAACCGATGCCAGTTGCGGTCGTTATCGGTTCGGAACCCACTGTCGAGTGTACTGCGGATATGTGGATTCCGACAGGCCGGAGCGAAGCGGCCTTCGCGGGCGGCCTGAAAAACGCGCCCGTGGACCTCGTCCAGTGCGAAACTAATGACCTGTACGTCCCGGCGACGGCCGAGCTAGTTCTCGAAGGGCACGTTCGGCCGGACGACCGGCTGGATGAGGGACCGTTCGGAGACTACTTCGGCTACATGAATGGCCCGCGACGCTCCATGCCGGTGTTCGAGGTCGATGCGATCACCCATCGCCACGAACCGCGGATACCGTTTTGTGTTGAGGGGAGCGGTGTCGGATACGGGCAGAACTCGACCAGTACGCTTCGGCTCGTCGCAGCCGGTCCCGACGCGACTGTCGGACTCCGGGCTGCTGGATTCGACGTTGCGATGGCGGTCCCGTGGCGGTTCACCTCTCGCACTGTCTGGGTCATCGCGACGGATCGACCGTATCCGGGCTATCTCCATGAACTGGCGAACTTTATTTTCACGACGTGGGGAATGCTCCACATCGACTTCTTCGTATTTGTCGACGCTGCTGTCGACCCGCTCGATCCACGGGCAGTCTTGACGGCCATCGCACTTGAGGCCGATCCGGACGCCGACTTCCACCAGTTCGGCGTCGAGCGGATGCCGAAAGTTCCGCTCAACATCTATCAGACGCCAGACGAAAAGGGAAGTGCGGACGTGGGAACTTCGAAGGCCAAGACGGCGAAAGCCTACATCGACGCGACGACTGACGGTGACGCGGCGGATACGACGGCGACCACAGAAACACGGAAGCGAGCGCAGGAACGACTGGTCGAAGCAGGACTGGACGCCGCACGATTCGATCAACTCGATGAGCGGGAGGAGAAACCACAGTGATACCGTTCACGCAGTACGTTCGCGGACTGGCCGGCGACGACGACCTCGTCCGACTCGGCGGCCCGTTCCAGGTCCCGGTGGACGTGCTTGCAGCGGAGGCGCTCCGTGCGAGTGGGCCGGCACTTCGATTCCAGCGATCCGCCGGCAGTGACCTAGTGAGCGGTGTGTTCAGCGGCCCGGACCAGACCCAGCAGCGCGAGGCTAGACCGTGGTCGCGGCTGTCGCTCGGCCTCGGACTCGACCCGGAAGCCACGCTCGTCGAGCTACTAGAAACGATCAGCACTCTTGGCCCGGTCGGCGAGAATCCGGAACCGACGTACACGGGTCAGGCGGCCTCGGGGACAGATATCGACGCACAGGACCTGCAGTTCCCGCAGGGCGAAACCGATACGTGGCCTGCAGTGACGCTCGGCGTCGCCTCGGTCTCGACCGCTGACGGCACACACTGGGCACCGGTTCACGGCTCGGTTGTGGGTGGCGACACACTCAGAGTGCGTGTTCCGGACCCTCTGTCGTCGCTTGTCGGTGAAGGGACGACGATGGCGATAGCGCTCGGCGTGCCGCCGGCGGCGATCACGACGGCATACCTCCTCGCTGTCACCGAGCAAACTGCCACACCGATCCAGTCCTGTGGGGTGGCCGGAACCATCCCGCTCGTCCCGACCAACGGCGGACTCGTCCCGAGTGCGGCGGAGGTCGTCATGGAGACGACGGTCGTGGACCGCCAGCCGGACTTCCGCTCCGACCGTCGAGAGGGCTGGGAGTACGTCGTCGAGAGCGGCCCGCTCTCGCTGTCGGTCGAGCGCGTCCGCACTACTGAAAACCCGGTCATCCCCATCTCTCCCGTCGGTCGTCCGCTCGCGGATGACACCCGTCTCACGGGACTCGCGACCGCCGCAGCGCTCTATCACCGGGTCAACAACTACTGGGGTATCTCGCCAGTGGAATGGATTATGCTCCCGGCGGAGGCCGAACTCGGGATCTGTTTCGTGGCGAGTGACGTGCTCTATGGCGGCTTCGAATGGCAACTCGCGAACATCCTCTTTTCGTTCTCGTCGCTTTTCGACACAGTCGTTATCGTCGACGAAGACGTTCCGCCACAGGACTTCGGCCGCGTTCTGGCTGATATCTGGCTGAAATCTCACCCGGCCCGCGACTGGACGTTCAGCGAACCGGATGCACCGGCAGCGACACGCCCTCACTATCGACGAGACAACGCGACCGGGTCGCGCCTGTATGTGAACGCAGCGTGGGACCCACGCTGGAAGGAAACCTACATCGCGCCGCGAGTCACGTTCGAGAATTCGTTCCCGAACGACGTCCGCGACGTAGCTCGTGTCCTGTGGGACGAACTCGCCACCGCTCCCGGAGAGACGACTGCAAACGAATCGTCCGATTAAATATGTCTCTCGAATGTATATATCTTCAAATATATTGTAATCAGTTCTGTTTTCACCTTACTGAGTCCAAATAATACCTACGTAGAAAAAGAAAGTAAAATAAATACAATATATTTTTTTCAAAAAATAACCGATACAGTTATACCAGAATCCGGTATTCCGAGCGGTGTATGGTCACCAGCCACAACCTCCCGGATTACGACACAGCGCGGAACGAGTTCTCCTGGGACGATATCTACGCGGCAGCGGACTGGGACGCACCGAACGACCTGAACATCGGGCACGAAGTTGCCGACCGACACGCGACCGACCGGGGACAGGTCGCACTCTATCAGGTCGGGACCGACGGAGAGCTGTCGAAAATGACCTTCTGGGAGCTTGCCGACCGCTCAAGCCAGTTTGCTAACGTCCTCGACGACCTCGGGGTCGCGCAGGGTGACCGGGTCTTCTCGTACATGCCGCGCATCCCCGAGCACTACGTGGCGCTGGTCGGAACGCTCAAACACGGCGCGGTCTGGGGAAGCGTCAACGAGCGGTTTGGTCCCGATGGCATCTCGTACCGTCTGGACGACTGCGACGCAAAGGTCGTCGTCACCACGACCGACAATCGTGACACGGTCGAAGACGCACTGGACGATGCGCCCGCGGTCGAACACGTGATTACCGTTGACCGCGGGGGCGGCGCACCCGCCGGTGACGTGGTGTTCAATACTGCGCTCGACGGCGCGAGCACGGCGTACGAGGTTGCCGAGACCAGCGGGGAGGATGACGCACTGCTGTACTACACTTCGGGGACGACCGGGCTGGCCAAGGGCGTCCTCCACAAACAGCGCTGGATCGCCGGTGTCGCGGCAACACAGAAGTACGCCGTGGATCTTCAGGACGGCGACCTGTACTGGTCGACGGGCGACCTCGGCTGGCTGACCGGGGCAATCAACACACTCGGTGCTTGGTTCTGGGGAGCGTCGCTGTTCACGTACGAGGGCGAGTTCGATACCGACGAGTGGGCCGCCCTGCTCGACGAATACCCGATCAGCGTCCTGTTTTCGGTTCCGACAGCGTACCGGATGCTTCGGGAGAACGAGGAGGTCCTCGCCGATGTCGACCTCGATCTGCGTCATGCCCTCTCCATCGGCGAACCACTCAGTGCCGGTGTCGTCGAGTGGGGGGAGGAGGAACTCGACGTCACGATTCTGGACACGTACGGGCAGACCGAGACCGGGAACATGATCATCAACAACTATCCTACGATGGAACTCCGGCCCGGGTCGATGGGGAAACCACTCCCCGGAATCGAGGCCGATATCGTCGACCCACAGAGCGGTGCGGTTCTGGAACCCGGTGAGACAGGTGAGATCGCACAGCGGGGCGACTACCCGTGTTTCTTCGCCGAGTTCTGGAACAAGCCCGAAAAGACCCAGCGGGCGTTCATCGACGGGCCAGACGGGAAATGGTATCTCTCGGGCGATCTGGCACATAAGGACGAGGACGGGTATTTCTGGTTCGAGGGCCGGGCAGACGACGTGATCCTCTCTTCCGGCTACCGCATCGGGCCGTTCGAGGTCGAGAGCTCGCTGGGCGAACACGAAGCGGTCGCCGAGGCGGCCGTCGTCCCCAAGCCACATGAAGCGCGGGGGAACATCGTCAAGGCCTACGCTGTGCCGAGCGAGGACGCGGAGCCGTCCGACCCTCTCAAAGAGGACATCCAGAGCTACGTGAAAGAAGAGCTCTCAGCACACGAGTACCCACGCGAAATCGAGTTCCGCGAGGAACTGCCAAAGACTGTGACCGGGAAGATCCGCCGAACCGAGCTCCACGACGACGCCGAAGCAGAAGCTGAAGTCGAATCCTGACAGAGGGTATCAAGCAGTACGAGTACCAACGTATACATATCACCAATGAATTTCGAAGCTACCGAGGAACGTTCGATGATTCGGTCGACCGCAGCGGACGTGGCGACCGAGTACGGACCGGAGTACTGGCGCGAGAAAGAGGAAGCAGGCGAGTTCGGAGAGGAATTCTGGGACGAACTGGCCGCAGCCGGCTTCCACGGCCTGCTGGTCCCACAGGAGTACGAAGGGGCCGATATGGGGATACAGGAGATGGGGCTGGTCATGGAGACGCTCTGTGCCGAAGGCTGTGGCATGGCGGGCACTTGGTATCTGGTGCTCACCGCCGGTATGGCCGCTGTCGGTATCAGGGACCACGGAACCGAAGCACAGAAACGGACCTATCTGCCAGACATCGCCAATGGGAAGCGTAACTTCTCTATCGGTATCACGGAGCCCGAAGCCGGGACGAACACGCTGAATGTCGCGACCCGTGCCGAGAAAGACGGTGACGAGTACGTGCTGAACGGGAACAAAGCCTGGATAACCTTCGCAGACCGGGCTGACAACATGATCCTCGTCACGCGAACGACTCCACGTGACGAGGTAGAGCGCGGGACCGACGGCATAAGCCTGTTTATCGTCGATATGGACGATCCCGACATCGACGCGTCGCCGATCCCCAAACACGGCATCAACTATTCGAAGTCCTGCGAGGTCTTCATCGAGGACGTTCGGGTCCCCGAGGAGAACCTCCTGGGCGAGGAAGACGACGGCTGGTGGACCCTCGTCGATATGCTGAATCCGGAACGCATCGGCTTTGCGGCCGCCGGGACCGGTATCGGCAAGCTAGCCGCCGACACTGCTATCGAGTACGCCAGCGACCGAGAGGTGTTCGATGCGCCTATCGGGACCCATCAGGCGGTCTCGTTCCCGATCACCAAGGCGTACGCCCGTATGGAAACGGCGGCACTCATGCGCGAGAAGGCGTCCTGGCTCTACGATCAGGGCAAGGAATGTGGATACGAGACGAACGTCGCGAAGGCGACGGCCGTCAGTGCTGGCATCGAAGCGGTCAAGCAATCCATGCAGGCGTTCGGCGGCTGGGGCTACGCGAAGGAGTACGACGTCGAGCGGTGGTGGCGCGAAATCAACTTGACACGGCTGGCCCCGGTCTCCCAGCAGATGGCCTACAACCATATCGGGCAGCACCTCGGCTTCCCCAGATCCTACTAATGTTCGAGAAAGTCCTTGTCGCAAACCGCGGCGAAATCGCGGTTCGTGTGATGGCTGCGTGTGAAGAGCTTGGTATCGAGACGGTCGCCGTCTACAGCGACGCCGACCGCAACGCCGGCCACGTCGAGTACGCCGACGAAACATACAACGTCGGCCCGGCACCTGCAAGCGAGTCGTATCTCGACCAAACAGCGATCCTCGATGTCGCTGAGCGGGCCGGGGTCGACGCGATCCACCCGGGGTACGGCTTCCTCGCGGAAAACGCCGAGTTCGCTGGCCGCGTCGAGGCTACCGACGGCATCACGTGGGTCGGTCCGCCGAGCGACGCGATGGAGACGCTGGGTGAAAAGACGAAAGCCCGGACGGTGATGCAGGATGCCGGCGTCCCAGTCGTCCCCGGCACGACGGATCTAGTCGACGACCCGGAAGAAGTACGGGAACTGGGCGCAGAGTACGGCTACCCCATCGCGATAAAGGCCGAGGGCGGTGGTGGCGGTCGCGGCATGAAGATCGTCCGGAGCGAGGCTGAAGTTGCGGAGGCGCTCAAAAGCGCGAAGCGCGAGGGTGAAGCCTACTTCGGCAACGATTCGGTGTACGTCGAAAAATACCTCGAAGCGCCAAAACACGTCGAAGTACAGGTGCTCGCGGACGAACACGGCAACGTTCGCCACCTCGGCGAGCGCGACTGCTCACTACAGCGCCGTCACCAGAAAGTTATCGAGGAAGCCCCGAGTCCGGCGCTCGATGCCGAACTGCGTCAAGAGATCGGCGAAGCCGCACGACGCGGTGTCAGTGAAGCCGGGTACACGAACGCCGGCACCGTAGAGTTCCTCGTTGAAGACGGGGAGTTCTATTTCATGGAGGTGAACACCCGAATTCAGGTCGAACACACCGTCACCGAAGCAGTGACCGGGATCGATATCGTTCGCTGGCAGCTCCGGGTCGCCGCGGGCGAGCAACTGGACTTTACACAGGATGACGTGTCGATTGACGGGCACGCCGTCGAGTACCGGATCAACGCGGAGAACCCGGCCGAAGACTTCGCGCCGACGCCGGGACCGCTGACGACGTACGCGCCGCCAAGCAGTATCGGTGTCCGGCTCGACCACGCGGTCTCCCAGGGCGACGAGATCGGGGGCGACTACGACTCGATGATCGCGAAGCTCATCGTCTCCGGTGAGGACCGGGAGCACTGTCTGGACCGGTCGAGGCGGGCTCTCGATCATTTCACTGTCGAGGGAGTCCATACGACCATCCCGTTCCATCGGCTGATGCTGGACGACGACACCTTCGCCGCCGGGACCCACACGACGAAATACCTCGATCAGGAACTCCCCGACGATGCCCTCGACGCGGCTGTCGAGCGATGGGGGACTGACGAGATTGGCGGCGACGCCTCGCCGGCACCGACGGAGGAAATCGCTGTCGAAGTCGATGGGAAGCGCTTCGATGTCGTCGTTACGGACGGACTGCCCCGCGTCTCCCGTGATGGAAACGCCAGTGTCGGCTCCGGCAGTGGCGCTTCGGGCGGCAACTCGTCCGGTGGCGGTACCGCGGACGTGACCACGTCGGGTGCGATCACGGCCGAGATGCAGGGAACGATTCTCTCGACAGAAGTCACGCCCGGCGACGATATCGCTGCGGGTGATGTCGTCTGCGTGCTGGAGGCGATGAAAATGGAAAACGACGTGGTGGCGTCCACGGGCGGAACCGTTGCATCCGTCCCGATCGCGGAGGGCGACTCCGTAGACATGGGTGACACTCTGGTTGTACTGGAGGAGTAAGTATGCAAGTCAGAATTTCAGACGGCGCGACCGAATCTGAAGCACAGGCTATCGCCGAGGCGCTGGCGACACACTTCGAGGACGATATTACTATTGTCGTCGACAGCGGCGAAGCGGTCGGCAGTGCCACGTACGACGGCGATCGACGGGACGAATCCACGGAACCGATCGACGACTACCTCGGTCCGACCGAACGCGAGGAGGCCCTGCGCGAGGAGATTGAAGAGATCCTCGAAGGCGGGCCGGAAAAGTACAAAAAGCAGTTGCCCGAGGAGGGAAAGCTGTTCGTCCGGGACCGTATCGACCTGTGGTTCGGCGACGACTTCCTGTTTGAGGACGGGAAGTTTGCGGAGTTCGACGCCGACGATCAGCTCCCGGCCGACGGCCTCATCACGGGGGCTGCGGAGTTCGAGGGCCGTGACCTGCATTTCATGGCCAACGATTACACGGTCAAACGCGGCAGCATGGCCGCAAAGGGTGTCGAGAAGTTCCTCCGGATGCAACAGCGGGCACTGAAAACCGGGCGACCAGTGCTGTATCTGATGGACTCCTCGGGCGGCCGTATCGACCAGCAGACGGGCTTTTTCGCCAACCGCGAAGGGATCGGGAAGTTCTACTACAACCACTCGATGCTCTCTGGGCGGGTCCCGCAGATCTGTGTGCTGTACGGTCCCTGTATCGCCGGCGCGGCCTACACGCCAGTCTTCGCGGACTTCACCGTCATGGTTCGGGACATGAGCGCAATGGCGATCGCAAGCCCCCGGATGGTCGAAATGGTCACCGGCGAAGAGATCAGCCTCGAAGACCTCGGTGGCCCTGACGTGCACGCACAGCACTCCGGGAGCGCGGACCTCATCGCCGACGACGAGGAACACGCCCGCGAACTCGTCGCGAAACTCATCGGCTATCTGCCCGACAACGCCGACGAAGACCCACCGCAGACCAGCGGGACGGCCCCGAAGCGATCGCCGGAGGGTATCGATTCCGTCGTCCCGGAAAAGCCCAACAAAGGCTACGACATGTTCGACGTGATCGAGCGGGTCGTCGACGCCGGGTCGACGCTCGAACTCCGGCCCGAGTACGGCAAGGAGATCATCACGTCGTTTGCCCGGATAGACGGCCGCCCGGTCGGGGTCATCGCCAACCAGCCAGCCCAGCGCGCGGGTGCCATCTTCCCTGACGCGGCGGAGAAAGCCGCCCAGTTCATCTGGACCTGTGATGCCTACAACATCCCGCTACTGTATCTCTGTGATACGCCGGGGTTCATGGCCGGGTCAGGTGTCGAGAAGGAGGGCATCCTCGAACAGGGCAAGAAGATGATCTACGCCACGTCCTCGGCGACAGTGCCGAAGCAGTCCGTCGTTGTCAGGAAAGCCTACGGCGCGGGCATTTACGCGATGTCCGGTCCCGCGTACGACCCCGAGTCGACGATCGGCCTTCCGAGCGGGGAGATCGCGATCATGGGTCCCGAAGCGGCTATCAACGCCGTCTACGCCCGCAAGCTCTCCGAAATCGAGGACGAGGACGAACGACAGCAAAAGGAGCAGGAACTCCGCGAGGCCTACCGTGAGGATATCGACATTCATCGAATGGCCAGCGAAGTCGTCGTCGACGACATCGTCCCGCCGAGCGACCTCAGAACGGAACTGGAAAACCGGTTTGCGTTCTACGAGACCGTCGAGAAAGACCTCCCGGACAAGAAACACGGAACCGTCCTCTGAGCTATGACAGGACTATACTACGAAGAGTTCGAGATCGGCGAGACCATCGAACACGAGAAGCGCCGCACGATCAGCGAGCGCGACAATCAGCAGTTCTGCGATATGACGATGAACCAGCAACCGCTGCATCTCGACGCCGAATTCGCGGCGGAGACGGAGTTCGGCGAGCGACTGGTCAACGGGCTCTACACGATGAGTTTAGCTGTCGGTCTGACCATCCCGGAGACGACCGATGGCACTATCGTCGCGAACCTCTCCTACGACAACGTCGAGCATCCGAACCCGGTGTTTCACGGCGATACGATCCGCGCGCAGTCGACCGTGACCGACAAACGCGAGACCAGCGACGGTGACCGCGGGGTCGTCACGATGCACGTCGAGGTGTTCAAGCTCACAGATGCGGACGGGGTCCTCGTCTGTGAGTTCGACCGCACCGTGTTGTCACTGAAACGTGATACCGCCGAGTGACGCCGGGACCGTTTGATGGACGAAGCGGGGCCCCAGTCGCCTACTCTGGGACACCGATGACCCATCGCCATCGTTGCTCGAACGTCCCGTCGAGAGCGCTGAGGAGTTCGCGGGCTTGTCGCACTCGTTTCTCCGTATCGAGCTTCGGATAGAGCCGTGCGGCCATCGCGGGAATCGCGTGAAACAGCCGGATGTTTTCGGCAGTCGTCGAAAAATTTCAGGTCCCTGTCGTCGTCGAGAACTCACCAGCGACGGCGTCTTCGACAACTGATGTGCCAGTTGGGGAGCGTGACTTACGCTCGAACTGTTCGAACACGTCCGTGCCGTCAGGCCGGAACCAGCCAAGCGGTGCGACGGCCCCGACCACGCCGTCCGCGCCGAGCACTCTGGCGGCTTCTCGTACTGCAGTAGCTGGTTCAGGGACCAGAAAAAGGGAGGCAGTAAACGCGACGCCGTCGACCGACCGGTCTTTGAGCGGGAGGTGGTCGAAATCGGCCTGCAATCGGGCAGGAAAGTCGATTTCCCGCAACATCTCGCGACTGATGTCGAGCGCAATAGTATCCGCTGCCGTCTCGGCGAAAACGCGTGTGCTCACCCCAGTTCCTGCCCCCGCATCAAGTACTGTCCCGAGTCCGCTGTCAGTACGAGCGTTCATCTCAGCGGCGAGCAGACGAGCGAGCGAGGTGAACCGATTGGTCCGCCGCTCGTAGGTCATATAGGCGTCGACGCTGGCATCGAAGTTCTGCCGGACGACGTCTTTCATACACGACAGCACAGTCAGGTCTCGGATAGGTGTTGCCGTTGGCTACCGCTGACCGGCCTCGCGAGCGCGGTCGAGGACACGCTTCGCCTGTGCGATGAGCGGTGCGTCGATCATTTCTCCGTCGACCTCGAAAACCCCGGCGTCCGTCTCCTCATCGGTCGTGACGACGCGTTCGGCCCATGCTATCTCCTCGTCACTGGGGGTGAACGCGTCGTTGATGACCGCGACCTGATCCGGGTGGATCGCCATCTTCCCGTCGTACCCGAGTTGGGCAGCGAACTCAGTCGCCTCGCGGAGCCCGTCCAGATCGCCGTAGTCGGGGTAAATCGTGTCGATTGCGTCGATTCCCGCGGCGCTGGCCGCAACGACGACCCGCTGGCGTGCATAGAGTACCTCCCGCCCATCGCTGGTCCGACTGGCACCGATGTCGGCCGCGAGGTCCTCGGCCCCAAAGAGGAGCGCATCAGTGGAATCAGCGGCTGCAATCTCAGCCGCGTTGAGGACGCCAGCGGCTGATTCGACCAGCGCAAGCACCGGGAGATCCGCGCTGTATTCATCGAGGAGCCGTTCCAGTGCCGAGATGTCGTCGGCGGAACTGGCCTTCGGGAGCATCACACTGTCGGGACTGGTGTCCGTCAGTATCGCAGCAAGGTCGGCTGTGGCGCTGACTCCCACCGGATTGATACGAACACAGACGTGGCTGTTCGAGCTGACAGTCGAGAGTACCGACTGAACCGATTCACGCGCCTGTTCTTTATCGGCCGGTGCAACCGCGTCTTCGAGATCGAAGACGACAACATCAGCGTCGCCGTCGGCTGCTTTCCGCATCAACTCCGCGTTGTCACCCGGCGCAAACAGAACACTGCGACGAACCATAGCTGCGCCTTCACCCCCCAGCAGTAAGATGGTAGGGGATTACCGTCTGGCCAATCCGGAGTGATCGTGCGCTGGTCACTCGGCCGCCTGTCGCAGTCAGAATCACCGGTGTCTCCAATCATCTATCGGTGCCATGACTACCCAGTCACTTCGACGGGGCTGCTGTACAGCACAAACAGCATGGATTTTTATGACACTGGGTAAAATCTCTCTCTGTGACAACTGACCTCCCTGGTGTCGCCGACAAGCAACTGTTCGACACGCACGCGCATCAGCCGACCAGTGAGTTCCTCCACGACGCCGGCGGCGAAATGATGCAAGACGCCGCCGATCGGTTCGGCACTGATCTGGAGACGTGGGACTACGACGAAATGCTCGCCGAATACCACGAGGCGGGTGTCGGTGGCGCGGTCCTGCTCGGCTGGGACGCGGAGACGAACACCGGGAACCCACCCGTCCCGAACGACTACGTCGCCGAGGTCCGGGACCAGTATCCCGATTTCTTCGTTGGATTCGGAAGCGTCGACCCGTTGAAAGACGACTGCGTGCAGGAGGCGATCCGGTGTGTCGAGGATCTGGACCTTTCGGGGTTCAAGTTCCAGCAGATCGCACAGGGCTTTGACCCCTCGGACGAACGCCACGACCACCTGTGGAGTACCATCGAGGATCTCGGCGTTCCCGTTGTCTTCCACGGCGGGAACTCGACACTGGGTGCCTGTAGCGCCGGCGGCCGCGGCCTGAAAATCAAGTACGGCAACCCGATGCTTATCGACGACGTAGCTGCTGCACATCCGGACCTCGATATCCTCATCGCCCATCCCGCCTTCCCGTGGGAGAAAGAGCAGCTTGCGATCTGCCAGCAGAAAGGCAACGTGTACATGGACCTCTCTGGCTGGGTGCCGAAGTATATCGACGACCAGGTACTCCATTACGCCGGGACAGTCCTCAAAGACAAGGTGATGTTCGGCACCGATTATCCGATGATTGACCCCGAAACGTGGCTCGAATCGTTCGCTCGCGACACCGACTTCGACGCGGATGTCCAGCGGAAGATTCTGTTCGAGAACGCCCAGGACTTTTTCGACCGCTAGTCGAAGTCCGGGGTTCGCCCGTCCAGAAACGCTTCGACGCCTTGCGAATGTGCCGGCGTATCGTAGGCCAGTGACTGGATGCGTGCTTCTCGACGCAGCCCGGTTTCTAGGGGTTGGCCAATGTTGTCGTGGATCGCTTCCTTCGCCAGCCCGAGGTTCGCCGTCGGCTGTGCCTGAAGCGTTTCGAGCAGGTCAGTTGTTCGTGCATCGAGTTCGGCCGGGTCGACAGCCTCGTTGATCAGATCCATTTCGGCGGCGCTCTCGGCGTCGATCAGCTTCCCGGTGAACGCAAGCTCTTTCGTTTTCCTGAGCCCGATGAGTCGGGGGAGGATGGCGGTTGCGCCCATGTCCGGGACGAGACCGACGCTGATGAACGACGCACCGAACCGCGCGGACCTGGCGGCGTACGCGAAATCGGCGACCGCTACGAGTGAGAGCCCGGCACCGACCGCGTCGCCGTTGACTTTCGCCACGACAGGCACCGGGGCTGAGAGGATATTGCTGGCGACCCGGCCTAGCGTTGTCCGGACCCGCTCGTAGGCTTCGGTCGTTGTCTCCTCACGCTCGCTCATCGCCTCGATATCCCCGCCGGCACTGAACGCATCACCGTCGCCGGTGAGGAGGACGGCATCGTGTGTCGCCGGGTCGAGGTCGTCGAGCGCATCGGCTAACTCAGTTGCGACCGCCGCGGTCATCGCGTTCTTTACATCGGGACGATCGAATACAATCCGTCGAACAGCGCCGTCTTCAACGCGCATGGTCGTACTCAGACGCGCGGGTACTTTACTCTCCGTCGTCGCTCGAACAGTCGTCGCTCGAACGGTCGTCGCCGTTACTCACCGCTGTCGCTTGGAAGGCCATCGCCGCTACTCTCCGCTGTCGCCCGGACGGCCTTCGTCGACGCCGCTAAACAGCTGTGTGAACAACGAATGCTGTGCGCGGTGGAGTCGTTCGAGGAATGCAGACTTACTGATACCGAGTTCGGCAGCGACTTCGCTAGCTGTTGTCTGCCGTGGGACGACAAAGTAGCCCATCTCGACTGCGTATCGGAGACTCTCCGTCTGTGCCGGGGTCAGGTCCCACTGCTGTGCAATAGATGCGTCTTCTGTCGTACGCAGTGCGTACACCCGCTGTAGCTTCACGCCGACGGTTTCACCGGCCGTCTCCATGACAGTCTGGAGAATTTCGTGGCCCACTACAGCACCCGTCAAGATCGCGTTCCCGTCCCGATATGTCAGCGATTCCACCATGAACCCCGCGCTAATGAGTTTGTGCACGACACACTGCTGGAGCGACAGACACCGGTAGTTGTACCGACCGTCGGTAACTGACTGGTAGAGATAGCGGATTCGGTCGTCACTATCGAGGTAGTCGATAAGACCGTCACTTGCCTGTGCACTGAACCGTAGCAACACGTTACGGTCATCGCGGAGGAGTGGCGGAGCCACCTCGATTGGTGTCCCAGTGGCACTGCTCGCATCCGCCAGCGGGCAGTCGTCGCCCTCGATGCGAAACTCGACCATGAGGCACTCCTCTATCATTGCCTCGTGTATATGCCGACGTGCATATAAAACCCGTCTATATAGGGGCAAATTAGTAAGAACATTCCTCACGATTTTTGGGATAGATATGAACGTCGACGAAGTCAAAGACCGTGCTGGACCCCGGGAATTCAGCCCGAAAGACGACCTTCCCGAGGAGTATCGGAAGGCAGCCACGCGGATGCTCGAGTTCCACGCCAACAGCGAGATCATGGGGGCGTACCTCGAACGGCCCTTCATCAGAAAAGCGCCGAGCATCGAGCGAAAGATGGCCTTCAGCGCGAAGGTTCAGGACGAAATCGGTCACGGGCAGATGCTCTACCGCGCGGCGGAGTCGCTCGGGATCAAGACCCGCGACGAGATGCTCGACGATCTGGCAAACGGGGACGGGAAGTTCCTGAACTGCTTCCATTACCCGATGGAGAGCTACGTCGAGACGCCGATGATCGCCTTCTTCGTCGACGGGGCGGCGATGCGCCGCCAGGCGACGCTTAAAAAGTCCAGCTGGGAGCCATACGCCCACGCGATGGACAAGATCTGCTTCGAAGAGGGGATGCACGTCAAACACGGTGAGTCGATCCTCCGCGAACTGATGAACGGCTCCCGGAAGGAACAGCGCATGACCCAGGAGGCCTTCGAGGAGTGGTGGCCCCGAATCCTGCAGTTCTTCGGCCCGACCGACGACCAGAGCACCCATCACGACTTCGCCGCGGAAGTCGGGCTGAAGACGTGTACGAACGACGAGCTTCGGAACGCGTTCCTCAACACGTACATCCCGAAGGCGAAAAAGTACGGGCTGGAGATGCCCGACGAGCCACGCATCCGGGACAACGGTGACGGGACCTACGAGGTCGTCGAGGACGACCTCGACTGGGACGAGTTCTTCACTGTCTCGCAGAACGAATACGACGGCAGTATCGAGCAGATCTCCGGTCGGCGGCAGGCCCAGGAAGCGGTTCAGTGGGTCCGGGACATGATGGACGACCAGACAACGACGAACAGCGGCCCGCAGACACAGGCAGCGGACTGAGAACGATGATCTGGGAAGTATTCCGACAACAGAGTCCGGACGCGGATTTCGTTCACTGCCGGGACGTCCACGCACCCGATCGAGAGATGGCGAAGCAGTTCTCGGTCATCCAGCACGGACGACGGAAGCCAACCCATGCACTCTGGGTTGCCCCGCAGGAGAAAATCACGCAGGTCGATCCCGACGCAGAGCGCCGTGACGAGAGCGGAGATGGCGCCGAGAAACCGTGGGCTGTCTTCCGGCAGGACAAGCCCGGTGGGTATCACACGCACTGCGGTGATGTCGACGCTGCCAGCACCGCCGGCGCAGAACAGGCGGCGATTGCAGCGTTCACTGACGACGACCCAAACAGTCTCTGGGTCGTCCAGCACCAGTACATCGGCGAAGTCACCGAGGACGACGTGAGCTTCGGTGGCACGACCAACAAGTCCTACCGGTTCGCACAGACGTACAACGTCAACCCGGCTGCTGAGGAGGTCGAAGCCTCCGAGTCCGAACAGATAGAAGCGGAGAAACAGCGAGGTGAGATATAATGGCAACAACCGAGTCCGACCTCGGCGGTCCAACCGACCTTTCGGAGGAAGAACAGCGCGCAGTCGAGGCACAACTGCTTCGTCTCGCCGACGATGAGCTGATTCAGGCCGAACGCTACACGTTCTGGCAGGTCCGAGCGCCGACACTGGAATCGGACCTCTCGATTTCGAACAACGCACAGGACGAGCTGGGCCACGCACGACTGTGGTACGATGCAGTCCAACAACTCGGCTATTCCGAGGAATCGCTCATTTACGAGAGCGACCCCAGCGACTTCCAGCACAGTACGCTCGTCGAGCTACCGTTTGCGGAAGGTGACTGGGCCGATGCTATCGTCAGAGCGTACCTCTACGACGTTGCTGAAGACATTCGCCTCTCAGCCCTCGAAGACTCATCGTACGAGATCATCCGGAACAGAACGAGTCGCATCCAGGGCGAAGAGGGCTATCATCTCGAACACGCCGAGAGCTGGCTCGACCGGATGGCTCTCGACGAGGAGGCCAGCGAACGCGTCCAGGCGGCTATCGACGAACTCTATCCGTACGCCCTCACGCTGTTCGAACCCGTCGGCGACGTGGAGGCCGACATCGACCGGCTGGGCATCCGAACGATGACCCTCGACGAGATGCGCACCGAGTGGGAGACTCGCGTCGAATCGTTCCTGACCGAACTGGGATTCGACGTGCCAACCGATGCCGCCCCCGCTACGCCGACGGGCCGGGACAACGAACACACTGACCACTGGCATGACCTGCACGAAGAAATGACGGCCAGCTACCGGAATCTGGGACGTGACAAAGCGACGCTGATAATGGCGGACGACGATGAGTAGTGACTACGACCGGCCACGTGCGGACTCTGATGCCACTGCGTGTTCGTACACTGACTACGAGACAAAAGACCACGCGGCGGACGATGTGCCGGCCACGGGCGAAGACGCCGAGGGCATCGAGCGCGACGTGTGGGCGGCCCTGTATCAGGTCGAGGACCCGGAGATGCCGGTCAGCATCGTCGATCTGGGCCTCATATACGGGCTTGACGTGTCCGACGGTGACGTCACGGTTGACATGACACTCACCTACAGCGGCTGTCCGGCGCGCGAGATCATCCTCGATGAGGTCGAGGAGGCTGCCGAGAGTGTCGACGGAATCGAGACCGCGTCGGTCCGCTTGGTCTGGGCCCCGGACTGGTCGATCGATCTGGTCACCGAACAGGGCAAAGAAGCACTGCGGGACTTCGGAATGAGTTTCGACGGATGAGCGAACCGGACCCCAGTGTCACGACCAGCGGCGAACAGACGGGCGCGGAGTGCCCGTACTGCGGTTCGACCGACACAGAGCGGAAACACCCACGCGGCCCGTCCCGATGTCAGTCGATCCATTACTGCAACGAGTGTCTGCAGCAGTTCAAGAAGTTCGAGTAAGCAGTTATTACTCGCTTTTTGATCGTAGTTTCATAGTGTGACACAGAGCGGTGGTGCCATTGATGGCACTTGACTGGCGGCGTGACCACGACGCGTCAGCGGGAGCTTCAGCCGAGGTTTATATGGACGTTTTTCACTTCTGTGTAGCTCTCGATGGCCTGCTCGCCTTGTGCGCGGCCGTGGCCGCTCTGTTTCGTCCCACCAAAGGGAGTCTGTGGCCAGGTGTTGGGCGTCTCGTTGACCATCACCATCCCGTAGTCCAAGCTGTCTGTGACGGTGTGGGCGCGAGTCAGATCGTTCGTCCAGACACAGGCAGTGAGGCCGAACGGCGAGTCGTTCGCGACCTCGATGGCCTCCTCTTCGTCGCTAACTTCGATTGCGGTAAGCACGGGACCGAAGATCTCCTCCTGTGCAATCGTCATCTCGTTGTCCACGTCGGCAAAGACGGTCGGCTCGACGAAGTGACCGGTGTCTCTGTCCGCGGGAACGCCACCGCCGGCCACAACAGTCGCTCCTTCCTGCTTGCCGGTCTCGATGTAATCGAGAATCTCCTGTTGCTGGCCCGCACTGACGACTGGTCCCATCTGGCCATCGTCGTCGATACCGCCGCCAAGCGGGATGTTTTCGGCGATTTCGGCCATCCGGGAGACCATCTCGTCGTAGACATCTTCGTGGACGACAATACGCGAGTTCGCCCAGCACATCTGCCCGGCGTTCATGAAAATCCCGTACTGGATGCCGCGGGCGGCGGCATCGAGGTCAGCGTCGGGGAACACGACTGCCGGTCCCTTCCCTCCGAGTTCAAGCGTTACGTCGGCGACCGCATCGGCAGCACTGCGCTGAACCGTCTTTCCGACACCTGTACTCCCGGTGAAGGTGACGTGATCGACGCCCTCGTGTCCGGTGAGTGCGTCGCCGGCCTCGGAGCCTTTCCCGGGAACGACGTTGACGACGCCGTCCGGAAGGCCCGCTTCTTCGGCGGCTTTCGCGTAGTACAGTGCCGACAGCGGCGTCATAGCGGACGGCTTGAGAATAACGCTGTTCCCCGCCGCCAGCGCCGGTGCCAGGCCGCGGCCGGCGAGCTGGAAGGGATAGTTCCACGGCGCGATGTGTGCGGTCACACCGACCGGCTCACGAGTAGTGTAGTTGAGCCGGCCGTTCTCGACAGGAATCTCGTCACCGCGGATCTTGTCCGTCCAGCCGGCGTAGTGGCGGAACGTATCGGTGACCATGTCGATTTCCAGCCCGGCTTCGAACGGCGTTTTCCCGTTGTCATGGGATTCAACCATGGACAGTTCGTCTTTCATCTCCTCGATGGCGTCGGCCATCGCATGGAGCTTCGCCCGGCGCGTTCCGGGGTCCATCGTCGCCCACTCGGAACCCTCTGCGACGGCCGCCTGTGCCGCCTGTACTGCAGCATCGATATCGGACGCCTCAGCCTTCTGTACCGATGCGTAGGGCTGTTCAGTTGCCGGGTCCTCCGTCTCAATGCTGTCGCCGTTGGTCGCTTCTCGCCATTCTCCACCGATATACAGGTCTGTCGGGCCGGTGTACTCCATTGCAATAACAGAGGGAGTGCGCGGCGTCTTAGTTGTTATTATTGATTATTAATGTCTGGGCGACGAGAGCGCTATCTATGGGTTTCAAGTCGCAAAATTGCGGTACTATCCGCTACCGATGCATCGCTTTCGGACGCATCAGTGGACTCACTCGCGCTTCTTGATCAGGAACTTCATGTCGCCCTCGAAGACGATAGTCCCGTCCTGGTTTTCCATTTCGGTGTCGAGGACGACCAATCCGGCGTCGTCGCGTCCGACCTCCTTGGTGTTGTCAACGACGATTTCCAACTGGAGCGTGTCGCCGATGTGGACCGGGTTCGGGAGGTCCATGTAGTTCATCCCGAGGAACGCGAATGCCGTCCGCTCGACGATCCCGGTCCGGTAGACGAAGCCGGTCGCCTGCACGAACGTCATTGGCCCATGTGCGATCCGCTCACCGAACTCCTGTTCTTCCGCGTATTCCTTGTTCGTATGCAGCTCTGTCCAGTCTCCCGACAGGGCAGAGTGCATAACAAAATCCGACTCAGTAACCGTCCGGCCGACGCTGATAAACTCCTGTCCCTCTTCGAAGTCCTCGAAGTGGTGTGGCTCGTAGCTGTATGCCATATTTTTTCATCTAATAGCAGCCATTTATATTTTTACGCTCCGCTGACGGTAGTGTTTAGTTTGGAGCATTGTGCCAACGAGCGAAACTCTGCAACCAATTTTCGGCTGTTTCTGGGTGACCTGACCGAAACAATTTGAGAACGACAAAGTTCGTTGTCTGAGTTCTCGAAAAACTCGCTCAACGGCGTTCCGATGTCCGTGGTGATATCTCTGATATCGAAGGCCGCCTCGCTGACGGCGTCATTGGTGTTCGGGTGTCCGCTCGCGCTCCACAAAATCCGAATTAATCCACTTTACACCACCGCTGGGGTGAGCGCTCTCCCGCTTCACCTCACTAGTTCCGACGGTGGAATCCGTCGCTGTTCTGCGATTCACCAGACCCATCTTGTTGAGTTCGGTTCTTTTCCGCTACGTCCGCGAACCGTTCCGTAAAAGAAGGAACGTCGTCGTGGGACTTGATCTCGTCGTACGACATCCAGTGAACATCTGCGACTTCGTCTTTCGCACGAGGATGGGCATCGCCTCCTGCATACTCACAAAGCATCACAATATTCATGCAGCTCGTGTTATCCTCCGTTTCGAACGTATTGCTGTGCAGATACTGGATATCGCCGATAGTAACCCCGACCTCTTCATGAATCTCGCGCGAAACCGTATTTTCGATGGCATTCTGATTCCCTGGCTCTGCTTCAAGTTTCCCTCCAGGAAACGCTAACGCACCGCTTGCATGCTCTTCGTCTGCCTCTCTTTCTATCAACAAATAATCATTATCATTTACAACGATTCCATCAATGTTTACAACGTATGAATACTCTTTCATCGACATATAACTATCTTCTGACACATAAAAAACTCTCGCTATCACTGTCAGAAATCGGAGGGTCTCGACAAAATACGACGAGACCGTGCATATTGTCAGCTTACAACATTGGGATTTACCTGAGTCAACTGTGGATTTTTCTATCGGGATTTTGCAGGTTACCCATTGACTCTTTGACCACGAGTTCAGCAACGATATTGTGTGCAACTTGTGTCTGTATGTCGGGTAGTGTTCAATCGCTTTCCGCGACCGTTGGAGGCACAACGTACCGAGTAAACCGACGGTATTCGACAGCGATAGCTCCGCAACATGCGTTTGAATATCTAGCGCCACCGCTGGTTCGGGCATCCGCTCACGCTCCACGAAATCCAAATCAATCCACACACCAGTATCGCTGAGACGAGCGATTTCTGCCATAGCCCAGCAAGAATTCTCCGTCTCACTTTTGACGATTAATTAAACATGACCTCGCTGACAGCAGCAGTGACCGGTATATATTTATTATTCCTGATAGAACTACAGGCCGTATGTCCGGCGTCGCCGACGAAGTCAGAGAGCGCATCGAATCGGACGCGTACTGCGAAACCCTCGGCATCGACGTCGTCGAACTCGACTCGGGGTACGCCCAGACTGAACTGACGATTACCGAGGATTTGCTGAACTTTCATGGGACGCCGCATGGCGGTGCAATCTACTCACTCGCAGATGCAGCGTTCGCCGCGGCGTCGAACTCTCACGGGGAGGCGGCAGTCGCACTGGAGACAAACATCTCGTATTTAGACGCCGTCGAAACCGGTGAAACGCTGTCTGCAACCGCCGAGGAGACGCATCTCGCGGATAGCACCGCGGAGTACGAGGTAACGGTGACTGCGCAGGATGGCGAGCGCATCGCGACGTTTCGCGGACGAGTCTACCGGCCCTGACAGTCAGTCACGGTGGTCGTAGACGCGTTTTACTTTGCCGACCTGCGTTCGTTCGATGCTGCCGGGCGCAACGAGTTCGAGTTCGTCTGGGGTGAACGCGAGCACGTTCTCCAGCCGTTCGATGATTTCGTCTTCGAGTGCTTTGTCGCCCGGCCCTTGCTCCGCAGTCCGTTCGATGGTGAGTTCCAAGATATCGAGGTTGTCCTCTTTGTAGAGGTCGATCCGGTAATGCGGAGCAACGCCGTCGATATCCAACACAGCGTGTTCGATTTCGCTGGGATAGAGATTCACGCCACGGACAATGAGGAGGTCGTCTGTCCGACCGGTGACGTTGTCCATCCGTACCATCGTCCGTCCACACGCACACTCGTCGTAGTTCAGCGTCGTCAGATCCCCAGTCCGGTATCGGAAGACCGGCAACGCTTCTTTGGTGAGTGTTGTGAGAACGAGTTCGCCCTCCTCGCCTTCCTCGACTGGCTCCTTCGTCTGTGGGTCGATGACTTCCGGGTAGAAGTGGTCTTCCCAGACGTGAAGCCCGTCCTGCGCTTCGTGGCATTCACATGAGACGCCGGGACCGATGATCTCCGAGAGCCCGTAAACATCGATGCCGTCGACGCCCAGCCGCTCTTCGATTTCTGCCCGCATCGGATCGGTACACGGTTCCGCTCCGAAGATAATCGTCGAGATTGGCAGGTCGCTAGGGTCGTGGCCCATTTCCTCGGCCGTTTCGGCGAGGTACAGCGCATACGACGGAGTGCAGGTGAACACATCGCTCTCCAGATCGGTCATCAACTCGACCTGTCGCTGGGTCTGGCCGCTCCCAATAGGGATAACTGTGGCTCCCAGCTCCTCGGCTCCGTCGTGGAGTCCCAATCCGCCCGTGAACAGCCCGTATCCGTAGGCGTTCTGGACGGTGTCGCCCGGTTCGGTCCCGCTCGCAGCCAGCGAACGTGCAACGACTTCACTCCAGTTGTCGAGGTCGTCATCCGTGTAGGAGACGATTTTCGGCTTCCCGGTCGTCCCGGACGACGCGTGGATCCGGGCGACGTCCTCATCGTCTACGGCGAACAGGCCGTCGGGGTACTCGTCGCGGAAATCCTCTTTCGTCGTCATCGGCAGTTTCGTGATGTCGTCGATGCTCTGGATGTCTCCGGGCGAGACGCCTGCCTCGTCGAGCTTCTCCCGGTAAAACGGGACGTTCTCGTAGGCGTGTGTGACAATTTCTTGTAATCGGTCAGTTTGCAACGCACGTAACTCTGTCCGGTCAGACGCCTCCAGTGGCTTGTACACCATCTTCAATGATAGAGTTGAATGTTAGTGATAAAATGGTTTGGGATTGACCACTCCGACCATCGGTCGTGCTTGCTGTGTGACTGTCGGTACGTGATGCAAAGCTATTTTTCAGTACCCTCAGAGTTCCATGTATGCGGGATGCGTATCTTATCGGCGCAGGGCAAACGCCGTTTGGCTCGATGCCCGAAGAGAGCTACAGATCACTGTTCGACCACGCAGTCAGCGAAGCCATCGACAGTGTCGACCACGGCATCGATACGGCTGCGATAGACGAAGCGGTCGTCGGCTCACTCGGCGTGGGTGGTCGACAACTCGGTCTCTCGGGACCGGCAGCAACCGAACACGCTGGGCTGCACGGCGTCCCCAGCGTGCGCGTCGAAAATGCCTGTGCCGCGTCGGGCTACGCCGTCCGACAGGCAGTGCAGGCGGTCAAAAGCGGGATGGCCGACGTGGCGCTGGCTGGTGGCGTCGAAGTCATGACAGACATGAGCAGCGATGTGACGAAGTACTGGCTCGGCGTCTCCGGTGAAACAGAGTGGGAACGGCTGACCGGGACGACGTTCTCCGGCGTTTACGCACAGATGGCAAGTGCGTATCTACGGGAGTACGAGGCCAGTGAGGAGCATCTCTCGATGGTCGCGGTCAAGAACCATCGGAACGGCGCAAAGAACCCGAAGGCTCACTTGGGCTTCGAGTGTTCCCTCGAAGACGCCGTCGACGCTCCGGTTGTCGCAGACCCGCTGAACCTCTATCATTGTTGTCCGACCTCTGACGGCGCAGCGGTCGCGCTCGTCGCCAGTGAGGATGTCGTCGAGCAGTACACTGATGATCCGGTCCGGGTCGCTGGAGTCGGCGCAGCCAGCGATCGCGTCGGCCTCTTCCAGCGAGACAGCTACACTTCGATTTCTGCCTCGGAAATGGCCGCAGACACAGCCTATGACCGTGCCGGAGTCGGCCCTGACGACCTCGACTTCGCTGAGGTACACGACTGCTTCACGATCGCCGAACTGCTTGCATACGAGGACCTCGGGTTCTGTGACCGCGGCGAGGCCCCACAGTTACTTGAACAGGGAACGACCGACGATGACGGAGCGATGCCGGTCAATCTCTCCGGCGGGCTGAAATCGAAGGGCCACCCCATCGGCGCAACCGGTGCCGGACAGATCGTCGAGGCGTTCAAACAGCTCACCGGCAGCGCTGCCGACCGGCAGCTACCGGCCCCGAAGTACGGACTCACGCACAACGTGGGTGGGAGCGGCGGCAGCGCTGTTGTCCATATCCTTGAACGGGAGGCTGCACGATGACTGCGTCGGGGCTCGCGGCAATCGGCTCGTACGCGCCTCGCTTGCGGATCGATGCCGCGGAGTTCGAAGCCGCGTGGGGTCGGTTCGATGCAGCAGGGATCGACGAGAAGGCGGTCCCCGACGCCGACGAGGACGCCGTCACGATGGGTGTCGAAGCGGCCCGACGTGCGCTCACTGCGGCCGATGCGTCCGGAACGGATGTCGCGCATCTGGCCTTCGCGACGACGACACCGCCGATGGCCGAAGAGGATCTTGCAGCGAGACTCTGCAGTATTCTCAACGTCCCGGATGATGCCAAAACGCAGACGATGACCGGCTCCACGCACGCCGGTGCGCAAGCACTGGACGCAACCATGGACGGCGGGCCGTTCGGGGAGGACATCGGCCTCGTCATCATCGGCGACTGTCCGCGGGGCGACCCTGACAGCGAGGTCGAACACGCCGCCGGTGCTGGGAGTGTCGCGCTCGTTGTCGACGATGACGGTCCTGGAACCGTCATCGACCGGGCATCACACACGGAGGCGTACCCCGGAACGCGTTTCAGAACCGGCGGGGACGACCGGACGACCGGGCTGGGTGTTACGCAGTACGACCGCGACGCGTTCACGACCGCACTCGGCAGTGCGGCAGACAGACTGGACGTGTCGATGGAGACAGTCGATGCGGCAGCGGTCCAGTCTCCGGACGGAAAACTCCCGTATCGGGCGACAGGATCACTCGGGGTCGACGCCGAGACTATCGCCGCCGCGGACACAGTCAGTACGCTCGGAGACACCGGCGCGGCAAGCGCATTTCTCGGGGCGGCGACAGCGTTTACAGACGACGCCGAACGCGCGCTGATCGCCGCGTACGGAAGCGGTGCGAGTGCGACGCTGTTCGTCGCCACTGGTCCCGTTCCGGTCAACACTGCGCTTGACAGTGCTGTCTCCCTGTCCTACGCCGAGTACCTCAGGCGGCGAGGCGAGATTACACGCGACGAACCCGAGGGCGGCGGAGCCTACGTTAGCGTCCCGTCCTGGCAGCGGACGATCCCGCAACGTCACCGACTCGTTGCCGGCCGGTGTTCCGCGTGTGGGGCGTTGAATTTCCCACCGACCGGGGCCTGTACGGACTGTCACGAGCGCACCAGTGATTTCGAGGTTGTCGAACTACCTGGGACAGGGACGGTCGAGGCAGTGACGACTATCGAACAGGGCGGTGCGCCACCGGAGTTCGTCGCCCAGCAGTCGAAAAGCGGCCAGTTCGATAGTGCTATCGTCGCGCTCGATAGTCCATCGGGCGAGCAGACAGTAAGCGTCCCTGCACAGGTGCTTGACACAACAGCCGAAGTCACGATCGGCACACCTGTCGTGCTGACAACGCGGCGCATCTACACGCAGGAGGGCGTCATCAGATACGGCTTCAAAGCACAGGTCGCCAGTCAGCGCCGGTAGCCACCCCTGTCAGTCACGCTCGAACACAACTGCGACACCCTGACCGAAACCGACACACATCGTCGCCAGTCCGTGGGCCGCATTCCGCCGCCGCATCTCGTGCAGTAACGTTGTCGTGATTCGTGCCCCCGAACAGCCAAGGGGATGTCCTAACGCGATAGCCCCACCATTGACGTTGAGCCGTTCGTCCGGAATCCCCAGTTCGCGCTTGCAGTGGAGACTCTGGGCTGCAAACGCCTCGTTGAGTTCCACGAGATCGACATCGTCGATTGTCAGGCCGGCGTCGTCCAGTGCCGCACGCGTTGCCGGGATCGGCCCCCGCCCCATTACCAGTGGATCGACACCGGCGACGGCACGCGTCTCGATCCGGCCGAGGACATCGAGACCGTGTTGTTCCGCGTACGCCGCAGAAGTGACAAGCATCCCAGCAGCCCCGTCGGTCAGCGGCGAGGCGTTCCCCGGCGTGACCGTCGCCGCCTCGTCATCGCGAAACACCGTTGGGAGTTCGTTCAACTGCTCGACTGACGTGTCTGCCCGTGGCGTTTTGTCGGCCTCTATCGCTTCCTCGTCGGTGTGTACTGGCACGATTTCCGCGTCGAACCGGCCGCCGTCCATGGCAGCGACCGCCCGCTCGTGTGAACGCAACGCGAACTCGTCCTGCGCGTTACGGCTGATATCGTGGTTTCGTGCGATTGTTTCTGCTGTTTGCCCCATCGGCAGCCTGTCGGGGTCGTACCGCCGCTCGATAGCGGGATGCAGCCAGTCGGAGAAGGGGACGGTGCTCATGTGTTCGACGCCAGCGACTGGATACACCGCCCCGTCGCCCGCCTCGATGGCGCGAGCGGCGTCGACGAGCGTCGTCAGTGACGAGCCACACAGGCGGGTCGTTGTCGCCCCGGGCACCGTCTCGGGAAATCCGCCGGCAAGTATCGATTGCCTGGCGAGGTTTCGGCCCTGCTCCCCCTCCTGGTTTGCACACCCGAGCCGAAAGTCGTCCCACTCGACGGCCGGGACACCGGTCCGGTCAACGAGTGCAGCAAGCACAGCGGAGACGAGGTCTTCGGGATGTGTCCCAGCCAGTACACCGTCCTTTGGTACCTGTGGCGTTCGTACGGCGTCGACAACAACGGCTTGCGAGTCGGAAGCAGTCATCCTCACCGGCTCCTACCGTGGCCGCTATATTAAATGCAGGCCACACTGGGGTGAGACGATAGTTAGTTTGGAGCGTTGTGCCAGCGAGCGAAACTCTGGAGCCAGTTTTCGGTTCGACGTGGCTGAAACAGTTCGAAAACGACGCGGTTCGTCGCTTGAGCTCTCAAAAGATCCGCTTGACAGCGTTCCGATTTCTGTGGCGACACATCTGAAATCGGAGTCCTGCTCGTTGAAGCGCAGTTTGGAGATATTGAGAGCCATACACGACTGTTTGAAAGCCCGAAAATATTTAATATTAACAAAAAACAAACATATATGCGATGTAGGAGAATTTTGCTTATCGCTATTGTCCTTAGTCTGCCATTGTCGGGATGCATGTTGTCAAATAATGAGTAAACAACAGCAACACCGATATCAACTGATAGCCAAGTATCTCCAACCTCTGATGTACAAATAAACATAACTGAAGCAAAGGAGCGTGCGCTAGAGGCTGAAACGAGCTATGTGTCCACTCGTCTCAAAAATAACAGTTGCCTTGACAGTTGGGACATTGGATCGTTTACTGCTGGTCCAGATGCAACAGTAATAAATCAAACAAATCGAGGTGTCGTTATCAAAGCTAGACGGCCGTATTCATGGGAAAAGGGCAAATCAGTTTATGACGCTGAGCACTATGCCCGCTATCTCGTAACCAAAACAGAACTTAACAGATTATCCGGAGATACCATTGAGCCTTGTTGATTTCTCTTCCTGTTGACGTCGTGATTCTGGAACAGTTGTCGAATATCGTCGAATTACTTCATATACTGGGTGTCCAGCGCACTCGAAAGCCGTCCACGACTGGGTTCAGAAGGCCGATCTACAGCCAGACTCGGGTAAGTCATCGACTCAGATTGCGCTTGACGAAACAGTGGTTCGCATACCGATCAGCAATTATGGCTGTACGCCGTCCTCAGAATGGCTCTGCCATTCTGATGGGCTGCACAAGAGCTGTGCTCTTGTGAACGCCGCCTATCCCCAGTCGAACGAACCGCTTCATGTCCGGCAATTTGCGACGACTTCGACCACCCTCACAGAAACTTTCCCGCGCGAACTTCGGCACAAACACGATGTCGAAACTGCTGTCTTTCTTGCCGATGGCGTTCAATACTCCAAACTACCCCTCGACGAATTGGACTTCGATTTCAGATGTGTCGCCACGGCAATCGAAACGCTGTCGAACAGGCTTTTCAGGATCTAAAGCGTCAAACGTCGTCGTATTCACACTGTTTTAGTCACGTAGACCCGGAACCCTCCAAAAACCGATTGCAGAGCTTCGCCTGATGGCACAATGCTACTAACTAAACCCTACTGGTGAGACGCAAGCAACGTTTTTTATTCTTCGCTACTGTGCTGAGAAATGATGCACGTAGCTATCCTAGGCGCCGGTACCATGGGTCACGGTATCGCTCAGGTGTCGGCAATGGCCGGTCACGACGTCTCTCTCCGCGATATCGAGGCGGATATGGTCGACGACGGCCTGGCCGCCATCGAGTCGAATCTGGAAGAGGGGATTGCTCGGGAGAAAGTGACCGAATCGACGGCCGAGGCAACGTTAGACCGCCTCACGGGGACGACATCGCTGGAAGAGGCCGTGACCGGGGCAGACCTCGTTGTGGAAGCAGTCCCCGAAGACATGGAGATCAAACACGAGACGCTCACCGAGGTCGAATCCCACGTCGACCCGGCGACGCTTATTGCTTCAAACACCTCCTCGCTGTCACTGACTGAGATAGCGAGCGTCCTCGACTCTCCTGAACGAGCTATCGGCCTCCACTTCTTCAACCCGGTGCACATTATGGCGCTCGTCGAGATCGTCGTCGCGGAACAGACGAGTGCCGAGACGGTTGCGCGTGCCCGGGAGTTCGTGAACGGGATCGACAAGACTCCGGTCGAGGTGGCCGATGCACCGGGCTTTGCCTCCTCCCGCCTTGGCGTCTCGCTGGGCGTCGAAGCGATGCGGATGGTGCAGGAGGGCGTTGCAACACCGCAGGACATCGACACCGCGATGGAACTCGGCTACAATCACCCGATGGGACCTATCGAACTCGGTGACGTCGTCGGTCTCGACGTCCGACTCGACATCCTCGAATACCTGCGTGACGAGCTCGGTGAACGGTTCCGTCCGCCACAGATACTGAAACGGAAGGTTCGTGCGGGCAAACTCGGCAAGAAATCCGGCGAGGGGTTCTACGTCTGGGAGGACGGCGACATCGTCGGCACCAGCGGCGATTGGGGGGACGCATGACTGACCTCGCTGACGCCGCGGCGGACTGTGAAACGGTTTCGGTGAGCGTCGGCGACCGCGTGGAAAACGTCGCCACCGTCGAATTACACCGTCCGGAGGCCCGAAACGCACTCAACACCCAGTTGCGGTCGGAGTTCAAGCAGGTCTTCGACGCAATCCCTGACAGCGACGTTCGCGCCATCGTGTTGACTGGCGCGGCAGACACGGGCGCATTCGTTGCGGGTGCGGACGTGACGGAACTCCGCGACCGGGATATGCTAGAGCAACGGGAGGCGAGCAAGCGACCTCGCGTCTACGAGTACGTCGACGAGTGCCCGATACCGGTCATCGCCCGTATCAATGGGCACGCCCTCGGCGGCGGCTGTGAGCTAATTCAAGCGGCTGATATCCGGATCGCGCATACGGATGCGAAGTTCGGCCAGCCGGAAATCAACCTCGGAATCATGCCCGGCGGTGGCGGCACACAGCGACTGCCGCGTCTGGTTGGCGAGGGTCACGCGATGCGGATGATCCTCACCGGCGAACTCATCGACGCGACTGAGGCCGCCGACATCGGCCTCGTTGATGAAGTTCACGACGACGATTCTTTCGATGACCGAGTTTACGATATCGCGGCGTCGATTGCAGAGAAAAGCCCCGCGGCGCTCGAACTCGCAAAGAAAGCCGTCCGCGCCAGTTCCCGAATGGACCTCGAAGCCGGCATCGAGTACGAAGCCGAACTGTTCGCACAACTGTTCGCAACTGGTGACAAGGACGAAGGGATCGACGCGTTCCTCGAAGACAGAGAGCCGGAGTGGGCCAGCGAGTGAGTGTGCTCGTCCCCGGAACGGGGGACCCCGTTCGATCCCAGCCACACTCAGCGAAGTACAAATAGAAGACTGCCTGCTGCCCTGCTAGTACTGCGCTGGTGGCCTCAGGGATGGGCCATATTGATCCCGATCTCGTTGACGACGCCCAGTAGCAGCGTTGGCAGTTCGTCCCGGAGAAACGGTCCTTCAAGCCGGCTTGCCGGGCCGGAGACACTGATCGCCCCGATGGCAACGTCGTTTTCGTCCGTAATTGGGGCCCCGACTGCATGCAGCCCTTCCACAGACTCCTGAAAGTTGAACGCGTACCCGCGGTCACGAATCGTCTCGATTTCCTCCCAGAGTTCGTCCCTGTCGGTGATCGTCTGTGGCGTCCGGCCGGGCAGGCCATGCCTGTCGATGGTCTCTGTGATCTGGCTATCCGGAAGGTGTGCGAGTATGGCCTTCCCCGCGGCGTGCTGGTGGAGATAATTCCGATGGCCGACCCTGGCGTACGTCTGTACCGAGTGTTTACCCTGTGCGCCATAGATGTGGACGCTCCGGCCGTGTTCTTCAACCGCACACCAGATCTTCTCCTCGGTCTCCTCCGCGAGTTCGTCGACTCTCGGCTTCGCCTCGTCGTAGAGCCGGTATTTGTTCCGTGCCACTTCGCCGTAGTCCAGAAAGCGGATCCCGAGCTGATACTCGTTGCCGTCCTCGACGAGGAGACTGTTGGCCGCGAGCGTCTTCATGTACCTGTGCGTCGTACTCTTCGCACAGTCGAGGTGGTCTGTCATCTCCGACACTGTGGCCGTGTCGTTCTCCTTGAGATACTCCATGATCTCGATTGCTCTCTCGATCGTTCTGACCGGCCTGTTGACAGCGGGCGGGATTGCCATACGTACACACATGACTAATCGGCTTACAAGTGTTTTGTTCGAGTAGCTTGAATCAGGAGCGGCCCTGTCAGATCGGTAGGTAAAAGCCAACCCGTGACGATACCGGGAACGCATGACAAAAATCGTCGACTTGCTCGTCCGGAGAGATGGCTACACTCACGAGGAGTTCGCCGACCGATGGCAAGGCGACCACTCGGAACTGGCGAAGGATCTGCCGGGACTGCAACGCTACGTGACGTCTGTACCGACAGACCCGGAGCGTGCAGCGTACGACGGCGTGCTTGAGCTGTATTTCGAGGACATGGACGCACTCAGCGACGCGTTTGACTCAGACCTTGCCGAGACAGTTCAGGCCGACGCGGCTGAGTTTATCGATCTGGAGGCCGGCCCCCGGCTTATCGTCGAGGAAACGGTCCAGCTCGACGAAAGAGACGACTGATAGCGATCCGCCTGTCTCCCGACCGACGCGTTTTCCGAGAGCGAACTGCGCCAGATCTCAGCCGTCAAGCCGGTTGCCATCGACGTAGAGCTTCCCGGCAGGCGGCCGATCAGCGTCGTAGCTGTCGTGATACTCGAACAACTGAAAGAGCGCTCCGGTCGGATTTGATGGTGGCACAAACGCCTCAGTCCAGTCCTGATACTCGCGGTACTCGACGACGCTGTACCCGTTGCGCTCTAGTACTGTTTTGACCGCATCGATAGCAGCCACTTCGAGCGTGACGTGATGTAGACCTGGACCGTGATCCTCGAGATACGACGTGAGGAACGTGTCCGGTGCCTCCGGTGCGATGAGTTCCAGCCGTGACGCGTCCCGATCGAAATCGTACTGCGCCCAGCGAAACCGCCCCTCGACGGATTCTTCGATGAGTTTCCGACAACCGAGTGCAAACAGAAATGGTTCAGCGTTGTCGATATCCTCGACAGCGATTCCGATGTGATCGACACGGATCGGCGTCTCCTGAGACATGACGAGGACTGTGTCAGCCTCTCAATTATATGCTTGGGTCGGACAGTATGTATTGATCTCAATGGGACGCTAACTTTCCTGTCATCGCACACGTTCCCGCGCTACCCGACTACTAACGAATGTGCACAGACACACTCGACTCCCTCTGAAATGTTCCCAAATATTTATTAAATATCCAGACTGTCGACTACGGGATGCCAGCACAGCACCAGCAGTCATGGCAGCACCTCTCGCGACGATCGCTTCTGAAGACTGGCGCAGCGGTTACCGGCATGACCGGTATCGGAGCCGTGGAGACGGAGTTAGCGTACGCACAGGAAGATGACGCGACGGTCACGATACGACGAGACGACTACGGCGTGCCACACATCTACGCCCGCGACGCTGACAGCCGTGCTCCGGTGTTCTATGGGTTCGGATACGCGACTGCGGTCGACCGGCTCTACCAGCTAGAACTGTACCGGCGATACTATCACGGGACTGTCGCGGCGGTTCTCGGTTCTGGCGACGGAGACACCGACTGGGTCCAGTTCGATATCGAGGCGCGACGCAACACCGCCGGCGAGCCGTCACTCGACGAGCAGGCCGCTGAACAGTTGACGGCGGACCAGCGAGCGGTCCTGCAGGCGTTTACCGACGGTATCAACCGGTACATTGCTGAAGTCCGTGACAGCGAGGAACTGGAATTCCATCAGGCGTTTCAGGAGCACGGGTTCGAGCCCGAGGAGTTCACCACGACGGACGCCGCCGGCATGTTCGTCGCCAGTATGGCGTATTTCAGCGGCTTCCAGCTTGAGACGCTCGGTGCGACTGTTCTCGACGCACTCGGGCAGGAAACCGGTAGCCAACAGCGGGCGATGGAGCTATTCGAGGACTTGCAGTGGGGCAACGATCCCGGCTGCCCGACCTCGACGGTCCAGCCGTCGGATGCCTACTCCCCTCCCTATACTGACGTAGGCGCAGGGTCGACACCCAACGTCTCCGGGGGACAGGAGACGAGCAGGGTGACCCGTGGGGCAAGCGGCCCGTCTGTGACGCCGAGCAACTTAGTTACTGGCGGGGAGTATACACCGCCAACTGACGCCGAAGGGATGCACGAAGGCGAAATAGAGCGGATGCGAACGCTTGCGTCCGGACTCGACAGTCTTGGCCTCCCGATCAAGTACGGCAGCAACGCTCTTGCTGTTCAGGGGGATATCACGGCCAGTGGCGATGCGCTACTAATGGGCGGGCCACAGATGGGGTTCAATACGCCCTCGATAATGTACGAGGCGAGCCTCCATGGGCCGGATTTCGATGTCGCTGGCGTCACCGTCACCGGGTATCCGTTCATCATGTTCGGACACAATCGCAACGGGGCGATGACCTCAACTGCCGGAATCGACAACTGCATCCAGATGTTCACGGAGTCGATCACGACCAATTCGTCGGGACCGGACACGTACACCTTCCAGAGCGAGGAGTACGAGGTCGAGACGAACGA
Organism: Haloarcula sebkhae; assembly: GCF_014647415.1. Taxonomy (GTDB): domain Archaea; phylum Halobacteriota; class Halobacteria; order Halobacteriales; family Haloarculaceae; genus Haloarcula; species Haloarcula sebkhae. The sequence goes on along the minus strand of NZ_BMPD01000006.1, from coordinate 111,996 downwards.
GCAGACAATCACTGTCGCCGATGGTGAGGACGTGACGTACACTGAACGGTTCACACGCCACGGCGTTGTGACCCAGTGGGACCCCGACAACGGGGAAGCACTGGCGCAGACGAAGTCATACGCCGGCCGGCATATGAACTGCTGGCGGGCCTTCTACGAGTGTCAATTCGCGACGGACGCCGAAGAGTTCCGGGAGTCAGCAAAACGCTGTGACTATGCGCTGAACTTCATGTGGGCCGACAAGGATGGTGACATCGCGTACGTTCATCTGGGTCGGTACCCGGATAGCGAAGCAGTCGAATGGGACACTCGGCTGCCGGCCGATGGAACACAATACGAACTCACGTCGGCGGACTACCTACGTGCGGCTGACGGTGACGTCCCCTACGCGATCAATCCCGACCCGGGGTACTCGGCACAGTGGAACAACAAACCCGCACCGGACTGGAACAACGGTGATCTGAGCTATTCGTGGTCGACCGACCACCGCGTGCAACGGATCATCAATCTGGTCGAACAGCGGTTAGCACAGGAAGGGACAGTCGATTACGAGTTCCTGAAGACTGTTATCTACGACATCTCTTTTACTGACTTGCGTTCGATTCGGTACAAAGACCATCTGCTTGACGCGCTTGCGGACGCAGATCTCTCCGATACCGAACAGCAAGCACGCGACGAACTGGCCTCGTGGGACCACTTCGCACAGGCCGACGGCGAAGACAACGAGGGACGCCACTCCGCCGGGTACACGATCTGGGACGCGACGTTCCCATACATTCTGGAGGAGGTTTTCAGCGAGACGTTCGGGAGCGCATACGGGCCGGCATCGTACTTCCTTGGCTACGACTACGGTCGCGGCACCCTGATGCGGGTCCTCAACCCGGCAGAGACAGCATTGTCAACGCAGGCCGAGTACGCCGACGGAGATATCACGGACGCGCTAGTCAGTGCGTTCCAAACCGCTGTGAGCGAACTCGCCGAGCAATACGACGGTTCGCCGGAGACCTGGCGGCGGGAGGCAGCACTACACGAGTTTGATAACCTCGCGCTGTTCGGGATGCCTATCGGCGTCACGTCCGCGGGGAACACGGCGCTGCTGAACCGCGGGACTGAGAATCACGTCGTCCGGCTCAGCGACGACCCGAGGGCAGAGAACATCCTTCCGCCCGGAAACGACGGCTACGTCGCCCCAGATGACACTACCGGCGAACATTACGACGACCAGCTGGCGATGTTCGAGAACTTCGAGTACAAACAGCTGTTGTTCGCTGACGCCGCGATTGAGTCTGCAACGATTGAAACCCGTGAGTTGACGATGCCAGCAAGCCCGGCTGTCGGTGGCACCGATGACACGCCGACGAGTGTGGCCACTGAGACAGACGAAAGCACTGTTGTTGGCGGAGCGACAACTCCTGCCGAGACAGAGGACACGGCCACAGCGACGGAGACAAATACTGGGACTGCCGCCAGTGGCCCCGGTTTCACGACACTCACTGGGATGACCGCCGTACTCGGGACTGCGCTGGCGTGGCTGTACAGACAGAACGACACCACCAGCTAGCCACCACTACGGTGGGAACCAGGAGCCACGAGAGGCGGTAATACAGCTATTGTCCCCCTCGAACAGCGCGATACGTGCCGACAGGGGCAAGGCTTTAATATGATTTGCTTAACAATAGATAATGAACCTATGTCGAGCGAAGGTACCTCACCAGACAGTAGTGTGGGAATCGACCGTTCACGGAGACAGTTCATCGCCGCCGCTGGCGCGGTCGGCGTGCTTGGCCTCGCCGGCTGTCAGGGCGGGTCCACAGGAGGAGAGGAGGCAGTGACTGTTGCGAGCCTGAATCCAATGACTGGCCCGTATAGTTCTCTTGGGCCGGGTCAGCGGACTGGGGCTGAGCTCGCTGTAGCGGAAATAAACAACAACGACGACTACGACTTCGAGTTCGAGCTGGTGACAGGTGACACAGAAACCGAAGCTGGGGCCGCACAGTCTGAGGCACAGCGTGTCGTTCAGGAGGAGGGGGCCGAGTTCGTGTTCGGTGCGATTTCCAGTTCCGTCGCGCTCGGGTTGAACGATTTTGCCGCTCAATCTGAGCACATCTACTTCCCCGGCGGTGCGGCGGTTCCGATCACCGGGTCTGCCTGCAACGAATGGGTGTTCCGCTTTGAGACGAATACAGCACAGATTGCCGAGGCGATATCGGCGTATTCAGTCAACAATCTGGGGAACAACGTCTGGTTCCATTACGCGGACTACGCGTACGGCGACTCGGTATACAACCGAACAAGCAGGCGCATGGAGAACGCTAGCGACGACTACACCGAGGTTGGGACATCAACGTCGGAGTTGGGTGCAAGCAACTACGGCTCGTTCATTACGCAGATCAGCAATTCCGAGGCTGACGTGGTCATGCTGGGGATGACCGGTGGTGATCTGGTGAACTTCACTAACCAGGCTGCAGACCAGGGTCTTACCAATCAGATGGCTGTTGTCGGCCCGACCCAGACGTTCCAGAGCGTCCGTGCCGGGACCGGATCGAACAGCGTCGGCACCTTCGGTGGCGCTCGGTACGATCCCTCGCTCGAAACCGGGGACAATCAGGCATTCGTCGAGGCCTACGCCAGCGAGAACGACAGAGAGCCCGGCAACTTCGCCCGCGTCGGCTACGACTCGATCCGACTGATGGCCAAGGGAATGAACGAAGCCGGGAGTACCGAACCAGGGGATGTCCGGGACGCACTCGAAGGTGGGACGTTCACGACAGTACTGGGGGACATCACGCTTCGGGAGAGCGACCATCAGGCCACGAATCCGACGTGGATAGCTGAACTCGTTGAAGGCGGTAGTGATTCAGCGGATGTCGAACTCCTTGAGCAGGTCCCGGGTTCGGAGACGCTGCCCCCGGCCAGTGACCTCGGCTGTGAGATGTAGGTAGTACGATGGTTGCTGCCGACTTCATCGAACAACTGCTGAATGGCCTCACCCTGGGGATGGTTTACGTCCTGTTAGCCGCCGGACTGTCGGTCATCTTCGGCGTGATGGACGTGATCAACTTCTCCCATGGCGAACTGTTCGCACTCGGCGCGTATTTCTCGCTGAGCATCATTGCGCCGTTCGGCGCGGGGACTGGGTTCTGGATCGCGATAGTGGTTGCACCGGTCGTCGTCGGTCTCATCGGTGCCGCTATCGAACGAACGACCGTCCGGCCGTTGTACGGTCGAGACCCGCTGTATCACATTCTCCTGACGTTCGGGCTCGTGCTCGTGATCAACGACGTGATCCGTCTTATCTGGGGGACACAGCAACGACAGCTAGCCGTCCCGGAGTATCTAAGCCGGCCCGTGTCCATACTGGGCGTGCAGGTGTCCGTGTACAATTATTTCATGATCGTCTTCGCCGCGTTGCTCGCGGTAGTGACGTGGTACCTGCTGAACCGGACGAAGTACGGGATGATCATCCGTGCCGGGTCACAGGACCGTGAGATGGTCCGCAACGTCGGTATTGACATCGACCAGTACTACACGCTGGTCTTCGGTGTCGGTGCGGCGCTCGCTGCCGTCGCCGGGATTGTCCTCGGCGGCTACCAGAACGTGAACACTGGCATGGGGAACAGCGTCATCATTCCAGCATTCGTTGTCGTCGTCCTCGGAGGCCTCGGTAGCTTCAGAGGGGCCGTCTTCGGTGGGTTACTCGTCGGTGTCGTCCAGACGCTGATGCGGGCCTACAGTGGGAGCGTTCTGGCCACGTTCGGTGACACGACGCTGACTGTCCCCAATCTGGAAGGGCTGACCGTGTACCTGCTTATGATTGCGGTGTTGCTCGTGAAACCGCAAGGTCTGTTCGGAACGCGGGGTGAAGAGTCGGACGGCGAAGGCGAGATTCTCGTCGGCGGGTACGGCGGGGTACTGGCAGACAGCACACGGGTACGACTCGGTGGTATTGCCGTTGTCGCGCTCGCGCTTGCCCCGATCGCGATCCTGTTCATGGGAGATCAGTACTACCTCGTCGTCCTCAACGAGATACTCATCTGGGCTATCTTCGCACTGAGTCTGGATATCGTGATGGGCTATGCCGGACTGGTCCCGCTCGGCCACACGATGTTCTACGGCGTCGGTGCATACACCGCCGCGCTCGTCATGTTACACTATTCGCAGTCGGTTTTTGTCGTGTTACTCGGGGCGATTCTCATCTGTGCTGTCTTGGCCTGGGTCGTCGGCAGCCTCTCGATTCGGGTCTCCGGCGTGTACTTCGCCATGATCACGCTGGCGTTCGCGGAGCTGCTCTACAGTGCTGTGTTCAAGTTCGACTTTACCGGCGGGAGCGACGGCCTGCTCGGCTTCGAGGCGTTCCTCGGACTCGGTACTGTCGGGGAATCGCTCTCCAATATTGAGTTCGGGCTCCTCGGCTACGAACTCGGACAGCAGTTCGTGTTCTACTATCTCGCCCTACTCATTGCCGTGCTGTCGTTCCTGTTCGCTCGGCGCATGATGAACGCGCCCTTCGGCAGCGTCCTGCAGTCGATCCGGGAAAGCGAAGAGCGAGCGGAGTTCATCGGGTACGACGTCAACAGGTACAAGCGCCGAGCGTTCGTCATCAGCGGCGGCATGGCTGGACTGGCCGGCGGCCTCCTCGCAGTCAGTCCGTCGACTGTCATCATTTCGCCGGACCAGACACTCAACTGGATCCACTCAGGGGAGGTCATCGTCATTGCGCTGTTCGGTGGGATGGGAACACTGTACGGTCCCATGATCGGCTCCGGCGTCTTCTTCGGGGCCGAGGAATTCCTCTCGTCGTACACCGACCAGTGGCGGCTTATCATCGGGACGATGTTTATTCTGTTCGTGCTGTTCGTCCCACGCGGTATCGTATCGATTCCGTCCCTCGTCGCACAGCGACTGGAGACGGCCAACAACGCGGATGGTGCCGTAGATATGGATGAGCCGGAAGTGAGAAGCGATGACTGAGACTGTACTCGAAACGGACGGACTGACGAAGCGGTTCGGCAAACTCACCGCTGTTGACGACGTGTCGCTGTCGGTTTCGGATGGTGAGTTCAGGAGCGTTATCGGGCCAAACGGGGCCGGGAAGACAACGACGTTTAATCTCATCACTGGCGCACTATCGCCGTCAGAAGGCGTCGTGCGGTTCAAGGGTGAGGATATTACTAACGTCGCGCCACACGAACGGGTTGGCCGCGGACTGGGACGGTCGTTCCAGATTACCAATGTTTTCGGCGGCCTCACCGTTCGAGAAAACGTGCGTCTGGCAGCACAGTCGGTCTACAGTGACGAAATCAACCCCGGCGAAGCGCTGTTTCGCGACAAGAACGGCTTCGAGGAGATCGCGGAGCAAACCCGGACGGTGCTGGAACAGATCGGCCTCCAAGACAGGGCCGACGAGCACGCGGAGGCCCTGGCGTACGGCGACCAGCGCCGACTCGAACTGGGTCTCGTGCTGGCGACAGACCCGGACCTCGTCATGCTTGACGAACCGACCGCCGGAATGAGTAGCGAGGAAACACAGGCCACGATGAACCTTATCGATGAGGTCCTCTCAGATCGGTCGCTGATGCTTATCGAACACGATATCGACCTCGTGATGCGTGTCTCGGACCGGATCACCGTCCTTACTCGCGGCGAAGAACTCGCAAGCGGGACACCCGAAGAGATCGCAAATAACGAAGACGTCCGCGATGCGTACCTCGGTGGTGTCAGAGAATGACCGACCCACTACTCTCCCTCGAAGGTGTCCGGGCCGGGTACGGGATGACCGAAGTGCTACAGGGCGTCTCGATGGATGTCGAACGTGGAAGCGTTGTGTCGCTGGTCGGGCGAAACGGCGTCGGCAAGACAACCACGCTCCGCTCAATTGTCGGCAACATTACCCCGACTGGAGGGACAATAACGTTCAACGGTGAGGACATCACGACACTCAATTCCGAAGCGACGATCCGACGCGGCATCGGGTTCGTTCCCGAAGAGCGTCGGATCTTCCCCGAGCTGACCGTTCGAGAGAACATTAGAATGGGTGAGATCAGCGCTGAGTCACCTGACGGGCCATCAGTCGACGACGTGCTGGATATGTTCGAGAACCTCGCAGAGCGCGAACACAAGGACGGGTCAGTCCTTTCGGGTGGCGAACAGCAGATGCTCGCGGTCGGCCGTGCACTGACTGCCGACCCGGATCTGCTGTTGCTTGACGAACCGACCGAAGGGCTCGCACCATACGTGGTCCGGCAGATCGAGGACCTAATCCTCGAACTGAACGAGCAGGGGATCACAGTGCTGGTCGTTGAGCAGAACATTCCAGTAGCACTGGCGGTCTCAGAGTACACGTATATCCTGGAAAAAGGTGAGATCGTCCACCAGGGGACTGCGGCGGAGATCCAGAACAACGAGGAAGTACTCGACAGACACCTCGGCGTCGGTGTCACTGACTGACTATGGCGACAACGATCTGGACCCCGGTCACCGGGTCGTATAGTGTCGGGCCCCGTTCGAGACGGGGTTTACCGACCATAATTCGAGCTCTATGCATCGAGCGGTATCGACAGTCTAGATGTGAACACACCACATGGCACGTTCTATTCTATTGAATCGGCTCCCATCGTGTCACAGCGTTATTCGGAGGGAATCGAGTGGTCTCACAGGTGTCTTTGCCCAGATCAACGGTGTTCAAGTCAGTAGAACTACTGATACGAGAGATTCACCTGTAGCTCGCCGGAGATTCCACGGATGAGGTCGGTCAGTTCGTTCTCGATGCGATCCGAGTCTAACCGGTTCGCTGGTCCCGAGACACTGATGGCACCGTACGTGTTGCCGGCGTTGTCTACTAGCGGGGCACCGACGCCGGCTACGCCTTCGAGGAACTGGTCAATGCCGTAGGCGACGCCGCGGTCCTGAATCTCGTCGAGTTCTGCTTCGAGTTCCTGCCGATCCCGACCGTCGGGGAGAGGGTAGTCGTAGCTTCCGAGGATTGTCTCCCGCCGGTGTTTCGGCAACACTGAGAGGATTGCCATGCCACCAGCGAGCCTGTACAGCTCGGTGTACTGGCCGATCTGTGAATTTGTCTGAATCGCCCGACTGCCGAGCGCTTTGGCCAGAAAGACCGCTTTTCCGTTCTCTTCGACGATCCACCACGCTTTTTCATCAGTTTCGTCGGCTATCTCGTTCAGTTTCGGGGCGACCTCCTGGTACATTTCCTGTCGCTCGCGGACTTTCATCCCAATATCCAGAAACCGTAAGCTCAGCCGATACGCCTTGTTCTGGTCTTGGACGACGTAGCCTCGGCTCTGAAGTGTTGAGAGATGAACGTGGACTGTACTCTTGGGCATCTCCACCCGCTCTGCCAGCTCAGTGACGCCGAGTGCCTGTTCCGTTTTCAGTGCTTCAATAATATCCAGCACCCTTCCGGCGGACTCTATTGGGCCTTGTCCTGTCATACGCGTATATTTGGCTACCTGTTTATAAAATTATTCAACAAGATTGAACTCTATGTCCGGGGGCTGTGATCGCTGGTGTATTCTCAGTGGCGTGGCGGCGACTGCACCATGATATACCTACCCAAAACTCGGCAATCCAGTAACCCTGCGAAATTCCGTCTGTTCCGTTTGCGTCCCCATTGACCACGGTATGCCACTCAAAAACGGAATAAGGCGGCATCATACCGGTGTTCTGGTTCCGGCCAATGCAGATCTCGGACTCTGACACTTTCTCGATCACTACCCTGTTCAATCTGATTGAACTAGGTCCCAGCATACGAAATGCAAGTAAAAACGTGACACGGATAGCAATCTTACCAGGACCAGTCCCGTCACGGTCTCCTAGTCCGTTTCGACTTGCCCTGTTCGTACTCAGCACTCTCCTCGCAAACCACTTCTTGTAGTGCCTCGATACTGGTCTTCACTCCAACGTCGATACTATCACTTACAACCGGACACTCTCAGACTGATTCCGAATCGAATAACAGCCGTACGCATGTTATTCCGTGAGCCTCCCGCTGAGGTATGCGGGCTCTAGATCTGCAGTGTAACCATCCAACTGACAGTGAGGATTGTTCACAGGTGTTGAATCTCAGTCAGGGTTGCATCTGTCTCTCCGCTACTCTCGGCCGTCTAGTGGATAGTGTAGATCAGCCGACCACCCCGATAATATCTGTACGCCTGTTATCTGACGGTCCCAGAGATGTCGTATTACGAAACAGGGCGCTGTTGCGGTCATGATGCCTCACAACGATAATGGTTCACCTAGCAAGCCGCTCCGCCTTGTTAGCTACTCTTGGTGGTTGCGTGACTAAATTTCATATTACGACACGAATTCCCGAACTCCCTCGCAGAGAGGGAATATTGAATACTGGGCAAGCAGGTATCATATCATAGCATCAGCCAGTCCTGCTCTCAGAGCACTGTTACAATGGGTCGGTTCCGAGCCGCTTCCCCCCAGTTTCCTTCCCGGCCGTTACTACCACTGGGCACCCTTCTCGGTTATTCTCCATACACGTACTATCGAGTGGGGCGGAATCAGAAAAAATCAGGCTGCGACCGGACTCTCTTCGTCGATTTCCGTTTCGTTGTTTTTGATCGCCGTACCGGAGTCCGCATCAAAGAGATGGATGGCATCCTCTGGGAACCGCAATCCGACCGTGACGCCGTTCCCGAGGCTCGACCCATCCTCGACGGTGACCGTGTACTGCTGCCCGTCGATGGTCACGTACACATGAAACAGGTCTCCAAGTGGTTCGACGACATCGACGGTCGCCGTAACTGTCTGCTCCGGGCCTGTCGCGGTGCTGAGCTGAATATCTTCGGGCCGGACACCGAGGATGACCTCCTCGTACCCGTCGAGTTGAGCGGCGGTTTCAGCGGACAGCGCGTAGGTAAACTCCTGATGCACTAGCGATCCGTCCTCGACAGCGGCAGGTATGAAGTTCATCGAGGGCGACCCGATGAATCCGGCGACAAACCGATTGGCTGGACGGTGATAACACTCAAGCGGCGTTCCAACCTGCTGTAACACGCCGTCGTCCAGAATAGCGATACGGTCTCCCATCGTCATTGCCTCCGTCTGGTCGTGGGTAACGTAAATCGTTGTCACGTCAAGTTCGTTCTGGAGGCTCTTTAGTTCGGTCCGCATTTTTGTCCGGAGTTTGGCATCCAGATTGCTTAGCGGTTCGTCCATCAAGAACACTGCCGGGTCCCGAACGATTGCTCTCCCGAGCGCCACTCGCTGTTGCTGGCCGCCAGATAGCTCCTTTGGCGGATCATCAAGGAGGTCCTCGATGCCCATCATCTCGGCTGTCTCGGTTACACGCTGCTCAATTGTCTCCGTCTCCAGATCTGTCGTCATCTTCAAGCCGAACGACATATTCTCCTTTGCGGTCATATGTGGATAGAGCGCGTAATTCTGAAACACCATCGCGATATCGCGGTCACGGGGCTCGGTACCGATAACGGACTCGTCTCCGATCAAAATATCGCCCTCAGTCACCGTCTCAAGCCCGGCAATCATCCGCAAGGTTGTCGATTTTCCACAGCCGGATGGGCCGACCAGTACTAGAAACTCGCCGTCGTTCAGCGACATGTCCACCGTATCGACAGCGACAACCTCGTCGCTCCCGTCGGAGAACGTCTTGACAAGGTTATCGAGCGCTAACTGTGCCATGCAATACCCGTTATTGCTTCACAGAGATATATAATAGTTTGTGTTCTTCGATTATAGATGGGAACCTTTCATATACCTGGAGCGGATTTGAGTTCGTATACGGGACTAGCGGTAGTGAAAAGAGCACAACTATGGTTCCATTCACAACAGAGTCAGAGTCGGTGTATCGTCAGTTGGGTGTCACGCCGGTCATCAATGCAGCGGGAACGAAAACGCGGATCGGTGGCAGCCTTATTCGAGAGGAAGCCGCAGACGCCATGCGCGCTGCTGCCGACGAATTCGTTCAGTTGAGTGATCTAGAAGCGAAGGCGTCCGAACAGATCGCTGAAATCGCTGGGGCGGAAGCCGGATACGTTTCGCCAGGTGCTGAAGCCGGTCTGTTGTTGGCCGCAGCTGCCGCGATCGCGGGGGACGACCCGAAGACTATGTCGGAGTTGCCCCATCCGACAGACGCACCAACCGACATTGTGATGCCCCGGACTCACCGAACGGGGTACGACCACGCATTGCGGGCGGCTGGCGCAAACATCGTCGATGTCGGAACAAACGATTACCACCTCGGAACCGGTGCAACAAACGTTGAACCTTGGGAAATCGAAAGCGCCATCGACGAAAACACTGCTGGGGTTGCGTACGTCCAGAAAACATACACGCAGCCCGAACTCTCTACTGTCTCGGAAATTGCACACCGACACGATGTGCCCGTGATTGTCGACGCTGCCGCCGAAGTTCCGCCCATTGAAAACCTCTCTCGTTTCGTCGAGCAGGGAGCGGACATAGTGGTGTTCAGCGGTGGCAAAGGAATCCGTGGCCCACAGACGACGGGTCTCATCGCCGGCAAACGTCGGTATATCCGTTCAATCGCCGTCCAACATCAAGATATGCACGTCGATCGCCGGGTCTGGAACCCACCCAGTTCGCTTATCGACACGGAACGATTCGATGGAGTCCCCAGACAGGGTATCGGCCGGTCGCTCAAGGTTGGTAAGGAGGAACTTGTCGGCCTCATTCGCGCGCTGGAACTATTCATCGAGGAGGATCAGGAAGCGCTTGTTGCCGAGTGGGAGAATCTCGCCCAGAGCATGGCGAGCCAGCTCGAGTCAGCGGGCGTGGCGACCACAGTTGTCGCTGGCGGTGAGCAAAGTGTGGCACCTCACGTTATTGTCGATATCTCTAGCTCCCAATCCACCCCCTCGGCAGCGACGCTGGTCTCAGAGCTTCAGCGGGAGGACCCCCGCGTGTATGTCGGTGAGGATCGTATCGACGTTGGAGAGATTGTTCTCAATCCAATGTGCCTTGACGAAGACGGTGCTACGTACGTCGTCGACCGCCTGCTCACACATCTGTGACGAAGAAAAAATATAAATAATAACTTACAATACCATAGCATAGTATGGATATCCTCGTAGTAGTTGCCCACCCAGACGACGCAGATGTCTTCTGTGGCGGTACGATAGCAAAGCACGCTGAACGTGGTGACGAGGTCAGTATCGTCCACATGACTCGGGGAGAATACGGCGGGCTGCGAACGGACTCACAGGAAGCGGTCGGGCGAGTGCGTGAACAGGAGGCCCGCGACTCGGGAGCGGTATTAGGCGCGTCAGAAGTCGCTTTTCTCGAGTTCAAAGACGGGCGGATCACTTACTCCCTAGAGAACCGTGTCGAGATGGTTGATGTAATCCGGGAGTACGACCCGGACATAATCCTCACGCATTACAAAGACGATCTGCATCCAGACCACCGGGCGACCTCACGGTTAGTTACGGACGCCTACTACATGGCGTCGCTCCCCCTCGTTGAGACGGATTTCGAACCCTGCGATCCGGACAACATCTACTACTTCGGCAAGCCGACTTCGGAGTTTACCCCCTCCATGTTCATCGATATCGATGGGTATCTGGAACAAAAGGTCACAGCAATCAAGAAACACGAGTCACAGGTGGAGTTCCTCGTCGAGCACGGGGGCATCGATGCCGAGTTCGACAATCTCATCGACGGACTTCGCGCCGAGAATCTCGTGTTCGGGAAACAGGCTGGTGCCCGGAGTGCGGAGGGGTTCGTCCCGCTCCACGAATCTGCACAGGAATTCCTCGGATAGCCTCTCGGGCACTTCAGCAGCACCGTCTTTGAAGATACCTCACTTGGGAATCGTGACCGGGAGCGTTCCAGTTGGTTCGACTGTCCCCGCCAGTGTTTTCGCCGCTGCCTGAATCGCACCTGGCGAGTAGTCGTACGTCGTCAAAAACGTCGCCGCGTCCGGACAGACAGCGAGGTCGTACGGGTTCCGCACAGCAAGGACAGCCAGCTGGTCGTGGTCCGCAACGAGTGTCTGGAGTGTCTCTGCCTGTGCCTCGTTCGACAGAGCATCGTAACTGACGGCCACAATCTGCTCGTCTGCTGGCGTTATATCGACAGTCTCACCGCCAGCCATGGTATGTGTCGTAATTTCAAATCCGACCTCTCTGAGCGCAGCAGCGACCACTTCTGGGTTGTATCGGTCGTCCTCGGCGGGCGACCCCCGCGTCCCGGTAAAGCTGACCACGTGCAGGTGACGTGACGTATCGAACGGGAGTGTCTCGCTCTCGTCCCTGACGAGTGTTATCCCGCAGTTTGCAATCTCAGTTGCGAGCTGTTTCGACGCGGTCGCACAGCGACGCCACTCCGACACTTCGGCAGTTTCGGATGTACCCACTCGTTGCTGTTTATACCGCTGGATACGATGCAACGACCGGTCGATTCGCTCCTCGGTAAGCCGTCCCGTTCGGACGGCGGTAAGCACGGCTTCAATTGCTGCGCGCTGACGCTCGACAGTGTGCGAAACGGTGACAATATCACATCCGGCTTCGATTGCGCGGACGGCCCCTTCGGTGGTGCCGACGCCGTCAGCAATCGCATCCATCTCGAGACAGTCCGTGACGAGTAATCCATCAAACCCGAATTGCTCTCGAAGTAGTGCTGTCTGGACTGCTGACGATATCGTCGCTGGCAGTTCCGCATCACCTGTTATTGCCGGAAAAGCGACGTGCGTGGTCATAATCGCGTCGATACCCCCCTGTATCGCAGCTTCGAATGGAGGGAACTCAACGCGCTCCAGTCGGGGCTGCTCGTGGGCAACCACCGGCAGATCGAGATGTGAGTCGACTGCCGTGTCGCCATGCCCTGGGAAATGCTTCCCACAGGCAGCGACATCTACGGACTGGAGGCCCTCTGCCATGGCTGCGCCCAGTGCGCCCACACGCTCGGGGTCTTCCCCGAAGGACCTGACACCGATTACGGGGTTCTCTGGATTGTTATTGACATCGAGGACCGGTGCGAGGTTCAGATTGATCCCGAGGCTCTGTAGTTCTCGTCCGACGGTCGCACCTGCTTTTCGAGCCATCGCGTCGTCATCACAGGCCCCGATGAGCATCTGACCCGGTAGCTGTGTGCCCCAGTCGAGGCGTGAGACGACACCCCCTTCTTGATCGGTGGCGACGAACAGTGGGAGGCCAGCGCCGACCGCCCTGGCTTCTGACTGCAACTCCGCTGAGAGCGCTGTCACCTGCGATGGAGATGCGATATTTCTGGCGAAGTAAATGATGTTTCCGAGGTTGTACTCACGAATCAGTTCCCGTATCCCATCAGTCGGTTCGGAGCCATCGAATCCAGCCATGAATAACTGGCCGACTTTCTGTTCCAATGGCATACTCGCTACTGTCTGCGTCTGCATATAACAACACCCGACGTGCTGGGGATATAAAACTACGTTTGCGATCACAAACAGCTACAAAACTGTGCCCGAAGATTACTGCTTGACACTCCCGGAAGTTAGTCCGGAAACGATCTGTCGTTGGAACACGACGAAGATTGCGAGCAGTGGCACAGCGGCGAGGGTCGAGGCAGCCATCATCTGTCCCCACATCGTCTGGTCCTGTTGCTGGAAGTTCTGAATTCCGATGGAGAACGGCGTCACGTTGTCAGTCGCCAGGACTGACGCGAACAGCACCTCGTTGAACGCGAGCAGGAATACGAACATCCCAGTCGCGGCCAGGCCCGGTGCTGCAAGCGGCATCACGACGCGGAACAGGGCCTGTGTCCGCGTACAGCCGTCGATTCGCGCGGCTTCCTCCAGTGCTGTCGGAATCGTATCGAAATACCCACGAAGCATCCAGATAGTGAACGGGACGGTAAACGTCGTATAGAGGAAGATCATCCCATGGTACGTGTCCTTCATCGGAATGTTCGCGGACTGGTCCATGACAATGAACAACAGAAACATCGGGATGAGGATGAGTACGCCGGGGATCATCTGCGTTGCGAGTGCCCCCATCTCGAACTTCTCCTTGCCGGGGAACTCGTATCGCGACAACGAGTAGGCAGCTAGTCCACCGATAAGCAGCGAGAGGACGGTGGTCACACTCGAAATGACCAGGCTGTTAACGTAGTAGTCGACAAGCGGGAACCGCTGGAACATCAGGAAGTAGTTCTGGACATAGGGGTCCGCTGGGAGTATATCGAGCCCGAGTTGCAGCACTTCATCGCGGGTTTTGAACGATGTCGTGAACATCATCCAGACGGGGAATATCGCGAATATGAGAACGAGGATGAGCACGGAGCGCCAGAGCAGTTGGTACATGAGCTCTTTGCCATCCGCGGTTAGCCGCATTTCGTCCGGGACGATCGTACTTTCTGACCCAACAGCAGCCATGAGCGAACTGAGCATCTCAGATAGCACCTCCGTCGTAGCTAGACGCCACAACGCGCTTGTAATAGACGTATGCGATGGTCATCGAGAACAGGAACAGCATCGCGCTGAGCGCAGACCCGATCCCGTATGCACTCTGTTTGAAGCCAAAGGAGTAGATGAGCAACATCAGAACGTTCCCCGATTCGCTCGGTGACCCTCCCAGCAAGATATACGGGACGGGGAAATTGATGAAGGTCCAGAGGATCAATAGCAGTAGAATGACGGCAGAGACGGGCTTCAACTGAGGCAGCGTCACGTACCGCAGTTTCCCCCATCGGCCGGCCCCATCTATCTCTGCAGCCTCGTACAACTGCTCCGGAACCGACTGCAGTCCGGCGTACAACATGATCGCCGCATACGGGAAGTTCCGCCAGACGTTCGCGATGATTATCGCATACAGCGAGTTTGGGCCCAGCAGCCAGAACAGGGACCCCTCGATGAGTCCGGCCTGACGGAGTAACGCGTTGATGACTCCAGTATCGCTCCGGAACATCATCCGCCAGGTGAGCAGCGTGACGACAACCGGTGTCACATACGGAATCAGGATCACGGTCCTCGCGACGAGCTTGCCCCGGAACTGCTTATCGAGGGTGAGTGCGGTGACAAGTCCGAGAACGTACGTCCCTATCACCGATCCAACCGTGTACAGAATGGTGACTTTGAGCGAGTTCCAGAACTGTGCGCCATAGATAGTGTCCTTCTGGAAGACCTTCGCGAAGTGGTCAAGCCCGACGAACGTCTCTGGGCGGAACCAGTCGGTGTATCTGAGCGACGGGAACTCGTAGAAACTCATGACGAACCCGAGGATGACCGGAATCCCGTGGACGAGAAGCATCATTGCCAGAGCCGGAGCAATGAGCTTGAGTCCGAAGCGCTGGCTTGCAGGTAACGAGCTAACGTACGGGATATGAACCGCTGGGAGTCGACGTTTGACTCGCTGGTACGCGGACAGGAGCATACACAATCGATTATTATGCAATGTATTTAATCGTTCTGTACGACGCTAGAGTGACACGGTCCCGACACAAAGCTAGTAGCTATTCGGCCGGACAAGCGGAGAACCACACTGAAACGACCTGTTTTCGGAGTTTATCCCTGAAGCGCGTTCTCTGCCTGCATCGCAGCCTGTTGGAGTGCCTTCTGGGTATCGCCTTCGGACCAGGAGTCAGTTGCTGCCTTCGTGAGTACCTTCGTGACGGCTCCCTTGATCGCACCGGAGACATCACCCCAGCCCACGACTTGCGGCGCTGTCTTGGCGTTTGTGTTGTTCAGAACGTCTTCACTGAAGGACTGATACAACTCACCCTGGAAGGCGTCTTGCTCGAAGCTACTCTTGATCGTCGGCAAGAAGCCAGAACCCTTCGCGAGTTCTGCGTTGACCGCTGGCTGCATCAGATACTCGATAAACGTCGCGGCTTCGCTCTTCTTCTTCGTCCAGGGATGGATGCCAATGAGGTTCACTCCGAAGAAGGTCGACGACTCTCCCCGGGGACCGGCCGGCGGCTTGCCGACGCCGAGTTCGGCGTCAATATCGTTTGCAACCCTGAGCCCCTGCCACGTCGAAGCTATCCGTTTGCTGCTGAACGCGTTGTTCCGTGCAACGCCGTTCCACTCGACTGAGGCCTGTGGGGATGCCTTGTGCGTCGTGGACAGATCCTTGTAGAAATTCAACGCCTCCACCGCCGCGTCACTGTCGAATGTCGGCTTGGACCCGTCAATCACACTCCCACCGTTTTGCCAGATGAGCATCATATAGTACTGGACGACTGCCCAGTTGTTCGCCCCAGGAATGCCGAACAGGTACCTCGTGTTGTAGCCTTCCTGTTCCCACTTTTCGGCCTGCTTGTTGTATTTCGACGCATCATTCGCGAGTTCGTCCCAGGTCGACGGGGGACCATCGATACCGGCTTCCTCGAACAGCGACTTATAATAAATGTGCCCGCGGGGTCCCCAGAACCAGGGGAACCCAGCACGGACGCCGTCGAATTTCCCTATCTGAAGTGGCGATTCGTAGATCTTGTCTGTCGGCATCGAGACGCCGGCTTCTTCGAGGTCCATCCAGCCGTCGGAGTTGACCTGCTGTGGCATCCACGTCGACGCTATCTCTTCGACGTCCGGACCGGTCCGGGTGGAGATACTGTTGTTCTGCTTCTTCCGAGCGACGCCCCAACCCATCGTCTCGAAATCCACCTTGATCCCGTGTTCTTTCTTCAGTATGGGATTGTGTTTCTCGTAGAACGTCTCAATGTGGTCATTGACGAAGTGCCGGACTGTGAGGGTGGTTATATTGTTCGATTGCTCCCCGGTGCTCGCGCCGGAGTCGCCACCCTCGCCGTCTCCGGCGGTACTTTCCGAACTTTCATTGCCGCCACAGCCCGCGAGCAGCGCGACCGTTGCCGCCCCGGCGCTTTTGATGAAGCGACGTCGCTGGCCGCTCCGCAAACTATTGTCTGACATATGCTATCACCAACGACCTAAGTAGTATATATAATTAATTGTTTAGGACATTCTTCGCAACGGTGCGATCCCATGAGCTACCACAAATACCTATCGTATGGTTTTATAAGACACTGCCATCAATCGGTAATCTAAGTGATCGCAGAGAGACTCCGATCAGTCGGATGGTTGCTGGCTGACCGGACCCTCTGCTGGCGTTGTCGTTGAAACAACTGACCACAGTGCTGTCCCATGAACATCAAACCATGACCACACACGCAGTCTACGACGAGATCCGTTCCGGTATCGACCGACTGAATGACTTCAAAATGAGCACGCGCGACCTTTCCGAGCCACGCAAGCGTATTGCACACGCTGACCGGGTCCACTTCATCGGCTGTGGGTCCTCATACTGGACCGGTGTGATCGGTCAGTATGCGTCGTTCCAGCGCGGCATCGATGCAACGGCGTACGCCGCGTCAGAATACCTGTTCGCCGGTCCACCGATTACTGAGGAAACTGTTGTCGTCGCCTACTCCCAGTCCGGCGAGACGTCTGAAACCGTTACAGCCGCTCGACGAGCAAAGGAGAAGGGTGCATTCGTTATTGGCATCACAAACACCGATGATTCGTCGCTCGGGTCAGTAGCGGACGTGGTCCTCGTCACGCCAGCGGGGACCGAGAAAGCAGTCCTCGCCACCAAAACCGTCGATGCCGCGTTGATGCTGACGTTCTCGTTACTCGAAAGCAAATACAGTGAGTACACACCGAGCGAACTACAACGCATGTGCCGGAACGTCGTCGAACAGGACTTTCAGACAGCCGTCGCTGTCCTCGCGGAGGCCAAGACACTCTACACTCTCGGACAGGGGATCGAATATGGGCTTGCAGGCGAGGCGGCGACGAAGTTCGGCGAGGGTGCACTGTTGCATACGACGGCACTCCCGACACCGGAAATCAGCCACGGACCCATCGCAAACGCTGCCGGTGAGCCGGCACTCGTCATTGCTACCCAAGAATCGGAGGCATCGCTGACCAGCGAGGTCGTTTCAAAGCTATGCGACGCCGGAGTGACCACAATTGTCCTGCGGCGGCCGACGAACGACTACGGTGGAGACATTTCAATCGAACTGCCGTCTCGTTCGCCGGATCACCCGATAGTGCCGTTAAAGATCCTGCAATCGCTCACGTACAAGACGGCTGTCAAGAAGGGATACAATCCGGACGATCCACCGGAGCTCTCGAAACATATCGAGTGGAGTGCACTGGGGTAGCGGGCTGGATCAGCGATTCAGGTGAATGAGGCATCCCGATTGTCGATGAGAGGCCTACAGTGATGGAAGTCACGATACACAGCCGCACAACCGATATTTTATCTCGGCGGGAGCTGGATTATGTCGTTATACCATGAAGATTAATCACACTCCGGATACGATGCAGCAGTATGCAAATCACCGGATACGAACTGTTCGAAATCCCACCCCGCTGGGTTTTCCTGAAACTAGAAACCAGCACTGGGCTCCTGGGCTGGGGTGAGCCTGTTATCGAAGGCAGAGCGAAAACAGTTCGGGCAGCGGTTGAGGAGATGCTGGATCAGTACCTCATCGGCAAGGACCCGTTTAGAATTGAGGATCACTGGCAAGCGCTGTATCGTGGCGGGTTCTATCGCGGCGGACCGATCCTGATGTCTGCCATCGCTGGTATCAATCAGGCACTCTGGGATATCAAGGGGAAACACTTCGGCGCACCTGTGTACGAACTGCTGGGTGGGAAAAGCCGCGACAAGGTTAGAGTGTATAAGTGGATCGGCGGCAACCGGCCGGAGGATGTCGCTGCAGAAGCGACGCGGTTGGCCGAGGCTGGCTACACTGCACTCAAAATGGATGCGACGAATCAGACCCGGTTCATCGAGACAAGAGCGTCGCTCGACGAGATCACAGAACGAATTCAGCACGTTCGAACAGCGGTGGATGACGGAGTAGATATCGGGATCGATTTCAGAGGCCGAGTATCAAAATCGATGGCCAAGACCCTTACCAACCGCGTTGAATCTGTCGAACCGATGTTCATTGAAGAGCCGGTGCTTCCCGAGAACATCGAACACCTTCCGAACATCGCGGCCCAGACACACGCACCCATCGCAGCAGGTGAGCGACTGTATTCGAGATGGGATTACAAAGATCTCCTCAAAACGGGGGCGATTGACGTGATTCAGCCCGATGTCTCTCACGCCGGCGGTATTTCAGAGATGGTCAAACTGGCTAACATGGCGGAGTCACACGATGTCGCCATTGCACCGAACTGCCCACTGGGCCCAATTGCGCTGGCTGCGTCGATCCAGGTCGATACGGTCGTTCCGAACCTGTTAGTCCAAGATCAGGGGTTCGACGTCCACTCTGAGACGACCAGTCCCGCACATGATCTGCTGAATTCGAACCCGTTTGCGTTCGACGACGGCTATCTGAAGACGCTGGACGGTCCGGGACTGGGTATCGATGTCGCGCTAGACGTGGTTCGGGAGAAGGCAGAAGCCGATCTCGACTGGCACAACCCGATATGGCGGCACGAGGACGGCAGCGTCGCAGACTGGTAACGACCGTTTCATAATAATAAAAACTTAAGATATAGACGGGAGTAGTAATCTTATGCCCGACGAAACTGAGACAGCAACACTTTCCGCACCGATGAAGACGTTCGCAATCGTCGACGTGCTCAGAGATGCCGACGGGCCGCTTGGCGTCTCAGAGGTGGCCGAACAACTCGGGTACACTCGGAGTACGACGTACAAGCACCTGAATACGCTGTTGCAGTCAGGCTACGTTACAAAGAGTACAGGGGACTATCAGCTGACGTTACAGTTTGCCGATATCGGCGAACACATCAAATCACAGGCACCCATCTACCACGACACGAAGTCCCAGATAGACCAGATATCAGCGACGACCGGCGAGTCTGCCGGACTGGTTATCAAGTGCGAAAAGCAAATCGCCGATGTCTATCATACCGCTGCTGACGACTCTCCGAGACATGTAAACTCCCCGTGTTTTCACTGCAGCGCTCCGGGAAAGGCAATCCTCGCAGCGACCGGTCCAGAGGAGGTCAATGCTATTTTAGACCACACTGATCTGCCTGCGATGACCGAAAACACGATTACGGACCGCCAGACGCTTACCGCCGAACTCGATAATATCCGGGACCGGGGGATCGCGTTCGAGCGTCGTGAGCAGTATCCGGACGTAAATTGCGTTGCGGTTCCGATTCAGGACCAGTCCACGACTGCAGCTGTATACGTGGCGGGACACGCTGACCGGCTGAGCGGGAAGCGGTTACAGGAGGATGTCCCCGGGATGATCCTGAGCGCCGTCAGGCAACTCAATGCGGAGCAGATCTGAGTCGATCGCAGCCATTCCTGTTCACGGAAGCACTCTCAGGATAACCTGGAATCGGCAAAGCTCAGTACAGCCACATCAGCTCCGGTCCTATTTGCCCGCCGGCAGTTTCAGCATTGCCATACATATCTCAACAAAGATTTTCATTCGAAAGAGAGTATTTCTTTTAGTGAAACCATCCGACAGCGGGCTGCGAATGGCATAACAGCCGTACACTTATTATCCCGATTCGCTCAATTGAACCCAGCCCCTCCTAAATATGCATATATCGTACCGTAGCGGTGCTGTATCGAGCCTCTTTCACCTGCTTTCTTTTCCACCGCTCTCGTTCAGTATGCTTCCAGCGCCCAAACAACTTTTCATAATGCGAAACTCCCTCGACGAGAGACTTCTGTCTCCTGGTCGAAACATTCAACTGTTGATGGACGGTGCGTTTCACTCACGGGAATACCTACAACAATGGATGCAATCGCTGTCAAGCGGGGGAAGACTCGGCCAGAACGGATCGACATTGAGCGCCCGGAACCGGACGAGGGAGAGGCCCTCGTGAGGACTCTCCGTGTTGGCATCGACGGAACGGACTTCGAGGTGCTATCGGGATCACACGGCGAGTTTCCCGAGGGTAGCGACTACCAGATACTGGGCCACGAGGCTGTCGGCGTCGTCGAGTCCTCGAACGGGACCGCGTTGAACGAAGGAGAGATTGCCGTCCCGACAGTCCGGCGGCCCGCAAACACGTCAAGTCGGTTCTTCGAGAACAGCGAGCCTGATATGGCTCCACCCGGTGAGTATGTTGAACGGGGGATTGCGGGGGCGCACGGCTACATGGCCGAGTACTTCACTACACCCGAGTCGTTTCTCGTTTCGATCCCGGAATCGCTTGCGGATGTCGGATTTCTGGTCGAACCGATCAGCAATGCCGAAAAGGCACTCGAGCTGGCACAGCGGTCCAGGTCGACCTTCGAGTGGCAGAACTCTGCTGGACTCGTCCTCGGAAACGGACCGCTGGGACTGCTTACATTGGCGATGCTTGCAGACCGGTGTGAGCGAACGTACTGTCTCGGCCGTCGTGAACGGCCGGACCCGACCATCGATATTATTGAGGAACTAGGGGCCACCTACATTAATTCTCGACAGACGGCCGTGGACGAGATCCCTACAGTCCACGAGCCGATGGATCTGGTGTTCGAGGCGACGGGGCACGCAAAACACGCGTTTTCGACGGTCGAGGCACTCGGTGCGAATGGAGTCGGTGTCCTCCTCGGCATCCCTGAGGACTGGGAATTTACTGTCAACGGTGGGGCGCTCCACAGGCAGTTGGTCCTCCAGAACAAAGCGTTGCTCGGGAGCGTGAATTCCAACGTCCGGCATTACAAACGCGCTCGTACCACTCTTGCAGAATACCCGGATTGGTTCCTTGCGTCTATCATGACTACCCAGTGCTCTGTGTCGGAGTTTGCGGATGCATTCGAGGAGTCGCCGGATACTATCAAATCGTACATTGAGTTTAGCACCTAAGTAACAGCATACCCGCAATGTACACGTATTCGGCTCAAAGAGTTGCATCCTCTCCCACACACGCGTATTAATAATAATCTTAATTTTCTTTTAGGCTTGTTTGGGTAGATATCACTGTTTTAGAGCTTTTTATGTCAATAAGTATTGTTCTATGGAGGCACACCTCCTATGTTTAGACGCAAACATCTGCTAAACGAGTAGAAATAAACTGCTATACTCAAAATACGGGCGAGGGAAACCAGTGGATAGTGTCTTCGGGTACTGGCGATCTCGAAACTACCGACGGTCAACAAGGCGTTGGATTACGCAGTTACTATCCGTGCCTATGAAGGACTGACTCCACCGATCGATTCTTCAGCAGGGGTGCTATCGTTCGCGCCAGTGGCTACGTCTGGGAGTACTCATCGACCCACTCCTGTAGCGTGATACCCATCGTTGACTGCGTAATCGCGTTCGAGGACGCGGAGTTCGCACTCTTGACGAGTTCGGCTTCCAGTGTCCGCGTCGGGATCTCGCCGATAAAGTGCGGAATCGCTCGCTGGACCGCCAGCGGACAGCCGACCTCGTGCGCAAGTGCATAGCCTGACAGGGAGTGTGGGACCTCTTCGGTTGCGTATCTCGGGTCCGGATCGAGTAGTTTCTCGTCCTCGACGAAGTCGACGTACTCATAGCACTTTCCGACGTCGTGGAGTAATGTCGCTGCGACGATGACGTCGATATCGGGATCGGCACCGTGGAACTCCCGCTGTTCGATAGCGGATTCCCGTGCGATTCTGGTGACCCCGCGGACGTGCCTGACGTTGGTTACTTCGTGGATGTTCCAGGCGTAGGGAATATCCGTAATGTCGCGCCACCCACCTCGTTCAAGCGCGAGTGTCCACGCTTCGATGACTTTGCTACGAAGGTCGTCCGATGAGATGTAGTCGAGTTCCGGGAACGCCTCCGTGACTTGCGCCTCGTAGTCGGGCATACTACCCCTCGTCCTTGACGAGCTGTTCCTGGCCAATAAACCGGGGCCGCTCGTCGATAGCTAAGAAGTTATCCACATCCTCGCGGGCCGCTTTCGCTTTCCCTCTGTCCGGTGCGTAGTCCCGTGAGCCTTCGCTGCCGAGCGCGTCGTATAGCTTCTCGATGTCGTCGAAGTAGAGTTCGGCGACGCCGTCGAACTCGGCGTTCTCGGGGTCTGTTGGGATGACCGTATTGTACTTGACGACGCCCTCGATTTCACGGGCGATCGGTGTGTGGTTGGTCTGCCAGTAGTCGACGAACTCCTCGTGGGTCATGTCGTCCTGCCGAACGAGAAACGCCGAGTGCTTGTAGAGACCGTCAGTATCGCCATCGACCTCGTCTTTCTGCACGATCTCTTCGCCGATAATACGCGGCCGCTCCTCGACAGCAAGGAAGTTATTCACGTCTTTGCGGGCCTTTGCGGCTACCTCCTTGGTAGGGTCATAGTCCCGGGAGCCGGGACTGCCCAGCGCCTCATGCAGGTCGTCAAGCGTCTCGAAGTACAGCTCCGCCAGCCCGTCAAATTCGGCGTGTGCTGGCTCTGTTGGAAGGACTTGCTGGTAGCGAACCACGCCCTCGATGTCCTTCGCGATCGGCGTGTGATTGGTCTGCCAGTAGTCGACGAACTCCTCGTGAGACATATCGTCCTGTCTGACTAACAGAGCTACGTGCTTGTACATCATCAGCACATTTCTGACCTATGAGTATAAAAGCTAACGTTGTTTCCTGTCAGAGTGTTTAGGCCAGTAAAGATTAATGTATGCATGACGCCGAAGATTGAACCGATATGGAGGCAGTCAACCCGGCTACGGGCGAGCGGCTGGACGTGTACGACCCTGACGATGACGAGGCAGTCGAACGGAAACTGGACCGTGCCACGTCGACGTTCGAGGACTGGCGCGATGTCCCGTTGCGCGAGCGCGAGCAATTGCTGGTAAACGCCGGCGAGGTCCTACGGGAGAACAAACAGCGGTACGCTGAGCTGATGACCCGGGAAATGGGGAAACCAATCACGCAGGCTGTTGCTGAAGTCGAAAAGTGTGTCTGGGCCTGTGATCATTACGCCGAATACGCGCACAAATATCTCTCCGCAGAGCACCACCCCAGTCCGCCAGGGACAGAAGTAAAAACGGTCCATGACCCGCTCGGGCCAGTGCTTGCAGTGATGCCCTGGAACTACCCGTTCTGGCAGGTCATTCGGTTTGCCGCGCCCTATCTCACTGCCGGCAACGTGGGCCTCCTCAAACACGCCTCAAACGTTCCTGGGTGTGCGCTCGCGCTCGAAGAAGTGTTTGCCGAAGCCGGCTACCCTGACGGCGCGTTCCAGACGCTGTTGGTTGGCTCCAGTGACGTTGACGACATCCTCGCAGACGACCGTGTCCGTGCGGCAACGCTGACCGGAAGTGGCCCCGCCGGCCGTGCCGTCGCCGAAACGGCCGGCAAACATCTGAAAAAGACCGTCCTGGAACTCGGTGGGTCTGACCCGTTTATCGTCCTCGACGACGCAGACCTCGATGCGGCCCTCGAAACTGGGGTGCAAGCACGGACACTGAACGGCGGCCAGTCGTGTATCGCCGCCAAGCGCTTCATCGTTCACACAGACGTCTACGAGGAGTACGTTGATGGACTCGTCGCTGCCTTCGAAGACCTCACTGTCGGCGACCCGATGTCCGACGAAACCGATGTCGGCCCACAGGCTGATCCAGACCTGATGGCCGAACTCCACAATCAGGTACAGGCCAGCGTTGACGCCGGTGCAACGGTGCTGACTGGCGGCGAACCGCTTGACCGGCCGGGGGCCTTCTATCCACCGACAGTACTGACTGATGTCCCCTCGGGGTGCCCCGCTGACACCGAGGAGACGTTCGGCCCAGTGGCGACCGTCTACGAGGTCGCTGATGTAGAGGAAGCAATCGAAGTCGCGAACGACACCCGGTTTGGCCTTGGTGCAAGCCTCTGGACGGCGGACCGAGAACGCGGCCAGCGTCTGGCACGAGACATCTCCGCGGGCTGTGTCTACATCAACGAAATGACCAAATCAGATCCACGGGTCCCGTTCGGCGGCATCAAAGACGCCGGTTACGGTCGTGAACTCTCGGAGATGGGAATCAAAGAGTTCGTCAACAAAAAGACGGTCTGGATCGAATAACCGTTCGCGTTTGCCACTGGGTGGTGCTTCTATTGCTGACGCGCTCGACTCCCGTCTGCTGCCAGCAGCCCACGGCAGCCAGCGATTTCGGTGACAGGACAAAGCTTCTTGTTTCACGGGGCGTTATGCGGGTGCATGGAGTTAGCTATACTAGGCGGTACTGGTGACATCGGTGAGGGACTCGCGATGCGGTTTGCCGCCGACACGGACCATGCGATTACGATCGGCTCGCGGGACGCTGCAAAAGCCAGCGAGCGAGCCAGAGCGTACGGAGAACGGTTGGCCGCCCACGGTGTCGAGACTGAAATCAACGGGACGGACAACAGTAGCGCCGCGGCCAGTGCAGACGTGGTTATCCTGGCCATTCCTCCACATCACGTCGGCGATACAGTTGAAGCACTGACTGAGGATGATGTACTCTCGGACCAACTGCTCATAAGCCCCGCTGTCGGGATGAACGGTGATGGGGATGGACTTCACTACCGACCACCATCGACGGGGAGCGTTACCGAGTTTGTCGCGGAGCGGGCCCCTGAATCTGTTCCAGTGGCCGGCGCGTTCCACAACCTTGCAGCGGATCGGCTGGCGGATCTAGAGGCCACGCTCGATGTGGATACGCTGGTAGTCGCCGACGATCCGGCGGTCAGTGACCGAGTCGTGTCGCTGACTGCTGATCTTGCGGGCGTCCGACCGATCCCTGCTGGGCCGCTTTCGAACGCCGCGGAAGTCGAGAGTCTGACGCCACTGCTCATCAACATCGCTCGATACAACGAGGATATGCACGATGTCGGTGTGAGCTTTACGTAGACGCCGGCCGCGCTTCCGTCCTCCGCCGTGGTTCGATAGTATCGTAGCGAGGTCGATTGCGTTCTCGCTTTTGCCTATGCCCGAAAACAGTCACAACCAGACAGGGAAGTATTTTACCGCGCGTTGTCGATTCCGTCGATCGCGTCGGGGTTCTCGATACTCGCGAGGTCACCCAGTTCTGCACCCTCGTAGACATTCTGAATGATTCGTCGGACAATTTTCCCGGACTGCGTCTCCGGAAATGCATCGACGAAGCGGACTTCACGCGGACGGAACGGCTTGCCAAGCGCTGTCCCGACCTGCGCACGCAATGTCTCGCGAAGGTCCTCTGACTCCTCGTACTCCTCGTTGAGGATGACGTATGTGACAACCGCAGTCCCCTTCGTTTCGTCGTCCGCTCCGATCGCAACAGCGGCGTTGACCGCATCGTGTTCGATAAGTGCGCTCTCGACTTCGGCCGGGCCGACCTTCCGGCCGGCGACGTTGAGGACATCGTCCGACCGACCGTGTAAGAACCAGAAGCCGTCCTCGTCTTTCTGCGCCCAGTCGCCGTGGTCCCACATATCGTTGAACCGCGACCAGTACTCTCCGAGGTACCGCTCGTCACCGCTCCACAGCGATTTTGTCATCGATGGCGCTGACGACTGACAGACCAGATACCCCTTCTCGTTGTCTTCGGCAACGGATTCCCCCTGTGCATCGACAATGTCGATGTCCATGCCGAGCGCCGGGCCACCGAGCGTCCCTGGCTTCAGCGAATGCAGCGGCGTCGGCTGGAGGAAACAGCCGAATATCTCCGTTCCCCCGGAGATGTTCATAATCGGTGTCGTACCGCCGCCGACGTTCTCTAGGAACCACTCCCAGGAGTCCGGGTCCCACGGCTCGCCGGTCGAACCCAGCAGGCGCAGCGTCGAGAGGTCGTGGCCCTCCAGCCACTCGTCGCCGTGCTTCTGTAGCGCACGGATCGCTGTCGGTGAAATCCCGAACACCGACAGATTGTGGGTGTCGATCATTTCCCAGAACCGGTCCGGCTCGGGATAGTCGGGGGCCCCCTCATACAGGAAGACGGTGCCACCGTGGGCGTGATTGCCGATCAGCGTCCACGGCCCCATCATCCAGCCGATATCCGAGACCCAGAAAAACCGGTCTGCGGGCTTGTGGTCGAACGAAAAGAAGATTTCTTTCGCCGGTTGGACGAGCCCGCCGGCGTGCGTGTGGACGATCCCCTTTGGTTTGCCTGTTGTCCCGGATGAGTACAGCAGCATCGACTCGTGGTCGGCGGGGAGCGACTTGGTCTCGTAGTCGGCAGACTGGGACCCGACTGCATCCGCCCACCATTCGTCACGGGCGGGGTCCCACGAGAGGGCAGACTCTACAGAATCCAGCCGATTATAGACAATGGTGTGTTCGACGTGGCCGGCCGCTTCGATAGCCTCGTCCGCGGCCGATTTCAGGTCAATTTCGCTTCCCCGGCGGTAGAAACCATCGCCGGTGAACAGGACAGAACACTCGGCGTCTTCGATGCGGGTTGCTGTTGCGTCGACCCCGAAGCCGGAGAAGATGGGGACGGCAATCGCACCGACCTTGAAACAGCCATACAGCAGTGGGACGATTTCCGGGACCATCGGCATATATAGCCCGACGGTGTCACCAATTCCGATACCGCGCTCTTCGAGTGCATTAGCGACACGATTGGCCTGTTGGTGGAGTTCGTGATAGGTGACCTCACGGACTGTTCCGTCCTCTCCTTCCCAGATTGTCGCGACTGTATTTCGGTTCTCAGCGTCGGGGGCTGCATGACGGTCGACGACGTTGTGCGCGATGTTGAGTTCTCCACCGACGTACCAGTCCGTGAACTGTGGGCCGTCTGTGTCATCGCGGACCTGCTCATACTCTTGGTAAAACTCTAAGTCGAGATAGTCGACTATCTCATCCCAGAACCAGTCAAGTCCGGACGCCGGCTCACCGTCGATATCGGTGACTGTCCGTCTGTGGAGTTCTTCGAAGTTCTCGATGCCGTGCTCTTGCATGAACGCGTAGACGTTGCTCTGGGTGACGAACGCCTCGCTCGGTTCGTATCGTACCGCTTCGAGTGCTGTGAGTGTGTCTGACATTGGATTCACGTGGCTGTGACAGTGTCCGGAAGCTGTGCAGTCGCTGCAATCGAGCTATCCCGTCTTGTAGACGCCGCGCGCATCTGCGACCTGCGCATCGTCTTCGGCGTACACTTCCACATTGACGACGCCAACGTCACCACCGTGACGAACTACGTCCGCTTCCGCTCTGAGGTCTCCTGTTCCGGCTTCGAGGTAATCGATTCGCATATCGATGGTCGGCACCGGCTGGTCGACGAGGGACACGAGAGCGGCCCCGCCAACGGTGTCAGCGAGGGTGAACGTAACGCCGCCGTGGGCCATTATTTGTTCCTCGTTCCATGACAGTTCTTCCCGCATTTCGATATGGCCTTCCGCGTGCCCGTTATCGACAGTCGTTATCTCGATATCGAGCAGGTCGGCAAACGGCATGTTCTCGAAGAATGCTTCGATGTCCATACTCATCAATTCGGTTCTTCACCTGGGGAAATAAGTATTGGTGTTCACAGGGGTCCGAAACCCACGGGCAGCACCTAGCGAGTCACTAGCGCTTGTGATGTCGCATCCCCTTCGGGTCAGACAGTATCTGATGTTCCAACAGTCACCGACATCATGTGCCAGTCCTAGCTGATTTTCGGCTGCACCTCTTCACCCAGCCGCCGGATGCACTCGGCCATCTCCTGCGTTCCGGTTCCGGGGTGGTACGTCCGGAAGATGAAGTGGATGTCGTCGCCCAGCGCCTCGCGGTACGCTTCGAGTTCCGCCGTGACTTGTTCGGGCGTCCCGAAGATCGCCTGTTCTTTGAGTTCCTGTTTGCGGTCGTCGTCCAGTTCCGGAACTGTCTCGCCGGAGAATATCTCCTCGTACCGGCGCTGGATGTAGAGGTAGCCGTCGCGCATCTGCTCCCACGCGTCCTCGCGGGAGTCACCGATGAACCCGTGCTGGAGGACATACACCTGAAAGTCGCCCTCGATATCTTCGTCGTCACGGACGTTTCGGATGTCCTCGACGCGCTTCCGAACGCCATCGACTGACAGCGACGACGGGGCACACCATGCGTCAGCGGTCCGGGCGGCCCGCCGGACGGCAGGCCGCGACGCCCCACCGAGCATGAGGGGCACGTCGTGTGCGGGTTTCGGTGTCACAGTGACGTCCGACGAGATGTCGTGGAATTCCGGCTCGTAGTCGAGCGGCCCGTCAGACCAGGCACCCCGGAGCGTGTCGACCGTATCGGCTAGCCGTTCAGCCCGTTCGTCGTCGGGAATCCCGAAGGCGTCAAACTCGGAGACGTTGGAGCCGATGGCCATCCCGAGCGTCGTGCGGCCACCGGAGATCTGATCCACCGTCGCGATATCCTCAGCGAGCCGGATTGAATCATACAGCGGCGCGAGTGCGATACAGGACCCGATTTCGATGTTGTCGGTGACTGCAGCCAACGCCCCAAGTGCCGGTGTGACGCCTGATAGATAGTCGTCGTCAAGGAAGTGATGCTCTGAGACCCAGGCGCTATCGAGACCCGCGTTGTCGATAACTTCCCCCAGTTCGAGCATTTCGTCGTAAATATTGCTGGTTTCGCGGTCGTCGTCCGGGCGCTGCTGACAGGTAAACAGGCCTGTTCCCAGTTGCATAAATTTCCGTTACGGCGCAACCGACTTAACGGTAGTGGCACGCCGGCAACCGAACAGTACGTGAGACCGGTCGCGATGCCTGCCAGTCAGTAGTCGATCCGCGTAATCTCCGAAACAGGCCATTCGCTGAGGATCTCGACGCCGTTTTCGCGGACAACGACCATCTCTTCGACGCGGACGCCCTGCCGCTCTGCGGGTTGCATCGTCTCGACAGCCATCGTCATGCCCTCCTCGATTTCGATCGGGTGGTCCGGCGAGAGGCCGCGCCAGATGAGCGGCGTTTCGTAGAGCTGTAGCCCCAGCCCATGGGCCCAGTGGTTGGTCGTCATCTGCCAGAACTCGTCGGCGTCATACCAGTCCATATGCTCACCCTCTCTGTCGGGGAAGCCCTTGCAGATTTCGTCGGTCGTGGCCCCTGGCTCAATCCGTTCGAGGACGTCGTAGAGGTCGTCACGCGCCTTCTCGTAGGCATCTTTCTGCGCCTGTGTCGGCTCACCCATGCTGAACGTCCGGTAGTAACAGGAGCGGTAGCCCAGATAGCCGATGTTGTAGAAATCCGCGTAGACGAGGTCGTTCGGCCGAATCATTCGGTCGGTCGTGTTTGCCTGATGTTTTGGCCAGGTGTTCGGGCCGGAAGTCACGTAGCCGCCTTGGGCCATTGCGCCGTGTCCCCAGAGTTCGCCGACCGCATCGCCCCAGACTTCTGATTCACGCTTGCCCGGTTTTGCACTCTCCGTAATCTTCTGAAAGCCTGCCTCACAGATGGCAGCGACCTGCCGCAGACACTCTATCTCGTCGCGGGTTTTGGTCTTCCGCGCGTCGAGCATGATATCAGTCGCCGCGCTGGTATCGACATCGACGCCGCGGTCCTCGAACTTCTGGATTAGCGTCCCGTTCCCCACGTCGATGCCCATCGGTTCCCGGTCGACACCGTACTCCTCCATGGCCGTATACACCGTCTCGGCCATCTTGTCTTTGAGCCAGTCGCGCGCTGAAGCGCTGCCTGACGCCCGGGGCACGTTGCCGAGTCCGGGACAGGCATACCGGATGTCGTCGAGCCAGGGACAGTTGAACCGCTGGTTCGATGCGTGATCCGCAGTGTCCCAGTGGACCACGTCGCCGTCTTCAGTCAGGAGCGTGTAGTGATCTGCCCCGCTCCCGCCGGTCATAGCCAGCCCGGTGATATACCGGACGTTCGGGTCGTTGATCAGCAGCATCGACCCGAGTTCGGAGTCCTGCAGCCGGTCGAGGGCTCGTTCTTTCCGCTCGCGTCGCATCCGCTGGACGTCGATCCGTTCTTCCCAGTCGACGGCCATGGTGCCACGCGTTCCTTCCATGAAGTCGCGCTCGTACATCACCTATGCGTACAGGGAGGTCCCTAATCAAACACCGGGTTCATTCTGATCCGCTGAGGGAAAAACCGAGCTCCAGCGAGACACATGTCACAATTCGACGGTCGGAGGTGTCTCAGAGCGGTTCGAGCCCGTTTTCTTCCCGGAGGGTGTTGATGTAGGACCGGAACCCGGATTCGAGATCGTACTCGACCTCGTAGCCGAGGTCCTCCTGCGCGGCGGTCATATCGAGGTTCTGGGTCCAGGGGAGTTCGCCCTCGTCGGAGACATCGAGGTCGGCGTCCGGGACGATTTCCCGGACAGCGTTGGCGGCTTCACGGATCGTCGCGAGGACGCCACGGACGTTGTAGATTCGCTGGCTGAGATTGTCCTCGTCGACGAACGTCGCTTTCCGGAACGCCTGTGCGATATCGCGGGCGTGTTGCCAGTCGATCACCTGATCGCCGTACTCGACGCTGAACGGTTCGCCGAGCGCCGGCTTCTCGATGATGTTTGCGAGGAACGCCGACCCACCGGTTTCACGGTAGGGGCCGTACGCCACAGTCGGGCGAAGTCCAACGTGGTCAACATCGTAATCCTCGTGATAGACACGGGCCTGATGTTCGTTGTACTCTTTGGTCGCGCCGTAGAGCGTATCGGGATAGACAAGTTCGTCCTCGTCGACGTATTCGGCAGTGTAGTTGTGTGGCGGCGCGTACACCGCAGCGCTGGAAGCCCAGGTGACACGCTCTATCTGGTCGTCGAGAGTGCGTGCGACCTCGAAGACGTTGTTCGTCCCCTTGATGTTGACATCGAGGCCAGCCCGGGGGTTGTCTCGTGCTGTGTTCGTCAGCAGTGCCGCAAGGTGAACGATGTGTGTCGTCCCCGTCTCTTTGACCGCACGGATCACGTCCGTCGCCTCCGAGACATCACCGCGCCGGATGGTCACATCGTCGGCGACACCCAACTTCGAGAGGATGTGGTCGTCCGTCGAGAGGTCGTAGGCGACGACGTCGTGCCCGTGTTCGATGAGGTCCTCGACCACATACGAGCCGAGGAAGCCGGTTCCGCCAGTGACGAGTACCGTCGTATCTGTCATTGTTGTATCAATGTGTGTTGCGTAGTTGATTTATATTCTTTGCTAAACCATGTCCGGGACTTCACTCGTGGAGCCCGCCGACTTCTTTGTAGAACGAGGATTGGAGGGACTCGACCATCTCTTCGTCACGGTCGATGCGAACATCGATGACGAATGGGACCTCGGCGCTGGTCCCTTCCTCGAGTGCCGCCGCGAGTTCAGCAGGCGTCACCGCCTGCGTCGCTTCGGCGCCGAACGCCTCGGCTGCTTTCACGAAGTCGGTGTCGTGGAACTCGACGCCAGCGATGTCGCCCTCCTCGTGTTGCATCTGCCGGACCATCCCCAGGCTGGTGTCGTTGAGGACGACGAACGTGGGCGCGACGCCGTTCTCAACGGCTGTCTCCACACTGGTCATCGTCATCGTGAAGCCACCGTCGCCGGCGACGGCGATGACATCCTTCTCCGTTGTGATGGCGGCTGACACCGCGGCCGGGGTTGCCCACCCCATCGCGCCGACGCCACCGCTGCCGTAGTAGGTCCCGGTGTCCGGTGTCTGAAGGTAGTTCAGCAACCAGAACCGATTGTTCCCGGAATCGGCGGTCACAATGGTCTCCGAATCAACGACAGCCTCGATTTCTTTGACCGCACGCTGTGGCTTAATCGGCGACGCATCCGACTCGCATACGGGTGCATAGAATGACTCCTGCGCTGCGGCCGCACGGTCACGTGCCCAGTCGTTTCCAGCACTCTCAGGGAGGGTCGCCGCCAAGTCGTCGAGGCTCTGTGCGGCATCACCGATGAGTGCGACATCTGCGGGGTAGACCCAGCCAGCGTTGCGTGTGTCGATGTCAGCGTGGATGATGGTCTGTTCGTCGGGCCGGATGAACTCCGGGGACTGCCAGTTCGTGTCCATCGGATTCATGCGACAGCCCACGACGAGGAGGACGTCCGCTTCGCTGACAACCTGGTTTGCCCCTTCGTGACCGAAGGAGCCGATAACGCCCGCAGCCAAGTCGTGGGTTTCGGGGAACGTCGACTTGCCGAGATAGGAGGTCGTGACGACGGCATCAGTAGCCTCAGCGACAGTTTCAAGCTGGTCGTATGCGTCGGCCGCATGAACGCCGTTACCGGCGATGATGACTGGGCGATCAGCCTCGCTCAGCGCGCTAATCGCAGTCTTGACATCCTCCTGGGCCGGTCGCGATTCCCAGTTCTGCACCTGATCATGCCCATCCCAGACCGGCGGAATCGGATCTTCGGGCATCTCCTCGGTAACGGCGTCGCCGTCGAGGATTATTGCAGTCGGTCCGGGCCGGCCGGCAGTCGCATGTTTGAACGCGAGCTGAAGGCTCCGTACTGTCTCCGTTGGTGAACGCGGGAACCAGTTTTCCTTGGTGTAGGCGTCGAGCGCTGACGGCAGGTCTAGCCCACCGTAATCACCGCGAGCCTGCTGGTATGGCGCAAGCGTGGAATAGTCGCCACGCTCGCTGGCCTCGGTAATAACGACCATCGGGGAGGAAGCGAGCTTTCCTTCCATCTGGCCGATTGCACCGAGGCTCCCGATCCAGGGCCCCTGTCCTGCGAGGACTCCGGGATTGCCGGTGAGTCGGCCGCGCATCTCGGCCATGACGCTGGCTTCGCGCTCATCGCGTGGTCGGACCATCTCGACGTCGGCATCAGGAACGTGGTCGAGAATCTCGATGGCACGACCACCGGGATATCCGAAGACGTACTCGACGCCTTGCTCGTCCAGTTCTTCGACAAGGCGCTTTCCTGTTTCAGTCATGGGTAGTGAATTTGGGAGTCATTATCGATTATCGCGTTACGTCCCACTGTGGGTAACTCCCAAGATATAGAGTTTGGGGTGCAACGCTACAGCAATCATGATTGGGTAACCATACACCCGGAGCCCTGCGAAACAAGATGTACTGTTGGGGGTTCAAGTAATTCGATCATGCCATAGTACCAGTTTCTAGCGGACACAACTCCTCTGGGGCTCGTACTCTCTGTTATTGCCCACAAAGCCGTTCTAATAATTAGAACAGAGCAAACCCCAACGTAGAATACATATATCCATATATTGCTGGAGTAATAAACCGTCTGAGGGTCGGTGAAGCCCTTGTAAGTAAAATATGGCCTGCTGAGTAAGACAACTGCATCTTGGAGCATCGGACAGTCGGCCGGCGGATTACACCGTTACTACTGTAACAGTGTCTGTCCCACGATCTTCGCATGGTGTTACACTCATATAGGTGTAACAAATCCTGCAACGAAGACTTGTAGTGGTTTCGAGGGGCCCGTCGCAGATGGAACTCAGCCATCAAGTTACATACGGGGGTTACAGTGGGTCTGGCTGTCTGTTTGTTCTACTGATTCGAACCACGATGCTCTACGATTGATTTATATACCAGAGTCCTCCGGATAGTTGCCTGTGCCAGCGGAGAGTGACGACGGATCGCCGAATCTGAGACTGCATTCCGATGCGAGAACCGGACTACACGTTCGGCATAGCTAGTCCAGCGCTGGTGGCCGATTACATGGTCGAATCAGAACTCTCGCATCGGATACCTGTACCTATGTGGGCTAGAAGCGCGCTGTCGAGGTCACAGGGTACGTACGACGCCCTGTCTCGACACCGTTCGTATAATTCGAACGGGTATCGGGATTGGTGCGGCACGCACTCGACAGCGCGGACAACACGAGTCCGTCAGATGATGACCGTCTACGTATCGGTGTGTTCGAGACTGGCTCGGACTCGTTCCCTCTCGGGGCTCGTTTCGTATCTGCACAGAACCGCTACGGTTCATAATAACGTTTATCACGAAAGATTGTGTCATGGGGAGTGTTGCGATGCACGATACAGTCAGCCGTCGAACTGTCATGAAGAGCATTGGTGCCGCAGGCGCTGTCGGACTTGCAGGCTGTTCGACAGACGGTGGTAGTAGTGGTAACACCATCAGCATGGGCATCCTAATGGGGGTAACGGGTGGTTTGTCTGAAGTGGGCCCCGCAATTCGGGATGCAGCAGAACTAGCTGTCAAACAGGTCCGAGACGCGGACAACGGGTTCTCGGTCGATACGCAGTTTGAGAATACGGAGACCAAGCCGAGCCGGGGTGTGAGTGGCGCAGAAGCCCTCGTGAATGGTGGGTATCCGATGATTTGCGGGGGATTGGCGTCATCGGTGACACTGCAGGTCGCAGAGAACGTCGCAATTCCGAATCAGACCGTGATGTGCTCACCATCGGCGACGTCGCCGGATGTCTCCACACTGGAAGATAACGACTTCGTGTACCGGACGCCGCCAACGGACAAGCTGCAGGGATCGCTATTGGCACAGATCGCGGCCGAACGGCTCGAGAAAGAGAGCGCAGCTATCCTCTTTCTCAATAACGCGTACGGGAACGGCCTATCGAACGGATTCACGAAGACGTTTGAAGAAGAGTACGGTGGTGAGGTTCTGAATCAGGTCTCGTACTCGGCGGGTCGTTCCTCCTACACGTCACAGTTGCAAAACGCCCTTGACGGTGACCCGGAGACGCTCGTGATTATCGGCTACCCGGAGAGCGGGAACAAGATCTTCCGGAACTTCTACGGGAACTTCGACAGAGCGGACATGGATATTCTGGTGCCGGATGGACTCAGAGCCGACGACTTACCCGGGAATGTGGGACACGACATGACAAACGTCCGCGGGACCAATCCGTCCTCGGCCGGACCGGGGATCGAGTACTTCAGATCTGCATACGAAGAGGAGTACGGCTCTGCACCGGGACCGTTCAATCAGCAGTCGTTCGATGCTGCGGCGGTTCTGATGCTGGCACGCGCGGCAGCCGGTGAAGCTGCCGGGACCGCAATTCGCGATCAAATGCGGGCAGTCACAGATCCCGGTGGCGAAACAGTCGGGCCTGAAAACCTGGGAGAAGGCGTTTCGCTGGCGGCCGACGGAAACGAAATCAATTATCAGGGTGTCTCGGGCCCAGTTGAGTTCGACGACAATGGGGACCTGGCCAGCGCCGTGTACAACTACTTCAGGTACACAGAGGACGGCACAGAGAATATCGAGCAGGTGCAGGTGTAATCGAAGTACCGCTGGGCATTCCCACTCCTGACTACAATTACTCTTCAGATATGATAACTCAGGTGGCTTTTGTACCATTGTCGTAACACAGATAGAAACTATTCATCCCACCGTCTGGCAAGATTGGAGGGACGGCACCTGTCGTACAACCGAAAGACTATAATCAAATACCGTTATACTCATGAACTGATGTCTCAGTACGCAGCACGCGTCGAAGAGATGGATATCAGCGGCATCCGAGAAGTCTTCGAGGCGGCAGGCGAAGACGCAATCAATCTGGGTCTCGGTCAGCCTGATTTCCCAACTCCAGAACACGCCCGGGAGGCAGCGGTGAGTGCGATTCGGGACGGGATGGGTGATTCATACACGTCCAACAAGGGCATTCCAGAACTCAGAGAGGCCATCAGTGACCGCTATGCAACTGATAACGGTCAGGACATACCGCCGGAAAACATCATCGCTACTGCCGGCGCAAGCGAGGCGATTCACGTCGCGATCGAAGCCCACGTCCAGCCAGGCGACGAAGTGCTCTGCCCCGACCCCGGGTTTCTGGCCTATGAACAACTGGTGCTACTCGCCGGCGGCGAGCCAAAGCGGGTCGAACTCAGAGACGACCTGACCCTCGACCCCGCTGCTGTCGAGAATGCCATTACGGACAACACGTCTCTGTTTATCGTTAACAGCCCCGCGAACCCCACCGGTGCAGTGCAATCGAAGCGAGACATGGCAGAGTTCGCGCGGATAGCGGATGAACACGAAGTCATTTGCCTCTCCGATGAGGTCTACGAGAAGATCGTCTTCGATGGTGAACCCCATTCTCCGGCGGAATTCGCCAGCTCCGATAGGGTAATTCAGGCCAGTGCGTGCTCGAAAACGTACTCGATGACAGGGTGGCGGCTCGGGTGGGTGGCGGCCAGTTCGGAGCGAATCGAACGGATGCTCCGGGTGCACCAGTACGTGCAGGCGTGTGCCAGTGCCCCATCACAGTACGCTGCCGAAGCGGCGCTTACCGGCCCACAGGAACCGGTGAGAGAAATGGTATCGGCCTTCGAAGAGCGTCGAGATGTCCTTCTCGATGGGTTGGAGGATATCGGCCTCGACACGCCAGTGCCGAAGGGTGCGTTCTACGCGATGCCACACGTCCCGGACGGATGGACTCAGAAGATGCTGGACAACGATGTTATCGTCGTCCCCGGCGAAGCGTTTGGGCCGAGTGGCAAGGGGCAGGCGCGCATTTCGTATGCCACGAGTACAGCTGAACTGAAAGAGGCGCTGGAAGTGATGCGAACGGTCACGAACTCTCTGTAGGGCAACACCAGGGAGTCGCGACTGACTGCTTCGTCCAGCAAGCGGTTTCATATTCGTCATCCGATGAGCGGTGTCATATTTCTCGTCGCGGGCGTATGCGTACGCAATCGTGCAACCGAATCCTGCTATCGACACCTGCGGTTGCAAAGCCCGTCTGATCTATCTGTCACCTGTCTGGTGGTGTCAACTGGTACCGTGTGTAACACTAGCACGAAATCGCCGCATATCTTTGGTTCCCTGAGATTCTATGACGATTTTACATCAAGATTTTTAACACTGGGTACAGAGCACCAAAGTATGGCGGCACGAGACTACTACAGCCGTGGACAGAATCTGGTATATAACCGCCCAGTACTCGCTATATTCGCAGTTATCGGCGTGTTTCTCGTATTCGACATCTTTCGACAGTTAGGCACTGGAACAATTGCCGTCACAGACCTCGTCAGTTATCTCTGGAACGGGTTGGTGCTTGGAATGTCACTTGGACTGGCTGGTGTCGGCCTCTCGATGACATACAGTATCCTCAACTTCGCGAACTTTGCCCACGGTGATCTGATTACGAGCGGTGCGTTCGCCGGCTGGGCGACGGCGTTTCTGATTGCCGGACTCGGTGAGTTCTCTGTCGAATCGCTCATCCTTATCGGCGGCCCAATCGCAGTCGGTTCGAACGAGCTTGGGATCAATGTCGTCAATACCCCACTGGCGCTTCTGGCTGGCTTACTCGTCGCTGCGGTCCTGACAGCTGCCCTCTCGCTTTTGCTGGATCGCATCGTGTTCAAACCGATGCGCAGTGCCGATGGTGTGACACTGATGATTGCCAGCGTCGGCGTCGCACTGT
This sequence comes from Haloarcula sebkhae, assembly GCF_014647415.1. Taxonomy (GTDB): domain Archaea; phylum Halobacteriota; class Halobacteria; order Halobacteriales; family Haloarculaceae; genus Haloarcula; species Haloarcula sebkhae. The sequence continues at coordinate 73,941 of NZ_BMPD01000006.1, read as the reverse complement.
TCCTTCGTAACTTCCTCACCTTTTCGTTCCTGACCGACAGTCGTGGGCTGACAGGTGGCAACGTCCCTCAGTTTACTGTCGCGGGCGTCACGTTCGGCGGACACCAGATTACGCTGGTCGTCGTTGCCGCACTTCTGATGCTTGGCACTCACATTCTGCTCCAGTACACCAAAATCGGCACGGCGATGCGTGCAATGGCTGCGAACAAGGATCTCGCAAAAGTCACGGGCATCCCGACGGAGCGCGTTGTCAAGCTCACGTGGATTATCGGCGGCGGGCTTACCGGGTGTGCAGGCTTTCTTATTGCACTACAGCAGGGGACGCTCACAGTGACGATGGGGTGGGACCTGCTGTTACTGGTGTTCGCAGCGGTCATCCTCGGCGGTGTCGGTTCGATCTACGGCGCCATGGTCGGCGGCGTCATTCTCGGCATCGCGAGCCGACTCGCACTCGTCTGGATTCCAGCCAGCTTCCTGCTGGTTGCGGCGTTTGTTATCATGATCGTCATGCTGCTCGTACGCCCGTCGGGACTGTTCAGTGGGAGGACGACGGCATGAGTACTGGCTCTCTCCAGACGTGGGCTGAGGGCTGGCTTGGTAACAACGACGTGCGCTTGCTCATCGCCCTGGCACTCGCGATCGGGGGCTTGTACGCGCTTTTCAGTGTCGTGCTTGGATTCCAGCTGAATGGCACAGTCAACACGCTCCGTCGTGTCGCGTTCCTCTCGGCGATCTATGCAATGTTAGCGCTGGCACTGAACCTCCAGTGGGGATACGCGGGCCTGTTCAATCTCGGAGCGGCCGGGTTCATGGCGATCGGTGTGTACACGATGGGGATACTGACCGCCCCAGTGACGGCCAGTCCGCCCGGTTTCGGGCTGCCGCTCCCGGTCGCGATTGTGGGTGCTATCCTCGTGACTGGGATCGTCGGCGGCCTCGCAGCGTTGCCTGCGATCCGACTTCGTGCCGACTATCTTGCGATTGTCACTGTCGCGTTCTCGGAAATCGTACGCCTCACACTCCGTGCGCCGGAGTTTGCGAACACTCGCATCGCCGGCGTTGCATTCGGAACGGGCGGTGCGACGGGGCTGTCCCTGCCATCGAACCCGATCCGGATTCTCTTTTACACAGATCCGGCCGCAACAGCCCCAGCGCCAAATGCCCTGGGTGCGGCGATATTCAGCGCCGTGGAACCACTGGGAATTGAGCAGACGCTGGTCATCGGCTGGGCGTACGTGGTTGCGTTGTGTCTCTGTCTCGGCCTCCTGTACTGGCTGATGATCCGTATCGGGAAGTCTCCCTTCGGACGGGTCCTCAAGAGCATCCGCGAGGACCAGCAGGTCACGCAGGCGCTGGGCAAAGACACGCGCCTGTTCAAGATCAAGACGTTCGCGCTCGGCTGTGCGCTCATGGGCCTGATCGCTATCCTCTGGCGGCTCTCCGGGGGCTATGCATCGCCACGGATGTTCAAACCGATACAGACGTTCTACATCTTCATTGCGCTGTTTATCGGTGGGACCGGGTCACCAACGGGGAGTATCGTCGGCGGTGCCCTGTTCGCGAGCCTGCTCTTCGAGGGACCCTCGTTCATCCGCCGGGTCGTGGCGGAGTACCTCCAGCTTAGCAACGCCCCCGACACGCTTGTCGGTGCGCTTGCCGAACTGGGGACCCTTGATATCACGCCGCTGCTGGCCTATTCCGTGCAAGACGTGAGCATCTCCGCGCTCCGTCTCATGCTATTAGGTATCGTTCTGGTGTATCTCATGCAACGGCATCCGGACGGCCTGCTCGGCCATCGAAAAGCGATCGCATCGAGCGTTGCCCTCTCACAACAGGCGACTCGCGAGGACGACAATGAGTAAGAACGCACACTCAGCACGGAACGACCAGACTCAGAAGGGACAGCAAGAACAGATACTCAAAGTGGAGAACCTACGAAAGACGTTCGGCGGTATTACCGCTGTCGCTGATGTCTCTTTCCACGTCGAAAAAGGGTCGATCACCGGTCTGATTGGTCCGAATGGAGCTGGCAAGTCGACGACGTTCGACCTGATTACCGGTGTGCAACGTCCGGATGGGGGTGAAGTCGAGTTCAACGACACGGAGATAACGGGGTACCGGTCGGATCAGGTCGCAAACCAGGGCCTCGTCCGGACCTTCCAGATCGCACGAGAGCTATCGGAGATGACCGTACTGGAAAACCTGATGCTGGCACCACAGAATCAGGCTGGCGAAGCAGTCTGGCGGGCAGTCCTCCCGCGAGCCAGAACACAGGTCGTCGAACAGGAAAAGGAACTCCGAGAACAGGCCTGGGAGATGCTTGAACTGTTCGAGATCGAGCACGTCGCGCACGAATCCGCCGGCAATCTCTCAGGCGGCCAACGAAAGCTGCTGGAGATGGCGCGTGTGCTCATGACCGACCCCGAGATGGTACTGCTGGATGAACCGCTTGCGGGAGTCAATCCGACGCTCGAGGAGAAACTCATCGACCGGTTACATACGCTCAAAGAGCAGGGCTACACCTTCCTCTTCGTCGAACACGACATGGACGTCATCATGAACAACTGCGATACGGTCATCGTGATGCATCAGGGGAGTGTGCTCACAGAGGGGCAACCGGACGCAGTGAAGAACAACGACAAAGTGCTTGATGCCTACCTCGGAGAAGAGGTGAAAATATGAGTCTGTTGTCAGTCCAGCAACTCGACGCCGGGTACGGTGATCTGCAGATTCTCACAGACGTCGATATGGAAGTCGGGCAGGAGGAGTACATCACCATCGTCGGCCCTAATGGTGCGGGCAAATCCACTGTGATGAAGTCAGTGTTCGGACTGACGACGTATATGGGGGGCGAGATCGTATTCAATGACCGGGATATCGCCGGCGAACAGCCGGAAGATATCATCTCGTATGGGCTGAGCTTCGTCCCTCAGAGCAACAACGTGTTCGAGCCGCTGACGGTCACGGAGAACCTCAAGATGGGTGCATACACGCTGGACCAGTTCCCGGAAGAGCGGCTACAGGCGGTTTACGACCGGTTCCCGATACTCGAAACGCGATCAGGGCAGAAGGCAGGGACGCTGTCTGGAGGGCAACAGCAGATGCTGGCAATGGGGCGGGCGCTCATGCTCGATCCGGATCTATTACTACTTGACGAGCCCAGCGCAGGCCTCGCACCAGACCTCGTCGATGAGATGTTTGACCGCATCGACGAGATTAACGACGCCGGAACCGCCGTTCTCCTCGTCGAACAAAACGCCAAAGAGGCATTGCGGCGGTGCGACCGAGGGTATGTCCTCGTGCAGGGACAGAATCGACACGAAGACAGTGGTGAAGCACTTCTCAACGACCAACAGGTTCGCGAGGACTTCCTCGGCGGGTAGCTTCTGGACTCCAGCGCTGGCTTGGAAACTGCCAATTGCCACGGGAGAGCGTCTACGCGAGAAACTGTCGGGCCGTTGAGACGGATGGGTCGTTGAGTCCTTGACGGTCTATAATCAGCAAGCCGATTTCCATACTGCGGATCTGGATCCCGTGAAATTATAGATATTTGAATGTATTTAATTCTTCACAGCACCTCGTTATATCGACTTACCCGTATTAGCGTCTGAATATATGTTGTGTTACCATCATCACAAGATAGGACACGCGGATATAATGGTCAACTATGTTTTACTTATTGCTGTCGCCACGACTCCTCGGACCAGTACCTGTCCCCGTTCACGCTGGGATAGCTACTGTGGCGTGTGAACGAGTATCGCACAAACAATAAGTATCTACCATGTCAGACTCCACATATGCATCCGGGCTTGAACCCTATCGCCTGCCCTGCAGGTCAGCTGCCCCGGCAGTTAATGGATTGGGCACTGCCCTCTTCCACAGCTACATCTTTTACATTTTCGACATTTAAACTGGCGTAGACTGCCGGCGCACAGGTGGTCCCTGTGCCCGGTGGAAAACGCCAGCCTTGAACACGCTCGGAGAGCCGTACTCAGCGGCTGTTCGGGTTATCAGGGTCTGTTGAGGGAGCGTCTGTCGAATATAAAACATCATCGAAAACAATGAACATGAAAAACGAAGCAGGAAGTAAAGATGTGCCAGCGGCCGTCAGAGAAGACTCGGATATAGTCCAGATACTGGATGCTGAAGGCGACGTCTTACCACAGGCGTCTGTTCCGGATATTTCAGACAGGCAGTTACTTGAGTTGTATGAGACAATCAAGCTCGCTCGTCACTTCGATCAGCGGGCGATCAGCTTCCAGCGACAGGGGCGGCTAGCGACGTACGCACCAATGACCGGACAAGAAGGGTCACAGGTCGCTACGAGCCTGGCACTTGCCGAGCAAGACTGGTTGTTCCCGACCTACAGGGAACACGCGGCGAAGTACGCTCATGGGATGGACCTTGCATCCCTTTTCGAGCCACTGAGGGGCCATCGAGAAGGATACGCAATCCCCGAGGGCGTCAACGTGATGCCGGAGTATATTCCGATTGCGACCCAGGTTCCACAGGCCATGGGAATGGCGTGGGGACACAAGCTACAGGGAAAGACCGATACGGCTGTCCTGTGTCATCTCGGTGATGGTGCGACCTCCGAAGGAGATTTCCACGAAGGACTGAACTTCGCCGGGGTGTTCGATGTCCCCGCAGTGTTCGTCTGCAACAACAATCAATGGGCGATTTCGGTCCCCCGAGAACGACAGACCGCGAGCGAAACCATCGCTGAAAAGGCACAGGCATATGGTATCGACGGGGTTCGAGTCGACGGGCTGGACCCGCTGGCGGTCTACAAAGTCGCTAGTGAGGCACTGGAGAAAGCCCGGAATCCGGGTCCCGGGGAGCTACGCCCAACCCTTATTGAGTCCGTCCAGTATCGCTTCGGTGCGCACACCACTGCGGACGACCCGTCTGTTTACAGAGACGAATCGGAGGAGGAGGTCTGGCGGGACCGCGACCCTGTGGATCGCATCGAAACGTATCTGTACAACGAGGGCATCCTCGACTCCGACCTCGAGAGTGAGATCCAAGACCGAATCGAACAGGAAGTCAGCGAGGCGATAGAAACGGCGGAGCAGACAGAGACGAGTCCGGACAATATCGTCGAGCACGTGTACGAGGACGTTCCAGCGCGGCTCGAACAACAGCGGGACGAACTGAACAGGCTGCGCGAGAAGTACGACGACGGCGCGTTCTCGGAGGTGCTGGAATGAGTTCGACAGCCAGTACGCAGACGGGCCAGAAAGCCCAGAGTCTCACCCTCGTGGAGGCGATACAGGACGGGTTGTACACAGAGATGGCACAGGACGATAGCGTCGTCGTTCTGGGCGAAGACGTCGGGAAGAACGGTGGTGTTTTCAGAGCCACCGACCAGCTGTACGAAGAGTTCGGCGAAGACCGCGTCATCGACACGCCACTGGCAGAAGCCGGCATCGTCGGTGCATCGATCGGTCTCGCCCAGACCGGTATGAAGCCTGTTCCCGAAATGCAGTTCATGGGCTTCATGTACCCTGCGTTCGACCAGATCGTCAGTCACGCTGCGCGCCTCAGGAGCCGTAGCCAGGGGCAGTATTCGGTGCCGATGGTAATACGGGCTCCATACGGCGGCGGGATTCGCGCCCCAGAACACCACTCCGAGTCAAAGGAAGCGTTCTTCGTGCACGAGCCCGGCCTCAAGGTCGTCTCGCCGAGCACGCCCTACGACGCGAAGGGGCTCCTGGCGGCGTCTATCCACGACCCGGATCCAGTCATCTTCCTAGAGCCGAAGTTGATCTACCGCGCCTTCCGTGAAGATGTCCCAACGAAACCGTATGAAGTGTCGCTGAGTGAGGCTGCTGTCCGGCGTGACGGAAGCGATATTTCAGTCTACACGTGGGGAGCAATGACCCGCCCCGCCCTGATCGCCGCGGAGAATCTCAGCCAGTCACACGGCATCGATACCGAAGTCATCGACTTGCGGACCCTGTCACCCCTCGATACAGAGACGATTACTGACTCGTTCAAAAAGACCGGAAGAGCCGCGATTGTACACGAAGCGCCGAAGACCGGCGGACTAGGGGCGGAAATCGCAACGACGATTCAGGAAGAAGCGCTCGTTCATCAGGAAGCGCCAATCAAACGAATCGCCGGCTTCGATGCCCCCATGCCACTCCATTCGCTGGAGGATTACTACTTACCACAGGCGGTCCGTATCCAGGACGGCATCCGCGAAACAGTCGAGTTCTAATATGGTACGTGAATTCGAACTACCCGATGTCGGTGAAGGCGTCGCTGAGGGCGAACTGCTTCGATGGCGGGTCGAGCCGGGCGACTCAGTTTCGGAAGACCAGCCAGTAGCGGAAGTCGAGACTGACAAAGCTGTCGTTGACGTCCCATCTCCGGTAAACGGTGTTGTCGAAGAACTTCGCGCCGCGGAAGGAGAGCTAGTCCCAGTTGGTGATGTGATTATCGTCTTCCAGGTCGATGGTGAAGACGAACCGGACGGAACTGAACCAACGCCTGCAGACGACGCTACTGCGGACAGCGGGCACCAAACCGACGACGAAGCACCAACACAGCCAGCCGAAGATACGCAGTCAGAACCAGCGGTGACACAGCGCGTCCAGGTCGCCGCTCCGCCGTCTGTACGGCGTCTGGCCCGCGAACTGGGCGTCGATATCTCCAACATTGCGGACTCGTCTCTGGGACGCATAACAGAATCGGATGTTCGCGCGCACGCGAACACGGACTCTTACTCCTCAACTCAGGAGCAGTCAAACCAGCAGACCGCTGCTGCAGAGCGACAAAAACAGCAGGCACCTTCGACGCAGTCTGTCAGCTCAGTTCAGGCGAGAGAAACGGCAGACCGGGAGACGACGGTGGCCGTCCCGAAAACCAGACACGTCGCAGCGGAGGAAGGGATCGATCTCGATACTGTCCCCACTGATGAACGAAAGGACGGAGAACCCTTTGTCACGCTCGAAGCGGTCCAAGAGTACGCAAAGGCCCAACAGCAGGCACAGAAAAACGATAAAGAAGCAGTAGCCGAGAGGGCAGCGGCTGACGAGTCGGCACGCCCGGAGTCTCGGACGCCGTACAACGGGATCAGGCAGACGATCGGAGCCGCGATGACGGAGTCGAAATCTACGGCCCCACACGTCACTCATCAGGACGAGGTCGACGTGACTGCGCTGGTCGACGCTCGTTCGACCCTCAGACAGGCGGCCGAGGAGCACGATATCCGACTGACGTACATGCCGTTCGTGATGAAAGCGTGTGCCGCGGCCCTGCAGGAGAACCCACAGGTAAACGTCTCTCTCGACGAAGCAAACGAGGAAATCGTCGAAAAGCAGTATTACAACATCGGTGTCGCAACGGCGACTGATGCCGGGCTGCTGGTTCCCGTTGTCGAGGATGTTGATGCGAAGGGCCTGCTCGAAGTCGCATCGGAAACTAACGAAAAAACCCAGAGAGCGAGGGAACGGAGTCTTTCGCCGGAGGAAATGCGTGGCGGGACGTTCACGATCTCGAACATCGGCGGGATCGGCGGGGAGTACGGAACCCCGATCATCAATCAGCCGGAAAGCGCCATTCTGGCACTGGGAGAGATCAAAAAGAAGCCACGGGTCGTCGAAGCCGATGGTGAAGAAACGATAGAACCACGTCACGTGATGACACTATCGCTCTCGTTCGACCATCGAGTGCTCGACGGCGCAGACGCCGCACGGTTCACGAACTCCGTACAGAAGTACCTACGAAATCCAAACCTGCTACTACTAGAATAATGGTCGTTGGAGATGTCACTACCTCGACTGACGTACTGATTATCGGCGCGGGCCCTGGCGGATACGTTGCCGCAATCCGTGCTGCACAGCTCGATCTCGATGTCACGCTCGTTGAAAAGGGTGAGTATGGGGGAGCCTGTCTCAACCGTGGCTGTATCCCCTCTAAAGCGCTGCTCAACGGTTCAGAACTGGCAACAGAGGCGGGACAGGCGGAGGAACTGGGGATTTACGCAGACCCAACAGTTGCGCTCGACGAGATGATTAGCTGGAAAGACGGACTCGTCGATCAACTAACGAGCGGTATCGAGCAATTATGTACGGCAGCCGGCGTGAATCTGATGAAAGGAACAGCCGAATTTGCCCATGAAAACAAGATCAGAATCGTCCATCAGGGAGAGGGGCAGGGCTCTGAATCACTGAAATTCGACCACTGCATCATCGCAACGGGGTCCAGGCCGATTGAAGTCCCAGGGTTCGACTTCGACGACGACCGTATCGTTTCCTCCGATGGCGCTCTGAACTTCGAAACGGTACCCGACGAACTCGTGATCGTTGGTGCCGGATACATCGGTATGGAGCTAGCAACAGTCTACAGCCGACTCGGGAGCGACGTCTCGGTAATCGAGATGCTAGAGCAGGCGCTTCCCAGCTATCAGGAAGATATTGCCTCGATAGTCCGGAGGCGAGCAGAGCGTCTCGGTGTTGACTTCTACTTCGGGTACACGGCGGACAGCTGGGCAGAATCGGAGGGTGAAGCCGTCCTGACTGCTGTTCCCACCGACGAAGCGGCGCATGATAGCGAGATAGAACTCACTGCTGACAAAATACTCGTTGCCGTGGGCAGACGCCCGGTGACTGAAACGCTCGGTATCGAAGCTGTCGGCGTCGAAACCGATGCTCAGGGGTTCATTCCAACGGATAGCAGATGTCGGACGAATAAGGAGCACATTTTCGCAGTCGGTGACGTTGCGGGTGAGCCGATGCTGGCACACAAGGGATCGAAAGAGGGGGAAGTTGCAGCGGAAGTAATCGCCGGTGAGCCCGCCGCAGTCGATTACCGTGCACTCCCGGCTGCGGTGTTCACTGATCCGGAAATCGGAACCGTTGGGCTGACCGAGGACGAAGCTGCAAACGAGGGTATTACTCCAGTTACAGGTGAGTTCCAGTTCCAGGCGTCTGGACGGGCACTAACAGCAAACCGGACAGAAGGCTTTGTCCGAATTGTCGCCGCAAAAGAAACTGAGCGTGTGATCGGTGCACAGATTGTCGGTCCGGAGGCATCCGAACTGATTGCAGAAATCGCGGTCATGATCGAAATGGGTGCAAAGCTTCAGGACATCGGTTCCACTGTCCATGTGCATCCAACATTAAGTGAAGCGGTAATGGAAGCCGCACAGAATGCGAGAGGGAAAGCGATCCACAGACAAAACTGACTTGTCGATATTGATACCTCAGGAATCAGATTCACCCTCAAAACCGATGTATCTATACCCAGCTATAGCCTATCGGATATTGTTTACTGAGACGAAACAACAGTTTGGGAACAGAACATCCGCTGAGTGACCACTACGTTATTTTGTAGGTAGAGATCGAAGCTAGTCCCCAGCGTCGGACACCAGACACGTTCCGGATTCAGTCGTTAGCGACCGTCTGGCTTGCGCCACCGTCACTGGCGCTCAGCTTGTTCTCCTCTTCTTCGGGTCTCGGTACGTCTGTTGGAAGGTTTTCGTACAGAATTCCCTTGCTCGCGTTGTAGCATGTCATGAGATGTCATGGCTGATGGAAACAAATAAAACCGTCCCTTATTCTGTACCGTCCAATATTAACATTCCGAGAATATTTATATATCGACCAATGTTTCAGAACGAGGCAATAGAGTATCTGTTTGGATTTAGTGTAGCTGTGGATGCACTCAACCCATTATTTGAGGACAAAGTTCAGTCATTGTATCGTATGCTGCTATTTCCTGTCATTTGATTTTTCTATAGCGTCGGATACAATCAGAAAATCTTGAATTATGTACCATATCGTCGAATATCTACGATTTGGTCTGGTCGCAATCAAAACAAGTGGGTTAGATGTCGGGGTACTGTGATGTCATGCAGTTCTCTTCACAGAAGAAATGCTCTGTTATCTCTCCGTCCGGATCACGTATCGTAACCCCGCTGAACTGCATCTGTTCGCTGATCACTTGTCCACAGTAATCACAGCGGTAGCTCGGTGACCCGCCGACCAAGATTCGAGTTGACTTATTTTGGATATTCGGTTCGGCAGCGGCCGTGTTGCTGCTGGCTTCCATAGTGCAACGAACAGTTGCTAGTGACTGGTCCAGCTCAGTTTGTCCATTCATCGTTTGTATCGATTCGTTGTTGACAGGGGTCGGACTTGTTCCGTCTACTGTTACACAGTACTCTGGGGCCGCTACTGTCGCTTCACCGACGTTTTCCGCCTATACCGGGTTACTGCCCGGACTGTGGTGGTCTACGTGGGTTATCAGGGAGAAAGTGTAAAGATCGTATAACCGGACGCTACAGTCGCTAATTGGCTCGCTTTCCGGGGCGTTTCTACCGTTTTGGTACCCGGTTCCATACTATCCGGTACGGAACTTTCGTATTTAATCATTTGGTTAGTGCCTATGGTTTCGCCACTGAGATGGGCTCGCTCATAAGCTCAAAGCGAGCCAGGCGTTTTATAGGGATGACTGCTGCAGACCCTAGCTACGTTGTGCAGCCTTGCTGTACTCACAGGTCTCGTCCAATTATATTCGTCGAGTGTGAACACCACTCACAAAACTATTAAGTGTACATCCATTAAAGATAATCGCATGAATCCGGGCGTCAACTGTATGGCTTGGCAGGCAAGCCCGCTGTCCCGGCACTTGATCGGTGCAGATCCTTTCACATCCGGCTTTACGTTTTTTACATTTTTCAAATTTTAAACTGACGTAGACCACCACAGTGCGGGCAAACGCCGGCACACAGGTGGAAAACGTCGGTCCTGGCTGGTTCCCAAACACCAGCCGACGGTTTTCGGGTCGCGATGACCCATCTCACGAAGCGCTGCGACACTAACTACAAACCCATAATCAGCGACATCATGAACGCACAAAACACGCAGGAGTACCGTAGCCAACAATCAGCAGACATCGCAAACGCAGACCGAGCGCGGAGTGCAACCCCCGAAAGCGTTGAGAGCCAATCTATCAGGATCGTAATTAGCTCGATTGAAACGCGACACTGTGACCACTGCGGGGCATCAATTGACGAAAACGTCCGGTACCGTAATGTCACGACCAGAGATAGTGCTGGCAACGTTTCGGAATACGCGTTCTGCGGTGTCGACTGTAAGACTGCTCGGTTCCCGAGGCTTGGCTGATCGCTGGCTGGCGTGGCGCATTGTCAGTTTACAGAACGACTGACTTGGGAACCGGCTTCGTTTTGATACTACGGCCCGAGTCCTCATTCGGAGTGGCAGTCGCAGCCACCCTGTTCCAGAAACGCCACAATATCGTAGCTACGGCCGCAGTCCTCACACAGCACCTGTACCTCGTTGATGATGTTGAAATCGCCTGCCGAGATGGCGTTGTTCTTTTCGAGGCTCTCGATAGTCTGCCTCGTTACAGCGGTGGTTCGGCCCCGAAGACGCTGTATTGAGTCGATGGCGTTTTCTGTCCGTTCTGCGGGCGTCTGCTCGGGCCGGGCCGCCCCACGGTCGTTCTTGAGATAGCGATACACCGTCTGGTGGGAGATAAAGTCGTCCATCACCGATTCGATATCGACCCCGCTCTGTTCGAGACGTGAGCGTATGAGTGGGGCGTCCGCGTCGTCTTCGCGAAGTGACTGATAGACCTGTTGGATGTCCCCACTCAATGTCGGAGCGTCGCTCCCTTCGATGGCGGACTCGAGCACCGATCGATTGAAATAGTCAGCGAGGTCTCGGGTACTTTCTTCCTCTCCGTCGGCGCCGACCCACCGATCTTCGAGCTCTGCACCCATCCCGACAAGATCGTATTTTCGAATTACGGCATCGATCTTGTTCGTTCCCCCCCCGGACTGTGAGTCGTCTGTGGTCATGTTCCGATTTAGATGAACCCCATAGTTACTAAACACTCCCGCATACCGTGAGGACTGTCGAGCTTTCACACGGAGAGCTTTATCAAGCTCGTGCTCTGGAACAAGTTGGCCGATTCACGAACTGGATTGCTCATCTGATTCGGATTCGGGCTCGCGAACCCACGTCCCCGGGACCGGGGACTGCCGGATGATCTTGGCGCTGACACCACCCATGACGTACCTGCTGAAATCAGTCTGTCCGTGTGTCCCCATGATCGCGAGATCGATTTCGTTCTCGTCGATGTCGTCGCAAATCACCTTCGCGGGGTTCCCGTGTTCGATGACGCTGGTGACCGAGTCAAGCGACGTCTCCTCGACTTTCTCGGTCGCTTCGGCCAGCATTTCATTTGCCCGTTCAGTCAACTCGCCCTCTTTCAAGACGGAGCGTGCATCCGGCCCGAGGCCGCCGGTCTCGACAACGTGAAATAGGTGGAGCGTTGCTCCCGTTGCCCTCGCGACATTGATCCCCTCTGCCACTGCGAGTGCTGCGCCACGACTTCCATCCGTTGGGACGAGGACGTGCTTGGGGGGATACACGAATGGTCGATCTCCGGCAGGGTTGACCGAAACGACGGGAACCGCTGCCGTGTTGATGACACGTTCGGTGACACTTCCGAGCAGGATTCGCTTGATCCCACGCTGTCCGTGCGTCGGCATAACGATACAGTCAATGTCGGACTGTTTGCTGTAGTCGACTCTTGACTTGTGCGGGTCTCCCTGAAGGACCGCAGAGACGACAGGGACGCCTTCGTCTTTCGCATATTGTGCGGCTTCCGCCACGATGCGCTCCCCTTCTGTTTCGAGAACGTCAATGACCTCACCACGGATTGTGGTGACGCTGTCTCGGCCAGTGTCTGCGACGTTGAGGATGTGAATCGTCGCCTCGTGTTCGGCTGCAATCTGTAGTGCGTATTCAAGGACCGATTCTGCTGCGTCGCTCCCGTCAGTCGGGAACAGGATGGTGTCGTACATACTGGGAGTCGCTTGTTTGATTGCCGGTCCGCTATCTTCGCGGCGGCGGACGTAGCGCGGTGGTCGGAGCGGGCTCCCTGCTTGCGTCCCCGCCTCGATTGTGGTCTCTGAGATCCTGCTGTGCCATTATCTGCGCAGCAAACTGTCTTTCGACGTCTTTTCAGATGCATGGTCTTTCAGAGACGCTGTTCGAAGAGCTACACAGTGTGGTTTAATAACATCTTGCCTGATTGACATTCACGTAACAGCCGACAAAAAGCAGTAACACACAGGTGAATGGTACTATGTGATTATTCAACGTGCGAGATACTCAACAACACCCAAGACGAGCGCCACTGCTAACGGTACAAACCACCACCCAAAAAAGAGTGGTGCTGGACTATCGACAACCGCCGCACAATCTTTCCACAGCACAAGTCCAATCATTAAAATTGTGGCTAGTAGAGGAAGTACTAGAACGTATTTCAAGAACAAATATATAGGGATGCCATTTAAGAGAACTATTCCAATTATCATTCAATAATTCCAAAGCCCAAATTTACTTATTGTATTAGCTCGTATTATCCTACTCATAATGATTATCATTGCCAGTGAACCGCCAACTAAAGCCAGCGCAATTTGACTTCTGTTTGAGAGATTATAGCCGATCATATATCGATCAACAATTATTGTGTACTGGCCCAACTTGCTGGTTGGCACAATGATACAAACTAAACACTCCTCACATTTTTACTGTACCCCCTCCCGTGATGTGATATGGCAGCAGTCCGACGCCTTGTCATCGATGTACTGAAACCACATGACCCGCCGTTACTGACGTTCACCAACCAACTGGCCGACATTGAGAGCGTCGAGGGCGTCACTTCGTCACTGATCGAATTAGATCAGGAAGTGCAAAACGTCAAGCTCACGTTCGAAAGTGAAGACTTGGACTTCGAAGCGATCGAAGAAACGATCGATAATCTCGGCGGGTCAGTACACTCCGTGGATCAGGTTGCCTGCGGTGACAGCATCGTGAGAGATCGACGGACGTTACAGGATGCCTGATGCGCAGTGGCGTCCATTCGACAATTCCTCAGGCGTCTTCTCGGGAAGGAAGATGTCCGTGCGATCTCGCGCCGGTACTTCATCTCGAACGGCTTCGACGGGACGCTGACGAGCATCGGCATTATCGTCGGCGCTGTCCTTTCTGGGGTCCCCGATGGGTACACTGTAATCAAAATCGGACTGGGCGCGGCAGTCGGTCTCGGGACCTCTGCGGTCTGGAGCGTCTGGGAAATCGAACGAGCCGAAACCCGGGCCGAAATCAGGCGCACCGAGCGAGCGATGCTCAAAGATCTCGACGATACCCGCGTTCAACGCGACCAGAGCGGTGCCCGCTTCGTACACGCCATAATGAGCGGCCTGGGGCCACTCATCGGTGTTCTGATTCCACTGACCCCGTTCGTTGTCGAGGGGACCGTTGTCACAATGGCAGAGGCGGCACTCATCGCGGTCGGCCTGGGTATCGGTGTGTTGGGTGCGTTCGGCGCTTACATGGGTTCGATTTCGGGCCAGCGGTGGTACGTTGCCGCAGCGCGGATGGGACTCGCCGGGTTGGTCGTCGCAATTCTTAATCTCTTTCTTCCGGGGTGAGAGACTGCGACTCTGTTCTGACTGGAGGACAAATCCCAACTTGCTTTCCATTGGCCGCCATACATGGTTGTAGATGCGTGTTGGCTTGCGGCAGCTCAAACGGCCGTTGTGCTACGTGATGGCGCTCTTGTATGTCGCCGCGGGAGGTTTGCATTTTGTCGTGCCAGACTTATACGTCCAGATCGTGCCACCGGTCTTGCCGGCGCCACTTGCGCTGGTGTACCTGTCCGGTGTCGCCGAAATCGCTGTCGGGCTCGGCCTGTTGGTGCCCCGGACGCGTTCGTACGCTGCATGGGCGACGATCGCATTGCTCCTCGCAATCTTTCCCGCGAACGTGTATATGGCCGTCTCCATGGTTACCATTGAGGGGACGGGTGGCGGCGATCCGTCTGCGCTGGCCCGCTGGGCACGGTTGCCGCTGCAAGGCGTGTTGATTCTCTGGGCGTACTGGTACACCGACTGAGCGTGGAGAACGCCCCGAGTGGCCGGGCCGGCTCGGTCGTATTTCATCGTCTACGATGGATTTGAACATCACCGTCGTCACTAGTTGTGAGCCGAAGCTGTCGGCGTGGACGTGACTGGTAGCCAGCGCCGCTGGGCCCTGAGGATTTCCCAACGAGGCCGGGAGAGCTGCTCACCACCATCATGCCGAGACCCAGAACTACCGCGAGCGACCGCCAGTTTTTCAGCGGATATCCGCTTGGAAGACGCAACGCGATGCCCGTGTCTACGACAGTGGAGTCATCCGCGAAGAGGATGCACGGCACAGATGACATTTGGCTTTTTGCGTTTCCAACACTCTGGGGATCTACTTTGACAGATTAAATGTGAATGGATAGTGATTGGAAACCGGTACACATTGACACTACACGTGGATTCACACTAATGACACAGAGATATACTGTCAATCCATAAGACATATTCGTAACTGCAGCATAGATACATGTCGATATGCCCTCCAGAAGTCGTAAACTCCTCCCGACGAACAGCGAACAGTGGCGTCTAGCGCATGAAGACCTCCACATCAGAAACACCAGCGATACCAAACATGATGTCCGCATAGAAATATACGACAGTGAGGTGTGTTGTCATACAGCCCGCTATCAGCTCTTGTCAGGCCAGTCTGGCTGTTCGGTCAACTTGTTACAGGCTGGCTGCTACAGGGTTAAGGCCGTTCTCGATCGACAACACGAGTCAGTCGCTGCCGTGACAGTCTCCGACGAGCCCGAACAGACGATCTTCGTCCACATTCAGAACGACGGGGTCACGATCAAGGAAGGGGTGACTCCCCCGCGCCCCTGAACTAGCGTGTCGCCTCCCCCTCGTCTCCCGCGCGCAGGATCGAACGAAATAGGGTAAGCCCATCTTTAACACCCATCGGAACCAAATAACAAATGGAATGAGCTCTGCATCTACATCGGACAGGTCCCCCGAGTCTGCCGACCCAGTGTCGGGCTATCGCGACACGCTTGCGTCGATTTATCACGAATATATCGGTGAACCAGCTAAAGAGCGAGATATCTATGTTGGGTTCGGACTCTTTTTTGCTGGAGTTACGCTTGCCGTCGTCGGATTCTGCCTCTTTCTGTACAGTAACGCTCTGGAGTCCGGGAGCGCACCGTACTGGCAGATTCGCGAGGTTGCACTCGTCGTCGGATTCGTCGGACTGCCCTCCGTGCTGTTGAGCGTCGTCGTACTCCTGCCAGTCGGCTTCAAGACCTGGGTCGTCAGTGCCGCCGGCACGTTGTTCTGTCTCGCCGCAACGATAATTCTGATTAGCGTCTTTCCGTATGGATGGACGAACAGTGGCGGAATCAACGGTAGTGTCTGGACGATTAGCGTTTACGCCTCTGGCTTAGTCATGCTTGCGGCCTCCACAGGAGCAGCGCTGGTTGCACACTACCTCGAGAAAGCGGCAACCCCAAGCGACGCAGCTGAACCAGTTGAGTCGGTCGAGAGCGAGTCAGAGTCTGTCAGCAAAGCAGATGTGGACGACGATATCGAACAGGCACTAGACGGAGCGGAACTATCGTGGGGTGGTGTCGAACAGCAGCCAAAAACTAAGCGGCTAAATCTGGATATGCCAGAAACGGACTCTGATCTCGATCGGACGGCTATCGAGAACTCCGAGGCGACCACGACACGAGCCGACAGCAATGACGTTGATGACGCAGTAGATGGACTCAGGCAACTACAGGGTGGCCAATCAAAGACGGACCGAAGCACCGGTACCGAAGAACAGGTCAACGCTCTCACGCAGTTTCGAAATGAGCAGGGCGAAGACGACGATGTGGAAACCGGTGTCAAAGAGCAACGAAGCATTGTTACTCGTCTTCGGTCATTGCTCTTTGAATAAGTCGTCTGCTCACTAGACACTCCGCGGTGGTTCTCTTGTTGTTTGGTTTATATTGTACTAATATGTTCCTACGAACCATTCCGTCTGTTATCATAAATAACATGTAAACTATTGCAACAAAACAAGATAGTTTTTTCAACTTGGTGGGAGGAATGCAACTGTATGCCCCAAGGTCTCGATGTCGGTACGATGAACCTCCTGTCTGCACGCCAAGATGGTAACGAAACGGTATTCGTGCAGCAGCGGAACTCCTTCGTCGAAATTGACTACAGCGACATGGCCGAACAGATGCTGTCGAGAAGTGATGTTCTCCACATCCGCAAGGATGATCGGGTCTACATCGTTGGTGATGACGCCCTGAACTTCGCGAATATCTTCAGTGAGGAGACACGCCGCCCGATGCAAGCCGGGATTCTCTCAAGCGACGAGCAGTCAGCTATTCCGATGATTAAGCTCATTACTGAACAGGTGGTGGGACAGCCGGAGTTCCCGAATGAGCGCCTGTTTTTCTCGGTTCCCGCGGACCCAATCGATGCCGATGTCTCGACGCTATATCATCAAAAGACGATTGAATCCCTACTCACTGATATGGGCTACAGCCCGGAACCGATCAATGAGGGGATGGCCGTCATCTACTCCGAGCTTGCCAACCGTGAGTTCACCGGCCTCGGTATCAGCTTTGGCGCTGGGATGACCAACGTCTGTCTGTCGTACTATGCAGTCCCCGTAATGAAGTTCTCCATCGCACGCGGTGGCGACTGGATCGACGAGCAGGCTGCACAGGCGACCGGCACGCCCGTCGATAAGGTCACCTCGGTTAAGGAGGAGGACTTCGACCTCAACTTCGAGACGGACGTCGGCGGTATTGAAGGCGCACTGAGTATCTATTACGACAATCTCCTCGACTATGTCATCGAGAACATCATCAGTGAAGTCGATGAGGAAGATGTCGAGGAGGGACTGGATGTCCCGGTTGTCGTGACTGGTGGGACATCCAGTCCTGACGGCTTCGAAGAGTTGTTCGCCGAACGGATCAACGAGTCCGAGATACCGTTCTCAATCAGCGACGTCCGCCAAGCCGAGAATCCACTATATAGTGTCGCACAGGGTGCACTCGTCGCAGCGCGGTCGGAAGAAGAGCGCGAGGGGCAAAACGAGCAAGCCGAAGAATCCGACGCCACAGCCGAATAACGGCTGGGCTCGAATAGAAGCACTGTTTGCCGGCGTCAGTCGAACATACCACTGGTCCCGTCCCGGGCAGTACAACTGACGCCGGATGCTACTCAGTTTCTTCCCCGTTTTCGTCGGCTTCAGTCTCCGTGTCTTGGCTATTCCCATCGTTCTCATCAGATTTGGCTGTAACCTCCTCGCCTTGTTCAATTTCGCTCTCGTCGAGAACACGATTCAATTCGTCAGCCGCGTCCTGCTGGAACCTGTCAACGTCTGATCCCAGAGATATTCCCACCGCGACACCAGCCTGTTCAAGCGAGAACTCTGGTCGGTCTGTGGGCTCGTCCTGTTCCGGAATCGAAACGCTGGGTGTACGGCCAGTGTTTTCGGGTCTATCGGGGTTAGAATCAGGATTCTGGTTGAACCGAGCGAGAGCGAACTCCCAGGACTCTGGGGGGGAGGCCTCGTTGTGATGCGACGCAGAGATGTCTGCGAAGCCGCACGATTCACAGACGATAGCTGTCTGGTCAGCAGTCGCAAGCGTATACGTGCTGAGATCGGATTTGCAGCGGGGACACCGCATATTGGACCATGCGTGCCTCTGCTATACAATGGTTCCGTCAGTTACCGCCGTCCAGGGAACGAGTTATGGGATGGGCGACCGATGTTGGAGGCGATGCCGGAGATCGAGATTACGGACACACAACAGGATGACTTGACGTCGATCCGGGAGGATCTTGAAGACGCATTCATCGAGACGTACGGCCACATTCGTACGCAAGATGTCGTTGACTACCTCCTCGATACATACACACCGCCGGACCAGTTGGAAGACGAGCACGGCCTGAGCCGTACCGACTACGAACGAATCGCCTCGGCTGAGTATCCGGAACTCCAACACATCGCGTCCGAGGTGCCGGAAGTTCCCGGAAGCGGTATTGAGGCCGACGAGATGCGGGGGAAGCTGCTCGCAGCACTTGGAACGAGTGAACTTGCGGATCGCCTCGCGGATATCGAACCTGAAAGAAGAGCGAACGAGAGGGGTGAGGAGGTGGCCGCCGGCCCAACGATGCTGGGGGACACGCCAGACGACGGACGTAGCGCCGCACAGCCCGATACGTCGACACAAACTACATCGTCATCCGATACCATCGAAAGCGCCGGCGCGGCCGAGTCGAATTCGGCAGCTGACGACACTCCGAGTGATACCCTTTCCGCTGCTAACCGCTTACTAACCGAACATGACGAGAAGTGGACCCGGTCAGCCGAGAACGACGAACCATACGAAGTCACACTTCCCGACGGTTCAACAGTGAGCGCCCGGACGAAAGACGACGTACGAAAACTGCTGTTTCAAAACTACTGATCGGGCTCTCCCCGCGAAAACACTGTCTGACCCCGACTCTCTCCACGAAATTACGTCCAATCGAGCGCCTATGACTCACCATCTGATACGTCCTCGAGGTAGCCGACCCGACACTGTGGGCAAACATCACCGGTAAAGAACGACGATTCACTCACGGGGAGTTCGAACTCGCACCTCGGACATTGATACATCGGAACTGAGTCGTTTGTGGTACTCTTTGAGCGGTCCGTTGAGTACGAATGTCCGTCTCGATCGTTTCCAATATCCGGTTCTCCGGGGGTTTCAGACGACGGTTCTGTCGTGTCTGTAGCAGCATCATCAATGATGACTGCATCGTCGTTATTCGATGGCGTGTAGCTGTCGTCATCTGGTTCCTCTGTCTCCGACAGTATCACGGCGTCATCAGTCGTTTCCAGAAGCGTCGATTCGGTCACCGACGGTGACTCGTCACTCGCCTCCACATCTGGAGCTGTTCCTGCCACATTGTCTGACGCAGCCATCGTCGATGCGGGTGGTTCGTTCGGTTCCGTTTCGTCCGCTGCCTGCCCCGGGTCTCTCGCTTCAGTCTTGACCTCCGCATTCTCTTTCACCCCCGCTGGCCTCTTGTTTTCGGTTCTGTGTTCGACTTTATCCGACTGCTCGCCATTCGCTCTCGATTCTTCTGTGGTGGATATCAAGCCCTGATTCTCAGAGATATTTCGGATATGCTCACAGCGCTCGCAAGACTTGTATTCCCGCACAGTTAGGACAGTGCCACGCTTACCTTCGTCATACGACTCCTCTATCGTCGACTCCCCGAAGTCGTGTCCAAATACCTCACAACGCAGTCCCATGCACGGCCATTTGCTTCGTACGATTAAGAATGTATTCACCAGCAGTGACATCTCTGTTGCGTTAGACGCAGGCAGGCACGCCTCTGCGATCAGCCTCACCCCGTCCAAAATCGATACTGATAGTGACGACTGGAGCTTCGAGATATTCGGCCCAAAGAAGACGACAAGTAGCGCGGCTGCTTCTATCTATTCCGTCTTCGGTATTGTCAGCTGGTATCCGAGATGCCTTTGATATTGATATTGATTGTGTTGTCAGCACCTTCACCGAAATACCGTCGATACCTCTGATTGCTGCAGTGTTTGACCACGGACTCAGATTGGCAGAGCAAGTAGTATAGTTCCCGCGGCAGTTGACCGTCCACAGCAAGCTCACAGCGCTTGCCTTTGAACTCAGTACTTCGGATAGGAACATGTCGGGTGAGGGTACCGCGTCACCCTTCTTGGCTTCCCTGCCGGAATCGATACAGTGGTCAAGTCGAGCAGACCGCGGCGGGCGCCTGCTCGACGAGATGTTTGAAGACCTCGTCGACGACGTGTTCGAGCCGGTTAGGAAGCGATCGACCGCGTCTCTCGACGGCGGTCGCTCGAAGCCACAACTCAGCCGGACGGCCGTGTTCTGTAGCTCCCGCTCAACCGGACGAATACCGTAGACATCCTTGTAATAGCAGTGGAGGAAGCCACGCATCAGCTCTGGTAGTTTGTGCTCTCGTGTTCGCCCCGTCTGCGCTGGGGCGAACACGTCGAACTCTTCGAGAAACTTGAGGGAGAGGTACTCAAACAACGCTAACGTCTCCGTCTCGACATTGAAGAACAAGTCTACCGAAGGATGACTCTGCAGGATCGCTGGGACCATTCCACTTCAGCGTTCACCCCGTCTTTGTTGTGGGAACCGTTCGATGGCTCCCCCCCAGTTCTGGCCAATTCGTGGGATAACCTTCGTGAGAGTGTTTCTACGAACCATCAAATGGCTTCACAGTCGCGCCTCGTAGTTGCTCCAGCGTTTTGTGCAGTTCTTCTACCAGTCCGTCGTGGCCAGCGGTATTGATCTCACGAATATGCGTTTCGTGAGGGACCGAACGATACGTCCAGGACTGGTCGGAGAGAACTGCAAACGCCTCAATATTAAATAGTCGGTCAGTCCACTCGTCAGTATCATCGGCTTGGATTTCTAGCAATGAATCGACAGATGTGCGATCCTCGGGGAGCACCGCCCGATGCTCGTGTTCTGAAGCGACGAAGATCCGATCTGATTCCGGCACCTGGGTCAACTTGTTTTGAAGAGTTTCGAACTGTCCATGAGCGGGGTCAAGTTCAACGTGGACGGTCGAGCCACGATCCAATATGACCTCCATAGCTCGATTCTCAACACCGATTATCCCTTCTTCGTCCCAGTCTTTGACTCCTGACGGACTTTGCGTAACCAACTTATGTGTTGGTTCCTCCTCATCTATCGAACTGTTCCTGAATGTCATCATCAGTGGAGAGGTGTTCGGATTGTATCCGCTTCATAGTTCTCTCTTATTACCCCCTAGACTCTATATTGCTGATTAAATCTACTGTAACCGCTGGTATGCGAACGGCTCTATGACACCCTCAAGTAACCCTATTCTAACCAAAACGTCGTGTTCAATCAAGATGAAACGTAACTCGGACGGATTTCTTGGTACCTATGCCGGAAACCAGCGATCTCAGTGGACATGGAGACTGAATTGAGTTGGATTTTGTGGAGCGTGCCGGCATCCGGGTCGGTGATGGTGTTGCCCACTACAAACCCGTCGAGAATCAGGTAATTACTCCGGTGATCCGGATCCGAGATACTGTTTGGCGAGAGTGAAAATTCGGATACACTGTGATCGTTATAAGAGTTTCCGGAGAACTACGGCTCACGGAGGGCGTTTTCGGCGATATTGTATTGAGAAATCGCTAGATAGAATCAATTAAATCACTGTATCTTACAAGCGTACGCCTGTTATATCATGATGGTGTCGTTTAGCCCTGCAAATTCAAGCCATAGGCTGGGAGAAATATTGCATGTCATCACGTAGCACAGGTGCGACGTTCGGATCTATTACACTATCGGCCACTGCTCCCACGCATTAATGATGCCAAGAACACCCCGTTTGCGTGCTTTGGCTGTCCCAACCCGGAAGACAAATACCCCAATCGCTGGGTAGGCAACCGACTGACCGACCATACCCCAAGGTCCAATTCTTCACTGTCTGCGAGCGCGATCTCGAATTCCACGGAGTCAGACGATGACTTATGACTCTACGTAGTTCAGCAACTGTTGGTTTAAAGTGTATATCGATATATGGAACTGTGGCTCTGTTGAAATTCTATTGGCTCGACACCTTTCCTGTTGAACAGTTGATAGGTGGGTGTGCGTATCTAACGGCGGGGTCTACGCGAACAGGGAAGACAGTCATAATGAATTTACCAGTGGAATGTCAACGTGTTAATATGGCAGTTGCATCCGTCGCGCGATACACGGGAAGCGCGCTTGACCTGACCATCGGCGTTGGGCTGCTTGGTATCGCCGCCTTGCACGCCGCCGCGGGCATTCCTATCGCCATCCTCCCAGCGATTGGTGGTATCGGGCTACTTGGGGCAGCAGTAGCACTCGCACCAATAAGTCGGCGGCGGTTGCGTCAACACGCAACTGCCCGTGACGACGCGATGCTCTTCGTCGGGACACTCGTCGTTGCGGCCATCACGCTCGCCGGGTTCTTCGTGCTCGGAACCACCTTCTAACTCACGCTCGGTGGTGTGTTAGACCAACAATCTGTATCTACTGATTAGAGTGATCGGTCGAGATTGTGAGCAAGGCAGGCGATAGTGAGTTCTCGGAACTGTTTCCACCAGTGCCGTGACCGGACGAACGCACCGTACTTGCGTTTGAGTCGGGAGTTCACCGTCTCGTTCTGACTACGCTGACCATAGAGATCAGCATCCAGTCGAGCATTCCACGCCTTGTGGAGTGACGAAAACTCGCGGTGCTTGATGAACGGTCGAACACCGGTCTCACGGGCTAATGCGCGAACCTTCTCGTCGTCGTATCCTTTGTCGCCAAGGAGAACCGCAAATTCCCCGGTATTCCGCTTGATGAGCGACGGCGCAATCTTTGAGTCGTGTTTTCGTGTCGTCGTTACGTGTACGTCGATAATCGCGTTCGATCTCGTGTCCACCAGAAGTGTCACCTTCAACTGCTGAATAGTTAGCTTCGTTCGCTTGGTGTAATGTTTCGAGGCGTGACTTCGGTCAAACCCTGAAGCGTCGATCCCAACGATACCGTTAGTCGGGAGAAGCGTGACCGAGGGATTAAGCAGAACACGTCAGGCCATATCGAGTCGGTTGAAGGCTTTGCACAACGTTGAGTGACGGGAGTTCGTCCAAGTTGATGGCGTTCCGAATGCGGGGCATTTCGATGAGTTCGTCGAGAAGCGTCCGATACGTCGTGTTCTTCCGAACTTTGAGACAAAGTAGAACGATGTGCTGGCGGAGTGTGTAACGTCGTTTTGAGAACTTCGAGGAGTAGCGGGCGACATCTCGTTGAGCCAAGTGGAATGCCTGCTCGACAAACCGGAGTAACCGCGACTTCGGGAGGGCCTGCATCTGGTCACACTATTGGGCGGACGTGTAACCCTCTGAGGATTTCAACAGAGCCGGAACAGTGTCTTTGGAAGTTGAGACTACAGCGGGTTTGGCGGGGCTCTGATGCGTGGTTTCGCCCGACCCAGTGAACGGAAACTGACTCAGGTTATTCTCCAAACGCCAATTTGGTTGAAGTACAACAGACACGCGAACGCGAAGTAGAAGAATTGGAGCCCGAAATCCTTCGAGGCTGTCGTGGCCATGAATCGCTTAATCGACCTGTAGCCGTTTTCAATCCCCACCGATACCCATACTCGGTGAGAAAGGCACTATTGGTGTTTGTCATGAACACCGAGTACTGGCGTATCGTGTTCAGAGTACTGAACAGTCGGCACTCAACCTGTGCATTATTTTTGATCTTCGGAACTCCTCATAACCTAATATATTTCAGAAAGGCCCAAAAGCCCAAAACAAGATACCCGATCTGGATATATTTGTGCCCAGAATTAAAAGAAAAAGAGAGAATTGCTATCAATAAGAACCCTAAGCTAGTAATTATAAGGCCCTGTTTTTCTTTCATACTAGTAAACATAGAAGAGAAGGATTAAAAAATGTCGATACAAATATATTCTTCTATTCTCCCGCTACTACTCACAGGGAAACAGATCCACTTAAAAGGACGATAAGGACAATAGCGACTAGCGGATGGCTTCGAGGTCGATATCAACGGCGTACCAGTCGAGGATTAACACGATGAGTGCGCCGATAAGCGCGGTCATGGCAAAGGTTTGTATCGTGGAAACGCTCCACGTTACCGAGTATTCGGCACTGTTGAGTGTCGTGATCGGCGCTCGAAGTGCGCCTAAGACCAACGAAATGAGAAACGCGTAGGTTATTTGCTGGTACGCATCGAGTGCGCGGCGAATTATTCTAGCGACTGTAAGGAGGCCGACGAGTCCTCCAAGGGTGAATATCGCTACCTCGTCACCCGCATTAACGAGTGTCTCGAGAGATCCAGTCGTTACTGCTGTACCAATACCATCAAGGAAGTCACCCAATTTCGCATACATGTATGTGTACTGGCCCAAGATCACGAGTAATAGTGAGCCGGAGAGTCCGGGAAGAATCATCGCGCTGATGGCAATAGCCCCTGCAACGAAGAGTACAGGGAGACTTCCAGTTTCAAATAGTGCTTGCGATTGCCCGGAGATCACGAAGGCAGTAACAGTCCCTGTGATAGCTGCAAGTATCTCAGGGAGCGTACGGATTGCAGCTGCTCGAAGAAGGACGACTGCCGATGCACCAATGAAACCAAAGAATAGCCCAAAGAGTAGAACTGGTGTGTGTTCGTTTGCCCATTCGACTGCCTGACCGACGAGGATGATCGCTGTACTGATTCCCCCAAGTAGGGTGAGTAAAAACCACCCGTCGACTTCGTTCCAAACTCGGGCGATTTGGGCTGGTGAGGTGCTACCGTGCAGTGGAGAAACTGCGCGGACACCGTTTCCGATGCGGCTGGGAGTGACAGCAGCAATTGCTGTCAAGAGCCGCCCGTAAATACCTGTAAGGAGAGCAATTGTCCCGCCTGAAACACCAGGTACGCCATCAGCAGTGCCCATCAATAATCCGATGAGAAATACGCGCATCGACTCTTGGGGAGACGGCAACGTTTCAGGGAATGTCATCGGCTTGTGTGACTTGTCGGGCGATTCCATTCGCGGAATTGTATCAGCGCTGTCACAAATGTTTTTGGATATGAAATTCTCAAATATATTTCCATACCGTTCGCCACAGCCCAGGATCGGCGATAGACATTCGACTGTATTAAACTGAAAGTATCATTTAAGTAGTCTATTGTTCGGATTCAAAGACCAATTGATTGTAGTTGCTGATTTCACTAATGAATCCTATATAATCATACGAAGGGATTTCTCACCCCCTGTCCGACTTTGTGGTCCTCCGGGGAAGTGAGCGACTGCCTCAGAACAAGTCCGGACGGAGTAACGACAGTGTGTCGGTCACCCAGACCAAACCAACGAGTCGTAGAGGTCGTGACGGCCACTGTTTGCACCCAGCGACCGATGGACGCGGTGGTCGAAACACTGATTTTCGTGCAGTGGGCAGGCAGTCGCATGAGTTGGCACCCTGATATGCTGGAACTTCGAGTAACACTGGACGTCAACGCTGACAGGCAATCATCACTTAGTTGGTAGGTCGTGACAACTGTTTCGGCAATCGGTTTTGATACCATGCTGGTGCTGGATATCGAGGGTTTCAGCCGTCATGGAACCGCTCTCGCTCTGTGTTTTTCATCGACTCACCGAGAAACACAATTGCATCCGCGAGTCGGTTAGATGATCTGAGTCGCACGGAAAGTGTCTGTTTAACAAGCGATCGTCTGTGCGGCGGCTGCGGTGAATAGCGACCAGGGATCATCCACTCACGCTGAGAGTTATAGCATTGTGCGAGTAGCGTATCCAATAGTGCGGCTGGTCTCGTTCATTTGAGGTGCTCGTAGCCCCACCTCTCCAGTATTGACGCCACAGTGTCGGGATTCTCTGCCGCCAGTTCGACGAACGCCTCACGCAGATCCGTTACCGAGACATCCTTCGAGCGCATACCGAGTTCATCGGCCACGTCGGCTCTCACTTGGTCCTCTAATTCGGCGTATTCGTCACGGAGGAAAGCGACATGTTCGTTATCTCGGTCTTCTTTGACCGTCTGTCGGCGAATGACGTACGGGATTTCGTTTGTACTCATGCTGTCGGTGGTGTCGCTTTCGGATTCGGTCTGAGATTCGGCTGTCGTTTCTGGTGTTGGGTCCAGCGCCGGGTCGTCCTGCTCGTCGGTCGTATCTTCGGCGAACGGGTCCTCTCCGGGCCCTTCTTTCATTCCCGCCATTTACGCCACCTCCTCGATAGCGCCGGGTTCCGGTGGGTTCGGGGCTTCAATCCCGGCCTGCGCTTCGAGGTAGCGAGCCAACCGGTCGTACTGCGCCAGCGTTTCGACCTCGTAGTCACGTCGGCGGTCGCGATGATCCCGGACATACGTGAACGCCGAGCACTGCTGTGCCCACGACCCTTCCATTAGAGAGGTACGGTCGCCGAAGATTTCTGGCGTCGAGTACGGAATCTCGCTAAGGACGCGCTTCTGGTCGTTTGTCCCCTTCACGCCGACTGGGACGGCGGCAAGGACGCCCACGTCGATTTCAAGCGTGTCTTCAAGCCCGGAAACGAGCTGTTCTAACCCCTCAACAGCGGCCTGACCTTTCGCACTCGGCTCAACTGGGATAACCAACGACCGTGTCGCGTTGATAGCGTTGTGTAGGTGTGGGCCTTCCGTCGCCGGGGGGTCACAAATCAGCACATCGTACTTGTTACGAACGCCAGCATCGGCAAGCGTGCTGAGTAACGCGGCGTGAATATTGAACGCATCCCCGACAGCGGCGGCTTGATCCTGTTCGCGGCGGAGCCAGTCCCCGAGATCGGCGAGTTGGTTGTGTTCAGCGATGACGTCGACGCCGTTTTCAGCAGTGACGATGAGGTCCTCAAAGTCACCTTTGGGACGGTTGATCATATGCCGGGCGAGATGGTCGACGTCCTTCGAGCGGTCCTTGTCGACGCCAAACAGCCGTGAGAGGTTTCCCTCTTGCGGATCTAGTGGGACGACCAGTGGCTTGAGACCAGCGCGGGCGTGTGCAACGGCGAGGTTCGCGGCGGTCGTCGTCTTGCCGACGCCGCCGGCCTCGCTGTAGGTGCTGTATGAGAGCATAGCTGGTTGTTATAGCTTCCAGTTGGAATAATCCATTGATTGAATTCTCTGTTTCAATCAACTGGTTCAACTAATCGATTCAACCAGCTAGTTCAATCGATTGGTTCAATTGTCAAGTACAAACAGCAATGCAAATCGACAAAAATGCTGTCTGAATACACCGCTGGCGGGCTGTGTCTGGTTATTCTGGAAGTTGAGAATATAGCGGGTTTAGCGGGGCTATGATGCGTGGTTTCGGGCGAATCGACGAGCGGTATCTGTTTCAGATCCCTCTCCAAACGGGGATTCTTGATGAACTGGAAACTAACCCGAGACATTTCCGAGTCTTTGGATAGTGTAGCCACTCAGACGCCACGCTAACACGGCGAGAGCCACCTCACTATCCGATTCCCGTCTCCTTCTTCAACAGCGTCAGCGTATTGTCGGCTGTTACGATCGGCGAATGCTCGTATTCACCAGTCAATTCGACCTGTACCAGTAAATCGACTGCTCGCCAGATTGAGTACAACAGACACGCGAATGCGAAGTAGAAGAACCGGAGGCCAAAGTCCTTCGAGGTCGTGGCGGCCATGAATCGCTTGATCGATTTGTAGCCGCTCTCAATCTCCCAGCGGTACCCGTACTCAGTGAGGAAGCCACTACCGCGATTAGACATGAACACCGAATACTGCCGGTGATCGTCGTGCTCAGAGTCTTCTTTCCGGCGGTAGATCAGCGTCGTCTCGTGCCACTCGTTCTTCCCGAGATGCAGCTTGCGGTCGGTCTCATACCGGTTTTGATCACGTCGGAGCAACCGCTTTGCCTGGGCTTTCTCACTGGTTTGCATCCGCTTCGGCACGACGTACGAGAGCCCGCGCTGGCTGATCATTTCCAAAACGTGCTGACTGTCAAACTCGCGGTCCATCAGCACGTTATCGACGTGAACGAGGTCCTCGGCAGAGTTGAGCAAGTCTTCGACGATTTCTACTCGTGTCTCTCCCTTTCGGACCGGGCGCGCATCCAGCACGATTGGAACGGCGTTGCCGACCAACTGGACCGTCGCCCACTGGTAAGCGTATTCATCGGTTTTCTCCTTCGTGCCGATGATTTCGTCCTCGTGACCAGTCCGATCCCTAGTAAACGTGTCGGCTTCCGTAATATCGATAGCGACGATCCCAGCTCGGAAGAACGCCTCCGTCTCTGCAACTTCACCCAGTAATCGATTCACAGCCTGCCGGTACATCTCTCGAATCTGCTCGATAGAGAGATTACGAATCTGACCGCGATGGGCGTGGCCCAACGGCGTCCGATCCCGAGTCGACTCGTAGACAAAACTCCGGGCTCCTTCGTTAGCAGCCAACCGTTCCCGAAGTCCGAGGTATGTTTGTAAGTCCCAGTAAGCGTTCTCGTGGATCTCACAGCTATCGCCACGATTCAGTGAGAATGCTGGAAAGACAACATGGCCGATATGGTCCGTAATCGATGCCGCTTCGTCGAGGATAGCTTGATTGTCTGGGTTTGATTCCTCTTGTTCATCATCGTGAAATGGAGGCTGACGTTCTGGTTCGCGCGGAACAGCAACACCTGCGTCCTGGGCTTTGATTAGAATCATCCGAGCCGCTGCCTGAATTGTCTCGCGAAGCTTTGTAGAGAATCGTTCGTGCCATGTACGCCACAGCGTGGACTGATCCGGTACTGTCTCTAAGCCCAGTTGCTCACAGAGCTCAACGTGGTGGGTGAGATACGTGAAGAGTGCCGTTTCGTGAGTCCAGCCGTGAAGTTCTTTCAGTAGGAACAATCGGAACAGTTGGACCATCCCGTACTGGCTCGCTCCAGAGTACCGGTCATGTGGTCGAAACTGAAAATATGCTACTGGATAGTGAGACACGAACTCGTCGACGGAGTCGTGGGACTTGTGGTCGAACCATGTGGAGGAAACGGCCTGAATATCTTCTTTCAGGGCGGTAAGAGAACTCCGGTCATAGAGTGACGTCGAATTATATGCTGGCCATTTAATGAATGATTGCTGGGCGATTCGCCGAAAGACAGTGCGTTGAGAATCACAACTCGCAACCACTGGAAGATGCTGGTCACGACGCGCTCAAAAATTCGTCTAACTGGTAATAGAGAATACACATTCAGCTCTCAATATCGCTAAGCAGTATGAGTGGCTTCTAGTCAGTACAGACAAGACATATGCCAATGAAACAACTGCAGTAGGTAATGAATCGTCGACAATTCCTCTCAATTTCAGCGCTTTCCATATTTTCCTCCGGTTGCATGGGAGGAACTCTTGATGGAACCACTGAAAATGACTCTACTGCATTGAACGTCACAGAAACCGAAACACCGACTGAACAATACGTTCCAGAACTTAATATAGAAAGTCATTCTCCAAATACTCACAAAGTCACAGTTCAGTTAGGTTCATTTGCAAGTGTCCCTACTGGAACTGGGACGCCAGTTGAGTCTGGTACCTTTGACTTAAACAAAGAATTTTCCCTCTCTCCCGGGGGAAAAATCAGCCTGGAAAAACACAGATCTCCGGACCATGATTACGATGTTCTAATTGCCGTTGATGGAACAGTAGTAGTTAGTGAAGTACTGTATGCATATGAGGGGATGACAGTTAAAGTATTAGACAGCAATACTGTGGATGTCCTCAGGTCCGATATTTAAAACGCACACAGGTTCGTACTCTATGGATTCGGATAATCTGAAACTCTTGGTTTGTATTATTTGCCAACTTAATTTTAATTCAAATCTACTGAGTAGCTGGTTCTGACAATATCTCTCTGAACGAATTCCCGAGGAACGTAGCCCGTATGCAATGGGCTCGCCAGTCTCAACTATTGGGTTATTCGGATCGATATAGCGAGATAGTACATGACTTAAGTACACAACCGCACTACAGGTGAGTCGAATGGGTTCGGAGCCGGGACCGACGCACACGTCGCTAGAGACACTGCAGGAAGCACTCCAAACGGAGCGAATTACCTACGTCGATACGCTGAACGAGGATATCGGTGCAGTCGTCGAGAGTGCAGACCAGCTCGCCTTCGATTACGTCGTCGGTGATGTCTCCGACTATGGTGTGTCCTCTAACGACCACGTCCACCTCGATCTGGTCCACAGTGGTTCGACGATCCACTGTGTGCTCTTTGGGTACAAACGATCGACCATCGACACCACAATTGAGGATGGGATGCAAGCAGCTGTCAAAGGCTCGCTCTCGTATTACGAAGATGGGGGCAACGTGTCCGTCATCGTCGAAGACATCGTGGAGGTCGGTGAGGGTACGTACCAGCAGATCTACGAGCAAAACAGGGAACTGCTGGACTCGGATGGATTGCTCGATCCGGAGCACAAACAAGCCCTGCCGGACTTTCCGGAACGGATCGGGATCGCCACCAGTGCGACAAGTGATGCCCGTCTGGATGCAATCACCAGCATTCACGAGCGGTATCCCGACGTGGATATCGTCGTCCAGAACACGAGCGTCCAGGGGGACAATGCGATGATGTCGATCATGGGTGCGATAAGTAAACTCGACGACGATCCGCTGATCGACGTTATCGTTCTTACTCGTGGCGGAGGGTCCAACAAGCATCTCCGGGTGTTCAACGAAACGCCACTCTGCCGTGTTATCCACAGAACCGAGACGCCAATCGTAGTTGGGGTCGGCCACGAGAACGACCGCACACTGGCCGATGAAGTGGCCGACAAACGGGTGATGACACCGACCGAGGTGGGTAACATCGTTCCGGAGCGGACAATACTAGACGCGGAACTAGAAACGCTCGAAGAGCGTCTCAACACAGCCTACACAGAGACCGTCGAGACGACGATGGAGACGATGGATGACCGACTCACCCAAGCCTACAGACGGACAGTCGAATCGGATCTGTCCTCGTTCGAAGTCGAGCTTGACCGCACATACGACACGCACGTTCGCGATGAACTGACCGATCTTGAGAACCGGCTAGAGCAAGCACGAACCCAGTACGATCAGCAGCGGAAACGAAAACAGGAGGCCACAGCCCATCGCCGCCAGCGTCGACGGCTGCTGCTCGTCCTGCTCACTCTGGGCCTGCTTGTTGTGGCTCTGCTCCTGTACATCTTGGTACTATGAAAGACGAGACAATCGCCGACAAGACCGACCGGCTCGAACAGATTATCGAACAGCTCGAAAACGGAGACGTCTCGCTGGAACGGGCGAACGAACTCCATGCCGAGGGAACGGAACTGATCGCCGAACTCGAATTGGAACTAGCTGTTGGGGATGGCGAGGTCATCGACCGCTGAATCCCAGTTGAAGCTGTTTTGCTGAGTGGGAGGACATTGATGGAATCCGCCGACGCTTGGTAGTCGGACAGATGTTAGTTACCAGAAAGCACCTATTATCGAACTCAGCCGCTTCTGAATCCAGTGAGAAGACCGACACCAATAATTTTGCTTGTAATGTACCAGCAAGTAGATGCCCTCCACACGACGTCGATTTCTTGGATTAGCCGCCTCGGGAATTATCGGCTCAGGCGGCTTCACGTCTCCTGAGACGCAGAAATATATTGGTCGTCAAACACCCTCCGACTGGCCGATGGGCCGATACGATCCTCCCGGAACCGGGTACAACCCCACAGTATCAGGTCCAAAAGACAATGTGGCGGTTGCGTGGACACACAGGGCACCGGATTGGTTTCGGGGGAGTACCCAACCGATCCGCCGCGGGAAGACGCTATACGTCGGTGGCAACGGACTGCTTGCGCTCGATACCGAGACTGGAACGCGACGATTCAGCTTCCAGGGGCCGTATCACTCAAGCCCAACAATCGCCCCAGCTTCAATCTATCAGACAAAAACACTCGGGATAGCCGGTTTAGCCGGCATCTACGGGCTTAACGCGAATGGTGGACGGGAACTCCCCTTCACAAATATGACCGTCGGTGGCGAGCGATGGACGGGACCACAATCGTCTAGTCCCGGTTTCTTCGGGCCGGCCGAGTCAACAACTCCGGTCACTGCGAACGGGACGATATACACGGCACTACCTGGGACGAACTCGGTCGTAGCACTGAATCCGAACAATGGGGAGATTCTATGGCAGCGAACGCATCACAAAGACGAGTCGGTCAGCGGGACGTACAACAGACCCGCGGTGGACGACGGAATCGTGTTTGTCACCGCGTGGCCCCAACAGGCCACTGCGTATCGTGCTGCTACTGGTGAGCAACACTGGCACCGTGAACTCGAAGAAATGACACTTCTGCCGCCAGTGGCGACAGACGAGGGTGTCGTCATTCCGACGCGTGAGTCCGTTCAGTTGCGTGCCCGATCCGATGGGACACTCCTGTGGGAACGCAATCTCGACGGGAATGTGACCGACAGCACGCCAGCAGTAGCCAACGGGACGATATTCGTTGCCGATGAGCGGGAGTCACTGCATGCACTCTCGCTGGCAACCGGCGAGACACGGTGGACAGTTCCGTTCGACGGAGAAACGACACCGGTTGTGGCTGACGGTCGCGTCTACGCGGTGGATTCACTCTGGGCACTGGAGGCATTCGACGTCGCCACGGGTGAGAAACAGTTCGAGTACCATCCTTCGGAAGTACCCCTCTCGCCACCGATGGTCGGGGATGGTATGCTGTATCTGGCGAATCGTGGCCGAGTTCTCGCACTGGAGGAAGCATAATGCCCGGGAACGAGGCGGATGGAAGCGAGACGGTGTCTTCGCTTGGACACCCATCCCCGACGACTCGACTGTCTACCCTAGGTGTGTTCAAGTCTGCGCTCGGGTGCATTCGTCGCGACCCTGTGCTCGCTGTCCCATTCGTTGTCGTCGGTATGCTGGTTGCATTCGTCGACTGGCTTCGCCAGCACGATTCAATTCCAGCGGTGGCGGCCGACGCACTCGGTCAATCGGTCAGTGTCACCTATTCAGTGTTCCCGCAGGGAACTACACGAACGGTCCGACACGTTGGTGCGCTGATCGACCTCGAAACACGGTATCTCCGCTGGGCTGTCGGGCTCGAAGTCCTCGTTCCACTCGCTGTCGGAATCGCCGGTTGGATGACGATTACACGAGTACTCGATACGCACTCTGGCCCCCGTGCGTTGAGCAGGTATATCGCACTGGCTGCGATCGTCTCCATGCCGGAGCTGTTGGGCGGTTTCTCGGTGGATATCCCTGATTTCCTGATCGGACTGATGCTGTTGGCGGTGGGTCTGTTCGTCCTGACCCGTCTGTTCTTGCTCCCTGCGTTGCTAGTCACTGGCAGTGACTTTGTGACGGCGCTCAGGCAGAGCTATCATCGATCACAAGGGCAGGGCATTACCATCGCCGGTCTCATCATCAGTATTGGCCTCGCCTACTGGGGTCTCGCGACCGTACCGGTCGCCGGCGGCTTTCTGAGTACTGCCGTAGTGGCACCGATTCACGCCGTTGCGATCGGAACCGTCTTTTCGACTGGCTCTCGTGAGACGGTGTCGATCCCAGACGACCATATCGAATCGGGCGACACACGCTCAGACGAGAGTCAGTAACGACGTTCGTGGTCTCTCTTGCAAATCCTTATCAGTACATCATCAGGCACAGAGTGCGCTAGCACTGATTCCTCCATCTTCCTTGAAAGTCACACTGTGTTCCTGACCAGTTCGGGGACACGTCCGTACTCTGGTATAGACGTGCGTCTCGTTATCGGCCATCCTCTCGCCGAGGTACACCGCCACGTCCCCACGCACCCACCCATCAATCGTGGTCGTCACCGTCTCGCCGGGGGCGACGGTGATCTGTTGTGTGGGGACCCCATCGTCAGCGAGTGTGACGTTTCGATCCCCATCCGGCCAGACCAACTGCGAGAGCGTCTTGAGCCTGCGTTCGCCATCTCTGGTCGCGACCTCGAAGTTCAGGTACATCGCCTGCTCGCTGCTTTCGACAGTGTACGCTGACAGTTGATACGCTGTCGTGTCGTTATTTTCAACAGTCAGTGTGGGTTGGACGGGTCCAAAGACAGTAGCATACTGGATATAGCCAATCACAAGTGCCGATCCGAGAAGGAGCGCGATCGTTCGACGGGAAACCATCCGTAGAATTGTGTTCCAACAGGAAACAGAATATCATTCCGATTGTCTCATCCAAGTGTCACGGTCAGAGTTGATAGATCGAGATCGAATCAGCGATTCGGATTGAGACTGCTGATGACGGACGGGGGATTCCTGCAGAAAACGGGACGTATTACTGCTGAGGAAGATACGGCCTCGAACACAGTACTGGTAGGGATTGTGCTGATTTGCTGGACTGTCTCCGTACTTGATGGGACAGTCGAACGAACGGCTGACTTCTTCGTCCCAATGATAAATCAGGAACACAGCCGATCATGTGCGTTCTGTCTGTCCCCGTAATGTCGAGAAACTCACATGGATTTAATACACTTCAGTGACAATTGTGCGATATGGTTGCTCAATCGACACAACGGCAAGATTCGTTTTTTACGCTTCCATCGCATCCAGTGGGATACCTCGCAATCGTAGCCACGCTCACCACTGCTGGCATCCACTTACTGCTCGGTCCACGTGTCATGGGATTCAGTCAGACATTAGGGACGCTGTTTATTCTGAATGGGCTTGGATTTCTTGGTGGATTCCTCCTATACAGTAGCCGATACTGGCGACCCGAGCTGTACCTTGTCGCTGCGGGATACGCTATTGTCACTATTCTTGCACTGTTTGTGTTCCAGGGTTTCAGCCTTGACGCGTTCTATATGCAAGGGAACCTGAATCCGCTTGCTGTCGCAGCGAAGGTAGCTGAGGCAACCCTCGCCCTCTGTGCCATCTACTTATACAGAACATCGGCTCCATGAGAAGGCCATATTGACCGTCCATAGCGATCCGCTACGAGAGTAAACGTTCAACGGTACGCTGTTTCTCAAGACAATCAAAGAATTTGTCAGTCTCTGCTTTCTTGCTCTCAAAGTCATCGTCGACTCCGAGAGTAACAAAGATAGTGCCGCGACTGGTCCGGACAGGTATGGAGATCGTGGAACTCTCAGCAAAAGAGCCTGCTGTCCGGCGCTTTATCGAGGAACTCTGGCTACCGTACTACCGGGAACTTGAATCGACTGTCGATGTCTTCTCACTCGCCGACGACGTCGACCTCGTCGCGGAGGAACTTCCGTTCCGTGTCGATCGCCTTGATTCGGAGGCGTACCGAACGTGGATCGCCGTCGATGGATTCACCGACAGGACCCCCCTCGCCGGTACCGATGGTGAGTTTGCCGGGTATATCGCGGCCGAAATCGACGAAGCGCCGAGTGTCTTCGACCGTCCCGACCGACTGTTCATCTGTGATATCTACGTTGCCGAACCGTATCGCGGAACCGGACTGGCTGACGATCTGTTCGACCGTATCGGAAACTGGGCACGCGAGGCCGGGTGTGAGGAGTTCAGTCTCAATCCGCACGTAGACAACGACCGAGCCATCGCGTTCTACAAAAAGCTCGGATTCGAAAGGACGCAGTATCATATGGTGGCTAGCGTAGACGACTGATGTCACCCTACAAATGACAGAATAGAGTCAGCTGCGCTTGCTATCTATAGCTATCTGAGAGTAATCTGTCTCGTAATCTGCTCAGTCCCGACTGTTCCAATGACGTACCCAGCTGCTTGCCAGTGAACGATCCATGCAGCACTGACGGCTGTCGATACTGAACAGTACCGGGCGACAGAGCACAGCGTCTCAGTTATCTAAACAGTCGCCACAACGCCTGGCCCCAGGTGGCGCTGGTGCATCGCACTCTACACAGGTATCGACAGCAACGGTCGCTGCCGAACCCGAGTTAGAGTCTTGTGTAAAACGTGCTCGAAGCCACTGAAGCATATGGATAAACATCGTTCTCTAACTATATGAAGTCATTTATCGATGATTTAATGAATAGGATAGTGCCAGCTGTACCACATCGACGCTGATAATAACAGCTGACGTATCGAGAGGAGGTTTCGAGGGAGGGGAAGGGATGGGTTCTGCCATTCTCCGCCACCGTTCTGATGACGTCACTCGCGCCATACTGAGACACCGACAGGTCTCTGTGATCACTCATGATCGGAGACGCCAATGGTGACGGTAACAGCGCTACACAATCGGACGAATACAATACAACCCTTCCCGTTCGTCTGGAGGGAGAATGGTGGGCTGCAATGGGCACCTTGCGTAGCGCCCACCATTTTGCTATGTCAGAGGCACGGCTGGGTTCTGGACCCGAGAAACCCAGTCAGACGACCAGCAGTCAGGGGAGCTCGAAGCGGGGACCAGAACCCACTCGTATGTGACAGACGCCTCATAAATAGCCTTTGTGGTGCCACGATACCAAATACCACGCTCTCATCCCCCACGATAATAGCCAGCCCTACTACCCGTACCGATGTTTCCAGTGACGTACGCGCTTGAACGTACAACAATACCCTGTGGGCCGCTGTGTACACCAGCAGAATGGCGGGTGCTAGGGGTGGGAGAAGCGGTATCAATGCATCACCCAAAGTCGTCTACTTCGACGACGGGCTCAGCCCTGCAACAATCGATGGGATGGGTGCACCCAATGGGATTGGACACAGCATGGAACCACTTGATCCTGAGACGAGTAGCCACGAAAGCGCTTGTGATGTCCTCACTCTGTCTGTCGTTTTTCCGCTGTATCTCAGCTCACTCGATGATAAAACTTCAATTAGACACTGACACGCTTGCACGACTCTTTGGTCCAACCTGCAAAGGATTGGGAGAGATGATGTGCAGCTGGGGGAGTGGTGTGCTACACACCATCGGAAGTTGTCATCCACGACAACGGGTTCTGGATTCGAGCCGATCGGTGAATCGGATACGATTCAGGGGGAAGTGGAGTGGGGACCAGAACCCAACTAGTCGGTATGTACTTGATGTCAAAAACACTTGTGAATCAGATTGACAGTCTCTCCATCCTACAGCTACTGGGTTTCCACCGTCCCGCCACCAGAAGGTGGCCCGGTGACTACCCAACCGAGCGTTGGCGAGATCGGTGCTCGTCCCCTGTACTACCGTCCAAAATGCTCAAATCTGATTTTGATACTACACTCGGCCTAATACGCGACGACAGTAATTCGGGAACGCATGGTGACAGTCTCCGCATTCAAAGACGGATCCGCTGCCCTCCGAGAAAATCCGATCCTGTTCGTCGCCGGCCTCCTCATCGGGACCGTAAGTCAACTCCAGTACATGGACCACCTGATCGAATCACCACGACTATCAGCGGGTATCTCGCTCGTATGGCTCATCGTGTTCCCGCTCGTTCTCGGTGGCTTCATCGGAACCGCTCAGGCCGCGATCGAAGGAATGGACACGTCACTCACCCAGTTTTTTATTGAAGCGCGGACACATTACTTCCCGCTTCTCCTTGCAACCGTGTTGTTCATACTTATCGTGTTCGGGACCGCTGTCGGACTCGGATTTATCGGGTTCATCCTCGGTATCGGCTCGATGGCACTCGCCCCAATTAACGAGATGGCTGCCTTCATTGCTGGCGTCGGATCTATGCTCATCTGGCTGCTGTCCATCCTCGTTGTCATTATGTTCGTGCAGTTTTACGATACGGCGATTGTCATCGAGAACCAGAGTGTTACTGATGCGTTCGGAAAAAGTGTGGGACTCGTCCGTTCAAACCTCAGAAGCGTCGCTGGATTCTCGCTGGTGTGGAGTGTCCTGTTGAACGCCTTCTTCATCCCCGAATATCTCCTCCGGTTGACACTGACGGACGCTGGACCGGCTGACGTATTGCCGATTGAGATCGGGATTCCGATACCAATATTGCTCCTGCTCGGAATCGCTCTGTCTTCAGTTGGATTCGCGTACTTTTATACGGTCTACACGGCCTATTACCTGCGATTAACTGCTGTCCCGGAATCAACATAAACACCTACCAACAATTACAAACGATAGTTTCGAACAGCAACCAACTGGATCAGATCCCACGCGCTCGATCCACAGCAGCTACCCACACACATGGCACGACTTCTTCCAACTCAAACTGACGCCGCCGTTGAACGAAGCGATAACCCCGCTGTCTTGAGTCTCGATGACGACACGACACGAGAGGTAATCGAAGCGTTGTCCTCCGAGACTGCGTACGAGATTTTCCAACTGCTCAACGAAACGCCAGCGACACCGGCACGGATCGCTGAGCAACTCGGCCAGAGCCTGCAGAACGTTCACTATCATTTGGCGAATCTCGAAGCAGCTGGCGTAATCGAAGTGACTGACACCTGCTATTCCGAAAAGGGTCGCGAGATGAGTGTATACGTCGTGTCTGAAGACCCGACACTTCTCTTCCTCGGCACTGAGGACGACCGACCGAGTCTCAAACGTGCGTTCAAATCGTTCGCTTCGCTGCTCGGTCCCCCATCGGTTTTACTTGCTATCGGCGAATCCATCTCACAGTTCATCACTGCCGAATGAGCGACCACACCGACCCCCCAGTCCGAAGCACTCCTACCGGTGACGACGCAACTACATGTGACATGGCACCGACGATCAAGTCACGAGAAGATATCGATGGCTGTGGTTGTCTCGAATGCCGAAACATCGATACTGCGACCACCAATCGGAGCGTCCTTGATGCGTTGGTCTGGTCCGTTCGCTTGTTTCGGTCCTATCCGTCGATCATTGCCTTCGCGGGCGTGACTATCTTAGCCAACCGACTTCTCGAGACTGACATCATCAACACGTTCCCGATGCCCGTAATCGACCTACTCGATGGTCTGACGGCGTTTGTGTTTATCATCTTGATTCGAGCCTATGTGGGAACAATTGTCGCCGGGGAACTGACTGATAACTCTGTAACGATACGCGAAGGAGTCCATCGGAGCATTACTCGGACACCGGCGTTGATTGGCGTAACATTGCTTATCGTTTTTTCGGTAATGACAGTTCCATTCTTTCTGTTTCTTCCACTACTCCTCCTTGCTGGCGCTATTCCAGGAAATCCCGCAGATATAGTTGGCTTTCCCGTCGTTGCGGCGGTGAGTGTGCTCGTTTTTGCTGTGCCGTTTCTCGGCTTGTTGTTCAAGTTTTGGTTCGCACCGGAGGCCTGCGTTATCGGCCAATATGGCCCTCTCAAATCACTTCGGATTAGCTGGCAGATCACGACGAACTACCGACGGAAATTTGTCCTCATCGCAATAATCGCTATCGGGAGTGTAAGCAATCTCTATCTGCCCGAAATGGGGACGAGCGTCGCTTCGGTGGCTCCTGTTTTGCGTGTACTTTCTACAAGTGTCGGTGACTTACTTTCTATCGTGTGGGCGAGCGCGTACGCCCACCTCTACATTCAGGAAATTGTATCGTAAACGCAGTTCCCGCAGACAGAAACAGGACAAGACGTAGAAGGCCAGACAGCACAGCGGCTTCATTGTTAGATACGTGCCGCTGAATCACTCCTTAGCGTGCGTCGGAGTGATTACTCGATTTCTAACTGCCCACTTTCGCCGCCCCCCTCGCCATCATTTTCGTCCCATTCGAGTTCGAATTCGACACTTAATTCAGTCATATTGTCTGCCGGCCCTTCGCGTTCGGCTTTGACCTCGAAGGTCGGTCGGGCAGGGGGATTCAGCGTTACAGACTCGGAGCCTGCTTTCAGGTTGATATCGCTTCCGCTGTCGAGATTATCCGCGACTTTCCGGAGGTACGATGCGATCTCTTCTCGGCTCTGGTCGCTTTCTGACTTGAACAGGACTTCCTCGGGCATACAGGTGCTGATACACAGCCTGCACCAATAAAGCCGCCTGCCGTGTGGGTGCGACGTGATCGCGCCCCCGTCGAACCGCCCGATACAGTCGGTAAGCTAAGCGGGACACGCTTCGAAGAAAGTCTCGTCTATTCCCAGCGATGTACAATCGTCTCAGCGTTGAAGTGCGCTGTTTCCAATATCTAGATGATGACAGAACTAACGTTCCACGGACTTGATATCGGCAGAATCGAGCCAAACGACGACCTCGTCGACCGAATCGTCGACACGACGGCTGAAGAGTATCCCTTGACAGACGGTGACATCGTCGTCGTCACCGCGAAGGTCGTCTCGTTCGCCGAGAATCGACTCGTCGAAGCCGACGAGATTGAGGTGACCGACCGCGACCGTCGGGTGGCCGATATCACTGGGATCGACCCGCGGGAAGTGGCCGTAATTTACGATGAAA
The DNA here is from genome assembly GCF_014647415.1 of Haloarcula sebkhae. Taxonomy (GTDB): domain Archaea; phylum Halobacteriota; class Halobacteria; order Halobacteriales; family Haloarculaceae; genus Haloarcula; species Haloarcula sebkhae. The sequence continues at coordinate 33,185 of NZ_BMPD01000006.1, read as the reverse complement.
GCGAGGTTATCGGTGCGATCCCGATCGCAGAGGTCGGTGAAGACCTGCTACTAGACCACGCTGTTGACCCTGACGCGGCGCAGGAAGCACTTGACGAGGTACCAGCGATGCTCCTGACCGAGCGGAACGGTCGACTCTGTACGAACGCAGGCGTCGATTGGTCAAACAGTCCAGACGGGATTATGACGTTGTTGCCTGAAGATCCCGACGAGAGTGCGCGTCGCCTGCGCGAGGGAATTGCGGCTCGCACAGGCGCAGATGTGGCTGTCGTCCTAGCAGACTCGGAAATCGCCGGACCGGGTTCGATGGATCTGGCGATCGGGTGCTCAGGGATCGAAGCGACCGATAACAACTTCGGACGGACAGACCTGTACGGAGAGCCGAAGGTCGGCGGTGTCGACCTCGTTGCGGACGAACTCACCGCCGGATCAGCATTGCTCTTCGGACAGGCGGACGAACAGATTCCGGTTACGATCGTCCGAGGGTTGGAGTACGAAGATGGAGAGGGCGTACCGAATTCGGGCGGTGTCGTCCGCCGCGGACTCCGTAAGAGCGTCCAGTTGACGGCTCGCTTGAAGGCCCGCGAGTGGTTCTGACAGTAACGATACAACTCACCAGTCGGAGCAATGAAGAGCATCGAATTCTCGCCGCACGCTAATGACGTTGGCCCTGAGCTGATAGTCACTCGGCCGCGCGATCCATTGGGTCTTCGAGTTCACCGGTGATTGCCTCGAAGGCGTCGGTCGCGGTGAGGAGACCGACGACATCGTCATCTCCGACCACGAGGGCGAGTTCCTGATTTGTGGCCTGACACTGGTCGATGAAGTCACTGATTGTCGTCTCAGCAGCGACGGTTAGCGGCGGGGTTGCCAGTTCTTCGAGCGTGGTTGTCCCCGAATTCAGCGCTTCGTAGTTGTGCAGCACCGTCGGCGCGTAGACAACACCCACAAACGAGTCGAGTGAGCCTTCGATCAACGGAAAGCGGACGTATGGCATCCCGTCGATCCGGTCCATGTTCGTCTCGAAGTCGTCGGTCGTCGAGAGCGCGACGATGTCGCTGCCAGCAACCATGATCTCGCTGACCGGCTTCGCGCCGATGTCGAGGGCGTTGATAACTTCGCTCCGTCGCTCCTCGGAGATGCCGACTCGACTGAGCGAGTCACCCATTTCACTACGTAGTTCAGCCCGAGTCGTTGCGAGATCGCCCTCGGTCTCCGACTCGGTCCAGGAACGGGAGATTTCGACGCCGAAGAGGCCAAGCAACGCCTTGGCTACCCAGTCCGCTGCGATGATCACTGGATACATGAGCTTTGTCCAGACGTACAGCGGTCCCGATCCGTATCCAGCGACGAACTTGGCACGCTCGATTCCCAGATACGTCGGTGCCTGCTCGCCGACGATAACGTGCATGAGATTGACCACCACCAGCGCGAGAAGCACAGACAGTGTCGTGTGTCCGCTGCCAGCAACGCCAACTGCACCCAATAGGGGCCGTAACACTGCTGTGATCGCCGGCTCAGCGACGACACCCAGACCGACACTACATATGGTGATTCCCACCTGACAGCCTGTGAGGAAGATCTCCAATCGCTCGGTCATGTTCCAGGCGCGTTCGAGTCCACGGCCATTACCGAGAAACTCTGCTTCCTCGAACTGCCTGACGCGGGTCATCGCGAACTCGGTCGTAACGAAGAAGCTGTTTCCCAGAAGGAGGGCGACACCACCGAACAGACGGGCCCACGTTACCAGCGAGATAGGCATCAAACGCTGGTTTCTCCGGACATTATCTAAATCTACTGTTGACACGCAGCAGTCGGACGCCGTATATGGGTTTTGTCAGCTCTGGGTATCGAGTATTTCGGCCGTTTCCCGGCGCAGTCTACAGTTCAGTAGTAACGCCCCCCCTCTGCGAATAGTGTCGCCTCTGGTCTCCAAATCCACAAAGTACTACGCTAAATGTGTTCGAAATGGGTAGCGGCGAGTTCGAGCGGGGCGAAGCATCTATTGCCGGTTTCGGTCCACGGATACCGTCGTCGCTGGCAGCCGGCCGTTTTGGTTCTTCTTCGAGTGTCGACCTTCCCGGGGTCAATCGGTCTCAAGAAGCGGTCTGTAACTCATGTCGGCTTTGCGTCTGTCTGTCCCCGATTCAACGCGCTTACCGACGGTGTTGGAACTAAGACATTCATCTAAGATTTTTGTCTTCCTACCGTAGACAGGAATCTTAGATCTCTATCTTTGATTAGAATCTTAGACAAGACTCTTAGAAGAGTGTCTTAGATTAGTGACTTAGATGAGTTGTCTGACAAAGATTCATGAGCAAGAGAGATACAGACAGGAGTATGCTAAGTTACACTGTCTACTCGGAGGCCGGGGGTGTCGGAAAAACGTCGCTGACAGCGAACCTTGCAGTCGCACACGCTCGGGCAGGACTCAAACCACTCATAGTGCCACTGGACCCACAAGACGGTGACCTGTCTCGCCTGATGGGAGTCGATACAGACCGAGCCAACAGTGGCGCTGACAACCTCGTCCGACATATGGTAAATAGCCCACGAGGCCCGTTCAAGGACCTCATTCGAACGGCGGAGGGAGTCGATATCGTTCCAGAACATAACCTGCTGTCCGATCTGTCGGACCACTTAGCCCGTGAGCAGTCCAAAGCTGAGGACCTCGGCGATGCGTACAACATCTATGCGCAACTCCAGCGAGTGCTCAGAGATGGGGGCGTCGGCGATGAGTATGACGTCTTGCTCTGTGACCCTCCTGCGACAGAGTCGGACCATCTCTACAATTCGATATACGCCACTCGCAATCTCGTCATCCCAGTCGAACCGTCATGGAAAGGCCAGGCGTCCGTCGAAGGACTGGCTGACTTGGCGACGAACTTCGCAGAGCAACTCAACATAGATGTCGGTGTTCTGGCGGCCATCCCGAACGGAGTCAAGAATACCGCGGACCAGCGTGAGATGCTGGGAGACGTCGAGTTCTCGACCCCCGAAGTAATCGGTGATCGAACGTCACTCATGGAAGGGTGCTGGAAACAGCAGTGTTCGGCCTTCCGGTACGTCCGAGAACACCGGAGCCGGCGTCGTGAGTACGAGGTCGAGACGCTGGCCCAGATAGACCGTATTGCCCGCTTCTTGGAGGGGGAGGTCGGGCTGGAAGCACCAAATCCGCCTGAACCAGGCGCACTGGAGGAGCCAGCATGACGGGCTTCAAGAGTGGTGCGAGCGACGACGATCCGCTTGGGAACGACGAGTCAGATGAGGACATGGTAACTGAGAGACCCGATGTCACTGAGACGCCAGCCACCTCGGTGGAGACGAGTAAACCGGAGAGGAGGTCAGCCGAGCTATCGACTCATTCGGGTTCCGAACTACCGTGGATTTTCGCCCGCTCCAGTATCACAGACGGCCGAGAGAAGACGGTACAGCTCCATCTCCAGCAGTCTACGTTGGATTCCCAGCGCCAGACTCGGTCAGACGTTGAGTCAGAACTCGGTGAGACAGTCAAGAAGGCTGACCTCCGGGAAGCTGCTATCATCGTCGGTCTAGAGCAGATCGATGATCTCACCGAAATCCTCGAAGAGTGGGGATACGGACGATAGGCCTTGTGTTTTTTTTTCCAGTAGGTGGCTTGGGGACGCCGTAGCTGCCCTCCTTGATGGCATGGGCCTGCTTGCTGACCGGCTCCTCGCGGCAAATCTCGAATGGGGGCTGGCCATTTCACCTCCCGAGAACTGGTCCAGATGCTCACCATTAGGGTGTAAAAACACTCAACATCGGTGACGAAATCGGGAGTCTCGAGGGAGGCAAACGGGCCGACCTGATGTGCTTGAGATGAATACACCGAAGTTCGCACCCGTCAACAAGGTGCTTTGCGAGTACAGCTAGTCTCTGAACAGTTCTGTATCAAATTCATCAGCTGAGTCCCGAACGAGGCGATCCTCTCCGTCATGAGCGGCAATCGCACCCTCGCTCAATTCTGGGTTGACGTCCTCGACAGTCTCGGGTGCGACTTTCTCTGTGACCTCAAACTCCTCGATTGGACTAAGAACACCCCATGCAGCCCCGATTGCGTGGAGTACAACGGCCAGCGGTGTCAATATTAGGAACACCGGCCACAGCAATGGATGTTTTCTGTAGGCCCATAGGCCAAACAGCATATAAATAAACAGCACGACCAGTAGCGCAGTCGAAATCAGTTCGAAGAACTGGATGCTGACTGTTGCACCGGGGACGAATGATGCACCAATAATCAACAGTGGAATAGCTGGAGAAAATCCCCAGGACACGACGCGAGTTAGTGTCAGTGGTTGGTACAATAGTGGGAGGATATGATTATCTTTCAGTGTCCCGGACATCCACCGACGGCGTTGCTTAATCATCGCTTTCAGCGATGGTGGCGCTTGATTCCGAAACCGAGCGTCGACTAGCCGATACTCTAAGTCAAACCGATCAGCAGCCCGCCAAATGAGGTTCGTGTCTTCTGTAATCGTCGCCACGTCCCAGGTCAATTCATCCTCCAACTCGTGTCGGATTGCAAAGCCACCGCCCCATGCGTACAGTGGATACGAAAGACGACGGAATGCACGCTGTTCGAACTGGTCAACCGACTCGGAACACCTCACACAGATAGGCTAGCCGTGAACCCGTGTAAATCGGCTTCTCAGTGAACTGCACGAAGTCTGCTTCAGGGAGGCCAGTCAACCCAGTAACCAGTGTATCTTCATCGAGGTACAATACGTACTCTGCGTCACAGTCGACTTGTCTCCGTGCCCACTCGACAGCACGGCCTTTGTTTGTGGCTTCACAACTGAATGAATCTGGGACGATGTGCACTGCTGCCCCGTCGATTTCAATATTCTGTTCAGCAATAACCTTGATTCCGGCAACGCCGTCGGGAACCGAGTCGACGGTTGCCTGAACAACGTCTTCCGCTCCGATTGTGAGTACGCGCACCTGTACGTCATCCAGTCCCCATGCGTCCATCTCGCTCGAGTTCCATCCGATACCAAGTGGTAAGACTTCTATTAACAACCAGAGCGCTGACAACGAATAGACCAGCGCAACCCAAATGAGAAACGTCGTCGTCGCAAACAGTAGCGTACCAATTAGCATCTAATAGATTCCAATTGTTATACTAGATACTATCTATTTGAGGCCACTGCTTCGATGTGGGTCCGTGCCTGTGAGTCCAAGCTGTCAGTCGAGATAGGACACCTACTTGCCACGGTGAGGCTGGCTTAGAGGACCTCACCATGGTCTGTGCCTGCCGATACTGGGCAGGACGCAAGTGGTCGTCGACTCGGTACCACTGCTGACTATTCGTTGACGGACTGCTGTTCAGTGCTCACGATACGGAAACCCGTCACCTATCGGGGGTCACAAAGCCGGCATCATGTCGGCACTGTGTAGACACTATCTAAGCATACGTTCTCCGTGTGATCGTATTTTACGACCAGCTCGGTTGTAGTGTCTATATAATGCCCGAAGCAAACTAGAATCGGCTTGGTTTTGATGAGTCGGTTCCGGCAGTCTTCGATAGGGCAGATTCCGACACCGACGCTGACGAAGATCCACTTGCACTCAAGGAGATGCGCGAGTAGCCACAGCAGCCTGCTAGCCACATTTTGACCGAATGCTCAGATACTGGAGCGGGCAGTACAGGTGATCCAAATTGTACAGTTCCTCACAATTCATCAAAGTCAGCAATGACGCTTGCCATACCGAGCAACATTAACCCGAAACCAGCGACACCGGCCGGGATCGACACCCGAAGGAGAAATCCCCCGGTGAATGCGCCAACACCACCAACAATAGCTCCACGCTTCCTTGCTGGGGATGCATCACGAGAGAGGGAAACAATCACTTGGCGATGTGCTAACATGATTGAGCTTATGGCCACATAGAGCGGTAATAGTGAGATCGTAAGCAGGTGATCTGTCCCAGCGAATTCTGCGACAACTCCCGTAACGATCAGTCCAACAAATACCGAAACAGCATACCGGAGGGCAGGACGCATAAACAGAACTGTGATTACGGAGGATAAAATACCCATGCTATAAATGGCAACTGAATGGTGGTTCTACTGACTAAGCACGCTCACCTATCAGTTGCTTCAAATTACATCCACTAGACACGACTGATACTGAGGGGCCACATTCTGCTACCGGAAGATGGGATGATGACCCCGCAACCGAGCGTCGGCGAGGCTGTAGCCATTACGGCCACCGACAACGAGCCCCTGCTGCTGGTCAGTACTGTCAGCGGCGTCTTGCTGACGGATCTCGCAACTGAGGCGCTTCACCGGCTGCACGCCACCGAGCCGGACACAGCCACGCGCCGGGATATCAGGCACGCTGACGACCGCATGTCGTTCTGTCGGAGACCCTTCCAGATAGTAGATGCGGGATTTCGATTACGTCATGGGACAATCCTGTTGGTCAAGCTGTAAATGCTCTGGACGACAGAAAACCACACGAAGAGTAGTGGATTAAACGGCGACTGTATCACCACATGTTCTGGCCGCGACTCGAAGCAACAGAGACGGTAGCGTATCCAGACGAACACATCTCACACCCCAAATCTATCGCTGAATCGATGGCGCACCACGACTGCCGTTTCTTCGATACTATGAACCTCGGTAGTGATCGTCTCGATCAGCTCAAGTGGAGTTAATCGGCGAGTAACTAATTGGATTGTTGACCATACGATGGATACATCATGCCGATACTCGAGACCGAACGTAGCCCCGCCTTCACTTTTCGGAGCGCTCTCGAGTCCTGGGGAATGTCGGCGTTCTACGTCGTGTTCCTCGCGCTGGCGATCATCCCACCCCTGTTCTACCTCCGACAACCGTTGTTGCACGACGAGATGACCTACCTCGTCATCGGTCGTGAAATAGCTGCTGGAGGAACGCTCTATGCTGGCATCGCGGATCACAAAACCCCCGCCGTGTATTACCTGACTGCACTGCTCTGGGAGACGGTTCCCGAACCGTACCTCGCCGGACGGGTACTCGTCTATGCAGTCCACGCGGTGACGGCGTTGCTCGTATTTCGTCTTGGCTCGCTGTGGGGACGCCCGGTTGCGGCCGTCGGCTCGCTCGCGTACCTGTTCGGGGTATACGTACCGGTCTTCGACGGGTTCATCCTCATGACTGAGCCCTTCGCCGCGCTGTTCCTGACCGCAGCAGTGCTGTGGCTGTTCGCCGAGCGGCGCGTGACCGACCTCCTCGCTGGGTTGTCGCTCGCGTTCGGGGTACTATTCAACCAGACCGTTCTCCTGTTCGGAATAGTTGTCATCTGCTGGTCGCTTGCCCGACTCTACGTCGGCGAGACCGACCTCCGGACTGTCGCGGTCCGCTACGGCCGAATCGCGGTGGCCTTTCTCACGCCGCTCGGGCTCGTGGCGCTGTTCGCGGCGAGTCGAGGGACGCTTGCGGAGACGCTCTGGTACACCTTTCTCCTACCGTTAAACCACTACGACCCGCCGTACTTCCTTGACGGGCAGTTGCTGAGCGCGGCCTCCTACCTGCCGGTGTGGCTGCTCGCGGGCGGGACCGCCCTCTACGTATTCCGGTCGATACCCTCGCGGTCGTTCGACACCCGGCTCGCGTTCCTCTCGCTGTGGCTCGTCATCATGTCGGTTCCGGGGTTACAGGCGTTCCATGGCGGCCACCGGTACATTTTCGCCATGCCGGCGGCCGCCGTGCTCGCCGGCGTCGGCCTGCGTCGGCTTTTCAGCTTTCTCGCCGACGGGCCGAGGCCACTCTCACGGTTGGAGTGGGTTGGGCTGGCGCTCGCTGTCGCCGTTTCCGAGGCAGTACTCACGCTCGTCGCAGCGAACAGTGGATATCAGTACCTGTTCCTCTTGGAATTTGGCTTCGCTCTGATGCTCGTCGGTGCTATTGTCCTCAGTTACGTCATGGTCAAGTGGGACGGGAGCGTCGGTCAGCTGGACATCCGCCAGTGGGTCGCACTGGTTGCCGGAGTCTTCCTCGTGCTCTCCGCGCTTGGCGGGACAGTGGCAGTTGATGGGGTGAGAGAGATCAGGCTCAGCGGCGAACACATCGAGACGCAATCGGCTTCCGCCGAGGAACTCGACGAGACCGTCGACGGGCGATTCTACTCGCTCGGCCCACCCACGAGATACGAGCTAGCGTACTTCGGTGAGGCTCGCCCAGCACGGACGTTCATCACGCCCCCCTATGGGGAGCCACTCGCCGACCGGGTAGTGACTGAACTCGAGCGCGGCGAGGTCCCCTACGTGCTCGTCAAGAGCCAGCAGGTCGTGGACGGCCGCATCGACCCGACCCATGGGTACTACCCCGACGCACGAGAGCCGGTAGTCATGTACATCGAGGCCAACTACGAACCGGTCGCGGAACACAACGGATACGTCGTCTACGAGCGGGTACCCGACCGACGGGACTGATTCACCGGTCTACTCGGCTCTGTGCGTCGATACCGGTCGCTTACCAGCCGTTGTAGTCATCGACTACCTTGCGAAACCAACTGCACAAATGGATTATCCGGATGTCGCGAAACGTGGCCGCCGCCGGAGGATTGTACTGCTTGGCACACGCAGGGCAGACATATGATAGTAGATTTCCGTTCGGTGTATGCTATTATTGTGACTATCGTCGGTTTCGCACTGTGGTTTGCGAGTGTGTGGGGGATGCGGAGCTATCTATATGAGGCAGAATGGGGACGATTTAATTTTCTAATAGCGCACCGACTTCCACGCATAGTCGTGGGCTTCATCATGATGATCTGTGCCCTTTTATTGATTTCAGTAGCCGTCTCAGTGATCGATTCTTTAATCTGGTCACTCCTCAGATAATTCTAGTCATGGTTTCTGTAAAAGCGGAAAATAAGTCACACTGCCCCAGCTAAAAGAGCTTCATGACTGGACCCACAGGATGACACCCTTCAGGCACCTCACCACAATCCAAGACTCTGTGAGCGACTATGTATAAAAACGGTCCCAGACTAGCCGACGCTGTGGCGCAGCTGGAACGAACGGTTCACTACAGAGCTTCGTAAAACAATTTGGCAGTTACGCGGACGGTTCTGATCAAACACCTTTGCGAACACGAGTTCCTGCCGAGAATCCGCTGACACTGTTGGAAATTTCCTCGGCGGTGTCGACTGAGAGAGCTTCAGAGCAGCCCAGGGCTCTATTCGATTGGATTCGACCGTTGAACGCCAATCGTTTTCCCCGACACCACCATCAGTTGAGCTGTATCGACCGCCGAGCACGTCGCACCGACTGTGTGTTCAGATAGTAACGCATGACACTCGCTCAACTCCTCGAACAGTACGTCAGTCTCGGTATCTTCGTCCTCGCTGGGGGGCTCAGCGTCCTCAGCTTCCTCGCGTGGCGACGGGAACGTGATAGTCGGATGCGAATCGTCACGCTTGGGTACGCGATGTTCGCCGTCTACGGACTCATCGTGTTTCTCGAGTACCCGCTGCTCCCGTATATCCCGTACGCGACGCTCGAATTGCTCGAACACGCGAGTGCGATCCTGATCCTCGGTGGCCTCCTGACCTTTTTCATCGCTCTCACGCGGGACTGAGCGATGTCGGACCCAGACCTCGAACTGGACTCTCGGCGGGCGATCTACCAGCGGATAGCCGACACGCCGGGCGTTCACTTTCGCGCGCTTCTCAACGATCTTGAGTACGCGCAGGGAACGCTCCAGTATCACCTCCGTTGGCTCGCCGACGAAGGCCTGATCGATGTCTCGGACGATGGAAAGTACACGCGGTACTACCCCGCCACCGAGTTCAACGAAGCCGATCGAGCAGTGATGAACGCGCTGCGGCGGGAGTACAGCCGTCGCATCCTCGCACATCTTCTCACGGACGGCCCGCTCTCGACGACCGATCTCAGCGACCGCCTCGACAAGGCGCAATCGACCGTCTCGTGGCATCTATCGAAGCTCGCCGAGGCCGACCTCGTCACGAAAGAGCGCGACGGCCGGAGCGTCGTCTACGAGGTCAGCGATCCTGATCGAGTAACGTACCTCTACACGGTTCATCAACGCTCGTTCACCGACAAAGTCGTCGACCGGATGCTCGGCCTCTGGGACGGCTACTAATTCGGAGTCGCCTTCGATTGTCCCCTGTGAAGCACCAGCAGACGCAGCAGGAGCACGTACACGAGAAACGCAACTGAGGGACCCAGCAGGGGACGGACGAGTCCCGTTAGGTCGGTGCCAATCGCTGCCGTGTGAATCGTCCCGAAGGCGAACCCGGCATAGGCGAACGAGTGGACGACACGCGGTCCCCACGGTTGCTGGAAGCGTTTCGCGTCAGTAAAGCCGAGCACTGCGACGACGAGCATGAGCAGTGCACCTGAACCGACAACGACCCCACCGAGGAAGTACGGCATCGAGTATGCTGGTGCCGGAGCCTGACCGGTGATGACGAACCACGCGTCGAGGACGCCGAGCCCCGCGTGTAGCAACGTGACGATCATCGCGAACACGGAGAGTTCGATGTGGATGCGTTGGGCGGTCTCGTGGAGCACGCGGAACGACTCCGTATTGTAGAGGACGCCCGTGAGGACGGCTAAGTACAGCAACGGATATGTGACGAGTGCGGCACCCCGGTCAAGGAGCCAGACGAGTTGTGACATTACGATGCTCCCGTCGTCTCGACGACATCGGGACAGCCGTCCGAATCCTGGAACCCGTTATCGGTCTCTGGGCGTGTCGGACACTTATCCGCGGAGTCGTTGATGCCATCCCCGTCGTAATCGTTCGGTGCCTGTCGCTGGGAAACGGTCTGATCCACGAGGTCATTCTGTGCTTTTTCAGTCGCCTGAGCGGCACGTACATCGCCGATTTGCCAGAGGGCCGGAACGGCCACGACCAGCACAACGATTGCGACGACGGTGATTCGCTGCTTATGCGTCCATGACATGTGCATCGAACCTCTCTGTCGTGTGAAAGACACCCTCATGAATGATCAACGCCTCCAGTCCGTCCCACTCGGCTGCTACTTCACGTGCCTCGTCGAGGGGAAGTGCGGCGAGCGTCGTTGCCAAGGCATCGGCCTCCATACAGTCGCGGCGCGCGAGGACGGTAACGGACTCGTGACGCGAGCCGAGCGACTCGGTGGTCGCGTCGTAGATGTGATCAGTACCGTCTCGTGAACGCCGGTATCCCCCAGACGTTGCGACGGACCAATCCGTGTCCAGAATCTTCAACGGTGTGTCGTCGCTGTACGGGCTCTCGATGGCTACCGGGCCGGTCGGCGGGGCCATATCTCCGCCACCACTGACGAACCCTCGTCGACCGAGACCTGCGAGCGTCTCGCTGGCCCGGTCAACAATGTACCCCTTTGCGAGACCGTTGAGGTCAAGTTCGACATCGGTACTGACCTGAGATCCGCGGACATGGACAGTTCCAGTATCGAAGTCTGTGGGTTGTGTGTCACTGTCGCCACGTAGGAACGTTTTGAGCGCCTGTTCGACGCGGCCCTGATGGATATCGAACACTCCCTCAGTCCGATCCTTGTATTCGAGTCCACGGCGAACGATACAGGCGACGTGTTCGTTAGCGACCGCACCATCGCGATTGAGCTGGCTGACGGCACTCGCCTCGTCGAAGGCATTCAGCTGAGCTTCGAGTGACTCGGCCGTATCTCGTGCCACGGTCACTGCGGCGTCGGCCCGGACACCCGTCGCCTGGACTCGAAATGTCGTATCACAACAGTCGAACTCGTGGCAACTGTCTCCGAACCGTTCGGTGAGCGATGCGAGCGATCCCATCATCTCGGTCACTCGTCCTCTTCGTTGTCTTCGTCTTCGTCCCCCGCTTCGTATTCTTCCTCGTGGTCTTCGTCGTCCTCGTGTTCGTCATATTCCTCGTGTTCTTCGTCCTCGTAGCCGGATTGCGTCTGGACTGTTGGCGTAAAGTCCTGATTGGGCGTTGGGGCATCGGAAGCAACCTGTTGTGAGGCATCCGATGGGGACGTTCCAGGTGAGTCAGATTGCCCGAGGCCGACGCCGGGAAACGCAAGGCCACCGGCCACGAGAGCCGTGAGGAAGGCACCTGCCAGCGTGAAAGTAACGAGTTTGTTATTTGCGACTGGAATCCGCATGATTAGCTGTACCTCGTTCTAGAATCGCTACCCTCGACGTGTCGGTCGTTGCGTTCTGCCATTGCAGATAGACGGTGGAGACCGGCTTAGTAAGCCGTTCGCGTCCAACTCTCGAATCTTCGTACAGCTATCGAATCCATTCAAGATAGAGTGGTCTCAGCCGAGATTCACAGACCATAGATGGCGATTCGATTTTCTGAGTGGCAACACTATCGAGAATCTCGGGAGTTCACCGAAGAGAGGTACGATGAACCAGAGGTTACGTTTCAGACATCATTCCTAAGGCCGATGCTTGAAATGTTACGTAGTCAACGTCAAACCACCAATTTCTATGTAGTCTGATAGCTTGTTGATATCGGTGGAATCGGAAGCGAGGAGTCAAATCAATATATCCGGATATGAATCAAATACACGAATGCGGGTCATAATAGCTGGCGCTGGTCAGGTGGGAACGAGGGTCGCAGCAGCACTCGATACGAATCACGACATCGTAATGATCGACGTGAACACCGACCGGATTGACAGACTCAGATACGACCTCGATGTGCTCACGGTACCCGGTGACAGTTCGGCCATTGAAACCCTCCGAGAGGCCGGCATCGAGGATGCCGATATTCTAATCGCTAGTACCGACAGCGACGAGATCAATATCATCACCTGTGGCACGGCGAAAGCACTCACCGACGTTACGACGGTCGCCCGGGTCAAGGATCTGAAGTATATCGACACCTGGGATCAGGCTGAGAACGTCTTCGATGTCGATTTCATGGTTGGGAGTAATCTGCTGACAGTGGCCGCAGCAGCCGGAGGGATTGGCCTACCAGCTGCACAGAACTTCGATGTTTTCGCAGGCGGGACGGTTCAGATGGCAGAGTTCGAAATCAAGCCGGACAGTCCAATTCTCGGCCAAACGATCAGTGAAGCCGATGCATACGACGCGCTCACGTTCGCTGTCATCTTCCGGAACGGAGCGACGATTTTTCCGACTGGAAAGACACGTATCCAACCGGGAGATGATGTGGTCGTCACGGGCCGACCCGATTCGGTCCATTCGTTCGGCACCGAACTAGCCCCACGAAAGACAGGTCCCCAGAACGTGCTGATCATCGGCGGGAGCGACACCGGCTACCATACGGCCCGGCTGCTTGAAGAGCGTGGTCTCAGTCCTCATCTCATCGAGACAGACGCCGACCGTGCCAGGGAACTCTCCGAACGGTTATCCGCCACCACGGTTCGAAACAAGGACCCGACCGACCGGGACTTCCTCGAAAATGAACGGATGGCTGATGTCGATGTCGTGGTAGCAGCGCTTGCACACGACAGCGAAGAGAATCTGCTAGCTGCCCTGCGGGCCAAGCGAGAGGGCGCGGACCAGTCGGTCGCTATTGTAGACCACGGCGAGTACGTCGATCTGTTCGAAGATGCAGGGGTAGATATCGCTGTGAACCCGCGCCGGGCGACCGCTCGGGAGATCATCGAGTTCGTCCGTGACCAAGACACTCAGAACGTCGCTCTGCTGGAAGACAATCAGGCTGAGGTGATCGAGATCCGTATTGACACAGATAGCGTACTCGCAGGACGACCGATTAGCGAGGCGGTCGATGACCTTCCGGAGGATGTCGTCATCGGAGCGCTCACGCGCAACGGGAGCTACCGTATGCCCCGTGGCGATACCGTCATCGAACCCGGCGATCATGCTGTGATACTCGCTGATAGCGACATCGTCGAGGACACGATCGAACGGCTGTAATGATGCACAGGAATCACTATTCCACTGCCCGAGCTAGCAACGCGACGGGGCGCTACCCGATTTCTAGGGGTGGTGTTACTGAATGCAGGTGAGCGTCAACTGGCGACAGAGCGTCGCGCTCGTCGGGACAGTTCTGAAGTACCTCGCCGTGACGATGGCGCTCCCGTTGTCCGTCGCGATTATCTACGGGAGTGATCGCCTAGTCTTCCTCGTGTCGATCGCCATGACAGCCGCCCTCGGACTTGCACTCGAACGTCTTGAAGATAATTCTGACCTCGGGCTTGAGGAAGCGCTATTGTTTGTCACTCTGGCTTGGGTCGGTGTCTCTGTGGGTGGGACGATACCGTACCTGCTCGCCGGCATGGGCACTCAATCGACGGTCGGGCTCGCACTCGGCTCGCCGAGTGCCCTGTTCAACTCGTTCGTCAACGCGTTGTTCGAATCCACTTCGGGATTCACTACGATGGGGGCAACCGTTTTGAGCGAAATCTCGTTCGAACGGCATTCTCATGCCCTGTTGATGTACCGCCAGCTGACGCAATGGCTCGGTGGGATGGGGATAATCGTGCTCATGGTGGCCATTCTCCCCGAGCTAGCGGTCAACGGTGCGCAACTCATCAGCGCCGAAGCACCCGGACCAGAACTACAGAAGCTGACGCCCAAGATTGCCGAAACGGCCCGCATCCTGTGGCTTGTCTACACCGGATTCACTGTCCTGTTGATCTGTCTCCTCTACGGCCTCCACCTGCTGGGGTGGGCGCCCAACATGAACCTGTACAACGCGATCGCTCACGGCTTCACGACGCTTCCAACCGGCGGGTTCTCCCCCCAGGCTGAGAGTACCGCTGCCTTCTCGCCAGCAGTCCAGTGGCTCGTGATTCCCTTCATCATCGTTGCGGGGACGAACTTTGCGCTCTTTTATTTCGTTCTCCACGGGCAGTATCTCGACGTGTTTCGGAATCGAGAGTTTCAGGGATATATTGGGGCCATCGGTGGGGTCACGCTTCTCCTCTGGGGACTCTTGTTCACTGGAGCGGCTCCGCCGTTAGAACTGGGAGGTGTCACCCGAGGCATCGCTGAGAACTCGCTTCGGCAGGCGCTGTTTCAGACAGTCACACTGCTCAACTCAACGGGATACGCGACGAGCGACTTCGCACAGTGGAGCGAATGGGCGCAAGTGCTGTTATTGGGAGTGATGTTCATCGGTGGGTCGGCAGGATCGACTGGTGGCGGCATCAAGATCATCCGATGGCTCGTCCTTCTCAAGGCTGCTCGGCGGCAACTGTCCACAACAGTCTACCCAGACGTCGTCGAACCAGTCAAACTCGGCGGGCGCATTGTCGACGAGGATGTCGTCAGAGGCGTCTTCTCGTTCACGTTTCTCTATCTATTTATTTTTGGGGTGTCAACCGTGGTAATTGCACTCGATGCCAGTCGCGTTGGCCTCAGCCTCACGACGATCGAAGCACTTAGCGCAAGCATCGCGACCATCGGGAACATCGGACCAGGGTTCGGTCTGCTCGGTCCGTTCGGGAGTTATCTCTCTTTCCCAGCGACCTCGAAACTCCTGATGATAGTTCTGATGTGGCTTGGCCGACTCGAAGTGATTCCTATGCTGGTGCTCTTCACCCGGTTGTTCTGGGAGTGGTAGTGCCAATACACCGGACCGAATCTACCTCGCGGCTTTGGACTTGGGCTGCCTGTAGAATCAGGGCAACTAGCAATCCCGTCTTAAAATAGACGGGAATACGCATTCAACATAGCCTTTTTATGCGTGCTTATGTATCCATAACCCATGACCGATGATACTGCTGAAGAGCAGATAGAAGACGCTATTCGTGACTATTACTCCGCGCTGTTTGTGTATGCACAGGCCAATGGTGACAGGGGTATCCGTATCTCGTCACTCGAGGCTGTTACCGACCAAGATTACGAGTACGAAGTGGTCGAACAGGACAGCGATGCTATTGAACAGTCGTACACTGGCACGGTGGTACAGGAAGGTGCCGAATGGGTCGTCGAACCAGACCACGATGAGACTCCCACGCGCGAGGATTAATGTCCCTCAAAACTGAACCCATCGTCGTCGCCACGCTGGACTGTAAGAACCGCGTTTTCTGAGGCTTCGGTTACGGATTTGGTTACCGAGCCAGTAATAAATTCTATGAGACGGCTCTGAGTCGGTTTGCCTATTACAGTTACGTCGTAGTGGGCAGACTCGTCGATGATTGCCTCCGCGGCGTCAGGCGCTTCAAGATGGTGCGTATCCAGTTCGACCGACTCGGGGAGCCGTGCCCGTGCCGTGTCGAACAGTTCCGTGGCCTGTGCAGCCTCGGTCTCATCTTTGTCCTGTGTTACATGAAAGATCTCGACAACAGCGTTCGCGCCTGCTGCCAGCGCTCCGCCGACGACGACTGCGAGACCAGAATGTTCTCCACCAGCAAGTGGGACGAGCACCGAAGAGATGCTTGCCCCACTCCGGGGATGCGTGACTGATACTACGTCACATCCTGCTTTTTTCCGCATCTGGTCGGCCGCGTCACCGCGAAGCCCTTCGCCCAGCAACTCGGGCGTGTGTTCGTCGAACACGACGAGCTGGACATGCCGTTGCTGTGCGACGGTAATCGCAGTCGAGAGTGGACTGTCTGTCTCTTCGACGATTAAATGGGCATCGACAGTGTGGTCCTCGTCTAGATGGGCCTGCAGTAATTTTCGGCCGATTGATGTCACCTCAGCGCTACGGAGGCTGTTGTCGGTGAGTAAATCAAGGACAAGTAGTTCTCCCTCGACACCCTCAGCGATATTCAACGCTGTCTCGAACGTGAAGTTGTCGTGGGAACTGAATATCGGGTAGAGAATACGGGGTGGCGAATCAGGAGTCTCGGATCGCTCTAGAAACTCTCGGAGACTACCCTCATCATGACTCATGTAAGCGAGTGGTGGCCCATCAGTATTAAACGCAGGTGCTGATTCCGCATTCCGTAGCAAATCGACCGTGTAATAGTTGGATGACCAATGGATAGCGGTAAAGACAAATAATTCATATACAGTCCGTGAGACTAGTCAGTATGATTCTCACTACGACCGCGAGATACCAGGGACACCAATACACCGACAGCCGGCTTCGGAGGGGATAGTATGCCGGAGTCGTTGTTCAGACACGCGCTGGTACCTGTTGCGTCACCGGAAGACGCAGAATCGACCATGCGGGCGCTGCGACCGTATGTAGAGTCGGCGGAGGGAGATGTAACCGTCATTAACGTCATCGAGAAGGCGGGTGGCGCCCCGGACAAAGCGTCAGTCGAGCAGCGAGAGGATTACGCACATAAAATGTTCAGCGTTGCTCGTGACGAGATGGCCGATACCGACTGCACGCCCACCACCGAAATCCGCTATGGGACTGACGTTGCAGAGACGATTATTGAAACCGCACATGAAATCAACGCGAGTGCGATCGTTTTCAATCCACGAGGTGGCAACCGGTGGGTTCGCCTGCTGACCGGTGACGTGGGACTGTCACTCGTCTCTGAGAGCGACATACCCGTTATTACACTACCTGAACCTAACAATGACTGATCAAGAACTCGCACGCGACCTCGGCTTTCTCGAAGCGTATACGATTGGCCTCGGGACGATGATCGGTGCCGGCATCTTCGTCCTCCCGAGCATCGCTGCGGAGCAGGCAGGACCCGCGAGCATGATTTCCTTCTTTGCTGGCGGCTTAGTATCGCTGCTCGCTGCTATTTCACTGTCGGAATTGGCAACTGGGATGCCCAAAGCCGGTGGAAGCTACTATTACGTTAACCGCGCGCTCGGTCCATTCTTCGGCAGTATCGTTGGCTGGGGAATGTGGGCCGGGCTGACCTTTGCCAGTGCGTTCTACATGATCGGTTTTGGTCAATATCTGCTCCCCGGGCTTGGAAAGTACATCGGGTTTCTGGCCGGATGGGGTGAAATCGGGATAACCGTCGCAGCACTCGTCATGGCGGCGCTGCTGACTGGAGTCAACTACTACGGCGTCAAAGAGACCGGGGCACTCCAGAACGTCATCGTCCTCACTCTGGTTGGCCTCATCGTGGCGTTCCTCGGGCTGGGAGCCGCGAGTGGGCCAACGATCGGAACGTTCCTCCCACCAGAGGGCTGGCCGGCCGTCGCAGCGACGATCGGAACCGTCTATGTAACGTTTATTGGCTTCGAAGTAATTGCGACCAGCGCCGAGGAGATCAAGAACCCGAGCCGTAATCTTCCGCTGGCGATGATTGCGGCCGTCGTGACGCCGACGCTGATGTACGTTGGGGTGATGTTCGTCTCGACCGGGACGCTCTCAATCGAGGCGCTTGCAGACTCTCCGATACCCGTCGCCGACGTAGCGACGGAGATTATGGGGCCAATCGGAGCGTTAGCGATGATCGTGGGAGCCGTTCTAGCGACAGTGTCGAGTGCGAACGCGAGTATCCTCTCGGCGGCCCGCGTGAACTTCGCCATGGGTCGGGACAAGATTCTCATCAACTGGCTCAATGAGGTCCACGACCGGTTCCGGACGCCATATCGTGCCATCTCCGCGACCGGTATTATCACGCTCGTGCTCATCGCCATCGGCGTCGGCATCGGGACACTCGCAGAAGTGGCGAGTTTCATGTACCTCGTCACGTACGCGCTCGTCCATATCGCGGTCATCGTCCTCCGCCGTGCCAATCCTGACGCCTACGACCCGGCGTTCCGGATTCCGAGCGTGCTGTACCCGATTGTCCCGATTCTCGGTTTCGTCGCCTGTATCGCCATTCTCCTCCAGATGAGCCTTATCGTGCAGGCCATCGGCGGTGTCATCGTCGTCTTTGGAATTCTCTGGTACTTTGTGTACGCCCGGGACCGAGCACTCAGCCAGAGCCTAGTTGGGGAGGCAATCGCACCAGAACCGACCACAGTAGCGGACGGGCAGGGACGCTATCGGGTTGTTGTTCCCGTGGCAAATCCTGAAACGGAACGGGACCTTCTCCGGATGGCAGCAGCGAGCGCACACGCACATGATAGCGAAACGGCCGAAGTTGTCGCGGTGAACATCATTGAAGTCCCACAGCAGACTTCACTGGAACAGGACCTCACATTCGAGGAGACACGAGTCGAACGCCAGCAGGAACTGCTGGACTCTGCGCGGGACATCGCTGACGACCTTGATGTCGGGCTCCGAACGCACGCCATCGTTGGTCGCAACGCTGGCTCAGCGATTCTGGACGTTATTGAGGAGGAAAACGCTGACCACGTTCTCCTCGGCTGGAAAGGCAGGCGAAGCCGCCGAGAACACGTTCTCGGCTCCACGATCGACCCTGTCATCGGTCGTGCACCGTGTGATGCAACGCTCGTGAAACTCGGTCCAGAAGGTGGACGCGCGACGGGCGATATCATGGTCTTAGCCGGTGAGGGGCCACACGCACCAGTGGCTGCTCGTCGGGCCAGAGAATTTGCCGAGGCGGCCGACGAGGAAGCCAGGTTGACGCTGTTCAACGTTCAAGAGCCAGGTGAAGACGATGACGGCCTTTCCCCACAGGAGCGGGGCGAGGCGCTCATCGAAGAGTTCGTTGAACGGACCGGTCTCGAAGAGGCACAGTACCAGAGCCGTATCGAGGTAGCCGAGGATATCGAAGGGGCGATTCTCGATGCAGCTACAGGGTACGATACAATCTGTGTGGGTGCGACCCGCACGGGTGCGGTGTCGCAGGCTGTCTTCGGCTCGCTGCCCGAGACGATTGGTGAACGGACGGATCAGACTGTGGTCATGGCCCGTGGTCCTGAAGAATCCGCGATGTCGATCCGCCAAGCCATCGTTCGACGCCTCGAATCGTAGGCAGTGGGTCAGGTCTCCACTACTGCACGCAGGGGAGACCGAATTGAGGCTCGACCTGTCTTTTTGTATGAGTCGACATCACACTGAAATCGACAAGCGCTTGACCTCGTTCTATCCCATCGCCGTGCTGGCCGACCCAGCACAGGCCACAGTACTGTCTCGCTTGGCTTCCCGGCTTGTCCCGTAGCTAAGTTGTGATGATAAAGTCAGGACACGACCTTCTGCTGTATGGCCTCACTTGCTGGACTCGTTCTCGCCACCTTCGGCCTCAATGCCTCGTTTCCATCGGTAGTAGAGAGACCGCATAGTCTGGTCAGAATCTCGTGACATGAGAATAGTCAGCTCATCAAGCTCTGAGAGCGTCTCTTGTACGGACCCATAGACTAACGCTTCTAGCTGTGATTTCTGTTCCGGCGCTCCTATTGATACGGCATCATGAGACTCCGCTTCTGTTATAATTGCATCAGCGGTATCAGCAGCCTCCCTGATGGTCGTTGTGATCGGTATGTCGGAACCGAGCACGTATTCAGCGAACTTTATCAGGTCTTCACCGTCACTTCTCGCCTCAGCAGATGATTCAGATGGTACCACGTGGAACACGGTCACAGATGCACCTGTGGCACGTGCCACCGCGCGTGCTGCTTCCGCAGCGAGGGCAGAGTGCGGGCCTGCCCCGACAGGTAATAGTATCGAGTCTATCGTTTCGGCTTCCGATTCGGCGAGCGGTGCGACAGTATGTTCATCAACGCTCGGTACGTACAGTGCGTTCTCCCCTCCTCTGGCACCCATCTTTTCGACGAACACATCGCACTCAGCGTCCGTCAAGACCGCGTCAATTGTACTTCGCTTGAACAACCAGCTCTGATTAAGGCTGGTTCCGCGTGGCAGCAGGACAGCCGCCTCACTCTCATCGTCTATGACAGCAAGAATACCCTTAGTCAGGTCTGTCACGGTTCTGACGGCCGCACTGACCGGAACACTCGGCGTGAGTTCCTGTGCTAGAGTACTCATCTCCGCCAACTGTGTCCGTCTGTTTTCGAGTGTCTCGATGGTGGGGTTCGTATCAGCCTGGCTCGCTTGTTCTGTCCGGATATACTCTCGGACATGGCCCAGTTCCGCTTCGTCTGTCACCGTCTCGATGCCAAGCAAGAGCACCCGGCCGCCGTTATCAGCAGCCAGTGCGACCGCTGTTTGCAGGAAGCGGCGGACGTTGATCCCTGTATAGCTATCAAGCAGCGTCTCAGTAACGGGAACGATAACTCTATACCCTGGAGATTGAATAGGCGGCCCGCTACGAAGATACGGTTCATCATCCGAACCCGAAGATCGCTCCGGGACGGTGATTCGAACGCTGGTCGGCTCGGAGTTATCGGACATCGTTATGAGCCTCTGAACACATCCGTAATCCGACTAGTCGCCCCATTTTTCGCGAAAACAGTGACCGTATCACCAGCACGAATCTCGCTTTCCCCCTGCGGAATGAGCAATTCGCTATCTCGGACGATGGCGACGATTATCGTCTCTTCGGGCAACAGATCGTTGTTATCAGCTTCGATTAAATCGAGGCCATCAATCGGAGCGCCCGAACTGACTGCCATCTCGAAGATTTCAGCTTGACCAGTAATGGGCAGGAAATCCTGAATCCCCGGGTGCTGGACGGCCCGGTAGAGATATTGACCGTTGAGACGGTGCGGACTTTCGACGATATTCACGCCGAGGTCCTCGAATAGTTCCATATGGGCGGGGTCGTTGATTGAACTCACGAGCGTCTCGACCCCATACTGCTTCCCAAACATGGTCACCATGAGGTTTACCGAGTCGTCCTCCGTGGTCGAAATAAGTGCGTCGGCCTCCTCGATGCCGGCTTCGAGCAGGATATCTTTCGATGCTGCGTCAGCGTTGATAACCATACAGTCGTAGGTTGCACTCACCTCTTCGGCCAATTCTGTATCGCGTTCGATTACGACCACCTCGTGGTCGTCCTGCGTTGCGAGGTTGATAACGGTGCTGCCGGTGCGGCCTGCGCCGATGATGATTACGTACATTGGTGATAGTGTGATGGTATTGGTTGCGTAGCGATACGAGCAAGCGCTTCTACTGTGCAGGGCGGGCCGGGTACATCGAGCACAGGCGGGCGGAATTGATGCTGACTATCCATACAAGTCACCGCCTGAAGATCGCGTTAATCAGGACTAGGACGGGGATGATTTCGAGCCGCCCCATCCACATCTGGATGATGAACAGGACCTCAGCGATGACCGGCATCTCTGGGCCAGTAATCCCCGACGATAGGCCGACGGTCCCCTGTGCCGTCGCTACTTCGAAAATCCCATCGGCGAGCGTGAAATCCGTCGGAAGTACTGCCAACAGGACGAGCAGCGAGAGGGCGAGCAAGACGAGGTACGCGAACGCGAACGTCGTCGCGGCGCTAATCTCAGTGTTTGCCTCGTCGGCTTTGAGTATCCGCTGCCCAATTCGAAGATCGTCGATAGCGTGGTCGGGGAGGAACACGCGCGTGATCTCCCAACTGATGCCGCGAGCGATAATATAGCCACGCAGCAGTTTGATCCCGCCGACCGTTGCTCCGGCACAACCGCCGAGTAACATCGCACCGAAGACGATGAACATGACTGCGCCGTTGTTCCAGTCGCCGATTGCAGACGTTTGCCACCCCGTCGTCGTCTGTGCGCTAATAAACTGGAAGAGACCATCACGGAACGCCTGACTCGTCGCCACACGCCCGACATACGCGAGCGGCTGGCCATTGTAAGGCACCCCGACCCATCGAGCGAGAAACGCCGTCAGGCCGACTACACCGATGATGAAGAACCCAAACAACACTCTGACCTGTGGGTCGCGTGTGAATTCTCGGATATCTCGCTCGGAGAGCATCCCATAGTAGACTGGAATCGAAATTGCCCCCGTAATCATCGCGGGGATATGAACGAGTTCCATCGCGTATGAGTCGTAGCCGGCGATGGAATTATCGAGTGTGCTGAACCCGCCGGTGGACTGACCAGTCATCGCGTGGTTTATAGCGTCGAAAATTGTCGGCTCGATACCGTAATTCGGGGTAACGAGGAACGTGGCCGCTGCCAGATAGACGGCAACCAGTGCGGTGACGCCGACGTAAACCTTCCAGATTGCACGCGCCGTACCCACGATGCTCGGCCGAAGTTTCTCGTTTCGTGCTTCTGATTGATACAGCGAGAGTCCCGCAGTCCCGTGCGGCTGACGCAAAATTGCCAGCGAGAGGACGATCATCCCCGCGCCACCGATCCACTGCATCTGTGAGCGGTACCAGAGGAAGCCGTGGCCCACCGACGGTTCGTGAACACTCATCGTCAGTCCCGTCGTTGTGTACCCGCTCATGCTCTCGAAGAAGGCATGGATAGGGTTCTGGAAATTGAGCAGGCTCGACTGATAGCTCGCACCCGCTGGCACGAATGATTCGAGTACTGCCGGTGGCGTGATGTAGGCCGCGATTACGAACGGGAGGGCACCGAACGCCGCCGTAGCGAGCCACCCGAGGGCCGCGACGATCATCGCGTGGTGACGCTTCGGTTCAGGGGCATCTTCGCACAGTTTATACGCTGCCCCGCCAGCAAGCGAAGTGATCCCTGCACCGATTAGAAACGACAGTCCGCTGTACCACTCCTGATAGACCAGCGAGACAAGCATGGGGACTAACATCAGCCCGCCGATGAGTACCTGCAAGGCACCAACGTCTCTACAGACCGTTTTCGAGGCTGTCAGGAAGTCAAGGCGACCGACAGATGAATTGGACATTGATTTGGATTCTCCCGTGATCACGCTGTTTGGTCTTCGTAATGGCCGAAGATGTCGGTGAGATCTGGGTTCGCACCGGCTGCGGAGTAGACGGTCAACAGATCGTTCGTTTGGATTCGGGTGTTTCCACGCGGTGTCAGTGGCCTGTCCTCGCCCTCACGACCGATGGCGATGATCAAGACGTCATTCGGAAGGATGCCCACCTCACCGGCTTCTGTGAGTGTTTTGCCAGCGATTGGCGCATCCTCCCTGACTGTGATTTCGAACACCTCTGCGTCCTCGCCGATTCGCATGTAATCGACGATAGCCGGTCTGGCGACCGCACGGTAGAGATGCTCGGCGATGAGTTGTTGTGGATTCTCGACCGTATTCACCTCGATCTGACGAAAGAGGTTCATGTGCGCTGCATCGTGAACTACTGACGTGATTGCCGGAATCTCGAACTCTTTGGAAAGCAGACAGACCATCACATTGGTCGCGTCCTGGTCCGTCGTCGAGATGATCGCGTCGGCTTGATCCGCTCCGGCATCCTCCAACGTCTCCTTGATTGTCGCGTCCGCGTTAATGACCAGGCAGTCATACTCGCTTGCTATCTCCTCGGCTTTTCCTGTATCTTTCTCGATAACGACAACCTCGTTTCCAGTTCGAGTGGCGATATTGATCAGCGGTGAGCCGATATCGCCTGCTCCGACGATGATGATATACATATGTGGTTTCAGTTAGTAGTTTGTTGTCGACCCGGACGCCCGTCTCCCGGTTCCACTCACGCGTCACTCACCTCTCGGTCAGGGAGCGCCAGAATCGGGATGTCACTCTCGTTGATGAGGTTGTGTGTTACATCGCCAGCTAACAGTTTTTGCCAGCGGCTCCCCCCACGGGGAGTGAAGACGATGGCACTGGCGTCAAGTTCGTGTGCTGCCTCAATGAGTGTCGATGCGATATCGGTCCCGTACCGAAGCTCTGTTTCCAGTGTGACACCCGTGTCAGCGAATCTCTCTCTGACGGCAGCGAATATATCTCTCGCAACCAATTTGCGCTGTTCGACTGACGCTTTGTCCGGCGCGCCACCGGCTTTCTCGATGACATGGACGGCGATAATAGTGCAGTCTGACCCTACTACGTACGGGCGAAGAGCAGAAGTTGTCGCCCTCGCGTCGTCTTCGTTAGCCACTGGAACAATGACTCGCTGGAAGAATTCCGCAGACATCTCAGTCACCCTTGTTTTCTTCGTATACTTTTCCGAGATAGTGCCACCGGTACTGTCCATCCTCGTCGCCGATACCGTGTTCCCACTTGACCCTGTAGGCGAACGGGCCTCGTGCTTCGCCCGTTTCCTCCGGGCGTTCTACGACGACAATCGTGTACGCTCCATGGTCCTCGATTCGAACGAGCTCTTCACCCGCCCGAGATTCGATCGCATCTGTGAGCGGTGGATGCTCCCGCAGGAGCTGCTGTGCGTAATGGATAATCTCCCTGAGTCGCGCGTCACTACTGGCTGCCAGTACAGTCGTAATTTCCTTCGGGATATTTTCAGGGGGGTTGGTCTCAGATTGTGTCATATTTCATTTGGGGGCTGCTCTGTTTCTGGCCCCGTTGAGCAGTCGATATAGGCCGGCGAGTCGGCCGTTCGAACGACTTGGTTACTCCACAGGAGTTGTCTTCTCGAGTCTAGAAATATCGCTCGATTAAAAAAGTACCGTCTTACATCCTTATACAGTAAAAGAAATGGATAAAATTACGCATTCCGAAATTAGTCTAGTATACTGTTATTTACTGGTCTGGTGAATTTAACAGCTATATCTACCGTCGAATGGGAACTCCTGATCGGGACGTTGAGGGAGTGCTACACACATGAAGTCTATTGCAACAGTCCACTACCGTGGGTTCGTTGATACCAGGATGATTGCCAGATTACTTCTCTTCGAAACTGAATCCCTCTCCACCATTCCGCTGTACTGTGAGAACTGCATTTTCTGACTCTTCAGTGACGCTCGCAGTGATTGAACCCGTGACGAACTCTAGAAGGCTGCGTTGCGTTGGTTCCCCTATCACAGTCACGTCGTAATGTGCGGATTCGTTAATGATTGCCTCCGCGACGTCAGGCGCTTCAAGATGCCATGTGTCCAGTTCGACAGATTCAGGAAGACGCTTCTTGGCCGTTTCGAACAGTTCTTCTACCCGTGTTACTTCGGCTTCGGTTTTGTCTTCAGACACGTGGAAGAGGTCCACGGGAGCATCTGCACCCACCCCGAGAGCGCCACCGACGATGACGCCGAGGTCACAATGTTTGCCTTCGGCAACCGGAACAAGCACTGATGCGACCCCCGGACCAGCACGCGAGTATATGACTGAAACGACGTCGCACGATGCTTTTTTTCGCATCCGATCGGCGGCGTCACCACGAACTCCCTCGGCAAACAGTTCCGGCGTGTGTTCGTCAAGGACAGCCAGCTGGATATTCCGTTGTTTCGCCACCCTGATCGCTGTCTTTAGCGGACTGTTCGTTTCCTCGACGATCAAATGTGCATCGACGGTATGACCGTCGTTTAGATTTGCTTGGAGTAATTTTCGACCGATACGTGAGGTCTCTGCTGTTTCCAGACCAGCGTCTGTAAGTAAATCTAGCACGAGGAGTTCCGCTCCGGCCCCCTTTGCGATATTCAATGCGGCCTGAAACGTGAAGTTATCATGAGAACTAAAAACTGGGTACAGTATTTTCGGTGGAGAATCGGGCGGGTTGGACCGCTCCAGAAATTCTTGGAGACTCGTTTCAGTGTGGGCCATGCCACTACTGACTGTCTATCCGTAATAAATCCACTCTATCGTTCCGGATTCCGTAGCTAGAAGAATATATATTCCCTAAGCAACGGTTTGATGCCTTCGGAGACAACCAGCCGCAAGACTAGTCTCGTAGACTATTGCCGGAACACAGCTACCAGCAGACATCAGGCTCAATACGCTGGCAACGGGTCGGGGTACGTTTTGTACGCGCGCCCTGCTTCCCCGGTGACACAGGCCGGTCTACGTTCGCTATCTGAAACCACAGCTGAACAGACGGATCAGACCTGTTTACCGCGCACGGTCCGGAAGAATCCACGTTGTCAGTTGGTCAGACCATCATCCGACGCCTGGAATCGCTGACAGTCCACTGCAGGCAGCAGGGGAAAAAGGGATTGGCACGCATCCTGTATATCTAGTATGAGTCGTCGTCTCGACGAAATCGACAAACGCATTATATATGCGATGCAGGAAGATGCACGGAATATCTCGGCTCCGATGGTTGCCGAGGAGATGGATGTCTCTCCGGGGACCATTCGCAATCGAATCAACCAACTCGAAGAAGCGGGCATCATCAAAGGGTATCACGCTGATATCGACTACGAACGCTGTGAAAGTCGCATGACTAATTTATTCGTTTGTAACACTTCGGCGAGTGAACGGGAAAATCTCGCCAGAAAGGCACTCACGGTTCCCGGAGTCGTGAACGTTCGTGAACTCAGGACGGGCCGTGGGAACCTCCAAATCAAGGCTGTGGGCGAAGAAATGAGCGACCTCACACGAATAGCCCACCAGCTCAGTAAACTCGGTCTAGAAATCGAGGACGAAGATCTGATTCAGGAGGAGTATTTTACGCCGTACGAGCTATTTGGGCCGGATGGCGCACCCAAGCAGGGTGCAATGACAGATATGGTGTCTCTCTCCGGCGGAGCCGAGGTAGTTGATGTGACCGTCAGCAAGGACGCCCCTATCGTCAATACGACACTACGAGACGCTAACGAGCAATCGCTGCTCGGCAGTGAAGTGCTTGTTATCGCCATTGAGCGTGGAGATGAAATGATTACGCCCAAGGGTGACACGGAGATTCGTGCTGGTGATCTCATCTCTGTGTTTGCCCGGGACGGCGTGCCAGAGTCGACACTGGAGTCATTTGGCAACACGAACCAACCGATGACACCATCGTGAAGACCCGAGCGATTCTTCGATACTACTAGACTGGTCCCATACTCAACATCTCTTCGGATTGCTGGCCTAATCCTCGATAGTATGTGGATTAAGCAAGATAGCGAGGTTTTTATTTCAGGACCGTAATTCTCACCCAAGTGAACCCTCGATTACGTCCGCGGTGTGTCGGCAGACAGCGAGACGAGCGATTCGCCCGAGACACTGATTATGAGGGACTCAGCCCAAAGCGGCACCAGTAGGAGATATAATACATGTACATAATCACTGTCGGAGCTGGCGATATCGGAACGCCGCTCATTGAAATCGCAACCGGAACTGGAAACGAAGTCGTCGTCATCGAAAAAGACCCGGCGAGAGCGGACGAAGTCGCTACTGAGTTCGACTGCATGGTCATCAACGCGGATGCGACGACCAAGGAGACATTGGAGGATGCCGGAGCTGACCGGGCTGATGCGCTCATCTCGACGACGGATCAGGACGCGACCAATGTCATGATCTCATTGCTCGCACAGGAACTCGAAATCCCTAGTATCGTCTCAGTCGTTCACAACCCTGAGCACATGAACCTCTTCAGGCAAATCGGCGTCAACACAATGGAGAATCCACAGCGCCTCATCGCGGAATCACTGTTCCGGTCTGTGGATCGACCATCGATTGTTGATTACATGCGTGTCGGGGATATTGCCGAAGTGTTCGAGATTACGGTCGCCGAGGACGCACCGATCGCTGGGCTGAACCTCATCGAAGCGGACAAGGAGGGACTGCTTGATGAGGACACACTTGTCGTAGCGATTGAACGGCCCGAATCAGATTCCCCTATTACCCCTCGTGGACAGACCCGTATTGAAACCGGTGACCTGCTCACGGTGTATTCGGGGACTGGAGCAACACCAGAGGTGACAGATATCTTCGGACATTATGAGGACCACGAAACGAACAATTCGAGCAGGTTCAGTTTATGAGTGGGGTGCAAATCGCTCAATCGGTAGTCGTAGACTCGGGAAGTGTGGTCAAAATTCCTCACAGCTGTTTGTAGCACAACTCTCGGAACTGTCCGAGTATGGAGGGCCCCACCGTACCGCGATGTAATATGCTCGATGTCAGGATTTCGACCAGATATCGGGACTCGCAAGTAACCATTTCCCATTGCGCAATCTAACGGTACACTTCTTTGGAGTGAATCAGCCAATTTAAGTTCTCGTTCAGCATACCGGAATTGTATGGCTAATCGTCTTGGGACAATTGCTCGCGACCTCGGGCGGATGCTCGAGGCGCTAGCGGGTCTCATTCTCGTCTCCGTTCTTATTCCACTCGTCTGGCAAGAGTGGTGGGTTGTTCCTGGTATGATTCTTTCAGGACTGCTCCCATTGCTAGTCGGATTTGGGCTTTCGCGAGCCTTTCAGAACGCAGACGATCCAGGTCGGTTGCACGGGATGATGATCGCTGCCTCTGGATGGTTCTTCGTAGCAGTCTTCGGCTCCCTCCCATTCCTGCTTATTGCCTGGACGGCACGACTTGATCCCTCAGTTCTCGAAATTCCGGCCCGGTTCACGACCGGAGGAACTAGGACGTTCAGTACACTCGCTGCGTTCCAGAATCCCCTCAATGGGTTCTTCGAGAGCATGAGCGGGTTTACCGGCACGGGACTGACGATGACCGATAACGAGGCAGCGCTTCCACACACGCTCCAGTGGTGGCGTTCATTCATCGAATGGGTTGGTGGCGTAGGAGTCATCGTGCTCACGACCGCTATTCTCGCACGCCCGGGAAGTGGGTCACTTACGCTCTATGAAAGTGAAGCGCGTTCGGAGAAGATCCATCCGAGTATCGTGTCCACCGTCAGGACAATCTGGTGGATCTTCCTCCTGTTCACGTTCTTCTCGATCCTCCTCCTGTGGCTGGCTGGCATGCCGATGTGGGATGCAATCAACCATGCAATGACGGGGCTCGCAACCGGAGGGTTTTCGATTACGGATAATTCGATAGGCACGTACAACAGCGTCGCCATCGACTTCGCACTCATCCCCATCATGATTCTTGGGAGTATTGCGTTCCCGATTCATTATTTAATTCTACGCGGGGACCTCCGGAACCTCTACAGAGACCTCCAGACGCGGTGGGTCTTCATTTTCTTCGGCCTTGGGACGTTGATTTTGACTGCCTTACTGTTTGATCAGAGATTCTACCAGACAGAGACGATGACCGTTGCTGGAATCGTCCTTCATGGCCGGGCAGCAACGCTCTTTCAGACGTTCCGATTTGCCATATTCCAGTTCATCTCGGCGGCGTCCTGCACCGGGTTTCAGACCGCAGGCTCGCTCGGACCGGGATGGTCGGCGCCCGCACAGCTGACGGTCGCGTTCGGAATGATTGTCGGGGCAGCTGCTGGATCAACTGTCGGGGGTATCAAGCTCATCCGGCTGCTCACCCTCGGAAAGGGGATTCTGTTTCGTATCCGTGGCGTGTTCTACCCTTCAACTGCTGTTCGCACATTCCGACTGGACGACCGAACATTATCAGATGACGAAGCAGCTCAGGAGTTTGAAGAGGCTGCTATCATCACGTTCCTCTGGATCCTTTTCCTTGGCGTCGCTGCATTTGTCTTTATGATCGCTCTTCCGATGGGTCCAGAAGGCTACACTCTAGAAAACGTTCTGTTCGAGGTTGCCTCCGCCCAAGGTAACGTTGGGCTCTCGTCGGGCATCACCGGTCCCGGGATGCCGGCGGTCACAAAGGCCATGTTCTTATTCAACATGTGGATCGGGCGACTTGAGATAATCCCGGTCTTGGTACTCCTGCGGAGTTTGTTCGTCTCGATGGGGGTATATGACTAATGCGACTCGAACAGATTCCGGTCATTGGCCCGCTCCTCGAGGCTGGCGCAGATGACTCCGTATTCGATGCGCTTCTTATTCTCGGGCCAATCGTGATCAGTATCATCACTTTCCTTGGCCGCACGTTACCTTCAGTCCTCCTTGCAGTCGCCTATACGGGTGGGTTTCTCAGCTATATCGCATATAAGGGAGTTGCTGAAACTACAGAGAGTAGCACTTAGGGCCTACTACTTATCAGCGGGTTCGTCCAACTCAATGGTCTCTTAATTCATCCAGTGAGTGAACGATTTCATATCCCGTGCAGGTGCGTGTAGTCTTTGTGGCAATTCACCCACATGATTGGTGGTTCAACAAGATTGGCTGTTTGGAGAGTAATCTAAGCCAGTCCCTGTTCACTGAGTCGGCCGAAACCACACATCAGGGTGCCGCTAAACCCGCTATAGTCTCAACTTCCAATATATAAATTTGATATATCATCATATGATTTATAGATATTGTCTTATCCAATCGAAGCGCTACAGAGCCTCTGAAACGGTGATATTCGTGTTTTGGAATTAGGTTTGTATTACATCAGTAAGAACCATCAGTTTAACCCGGACCGCCGCTGTATGGGAGCATGGATCGGCTTCCGCCTGAGTACGACGCTACTCCCGAGGATGACACCCCTGAAGCAGCAATCAAGAAGCGACTGGTCGATATCGACTCCGGACGCTACCGAACAAACGTCGCCAGCGTGCTACGGAAGTTCGCCGCGTGGGCATGGGTTCAGCATGGCATCACTGACCGAGGACATCGACGACGATCTCTGAGCAGTAGCCCATGAACTGTCCCAGGCTGCCGATCAAGGCGATATCTCGGCGGAGACAGCGCGTCGGCACTTCCGTACGTCCGATCTTCCACACCTGGGCCGCCTACGAAGGGCTGATACCAACGAACCCAGGAGTGACAAGCGAACCCATACTCATGCCTCAGTAGTCGAGAGCACTTCCTTGATTCGGCTCCTAGCGTCGTCAGTGTCGACGGTGAGACCAGCGATGGCGTCTTTGAATGAGACGTTGAAACTCGCTGGTCCATGGACCTTACCGAAGTCGCCGTTTGCGGCGGCTTCCCCAGCCAAACTGAATGCGGCGGTTCCGGCCAGTGCGGCGTGTGCGGTGTCGTCAATAGCCCCTGCAAACGTTGCGACTGTCGCTCCGAGCATACACCCTGTGCCGACGATAGTTCCCATCTTGGAGTGGCCGGCGCTAACTTCGTAGGCGACGTCCTCAGTCGCGACGATGTCTGTCTCGCCGGAGGCGACGACAACAGTGTTGAACGTTTGCGCAACGGCGACGGCCGTCGTCGCGATATCGGAGTATTCGCCGATGGACTCAACGCCCCGGACCTCAGCCTCATCGCCGACTAAGGTTGTGATCTCGCCGTAGTTGCCCTTGACTACCGCGGCATCGAGTTCTGTGACGAGACGCTCAGCGACTCGGTTCCGTGTCGGCGTCGCACCGACACCGACAGGATCGACGACAACCGGGACGCCATGGTCGTTGGCAGACTCGCCGGCTTCAAGCATTGTCGCCTCGCCTGTCTCGCTGACAGTACCCATGTTCAGCAGGCAGGCCTGAGCACCAGCAACCATGTCCCCGACCTCTCGCTCGTCGTCCGACATCACTGGCAGGCCACCCCAGTGAAGGATAGTCTGTGCCACGTCGTTGACGGTGACATCGTTCGTGACAGCGTTGACCAACGGCGATTCTTCAGCGACCGTTTCCAGATCAGCGTCAAGTTCGACTGGCATACATTCGTAGAAACAGATGGTGCTACCTCATTCTTCGGTTGTACCGCAAGGTAATTGCCAGCCAACTACAGTATGGAGAACTCCTTGTGCTATTTGTACACGGGTTCGCGCACGCGCACACCGATCCGACGGCTGTTTCATTGAGAAAATAGTCAAGACTAGGATTTCAACAGAACAAGATGGGTGACGATTCGTTCGGCCGTTGATGTTAATGGACAGAAATGAGATGATCAGGTTACTGTCTCGTCGCAATCCGCAGGGAGTAGGCAATACACAGCAACCCACTGAGCTGGACGACTCTGACAAGTAAACGGATAATATTCTGGAAGTGGACCGGAAAAATACGGAAGGCAAGCAGTCCCTGTCCAACAACGGCAAGGGTGTACGCTAGCCCAAAGAGCAATATCATGCCGGTTGAGAGCCAGCGCATCGACCGTTCCTCGTTACGCTGGAGCCCACGATACGCCTGATAGCCGATGTACAATCCAAGTAGCGCTGTGGCCGCCGCCACGATGCCGGTAACCAGAGCAATTGGAGAGCCAAGTCCAACGATTGACATCAGAATTTCCCCCACATACGTGTTAGCTGGTCCGAAACGTCGTCACTACAGCGAGTAATACCCCAGTTGAGGTCGCCATTGCGGATCGTGAGCTCGAATCGATCAAGTCGGGAGACGTATACAGTGTCGTGGTGGCCGTCAGAACGCGGACGTGTCTGCTAACTTATAAGACCAGCGTCGGTCAGCCGATCAAGTCGCCGATAGATAGACGATGTGGAGACACCACACTTCTCACCGAGTTCGGTAGCCGACAGCGGTGTCTCGCTAGTCGCAGTCAGGATTGAACGGATATGTTCATCATCTAGCAGTCCGACAACGGTTGCGAGGTCTACATCGCTCGTTTCTGTGTTAGATGTCATCCAAGTTGTACAGGCATCCAGTAGTCGAAGTGCAGTCAGTTTAGAATAAAGGCACTGTCGAACTCCGACCAGTGACCGCACAGTGACATCAGTCATCGTACTCTCCATGCAAATCGACGTAGGTGAGCATGACAAAATGGACCCCACCCGTGGAATACACAAGGGAAATGCCTTGCGCGTGA
>NZ_BMPD01000005.1 GCF_014647415.1 Haloarcula sebkhae | reverse complement strand
GCAGGATCAACCGGAATGTGCTGATATACATCAGCGGCGGAAGTGGTTGCACTCCGTCGGAAGCTAACACACTGGTTCCTACGCCAGTGTTGACTACTGCATGGGTCCGTGGGCTCACATCAGATTCCATCTTGACGGCGGACCGCAGGGGTGGAATCCTCATGGGGTGGATCTCGCCAACCCCAGAAGGGGAAGACGAGATCCGTTCGTGGCTCAGGCCGGCCCAGGTGGCCGACCGAGCATGTCGATCCGGGCTCGCTGCCCGGTGCGACCTTCGCATTAGTTCAGAAGACGGGGGAACATATAAATGAATCGTCTCGGACACGCTCTGTGCAGCACACACACGACGCATACGTAACGTGATGCCGTGACACGCATAACCGCAAGACGGCGACAGGATGTCTATGATCCGACGTGTCCTTGTGTTTAGGTTCTGATATAGAGGTCAGTGGGCAGGGGCCAGCAATCCATTATATATCAATCGGGAGGAGTACAAACCGAACAGTAGACAGTCTTAGTGTACCAGACGGTATGACGAAACAGGCGACAGGACACGCAGAGGTCAACAGTTAGAACAGGGGACAATGCGGGTCGCGATGGAGAGCTATCTCACCGTCGTCGTGAACCAGGACGCGGGTACAGTGGTAAAATTAGGCAGTCAGCGAGTCGATGTGGCCTTCCGAACGGAGCTGGTCGGCGTCCTGCCCCTTGTAGCGCCATTCGATGTTGGCCTTCTCGTCTTGCCAGTCCCACGGTTCGGCGAGGACGATATCGTCCTCGTTAATCCAGGTTCGGAACTTCATCCGACCGGGAATCCGGCCGAGTCGGGTTTCGCCGTCCTCACAGCGAATGCGGACATGGTTCCCGCCAAGGTGCTCTGTTACCACTGCAAACATCTCGTCGTTTGTAGGCATGCGGAGATTCCGCCGCCCTGAATCGTCGCTCACAGCATAAATACGGTCGCCTCCCGTATAAGTCGTTTGAGAGGCGAGATAGCGTTTACCATGCGGCCGTGCCACGGCAAGAACTGACCAATAGCTACTGGGAATAGTGAAACGGTGTGAACGAACTGACGACAGTACGTCGATTCAGTCGGCAGTCAGCGCCTGTGGTTCGTCGGCTTCCTCGACCATCGCATCCGTCAGTCCAGAAGCGAGCGCAAACACCGCTTCCTTGTGGTCTGTCTTCGATTTGTGGATCGACGTCGGTTTGACACCGAGCTCGGCGTACAGGTCGTGCTCAACAGTGGTGTCCGCTTCGTGTTCGTAGTGGTGCTGTACCTGCGCGAGAAGACTGTGAAGGTGAATGAGTTCTTGCTTCTTCATTAGTATCCAATCTTATGGAGTGGAGGGTAATAGTACTACCTTGCCAACGGATCACACGCAACTGCCGCTCACATACGACACTCACTACTCTCAGATGCAGATATAGAGTCTTTTACCGACGTATAATCGTCTGTATCACGGAGTTCGCCTAGCGCTCGGGCTGTTCGGTTCGCGCGCATTCTTGTAAATACAATTATATAAAGACGAGGCGAGAACGCTAACGCCTGAGAGGAACTAGAGGGGGTGTCCACCTGCGAAGCGCTCTCAATCATAAAAGACCACGACAATATATTAGATTTCGAACACTTAATGCGTGTCGAGCACGTATGTATCTCTGTGATGAACTGGAAGCACCCACGAGACAAGACTGCGGCTATGGCGAAACAAGAGGAAGCAAACAGCGGGACCCGGTGGTCGTTTATCGCAGCGCTGATGACCGCTGCATAACGGATTTTCACCGCTTAGTACTGTATCCGATAGCGGCGGGTCTCTCGGCCGCAGATAGAGGCACGTCAGGTGATAGTCCGGATATCGACTGTCGTGTTGTGGACTACAGCGCGGTTGATGCCGGTACACTGGTACGTATGCGGTTCTGAGTGGCCTGACCAGTCCGATAGTTCCTGCTCAAACAGGCGGTGCCATGCATCCGGATACGCAGTCTCCGAGACGTTGATCGAGACGGTTGTCGCGGATGGTGACTTGCCAGCCTGTGGCGAAACAAGCGTCTTATTCTGGATAGCGGTCTCGATCGTGAGACGGCCCGACGACGAGAAGTCGGTCTGTCCGTCAAGCGAAAGCACGGAGAGGTATACGCTGCCGCTATCAGGAGCACACCGAAAGCTAGGTTTCCGTGAGACGACCAGTCCCTCCTGCTGGACTCGATACACCGCACCGCTGGTGTAAACGATATCAGTCCCCAAGTCAGTTTCCCGAACGAACGCTCCGGTCGAGATATTTGTTGAACGTCCGTCGACAGTTACGTTCAGCGTTGACGCCTGGAGCGAGAGTCCGTGCCCCTGGAGTTTCATACTCGTGGTCCTTCGAGGGGCGCCGCTCTGGATATGGTCGTCCGTGGTTTCTGCGAACCCAATCATCGACGTTTCTGCGACATCGGTTGTCGCCCCCTGTTGGATGGCATCGAACGCTCCAAGCCCGCCAAGCGTCACCAGCGCAATGCCGGTGATGATGATACTGAACGTGAGCGTAAATGCGAGCAGGTCGGACACACCACGGTCGTGACTGTTTTGGCTTGACAGTGGTGTGGTCATCCGCGTGTCACCTCCATACAGTCGGCGGACGCATTATACGAGACAGCCAGTGGGCCGCTGGAGACGACAGATGGGCAGACGTTAGTTTCATTCGCAAATCGGACGACAGCGTACCGATTCAATCCTGTTGCGTTCACGTACACGCGCGTGCGTGACGTATCAGGCGAGACCTCGACATTGTACGATTGGTCAGCGATCCGCTCCGGATACGTGGCACGAAACGACACTGTCGAATTGAGGGTCTCAGTGTCGAACGCATCCAAGCGAATCAAGTCGCGCGCGATACCATCGCCGACGTTCTCCAGCGCTTCCTCTGTCACTCGCTCACGCTGTGAATCGACCATCTGGCTCCCGCCGATGAGGAGACCGGTCACCAGCAGCGACGTGATACCGATAGTGAGTGCCTGCGTGACTGCGGGTGAGACGGCGCGGTTGTCAGACAGGAGGCGGTCGAGGCTCATCCGTCGTCCACCTCCACGAGAACTGTTCGGTTGTAGCTCGCAGATGGCGTATCGTATGTTGTGTCGACAGCGGGAACGACGGGATACGGCGCGGTGTCTCCACGCGGGAAGGTCCCCGTGGCTGCGAAGCGGTACGTTCCCTCGGCCTTATTTCCGTTCTCTATTTCCACTGAGTACGGAGGGTCGAGGCTGTGGTAGCTATCGAAGGAACTGCTGTTGCTTCCGACAGTACACGAACCAGCAACCAGGTCGACGTCGACGTTGGCAGTTCCATTACTATTATAACACTGCGTCTTTCCGTCGACCGTGACATTGTTTCCACCATCAACTGTGCTCGGCTCAATTGACACTGTCAGGTCCGTAGAGCCGTTTCGAATGACGACGGTGAAAGTATTCATCGAACCACCAATGACGTCCGCAGTGAGGTTGAATACTGCAATGCGAGAGACATC
Source organism: Haloarcula sebkhae (assembly GCF_014647415.1). GTDB lineage: Archaea > Halobacteriota > Halobacteria > Halobacteriales > Haloarculaceae > Haloarcula > Haloarcula sebkhae. The sequence continues at coordinate 364,409 of NZ_BMPD01000005.1, read as the reverse complement.
ATTCGCAACCGGCCAGTCGTTCTGCGGACCACCCGATGAGTTTTGGAACTTTGAGGGCACCGTCTGATTTAATTCTGTGCCGAGCGACGCCGACTCGTTCAGCGTCGCGTTGAGATAGGTCCCGCCACTGCTAGCGACAACCCGGTTGTGTGTCCGTGTGTAATTCTGGAGCGCGTTCTCGTATCGCTCCTCAAACCCATCGGGGTCATCGCCCTGCGTTTGGGCCGCGAGTCGTCCAAGGTCGCGTTCGACAGAGGCTTCGCGGTCAGCAGAACGTTCGATAGTATCTGCACTCCCGGTAGTCGTGATACTGTCAGTGACAGCGAGACTGTGGGCAAACAGTATCGTACTGAATACGACGATAGCGACAGCGATACCGCCGACCAACAGCAGTTGCCCGCGCTCGTTGGCTACCATACGATCAGACGCACCTCCACGACGTTGTAGACGATAGAGTCGGGCTCTGCGTCAGGAGCGAAGTACCCGTCGACGGTCGAGAGGGGCGGTCCAGTACTGCTGCAGTCGCCGATTCGAGCTGGCATATCGTCGGTCAGTGTCACCGTTTCGGTCGCGACGGCCGCATCAGCCGGCCTCTCAGCGACGTTCTCATCAGACTCCTGCGATACAAGGGCAGTCTGACGCGCGTCCGAGTCACGGTCCCAGTAGCTCAAGTAGAGATTGTACTGGTCGCCCTGGCGGTCGAAGGTCTGGTTCAACATCATCTCGAACTCGGTGGAACTGCCCGTCTGATTGCCGTTGAGTGTCGGCGTTCCGACGCTGTAACACGCCGTCGCGTTGTGCAGCGCTCCGGTTTCTGCCGCCAGTGAGAGCGTGTCGCTCGCACGATTCTCCAGTTCTGCTGTCCGCTGCTGGGCACCTGTCTGGAACGGGCCGGTGTCGACTGCCGACAGGCCGTAGACGGTCGCCGTCACAACGACGATAGCCGCGAGCACCCCTTCCAACGTGTAGGCTTGGCCACGCATCGTTACCACACCCTCACGACGAGCCAGCAGACCGCGTCGCACTGGTCGGTCGAGTTGGTCAGTTTCACCACACGAGATGTGGTCGCGACGTTCGTCCGGCCGTCAACCGACGGTCCCCAGGCGAGCCGCTGGCCGTGGCCATCAACTGCCGGGTCCCGTGTCCCTGCTTTGAGCGCTGACGCGTTGACCACCGTTACGTTCACCCGCGGGTTCACGCGGCGTTCCGTCGCGACATCGAGTCCAGCGTTGTCCCTGAGACCATCGAGATCGGGGCTATCCGCGTTGAGGGACGCATTGATCCCACCACTCGTGTTGTAGCGAACGAGATTCCGTGTGCCGTCCACCGAGTGGTTTTCGACGAGATACGTTGCTGCCCTGTCCGCAATTGGTTGGTTACGCTGTACATCTGGGGACTCGTACACGCCGACTGCACTACCCTGTACGAATGCCAATACCCCGATTATCGTCACGAGCAGGACGCTCACCCCGACGGCGAAGTCCTGCGGTGTTTGTGCTCTTGTATCCATGTCCCACACACCCCATTTGCTGTTTGATACGTCCGCTGCCGAACCGCGAGTCCGATGCTAGCCCACGGCGATCCACACCACCAGTGCAATCGTCGACAGGACGACTGCGAATTTTACGCCTGCGACAAGTTTCACTTCCCGAATATAGCCGGCGATAAACGACGACAGCAGCGCCTGTAGCGTCACTGCATGGAAGAACAGCATCGACAGTAGTTCCGTGTCGACGCTGCCACCGAAGCCGCCGCCGGGCGCGCTCGAACTACTTGACCCGGAGGCCTGCGTCGCCAGTCCCGACATCACATCGAGGAACTGTGTCTTCAGCAGCGCCATCACGCCGAGCAACGTCAGGTACGTCATCAGGATAATGACCGTCTGCATCCGCGTCCGGGATTTTCGTTCGCGTTCGATGTCGTCTTGATTCTCCGAGGCCTGGGCAGCCGTCGAGAGCACGTCCTGAATCTGGCTGGAGGCTTCCTGTGCCTCTGCGATGAGCTTGACTGTCCGCGCCAGCCGCGGGACGTTGTACTTGTTGTTGAATTCCCGAAGCGCGTCTTTCAGGCTCGTGCCGTAGTTTACCTTTGCGTGGATTGTCTCGAACTCCTCTGAGAGCTTTCCGGAGGACGTCTCGGAGACAACCTTGACCGACTCCAGCAGCGTCATCCCGGTATCGTTGGCTGATGCGAGCTTCCGGAGGTTTTCGGAGAGCTTCCCGATTATCGCCTTCCGCGAGCGCTGGTTCCACTCGTAGAAAATCATCAGCGGGATGAAGTTGATGTACATCGGGACGTACACCCAGAAGAACGTCGAGCGGACCGGGACGGCGATCATCCCATCCAGCGATAGCGGGGCCCAGCCGATGACGATCGCCGCAACGATGGCGAGAATTGACAGCGGAACTGTCAGCCACAGCACTAACAGCGGATGGTCCCGGAAGAACAGGTCGGGGCGCGTAAGGATAGCGAGGAGTTCGTGGGTTCCCTCCCGACTCTTGATCCGGTCGAAGACGCTGTAGGTCCCTGTGTAGCTCTCGATGAGCCCGAGGTTGAACACGCCGACACCTTCGTCGACGACGAGTTCCTTCTCGCCGGGGCTCGAACGCAGATAGCCGTCCCCGATAGAGTCCTGCGTGACAGTCGAGACGAGGACCAGAAATCCCAGACCTGTCAGGGGAATTAGCCCGTATACGGTCCCGTAAATGAGGGATTTCTGTGCGTTGCCCATCATCGACATGATGACCAGAATGATAATGAGAAGCAGTGGGAACAGCGAGAGCGTCATGTACATCTCGCCGAACAGCTCCAGCGTCTCCAGCATCTTCTCCTGTTCCTGCCGGGCGGTTCGCATGTGCTTTTCCTTCTGATCTTCGAGGAAGGAGGTCATGTCCCCGCCGGAGTTAATGATAGAGAGCATATCCGTCAGGAATTGGGATAGTTCGTCCGACGGGGTTTGCAGCGCCTGGTTCCGGACAGCGGTCCGGTAGTCGGTATCGAAGTACTCCGTCTCCAGCACGATGGACTGGAACTCCTTTGCGACCTCACCGTACGTGTCTTCGGCCTTCCCCATCGACTGCAGAATTTCGAGTTGGTTGAGTCCGCCCACGGACAGCGCATACATGAACGAGATCGAGTCGGACAACAGGACGTTGATTTCGCGCTCGCGTGCGCTCGCACGGAAATACGGTATCGAGACCAGTGATCCGAATCCGATACCGAACCCGATAGCACCGAAGACGAGCCCAGTCACGATGACGAGGAAGGGGAGTTTCAGCACGGCGAGGGTCTCTGAGACGCTCTCTGACACTGGAATCCCGATGAGCGTCGGTGCTTCCCCGCCAGTAAACAGCAACTGGACCAGCAGATACCCGAGGAACGTGCCGACGAGCCACAGTGCGAGCCCCGCAATGACGCCGACCGCGAGCGCGCGTGCGAGGAACATCTCGACGTTGTCGGCCATCCGGGCCTCCGCGAGTTTGTTCTCGACACTGTTGACGAAGTCGCCCTCGTCGTCGAACACCATCTGGTACGCCGGGTAGAACGTGTCACCGAGCGCACCGCCGCTGCCCACCTGTTGCTGACCCGGTGTGTCGAGGCTCATTCGCTATCTGCCTCCGCTCCGGCCTTCGGAACGAACTGGCCAAAGTCGATACTGTCTTCGTCAGCGCTCTCCTCGGAATCGTCCATCAGCGCCGAAACGATGTCCGGCGTTTCGCGGCTCTTGTACGTGTTGAACAGCGGCTGGGCGTTGTCTAGCACCTGCTTGGTCTCCTCGACCATCTCCGGGGGCGCGTCCGGCCGAGGCACCATCTCCTCTTTTTCCGGGTCGATGTCGATCTTGACAGATTCCATCTCCCGGAGGTCCTCGAGTGACAGTTCGAGTTGATCGTTGGCGATGAGCGTGAGAATGGTGTCGGGGTCGTTGATGAACGCCTGAATAGTCGCTGCGACCTGCGTGTAGGTGTTCAGCCCCTTCTCGATGAGGTACGCGAGGACGACCTTGCGCTTGAACAGTTCCTCGTCGAGTTTATCCTGGGTCCACCCGCGGTCGAACTTGATCTCTTCGAGCGTGTTCGAGTTCCCCATCTGGATGTACTCGTCCGTCTCGGCGCGCCACTCGTACACGTCCCGAACGTTGATCTCGTCGTTCTCCGCGGAGTACTCGTTGATTTCGGTCAGCGACTTGTTCCGCCGGACCTTGTTGCCGTCGACCCGCGTCTGGGTCTGGATCGACACCAAGTCGAGCGCGGTAAACAGCGTCTTCGAGACGTTGATCGGCTCGGTCGTGAACCGCTTGATAACCTCGCCGACGGAGTCGGCGTGGAACGTGGTGTAGGTGGTGTGGCCGGTCGACATGACCTGGAACAGCGTGCGGCCTTCCTCGCCACGGATCTCCCCCATGACGATGTAGTCGGGACGCTGACGGAGGGCGGCCTCAAGCAGATCGAACTCGTCAACGTCGCCCTTGTCGTCCTCGCCGAAGGATGGGCGCGTGACGCTGGCCACCCAGTTGCGCTGTGGCAGTTCGACCTCACGCGTGTCCTCGATAGAGACGATCTTGGAGTTCGATGGGATGAACAGCGAGACGGCGTTCAGGCTCGTGGTCTTCCCCGAAGCAGTACCGCCGGCGAAGATGAGGCTCTTGTTGTTCTCGATACAGAGCCAGAGGAACGCCATCTCGTCCAGCGAAAAGGTGTTCCAGTTGATGAGGTCGATCGGCGTGAACGGCACATCTTTGAACTGCCGGATGGTGTAGTTCGTCCCGTGGTCGGACACCTCACGACCCAGCGTCAGTTGCGCACGCGATCCATCCGGCAGGGTCGCGTCGACCTGTGGCTGTCGCTTCGAGATACCCTTGCCCGAGCGCTGGGCGAGTTTCACGACGAAGTCATCAAGTTCGCCTTCGCCGTGTTGGACGTTCGAGATGATCTGCTCGTAGTCGGTGTGATAGACGAACACCCGGGAGTTGTACCCGTCACAAGAGATGTCCTCCACGTTGATGTCGTGTTTGACACCATCGATCCGGGCGTAGCCGACGAAGTCCCGTTTGAGCATGTACAGCAGCTTCTCGACCTGATACTCGTTCAGTTTCGGGTCGTCGTCTTCGAGGATAGCCGGCTCGGGACGTGTCGAAATACCTGAGAGCGGTCCCGTGGTTTCGCTTTGCGTCTCCGATTCGATCCCGAACAGTTCCTTGACCTGTCCGAGAACGCTCTCTTCATCGCTACTGGAGACCGAACCGTTGTAGAGGTCGTACCGCGAGAGGAGTTGTTCGGCCTCCCGCTGGATGACCTGTGCCCGGTCGGCGTCGGTCCCCTGAACGATCACGTCGTCCTCAGAATACTTGATTGCGGTTTTGAGCTTGCCCGAGAGGAACTCCCGAAGGTCGATCTCAATATCGGTGAGGTACGGCTCAATGACGTAGTACTTTTTCTCGTTCTCTTTTCGTGAGTGGAAGATGATGACGCAGGCGTAGGGCTTGTTGACCCAGTACCGTTCCAGTTCGTTGAAGTGAGATTTCTTCGACTGGGGAACGGCTTTTTCGAGGTCGTAGCGGTTGACGACGGTCGTGTGGCCGTCCCGTGTCGAGAAAAACTCGTCTTCGTCCAGTTCCGGGTTCACGTCGACGGTGTTTTCGTCGACGTACTCATGCAGTTCACTGGCGATGTCTTCGGCGGCGGACAGCCTGTTCTCCGTGTGTTCGGGGTCGAAGTTCAGATACTCGCTTTCGTGAAAAGGGATGACCTCGCCGTCACTGTCACGGGGGAGACTGCCGTCCTCGTAATAGTACTCCTGTTTGAAATGCTCCCACGTGTAGATGTCTTTCGCGACTGGTGTCGTGGTCGGGTCGAGATACTCTTCGAACGGCGCTTGCAGTGTTTTCCCGGCACTTGCCGCGTCTTCGAGTCGCTGACTGAGTTCTCTCGGCTCGAAGCCGAGGTACACGCTCCGATCGAACCGCCCCCCATCGTGTACCTCCCGCCGAAGATCATCCCACGTATATTCGCCGACCCGTACAGGCTCGTCAGTCAGGTTTCCCCCACCGTTGACCTGATCTGACTCACCTCCCCCAGTATCATCGATAGCCATTGTTATTCATCTCCCGTTAGGCAGGAAAAAACTTTACCCCCACTAACTGTCACTGAAAAAGAGTTTCCGGGTAATTGTATCACGGTCTCCTCACGGTAGTAAGTGAACCGTACTGAATGTTTCGCCGGGAGTAGTTGTCAATTAAGGAACGACTCGATCCGGGCCATCGCTTCTTTGAGATCGTCGAGACCGGTCGCGTACGACACACGGAGGTGGCCCGATCCGCCCTCACCAAAGGCGGTTCCGGGCACGACTGCGACCCGCTTTTCTTGCAGCAGACTCTCGGCGAACTCACCGGCATCGTCCCAGGGACACTCCGGGAACGCGTAGAACGCCCCGGACGCCGGGAAGCAGTCAAGTCCCATCTCTTCGAAGCGCGTGAGGACGTACTTCCGTCGGCGATCGTACTGCGCGGCCATCTCCGTAACCTCGTCGCGGCAGTTGTTGAGCGCTTCGATAGCGGCGTGCTGGGCCGTCGTCGGGGCCGAAAGCATGGAGTACTGATGGATTCGGTTCATCGCCTCGATAGCCTCTGGGGGGGCCATCGCGTACCCCAGTCTGAACCCTGTCATCGCGAACGCCTTCGAAAAGCCGTTGAACACGACGGTCCGCTCACGCATCCCGGGGAGGGTAGCGATAGACGTGTGGTCGTGTTCGTACGTGAGGTCGGCGTAGATCTCGTCGGCGAACACGAGGAGATCGTTTTCGCGGCAAAAAGCCGCCACATCCGCCATCTCCTCGGCCGTCATCGTCGCTCCGGTCGGGTTGTTCGGGTAACAGTACACGAGCGCGTCAGCCTCGGCCGCACCGGACGATTCCAGCACCTCTCGGGTGAGCTTGAACTCGTCTGCCGCGCGTGTCGGAACGTCGACAACGTCGATACCGGCGAACGTCGCACCGGGGACGTACGAGACATAGCAGGGCTGGGCGATAGCGATCGAATCGCCGGGGTTCAGCAGTGCCCGAAACGCGAGATCCAGCCCTTCGCTCGCCCCCGCCGTGACGAGGATTTCCTCAGCAGGGTCGTACTGCAGGTTGTGCGCCGCCGCTTCGTAGTCCGCGATGCGTTCCCGGAGCTCCCGTTTCCCGCGATTGGCGGTGTAGGACGTCTGGCCGCGTTCGAGCGACGCAATCGCGGCTTCACGGGCCGCCCACGGGGCCGAGAAATCCGGTTCACCGACCCCAAGCGAGATGATGTCGTCCATCTCCTCGGCCAGTTCGAAGAACCGACGGATGCCCGAGGGTGGCACGCTGTCGACTCTGTCTGCCGGCTCGAACGTCATGGTGAGACAGACAACCGGTCGTCGTCGTCGTGGTCGTCGAACTCCATCCCCTGCTCCTTGTACGACTCCATGATGTAGTGGGTTACCGTCTGCGTAATCTCGGGGATCGGCGCGATTTTGTCGCTGATGAAATGCGACACTTCGCGCATCGAATCGCCCTCGACCTCCAGATCGAAGTCGTAGTCACCGCTGACGAGGCGCAACGACGTCACTTCCGGAAACTTCGCGATCCGCTCAGAGATGTCGTCGTAGCTGGTTTCACGGTCCAGCGTGACGTTGAGTTCGACGGTGGCGCGGACGCGTTCCTCGTCGCTCTCGACCGCGTTCCAGTCGACGACTGCTTGGTAGCCGCGAATGATACCTGCCTCCTCGAATTCCTCGATAATCTCGGCTACCTCGCTCTCGGAGTAATCGGTCAACCGAGCGATGTCCTCGGTCGTGTAGCGAGCGTTCTCACGTAGCAGGTCGAGTATCTCGCGGCGACTGCTCATACAGTGCCAGCAGAGTGACGCGGACAAAAGCCTTGCTCAATAGTGGGAGAGGGTCACATCATTTGGGCCGAAATACACCAGACGGTTTTAATATCTCTGCCGGTTAGGTGTCGACTAATGTTCGAAGAGGGTGGCCAGCGGGCTGGTTCTGACACGGGATGGGCGCACATTGCGAACCACGACAAGGCGGCGACGGTTATTGACACAATACTCCGCCTCGATGCGGACGAGAAGTACACGAAAACGGCCTTGAGCGAGGCAGCCGGCGTGCCGCTGAAGACGCTGTACCTCGATGGGACGCTCGAAGAGCTGGTGACGGTCGGATTACTGGAAAAACACGAAGCGGAGGGGAAAGAGACGCTGTTCTCAGTCGATGACGGGAGCGCCGCGTTCGAGGCAGCGAAGGCCTTTGATACTGCGGCAGCGACATCGGAAGAGGCGGACAATTGAACAAAAAGCGGTCGCCTCAGAAATCAGTGTAGAGCGTCCGTGGACTTTTAGCGGCGACAGCCGTAGTGGACGACGATGGTCTCACTCGATTCGGAGTCCGACGTGCTCGGACGTGGGGACGAAGCACCGACGTTCGAACTGCCGGGAGCGGACGGGACGACGTACTCACTGTCGGATTTCGCGGACACGGACGCACTACTGGTCGTGTTTACGTGCAACCACTGTCCGTACGCGAAAGCGAAGATCGGGGAGCTAAACCGCCTCGCGACGGAATACGACGACCTCGCGGTTGTCGGAATCAATTCCAACGACCCTGAGGAGTACCCTGAAGACTCGTTCGAGCGGATGCAGGAACTCGTCGAGCGCGGCGAAATACAGTACGACGCGTATCTATTCGACGTGTCTCAGGATGTCGCAGCCGCGTACGGCGCTCGCTGTACCCCCGATCCGTTCCTGTTCCGGGACGACAATGGGACGTTCAAGTTGGCGTACCACGGCCGCCTCGACGACGCGCCGAACCCGGACGACGAACCGAGCGAGCGAGAGATGGCCGCACACATCGAAACGTTGCTCGATGGCGATCAGATTACGGCAGTCGAGAAACCATCCAGAGGGTGCTCGATAAAGTGGAAGCCCCGTAACGAACCGGCGTACTGGGATGGCTGATCCGGACGACCTGGCGTGACAATGCTAGCGAGACGAGTGCGTTGCCCCTACTGAATCGATAATCCAGAAGGCGTATCGTTTATACTGGCGATCGTACCTACGGCCACTTCGGATAGTGGTCAGACATCGGCTGAGATACTGCACTCAAAAGCTCACCGACGGGGCGGTCGGCAGCGAGATCCGCAACGGCCGGTCGGTCGAAATCGAATTCTGGCAATTTAGACAGCTACACCTGGTGTCAGATCTCGTCCAGCGACTCGAACCCGCTCCAGCACTCGCAGTCGAGGTCGTCGATGGACGTGACTTCGTCCGGAAGCGAACTTATCGGCATCCCGTCGTCAAACTCGTCACACTCCTCAATGTGGATAGAAAAGTCGCTACTCGACATGATTGGCATGGTCGATAATACAGCGTAGTACTGCAAAAATCCTCGGAATCGGGGCGCACTGTCACACGCTACGAACTGGTCACACAGCGAGAGTCGATACAGTCACTGTCTCATATTTAACCGGGGCTTATCGAAGGTTACCGTATGTCACGGGAATGCTTATTTGTTGATGGGTTTATGGTTCCTGATACGATACAGTATGCAATGAACTCCGGGAGTGGGACAGTGGACCAGCCTCTGAAAGATGCGTCGTCCGTATTGGTGCTGGCGCACGAATCGAGCGACGCAGAGCGAGAGGGGTGTGCCGGGTTTCTGGCCGAGCAGGGGGTCAGTGAGTCGAAGGCGATCTGTGTCACAGTGTCCGAGTCCCCCGATTCCCGCCTCTCGCTGTGGCAGCAGCACCTCGACGACGAGATGCCCGAAGAGGCGATCATCGTCGATGCCGGCAGCGAGTTACCGGCCAACTCACAGGCAGCGGCGTCCGGCGCATTTCCCTCATTGACGCTCGATACCCTTCCCACGACAGTGGCACCGATAGACATCGGTGCGACCGTCTCTCGCCATCTCGGTCGACTGGAACAGGCGGATGCGCCGCTACTGCTCTGCCTCCATTCGCTAACCGGACTACTCGAGTCTTGGGAGCGTGACCGCGTCATCGCGCTGGTAACCGCGCTGAACCGACAGTGTGCCGAGATGGGGGTTTTGAGCCATCATCACATGGACCCGGAGGCCCATACGGAAGAGACAGTCGAGATGTTTCGACCGCTGTATGATGTCGTGTACGAATACCTCCCGGACCACGGCTGGACCGTCACAGCGTCGAAGGACGCAGAGGAGACGCCGACGTTCCGGGATACCGTCACCCCACCCGGCGGCGTCAAGAAGGGCGACCCGGAAGAGCCCGAAACCATTCCGATACCGTACTCGTTCGACCAAGTACTGGAACTGATCTCCGCTCCGCGGCGGCGCAGTCTCCTGTATCATCTGAAAGACCGGTCGGACACCGAGGTTCCGCTTGACGACCTCGTCGACCGCGTCTACGAGCGGGAGAAGGCGATTCCAGCCAGGGAGACGCCTAAATCACGCGACGAAGTTGGTGTGTCGCTGGCACATAACCACCTTCCGCGGCTGGACGACCTGGGGATTCTCTCCTACGAGACAGCGGCCAACACTGTCGAGTACTACTCCAATCCCGCGCTGGAGTCGGTCATCCGGTACGTCGAACGCCTCGAACTCGGCTAGCCCCGGTGCCGACCCACTCATTTATGTCATCGCTCCCGGCATAGCCCGGTATGGACGAAACCCCCCTCCCTGAAGTCACAGAGCAATTTGCCCGTACGCTAGCGCCAGCCAGCGACCAGGTCATTGGGGAAATGGATGCTAAAGCCGACCGGGAAGGGTTCCCGACGGTCGACCCCGCAGTCGGCGGGTGGCTCCGCCTCGTCACCCGGATGGTCGACGCCGACCGTGTCTTCGAGTTCGGCTCCGGCTTCGGCTATTCGGCGTACTGGATGGCACCCGCGGTATCCGCCGGCGGGCAGATTGTCCTGACAGAGGTTGACGCCGATGAGTTGGCGGAAGCCCGCGAGTTCCTTGACCGCGGCGGGTTCGCCGACCGGGCCGTCTTCGAACACGGGGATGCAATCGAAACCGTCGAGAACTACGACGGTCCGTTCGATGTGGTTCTCATCGACAACGAGAAACACCGATACACGGAGGCCTTCGAAGCTGTCCGGGACAAAGTGCCGGTCGGCGGGGCCGTGGTCGCTGATAACATGATCGAAGCCGGGCCGCTGGAGTTCGCGGATGTGCGAGCGTTGCTGGCTGACGAGGACACCGACGCAAACGAAACGAGTCGCGGTATCGCCGCGTATCTCGAACGCGTCGGCGACGACCCAGCGTTCGAGACAGGGCTGCTACCGCTCGGTGAGGGCGTCGCTGTGAGCGTCCGCGTTGAGTGACGAACGCAGGGAGTGACCCCACGAGCAGCTAAACAGCGGCTGCACCCAAACGCTATTATCGTGTGTGTTGATGACTAGCATAGATAATGGCGAAAGCAGATACTGGCACGGCCTCAACAGAATCGGGACTCGACGCCGCCGTCATCGAGCGAGCGGCCGAGCGGGCGGACGTCGACGAAGGGGACCTGTGTGACGCGCTGGTCATCCTCCACGCTGACCTCATCGGACGGCACGGTCAGTTCGAACGGGAGTTCGACTACGTCACTGTCGACGGGACCCGAGCCTACCGCATCTCGGACGAGGTCTGTGATGGACTCCTCTCGGAGTTCGGGTTCAAAGAAGGTATCACGGCTGGCGTCAGGCTCGCACACACTGAGCAGGCAAAGCTCCTGTTCGCCAAATCCATCCGCGGGGACGACAACTTCGACGCCGACGAGTGTGGTATCGTTATCGGTATCGACACGGCCGAACAGTTCTGAGCGCCTCTCCGATTCTCGCCGACGAAAATGCGGGTGCATAGCTTATGTATGAGGGCACACAACTCAGCGGCAACGCTGGTCCTAACGAATGAGTCTGATGATAGATATTCGGAAGCTCGGGTTGTTCAATCAGATGGCCAAAGAGGGCGGTAACACCGTTGCGAACCACCTCAGCCAGATGACAGGGATGGAGACGGAGATGGAGATCACGAAGATCAACTTCATCGATATCCCGGATATCAAAACACACGTCGGCGACGAGAAGCAGATCGGTATCAGTATCGAAATGGTCGAAAAGCCCCACGGGCACATCCTGTTCCTGTTCAACGCCGCCAGTGCGAAGGACCTCGCCACCGGCATGATCGGCGACATGGGTGAGACAGACCCCAACGCGAGCGGCTTCACCGACATGGAACGCTCGGCGATTCAGGAGATCGGCAACATCATGACCAGCGGCTTCATCGACGGCTGGGCGAACGTTCTGGATACCACCATCGACATCTCCACGCCGAACTTCACGTTCGGCCCCGGCAGCGGGATGGTAGACCAGCTCGTCGGCGACCGGGACAACGAGATGGCGCTGATGTTCGATTCCCGCGTCCACGCACTGGAGTCCGACATCAACGTCAAAGTGTACACGTTTCCGGAACTGGAAGAGCTAGTCGACCTGATGCAGGAAATCGAAGTGTAAGTAGGTCACAACGATGGGGACGGCGGGCACTGCGGATGAACTCCTTTTCCATCATGAAAGATTTAGCAGTGTTTCTTGTATCGTGAGCCCCTGCGTCATGATATGCCAGGAGGCAGCCCACAAACTCTACGGCCGTTCCTGTGGCGCGCAGAAACACTGTATCCGGACACAGAGGTCGTCTCTCGTACCCACGAAGGTATCGTTCGTCACGACTACGCCGAGTATGCCGAACGGACGGCGCAGTTAGCGAACGCGATCGAGGAAGCCGGCTACGGCGACGGCGAACGGCTCGGAACGTTCTGCTGGAACCACAGCCGTCACTTCGAGACGTACTTCGGAGTACCCGGAACTGGTGCGCAGCTACACACTATCAACCCACTGCTGCCCGACGAACACATCCAGTATATCGTCAGCGACGCGCAGGACGAACTCATTTTCGTCGACGAATCGCTCCTGCCGAAACTGGAGGGTGCCGCCGTCGATGATCCGGAGTCCTTCGAAACGGTCGAGCAGTTCGTCGTGATGAGCGACTCCGTGCCGGAGACGGACCTCGATGCCGTTGCCTACGAGTCGTTCATCGCCGACCAGCCGACGGAGTACGACTGGCCTGAACTGGAGGAGGACCGCCCTGCCGGTCTCTGTTACACGTCCGGTACGACCGGGCGGCCGAAAGGCGTCGAATACACCCAGCAGATGCTGTGGAGCCACACGATGGGGATTCAGTCGCCACAGGGGATTCCACTCGACGACGACGACGTCGTGATGCCCGTCGTCCCGATGTTCCACGTCAACGCGTGGGGCCTCCCGTTTTCGGCAACCGCTGGCGGAGCCAAGCACGTCTACCCCGGCCCACAGCCGGAACCAGGGGACCTCGCGAAGCTCATCGAAGAGGAGAACGTCACCGTCACTGCTGGTGTCCCGACCGTCTGGCTGGGACTGATGGAGTACGTCAAGGAGAACGACGTCGACCTCTCCTCGCTCGAACGTCTCATCGTCGGCGGCAGCGCCGCACCCGAAGCGATGATCCGGTTCTTCGACGATCGTGGTGTGGAGCTCGTCCACGCCTGGGGGATGACCGAGACGGCCCCAGTGGGTGCGGTGTCGTCCCTGCGGAGTGACCTGGAGGACGCTGACTATCAGACGCAACTGGACAAGCGGGCAAAGCAGGGGCTAATCACGCCCGGGCTGGAGTTCCGTGTCATCGACGACAACGGCAACGAGGTCCCGCACAACGGCGAGGACTTCGGCGAACTCCACATCCGCGGGCCGTGGGTGACGACGGAGTACTTCAAGCGACCGGAAGCGAACGAACAGGAGTTCGAGGACGGCTATCTGAAGACCGGTGACGTGGTGTCCGTCGACGAGGACGGCTACATCAAGATCGTCGACCGGGCGAAAGACGTCATCAAGAGCGGCGGGGAGTGGATCTCCTCGCTTGAACTGGAAAACGAACTGATAGCCCACGACGATGTTAACGAGGCGGCAGTCATTGGTGTCCCCCACGAGCGCTGGCAGGAGCGCCCGCTCGCAATGATCGTTCCGACGCCTGACGCCGACGAGGAGACGCTTGGTGATGAACTCCGGGAGTACATTCTCGACTCCTACCCCAAATGGTGGGTCCCGGACAACTTCGTCACCATCGACGAGGTACCGAAGACGGCAACCGGGAAGTTCGACAAGAAGTCGCTCCGCGACGAGTACGCCGACGAATCACTCGTCGAGGGTCGCGTCCCTGACGACGCCGCGCCAGAATAGGAGATTGTCGCCGGAGTGCGAATGTCTCCAGCGACAGTAGCGGTTACTGGGCGTGAATGATGGGATTTACTCGACGCCAGTGACGAGATTCCGGACTTCGGTTCGATAGGTGTCGGGCTGAAGTCCGAGATCAACATCGACAGTGACTGTGATTCCGTCACTCAGGTCGTTTTCGACGACTTGCTCGAAGTTCTGGGCGGGGTACGCGCCCCCGGAGATGACGACGAAATCGCCGTGATGCCAGACGGCAAACATCGCCGAGATGTCGATGTCGCTGGCCGGTATCTCGACAGCCTCATCGTCGGTCACGTCGAAGGAGATCCCTTCGAATGGGTATACGGCAGATAGTTCGACCGTCTCGGCTGTCTCACCGGTGTCGATACCGATTGTCCCCTCACCGGATTTCTCGATGTCGGTCAGCCCCTGCGCTTCCATCTGCTGTTCGAAGCTATCACGGGCGTTCGTTCTGACTTCCGCCAGCAGTTCCTCGCGACCCACGCCAGCCGGAAGATTGTCCAGATTGGGGCTGAAATCGACGCGGGTGGCGAAAAACACGGAGAGCGCAGTCTGGACCTGGTCGAGGGTTCGGCTGGCGACACGCTCCTGTAGCTGTTCGTCGGCGTACTGGACCGTACTGGAGACGGCCTCGACCGAAACCGGGCCGTAGCTCCGGTCGAACACTGTCTCCGAGGACTGGTCCGTTCGCGTCCAGCCGCCGTCTTCGAGACGCTGTTTCGGAACGTCCGGTGGTGGTGCCTCGGCTGCAGCCAGAAACGAACACCCCGCAAGCCCGGCGGTTCCGAGGGTCGCTCCGGCGAGCAGGTAGTCTCGACGATTCATGTCCGAGGAAAGCTACAGCCATGGAAAAGCGTGCTGGCCGATTATCAAGAGTTTCCGAGAAACAACTACGACGGTGTTTGGCTGAGTTCCACG
The DNA here is from genome assembly GCF_014647415.1 of Haloarcula sebkhae. Lineage (GTDB taxonomy): Archaea > Halobacteriota > Halobacteria > Halobacteriales > Haloarculaceae > Haloarcula > Haloarcula sebkhae. The sequence goes on along the minus strand of NZ_BMPD01000005.1, from coordinate 349,219 downwards.
GAGTATATGAGTACACAAACCATGATAATTCCCATGGATCTGCTATCCGAGAAACTCGTTCCGGAACACGCACACGAGGTCAAGGAGGAGGCTCGGGAGTTCGCCGCGGAGCATATCGAACCAGTTGCAGGTGAGTACTACGCGTCCGGGGAGTATCCCTGGGACGTGCTCGAAGCAGCCAGGGAGGCCGGCCTCGTCGCCCAGGACATCGGCGAGGAGTGGGGCGGGAGCGGCTACGACCTCCAGCAGATGCTTGCGATGGCGGAGGAGTTGTACAAAGCCGACGCAGGGATCGCGCTGACGATCCAACTCGCCAGCTTCGGGGCAGAGATCGTCGAGGACCACGGCGCGGACTGGCAGAAAGAGGAGTATCTTGAACCCGTCGCCGCCGGCGACCAGCTTACCGGCCTCGCCGTCTCCGAACCGGAGACCGGAAGCGACCTCGCCGGGATGACGACGGCCGCCGAGAAGGACGGCGACGAGTGGGTACTCAACGGTGAAAAGTACTGGATCGGAAACGGCGTCGAAGCGGACTGGGTGACGCTGTACGCCAAGACCGGTGACGATCCGAACGACCGCTACGGGAACTACTCGATGTTCATCGTCCCGACGGACGCCGACGGCTATCACGCCGAACACATCCCCGAAAAGATGGGCTTCCGGGCGTCCAAGCAGGCCCACATCGTGCTCGACGACTGCCGGATTCCGGAGGAGAACCTTATCGGCGTCGAAGGGGCCGGCTTCTACATGCTCGCCGAGTTCTTCAATCACGGCCGCGTCGTCGTCGGCGGGCACGGCATCGGTCTCGCCGCGGCGGCCATCGAAGAAGCCTGGGAGTTCGTCCACGACCGCGAGGCCTTCGGCAAAACTGTCGATGAGTTCCAGGCGGTCCAGCACAAACTGGCCGACATGCAACTCGGCCTCCAGTCCGCCCGAGCGCTCACCTGGCACGCGGCGGAGCGCGTCGCCAATCAGGAGAACGCCGGCTACTGGGCCGCACTGGCAAAGACCAACGCGACCGAAGCCGCAATGGACTGTGCGGAGAAAGGAATGCAGCTCCACGGAGGACGGTCGGTGCTGACGGAGAACCGTATCTCCCGCGTGTACCGCGACGTCCGGATTCCGGTCATCTACGAGGGGGCCAACGACATCCAGCGGAACCTCATCTACAACCAGGCCCCGATGTAATGGGGAGGGCTCAGTCGATTACCAGCGCTTGATTGATTGCGTCACAAACAACGTGTGTTTTTCGCGAGAACACCACCCTTCGAGTGTTCTCTGGCGAAGCCTCGCCGCCTTTGTCATTGTATGACAGGTCATTATCGGATGGCCTGAACAGCACAGGCACGCCGAACGGGACGGTTGCTGGAGGGACAGCCCGGTGATAATGGGCCAGCACACCACCCTACAAGTGTTCTGACAGCCCTACACAAGCGATCCGACACCACCCTACGAGTGTTCTATCACCACCCTGCAAGTGTTTCCAGTTCGACTACAACCGGACCAAAACAGTGCACAGGTGCTCACACACCACCGTGCAAGTGTTCACACGGGTGTATTCGTGCCTGGGTTCCACTAAAGCACCACCCTGCAAGTGTTACTACGCTACAGTTCGGCGTCTCTGTGCGGGCTTTCACACCACCTTGCAAGTGTTTCCCGCACCGATAGAAACAGGATAGAATGGATAGGACACACCACCGTGCAAGTGTTCGGAAACGGCCGTTTTGGGCGTGTTTTCCGCCGAATCGGGGTTGACACCACCCTGCAAGTGTTTTCGAAACGGAATACCGCGGTGCGGCGACAGGACGGGCTGACACACCGGTCTGCAAGTGTTCTACACACTGCACTGGAGGGCAACTACCACATAATCGCTCGTTAGCACTCCGGGGTCGCGGTCTATCGTGGGCAGACACACACCACCCCGCAACTGTTCTGGACTGCACAATAGAGAGACCGTCGTTGAACACACACACACCACCGTGCAAGTGTTCTGCCGTGTGGGCCGGAGGGGGGAGGGGAGCAAGTACGCTGGCTACGTGAACTGCCAGAGGTTCTGTTGCTCGTCGTCAGTGGTGTCCGGTGCCTCGAACTCGGTGGCCTCGTCCTCCAGATAGTGTTCGAGAATCCCGTTGACGTTACTCGGTACGGCATCGCTGTAGGAGGATTGGAGTGCAGCGTTGATGATATCGGTCGGATCGTCAGTGACCTCGTAAATGTATTTGCGCCCACCCTTGCGGCCGAGGTTACGTTCGGCCGAGCGGACTAGCCCCTGCATCGAAAGCTGGTCGAGGAACTCGTAGATTTTCCGCTCGGACTTCACGCGGCGGCCGCTCGACTCCGCAATCGAAGAATAGAGGTTGTATATCCGTTTCGTCGACGCCTCGTGTTTCGGTTCGATGAGCGCAAGCGTCGTCGCGAGATACGTCAGCGCCTGCTGTGAACTCAGGTCGTGCTCGAAGTAATCCAGCAGTTCGTCGGTTTCGATGGTGTCTGTCGCCCGTCGCGTATGCGCTTCAGTCACACCATCCGCGCCCTCCATCCGGGCGTACTCCCCGGCCTTTTCCAGGATTCGGAGTCCCTGCCGAACGTCACCGCGTTCCTGTGCAGAGAAGGCGGCCGCCAGCGGCACGACATCTTCGCCGAGCACGTCCTCCCGGAACGCGATGTCGGCGTAGTAACCCAGAATATCCCGGAGTTCGGTCGCGTCGTACGGGCCGAACTTGATCTCTCGCTCCCCCAGTGTCGACTTCACCTTGGGTTCCAGCACGTCGACGAACTTGAGGTCGTTCGAGATCCCGATGAGCCCGACCTTCGCATCGGTGATCGGCGTGTTCTCGTTCGCTTCGGCCCGCGGCAGTTCGTAGAGGAAGTCGTTTCGCGCGTCCGCTGGAATGTTGTCGATCTCGTCCAGAATAATGAGGACGTTGCCGCCGACAGCCTCGATCTCTTCGTAAAGAAACTCGAAGACGCTGTCAGTGCTGTAGCCGCTCTCGGGGAGCTGGTTCTCCGGGTCCCGGAACTCGTTAACGAGTGTGTTCACCAGCGCGTACGCCGATCGGTAGTTCCGGCAGTTTATCGGGCCGACAACGGTGAGCGGGATGTCCTCGGCCTCGGCTTTCTCTTCGAGCTTGTCCCGGACCCACTTCGTAACAGCTGTCTTTCCGACCCCTGTTGGGCCGTAAACGAAGACGTTGTTGGGGTCGTGGCCGACGATGACGTCCTGAAGCGCGTTAATGTAGAACTCGATCTCCTCATCGCGGTGAAAGATCGTATCCGGCGTGAACGTGTCTTTTTTCAGCGGTTGCTTTCGTTCGAAGATCGCGTCAGTCCCATCGAACGGGTTCTCGTTCACGTCGACCATCGTATCCCACCTTTCGAGTGACTCTACATAAAACCAGTGACCACCGTACAAGTGTTTCAAGTGTTTTCACGCCGAACAGTCACACACCACCCTGCAAGTGTTCCTCCGATTCCTCTCGAAAACAGCCACGAGCAGTCTGCTGCGCCTATCTCTCGTATAGTACACTTGAGTCCTGCGATTCTCGACTATCTCGTTCTAGACTATATCTAGAACTAGCAATTTGTTTATATCCTTTACGGTATATGCAATTTATTCATATTGGTGATTGAACGGTCTCTTCCATAGAATCATGCCTATAGGTGCTTCAGGACACTCATATCCGTATATACGGATAGCATTCTGATCATGCACTCTCAGTAGAATCGAACAATCTGACTCTCTTTTAAATATGTGTCGGGACCCTCCCCCTCCCCACCCCCATCCCCGCAAACACCGAGAACACTTGCAGGGTGGTGTGTGTGGGTCCCGCTTTTTCCGGATATTTCGTTATAAAAGTACCTCGGCACCGATACAGCATGAAATCCCTTCCACAGCGAACGGCTGGTCATATAGCGAGCTAGCCTATCGCCCGAGGCGCACGGCACCGCTCTTTACTTTGTGACAGCCCGTAAACACTGTATGGACGACCTCGCAGTGACATTCGTCGACCGGGGCCGCGTACAGGCTGACCGAAACTTCGTCGTCGACGGCCACAGCGTCGCAACGGCTTCGGACCGCGACCCGGAACACGAGTACGAAACGTATGTCGTCTGGAACCTCGTCGTAGAGATGCCTGAGATGACTGTCCTCTGGGACACCGGCTCTCATCCAGAGGCCGGCGACGGGTATTGGCCGACGCCGCTGTATGAGGCGTTCGCACACGTCGATGCTGCCGAGCACACCCTGCCAGCAGATCTCGAAGATGCGGGTTACAGCATCGGTGACATCGATGCTGTCGTGATGAGCCACCTGCATCTGGACCACGCCGGCGGCCTGCACAACTTTGCAGGAACGGACGTGCCGATCTACGTCCACCGTAACGAACTCCCGTTCGCGTACTACAGCGCTAACACGGACGACGGTTCTATCGCCTATCTCGCCAGCGACTTCGACCGCGACCTGAACTGGGAGATCGTCCACGGCGACAGCTATCATCTTACCGATGGCATCGAACTGCTCCACCTCCCCGGCCACACGCCCGGGCTCATGGGGGCCTTCATCGACCGCCCGAACCAGCCGCTTCTCGTCGTCGGCGACGAAGCGTACGTCGAGGCGAACTACGCGGGACAGTCCATGGCGACGAGCCTCCTGTGGAACAACGGTGCGTGGAAGGAGAGTCTGGAACGATGCCGCGACCGCCAGCGTGCCACGGGGGCCGAAGTGTTGCTCGGCCACGACCTCGCGGTGTTTGAGGACGTGTCCGGGACGATGGACTGAGACGCGGCCCGTGTCAGGTCAGTCCGAGACGGCGACGAGCGTCCGGCGCTCGCCGTCTTCAGTCGCCACGACCCACCGGTCTTCGTGGCGCTCGACGACGGCCCACACGCCGAAAAACAGGTGTAACTCCAGTTCGAGACCGTTGACGCGTTCGCCGGTCTCTTCGATACGGAACTCTCGGGACTCAGCGACGTTTGGCATATCACAGACGAGATGGTAGCCAACGCCAAACCGTGGCAATGGCCGTGTTAGCCGGTTCGAGCGCGACTTTCACTGTTCGAGGTACCCGTACGTCTCCTCTAGGTAGTCGATGATCCAGTCGACCGTCGACTCGTCGTAGGTCCAGAAGCCGTAGAACTCGCGTGGTTCGCGCTCCTCGGCCAGCAGGGCGCATTTCTGGGACGGGTCACCGCCGCCGTCGAAGACGACGAACCACGAGTCGGCGATCTCGTCCGACCGTTCCAGATGTAGCGAGAACGTGCTGTACTCGGGTGGTTCGACGTCAGGGACAGCATAGGCGTGTACGTCCACGTCGGTCTCACCCAGTCGTTCGTACAGGTCGAGTTCGCCCTGAAGCGTCGAGAGCGTCTGGAAGCCGGCGTGCAACGTTCCCTGTCCTACGCGCCACGCGCGGTCCTCGATTTCACGGGACGCGGCGGTCATCCGCTGGATGGACCACGAGGTGAACATCGTCTCGTCGAGGTGGTCGAGAATCGACGCGTACGGGCTGTTGTCCCGCGTGATGTACTGACGGCCTTCGTCAAGCGAGTCAGTGAACGAAGTGAGACTCGCGGCCGCGATGACCTCTTCGCCCTCGCTGAGAGTGATAAACTCGCCCGGGCGCCCGCTCTCAGTCTGCTCGGTCTGGACGCGAACGTTGCGGTCCGCGAAGCGCTCGCGTAGGTCTTCGGCCACTGTCGGCCCAGCGTTGAAGACGGTCAGCGTCTTCTGATGATCTTCGACGCCAGCGATGAGTTCCGTTAACGACATCCTCGACTGTACATCGGTATTCACTGTGTTAGTCGTTGTGGGAGGGAGTTACTCGGCTTACTATTAGTTGCTGACACGTGCGACTCAGACGGATATACTGCCCCTGTGAATATTCCCCAATAGCGCCGAACCCCATTTCGAAAACGGCAATCTGAGGTGCCTGAGACGAAAGATAACGATTAATGAGTGGTTACATAGTGGAAAATCTTTAGTCATGGCCCCCCAACGGAATGGTACGGCACCAGAGCTGGGGCCGAGGATTTCACCATGACAGACAACGAACTAATCTGGCGAATCGCCGGTGGTTCCGGTGACGGAATCGACTCGACAAGCCAGAACTTCGCGAAGGCCTTGATGTGGTCGGGGCTGAACGTGTTCACACATCGTCATTACCCGTCGCGTATCCGCGGCGGCCACACGTACGTTGAAGTACGTGCGAAGGACGAACCGGTACAGTCCCGCGGGGACGGCTACAACTTCCTGCTAGCCCTGGGTGACTCCTTCGCCCGGAACCCACAGGAAGAGGCCTACTACGGCAAAGAAGAACTCAAACCGCTGTACGAGAACTTCGACGACCTCCGAGAGGGCGGCGTTCTCCTCTACGACGAAGGACTGCTCGACGACGAGGACGTCGACGAGATCGGTCTCGAAGAGGCCGCCGAGGAGAACAACTGGCACGTCGTCCCGATGGACCTCCGCGGTATCGCCAAGGAACACGGCCGCGAGATCATGCGGAACACGGCCGGTATCGGCGCGACCGCGGCCATTCTCGACATCAGCACCGACGAGTTCGAGAAGCTCATCAAACAGAACATGAGCGGCGACATGCAGGAGGCGAACCTCAACGTCCTGCACGACGCCTACGAAGCCGCCAGCGAACTCGACGTCGACCACGACATCGAGGTCCCCGAGGGCTCCCACGATGAGGAGCAGGTCATTCTCTCGGGCTCGAACGCCATCTCCTACGGCGCAATCGACGAGGGCTGTCGCTTCATTTCGGGCTACCCCATGACCCCGTGGACCGACGTGTTCACGATCATGTCACAGCACCTACCCTCGTTCGGCGGGATCTCCGAACAGGTCGAAGACGAGATTGCAGCCGCCGCACTGGCGCTCGGTGCGTCCCATGCCGGCGTAAAAGCCATGTCCGGGTCCTCCGGTGGTGGCTTCGCGCTGATGTCCGAACCGCTCGGGCTGGCGGAGATGACCGAGACGCCAATCGTACTCGTCGAAGCGATGCGAGCCGGTCCCTCGACGGGGATGCCGACCAAGCCCGAGCAGGCTGACCTCGAACACGTCCTGTACACGTCACAGGGCGATTCGGCTCGCGTCGTGTTCGCACCGGCGAACATCCGCGAATGCTACACGCAGACCCGCTCGGCGTTCCGCATCGCCTACGAGTATCAGATCCCGGCTATCGTCATCTACGACCAGAAGATCCAGGGCGAACTCCGGAACCTCCCGGCCAGCCACTTCGACGAGGAACCGAACGCCGACCCCGGATCGGTCCTCACCGAAGAGGAGATTCAGGACGCAGCACACCACTCCTCCGGGAAGTTCCAGCGGTTCCTCCACGAACCCGAGGACGGCTCGAACGTCAGCCCGCGCTCCGTGCCGGGCCAGAAGGACGGCCGCTTCCTCGCGACGGGCAACGAGCACAACCCATCGGGCCACATCAGCGAGGACCCCGAGAACCGCATCGCCCAGATGAACCGTCGGCTCAACAAGCTCGACGACATCCGTGCTGATCTGGACGAAAACACGTCCCACCAGACCTACCACGGACCCGAGGACGCCGACTACGGCATCCTCGTGTGGGGCAGCCAGCAGGGGACCGTCTTCGAGGCCGTCGACCGACTCAACGAGAACGGCCATTCCGTCAAGGCGCTTGGCGTCTCCGACATGGCTCCGTACCCGAAGGAGGAAGTCTCCGAGTGGCTCGAATCAGTCGACGAGGCGCTCGTCGTCGAGATGAACGCGACGGCCCAGTTCCGCGGTCTGACCCAGAAGGAACTCGGCAAGTACGGCGACAAGATGTCGAGCCTCCTGAAGTACAACGGCAACCCGTTCGAGCCCGCCGAGATCGTCGACGGGTTCGAATCCAGCATCGACGGCGAGGAACTCGCCGCGAGCAACATGAAGTACGTACCCGCGGCAGGTGACTAACCTATGAGTGCATTCTCAGCAATCAACGAAGAACGCGAAATCGAGCGTGACGAGTTTACACCCGGCATCGAACCCCAGGCGACCTGGTGTCCGGGCTGTGGCGACTTCGGCGTCCTCAAGGCGCTGAAGCAGGCCATGCCGGAAGTCGGCAAGAACCCCGACGAGGTCGCGCTGTTCACCGGTATCGGGTGTTCGGGGAAGCTCAACAGCTACTTCAACAGCTACGGCTTCCACACCATCCACGGCCGCTCGCTGCCCGTCGCCCGGGCCGCGAAGCTCGCCAACCCTAACCTCGAAGTCATCGCGGCCGGTGGGGACGGCGACGGCTACGGTATCGGTGGGAACCATACCATCCATACAGCCCGTGAAAACCACGATATGACGTATATCGTGTTCAACAACGAGATCTTCGGACTGACAAAGGGTCAGACATCCCCGACATCGCCGAAGGGTCACAAGTCAAAGACACAGCCCCACGGCTCGGCGAAGTCGCCGATCCGCCCCCTGTCACAGCAGCTCAACGCCGGCGCGACCTACATCGCCCGGACTGCGGCTGTCAACCCGAACCAGGCGAAGGAGATCATCGCCGAAGCCATCGAACACGACGGCTTCGCGCACATCGACTTCCTGACCCAGTGTCCGACCTGGAACAAGGACGCGAAGCACTACGTCCCGTACACGGACGTCCAGCAGTCCGACGAGTTCGACTTCGACGTCTCGGACCGCGCGGAAGCCGCCGAGATGATGCGAAAGACCGAGGAACGACTGTACGAGGGCGAAGTCCTGACCGGACGGATGTACATCGAAGACGAGCGCCCCTCCTACGGCGAGGAGAAGCGCCAGATCGGCGAGATGCCCGAGGAGCCGCTCGCAGAGCGGTACTTCGACGAGGACGCGGAGTGGGAACGGACCTACGACAACCTCCTCGAACACCACAAATAAGGCCCACTACCGGGCTGCGGATACCACCTCGAACGTCGGTTTCCGGTTCGGAAGATATTTTTTCATGCACCGAAAAGATTAGTCCATGAGTGCCGAGTCTACGGAGCGTCGAATCCTGTCGGTCCTTGAAGAGGACGCACAGGCCTCGTACGCAGAAATCGCGGAGCGAGCGGAGGTATCGAAGCCGACAGTCCGGAAATACATCCAGAAACTCGAGGAGGAGGGCGTCATCGTCGGCTACTCCGCCGATGTCGACCCGAAGAAGCTGGCGGGCCAGTCGATTGCACTGGTCGGGATCGACATCGCGAGCGACTGCTACGTTGAGGCCACGCGGAACCTCAAGGAGATTCCGGAGATGGAAGAACTGTACACGTCTAGCGGCGATCATATGCTGATGGCAGAAGTCCGGGCGATGGACGGGGACTCGCTGGCGGACGTCATCGAAGACAAGATCCTCGCCCTCGACGGTGTTACCGCCGCGCATCCGTCGTTTCTGCAGGAACGGCTGAAGTAACGGGTTTTTAGACGCTCCAGTGCTGACTGCACGGTATGCTTTCTCGGCTGGTGCTCGGACTCGGGCCGACGGCCGCGGACCTTCTCGACGCGATTAGCGACGACCGCGGCGAGCTGGCAGTTGTGACCCAAGACGAGCACCGCGCTGAAACGCTCCGGGCGGACGGCATCAACGTGCTCGAAGCCGACCAGACTGACCCGTCTGTTCTCGCCGGTCTCGACTTTCATCCGGAGAGCGTCATCGTCGCCAGTGAAGACCCGGAACGGAACGGCGGCGCGGCGACGGCCGCACGTGACTGCTTTCCCGACGTGTTCCTTCTCGCGTACGCTGGCCGCGGCGCGACGGCAGACCAGCGCGACCGACTCGACAGCGTGGCGGACCGGGTCGTCACGCCGGAGTCTGTCGTTACCGACTACGTCACCCAGTCAGTCGGAGACGAAGGAACGCGGGCCAGACAGCTCCATCAGGTTCTCCGGGACATCGACGACCATCTCGCCGTCGTCACGCACGACAACCCCGACCCGGACGCGATTGCCAGCGCTGTCGCCCTCGGAGCGCTCGCTGAACGGGCCGACTGCGAGGTGACGATCTGTTACTACGGGGAGATCTCACATCAGGAGAACCGGGCGTTCGTCAATCTCCTCGAATTCGACCTCCGAAACCTCGATACCGATTCGCCGGATGAACTGGAAGCGTTCGACGCGTTCGCGCTGGTCGACCACTCCAGAGCCGGCGTCAACGACCAGCTTCCGCCGGAGACCCCGATCGATATTGTCATCGACCACCACCCGCCGCGGGTCCCGATCGAAGCCCGCTTCGTCGACCTCCGGAGCGGCGTCGGGGCGACGAGTACGTTGCTGGTCGACTATCTCCAGCGGTTCAACGTCGATATTCCGACACCCATCGCGACGGGCCTGCTGTTCGGCATTCAGGTCGACACGAAGGACTTCAGGCGGGAAGTCGCTGCCGCGGACTTCGAGGCCGCCGCGCATCTCGTGACAGACGCCGACATGGCGACGCTACAGCGCATCGAAGACCCGAGTGTGAGCGCGGAGACGCTGTCAGTCATCGGCCGCGCGATTGCGAACCGCGAGCAGGAGGGGTCGGTGCTCCTGACCGGCGTTGGCGAGATCAGTGACCGTGACGCGCTCGCACAGGCCGCCGACAGGCTACTCGATCTCGAAGGCGTCCAGGCGACGATGGTGTACGGCGTCGTCGACGGGACGATTTACGCCTCGGCTCGGGCGCGTGGGGCGGACATCGATCTCGGCGAGGCACTCCGGGACGCTTTCGGACAGATCGGGTCCGCGGGCGGTCACGCCGATATGGCGGGCGCACAGATCGACCTGGGGATGATAACCGTCGACGACCGCGAGGAGTCGCTGGAGGAGATTGTCCGCTCTATCGTTTCGGACCGATTTCTCGACGCCATCCAGTCGCGGTCCCACCGGCTGCTCGGGCGTGTCTACGCGCGCTCCGACTACGACGTGACCGCGTTCACGGAATCGACGGCGCTTGGACGGGACAGCGGAGACACCATCGCGACGGCTGGAGACGCGCCTGCAGGGTCAAACGAGGACACCGCAACGGACTGGAACAGCGATGTGATGTTTCTGGAAAACGGCGACGAGAACGGAAGTGACGAGTCGGAACAGGCAGCCGACGCGGCTGAACCGACAGACGACGAGTCAGAACATGGGGAAGACAGCCCAGAAACGCTCGTCGAACCCGACGACAGCGAGCCGTCGTAGGCGAGCCTTTTTTATTGTCGGTCGAGAACTCGGTGCCGATGGAGGAATCGAGTCGACCGACGGTCGGAGACTACATGACACGCGAGGTTGCCACCGTCGAACTCGACGACACTGTCGGGGAGGTCGCCCGACGTATCGCCGACAACGACCACTTCAGTGGGTTTCCAGTGACGGACGGCCGCCGCGTCGAGGGGTTCGTCAGCGCGCGCGACCTGTTGCTAGCGGAAGACCACGAGCCGATGTTCCGCGTGATGACCGACGACATCCTCGTGGCGCATCCGGACATGGCCGTTCAGGACGCGGCGCGCGTTATCCTGCGGTCGGGCATCCAGAAACTCCCAGTCGTCGACGATGCCGGCCACCTCGTCGGCATCATCTCGAACGCCGACGTGATCCGCTCACAGATCGAGCGGGCGACCCCGGGCAAGGTGGACAAGCTCAGCAGGACGCTCGAGAACATCCACGGTATCACGACACACGAAGGCCGCCGTGAGGTGGACCTTGACAAACTGACGCCGACACAGACGACGGTCTATGCCGACGAACTCGAAGGACGGGTGTACGAACTGGAACGCGGGCTGGCGGAACCGCTTGTCGTCATCGACAACGGTGGCGACCTCCTGCTGGCGGACGGCCACCACCGCGTCAAAGCCGCCGCGCGGCTCGACATCGATGAGATGGATGCCTACGTCATCGTCCTCGACGAGACGGTCGAACTAGGGATGGCTGAGACGGCCGCGGACTCCGATCTGGAGTCGATCGACGATATCGAAGTCGTCGACTACGCACACCACCCGCTCGTGCAGACGACGGAACGTCTTCAGGACTAGTCCGCAACGGTGTGACCGACGGCCACATCTCGCTTCCCCCGAACCTTCTTACTAAATCATGACATACACCGGAGTATGTTCGACGAGTCGGACCTCCAGCGCATCCGCGAGCAGAAAGATGAGTGGGAAGCCGAGACACTGGACCCCGTACTGGACGCCTACGGCGAACGCAAGGAACGGTTCGCGACAGTCTCAAACCTCGATGTAGACCGGCTGTACACGCCACGCGACGTAGATGACCTCGATTACGAGGAAGATATCGGCTTCCCCGGCGAGGAGCCGTTCACACGCGGTGTCTATCCGACAATGTATCGGGGCCGGCAGTGGACGATGCGACAGTTCGCGGGCTTCGGGACCGCCGACGAGACCAACGAGCGGTTCCACTACCTCATCGACGAGGGCCAGACGGGGCTGTCGACGGCCTTCGACATGCCGACGCTGATGGGGATCGACTCCGACGACGTGATGGCCGACGGCGAGGTGGGCAAGGAGGGTGTCGCCGTCGACACGCTGGCGGACATGGAACGGCTGTTCGACGGCATCAACCTCGGCGAGGTGTCGACCTCTTTTACTATCAACCCCAGCGCTCCCGTCATCTATGCGATGTACATTGCGCTGGCCGACCAGCAAGGGGTCCCGCGCGAAGAGATCCGAGGGACGCTTCAGAACGATATGTTCAAAGAGTTCATCGCACAGAAGGAGTGGGTCATCCCCCCGGAGCCGTCGCTAAAGCTCGTCACCGACACCATCGAGTTCGCCAGTCAGGAGACGCCGAAGTTCAAGCCCATCTCGGTGTCGGGGTATCACATCCGCGAGGCCGGCTCGACGGCAATACAGGAACTCGCGTTCACGCTTGCTGATGGTTTCGCCTACGTCGAAGACTGTCTGAACCGCGGGATGGACGTCGACGAGTTCGCCCCACAGCTGTCCTTTTTCTTCAATTCGCACAACTCCATGTTCGAGGAAATCGCGAAGTTCCGCGCGGCTCGCCGCATCTACGCCCGCGTGATGGACGACTGGTACGACGCGGAGGCCGACGCGAGCAAACAACTGAAGTTCCACACCCAGACTGCCGGCCAGTCACTGACCGCCCAGCAACCGCTGAACAACATCGTCCGCGTGACGATTCAGGCCCTCGCGGGTGTGCTGGGCGGGACCCAGAGCCTGCACACCAACAGCTTCGACGAGGCGCTGGCGCTCCCGTCCGAGCAGGCGGTGCGGGTCGCGCTCCGAACACAGCAGATAATCGCCGAGGAGTCGGGCGCGGCCGACATCGTGGACCCGATGGGCGGCAGTTTCGCCATCGAGTCGCTGACCGACGAGGTCGAGGAGAAGGCGATGGCCTACATCAATCACATCAGAGACGACCTCGGCGACGGATCGGTCCGCGACGGCGTCATTCAAGGGATTCAGGACGGCTACTTCCAGCGTGAGATTCAGGACGCCGCCTACGAGTACCAGCAGCGCGTCGAGAGCGAGGAAGAAGTCATGGTCGGCGTCAACAAGTACACCGTCGAAGAGGACACCGAACCCGAGATCCTCACCGTCGACGAAGACGTGCAGGAACGCCAGCGGGACAAGCTTGCGACAGTCAAGGCAGAGCGCGACGACGCGGCCGTAGAAGCAGCGCTCGACGAACTGCAGCAGGTGATCACCGACGGCGGGAACGTCATGCCCGTCATCATCGACGCGGTGAAAGCCTACGCGACGATGGGCGAGATCATGGCCGTCTTCGAGGCAGAATACGGAAGCTATCAGGAGACGGCCAGCGTGGCGTGACCAGTTCAGGATCCGGCCGCGTCGTCGACCCGTTCGGAGACGTACACGACGAGGCCAAGTAACACGCCAAGGACGATACCGATAGTGACGAATCCGTAGATTGCGACGCCAAACGGCGTCGGCGGTAGCGCGATTACACTGAACAGTTCCGGTTCGAGGTTCTCCGGTCGGATGCTGCCGAGTACGAACCCCATTACACCGGCAAGAACAACAATAGCGACGTACAGGCGAAGGACGATCTGCCGTCCAGACCTGGCCTCAACTTCGCTCATGTGAGAACAACGGCGCGGAGACGATTAGCCTTTTTCACTTCCACGCCGTAGCTATCCTATGTCACAGAAGGAGCTCCTGTTTCTCGTCCTGACCGGAATCGCACTCATGATGTTCGTAACCGCGATGGTACTCGTTTCCGGCGCAAGTTAACAGGAATTGTCAGGTTTGGCGTGGCTGCGAACGAAGTAAAAGCAGCGAAAACAGCGTTCGCGACGGTTATGAGTCGTCTTCGTCTTGTTCTTCCTGACCGCCGTCAGCAAGCAGCGACGGGTCCTTCTCCGGACTGTCGGCTTCGAGTTGCTCCTCGAACCACTGGAACTCACGGTCCAGCATGCCGTCGCGCTCGAGGTTCCACGGGTCGCCGTCCTCGACCTTCGGGCCTTCGAGCCAGGACTGGACGATGTTCCAGACGAAGAACAGCTGGCCGATAAACAGGATGAGCGCACCGACGGTCGCCAGTTGGTGGAACGTCGACACCTGCGTCAGCGGCGCGATAGCGCCGTCGAACTGGTAGGTGGCGTAGCGGCGCGGCATTCCCAGATAGCCCAGCGCGAGCATCGCGAAGAACGTGATGTTGGTCCCGATCATGGAGAACCAGAAGTGCGCCTTCCCAAGGGTGCGCTGGTACATCCGACCGGTGAAGATGGGGAACCAGTAGTAGATGCCCGCGAAGGCCGCGAAGCCGATGGCCCCCATCACGATGTAGTGGAAGTGCCCGACGACGTAGTAGGTATCGTGCAGGATCAGGTCGACGGGGATGGAGGCGAGGAACACGCCCGTCACGCCGCCGATGATGAAGTTCGAGACGAAGCCGATACAGAACAGCATCGGCGTCGTCAGGCGCAGGCGGCCGTTCCACATCGTCGTGATCCAGTTAAACGTCTTCACGGCGCTCGGTATTGCGATAGCCAGCGAGACAGCCATGAACGAGGCCCGGAGCCGTGGGTCCATGCCCGTCGAGAACATGTGGTGGGCCCAGACGCCGAAGGACAGCACACCGATGGCGAGCGTCGAGTAGACGACGAACTTGAAGCCGAACAGCTTCCGGCCGGAGAACTTCGGCAGGATGAGGCTGACCAGTCCCATCGGCGGCAGGACGAGGATGTACACCTCGGGGTGGCCGAAGAACCAGAACAGGTGCTGCCACAACAGCGGGCCGCCACCCTCGACGGCGAAGAACGTCGTCTGGAGGTTTCGGTCCAGCAGCAGCATCACGATAGCGCTCCCCAGCAGCGGGAAGGCGAACAGGATCAGCGCGGACTGGGTGAGGATCGTCCACGAGAAGATGTCGAGGTTTGCCCAGTTGACTTCCTCATTGCGTTCCGTGAAGATGGTCGCGATGAAGTTGATCGCTCCCATCGTCGCTGCGACACCCGAAAGGTGTAGTCCGAGCAGCATCAGGTCGACACCAGGGTTCGCCTGCTCGACGGACAGCGGCGCGTACATCGTCCAGGCCGTCCGGGCCGGTTCGATCATGTTCTCGGTCACCGGCGCGAGGAAGAACCCCGCCCAGATCAGTAGCGCCGCCGGCGGGAGCAGCCAGAACGCGATGGCGTTGATACGCGGGAACGCCATGTCGTCGGCCCCGATGAGCAGCGGGATGAAGTAGTTCGCGAACGCCGCGATGATGGGCGTCCCGAACAGGAACAGCATCGTGATACCGTGACTCGTCAGGATGGAGTTGTAGGCGTTGTTGCTGAGGATGGCCCCTCCGGGCGTAACGAGCTGGAGGCGGATGAGCATCGCCATGATACCACCCACAGCGAATGCGATGACCGCGTACACCCCGTACAACAGACCGATATCCTTGTGGTCGACGGTTGTTAGCCAGCGAATGATACCTGCGGGTTTCTCACGGTTGATGACCGCCGTCTCGTCACCCGTGACGGCCCCGCCACCCGCGAGCGGCGTATACGAACGCCAGTTCTCGACACGGGTGAGAAGCGCGGCGACGCCGACGAGGAGGACGGCCATCAGCCCCGTCAGCACAATATCTCCTGCTACCATAGTCGTCCTTCAGGACTGGGACATTATCAAAGGGTCGATTCCTGCAGCAACGACCATAAAATACGGCTCCCATCCAGCGTTACAGCTTCAGAAATAAGGGCCGACTCATACTGTCGCCCGGTGGCAAGGACGATCGGTTTTCGAAGTGATCTCTCCGAAACTGTCAGTTCAGTCTTCGTGACCCAGCTCGCCGCTTTCTTTCTCGGCGTTCTCGACGGCCTTCCCCGCGTAGTAGGTCAGGACAGCGAGCAGCAGGAACATCGAGATAATCAGTGCGAACTGCAGCCCGGTGAAGACGGGATCGGTTCCGAACGCCGGGAACGCGGCGAACGCGACGATGAAGAAGAAGAGGATCCCGAGCGGGATGACGTTCACAGTGAGGTCGAGCAGGGTATCTTTTTCGAACCCGAACAGAGCCATGCCTGCCCGTTAGAACAGGCCAGTAAATAGAGTGTTGGTTTCCGAATCGGGCTAGTACCCGTCTCAGGCCGCGGTCTGTTCCATAACTGAGGCGACGCCGCCCATTGCGATCATCACAGCACCCGCCGCGGCGACGGCAACTAGCCGAGTAAAGAGTGGCCCGGTCCCGACGTTCGACAGCGCGATATCGGCGACCGGGACCTGCCAGAGCGTAAACGCGGCGGCGAGGATGATAAGCACCACGCCCACCCCAAGCAGGGTCGGCCACGGCCGTTCCGCGTATCCGGATTCCGTGAGGATACCGGCGATGCTCCCGCCGAACAGTATCAGTCCGAAGACGGCCACTGGAAAGAGTCCGACGAACACGCCGATCTCTGACAGTGCTAATCCCAGTGCGACGAACAGCGGCCACGGACTCGCAGTCGGATACTGATCGCTTAGTCCCGGCTCCTCTGCCATACCAGCAATTGCGCCCGAATCGTCATATGTCCATCGGACCGCGCCCGTGGGCACAAACTATTTGTCCACCATCCGGCTTGGTGGGAGTAATGAGTACACGCACGGTCGAACGGGTCGACGGCTGGGAGTCGGTACCGTTCGACGGCGGGTTCGCGGGCCTGCAGGACCTCGCCGGACAGGAGTTCTCCGGCGCGGTCATCACGGGTCCGACGCGCCTGTTCATGTTGAACGGGACCGTCGTCGGCGTCCTTGACGGCACCATCGAGGATTTCGAGGACGCGTCGGGAACAGCCAAACGGTCACCCCACGAGGCGTTGCCACTGCTTGCAGTGATGCAGGAACGCGCCGACGAGGTGAAAGCACAGTACTACACCGAAGACACGGCACTTGCAGAAGTCGATCAGACGCTGTCGAGCGGTAACTTTACCGGCTTTATCGAACTCTCCGAGAACGTCCTCTCGGGCGACTACTACACCGTCTACCACCAAGGCCGCTCGATGAGCGTCGCGTGGGTCGGCAACTCCGACAACCTCATCACCGACGACGAGGCGTTCGAGACGGCCAACGACGAGGTCGGCATCTACGAGGTCATGCCGGTCGACATCGAGCCGATCGAGATTCCGGAACCGCCGGAGGACGACACGGACGAGCAGTCAGCGGACCCGGCGGCTGCCGGTGTTGACCCGCTCGAGGCTGGTGACGAGACAGCCGCTACCGACGAAGGTGCGATAGACAGCACGCCGACAGATACGGCGGTACCAGACGAACCGACACCACAGGACGTCGCCAGCGATGAACCGGTAGACCCGTCCCCGGACCCCGTCGGAGATACCGAAGCCGATGGAACCGACGACGCCGGACAGGCCCAGACCGCAGCGGAGTCGACGCGGGACCGCGGCCCTGCAAGCAGCGGCCCGCCCGGATCGAAAGCCGCCGGTGCGACTCCTGGCCGGTCCCGCCGCAGTTCCGAGTCTGACGAGCAATCGAGCGTGGACGAAAAGCCGAATGCAGACAACCGGCCAGACAGCAAAGCGACAGACCGGGCGACGACAGAAACCGATACCGCGACACAGACGGAACCTGATTACGAGGCCACTGAACAGGAGGCCGGAGTGAGGGAAACTGCCGGGGAGACCGAGCCGAAACCATCGGCGACTGAGCCATCACAGACACAGGAATCCCAGCACGCCAGCGCGCGAAGCACCCCGACACAGAGCGATCAGGCGGCTTCGGCAGACCGTCGCGCCGAACCGGAAGACCCGAAATCGACACAGAGCCCCGAGCCACAGCCGTCCCAGACACAGTCCGGGACCGGAGCGGCAACGCCGACGCCGGACGCCGGTTCTGGCAGGTCAAGTGCGGATCTGGAGACGCGCTCGGTCCCGTCGCTGGACCCGAACAAGTCCGGCGGTGCGCAGGAAAGCACAGCCACCAGCGTTTCTCCCACGCAGACGCCGCCAACAGGTGGGCAACAGGCATCGACACCGCGACGCGACCAGCCGGCCCAGAACGACCCGATGCCGTCGACCGAATCCAGCGTGCAGGGACCAGCACCGGCTCAGGAAAGGCGTGGCACAACTGCGAACGACCCGGAGCCGGCGCAGCCGGCCGATACGCCGCAATCCCAGCCGTCGACAGGGGACCAGAGACAGTCGCCTGCCGACGAAGAGCCGACACCGCGCGACCCGGAGCGTGTGGCAGAGCTCGAGTCCGAGCTCGAACAGCGAGCCGAGACGGTGTCGGACCTCGAATCCGAGCTCACGGATCTGGAGGCAACGAACCAGGAGCTTCGGGACGAGCGCGACCGTCTAGAGTCGGAGCTAGCCGACGCACGGGCCGAAATCGACCGGCTGGAGGAGCAACTCGACGAGCAAAACGACGCCGCCGCAGGTAGCACCCGGCTCAGCGCCGGCGAGGCGATAAACGGGACGAACCTCTTCGTCAGGTACGATTCGAAGGGTAAGGCGACGCTGGAGGAAGCCAAGGACGGCGAAGCGAGCCGCGAAGAGGTCGAGGCGAATCTCAGGCTGGAGTATCACACGCAGTTCGAGGCAGAGGGCGCTACGGTCAACGGGACGCCCTTCGAGGAGTACCTCGAAGACAGCATCCAGTACCGCTTCGTCAACTGGCTCATCCGGAACCTCCTCTACGAGATTCGGGACACCGGACACGCGGGAGCGATGAAAGACCTCTACGAAGGGCTTCCGGCCATCGACCGTGCCGAACTGAACGGCAACGTCACGGTGACATACACGGAAGACGGTCAGGAGACCCGCTCGCAGGAACGGTTCGACGTGGTCGTCCGGGACCGGATGGGGAACCCGCTGGTCGTCGCAAACATCAACGACTCGCGCGAGCCGGCCTCCGAAGGCCAGATGTCGGACCTCATCCGGAACGCCGAGCGGGTCGGCAACGCCTCCGGGTCGCTTGCGTCGGCGTTTCTCGTCACGAGCAGTTTCTTCGAGCCGGGCGCACTCGAAACCGCCGAAGAAGCCACCTCTAGTGGACTGTTCAACCGCGATAAGCGCAAGAGCTTCGTGAACATCTCGCGGAAAAAGGGCTTTCACCTCTGTCTGTTAGAAGCGAGAAACCAGGAGTTCCACCTGGCGGTCCCGGAACTCTGAGAAAGAAGCTTAGCCTTCGATTTCGGCCGCGTCTTCGATCTTCATACCTTCGAGCTTGTCGATGATTTCGTCGACCTTCTCGTCGAGGTCGTCGACGAACTCACCGGTCTGTTCGGTCGTGATCGCACCCTGGCTGGAGGGCTCGATGAGGTTCTCCTCTTCGAGAACGCGCAGGGAGTACCGCACCTTGTGGTGCGGGTAGCCGGTTTCGTTGGACATCTTCACGATACCGATAGGCTCGTTCTCGATAACCATGCGAAGCACCTGCAAGTGGCGCTCCAGCATGTCAACTTCCTTTTCAAGCCTGTCTATCATGGCAATTGTTAACTTGTGTTTGCGGTATTTAAAGGTTCTCCCTCGCCCAATCGCTACAACGTTGATACGTTTGAACAGGGGTGTCTTAAAACCGTCGTAACGATTCACATGGGTACTGCTCACGAGCGTGAGTTCAGGACCGTAATCTGTTTATCACGGTGGCTGGAAGGTGCGTGCGATGACCGTAACCATCGTCGGCTCACAGCTCGGCGACGAAGGGAAGGGCGGCATCGTCGACCTGTACGGCGACGACGTGGACGTCGTCGCGCGCTATCAGGGCGGCGACAACGCCGGCCACACCGTCGTCCACGAGGGCGAGGAGTACAAGCTCTCGCTGGTTCCGAGCGGAGCCATCCGCGGCAAGGTCGGCGTACTCGGCAACGGGTGTGTCGTCAATCCGCGAACGCTGTTCGACGAGATAGACACGCTTCAGGAACGCGGCCTCGAACCGGACGTTCGCATCGCCGAACGAGCACACGTCATTCTCCCGTTCCACCGCGTACTCGACGGTATCGAGGAGGAACTAAAAAGCGAAACGGATGACGAAGTCGGGACGACTGGCCGAGGTATCGGCCCGACCTACGAGGACAAGGCCGGTCGGCGTGGTGTCCGCGTCGGCGACCTGCTCAACCCGGACGTACTCCGAGAGCGCCTCGAATACGTCGTTCCACAGAAGCGGGCCGTCGTCGAGGACGTGTACGACCTCGACGTCGACGAGCTTGACGACCCGGATGCCTTCGACGTGGACGCCATCTTCGAGGAGTTCCGCGAGTTCGGCCGCCGTTTCGAGGCCGAGGACATGACCGTCAACGCTGGGGCCTTCCTCAGCGCGACCATCGACGAGGGCCAGAACGTCATGCTCGAGGGCGCACAGGGGACCATCATCGACATCGACCACGGGAACTACCCCTACGTCACCTCCTCGAACCCGACGGCCGGCGGCGCGGCAACTGGGACTGGACTCAGCCCCGGCGTCGTCGGTGACGGCGAAGTTGTCGGGATTGTGAAGGCGTACCTCACCCGGGTTGGCAGCGGCCCGCTGCCGACCGAACTCGGCGGCGTCGTCGGCGATACGCCGGGCTACGACGAGCAGGGCGAGGGTGAAAACGAGGAGCTGGCGAACTACATCCGAGAGGAAGGCGGCGAGTACGGTACCGTTACCGGGCGGCCACGACGTGTCGGCTGGCTCGACCTGCCGATGTTGCGCCACTCCACGCGCGTGTCCGGCTTCACTGGAATCGCCATCAACCACCTCGACGTCCTCGCCGGCCTCGACGAAGTGAAGGTCGGCCACACGTACACGCTCGACGGCGAGGAGCTGGCGTCGATGCCCGCGACCACCGAGCAGTGGAAGCGCTGTGAGGCCAATCTCAAGTCCTTCGACGGCTGGCCCGAGATCGACTGGGCGGACGCCGCCGACGAGGGGTACGACGCGCTACCGGAGAACGCGAAAGCCTACGTCGAATACATCGAGTCCGAACTCGACACCCCGGCCTACGCCATCGGCGTCGGTCCCGGCCGCGGCGAAACCATCGTCCGCGAGCATCCGTTCTAACGGATTTCCCCGATTCGCCGTTCGAGCGTTTACACGCGATTAGCCAGCGATGGGGCGACACTCACTGGGAGAGCGGCAGACTTTTGCGACCGCCGGTCCTGGCTGAATATATGAAAGAGGACCTGATGGAAATTATCTGCTGCCCTCTGGACAAGCACGACCTCGACCTCGAAGTGACGGAGCGCGACGACGGCGAAATCCTGTCGGGCCAGCTCACCTGTACCGAGTGCAGCGAGACGTTCCCCATCGAGGACGGCATTCCGAACCTGCTCCCGCCGGACATGCGCGACGAGGCACCGGCCTGAACCTTTTTTTCCTCGCCACGCGGAGTCACATCCGTGCCTGACTCCCTGCCCGTGCACCTCAATCGGACGGACATCCACAGTCTGGAGGTTCCAAACGAGTTCGACGCGACAGGGAGTTTCGACGTGCGATTAGTCAATCACGGCGAGGCCCTGCACGTCCATCTCCACCTCGACGACTCGCTCTCTTCCATCGCGTCGCTCGACGCCACGAACCACCACGTACGGGCCGAAACCGACCGATTGGTCAGAATAACTGTCGACGGTGACGGGCCGGTCCGTGGCAAGCTAAAGATCGTGACAGGGTACGGTGCCGAGACCCGGTACATCGACATCTACATCCCGGAAGGCGGGACCGAGAACGAACCGGTCATCGTCGACGACGAACTGTCGAAGCCACAGCCGAAACCGGCGACGGAATCCGAACCTGGCCTCGAAGACCTGTCTGCGGGGCCGATACTGGCGGCTGGCGGTTTCACCGTCCTGATTGCGGGGCTCATCACGCTGGTACTCACCGAAAGCGTGCTGTTGACCGTTGCTGCCGTATTCGCGGTCGCAATCGTGCTGGGACTTCTGTCCGTCGCCGTTCGCTCGTCCTGAAACCCCGGTTACTGCTCCGTCTCGACGCCGCCGAGGTTCCCTTCGTCGTCGAACAGCTTCGCGCGCAGGAACCGCGTGCGATACCGGTTGGCCCCCTCGTAGATATCCGCCTCGCGGATGTCGTCTGCCTCGCCGTCGGCGACGGCATCGATGATGTCCTCGATCTGTTCTTTCTCGCTGGGCGTAAGCTCGAACTCGTAGGTCTGGCTCGTCTCGCCTTCGATTTTCGTCCACTGGCGTGCGCCGGCGATGACGAGCGAGCAGGGTTCGCGGCAGGGGAACTCACCCGAGCCGCCGTCGACATCGAGGTCCGTTTCCTCGTCGTACTGCCACTCCCGACGTTTGAGACACTGGGAGTCGTCACAGCAGGCCTCGGCGACCCAGTTGACGTGTTCGTAGCCGTCGCCGCGGTCCCAGGTCTTGACGACGCCGTAAATCCCGGTTTGCCGGTCGACGGTATCCCGCCAGTGGGTCACGTCGAGTTCGCCCTCCCGTTCGCGGTGCCAGTTCGCAACGGTCGCCGGATAGAAGGCGTCGACTGTCGTGACGAACTCACTCGCCGATAGCTCGGGGAACGTCCAGCCGGTCTGGAGCGACGGCGCGGTTTTGAGCGGGCGATAGCCACCGTCGTCGTCGTGTTTCGCAATTTCACGCGCGTCGAGTGGATCGTCGTGGGCCGCAAGCGCGCTGGTCCCGACATCCGCGTCGGCACGGTGGCGGATGCTGTAGGTCCGCTCCCCGTCGGAGAGCGTGACGCTCAGGTGGAGTTCCCCCCAGGTCGCAGCAATCCCGTCGGCAAGTGCATCGTAGCGCTCGGCCACATCCCGCTGCTCAGCGTCTTCAAGCCAGCGGAGGAACGCCCAGCGGTCGGCCTTCTGAGGCGCTGTGGCGTGCCAGAAATACCAGTTTCGGACGTGCGGTGACTCCGCCGCTACCGTCCGGAGCGTCTCTTCATCGATACCACTGTGGTCCACGTTCGGCGTCTGGAACGTGTACCCGCCGCCGTTGTGGGCCACGTGGAGGTCGTCGAAGGCGATGCCATCCGGGGCAGTTGCCACCAGCGCGTCCACGTACTCGCCGTCCATACCGGAAAACGGAACTCAGTCGGCAAAAGTCGGCTGGTTCCGGCCAACCAGCGGCGAACTAATTCTGTTTTCTGCCTGATAGCGGCGGTCGGCGACCTATCAGTCACCAGTCGCAGGCTTTGCGCCGCCAGTCTCCTCACGCACCTGCTCGATGGCGCTGCTCACATCGGCGCCCGCGTCGGCGGCCCGTTCGAGCACTACATCGGCCATCAGCGGCTCCGTCCCGACCGCGCCGGCGTACCAGATGTCGTGGCCCTCGACGGTGGTCGGCACGTCGTAGCCCGTTCGGTAGTCGTCGGTCAGGCCCATGTCCTCGGGGATGTCCTCCTGCGTGTGGAAGCCGTCGGCGATGAACAGTGGCACGACGACGATGTCGTCGCTCTCGAAGTAGTCCGCGACATCGTCGACCTCCGGATCTTCATCCATGAACAGCGACTGCACCTCGTCGAATCGGCCGCGCTCTTCGATGCGGTCTGCGTGGTACTGAATGGCCTTCGCGGAGTTCTCGTTGCGCTCCGTGCCGTGGCCGACGACGGCGAGGCCGAACCCTTCGCCGACGTCGGGGTCGCCAGTGACGGACTCGGCCCGCTGGACGATGACATCGCTCATCGAGTCGTGTGTCCCGACTGGGCCGCAGTAGTGGACCGTCTGGTCCGTGTCCTCGGCCGCTAGCGTCGCGTTGGTCGCGCTCGTCCCGTCGGAATCCCACAGCTCGGGGTCCCAGTCCTCCAGCCGGAACTCGCGGGGGATGACCTGTTCGGTGAAATAGCCCTCCGAAATGAACAATGGGACCAGATACACCTCGTCGGCATCGACGGTCCGCAGCGCCTCCCGGAACGACGGTTCCTCCTTCCAGAAGGACTCACGGACCTCGCCGAACGCGCCGGTCGCTCGAATCGTGTCGGCGTGGTCGTACGTGGGCGTACTCGACTCGGCGTTTAGATGGGAGCCGTGGGCCGCGATAACGAGTGCTTCGTCCATATCCACTGGTTGGTGCGAGCCGTCCTTAGGGCCTTCGTTGACCTGCTCGGATAACCGGCGAGCTGTGTAGTGTTGGGTGCCGAAAGTGTGTCGCTGCCGACCGATTCCACTTAGTCACAGCCCGAACAGGAGGACGTAGAACAACAGTCCGGCGGCTGCCAGCAGTGCGGCGTGTCCCAGCGCGCCAGCAGCGACAACAATGCCACCGATGACTCGGTCCGCCGGTTCCAGGGGCTGTCCGAACACTTGCCGTTCGCGTTGTGCAATAGCCATTGTCCTTCCCTCATATAGAAAGTGGGCGTCCAGAGGCACAATCCCCTATGACTGTTCTCACTTGCTGGGAGTGGGCCACAATTCTTCGGGTCCACCACGCCGTATCGCGATCACGATAGGTCGGCTCTCCCCCTCACTAGCTATCCAGTGGCACCGCGTTCCCTCGCGCCTGATAGAACCGCTTTTGCCCGCGCCGTTCGTGCCTGACGCTAATGTCACTCGCAGCCGCGACCAGAGACGCCGTCCGCGAGCGCCCGTTCCTCTACGACGCACTTCGGGCC
Organism: Haloarcula sebkhae; assembly: GCF_014647415.1. GTDB lineage: Archaea > Halobacteriota > Halobacteria > Halobacteriales > Haloarculaceae > Haloarcula > Haloarcula sebkhae. The sequence goes on along the minus strand of NZ_BMPD01000005.1, from coordinate 324,295 downwards.
GGCGTCGTCAACTACACGGCCGCCGCACGCACGCTCGACATCGACGGCGAAGAGGAAGCTATCGCGACTGCGCTCCGCCGGTTCGCCGAGGAACTGTCCGCTGACCCGCCACACGACAGCGACGCCAGAGTCTCGATGCAGAGCGGGCTTGGTCGGGTCGAGTCGTCCGACGCGGAGTCGGCTATCGTCCTCGAAGTTGCGGACACCGCCTTCGCCGAGGACGCTGGCTCGCTGACGGGCATCGTCGCCACCGGTAACCTTGTGCCGGCAGCACTCACCGAGGCACTGGGACGCCTGCGAACGGCGGACGTTCCTGTCGACGCCGCCGGCGTCACCGATAACGCGCTCGTCGTGGTGGTCAGCCGCCGTGCGGGACCGGACGCGCTCCGGGTGGTCGAAGCGACAGTACAGGGGTGAGTCGCCTTCCGACGGCTTAAAGCGGGCGGACACAGTTCCCCCGATAATGACGCTTCGCGTGACGAACACGTTGACCGGTGAGAAAGAGCCCTTCGAGCCGCGCGACCCCGACTCCGTGCTGCTGTACTACTGTGGGCTGACGACTTCCGACCCGCCCCACCTCGGTCACGCGCGCGGCTGGGTCCACGTCGACGTGATGGCCCGCTGGCTCGACCACCTGGGCTACGACGTCCACCACGTCGAGAACTTCACCGATGTCAACGAGAAAATCGTCGCCCGCGTCGGCGAAGACGGCGATAGCGAGGCCGACGTGGCCCGCCACTACGTCCAGCAGGTCATCGAGGACATGCGGTCACTCAACCTCGGGCGCGCAGAGGTGTACCCCCGCGTCTCGGAGCACGTCCCGGAGATCATCGACCTTGTCGAGCGACTCGTCGAGCAGGGTCACGCCTACGAGCGAAACGGCTCTGTCTACTTCGACGTGACCAGTTTCGAGGACTACGGGAAGCTCTCGAACCAGTCCGTCGACGATATCGAATCACAGGGCGCGGACACCGAAGGGGAGAAGCAACACCCGGCGGACTTCGCACTCTGGAAGGCTGGCGGCGTCGACCCCGAGGACATCGCCGAACACCAGCACCCCGAAGCCGCTCCGGCCGAGGAGGCCTGCGCCACGGCCCAGACCTGGGATTCCCCGTGGGGCGAGGGCCGGCCCGGCTGGCACATCGAGTGCTCGGCGATGTCGATGACGCACCTCGACGAGTCCATCGACATCCACGTCGGCGGGCAGGACCTCGTGTTCCCCCACCACGAGAACGAGGTGGCCCAGAGCGAGGCCGCGACCGGCAAGCAGTTCGCGAAGTACTGGCTCCACGTCCGACTGCTGGAGACAGAGGAGGAGAAAATGTCCTCCTCTGTCGGCAACTACTTTACCGTCGCCGATGCCGTCGAGGAGTTCGGCCCCGACGTGCTCCGCACCTTCCTGCTGTCGACGGCCTACACCTCGCGGGCCACCTACAGCGACGAGACCATCGCGGAGGCCGAGGAGCGCTGGGATCGCCTCTCTCGCGGTTACGAGCGTGCGGTCGAGGCCTGCGACGACGTTGACGCCTACGCGAAGATGACCGACGAGTCCCTGCGCGGGGCCGTCGACGACGCCCGCTCGGCGTTCGAGGCGGCGATGAACGACGACTTCAACACGCGGGAAGCGATGACCGCGCTGCTCGACCTGACGGCCGCAGTGAACTCTCACCTGGACGCCCACGAGCAACGAGACTATCAGGGGCTTCGCAGCGCCGTCGAAGTGTTCGAGGAACTCGGCGGTGGCATCCTCGGGCTGGCGTTCGGCGACGACGACAGCGGCGACGTGTCGCTGGCCGGTGACGTCGTTGACCTGGTTCTAAATATCCGCGAACAGGAACGAGAAGCCGGTCACTACGAACGCGCCGACGAGCTCCGGGACGAACTCGAAGCGCTCGGCGTCGAGGTCCAAGACACCGACGACGGGCCGACCTACCGGCTCTGAAAGGGTCGAGCGACCGATACTGGGCGTGTACCGGCCGTTTTGTATCTCAGAGAATAGCTTGGGCGGCCACGTACTTTATATACTGGACACAGTGTAGGAACAACAATGCGAAAGGGCATCCTCACGCTTCTCGTCGGGTTACTCGTCGTCTCGTCGGGCTGTGTCGGCCTGCTAACCGGGGAGACGGTCGAGTTCGACTCTGCACCGGCAGCAGTCAGCGACAGTGCGCTCGAAGAGACCGGCTACGAGCAGTCGATGGCTGACGAACAGACCATCGAGCGGACGGTCACCGTCGCCGGCCAGGAGCGAACCATCCGCGTCACGAACCACATCCGACAGTACGAGCGCGGCATCGACCTCGGGCCGGTCGGCGAGGTCAACGCCGGGCGGTTCATCGTCTTCTCGACGCCCAGCGCCAGTGTGGCGGGACAGACGCTGAACCCCGCTGCGAGTTGGTCCAACGAACGCCTCGTCGAAGAAGTCGCCAGCCGAAACGACCAGATCGACGACGTCCAGTTCGAACGCAACCGTACGGTAGACGCACTGGGCGAGTCCCGTGAGGTGGCTGTGTTCTCCGGGACGACGGCTATCGAGGGCCAGGAAATCGACGTCCTGATTCACCTCACGAGCTTCGAACACGAGGGCGACGTGGTCGTCGCCGTCGCCGTCTATCCCGAGCGGTTCGACGATCAAGAGGGTCCCCGCGTCGATACGCTGCTCGGCGGTCTTTCGCACTCGGGCAACTAATCGCGGGGACACTGTTTTCTTGTGGGCCAGTGATGACGGAGGCATGAATCGGCTGTTTGTCGCCGGTGTGGTGCTCACGCTCGTCGGCATCGTCGGTTACGCCATCGGGACGAGCGTCGCCTACCTCGGCCGATCCGCGTCAGTAACAGCGGTCATGGTCGGGCTGACGGTGGCTGCCGTCGGCCACGCTACGCCGACGGAGGACACACCGTGATCTCCACAGTGGTGTACGCCGACGGACAGGCGATGGAGTACGGGGACCTGACGGCCGCCCGAACCGCTGTCGGGACGACGTGGGTTCACGCCACCGACGCGACACCCGACGAGGTTGAGGCTGTCAGCTCCGCCTTCGATCTCCACTCGCTGGCTATCGAGGACATAAAGAACGACGTCCGAGCCAACGTCCAGGAGTTCAACGCCTACACGTTCGTGCTCGTCAAGTCTGCGTCGCTTACGCCCGGCGATACGACGTTCGACAAGGAGGTGAAAACAACGCCACTCGGCTTGTTCATCGGCCCCGACTGGATCGTCACGTTGTCGACGGGTGCTGTCCCGTCCGTCCAGCGCGTGATGGACGCTGTCGGTCGCGGGGACGAGCGACTCCTCCACCGCGGCCCGGATTTCACTGCCTATCGGGTCATCGATGTCATCGTTGACGCGTATTTCGACCTGCTGGATGAGATCGAGACCGATATCGAGCAGATCGAGGAGGAGGTGACGATCTCCACCGATATCGAGACGCTCGAACGGATCAACGATGTCCGGCGCGACCTGCTGTCCTTCCGCAAACAGGTCTGGCCAGCACGGGAGGCGATCGGCGTGCTCGCCCGTGGCGACCCCAAACAGATCCAGCCACAGACGGAGAAGTACTTCCGGGACGTGTACGACCATCTGGTCCAGATTGTCGACCTGACCGAGACCTACCGCGACCTGGTGGCGGGGGCGCGGGACATCTACCTGAACACGGTGTCCCAGTCGACAAACGAGGTGATGAAAGTGCTGACCGTCGTCGCGACGATTTTTATCCCGCTGACCTTCGTCGTCGGCGTCTACGGGATGAACTTCGCCGACAGCCCGTACAATATGCCGGAACTGGGCTGGGCGTTCGGCTATCCCGCGGTGATGATTGGGATGGTGACCGTCGTCGCCGTCTTGCTCGGCCATTTCCGCCAGCGGGACTACCTATAGCGCCAGCGGGACGAGTAACACCCCCATCAGGGTCGCCCGGCGGGACCCGAACCATGGCGGGAGATGTCCGACCAGCGTGGCGGCTCCGAACGCTCCGATACCGACGGGGCCAGCGAAGAGCGCGGAGAGACAGACGAGTACCGAAATCACCGACAGCGAGAGGCGTGTCGGGTCCAGTCTGCCGACCGTTCGGAGGTACCGGTCACCCAGTGTCGGGACGAGTATCGCGCCGGCGACGGCAGCGATAGCGACCGCGGCGAGCAACGCCGGGAGCACAAGCGGTACCTCGGCCCGGTCCAGCGCGACGAGGACGCCGGTTCGGGGCGTTCCGAGCGAGATGAGCGCGAACAGCGCAAACACCGCCGTCGCCGTGTTGACGCCACTCGTCGTCACGATGAACGCCCGTGGCCCACCTTCGGCGACAAGCCCCAGTGCCAGCGTGGCCGCGATGGCGCTGGAGACGCCCGGAATGTAGCCGACAGCGCCGCCACAGAGGGTCCCGACACCCGCGAGAACGCCGACTGTTCGCCGCGGCGTCGTCACCGTCGCGTCGGCTTGTGGCGGGACGCCCTCTCCCTCGATAGCCGCCAGGAGCACCGGTGCTCCGAACAGCCCCGAAAACAGTGGGACCAGCACGTCCGATACAGGCAACGCTCCGGTCACTGGCGCATCGAGCAGACCGATGCCGAGCAGACCGCTCGCGGCGAGCGAACACGCAGCGCCGACCTGCTGGCGGCGGCCGTGCTCCGTGACCACGAGGAGGGCAGCGACCCCTGCGAGTAGCACCGGGAGCCGCGGCCGAAGCAATGGGTACGCACGCTCCATCAGGAGGGTGAGTGGAACCGCTAGTGGGACAGCAAACACCACAGCCAGCCCGCTCCCCAGCGCCGATAGGCGAAGCGCCTCCCGACCGCGGCCCTCGATGACTAGCTGGTGGCTCGGCAGCGCGCTGGCGGCCATCGCCGGGTCGGGCACACCCAGTGCCAGCGCCGGAATCACGTCGAGAAAAGTGTGTGTCACGCCGGCCGAAAGCATCGCGACGCCGACGTAGAGCCGCGGCCCGGGCAGACTGCTCGCCGCGGCGGCGAGCAAGAGCGCGAACGTGTTGGCGTGCAACCCCGGAACGAGTCCGCTGAGTGTGCCCAGCCCGACCCCTGCCCCAACCGCAGCGAGTAGCGCGACCGTCGCTGTCGGGTCAGCGGCAGGAAGTCCCGGAAGCACACTGAGGCGTGGTCCCGTTCCCGTACTTGAACCTCCGCGATGCTCAGCCCGGTTAGTCTTCTACAGCGTGGTGGGGTCCGACCGGACCGTGTTCGGGGCAGGTCCCGGCGATATGGGTGGCGTTGAGACAGCAGTGCCGGCTGTCGGTCGCGACCAGTCCTTTCGAGAGGTCGCTCCCGCAGAGGCGACAGCGCAGGTCCGACTCAGCCATACGTTTGCTTCCGACCGAAGCCCCCTGAATCTGGCGAGCTTTTTGGTGTGCCGGCCATTCGTACACATATGAGCAACGAGTCCCGGAAGTCAGCCGGATTCAAGGACAGAACCCCGGTGACGACGGCCAGGGAGACGCTGCTGGACGCAGTGACGCCACACGGACGGACGGAGCGCGTCTCGCTGCGCGACGCCGACGAGCGTGTCGTCGCGGGGGAGATCACTGCCGAGCGCGCGGTGCCCCACTATCGCCGCGCGGCGATGGATGGCTTCGCAGTCAGAGCCGAAGACACGTTCGGCGCGAGCCAGCGATCGCCGGAGTCGCTCCGGGTCGGCGAGGCAGTGACAACAGGCACGGCGGCCCGCGTCCACACGGGAAGCGAACTTCCCGAGGGTGCCGACGCCGTCGTGATGGTTGAGGAGACCGAGGTGACCAGCAACAGTGTCACGGTGTTCGATGCGGTCGCCGGGGGGGAGAACGTCGCCCCTGTCGGCGAAGACGTGGAGGAAGGGCAGACACTGTATGAGGATGGCCACAGGCTCCGCCCGTCGGACCTCGGACTGCTGAAATCAGTCGGGAACGACACTGTGGAAGTGTACGAGCGGCCGACTGTCAGCGTGATTCCGACGGGGGAAGAACTGGTGCAGGACGACCCAGACCCAGGCGAGGTCATCGAGACGAACGGCCAGACCGTCACCCAGTACGTCGAGCGCTGGGGCGGCAATGCGACCTACCGCGACATCGTCACCGACGATATCGACGCGCTCCGGGCAGCCATCACGGACGATCTGGATCACGACCTCATAGTGACGACCGGTGGGTCCTCCGTCGGCGAGCGCGACCTGTTGCCGGAGGTCGTCGACGGAATCGGCGAGGTGCTGGTCCACGGCGTCGCGCTGAAGCCCGGCCACCCGGTCGCACTCGGCGTGGCCCAGGAGACGCCGATTCTGATGCTCCCGGGCTATCCGGTCGCCTGCATCGTCAACGCCGTTCAGTTCCTCCGACCGGCGCTTCGGCGGGCCGGCCATCTCCCGTCGACCGACCCGCCGACGACCGAAGCCGAACTGACGCGGAAGATCGCCAGCGAGCCGGGGACCCGAACCTACGCGCGGGTGGAACTGCACGACGAGGACGTGGACGAGCAAACGACCGCGACGCCGACGCGGGCCAGCGGCTCCGGTGTCCTCTCAAGCGTCGCGCTCGCCGATGGCTGGGTCGTCGTGCCGGAGTCCGTGGAGGGGTACGACGCCGGTGACACCGTGACCGTCGAGGACTGGGAGTGGTCACAGTGAGCGACCGGCGGGAGTTCCGTGACCTCGCGTCGCCCGAAGAGGCCCACGAGGTCGTCGCGGGCCTCGACATCGACCCCGACCCGGAAACGGTCCCGCTGGCTGACGCCCGCGACCGCGTGCTCGCGGAGCGGATCGACGCCGGCATCGACGTGCCGGGGTTCGACCGTGCGAGCATGGACGGCTACGCTGTCCACGCCAGAGACACCTTCGGCGCTGACGAGGCCGACCCGGTCGCGCTGTCCGTCGCCGGAGAAGTCCACGCCGGCGAGGAACCCGACGTGACGGTAGAGCCGGGCTCGGTCGCCGAAATATCGACCGGCGCGGTGATGCCCCCCGGCGCGGACGCTGTCGTGATGGTCGAGCGGACGACCGAAACGGACGACGGCGTCGAGATACGCACGTCCGTCGCGCCCGGAGACAACGTGATGCTCGCCGGCGCGGACATCGCGGCCGGGGCGCGGGCACTCGGTCCCGGAACACGTATCACACCGCGTGAAATTGGACTCCTGTCGGCGCTGGGCGTCGACGAGGTTCCGGTGCGTGGCCGGCCGCAGGTCGGTATCCTCTCGACCGGTGACGAACTCGTCCGGCCCGGGGACCCACTCAACAGTGCCGCCGGCCAGATCTACGACGTGAACAGCTACACGCTGGCCGGCGCAGTCGCGGAGGCCGGCGGCGACCCGGTGATGTATTCACACGCTGGCGACGACTACGAGGAGATGGAGCGGTTGCTCCACGAAGCGGCCAACGAGTGTGACCTCGTCCTCTCGTCGGGGTCGACCAGCGCGAGCGCGGTGGATGTCATCTACCGCGTCATCGAGGAACGCGGCGAACTCAGGCTCCACGGCGTCGCCGTCAAACCCGGCAAGCCAATGCTCGTGGGCACCATCGGCGACTCGGCGTACGTCGGTCTGCCAGGGTATCCAGTGTCGGCACTGACCATCTTCCAGACCTTCGTCGCCCCGACGGTCCGGGACGCCGCCGGACGGGACCAACCGCAGACAGCCACAGTCTCCGGCACGATGGCAGTTCAGGAACGCTACGGCGAGGGACGCAGACGCCTCATGCCGGCTGGTCTGGTCGAAGACGAATCCGGGTCGCTGCTGGTCTATCCCGTCGACAAGGGTAGCGGCGCGACGACGAGCCTCGTCGACGCCGACGGCTTCGTCGACGTGCCACCGGGGACTGACTACCTTGCCGAAGGGGAGGCAGTCGACGTAACGTTGTTCTCCCCGGCAGTCAGGCCGCCGACACTTTTGGGGATGGGCGAGGACGACCCGCTCCTCTCGCGCCTACTGGATACCGTTTCTCACCCGCGGTATCTCCCGCTCGGGTCGACGGAGGGGCTCCGCCGCCTCAGCAACGGAGTGCCCGACGTTGCCGTCGTTGCGGGACCGGCCACCGATGACCACGACGCAACCGACATCGGCGGCTGGCGGCGCGAGTGGGGGCTGGTCATCGGTCCTGATACCGACGTGTCCGATTTGGGGGACTTCATCGACGGAGACTACCGCTTCGTCAACCGTGACACCGCCTCCGGACTGCGTCGGAGCTTCGACGACGCGCTCGATGACATCGGCGAGGACCGGGGCATCGGCCGTGCCGAAGTTGTCGATGCTATCGACGGCTACGAACTCACGACAAAAGCCCACGAGAGTCCCGCTCGGAAGGTCCTGACAGGTGATGCAGACGTTGGCCTCGGCCTCCGTGCCACGGCGGCAAAACTCGACCTCGGGTTCGTTTCGCTGGGAACCGAATCGGTTCGGGTGCTCGCGAACCCGGACCGACGGGAGAAAGACAGCGTCGACGCGCTCGCTGAGACCCTCGACGATCTCGACTCGCTGGCCGACGGGATAGCCGGGATGGAGCCCCAGTAGGGAGCGACGGCGCTGACGACCTGAAGGCATAAAGACGAGCGCGGCGGAGTATGTCACAGATGACCGACACACCGGTCCCCGGCGACCTCAATGCCCCGTTTCGGTTCGAGTACGACCCCGCCGTTCTTCGGTACGGACCCGATGCCGCCCGTACACTGAGCGCGGAGTTAGACGCACACGGCTACGACCGCGCGCTGGTCGTCTGTGGCGCTACCGTCGGTGAGACGCCGGCCGTGATGGCCCCCGTTCGAGAGGGACTCGGCGACCGACTGGCCGGTGTTTTCGCGGAAACGACGCCAGCCAAGCGACTCGGCACCGCTTACGATGGTCTCGAACGCTTCCGGGAGATTGATTCCGACTGTCTCGTGGCCGTCGGCGGTGGGAGCAGTCTCGACGTGGCGAAAATCATCAGCGTTCTCGCGTCGACCGATCGCGACCCCGCGACCATCGGTCGAGCCTTCGTCGACTCCGGAACGATAGCTGTCCCGGAGGCAGGACTGCCGCCGATTGTAGCCGTCCCGACAACGCTGGCCGGCGCTGATCTCTCTATCGTCGCCGGGGTCACAGCCGCGCCCGACACCTCCCCCGTAGACGAACCGGCCAGTGGTGGTGTCGGCGATCCGAAACTGATGCCCGAAGCCGTCTGCTACGACCCCAAACTGATCGCGACGACGCCCCGGTCGGTCCTCGCGGCGTCGGCGATGAACGGCTTCGATAAGGGTCTCGAGACAATATACGCAGCCACCGCAACGCCGATAACCGACGCTACAGCCTCCCGTGGCCTCGGTCTGCTCACCGAAGGCCTGCTCGCGTTCGGTACCGGTGACGACGACCCGTGGGTGTACCAGTCGATCACTCAAGGGATCATGCTCGTCCAGTACGGCATCTCGCGGACAGACGGGACGACGCTCTCACTGATCCATGCCCTCGGCCACGGGCTGACCCGGACTTACGAGGTCCAGCAGGGCGCGGCCCACGCAGTCATTGCCCCACACGCACTCTCATATCTCTTCGAGCAGGTCGACGGTCGGCGGTCGCTCTTGGCCGACGCGCTTGGCGTCGGCGATGCTTCCGACTCCGGTGCTGCGGTCGTCGACCGAGTCAGTGAGGTGGTGAGAGCGCTGGGGCTGCCGACACGACTCCGGGACGTAGCCGGACCTGGCCAAGAGGAGTTCCCCGAAGTTGCCGATGCCGTCCTCGAAGACGCCTTCATGACGAACATCCCGTCGGGGCTGGAGCCAACCCGAGAGGATATTGTCGACGTGCTGGAGTCGGCCTGGTAGCCCGCACCGAACGTATTTCAGCGGCGCGATAGGAGACGGCATACCGCTCGCCAGTGGCGAGCGGTTTCACTTCTCGCGACCAGCGGGAGCGAGAAGGTCGTTTTTAGCGTAGATTTTTGCGAACCAACTCCCCGCAGCGCCGGAGGCGCGAGGAGAGGGGGTGAAGTAAAAAGGTACTACATGTCAGGCCAGGCCTTAGCGGCCCGACCCACGCTGGTCACGTCGTTGATCCAGCGGGCGGCGATCGCTTTCTTCAGCAGTTTCGCAGGCAGCCCGCCAAAGGTTTCGATAGGCATGTTCACCACGTCGTGGGCGACAGCTTTCTCGCCGACCGAAACGACTGTGCCCTTGTCCTTGTGGGTCCAGGTCTTGAGCGGTTGGCCTCGCGCCGCGCGAGCGAGGTTTTCGCCGGCGACCTCGGCGGCTTGCCAGGCGGCCTGAGCGGTCGGCGGTGCGGGCTGGTCGCCGGGCTGGTCAATCAGTGCCGAGTCGCCGATGGCGAAGACGTGGTCGTCTTCGGTCTGGAAGTTCCCTTCGGCGTGGACGCGGTGGTTGCGCTCGTCCTTGTCGAGGTCAACGTCCTGCATGCAATCGCGGCCGGTGATGCCGCCGGTCCAGACCAGTACGTCGTAGTCCAGTTCGTCCTCGTCGCCGATGTAGACCGTCTCTTCGTCGACCTCGCCGATGAACTCCCCGCACTTGATGTTCACGTCGGCGGCTTCCAGACGCTTGCGCAGGGCACCCTGGAGTTCGGGGTCGCTGTTGGGCAGGACCTGGTCGAGGCCCTCAACGAGGTGGATGTCGATGGGCGCGTTGTGTTCGTCGCGGAACTCGGCGACCTCGCCAGCGGTCTGGATACCGGAGAGGCCAGCGCCGCCGATGACGACCTGTGCCGGGTCGTTTGTAGAAGCGTCGCGGGCGGCTTGTTGGATCTTGTCGTGGATGTCGAGGGCGTCGTCGAGGCTCTTGAGCGTCAGGGCGTACTCTTCGAGTCCTTCGATGCCGAAAAAGGCCGTCTGGGAGCCCAGCCCCACGAGCAAGTAGTCGTACTCGACGGTGTCGGAATCGGCGAGGTTGACTTCCTGAGCATCAGTGTCGATTCCGACGACCTCGTCCTGAATGAACTCAGTCGAAGGCTGTTTGATCTCGTGAACGGGGATAGCGATGTTCTCCTGGACGCTCGGGTCCCGGATGCAGCGGTGGGACTCGTGCAAGACCAGATGATAGTCCGTCTCAGAAACCCACGTGACATCAACGTCCGTCTCACCATCTAACTCGTCCTCTAAACTCTTTATTGCCCCCGCGCCAGCGTACCCCGCTCCGAGCACGACCACGTTCTCTGTCATAGGCCACTCTCCGGAGTCATCAGATACAAACCCTTTGGAATCGGTCTACGGCTCCGCTGCTGTCCTCGCATACTGACTCACGGTCATGGTTCACCCTCCTAAGTTTGCAGTCGCCTTCGGTCACCCTCCCGAGAGAAAACAGCGCCTACCGTCGTTGAAGACGGCTCCTAATCACATTGTTACACAGTCTATCCGTTCCGACCAGTCAATCGAACAGGGGGAAGTTAACTGACACTCGGAAGACAACACGCCGCGTGTCCTTACTGTCAAGACTGTCCAGCGCGGTGGTGATCGGTCTCATTCGGCGCAGCCCACGTAACCGCGTTGTGTAGGAGCTTCTGGACGACCGGCTGGTGGTACACTGGAAACGTCTCGTGGCCGGGTTGGAAGTAGAATATCCGCCCTGCATCGCGGTAGTAACAACACCCGCTGGGAAACACCGTGCCGTCGTCACACCAACTTACAGTCACTAAAGTGTCCGGTATCGGTAGGTCGAACCCCTTTCCGTAGATTTCGGCACGTTCGAGTTCGAACTCCTCTGGAAGTCCGTCGGTAATGGGATGGTCCGATTCGACGATCCAGACGTGCTCACGCTCGCCCTCTTCGCGCCAGCGCAGGGTGCCAGTTGTACCCATGAGCGCCTCGAACGGCTTCGATTCGTGGCTGGAGTGGAGCGGGATGAACCCCATCCCGTCACGGATGGCCTGCTCGACGCGGCTCGCAGTCGCATCGCTGACGGCATCGTGTGCGACATCCCCCCACCACAGTAACACATCAGTTTCGGCGAGTACAGCCTCGGTTAGTCCGTGGGCAGGGTCATCGAGTGTCGCTGTCTGAACGGTGTGGCCGTAGGAAGCAAGCATCGCAGCCAACGTCGTGTGGATCCCGTCGGGGTACATCGCATTGGCCGGGCCTGTCGCCCGTTCGTGCTGGTTTTCGTTCCACACGGTGACGGCAGCCATACAAGAATACACTGAATAGCCAGAGAAAAATATGGCTACTCTCTTCCGACTGAAAACAAAGACGCCAGAATGGGGAACGGTCTGGGTGGTTTCGGTACCGGTTCCGTTGTGTGGCGTATTTTCTCTTGTGAACAGTGTGAACGGCCGGCTCGACGATCGACAGCAATTGCCCTAGCGGCACCCGCTCACGAGACGGTTCTGACAGAGGCTACCGGAAGTGAGCAGATGGCTATTCTACGTGTGGTCTCTCTCAAGCGATCGAACCACGTCGAAGTGTGAGGTTTGTGTTGGCGGCCATCTGAATACAGCACCTGAATAAACCAGATTACTTATCCAGACAATTGGCCCACCACCAGCCGATATAGGGCAGTTCGATGGGTTCATCCGTCCCGTGACACGGTTTGTGGACAAATGTGGATACGTGGCTGTAACCGATCGTTCTCGATAACTCACTACCAGAGACCGTATCGGGGGCACTGAATCCATGGCGTCCGTGATTCTCGTTCTCGCGATTGCGCTGCTCGCGGCGCTGTTCATGTCCTTCACCGTCGGGGCAAACAGTAACTCGGCCCCCGTTGCTCCCGCCGTCGGAGCAAACGCACTCTCGGTTCTCCGCGCGGCCCTGCTTGTCGGGGTCGTGGCCGGACTGGGGGCAATCCTCCAGGGAGGCAGCATCTCCGAGACCATCGGGAAAGACCTCGTGACCGGCGTGACGATCACGCCGCTCGCCGCCGCAGCAGCGTTACTCACCGCGGCGACACTCATCACGATCGGGAACACCTACGGGTATCCGATTCCATCGGCGTTCACTGTCACGGGAGCGATGATCGGCGCGGGCATCGCACTCGGTGGGGGGTTCGCCATCGACGAATACGTCGTCATCCTCGGGTTCTGGTTCGCGATTCCCATCGTTGAGGGTGTTCTTGCCTACGGACTCGCGCGTGGCCTTCGGAGCGAATCCGTGCCAGAAATCATCGGGATTCCCGTCCTCGGTGGGGCAGTCGGGTATGCCCTGGCCAACATCCAGCTTACCGTCATTCCGACAGCGAGCGGCGCTCAGGGGTCTGTTGCCCGATACCTCGCTACCACGTACCACCTGCTCCCGACGTCCGTTGGCGGGTCCTACACGCTCGGGATGGTCGCCGTGAGTGTCATCTGTGGACTTCTTGCACTCGCCGGGACACGCGCACTGTTGCACCGCGACGAGACAGCCGGAATCAATCAGTTTCTGGTCGCGCTTGGACTCATCGTCGTGTTCACCAGCGGTGGCACGCAAGTCGGGCTCGCGACCGGGCCACTCGAAACTATCTTCGAGACAGACCTCAAGCTCTCGTCGATCTACTTGCTCGCGCTTGGCGGTGGTGGCATCCTCCTCGGTGCGTGGATCCGGGGACCACGGCTCGTTCAAGCCGTCTCGAACGAGTACGCCTCACTCGGACCGCGACGGTCGATCGCCGCCCTGATTCCGGCGTTTCTGATCGCCCAACTCGCGATCGTGCTGGGGATTCCTATCTCGTTCAACAAGGTGATGATCGCCAGTATCGTCGGCAGTGGTCTCGCCGCGAGTTCATCCGGAGGAAGTGGTGTCTCTCCCCGGAAAGTCGGCATCACTGTCGGATCGTGGGTCGGATCGATGGTGGGTGCGGGTATTATCAGCTACGGGCTGTATATCCTCTTGCACGCGGTGCCCGGAATCGCGTAATCAGGAAACGATCTGGTCGATGATATCTTCCTCTGCCGCTTGCGTTTTCATCCCCTCCCACGTCTCGAAGTCGGTTGTGGCGGCGATGTACTCGTTGAGCTGGTCGCGAGGGGCGTCCTGGACGTCGCTGATGTCATTAAGAGTGAGCGGGCTCTGCGTACAGAACGAGTCAAACGAGTCGAACTCGGTGTGGTTGCGCATGAACTGCTGGGAAAAGAACGTGTCCGAGTGGACTCGTGTCCCCGCCTGAAGTTCACCGATTCGATCGGCTGCCTTTCGAACCCGCTCTTCGAGATCCTCCAGTCCAGCGACCTGAAGATCCATAGCGAATCTGGCTCCTCGACGCCGGTAAAAGTCACGGCTACCGAGACCGGCGGGTCTGTCGTTCGGTATGGCTTGCATATTCCTCAGCGGGCAGACGTAACAGGTGGCAATCCGTGCGTTGAGAGAATCGGTTTCAACTACTGTTCTCGATGTGGGTCCCGGACGATGTATTCTGGCTACCTGTACAGGGGTAGTTATTAGCCAGCCGCGCCCGAAAACACGGCAAGATATGAGTGATTCACCGGAGAAGCTCTCCGTCTGGTGTGCTGGCGAGGACTGGTGTCCCATCACCACGACGGCGTCCCTCATCGGGAAGAAGTGGCACCCCGTTATCATCCACCGACTGCTTGATAACGGCCCCTCAGGATTTAACGAACTCAAAGAGAACGTCGATGGGATTTCGTCCAAAGTGCTCTCCGACAGCCTCGAAGACCTGCAGGAGAAGGGGCTCGTCGATCGGGAAGTAATCAACGAACAGCCGTTTCGCGTCAATTACTCCCTCACCGAACACGGGGAGTCACTGGAGTCCGTGATCACCGAAATGGCAGCGTGGGGCGAGACCTACCTGCAGGAACCGACAGAGGCCGACGAGCCCACAGGATAGGTTCCGCAGGCAATCGCTTTTGTTGCTGCCCGACGAACTGTCGTATATGCCTGTTACTTCGGACGACGAACTCCAAGGGATCCTCGAACTGGACCGCGTCGCCGTTGTCGGGTGTTCGACCAGCCCCGGTAAGGACGCACACGAGATTCCGAAGTACCTCACCCAACAGGGGTACGACGTGATTCCGGTCAACCCCTTCGCTGACGAGATCTTCGGGCAGAAGGCCTACGACTCATTGGCGGAGGTCCCCGGTGACATAGACATCATCGACGTATTCAGGCCAAGCGACGAGGTCAGCGACATCGTCGACGCGGCACTGGACCGCAACGACGACGCCGTCATCTGGCTCCAGCTCGGCATCCACGACGACGAAGCCGTCGAACGTGCCGAAGCGGCCGGCCGCCGCGTCGTTCAGGACCGCTGTATGAAACCGACCCACCAGCAACTGATGGGGTGAGTCGACGGACGGCTGTCGCGGACTACCGCTGCTCGATGTGAGAACGGCGTCCACCGGCCCGCTATCTGTGTCGTTAGTCCGGATTATTTCTGCGCGCTGGCGGCGTCTTCGACATGACCTTTCCCCACTTCGAACGGTTGTCGGCGACCCGCCGATAGGCCTGCTCGCGGAACCGCTCGTAGTCTTCGAACTGGCGGAGGAACGAAACCAGCGGCCGTGCTGGCTTGCCGAGTTCCGTGTGTGTAAGTGCGGTTTCGATTGATTCCCCGCAGGAATAGACGGTATCCTCGGTCACCAGATGCGAACAGGATTCGTAGTCGTCCGGCAGGCGTGCAAGCAGGTCGGCATCGAGCTCGGAGAACCCGACAATTTCGAGGTCGGACCGCTCGCCGATGAAGTCCGCCCACCACGTACAGAACCCGCAGTCGTCGTCGTAGACGAGCGTTGCGTCGCTCATAGTCGAGTTAGGTGCCCGGGGCACAAACACCTGTGGTTCAGCCGGCAGGGAGAGGCGGCCGGTCTCCGCAAGGACAAACGGGACGGGCTATCAAACTGGTCGTGACGATTGGCTTCCGCCCCGGGACTGGTCGCTTTCCGTCGGTAGCTATCGCTCAGTCGGTAGCCGCGACGCCAACTGTTTTGCCTGCCGCTCTCTTCAGAGCGCGTATGGACGAGGATGCGGTCGCCGAACTCATAGAGGAAACGCTTCCGAAGGCGCGGGCGACGGTCACCACACCGCGGGACCCCGACGACGACAAACACTACGCTGTACGCGTGGTCTCGCCGGCATTCGAGGGCGAGTCGCTGGTCGACCAGCACCAGCTTGTTCACGACGCGCTGGGGGACCATCTCACTCGCGACATTCACGCTATCGAGCTGACGACGCTGACGCCCGAGGAAGCCGAGTAGCCGTGCGCCCCGGCGGTGCGGTTCCGCTCGACCCGTCGGTACGTCTTTATTGCCGACGCCGTAAGTGATGGTATGGCATTCGAGCCCGAAGAACTCTCGCCGGAAGAGGTCACGGACCAAGTAGACAGCGTCATCGAGGACAACGAGGTCGTGCTGTTCATGAAAGGCAACGAGCTGATGCCACAGTGTGGCTACTCGAAGAAGGCCCTCGGACTGCTGCAACAGCACCGCGACGACATCGAGACAGTGGATGTTCTGAAGGCAACCGACGCCTATCGGGAGGCGCTAGAGCGCCACAGCGGGCGCGAGACGATTCCACAGACGTTCGTTGACGGGGAGTTCATCGGTGGCAGCGACATCCTCGAACAGCTCGACGAGCGCGGCGAACTCGCCGGAAAAGTCGGTCAAGAATCGCCGTTCTGACTGGTATTCGAGGCCCTTACGCCTCGTCGTCTTCGTCTTTCATGTCGCCGAGCTTGTCGACGAGGTCGCTCGTGGTTGCCTCCGTCTCGAAAGAGACCGATCCGTCGTGGTCGTTCTCGTGGACCGCAACGCCCTCGCTGTCGTCTGCATCTACGTCGTTGTCCTTCTGTTCGGATTCATCGTAGCTACCAAAGCCCATACACCTACAACTCGGAGTCTTACACTAAAACTCGCCGGTTCCTGCCGAGACACGACCATACGATGACATACCGAGACAAGCAAAGGTTCTTTACCGTGCTTGCACTCCCGCTAGATAACGGCAGTCGAGAGCCGTGGTTTTACCGACGGCTATCGGGCCTCCATCTCCAAACTTATGAGTTCCGCAGACGAGACACTTGATCGAATCAAAGCACAGGTCGAAGAAGAGACACCGGACGACATCGAAATCGAATCCGTCGCGTTCGAGGGACCGGAACTGGTTATTTATACGCCGGACGCGCAGACGGTCGCCAACCGCGACGGAATCGTCAGAAACCTCGCACAGACGCTGCGTAAACGCATCAACGTCCGCCCTACGCAGGAAGCCCTCGTCCCGCCAAACGAAGCCCGGGCACGAATCACGCAGACGATTCCCGAGGACGCCGGTGTCCAGAACCTGGATTTCGACCGCCAGACCGGTGAAGTGTTCATCGAGGCCGAAAAGCCCGGCCGCGTCATCGGTCGCCACGGCGCGACGCTGGACGAGATCTCCGCCTCCGTCGGCTGGACCCCCGAGGTCGTCCGGACGCCGCCGATGGAGTCTTCGACCGTCTCGAACGTCCGTAACTACCTCAAGCAGGAACGGGAAGAACGACGGGATATCCTCCAGCGTGTCGGCCGCCAGATCAACCGACCGACCACGAGCGACGAAGACTGGGTGCGGCTCACCACGCTCGGGTGCTGTCGTGAGGTCGGACGCGCCGCCTTCATCCTCTCGACGCCGGAGTCCCGTATCCTCATCGACTGTGGCGACAAGCCCGGTGCCGAGGGCGAGGTCCCATATCTTCAGGCACCCGAAGCCCTCGCAGCTGGGCCGAACTCTCTCGATGCCGTCGTCCTGACACACGCGCACCTGGACCACTCCGCGCTCATCCCCATCCTATTCAAGTACGGCTACGACGGGCCGATTTACACGACTGCGCCGACGCGGGATCTGATGGGGCTGCTCCAGCTGGACTACCTCGACGTGGCCTCCAAGGAGGGCCGCACCCCGCCCTACGAGAGCCAGCAGGTCCGTGACGCGCTGAAACACACGATTCCACTGGAGTTCGGCAACGTCACCGACATCGCGCCCGACATCAAGCTCACGATGCACAACGCCGGCCACATCCTCGGGTCGGCGGTGTGTCACTTCCATATCGGCGAAGGGCGGTACAACGTCGCCTTCTCCGGGGACATCCACTACAAGGACACACGCTTGCTCGACGGCGCTGTCAACGACTTCCCCCGGGTCGAGACGCTCGTGCTGGAGTCGACCTACGGTGGCAAGAACGACTATCAGACCGATCAATCAGACTCCGAGCGGGTTCTCAAGGACGTTATCAACGAGACGTACGAGAACGACGGAAAGGTGCTGATCCCGGCTTTCGCCGTAGGTCGGTCCCAGGAACTCATGCTCGTCCTCGAAGAGGCGATGCGAAAGGGCGAGATCCCGACGATGCCGGTGTACCTCGACGGGATGATTCGAGAGGCGACAGCCATCCACACCGCGTATCCGGAGTACCTCCGAGACGACCTCCGTCAGCGCATCCTCTACGAGGACGAGAACCCGTTCCTCGCCGAGCAGTTCGAACAGGTCGACGGCGGCGACGAGATGCGACAGGACATCGCCGACGACGAGCCGGCCATCGTCCTGACCACTTCCGGGATGGTCACCGGCGGTCCCGTGATGTCCTGGCTCCGGCTGCTGGGCAGCGAGCCGGACAACACCATGGCGTTCGTCGGCTACCAGGCCGAAGGGACGCTCGGTCGCCAGATCCAGCGCGGGCAGGACGAAATCACCATGGGCGATACGAGCGGGCCACGCGCCGAGCGGGTGAGCCTCCGGCTCAATGTAGAGACGGTCGACGGCTTCTCCGGCCACGCCGACCGGCAGGGACTTGAGTCGTTCGTCGAGACGATGCACCCGCGGCCGGAGAAGATCCTCTGTGTCCACGGTGACGCGTCAACGACGAACCAGCTGTCCTCGGCGCTGTACCAGAAGTTCAACATGCGGACGCACAACCCGAAGAACCTCGAAACGTTCCGGCTGTCCTGAACGGCAGACGCCGTTTAGCTCTCTTCCGAGAGGTTCAATCCAGCAAACAGCCGTGCCGAGATCACTTGCTCGACGATATCGACGAGGACAGCGTCGTCGCTCGTGTAGTCGGCGAAGATACCGAGCGGCACCTCGCCGCCAGCCATCTCGCGGTGGCCCCCTGCGCTCCCGACATCGCCCAGGGACTCGCTCAGAACATCACCGATATTGACTCGGGAGTCCGTCGAGCGGGCGCTGAGCTGGATGGTGTCCTCGACGATACCGAAGACGATGGCCGTCTCGACGCCCTCAAGCGTCGCCAGGTAGTCGGCCGCTTGCGGGAGCGCGTCCCGCTCCCCCGTCCTGCCGACGTGCGATATCAACACTGAGCCCCTGACCGTCCGGTTCTCGATTGCGTCCGCGATGGCGTCAACGGTCGCGCCGCTGACAGACGGCGAGGAGAGCTGTCGCAACAGATCCGAATCGGCCGTTCCGGTCAGAAAACCGGCCGCGCCGTACTCGTCCGGCGTCACGCCGCGGAGGAACCCGAGCGTCTCCCGGCGAATGGCAAACAGTAACGCAGTTGCCAGCCGGTCGTCGAGTTCGATTTCGAGGTCCCGCAGGTATTCGGTCAGTATCGTCGCCGTCGCCCCGATCTCCACGCGGTGGTCGACGAACCGGGCGCTGATATCCTCAGCAGGATGGTGGTCGATGACGATGTCGACCGAGACATCTTCGGGGACCCGGTTGTTCGACCCCGGAATCGAGTGGTCGACGAAGGCGAGCAGTTCCGAGGATTCGCGGTCGGTCACGTCGGCCGGGTCGAACTCCCGGAGGTCCATTTCCAGCAGATTGACGAACGACCGGTTCTGCTGGTGTGATATCTCGCCGCTGTAGAGGATTCGCCGCTCGTCAATGCCGACGGCGGCCGCGATGCGACCGAGCGCGAGCGCGCTGGCCAGACAGTCGGGGTCGGGGTTGTTGTGACAGACGATGGTGAGAGATTCGGCCTCTCCGAGTAGGTTTTCGAGTTCCGTTGCGGGGCGCATCTATCGGTCGACACTTCGGCCTCCTAATACAAGCGTGTGGGGGCAATCACACCATCACAATCGAGCACGAAGCTGCTGGACGACGATCCCGAGGACGAACGCGAGACCGAGGTTGACGAGCACGCCGAGGCCGCCGATTGCAGCGACGACCGCCACGTCGTCCGCTTTGGAGACGCCGGTCCAGCCCAACTGGAGGGCGATCAACACCAGAATGACTCCGAGTAGGGCTGTCGGGTAGGCCGCGATGACGCCGACGGCGAGGAACGCGGTCAGCACGTAGCCCGCGCCGAGTATCAGATTCGCGCCGGACGTTCTGGCCCCGAAAGCGTACTTTCCGGCGACGCCGCCGCTCCCGTGACACATCGGGAACGCACCGAAAGGGACCGCGGCGAGGTTCATCAGCCCCATACTGTTCGAGAGCTGGTCCGCCGACACGTCCCGGTCGAAGTAGTCCGCGAGCAGGACCGACGTGGCGAGGGCGGCGTTGCCGACCGTGACCGCGATCTGGGCGAGGACGGCCTCCGCCGTCTGTGCCGACAGCGTCATGCTTGGGAGCATGAACATGGCGTCAACCGCTGGAACGGCCGGCGTCGGGATTCCGGTTTCCGCGAGGGCGAGAGCGGCTCCGAGGACGAAGACGGCGAAGGCGCTCTGGCCGCTGTAGCCCAGGAGTACAAGGACGGCTACCACGCCGACGGCGACGGCCACGAGTCTCGGATCACTAACCCCGAGGTTGACACCCGTCTCTAGGAGGACCAGCGCGACGCCGAGTTGTACCCCACGAACGACGGTGTCATCGACGTACTGATTGACTGTTCCGAGCGACCGCGTGGTTCCGAGCGCGAGCAGTATGCCGGCCAGCAAAAGCCCCGCGACGACGAGTTCGCCGGTGGAGATGGTCCCGGCAATGACCAGCGCAGCGAAAGCCTTCATCGGCTCGACCGATATCGGAACACCGTAGTACAGCCCCCAGACGACCTGAAAAACGCCGAACCAGACGAGCATGACCGGGAGCGACAGCTCCGTCAGCACGGCGACAGCCACGACGACCGGAAGCACCGTCGCCGAGTCCCCGATTGCGCCGGTCAGTTCATTCCACGACAGCGAAACCGTCGTCTGCTCGCGGAACGGGAAACTCATGACGGTCTAGATCGACGGCGAAACAGTGAGCGTGCCCGTCCGCGGTGGCCGCTACTCCGAGTACTCGTAGGGCGCACGGTCCCCGTCGGTGTCGATGTACTCCTCGTTTATCTCCCACTCGCCGTCCTCGGTTTCGACCATGTACTCGCCGTAGTAGGGGACGCGGGTGTCGACCGTCTCGCGGAACGCGGTGCGCATCGACTCCTTGGTCGTGCCGATGTCACGCAGGTCGTCGTTGCGGTTCAGACAGCCCTTGAGATAGCCGTCGTGGGTGAGCCGCACGCGATGGCAGTTCGCACAGAAGTTCTCGTTGCCGACGGGGTCGACGATCTCGACCATCCCGCTGTTGCGGTTGTTGACCGGCTCCGTCCGTATCCCACCGTCGGACGCGGCCAGCGAAGTGGCAGTGCCACTGCTTTCGGCCGCCGCATCGCTGCTGTGTATCCAGTAGCGCTTGCGGTCGTGCATCTCGCGGTGTTCGACCGTGTCGGCGCGGTCCTCGAGCCAGTCGTGGACGCGGTCGATGTCGATGGCCCACTCCGGGTGTCCGGCCAGTTCCGGCATGTATTCGATGAGCTGGAGCTGGAGACCGGGGTTCTCGGCGACGTGGTCGACCATTTTCGGGACGTAGCCCGCAGTCGGCTCGAAGACGACCATGTTGAGCTTCACGGGTTCGAGGCCGGCGTCCAGCGCCGCTTCGACGCCTTCGAGGACGCGGTCGTAGGCCCCGCTCTGGGTCAGTTCGGCGAAGGCTTCGCTGTCGAGGGCGTCCTGCGAGACGTTGACCCGCTCGAGGCCCGCGTCGACGAGGTCCGGGGCGCGGCCGGGGAGGAAGGTGCCGTTGGTCGTCATCGACACCTCCATCTCGTCCGGCGCGCGCCGGACGATCTCCTCCAAGTCCTCCCGGAGCATCGGCTCCCCGCCAGTGAACTTCACCGAGTCGACCCCGAACTCGGCGGCGACTTCGAGGAAGGCCACGATGGTGTCGGCAGTGAGTTCGTCGTCCTGTGCCTCCATCGGGCCCCGTGTGTCGCCCAGTCCCTCGTTGTGGCAGTAGACGCAGTCGAAGTTACACCGGTCGGTGAGGGAGACGCGGACACCGGAGACCTCGCGACCGAAGTCGTCTTCGAGCATATCCTTGCTAACTGTTCACAGCACAGCCTCTTAAATGGCGTGACTGTTCCGGTTCTGTCGTCGGACACGGGGTAACGATTAACCAAATCACCGCCCTGCACTGCGTATGGACATCGTCGACGCGCTGGACGCGCGACACGGGATCACCTGCTTCGTCGGCGCTGGGGGAAAGAAGACAACGATGGCAGCACTCGCAGCGCGACTGGAGCGCGCAGTCGTCACCGCGACAGTCCGGATTCCGATTTTCGACGGCTGGGTCGCAGACGTTGTCGTGACGGAGACTCCACAGACAGCCATCGATACGGCGTCTACGTGGCCGCTGGGTGTTGTGCCAGTACAGGAGCGGCCGGACCGCTACCGCGGCTACGACCCTGAAACCGTTGCCGACTTAGCTGACATCGAGCACCCGATTCTGGTGAAAGCCGACGGCGCGCGGATGCGGGAGTTCAAAGCGCCGAGCGACCGTGAGCCACAGCTCCCATCGACGGCTTCGACGGTCGTCCCCATCGCGAGCGCACACGTCGTCGGCGAACCGCTGACGGACGACATCGTTCACCGAGTCGACGAGGTGGCCGCGATTACAGGGCTCGACCCCGGCGACGAGATTCGACCGAGAGATGTTGCCACGGTCCTCGCGAGCGACCAGGGTGGACTGAAAGACGTGCCAGCCGACGCGACCGCGGTTCCGCTGCTCAACATGGTCGACGACGAGGGACTCGAAGCGAGCGCGCGGACCGTTGCCGAGGCGATTCATGATCGAGTCGACGTCCCGCGCGTCGTCCTCGCTGAGATGCGGAGCGACGACCCGCTGGTGGCAGTCGTCTGAGAGCGAGGCGACACCGGCCCCGCTCGTTCAGAAGCGTTCGGCCGCGGCGTCGAACTCCTCGCGGGTGTTGAGGTTCTTGAACGTATCCAGTGAGGTGTGTTCGAGTACGTCCTCGCGCTCGACGACGACATAATCGAGGTCGAACAGCGGTTCGACGACCTTGTGCTCACCGCGCTCCAGCGCTCGCCGACAGGCGTCATGCATCGCGTCCGCGTGATACACCGCCTGTGTCGTCTGGAACCACTCGTCCGGGCGCGGCACTGCGGCCTCGTGGGACGCTGCCTGGTCGAACAGGTAGTCGACGAACGTCGGATCGACAAACGGCATATCGCAGGCCACCACGGCGGCGTACTCGCTTTCGACGGCCCCCAGCCCGGTCGCGATGCCCGCCATCGGCCCCTGGTCGGGGTCCTCATCGAGCGCGAACGTCGGGTCGAGCGCGTGGTCCGACAGCGCCGCGTCGATGGCCTCGACCTGGTCCTCCCGGCAGTTCGCGACGAGTTCGTCGACGGCTTCGCCGAGGCGGTCGGCGACGCGCCGAATCATCGGCGTCCCAGCGAGGTCGGCGACGGCCTTGTCGCTGTCGCCGAACCGCGTCGACCGGCCGCCTGCGACAATGACTCCAGCGCGCATATCCTGGCTTCTCGGGGCTGGCGGAAAGGTGCTTCGTGCATGATTGGTGGGGACAATCCTTTAGTCGACAGACGGAGGAGTGAGGTATGATGACAGTAGCCAACCGGGACCGGATGCTCCACGTCGATCTGTCGTCGGCGTCGGTCGAGAGCCGTCCGGTTCCGGCGGCCTGGCGTCGCCAGTTCGTGGGCGGGAAGGGACTCGGCGCTCGATACCTGTACGACGAACTCGACGCCGGCACCGATCCGTTAGGCTCTGAAAACGTCCTGTTGTTCATGCTTGGGCCGGTTTCCGGACTGTTGCCGGGCGAGACAAGATATGCCGCGGTCACGAAGTCGCCGCTGACCGGCGGCTTTCTCGACTCTTATGCGGGCGGGACGTTCCCGGACACGCTGGCTGGCGCGTTGCAGGACCACGTTGGAGTTCTGGTCACCGGACGTGCACCAGAACCGGTCACACTCGTCGTCGCGGACGACGGCGCGACAGTCGAACCCGCCGAGACGTGGGGCAAGGATACGGCTGAGACCGATGAGGCGTTCCCAGAGGCCGCGGTGGCGTGTATCGGTCCGGCGGGTGAGCAGGGCGTCGCGTTCGCGACTATCGCTTCCGACGGCGGCGAACACCACGCCGGCCGGGGCGGTGCCGGAGCTGTGATGGGCGCAAAACAGCTGAAGGCCGTCGTCGTCCGTGGCGAGCCGCCGACGGACCTCGCGGAGCTACGAGAGCAGTACGCACAGCGGTACCGCGAGGGCGACACCGGGCAGTGGCTCCACGCCAGCGGGACCGTCGAGACGGTCGATTTCGCCAACGAAGTCGGCGCGCTCTCGACGCGTGGCTGGGAGGACGGCCAGTTCGAGGGGGCCGACGGCGTCGGTATTGAGGCTGTACAGAGACTCGCCGCGGGCCGAGAGTACGACGACGAGGACAACCCCGGCGGGTTCCGCGTCCAGACAGAGGACGGCGAGACTATCCCTCGCGGGGCGACGGCGATGAGTCTCGGAGCTGGGCTCGGTATCGACGACTTCGACGCCGTGGCGGCGCTGGGCGAGACGTGCAACCGACTGGGCCTAGACCTCATCAGCGCCGGGAGCGCCGTCGCGTGGGCCATCAAGGCCAGCGACGCCGGCCTGCTCGACAAATCCTTCGAGTACGGGAGTCCCGAGGATGCGCGGGCACTCCTCGAAGAAATCGTCGCACGGGAGACGCCGCTCGGCGACGCCCTGGCTGACGGCGTCGACGCGGCCTCGGCCCGTCTTGGCGGGGACGACCTCCTGCCGACGATCAAGGCCATGGAACTGCCCGCCTACGACCCCCGCGGCGCGCGGAGCATGGCACTTGCGTACGCGACCAGCGACCGCGGGGCCTGTCACCGGCGGGCGCTCCCCATCGAGCGGGAAGCCTTCGACGGTGACTGGAGTCCCGAGCGGGCGGCCGCGGCCGTCATCCGCGAACAGGACCAGCGCTCGGCGCTGTGGTGTCTCGTCGTCGACGACTTCGTCGGCGACGTGTTCGACGACCTCGGCGCGGAGTGGCTCGACGCTATCGGCCTCGATACGGACGGCGACCTCGCGACGGTCGGCGAGCGCGTCTGGACGCTCACGCGCCTGTTCAACGTTCGCGAGGGGATCTCGCGGGCCGACGACGAACTCCCGGCGAAGCTGCAGGAACCGCTCGACTCGGGCCCGAACGCGGGCGCGGCAATCGACGCCGAGTCCTTCGATGCGATGCTCGACGCCTACTACAGCCAGCGGGGCTGGGACGTCGACGGCCGTCCCACCCCCGAGACAATCGAGCGACTCGGCCTCACGGATGCCGTCGACCGAGCGACACGACCAGCGGACACGACACTCGGAGAATGACAGACGAAATCGATCTCGACGAACTCGACGTACAGGACGACGAAGAGACGCCAAACAGGGGGGACTGGTTCTGGAGCGGCGAGGGCGACCCCGAGGACGAACCAGACCACGGGACTGTATCGGTACGCCCCGACAGCGACGCCGAGGCTGAGAGCCACGGCGCGGCCACGAGTACGGGGACTGATGCAGACACTGGTATGGAGGGGAACGGAGCAGACACCGCCAGCGCGGACCCCGGAGGCCAGGCGGTCCCCCACGTCCCCCGGGAGAACAAGAACAAGCCGGTCGGCATCCCGACGGACAGCGGCGGCGCAGGCGGCGCAGCCGCGACTGACACTGACCCGGCCTCGAACGTCGCCGAAGATCCCGCCGCTGGCGAGGAGTCTGTCGAGGCGAGCGGCCCGCACGGCGGCGGCATCGACGACATGACGATGGCCGTGACCTACGACGCGGCCCGACAGTTCGCCGACCCGCAACTGGTGTTTCGCGAGGCGCGAGGGTGGGCTGACTGGGTCGGCATCGTCGGCGACGTGGAGGCGTTCGTCATCAACAAGTTCCAGCGCGACCACGGCATCGACGCTGACTTCTTCAGCGGCGCGGGGCAGGAACCGGCCGAGCGGCTTGCCGACATCGACGAGCACTCGATGTTCTACGCCGAGCGGATGGTCCTCGTCGGCCGCCCGGACGACGAGCCGATTGCAGAGCGGACTGGCTGGGAGTTCGTCCCGCTCGCCGACGCCGCCGAGAAAGCGGACTGGGACCTCGTCGACGGGTGACGCCGTATATTTATAATGCTTGCTGGTCTTTGTCATACACGAACGACAATGATACTCCGAACCGCGATCCAACAGTCGAAGATACTCACATTCGTGGTACTGGGGGCCTTCGTCTGGCTGTTACTGACACTGTTCGAAGTCGCGTCGACCGTTGACCTCATGACCGGAACAACCTCATTCGTCGGCCAGAACGCGCTGGGCGGGATCGCCGGTGTGCTTGTGTTGACCATCGTACTCGGGGCGCTCGTGGTTCTTTACTCCGAGATTACCGAGTCAGACCCGGCCCCACAGTCGTGGCCCCCATCCGAAGAATGACGTACTACAGCTGTGAGGAATGCGGGCAGATGATAGATCTCTCGGCGTTCGAGGGGAAGCCGCGCCGGCAGGACTGTCCGGTGTGTGAGGAGACGACACTGTGGACGCCCGAGTTCGAGGGCGAGGGGGTGTCGTTTTGACGCTTACCTTCGAGGTGAGCGACCGCCTGTATGAGGCCGCCCAGGAGTGGGCCGACCGGCGATTAGAGGACATCGACGAGGCGATGGAGACCAAAGTCGAGCAGGCGTTACTGGAGATCGAACACCTCGTCTCCCAGTCCCACGACGTGGCGTTCGAGGTCGACGGTCGTGAGATACGGTACGAACCGACCGAGGAACTGGCCGCCTTGCTCCGTCGACAGGCTGAAGAGAGCGGGGTCGACGAGAGTACCGTCCTGAAGATGCATGTCGACCTCTACGCCAACGCGTTCCTCGATGACGTGACGGACGAGCAGAAACCGCCGGGGACGCCGTCTGAGTGACGGCACCAAAACTTAAGCCCGGCCACTGTGACTGTTGATATACAATGGCACACGAATCAACCGAGTGGAAGCCCCAAGGTGCGACAGAGACGTTCAACGGTTTCGAGGTCTGGGACCACGGTGTCTGGCCGGGTGACGTGAACCAGAACGACACGACGGACGACGACGAGGAGTGAGCTGCTGTCGGTTGCGCGCCGCCTTTTCCATCTGAGCCGACGCGTGAGCGAGAGCTACGGGGCCGGGAAGGCCCGTTTGTCACGCGGTGGGACGTAGAAGTTCGAGCGTGACGCGACTTCGATGAATTCCAGCAGCCCGTTGTTCTGCCGATCCCGGAGTTCCTCGTGTTCTTCCCGGAGCCACCAGCCGTTCATCGCGTCCCGTACTTCCTCGAAGTCACGCGGGCGTGCCTGGAGCGAGAGGAAGTGAATCCCGGCCTGACCGCCGTCGATCGTGTTGAAGTCCCGCCGGAGGATAATCGGCTTACCATCCTGGCGGGCGCGGGCGACCTTCTCGAAGTGGCCGACCGCTCCCTCGCTGCTCGCGTGCTCGCGAACCATGTCGGCGAAGGGGAGGTCACCTCTGTCGATGTCCTCCGGAGAGAACTCCGCCGAGAACAGCCGCTGGACGCGGTCGGACTGGGCGAGTTCCCACCAGTTGTCGAAGGCCTCGTTGATTCGCGAGAGGTGTATCGTCGTCCCGCCGGCGTAGGGGCCGTCGTCGATGGTGACGCGGTCTTCGCTGGCCTGCGTGCCGGCCCGGCCGGCAAAAAAGCCGGAGAACATGTAGGAGTCTTCGGGGATATCGGCGGGGACGCCTTCTGCGTCGGCGTGAGCCGCCGGGAGTCCCCCACCGATGAATCCGCCGCGACGGTCGACGATGGAGAACACGTCGCCGAGTCGGCCCTGGATCTCCGCGTCCGCGAGCGTCGGCCGCGTGTCGAACATCGCTGACTCGGCGCTTGTGAGGTTCGACGGAACGTCGCTCGCAAGGACGAGCATCGCGTCGAAAGACTGCAGGTCGGGGTCGTCCGTCCGGGAGAGGACTCGCGGGCTACGTATCGGCGAGGAGCCCAGCGACCCGTAGGTCTCGAAGTAACTCGTCCCCCAGGCGAGCATGTGCAGGAGTCCCCCGCTGTCGAACTCGTAGGCGTCTTCCAGTGTCCGCATCGCCAGTTCGACGGTCTCTGCGGCCGCGTCCGACGGTTCCGTATCAAGATCCAGCATGAACAGCCGGAAGTGACGGGGTATCAGGTTGTTGCCGGCGGCGTCGCTCCGAAGGCGCTCGTTCCAAGCATGTTGCCGTATCGGGAGTTCGTCGGCCCGTGGGTTGGGTTCGAGGTCACCCGTCGGCGACTCCGCTTGCCTGGCCAGCAGGGACGAACAGCCGCTGAGACCAGCCGCTCCGGTGAGTGCGGAGAGTCGAAGCAGCAGCCCGCGGCGCGAAGTCATGGTATGATATCACAGGGATAGAGCTACGTGGAGAAAAACCTTGTCTCAAGATAACAGGTCGCAATGGTTTTTGTTTGGCAGTCCGTATCACATTTCATGTTAACTACCCTCATGCATGCCGAATCGGGACTGGACCTCCCGTTTCCACCCGACACCGGCGCAGCGGTCCTCGGTGTCGGGCTGGTCATTCTCGCCGTCATCACGTACGATATCTATCAGCAGCACTGGACCGGAGAGGGTACCTGATGGCCACCGAGCAATCGAACTCCCGGCTGACCGCCGTCTCACTCCTCGGATATCTTCGGATTCTGGTCTACACCCTCGCTACGCTGCTGGCGCTGTCACTGCTTGTCGTCGGCACCATCGGCCTCATCGCCGAACTCAAAGGGAGCTGGCACTGGCAGATTCACCTCGAATCGACCATCAGCTTCATCGGTCTATTCGTCAGTCGTCTGCTGGTCGTCCTCGTCCCGCTCTACGTGGTCCTCGTTGTCGGCCGGCGGGTGGTCCCCGATGCGTAAGCGACTGCGTGCGAATCCCTTCGGCGTCGTCGCGGTCGCCTCGGTCACACTCCTCTGCGTGCTGGTCGCGGGCGCGGGAGCCGTCGCGGTCATCGCACGGTCGGTCTACTCCTGGCGTTCGCTCTTTTTCATGGAACAGGCCATGGCGTTCCTACTGCCTGCGGTGAAGGTTCTGATGGTCGTCGGACTCGTCGCCAGCGTGGGGCTCGTGCTCCGAATCCGGTAGCGCCCTGCTACCCGATCTGTGCGACGATCTCGTCCTCGAAGCGGACGAGCCCCTCGCAAATGAGCGCCGCTGCGAGGAACAGCCCCTCGTCGGCTTCTTCGCGCATCTCGTCAGTGAAGTCGACGACCCACTCGCTGAGATGTTGCTCGATGAACACCCGTTCGTAGCCCACGGTCTCCTCGTCGCCCTCTCGCTGGCGTTCGATGAGATATCGCAGGAACGCCATCTCGACGGCGATGAAGTCGTCTTCCTCGGGGTAGTCCTCGGGCGGTGACCACCCCGCCGCGGCGTAGCTGGCATCGACCTCGGCGAGTCCCTCGCCGATGAACTCCGTGTCCTCGCGGTAGTTCGTCTCGTGGGGCAACACCGGCGGTCGCGGGCCGACAAGCAGGTCCGTGTACTCCCGTTCGAGGTCGTCCTGCACCGCCGAAACCGACCGGTCGGCGTTCCCGTCGATCCACGCCTCGAGCATCTCGAAGCCCTCGTCGAGCTGGTCGTTGATGGAGTCCTCCGGCAGCTGCACCTCGCCGCTCAACAGCCGCTCGACGAACGCTTCCTCGGGCACGTCCCAGAACACGTCGATGACGAAATCGACCAGTTCGAGGCGGGCCTCGTAGACGGCAGCGTCGTTCATCGTTTCTCCCCCTGATCGAACAGCAGACGGCTCCGACAATCGCTGCAGTACTCGAAGACGGAGTGGTCGGCATCGGGAGCCAGACCCTCGACCTGATCGCCGACCTCCTCCTCGATCTTGTCGGCGGAGGCGACGCTGGTGAAGGGCTTGCCACAGCGGACACATTCCAGCATATCGCCCTCGTGGACGGTCACCCAGGCCTCGCCGCCCCTGTTTTCGGGGAGCAGGGAGAGGTCCAGCCCGTCGTGCATCGTAATCGCCGTCTCCGGACAGCCCTCCTCACAGAGGCCGCAGTTGACGCAGTCCGCGTGGTTGAACGCCAGTTCGCCCTCACCCGTCCGCTGGATGGCGTCGGTCGGACAGAGGTTCGTACAGGTCGGCGTCAGGGTACACGCGTCGTTGACATCCATAACGCCGAAGTCCTTCAGCCCGCGAATCACATCGCGTTCGGGCTCGACATGTTCGAGAATAGCTCGAACGCTCTCCAGCGTCCAGCCGTGGCTGTCGAAGTCGGGGTTGGGACGGGGTTCCTCGCGATCGGTGTCGCTGCGGCCTGTTGCCTCGTAGTCGCCGGCGGGTATCGGCGTCTCGTCGAGCCCAAATTCGACGAACCCGGACAGCGACTCGACAAACGCCTCGGGGTTGCCGGCCTCGGGCGCGAAGAAGCCGACCCGGTCACCCAGCCCGAGGTCTGTCGTCGCCTGATTGAGCCGGTCGACGAGGTCCTGCTTGGGGTCCGGGCCGGAGTGGAGACAGGAGCCGCCACAGCCGACAATGGCGACGCCGTCCGCACTGGCCGCGAGCGCGTGCATGACGTGGGCCTCGCCGACCGTGTCCGTGCAGTTGACCTGAACCGGGAGGATGGGCGGGTAGTCGAGGTCGCCCGACTGCACGGCCTTGTGTCCGTGCGCGCGGAGCCGTTCGGCGGCGTACTCTGAGCAGACGAACGCGACGACCTGCGTGTCGATACCTGCGTTGTCGCCACGGGAAAACAAGCCCTCATCCGTGTCGTCTTCCAGCAGCGCCTCGACTTCGCGAGCGAGCCGTCGGTTCGATGGCTCGCGGAGCTGTGTTGCGCCTGTCGGACAGGCGCTCGTGCAGGCCCCGCAGTTCTCGCAGGCCACCTCGTCGAACTCGACGGAATCGATGGTCGGCCGGTCGACTGCGCCGTGGGGGCAGGCGTCGACGCAGGCCGTACACCCCTCCTGGCTGGATGCGCCGGCCGCACAGACGTCCATCTCAAGGTCGAGGAACTGCGGTTTCTCGATGCCGCCCAGTTGTGATTCGACTGCGGCAATGGTTCCGGCATCGACTGGCCCGGTGTAGAAGCCAAGCCGGCCGCCGCGGGCGTCGTCACGGCCCTCGGGGTAGATGACCTGGTCGACTTCGACAGTACGGGTAACGCCGTCCAGATCGATGGCGTCGGTCGGGCAGGTGTCTGTCCACTCGCCGTCGGGGGCGTCGGGATGGATGTCGACGGGGAACTCGGTCACCATTCCGTCCGGCCCCTCGCGCACGCAGTCCATGCAGTCGATGCAGTCGTCGGTGACGCGGGCTTCCAGCGTGAGTTCGTACTCGCTGTAGGAGCCGTCGATATCCACGACGCGCCCGCGCTCCATCGTCACGTCGCCGAGCCCTTCCACGTCGGCGAACTCCCGCCCATCCGCGATGAACGTCACGTCGGCGTCATCGGTCAGTGACCGCGCCGCGCCGGGGTCGCCCACGACAGCAACGCAGTTGCCGGCGTCTTTCGACACCGTCCGCGATGGCGCTTCCTCGCGAAGCCCCGCCCGGGTCGCGTTGATAAGGCGGGCCGTTTTGTCGGTTGCCGCCGCCTCGTCGTGGACCCAGGCGTTGGTCTCCCGGTGGTCGACGAACACCGATGCCTCGGGATGAAGGCCGTGTTCGTCGGCAAGCTCGCGGATGCGGTCCTGACACGACGGTTCCGGCGTCGTCGCGATGACCTGATCGAGATCGTACTCCTCGATTACCTGTGACATCCCGGCCAGGCCGTCCTGACAGAGCAGTTCGGAACTGGCTACGACGTCGACATCGTCGACACCGTCCCGTACCGCTTCGAGGTCGATGTCACACGATCCCCCACAGGAACACACGAAGGCGCCTGTATTCATTAATCATGCAAAACCCTGTCCCAGTAATAGACCTTGCGGAGTGTTCACACATCTATTCATGAATTCAACCCCAAACATTTGGACGGCCGGAAAATTACAGGAATTATGATAGCTAACTATGTCACATTTTATCATGGATGACACCGAATTTGTGGCACGTCTAGAGAGACAATGACAAACCAGATTTCGTGGCAAATACGGACAGCATCGGTAATGGGTGGGCACCATTTACCATGAGTACACAACAGGAACCAGTCTCACTGGATCTCGACCGGCGCTCGTTCATGAAGGCGAGCGCCCTCGCGGGCGGGGTCGCTCTCGGCGTCAGCGGCGCTGGTCGGGCACTCCAGGAGGACGGCGAGGAAACGGACGGGACAGACACGGACACCGAACTGACCAAGACGATCTGCAACTACTGTTCAGTGGGTTGTGGCTTCCGTGGTGAGAAGGAGGGCAACTCCTTCGTCGGCATGGAGCCGTGGCACGAACACCCAATAAACTCGGGGTCGCTGTGCTCGAAAGGGGCCGGCATCTACGAGACCGAACACTCCGAGAAGCGCCTCAAGCACCCGATGATTCAGGAGGACGGGGAGTGGCGCAAGCTCGGCTGGAACGAGGCCTATGACCGCCTGGCGACGGACATCCGGGCGCTGTGGCCTGACGACGACACCGCCCCAGCGGAGGCCGTCGACGTCGACGCGGAGCACAGCCGCGAGAGCGTGATGTTGCTCGGCAGCGCCCACCACTCCAACGAGGAGGCCTATGCCATCCGGAAGCTGGCGGCGTTCATGGGCACGAACAACATCGACCACCAGGCGCGTATCTGTCATTCCACGACGGTCACGGGGCTGGCAAACACCTGGGGCTACGGCGCGATGACCAACACTGTTCAGGATTACCGGAACTTCGACCTGAACATCATCATCGGCCAGAACCCGGCCGAGGCACACCCCATCGCGATGCAGCACATCCTCGAGGGGCAGAAACGCGGCGGGACCATCCTCAATCTGGACCCCCGGTTCACGAAGACATCGGCCCACGCCGACGAGTTCATGCGGTTCCGCCCTGGCACCGATGTGGCCCTGATGATGGGGATCATCAAAGAGCTCCGCGACAAGCACGGGCTCGCGATGGACCCCGACGCGGACGAAACTGGGCAGAACATGCTCACCGACCGCGTGCAGGGCTGGGAAGACGTCGACGCGGAACTCGACCAGTACGACAAGGAGACCGTCGAGGAAATCACCTGGGTGTCCGCTGAGGACATCGAGCGGATCGCCGACATGATCGACGAGGCCCGGCCCCACATCCAGATCGAGTGGGCAATGGGCGGGACCCAGCACAACAACGGGACCCAGAACATTCGCTCGTACGCCGTTGCGAGCCTCGCCTCCGGGAGCGCAGCCCGGAGCGGCGGTGGCCTGCAGGTCATGCGCGGCCACGCGAACGTCCAGGGGGCGACCGATCTCGCGGTCGCCAGCCACATCCTGCCGGGGTATTACGGTCTGTCACCGGGTGGCTGGTCATGGTGGGCTGAAATCTGGGACCGGACCCCAGAGACCAGCGGCGACACGTCGTTTGCGGACATGTACAACCGGTTCGAGCTGATGTCGCCGGAGAAGTACGTCCGTCAGAGTCCGAATTACGAGGGCAGCGAGGACACGGATTCGCTGCCGCCGAACACCGACCACGGGCCCAACAACCCGGCGGAGAACTCGATGATGTTCCAGAACGGGCTGACCGTGGCCCGCTGGTTCGAATCGGCGCTCGATCAGCAAGACCGGTATCAGGAAACGCCGATCTACCAGCCCGACCAAACGAAAATCGCGGTCTTCTGGGGGCACTCGGCGAACTCCATCAGCGAGATGGAGCAGATGAAAGAGGGGATGGAGAACCTCGATCTGCTGGTCGTCATCGACGTGTTCCCCTCGGTCGCGAGCGTGCTGCCGGATTACGAGGACGGCCCGCCGGTGCTGCTGTTGCCGGCGTCCAGCCAGTACGAGCACTACCGCTCGCTGACCAACACGAACCGGTCGGTCCAGTGGTCCGAACCGGTCCGCTCGCCGGCGCACAACTCCAAGCCGGACCTCCAGATCATGCAGGAGCTGGCCGGTTATCTGGGCTTTGGCGAGCACTTCGACTGGGGCGCGGGCTCGGAGCTGTACAACGGCAAGTCCTCGTACGAAGGTGTCGTCCGCGAGTTCAACCTCGGGACGAACACCATCGGCTACCGGCAGACGCCCGAACGGCTCCAGAAACATCTGGAGTACGACTACGCGTTCTCCAACGAGGACCTCAAAGGGGCCGAAGGAACGCCTGTGGCGGGCGAATACTGGATGCTCCCCTGGCCGTGCTGGGGCGAAGACCATCCGGGGACTCCGATCATCTGGAACGACGACTTAGACCCCAACAACGGTGGACAGGACTTCCGGACCCGCTGGGGCGTCTCGGCACCCACACCCGAAGACTGGGAGGCGATGCCGACAGACGACGACTACCCGATGCAGGAGACCCTCGATGCTGTCGGCGACCGCTACGAGAGCCAGGAAGAAGCGCTCGACCTGACTCGTGCGCCGTACAACCCCGAATGGGCCGACGACGACGACACGGCTGCGGACGGTATGATCCACGGCATCCCTGAGTATCCGGGTTGGAAGGTGACGCCGCCACAGAGCCTCGTCGACCCGAATCAGGAGGTCCAGCCGGACGAACTCACCATCCCGCAACAGTACGCACTCGACAATCAGGAGTCGGTGTACACCGCCGCACAGGCGCTCAACGACCCTGACACCGGAAGCCCGGTGTTCGACGAGTACCTCGAAACGATGATCGGGGAAGGCGTCGACCCCGAGTTCTACGAGGAGTACGACTTTAACCAGCCCGATGCGCCCACGGGGCGTGGCCGGGCACGCGCCGTGGTCTGGAGCTTCCTCGACAAGGTGCCGGTTCACCGCGAGCCAATCGAGGGGCCGGACACGGAACTGCTGAACGAGTGGCCGGCCAACGGTCAGCAGCGGAACTTCTACCGGCTCGACCAGAACAACCTCGTCGAGCAGGAACGGGCCACGGACATCATCCACAATCAGGACGACGGCCCGGACCTAGACACGATAATGACCAGCGGGCGGCAGGTCGAACACCAGGGCGGCGGTGCGGAGACGCGGAACAACATCCACACCGCTGACCTCCAGCCGCACATGTACGCGGAGATAACGCCGAACAAGGCTGAGGAACTCGGTGTCGACGGCGGCGACCTCGTCGTCATCTCCTCGACGGACCGTGGATCTGTGCTGGTGAAAGCCCGCGTGACGGACCGGCCCAACGATCAGGAGGTCTTCCTGCCGTACCACTGGGGCGGCGTGTTCAAGGGCGAGAGTCTAGAGGACAAGTATCCCGATGGCCACGTCCCCTACGCAATCGGGGACTCAGCGAACGCCATCACGTCTCGCGGCTACGACGTGGAGACCCAGATGCAGGAGACCAAAGTATCGATGGTCGCGGTCAATCCGGCGACGCCGGAGGTACTTGATCGGTACAACATCGACGTGGACCTCGACTTCGACTTCCCGCAGGACGTGAACGACGTCGGGACACAGAAGGACTTCGACGTCCGTGACAACTCGACGGTGCAATGAGGTGAGCTAGTATGTCAACAGGCAACGAAGTGATGCACGACGGCGTGATGAGTACCGGTGAGGATGCACGTATCTTCCCGGACGTCGAAGCGTGCATCGACTGTGGCGGCTGTGTCGTCTCCTGTAAGCGTACGTGGGACGTCCCACGGGACGAACAGCGAATCAGTATCGCGACGATGCTCGAAGGGCAGGAGGCCGCATCAGGGCTCAATGCCAGCAGCGGCCAGGCGATGGGCCAGGGCGAATCACCCGGCGAAACGGCGGTGCCGATGCAGTGTTATCACTGCTCGAACGCGCCGTGTGTCTCGGTGTGCCCGACCGACTCGCTCATCTCGAAGGAGAACGGCTTCGTGCGGGTTCGGGACGACCTCTGTATCGGCTGTCAGTACTGCCTCTCGGCGTGTCCGTTCGGTGCGCCGCAGTTCCCGAACGAGGACGATGGGGTCGCCAACCTGGTCGGCAGCGGTGGCAACATGGACAAGTGTACCATGTGCGAGGAACGGCAGGACGTCGGCAAGGGGCCGGCCTGCGCCGAGGAGTGTGCCACCGACGCTATTCTGGTCGGGACGCCCTCCCAGATCTCCGACGAACTGGACAACAGGGACAGCGGCACGTTCTTCAACGACGTGGCCATGGACATCATCTTTGGCGAGGACGCCAGTGAGTTCCAATGACGAACACAGAAGACCTTCCGGAGGTGAGCGGCTACAGCCGCGTCTCGGTGCTCATCAGTGCGGTCGTCGGCCTCGCTGTCGCGGCGCTGGCGCTGTTCTGGGCGCAGGGATTCAGAATCGGCTACGAGTCGCTGTATCGTGTCAACCCGAGCGTCGAGGGTGGCGGCATCGGCTCGGACTGGGTGTTCGGCAACACCATCCCCGCGCTCGATTTCCTCATCGCACTCATCCACGCGGCCGACGTCATTCTGGGTGCGTTCATCCTCGTGATGGTGTTCATCCACTGGGCGGCGTTCCAGCGGCTGGCCGACCAGATGCGCGAACCGGGCGAGGACGTCAACGAGGCCGTCGCAGCCGACGGTGGCTCGCCTGCTCGCGGCGACGAACAGGGGGGTGACAGCGCATGAGTAATCTCGACCACGGGAAGTTCACGCGCGTGACAACCCTGTTCCACTCGCTGCTGGGGCTGGACGTGTTCCTCCTGTTTTTCACCGGCTACGCCATCATGTTCAACGACGAACTGTGGTGGATGCTGACGCTGATGGGCGGGGCCTCGGGCGTCACGGCGATCCACCGAATCACCGGCATCGGGCTGGTCGCGCTCGTCATCTTCTGGATTACGCTCCAGGTTATCTCCTCGACCGGGAGGAGCAACTTCTCGAAGGTCCTCCCGGCGAAAGACGACGTCGACGCGTTCATCCAGGACATTCAGTTCGTGCTCGGCCGGGCCGACGAACGCCACCCGAGCGCGCGGCAGTTCGGCGGCTACAAGGCCGACGAGGTCCCGCTGCTGTCCTACATCGGCAAGGGCGTCGTGTTCATCTTCTCCATCGAGCTGACGCTGCTTGCGATTTCGGGGCTGCTCATCTGGAGCAAGACCGGGCTCGCCGCGATGTTCCAGACCAAGGCGGCCGCAATGGCCTTCGTCACGTTCCACGGCCTGCTGGGCGTCATCATGCTGATGGGAGTCATGTTCCACATCTTCGAGCACGGGATGCATCCCGCCTTCTACCCCGTCGAAACGAAGGCGTTCATCCCACGGAGTATGGTGCCCGAACACCACGGTGACGACGACGAGGAGCCGGACACCACGGGGATCGAACGCCTCTCGCTGTCCCCGTCCTGGCGAACTGTCTCGACGATCTTCGGCGCGATGACCGTCATCGGCATCGTCTCCGTGCTCATCGGGAGCATCTTCGACGAGGGGTACCCGGTGCCCCGCGAACTCGCAATCGGCGGCGGGCCGGCGAGCATCCTGTTGACCATCGGTATCAACCTCGGAATGGTCGTCCTCGGTGTCGGGCTCGTGCTGTCGATGTACGGAAACGTCCTGCGCATCCGCTGGGAACAGCAGCTAGAACGGGACGAGCGGCCGGCCGCGGCCGACGGTGGCGAACCCCAGACCGACGGCGGCCAACCCGAAGCAGACGACGCTGAGTCCGAGCACTAAATCGCCCGCGCGCCGTTTTTTGCTGTGTGACTACGCGATCAGTGCTTGTCCTTCAGGTGATAGCTCGACGTCGACGTCCTGCCGGGTCTGCTCTCGAATCTGGTTCAGGTTCCGAGTCAGGACCTGGAGGATGTCTTTTGGCTCTGGGTAGACGAGCATGTTACCGTCGCCGTCCTCCATGACCAGTTGCGTGTCGGAGAGAGCGACCTGATCGCCCTCGATGCTGGCGACGATGACATCCAGTGCTTCCGCACCGCCGGGGTCGCCTTCTGTCACCTTCGTAATATAGAGTGCATCGAGGCCAATGAGGTCCTTGTACTCGCGAACCTGTTCGGCACAGGCGACCATGTCCTGTGTCACAGCCGTCTTTTGCTCGTTCCCGTGTTCACCCTCAAAGCAGTGTTTACAGATTCGCAGTTCGAGACGCATGCCCCTGTCTATGTGATTGGCTCTCATTATCGTTGTGGAGGGGCGCTCAACCACTAGTGTTTACTGTGGCGCTGTGGAATAGTACCATATGGCATCAGCGCTCAACGCGGTGTATCTGGCACTGGTCGTAGTCGTCGGCGTCGTCGGAACGCTGTTTGTCGCAAGTATCAGGTCCGCCGACGTGCGGTCCCGGTGGCTTGAACTGTCATCGATCGGGGTCGTGGTACTGTTCCTGCTGGCTCTGGGCGTCCAGTTCCTCGCGTAAGCGTCCAACCCCGGTTTGCCGCGGGGCCACTGTCGAAGCGGTAGCTATCGTTGTGTTCCTGCTAAGCAAGATCTATAGACAGATAGCTCGGACTCTAGCTCAGTACCAGCCGGATATACTTCTCTCTACCCCATCCTATGAGTATATTTCCTCTTGTCTATTTGCTAAGCACTGAGTTAGTGCTATATTTCGGAGGCTTGTATAGAAATACTGTATTTAGACATACTACTTCGAAAGCCGGTGGGTTTAGCTACTACTTCGAGCGTATCCAGTGGTAGGAAACCAATAGTCGATGTACTTCGTTTAGAGTAACAGTAGTACATCCATTATCGAGATGGCGGCTGCGTCAGGACCGTGGTAGTATCTGGTATCACATGGTGTAAGAGAGCGGTGGAACGCCGTTCATCCATCATGAATGGGACGTATAGGGACATTTGTCAAACAAAACCAAGCACCGGCATCTATGAGATGAAAACAGGAACTCGTGTCTACTCGTTCGCGTCACTGGACAGAAACACTGCTCGAAACGCTTTCAACACATACCTCGAGTAACCCTCTGGCTGGTCTGTCCTGCAATCACTGCCCGAGGGCGGTGCTGTTGTCGAAATACGCTGTTTAATTATCGCTTCCGCAAGACTGCACTATCGTTCACCATTTCTGAACACTGCCGTCACGAATAGGTAACGTTCAGCTCGATAACGTTGGCGACTTCCAGTACTTTCTGCGGGAGTTCCTCGCGGAACCGGTCGCCACGGAACCGATTTGTCGGTCCCGAAACGCTGATCGCACCGATGATTTCGTCATCGTGGTTGAGCACCGGGGCAGCGACACAGCGGAGTCCTTCGAGACGTTCTTCGTCGTCAAAGGCGACGCCACGCTCCCGAACGTCCGCTAGCGCTTGCTCCAGTTCCGCTCTGTTGCTGATCGAGTTGCTGGCCTCCCCACCGAGTCCGTGGCGGTCGACGATCGCATCGACCCGTTCGGTCGACATGTGTGCGAGAATCGCTTTTCCCAGCGCTGTCGTATGAAGCGGAACGCGTGTTCCGACGTGAGCCTTGACCTGTACAGCTTTGTCTCCCCGAGCGCGGTACAGGTACGACCCGCGACCGTGTTCTTCGACGAGAATAT
The DNA here is from genome assembly GCF_014647415.1 of Haloarcula sebkhae. Lineage (GTDB taxonomy): Archaea > Halobacteriota > Halobacteria > Halobacteriales > Haloarculaceae > Haloarcula > Haloarcula sebkhae. The sequence continues at coordinate 284,777 of NZ_BMPD01000005.1, read as the reverse complement.
TCGCGAGTTCGCCGGTTTCTTCCGCCAGGCGATCGACCTCCGGTTTCGCAATCTCGAATAGTTTCTCCCGGTGGCGGGCGTATGCTCCCAGTTCCAGAAACCGGAGCCCTACCTCGTACACACCGTCCCTGTTGACAACGTACTCCTCCTGTTCCAGCGTGCTCAGATAGTTGTGGACCGTACTCTTCGGGATGTCGAGATGCTGGGCCAGTTCGGTAACACCGGCTCCGTCGAGATCTTTCAGTGCGTCAAGCACCTCGAACGTCGTCTCGGCGGATTTGACTGGGTTTTGAGCGGTCTTTGCCATACCCCGTTATGATATCCCCTCGTATTAAACAGTTGTTCAAACATCTGGGACAGAGCGGTGGCATCGACGGCACACCGGGTTCTGTCACGACATGTCGGTAACACATCACCACACACTGAGGCACATACGCTCCGGCCAATTGTCGCAGGTAGAGATACCCACAGAGCTTATAGCCGAACAAAGGTCATAACTCCGTCGGCACAAATTTACTCAGCAGACCGACACATGGGCACGCAATCGGAACCAGTCGAGGGCCGAGTGGGGTATCACGCTGTGGAATCCCATGCGAAGCGGTTCCCAGAGCGACTGCGGTCACGCTCTCAGTTCACTAGCCGCTCAAACGACCGTGACAGGATTTTTCAGCGTTCCGATGGACTCGATGTCGACGGTGACTTGATCCCCTTCTTGCAGCGTAAAGTCGTCGTCGGGAACGAGCGAGGTCCCGGTGAGTAGCACCGACAGTTCGGGGACCGCGTTGTGCGCGGTGTAGTACGAGACGAGTTCCTCGCAGGTACGTTTCATCTCGCTGGTGTTGGTCTCCCCGTGGTAGACACGATCTCCGCCGCGGTGGATCGACATCGAGAGCGCCAGTGAGTGCGGGTCTTCGATGTCCGTGACGACGGCCGGGCCGACCGAACAACAGCGGTCGTACACCTTGGCTTGGGGGAGGTACAGCGGGTTCGCCCCCTCGATAGATCGACTGCTCATGTCGTTGCCGACGGTGTAGCCGACGATTTCTCCTTCGTAGAGAACGATTGCAAGTTCTGGCTCAGGCACATCCCAGTCAGAGTCGGCTCGGATGCCGACCGCTTCGCCGGGGCCGACAGTCCGATTGGGCGTCGATTTGAAGAAGATTTCCGGCCGCTCCGCGTCGTACACGTCAAGGTACATCTCCGGCGTGTCGCTTTCCTCTGTCCGTGCTTCTTCGCTGATCTGGTACGTAACGCCAGCAGCCCAGACTTCGTCGGCGGTGACGGGGTCGGTGGCGTCGGCTTCAAGGCGCTGTTCGGACACCGCTTCAGCGGCATCGAGATGGCGGGCGCTGAGTTCGTCCGGCGTGGTATCAGCAATCGAGGCCGACTTGAGGAGGTCACGGAACGTTCGGAGCTGCGGTTTGACACTGGTCAGACCGTACACACCGTCCCCTGTTTCGACCGCTAACCGCTGTGAGTTCCCGTCACGTAGCTGGTAGTACCTCATACAGAGTTGCAATCTGTAACACCACATGAATCTTGTGCCGCCAACAGTATGCTGCGTGCCTGTCGAGGGGGACATGGACACCGTTGTGGTGGGTCTCGGTTGTCCGGTAGCAGATAATTCGGCGCGCACGGCGCTTTTCATAGAGGCACACAAGCGTCACTTCCTGCCGTCGGCTGGCGACCTGTCTCCGATCAGGCGGACTGCCGTTCAGTAATACGGAACATTACGAATGGCGAACGTACATACGTTATTCTGGTATCCCAGTGGGCGTGTCGTGAAACACATAATCGCTGCTCCCAGGCCCAATTCTGCAACGGAGAGTGATGATAGTAGGACGGTTCCGTGTAAGACCGCCGTTCAGCACTTCAGTTCCCATCCGATACACAAATGCTGAATGGAGACCAATGGGGCCCGCTCTGTCATCACCCTGTTAATATGTATTTCTAACGAGCTACAAATCTCCATCTTTCACATGAGTCCTCTAATTAACACACGCGTTTTACTCCCATATTCGCGTTTTAACTCTCAATTTCGCATATTTCTTATCTTCTTACTAAATCCAACTCTCAATAGCCCACATAAAATTTCACTCACTATGCCTTACTCAGGAGCCTGAAAGATACGAACAGTATCCCGCTTTCCGTCCATCGAATCTACTTCGGTAAGACCACTGTCTGTGAACACCGCGTTCCAGTCCCGATAGTACAGCGGGACGTTGTCGTCGACGTAGTTTACTTCACCCGGATCGCCGCCTTCGTTCTCGACGGTAATCAACAGGTCATCAACGATCCGTGCCAGTTCCTCGAACGCCCAGTCGACGTCCGGGTGGAGGTGTTGCAGTGTTTCGACGGAAAAAACGACATCGTACGCGTCGTCCGCGACATCCGTGACGAACTCCTCGATAGCCATCGCGTGGAACGAGCCGGTAGCTGCGAGATCGGGATACGTCTCGGCGAGGACGTCCAACGCATCAGCGTTGATGTCGACCCCAGTCAGATCCGAGTAGCCAGCTTCAGACAATGCGGCGAGGTGCCGCCCGGAGCTGCAGCCAACCTCAAGAATAGCTGCGTCCTGCTCGACATGCTCTGCAAGTATCGACTGCACTAGCTCACTCGTCTCGTCCGCTCCATAGTAGGCATAATACGCGGGGGAGTATTCGCCGGATCGCTCGGCCCATTCCTCCCGAATGTCGGTAGAGTCCACGGTAAAGTCAGGAGGGGAAGACGGAAAGATCTGCCGGATCAGTTATGACGACCATGACCGAAAGACGCAACAGCCACCCAAGCGACCGATATGCCATGGTCTGGACAGTGATGCCGGACTTCGAGGGGTGCGACGAGGCCCACGATCAGTTCATCTGGGACCTACCGACGTCGTACAATCCGGCGGTCGATTTTCTGCAAAAACACGACGATCTCGACAGGGTGGCGCTCGAACAGGCGTACCCCGACGGACGGCGCGAGCAGTACACGTTCCGCGAACTGGACGAGCTATCGGACAGACTCGCCGCGGGGCTGGCCGGACTCGGTGTCGAGGCCGGCGACCGCGTCGGCGTTGTCGTGCCACAGAAGCCACAGAACCCGATCACGCATCTGGCGAACTGGAAGCTCGGGGCCGTCTCGGTGCCGTTGACGGTCCTGTTCGGGACGGACGCGCTCCAGTACCGGCTGGACGACGCCGGTGTGTCTGTGGCCGTTATCGACCCGGCCGTGCGCAACGATATCGACGCAGTCCGGGACGACTGCCCGGCGCTGGAACACGTCGTCGAAATCGAAACCGACGCGCCGGCGGGCGATGTCCGCGCCTTCGAGGACGTGCTCGCCGCGCCGGACAATGCCGATATCGAACCCTACGAGTCCACGCCGGACACCGATACGGCGATACTGTACACGAGCGGGTCGACGGGGCCACCGAAGGGTGTTCGTCACTCGCACGCGCTCTGGCTCGGGCGAGCGGCGGCGGCGTACAACTTCTTCGATCAAGGGCTGGGACCGGACGCGACGGTCTGGACGCCCGCGGACTGGGCCTGGGGCGCGGCGCTCGGCGGGACCCTCTTCGCGACGTGGCACCACGGCGGGACTATCGTCGGCTACCCCGCATCGGGGTTCGAGGCCGACGACGCGTTCGGCCTTCTCTCGGAGTTCGATGTCACTCAGTCGTTCATGCCGGCCACCGCCCTCCGAATGCTCATGGACGTCGAGGATCCGACGGCGACGTACGACCTCGCCATCGAGACGTTTGCCGTCGGCGGCGAATCGCTGACGCCCGAAATCGTCGACTGGGTTGCGGAGACGTTCGATTCAGTCACTATCAACGAGTTCTACGGCCAGACGGAACTGAACCTCGTCGTCGCCAACAACTCGAACTGGTTCGACACCCAGCCCGGCAGCATGGGCAAGCCGTTACCGGGGTACGATTTGACGATACTAGACCCCGACGCCGCTGACAGCGGCGTTGCTGAGCCGCTCTCGGCCGGCGAACTCGGTGAGATAGCGCTACGACCCCACGACCGTTCGGTGTTCTTCGACGAGTACTGGAATCTGCCAGAGAAAACCGCAGCCAAGGAGGTCGAGGGCTGGTTCGTCACCGGCGACTTGGCCCGACAGGACGACGACGGCTACGTCTGGTTCAAATCGCGCAAGGACGACGTCATCATCACCAGTGGCTACCGGGTCGGGCCGATGGAGGTCGAAAGCGCGATTCTCGAACACCCCGACGTGGTCCAAGCCGGTGTGATCGGTGTGCCCGATGACACGCGCGGCGAGATCATCAAGGCATACGTCGAAGCCGCTGAAGACGCTCCGGCCCACGAGACGCTCCGTTCGGAGATCCAGTCCGTCGTCAGAGAGGACCTCGCCGAGTACGAGTATCCCCGCGAGATCGAGTTCGCCGATGCGTTGCCACAGACGACCAGCCGAAAGATCCGGCGGAAGGAACTGCAGGAGTGGGATGCCGACAGTGCCGGCGAGTCGCAGCCTCGGTGTCGCCATCGGTAGCTGTATACTGGTCGAAATCAGTGAGCTATTCTAGTCTTCACTCATTCCAATAGAAAACTGACTTTAATATTCGAAACTGTGGATAGATTAGGCCGCTCCCGTATTTTAAGGCCCTTCTAAATTATTTGTGGGGATTTATAGACATGAATACCGAGAAAATAGAAGCAAATGAAGAAAAGTAGTTAGAAAATCTCTTTTCGGCTTGCTTCTTGGCTCCATCTCATCTCAACGATCTCTACTACCGTAGTACCTCAACAGGCGACGGGAACGTCATATTCCACCAGCGATCGAGCTTGCACAGATGGAGGCGATCGCTTTCGGCGAAAACACGTGCCGTACGACTGTTCGCGGGTAGTAAATGTAGGTATGAATGGAACGGACAGCCAGGATGGCCCGGCGTTCGGACGCGGGTAATCCCGTTTGCCTCCTCCACCCCGCGACCCCACGAGCGACGGGTGTTCGATGGTCCGCTGCTCACTTCCGTGCCTGGCGGAGTGCCATCGTTTAACCACGTGGGCACACCCCTGCAGGTGCGACCACGCGGACCGCCGTCCCCGTGGGACGAGGCTTCCACGTTAGCTTACGGGGTCCACGTCCGTCAGACCGGACGCCCCCGGTGTTCGGTCCCCGCTCAAGACCACAGTGCGGGCGAGGAGGGGGGCCTAGCCCCCCGACCTAGTCCATCTAAAAGTCCACCGCCGCCCCATAAGGGCCTTTCGGATGCGCCCACAGATCGCTGGACGACGCGCCGGTAGACAGACCGGCCTACAGCAGGTCCAGTGCCCGTGCGAACCACGTCCCGCCAACCGGAATGAGTATGCCCGCGAGGACGACACCCCAGCGGTGGTACTCCATCAGCGTCGACTCAGTCAGCCCCAGCACGAGGCTCTCAGGAACGGTGACTGCCCAGAGGAGGCTCAGGGCAACGATGAACACGCCCATGCCGATACTCGCGCCCGCCGCGATACTTGGGTCCGACCGCCCTTCGCGGCCAGCCGCCAACACGATGATGCAGACCAGCGCGAATACCCCGGGCAGTAGCGGGGATAGCGCCCCCGAACTGTAGTACGCCCCAACGGCACTCGCTGTTTCGACGAGCCCGTACGGGACCACGAGTGCAAGGAGATACAGAACGCAGCCGACGATGCCAACAGCCGGAGCGAGCCGCAAATCGTCCATATCGCCGCTCGGTCCGGCGTCGTCTTAACAGCGACGTTCGAGCGAAACGAGGAAATGTCGGCTCGCCGTAGCCGTGGCCATGGGACTGGGTTCCACCGCGAAAAAGATACAGAAGGTTGCCGACATCGCCGAGGACCTCTACAAGAAGGTCAACGAGCTGAAGACGCAGCTTGAGGACTTGCGAAGCACTGTCGACGAGACAAACACTCGCGTCGACGGGATGGAGCAGGAACTGGCCGAACAGCGCGCGCTCATCGAGGCACTCGCCGAAGAACGAGGCGTCGACACAGAGTCGGTTGTGGCCGAGGTCGCCGCTGACACTGATTCTGACACGGCTGAAGCGGTCTCGGAGTAATCACGTGACTGCGGTCCCATGGCGCGGCGGAACCGGTTGGTTTAAACCATAACGTCATCATACCATTGTACGTAGGGCGCTTAGCTCAGCTTGGACAGAGTGCTTGGCTTCGGACCAAACCGTCGGGGGTTCAAATCCCTCAGCGCCCGTGACTTTTGTGCGAACGACAGTGAAAACCGAGAAGCGTCGGCTGAGGGATTTGTATCAGGGAGGGGTTTGCTCCGACTGTGGTTCAAATCTCTCAGCTACCGTAGCATCTTGCTGCGAGCGGTTCGTCAGCAGCAAAGGGCCATCTGAGGGAGTCAGCTCTACGCGAATGACTGTGAGATGTCCGTCCTACTTTTCGGGAAGCGAATACGGAAAGAACCAGCACGGAGATTCAAACCACACGTAGCGTCACACCGCTCGTAAAACGTCGGTGTGTCGTGGTCTCCCGTGACGAGATTGCGTCAGCGGTGGCTCAGTCGTCAGCCGGTTCCACAACGCTTTCGAGCCCGGTCATCTCCAGCCCGCCGCCGATGGTCCGGTTCGGGTACGGCATATTGATGTCCTCGGCATCGAAGCGCTGTTTGACTGCTTTGACGTATTCGGCGCGGGTCTTGACGAAGTCGGACCGACTCGGGTCCTTGATCCAGATACGGGACTGCAGTCCGACAGAGGAGTCACCGAGTTCAACGAGGCGAACAGATGGCTCGGGGTCGTCCATTATCTCTGGGTGTGCCCTAGCCTCGTCGAGAATGATTTCAGTCGATTCGTCGATGTCGTCATCGTAGTCGATGCCAAACACGAACTTCAGGCGGAGTTGCTCCTTGGCGACAGGGTTCTTGATGACGCCATCGGTTAGATTCGAGTTCGGCACGGTCAGCAGTTCGTTGTCGAAGGTCCGGACGCGGGTAACACGGAGGCTAATGTCTTCGACAACGCCGGAGTTGCCGTCCCACTCGATCCAGTCGCCGATCCGGAACGGCTTGTCGGTGTAGATGAACACGCCGGCGACAAAGTTCGAGATGACGTCCTGCATCGCGAAGCCGATGGCCAGCGTCGCCGCCGCGGCGATGGTCGCCAGCGACTGCAGGAAGTTCCCGTACTCGGCCATCCCGAAGGCGACGGAGATGGCGACGAACACGATACCGATGCTGACGACCTTCTTCAGCGGTCGCCGAGCGTGGGTATCGAGGTCGCGCGACTTGAGCGAGCGGTCGACGATGGGCAGGACAATCGCCTTCCCCAGGATGTAGACGAGGACGAAGACGACGACGAAAACCACCGCTGAGGCGATGGAGCCGGCGGCTGGGACGCCGAGCCCGGTGAGCAGGTCCGCGAGGGGCTGGACCTGCATCATTTCTCGAACACCGCGGTGTGGCCCCGGACCTGAATCACGTCAGCATTGACCATCTCAGCCAGGTCGTCGGCGAGTTCCTCGGCCGTCGTGCCGCCCCGTGACGACCGGAGGAACTTCACCTTCACGAGGTCCGTGTTCTCCAGCTGGTCGTCGAGTTCGTCTGCGACGGATTCGATACCGTGTTTGCCGACGCGAAGCGTCGCGTCGAGGTCGTGTATCCGCGACTGTCGAGAAGAATCACTCATGTACACCGTTTAGCGAGGACAGCCCCTTAAAACCAGTAGTCGTAAAGAATCCTCAGTCGTACGGGTAGCGGGACTGTGACCCACAGTCGCACGTGATGACGACGTGGCCGGACTGCGTTCGGGACCGGGCATTGTGGCCGTGCAGGAGGTACGTGTCGCAGGCGTCACACGTCGACCGCTCGAACGACCGTGGCAACCGCAGGCGGTGGCGTTCAGCGACGCGCCGAGCGCGACGGACGTACGACCGAGCGCGTTCCTCGTTGCCGGCCTGAACGGCCTCGCGAGCGAGCGACTGGAGGCGCTCGATCCGCTCACGGGCGATGGTCGCCTCGTCCGTCATTGGCGGTACTGTGTCGGCGTCGGGAAAATGCCTTCCGAACGAGCTAGCAGATGTGAGGTCATAGTTTGGAAACTTTGTGAACAGCCAGAAAGTCCCACCCTGTAGTTGTTTGACCAGCGGAAAAGGGTCGTGGACCACTCTGCGTATCAGGTCCGTTTTTTGGGTGAAGTCGATAGGATTTTCGTCCCCGCCGGAGTTGCCCGGGACGTGCGCGTCCTGAATTATCTCGAACTAGCCGACCGCCTCGATCGGTCGGGCATCGGCACCGCCGTGGACCACCAGCGGGCGGCACTGTCCGAGACCGACATCGAGGTGGAGACGACGCCCTGGCAGGAGGGCCATCCGGCGTGGGCGCTGGGTGGCAATATCGCGTTCAACGATCCGATGTTCCGAGAGTTCGACATCGCTCACTGCAACATGATTGGACCCGGGTCCGTCGCCGTGGCCCGGTACGCGGCGCAGGCAGACATCCCGCTCGTTCTCCACGCCCACGTCACCCGCGAGGACTTCCGGGACAGTTTCCGCGGATCGAACCTGGTCGCACCGGCGCTGGGGCGCTACCTCCGGTGGTTCTACTCACAGGCCGACCTCGTGCTCTGTCCCTCCGAGTACACGAAGGATATCCTCGAATCGTACCCGGTCGATGCGCCGATACGGCCGATGACAAACGGCGTCGACATCGACGCGCTGGCGGGCCATGAGGACCTGCGCGAGGACTACCGGCGGCGCTACGATCTGGACGGGATGGTCGTCTTCGCCGTCGGCAACGTCTTCGAGCGCAAGGGGCTGACGACGTTCTGTGAACTCGCACAGGAGACGGAACACGACTTCGCGTGGTTCGGCCCCTACGACGCCGGGCCGCAGGCCTCCAAGACTGTCTCCCGGTGGGTGAACGACCCGCCCGAGAACGTGACCTTTACTGGGTGGATCGAGGACATCCGCGGTGCGTTCGGGGCCGGCGACGTGTACCTGTTCCCGACGAAGGCCGAGAATCAGGGCATCGCCGTACTGGAGGCGATGGCCTGTGGGAAGGCGGTCGTCCTCTCGGACATCCCAGTGTTCCGGGAGTACTACGAGGACGGTCACGACTGCCTCATTTGCGCGGACGAGGCGGAGTTCCGCGAGGCGCTGGAGCGACTCGCCGAAAACCCCGACCTTCGTGATCGGCTGGGCGAGAACGCCAAGGAGACGGCCAGAGAACACAGCCTGGACCGGGTCGGCCGGCGGCTCGTCGAGACGTACGAAGAACTGGCCTGAGCGGCGTTTGAAGCGACAGTTGTTACGCCGAGACCGGGTCCGTTTCGACAGACGCTGACGGCGAGCGACGCCAGACGACCGCGACCAGTGCCGCGCCGACCAGCACCAGCGCACCGGCCACGGCGAACGCGAGCAGGAAGTCGTAGCCCCCGAGACAGCCGCCGAGTATCGACCCGACGCCGCTCGCCAGCCCGGAGATAGCGGTGTACAACCCGAGCGCCTCGCCGCGAATCGCTGACGGCGCGAGCTGGGTGACGACGCTGGCCGCGGTGACGGCGATGACGGCCCAGGCGACGCCGATGAGAACGAACACGACGCCGTTGACGGCTGTGCCGACGAGGGTGGCTGGTAGGAGCAGTCCCACAGCAGCAACAGCTGGATGGAGCGCTGCGCGGGCCAGCAGGCTCCCGACCTGAAGCCCGCTCGGGCTGTAGCGTTCGGCAAGTTCACCAGCGCGGCCGTACCACAGCGCCGAGCCGACGCTGGAGACGAGATACAGCGCGAAGACGATCCCCGACTCGTAGCCAAGCGTCCGCGAGAGATACAGCGGCAACGGCCCCCAGAACACGCCGAAGCCGACGAAGAAAGCGATGACAGCGCCGAAGTAGATCGTCAGCGACGGGGAGAACCGGGCCGCGACTTCTCGGGGATGTATCGACCGCGTGAGCCAGTACAGCCGGCCCGGACCGCCCGGGAACGTCGCGCTCCGGACCGGCAGCCGACGCGACCGGGCGATAGCCCGCGCCATCCGACTGCCCCGCGGACGGTCAAGTTCTTCGGGATCGGACGGCAGCCACTTCGCCGCGAGAAACGCCGACAGGCCGACGGCGGCCGAACATACCCACAGTAGCGACTGTTGGGCGGCAATCTCTCCAAGTGGTCTAGAGAGCAATGCCGTCCACACGAGGCCAAGGACTAACCCACCAGCCCAGCCCCAGCCCTGGTAGCGGTTCAGGATGGCGAACCGCGCCGGCCAGTCCCGCTCGACGGTTCCGGCGGTGACAAGCAGCGTCAGCACTGGTGCGGCAGCGCCCGCCGCGAACCACAGGAGGCCGTTGCCGACGATGACAAGCCACGGTTCCTCCGTGAGCGAGACCACCACCAGCGCGAGAGTCGCCAATCCCAGTGCGAGCAGGACGAGCGACCGACGCTTCCCTCGTTTGTCGGCGACGCGGCCGAAAACCAGTGCCCCCGGCGCACCCGCGGCGGCGGCCACACCGGCGAGAACGCCCAGCATGAACGTCTCACCACCGATTGCGACGAAATACAGTGGAACGAGCAACGACCCTGCGCCCAGCGCGACCGATGCGAGTGCCCAAGCGTACAGCCAGCCGTCCCGATCCATTGTCCACAATCCACAACGGTCCCTGAAAAGAACTCTGGCACCTGTTAGGGTGTGACAACTTTCTGATTGATGGCTTGCCAATGGCAACGGTTTAACCCCTGGTCCTGCTACGCCGCGGCGATGACACTGCCGCACGTCGCGACGTTCACCGACACGTACTTGCCGACCGTCAATGGGGTGACCTATACGGTCCAGACGTGGCGGGACCGCTGGCGCGACCGCGGCGGTCGCATGGGTGTGGTCTATCCGAACAGCGACCACGCCCCGTCCGAGAACGAGTATCCGGTCCGAAGCCTTCCGTTCCCGTTCTACGAGGGGTTTCGACTCGGGATGCCACAGATACCGAAGGGCGTCCGCGATGCCGAACTGGTCCACGCCCACACGCCGTTTAGCCTCGGGATGGCGGGCCAGCGACTCGCAGGAAAGCTCGATATCCCGTTCGTTGCGTCGTATCACACGCCCACGAGCGAGTACGCCGAGTACGTCTCCTTCAACGGCGCTGTCGAGTCAGCGGTCCGCTCCAGCGCCGAGAGCTACGAACGCTGGTTCCTAGGCCGTGCCGACACCGTTATCGCGCCAAGCGAGCGCGCAGCGACCCATCTCCGGGAGTCTATCGGCCTCGATACACCAGTGACAGTCGTCCCGAACGGCGTCGATACGACCGTGTTCGAGCCGGTCGACACGACCGACTTCCGGGACCGCCACGACCTCCCTGACGGCCCTATCGTCGGCTACACCGGCCGCCATGGCTACGAGAAGTGCCTCGAAGACATCATCACCGCCTGCGAGGGGCTGGACGTGACTGTCGTGTTCGCCGGTGACGGTCCGGCCCGTGAATCGCTCGAAGCGACAGCCGAACACAGCGACGCCGACGTGCGCTTTCTCGGCTTTTTAGACCGGGGGGAACTCCCCGAACTGTACTCGACGCTTGACGTGTTTGCGTTCCCCAGCCCCGTCGAAACGCAGGGCTTAGTCGCGCTGGAGGCCAACTGCTGTGGAACGCCCGTCGCCGGTGTCGACGCCGGCGCACTCAGCGACACCATCGAGGACGGCGAAACCGGCTACTCCTACGACGAAGGCGACATCGACGGCTTCCGCCGGGCTATCGAGCGTGTCCTCGACGAACGGGAGCATCTTCGAGAGCGCTGTCTTGCCCGGCGGGAGGCTATCAGCGTCGACCACGCCATCGACAAGCTGGCCGACGTGTACGACAACGTGCTGTAGCCGTCATCCGCGCGGCCTCTGATTCGCACGACTCAGGCCCGCGAGTGCGACCAGCCGATACCGAACGCGAGCCCGTTAAGTGTTCCAAGCAGCATCCCGAGATAGAAATCCTCCAGTGACACGGCCAGTATCAGGCCGGCCCCGATTCCCAGCGCCAGCCCCTTTAGCACCGTCGGCCAGTGGAGCCAGCTGAGTCGTCCCTCGGCATCGTCGCTCATACGCTCTCTCGGGCCGCGGGCGAGTAAACTGTACCCATTCGTCACGGCTGCTCGTACTGGTCGAGGGCAGACTGTCGCTCCGCCAGCGCAGCGATGCGGTCGTCGACATCTGGATGGGACCCGGGCAGCAGCCGTTCGGTGACGCTCTGCCAGCGGCGAGCGAGCCGTTCGGCCCGCCCTTCCGGCGGGGTTTGCTCGTCGGGCGCAATGGCGTGGGGAACCACACAGAGTTCTCGGACGCCAGTCTCGGCGGTTCGGATGTCCCTGTCCGGGCGCTGGTCGTCTGTCAGCGTCTCCAGTGCGCTGGCGAGTGCTGCCGGGGAACCACAGATGGCGACGCCGCCGGCGTCGGCGGCGTACTCCCGGATTCTGGACAGCAGCCGGTAGCAGGCCGTGCTGGCGAGGTACAGCGCGGCCGTGACCGGCATCGCAATGACAGCAAAGAGCAGCATCACCATTTGAATGTTCCCGCCAGCGAACCACGTCCCGTCCCGGTCGTCACCGCCGAGGAACCAGTGACAAAGCCCCGAATACTGCACTGTCTTCCCGAGCGTGCGAGTAAACAGCGCGCTGACGGTCGGAAGAAACGCGGCCGCAGTCATGACGAACGCGTCGCCGTTCTTGAGATGGGCCAGTTCGTGGGCGATGACAGAGTCGAGTTCCGCGTCGTCAAGCTGGTCGACGAGCGCCGTGGTCACGAACAGCGTCTGCTCGCCGGGCCGACTGGCGACATAGCTGTTGGGCGTCTCCGAGCCGATAATGTCACGTCCGGTGTCGCCATGTTCGCCGTCTGTGCCAGCCGAGCCACTCGCTCTCGGAGGCGGTCGGCGGTTTCGCTGCGCCGTATCTCCGCCCGCATCTCATCGACGGACTCGGGGTCGGACACCGGGGATTCGGTTGCGCTCGTCCCAGCATCTCGGAGCGTCATCCGGTAGCCGTAGATGGACTGGACGGCGAGGACGAGTGGTGTCCCGACGAGAAGGACCGGCCACAGTGGGACGATATCGAATCCCATCGTCCAGAACAGCGTCCCGGTGTCGTACCCGACAAGCGGCAGGAGGCCGAACGCGACGTGGCTGAGCACGTACGCGACTGCGACAGCGACGGCGTCGAAGGCAACGAGCACCACTACGAGCGCGACGAGACGCGCGCGGAGGGGCCACGTCGTGGATTGGAGGGCTGCCATAACCGATTATTCGGTGGAACGAACAAAAAGCGTACGGGGGCTCCGGCCCGACCTCAGGCCAGCGCGCTGCCGGCTCGGATAATTTCCCGCTCGCCGAACGCCGGTCCGACCAACTGGAGCCCAACGGGCAGGCCGTCGTTGGTTTCGCCGGCCGGGACGGAGATCGCTGGGAGGTTCGCGAGGTTCACCGGGGTCGTGTTGGCGTCGGCCAGATACATCGTGAGCGGGTCGTCGAGGCTCTCACCACGTTTCATCGGCGGCACTGGCATCGTCGGGGAGGCGAGTACGTCGGCGTCGTCAAGTGCCTCGTCGAAGTCCTGCTTGACCCAGGCGCGGGCGTCCTGTGCCTTCTTGTAGTACTTGTCGTGGTAGCCCGCCGAGAGGGCGTACGTTCCGAGGAGCACTCGGCGCTTGACCTCCTCGCCGAAGCCCTCCTCGCGGGCGTTCGCGAAGGACTCGTTCCAGTTGCCGTCGTAGCCGCCCGATTGCCCGTAACGGACGCCGTCGAACCGCGCGAGGTTCGAGGACGCCTCGGACATGGCGATGACGTAGTACGCCTCGACGGCGTGTTCGACAGAGGGGAGGTCGACCTCGTGGTAGCTCGCTCCCTGGGCTTCGAGGTCGTCCATGGCATCCCAGAACGTCTCGACGACCGCCTCGTCAGCCCCGTCGAGCAGTTCCGTCGGAACGCCGATAGAGAGTCCGTCGACGTCACCGTCGGCGGCCGCTGCGTAGGAGCCGTCGGCCTCGGGCGCTTCCTGCGTCGTCGCGTCGTGTTCGTCCGGCCCGGCGATGACATCTAGCAGTTCCGCAGCGCCTTCGACGGATGGCGCAATTGGACCGACCTGTTCGAGGCTGTTGGCGTAGGCGACGAGGCCGTACCGGGAGACCAGCCCGTAGGTCGGTTTGATGCCGACGACGCCACAGAAAGCGGCCGGACAGCGGATAGAGCCGCCAGTGTCGCTTCCGAGTGCGAGGTCAGCGTCGCCAGCAGCGACGACAGCAGCCGACCCGCCGGAGGAGCCGCCCGGCACGCGGCCCTCAGCGGCGGGGTTCTCGACGGCCCCGAACGCCGACGTTTCGGTGGTCGTCCCCATCCCGAACTCGTCCATGTTCGTCTTGCCGGGGATGGTCGCGCCAGCGTCTTTCAGCCGTTCGACGACCGTCGCGTCGTACGGCGGCACGTAGTCTTCAAGCATCGCCGAGCCACAGGTCGTCCGGACGCCTTCGGTGGAGATGTTGTCCTTGACCGCGACAGTCTTGTCCGCCAGCGGGCCGTCGTCCGCCCCCTCGATGGTCTCGTCGGTGACGTAGCCGTTGTACTCCGTCATCTACGACACCTTCGGCCCTTTGAACTGCCCTTCTTCGGTGTCGCTGGCGTTCTGGAGTGCCTCCTCTTGCGAGAGGCTTTCACGTGTCTCGTCGGGGCGCATCACGTTCGAGAGATCGGCCTCCCGTTCTGTCTCTGGGACGTCGTCGAGCGCTTCGAACGCATCGAGGATGTCGACAAATTGCTCAGTGAACCGCTCGATCTCGTCGTCTGCGAGGTCGACACGGGCGAGGTCGGCGACATGCCGGACCTCCTCGGGATCGACGGCGGGGTCGCTCATGTCGGGCCGGAGTGCTGGATGCGCGGTAAGCGTTTCGAAACACCGGGCATACTTGTAGACCCATTAACAATTAGTGAAGGGAATACACAAGATTTGCCAACTCTTGTTTTCCGTTTCGAAAATTGGACTTCTGAAACAGACAAAAGTTTTAAGTCGCCGTGGATACAACAATTGGTTACAACACGTTTTTCGGGTACGATACCCGGTTGTCCCACCCCCCAACAAATGACCGATACCAGCATCCGCCGATACTCGAACGAGCGCGAAACGGAGACAGAGCAGACGGACGAAGAGGAGTCGGAGACGCTCGTCTGTCCGGAGTGCAGCGGGGCGTTACTCTCCGACAGCGAGCGCGGTGAAACGGTGTGTGAAGACTGTGGGCTGGTGGTCGAGGAGGACGAGATCGACCCCGGTCCCGAGTGGCGCGCGTTCGATTCGAAGGAGAAAGACGAGAAATCACGCGTCGGAGCGCCGACGACGAACATGATGCACGACAAGGGCCTCTCGACCAACATCGGCTGGCAGGACAAGGACGCCTACGGCAACTCCCTGTCCTCGCGCCAGCGAGAGAAGATGCAGCGCCTGCGTACCTGGAACGAGCGGTTCCGGACTCGTGACTCCAAGGAGCGCAACCTCAAGCAGGCCCTCGGTGAGATCGACCGGATGGCCTCCGCGCTCGGACTGCCAGAGAACGTTCGCGAGACGGCTAGCGTCATTTATCGTCGCGCACTTGACGAGGACCTCCTGCCCGGCCGTTCCATCGAGGGTGTCTCGACGGCGTCGCTGTACGCCGCCGCACGGCAGGCCGGCACACCGCGCTCGCTCGACGAGATCGCGGGCGTCTCCCGCGTCGAGAAAGACGAGATAGCCCGCACCTATCGCTACGTCGTCCGCGAACTCAGTCTGGAAATCCAGCCGGCCGACCCCGAGAGCTACGTCCCGCGGTTCGCGTCGGACCTCGACCTCTCCGAGGAGGTCGAACGGCGCGCCCGCCAGCTCCTCCAGAACGCGAAGGAAGAAGGCGTTCACTCCGGAAAGTCGCCGGTCGGCCTCGCTGCGGCTGCGGTGTACGCCGCCTCGCTGCTCACCAACGAGAAGGTGACCCAGAGCGAGGTCAGCGAGGTCGCCAACATCTCCGAGGTCACCATCCGTAACCGCTACCACGAACTGCTGGAAGCCGAAGACAACATCCACCCGTAACTGGTATCGTAACCTAAACGGCCGGCTGTGCCGTTCGGTTGGTATGGAGACGACTCGCCATTTTGTCGCAACTGTCTACGTCGTCAGCGACGGTCGCATCGCGTTGCACGAACACAATAAACTGGATATGTGGCTGCCCGCCGGCGGCCACATCGACCGCGACGAACTGCCTCACGAGGCCGCGCTCCGCGAGACGCGCGAGGAACTGGGCCTCGACGTGGACCTGATCGCTCCACAGCAGAACATCGAGAGCGAGACGGTCCAGTCGATACCCCAACCACAGCATTTCCTGCTAGAGGACATCAACGTCAACGCAGAGGGCGATGTCGGCCACCAGCACATCGACTTCATTTTTTACGGCCGGGCAGAGAGCCGCGACATCACACCGGGACCGGGCGAGCAGCCGGCCGACGACTGGGAGTGGTTCTCCGCTGACGACTTACAGGACCGGAGCGACGAACTCCCGGCAGATGTCGTCGAGGTCGGCCAGCAGGCGATCGAATCCGTCCGCGAGGCGTAGCCGGCTCACTCCACGAGTGATTCGACGTACTGCGTGACGTGGTCGTCCATCCGCCGCTTGTAGCCGGCCTGTCGCGCCAGCCGGTCGAGTTCTCGGGCGGCCAGCGAGCCGTATTGGGCGGCCTTCTTATCCCGATCCGCGATCTCGTCCGGGAGCGACTCCCGGGCCGCGGCTCGGAGCGCAACTTTTCGCGTCTCGCCGTCGACGAGCAAGTCGCCATCTAACCGGAGCGCGGCACCGATAACGCGGTCGTGTAACAGCGGCGTTACCGGCTCGACACCGGCGGCCCGCAAGGCGAGCACGTCCCGCTCCAGCTGGTCGGGGAGCGAGGCGATGACCTCCCGCTGCGCCCCGCGGACGGTGTCGGCTTCGACGCGAGGGTCGTCGGGGGCCTTGGCGACTTTCGCGTAGCCGCCGAACAGTTCGTCGGCTCCCTGTCCGAGCGCCAGCCGGTCGAAACCATCCGCTGCGACCCGTTCGGCAACGAGGAACAGCGGGAGCGCTATCTGGACGTCCATCGCGTTCGTCCGCCCCGTTGCTCGGGCGATTTCGGGGACCGCCCGCTCGATGGCGTCGTGGGTCAGCTCAACGACTCGGACCTCGGTTCCCAGCAGGTCGGCGGCCGACCGCGCCGCCTCGACATCGTGGCTGTCCGGGAACCCGGCAACGTACAGCGGCGCGTCAAGTCTGGCCGCCAGCAGCGCCGAGTCCACGCCGCCGGAGAACGCAATTGCGAGGGAAGCAGTGTCGACGGCGTCGATGCTCGTTTCGACAGCGGCACGGACCTGCTCAACGGCCGTTTCACGGGTGTCGAACGGGTCTAGCGACGGGAGCGACCACCGCTGTCGGGTCCCGCGTTCGTCCCGGACCGAGCCAGCGGGGAACGACTGCGGGTCGGCCAGTGTCGTCGGGTCGTGGCTCCACTGCCCGGGGTCAAGTCGCGCCTCGTCAGAGACCGCACGCTCCACGAATAGCGGGTATCGCCCGAGAACGTCGCGGACGAGCGTCCCGTCCAGTTCGCCCGCGTACCCACTAGTACCAGAGAGCGCGTCGCCGCTTGCGAGGGCGTCGGCGACGGTGTCCGCATCGGCTCCCTGCATCACTGTAGGAGCTCCGCGATGCCGTTCTTGACCCGTCGCTTCGCCCCGCCAGCGGCCTGCCGGAAGCTGATGCGCCACGGCGTCCGCTTGCCCTCGACGGTCGTCTTGCTCTCACGGATGGCGTCGAGGATCGCTTCGACTGTCCGCTCGTCCGTACCGACGTTGGTGACCGCTTGCCCGACCATCTCCGCGATGTGGGCGTCGCTGCCGGCAGTCATCGGCAGCCCCCGCCGTCGCGCGAACCGCTCGGCCTGCCGGTTCGACCGTCCGGTCAGCAGCCGCGAGTTGTACACTTCGATGGCGTCGGCGGTGGCGAGTTCGTCTTTCGAGATGTGTTCTAACACGCCGTGGCGGGACTCTTGGAACGGATGGGGAACGACCGCGAGCCCGCCCTGGTCGCGGATGCGGTCGAGCGTCTCGTCGAACGGGAGGTGTGGCGGAATCGCCTCCTGAATCCCCAGGGCGAGGACGTGTCCGGCGGCACACGTGACCTCCATCCCGGGAATCCCGACGAGACCGTACTCCGGGGCGAGTTCGGCTGCCCGGAGGCTGGCATCGATTTCGTCGTGGTCAGTCACGGCCAGCGCGTCAAGTCCGACCGCGCTGGCTTGCTCTAAGAGGAGCTCGACCGGGTCCCGGCCGTCGTACGACAGCGACGAATGCGCGTGTAGCTCAACCGACTGCACAGGTGTCGATAACGGGGGGCAGGGCAAAAACGCCCCGGTCCGCCCCAGTGCTCACAGAGAACAAACCGGCCGCCGTGTCCATGGCGGCCGAATGCCCGAAGGAACGCCCATCTGTCCCACGAGACTGAGCGTGCGTTTCCCGACGATACGACCGTCAATCGACGGTCGCATATAGCAATTACCGGCACGCAGGAATGAGTCGTCCCCCTCAGCTTGATGGGGATTAAAATGGGGTTGGACGCTGGCGGTTCAGTCAGCCGAGCTCCCGCCTGCTATCGAGTTCTCGCCGGTGTCAAACGGCGGCGGCCCGTGGACCTCGGCGTCCTCCAGATAGCACTGCGGGTCCGGGGCGAACAGGTCGTCTTCGACAGTGAGTGCCCGGAGCCGAGAGGCCCCGCGACAGACCTCTGCGTAGCGGCAGTCAGCGCATTTGCCCGTGAGGTGGTCCTCGCGGTTCCGGAGCGCGGAAAGCAGCGGGTTCGACTCGTCCTCCCAGATGGCACCGAACGAGCGGTCGCGGACGTTCCCCAGCGAGTACCCCTGCCAGAACTGCGTGAGGTGGACGTTGCCCTGGTAGTCCACGTCGGCGACGCGTTCGCCGGTCGGGTCCCCGCCGTTGACCCGCAGGTACTCGTACACTCGCTGGGCCTGCGCGTCGCTCATGTGCTCGCGGGCGTACTCGACGAGGTAGGCCGCGTCGGCGTAATTCCCGACCAGTAGCGTCTCGATCTCCTCTCCGCGGTCGTGGTACTCGCGGGTCATATCACAGACTCGTTTCACCGCCTGTCGACGGTCCTCGGGTGTGAGGTCGGCATCGACAATCTCGGTCCCGCGGCCGCCGTAGTCGAGGTGGTAGAAACAGAAGCGGTCGACGCCCACGTCGGTCAGCAGGTCCACGACACCCTCCAGGTCGGCGGCGTTGCGCTCGGTGATCGTGTACCGGAGGCCGGTCTTCAGTCCCGCATCGAGGCAGTTCTCGATTCCCTGAACCGCGCCCTCGAACGCGCCGTCGACCCCGCGGAAGTCGTCATTTCGCTCCGGCAGGCCGTCGACGGAGACGCCGGCGTATTTCAGCCCGGCGTCCTTGAGCGACTCGGCGCGCTCCTCGGTGATGAGCGTCCCGTTGGTCGAGAGCACCGGTCGGACGCCGACCTCGTTCGCATAGGCGACCAGTTCTTCGAGGTCCTGCCGGACGAGCGGCTCGCCGCCGGAGAACAGCACCACCGGCGCGCCGTAGTCGGCGAGGTCATCGAGTAGCGCCTTCCCCTCGGCCGTCGAGAGTTCGCCGTCGGCGATTTCGGTGTCGGCGGCGGCATAACAGTGGTCACAGTAGAGGTTGCACTGCTTGGTGACGTTCCAGACGACGACGGGCCGGCGTTGTTTTTCGTCCCTGATTTGGCGTTTGGTCGACTCGTCTGCCGCGTCGTACCGGAGGCCGTCCCCTTCAGCGTCGAGGTCACAGAGCAGTTTCGAGACCGAGATCATCGGTTCCCACCCCGGAGCGTCTCAGACTCCATCTCGTCGACGCTCATAGTGGCGTCGTCCCCCGTTTTCCCCGTTCCGAGCGTCGCAGCATCCGTCTGGCAGCGGTGCGTCTCGTCGGCGGGACACAACCACAGTGTGACGGCCGTGCGCGCGAACAGCGACGCTGCCTGCTCTCTGGCGATGTCGGCGGACGGCGCACTGACACTGCCGACGTGGGTGAGTGGGTCCGCCGTCTCCTCACGGACGAACACCTCCCACTCGCGACTTGTTGCACCGCGCGGGGCGTCTACCTCGTGGTCGAACTTTTCCATATCCCCCTGTTAGACTCCCCAAGAAAAACGGGACTAGCGTGTTCTCAGCAACTGGGAACTACTCAGTTGCCGGCGCTCCCACACGGTTGCAAGACGTGCCTCGTCATTGGAGAACTGTGAGGGCCAGATAGCACAGCCCGATACCCGGAATGGTGTCATCAAGCCAATTTCGTGCGGAGTTCGTGTCTGACGGAACGGGTGGCCGTCAGTGTTCCAGACATGTCTGCCTGAACAGGCAACTCAGAGGTTAAGACTGGCCATCTCAATGCATATGGTGTGGGCAGGTCGGGAGGATTCAAAAGATGTCAATCTGGATCTACTGTTCAGGAGGTGTGCATATTTCCGTTCAAAGAGTAAGCACTATTTTCCCGACACTGGTCCGATTTTCCAGTCGCTGGTGGGCCATTGCGGCTTTTTCGAGTGGGATGGTGTTATCGAGCACAGCTTCAAGCGTTCCGTTGGCGAGTTGTTGCAAAATACCATCAGCAGGCTCGAGGACACGGTCAGGGGCTTCTGCGAGCGCACTGCCGTAGTGATAGCCATAGACTTGAAGATTCTTTGTGAGTAGCCCACTGGAATTTAATTGCGTTCCCTCACCACTCGCCACACCGAAGGCGACCAACCGCCCAAACGGGGCGAGTGCCCGTAGACTGTTGTGGTGGACTTCCCCGCCAACGCCATCAAGTACGAGATCAACGCCCTCTCCGTCGGTCAAGGTATCAATCGCTTCGACAAACGGTGTTTCTTCGTAGTTGATGCAATGGTCACAGCCGAGAGCATCAATACGGTCGAGCTTCACGTCAGTGCTTGCTGTACCGAACACGTCTGCACCGGCTTCCCGAGCAAGCTGTACGGCTGCGGTACCGACACCACCAGCTGCTGCATGGATGAGGACTTGGTCATTCTCGTTTAGACCACCCCACGCAAACAGGCAATTATGTGCAGTAAGGAATTGAATAGGAACCGCCACTGCCTCATGAAGCGAAACCGAATCTGGAACGTGGAATGTATGAACAGGTTTGGCGAGTGCGTACTCGGCATAGCCGCCTGTTCCGCTTGCAACATAGCTAACGACTCTCTCGCCACTGTCGAATGCGTCAACAGCAGATCCGGTGGCATCAACGATTCCAGCAACCTCAAACCCAGGTACATATGGGGGAGCAGGGCCGCTGGGATACGTGCCACGACGGTGCATCACGTCAGCGAAGTTGACCCCCGCGGCTTCGACTTCGATACGGAGTTCGTTGTGTGATGGAGCTGGTTGTTCGTGGTTTGCCAGTTGAAGTACGGTGGGGGTTCCGTACTCACGAACCTCGATAACTCTCATAAACCGTTTGAATGCGGCTTTGATGATTGCAGTTTCGACTTTGCCAACATAGATCGGCGCGAGTTGACGGGTCCTAATCCGACCGACACTGCGAATCAAAGATCTACGAAACCCGCTGTAGTCTCAATTTCCAAGATAACTGGTTCTGTATAGCCCTATCTCATTTATTGTTCGATGGAACATGTGTTCTGCGGACGGCGAGAAGGGACAATTCGGTCGAGATGTACTGCGAAAAAGACCAGTCAACTCATGCAGCCTACCGAAATGCGGCCTTACGCGTCGTAGCCGGCGTAATCCATCAACTGTTTGAAGATGTCAGTATCCATCGCCTCTTTGTAGACGACACCGGTGATCATCCCACCGGGGTACGCGGTCCCGTTCATCGCGTGGCTGACCTTGTGACAGTGCGCGAGGTAGATGCCGGGGTCGGCGTCGGCTTCGAACTCGATCGTGTGCCGTCCGGCGGGCGGGATGCTGGTGATGTCCTGATCGTGGCGGGCGGCTTCCGGAATCTTCCCGCCGTCCTTGTGGGTCACCTGAAAGCGGTGGTTGTGGATGTGCATCGGGTGGTCCATGTACCCGTTGTTACACATGTGGATGCGCACCGTATCGCCCTGCTCGACGATGATCGGCGAGCCGTCCTCCGGGTGCAGCGTCCGGGGTGCCGACTTACCGTTGACAGTGAAGGTATCGGGGCGGCGGTTCCGCGGATCGTAGCTAGCATCCATGCCAGCCATCTGGCGGTTGAGCCGGGAGTCCCACTCCTTCAGCGTCATGAAGTACTCCTTGTCGGCCGGTTCGTACCCCTTGGGGTCGACGCGGAAGATGCCGTACATCCCCATGTCGATGTGGCGATGGGTCTGGTAGTGACAGTGGTAGAGATGCGTGCCTGTCACGTTCGCGGGGATAGTGTAGGTGTGTTTCTCGCCGGGGTTGATGCGGATGCCCGTTGTCGTCGGGACGCCGTCGTCTTCCCACTGCTTCTGGACGGCGTGGAAGTGGACCGTGTGCGGGCGCATACCGTCCGTATTGTCGAATGTGACTTCCATGTCCTCGCCCTCGGTCGTCCGCAGGATCGGCCCCGGGACGCTCGGTTCGCCGTCGTCGGCTTTGAACGCCCACACCTTCGGGAGTTCAACGGGGCCGCCCATCGAGTCGCCGGGATGGGCCTCGTGTTTGGCTGGGACAGAGGAGAGCGTCACTTCGCCACCCTGCTCGTCGACGTTGACGATCTCAGGCGGCGACGTAGTCGGAAGATCGCTGTCGGATTCCGCTGGGGTTGTGCTGGTGTCGACTGACTCTTCGGTTGGAACCTCACCTGGAGCGGTACAGCCCGCAAGCGCGACCGTGCCACCGAGGCCGGAGGCTTTCACGAAGTCACGACGGGAGATGCCCGATCCGGGTGCGCCGATCTGGTCTTCCATAAGCAATTGAGCGTAATGGCCCACAGTATAAACCCCCAAAGCGAGTTCTCAGGCCAACAGAAGCGTTCTCAGTTGCTGGGAACGAACGAACGGTTACAGATAAGTGCCCCATATATTGCGTGCTGTGTGGCGCAAACGTCGGCTGTGTCGGGCGGTAAGCGCTCCCAAGTCGGTTACATTAAACGTCTTGGACGGGCAGTGTCGAGCAAGGATGGTCCGGGACCCCTTCGCTGACGAGGAGACGCCGGAGTTACAGGCGGTCCTCGACGCACTCGACGACGAGGATTGTCGTGCTATTGTCAGCGTACTGGAGGAACCGTTAACGGCGAGCGAGATATCCGACCGGAGCGGCGTACCGCTATCGACGACCTACCGGAAACTCGAACTGCTGACGGAGTCCTCGTTGCTGTACGAGGGCGTCGAGGTCCGGTCAGACGGCCAACACGCGAGCCGATACGCGATCGACTTCGAGGAAGTCGTCATCAGTCTCGACGAGGAACTGTCGCTTACCGTCGACATCTCACATCGTGCTCGGACGCCGGACCAACGGCTCGAAAACCTCTGGTCTGAGGTGCGAAAGGAGACATAACCATGGTACACATTCCAAGTTCACAGGTCGGCATCGTCGTCTCGAAGACACTGATCCTCATTCTCGGCGGACTGATAACGTACTACTCGTATCAGGCGTACAGCCGGACGAAAAGCCCCCAGCACAAGTGGCTCACGTACGGGTTCGGGGTGGTGACCCTCGGTGCGTTTGCCGGCGGTGTCCTCGATATCGCCGTCGGCAGGTATCTCGGTCAAGACCTGCTTCCGGTGGGCGTCTTCACGTCGAGTTCGCTGACGGCCATCGGCCTGGGTATCATCCTGTACTCGCTGTACGTTCGATAACGATCATGTAGCGTATCTGCCCGGTGATCTCTTCGTCTCTTGTGTCTCGATTTCGGTCGGAGCGGGCAACTGCTCGGTGTTGCGTTGTTGCAGTGGTATTCTCATCGACTGGAAACGCTACGGACGGTATATCTATGCGGACGTGTCAATCAGAGCCATGCTTGGAGTGAACGCCGTGTTGTTAATCGGGATGAAGACGGTCACGCTGTTTTGCGGTGTGATACTGACGACGTTGACCTACCGCGCATACCGCCGCACTCGGGCACCAGCGATGCGAGCGCTCTGTCTCGGTATCGGGTTCGTCACACTGGGCGCAATACTCGGCGGCAGCCTCCACCAGATCGTCGGCATGCCGGTAGCACAGAGCGTCACTGTCGAGGAACTGTTCACCGCTGTTGGGTTCTTTATTCTGACATACTCGCTGTACACTGACCAGCCGACCACGACGAACTGAGTTATGAATCCTCGGCGGGCGTGTGTTCACGACCGGTCAGCAGTGTTGGCAGCGATTGCGGGCTGTGTTCGACGAGGACGGCGACGAGGTTGCCCGCGAACAGGCCGGTCCCGAGAAATGCGAGCCCTCCGGCGACCAACGCCGTGCCGTCCGGTGTCTCGAGCCACTGATTACTCACGAGGAGGCCGTACGCGATAGTTAGTGCAACGCCATCTATTGCTGCGATTCGGTGGTCGTACAGGTCATCGACCATCGGCACGTCCTCGAAGCCGAGGCGGTCGCTGTACCGGTGGACCCAGACGATGAACGGGACGACGTGATACAGCGTCCCGAGGACGATGAAGCCGATGCCGCCGACGAGCAGCACCGTCGACGGCTGACCGAGCAGCTCAGCGTACGCCAGCGGGTCGTTCCACCATGCGACTACCGTCAGCCCTGCCCAGAGAAACAGCGACAGCGCTGCGACGCTGTAGCGGGTCAGCATCGGTGACCACTCGACTCGCGCTCCGATGAGCTGTCGTGCCAGAAGCACCGCGACCACGCCGAGACCAGCAGCGACGAGAACCGCGCCGAATCGGGCCAGAACGGGCGACCCAACCAAGCGACCGCCGGCCAGCCCAAGAACGCCGAGCGGATAGACAGCCGTTTCAGCCCGCTGAACCGCCGTGTCGATTCTGCCGGTGTCGGCCTGTGTAAACATCGGGGCGAGCTGGGCCAGCGCGCCCGCGACAGTCGTCAGTACCGCGCCGAACACGGCGAGTGTTCCATGGGCAAGCAAGAGTCCCTGTCGGCCGATTCCCAGCAGCGGAAGGACGCCGACAGCATGATCCAGAGCCAGCACTATTCCAGCGGCCGTCACGAGGGCGAAAAACACCAGTGCCCAGCCGAAATGAATCGCCGTGACATCGGGCTCCGCAGCGAGTAGCGTCCGACCGATGTTGTAACAAAGAGTCCAGACACCGAGCAGCGCGAGGGCTCCGGCAACCGGCAACAGGGCAGGTGTCGCCGACAGGAAGCCAGCGGCCAGACCCGCGAATCCGACCGCGGCGAGTGGTAACTGCGTAGCGGCGAGGCGGCGCGAATGGAGTTCGATCCCACACCAGACCGGGACGAACTGTGTCAACGCACCCATAATAGTGACACAGACCCACCCTGCAAGCAGGAGGTGGACCTGCGCGAGGTGGCCGGCCCGCCCCTCGACGATCCCGACAGTGACACCGGCGACCAGAAACGCCAGCGCGACGACGAAATGACGCAGCGGAACCGTCATCGGCGGTGCGGCGTCTGCATCCACGTCGGCGGGTATTCCGCTCATTGTTGTCTAGTACGACCCTGTCCCTGCTGGCAATGTGGCCGAATATGTTCGGGGAAAGGGTCGGCCCGCTCACAACCGAACAGGAACACATGACGTCGAACCACCAGCCAACAGCGCAAACCGCAGCCCTGGTTTCAGAAACTGGTGCACCCGATGATGCGCCGACGGAACGCCTCGACGTGCAGTCGCTGGGGCCGCCAAAGCCGCTCAAGCAGACGCTGGAGTTGCTCGCGGACTTGGACGACGACACCGTCCTCGTCCAGTTCAACGACCGTGCACCACAGCACCTCTACCCGAAACTCGAAGACAGAGGCTACGACTTCGAAAGTGTTGAGATCGAGGACGCGACAGTGACGGTCATCTGGCACAGATGAATCAGAACACGGAGCCGCCTGTCGATGTCGAAGAAGCGATTGCTCGTATCGACAGCCGTGGTGCGAAGGTTCAGCGGGAGCAACTCGAACGGACGCTGTCACAGCTACAGCAGGACGGTGAACTGACGGCTGATCAGCGGCTGGCAGTTGAAGAACTGAGCGAACGGCTCGTCGACCGATTGCTCGCTGTCCCCCGAGCAAGTCTACAGGACGCGGCGAAGAGTGCCGACGACGAGCGGATCGAAACGGCGATCTCCCTGTTCGAGTGATACTGTCGGCTGTAATCCCGTGACGGATATTGCTCCCGCTTAGTGGTGGATCTCTGCACGAAGTGCGGCCACCAGTATGAGCCTACTCCGACAACGCCAGAACAAGCAGTGCCTCGCTGTCCGCCGTTGCGGCGGGGGAGATGTCCTGATCACCGTCGAACCGGACGACGTCGCCGGGAGAGAGCGACACCGTCTCGTCGCCGAGCGTCAGGTCTACAGCGCCCGAACGGAGGAGGAACACGATGTCTCGACCGGGATGCTTGTGAGCCGGAATCGACTCACCCGCATCGAACGTCAACCGGATGGTCTTTGGCTCCCCGTCGAACAACTTCGCCCGACCGTCTCCGTCGCCGTCGAGCGTTGCTTGCTCCGTTTCTGTGACGGTGGATTCGCTCATTGTTTCGGAAGGTCGGCGACGAACTTCTGTGGCCCATCCTGTTCGCACTGGTAATTCGCCGCGTCGAACGCCTCAACCTCGGCTTGCATCTCGTAGAACAGCGGCTTTGGCTCGTGATCGTTGATAATCCGAAGCGTTTCCCCTGAGGACAGCGCCTCGAAGGAGTCGTGTATCTTCGAGTGTCGCTCCGGCGGCGGCGTCTCGCGCAGGTCAATTGTGGTTGCTGGCATCACCTGCACGTTCATCGGGTATCGTCGAGGGGGTTCTCCCGAACCTGTTCGGGAGTAGGTCCTGATGGATGCCGCCCGTTCGTTCCAGTATGAGCCTTCTTTCCGGCCTCCGTGGCGGCTCAGACGTCGGGTTCGATAGCTACGGGACGTTCGTTCCCGAACACAACCCGGACCCCGGCCCGTTCCTGTCTGAGACAGCAGTACTGACCGGCACCGACCACG
The DNA here is from genome assembly GCF_014647415.1 of Haloarcula sebkhae. Taxonomy (GTDB): domain Archaea; phylum Halobacteriota; class Halobacteria; order Halobacteriales; family Haloarculaceae; genus Haloarcula; species Haloarcula sebkhae. The sequence goes on along the minus strand of NZ_BMPD01000005.1, from coordinate 257,768 downwards.
CCGCGTTCCACCGACTCACGATGGACCTATTCGACGAGCGTGGCGTGTACGACATGACTTTCGGGTACAACCTCGCACGGCTGAACCTTGATCACCGGCATCCGGACGCGGGCTTTCGCTACGGCCGTGAAACGGATGACGGGAGCGTGTTGCGAGCCGAGTTCACGCCGACGACCGAATTCTGCCCCCAGAGCGATACCCTAACTGTTGGCGCGTTCCGCGCCTGGAACGGGCTGTCAGACCGCCATGAGTACGACCTCGTTCGTGTCCGCGTGAGCCCGGGCCACCACCAGAGTACGAGTATCAACGACAAACTCCAGCAACTCGAAACGCGGTACCGGAAAACCGGTGAACTCCGGATGGACGATAAAGACGAATCGTCCGACGGGAGCGTACCGTTCTGACGGCTGAAAACATAGAAACCATTATACCGTCTGCTGGGCGACATATTGTAAACCGAACCGACTAAGTCGGATATCGGTGGCTTGGTGGGACAGAGGCGGCTCCCTCCACGACAGAAGCAACAACATATCAAAGACGATGGTATTGGCTTACTTCCAGCGTGGCGTCGCGGCTGGCCGGAGGTGGAGCTGAGATGGATAGCGGTATCTTTCGGGATTCGGACGGGACCTACAACAAGCGGTTTCTGGGACTTGTTCTTCTCGTTCTACTCGCTGTCATCGGGGCTGGCGTTGGGACCCTCGGTCTCACCGACAACAGCGACTCGGCACCCGACCAGCCCGCCACCGAGCTGACGCCACGCCCGACGGAGACACCAACAGAAACACCGGATAGAACTGATTCCGCGTCGACCGAAAGCGGTGGCAGTGCCTCGCCGCCGCCGAGTGCGCTCCTGTCCGAAACCCCGACACCGGCTCCCAACCAGTCAGACGGGAACAGCACCAACACGACGGCCGAATAGTCCGTCAACGACCGAGACTTGTCATTTTTGTCTCCGCTGCGAAGGGTCGTTGCCGTGGGAGCGTTTCAGGAAAACAGAAGCGCGAGATTGAATCCTGTCACGACGAGCCCCAGCACTGTCAGGAGCGCCGGCGGGCCGTAGTAGAGCAGCGGGTCCTCTTCCAGCACGCCGCCCCAGATGCTCAGGCCAAGACAGCAGTAGATAACGAGGAGTTTGAGTCCAAGGAAGCCACCGCCGCCGAACGACTGGATCGCCCACCGGATCGCGGGGTTCGCCTCGGTGAACGTGGGGACGAAATAGACGATGGCGATAGTGGTAACCACGTCGCCGACGCCGTAGGTGGCCAGCGCCACCGCCCACACGCTGGAGAAGGACCGACTGGAGAAGGAGCTCCCTTCCAGCGTTAGCCAGTCACCATCGGCAGCACCCATACTGCGTTGGGGTATGGCCAGCGGTCATATATACTGCGAGGGCCAGTTATCTGATTTGAAAAGGAGAGGTGTCACGTAGCCCCGCCGAGTATTGAGTCAGAATCTGTGGCACAGCCCCATCAATAACTCATATTGTGGCTCTTGGAAACCCACAGCCGATATCAGTGATCCGCTGCATTCAGAAATGAGTCCAGCCGAAGGAGTGTATCGAGTCGCCGTACAGGTGCTTGCCACGACAGGCGCGGTTCGTGTGCTGCTGACACTGTTGCACGTTCGCGTACTGCCGGCGCGGGTGCATGGAAAGGGACTTATCTTGTGGGCGGCCACGACGAGGTAATGAGCCTGTCCGACGCGGACCACGAACTCGTGGTCGAGGAGATCGGTCGGGAGCCGACACGGGCGGAGGCCGCTCTCTTCGAGAACCTCTGGAGCGAACACTGCGCGTATCGCTCCTCTCGCCCCCTACTGTCGGCGTTCGACTCCGAGGGCGACCAAGTCGTCATCGGCCCCGGCGACGACGCGGCCGTCGTTTCCCTGCCGTCCCACGGCGACGGTGAGGAGATGTACATCACGATGGGCGTCGAGTCCCACAATCACCCGTCCTACGTCGACCCGTTCGACGGCGCGGCGACGGGCGTTGGCGGTATCGTCCGGGACACGCTGTCGATGGGGGCATACCCCATCGCGCTGGCCGACTGCCTGTACTTCGGCGACTTCGACCGGGAGCACTCCCGCTATCTCTTCGAGGGCGTCGTCGAAGGTATCTCCCACTACGGGAACTGCATCGGTGTCCCGACTGTCACCGGGAGCGTCGCTTTCCACGACGACTACGAGGGCAATCCGCTCGTCAACGTCTCCTGCATCGGCCTGTTGGAGCCCGAGCGGACCATCACCGCCGAGGCACAGGAGCCGGGCAACAAGCTCGTCCTCGTCGGTAACGCGACGGGCCGGGACGGTCTCGGCGGCGCGTCCTTCGCCAGCGAGGACCTCGCGGAGGACGCCGAAACGGAGGACCGGCCGGCCGTGCAGGTCGGCGACCCGTACTCCGAGAAGCTGCTCGTCGAGTGCAACGAGGCGCTGCTGGACGAGGACCTCGTCGAGTCGGCCCGCGACTTGGGGGCCGCCGGCCTCGGCGGCGCGTCGTCCGAACTGGTCGCCAAGGGCGGCCTCGGCGCGCGCATCGAACTCGACCGCGTCCACCAGCGCGAGCCGAATATGAACGCGATGGAGATTCTGCTGGCCGAGAGCCAGGAGCGGATGGTCTACGAGATCGCGCCGGAAAACGTCGACCGCGTGGCCGAGCTCGCCGAGCGGTTCGATCTGGGCTGTTCGGTCATCGGCGAACTCACCGAACCCGGGACGAACTACGTCTGCACGTTCGAGGGCAGCGAGGCTACTGCCTCGGACGAGTCGAGCGGGCAGCGCTCGCGAGACGCCGAGACGGTCGTCGACGTGGATGCGGCGTTCCTCGGCGACGGTGCGCCGATGAACGACCTACCGAGCAACGCACCACCGAAGCAGGAACGGGACCTGCCGACCGTGTCGTTGGACGCGGCGTTCGAGCAGATCGTCGCCAGCCCGAACTGCGCTTCGAAGCGGTGGGTGTACCGCCAGTACGACCACGAGGTGCAGGTCCGCACGAGCGTCCTGCCCGGCGACGACGCCGCCCTGCTCGCCATCCGTGAGGCCGGGACCGGGCTCGCCTTCTCGGCGGGCGCAGACCCCAACTGGACTGACGCCGCGCCGTACGAGGGCGCACGCGCCGTCGCGCTGGAAAACGCCACGAACGTCGCTGCAAAGGGCGCGATACCCCACGCAGCCGTGGACTGCCTGAACGGCGGCAACCCCGAGAAGCCCGACGTGTACGGCGGTTTCAAAGGCATCGTCGACGGTCTGGCGGACATGTGCAGCGACCTCGACGTGCCGGTCGTCGGCGGGAACGTCTCGCTGTACAACGATTCCCAGGACGGCCCGATTCCGCCGACGCCGACGCTCGCGCTGGTCGGAGTTAAGGAAGGCTACGACGCCCCGTCGCTGTCGCTGTCCGGCGAGGGAACGCTCGTCGTCGTCGGCGACACTGCACTGGAAGGTGAGACCGATCCGCGACTCGGCGGGTCCGAGTACACCGCGCAGTTCGGCGGCACTGACCGCTTCCCCGCCCTCCCGGCGGAGTCGACGGCGGCCATCGAGACGATTGCCGAGGTCGCCGACGCCGACCACGTGCTGGCGAGCCACGACGTGAGCCACGGCGGTCTCGCGGTGACGCTGGCCGAGATGGTCCACGAGGACGCCGGCGCATCCGTCGAGCTCGACACGGTCGACCGCGGGACACGGAAGCGCCTCCTGTTCAACGAACGACCCGGCCGCGTGGTATTCGAGACGACCGACCCGGCGGCCGTCCGCGAGGCCTTCGACGGCGTCGCCCCGGTGACGGAACTGGGCGAAGCAAACGGCTCGAACCACCTCGATATCACCGTCAATGACGAGACGCTGGCGTACGACGCTGCGGACATCGCCGACCTGCGGTCAGTCATCGAGGACGAACTGGCCTGATTACCAGCGGATATCGAACCGCGCACCGCCCATTTCGCTTTCTGAGACTGCGACTGACCAGCCGTGTGCTTCAGCGATGCTTTGAACGATTGACAGGCCGAACCCTGTCCCGTCCGAGTTGGTCGAGTAGCCGTGTTCGAACACCAACTCACGGTCGTCTGGTGAAATACCGGGACCGTCGTCGGCGATGGAGAACCCGTTCTGCTCGTGTGCCCCGGGTGCGGACACAACGACGGTACATGCCGCGCCAGCGTGCTCGATAGCGTTCCGGTAGAGATTCTCGAATAGCTGCTGGAGGCGCTCGGAGTCCGCTTCGATGGTCGCGTCGGTTTCGATGGTAAGCGTTGCGTCCTCGGTTTCGACCTGTTGCCACGCGTCGGCTGCGACGGCTTCGATGGAGACGCTCGCGGTTTCGCCGACGACTCGCCCCTGACGAGCGAGCGTCAGCGTGTCATCGAGAATCCGTGCCATCCGCTCGTGTGCCGCAGCGACCTCCTGTAGGCCCTCCTGAACAGCCGGGTCCTCGATGTCATCGAGCAGGAGGTGGGTGCGGCCGGATGCGACGTTCAACGGGTTCCGAAGGTCGTGGCTGACGATACTGACAAACTCGTCGAGGCGCTCGTTCTGGTGTTTCAGCTGTTGTTCGCGGCGCTTCCGTTCAGTGATGTCGGTGTATATCCCGTACCCTTCCAGTTGACTGCTATCACGAGAGACAATCGTACTCCGGAACAGGTAGGTCCGGACCTCGCCTGATGCGGTCATCCGTCTGACCTCTTGCTCCGACTGGCCAGTCTGTTCCCACCAGTCTGTCCTGATGACTTCGGAGTCGGCTCCGGGCGGCGCGAGGAGTGTCCGAAGCTCCGCTCCGACTGCAGCCGCCCGGTCGTAGCCGAACGAGTCCGCGAACGCTTCGTTGATCGACTTGACGTATGGCTCTCGCTGCTCAAACTCGACGACGACAGCCGGGTTCGGGATGTTCCCCAGGAGCGCGTCAAAGCGTTCCTGTGCCGCCAGCTGTACGCGGAGTTCACTCGCGACGAGTGCGACGTATCCCTCGTTGTTGTGCTGAATTATATCACAGATGTCCTGTGCATCCGTGTCGTCTATCTCCGTTTCGTCACTGATACCAAGATCACCCATCGCGTCGTCGACGATAGCCGACGCCTTCTCGATGCCGACCGTTTCTGCGAACTTTGAAACGAGTCCTGTTCGATTCATCTGTTATTCCGGCAGTGCGAAAAGCACTGTTGTCGTATTGTGAAAGCCACTGAGTTGTCCAGCCTGCATACACAGCTCCCCGTACGTCTCAAACCCAGCAACTGGGGCCGACAGGGTCGATATGATACCATCGACAGCCGCTGAAAACGCGTCGTCGAAGAGAAGCTGACGACACGCACAGTCATAGACGAACGCGCCAGCGATGTTCCCGTCACACAGCGAGACAGCGTCGGCAGCAGCCTGCTCGGCGGACGCGATCTGGTCCGCTCTGTTGCCATGCATTATACGAAGGACAGTCCCCTCCGGAATATCGACGGCGAACTGCAGTGCGCCAGTCTCCTCAATCGCGGTCCGGGGCCAGCGGATCTTGAAGGTCTCTCCTTGGTCGATACCGAACAGGTACGTGACCATGAGCCTCCTGAGATCCGCGGACCCGACTGGGACATCGTCGACAGCTATCCCTGATGTCTCCATAGCGTGGTCTCGAACAGCGTCCTTCCACACGTCAAAGGCCGGCTCACCGTTGAGTTCGTGCACCACGTTTCCGGAGACATCGGTTACCTCCCACGGCTCTGAGATGGGGCTGTGACCGTGGTTGACAGTGATGATCGGACGCTTCTCGCCAGAGACGAGTACGAGAACAACTGCGTCTTCGGCGACCGACTCGTCGCAAAACACCGGTGCCGACTCCATTCTGAGACCGTCAGATGCGGCCCCACCTGCGAATTCGACATAGGGGCCAAGCCGTCGCTGGACCGACAACGATAATTGTTCACCGACGCCCGACAGCCCGTCGTGGAGGACGATCGCTGACTGGTATGGTTCCTCGATATCTTCGGGAAGCGCTCGGACAGCATCTCTGACAGCCCCGCGAGTGTTCTCGCTGAGACCGACGGCGAGGGCTGTATCGAACCGGAACGAGTCACTGGTAACGAGCGTGACGGCCACGCCGGTATCCATCGATTGCTCCTCAGTGAACGCTCCGCCAGCCGTGCAGCCGACAACGGCTGTCTCGTCGTCGACGAGCGCATTCACGCCCGCCAGAACGGTTTCGGCATCGAACCCCGAGCTGGCAAACACTTGACAGAAGTCCACCCGATCGGCGTCCAGTCGGTCACGAGCGGCGCTTGTCGCCTCCCGGCCAGCGCGCGTACCAGCAGTCGCCACTGACGTTCCCGTTGCGACCGCTGTACTCGCGTCTGAATGGGGAGACATTATACAACCGTTATTCGCGTGGAAACCTATATACTCTCCCCAGAAGTATCAAAAATGATATCTCTGGAGGGCGACGTGGTCATACCAACCTGCTCAGGCCAGCGCCAGTGCGATACCGAACGTAAGCACTAGTCCGACCAGCAGGACGCCGAGCCCTGTCCCGACCTGAGACATGGTGAACGGACTCTGTGGGGCCGTCGACCGAAGCGGCGGTTCTCGCGCGGGCAGTTCGACGTGTTCGGGGTCGTAATCCGGCCGATCCTCCTCGTGGTGGTCGTCTGCCATAGCCGGTGGTTCTGGAGCGTCGTACGTGTAGCTGTCGGATTGTCACTGCGTACTCGGCCAGACACTTGCACCAGTCGAAACGGTCAAACGGCGTTGTGTCGAACTCACGGGTATCGAATGACGCTCACGAAACGGATCATCCCCTGTATCGACGTCGATGTGGACGAGAACGGGGACGCGGCGGTGTACACGGGAGTCAACTTCGAGGATCTAGAGTACACCGGCGACCCGGTAGAGATGGCTAAGGCATACAACGAGTCCGGGGCCGACGAGTTCGTCTTTCTGGACATCACCGCCTCCGCCGAGGGGCGCGAGACGATGCTCGATACAGTTTCGGCCGTGGCCGACGAGGTGTTCATCCCGCTGACAGTCGGCGGCGGCATCCGCACCCGCGAGGACATCAAGGAAACGTTGCGGGCCGGTGCAGACAAGGTCTCGATCAACTCCGGCGCTATCGCCGAACCGGACCTCATCAACGAGGGAGCGGCGGCGTTCGGGAGCCAGTGTATCGTCATCTCCGTCGACGCTCGCCGGCGCTTCGACGAGGACGGCGAGTACTACACCGAGGTCGATGGCGAGTCCTGCTGGTTCGAATGCACGGTCAAGGGAGGGCGCGAGGGGACTGGGCTGGACGTTGTCGAGTGGGCCACCGAAGCAGAAGAGCGCGGCGCAGGCGAACTGTTCGTCAACTCCATCGACGCCGATGGAACCAAGGACGGCTACGACATCCCGCTGATGAAAGCCGTCTGTGACACCGTCTCGACGCCGGTCATCGCCTCCTCGGGCTGTGGCGGCCCGGAGGATATGGAAGAAGTGTTCGTCGATGCCGGCGCGGACGCCGGCCTCGCCGCCTCCATCTTCCACTTCGGCGAGTACTCCATCGCCGAGACCAAGGAATACCTCGACAGCAAGGGGATTCCGGTCCGACTGTAGCTGGTGACAGTCTTAGGACTCTATAGTTTTAGATTTGTTACATCGAACACCGCTGCACGAAGCAGTCCACCTACCGACACATTGGCCCCGTTGAATTGGTCCCTGTTGGGATGTTTCTCGCGATATTTTATTTCGGTACTTTGCTCCACAGCCCACTGTTGCTTGGCATGGTCGTTGCTGGTGTGACTCTTTTGCTGGTCGGAAGCGGCGGTGACAGTGGGCCACCTGTCGCTCACTTGGCGCCACGCCGATGTCGAAGCCGACGTGACATGGGTCATCAGCCTGAATGTTCGGCGACCGGGGTACTTCGATCACGTTGAGTTCGTACCGAGTATTCTTTATATTATTACCACATAGGGCCGGTAATGAAATGGCGGTGTGAACGGTGCGAGAAGCCTCACGCGGAGAACAACCCGCCGTGTGACAACTGCGGCCACGGAAGCTTTGAGCGAGCGGTCGTTCCGATGGGGCCTGAGAGTACTGATGCCCAACGGACGCCCGAGTGGGCCTGCACAGAGTGTGGCCGACGCCACCAGAAACACTCGCCGCCGTGCAGCCGCTGTGGGAACGCTACTCTCCGGAAAGACACCCAGCACGCCGATGAGTTTGAGGACGTTGGGTCAACGGGCTGGCTCGACGTGCTGGAGGCAAAATACGTCGTCGGCTATCTCGTTACCGGGCTGTTTCTCGTGACAGTTCTCCTAGCAACTGCCGGTGTTATTAATCTCCCAGGGACCGCTGATGGCAATCCAAGGGTGGAAGACGTTCCCGGAAATGGCGCTACGGTGAACGGGCTGGATATCGACACCGTCGAGCGGCTGTACCTCGACCAGCTCAACGACCGCCGGGCCGCGAGTGGCTACGACCAGCTTGACCGGAGCCATCAACTCACCGAATTGGCCACGTTCCACAACAAACACGAGGTGAAGCAGGACTACGGTGATGGGAGCGGCACGACCGAGCGTCAACGCGAGGGGATCATCGGTGACGCCTGCACCGGTAAGTATTACCGCGCTGACTTTGCGTTCACCACTGATGAACTGGCGGCCAAGCACCCGGAGCCCTACCGGAACGAATCAGTTCTGGCCACTACGCTGGTGAGTGCATTCGTTGAGAACACCGAGGAGTTCTCGAACTATAGCCGGGGGGCGACCGGCGTCGATGTCCACGCAGTCAACGGTGAGATATATATCGCTCAGTTCTTGTGCTGAAGCGACTGTGATGCACATTTAGGGGCTAGAGGTGACCGCTGGACTACGGTTTGGGCGGCCCTACAGATTCCATCCGACTGTAACGCCATCACCGACTTAGGGTAGCAATATTAAATACCCACACCTGTCATTGTATCTGTATGACGCAGTTCTTCTGTCGCCTCGGTTGCCTCGATCTTCCCCGCGTCTCGGCGTGCGATATCGGTTCCCGCTGTCAACAGTCACACCCAGCCCAGCCTCTGGCAGCAGGTATCACCGGAGTCGAACGGCCCCGATGAGTCAGCCGATGACCGAGCGACCGTGGAGGAACACCGCCGGAGAACCGCAGCACTGTGGCCCGGCATCGGGCAGGTTTTATCCGCCCAACACGGAGACTCAACAATGAAATGGCGGTGTGAATGGTGTGGCAAACCCCACGAGGAGAACGACCCGCCGTGTGACAACTGCGGGCACGGCTCCTTCGAGGAGGCCGTGACGCAGGTCAACGAAGAGGTCGTCGAGGGCGGACCCAGGTGGGTCTGTCTAGACTGCGGTCGCCAGCACCAGAAGAACTCTCCACCGTGCAAACGCTGTGGCGGAAGCAACTTCGAGCGACGGACGGGGCCGCCGGAAGACGACCCGCTGGACGAAATAAAGACCGGCTGGCTGGACGTGCTCGAAACGAAGTACGTAATCGGCTACGCCGCCGTGGCACTGCTGCTCGGCCTCATCGTGCTCGCTGCTGTGGGCGGTATCACGCTGCCAGGCTTTGCCGCCGAAACCCCCACCGGCCCACCGTCGATCGCGTCCCCTGCCGGGAGCGGCGACACCGTCAACTCGCTCTCGCTCGCCGAGGTCGAGGACACATATGTCGACGTGTACAACGTCCGGCGGTCGGGCGTCGGCGGCGGAACGGTCTCGCGGAACGCGACCATAGACGACGCCGCGGCCTACTACAACAAGGGCCGCGTCGATGTGCGATACGACAACGCGGAGCGACCCACGCGAGAGGGGGTGTCTCGGTTCCCGCTCCCCTGTGACCGCCCAGTCGTGGTCAGCTACGAGGTGGCTTACGACCGAACGCCACAGTCACTCGGCCAGTTCCAGAACGAGACGGCGCTGGCGACCGCGCTCGTCGACAGTTACATCGAGCGGGGCAACAGGATCCAGAAGTCGGACGCCGGACTGATCGGTATCGATATCCACGTCGGCCCGGACGAACGGGTGTTCGTCACGTACGTCCTCTGCTAGGATTACGCGGCGGCTTCGAACGCGTCGGTGAAACTGTCCGCTTTCTCGATGACGGCATCAGTCCCGTCTTCGAGGGCTTCGAGCGCGTCGACGCCCTCTTCGGTTTTGATAGTCAGCACCGGGTCGGTCTGACCACCGGACTGTTCCGGGTTCACGTCGTAGGTCGCCGCCGTGACGCCATCTGTCTCCAGCAGTGCCCCCTTGATGACGTTCATGAACGTGTGGTCCTCACCGGCGATTTCGATAGAGAGTTCCGTATCGGATTTGTCGATAACGCGAAGGTCCATACCAACTCTTTGGTCACCTGCGACCCATCAACGCTTCGCTTCCTGTCCGCTGTGTCGGTGACGCCGTGAAACCCGGGAACTACACGAGCGCGTACACCATCAGGAAGCCGAAGTAGATGAGTACGAGCGCGCCCAGTGCCTGGAGTCGGAAGGTCGAAAGCGACTCTTCCTCCTCGTCGTGGGCTGCCCGGAAGGCCTCGACCTCCTCGTCGTCGAGTTCGCTGGGGTGGGCCAGGCCACGGTGGAGCGCGAGCCATGATTCGCGGGCGAACGGCCGGCCGCAATACGAACACCGGTAGGCCGTGGCGTCGGCCGGGACATCGTAGACTGCTTCCTCGTCGGTATCTGTCGCTGCCGTATCGGCTACTGGTTGGGTTGCTGTGTCAGTCATAGATGCGGAAGTGCCACCTCCGGCTGGGAGACGACCCAGAGGCTCGTCATCGTGTAGAACACCATAACCGCGATGAAAGGGTACTGCGACCGAATCGCCTGCAGTCGCGCGGGAAACAGATCGTATGCGGCGGCGTGGGCCACCCAGATGGCGACCAGGTGGCCAATGATGACCGACGCGAGTGCGATCGCACCGAACCACTCCGGTAGTTCGATGGTCGGCACTACTGCCGGGTCCGCGAACGGCGACGTGAGCGCGACGGCCAGCGAGGGTGCGAGTACGAGGAAGTACCCAAGGTAGTGCGCGAAGTGGTAGCCGACGGCGATAGCGACGAGCGGCGGCGCGAACCGCTGTGCGAGAACCGCCGGGGCCAGATACGTCTCCGACATATCCCGAGAGAGCCGGACCGCGAGTCGATACACGCCGAGGAAGCCGGCGAACCCGACGGCGAGCGCGACTGGATACAGGAGATGCGGCGGGACGCCGGCGTCGACGATCGGCGTCGTCAGGTCGCGCCAGGCCGGCGTCGTCACCAGCCCGTCGTACGTCGTGACCCACAGTAGAGCGACCACGAAGGCGACTTCGTCAGGCCCATCGACCAGCCGGGGCGTCGAGAGGTCCATACCGGGGAGCCGAAGCCGGAGCCCATCCTCGTCGCGGCCGATGGGCGCAAAGCGACCGTAGTAGCGGAACACCCGCTCCACTGGGTCGGCGTGAGTGAACCAGTCCTCAGGTCCAAACACAAGCGCTCCTACAAGCGTCAGCACGGTGTATCCGGCGACGACCGACGCGAGCAGTCGCGGCTGGTCGGCGAGCGGGCTGACGACTTCCAGCCACACCAGCACGAGCAGGCCGCCGACGGCGGGCCACGACCCGATGCGGGTCGGGTAACTGCGGTCGAGCGTCGGGAGAAGTCGGGCGAGGGTCTTGAACGGATTGAGCGTCGCCCAGCTGTTCCCCACGAGGTACGTCGTCATCGCCAGCCCGGCCCACCAGCCGACCCAGACGAGCAGTATCGCGAGGTTCGTTCGCGCGTTCGTCGGTCCGAGGAAGCCGACAACGAACACCGCGGCGAGTCCGGCGAGCCCAACGAGTTGGCCGGCGAACTTCAGAACGCGCTCGTAGTCGCCTGATAGCGGCCGCCCCCAGTCGTGGATGCGCTCGACGAATGTGCGGTCGGTGACGAACGACGCCAGCAGGAACGACGCGCCGACGGCCGCACCACCGGTACTCAGGAACAGCCACGTCGGTATCGTCAGCGACTCGCGGCCGCCGCCGGCGAGACTACCGCCGTGTGCGCTCGCCGTCCCAGTCGCGGCCAGCCAGCCCAGCCCACACACCACCAGCGCGACCGTACGACGCCTCCCAGATGTCATCGTCGGCAGTTGGGTCTTCGCCCCCGTGTAGCTTCCGGGATGTCGGCGAGTCACCCGTCGGACCGGGCTGGCGGCGGCACAGTCCGCAGGGAATTGGATGGGCTTTTAGTATTCCGTTCGCAAGGGCCATAGTATGAGTGTCTCCGATGAACACGCGGACGACGGGCACGGGGAACACCACCTCCCGGCGACGGAGGACTGGCCCCACGGGTTCGGCGAGGCCAGCTGGTGGCCCTTTGTGACGGCGATCGGTGGTTCGGGCATCTACGTCAGCGCGGCCCTGCTCGTGCTCTCGATCGGCGAGAACGCACTTGTCAGCCAGACGGTCGGGGCGGGAGCAATGGCCGGGAGCGTCGGCCTCTTCCTCGTCGGCATCTACGGCTGGCTGTACCACGCCTTCGTCTCGGACTTCTGGGAGCGCGGGACGGACTACCACTCGGATAAGACGCTGAAGTTCGCGATGCTCCTGTTCCTCGGGAGCGAAATCGCCACCTTCGGCGCTGGCTTCGTCTACTACTTCATCGTGCGTGGCGGCGAGGTCTGGACACAGGCGGCAGTGCCCGAGGTGTTCGGCTCGCTGGTGATAATCAACACGCTGATTCTGGTCGTCAGCTCGGTGACGCTACACTATAGTCACATCGCGCTCCGGAACGGGAACCGGAGCCGGTTCGTGAAACTGCTGGGCACGACGCTGCTGCTGGGAATCGTCTTCATCGGTGGGCAGGTGTACGAGTACTACGAGTTCATCGTCCACGAGGGCTTCACAGTCGGTGGCGGCATCTACAGCTCCGCGTTCTACGGCCTGACGGGACTCCACGGGCTCCACGTCACGATGGGGGCCGTCCTTCTGGGTATCGTCTTCACCCGCGCGTACTACGGTCAGTACTCGGCTGAACGGCATACCTCCGTCTCGACGGCGTCGATGTACTGGCACTTCGTCGACATCGTCTGGATCTTCCTCGTCGTCGTGCTCTACATGGGCGCGAATCTGGTGTAGATCGCCGACGAGTTTTAGACAGCCGCCGCTCGTTTCACACGCATGGACCAGCTAGACGTCAGCGGGAGCTTCGACGTACACGAGTACCGACACGGGCTCAAGTTGCTGAAAGACGACCGCGGGACGATGACGCTGTCGAACCGCAAGGGGTTCGCCTGTCCGGCCTGTGGCAACGAGTTCGAGACGCTCTTTATCAGCGAAAAGCGGACGAGCACCTTCGGAGATCCCGGGTCGCCCTTCTGTCTGGTTCGGACTGATGACCAGCTACTGGTCCTGACACATTGAGCCGTATCGGCCCCGGTAACAAGGCTTATCCCACCTGACCCGATTCGGTGAGGTATGAATCGGATTGTCCCTGCGATCGGTCTCGCTGCCCTCGTCATCCTCTCCGGCTGTGTGACGGCGACAGTTGACTCAACAGTGGCTGCCGACGGCACAGTTTCGGAGTACGACCTGACTCTCGAAATGTCCCCGTCGGTGTACGACGGCCTTCAGAGTCAGGCCCAGCAGGAGGGCCATGACTCGGTTGAAGGGTATCTTCTGGCTGACGTGAACACCAGCCGGATGTCGAACCACACGTACGAGCAAGAGCTGGAGGGGGAAAACGTCACACTCTCGATGACATTCACGGACTGGAACCCCGGCCCGGAAAGCGACGTGTCGGTCAACGCTAGCGAGGGCAACGTCACGTACGAAGACCGGACGTTCGTCACTGCGAACGAGGATACCGACGTTGCCTTCGGCGATGGCGTCGCGGTCGAGTACCGACTGACGATGCCCGCCGACGTCTCGTCCTCGAACGCTGATATCGTTCAAAACGAGACCGCTGTCTGGGAGTACGCAGCTGACGAACCGGTCGAGGAACCGATCCGCGCGACCAGCCCTGCACCGTCGTCAGCCTTCGGCCCCGGAATGGGGATTCCCGTCGCAGTCGTGGCGCTGCTCGGGGCCGCACTGCTGGCCAGTCGGGACTGAGTAGCTGCAAGCGTCACCGCACGCACTGTTCTTTGTACCTGGGGTCAGCGTCTACAGACGCTGGCCGGGTGGCTATTACTCTTCCAGACAGTGATACGAGCGATACCGCTAATATATCTGATATTTTATAATGCGGGTTTATTGTCGTTTCGTCCGGATACAGGACGATGCGCGCAGCCAGACTCCATGAGTACACGCACGACATGTCGGACGGGCTCTCGATAGACGACGTAGATGCGCCACAGGTCGCATCCGGAGATGATGTCATCGTCGAAGTCGAGGGGGCCGGCTGGTGCCAGACTGACAACCACATCATCGAGGGGATGTGGGAGCAGTACGTCCCGCAGGACCTCCCAATGACACTGGGCCACGAGAACGCCGGGACAGTAATTGAGACGGGCGATGACGTTGACATCGTCGCCGAGGGCGACCAGGTCATCTGTCACCCGGTCCAGACCTGTGGCACCTGCCGGCCGTGCCGGCAAGGGGAAACGATGTACTGCGAGAACGACGCGTTCAACGGCCTGACGACGGACGGCGGCTTCGCCGACCAGTTACTGACCAGCGACCGGTCGGTCATCCCGCTGCCGGAGGGTGTCGACCCGGCCGACATCGCCCCGCACGCCGACGCCGGCATCACGGCCTACCATGCGGCGAAGAAGGCCGTCGACGGGCTCAATCCGGGCGACACCGCCGTGGTCATCGGCATCGGCGGCCTCGGCCACATCGGCCTCCAGTGTCTCGACGCCATGTGTGCCGCCGACCTCGTCGCCGTCGACATCAAGCAGTCCGCCCGCGATCTCGCTGACGACCTCGGCGCACACTACACCATCAACCCCGAAAGGGAAGATGTCGCCAGCGAGGTCGAGGCCATCAGCGACGGCGTGGGTGCCGCCCAGGTACTCGATTTCGTCGGGGCCGACGAGACGACGGCACTCGCACCCGATATCTGTGCCGCCGGCGGCGACCACCACATCATCGGCTACGGCGGCCACATCCACGAGCCCGCACAGGCGCTCGTCAACGGCGAGTTCGCCTATCAGGGCAACATCGTCGGTCAGTACACCGAACTTCAGGAACTGGTCGCGCTCGTCGAGCGCGGTGCGGTCGACCTCCACACGACCCAGTACGACCTCGGCGAGGTGAACACTGTCGCACAGATGCTGGAAGACCGGGAAATCGAGGGCCGAGCGGTTATTACGCCCTGAACCGCCTGTGGTGCGGTGTCGTATCGCCGGACAGAACACTCCTCTTCCGGCTCAGTGACCGTCAGCGCGGGTTTGCTCCGCTTCGTCGGCCAAGTCGTGATAGCGTCTGAGGAACACGTCTCGGTTCACGGACCCGGCACCGGCCGCTTCGAGCCGATCTTCCAGCCCGGTGCGGTCGAAGTGACAGTACTCCCGATAGCAGGGCTTGCACAAGTACTCGAAGGATTTGTCGTCACGGTCCCAGCGGTTGCCGTACTTGTCGTATTCTCTGGCGTCAGACCGGGCAACTGTGTCTCCACATGCGATGCAGCAGACCTCTTCATCGCCGTCGCGGTGCCAGGCGTTTCTGAAATCCATCAGAACCACACCCCGTCTGACTGCCCGTACGTGTGTCCGTTAGACCGCTCTCCCGGGCACACAGCAGTACACGCCGGCAGTCTGTCCTGTGTGATCATCGTTTACAGACGGAAATTCTATCCAGAAGGTCGTCGCCATATCGCCTCGCTGGTGAGGGTCATTTTTATCCATCCTGTGAGGGACCGCTAGGCCATCGACGCAGGACCGACGGCTGCTGGTAGACGAATCTCAGTATGAGAAAGACCTGTCAGAATGATGCTGGAAAGAAGAAGCCGGTGGAGGGATTTGAACCCTCGGCCTAATCCTTACGAAGGATTCGCTCTGCCAGTCTGAGCTACACCGGCGCGTCGCCCGCGTACATCAGTTGTTGGACGCATAACCGCAATAAGGATTGCGAATCGGGGCCACCGAGGGAGACGTTCTCACTCCGTTCGAGACCCGACGACGGTAACCGGGTCGTCCGCCTCGAGCAGGACCTGTTGGGAGACGCTCCCGAACACGGCCTTGCCGGTCGGCGACCGCTTTCTGGAGCCCATGACGATCTGGTCGATATCGAACTCTTCGGCCAGCTCGATGATGCCATCAGCCGGCGGCTGCTGGCCCTCGGCCAGTTGGACATCGACGTCGTGGTCTTCGAGGTAGTCACGCACGAGTCTGACTGTCGAGATCCGCTCGACGTTGCGTATCTCCTCGGGTGCTTCTGCCTCTTCCTTGGTCAGTGCGTGTGTGATCA
This sequence comes from Haloarcula sebkhae, assembly GCF_014647415.1. Classification (GTDB taxonomy): domain Archaea; phylum Halobacteriota; class Halobacteria; order Halobacteriales; family Haloarculaceae; genus Haloarcula; species Haloarcula sebkhae. The sequence continues at coordinate 241,446 of NZ_BMPD01000005.1, read as the reverse complement.
CGGCCTCGATCTCGGTCTCAGCAGACGGTAGCTCCGCGACGAAGGCGGCCTGGCCGCGAGCACGGTCTTCGTCGGCGTCGACAGGGACAAGTATCGTGTACATGTTTTTATCCTCCTATATACAAGCGTCCGACTTCCTCGTCGTTAAGCAGTTCGGTCCCCGTGCCGGTGATAACAATAATTGTTCGTTTCAGCGCGTCAGTCGAACGTCGAGAACGACGTTGTGTTCCTTCGGAGCATACGACCGGACAGTGTGGCGCGTTTCGACCGTCACGTCGTAGGCCGGCTCCGCAGCCGCCCGGATCGCTCGCTCGCCGGGCCCGAACAGGTCATTCTCGTGCTGAATGTCGTAGTAATGCAGAACGCACTCGTCGGCCGCTAGGCGGACGGCGGTCTCCAGAAACTCGTCGGCGCTGTGGGGCAGGTTCATCACGACGCGGTCAGCCCAGCCCTCGTACTCGCCGGCGACCTCGCGTACGTCGCCGCAGATGCCGGTCACGCGGTTGGAGACGCCGTTCCGTTCCGCGTTCGCCCGGAGGTACTCGATCGCCGTCTCGTTGATGTCCGTTCCGACGCAGGTCGCCCCGCGTTTGGCGAACGGAATCACGAACGGACCGACGCCGGCGAACATGTCGAAGGCACGCTCGTCTTCGTTGACCTGCTCGCTGACGCGATGGCGTTCCGTCGCTAGCCGCGGCGAGAAGTACACCTCGGCGAGGTCAAGGTCGAAGGTACAGCCGTACTCTCGGTGGGTGACTTCTGTCCCGTCGCCAGCGAGTACGTCCCAGTCTCGGACCCGCTGCTCACCCTTGACCTTCGACGCGCGGTTCAGCACCGCTCGCACGGGCAGATCAGAATCTATGATCGCATCGGCAATCGCTTGCGCCCGCTCGTCGTCGTCGTCGTCGACAATCGCGACGTCACCGATGCGCTCGTAACTCGGATCGAAGTCGAGGGCGTCCGCCGGCATCGTCTGGCCCTCCCGGACCGGTGGGTCTGCCTCCACGACGGTAAGGTCCGACGGCACCGCTGTGGAGTCGGTGACAGGCACGTACAGCTGGCCGTCAGCGACCGTGATGTCGTAGCCGTCGTCGACGAGGTTTGCCTCTGCGAGGCGCTGGCGCGTCTCTTCGCCGGCCTCACGGGGAACGCGAACGCAGGGAACGCCCATACTTCGTCTCCCAGACCGTGGGCGGTAAGCCTGACGCTTCGCGCCCTTTATGTCCGGCGGCGACCCACTCCGGATATGCTCACTTTCGTCGGACTGGGCCTCTACGACGAGCGCTCAGTCACGGTTGCGGGCCGCGACGCCATCCGGGATGCCAACCGGGTGTTCGCCGAGTTCTACACGAGTCGGCTGATCGGGACTGATATCGAAACGCTCGAGTCGTCGCTGGGGACGAGTATCGAAGTCAGGGACCGAGCCGGCATCGAACAGGACCCGGAACCGATTCTTGAAGCCGCTGAGCGCGAAAACGTCGTCTTCTGTACCGCCGGGGATACGATGGTCTCGACGACACACACCGACCTCCGACTCCGTGCCGAGGACCGCGGTATCGAAACCCGAATCGTCCACGGGACGACCGCCCAGACCGCCGCCGGCTCGCTGACCGGCCTGCAGAACTACCGCTTCGGGAAGGCCACGACGCTCCCATTCGAGGATGCCCACGGCGGTGACGGTGTTCCAGACAGCGTCGTCGCTACTATCGAGGGCAATCGAGACCGAGACCTGCACACGCTGGTCTACCTCGACATCAAGGTCGACGACCCCCACTGGGACGACAGCGACGACACGTACATGACCGCCAGCAAGGCCGCCGCTATGCTATCCGAGCCGTTCCCGGACACACTCGGCGTCGTCGTGGCCAGAGCCGGCAGCCCGGACCCGCTGGTGGTCGCTGACACGCTTGATGAACTAGCTACGCAGACGTTCGGCGACCCGCTACACCTGCTCGTCATTCCCGGGTCGCTCCACCCGCTCGAAGCGGACGTACTGGAGTCGCTTGCTGGAGCAGCACTCGAATAACGGCCGTCGCCTCACGGCGCAGTTCAGTCGTCACCGGGCGTTGCAGGACCCGACTCCGACTGGTTCTTTTCGAACGCCGTTCCGAGGTCGTACTCGGTTCCGGTCACCAGAAACAGGAGGTCCTCAATAATAACGGTGAGCTCCGGTAGCTCTCGCATCAGCACCCACGTCAGCCCAACAAGGACGATAACGGAGCCGAACTGCGCCAGCATCCGGTCGACGATGTAGTAGGACACGAGCTGTGCGTCGCTAAGGCCGAACAGTGCCATGACCGTCTCCGGGAAGAACTGCGCCTTCTGGAGGCCAAACGCCAGCGCGATCCCGAGGTTCCGAAGGAGATTCAGTACGTAGATGATGCCGACAGCCCCGAGCAGCACACGGAGCTTCCGTCGCCACGGAGCTTTGACTGCCAGTATTCCGCCAGCGAAAATGGAGATGCTGCCGATACCTGTACAGGCCAAAATGATAGTGTATGTTATCGGACGCTCGTGTTCACCGAACCAGAACGTGTTTTCGTAGGGGTACTGCTTCGACGTGATATCGATCCCGTTGTGTGAGAGCCCGCCAACTACTGTCGGTTCGTACCCGGTGAGCGTCATAAGAAAGGCGACCTGATCGGTGACGGCCTCGATGATTGTCTGGCGGAGCGGCCCGGTGGTGAGGAAGGGCACATAGATGACGCCCATGATACCGATGGCACGGGTCAACACCAGCAGCGATTCCCGGCCGTTCCAGAGTAAATAGCCGGTGTACAGCGACAGTGGGACGGCGATGACGCTCCCCAGGCCCTCAACGACGCTCTTCTGTATCAGAATGAAATGCGGAGCCAGGGCGAGCCAGTACACTGCGAACAGCCCCCAGCCGACCGTTGCGACTGGACGGGCCAGTCGCTCGTCATACTGGGCGACAGCCACACTTCCCAGAAACGCCGCAAGAACGAGCCACATCAGCGGCTCCGAGACCGTGACCGGGTCGAACGACAGTCCAGCGATATCGACGCCTGCTTGCAGGACTGTCTCACTCATTGCTCGTACGTTAGCCAAACCGGCCTATATGTTTTGTCGTTGCGCTACTGTGCGGTGTCGTCGTCAGACCGACTTATCGGCAGTGCCGCCGCTACCCACGTAACGCGCAAAAGAAAGAACGGTGTTCAGGGACCGGAGGTAATCCGGTTAGTTGTCGCGTCGGACGGCGAGGAGTACAGCAGCGACGAGCGCGATGAGCGCGAGGGCTGCCGTGAAGCCGGGACCGGTCTGTTCCGTGGTCTCGACTTCGTCAGTTCCGGAGTCCATGGTGGTGGTCTCCTCAGTCTGCTCCTCGGTTTCGGTTTCCGTGTCCGGCGCTTCGGTTTCGGTTTCCGTGTCCGGCGCTTCGGTCTGCTCCTCGACGATAGTCACGTTCGCACTGTCCGTCACGGCAGAGCCGTTCTGGCTGTACGGACTGTCATCGCCGGGGAAGTCGTATGCTTCGTTACCGTTGGTGTCGCGGTGCGGCATCGCGACCGCGGTGAAGTCCTCGTCCATCGGCTCGTCGAGCGTGATCGTGACGTCCTCGTGGCTGCCTGCCCCGAGGTACTCGGAGTTGCCGACGACGTCGCCGGATGCGTTACCGGCGTGGATAGCGATGAAGCCACCATCGGACAGCTGTGCGCTGTCGACGACGACTTCGCTACCGGTGGATTCCTGGTCGCTGATGCTCACACTGGCCGTACCAGCTTCGATGATGCGGCCGTCTTCCTCGTCGGTGAACTCGGCGTCACCGTCGACATCGAGCGTTTCAGCGGTGAAGTTCGCCCCAGCGGAGTAGTCGCTGAAGTCAGCCGTTGCAGTGTACGTGCCATCCGTGGCGACGTCCACTTCCGGACGGATGACGAACGGATTCGCTTCACTCTCGGACTCCATTTCGACTTCGAGCTCGGTGCCGGGTGCGACGTTCGTCGTCCCGGTCACTTCCTGCCCAGCGGCAGCTGAAACCGTGACGAAACCGTCGTCGTCAAGGTCAAGCGTGGCGTCACGCTCGGAGGTAGTGTAGATGGCGCTGGCAGTCTTACCATCGTCGTCAGAGAGTGTGCCCTCTCTGATTGCGAAGGTGGCGTTGATGCGCGTGTCCTCGTCGATGGAGACACTGTCGTCCTCGTTATCGCTATCGTCAGTGATCTTCTCCTTCGTGATCGTCTTGTCGTTCGTGAACTCAACGTCGCTTGTGTCGACAGCGACGAAGTAGGTGTTGTTGTCCGCGTCTTCAACGACAGTGAGAGCGTCCTCGCTGTCCTCGAAGTCGATCGGCTGCGGGTCCGCGTTCGCACCAACGTCGGTGCGGTTGGCGTAGAACGTCAGACCAGCATCGGTCTTTTCACCACCAGTGACGCCGGTTCCGTAGCCGTACCGGTCACCGTTGGTCTGACCATCGGTGTCAACAGCATCTAGGAACGCTGCTGTCTCGTCACTAGCGGTTCCATCTTCCTGTTCGTATTCGAGTACACCCTCGAGACCGGAGGCCTGAATCTCGTGGACGACAACGTCATCTGCTGCGACGTCGTCGGACTGCGTGAGGTTCACACCGATGCGGTCGTAGACATCGATATCATCGTCGTCGATCTCTGCATCGCTTGGTGCGGCCCACGTCTGGACGCCCTCAACGGAGTTCTCGTTGAGTCGGAGCGTTCCAGCCGAGTCCGGGTCATCGATCTCATCGATATCCGTCGTAGCGGTCACGTTCATCGAGTAGGACCCTGCTTCGAGGACATCGGTCGAGAGGTCAGCGTTATCGTCGCTGTCGAGCCTGTCGAAGCTACCCTCTTCGGTGAGGACATCGATGTCATCGTCACCAGGCACGCTGAGGACCGTGTTACTGTCTCCGCTGCCGAGACTCTCTTCGTTAGCACTGGAGGTCCCAGCGGTGTAGCTGTTGAACTGGACAGTAACTTCGCCGTCACCGTCTTCGTCTTCGACCTGACCGATGATGGCGTAGTTGTCGTCGTTCGTGCTACCGACGCTGATAATTCCGTCTTCGGTGTTGTCGAGCTGGACCGTGATGTTAGCGACGTCACCGACTTCGTCCCGCACGGTTGAGCTTTCGAAGCTCGCGTCACCGTCTTCGGAGTCGGAGACGTTGATAAGGTCGGATTCAGCCGTGACACCGGTCTGCTGGTCCGTCACTTCAACGTAGTACGGACTGTCACTGTCGCTCACGCTACCGAAGTTGAAGACGACGTTATCGTTGCTCTTCAGGGTCTTGAACTGTGGGTTATCGATATTGTCGTCAAGCTCGGCGACCTTGTCGTCGTCTTCGTTGAAGAGCGTCGCGTTGGCTTCCTCGCCACCACGGTTGATGGACACGTTGACTGCAAGGGTGTCCGAGTTGTCGATGTTGGCACCGTCACCAACGTCGTCGTCAATGTTGACCTGCATGTCGAGGTCACTCACAGTGAACGAGTTCTGCTTCCGGTCGTCAACCGAAATGTTGTACGACTGGCCGGTGTCGAGGTCTTTCGTTTTGACGACGTACACCTCGCTGTTCTCATCGTAGTTGTCAGACGTGACAAGTCCACCGTCATCGTCCTCAACTTCGATGGATGAGATTCCTTGGTCGTTCGGATCGAGACCACCGTCTTTCTCAACGGCAATCACTTCACCGCGGAAGACGTTCGTATCTCCGCTGTAGTATTCGGCGTTGGTACTAGCGGAAGCGTCGCCTGAATCTGTCGTGGTGAACGTCTTAGACGTCACGTCGATGTCTTCTTCGACGAGCGTCTCGTCGTTGTCACCGTCCTCAGCAGGGATGCCAGTCAGCTTGACGGTGAGGTTCTCGCTCGGTTTGATATCTTCGTTCAGACCGATAACGATTCGACCATCAGCACCACCAGTTACGGAGGCTTTGAGGTCATTATCCTCGCTGGTCTGTGCCGGGTTCTGACCGTCGAGGTAAAGCTGGACATCTTCACTGTCTATATCACTGTCCAGCCCGCTGCTCAGTGCAACTTCAACCTGAGAGGGGTTACTACTACTTGTCCCGGAACTATACTCTACGGCCTGATCAATATCCACGTTTGCGGCGGCGGCTGCGCCACCGGAGAACGCGATGGTCCCGGCGAATACCGAGAAGACCATCAGCGCCGTGAGGAACAGGCTTCTGATTTTTTCGTTTGTATCTGTCATAGTTTGCGTTTGCTATCGGGCGACCCCAGCAGTTTTCCGCGTGGTCGGAACGTGGTCACCGCGACCACGCATAGACCGGACCGGCGTACTCACTTCTGGCGCCATGGGTAGGGGTACAGTCTAAATGATAGGTGTCTGTTGTAAATGTTTTGTGGTAAGAAAATCTGGTTGTCATGAACATTCAAGTCTAGGGACACTATCAGTGGTGATTAGATGTGGTATAAGGGGATCGTAGGTCTAGAACAGGATCGTCATTCGAGCGTCTGACGGCCCAGATGTACATATTCGAGCTGATCTCATTGGACTGAGAAACCAGGGCTACACAGACCCTGACTGCTGGCTCAGAAACGACTCCGCGGAAGGATCATCTTCTGATCGCTACTGCGTGAGAATAGAGGTGGTGTGAGAGCAGCCACTTCCGGCCAGTGCCGTCAGTTCGTCACGATTTCGATTTCGCGGCCGTCGGGGTCTTTGGTGAACGCATAGCGGTCGTCACAGCTCTCGGGGTTGCGGTAGTCCTCGGCGTGGCGCCCCATCAGCGTCTCCCACGCGCCGTGGAGGTCATCAGTCTGGACCGCGAGATGTCCCCATGCATCGCCGAGTTCGTAGGACCGACCGTCGTAGTTGTAGGTGAGTTCGACCGACATCGCCTCGTCGGGGGCGTCCTCGGGTTTGAGGAAGTACAGCGCGAAATCATCGAACTCCTCGCGTCGGAACAGGTCGTAGTCGAGCTTCCGGGTGTACCAGCCGATAGCCTGTTCAGCGTCTTCGACACGGATCATGGTGTGGTCGAGGGACCACTTCGCGCCGTGGTCCCGCTCGACGATTTCAATCTCGTGGCCGTCGGGATCCGTGACGAAGGCGTATGAGCCGCCACAGGAGTCCGGGTCGCGGTAGTCCTCGACGCCGGCGTCCATCAGCTCGTCGTAGGCCTCGTACACGTCGTCACAGCGGACGGCGATGTGCCCCCACGCGTCGCCCATCGTGTACGAGCGCCCGTCGTGGTTATACGTCAGTTCGAGCAATGCGCCCTCGTCGTGGACATCCTCCGGACCGAGGAAGACGTTGGTGAAGGTGTCGGCCTCCCAGCGGCCCTTCTCCTCGTAATCGAGGTGTGTCGTGTACCAGTCCAGCGAGGCGTCCAGATCCTCGACGCGCATCATCGTATGATCGAGTGACCACATACGCGGCATGTGGTCCGAGCGAGCGAAAAGGCTACCGCCACAGGCGGTTCCGTCCGGATTCGATACCGCGGTCACTGCGTCGATGTGTCGGCCCGGATGGCCGGTAGATAGTACCACCAGACCACGATAAGCAGGACGAGGGAACCGACCGGGACAGCCACGTAGTTGAGCCGTCTGTTGAATCCCAGAAACACGGGCAACTGAGTCAGACCTGCACCCGCGAGTGCGAGGGCAGTGAGCCGAACGTCCTCACGCCAGACGACACCGGCGACGGCGCTGGCCAGGGCAAAGGCATACAGCAGGACACCCGAACCCCACGACTCGATGAACTGCGGGAGGGCGTCGGTAAGCCGAACGAAGTAGCTGTAGACCGAGAGGAGGTCCGGCGGGTTTGTGTTGAACAGGCCAAAGGAGAAGACGAGCGTCAGGTCCGTCCCGACTACCACCACTGTCCAGGGGACGAGGCCAGCAACGACGACGGCAACAAGACGGCGTCGGGGACCACGATCCATATCTGGTCGCAGGGCTCCACACGCATGAACGCATCTACTCCAGCGCCCTTCGAGGTTTGAGATCACGTGTGCGCGCGAGCCAGCGCGCGACACCTATCGGTTGGCGACGATCCGCAGAATATCCTCGTCCGCGAGCTCGTGGTCGCGCCCGACCTGTTGTTCGTCGTGCTTGGCACTCGGGCCGGTCACACGAGCGAACCGGAACCGCTCGTCGAAGCTCCCACCGAGCTTCTCGCAGGCGTCGTCGACGGTATCGCCCTCGCGGAGTATCAGCGGTTCCTCGCGGTCGACACCACGGCCCGGCTTGTCCATGTAGATCCGGATCAGGCCGAGTTCATCCCAGATACGCTCGGTGAGGCTATCCAACCCTTTTTGCTCCTCGGCGCTGATGAAGATCGCTTCCTCGGGGTCGATGTCCCGCTCTCGGAGTTCGTCTTCGACTTTCGGGAGGTAGTCTGGCTCGATGAGATCGGCCTTGTTGACGGCGACAAGAGACGGCAGGTAGACGCGATTGTCCATCACCCCGTCGATGAGCTGGTCGATGTCGATCTGCTCGCCGATGGTCACGTCGGCGTTGACGTAGCCGTGTTCGCGCAAGACAGCTTTGACCGTCTCGTCGTCGAGTTCGACGCCGGTGGCCGTGTTGACCGAGATCCCGTCCTTGCCCTTCTTCCGGACGTTGACCCACGGCGGGTCCTGGTCGAGTCGGATCTTGTTCTTGTACAGCTCTTCGCTGAGTCGGTCGTACTGGTCGATCTCGAAGACGGAGATGAGGAAGACGATGAGGTCCGCGGTCCGGACGACGGACAGCACTTCCTTGCCACCACCGCGGCCGCCGGCAGCGCCCTCGATGAGACCCGGGACGTCGAGAATCTGAATGTTCGCCCCCTTGTGCTTGAGCATCCCCGGATAGACGTCGAGCGTGGTGAACTCGTATGCACCGGTCTCGGACTCGGCGTTTGTGAGGGCGTTCAGCAGCGTCGACTTTCCGACGCTGGGGAACCCGACGAGCGCGACGGTCGCGTCACCGTGTTTCTCGACGCCGTAGCCACCGCCGCCGCCCGAGGAGGCCTGTTGTTCGAGTTTCTCTTTTTTCTCCGCGAGCTTGGACTTCAGCCGACCGATATGGGCCTCTGTAGACTTGTTGTAGGGAGTGCTTGCGATTTCGTCTTCGAGTTCCTGAATCTCCTCTTCGAGCCCCATTAGATGTATGTCGGCCCCTCGCACCGAATAAGGCTTTCCTCCCTCGCCGACGCCGCCACATCGACACGGGATAACGGGGCCGTTCTGCCGTTCGAAATGGTCAAACAATGCTCATGTAATTCGACACACCTATAGGGTATCCTGCGTCATGTGTCGATAATGGGAGCGGCGAGTCGGTTCCGCGACAGCACGCAGATACTGTTGCCAGTCGGTGCGCTCGACGGGATTCGCGAGGAGTTGGAACAACGGTTCACTGTGAGCGTTCATCAAGAGGGTGAACAGGTTCGGATAATCGGCTCCCCGGTCGAAATCAAAGACGCGAGTGATTTCCTTGCACGGCATGGCGTGACGTTCGCCTGAGGCGGCGGGGAACCTATTCTTTGGTGCGCTGGTAGTCCCGATATTGCGTCCAAAGAGTGTTCGTGCGTGCGGGAGCCTCACGCAGCGATCCGTGAAACGCAATCCTTTAAACTGCCGCGAGGATTCCACTATGTATGGCTGGAACTATCGAAGTCCTCGTTCCCGGTGGGGAGGCCAACCCTGGCCCGCCACTCGGTCCGGAACTCGGCCCGACACCGGTGGACGTGCAGGCAGTCGTACAGGAGATCAACGACCAGACGGCAGCGTTCGACGGCACCGAAGTCCCCGTCACTGTCGAGTACGACGACGACGGCTCCTTCGAGATCGAAGTCGGTGTCCCGCCGACGGCCGAACTCATCAAGGACGAGGCTGGCTTCGAGACCGGCAGCGGCGAGCCTCAGGAAGACTTCGTCGCTGACCTCTCCGTCGATCAGGTCAAGCAGATCGCCGAGCAGAAGCATCCCGACCTGCTCTCCTACGACCTGAAGAACGCCGCAAAGGAAGTCGTCGGAACGTGCACCTCCCTCGGTGTCACCATCGAAGGCGAGAACCCACGCGAGTTCAAGGAACGCATCGACGCGGGCGAGTACGACGACGTGTTCGCGGCCGAAGCACAGGCGTAAGTCGGACCGCCGTGCGACTGGCGTGTGTTTTCCCTTGCTTTCGACACTACTGAGCCACTGCACTGTCGGCTAGACCCCCGTCAACGGCTGGTCCCTGCGAACCGGAAACACGCCTGTCAGCGGTCCTTGGGCTGGTTCGACGGGTTTAAGTGTCGCATTGGCGTCTACCCGCACGAGACAGGCATCCGCCTGTTTCACTGACCCGTAGAAGCCGATTGGCGTACTACGGAGGTGAACAATGGCAGATCAGGAAATAGAGAACGCAGTCTCGCGCGCACTCGAGGACGCACCTGAGCGGAACTTCCGCGAAACGGTCGACCTCGCTGTGAACCTGCGCGACTTAGATCTTAACGACCCGTCGAACCGCGTCGACGAGTCCGTCGTGCTTCCTGCTGGCACCGGTCAGGAGACCACTATTGTGGTCTTCGCCGAGGGCGAAACCGCCCTCCGTGCCGAGGAAGTCGCAGACGACGTACTCGACGAGGACGAACTCGAGGAACTGGGTGGCGACGACGACGCCGCCAAGGACCTCGCCGATGACACTGACTTCTTCATTGCGGAGAAGGATCTGATGCAGGACATCGGTCGCTACCTCGGGACCGTCCTCGGTCCGCGTGGGAAGATGCCGGAACCGCTCGACCCCGACGACGACGTCGTCGAGGTCATCGAACGCATGAAAAACACCGTGCAGCTCCGCAGCGGGGAACGGCGAACGTTCCACACGCGGGTCGGCGCGGAGGACATGTCCGCCGAAAACATCTCGGACAATGTCGACGTTATCCTCCGCCGTCTGCACGCGGACCTCGAGAAGGGCCCGCTCAACATCGACAGCGTCTACGTGAAGACGACGATGGGGCCTGCGATGGAGGTTGCCTGATATGAGCGCCGAATCCGAACGCAAGACGGAAACTATCCCCGAGTGGAAGCAGGAAGAGGTCGACGCCATCGTGGACATGATCGAGTCCTACGAGAGCGTCGGCGTCGTCAACATCGCCGGGATCCCGTCCCGCCAGCTGCAGGACATGCGACGCGACCTGCACGGGACTGCCGAGCTTCGCGTCTCCCGGAACACGCTCCTCGAGCGTGCGCTCGACGAAGTCGACGACGGACTCGAAGACCTCAACAGCTACATCACCGGGCAGGTCGGGCTCATCGGGACCGACGACAACCCGTTCTCGCTGTTTCAGGAACTCGAGGCCTCCAAGACGCCCGCACCCATCGGTGCCGGCGAAGTGGCCCCGAACGACATCGTGATTCCGGAAGGCGACACGGGCGTCGACCCCGGTCCGTTCGTCGGCGAACTCCAGAGCGTGGGTGCCGACGCACGCATTCAGGAAGGCTCCATTCAGGTCCTTTCCGACTCGACGGTGCTTGACACCGGCGAGGAAGTCTCTCAGGAACTCGCAAACGTTCTGAACGAACTCGGTATCGAACCGAAGGAGGTCGGTCTCGACCTTCGCGCCGTCTTCGCCGACGGCGTGCTGTTCGAACCCGAGGAACTGGAACTCGACGTCGACGAGTACCGGAGCGACATCCAGGCGGCTGCCGGCCGAGCGTTCAATCTCTCGGTCAACGCCGACTACCCGACTGCGACGACGGCCCCGACGATGCTCCAGTCCGCTCGTGGCAACGCCAAGAGCCTCGCGCTCCAGGCGGCCATCGAGGACCCCGAGGTCGTGCCTGACCTCGTGAGCAAGGCTGACGCACAGGTCCGTGCGCTCGCCTCGCAGATCGACGACGAAGAGGCGCTCCCGGAAGAGCTCCAAGGCGTCGAGGCCGACGTGGCGACAGAGGAACCGACTGACGACCAAGACGAGGACACCGCATCCGAGGACGACGCGGACGCCGACGACACGGCCGAGGAGGCCGACGAGGACGACGATGATGGCGACGCCGGCGACGCACTCGGAGAGATGTTCTAACAACACACACTACAACAATGGAATACGTATACGCTGCACTCATCCTGAACGAATCGGGCGAAGAAATCAACGAAGCCAACCTCACTGACGTGCTCGACGCCGCGGGCGTCGACGTCGAGGAATCCCGCGTTAAGGCCCTCGTCGCCGCCCTCGAGGACGTCGACATCGAGGAGGCCGTCGACCAGGCCGCTGCGGCACCGGTGCCGGCAAGCGGTGGTGCGGCCGCACCCGCAGAGGGTGACGCTGACGAGGCCGACGAGGCCGACGAGGAAGCCGAAGAAGAGGCTGCCGACGACGGCGGCGACGACGATGACGACGAAGACGACGAGGCAAGCGGTGAGGGCCTCGGCGAACTCTTCGGTTAATTCGGTTCAACACAGCTCAGTTTTTCTTTGCGTGCGCTTGACCGGTGAGAGCCACCGCTGGCGTTCGAATCCTGAAAACCGCCGTAGTGCCTTGTCCGTGAACTGCTGAACGAACGAGCGACTGCAGAAGGATGCCGCTGCGACTGTTTAGCTACCGAGTGTCACCGTGTCTGAGTCGACCGTAACCGGTGAGTCGTTTCCGGTCGCCCCGGTTTCGTCGACGTTCTTGAGATATATTTCGCCCGTCGCGGTATCGGCCTCGGTGCCGCTCGCTGTCTCGTCGTACACGGTCACCTCATAGGTGTAGTAACCGGGGTCGAGATCGACGTCGTAGCCCGCCCACGCGGGGTACGGATCGGTATTGGTCAGGTCGCCGCTCCCGACAGTGACCATCTTGGAGCCTGCGAAGGCGGTCGACCCGTCGCTTTTGTTCTTGATTGTGAGGTTCACTTCCCGCTCGTCGCCGACGGTTCCGTTATTGCGCACCTCTACAGTCATCCGCTGTGCGTCGCCGCGACGCTCGATTAGCTCTGAGGTGTTGTAGGTCTCCGCGCCAATGTTCACCGACTGCGTGTCGTTGACCACAACGTTCGACTCCCCAACAAAGAACGACTGCTCCGGGGATGTGGAGTTCGACGTTTCGACGTAGTAGGTGTAGTTACCGCGGCTAGACGGCAGATCGAGCGTAAACTGCCGTGTTTCACCGGGCAATAGTATCGTCGACATCGTTTCTGAGTCGATAGTGGTGAACGACGGACTCGCATCGTCTTTGTTTTTCGCACGGAGGGCAACGGTATCTGTGCCAGCCTGGCCACCGACGTTGGTGATGTTGACGGTCGCAGTCGCGGTGTCGTCGCTGTCGATGACGCTCTGTCCGCGGACTGAGTCGACCTGCATGAAGTGCTCTGATGTATCGCCAACGCGGACGTTCCCGCCTGCCTGCTTCTGTGAGCCGGCAATAGAGACCGTGTATGGATACTCTCCAGGTGGTTTTGAACTAGTCGGAAGCGTGAACGTGACGGTCTCGGTCTCACCGGGTTCAATTGTCGCCGACTTCGTCCCGGAACTGTTGCCATCGAAGCTACTTTTTAGAGTAACTTCACCGCTCTTCCCGCCGACGTTTATTACTTCAGCCGTCAGCGTCGCGTCGGTGGTCTCATCAACTTTGCTTGGGGTGACGTCGGCATCGATGAACTCGTACTCCGGACCCGTCTGTACGTCTTTTTCGATCGCATTGACTGTGAACAGGACAACGGCGTCGTTATAGTCCGGGTCACCGCCATTCGCCGCGTTGGCTGGGTCTGCGTTCTCTTTTGAGAGTTCATACAGGAAAGCGCGCTCCCCATCGCCAAGCTGGAGATACCCCGTGTCGTTCACACGGTTGCCGAGCGTGTCCCGAATGTCTCGCTGGTACCACTGTGCCTGCTCAAATGCCGGGAGTTCGTCGCCGTCGTTCAAAATGACGAGGTTCTGCTGGTTCTGTGTCTGACTGACAGTGGTCGTGTCATATATATCCCAATCGCTACAGTACGCTGTATCATAATTCTCATCTGCAAGTCTGATTAAGGGGTCGGTCAAGGTATATCCGTCACAGCCATAGGCTGTTGCGAAGACTGAAACCTCCGTCCCGGGCTCGAACGAATCGGAGTAGTAGTACGGGTTCTCGTGCTCGTCAGAGACGAGGCGTTGCTCCGCGTGTGGGCCGTTGATGTCGCCGTTCTCGTACCATCGCCAGAGTCCGATCGACTGCTGGTTGGACCCGTTGTCGACATATAACGACATCTGTACGGGTGCGTGGAAGATGTACGAGTCCTCCGAGTTGAACCCCTCTAGATCCGCACCCTTCAGCTCAACCGAGGCATTGACGGACTGCTGGATCGTGATTGTCGAGCCGTTCCCTTCGAGCAGCGAGTCCGGCTGGACGTACAGCGTCGCCTGTCGCGACCGGTTCGCCGTTGAGAACGTTAGCAAGTACTTGCCGGGCTTTCCAGACGCTGTGACAGTCCGATTGAGCGTGACGCTTTTTCCGGGGGCGAGCCGTTCGTCCTCCGCAATGTGAGTCGTTCCGTTATACTCGACACGCAGTGTCTGTTTCCCTTCCGTGCCGCCAGTGTTCGCGACAGTGAACTCGACGGTCGTCTGGTTGTTCGGCGTAACGGGGTTCTGGACGTCCGCAGCAGTGATCTCGAACAGCGGTGGGGGCGAGGAACCGACGACGAAGGACCCTGTCTGAGTGTCGTCCGGTGTATCGACAACATAGACATAATGCTGTGGTGACCCGACTGTTATCGGGTTACTGGTCACTGAAGCAGTCCCCGACTCGGTTCCCCGACGCGTACCGTTGAGCGTGAGCGTCGTTTTCTGTGACGCAACAACGCTGCCAGACGTTGCGTTCTCGATACGGACTTCGACGTCGGTGGATTTCCGAATGTCACCGGTGTTTTCCACCGTCGCTTCGACGGTCGCCGTATCCCCACTCTGCAATCCACCCGGCGGCGAGACAGACGAAACTTCAAAGACACCTGCGTCACCGACGATGAAGTAGTGGCCGTCATCGGTGTGCTGCGAATATAAGTCATCCCCTGTCTCGACTTCTAGATCGTACGTCCCGTTCTCCGAAGTCGGCAGCGACGGACCGAAGTCGATGGTTCGGCTCTCTCCCGGATCAACCAGCACGCTTCGCGTCGCGCGTACCGTCCCGTTGACGCGGAAGGTAACCTCCTGATCTGCGGTCATTTGCCCGGTGTTCGTGACCGTGACCGGGGCCGCTGGGACCTGGTTCAGTCGTGCTGTTGCCGGAATCGAATTGCCAGTGACGTCCAGCGACGGCGTTCCGTGGGGGGACGCATACTTGATGATTTTGTAGTCTTCGTCCTGCTTTGACTCCACAGTGAAGTTGTGTGGCTTCGCAGTCGAGACGCTCAGCGACCGACTCACAGTGGTCGATTCGCCGCCGGCGAGGGGTACTCTCTCGTCCACCTCGCTTGGTGACCCCGACTGGTTGTGCTTCAGCGTGATGTCTTGCGTACCTTCCAGGCCCCCGGTGTTACGGACCGTCGCTGTTACCTCCGCCTTTCCGGGGTCTGACGGAACCGGCTTGACCGTGACATCCTCGACTTTGAACTTCGGGTTCGTCACATCGCCGAGTGCAAAGCGTATGTGAACGGTCTCTCCCGGCTTGACAGACGCCGGGGCCACCGTAACATACTGATCATCGTAGGTACTCCGTGCCCAGTCCGCCCAGGCGCGGGAATAGCTACTGTTTTGGATAGTCAGTGTGGCGTTGGCGACCTGCGACGGAGTACACTCATAGCTGGGTGACGAAATTGAGCCGGTTCGTGCGTCCTCGTAGGACGCGTCAGTGAACAGGGCCATCTGCAGTGCCGCTTCGTGAGACCGCTTGGCCGTCGCGTTCGACTGAATCGCAACTGAACTCCCCTCGATCTGCTGCCCGGAGATATTCGCGAACGAGACCGACAGCGCCCCGTTGTCGTAGTTCACTGCTGGGGGCGACGACATCGTCGCACCCGACTCGGTCATCCGCCAGACACCCCCGCCCTGGTAGCCGACCTGTTGGCCGTTCTCTTGATACCGAATCGTCTGCAACGATCGGTTCCCCGTTGAACAGGCCGAGCGGCCGTTCAGCGTCAGATTGTATGCCGCGTCGTCAGAGACGGCGACATCAGACCGAACCCGGTCGGGAATCTTGATTGACTCATTCGTAGCCGACCGCTGGAAGCTCTGATCAACCGACAGCAGCACCTCCTCAGCGAGCTCGACATTCGCATCGTCGTTGATATCTCCGATCGTCTGCTGCCCCACTTGAACGATCAGTACAGCACCGATAATGACTGCACTTGCCAACAACACCACACCCAGAACGTGCGATACACCCCGGTCTCCAGCCCCCCGGCTGCCCCACTCGAACATATCCAATTACATACCAACTATTGCACATAAGTGTACTGTTTCAATCTAATTAATGATAGCTCAATCAGGGCCGCCGACTTTGAACAGCATCTACTCAGTCCCAAACCAGCACGACTCCCACTATAGACGATTGGTTCCGTTACGTCTGTATTGTGTTCACCAACGCTTCGATGATCAATCAGGATAATGTATTACCGTTTGTGCCATCTTCTATATGACAGTAGGGCTTCATTTCATGTTAACAGCAAACAAACAGCAGTTGGATTTGACTTCCTGACTGTTTGCATCTGGAGGATTAGGAGCGACCTACGAAGCACGCCTGAAATCAGTTCGAATGAGCCTGTGGAGAACGCGCAAGTATTGGCCCGCTCTTATTAATATTTGAATGTATTCTTAGATCGTTACTGAATGTGATTGCAATTTCAATTATCTGGGGTATAATAAAAGCTACCGGGCTTCATCGCTAGCCCGTCTAACAGTGTTGGGGGATTCTTCAATTGTGGCGGTAAAACGAGGATGGACTCGCCGGGATTTGAACCCGGGGCCTCTCCCATGCCAAGGGAGTGATCTACCCCTGATCTACGAGCCCTTGCGTGCACTGATTGCTTCCCGATGGGATTGCTTAAACCCATCGAAGCACGGGGACATAGAGAACCGGCCCCACGGTCTCAATTCAACCCGGTAATGTATCCGCCTATCAGAGAGTTCGCAGATCTGGTAATCGGAGCTACAGTACGGCCACAATGGTTATAACGCCTGATACCATCCCTACAGTAATCTCAGTTCAGTGACTCAGGCTTATGAACCGTAGGAGAAACGAGACGCAGTCTACCAACCAGCTTGTCGGCCGGTTACCCCGGATGGAAGAGCGCCGCCGCGGACAGACGACGCTGGACTTCGCAATCGGTATGACCCTCTTTCTGAGCGTTCTGATATTCATTTTCCTGTTCATTCCGGGGCTGTTGTCGCCGTTTTCTGCGGGGGTCCAAGAGGAGACAGTTACGACCGATAGAGTAGCCGACGGGCTCACAATGGGGATGCTCGGTTCGCCACAGCAACCGTATGTCTTGGACGAGCACTGTACGCAGGAGTTCTTCGCTGGGAACGCACCACCGACAGGGTGTGGCTACGACTCCGGCGGAAGTGTGGAGGAGCGGGTTGGCCTCGACCCGGCTCTGGAGAATGTGAACGTCACAATCAGAGGGAACGCGACGACAACGGCAGCCGCCGATGAAACGCTCTGTTGGGATAGAACAGACGAGGAACTCGTTCCGGCCAGTGGTGGCTGTGGGACGATACTCACAACCGGCGGGAACCCGCCGGCAAACAACGACGCGTCGGTCACTGCGTTGCGAGTGGTCTCGCTGAACGGGCAGGATGTCACAGTCCGCGTGGTGATGTGGTAGCATGCGCGCGCAGGCACACACGCTCGAAGCCATCGTCAGTGGAATGCTGTTACTGGCAAGCCTGGTGTTCGCGCTACAGATGACAGCGGTGACACCGCTGTCGGCGAGTACGTCGAGTCAGCACATCGAGAACCAACAGCAGGCAATCTGCCATGGAGTGCTTGCCTCGGCGGCGGCAGAGGACGCGCTAAAGCCGGCTGTGCTCTACTGGGACAACAGCACGGCGCAGTTCCACAACACGGCCGGTGGCCGGGAGTACTACACGAACGGGCCGCCGGACAATCGGTTCGGAGAGTTGTTAGAACGCGCGTTTGACCAACGGGGAATCGCGTACAACGTCTATTTCAGGTTCCAGAACACGCAGGAAAAAACCGTCACGACCCGCTACGTCTACAGCGGGGAACCGAGCGACAACGCGGTGCGTGCGAGCCACACAATCACACTCATGGACGACGATCACCTGCGTGATGCAGACGGGACGCGCAACAGCACGCGGCTCGGTGACCCGGCGACCGATTATACGGTTTCGGACACCGGAAAGAACGTCTACAACACGGTCAGCGTGGAGGTGGTCGCGTGGCGCATCTGAACGACGACGAAGGCGGACAGATAATCCTCATCGCCGCGTTAGCGCTTGCAGTGACGTTCATCGGCCTTGCGCTGGTCGTCAACTCCGCGATTTACACGCAGAACCTCGCGAGCCGGGGCGAGGTTGCCGGGAGCAACGACGCACTGGAGATGCGGGCCATGGTAGAGTCGAATGTCGGACAGGGAATCACCGCAGCCAACAGGTACAACCACTCGAACCAAACAACACTCAAAACCGGTACGCGTGAGAGCATCCGGACCGTCAGTACACAGACGGAGCGCCAGCGGGTCACGAGCGGGACACTGGTAAACGTCACACTCGCCGGCTCGCCGACCTACGGCACGCGGATCGCCCAGAATGATACGTCGGTGTTCAACTCCAGCGAAGCGACACCAAGCACCGATTGGACGGTCGGAGAGCGGATCAAGCGCCCAAGTGACGGAACGAACGCGACCAGACGGTTCGTCATCAACGCGACAGCGCTCCCTAGTTCGGGAAGCAAGTTCGTCGTCACCGCGAATGGGACCGGTAGCAACTCGAAATGGAAGATGCGTATCTGGGGCAGTGTCGGACCCAGCGGGACGGTCAACGTGTCAGTCGAAAGGCCAGCGGGTACGCCAAGTACGCAGGAGTGTGGCGTCTCTATCGAGGAGCCATATGCCCATATCGACGTGACCGGCGGGACGGTCCAGGGCGAACCGTGTCTCGCGCTCCAGGGTGGGGATTTCGATGGGCGGTTCGCTCACGGCGTCGGCGACGAGTACAACATTACCTACAAGCGGGGCGACCAGATCAAGGGGAATTACTCGATGGTCGTTCGCGGTAGCAGGCCAGCAAACCCACTCGGTACAGCGCCCAAATCGCCGCTCAGCACTATCGCGATCTATAACGCGACTGTCCGCTACCGCTACGACACCTCTAATTTACGGTACGAGGCAAAGATACGGGTGGCCCCGGGTGAGCCAGATGCGTCGTAACCGCGCCGTCTCGACGACGCTGAGCTACACGCTGAGTCTGGCTATCGCCTCGATTCTGGTGTCTGGCCTCCTCATTGCCGGCGGCAACTTCGTCGAAAATCGGCAGGAACAGGTCATCAGGGATGAACTCGAAGTCATCGGACAGCAGGTGGCCTCTGACATCGCTCGTGTTGATCGGCTGGTGGTCGCTGCCGACAACGACCCAACTGTGCGACTGAACCACACGTTCCCGGCGCGGGTGAGTGGGTCCGGCTACCGGGTCTCGATTGACTCCGCCGCCGATGAACTCACGCTCGAATCGACATCGCCGGAGGTGTCTGTGACTGTTTCACTCAAAACCCGGACAGACCTGGGGGACTCTACCGCCGGCGGCGGTGTGATAACCGTCTTCTACGACGACCAACTGGAGGTCCAAAATGGCTGATCGCGCCGTAAGTGAAGTACTGAGCTTTGCCCTGGTGTTCAGCCTTATCGTCGCGTCGATTATCCTCGTCTCAGTGAGCGGCCTGGGGGCGTTACAGAACGCTCGGGACGCGGAGCAGATGGAGAACGCTGAGCGGGCATTCGATGTGCTCTCGGACAACATCGCGGACCTCCACAAGCAGGGTGCACCGAGCCGTGCCACAGAGGTCAGCCTCGGCGAGGCATCGCTCAGGACAGGCGAAAACACGACGATATCGGTACAGGTCCACGACGGGACCGCTCCCAAAGACGTCGGGACCTGGGAGATACGCCCGATCATCTACGCCGGCAATCAGGAGCGGGAGATCGTATACGAGGCCGGGGCAGTGTACCGGACGAACCGGGATGGTGGGGTCCAAAAGCGAACGCCGCCGATACTCGTCTCAGACGACCGCGTACTCATCACCGTGGTCGGCACGACCGCCAGTGGCCAGCAAAGTCTGGGTGGGTCGACGGTGCTCGTCCGGACAAGCCACCGGAACAGCAACGTCTCGTTCGCTGATACCGGTGGCAACATCGAACATGTCAACGTCAGTGTCGATTCTGATCCACGACGCGAAGAGCTCTGGCAGTCGTACTTCGAGAGTGAAGGGTTCACGTGCGCGGCCAACGGCTGGTGTAACTTTACCGCTCCCGCCGGGGGAATCGACCGGACGTACGTCGTCTACCACGACATCGCGGTCGAAATCGACCAGTAACCGGTCGACTACCCGCTGGTTACGTTGATTCGGTTCTTCGAGACGTGGAGGTACGTCAGCCGGATGATGTTCGTGTTCTTCGGGACGGCTCGCTCGCTTCTGAGCGCCCGGTCGTAATGGACCAGCCCGCCGTTATCGACCGTGACGGACCCAGCGACGAGGCCACCGTACAGTTCCGCCTTCTTGAGTAGGACACTGCTGGCACCGACGCCGCCGGCAGGTGCATAAATCACGCCCTCGAACTGCGGAGTATCAGTGTCCCCCTCGATGACGGCGTCGAAGTCCGACTTGCCGTACACCCAGAACTGTGTCGAGTTCTGCGCGGTATCAACGTCGACGTCCCCGGTACGATAGATGTGGAAGTGGTGGCCGGTGGCGGACGTGGCTTTGCCTTTGACGTAAAGGCGGACTTTCCCGTCACCGTTGACTTTGATCCGTCCGTTGTTCTCGATGTAGACGTAGTCCCGGACGGCGATGGTCACGTCGTCACCACCCGTATTGATCGTCAGCGTCTCGCCGTCCAGCGTCAGATCTTCAAGATAGTATGTGCCCGCGTCCAACGTCTGGTCGCCAGTGACAAGCTGGTTGCCCGAAATGCTACCGGTCGCACCATTGTCATTGGTATCGCTTGCGTTGGCGACTCGCCGATCCACCAGGCCGTCGATGGCGCCGGCCCCCTCGACGCCCGAGATCTGGCTGATATCGCCGTTGACAGTGCCTTTGATGTGCTTCGTGCTCGAGTATTCCACATCACGGGTGACGACGCCGCTGCCTTTGACCTCGACCCGGTCACCGGACCGAACAGTGCCGTCCACCTCGCTGTTCCCTTTCACGTACACGTCACCGGCTGTGGTGATTGTCCCGAACGATCCCCGTGAGGTCGAGTAATCGCCGACAGACGAGTTGTAGCTGTCCGTTCGTGCGGGATCAGTGCCACTACCGGAGAGCGTAATCTGTCCGCCCGCGGACGTGGCCGCGACGGCACTCGTCACTTCCCGCGGCCCCGTCGGCACGACCAGCGTCGTGGTTACGCTGTCGTTTTCGTGGTCGTAGTGCGCGTCACCGTCAGTTCGTTCTTCGAAGTAGCGCCCCCAGGACCGGTAGTATTCGCTCTCGACGGTGATATTGACCGTCCCCGTATCCAGCGGATTGACGTTCCCGGCTGCCTGATCGGGATACACCTGCGTCGTGCTGTCCTTGGTAATGCTTGCCCGTGAGCCAAGCGAGTGGTCACCCCGGACGGTGATGAGCGGGAGTGTCAGCGTCGCATCGCGGTAGTAGAACTCCGGCGGTGAAACCATGACACTGCCACTGCCGGAGCGCCGCCATACCCCGCCTCCCTGATAGGCGACTTTCTGATTCCCGTTTTCGTAGACAACCGCGCTGAGTCGCTCATCCATCAGCGTCCTTGTCGTCGAGGGCGAAGCGGAGTGGTTGGTGATATTGACCGTCATCCGACCCGCAGTGTCGTCGATTCGGTACGTGGATTGGTCTGTCCCGACGAGTGATACCTGCTGGCTGTCAGCGTTCCCAAGCGCCACCAGCGCCGCCTGTGAGTCCAGCTGAGTCATCCCCGTTTCCGCCCGTGAGACATCGAGCCCAGCCTCAGTATCGACTAGCGCCGTCGCTCCCAGGCTGACAACGACGCCGGACCCGACGATGACGAGACTGAGGACCAGTAGCAGCCCGAGCGGAGCTGATTGGGCGCGTTCCTGACCCCAGGGGAAGTGCATTATCCGACTGTAGTTATCACGGTTGATAAGATTGCTGGCCGAATTCTGAACAGTCGCCACCAGTGGCTGTTTATGCCGGCCACAGCAGGGACCGATCGACGTCAATTGCTATTACTTTTGATAGTGGTGAAGTGGGTGTGTCCGCTATCAGTTCGATGTAATATTGACGTCGTTCGTCGAGATGTGGAGGTAGGTGATCGCGACCACGCTCGTGTCTCTTGGGAGTGTGCGCTCTTGTCTGAGTGCTTGGTCGAAGTGGACCCGTCCACCTTTTTTCAGTTTGACCTGGCTGGTGACCGCACCACCGTAGAGGTCGCTCTTCCATATCTCGAACCTGCTCGTTCCGGACTCTCCACCCGGCGCGTAGATGACACCAGTGACTCTGGAGTTATCTGATCCTTTCTTCTCCATCCGAGCCTGAAGGTTATCTTTCCCGTATATCCACACCTGTGTCGACCGCTCACTGACCGCACCGGTTGTCCTGATCTCACTCGCCCGTGTGAAGAAGTGATAGCCGTCGGCACTCCCGCCAGACGCGGGCGATTCGCCTTTTATGTATATCTTGACCTGATTCGGGCCGGACACCGCGATGTCGTTCCCGGTATTGAGACTCACGTAGTTCTCGACGCCAATGATTACGTTTCCACCAGTCGTGTCGAACTCAACGTCGTTGCTCAAGTCGATTTTGTCGACGTGATACCTGCCGGCAGACAGCGTCGTCGTCCCCTCCGTACCGTCGATGACGCCGTCGTCGGCTATCGTTCCCGCGTTATCGTTCGACGACGAGAGGTCGTCGACCTGTGTGTCGAC
Source organism: Haloarcula sebkhae (assembly GCF_014647415.1). Taxonomy (GTDB): domain Archaea; phylum Halobacteriota; class Halobacteria; order Halobacteriales; family Haloarculaceae; genus Haloarcula; species Haloarcula sebkhae. The sequence goes on along the minus strand of NZ_BMPD01000005.1, from coordinate 218,489 downwards.
GTGAGAGTTGATGTTGGTAGTCTCGCCGAACGAACTGATCTGTTCGTCAGAACAGGACCCTGTACACGTGCCGTGTTTGTCGTCGAACGCGTCCGCCCATTCTACCCGGTCGCCGTTGAACGCCATCGAGTTACTACTGAATTCGACGCGCCCGCCTGAGGTGATGTTTCCGTTCAGTTCCGCACCCCCAGTGACGATGACATCACCTGCCGTCGTGAGATTGCCGCCATCACCAGCCTCGGAGGCATCGTACCCGTCCCCATCCGCCGAAGTATAGCTGTCGGTAAATGCGTCGTTCCCGCTCAGTTTGATTGAACCGGAGTCGCTCGTCGCGGCGACGGCGTTCCGGACCTTTCGCGGCCCTGCGGGGACCTTGAGAATGATCGAAACACGATTGCTACCGGGATGGTACGTCACGTCACCGTCCGTTCGCTCCTCGAAGTATCCTCCCCACGCGCGGTAGTACTCGCTCTGGACGGTAACGCTGACTTTCCCGTCTTCGAGCGGGTTCGTAAAGTTCGCGTTGCGCGTGCTGTTTGGAAAGTGCGACGTCGTTCGGTTGTGGGAGATCGACGCGCTGTCTCTGATTGCGCCGGACCCACTCACCGTTACGAGTGGCAGCGTTAGCGTCGCGTCCCGATAGTGGAACTCCGGTGGGGATACCATCACCGACGTTCCATCGCCGTTGGCCCGCCAGACGCCGCCGCCCTGATACGCGAGTCGCGTTTCATCACTGCCGTGATACGCCACCTCACCCATCGATTCGTTGAACACAGTCGTCCGATTCTCGGACGTTGTATTCCGGTAGGAGACGTTCATCCACCCGGCATCCTCGTCAATACGATAGGTACTCGAACTGCTCGCGGGAAGGGAAACCTGTTGCACGTCTGTCTGTCCCAGTGCCACGAGCGCGGTTTTGGAGTTGAGTTCCGTCAACGACTTTTCGGTTCGTTCCGCGTCGAGTTGCGTCTGCGTACTCGTAATTGCGTCAGCACCCAGCGCAACAACCGCCGTCGTCGATATAATCATCACCGCAAAAACCAGCGCTAGCCCGAGCGGAGCACTTTGCCCACGGTTTCCGAGGCTCCACCCAGCGCTACCCATACTACCCAAACATACCCCGGCAAACGATTTAAAACAGTTGGGCACGTTATCAATTGTAATACTGCGAAGAATTTTCTCTGCGGTGTGGGTTCGTGAACGGTGTCGCCGCTTCGAGACGCGGCCGGGAAGCGGAACGGTTTAGTCGCGCCCTCTCAGACAGGAAGATGGGAACAGCACGACCGCAAATCTGACTCGCTATGGACTTTCATAGCTCGGGATTGCGGCCGTGTTCGGCACTGTACAGTGCCAATACGCCTCGTAACGAGAGCGGTTCGTGCGGTTCCAACCAGATTACAATGGCACGAATGCATACACGCCGCCGCGGTTCGTCCGACTCGGACAAACCGGCGGCAGACGAACCCCCGGAGTGGAGCGACGTCGACGAGGACGCAATCGAAGCGCGCGTCGTCGAACTGGCCGAACAGGGCCACTCGCCCAGCGAGATCGGCCTGAAGCTGCGCGACGAGGGCGTTCAGGGCACGCCGATCCCTGACGTCTCGCTCGCGACCGGCAAGAAAGTCACCGAGATCCTCGAGGAGAACGAAGCCGAACCGGACCTGCCGGAGGACCTTCGGAACCTGCTCGAACGGGCCGTCCGCCTTCGCGATCACATGGATGAGAACCCCGGTGACTACCAGAACAAGCGTGCGCTCCAGAACACGCAGTCGAAGATCCGACGCCTCATCGACTACTACCGCGGTGACGAAGTCGACGAGGACTTCACCTACAGCTACGACAACGCCGTCGAGGCGCTGGGTCTCGAATAGATGTCGGCGACCGGTCGGGAACCGACGCCAGCCACGTCCCCCGATGACCTTGCCGGGTCGCTACGGGAGGCCACCTTTGTGCGCCTCGTCAGCGACGCAACCGGCGAGGCACTGGCTGCGACTGGCCTGCTGGCACGGGCGCTCGATGACACGCCGTTTCAGGCGAGCGTCGTCCGCCCGTTCGAGGACCCCGACCGGACCACGGAGACCGACATCACTGTCGCCATCGGTCGCACGCAGCCGACCGCCGACGTGACGCTGACCGACCGCGCCGCCGCGACTGCCTTCGAGACCGCCCGCGAACTCGGCACGGCCGACCCCGCGCTCGCCCTGGCTGGCACGATTGCCGCCGGGAACGTTGACGGGACCGTCGCCGAAGCCGCCGAGCAGGCGGGGTTCGACCGACGGCCCGGCGTCGCCGTGCCGACGGCAGACCTCGCAGATGGGCTGGCCCACTCGACGCTGTTCGTCGCGCCCTTCTCGGGCGACACCGAAGCAGCGCGGGCCGCGCTCGCCGATTTGGGCATCGACGCACACCAGTCTGCGGATCTCTCGGCCGATGACCACCGACGCCTCGCGTCGCTGGTCGCGCTGGCCGTCACCGCGGACACACCACCCCGGGCCGCCGACGCGGTCCAACGCGCGCTCCGCCCGACGACGGGCGGCCCCTTCGAGACAGTCGGTGGCTACGCCGACGTGCTCGACGCCGTCGCCCGCGAACAGCCGGGCACTGCCGTCGCGCTCGCGCTCGGCCACGAGGCTGTCAACGAGGACGCGCTGGCCGCGTGGCGGACTCACGCCGCTCGCGCTCACGAAGCAGTGTCCGAGGCGACCACAGGCCGGTACGACGGCCTGTTCGTCGCCCGCGGCGACGCGATGCCGACCGGCACCGTCGCCCGTTTGTTCGCGGACTACCGCGCGCCGGAACCGGTGACGCTCGTCGTCACCGACGACCGAGCCGCGGCCCGCGCTACGGACGGACGGGACGTGGCCGAGACGATGCATGCAGCCGCCGAGACGGTCGGCGGCGACGCCGTCGGGGTGGGCGACCGGGCACGCGCCCGGTTCGACGTGTCGACGGCCGACTTCATCGAAGCGTTCCGGGAGGCAGTATGAAACGGGCCGAGATTCGGACGACACACGACTCGCCCGAACGCGTCGCACGCGCGGTGCGGCCGGACAACACCGACGAGATGACCACGCGCGTCGAGGACGACGCCGTTGTCACGACCGTCGAACGCGACTCGACCGGCGGCCTGCAGGCGACCGTCGACGACTACGTCGTCAACATCCGGGTTGCAGCACAGCTCGCAGACCAACACACACAATCCAACCATGAGTGAACGAAGCGTTTCCAAGCGCACAGAACAGAAACGGTGGTACACCGTGCAGGCTCCCGAGCAGTTCGACCGGGAGGTTCTCGGTAAGACACCGGCAGACGAACCGGACAAGGTGCTCGGACGCACCATCGAAACGACGCTCGGCGAACTGACCAACGACGCCAGCGAGAACAACACGAAGCTGACCTTCAAGATCAACGAGGTCGCCTCGGACACGGCGTACACGGAGTTCATCCGCCACGAACTCACGCGGGACTACCTCCGCTCGCTCGTCCGACGGGGCTCCTCGAAGGTCGAGGCCTACATCACCGTGCTGACGACGGACGACTACCGCGTCCAGATCCAGCCCGTCGCCGTGACGACGAAGAAGGCCGACGCCTCCCAGGAGAAGGCCATCCGCCGAACGATGATCGACCTCGTTCGCGAGACAGCGAAAGACCGAACCTTCGAGGAACTCGTCGACAGCGTCGTCGAAGGGCGTCTCTCCTCGGCCATCTACGGCGAGGCCAAGGACATCTACCCGCTCCGACGCGTCGAGATCAAGAAGACCACGCTCGAAGCGCGGCCCGAAGAAGTCGCCGCCGAAGAGGAAACGGCTGTCGACGTGGACGAGGAAGACGTCGACGTCGAAGCCTAACGCAGTTTAGCATCGACGTTCGAATTTTTCCGTCGTACTGAGACCGAGCGCGACAGCGACGCGGCGGACATGACCACATCCAGTGACGCTGTTGTTGATGGTCGGAGTTAGCGACCGAGACCGCAAAGCAACGCGCAGACGTCCTACTCAGCGCGGACGAAAAGAGACTCGATAAAACCGACAGCACCGCTACTCGCCGCTCGTCGCCGTTTCGGGATTTTCAGTTACGACGACAGTCCCGACCATCCCGGCTCGTTCGTGCGGGATGCAGAAGTAGGGATACTCGCCAACCTCCTCGAAAGTGTGCGTGAAATCGTCACCCTCGAACATCGTCCCGCCGGAGGAGCCCCCCCAGTTGTCCCGGGCCGCCTGTTCGGTGTCGAAGCCGCCGGAGGCGAAGTAATCTGCCTCGTCGGGGATCTCGTCCTCGTAGGCCGTAACCGAGTGGCCCTGTTTGCTCGTGTTGAGCCACCGCACGGTCGTCCCCGGTTCGACGGCGATGCGAACCGGGCGGTACGCCTTCGCGGACATCCCAACGTCGTAGTCGGTGTCAGCGCTCCCACCGCCGAGGCAACCGGCGAGCCCTGCGACTGCCGCCGGGCCGGCCGCACGGAGGAAATCCCGTCGGTCCATACCGTGACTCAGGACCGCATAGTCAAAGGCCGCTCGGTTCCGGACTGCGGAGAACTCCGTGATCAGTCCGTGTCGCTCACTCGAAAGTCAGGCCGTCACGGAGTTCGCGGGCGTCGTCAAGCAAGCCGTCGCGGTCGTCGGCCGTCACTGTTACGTGCCCCATCTTCCGGAGTTCGTACACCTCGCGCTTGCCGTACCAGTGCAGGTGTGCCCGTGGCGTCTCCAGCACGCCGTCTTCGCCCCGTAGCTCCGCCGACTGGCGCTCGGTCACGTCTCCGAGGATGTTAGTCGACACAGTCGGGAACCGCTGGTCGGTTGACCCCAGCGGCTTGCCAGTGACGGCCCGCAGATGTTGCTCGAACTGCGAGGTGTGACACCCCTCGATAGTCCAGTGGCCGGAGTTGTGTGGTCGGGGCGCGATTTCGTTGAGCAGTATCTCGCCGTCGGTCGTCTCGAACAGTTCGATGCCGAACACGCCGCGGCCGTCCATCACGTCGAGCACGTCGTGAGCGACCTCTCGGGCGCGCTCGCGGACAGCTCGTGACGCTCTGGCCGGCGCGACGGACTCCCGCAGGATCTCCTCCCGGTGAATCGTCTCGGTGACCGGGAACGTGTCCCGCTCGTCCGCACCGCGACAGCCCATGACCGCCAGTTCCCGCTCGAAGTCGACCATCGCCTCGACCATCGCTGGGCCGGCAATCTCGTCGACAGCGTCCTCGACATCGTCCGGCCCCTCGACACGGATGTTCCCGCGGCCATCGTAGCCGCCGGTCCGGGCCTTGAGCATCGCGGGGTAGCCCAGTTCCTCGCAGGCCTCGCGGAGGTCGTCGGCGGTGTCAACGGCGCGGAACTCGGGGACAGGAACGCCGGCCTCGGACAGCCGGCGCTTCTGAACGAGCTTGTCCTGAATTGTCCGGAGCGTCTCAGGAGCGGGATGGACCGGCGTCCCCGTCTCCTCGGCGACCCGTTCGAGAACGTCCGGATCGGCCAGTTCGATCTCGAAGGTGAGGTAGTCGGCGCGCTCGGCGAGCTCCCGCAGGGTCGCCTCCTCGTCGAAACCCCCAACGATCTGGTCGCGGACGACCGGCGTGGCCGGGCAGTCCGGCGTCGGGTCGGTCACGAGTAGTTCGAGGCCAAGCGGCGCAGCCGCCTCGCCCAGCATCCGGCCGAGTTGGCCACCGCCGACCACGCCGACGGTCGGCCCTGGTGACGTGAGCGTCATACCGCGCGCTTTCACAGCAGCAGGGTTAACGGTTCGGTTCTCGGCCGTAGGACTCGTGGACCCACACCGTCATGTCGTTCGAGCCGTACTTCGTTCGCATCCGGTGGGTCTTGGGCACGTACCCGGCGGCTTCGAGCTGTTCGGCAGGAACCGTGCTGTCGATCTGCTGGGTGATGACTATCGGCGGCTGATCCGTCTGCGCCTGCTCGGCGAGCATGTCGGGGCGGGTCTCACAGGAGACGTTCACGTCGTCAGCCGCGTAGTACCACGGCAGCGGCAGCGAGTTGTGCCACTGCAGGCAAATCGGTCTGGTGTTCCACCACGAGTCGTTCCACTGACTGCGGTCTTCCTTGACGTACGCGTCGTCACCGTCGTAGGCGTCGCCGCGTTCTCCGTGGTACATGACGACATCGGTGCCGTTTCCGTTGGCCGTCGCGATCCGGTCCATTTCCGCCAGATCCGCACGGAGCGATTCCTGTGGCTGGGCGTACTGGACCAGCGGATTCCCTTCCAGATGCTCGTTCGTGTACACCCGCGTTGCGGTCGTGTTGACGACGAGTGCAGTGACGAGCAGAACGATGGCGGCGGCGATGGCAGCGCCGGTCACGTCGTCAGTCGACAGCGATTCGTTGCCCCACCGGATTACAGCAGCGAGTCCGACGGCGGCCGGGATCGACAGCGGGACGACGACGTGGACGGCGAGCCACGGCGCGCCGATGTCGGTTCCGATGGGGTACCCCAGAATCGAGACGTAGCCACCGTAGGCCGCGAACGGGACGAGATGGCGCGGCTTGACCGTTCCGAGTCGGTCGAGCGCGTACCCGAACAGCGAGAACAGGAGCAGTGGTGCCGCGGTGTAGCCTAGTGCTTTCAACAGCACCTCGTAGTGGCCGTCGACGCTCTCGTAAAACGTCCCGATGGACTCGACGAGGCCGGTATCCGTCGTCGTTGCCTTTTCGGAGGCCGGCGAGAACCACTCGCTGTACTGGTCAGCGACGCGCTCCCAGGTGGTCTGGACGAGTTCGGGGAACAGCGACGGGTTCGTCACGCCGGACCAGAAGTTCACGTCGCCGCTGGCGGCCGGCGCTGGCGGATATTCGATACCCGCGACACCAGCCCCGCGGGGGGCGTAGAAAAACAGCGAAACGAGACCGAACACCAGCGCGGCGAGGACGATATGACTCGCGTATGCTGCGAGGACGGAGGCGGCGCTATCGTGGCGGTCACGGAACGAGCGGATGATATCGCGACCCAGATGCACGTCTGCCCAGAAGCGCCCCCGGAGCCGACCCCAGATTGCACCGATGCTCGGGACGGTCCGGAGGAAGCCGACGGCGTCGCGGTAGCCGTTCGGGAGGACAAGCACCTTCGCCAGCAGGAGGCCAGTCGCGCCGAGCCACGTCAGCACGTAGACGATGGCGTTCTCCTTCGAAGCGAACCCAAGTGCCATGAACGCGGCGACGCCGTAGAGATACCGTGCTTTCCGGGTGTCGACGAACCGGACGAGCAGGCCGAAGGCGGTGAACATGAACGCCGCGACCAGCACGTCGCTACGCATGAAGCGGGAGAAGTACAACAGGACCGGGTTGAGTGCGAGAAACACAGCCATGAACACCGTCTCGTCGGACCGGAGGTGTTCGCGAAAGAGCAGCGCCGTCAGCGGGAGGAGGCCGCCGACAATCGCGACCGGGAGCCGCATCGTGAAGTCGGTCGGCGCGGCGACGGTGAACACCCAGCTGTCGACGTGCTGGATGAACGGGCCGTGGATAATGTAGCGGTAGGCGAACGACCCAGAATCGCGGAGATGTAGCGCCCAGTAGGCCACGCGCCCCTCGTCGAAGTGGGCGACGCGGCTCCCGAGAGCCGCGATTCTGAGGACGAGACCGAGAACCGTCACGGCGACGACGACCTTCACGGTAGCGCGGGGGTCGTCCGCGAACCAGGACCGGCTCCGGTCCCGGATATCGTGGAGGGTAGACAGCAGGGACGACTCAGCCATATCTGGCTCAAGCACATGGGACATTAGAATCCTTCTGGTTTCTATAACAGGTTTTTAAGCTACCCGCCCATCGCCGATACCGGCACAGTCGACCTGCGGCCACGCAGGCACGGAACGGTAGTTCTTTAGTCGCCCCTCCCCGGGAGTCAGGTATGGTGCAGCTCGGGCTGGTTGTCGCTCAGTACGACAAACACGGGGCCGTTATCGAGGAGATGGAGCACGGGGCTTACGAGGCTGCTGCCGACAACGACGCCGAGATTGTCGCGTCGATCGATGTCCCAGGGGCCTACGACACGCCGCTGGCCGCCGACCGGCTCGCGCGCCGGTCGGATGTCGACGCTGTGGCCGTCCTCGGCGCGATCATCAGCGGCGACACTGACCACGACCAGGTCATCGGCAACGCCGCCGCGCAGGGGCTGACCGACGTGTCCCTCGACCGCGACACCCCCGTCACGCTGGGCATCATCGGCCCGGGCATGAGCCAAGACGAGGCCGAGGCCCGAACCGACAAAGGGGCCTTGGCCGTCCGGAGTGCAATCGAACTCGCCACCGAACTCGAACAATGACTATGGACTTCGCTTCCCGCGTCGAACGTGTAGAACCGAGCGCGACCCTCGCGATCAGCAACAAGGCCGCAGAACTCGAAGCCGAGGGGAAAGACGTCGTCGACCTCAGCGTCGGCGAACCCGACTTCGATACGCCTGAAAACATCAAAGACGCCGCCAAGGACGCACTCGACGCCGGCCACACCGGCTACACGTCCTCCAACGGGATCCCCAAACTGAAGGAGGCCATCGCCGACAAGCTTCACGACGACGGCCTCACCCAGTACGGCCCGGAGAACCTCATCGTCACGCCGGGCGGTAAGCAGGCTCTGTACGAGATCTTCCAGACTATCATCGACGACGGCGACGAGGTCGCCCTGCTCGACCCGGCCTGGGTGTCCTACGAGGCAATGGCGAAACTCGCCGGCGGGACGCTGACCCGCGTCGACACTGCCGCCCACGACTTCCAGCTCGAAGGCGCGCTCGACGACCTCGCCGACGCCGTCTCCGACGAGACGGAACTGCTCGTCGTCAACTCCCCGGGTAACCCCCACGGAGCGGTGTACTCTCGCGAGGCGATGGAGGGCGTCCGCGACCTCGCCGTCGAGCACGACATCACGGTGATCTCCGACGAGATTTACAAGGAGATTACCTACGATGGCGTCGAAGCCGTCTCGCTTGGCACGCTCGAAGGCATGGAAGACCGGACCATCACACTCAACGGCTTCTCGAAGGCCTACTCGATGACCGGCTGGCGGCTGGGGTACTTCGCGGCTCCGGAAGAACTGGTTTCACAGGCCGGCAAGGTCCACTCCCACTCGGTCTCGTGTGCCGTGAACTTCGTCCAGCACGCTGGCGTCGAGGCCATCACGAACACGGACGACGCCGTCGAAGAGATGCGCCAGGCCTTCGCGGAGCGCCGCGAGTTCCTCATGGGCCTGTTCGAGGACCACGGCGTTCACGTCCCCGAACCACAGGGCGCGTTCTACATGATGCCCGAAATCGCGCCGGATGGCGACGATACCGAGTGGTGTGACCAGGCTATCTCGGAGGCCCAGGTCGCCACCGTCCCCGGGACCGCGTTCGGGACGCCCGGCTACGCGCGCATCTCCTACGCCAACAGCAAGGAGCGACTGCAGGAAGCTGTCGACCGACTGGCCGAGGCGGACCTCATCTAAGCGGCCCGTCGCGTCTTACCCTCGTCGGCGTTCAGTATCAAAACCGCCCGAGCCACTGAAAAAGTGGGTAGACCCTTAGGTTGGCTGTTTTGCTACGTTACGACGAACACCGTCACCAGCGTGAGGATGACGAGCGTCTCGGGCAGCACGGTGAGGATGAGTCCCCGGCCGAACATATCGGGGTCCTCGGCGATGGCCTCGACGGCCGCCGCGCCGATACCACGCTCGGCGAACCCGGAGCCCAGCGCCGCTAACCCGACGGCGAGGGCTGCGAGTCCCCCGGCGAGATAGCTGGCTGCCTCGGCGGATATCGCGGGACCACCCGTCTGTAACATGGCCGTGGTTACGGTGCCTGGCATGGCAGTTTATCCTCCGAGCGGCGGGACAATCATCTGACCGCTACATTCCAGACTCTGGTATTCATGGTCGCCATTTAGACATATCCGTGGTGAAGTAACACGGATGTACAGCTTTCCCGGCTAGCGATTCCCCGATTGACGCCACTGCGAACAGCGCCGCCATCCGAACTCAACACAGGTTCGAGCAGTTCCGTGCGAACCGTTTTCTCCCGGCCGCTGGAACAGCAGGTATGCGAACCCGGAGAACGATGCTCGCTCTCTCGGTCGGGACGCTCTGTCTGGCCGGCTGTGGGGCTCCTGGCAGTGGTTCGGATAGCGGACTCACCATCGAAGCCGCAGACGCGACCGCCGCGACCGGCGGGACGGCGAGAATCGAGGTGCAGGCCTCGTCAGTCGGCGTCCTGACTTGGCAGCTGGCCGAAATCCCCGAAAACTGGCAGGTGACACACGAGGGTTTCGAACCGGAACCGACCGCCGTACGGGAGTCCTATCCGCCAGAACTCGTCTGGGACCCTATCGCTGATTCAGTGATGGGCAGCCTGGCCGTCGCCGTCCCGGACGGTGCAGCACCCGGTGAGTACATGCTGGCGGTCGAGGCCGGGACGGATACCTCGGACGAGCGCGTCGTCTCGGAGGCGAGAGTTATTGTTGTAGAATGAAAACTGCAGAAAGACTGGAACCGGGACCCACTCGCAGCACGTGCCAACCATCTCTCATATTGCTTCGTATCCCGGATCGGAAGCAGGGATAGCCGAGGCACCGATTACAGCGTCCCGATAGCCCGATGGCGACGGAACAGGTAGTAGCAGCCGATTATGGGGTACACTATTGGCCCGAGAAGCAGGAAAAAGACGCCGAGATTGACGTAGTTCCCTGGATTGGGCTGCCAGGCCCCCGACTGAAGACGGACGTAGGTCGCGTCGCGGTAGATGGCGACAGAGAACGGTACCGCTGTGAGAATGCCGACACCAACCAAGACAAATCCGATGCCGAGGCTTCCGCTCGAAACAAGCGTGGCCCCGAGAGCGATACAGACAGGCGGCAGCACGGTTCCGACAGCGACAACCGTCCACCACCAGTCCCGGTCCACCCAGTCGACGACATACTGATGGCGATGATACAGGTGGTGAAGCTTCATCAAGTACCCAAGGAAGAAGCCGCCGACCGCGTACAGGACCGGATTCGGGTCCCAGTCCACGTCCGCATCTCGTATCTTCTTGGTGTCGAAATAGAGGACAATTGGGGTTACAAGCCACGATATCAGTGCGACAACAATGCCGCCGATATACCAGACGCCGAACGTCCCGAAGATGCTAGCCATTCCGAGTGGACCATCGCCCACGCTCTCGCCCCCTAGCCCGACGAGGATCACCCCAAGCCCGAGAAACCCAAACAGGAGGGTCGGCAAGAGCAGCAGTACTTCGACAGCGCGGTACGACAGCGAATCGACGTCGTTGACTGTAACCATGCCCATCGTCTCAACTCAACTGTTGGTTACATTAGAGACATAGCATTGTAAAATAATTTTGCTAAGCTCCTGATACGAGCGTATAAATCGCAGTGCCGAGTTAACAACGCTCGTCGAGAATCTGGTCGATAATACGACCGGTCGACAGGAGCCGGTCAGCCGCCTCGGCTTCCAGCGGGCTGGCCCGGCGGATCTCACAGTCGAGGCCGCGGGCGGACAGCGCTGCTTCGAGTTGCTCATCGTCGTGGTGTTGGTCATAGCCAAGCGCGATGATGTCCGGTTCGATGCGCTCGATGGGGACGAAGATATCCTCCGGATGGCCCAGGTGCGCCTCGTCGACCGGTTTGAGTGCGCTGACCATCTCTCGGCGTTGCTCGTCCGGGACAACCGGCGGCTCCTTGTGGGTGACGTTGACCGAGCGGGCGACGATGACGTGCAGTTCGTCGCCCATGTCGGCGGCGTCCTGCAGGTAGTGGACGTGACCCGGGTGCAGGATGTCGAACGTGCCCTGTGCGACGACGCGGGTCACTGATCGAACTCCTCCTCGCGGAGCTCCGCGTCGATATCGGCCTGATCGAAGTCGAAAAAGGACTCCTCCGGCGGTTCCACGTCGAGTACCGGGAGGTCGACTTCTGTCCCGTCACTGTCGAAGGCCTGCCAGTCGTCACGGCCGTACGGGTAGCCGACGATAATGTGGACATCGCCGCGACCGAACGTGGCGAGGTCGGCGTCACTGGGCTTGAGGACGCCGTTCGGGTGCGAGTGAATCGACCCCGCCGCTCGCATGTCGTTTGGCACCATGCTCGTCTTGACGGTCGCACTGACCGGGTTCGACTCCGTCCCCGGGATAACCAGAACGTCGGTCAGAACGGTACCGTCATCGTCGAGCCCAAGCTTGCTGGCGTCATCGCCCCGGAGAAAACCCATGTACTCGTTTGGATGGGCCTCCTCGGAGGCTGCGAGCGCGAACTCGAGTGCGGACTCCGCGATCCCGAGTATCCCGCTCGTTCGGAACAACCCCATACCACGCTGTCGGGTCGGACGCTTTTTACGCGTTGTGTTCGTCCCTCCGTGGATTCCGAAGAGTACAAACGGGGGAGCACCGAAGGATTGACAAATGTCTTCGCCAACTGGCACCGGTGACGGTGCGACGGTCCCCGACGGCGGGACCATCGTCTACGATCTTGCGGACCAATGTACGTCCGATGATCTCGAAGAAGGCGCACTGTACCACGCAACTGTCAACGGCACCGTCGAATACGGCGTGTTCGTCGATCTCTCCGATGCTGTCTCCGGGCTCGTCCACGACTCTAATCTCCTGGGCCAGTACGACGTGGGCGACGATCTCATCGTCGAACTCGGCGAGATCCGCCCCGACGGCGACCTGAGCTTCGAGGAAGTGCAGGTCGCCGACTACGAGGAACAGCGCGTTGTCCACGGCAACGCGACCACCGTAACCGACCTCGCCGCCGCTACCGGTGAGACGGTTATCATCGAGGGACAGGTCGTCCAGATCAAACAGACCGGCGGCCCTACCGTGTTCCAAGTCCGTGACGAAACCGGCATCGTCCCGTGTGCCGCCTTCGAGGAGGCCGGCGTCCGGGCGCACCCCGACGTCGAGATCGACGACATCGTCCGCGTCTCCGGACGTGCCGAGGAGCGCGACGACGGTCTGCAGGTCGAGGCCGAATCGCTGACCGTCCTCGACGGCGAAGAAGCCGCCGCCGTCGAAAGCGACCTCGACGCCGCACTGGCCGAGGCCGCTGAACCGGCTGACGTTGAGCCGCTGGTCGAGTGGCCCGCCTTCGAGAAATTGTGGGACGACCTCCGCGAAGTCGCGACAGAACTCCGAAAGACGGTGCTTTCGGGCCGCCCGATTCGCATGCGTCACCACGCCGACGGCGACGGGCTCTGTGCGAGCGTCCCACTGCAGGTCGCGCTGGAGTCGTTCATCGCCTCCCAGTACGAGGACGCCAGCGCGCCCCAGCACCTCCTCAAGCGCCTGCCGAGCAAGGCCCCCTACTACGAGATGGAGGACGTAACCCGGGATCTCAACTTCGCACTGGAGGACCGGACCCGCCACGGACAGAAGCTTCCGATGCTGCTGATGCTCGACAACGGCTCGACCGAGGAGGACACGCCGGCCTACCGAAACCTCCGGCACTACGACATCCCGGTCGTCGTCGTCGACCACCACCACCCGGACCCCGAAGCTGTCGAGCCGCTTATCGAGCAGCACGTCAACCCCTACCTCCACGACGAGGACTACCGCATCACCACGGGGATGCTGTGTGTCGAACTCGCCCGGATGATCGACCCCGACATCACTGCGGACCTTCAGCACGTTCCCGCAGTCGCGGGCCTGTCTGACCGCTCCGAGGCTGAGGCGATGCGGGACTACATCGATCTCGCAAGCGAGAAGGGCTACGACGAGAACGATCTGCGCGACATCGGCGAAGCGCTCGACTACGCGACCCACTGGCTGCGCTACAACTCCGGCGAACAGCTCATCACCGACGTGCTGAACGTCGACTGTGACGACCGGGACCGCCACGGGGAGGTCGTCGACTTCCTCGCCGAGCGGGCCGAGCGCGATGTCGAGGACCAACTCGACGCCGCCATGAGCCACGTCGAGCACGAGCGCCTCGACAACGGCGCCCACCTCTACACGATCGACGTGGAGAACCACGCCCACCGCTTTACCTACCCAGCGCCGGGGAAGACAACCGGCGAAATCCACGACCGGAAGGTCGCCGAGACGGGCGACCCAGTCATCACCATCGGCTATGGCCCGGACTTCGCTGTCCTGCGCTCCGACGGCGTCCGCCTGGACATCCCGCGGATGGTCACTGAGCTGACCGAGGAGGTCGACGGCGGCGGTGTCTCCGGCGGCGGCCACCTCGTCGTCGGCTCCATCAAGTTTGTCAAGGGCCGCCGCGAGTCGGTTATCGACGCCCTCGTCGAGAAGATGGCAGAGGCCGAGATCGACGAGGAGCTCGGAAGTTCGACGGCGTTGCCTGAAGAAGTGTAAGCTCGCCACGCAATCCGTTTTCTACGCTTCGAACGAAACCCGACGAGCGGCGAGCCCGGCGACTACCAGAAGACCGAGTAGGGCCACGAGTGCTCCGACCGGCATGTCGAAGCCGCCGCTGTCCCAGTCAGCGTCGAAGACAGCTCCAAAATAGTCGGCCGCATCGCTGCCGTGCAACACCAGTACGACCTCGCGATTCGACGTTGCTGCCGCCTCGTTCCAGTTGAGGCTGCCGACGACGACCCGCTTGTCATCGACGACGGCACCCTTCGCGTGGATCTTCTCGTAGCGACCGTCGGGGTCTGCCACTTTCGCTGTCAGCGGCGCGTCGTTGCGGTCAGCCCACTCTCGAAACCGCTGTGCTGTCTGTTTGTTCTCTTCGCGGACGTACCACGCGTCACTCAACAGTAAGCGGACCTCGACGCCGCGCGACGCGGCCCGCCGGAGCGCCCGGAGAAGCGGGCTGTCCCAGTCCCCGACCGTCGGCTGGATGACGTCGATAGAGTCGTCCGCATCGTCTATCGTCGCGACGAGTTTACCCTGGGCATTGTCTGGGGTGACCAGAAGATCTGTCCGCTGGACGGACACCGATTCGGCCCGGAGCTCGCTCGGGTACGAACCCGTCGCTGGCTCGCCCTGCTCGAACTGTCGGCCCTGACGGTACTCTCCCCACCGCTCGCTGTCCTGCCACCCGGCGTCGGACTGGAACGTCTGGTTCAGCCCGTCGACAACCCGCGGCTGTGCCGTAACGACACCCCAGCCCCGACTGCTGTTGCCACCGGTTCCCGCGGGCTTCCAGTTCTCCGTCAGCACGACAGCCCGCCCGTCAGCGACAGCGTACTTCGCGTGGTGATAGCGGTATCTGGCGCGCGAACCGGTCAACACCCGAACCGCGACGCCGGCGTCTGTGAGCCGATCGAGGGTGCTGGCCTCAGTGGCGGTACGACTGCCGACCGGTTCGCCCTCAAGCAGGACGCGGACCGTCGCGCCGCGGTGCTGAGCGGCAATGAGGGCGTCGGTAACTCTGGACGAGGAGAGCGTGTAGCCCGCCAGGTACACCCGTTCGGTAGCATTGCGAATCGGCTGGATTGGAGCAGCGGGCGTATCCGGCAGCGTGAACGCTTGCACCTCACCACCGGCGGCCCTAACGACTGGGCGGTCGCTCGCTCCCAGCGGTCGCCAACGGACGACTGACCCGTTAACGACGCCGAGTTCCCCCTCGGTGGAGTCCGTGTATCGGACGGCATCGACAGTCCGGTTGCCTCGCTGCAGCCGGATTCGTTCGCCGCCGTTTGCCAGTGCGAGATGACCATCGAAACCGACGACCGGCCAGTCAGTAAGTTCCCGTGTCCGGTTCGGTGCCGTCGAGAGAACGACGCGCCCGCGTGCGCTGGTGTTCGGAATCCCCCGCGATTCCATCGCCGTCGGTGACAGCATACTGTCCGATGTCAATCCCGTCGGGGACGCTGAGGACAACGAACTCTCCTTCGTCGCCGCCAGCGACAGGATCCGGGTACACCGCGTGAATCGACGGTTCCCCAGGACCGCTGGCTGCTGTTGTGGTCGGGGTCGCTTGGCCGGTGACAACATGTGGCCCTATCGAGACAAGGACGAGCACGCAACAGACGAGTGGAGCGAGCGACCGCATCGGGGCGTCTGGCCCCCCGTTCGTATAAAAAGGTTTCCTGACTCAGGCGCTTGAGGCCTTTTCGGCTTCGGCCTGGACGATGTACGCACGGTCGTCCGCGTAGCGGGCGGCTTCCTCGAGCGCCGTTTCGGTCCCGATCTGTCGGAGCGCCCACGCGGCGGAGGCTCGCACGGAGTCGCTGTCGTCGGACTCAAGGATGTCGCCGAGCGGCTCGATAGCGCGAGTGTCACCGAGCAGGCCGAGGGCGCGGGCCGCGACTGAGCGGACCTCCTCGCTGTCGGCGTCGAGCCGATTGGCGACCGGCTGGACCGACTCCGCACTGCCGATAGCGCCCAGGGCGCGCAGCGTTACTTTCTGGAGCGCGGGGTCGCCGTCACCGTCGATGTAGTCGTGCAGCGTCTCGGTCGCGCGCTCGTCGCCGATCTTCCCCAGTACCTCGATCGGTCCCTTGTCGCGTTTCTGTGCGCGCTGGTGCATCGCGTCGAAGGCCGGCTCGGCGTCGCTCCCGAGGTTGTACAGGAGGTCGACGATGTAGCCGTCGAAGAACTCCGATCCTAGTTTTTCGTAGGCGAACAGAACCTGCTCGAAGTCCCCCTCCTCGGCGTGGAGCTTCGCGGCGTTCCACTCCGGCGGGAAGTCCTTCCGGTTCTCGTTGGTCAGGATATCGTAAAACCCGCGGGCATCGAGTTGCTCCTGTACCGTGAGATCGTCCCAGACTTCGGCGTCCTCAAGCCCCGTTTCCAGTGTCTCGGCCGCTTCGAGGAGGCCTTCGATAGTCTCCGTGTCCTCGTCGGGGTCGAGGCTTGCCGCTTCGATGGCGTCGGCGACTGTACTCAGCGCATCCCCGGCAGCGACGAAGTCGCCGCCCGTGTCGGCATCGTGGTCGACGAACTCGGCGCTTTCATCGAGGAACGTCTCGACGGCTTCCTGCGCCTCGCCTTCTCCATCGTCGGTCCACTCGCTGTCAGTGACGGTGTCGGCGGCGTCGGAAACGATGGCGACGACATCCTCAGCGTAGGGGCCGCGCTGTTCCTCGAGATCGTCGCGAAGGTCCGAAAGCTTGGACTCTAGCTCCTCGCGGGGGTCCTCGGCTTCGTCATCGTCCTCGTCGGGTTCGGGTAGGTCGGCGGCTTCGAGGTCGCTCTCGATGTCGTCGAGGGACGACTCGACGTCGTCAAGGTCGGCCTCCGTCTCCGCGGCCTCTAACGCGTCGCCGGCCTCTGTGAGACGCGATTCCAGTTCTTCGGCGGTCACGTCGATCTCATCTGTTGCCTCGGCGTCGTCCGACGCGTCAGCATCGTCGTCCCCGTTGCTCATGTCGAAGACTGTGTCGGAGCGGGCCAAGAGCGTTTTCCTTTCGAGGCGGCTGTGCCCCGTCGGCGCTGGGCCAACGAGCAAAGAATATGTATCGGGAGTTGCAGTGCCATGGGTAGCGAGCATGACTGACGCGACACCGCCCGATGACGGCCAGAGTGCAACCACACCGGAGGAACCGGAAACCGCCGGCTTCGTCGAGTACGGCATCGACGACAAGCCGCCGCGAAAGCAAGCGATACTGCTCGGCGTCCAGCACTACCTGACGATGATCGGCGCGTCCGTCGCAATCCCGCTCGGACTGGCGGGCGCGATGGGGATGTTCGAGGCCGCGCCGGACCAGGTCGGCCGTCTCATCGGGACGTTCTTCGTCGTCTCGGGCATCGCGACGCTCGCCCAGACGACGCTCGGGAACAGATATCCGATCGTTCAGGGCGGGACGTTCTCAATGCTTGCACCCGGGCTGGCCATCATCGGCGTGCTGGCCCAGCAGGGTGCGAACTGGCAGACTATGCTCGTCGAGTTACAGGGGGCCGTCATCGTCGCCGGTATCGTTGAAGTGGTGATCGGCTACAGCGGCCTCATGGGGAAGCTGAAACGATACGTCGGTCCGGTCGTCATCGCGCCGGTCATCGCGCTCATCGGACTGTCGCTTTTTAACGTCCCACAGATAGCGAACCCGAACTTCGGCGACCCCGGGACCGGACAGAACTGGTGGCTCCTCGGGCTGACGATGCTCTCTATCATCGCGTGTTCACAGTACCTCGATCGACGCCACCGCGCGTTCAAACTCTTTCCCGTACTCTTGGGAATTCTGTTTGCATGGACTGTCGCAGCTATCCTCTCGGTCACCGGCGTCTTCGCCGCGGGGTCGGTCAGCTACGTCTCGCTCGGCTCGGTCACGAGCGCACCGCTGGTCCAGCCCATATATCCGTTCCAGTGGGGGCTCCCGCAGTTCACGCCAGGCTTCATCGTCGGGATGTTCGCCGGGATGCTCGCCTCCGTCGTTGAGAGCTTCGGTGACTACCACTCCGTCGCCCGCATCGCCGGTCGCGGCGCACCGAACAGCAGTCGGATCAACGACGGCATCGGGATGGAGGGGGTTGGCAACGTGTTCGCCGGCATCATGGGCACCGGCAACGGCTGCACCTCCTACACCGAAAATATCGGTGCCATCGCTATCACCGGCGTCGCGTCCCGCTACGTGGTGCAAATCGGTGCCGCGGTGATGATTCTGGTCGGATACTTCGGGCCAGCGGGCCAGTTGTTCGCGACCATCCCGTCGCCGATCATCGGCGGCCTCTACATCGTCATGTTCGGCCAGATCGCCGCTGTCGGGCTCTCACAGCTCAAGTACGTCGACCTTGATGCCAACCGAAACGTCTTCATCGTCGGCTTCGCGATGTTTGCCGGGCTCGCAGTGCCCGAGTACATGAGCCAGGTCGGACAGGGGATGGATGTCGGCGGGGCGACAGCCCTCCAGCAGGGCCTCGCGGCTGTGCCGGTGCTGGGGAGCGTCCTCGGGACCGATGTCGTCGCGACCACGCTGTTCGTCATGGGCGGGACCGGGATGGTCGTCGGCGGCATTGTCGCCTTTGTCCTCGACAACACTGTGCCTGGGACCCGTGAGGAGCGCGGTCTCGCGGCCTGGGCCGCGCTCACCGAAGACGACAGTGAGTACGTCTCGTCGATTGACCGTATCCGCGGCCGCGGCGGCGACCGCCAGCCCGCGGTGAGCGACGACTGACCGTGGACAGCGATAGCGACGGTACGACCGGGGACACCGTCCCGCCCATCGACACCGAACGGTACACCGGCACGCTCCGAACCGGCGGGACTGTCGTCCTCGGCGCTGACCGACTGGTGGTCGACCGCGGTGACGGTCCGGTGGTAATCGACCTCGACGACGTGGTCGAGGTGAGCCTACAGGACATCGACTGGTTTCTTGCGGTGATGAGCGCCGCGCTGGTCGGGTTCGGCCTGCTGTCATTCGACCGGTCCGTCCTCCTCGGCGGGGCCTTCGCTGTCGCCGGTACCGTCAGCCTCGCGCTCACGTATCGCAAGCGGTACGCGCTCCGGATACAGGTAACCGGCCGTACCGATCCACTCAGGTGCTTTCCAGCAGAGCCACAGGCGCTCCTTACTGAACTGGAAGCGGCGCTGGCCGATTGACTGGAAACCGCCTACACTTACGCCGGTCCCGGTTCCAGTCAGTCGTATGCCCGCAGACAGCGTCCAGTCGCTCATCGACCAGTTACACGAAGAAGCTGAGATGGACCGTCCGAACGACCTGACGCCCGATGTCGGCATCATCATGGGCTCCGACTCGGACCTGCCGACGATGGCCGGCGGGCAAGGCAAACGGCCCGGGGCCTACGCGGCGCTCGCCGACGAACTCGGGTTCGAGGAACAGACGGACTACACCGACGCGCCCGAGAATCGCTTCACGTTCGAAACGTTCGTTTGCTCGGCCCATCGGACGCCGGACCTGATGTACGCGTACGCAGAGACGGCCGCCGACCGCGGCGTCGACGTGATAATCGCCGGTGCGGGCGGCAAGTCCGCGGACCTGCCGAACATGACCGCAAGCATCGCCTACCCGCTACCGGTCATCGGGGTTCCGGTGCAGGAGAAATCAGTCGACTCGGTCATCGGGATGCCCCAGGGTGCGCCCATCACCGCGGTCGACGCCGGCAAGTCGTTCAACGCCGCGCTCTCCGCGGTACAGATTCTGGCACGGCAACACGACGAGCTTCGGGATCGACTCGTCTCGTATCACGAGGGGCTCCAAACCGAGGTCGGCGAGGCGTCGCGTGACCTCCACGAACTCGGGACGCCCGGATTCAAACGCGAGTACTGGGACGAGTGAGCAGCGAGGGGCGTCGCGATACGGGAAGTGCGGTGGGTGCAGGTCTCTTTCCATCCGAAGGCGCGTCGGCTCTTAAAGACCCACAGGGCCGAAAAACCGAACAATGAACCCTTATATGCGAGTACTTCTAACCGGCAGACGATAGGAGATACCGGAATGAGTAATCCATGGATCGCCATCGGCGCGCTCGCGGTCGTGGCGCTAGCCATCCCACTGACGATGATGGCAGTTTCGAGCCTCTTGCGGCCCAGCGTGCCGGAACAAGGCAAACGCACCACCTACGAGTCCGGTGAAGTGCCGACTGGCAGCAGTCGACAGATCAAGTTTAATATCCAGTACTACATGGTCGCGCTGCTGTTCGTCGTCTTCGACATCGAGACCGTCTTCATCTTCCCGTGGACGGTCATCTACAGCGACGCCGCCGCTGAGTTCGGGATGACCACGGCACTGCTACCGATGGTCGTATTCATCGCGATTCTCGCCATCGGACTCGGTTGGGCCTGGCGTAACGGCGCAGTTCAGTGGGTGCGCAGTCCGCGCGCCACGAAGGGGGCAGACACATATGAGTAGTGACCAGACACCACCGGCCGCGAGAGACGTATCGACACAGGAGGCCCGAATGGGTGACGGGGCCGACGACCGCTTCAACTCGACGCTACGCGAGGCGTTCGGGTCGACGCCGTTCATCCTGACCAAGTTCGACAAGTTCATGAACTGGGTCCGGGGCTCCTCGATGTTCATGCTGCAGTTCGGGATCGCCTGCTGTAGCATCGAGATGATCCACACTTACGCGATCAAACACGACCTCGACCGCTTCGGTTCAGGGGTGCCGCGCGCGTCCCCACGCCAGGCGGACGTCATCATCGTCCCGGGGACCATTGTTTCGAAGTTCGCGCCGCGGATGAAGCGCGTCTACGACCAGATGCCCGAGCCGAAGTTCGTCGTTTCGATGGGGTCGTGTACCATTTCCGGTGGGCCGTTCCAGGAAGGGTACAACGTCATCAAGGGCGCAGAGGAGGTCATCCCGGTCGACATCCACGTCCCGGGCTGTCCGCCCCGCCCCGAGGCACTCATCTACGGCGTCGCCAAACTGCAAGAGCGCATCGCCGAAGGCGAGTCCTCGCCGGTGACGGTCAAACCCTACGAACTGGAGCAGTTCGGCGACCTCGAACAGGACGAGCTCGTGGACAAACTCGCCAGCGAGATCAACGAGGATGACCTCGTCATGCGGTACAACTGGAACGACTCCCCCTAACTTGCCATGAGTTTAGAAAAACCATCACGCGATACGGCGCTCGATGTCGGCGTTACGGAGGACGGCCTCGATTACGACGCACTCGCGGACCTACTCGGGGGCCACGTCCTCGACCGCGAGGAACACCTCAACGCCGAGGGGTTCGTCATCCGTCCCGACGAGGTTCAGGAAGTCCTCTCGACGCTGAAAGAGGAGGCTGGGTTCGACCACTGCGCCTGTGTCACGGCACAGGAGTACGACGACCGGTACGAATCCATCTACCACCTGCGGAAGTACAACGACCCGACACAGGAGTTGTCGATTGTCGTCCCCTCGCCGAAAGACGATCCGCACAACGAGTCGGCCGCTCGCGTTTATGACACCGCAGACTGGCACGAGCGGGAGGCGTATGACCTTGTCGGCATCGACTACGACGACCATCCGGACCTCCGGCGCATCCTGCTGCCCGAGACCTGGCAGGGCCACCCCCTGAGTCAGGACTACAATCAGGACCAGCCACAGATCGTCTCACTGCGCGAGCACGCGAACCCGCTGGAAGACGACAAGCGTAGCGAGGACGATCCGGACACGATGTTCGTCAACATCGGCCCGCACCACCCGGCGACCCACGGCGTGCTCCACGTCGAGACGGTGCTGGACGGCGAGCAGATCGCCGATCTCGAACCCGACATCGGCTACCTGCACCGTTGCGAGGAACAGATGTGTCAGCAGGGTACCTACCGCCACCAGATCATGCCGTACCCGGACCGATGGGACTACATTTCCGCTGGGATCCTCAACGAGTGGGCGTACGCCCGCGCGGCCGAGGACCTCGCCGACATCGAGGTCCCGGAGTACGCACAGGTCATCCGGACGATGGCAGCAGAGATGTGCCGGATCGCCTCTCACGAACTTGCGCTGGCGACGTTCGCGCTGGACGTGTTCGGTGACTTCACCGCCGTCTTCCAGTACGGCATCCGCGACCGCGAGATCGTCCAGAACCTCCTGGAAGACCTGACCGGCCAGCGGCTGATGTTCAACTATCTCCGACTGGGCGGGGTCGCCTGGGACCTGCCCGAACCCCGCGAGGAGTACTTCGAAAAGATTCGGGACTTCCTCGACGATCTCCCGCACAAGCTCGAAGAGATCCACGACCTCGTCACCGGCAACGAGATCTTCCAGATGCGGTGTGTCGACACCGGCGTCCTCTCCCCGGAGCAGGTCAAGCAGTACGGCGCGACCGGTCCCGTGGCACGCGGCTCGGGCGTCGACTACGATATTCGGCGGGACGACCCGTATGGCTACTACGACGAACTCGACTGGAACGTCGTCACCGAGCAGGGCGGCGACAACTTCAGTCGCGTTCTCGTTCGCCTTCGCGAGGTCGAAGAGTCTGCGCGCATCATCGAGCAGTGTGTCGACCTGCTGGAGCAGTGGCCGGAAGACGACCGCGAGATTCAGGCCAACGTCCCGCGGACACTCCGGCCGGACCCTGACAAGGAGATCTACCGCTCCGTCGAGGGCGCGAAGGGCGAACTCGGTATCTACATCCGCTCGGACGGGACGGACAAGCCGGCCCGGTTCAAGATCCGCAGCCCGTGCTTCTCGAACCTGCAGACGCTGCCGGAGATGTCCCAGGGCGAGTACATCCCTGACATGATCGCCTCGCTCGGGAGCCTCGACATCGTACTCGGGGAGGTGGACCGGTAATGCAGTCGGCGCCGTTACCCGAAACGCTCGCGAACCTGCTCGGGCTGGATCCCAACAGCACGGCCGTGATGATCGTAATGAGCCTCATCGGCGCGGGGCTCATCGGGACGCTTATGATGACGAACACGGCGCTTGCCGGTCCGTGGGCGAAGCGAAAGATTACGGCCGCGTTCACCGACCGTATCGCCGTCGACCGTATCGGACCGTACGGGCTGTTCATTATCGTGGCCGACGCTGTCCGCCTGCTGTCGAAGGAACTTATCGTTCCCGAAGGCGCTGACCGACCGGCGTGGGACCTCGCGCCGCTGATTATCGCCAGTACCGCACTGCTTGGCTTCGCTGTCATTCCAATGGGGAACGGCATCCAGCTCGCCGACCCCGAGGTCGGTCTGGCGTACGTGTTCGCGACGGCCTCAATGGCCTCCGTCGGTCTGGTGATGGCCGGCTACGCATCGAACAACAAGTATTCGTTCCTCGGCGGACTGCGTGCTGTCGCACAGAACCTCGCCTACGAGATCCCGCTCATCCTGACGGGCGCGTCGGTGGTCATCTTCGCCGGCTCGCTCCAGATGAGCGAGATCGTCGCCGCACAGCAGCAGTCGCTGATCGGCCCGCTGCCGTCGTGGTACGCGTTCGTGAATCCCTTCGCGTTCGTGCTGTTCCTGATCGCGAACCTCGCGGAGGTCGGCCGGAACCCGTTCGACATCCCGGAAGCGCCGACCGAGATTGTCGCCGGCTACCAGACCGAGTACTCCTCGGTGTACTTCGTGCTCGTCTATCTCGGCGAGTTCATCCACATCTTCCTTGGCGGGGCGATCATCGCCACGATCTTCCTCGGCGGGCCGGCCGGTCCGGTCCTGCCGGGTATCGTCTGGTTCCTCATCAAGATCTGGGGCGTCTTCCTGTTCACGCAGTGGGCCCGCTCGGCGGTGCCCCGCGTCCGGATCGACCAGCTAATCGAGATCGGCTGGAAGGGGATGCTGGTGCTGTCGCTGGCGAACCTACTGCTGACCGCGGTTATCGTCGGGGTGACCGTCTGATGACGGCCACGCGAACCGACCCGCGAGCGACTGGAGGTGACCACTCATGATTGGAATCCTGAAATCAATGGCGACGACGATGAAACACGCCCTCGACGGGGAGACGTTCACGGTAGAGTACCCTGACGTCGCCCCCGAGGTGAGCCCCCGTTTCCGCGGCGTCCACAAGTGGAGCCAGGAGCGGTGTATCTGGTGTCGGCAGTGTGAGAACGTCTGCCCGAACAACACCATCCAGATTGTGATGGACGAGCAGCGCAACGGCGAGCAGTACAACCTCCACATCGGCCAGTGTATCTACTGCCGGCTGTGTGAGGAGGTCTGTCCGACCGACGCCATCCTGCTGACACAGAACTTCGAGTTCACCGCGGACACGAAAGACGAGTTCGCCTACGACAAGGAACAACTCAAGAACGTGCCGTGGTACAAGGATATCGACCCACTAGAGTCCCGCGAACCCGATCGGGGCGCGTGGATCGGCGAGGGCGACGGCGAAGTGGATTACCAGTAACTCCTTCGACGGACTTTCAGCGGGTTTCGCTTACTGCCCCCGGAGCGACTGCCCTGTTCTGATTAGCGCGGGTTTTCCAGAACGGCCGCAACCGCTCAGGCAAGTTTTCCGGTGTTGATCCGAGGTGGAACGACGGTGTGTGTCGTCAAAAACGGTGCTGGAGTGGCACATTTTCGCCAGCAGGACGGAAGTGCCCCGAAATCTGGGGGCCATACCGGCAAACAGTGGCTCTACTGGCGAGACGAAAGAGGAATCTTCAAAGGGACGCCGCAAAGAGTCTCCAAGTAAGATGGCACTGGCAGAGTCAATTGCGTTCGCGCTGTTCGCTATGGTAACAGTGGGCAGCGCTGCGGGCGTCGTGTTAGTCCGGGACGTCTGGCACTCGGCGCTGTTACTGGGCGTGTCACTCGTCAGCGTCGCAGTGTTCTACGTAATGAACCAGGCGGCGTTCGTCGCAACGATGCAGATCCTGGTGTACGTCGGCGGCGTCCTCGTTCTCATCACCTTCGCGGTGATGCTGACCCGCGAGGACGAGTCGGTGATCGAGGTGACACCATGACCACAAAACCCGAACTACAGACGGAGGGGAGTTTCGTCGCTGGACTGGCCGCAATCGCCCTGTTCGTCGTTCTCGGTGCAGTGTTCATGGGCGTCTCGTTTCCCGCGCCAGCGGGCTTCGGCGAGGGAGCGGCGATAACCAAGAGCCTCGGTGCGGCGATGTTCGATATCGCCCCGGGCGCGATTATGGGCGAGAGTGAGACTGCCGTCCCCGCTGAAGGGTTCCTCGTCGCCTTCGAAGTGATCGACATCGTACTGGTGGCCGCTCTCGTTGGGGCCGTCATGCTCGCCCGACGCGAAGTCGCTGGCGAATCAGTAACGCTCGGTGTCGAAACCACGGACGACGACGATATGGCCGTTGCCGCTGACGGTGGTCCGGGAGGTGACGACTCGTGATTCCGGCCGAGACGTATCTCCTTCTGTCGGCGGCCATATTCTGTATCGGTCTGTTCGGCATCCTTACCCGACGGAACGCGCTCATCTTCCTGATGTCCGTCGAGCTGATGTTGAACGCTGCGAACATCAACCTCGTCGCGTTCTCGCTGCAACACGGGAACCTCACCGGCCAGGTGTTCAGCCTGTTCACGATGGCACTCGCCGCCGCAGAGGTCGCCATCGGGATCGGCATCATCCTGGTCCTGTACCGCAACTTCACAGACGTGGACGTGACGAAGGCGACGACGATGAGGTGGTAACAGATGGCTGCATTCACATACGCTCCGGCGATTGTCCTGCTGCCGTTCGTATCGTTCCTCGTCGCGCTGTTTGCTGGCGATCGCATGCCAAAAGGCGGCGCGCTCGCTGGGATCACAGCGACGGGCGGATCGCTTCTGCTGTCGATCTGGGTCGCGCTGACAGTGGCCGGCGGTGAGGTCCACAACGAGATACTGTACACGTGGACCGCGAGCGTCGAGACGCTCCAGCTCAACTTCGGACTCCTGCTGGACCCGCTGTCGGCGCTCATGCTGCTTATTGTCTGTCTCATCTCGTTCCTCGTCCACATCTTCTCGCTCGGGTACATGAACGACGAGGGCGAGACTGGCCTCCCGCGCTACTACGGTGGACTCGGCCTGTTCACGGCGAGCATGCTCGGGTTCGTCGTCGCCAACAACCTCCTGATGGCGTTCATGTTCTTCGAGCTGGTGGGCCTGTGTTCGTACCTGCTCATCGGCTTCTGGTTCCGTCAGGATGGCCCGCCGAGTGCCGCGAAGAAGGCGTTCCTCGTCACCCGCTTCGGTGACTACTTCTTCCTCATCGGCGTCGTCGGCATCTTCGCTACCTTCGGGACCGGCCTGTTCGCCCCGCTTACGCAGGGCGGCGAGGTGGTCGCCGAGAGCTTCCCGATGCTGGCCGAGCACGCTATCGTCGACGGTGAGGTTGAGGGCATCGCGATGCTTGAGACGGTCGGCATGGGGCCACAGGCCTGGTTCACCGTGCTCGGCCTCCTCGTGCTTGGCGGCGTTGTCGGCAAGTCCGCGCAGTTCCCGCTGCACACGTGGCTGCCCGACGCGATGGAAGGTCCGACGCCGGTCTCGGCCCTGATTCACGCAGCGACGATGGTCGCAGCCGGTGTGTACCTCGTCGCGCGTATGTACGGCTTCTACGCCCTCTCGCCGACGGCACTGGCCGTCATCGCCCTTATCGGCGGCTTCACCGCGCTGTTTGCGGCAACGATGGGTCTGGTCAAACAGGAAATCAAGCAAGTGCTCGCGTACTCCACCATCTCCCAGTACGGGTATATGATGCTCGCGCTGGGCTCGGGTGGCTACATCGCCGCTGTCTTCCACCTGACCACCCACGCCGTGTTCAAGGCGCTGCTGTTCCTCGGCGCAGGGTCGGTCATCATCGCCATGCACCACAACGAGAACATGTGGGACATGGGAGGTCTGAAAGACCGGATGCCAGTGACCTACTGGACGTTCCTCGCCGGCTCGCTCGCATTGGCCGGGATCGTTCCCTTCGCCGGCTTCTGGTCCAAGGACGAGGTGCTGTACGAGGCGCTCATCCACGGCTTCGGCACTGAGGGTGGCCTCGGCACGGTCTACCTCGCCGCGTACGCGATGGGGCTACTGGCCGTGTTCTTCACCGGCTTCTACACCTTCCGGATGGTGTACCTGACCTTCCACGGCGACGCGCGCTCGGACACCGCTCGTGACCCCGAGCCCGTCCGTTGGAACGTCAAGGGCCCGCTGACGGTGCTTGGCATCCTTGCGACGACTATCGGATTCATCAACATGAAGCCCGTCGCGGATCTGACCGGCGCACACATCGACTTCCTGCACGTGTGGCTGAACGGCCCCGAAGAGGGTGGTTGGCCCGCAACGCTCAACACTGGACTGCACCACTACGAGACGCTCCTGGAGGACGTGGCTCACGTCGCGAAGGGCTACCCGCTCGGTGAGACGACGACCCTGCTCGCCTCTGCGGGAGTTTCGCTGGGTCTCGCACTCGCCGGCGTGCTCGTCGCGCGGAGTCTCTATGCCGGTGCCGACCCGGTCGAGCATACCGACAAGCTTGGCGGTCTGAAGACGCTACTCATGCACAACTACTATCAGGACGAATATCAGGTGTGGCTCGCGACGGGTGTCACCTACCCGCTCGCCCGTGTGATGAACAAGTTCGACCAGGGTGTCGTCGACGGCGTCGTCAACGGCATCTCCAGCGTGAGCCTGTTCGGCGGCAGCCGCATCCGACGCATCCAGTCCGGCGTCGTCAGCAACTACGCGACGCTGCTGACGCTTGGACTCGTGCTCTTGCTTGCTGCCTTTGGCATCATGGGAGGGTGGTTCTAGATGTGGGTCGCCGCGCTCCTGCTCGTGACCCTGCTGGGAACCGGGCTCGTGTTCCTCTCGCCTGACCGGTACGCCGGAAAGCTCGCCGCGGCCGTCAGTGCGGTGCCGGCGCTTGGCAGCATCTATATGTACTGGGTGTACCTCACGCAGTACGGCGGCACGGGCAACGCGCTGCTGTCGCCCGCCGACATCGCGTTCGGCCAGCAGATCCCGTGGATCACGCTGGGTGAACTGGAAGTGTCGTACTACGTCGGCCTCGACGGCATCAGTATGCCGCTGCTCGTGCTGACGACGGTGCTGACGACGCTTGCCATCGTCTCGGCGTGGACGCCCATCGACGAGCGCCAGTCCCAGTTCTACGGGCTGATGCTGTTCATGGAAGTGAGCCTCATCGGCGTGTTCTCCGCGCTCGATTTCTTCCTCTGGTTCGTCTTCTGGGAGGGCGTCCTCATCCCGATGTACTTGCTCATCGGTGTCTGGGGTGGCCCGCGCCGGAAGTACGCCGCAATCAAGTTCTTCGTCTACACGAACGTGGCGTCGCTAATCATGTTCGCGGGCCTGTTCGCGCTCGTGTTCAGCACCGATCTCACGTCGCTGTCCCTGCCTGCGATGGCCGAGGCGTTCCGCACCGCGAGCGGGCTGCCGACCATCGCCGGCGTGAACCTGATGACCATCTCCTTCATCCTGATGTTCTTCGGGTTCGCGGTGAAGGTGCCCGTCTTCCCGCTGCACACGTGGCTGCCAGACGCTCACGTTGAGGCCCCGACGCCGGTGTCGGTCATGCTGGCCGGCGTCCTCCTGAAGATGGGGACCTACGCACTGCTGCGGTTCAACTTCACGATGCTCGCTGACACGGCACGTCAGCTCGCGGTTCCGCTGGCGATTATCGGCGTTGTCAGCGTTATCTACGGCGCGATGCTCGCGCTGGCACAGCGCGACCTCAAACGCATCGTCGCCTACTCGTCGATTTCATCGATGGGCTATGTCATCCTGGGTCTGGTCGCGTTCACGCCCTACGGCATGGGCGGGGCGACCTTCCAGATGATCGCCCACGGCCTCATCTCGGGGCTGATGTTCATGTGCGTCGGTGTCATCTACAACACGACGCACACGCGCATGGTCGGCGATATGTCCGGCCTCGCGGACCGGATGCCCTGGACGGTCGGCATCTTCGTCGCCGCCGCCTTCGGCTACATGGGCCTGCCGCTGATGGCCGGCTTCGCCGGGGAGTACTTCATCTTCCAGGGCTCGTTCAACGCGCCGACGCTCGGTGGGGCTGCACCGGTGCTGACCTCGCTGGCGATGTTCGGCATCGTCATCGTGGCCGGCTACCTGCTGTGGGCCATGCAGCGCACGCTGTTCGGTGGCTTCAATCTGGAGACGGACTACGAGGTCAGCCCGGCCGCGTTCCACGACGTCGCGCCGCTGGCCGTGTTGCTCCTGCTGGTCATCGCACTCGGTGTCGCACCGGACCTCTCCTTTGCCATGATACAGGACTCGATTTCACCGGTTCTCGAAATCGGAGGTGGTGCATAGATGGTCGCACTCCCTGACTGGATGGCGCTTGCCCCGGCACTCTCGCTGGCCCTCGCCTCCCTGGTGTTGCTGCTGGCGGACTCGGTCGACCCGGACACGACGAACACGGGGCTGCTGACCGGTATCTCGGTGCTCGGCTCCCTGCTTTCCTTCGGGTTCGCCGGCTGGTTTATCACCGCCGGCACCGGAATGGCCGATAGCACTGGCGTCGCGCTGTTCAACAACCAGATCGTCGTCGATCAGATGGCCCTGTTCTTCATGGCCATCGTCGGCAGTGTCACGACGCTGGTTGTGCTCGCGAGCTACGACTACGTCGCCGAACACAGCTACCAGGCCGAGTTCTTCGCGCTGGTCCTGCTGTCCGCGACCGGGATGAGCCTTCTGAGCGCGGCCAACAGCCTGGCGACGGCCTTCGTCGCACTCGAACTGGTATCCCTACCGTCCTACGCGCTCGTCGCCTTCCTCAAGGAGAACAAGGGCAGCGTCGAGGCGGGATTGAAGTACTTCCTCATCGGTGCGGTGTCCTCAGCGGTGCTGGCCTACGGTATCTCGCTCGTGTACGCTGCGACGGGTGTGCTTCGATTCGACGGCGTCGCGACGGCCATCTCCAGTGGCACGGTCCAGACCATCGTCGACGGGTCGGTTCAGGCCCAAGCCGGTGACCCTGCCGTCCCGATGGCTATTCTCGGCGTCGGTATCCTGATGATCATCGGCGGCGTCGCGTTCAAGACCGCCTCCGTGCCGTTCCACTTCTGGGCACCCGAGGCGTACGAGGGCGCACCGGCACCGATCTCGGCGTTCCTCTCCTCGGCGTCAAAGGCCGCCGGCTTCGTGCTGGCGTTCCGCGCGTTCGCCGTCGCCTTCCCGATCGGTGACCTACTCGCCGCTGGCGGCGCGATCAACTGGGTGATGGCGTTCCAGATCCTCGCCATCGCGACGATGTTCATCGGGAACTTCGCCGCCGCGACCCAAGAGACGGTCAAGCGGATGCTGGCCTACTCCAGCGTCGGCCATGCCGGCTACGTCCTCATCGGGCTCGCCGCCGTGTCTGGCTCCGGTGAGGGCTTGAGTCTCAGCATGAGTGCGGGGATGTCCCACCTGCTCGTCTACGGCTTCATGAACACGGGCGCGTTCCTGTTCATTGCGCTGGCCGAGTACTGGGGCGTCGGCCGCCGCTTCGAGGACTACAACGGCCTCGGCAAGGAAGCGCCGGTCGCCTGTGCGGCGATGACGGTGTTCCTGTTCAGCCTCGCCGGCCTGCCGATCGGCGGCGGGTTCTTCTCGAAGTTCTACCTGTTCCAGGCGACGCTCAACGTCAGCGCGTGGTCGCTGGCCGCCGCGCTCATCATCAACAGCGCGCTTAGCCTGTTCTACTACTCCCGCGTCGTCAAGGCGATGTGGATCGAGGAACCGACCGGCAGCCGGACCATCGAGTCGTACCCGATGGGGCTGTACACCGCTGTAGTGGGCGCCGCTATCGTGACGGTGCTCCTGCTGCCCGGCTTCAACCGCGTCTCCGAAATCGCGTTCCAGGCCGCGCAGTTGCTGTAAGCGCGGGTTGATACACTCGCCGGTCTCTTTTACGCCGACTCGTAGACGAACACGCCGCCGCTCTCACGTTTCTCGACGCGGTCGGTGACTTCGAGTACGTCCAAGTGGCCGACAGCCTCGCTCATCCCAGCAAAGTACTCTGTGGCGGGCAGGTCGCCGAACAACGCCGTCATCACGTCACTGGGTGTCGTCGCTCCGCCGGAGACGATGTCGGCGACCTCCGCGGTGCGCTGGTCGTGTTCCGCAAGGATGTCGTCGATACGCTCCTGCGGTGCTTCGACTGGCTCGCGGTGGCCGGTGAGAAATCGGTCGTGACCTTGCTCACGGAGCCACCGGAGCGAGTCGTTAAATGCCGGTAACACCTTCGGCCGCGCCCCGCTTTCGTCGGGCACCTGCAGGAACGGATTGGGTGTGATGTCGCCCAGCACGTTGTCGCCGACGACCGCTTCACGTCGGCCCTGAAAGTCGTACGAAAAGATTATTTCGCCCGCGGAGTGGCCCTGCACGGCGTCAATCGTTAACTCTATGTCGTCGACGGTGACGGTATCACCGGCCACGAGCGCGCGGTCGGTGTCGACGCTCTGGGCGTAAGGCAGGAAGGCTTCCGGTAGCTGTGTGACCGTTTCGGCGGTCTCGCGTGAGACACCACACCGCTCGAAGAAATCCGCGAAGTAGGACTGCTCAGTGTGTAGTTGCGCCGCGAAATCGCCCATGATTTCTGCTCCCGGTTCGCTGGCGAGGACACGCGCTCCCCGCTCGGCGAACCGGTTCGCCATGCCGAAATGATCCGGGTGCGGATGGGTGACCAGCACCTGCTCGATATCATCTGGGGACAGTTCACGTGCTTCAAGCGCCTCGATCAGACGCGACCACGCTTCCTCGCTGTCGGGTCCCGGATCGACAATCGTTCGCCGCGCGATGTATGCATTGACTGGCCCGACCTGAAACGGCGTCGGGATCGACACCCGTGTGAACATATCTCCCCGTTGCAGGTGGTGGCGCAAAACAGTTCGTACCCGCACGGCACGTTTACCATCGTGGCCGCTCGCTGTCCCTCGGTTAGCTGTGGTTCCTCATGGTTTTCCGGGCACAAGAGATATATTCGTCCTTCGCGGAGGGACAGATATGAACAAGCACTTCGAAGACGCACGGTACTACCTGAAGCGTGCCGGGGAAACCGCCACCAAGGGCGTCAAAGAGGAACTCGAACCGGTCGAGGAACGCTTTCGAGAACTCACTGGGAAGGAAGAAGAGCCCAAACCCAGCCGCCTGGAGGCCGTCAAGGCCGACCTGAAGGACCTGCAGGGAAAAGCAGAGGGCGAAGCCGAGGAAGCGATCGCTGACGCCCGCAAGAAGATCGGTGCGTATCGCGGTAAGGAAGAGCCGGAAGCGTAGTCGGAAAGCAATTCTTAAGGGATGCGCTCGAATAGGATTGAGTGCACTGGGTTGGTGATCTAGTTCGGTTATGATACCTCCTTCACACGGAGGAAGTCGGCGGTTCGAATCCGCCCCAACCCATCCGTTCGCTTCCCACGTTTCTCAAGGAACGAACCCTGAAATCGTACAAAGTTTTGTCCTTTTGCCGGACTGCTTTCTGAGTCCCATCACCGGGCGTGTGCGAGCGCATAGTAGGTAATTCCGCACGCGAAAAATTTCTGGCTTTCAGCCAGACTCTTCGTCACACAATTCATTACGAAACGTCTCACTTAGGCTTTCGAAGCCCACACCGGGGGATGGACGGTCGTCTGTCCCCGTTCAGTGAATTGGAGACTGACGGTCACGGTCACCGTCCGCCCATCACGACTTGTCGCGTAGGAGACGTGGTACTCATGGACGAACCCCTCAGGGCTAATGAGCGCCGAAAACTCATAGTTCGAGGCGTTCACGTATGCTGAAGAGGTGTCCGGCTCACCGACTGACTCCACCCGGTAGAGCCTCGTACCGTTGCGTTCAATCGTCTCCGCAACCGTCGTATTACTTGCAACCAATTTTGAGTAGACGTCCCCATATCGTTCCTTCTCGGGTGTCGCTGCCTTCTCCGCGCCAACGTGTGCAACCGTTCCATTCTCGTAAACCGTTCGTTGGACGAGCATTGAGTCGTTCCGGAACACGGTTATCGCACGAATCGAGTTCCGTTCGGAACCCCCAATGTGCAAATCATAGAGGTACTGCCCACCGTGGCCGCGTTTCATCGTCGTCGAGTGGTTTTGGAGAAGGGTTCCATCAGCGCGAATCGACCGATAGGAGCGCTTCGTGTACGTGGTGTTCGTAAGGTGGTCGCGGTGGGCCTTCGTCAGCGCCCATGCGTCAGTTACGCCCGATTCGGTAAGCCCGGGTGCGAGTGCTGTCGTGTTCTCGCCGCTCGTCGGTGACGGTGTTACGGTCGGCGACCACGGTACTCCACTACACCCCGCAAGAACGACGAAAACGGCGACGACTACTGTAAGTCGAATACGTCCGGGAATTTTCACTCTTAATTGACATTATTGCGTTCATCACCGATATGATTTAGGGACGTAGATACGACCTTGGAGTTCTCACATTCGCGACAGGAGTACGTACGACCGTTTGGACCACTCTCATAATGAGAAGTTATCGCACCGTAGGCCGTGAACCTCTCCAGGATCAACCCCGGTTAGCACGCTACGAATTTGTTACCACCGTCGTAACGCCACGGGAGTACAGATAGCGATCGGTTACGCGCAGCCCGACAGTTTTTACCGCTCGGTAAACAAAGCAGCATATGACCGAAAGTGAGTCGCAGGCGTCGGCTGACGGGCCGCTATCCGGAGAGATGGTCCGGCATGGGACGGGCGTGAATTCGAACCGTGCGTTTCCGACGGAGAGCTATCCGTCCAATCTGGACCCGTTTGTCCTGTTCGAGCAGTTCTACATCGACCCCGACAAGGGGTTCCCGATGCATCCGCATCGCGGGTTCGAGATCGTCTCGTACATGATCGAGGGTGGGATGGAACACGAGGATTCGCTGGGCGTCGCAAACACTGCATACGAGAACGACGCGATGCGTATCACGACCGGCAGTGGGATACGCCACTCCGAATTCCCCGCCGACGGGCAGGCCTGCACCGGACTACAGCTCTGGGTGAATCTGCCGCAGGCGAAGAAGGACGCTGACCCGGACTACGTTGACGCCACGGCCGACGCGCTCCCGACAACGGAACAGGACGGTGCGGCGGTCACGACAGTCATCGGCGAGGGCTCACCGATCAGCCTCCATACGCTGATGGAATATCTGGATGTATCTGTGGCCGACGCGTGGACGTGGTCGGTCCCCGCGGAGTGGTCAGGATTCCTCTATGGTGTCACCGGTAGCGGAACGGTCGCGGGACAGTCGTTCTCCGACGGTGATTTCCTACCGGTCACTGACGAGCGGTCGGTGACACTCCAAAGCGATGAGTCGCTTCGTGTCGTCGCCGTCTCGGGCCGCCCGCACGGCGAGCCGATCCGACAGCGCGGCCCGTACGTTCTATAAGGGGCGATATAGGATGTCTCAGGGCCAGACGTGAGGCTTCGACTATATTTTACCAGATGGTAAAACTCTTCTGTGGGCGGTCCGTGCTGTGAGACATGGCAGACGTAGCAGTTGTCGGCGGCGGTCCCGCCGGCCTGAGCGCGGCACAGTACGCGGCGAAGAACGACCTCGAAACGATCACCTTCGATACGGACGAGTCGTGGATGCACAAGGCGCACCTGTTCAACTACCCCGCAGTGCGCTCCATTAGCGGCGAGGAGTTCCTCACGATCGCTCGCGGGCAGGCCCGTGACCGCGGCGCGACGTTGTACGAGACGGAAGTAACGGCCATCGACCAGACCGACGATGGGTTCGTCCTCACGACGGACGACGACGAGTACACCGCGGAGTACGTCGTCCTCGCAACTGGTGGTGACCGTAGCCTCGCCGAAGACCTCGGCTGTACGTTCACCGATGAGGATGTCGTCGATGTGACTGTCGACATGGAAACGTCCGTCGAGAACGTGTACGCGACAGGGGCGATGGGTCGAGCGGAGAAGTGGCAAGCGGTCATCGCGGCCGGTGACGGAGCTGCCGCCGTCCTCGACATTCTCTCGAAGGAGAAAGGCGAGTACTACCACGACTTCGATATGCCGTCAGACGTACCGGAACTCTAACGATGCAGCCAAAATCTACTACTCCAATGACTCCCGCTACAATCCCGAACCGTACTGTTGGAAACGCTCGTGCAGTCTCGGTGGTGAGTTTGTGATGGCACCCGAACTCAACGTCGTGTTGCTCGTCGTCGGCCGCGTCCTCTTCGGCGGCGTACTCGCGTTCACCGGCCTGAGCCACTTCACACAGACGGAACAGATGGCAGGCTACGCCGAATACAAGGGCCTCCCGGCACCGAAATTCTCCGTCCTCGCGTCCGGCGGGCTTCTCATCCTCGGTGGACTCGGTGTGACAGTGGGTGTCTTCCCGGTCGTCGCAGCGATCGCCCTTGCTGCGTTCCTCATCGTCTCGGCGATTGCGATGCACGACTTCTGGGCCGTGCCGGACGAGGACCGGCAGGACGAACTGAACAGTTTCCTGAAGAACGTGACGCTCGCTGGCGGGGCGCTCGTCGTCGCGGCGTCGGCAACCGGAACGTGGGCGCTCAGCGTCGGTATCAGCCCCCTCTGACGCTGGCTGGTCGGCCCGATCTACTGCGGTGGGTACAGCGAGTCGAGAATGAAGTCGTTGACGGCACGCTTGGCTTCGTCGGGTGCGTCTTCGTGGCCGAGCGCGATCCGCCGGCCGCGGGCCGCGTGAATCACGTCCGTGATGAGCTGGCCCATCAGTTCGGCGTCGACATCCCGAAACGCGCCCTGTTCGATTCCGTCTTCGATGACTGTGGAGATACTTTCACGAAGGCGGTCGTAGTGCTCGTTGAACAGCGCCCGGTGTTCCTCGTCGTTTTGCGCATAGGCGTACAGTTCGTGGTACACCTTCATCCGGTCCCAGTGCGAAAAGTCGTCGAACTCCGGGCCGAACAGGCACCGGTCGATGCGAACATCGAGTTCTGTGCGGGGGTCGGTTTCGTCGTCAACCTCGACGCTACCCTCGTACTGGTCAATGATGTACTCCAGAAACGACGAGATCAGGTCGTACTTGCCGTCGAAATGATAGTGAATCACTTGCCGGGACATATCCATCTCATCGCCGATGTCCCGGACTCGCAAGTCCTTGTAGCCGTGCTTGCTCAGCGCCCGAAAGGTGGCCTCCATAATGACCTCTCGGGTGTCCTGTGGCGTGCTCTGCCCGTCCGATTCGCTCATGGCCTGTTTTATCGTGGTAGGCACATATCGGTTTCTCCCTCTGTCGGGACTGTGGAGTTGTCGTCGACCGGAACGTGCCTCGCCGCAACGCTGTCACCGCTCACGCGCGTTCGACGAACCGAGCGTCAGCGGAGGTGTGATCCCGGTTGAACGACAGCACCTTCGCCCGAATCACGTCACCGGCCGACACCGACGACGGCACGTCCTCGGTAAACAGGACGAACCCTTCGACTTTCCCGACGGCGACGCGGTCGCCGGAGTGGTGATCGCTGAATTCGGTGATGCCGAACTCGTAGGTCTCACCGAGTTCGACTGGCGGTTCTCGCTCCTGTGCGGCTTCGTGAGCACGCTTCGATGCACTGCTGGATGAACGGCGGGTAATCGCAAACGCCAGCGCGAGGCCCACGGCGAGGGCGGCCCCGCCGGCGGCGAGCCAGAGTGGTTCCATGACAGGGGTTGCAGGACGAACGGATTAATACCTTTCAGACTCCGGCGACAGCGCTTACAGCCCAAGGCGGTCCCGAAGACCGCCGCCACTGGAGTCAGAATCCTCGCCTTCAGGGTCCCACTCCGTCGGTAGCTCGGCCGCGAGCGACGTGACCTCGTCGTCGCTGTAGCGGTGGTCCGCCGTCGCGTCGTCGAGCCAGTTCGCCCACTCCTCAGCCGTCATTCGGCCCTGCGAATCGACCTCCCACTGGTCGACCAGCGCCTCCCGGTCGCGGAACGAGATGTCCATGCCGCTGTCGCCCCAGTACAGCGGTGAGAGCGCGAACTCGTGAGTGTCGTCTTCCAGCCAGACGAGCCGATAGGGGTAGTCGTTGTAGCAGAACACGTCGTCCGGCGAAACGACATCGCCATTGGGGAGCTCCAGGGTCTGGGACATTGTATCACTGTAGAGGCTACCCACGTTTCAGGGTTATGTGTCGGTAGAGCGGCTTGACGCCTGTCGCTACGCGAGCGGGTCACACAGCGCCCACTCGTCCGTTTCGGGGTCGAGATTCGAGGGTTCAGCGCCCCGATCAGTCACGATGCCGGCGTGGTAGTAGATCGCCTTTAGCTGGAACACGGTAGGCGAGTGGTAGACGCTGCCGTCGGTCAGTTCCGAGCGGCGGAGTTCCCCGTCCCCGGTCAGCACTCGCTGGCGGACGGCCTCGTTGCCACGGAGGAACAGTTCGACGGTGAACTCTGGGTGCAGCGCATGGAGATACTCGACGAACTCGACGAGCGACGGCGACTCGTACCCGTCCCGGTGACAGGTGTAGAGCCCGTCAACGAGGAGTTCCGTGGCCGGATAGTCGGAGACGACACGGCGGACGAGCTGGCCCCACTGGGGCGCGACGTCGATGAATCGCTTTCGGGACCGCTGCCAGTCCTCGAACCGGCGGAGTGCAGCGTCGATGTCGCCGACTGTCCGGAGCGCGAACCGGACAACTTCCCGGCCCAGTGGTGTCAGCGTGAGCGAGCCCCGGCCGGTGTCGATCAGGTTTAGGAACGCCGCGCCGGCGATAGCACCGTCGACGGCCCCGACGACATGGGAAGCAAGCAGGTCCCGTGCGTCGCCGTCGTGGTGGACAGCCAGTGGCACCGCGATGTAGTTCTTCGGATGGTTGAGCCCGAAGTTCTGGTCGGCGACGCCCTGTGCGCTTGCCTGGAACCGGATCGCCGAGGCGGCGTCCATCGACCCGTGGCCGACCACGCGGGGCCGTTCCAGAACCGTGACTGCGCCGTCGGAGTCGACGCCCAGCACGCCGACGTTTAGCTCGCGGGCCATCGTCCGCGCGGCGGTGGAGATGCCGCTCCGGGGTGCGGTCAGGAAGGCGACGTTCGCTTCGTTGAGTCGGTCGTGGGCCTGCACGACCCCGCGTTCCGCGTCGACGCCACCGTTGCCCGTGTAGCCCTTCGCCTCGACAGCGATGAGCGGCGGCCGGTCACCGAGTCGGTCGACGGACAACAGGTCCGTCGAGAGCGTCTGTACGCCGACGAGGTCGGGATAGCCAGTTCCGACCTGGACGTGGTTGAACGGTGCGAGTGTCGTCTGCACGGACGCCTGGATGGGCGTTTCGTCCAGCCAGCGCTGCTGTGCGAACTGCGTGTCCGCGACGACGTAGGCGTCCTCGCGGTCCGCGAAGAGCCGGTCTTTCGTCCGGGCGAGTACCTGTGGCTCGGAGAGCCCCGACGCCGCTGTGGCCATAGGCGGCGTTCACACAGGGCGAACATGAGTGTTCTGTCCCAGAGGGGATGAGCAGTACACCTCTGGCCCGGTGCTGTCCTGTCTGAGAGAGTTGTTCTTCTCAGGATACCAAAGGTGACAGCACTGCGGCCGGAGAACCGACCGGGCGGATGGGAAAAATAGGAATGTCTCTGGTGGTCGTCAGTACTGGTGGAGCGGCTGCTGGCGGATCTTGGCCCGCAACTCCCCGATTGATGGGTCGCCGTCGCCGCCGAACTGCTGTGTCACGGAGTGAACTTCCTCACGGGAGATTTTGACGTTGCCCTGCTCGATAACGTCGGCAGGTCGTTCGCGGAGCTCACGGATCGTTCCGACCGCGAGCAGGAACGGAATGGCCCACGCTGAGAGGGTGTTCCCACGGGTTTCGGGCATGGCTTCGAGCCACGCCTGCGCGTCGTCGAGGTAGCCCTCCGCTCGCTCGGTCACCTGCTCGATGACGGGGACCAGCGAGTCGACGTTGTCCGTGTCGCTCACGTCGCTGTGGTCGAGGCCCTGCTCGTGGAGCAGTTCAAGCGGAAGATAGACGTTGTTTTCCTCTTCCATGTCCGTCGCGGCGTCCTTGGCGACGTTGACGAGCTGGAGCAGCAGGGCAAAGGAGCGGGCGTTTTCCTCCATCTGGGCGATCTGCTCGTCGGTGGCTTCGTGGGAGACCAGCCCGGTCACCAGCGTCCCGACGGTCCCGGCGGCGTACCAGCAGTACTCTTCGAGTTCGTCGAGCGTCTTGATCCGAAGCCCGCCGGCATCGGCGTAGCGGTCGACGAACATCGCCATCCCGTCGACGAGCTCCCGGACCGGCCCGCGGATGGTCCGCGTGGAGTGGTCGTCGAGCGTGTGAAACACGTCGACGATACGGCCCGCGTTCTCGACGACTTCCCAGTCGGCGTTCGTCGTCGTAGGGATCCACTCTTCGACGGCATCGTGGAACGTCGACACGGTCGTCCCGCTCGACGGTTCGAGCGAGCGGCTGTACGTCTGCAGGAGTTCGGTCTGCACCGCTGGAGGGAGATGACCGGCGTCCTCGATCGTGTCAGCCACACGACATAGAAGGTAGCCCAGACAGATGTCCCGGGCCATCGGTTCGTTGAGTTCCGAAATTGTGAGACTAAACGTCCGCGACACACGATGGACGGCATCGTAGCACCACTCGATGTCTTCCGAAGACGACCGGTCTGTGTGGTTCTGAGACATTCCCGACATTCGAGGTAGGGCATACGATGATAAAAATGGGACGGCTACGGCGTCAGTTCCGTCCCGGTCACGGTTCGGTGTTCCGACAGACTCAGGAGTGTCCGAGCCTAGTTTACCGTATGAACGGCATAGCGACCGGGAGGGCACAACCGTGAACAATCAGGACGCATTGACGTTGACGCTGACGGTCGTCGCCGCGATCATCCTCCCGGGCCTCGCAAACTGGGGATTCAGCACGCTCGGCTATCCCTGGGTCGGAAGCGCTGTCTGGGCGCTGGGGTACGGCCTCGGTGTCGTCTTCATCTGGTACGAGTGGGTCCGGCCGCTCGATATCACCGGTCCGGAGGGTGTCAGCCGAAGCGAGGACTCGGGCGAGTAACGTGCTGTTCTGCCTCCCTTGACGACCAGCCATCAGTTTTCTCAGCCAGCCACGTCGCAAGGACATACGTATTGTAAATTTTTCATACAACACCCGTGGTACCCAGCCGACAACATTTATACCCGTAGTCGGCCCAACGTGAGATATGACAAACGGAGCGCTCGGCGAGAGTCGTCCCGGAACGAGGGGACGCGCCGGGTGGACACGCGAGCAAGCGAGCCGGATCGAGCGGACCGACGACACCGTTGCCCCTATCGTCTATCCGCCGGAAACCGATCAGATCCCCGAGGTCCACATCTGGGACACCTGGTTTCTCCGTAACCGCGACGGCACGCTGGCGACGGTCGACGGCTATCGGGTCTGTTTCTCGCTGACCGCCCCGTCGGATCTGCTGCCCGGCAAGCGCCACGACGTGGCGACCATCCGCTGTTTCTACTCCGATGACGGGCGGAACTGGCACAACGCCGGCCCGGTGTTCGAGGACGCACTGGGCCAGCGCCAGTGGGCTGGGTCGGCTCTGTACGACGACGACGGCAGCGTCTATCTGTTCTATACCGCGGCCGGTGAGGAGGGAGCCGAAGACCTGACTTGCACCCAGCGAATCGTGGGTGCGGGCGGCGGCAGCATCGACACGGACAATGGGTTCGAGCTCTCGGGTCCGTGGACCCACCACGAACTGCTCCAGCCCGACGGCGACCGCTACGAGCGGGAGGACCAGTCCCGCGGGATGATATACACCTTCCGGGACCCGTGGTTCTTCGAGGACCCAGAAACGGGCGAGACGTGGCTCCTGTTCGAGGCGAACGCGCCGGTTCCGGAAGGGAGCGACGCCTGCGGTGGCGACGCCGCACTACAGGAGTTTAACGGGAGCGTGGGCATCGCTCGCTCGCCGACGGGCGAGCCGCTTGCGTGGGAACTCGAAGACCCGCTGCTGGACGCCGTCGGCGTCAATCAGGAACTCGAACGGCCCCACATCGTGTATCGGGACGGGCTTTACTACCTCTTTATTTCCAGCCACCTCCACACGTTTGCGCCGGGGCTTGAGGGCTTCGACGCGCTGTACGGCTTTGTCGCGGAGAACCTCCACGGTGACTACGTCCCGTTGAACGAGTCCGGCCTCGTCGCCACAAACCCCGAGAACGCGCCGTTCCAGTCCTACTCGTGGATGGCCTTCCCTCACGACAGTGAGGTGCTGGTCCAGAGCTTCTTCAACTACTACGATTTCGACGGCGAGACGCTGGACGAAATCGCCCACCTGTCCGAGTCCGAGCAGATGCGCCGGTTCGGCGGCTCACTCGGCCCAACGCTCCGACTCGACGTTGAGAGGAGTCGGACGCGAATCATCGGGACGCTCGGGCACTGGCACATCCCGCTGGACGGCGAGAAACTCCCACTGACGGACCGAGAGCTGATTCGGCGCGGCAAAAGCGACGATGCAGGCGGCGCTGGCTACGACGGCTGAGCCGAGACTGAGTGGGGAGTAGTGACTTCAAAGCGGCCTTTTTCCACGTATCCGGCCGGACCGTCTACCAGACTGAATCCAGTTCCCAGACATCCAGCGACGCAACTGTCGCGCGACCGCCCTCGGCCGACAGCGAGATGCCGGTCGCGTCCTCGCGAGTCGGATACACGCGGCTGGTCAGGCAGTGGCGCTCGTTGGCGAACACCTCGACGACGCTCCCGTCGACGAAGACACGCAGCGACAGCGGCGCGTCGTACGGCTGGACCCGCATCGACTGGGTATCGCCGGTCGCCTGCGGATCGGTGCTCGACGCCGACCGGTCGACGGCAATCTCGCTCTCGTAGGAGTACCGAATCGGCGTCCGCTTCTCGCCGTCCGGCGATTCGAGGACGGACAGCTCGACGGCTTCGGCGTCCTCCAGCCGAACCGCGGCACGGAGTTCAAACGACCGGCTCTCGACCGGCAACTGCTCGGTGTCGCCCGCGTCGAGGCGCACCACGTCGTAGCTCGTGTTGTCGCCACGTAATTCAGTGAGTTCGGGGGCCGGCCGCTGACACAGGCCGCCGTCGTCGGCCAGCGATAGCTCCCGGGGGAGTGACATCGCACCGGACCAGCCGGCGTCCCACTGGCCGCTCACGTCGCGGGCCTCAGGAAGCCATCCCCAGGTCAGGATGCGGCCGTCGTCGGTCCACATCGACTGCGGGGCGTAGAAGTCGCCGTGGTCGAGTTTGCCACGACGGTCGACCTCGAACTCCCCGTCCGAATAGGTGCCCAAAAAGTACACCACGTCCTCGTAGTTCGAGATGTGCAGGAGCTGTCGGTCACCGAAATCAAGCAGCTCCGGGCACTCCCAGACGGTCCCGGCGGTGTCCCGGTCGCCGGTAAGGATCGGGCCCTGATACTCCCAGTTCCGGAGGTCGGCGGATTCGTACAGCAGCGCCGCGCCGCCGCCGCCCTCGATCCCGGCCCCGATGAGCTGGTACCAGGTCCCGTCTTCGCGCCAGACGCAGTGATCCCGGAACTCCCCTTCCCAGTCCTCGGTGCGGAGCACCTCCGGTTCGGCCGGCAACTCCTCGATGATAGGGTTGTCCGGGTCCTTGTCCCAGGCCGTGAGGTCGTCGTCCGCGGCGGTGGCGATACAGGGAAGCTGGCGCTTGTCACGACCGCCCGTGTACAGCACGGTCGGGACGCCGTCGTTGTCGACCGCACAGCCGGACCAGCAGCCGTCCCGGTCCGGCCCGTCGGGCGAGGGGGTGAGCGCGACGGGGCGGTCCTCCCAGTGGACGAGGTCGTCGCTGACGGCGTGGCCCCAGTGGATCGTGTTGTGAAACGGCCCGGCCGGATTGTACTGGTAGAACAGGTGATAGCGCCCGTTCCAGTGGATGAGGCCGTTCGGGTCGTTGAGCCAGTTCGCCGGCGGCGTCACGTGGTAGGACGGGCGACTCGGGTCATCGGTAAGCCGCTCACGCAACTGCCCGAACGTGTCGAC
This sequence comes from Haloarcula sebkhae, assembly GCF_014647415.1. Classification (GTDB taxonomy): domain Archaea; phylum Halobacteriota; class Halobacteria; order Halobacteriales; family Haloarculaceae; genus Haloarcula; species Haloarcula sebkhae. The sequence goes on along the minus strand of NZ_BMPD01000005.1, from coordinate 175,406 downwards.
GTCCTTCGGGCGGCCGGTCAGCGGGTGCCGTTCGTCTGTCGCCAGGAACGCCAAGGCGTTCTCGATGAGCGTCTCGCGGTTGCCCCGACACACGTCGTGGGTCGGCTGGGCGAACGCCACCGAGGACCCGATACCCAGCACCTGCCCGTTGCCGGGCTCCCAGGAGAGAATCGACATCTGCTTGACGACATCGGTGTCGCCCCGGACCGTGCTCGCGAGCACGTCTCCCGACTGTGGTGCGATGGACTCGTATCTCGCGTAGGGAATCGTGACACCGGCACCGCGGGTATGAACGCGAAGGGTGTCGTAGTCCGCGTGGATCGGGTGGTCATCGTACAGGACTTGCCAGAGATGGCCAGTCGGCTCGGGGATCTCTTCCCAGCCGGTGGCGTCGGGTGCGACCTCCTCGAACCCGAGCGGTTCGACGGCCGAGAGCGCGCTCAGTGTCAGCAGGAGCGAGCCGCCGTCACGGACGTATGCGGCCAGGGCCGGCGCGTCGGTAAGGGTTCGCTCGTCAAACAGTTCGTCACGATGCCACCAGAGGACGTCGTATTCGGTGGGCTCGACCGACGAAAGTGCGCACCGCTCCGCACCGTCAACCGCCTCCTGGCACCAGTCGTAGGCCGACGCCTGCTCGTCCGTACAGGTGTCGGCGTAGAGACAGCCGATGCGTGGCGAATCTGCCATGACCCGTTATCCCCTCCTGAAATATAAAAATATTCGGCAATCGTTTCTGAACGAATATGCACGCTCTTGTGGTTATCGTCGTGGCTGTAGCCAGCAGACCGTCCGGCAATCAGTGGCTGCCTACAGTGTAGCCCCACCCTGTTACGACGATGGAGAGACAACGAGGACAAAATCAATAGCCGTAGCGGTGGCTGACAGCGGACTATCGATGAAAAAGCGAGCGGGACCGGTCAGTGGACGCGAGCGTTGCGGGCCTCGGCCTTCCAGTCGATGACGGTTTCGTGACAGCTGGGACAGACGAACTCGGTGAGCTTTGTCGTCTGGTCGTTGTATGACATCCGTGTGCCACAGTTGGTGCAATCCATTATAATTGTATATATTCTATTGAAGGATATAAATTTTCTCCTGACCATAGTCGGCTCGGCCGGGAGAAGGTCTAACACGCCTGAATTATGCTATCTCGTCGCATGGGGCCCCGCAGAAGCCTTCGTTCTGTGGCGATAGCACATCACTACACAGGTCTCCAGAGCGTGGACGAGCACAGACAGTGAGCCGAGAATGCGTGGCTTGCGGGGACTACGACCCGCCGTGTCCAGTCGGGTCGATTTTCGGGTCAGTGCTACCGGTCTCGGTATCCGAGCGGTCGGTCGTGTCAGTCGCAGACGGCGAGCGTTCGTCGGCGGTCGTGATGTCCACGTCCGGCGCTGTCTCGGTCCCGTCGAAGCGGTCGTCCACGTCGACGGGTCCCTCATCGAGTCTGGCTTTCGCCCGTGAGAGCCGCTGTTCCACGGCATCGAGTTCCGCTTCGAGGTGGTCGGTGGCGTCCGGATAACAGTCTCTGGCGTCTACCAGGGCAGTTTCGAACGCTGCCTTTGCCGTCTTGTACTCCGCTAACGCGGCGTCGGGCTGGCTGGCGTCGGCGTACCAGTCCCCTGCCTCCATCGCGTCCGTCGCGACTGTCCGCCGCGCGGTGACGAGGTTCTCTGCGACGGTCCCCAATCGGTCCCGGACCCGCTTGGGGTCGCCAGCGAACCGCCGTTCGTCCGCCCCCCAGTCGAGTTCGAGAACGTCTCGGTAGGCTTCGAGCGCCTCGGCCCAGTGGTCGGCGGCGACAGCGGAGTCTTCCGCCGCGACAGCCTCGTTGTCGGCTGCAGCCGCAGTGTGCAGCGGTGACTGCTTGAGGTCCTCAATAACAGTGTCGAGTCGGTCCTGCTCGGCACGGATGTCGGTGAGTTCGGGGATGTCCTCTGTGGGGAGCGAAAAGATCTCGTTGTACTCCGCTCTTGCGGCCTCGTAGGCGTCGTACGCCGCCTCGAAATCGTTCTCCCGCCAGTGTTGCTCACCGGTGTCGACTGCTCTGCGGGCGCGGCTGCGACGGACTTCCGTAAGCGTCGCAATATGCCGCTCCTGTACCGTCGTAACCCGGTCTTCGAGCGCGTTTGTATCGCCAGGCGGCCCGAACTCGGTAGCCGTCTCCCCGGCCACGTCGAGACGGTCCCCGGCTTCCAGCACCGTCGCCAGTGCTTGCTCGTAGTCTCCCTGATCGCGCTGCTCTGTCGCCGTCACCAGCATCCGCTTGACCTCGTCTAAGATGTTCTCGACGCGGACCCACGCCTGTGACGCGTGTGAGAGATACGCGGTCAGGTCGACGATTCCCTGCTTGCCGCAGTGAATCCGCCACTCCGTCTCACCGCACCGCCGGAACGTGATCTGGCCATGGCCCAGGGAGTGGTCGCCCGCGACCTGGTCGATATCGACGTGCGGGATGGCGAACCGCCTGTCGCCGTCGTCGTCGCCCACCAGCAACAGGACCCGCTTGTCAGTCACGACGCCGACCATTCGGTAGTTGCTGCCCGGCCGCACAGTCTCACTTGACTCTGAGGTGCCGATTTCGACGCCGTGCTTGCGGCTGGTGAGAGCAAACCGTGGGGTTTCGTCGTCGTCGACGGCTGCCAGTGCCGGCTCGTCGTGGAGATATCCGGTCGAGAAGAGCCCGCCCGAACCGGTACTAGTGAGAACATCGGGTGGTTCTGTCTTCAGATTATCTAACCTGATAATTTTCCCCATTATCGGGCCAGAATGCGTCTGAAGGTTTGAGTTTGACTTATGTATTCTGATACTGGCGTAGTAAATTAATATAAACCCAACGTGAATTGCATTGTCGCGTCGCCGTCAGGGCCGTGGCCGTCGATACTCCACGCGTCTCGTCACGCCGTCCGTCAGCCGGCAGACGGGTGTCTGACTTGGCTTTAGGTATCAGGCTGCCGTAGCCGAGCATATGCCACGTACCAGTCTCGGCGGGGGTTCATCTCAGAAGCGACAGGGTGGTGACCTCGCAACGGACGCGACCAGCCTCGGAATCGACACCGACGTATTCGAACTGCTCTCGACCGATCGCGGTCATAAAATGGCACAGTCCGAGCCCAGAATCGAGCGGTGGCTGGACTGCTGGCGGAATCCCTAGCTGGTCTCGACGAGGCGCGCTGCGATCCGCTGTGCGCCGATGGTCGGTGCGATGTCCGGTTCCTCAGCAGCGATGACATCGATGTCGCGGTTCAGCTCCGCGCTGAGGCGTTCTTCGAACTCGTCGACGATACCGGGGATGCAGGCCATGCCACCGGTGATGGCGATCGGCCGGTCCAGCGCGAGCTGGTACACTTTCATGTAATCGTTCGCCAGTTCCGGCAGGAACGTGTTGGCCAGTTCGTCGACGGCGTCGTCGAGGTACTCGTTGACCGCGTCCATCACTGAGCGCTCGATGGTGAACTCGTGTGAGCCGCCGCCGGGCTGCTGGATGATGTCCGTGAACGGCTCGAAGTCGACGAAGTCGGCGTGTTCTTCCTTGTATTCGCGGGCGGTCTGGTTGTCGATGTTGACACGGCCCTGCGTTTCTTCCTCAACGTAGTTGGCGATCATCCGGTCGACTTCGTTTCCGGTCACCGCGCCCGTCGTGAACGGAGAGAGTTGCTCGCCCCGTCGGTACGCGGAGGCTTCGAGGTTCGTCGACCCCATGTTGACGGAGACGAATATCTCGTCGATGGCTTCGAGGTCGTCGCCGAAGGCCGGAATAGAGCCACACAGCGACTCCGGGTAGCTCTCGACGAGGTCCAGCCCGATAGAGGAGTTCTCGATGACGTTCTGGAGGTTCTCCAGCCCGGTCGGATTGTCGATGGTCGGGATGGCGTACACGACGCCGCTGTTTGCCGGGATGTCGTGCTCCTCGATGATGGCCTCGAAGAACGTCTTGGTCATCTCGGCCCGGTCGGCGTCCTCGGGAAGCCCCGACCGAAGCATGTACTCGACGCGGTCTGGATACTCACGGGCCGCTTCCTCGCCGTAGAGGACCTTTTCCTCGCCGGTCAGGGCGTCCTCGTACGTCGCCATGCACGTTAGTGTCTTGATAATACGGTTCTCCGTGCCGTGTTCGCCCGGCAGGGCAATGACGGTCCGGGTGCTCCCGAGCTTGACCCCGACCGGAACAGCGGCAGCGCCGTCCGACGACACACCGGCGTCCGATTCGGACCCGGTGTCGTCGTCCGCATCCTCGTCACTCATATACGGTCGTCCTTGTCGACCGCCCGATATATATCCTCTCCCTAGTATTCAGGACTGATAGCTGTCCCCTCAGGTGACTGATACTGCGTCCCCCTCAGTATCGGGGATTCGACGGACAGAATTGGTGCTGAAAACGAAGGTTACGTCATCGCAGTGAGCTTCGCGATGTAGACGAGGCTCAGCATGTGGTCGTCGACGCTCAGTTCGTTGTCGTCGTTGGTCGCCGACTCGTCGATGCCAAGCAGGTAATCCGAGAGGTCGTCCTGTACGTCCTCTGTTAGCCAGTCGATCGAGCGATAGTAATCGAGCGCTTCGTCGGCCCCTTTATACCCGGAGTGCATCAGGAGGAACTCGAGCCATTCGAAGACCACGAACTCCGCGGCGTAGGTCTCGGGCAGTGCTTCGAGATAGGGCTTCTCGTGGGCGTCACCACCGAGGAACGGCAGCAGTTCACGGTACAGCCCGGAGCGGAACGAACTCCCCGCAAGCACCTCTTCATCGGCGTCGTCAAGCCCCATGTCCAGGTCCGTCGGGTCCGGGACGTCCTCGTCGCTCATCCCGTTGCCCCGCTGACGAGCCATCTTCCGTAACTCGTCGAGGTCGTAATCGCGCGGGTTGATGGTCATGATATTGACCCTTCAATCTACACAATCATAAATCTTGCACACCGTCAGACGGCCGTCATGCATACGCTCGCGGGTGTTTCAGTCTCGTCCGTGCTCCGTCCCCCAGTTGCGACGTTGATAATCGGGACCACATTTTTATAGTGACTCGGAGTCGACCTGTGGATACTTAGATGATGAACCGGCAATCAAAAACCGGTCCAGCCCGCTTCTGTGTGACCAACGCAAAAGGCGGGACCGGAAAGACGACAGTTGCTATCAACGTAGCCGGTGCACTGAACGACCGCGGCCGGGACGTCCTCTTTATCGACCTCGACCCGCAGGGCAACGCCACGGAAGGCGTCGGCCTCGTCGAGGCGTACGACGCCGACCCGCCGACGCTATTCGACGCACTGACCGGCGATCCATCGGCGCTGGGTGAGCTTATCTGCGAGGGCGAGGAGATGGACGTGATCCCCTCCAGCATCGACATGCTTCAGGCCGAGCACGAACTGACCATCGCCGACCTCATCGCCCGGGTCAACACACAGGGTGGGGATATCGACCAGGCCGCGCTAGCCTCGTTCGCTATCAACATCACGCCGGAGATGGTTACGGGGTCACACGCGCTCGACACGCTCGACCGGGCACTGTCGACGCTCGACGCCGACTACGACTACGTTATCATCGACTGCCCGCCGTTCTACGGGAAGCTGACCGACACCGGCATGTACGCCGCACAGAACGTCCTCATTCCCGCACTGACTGAGGCCACCTCCGAACGGGCCATCGAGCTGTTGATGGACCAGATGGCCGCGATGGAGCGCCAGACCGACGCGTCGATCAACACGCTCGGCGTCGTCGCCAATCGGGTCGAAACGACGTCCGAGGACGAGACGATGCTCGAATGGTTCAACATGGCGTTCCCGGACAGTCCCGTCTGGGAGGTCCGTAAACGGGTGGCGCTGCAGCGCGCGTTCAGCGCCGGCCAGTCTATCTTCGCGACCGAGGAATCGTGTGACATGGCGGCTGTCTTCGAAGACATCGCCGCTGAACTCGACGAGCAGTTCGGCTTTACCGACACAGAGGTACCAGCATGAGTGACGACGAACGTATGGACAGGGCGGAGCGCATCCGGCAGATGCGCGAGGGGAACAAAGCAGAAACTACCGACGACACCGAGGAGACAGACAACGCCTCCGCGGATGGGTCCGGTGAGCGGCCCGACGACGAGGGCGAAACCGAGGAGACGGCAGGCGAGACCGCCGACGCGGAATCGGCGATCGCGGCCAGCGACGACACGACTGACGAAGCGTCTGCAGCCGATGGACAGGCCGACAATGACACCGGCAGCGCCACCGACTCCAGCGGCACAGCCACTGGCCAGAGCGATACTGATGCGATGGCCGCCGCACAGCGAGCGGCCGAGGCCTCCGCACAGGTAACGGCCGACGACACCAACACTGGTGCCGTCGACCAGCCGACGGACGACCTTTCGGCGTCGGCCAACCCGATGCAGGGCCCGACCGGCGTCGAATTGCCGGACCAGGAACTCATCGAAGAGGCGATGGCGTCGGACAACACCGCCACGACCGAGGGTGGCGCTCGCGCTGCGGCTATCGACGACGAGGCGACCCAGACAGAGGAACTGGTCCGGGTCCTCGAATTCGCGCTCGGCGACGAGTACTACTGTCTCGACATCGACTACGTCGAAGAGATCGTCAAACGCGAAACGGTCACTCGCGTCCCCAACACCGATGACTACGTCGAGGGCGTCGTCGACCTCCGGGGGCAGATTACGACGATCCTCAACCCCAAGGAGATGATGGACATCGACAGCGACGGGTCAGAGAACCTCATCGTCGTCTTCGACGCAGGTGTGTTCGAAGAACAGGGCGCGATGGGATGGATCGTCGATGAGGTCCGTCAGGTCGTGCCTGTCGCCGAATCCGAAGTGAACACCGCCCCCGTCGACGGCGATTACATCAACGGTGTTGTCGACCGCGACGGCGAAGACGAGTTCGTCATCTGGATCGAACCCGACGACGTGCTCGGGAACGCGACTGCGGACGGCGAAGACTGACGCGCCTACTGTTTTGCCGCTCTGTTGCACCCATTCAGAACCACCCTCAGTTCCATCTGTAGCTGTAGCCGCTGGGCGCTACCGTTCCGGTCGCACTCGCAGCGGTATGACGGGGCCGTTGGGACGCCCGAGGACAAGAGACATATCCCCACCTGCGATACGCACATATATGGATGCCCTACGAAGTCTGTACCGACGGGCAGATGACCGAGTCCGTGGGCTGTCCCGCCTCCCGTACGCTCTTCTTATCGGTTTCGTCTCCGCTGTTGGCGTGTTTGCCGTTCGGCTTCTGTTGCCCGGTAGCGGGAGCTTCGGACCCGTCGCGATGGGAGTCGCGATGGCTGTCGTCTATTATGCCTTCGACCCGAACAACAAGAGCTGACACGAATTGCTACCTGTATCCCGATGGATTTACACTCCATATCTTTCGGCGACAGACCAGCGGTCGATACGCGCACTGGATTCAGCAGAGTCACGGGAACCAGACACCGCTGGAGGGGTCAACGGGTTGTCTACTGAGTGTTCACTCGTGTTCAGCTTCAACATCGTTGAGGTCCAGCTCCTCACTGACGAGATCGACCGCGTTCTGGACGGCTCCCACCGTTCCCAGATAGCCCGCACCGACAGTCGTCTTGAGCGCCAGCGCGGCGCGCCCGGTGAGGACAGAGGGGCCGACCTTCGCCACGGCGTCGTCGCCGACCGAGACGAGCCAGCCTGGCACGTTGAACTGATACTGGGTCAGTCGGGGCTGGAACTCGCCGTGGCTACCCTGTGACTGCTCAACGAGTGTCCCGATGTTGTCCGCGGCGACACGGGCCTCGCGGATGGCCGCCGCTGCGCTCGATGGCACGGCCTCGCCGTCGCTGTCGACGACCCGAGCGGCGTCGCCGACGGCGAACGTCGACTCGCCGAGTCGGAGGTCTGCCCGGACGACCGGCCGGTCGGCGTCGAGCGCCGGCGACCCCTCGATACCGCCGGTCCAGACGAACTGGTCCATCGACAGGTCCGTGCCGTCTCCGAGCGTAACCGCGTCGGCATTGGCCTCAGCCACGCCGGTTCCGGTCCTGACGGTCACGCCGGCGTCGACCAGCGCGTCGTGGACGGCCGACTGGAACGACGCCGGAAACGCCGGCGCGACGGCGTCTTCCTGTTCGAGCAGGAGGACCTCGATATCGCTGTCCTCGCGCATCTCGGCCAGTTCGCCGGCCACCTGCACACCTGACAGGCCAGCGCCGCCAACGATCACACGGTCGCCATCGCCGAGTTCGAGAAAGCGCTCGCGGATCTCGCGGGCGTCGTCGAGGCGCTTCAGCGGCGTCGCGTGATCGCGCACGCCCGGGAGGTCGTAGAACGCCGTCTGCGCACCAAGACACACCGCGCCCACGTCGTAGGACAGCGTCTCCGCTCCGTCCAGCGTCGCCACGCCGGCATCCGGGTCGACATCCGTGACCCTCGCCTGTCGAATCTCACAGTCGAGTACCTCATGGAGGTCGACAGTGATCTCGTTGGCCAGTGACGGCCGCCGGACGACCCGGTGGAGTTCGTGTTGGACGAGGTGCTCTGTCTGTTCGTCGACGACGACCAGCGAGACGCTGTTGGGGAGAGTCTGTTCGAGCTTTCTGGCGAGCGTGAGTCCGGCATATCCGGCTCCGAGAACGGCGACGCGCATTGTATCTGACTCTTGGTGCGAGACTGAGTTAACTCTGTGTGACCGTTATAGAAACCACCACAAGCTCCGTCTATCCGAGTCTTGTCAAGACTCGCGCACAAGTACAGGCCGAAAGTGCGTTGAGCGTTCAAAGACCGGCTTTTTAATTTCGCCCGCTCTCGCTCTCGCCATGCAGACGTTCCTCCACCTCCTCCACGAGTACGAATTTGACCTCCCTGACAGGTTCGACGGCGACCCACGTACGCCCGCCGCCTATGTCGAGCACTTTCTGTCAGAGTGGACCGACGCTGGCGACACTGTCCTCGACCCGTTCGCCGGATTCGGGACGACCCTTCGGGTCGCAGAACGTCTGGGACGGGAGGCATACGGCATCGAGTACGACGCCGAGGTCGCGTCGTTCGCTCGTGAGCAAGTTGACCATCACGAGCGAGTCATCCACGGCGACGCGCTGGACGCCACGAGCTATGACGACGTGCCGCCCGTCGACTGCTGTTTCACCTCGCCACCGTACATGGTCGAGGAGATGGATGCAGACCCGTTGACGAACTATACCGAGACGGGACGGGACTACGAGCGGTATCTTGCAGATCTTAGGTGCGTGTTCGACCACGTCGACGGTCTGCTGAAAAAGGGCGGCCACGTTCTCGTCGACGTCTCGAACATGAAGTTCGAAGGAGCGGTGACGACGCTCGCGTGGGACGTGGCGAGCGAGGTGGCTGACCAGTTCCGGTTCGAAGGAGAGGTTGTTGTAACGTGGCAGGCCGACAACTCCTCACGCGACCACGGTGAAGGCACATACGGCTACGGGTACGACCACAGCTATTGCCTTGTGTTCGAACAAGAAGGGGACGCTGCTGAGTCCTCCGATAATCCGCGATAGGCCCACGCTGTCTCTGTTTCCTAACTCGCTCTGTCAAGCGTGAAATTACGGGTGGCAGACTGTTGGACATACCTGCTGTATCTTACACTACTTTCTGTAGCTATCCCCTCCCCAAAGTTTCTACCCCGAGTTGTACCGCAGTAAATCGGTTTGAATGGTTCTGTGAACACTATCTGTGTTCGCGACTGGGCCCTATATGCGGCCGAGTGCCGCTTCGGGCACCGGGAACACGAGCCCGTACACGATTCGATAGCCGATGAGGCTGACGTATGCCCCAACGCCTACGTCGTAGAACCACGGAATGGTCGAACTATACAACAGACCTAGCCCGACAGCTCCAAGCATGACAACACCGAAAAGCCCCAAAATGGTTATCTCCCTCTCGGGCAGCGCAGACCACGCACTGTACACTGGCTCAGGGAAGCGCTGGCGTTCGGAGAGATACAGGATTCCTATCGCTGCCAGTCCTGCGATAGCGATGACCGCCCAGTTCACCAGAGACGCCGTTCCGAGCGTTGTCATTACTTCATCATGCAGCAAGAGAAGCATGCCGAAACCGATAGCGAAGTGGAAGGCTATGAGCCGATGTGCAGACGTCACAGCTGACCGTTGTTTGTGATAGCACAAAACAACTTCCACCCGGAGTGGGGGCAACAGCCCTGATGTGTCCGGAGCGTTTCGGCAGTGGGCTCAGAACAGCGCCTTGTCCTCGCCGAGAATCTGTGCGGGGCCACCGACATCCCAGACGCGGGTGTCGACGCCGCAGTCAGCGACCGTTTCCTCGACGCGGCCGACGTACTCCTCGGTCGTATTGATGTAGACGCTCGCGCCGGTGTCGACGGAGAAGTACACCGGCACGTCTTCGGCGTTGCGGAGTTCCCGGACAGCGTTGAATATTTCGAGGGTCCGCGGTTGCCAGTACACCCAGCCGGCAGGACCAGTCATCGTCGCAGCGGCCAGCGACAGGGAGTCCTTCTCGGCGAGGTCGAAGGCGGCGTCGAAATCGCCGTCGTACAGCGCGTCGCGCATATCCGAGATCTGTCCGTGGATGTGGGCCATCCGCGACTCGAACATGTGGCTCTCCGCGGCCTCCTTGTGCGCTTCCTCGGTTTCCTTATATGATGGGACCATCCCGGTAACGATGCGCAGGTCGTCTTCGAGGTCCGTCTCGATGCGCTCGCTCCGGCAGTCCTTGTCGTTCATGCCGGTCCGAAGGTGGGAGAACGCACCCGTCACCGCACGTGCGGCCGAGGAGGACCCGCGGCGTGCAACGGTCGAGATTTCGGGTCGTGTCATGTCAAGACCTGCTGCCTCGACCAGTGCCATCGCCGCAGCGGCAAAGCCTGACGAAGAGGAGCCAAAGCCGATGTTCGTCGGGAAGTTGTTCGCCGATTCGAAGCGGACGCCGTGATCGATGCCGGCCAGATCGCGTACGTGGTCCACGACGGCGTCGATACGCTCGGCCCCTCGGCCGGTGACCTCCTCGCCGTCGATGACGTACACGTCTTCCTCGCGGTCCGGGTCGAAGGCGGCCGTCGTCTTCGAGTGGCTCGGTGCGGTACAGACGGAGATGCTGTCGTGGTACGGCAGTCGCAGTTCCTCGTCGCGCATCCCGTGGTACTTGACCAGCCCCTGAATCGGATGTGCCTTCGCGGTCGCTTTCATACCTCACCCTTCCGGGCCGGTCACTTTGCTATTGCGAACCGCCGCCGCTAGCGTGGCGTCGAGTTTCAGATGTCTCCTGCCGAGAAAAAGCCCCGAAGCGTCAGTAATCGGGGTTTTCCTCGCGGATTCCCTCGCGCTTGTTGACGAGGCGGGCGAGCGTGAACAGGGCGTCCGAGAGCCGGTTTAGGTAGATGATAGCCGTCTCGTTGACACCGGCCTCCTCGGCGGCGAAGGAGACACAGCGGCGCTCGGCGCGCCGACAGACCGCACGGGCGTGGTGGAGTTTCGCCCCAGGTTCGGATCCGGAGGGGAGGATGAACGATTCGAGCGGGTCCAGCTCCGAATCGGCCTCGTCGATGAGGTCTTCGAGCGTCTCGACGTGGGATTCCTGTATCCGCGGGTCGTCCTCCTCTGGGCTGGGGTTGGCGAAGTCGGCCTGGACGATGTGGAGGTGGTTCTGGATGACCCGGAGCTTCTCGTCGATGTCGTCGTGACCGGTCGGCCTGACGACGCCGACCAGCGCGTTCACCTCGTCGACGGTCCCGTAGGCCTCGATACGACGGCTGTCCTTCGAGACCCGCTCCATGTTCCGGAGATCTGTCTGGCCCTGGTCGCCGCGACCGGTATAGATAGTCATAGTTGAATCTGGCACTGCCAGCGTCTTATAGCCGTGGGCGAATCGTTGGGGAGCGCGGGCGGCTGAGATCCGTGGCGAGCGCGGACGGCCGAGCCTCGTGGCGACTGTGGACCGCCGGCACCGCGTTCAGAGCCGGCGACGGACCTCCGAGAGCGCAGCGGGTGAAATATCCAGTTCGGCAAACAGCGCCTCACGTTCGTCGTCTTCGCCGTGGCCGGCAACGAAGCCGTTGAGCCGGGCGGCGACCGTCGAATCGACGAACGCGTCGCCGTAGGTGTCCTCGAGTTCGTCGGCGACGACTGGCGTCGAGCGGAGTTCGTACTTCTGGTGGTAGTCTTCCGCCAGATAGAACTGGTCAAGTGCTTCGATAGCCGTTTCGACGGTCTTCCCGGTCCGCGATTCGAGTTCCTCGCGCGTCTGTTCCGCGGTCTCCTGCTGCCGGTCGTCGTGTGCCAGCACCACGCCGCGGTACTGGCGCTTCAGGGGCGCGGAGAACGGTGCATGGTTCGTCCAGAACACGTCCAGCAGCGCTTCGTAGCTCACTGCGTCGGGGTCGTACTCGACCTGAACGACCTCGGTGTGGTCGCCCAGCGAGTAGTAGCTGGGGTTCGGTTCGGTCCCACCAGCGTAGCCCACCCGCGTCCTGACCACGCCCGGCATCGCGCCGAACCGCGCGTCCGGGCCCCAGAAACAGCCCATGCCGAACGTCGCCGTCTCGGTCGCCGATGGCGGCAGCGATTCAGCGTCGACAGCCAGTTCGGTCGGATGGGTCGGCTCGTACGCACTCTGAGTCATACTGGAAGACAGGGGTTCGAGCGGTTTGCTTGCTTCGACGCCCCGCGTGGAACCGGGAAATTCAACTGTACCCCTGCGAAAACAACCGAGTATGAGCCTCGAACTCGAACACTACTGTCCTGAATGCGAAGAGTACCGCGACTTCTGGAAGGTCGCGAGCACGACGATGCACCTGGGGACCAAGATCAAGTGGCACTGCCCTGAGTGTGACTACGGGTTCGTCCGCATCGACGGCGAAGTCGACACTGGACAGGCAGCATAGCTCTCCGGATCGGTATAGAGACCTCTTAGCAGCTGTTTTACACCGTCCCAGAGATATATCTGCTACCGATGAGTCTCGACCCGCACGACCCGCACGGTGCAGGGAACGCGACCACCGAGCGAACGCAGGCCCCGCACAAGCTGTCGATGACCGTGGTTGAGTACACCGGTGAACCGGATCGCTGTACCGTGTCACCGCGGGGGCTCTCCGGCATTGCCAAGCTATCGACGTGGATTACCGTTGACAAGGAGGTCGTCGTCGATCTGGATGCGATGCGGTGACCGAGAGTTTTTATCGGGGAACCACGGATCTAGAACCGATGAGTATCGAGGTCCTACTGGTAGACGAAGACGTAGACGTTCTGGAGATCGTCGGGACGTTTCTGGGACAGGAAGACGGGTTCGAGATAACGACGGAGGACGACCCAGAAGCGGCACTGGACCTGGCAACGAACGGCGACTTCGACGCCGTCGTCAGTGACTACAAGATGCCCCGGCTCGACGGAATGGAACTGTGTCGCGCGCTCCGAGATAACGACGTCGACATCCCGTTTCTGCTGTTTACGGCCCGCGAACACGACGACGTCGCAGATGCTGCCGCAGAACACGGCGTCACTGCCGTGGTCCAGAAAGGAACGGGCACGGAGCAGTACAGCGTGCTCGCCGACCGGATTCGCGACACTATCTAGGCGTCTATCCGAGGCAGTTCCAGTGTGACGACTGTTCCGCCGTCCGGACTGCTATCAAAGTCAACTGTGCCGCCGTAGGTTTCGGTCACCCAGACGACTAGCCACAGACCGAGTCCGGTCCCGTGACGCAGTTGCGTAATCGGTTCGTCACCGGTCACAACGTCAAGTTCGTGCTGTGGAATCCCGGGGCCGTCGTCGGCGACAGTGATTGAGACGGTTCGTGGGCCCGTCTGGACACCGATGCGGATGGACGGGTCGTCGCCGGCGTGTTCGAGGCTGTTTTCGAGGAGTTCACCGAGGATTCGATGTAATCGCCCATCACCCGCCGTAACCGACACATCCGGGAGGTCTGTTTTGATTTCACTGGCGTACTCGTCGCGATACGAAGACACGGTATCGGTAACGGTTGCGGGCACGTCGACCGGGTCCGTACCGTACTGGTCGCGGCGAACGGAGCGCTCCATGTCGCGTGCGCGCTCACTCAGCGACGCCATCTCCTCCGCCTTTCGCTGAAGCCGATGGAGAATGGCACGCTGGTCCTCGTCGTCAATTCGCTCATCCAGCGCGTCGGCCATCCCGAGGACGACAGTCAGGTCGTTGCGGAGATTGTGCCGAAGAACGCGGTTGAGCAGTTTCAGTCGGCGTTCGCGCTCGCGCTGCTCAGTGATGTCGGTGTAGATACCGAATCCGCGGATGCTGTCACCGTCCCGGCTGTACGGCACGCCCCGGAAGAGGAAGTCGCGGAACCCCGTCTCGGTCATCAGTCGGAGTTCCGTCTGGAAGGGGTCGCCGTTTGCCTGCCCGTTGTCGAACCGGGGCAGTTCATCGTGCGCAGTGTCCGGTGGGCGGAGGAGGTCCGACAGGGGACTGTTGACGGCCGTGTCCTGTTCGTACCCGAACACGTCGGAGAACGCGGGATTGACTGATCTGACGACCGACTCGCCTGCAACGGTCTCCGTCTCGATGACGGCGTCAGGAAGCGTGTTGAACAGGTACGAGAACCGGTCGCGCTCGTCCTCCAGCTCTGCCCGTGCCTGCTTGAGTTCGGTCAGGTCCCGGACGACGCCGACGGTTCCACGGAACTGGTCCTCGCCGAGCAGCGACACCTCGATCTCTGCCGGACGCGTCTCTCCGTGTGCCGTTTCCAGTGCCGTTTCGAGCTTGACTGCCCCGGTTCCGCCCTGCTGACAGAGATCGCCAATACGACACGTAAATTCGTCAATCGCGTCCTGATCGAGGACGATCCGCGGGTGCTGGCCCAGAAGCGTCGCCCGCTCGTAGCCGAGCCACTCCGCGAGCGGTTCGGTGACCAGCTGGAACCGACCGTCGTCGTCGAGGACGTACATCATATCACGGACGTTCTCGACTACTGATTCGTACCGCAGCAGGCTCCGTTCACGCTCGACGCGGTCGAACGCAGCGGCCGCGTTGGAGGCGAGGATTTCCGCCACAGAGATGTCCGAGTCGGTGAACTCTTGCCCGTCCTGTGCGCCGATGCTCACGACCCCGTGGTCACCCATCGGGAGGTACATCGTCGCCGACAGAACGTCGGAGTCGTAGTTGTCGACCCGTTCGAACTCGTCGATGACCAGCGAGTCACCGCGCTGGAATGCGTCGCCGGGGAAGCCCTCGTCGGCGTCGTACACCGGTCGTTCCGGGACTTTGTCACTGGCGACGGCGGGTCGGAGTGTGTCAGTCTCCTCGTCGTACAGCCGCACGAGCGCGTGGTCAAACCCGAGATCAGACCGGGTCGCCTCGATGACCGTTTCAGCGACCTCCTGTGGCGTCTGTGCCTGCATGAGCGACCGGGTCGTATCCAGCAGTCCGGACAGCGCCTCGTCGCGCCGTTTCTGCTCCGTGATGTCCCGGATGACGCCCGCGGTCCCGGCGAACCGCCCGTCGTCGTCGTACAGCAGCGTCATGTGGTCCTGTGCCGGGAACGAGCCCCCCGACGCCTGCTGGATCTTCAGTTCGAACGTCTCCTCGTCGTTGCGGTCCCCGAATATCATCTCTTGGACGATGGACTCGGCACGCTCGACGACACTGTCGTTCTTTATGAAGCCGGTGTACGACCCAAGCAGCTCGGATTCGGAGTAGCCCGTGAGGTCGGTCATCGCCTGATTGACGAACTGGAAGTACCCCTCGGAGTCGAGGGCGTACACGCCGTCGTCGACCGCCTCGATGATGTTCTCGTACCGTTCGAGTTCGTCCTCACGGTGGCGGCGTTCGAGTTCGTGGTTCACCCACTCCACGAGCAGTTTCATGAACGCCTCCTCGCTCTCGGAAAAGGACTCCACCCGGGCCTGCTCGTCGCCGAAGCAGAGCGTTCCGTAGGGCTCGCCGTCGACTGTGATGAGGCCACCAGCGTAGCACGCGACGCCGGTTTTTCTGTACACGTCCGACGCGTGTCCGTCCTCGGTGGTGGCATCGGTAATCGCGTAGAGGTCGCCGGATTCGAGCACTCGCTGACAGTACGTGTCTTCAAGCGGCGTCTCTGTTCCGGATTCGAGAGGAGTGTTACCGGAGACCATCTGTATTTCGTGGACTCCGTCCTCGATACGGCTCAGGTAGCCAAACGACATGTCGAGTCGGTCCAGCCCGATTTCGATGACCCGACGGACAGTTTCGGCCTCGCTGAGTCCGCTCCCGGCTGCAAGCTGTGTCAGTTCCTGTAGCGAGTCGTTGTTGGCACGCAGCGTCCGTTCCCGCTCCTTGCGCTCCGTGATATCTGTGGCGATGGCGACGAGGCGCGGGGCCTGTGCGTCGCGTTCCTCGATAACCCCACTCGTCCGGAGCCACCGCGTCTCCCCGTCGACGTCGGTACGGAACTCAGCGTCGACCCGTTCGCCGCTCTCTGAAACCCGCTCGACCGCCGCTTCGAGTGACTGGCGGTCGTCGGGATGGACGTACTCGTAAAATGCCGAGGCAGTGCCTTCGAAGGTCGCTGCCGTCGTCCCGAAGAGTTCCGCGGTCGCCTCGTCCCAGACCATCTCGTCGGTGTCCAGGTTCCACTCGTAGACGCCGGTGTTTGTCCCGTCCAGCGCCAGATCGAGCCGCCGGTTCGTCTCTTCGAGGGCCCGCTCGCGCTCCTTCCGATCGGAGATATCCCTGAGAACGCCCGTACAGAACCACTGCCCGTTTCGCTCGAAATCACCGAACGACACCGCGACGGTCAGCTGGTTCCCATCAGCGGTCACGAGCGGGAGTTCGAGATAGTCCCAGTCGACGTTCCGGTCGCCGGTCCGGCGGTAGCGGTCCACTCCCTCGAAGTGGGAGCTTCGCAGGTGTTCGGGGATCACTTTCGCGAAATCGTCGCCGACCAGCTCCTCACGGTCATAGCCCGTCAGCTCGGCAGCCTCGTCGTTGGCGTACACGACTTCGCTGTCGGCGTCGATGGTGACGACGGCGTCGGAGATACTGCCCGCGATAGCGTCGAAAGAGTCCGCGAGTTCCGGCGGAAGCCGCGTCGGTCGGTCATCGGTAGTAGCCGGTGGGTCATTTCCGTTGCCGCGGCCCGCCGGTTCGCTCCCCTGCGTCACAATGTCGGACACTCGGTCCATCAGCGACACTTCGCTGCGGGGGACGTACTCGGTTACATCGAGCTGTGTCGCGCGCGCCGCGACCATCCCATCTGGCTCGGCCGTACAGAGAACGACTGGGAGCGTGTCGTACTGCTCACGTACTGCCGCTATCACCTCTAGACCGGTTTCCGTGCCCGGCAGGTGTTGCTCACAGATGACGGCATCGTAGGCGTGCTCGGCCAGTTCCGATAGCGCGGCCGCCACGGTGGTGACTGACGTGACCGTGGCCGGCGCGTCTGGCATGGCTGTATCCGCGTCCTCGTCGGCAGGGCCTACGTACAACAAATTCGGCATATCGGACATAGCGTTCCGTTGTAACGGCTATACGTCGGGGTGGCATATACGCTCGGGCAAGAGTATCAAATGTCGAAACGAGCGGCTACGTGTCGTCAAGCGCCTGCCAGGAGAGCCGCGGGTTCCGGGCCGCAGTCGCCTGGTCGATGCGTTTCGCCGCCGGACGCGACGGCGCGTCGGCCAGTTCGGCGTCCGAATCACTGGCCACAGCGTTGAACGCGGCTGCGAGCTGGTCCAGCGAGCGTCTGGTTTCGCCCTCCGTGGGTTCGGTCATCAGCGCCTCGTCGACGATTTCGGGCCATTTCGTCGTCGGCGGGTGGACGCCGTAGTCGAGCATCCGTTTGGCCGCGTCGGCGGCGTCCTGCTCGCCCGCGCTGGCGACGAACTCGTGGTGGAACGGGCCAAACGGCACCTCGTACTCGATCTGCTCGGCGAGGTAGTTCGCGTTCAGCACGGCCTTGGCGCTGGCGTCCCGGAGCCCCTCGTCGCCGAGCCTGGCGATATAGGCGAAGGTCTTGAGAAGTACCGGCCAGTTGCCATAGAAGCCATGCACCTTCCCGATTGAGTGGTCCGGCTCGTAGTGTTCGTAGTTGCCGCCGCGCTCTCTGACGTGCGGGTTCGGGAGGAACTGGGCTAGTTCCTCACGGACGCCGACCGGGCCGGCACCGGGGCCACCGCCGCCGTGGGGCGTCGCGAACGTCTTGTGGACGTTGTAGTGCATCACGTCGAAGCCCATGTCGCCGGGGCGAGCGCGCCCCAGAAGGGCGTTGAGGTTCGCGCCGTCGTAGTACAGCAGGCCGCCGGCGTCGTGGACGATATCGGCGATATGCTCGATATCGCGCTCGAACAGCCCCAGCGTGTTGGGGTTCGTGAGCATCAGCGCGGCGGTGTCGTCGCCGACAGCCGCCTCCAGTGCCTCAATGTCGACGCGGCCGTCGTCGCCACTTGGTAGCTCCACGACCTCGTAGCCGGCCATCGCCGCCGTCGCGAAGTTCGTGCCGTGGGCCGAGTCCGGGATGACGACCTCCGAGCGCTCGTCGTCGTTGTGTTCGTGGTAGGCCTTCGCGATCTGGATGCCGGTGAACTCGCCGGCTGCGCCGGCCGGCGGCTGCAGCGTCACGGCGTCCATCCCACCGATTCGGCCCAAATAGTCCTGTAGCCGGTGACACAGCGCCAGCGTCCCCTGTACCGTCGAATCGGGTCGGCCAGGGTGGATTGCCGCGTCTGCCCGTGCGGCTACGTCTTCGGTAAAGGAAGGGTTGTACTTCATCGTACACGAGCCAAGCGGGAACGGCCCGCTCTCGACGCCGTAGTTCATCTGCGAGAGACGCGTGTAGTGCCGGGCCAGTTCGGGTTCGGCCGGGTCCGGCAGTGAGAGGTTGTCTCGCGTCAGGTCATCGGGCAGTGACGAGTCCTCAATGTCGACCGTTTTGCTCGCCTTCTCCGAGAGCAGCGGCTCGTACCGGTCCTCGCTGTCGTCGGTCCAGCGCGCTTGATCGTATTTCACGCGAGACACCCCCGTGTCGAGCGTGAAGCACGTGGGACGTGGTTTGTCCCACGGTGTTTCGCCGAGTAGCGCGAGGTGAGTGTCATTTCGCTACCTCCCGGAACGCCGCCACGAACTCGTCTGTGGCGTCAGCAGTGGTTTCGGTCACACACACCTGTACCAGATGGTCGTCGACCGCGTGGACTGCGAAGCCCTCAGCCGCGAGATCGGCAACGATTGCGCTTGCAGGCTGGTCCGTGCGGGCGAGGAACTCCCGGAAGTGGTGGCGGCCGTGAATCGGCGCTTTCACGCCGACGATGTCGTCGAGGCGGTCGGCCAGGTCACGGGCGCGGGTCACGCAGTCCTCGGCGAGCTCAACCAGCCCGTCCGGGCCGAGCCACGCGGCGTGCATCGCGGTTCGGAGCGCGACCCACGCCTGGTTTGTACAGATGTTGGAAGTGGCCCGCTCCTTGCGGATGTGCTGCTCTCGCGTCTGGAGGGTCAGCGTGTACGCGCGGCGGTCGGCGGCGTCTTCGCTGGCCCCGACCAGCCGACCGGGGACCTGCCGCAAGTACTCCTCGCGGGTGACGAACATCCCCAGTCCGAAGCCGTACGCCGTTCCGGTCCCCAGCGACGCGGCGTCGCCGACGACCACGTCGGCCCCGACATCGGCCGGCCGCTCCAGCAGAGACAGCGCTATCGGGTCCGAGCCGAGACAGAACAGCGCTTCGTGGTCGTGGGCTAGATTGCCGATAGCCCCGAGGCGTTCCTCGATGACGCCCCGGACCGTCGGCGACTCGGCGTACACCATCGCGGTAGCGTCGCCGATCTGGTCGGCCAGCGCCG
The DNA here is from genome assembly GCF_014647415.1 of Haloarcula sebkhae. Taxonomy (GTDB): domain Archaea; phylum Halobacteriota; class Halobacteria; order Halobacteriales; family Haloarculaceae; genus Haloarcula; species Haloarcula sebkhae. Next base: position 155,676 of record NZ_BMPD01000005.1, on the reverse strand, counting down.
GTACGTCGACGACGCCGTCGGTCATCGGGTACGACTCGACCGTGAGGTCCGGTCCATCGGCGTAGTTCGACAGCACGGCGCGTTTGCCCTCTCGGAGGTGTTCGGGAACTAGAATCTGATCGCCGGACACCGAACGGACGCGCTGGGAGAGCGTCGCCGCCTCGCCCAGCGCCGTCGCGTCGTCGTACATCGAGCAGTTGGCGACGCCCAGTCCCGTGAGCTCCACCAGCATCGACTGGAACTCGAAGAGGGCCTGCAGGAACCCCTGTGCGACCTCGGGCTGGTACTGCGTGTAGGAGGTCAGGAACTCCGACCGGCTTGCGAGGTCATCGACAACGCTCGGGACGTAATGATCGTAGTGGCCGCGCCCGAGGAACTCGGTGAGGTCGGCGTTGCGGCCCAGAAGGCCAGCGACTTCCCGGCGCGCTGCCCGCTCGCTCCGGGCGTCGATACCGAACTCGCCGTCGAAGGCGACGGACTCGGGAACGTCGAACAGCGACTCGAGGTCGTCGGCTCCGACCGCGTCAAGCATCGCCGCGGTTTCTGCGGCCGTCTGCGGTGCGTACGGACTGCCTGTGGCATGTGAGTTACTGTTACTCATTTGAGAACCACCCAGTAGCGCCGGGGTGACATGATATCGACAGCTAGCGACCGTGTCCACATTAGGTTACTCCTTTCACCTCCTGCGGGGGACCGCTGCCATCAAGCCTTACTCGATCTGGTCGCGGTACGCGTCGGGTGAGAGCAGGTCGTCGGTTTCACTCTCGTCGGCAACCTCGACCTCGAGCATCCAGCCGTCGCCGAACGGGTCCTCGTTCAGCAGTTCCGGTTCGTCGCGGAGTCGGTCGTTGACCGCTGTGACGGTGCCGGAGACGGGAGCGTACACGTCGGACACAGCCTTGATCGACTCCACGACGCCGAAGTCCTCACCAGCGGTCAGCTCCGCCCCTTCCTCGGGCAGCTCGACGAACACCACGTCGCCGAGTTCGTCCTGTGCGAACGCCGTGATGCCAACCTTGGCAGTGTCTCCGGCGACGCGTACCCATTCGTGTGACTCCAGATATCGCAGGTCGTCGGGAACGTCGAAGCTCATCTATCGAGGAATGGCGTGCTCCTGGTACGTGCTTTCTTCGGTTCACCGCGGACGACAACGCGGACGGACTCGTCCGGTTCGGCGTACGCCGCCGGGACGTAGGCGAGGGCAATCGGTGCCCCCAGCGTCGGACTCATGGTTCCGCTGGTGACGTGGCCGATCGGCTCCCCCTCCGGCGTTGTCACGTCGTACCCGTGGCGCGGGACGCCGCGGTCAATGAGTTCGATGCCGACGAGCTTTTCTTCGGGACCATCCGCAGCGACGCCCTCCAGAGCGTCCCGACCGACGAACTCCGTATCGAGCGCAACCGTCCAGCCGATGCCGGCCTCGTAGGGCGTCCGGGGCTCGTCGACCGGATGGAATTCCTGACCGGAGAGCAGAAAACCCATTTCTAGACGGAGCGTGTCGCGCGCGCCGAGACCGCAGGGCTGGCACGCAAGCGCGCTCCAGATCGCCTCGGCACCGTTGGGCGGGCAGAGGATTTCAAAGCCGGGTTCGCCGGTGTAGCCCGTCCGAGCGATCAGCGAGTCGACGCCAGCAACGACCCCGTCAGCCACCTCGAACCGCGATAGGGCAGAGAGCGAGATGTCTGTCTCGGCCGCCAGCAGGTCCGGCGCGTCAGGCCCCTGAACGGCGATCATCGAGTACTCCTCGGTCCGGTTCGTCACCGTTGCGTCGAGCCCCCGCTCGTCCCGCTCAGAGAGCCACCGTTCGGTCATCTCTCCATCGTGCCCAGCGTTGGGGATAAACAGGAACTCGTCGGCCGCACCTTCCGGTAGTCGGTAGACGACGGTGTCGTCCAGCATGATCCCGTCCTCGTCTGTGATCGCCCCGTACTGGGCCTCGCCCGGGTCCAGCACGGTCACATCATTGGTGGTCAGCCGCTGTGTCAGCGTCGCCGCGTCCGGGCCGTCCACGGTTATCTGTCCCATGTGCGAAACGTCGAACTTCCCGGCTTCGCTCCGGACTGCCTCGTGTTCTGTGCGGATCGACTCGAACTCGACCGGCATCTCCCACCCGCCGAAATCGGTGAACGAAGCGTCGGCCCGCCGGTGAACCGCAGAGAGCGGTGGTGCCCGCAGTGTCATACCCGGACCTGTCGAACCGCGTGGTCTTACCGTTTGGCCCTTCACCGCCTGTGGCGTCGCTGATAAATCATATACTACGATATCAAATTGGCTTTTGTGGCATATGGACGGCAAGAGCAGAACCGAAAATTAGCGGTCAGCCCGTTACTCGCTTCGTGCCACCGGGAACACGAGTTCGACCCGCGTTTCGTCGTGGTCCTCGTCGATTGTCACAGACCCACCAAGGCGTCGGACGAGCCACGTAACTGCCCACAGTCCGAGTCCACGGCTGTGTGCCACTGGCCCCTCGGTTTCCGAGGCCAAGACATTGCGTTCCATATCTGGGATAGCAGATCCATCGGTATCGATGCTGACTATCACTTGGCCTGTCATCGTTTCTTCGGCGGTAAGCTTGACTGTCGGATCGGGCAGATCGCTGTATTCGATGGCGTTTTCGACGAGAATCCCCAGTATCAGGTCGATAGCCATCCTGTCACCCGATACCTCTGTGTCGGTCGGTACGACTTCAACGGTGGCTTCGGGATGCTGCGGTGTGAATTCGTCCCGGATATCGGTGAAGGCTTGCTGGAGGTGAAGTGTGCCATCACGGAGGTCGCGCTCGATAGCCCGATCAAACGTCCGTGCGCGCTCGGCCAGCGAGTCAAGCTCTTTCGAGGCGTTTTCGATTCTGTCGATGTGTCCACTAGCAGCGTCAACGGAGAAATCAGACGAGTCGAGTTCTTCTTTGAGGAGTCTCGAATTACCTCGTATCACGGTCAGCTTGTTCCGGATGTTGTGCCGGAGAATCCGACTCATGACCATGAGCCGCTGCTCCCGTTCTTTGTCCTGTGTGATGTCACGAACGATGCCACGCAGTTTCGGCGTCCCGTCCCGGACAGTTTTTTCCGCCCGGAGTCGGAACCAGCGCTCGGTTTCGTCAGCGGTCTGGCGGCGTGCCTCCAGTTCCATCGGTTCGCCAGTTTCACGGCAGGTCTCGATAGCGTCGCGAACGGCCGCTCTATCGTTGGGGTGGTACTGCTCGATGGCCTCTTCGAGCGTCGGATTGTACTCCGGCGTTCCATAGAGGCGCTTCATCCCGGCAGTTCCCTCTATCATATCCGTCTCCAGATCGAGCTCCCACCCGCCAACGTCAGCCAGGGTTTCGGTCCCGACGAGCCATTCCAGTTGTTCCTCCCGCTGTTTCAGCCTCGTTGCGTCGTCCAGACCAACGACGACGCGCTCGATGGTCCCGTCATCACCCAGTATCGGCGCGGCATTGCTCGAAAGCCACCGCTCGCTCCCGTCGTCGAGTTCTATCCAGTGCTCGAACCCGAACACTGGCTCGCCGGATTTGAACACCCGTGTAACCGGATGGTCCGATTCAGGGATCGGAGTCCCGTCTTCATAGAAGATATTCCACTCCGGTTGGTTGTATCGTCTTTGAGTGATCTCCTTGCGTTCGAGACCGAGTAGCTCCTCGGCGCGGTCGTTAGCCAGCGAAATCCTGCCGGACCGCTCTACGACGACGATGCCGACCGGACTGACCTCGAACACCCGCTCGATGAGGGCTTGCTTCTCTCGCCGCTGCTTCCGTTGCGTGATATCTTCCGCCAGCCATAGCACCCGCCCAGCGCTATCACCGCCGACTGGCGTGACACGAGCCTCGAAGTATCGCTCCCCATGATCGAGCGATAGCTGATACTCGATGTGCTGTTGTTCACCTGTTTCTAAGACCTCTTCGATAATCGCGTAAAACTGGTCAGCCTGTGCTGTAGAGAAAATATCCCAGAGGTCCGTTCCCAGCAGTGCTTCCGGGTCTTTGAAAAATAATGCCCCGTTGTGGGCGTTGTGGATGATGTCGACAAAGTCGCCGTTGGCGTCTAGGACGATAGCCGGATCGGAGATTATCTCACAAAGCCCGTTTAGCACGTCTTGATCGTGCAGAGATTCTTTACTCATATGTCTAATCCTGTGCTTGTTGCTGGCCGACTCCGCATGGAAATGTGTCTGTAGTGTGTGGGAGGTATCGTCCTAAGTTTTGTGCCATGTCATTCTATATAGCGGTGAGAAGTTTACAGAACGAAGCGGCACGCATAAGCGGCCTGGGCGGGGAAAGAGGCGCATGAAGCTGCTCCGTCGGCTATTCGAAGAGAAAGACTCGCGACAGCGCGTCGGGCTGTTCGTCGACGGTCCGAACGTACTCAGGTCCGAGTTCGATGTCGATTTGGACGAGGTCCGGGATATCGCAGCCGAGTACGGCCCGCTGGCAGTCACTCGCCTCTACGTCGACCAGAACGCCTCGCCGGGACTCATCCAGGCCGCCGAGGCTCGCGGGTTCGAGGTTCGAACCACCAGCGGTGACGTCGATGTCCGGCTCGCTGTTGACGCGACTGATGCCGTCGCCTCGGGACAGATCGACGTACTGGCCGTCGCCTCGCGAGATACGGATTTCAAGCCGGCGCTGGAAGTGGCCGCACGGGAGGGGGTCAAAACGGTCGCTATCGCGCCGGGTGAGTACGGCCGCTCTGACGCATTACGCAACGCGGCCGAAGATGCAGTGACGCTCTAGGGTTTGAAGCACATGACGCCAACTGTTTTTTTGGCCAGCACCATTGAGCACGTATGGATATCGACGACACGCCGGTACTGGACAACCACCTCCATCTCGACCCGGTCAACGGCCGGAACGTCGCGGCAGCCGAGGAGTTCGCGTCTCAGGGCGGAACCCACCTGTTGGTGCTCAACAAGCCGTCTTGGCATCTCGTCGAGAAGGGCACCGACGAGGCGATCTTCCGTGAGGTGTTCGACCTCACTGTCGAAGCCGCTGCCGCTGCGACTGAGGTGCTGGACGGTCGCGCTTGGCCCGTCCTTGGTGTCCACCCGGCGCTGATTTCGAAGCTCGTCGACGGCGGCTACACACCGCCGGAGGCGCGGGACATCATGCAGGCTGGCCTCGACGTGGCGGCGGAGTACGTCGATAACAGCGACGCGCTCGCGATGAAGTCCGGGCGACCGCACTACGACGTGGACGACGCCGTCTGGGAAGCCTCGAACGAGGTGATGTGTCACGGGTTCGAACGCGCCGCCGATGTGGGCTGTGCGATACAGCTCCACACCGAGGGCGGCGAAGACTTCGAAGCAGTCGCTCGCTGGGCCGAAGATCGTGGCCTCGACCGGACGCAGGTCGTCAAACACTACTCCGGCGGTCAACTCCATGGCCCGGTCAAATCAGTACTTGCAGACAAAGACGAACTGGAGATCGCGGTCGAGACTGACGAGCCGTTCCTGATGGAGACGGACTACATCGACGACCCGGACCGCCCCGGCGCGGTGCTTGGACCGAAGACCGTGCCACGGCGCGTCCGCTGGCTACTCGAAAACGGGCACGAAGACGCGGTCAGAACGGCACACGTCGAGACGCCGAAAGCGGTGTACGGTATCGACACGGAAGCGACGCTGGAGCGGTAAGCGGTGACAAAAACGGCTGCGAGAGACAGCTATCCGAACTTGCCGGTGATGTAGTCCTCGACGCGCTGGCTGTCGGGGTTCTCAAAGATCTTGTCTGTATCGTCGAACTCGACGAGCTCGCCGCCAGTGAGGAAGACAGCCGTCTTATCGGAGATACGAGCCGCCTGCTGCATGTTGTGAGTAACGATAACGACAGTGAACTCCTCGGCCAGTTCCTCGATGAGGTCCTCGATCTTCGATGTGGCGATCGGGTCAAGCGCCGATGCCGGCTCGTCCATCAAGATCACATCCGGGTCGACGGCGATGGCACGGGCGATGCAGAGCCGCTGTTGCTGGCCGCCCGAGAGGTCGAGTGCGCTCTTGTCCAGTTGGTCTTTGACTTCGTCCCACAGTGCGGCGCGCTTGAGTGCCGTTTCGACCTTCTCGTCGATGTTCTCCGTCTGGTCCTGAATCCGGAGGCCGTAGGCGACGTTGTCGTAGATGCTCTTTGGGAAGGGGTTCGGATGCTGGAACACCATCCCAATGCGTCGCCGCAGCGCCACCGGGTCCACGTCGGCATCGTAGACGTTCTTCCCCTCGAAGTAGAGGTCTCCCTCGACCCGCGCCGCGTCGATGAGATCGTTCATGCGGTTGATACACCGCAGGAACGTGGACTTGCCACAGCCAGAAGGGCCGATCATGGCCGTCACCTGTTTTTCGGGGATGGCCAGATCGATCCCCTGTAGCGCCTGCGTCTCGCCGTAGAACACATTCAGGTCGCGGGACTCGATGACTGGCTTCCCCGTCTCGCCCGCGGTGTCGCCGGTTCCCTCTACGTCGATCGACTGTTCGATGAGGGGGTCGCCAGACGGGTCCGGTGACGACGCGGCCGTTTCAGTAGTCGGTGTGGGCTCGGTACTGTCGTTGCTCGTCATCTCGTTCTCTGTCATGAATTATCCTGTTCGCTGATACCGGTTCCGGATGACAATCGCTGTCGCGTTCATCACCAGCAACACCGCAAGCAGTGTAATTACGCCGGCCGCCAGCACGCCGTGGCGGAACGCCGGGTCCAGCTCCGACGACCACGAGAAGATCTGGCGGGGCATCATACTCGCTACGTCGAAGAAGCTGTTCGGCGCGAGCCGGACCGACGCCGCCGCCCCGATCATCAGCAGCGGGGCCGTCTCGCCGATAGCCCGACCCAGCGCCAGTATCGTTCCGGTCAGAATGCCTGGAAGTGCTTCGGGGAGGACGACCTGACGGATCGTCTGCCAGCGGGTCGCTCCCATTCCGTAGGACGCCTGTCGGAACGAGTCGGGAACGGATCGGATTGCCTCCTGAGCGGAGATGATTACGATCGGGAGTATCAGCAGGCCAACGGCGAGGCCAGCGACGATGATGGACCCCTGGGGCCACTGGAGCACCCGGATGAAAAGCGCCAGCCCGAGCAGCCCGTACACGACCGATGGGACACCGGCGAGGTTCCCGATGTTGATCTCGATGAGCGTGACGAACTTGCCCATCAATCCTTGTGAGGGAGCGTACTCCTCGAGGTAAATCGCCGCCCCGACACCGACCGGGAAAGTCGTGAGCACAATCACGATAATCATCATCACTGAGCCGACCATCGCGGGGTAGATACCGGCATCAGCAGCGGTCCGTGAGGTCGCGCTCGTCAGGAAGCCCCAGTCGAGCCAGGGGTTCGGTCCGGCAAACCCGAGCGCACTGGTGGCGACGGCCCCGGCTGCCACACCCAGCACGGCGACGACCGGGAAGGCGAGTCCGCGGACGCCCTCACTACGGCGGATCACGCCTTCAACGTAGACCCCGAGCGGGAGCGCGGCGAAGGTGACCAGAAGTAGCCACACCTCAGTCCCGATCCCGAGTAGCGGCCCAGCGACGAGGCCCAATACCGCGACCACCGTCGTCATCCCGACGACGGCCAGGCCGTCACGCCGTGACTCGCGTCGCTTTTCCACGAACCAGCCTGCGGCACCGGCGATCGGGAGCACGAGCGTCAGGAGTAGCATGACCCAGTCCGTGGGCACGAACGGGAGCATCAGGATCGCTTCTCTGAGACTTATTACGCGATAGTACAGCCCGAAATCGAGGCCGAGCGCCGCGGCGGTGTCGGTGACGAACCAGTTGAATCTGGTGGGTGGCAGACCGAACATGGTGATGACCGGAGAGAGGAACACCACGGCGAGGCGTTCGAGCGCAGCCTTCGGCCGCAGTCGGCCGTGTGCGACGATCAGGCCGCCGGCCACGACCAGCGAGATGAGCAGTGCGAACCACTCAAGCACGGAGAGTAGTTCGATGAACAGCACCGCAAACCCGCCTGTGAGCAGCAGTCCGACGACCGGAAGTCCGCTGGTGACGTAGGCGACCTCGCCGGCCGGTTCGTCGAGACGATAGTAATAAACAGCCAGTGCAGCCAGCGGTACCACTACGGTGGCGGCGTAGGTCGCCAGCCACCCTGCGTCCGCCGAGAAGGGCCGAAACGCGTCGTTGGCGACGAACAGCAGGAGGAGCAGGACTGAAACGAGTCCGAAGGCGGTTGCCGCGAGACAGGTCGCCTCGAAGGCACGCCCCCGCAGATGGTTGACGTCGCTGTTCTCCCCGTGCCAGCCCGTTTCAGGTTCTCGTGTTGCCATCAGTTCAGTCCCCCAGTGTTCATTCGTACTCCTCTCGGTAGCGCGCCGCGATTCGGTTGCTCAGCAGGTTCAACAGGAACGTGATGACGAACAGCGTCAGGCCGATAGCGAAGAGACTGGTAAAGCCCAGTTGACTGACGCTGTCGGCGCTGTTGATCTGGACCATTGCTGCCGTCATCGGCTGATACCCCTGGAAGAGGTTCGCGAGCGGGTCCGAGAGGTTCAGCATCCGTGGCCGACTGCCGGCCGCGACGACGACAATCATCGTCTCGCCGATAGCCCGCGACAGGGCGAGAATGAACGAGGAGAAGATGCCCGAGGCCGCCGCGGGGACGACGACGCCGGTAGTCACCTCGAACTTCGTCGCACCCATCCCGTAGCCGGCCTGTCGTAGCGAGTCCGGGACAGAGCTCATCGCGTCCTCGCTCAGACTGGAGACCATCGGGATAATCATGATACCGACCATGATGGAAGCGCTGAGGATGTTGAACGTGTTGACCGGGAGCCCGATGGTCTGGAGGAACGGTGTCACGTACACGAGCGCGAAGATACCGTAGACGACTGTCGGGATACCGGCCAGAATTTCCAGCCCCGGTTTCAGCACTGAGCGCATCTGGTCGCTAGCGTACTCGCTGAGGTAGATCGCGGCCGCGACGCCCGTCGGGAGTGCGATGACGGCAGAGATCACCGTCACCAGCAGTGTGCCGCTCAACAGCGGGAGCAACCCGTAGACGTTCCGGCTGATGAGAAACTCCGTTCCGGTGAAGAAGTCGACCGGGTTCACCAGCGTAAAGAACGTAATCGCGTCGCGTGCGAGCAACACGACGATGCTGACGGTGACGAGAATCGACGCGGCAGCACACAGGAGCAAGACATATCGGTACATACGCTCGCGTGCTGCACGTCCGGTCGGTCTGGACGTAATATCCGGCCCGGGCGTCTCGGTGCTCATTGTGTTGTCTCCAATAATGTATCCATGTGAGTAAGCCGATTCTATACTGTGTTAGCCAGCGACCTCGTCCAGCTTTTCGAGGTTCTCGTCGCGCTGCTCGGCACTCGACGGCACGTACCCGATATCTTGGACGATATCGGTTTCGGCCTGCTCGAGGTAGAACTCGATGAACTCGTACACTTCCTCTCGCTGAAGCGCTGACTCGGCCGCGTAAATGAACAGCGGCCGGGCCAGCGGGTACGAGCCGTCCTTGGCGTTTGCCAGGCTCGGGGCGGTACATTCGCCGTCTTCCTCGGCCTTGACTTCGACGGCTTTCACCGCCTCGGAGTTGGAGTTGAAGTAGGCGAAGCCGAAATACCCTATCCCACCCTCGTTGTCACGGATCCCTTTGACGATAGTCTCGTCTTCCTCCGTCGGTTGGTACTCGGTCGTGTGTTCGGTGTCTTCACCGACGACGTTCTCGTTGAAGTAATCAAACGTCCCGGACGTCGAGGCCGGGCCGTAGCGTTCGATCTCCATGTCGGGCCACTCGTCGCGTACGTCCGACCAGTTCGTGACTCCCGCTTCGTCGCTCCAGATCTGGCGCAGTTCGTCGAAGGTTATGCAGTCGACCCAGTCGGCGTCGTTGTTGACCGCGACGGTCAGGGCATCGCCCGCAATCTCGAACTCGACAGGCTCGACGTCGTTGCCCGAACACTGCTCTATCTCGGCGTCGCTGATGGGGCGGGAAGCCCCGTTGATATCGGAGTCGCCGGGACAGAACCAGTTCTCGAAGCCGCCCCCACTCCCTGTGGAGTCGACGGTCACGTTGACGTTTCCGTGTTCTTCCATGAACTCCTCGGCCATCGCATCGGAGATTGGGAACACGGTACTGCTGCCCTTGATAATGACCTGCCCCGAAAGCACGTCGGAGCTCCCGTCAGACCCACTGCCATCGGAGCCACTGCCATCGCCACGGCTCGTATTCTGGACACAACCAGCCAGCGCCAGTGTCCCGATTGCACCAGAACTTGTTAAAAAACGACGGCGAGAGAGACCACCGCTCGGTGAATCTGTCATCACCTGTTGGAAGTTACAGAGCGGATAAGTACCCTACTATTAGCCCTATATCCAGATATAAACGCTATATACTGCTATATATTATTATGTGGCGCTACCCTGTTACACGCCGAAGACGGCGTAACAGCTGTCTAAAGCCGACTTCGACCCGATCTGGGCAACAATCATCGGGGATGATATTGCTAGCAGACCACTTGGCTGAGTGCCCGCATCATGGGTCGTAATTCCATGACAGTGCAAGTCAGAGTTCCGACCGTTGATATATAGTCACAGTATATTTTATAAATCCTCAGCGCGTATTCAGAGTACTATGGAGACGCGCAAAGTACAGTTGACGGGCGGGTCCACGTACACTGTTTCACTACCGAAGGAGTGGGCGACGGAGAACGGCGTCGAGAGCGGAAGTATCGTCGAGTTTTACGCCGAAGACGACCTGTTACTGGTCTCGCCACAACACGGTGATGACCACGTCGAGGGAACGCTCGACGTGACTGGCCTCGAAAACAGACACGAACTCACGCGGGCGGTGATGACGATGTACGTCAGCGGCTTCGATATCATCCGATTGGAAGCCGCCCGGATAACGGCCGAACAGCGGCGTATCATCCGCGATGCAACACAGGGACTGGTCGGCCTAGAGATGATCGAGGAGACGGCCGACCGAGTCGTTCTGCAGGACCTGCTTGACTCCTCAGAACTCTCCGTTCTCAACGCCATTACGCGTATGCGGCTGGTGTCGCTAACGATGCTCTCCGATGCTGTCGAGGCGCTCATCGAGGATGACAACGACCTCGCCGAAGACGTGATACAACGCGACGACGATGTGGACCGGCTCTGGTACATGGTTTCGCGTGTGTTCCGGACCGTCCTTCGCAATCCGACGGCTGCCAACGAGATCGGCTTCCCACGCGAGACGGTGTTCGATTACCAGTCTAGTGCCCGCCAGCTAGAGCGTATCGCCGACCACGCAACCAAGATCGCCGGCCTCTCACAGGAGATCGACGAAATCACCGGTGAAACAGCCGACCTTCTCGACCAGTTGGAAACCGAGGCCATTGCCGTCCCCGAAACCGCGATGGATGCGCTGTTAGCTGACGACAACGACGAGGCCGTGGAACTGGCAAACGAGGCTCGCTCTCGTATCCCCGAAGTCGATGAAACCGCCCGTGAGGTCGACGGAAAAGTCAGAGAGCTAGACCCACAGAGCGCACAGCTACTTGGCCGCGTGGTCGACTCGCTGTCCCGGACCGCCGACTACGGCGGCAACATTGCCGAAAGCGCGCTCCAGAAGGCAGCTCCGCGGCCATAGTCGACGCTGTCGCTCCGAAGTGGTGAACAGCTGAAAAAGCTGATTGCGTGCCGGATTACTCGACCAGCACGGCGTTGACCTGACCGTGCTGTCCGGGGCGGGAGGTCACGCGGGCCTGTCCCTCGGAGGTTTCGAGGATTGCGCCTTTCGTGATGATGTTCCGCCGGGCGTAGTTCGGGTTCGACGGGTTCTCGACGACGTTCTCGATGGTCGCTTCGATGGTTTCCGCGCCGTCGGCGATGCTCGCAACGTCGGTCTTGACCGCACGGACCTTCTGGGTGTTACCGCGGGAGTCGACAGTTTTCAGTCGCTGCTCGCCGACCTGCGTCTCGACGGTATCCTTGCCGAGCTCGTGTTTCTTCTTCTTGTGGTTCGGTCGTCGGCGGCCGCCTGTCCGCTTGCGAGGGGAGCGTCCCTGGTCTTTCATACGGGAAGGAAGACCCAGCGGCTACTTGAACCGTTCGATGCCGACTCGCCATCGTAATCGTTACCCCCACGCCGACCGGTTGCTCTGACGATGAGTCTGAAGACGGCCGTCGCCGCGCCGTTCCGTCAGCGTGGAACCGACCGGATGGCGGAAAGTGAGTTCGTTGTCGCGCTCTCGCTGGACCGGAACTGGTTCTCGCCCGACCAGGCCAAGACGCTGGTCGACGTGGCCGCAAGCGAGGGACTGGTCGAACGGGACGACGACGACCTCGTCGTGGCCTTCGACGCCACGCACACCGATATCCCGGACGGTTTCACGCCGGGTGAGGAAATCCTGCAGTCGCGGTCGACGTTCGAGCGGGTGCTCGACGCCGTTGTCGAGGCCGGTATCGAGAAACAGACTGCCGTCGCTGGCATCAACGCACTTCAGTCCGACATCGGCGTCACGCTTGAGACCGCAGCTATCGTATACGCGCGGAGTGAGGGTGTGGATGTCGAAGCCATCGCTGCGGACGTTCGGGAGGAACTCTAATGGTCAAAGATAGAATCACTGACGGCCGACGGATCGGACAGTTGCTCGCCTCCGAGTTGACCGGCCTCCAGCGCGGGCCACTCGCCGACGTTTCCGTCGTTGATGCGGACAGGGACGTGGAACCGACGCCGGACGGGGCCTTCGCCTACCGCGTGACGGCTGACGACACCGAAGTGGGCGTCGTCGAGGTGACACCGGAGACGGCCCGCCTGGTACTGAACGAGAAGCCCGCAACCGTGCCGGCGCGTGATGATATCACCATCGACGGGGCAACCATTGTAGTTCACAGCGGCGCGGCGGTGAAAGCCGCGGTCGACGTGCTGGAGGAGACTCTCTCGGGGTAGGACAGTTCTCCGGACGGAAAGAAACGGTTGGCTTCGGCTCCAGCTGAAATACCTGCAATCAGTGACGGCTCGGATCGGCGATAGCCGCGGACGTCCATGCGACGAAGCCGGTGAGGACGAGCACGGAACCGAGTACCGCTGTCGCGGCAGCGATAGCAAGCACCAGCGTCGGGAGGCCGAGCGGCGTTCCGATGGCGATGACGATCGGCGTCACGGTGATACAGAGCGAGCCCAGCGCGACGGCCCGGCGCTGTGTCGTCGTCAGTTCGATGCCAAGATGGAACAGCGACCCGGGCTCCGGGTCAGGAGCGGCGAGGCCGAGACACAGCAGCGGGACGCCAATGAACACCAGCGTCGCGGCGACGGCGTACGACCAGAACAGCCACTGCCCAGACGCGGGCGCGAGCGACAGCAGCGCGCCGACGCCGACGAGTCCGACGCCGCCGACAAGCCCGAACTGCCGTAGCCGCGGGTCTTCCAGGGCTTCGCTCAGGTCCGGGAGGGTCTCGGCCACATGGCCGACATCCATGAAATGGTCCATGAGCGCGCTTCTACCTGCGGTGTAAAATAGACCGGGGCAAAAATATCAAATCTGATTCCGAGGGCGTGGCCTACGACGCGAGAGGGAAACGCTTGTATCGCTGCCAGCCGCCGCGGTATCTATGCACTTCTTCGACCGTCTCGCGGACCGCATCGCAGCCGCCGACAGCGTGGTGTCGGTCGGTCTCGACCCGGACCCTGCTCGGCTCCCCGACAGCGTGCTGGACGCCGACCTGCCGCGCTGGCAGTTCAACCGCCGGATCATCGACGCGACCCACGAACACGCCGCCTGCTACAAGCCGAACGCGGCCTTCTACGAGGACTCCGACGGCTGGCGTGCCCTCGAAGAGACAATCGCCTACGCACACGGGAAGGACGTGCCCGTCCTGCTGGACGCCAAGCGGGGCGACATCGGCAACACGGCGCGGCAGTACGCCCAGATTCTCGACGACGAGGACGGGCCTGCGGCCGACGCTATTACCGTCAACCCGTTCCTCGGCCGGGACTCGCTGGAGCCGTTCCTCCAGCGCGCGGACAAGGGTGTGTTCGTCCTCGGGCGCACGTCAAACCCCGGCGGTGAGGATCTTCAGGACCTCGAACTAGCCTCCGGCGAGAAACTATACGAGCGCGTGGTTCACCTCGCGGACCTCTGGAACGGTAACGGGAACATCGGTCTCGTCGTCGGCGCGACCAACCCTGACGAACTCGAAGAGATCCGCGAGCTGGTCCCTGACATTCCGTTTCTCGTCCCCGGCGTCGGCGCGCAGGGCGGCGACGCCGAAGCCGCCGTCGAGCACGGTCTCGCCGACGGCGTCGGCCTCGTCAACTCCTCTCGGGGTATCATCTTCGCCGGCGAGGACGCCGATACGCGGCGGGACGACTCCGGCGACGCGTTTTTCAAAGCTGCCGGGCAGTCAGCAAAACAGCTCAAACAGCGACTGAATCAGTTCCGGTGACTCAGAAGCGATACGTGTCTACGCCATCGGGCATATTCTCTGGCGACATCCGGTCGTCCGGCTGGCCGACCTCCGCGCCACATTCGACACACATTCCGGTGTCCTCGTCCCAGTGGCGGTCACAGACGAGCCGCCCGCACCTGTCGCAGGTGTTGTCCACGTCGGGGCGCTCACAGATTTCACACAGTCCGGCTACGCTCATGCTATCGAGTAGCATAGCTGACGGTTTGAATCTTTGCCGGCGTGATCCCGGAGTAGTCCGGCGAGCCCATGCCGGGGACACTCTCCCCGCTGGCCACGAAGTATTTCCCCGTGGGCATTCCTCTCTATAATATGTTGCCACTCCTCCAGCTCGGATCGCTTCCGTCGCTACCAGCGTTACTCGTCGGCTTGTTGGCTATCGCTGTGGTCCTGCTGGTCGGTCGGCTTGTTATGAAGGTGGCGTGGCGGCTCGTCATCATCGCTATCATCGCCGTCGCCGTCCTCTGGATACTCGGAATGCTCGGCTTTCAGGTCATCTAGAGACCTGCGAGGAAGTTTCGGATCACGTCGTGGCCGACCGCGGTCAGGACCGACTCCGGATGGAACTGGACGGCTTCGATGGGGTACTCGCGGTGGCGGACGCCCATCACCAGTTCCGTGCCGTCCTCGGTTTCCGTCGTCGCGCTGACGACGAACGCCTCGGGAATGTCCGCAGCGATGAGCGAGTGGTAGCGCCCGCCCTGGAACCCCTGTTCGAGGCCCGCAAAAACGCCTTTCCCGTCGTGGTCGATGGGGTACGCCTTGCCGTGGATGGGTTCCGGTGCGCGGCCAATAGTACCGCCGTAGGCGTACACCGCCGATTCAAGACCCAGGCAGACGCCCAGCGTCGGCACATCGGGGCTGACCTCCCGGAGGACATCGAGCGTGACACCGACGTCCCGTTCGTTCTTCGGGTGGCCCGGACCCGGCGAGAGGATGATTGCGTCAGGGTCGAACGCCTCAACGTCGTCGAGCGTCGCGGTGTTTCGGACGACCTCGGTCTCGGCGTGTTCGGAGACGTACTCGACGAGGTTGTACGTAAAGGAGTCGAAGTTGTCCACGAACAGCACGCGGAGGTCCTCTCTGACGGGGGCCTCAGCAGCCGGCTGTGACGGGCTCATCGGGTCACCTCCTCGGGGCCGTCGGCTCCGGTCGCAGCCTCGGCGTCGTCAGCACTTCCAGCCGCGTCGACCGGCCCATCTTCGATTTCCTCCAGCGCCGTCAATACGCCGTCCATCTTCTGTTCGGTCTCGACGTACTCGCTTTCGGGGTCGGAATCCGCGACGATGCCGGCCCCGGCCTGGACGGTGATGCGGTCCCGGTCGCCTTCGTCTTCGACCGTGGCCGAGCGGATCACGATGGCGAAGTCGGTGTCGCCGTCCCAGTCGAAGTAGCCGACGCCGCCGCCGTAGGGACCACGCGGCGAGCGTTCGAGTTCGTCGATGATCTCCATGGCGCGGATCTTCGGCGCACCCGAGAGGGTCCCCGCCGGGAACGTCGCTCTGGCGGCGTCGAAGGCGTCCTTGTCTTCGGCGAGCCGCCCCGTCACGGTGGACTCGATGTGCTGGACGTGGCTGTACTTGAGGACGTTCATGAACTCGGGAACCCGAACACTCCCGGCCTCGGCAACGCGGCGCACGTCGTTGCGCGCCAGGTCCACGAGCATGGTATGTTCGGCCCGTTCCTTCCCGTCGGCAAGCATCTCGCCGGCGAGCCGGCGGTCCTCGACGGGGGAATTCCCGCGCGGGCACGTCCCCGCGATGGGATTCGAGACGACGTGGTCGCCGGCGACAGAGACGAGCGTCTCCGGGCTCGCGCCGACGATGGTTAGGTCGTCGTAGCCCAGCAGGTACATGTACGGCGAGGGATTCACCGCCCGGAGTGCCTTGTAGAAGCCCAGCGGGTCGACCTCGCCGTGCAGTTCGCGGGTCCGCGAGATGACACCCTGGTAGATGTCCCCCGAGAGGACGTACTCCTTGGCGCGCTCGACGGCATCCTCGTACTCGTCTTGCGGCCCGGCGATCTCGTCCTCGCGGCGGAAGCCGCCAGTCGAAAGCGGCGAAAGGTCAGAGAGCACGTCTTCGACCCGTTCGGCTTCGGCGACGAGTTCGTCGTAGCGCTCGCCGGCGTCCTCACCTTGCCTGACAACGGGCGTAAACACGAGCGAGACAGTGTCCTCGACGTGGTCAAAGCGGACCGTCGATGTGGTGAGGACGAACTGCGCGTCCGGGAACCGCGAGTCGGGCCGACCCAGACCGACCTCGTCGAGCCAGAGGTCGTAGACAGCATCATACGAGAGAAAGCCCACGAGGCCGCCTTCGAGGTGCTGGCGGTCCATTGCCGGGAAGTTCCGCAGCGCCACGTCGGGCATCGCCGCCCGGAGGTCGTCGACCACGTCGCCGCCGTTGGTCGTCACGAGGTCGGCGTAGCGGTCGTCAAACGCCTCGACCTTGCTCTCGTCGCCGGTCACCGTGACGACGGCGCGCGGGTCGTAGCCAACGAAGGAGAAGCGGGCGTGTCGATCGTCCGTCTCCGGCGCGAACGCGCCGTCGGGGTCACTGGAGGCGACCTTCTCGGCGCTTTCCAGCAGGAACGTGTAGTCGTTTCCGGCCACGTCGCTCGTGCGACCACTCAAGGCCGCGTACGCGGTCAGTGGCTCCACGTCCACGTCAAGTTCCGCCGCGGTGCGGACGACGACCGGGCGGTCCGCCTTCGCGTGTTCGACGAACTCCTCGCGAGAGATATCGAGGGTCATACTGCGCCCTCCGACGCTCGCTTGGCGTTCCGAACGAACCGCCCGACTGCATCGTGGTCTTTCGTGCCGCCGGCAGACTCCACGCCGCTCGCCACGTCGACGGCGAACGGTGCGACCGTCTCGACGGCCTCGCCCACGTTCTCGGGAGTCAGTCCACCGGCCAGCACGATGGGCACGTCCAACGAGTCGACGAGGTCGCGCGTACGCTCCCAGTCGTGTGTCTCACCCGTGCCACCGCCGCCGTCGGCATCGACAGAGTCCACGAGCAGCGCGTCAGCGTGGGTGGCGTAGTCCTCGATGGCCGGCGCGTCCGCCTCGACCACGGCGACAATGTCCTGAGTGATTCGGTTGTCGAGTGCCCCGAGTTCCGCTGGCGAGAGGCCGTCGTGGACCTGTACCGCGTCGGGTTCGATCCTGTCGATACGCCTGACGGCCTCCTGGACTGTGGTCGGCATCGTTACCAGCACGCTCGTCACGAACGGTGGGACGCTGTCGGTGAGTCTCTCGGCGGTGGCCTCGTCGACCTCTCGGGGCGTGTCGACCGGGACACCATGAATGACGCCGACCGCGTCAGTACCGGCCCTAACGACAGCATCGCGGTCCTTCTCGTCCGTCACGCCACAGATCTTCACGCGCGTCATGCCCCGATCAGGTCGTCGAGTTTGTCGGCCGCCGCACCCGACTCGATGGCCTGCCGGGCTTGCTCGACCCCCGCTTCGTGCGTGTCGGCGACGTCGGCGACGTAGATGGCCGCGCCGGCGTTGGCGAGGATGATGTCCCGCTTCGCGCCGGTGACTTCGCCCGTGACGATGCCGCGAAGGTCGGCGGCGTTCTCTTCGGGTGACCCCCCGGATATGGCCTCGATATCACGTGTTTTGAGCCCCATGTCTTCCGGGGTGATGGTGTATTCTGCGATCCGGTCGCCGGTGACCTCTGCGACGACCGTCTCGCCGTGGATAGCGATCTCGTCGAGGCCGTCGCCGTGGACGACCAGCGCGCGCTCGACATCCAGTCGGGCCAGCGCCTCTGCCATCACGGGCACGAGGTCCGGGTCGTAAACGCCCAGCACCTGTGCGTCCGCGTCGGCAGGGTTCGTCAGTGGGCCGAGAATGTTGAAGACGGTCCGCATCCCGAGTTCCTTTCGCGGGCCGATAACGGCCTTCATCGCCGGGTGGAACACGGGCGCGAGCATGAAGCCGATGCCGTCTCGCTCGATCGTCTCCTCGACGTCCGGTGGTTCGGCCTCGATATCGACGCCAACTTCTTCGAGCACGTCGGCGCTCCCCGAAGACGAAGAAACAGAGTAGTTGCCGTGTTTGGCGATAGGGACGCCAGCCCCGGCGGCGACGATGGCGCTCGTCGTCGAGACGTTGATCGTGTTGTAGTCGTCGCCACCGGTCCCGCAGGTGTCGACAAGCCCTTCGCGGTCGGGTCGAATAGTCCGAGCGGCGTCACGCATCCCCTCGGCGAAGCCGGCGATCTCGGCCTCCGTCTCCCCCTTCGCCCGCAGTGCCGTCAGGAGCGCACCGATCTGTGCTTCGGTCGCATCCTCGAAGACAGTCGTCGCAACGGCCCGAGCCTCGTCCTGTGTCAGGTCATCACCGCCAGTGACGCGTTCAATATACTCTTGCATTGTATTCACCAATGAACTCTTTCGTGTTGTGATGTACAAATCCGTACATTGACTTAAGCCTATCGGGACCCTTACTCACTGACGTATATGTGTGGGCAATCAACAGACAACGTGGCGATACGGAATTCGAAACCTTCAATTATACCCACCGGAAACAATGTGGTGTACCTCGCAGTGAGGGTTCGTGGTCTAGGTCGGTTATGACACCTCCTTGACATGGAGGAGGCCGGCGGTTCAAATCCGCCCGAACCCATTTCTACTGTCGCTACTTCCCGAGCGAAGCGAGTCGGCAGCGGCCGGTGGATTCGCACTAGACGAGTCGTGTACAAGTGAATCCGTCTCGACATGGGTCACAATCCTCCCGAATCCACTTCTATCATCGTTGGGTCAGTGGTTCCGACACGAGTGCGTTTCGATAGTGCCGAAATAAGACCATTAGGCCGTCAGAGTCGAAATACGGCCAGCGGGCCGACACCGTCGTCCCATAGTTTCTTGCCCTAACCGCGTTAGAGTCATCCATATGAGAGATCAGGTCCAGTCGGCGGACGTATTCGAACAGTTCGTCCTACTGGCGGTTGCAGAACTCGAAACAGCCGGCGAAACGCCGGTCCACTCATACCACGTGACACAGACAGTGAAAGCGCACCTCGCAGATATCGACCGACAGCCGTTCGGCGGCGTCGAGCGCCAGAAGGTCATCTCGACGCTGGGCCGACTCGCCGACAAGGGACTACTGAGCGACGAAAAGACGGAGTCGCCGACGGGGAAAGGACGGCCAGGCTACGAACTGTCCGGCGACCCGGACGAGGTACTCGAAGCGCTGTCGGCAACGGACGAATTCGAGTCGTATATCGAGACGGTCCGGTCCTCGTAGCGTCCCTCGTTAGACGACGCTCACGCCGCCGCGCTCCTGATCGAGAGCGGGCGGCTGACCTGCTTCGAGACGGTCGAGACGGTCCATGATCGTGTGGACGGCGTCGTCTTTCGTACAGGGTGCGACGTGGACGAGTTCGCTGTCATCGTACTCAGCCAATCCCATCACGGGTAGGGCCATGGCATCGTACGCCGACGCCGCCACTTCTGAATCGACGGTCGTGTCCTGATAGAAGGATTCGAGTGAGACGTTGTTGCTCAGTGCCCACTGCTTGAATTCGGCGACGCGGTTCAGGATGTACTTGCCTTCCTCCGTCCGTGCGGCGGCCGACTGCGGTGCGATCTGTTTGCCCCAGACGATGACGTTGAATCCGTCGATGTGGTCGCTCTCGTCGAGCGTCTGGAGGCGGTCGATGACCGCTTCCTGTCGTTCGTGTGCGCCGTCGGGCAGCATCGACCGGACATACAGCTCGATGTGAGGTGTCGGGATAGTATCACTCATAGCTATCAGACGGCACTCTCGGCTGACACATATAGATACTGTGAGAGATGTCTGCATAGTGCAGATCGTCTTTTCAGGACTAGAAACGTGCGAAATCAACGGTTCCTGTGAATGGGTACCTTTCCAGTTGTAACGCTGATTTAGCAGTAATTAACAGC
The DNA here is from genome assembly GCF_014647415.1 of Haloarcula sebkhae. Classification (GTDB taxonomy): domain Archaea; phylum Halobacteriota; class Halobacteria; order Halobacteriales; family Haloarculaceae; genus Haloarcula; species Haloarcula sebkhae. Next base: position 135,355 of record NZ_BMPD01000005.1, on the reverse strand, counting down.
TGAAACCGATATCGGTTTTCTAACTATTCGCTGTTCGACCCGGACGAAAGACCGTGGAGGTTCTCGTGGATACCGAGGATGAGCGCGGGAACGACAATCATGAAGATATGCTCCTCGATCGGGATCCCGAGGAGGTCGACACCGGTTCGGAGTTTGATCTCGAAGACACCGACGGTGAGCGTGTACCAATCCCAGACGTAGGCGATCGGATAGAGCACGGCGATAGTCTTGGCCGCCATCCGGAGAGCGTGCGCGCGCCAGAGCAACACGAGGGCGATACTCCCCCAGATTACCTCCGTGACCAGATACGTGTAGGGGCCGAAGACGCCGATGTCAGGCAGCATACAGCCACCTTAGATCCAAGGGCCTAAAGCTTAGTTCGTCTCTCGGTTTCCGGGGACTAAACCAACCTTGATAACCCCACACGTCGAATCTACGAACTGTGAAGAACGATGGACATTGCTGATATCGCCACCAGAGAATTTGTCGAGGTTGACGCCAACAAGCGCTTGGGGAAAGTCCGGTCTATCTTCGAACGCGAGAACCCCAAGGGTATCATCGTCACGGAGGACGGTGACTACGCTGGCGTTATCACGCAGAAACAGCTGGTCCAGTCCCATGTCGAGGACAACGCGAAAGCGGGGGCGATGACGCGCTCGGCACCGAAGGTCGAGCGCACCGACGACGTGCGCGAAGTCGCGCGCGTCCTCGTCGAGGGTGGTGTCAAGCTCGCGCCGGTGTTCGAGGCGGGCGGGCTCTGGGGTATCGTCACCGAGGACGATATCCTCGATGCGGTTCTCGACAACCTCGACGCGCTGAGCGTCGAGGACATCTACACGCGGGATGTCATCACGGTGTCCGAAGACACCAACGTCGGGCAAGTCGTCAATCTCCTCCGGAAACACGGCATCTCCCGGCTTCCGGTGCTCGGTGACGACGATGGCCTGACTGGGATGGTCACGCGCCACGACATCGTCGACGTCGTCGTCCGTGACATGAACAAGACGACGCGGGGCGACCGCTCCGGCGAGGTTGAGCGCGTGCTCGACATGCCCGTCTACGACGTGATGAGCAGCCCTGTCGAGACGGCGAAGCTCGGCGACTCCGTCGAGGACGCCGTCGCGCGGATGCTCGACAACGACTTCGCCGGGCTCGTCGTCACGCCGGAAGACGACGACACCCACGTCGCCGGCATCCTCACGAAAACCGACGTGCTCCGCGCGCTGACCTACACCGAGGAGGAACACATGGACGTTCAGATTACGAACATCAAGCTGCTGGACACGATCTCCCGTGCCGACATCCGGTCGGACATCGAGACGGTCGCGGACAAGTACGGGGCGATGCAGGTCCAGCACGCCCACGTCCGGTTCCACGAGCACAAGGAGAAGCTCCGTGGCACGCCGCTCATCCAGTGCCAGATCCGCCTGCGGACCAACAAGGGCCAGGCGGCCGGCTCCGGTGAAGGCTACGGCGCCGAAACGGCGTTCAACGTCGCACTCGACAAGCTAGAGCGCAACGTACTCGAACTGAAAGGCGTTCAGGCAGACGAGGAGTACCGCGGCCAGCTCCTCCGCAAACTCGGCGAACTGTAACCTGAGACTCGCTTTTTTCTACCGTTCGGCGACCTGCACGAGCTGCTTGCCGATGTTCTCGCCCTCGAACAGCCCGAGGAACGCGTCGGGCGCGTTCTCGATGCCTTCGGTGACGGTTTCTCGGTAGGAGATGTCGCCAGACGCGACCCACTGACCGAGCTGCTTCGTTCCTTCCTCGAACCGCGGCTCGAAGTCGGAGACAAGGAGGCCTTCGACGGTCGCCCGGGACTGGATGACCTGTGTCAGCTTGCGCGGCCCCACCGGTACGTCCTCGCTGTTGTACAGCGAGATCTGTCCGCAGACGGCGACGCGCGCGTCGGTGTTGAGTCGCGTGAACACCGCGTCGGTAATCGGTCCACCGACGTTGTCGAAGTAAGCGTCGACGCCGTCCGGTGCGGCCTCGTCCAGCGCGGCCTGGTAGTCGTCGGTCGTCTTGTAGTTGATGCCCACGTCGAAGCCGAGGTCGTCTTCGAGGAACGAGACCTTCTCGTCGGAGCCGGCGAAGCCGACGACGCGTGCGCCCTGGAGCTTGGCGAGCTGTCCTGCCACGGAGCCGACGGCTCCGGCAGCCCCAGTGACGACGAACGTATCCCCGGCGGACGGCTGTGCGACTTCACGCGTGCCGAAGTACGCTGTCAGGCCTGGCATCCCTAGAACGCCGAGTGCCGTCGAAATCGGTGCGAGTTCCGGGTTGACCTCCGTAAGTACCGGTCCAGGTGCCGTGGCGTACTCCGCCCACTCTAGCTCGCCGGTGACGACGTCACCTTCGTCGAAGCGTGCACCGTTAGATTCAACGACCTCACCGACGACTGCACCCTTGAGCGGGTCGCCCACGTCCCACGGCTCTTCGTACGATTCGCTGTCACGCATCCGATCGCGCATATACGGGTCGACAGAGAGGTACAGCGTCTTGATGAGCACCTCGCCAGGCCCCGGTTCCGGTATCTCTTCCTCCGAAAGCTCGAACGTATCGTGGTCGGGGGTCCCTTCGGGGCGCTTCGCTAGCCGGTAAACGCGGTTAGTGTTCGACATCACCCCCTATACACTTGGGACCCGAAAGGGGGCTTCGAAAGGAGAAACAAGCACCGGTTTTATAGTTTATCTAATAATTATACACGGGTATTGTGCAGCTGGCGGAAGGGACATCGCTGATCGGAACAGCAAAACGGAAAAAACCGCGCTCGAATCGCAGCGAGGAGCAGGACCGAGAATGTCGGAGTTACTGGAAGCCGATCCGGCCGCCGCTTCCGGCCTGCCGCTGCGGGCTGGAGCCGCCTCTGAACTCCTCTTCCATCTGCTCGTAGTACTCGCGGATGTCGTCGGTGATGGTCGGGCGCACGCTGTCCATCGCCTGCCGGAAGTGGCGCATCTCGACTTCCTCCGCGTCGTCGTCCTCACGGAGTGCCTCGATGGCGGCTTCCCGGGCGATGGATTCGAGGTCCGAGCCGACGAACCCATCGCTGACTTCGGCCAGTTCGCGCAGGCTCACGTCGGGCGACAGCGGCGTGTCGTCCGTGTGGATCTTCAGGATCTGCTCGCGGCCCTCGATATCGGGCTCGCCGATCATCACCAGCCGGTCGAACCGACCCGAACGGATCAGTGCCGGATCGATCATGTCCGGCCGGTTGGTTGCGCCGATGACCATCACGTCCTCCATCTCTTCCAGCCCGTCAAGTTCGGTCAGGAGTTGGTTGACGACGCGCTCAGAGACGTTCGACCCCATCTCGCCGCCCCGACCCGGTGCCAGCGAGTCGAGTTCGTCGAAGAAGATGATGGTCGGGGCGACCTGACGGGCCTTCCGGAACGTCTGCCGGATGGCCTTCTCGCTCTCGCCGACCCACTTCGAGAGCAGCTGTGGGCCACGGACCGAGATGAAGTTCGCGTCAGTCTCGTTGGCGACGGCTTTCGCCATGAGCGTTTTCCCGGTGCCAGGTGGGCCGTACAGCAACACCCCCGACGGCGGCGTCACGCCCATGCGCTCGAACTTCTCCGGGGAGTTCATCGGCCACTCGACGGCTTCCTGGACCTGCTCTTTGGGTCCGCTGAGCCCGCCAACGTTATCCCAGGACATCTTCGGGAGTTCGACTAGTACCTCCCGCATCGCCGATGGACTCACCTCGTTGAGTGCGCCCTTGAAGTCGTCCCGCTTGATAATCATCCGGTCGATGAGGCTCGGCGGGATGTCCTCCTCGTCGAGGTCGATTTCTGGGAGGTAGCGCCGGAGCGCCTTCATCGCGGCCTCCTTCGTGAGACTCTCGATGTCGGCTCCGACGAAGCCGTGGGTGTCCGTCGCCAGCTTGGCGAGGTTCACGTCGTCGGACAGCGGCATCCCGCGGGTGTGAATCTGGAGGATCTCCTCGCGGCCCACTTCGTCCGGGACGCCGATCTCGATTTCGCGGTCGAAGCGGCCCGGGCGACGGAGCGCCGGGTCCACGCTATCGACACGGTTTGTCGCGGCGATCACGATGACCTGCCCTCGTGATTCGAGGCCGTCCATCATCGTCAGTAGCTGGGCAACGACACGGCGCTCGACCTCGCCGGTTACGTCTTCGCGCTTGGGCGCGATGGAGTCCAGCTCGTCGATGAAGATGATCGAGGGCGATTCCTCGCTCGCGTCCTCGAAGATCTCGCGTAACTGCTGTTCGGACTCACCGTAGTACTTCGAGATGATCTCGGGGCCGGCGATAGAGAAGAAACTAGCAGAGGTCTCGTTGGCGACAGCTTTCGCGAGGAGGGTCTTCCCAGTCCCAGGTGGCCCGTGGAGCAACACCCCCTGTGGCGGCTCGATGCCGAGCTTCTTGAAGATCTGGGGGTGTTTCATCGGCAGCTCGACCATCTCGCGGACACGCTGGATCTCGTTTTGCAACCCGCCGATGTCCTCGTAGGTGATGCCGCCGCCGGTCTTCTCGAAGCCGGAGATGGGCTCCTCGCGGAGTTCCACCTCGGTGTCCTCGGTGATGAGACAGACGCCCTCGGGCTCGGTCTCGACGGCGATGAGCGGGATGGCCTGCCCGGGCGAACGCATGAACGGGTGGTTCGTCGAGGACATCACCGGGACGATGTCGCGCTCGACGACCGGCCGCTTCAGTATCTGCCGTTTGACCATGCCAGCGGCGTCGGAACCGAACTGGACCGACGCTTCCTCCGGCGGCGCGAGGACGAGCTTGTCGGCCTTCTCGGCCTCGGCCTTCCGGATGGTGACGCGCTCGCCGATACCCACGTCGGCGTTCTGGCGCGTGAAGCCGTCGATGCGGACGGTGTCAGTGTTCCAGTCCTGCCGGTCAGCCCGCCACACCTTGGCCGCAGTCGTATCGCTCCCTTCGATCTCGATGATGTCACCGGGAGAGAGTTTGAGGTGCAGCAACGTGTCGGGGTCGAGTCTGGCGATACCGCGCCCCGAGTCGTTCGGGTACGCCTTCGCCACTTCCAATTGGACTTCGTTCATAGTAGAGCCTGCTTACAACGAACTCGGGTAGCCCCGGAGATATGCTTTATGCTACCGGCGGGCAAGACGCACGGCGACGGGTTTATATGGCACCTAATAACACACCGCACAGCAGGGGCTAATACCCTCCGGCCAGGGCGGCGGTAACACAGGCTGCCGCCATCGCCGCGTTTCATAAGGCTGGCCGCGATAGCGCCGATATGGTATTTCTCGTTCCCTTCGACGGGTCACCGCTCGCAGACGCCGCGCTCGACCGTGCCGTTTCCTACGCCGCGGCCCTCGACGAGGACGTCGTCGCCGTCGCGTTCATCCCGACCGGGGCCGACTACGCCGAGCGCCGCCGTCGCGTCGACCCGACCGAGGACTTCGCCGCCGAAACTGCCGCGGACGACCTCCGGCGCAAGATCGAGGAGGCGACCGACGACTCCGAACTCCGCTACGACGACGTGAGCGCCCACTCGACAAGCGAACTGTCGACGACGATCAGACAAACCGCCCGCGATGTCGACGCCAGCGTCGTGTTCCTCGGCAGCGACGACACCGAAGACATCGTCGTCCCTATCGGCGAAGTCACGGACGGCGAGTCCTACGATATCCATATCGTCCGCCGGACCTGATCCGTCGGTCGTCGCGACGCCCGAGTGGAATCGTAGTATGAGGGCTTTTACTCGCGGGGCGCGACGCCCCGTGTATGCGAACACTCGCTTTCGACGGCCGAATGGGTGCCGCCGGCGACATGCTGCTGGGGGCACTACTGGCCGCCGGGGCCGACCGCGAGGCCCTATCGCCGGTCGAGGACGCCCTCCCCGTTGAATACGCCGTTTCTGAGGTTGATCGCTGCGGGATTGCTGCAACGCGCGTCGAGGTACTGCTGACCGACGCTGCTAGCGACGGCGATGGGTCCCACGACCACGCTCACGACGATCACTCGCGTTCACACTCCCACGACCACGATGAGGGACACAGCCACACCGGAGACGACGACGCACATGCTCATACCCACGGCGACCACGACCACACCCACGCTGAGGGCCACGGGCCGAGCCGAACGTACGCCGAGGTCGTCGAACTCGTCGAGGCAATGGATCTTCCGACAGCCGTCAGAGCGGATGCACTAGCGATCTTCGAGATACTCGGCGAGGCCGAGGCGTCGGTCCACGGGACGGACCTCGACGACACGCACTTCCACGAGGTCGGGGCCGACGACGCCATCGCCGACATCGTCGGCGTCTGTCTCCTGCTCGATGATCTCGACGTGGACCGGGTCGTGACGACGCCACTGTCGACCGGCGGCGGGACCGTCGAGATGAGCCACGGTACCTACCCGGTCCCGACTCCCGCGGTGGTCGAGATCGCGGAGCAGGCCGACTGGTCGCTGCAGGGTGGCCCTATCGACAGGGAAGTCCTGACGCCGACCGGGGCGGCGATTCTCGCACACATCGCCGACGGGACCGAGCCGCTCCCGCCGCTCGATATCGATGTGTCAGGCTACGGCGCTGGCGGGTGGGACCTCAGCGACCGCCCCAACGTCCTGCGGGCGCTGGTCGGGGACGGCGCGGGGCGGCTCCGTCGCGACGAAATCACGGTCCTCGAAACGAACGTCGACGACGTCCCGCCCGAGGTGCTCGGCGACCTCCAGCGCTCGCTTTCGGAGGTCGGCGCTCGCGACGTGTCGATAGTGCCGACGACGATGAAGAAGTCCCGGCCGGGCCACATTGTGAAGGTCATCTGCAGGCCGGAAGACGCCGAGCGGGTCGCGCGCCGCCTCGCCGAAGCGACCGGGACGCTCGGCGTGCGCGAGTCCGGGGCCGGTCATCGCTGGGTCGCCGACCGGGAGTACGAGACGGTCGTACTCTCCGTCGACGGCGAGCAGTTCGAGGTCACGGTCAAGATTGCAAGCGACACCGACGGCACAGTGTTCGACGTGAGCACGGAGTACGACGATGCCGCGGCCGTCGCGGACGCGACCGGACTCCCCGTCCGCGAAGTGATGCAGCGGGCCGAGCGGATGGTCCGAGAGTAGCGCTATCCGTTGTCGGGTTCGCCCTCGTCGGCGGTCGGACTGTCGCTGTCGTGTTCAGCTAGCGCCTCCTCGACGGTGAGCGTGCCGGTCGCGACCTGCCGGGCGAGGTCCTCGCTGATCGCCCGGTTCGTCTCGCTTGCCTCCCGCGAGCGATCCTTGATTTTCTGGAGTTCGCCGGTCGTGGGCTCGATAGTTCGACTCTCGATTTCCTCGCCATCGAGGCGGGCAATGTTGACCGCGGCCAGCACGTCGCCCATCCCGCGTGCGCCGGAACCGAGATACGGCGTCGTCCCCGTTTCGTCGACCAGCTCCACCGGCACAGACTGTATCTCGTCGATGATGCGCGCACCGACGAGCCGCGCGCCGTCGCCGATGCGAACGACCGGGTCGACCGCGTCTTCGACTTCCTCGCGGACGATTTCGGTGATGTCCGCCGCGGGCACCTGAAACGCTGCAACGACCATGTCGCCGTGGAGAATCGCGACACCCGGTCGCTCGCCGGGATCGATACCGATGACAGTTCGACCGTCGCCACCGCGAAGCGCCGAAATAACGGTTTCGACGGCCCGCCGCGGCGCATCCGGGTCCGCCTGCACGACATCCACGCTGTCGGGGATTTCGACCGACTCCCCGGCCGCGATGACCGCGACGTCCGCCTCTTCGGGCCACTCGTCGCCTGGTTCGATAGTCGTGAACTCTACGCCGCGGTCGCGTAGCTCGTTGACGACGCCGTGGTACACTTCGAAATCCTCGGTGGCGACGACAATCACGACCTGATTTCGGCCGCCGCTTACTTACAGATATGGGAGTCCGTTGGTCCACGTTTGTACCTCAGCTATTTGCCAGACGCCTCTGGATACGTTCAGTTGGAGGTATCTCCGTCCCCTATTATATTTGATAGGATTTTTATCATAGCTGACTGGACTGCTAGTGATGCGTCCGGTGGTTCGCACTGACGGAGCAGGGGCGGCCTCCGACCCGCTATTCGGTGGTGTCAGCGGTGCCTATCTGGGATTGCTTCTGGCACCGCCAGTCGTACTGGGGCTGGAGTGGGTCGGCGTTACCGAAGCGTGGGCACTATACACCGGACTGGTCGGGACGGTCGCCGCTGTGACCGCCGTAACGGTGTTGGTGCTATCCGCTCGACCAACAGTAGCCGTTACACTCGGCGCAACTCGCACACGCTGGCTTCCGATGGCGAGTGCAGTTGGGTACGCCGCCGTCGGCTTTGCGTCGCTGGAAATGAGTGGTATCGGTGGCGTGCTGGCGTTTTTCTTCGGCCTGCTGGCCTTTCTGCTCGGAGTCGCTATCGCCGTTATGTCACAGACGCGGTACACCGCCGCAGTCACCGCAGAGGCGGAGGAGTTGACGCGGTGGCGAGCGAGCTGGCCCGAGTCTGCACAGCGGCGGCGGCTGTTTATCGGCGGGGCTGTCGCCTGCGTCGTGATTGTTGGCTTCGCAGTCGGTGCGGTGTTCGATATCGCCCTGCTCCAGTACACTGGTCAGGTGCTGTTCCCGTCCGGGTTCGTCCTCCTCTCGACAGGTGGGACACGAACCGCCGTGGCGACCGAGCGCGGTCTGGAAATCAGGCTGCCGGTCGCCAGGCGATTCTATGCTTGGGACGAACTGGAATCCTACGACCTCGACGCCGACTCGCTCGTCATCACTCGTAAATGGGGAACAGACCTGCGGTTCGCAACAGCCGACATCGACGACGTGTCCTTCGCAGAGTGGACACTGGCCGAGCGGCTTTCAGACAGCTGACAACAGTGCCTGCAGGTACCAGTGTTTTTACCCGAACCTGCCCAACCCCTGCCTGTGAGCGAGTACGTCCCGACCGGGTGTGAGGCGATCGACGACCTTCTGGGTGGTGGGCTGGAGCGCGGCGCGGTCACGCAAGTGTACGGCCCGCCGGCGGCCGGGAAGACCAATTTCGCGCTGTCGGCGGTGATGGAAGTCGCCGCTGCCGGCGACGCGGCGCTGTACATCGACACCGAAGGGCTCTCGGCAGACCGGATGGAGCAGGTCGCCAGAGGCCGCGCACGCGGGACGGCCCAGACCGTGGACGACCTCGCCGGCCGGCTCATCATCACTGAGGCGCTGGATTACGACGAGCAGGCTGAGGCCGTGCAGGATGCCGCTGAGTTCGCCGCCGAGGTCGAACTCATCGTTCTCGACAGTGCGACCGGATTCTATCGACTCCGCCGGGACGACGAGGACGGCGGCGAGACGCTGCGGGACGTGGCCCGCCAGATCACCCACCTGCTCTCGCTGGCCCGCAAACACGACATCGCTGTTCTGTACACGAATCAGGTGTTCACCGACCCGGACAGCGACCGCTCGACGGCGCTTGGTGGCCACACCCTCAACCACTGGTCGGGCGCAATCGTCCGCCTTGACCGGTTCCGGGGCGGCAACCGACGCGCGACGCTGGAGAAACACCGCGCCAAACCGGCCGGCGACACGGCCCAGTTCCGCATCACTGACTCGGGACTGGTGGGTGACGACACGCCCGAAACGCCGCAGTAGGTCGCTCGGATCTCGACAGCAGTCTCGGGCGTGCGCCGTCGCGGCGACGGCCGCGTCGCAAGCGCGAGGGACGAGTCGCACAGGCGAGCAAAGCGAGCCGAGCAACGCAGTCGGTTGGGGAGGCGTGTGGCTGTCGCGGTTTCGTGGCTGTTACCGTTGCAGAGATGCATACCGCGCGAGCGGAGCGAGCGCGGTTTCGCTCCGAGCGCGGCCCTGGCCGCGACTCGGAGGTCGTTTTTAGCGTAGATTTTTGCAAAGGGGGTTCCACAGCGCCGCAGGCGCGAGGAAACCCCCCCTGCAGTAAAAAGGTACTTCAGTAGATGAGGTCGTCGTCGTTCTCGACCATGTACAGCGTCCGCGCGGCGATGTTGACGGCGTGGTCTCCGACCCGCTCGATGTCCCGAATCGTTAGCAGGAGGCGGGACACATCGGCCATCAGTTGCTCGATATCGGCCTCGCTGGAGTCAGCGTCGATCTCGCGCTCGATGAGGTCGCGCACGACCGTCTCGGAGGCCGCCTCACACCGTTCGTCCACCTCGTCGTCGATGTCGGCGATGGTATAGCACTGGTCGGCGTCCTGATCGCTGTAGGCTTCCATGGCGTTTTCGACCATCTCGATGGTGACGTCGGCGACATCCTGAATGTCGACCTCGGGGAACACATCGCGTTCAGCAGTGAGCGAGTACTCGCCGAGGTTCGTGGCGAGGTCGCCGATCCGTTCGAGATCGGTGATGATCTTGAACGAGGCGGCGATAAAGCGGAGGTCGGACGCAACCGGCTGTTGCAGCGCCAGCAGGTCGATACAGTCCTGTTCGAGGTCGAGATACAGCTGATTGATCTCGTGGTCGCCCTCGATGACCTCCTGGGCCATCTCCTCGTCTTTCTGTTCGAGCGCGTCGAGACCGAGCCGGAGCCGTTCGAGGACGATCTCTGACATATAAAGGACGTCCTCGCGGAGCGAGTTCAGTCCCTCCTGATAGGAATCGCGTGGCATAGTCCGGAATGTGCTGGTGGTATGCATCAGCCTTTCCCTTCTCCCAATATCTCCCGATACCGACCGGCGTGACGGTAGCAGCGGGCGTGCTATGCAGGGACAGGCATGCTCGACAGCGAGAACCGACTACTGTGACACTGCCTCGGCGTCGTCACGGGGATGAACGTCCAGCGTCGTCGCGTCGCCGACTGCCGCTCCGCCTTCGATGCGTTCGACGCGCAGCACCACGTCCTGTGGCGTTGCACAACCACAGCTCACGAACTCGGCCCACTCCTCGCCGACGGCCACCGCTCCGCCATGGGCGCGTCGGAGGTACTGTTGATAGGTGTCCCCGCGGAGTTCGTCGACTATCCACTCGGTATCGACGCCTGACCACGGGTCCCTATCGGCGGTGCTGGGGGCAAACGAGAGCACGATACGGTCCGCAACGGGAGCCATACACTAGCTGAGGCGGGAGCCAGGCTTAGTCCCTTGGGCACGGCTTCTTCGGAACGGCTACAATTTGTCGTTGACCGCTTCCAGACAGTCGGCCTCAACGAACACCACGACGTGATCGCCGGGTTCGATGACGGTGTCACCGCGGGGGATGACCAGTTCGCCGCCACGACTGATAGCTCCGATGACAACGCCGGTCGGCAGTTCCTGTACCGACTCCTGGATCGGTCGCCCGGCGAGGACGCTGTCGGCGGAGACCTCGATTTCCAGTACCTCGGCGCGGTCGGATTCGATGATAGCCACCTTCGTCGCGTCGTACTCCCGGGTGAACCGCGTAATCTCCTCGGCAGTCGTCTCTCGGGGATTGACAGCCACGTCGACGCCGACGGCCTCGAACAGGTCGACGTACTCGCCGGAGTTGACGACGGCGACGGTTCGCTCTGCACCGAGTCGCTTGGCCAGCAATGTCACTAGGAGGTTCTTTTCGTCGCTGTCAAGCGTCGCAACTACGGCATCGGCGTCTGAAACGTGTTCCTGTTCGAGGAATTCGCTGTCCGTTGCATCACTCTCCAGCACGGTCGTTCCCTGCAGATCCTCCGCGAGTTCGCGCGCCCTGTCGTGGTCCTGCTCGATGAGCCGCGGCTTGATGCCGCGATCCTGAAGCAGTCGCGCGGTATGATAGCCGACATCGCTCCCGCCGACGATGAGGACGTTCTGTGTCGCATCCGACTCCGGCGCGATTTCGGTCGCGAACAGGCGGACACTCTCACGGCTACCGATGACGACGATATCGTCGCCTGCCTTGATGACCGTCTCTCCGCGCGGGATAATGATCTCGTCGTCGCGCAATACGGCAGCGAAGGTCAGGGATTCGTAGCGGTCAGCCTCCGCGACGGTTTGGTCCGCGATTGGACTGGACTCACGCACTCCGAACTCTCCCATCTGGACCTGCCCATCAACGAACGTTTCCACGTCACGCGCGCCGGGAAGCCCGATGACGCGGGCGATATTCTCCGCAGTGAGCAGGTTCGTCGCAACCATGTGGTCCACGCCGAATGCGCCCCCAGATTTCTCCCAGGTCCGGAGGAACTTCGCGCTCTTGACGCGGGAAATGGTGAACGGGTCGGCCGCCGTTACCGCCGTCCCACAGGTGACGATGTTCGTCTCGTCGTCGTCGGTACTGGCGATGAGAACGTCGGCTTTCTCGATACCGGCCTCCGCGAGCGTGTCGAGTTCCGCACCATCCCCTTCGACACCGAGCACATCGGCCTCGTACATCAGGCTCTCCACACGCTCAGGATCGATATCTACGACGGCGACTTCGTGACTTTCTGCGAGGCTCTCGGCGATGTTCGAGCCGACTTCGCCCGCACCGACGATTACGATATACACGGCTGCGCCTCCGCCTGATACATATCCACCAGCTTTCCACCGATGGGTGAAGTGTATTTTCATCCGGCCAGCGAACGGCGGCCCCGAGCATTATGATGGACAAGCACCGAAACCCGACCGTGAATAAGTACTGATGGGCCGATCGAGATGCAGCCGTCGAATCTCTCAGACCTCGTTTCGGAGCGGCACGTCTAACCAGGGACGGAGGACTGACCGACGTTGGAACCGTTCAACCGCATCGAACGATTCCTTGGTCTCTTCGATTGCCTTTCGCATACTGGCATAGTCGGTCATAACACTTCGTCTGTCTCCCCACCGTTTGATTATGTGGTTCTTTACGCCCGCTATCTGTCCGGTAGACGCCTACTTCTGTCGGCCGCTCGCATCGATCCGTTCGTCGAACCTGACCTCAGGAACTGGGCCTCAACAGTCACTCCGGTCTCTCGTCTGCAGCCCTCGCCAGCACGCAGCGGCCGTTTGGCGGAACGCTCGCTGTAGTAGCAGGTGACTACTGACCTGTCGCTGCTCGGTGTCGCTATCGCTTTCCGTACGCGGGCAGGCTTAATAACTAATTGTAGACGTGGATGTGGACGCAAGCACGAGTACGGGAAGCTGAATCGCAACGAGTCCGAAAAGCAGTGCCGTTCTGGCTGCCGGTGGATTCGCGATTGCGGCTGCGCCTATCACCACCGTCAGAATTGGTACGATAGTCTCGGCACAAATACTCTCGCTTGGCTGTTCTTCGATTATGCAAGCCGTGTCGAATTGGGCCTTGATAGTGTCGATCCGGGTCCATGCCTGATCCGCTTTCGGTCTTGCTCGTACTCTACTAGCCCGCCAGCGTCGAGTCTGGACAGGTGTGTCTGACAGAGTGAAATGTACATGCTGTCGTAGAGTCCCACTTTCAGTCTCTGTATCAGCGATCGCGCGCGTCACCTGTTCACTTAGAGTGCTTACAGATAGCACTGTCTCGTGTTCAGCAAGACAGTGCAAACATGTGCGGCGGCGCTCGTCACCGAGAAGATCGAATAGCGTCGCGTCAGCGAGGCCGGTCTGGTCTGGGGACACAGTCGTCTCTCCGGCGTCGAGTGTTGCATCGAGTTCGACTGTCGGCGCCATTCGTTATCGCCCTCCGAACGTACCGCTGTGTGTACGCATCTGTCCAGTGCGAGCTTACGATTTCTGGCTGAGAGCGGCCCGTAGACGGTCAGCAGGTGACTGTGGTGCCGACAGTGAGAGCCTGTGGCTCAGCGCCAGCGCTACGAACACTACGCTCACGACGAGCGCGACTGCGACGCCCGGCACTGTGATCCCGCTGAGTGCGAGTCCACTAACCGCAATCAGTGCGGCACACGCAGTCCCGAGATACCGACCCGCCCAGCGCTCGTCGGTTGACGTGTGAGTACCTGTCCGATTATGATCAGTCACGGGCCCGGCTGACGGCGTCGACTCCGAAGCCGGCGTCGACAGGAGCGATGGTTCCTCGTCCAGATACCCGTCGAAAGAGTCCGCGAGTGCGGTCGCTTCGACGAGTCCGCGATCCTGATTGTAGTTGATGACGCCCGCGTCGTCCATCTTCGGGAGGTGAGACTGGTATAGCGCGATGTAGACGCGCTGGCGCTGTTTCGAGCGGAGCGAGTCGACCGTCGTGTCATGTTCCAGCGCCGCGATATGTTCTGCGATGTCGCTCATATCGGCCGGCTCGTCGCCGGGGTGTTCGTGGAGGTACTTGAGGACCAGGCGGCGTCGACGACACTGGAGGACGTGGAAGAGGTCGTCGCGGGTGAGTTCGTCGCCCGATGTGGACTCCGCAGACGACTCCTCTGTCGCGGACTCTTCGGCCTCAGTTGTCGTGGGTTCGGAAGTCGTTTCAGCTATCGACATGTTCGCTCGTTCCTTTTCCAGCAACCGACATATACCGGATCGACTGTTCCGCCGATTGCGGCTGTTTCACCGATTTAACGGGTGGATAATGGCCGACTTACCCGGGACCAACGCGCGATTAAACGGCGTTGTAAAGGCGTTACGCATATTTGACGAGGTTTCGGCTCAAGAACTCTTTTCCACTGCTGTTTCACACAGCATACTAAATTGTTTCACCGCTACAACGGCAAATAAGATCTGCAAATATACATACGTGCAGTCGCGTCAGGCGTTGTATCTCGGGCCAATTCTGCCGTTTGTTGGGTATGGAAGGGTCAAAAAGCCGGAAATTATCGCTTCCATATGTCTGCCGGCTATCGGTGTGGCTTCAGTTACGACTGTTGTGACAGGGCGAACAGTTGCAGGTGACGGAGGCACACCTGAAAAGCGCCGGTAGTGAACAGTGATGCCACTATCGACCGGCTATCTGGGATGTGAGCCGGTTTATCCGCCGGGCGTCGGCGGCTTGATATCGCCCGTATGTGGCGAGTTCGCCGCGGCGGGCTTTGCCCGCTCCAGACAGATGAGGTTCTCTCTTCCGAGCCGGATCTTTACTATCTCGTCGTTATCGGCCATCCGCGAAAGGAGACGGCTAACCTTCGCTTTCGACCAGTCCGTCGCCTCGACGATGTCGGTCTGGTGCAGACGGCCATTCTCGACTTGCAACATCAGCTTCACGAGCTGTGCGTCGGGGGTGAGTTCCTTTTCGGCCTGCTCGAAGGCTTCAGCGGCGGTATCCGCGTCGATGTCTGGCTGGTCAGCTTCGGCCACCCTGTCCGTCGCCTCGATTTCATGGTTGACCTCAATTACCTCTCGGTCCAGTTCGAGGCGGCGATAGATGTACAGTCTGGCCGCCACGGTAAGCTCCGTGACCCAGCCGCGCCCGATCGCTACGACTGTCAGCCCGATTCCGATGAGGAACCCAAGAAGGGAGCTCGTCACCCAGGCTGGCGTCAGTACGCTGTTCGGATTCGTTCCCCAGGTGACTTCCTGCCGATCAGTCAGGAAGTCACCGTCCGAATCGGCCGCGAGCGGGTCCGTTCCGAGGTCTGAAATCTCGCGCCCGTCGCTGAGACCATCGCCGTCCGTGTCGGCGGTGGTTGGGGACATTCCAGCCGCCAGTTCCTTTCCGTCGTTGAGGCCGTCATTGTCCGTATCGCTCTCGGTGGGCGCGGTGCCCGCTTCAAGCTCTCTCCCGTCTGTTACCCCATCTCCGTCGGTGTCCGCGACTGTCGGGTCCGTGCCTATGGCCAACTCTCGCCCGTCGGCGACCTCGTCGGCATCAGTGTCAGCCTGTACCGGGTTCGTACCGACCTCCAGCTCCCGCCCGTCGGCGACGCCGTCGTCGTCCGTGTCTGCGTCGGTCGGGTCGGTCTTGCCGGATGCCTCTCGCTGGTCGGACAGCCCATCGCCGTCCGTATCGACGACGGTCGGATTCGTCCCGAGTGACAGTTCGCGTTCGTCCGACAGCCCGTCGCCGTCCGTGTCACCCTGTCGCGGGTCGGTACCCTGTTGAATTTCAGTCCTGTCTGCAACACCGTCTTCGTCAGTGTCTGCGGCCGTAGGATCCGTCCCGTGCTGGTGAACCTCCGCACCATCCATCAGCCCGTCGCCGTCAGTGTCAGCATCAGTGAGATTTGTCCCCTGAGAGACCTCGTTGCTGTTGTTGAGCCCGTCGTCGTCAATATCACCGGCACGCTGAATCGGCTGTAGAGACACCGACTGCCGATCTAGCGTGGTGTTAGAGCTCGTGTTGTAGAGCGAGACAGAGAGGTGATCAAGCCCCGCCGTTCCGGGGGTCGTGAAGGCTGCAGTTTCGTTCGGGCCGACCGACGTACAGGTTGACGACCCGTTCGCATGCGCACAGACTGAGAGGTTTTCTTGCGGCGAACTAACGGTCACTGCGACCCGATACCCGCCGACCCGCTCACCGTCTATCCGTTCCCAGACGAACGCGGTTCCGTTCGGCCCGTCTGCAGCAGCCTGTGTGGGCTCAACCGATTGGATCGCTGGCGCCGTTTCGTTGCCTGTCGCTGTGTATTCAGCATACTGCCCGGCGTCCGCTGCGGAAGCGACACCTACGGAGACAGATGCGACTGTCAAGAGGAGGAGTAAAGCGCAGATCCCGCTCACGATACGGTGTCTCATACAGTACGAGTGTCACACCGGGACAATATCCTTTTTGGCACATAATCTCCTTGTCACCTCTAGGCACGCCTGATAATTCAGCGACAGTTCCCTCCGCGTCCCAACTACTTACTCATCGGATAGTCCGAGCTCTGACCCAACGACCTGATCCATCCCGCGCCGAATCCGCTGTGACATCGCCGATGGTGAAATATCGAGCTTGTCCGCCAGCTCAGCCTGTGAGATACCACGGGGCACGTCGAAATACCCCTCTCTGTGTGCTGTCTCGAGTGCGACTTGCTGATCTGCGGTCAGCCCACATGCACCGGCGTTTGCTTCTTCGGAGGTCCAGTACAGTCGGTCAAGTCTAAATGTGATATTCCGTTCAGCGCACTCGGATCGAAACTGCGACAGTGCTGCCCGCGACCGAAACTGTGCGTGTACCAGCCACTGTCCACCTGTCCCCTCGATGTCGAGCGCACGGCCACCAGCACGGACGAGCGAGGGCATGACCCAGACGGCGCTGTCGGCCACCTCGACGCGATAGACGCGATTCGTTTCCGTCCAGTCTAACACGATGAGGTCACACACTGTGCTATCCCTCGCCAGTGCTGTTTCGAACTGGTCGAGTGTCTCACCTGCGGCCTCTATCACCAGAAAACTCGACGTACCGTCGCTGACCATTTGCTCCGGACGGACTGTCACGTCCGGACTGCTCTCGATTGCCTCCGTCAGAATCAGCTCCGGATGACTCAGGCATAGATCAACACCGAGGCTTTTCTTCTGTGACGTCCCATCCGTCTCCGATGGGCTTGCCGGCCCGTATCCACCACCATCGACTGGCTGGTTTGCCTCGGCCGCTGACCCCTGGTCGCCGGTATTGCGCATATGGACACCAAACGAATCGTGCACAAGGACATTATTACTATATAGATAGTGTCTGAAAAATCGAGATACTATATTGATAGTCACTTTATCGAATCGCTTGCTCACCTACCTCTCGGTATAGAATAATCTCGTCTGATAGAAAATTCCCGTCGGACAATCTTGGGTACCATGTGCCGTCGAGCAGTTGATTGACACTGCCTCTCTCAACTTCACCGCTTGGCTGAGCGCAACTGGATCAGCACGACCGGATATCCAGAGCAACGCGTGTTCGACATCCTGTACAAAGAACTCGATCAGATCGGCGGGACGATTCCCCCGTTCTCGGCGAGATTCTGTATGAGATTCCGTGAGTCCGGTCGAAGGGCTACCTCTGGAAGCCGAAGTCGGGCGTGATAGGCATCAGCAATGATTTCGGATTCCGCGCTGATCTTTCTACAAGAGTGAAACACACCCTCTGCGAGGAAGTGATACACTTCACACCGTATAACGACACGGAATTACGGGCTATTCTCGAAAAGTGAGTAGCCGGTTCGATGGACGACGACGCAGTGGACGATGTAGTGATCGCGTTGTGTGCCGCCATCGCGGCGCAGGACACGGGCAACGCCCGTTAGGTATTGGGTTTTCTATAAAAAATCTGGTGAGATCGAACGGGCGAACGATGGGGGTGACTGGCAGAGGATCACGTTCATCAGGCTCGTGAGAAACTCGAACAGAACCAAGCCGAGCACGGGGTGCGTGAGTTGACGAAACATGGTCACCTCGCGCTCGTGGCAATGTTACAGTTTTTGAGCAGGAGATCCCGGCGCGGATCCGCGATTTGTATACCCTGTCTCGACGTGTCGCAGAGGGGTCCAATGTCGATCCGCTCGTCCGTTGGCGAATGCATAACCATCTCCAGAATATGTCAATTTTCTTAATTATCAATCGAAAGGTAGAAACAGAGGACGGGCGGGTGGACACTGCTATGAGTACGAACTTGATCTTGATCCGGCGATCATCTTAGAGGGTTGAAAGGGGATTGCCAGCAAACCGGTGAAAGCACACGAAAGATATCTCTTACTGAGGTCTCTCTTGGGAGCGTGGGTTGAAAGTATACGAAATCTATTCTCTCTGGCAACGTTTACTGGTGTCGGCAGTGTTTACGGCGATTTCTCGAGAGTTATACACAGCTGAACTGACGGAGTCTATGATCGGATTCCATGAGAGAAGTAACATATTACTTGTCACAGGGGTCGATTCAACGATCTCATCAACGTATTCAATTCAGTCCGCACGGCAATTGTCAACGGTAAAAAGTACGCGTCACCTCTGTATCTATTATCATTACTATGTGTCTAAGCCATCCGAATGTGTCGCTACCGATGATCTGACTCATCATCGCCGTGACGTGATGATTTAGTTAACACAGACGTAAAAATTGCAGCCTATTGTTTCGACCGCCCATATGTGTTATCGCCTCAGACACTTCAAGTCGGTGTTCTGTTGGTGCCCGTGCGAGCGAGAGCGTGTAAGCTCGCTTTTCCAGCGCTTGAATGGTGGGTCACCGGTCGTGTACAGCGACGGCACGCAGACTCAGGACTTCTCCTTAGTGGAGAATGTCATGGAAGCGAACGTACGGTTGCTAGAGAGAAATAGTGTTGACGGTGAGGAAGAAAACCTCCAAAGGATGAATACTACGAAAATCTTGACGCTGCCGAGGAAATCCGAGATCAGGTGGCCCCGGAGCTGTGGATCGGTCGAGTGGTACAATGTCGACGCAGAACACATCCACGCCGACTGCTTGAGAATGTCAGCGGTACTCGGCTACGAGTCAAGTCGGACGATAAGGGTGTTGCGGGGTTCCTCGCGTGGTGTCGTGCGAACCGAGAATGGTACGAACCGTTTTTTATACTTGTGAGCTACGCAATCATCCGTGGCCGTCCATCGAATTAGACTATCCTCACTATGCGGAAGCGATTCGCATGTTCAAATATACCCCAGACTTTCGAGTTGTTCCTGCACACCATCGCTGAATTCATCTCCCGTGTCCACCGCGAGCGCGTCTGCCGCGAGATGGTCGTTGAGCGCAGAACGTAGCTCATTAACACGGTTTGCGTGGGTGCCACTCTGGTCATTCGTTTCTCCGCCATCCGAATCGAGGTCATAGTATCGGACATCATCTGACGTGAGGACCAGCTTTTCCGAGCCATCACGCACAACCGATATTGACGTGTCGTACTCGTCGTCGAAATCAAACTGATTGTCGATCTGTTTGCGGAACGAATCCAGCATCGAATCGGGAGTCTGATAGTGGGCGAACACTCGGCGATTATCCTGCATATGCTGTTCTTCCAGCGAAGAACGGTTATATTTAGATGGTATATTAGAGTTAGACATATTAGTTACAGTTTTGAATACGTCGGTCAAACTCACGAATGCGCTGGAACGGTTTGCACCCAGTGCGTTCGTCCCCTCAGGCCATTTGACGAACATCGGAACGTGGAGAAGTTCTTCAGAGAGTGAGAAGTGATGGCCAATCAAGTCACGTTCACCAAATAGCTCACCGTGATCACCGACGATGATGATAAGTGAATTATCGAACAGGTTTCGTCGCATAAGCAGATCGAACAACTCCGCCAGTTTGGTGTCTAAATATTTGATTTCCGAATCGTATAGATCCACGAGTCCCTCCATTTGCCGATCTGAAATTGACGTTTCCCCTGCGAAGTACCGCCCACGTTCGGTGTATATCTCCCGCTGTTTCATCAATAGTCGAATGACTGACTGGTCGATATACTGTTTGTGATACGGTCGCATCGCGTTATAAATATAGTGCGGTTCCATTAGATGAAAGAAGGCGAAAAACGGTGTGTCACGGTCCCCGGCTGAAGCAGGCATCGTCGATTCAACCCAGTCGTCAAAACGCTGAATCGACTTGGAAACACCGCTATCTTGCATTGAAAACAGTTCTTTGAGCCGATTGATGTTTCGTCCGATGGTACTGGAGGGCTCTTCCATATCGAAAATATCAAATCGGTGGTTAAACGCATCGGTAACTCCGGCGTTCGTTAACCACCCGTTGTTCAAAAACGCCGCCGTGTCGTAGCCAGCCATCGACAGTTTGGCAGCGAGCGTGTATTCGGGATCGATACGCAGTCCTTGATCGTACACTCCGTGCTGCACAGTTGGCAGCCCCGTGAACATGGAGGAATGTGACGGCAGTGTCCACGCAGTTGTTGCGAATGCGTTCTCAAAAACGGTCACATCAGTTCGGTCGGCCAAGTCTGACAGCGTTGGGGCAGTGTTGCGAGTATATCCATACGTCGGGAGATGGTCAGCGCGGAGGCTATCTAGTGAGAGGAGAACTACATTTGGGGGTGATCCGGCCATGGTCTACATAACCTGTGGCTCAAATTTATAACTATAGATTCTGCTTCGGGTCAAGCTAGTTACTACCGGACAAATACCGGCGGCCAAATTCGGAGATTGATTCTTTCTCGTCTGACGATATAAGACCGCTGAACCACGCTAGTAGTATCTCAAATGCAACAAACCCAAAGCCGAAAGCCGGTAAGCTAACAGGAACTTGGAGTGGCGTAAGTCTCAATCCGCCAAAGATTGTGGTCGCTACGGTGAATACTGGTAGCGTCAAAGCTAGCGATAAAGTTAGGAAGAGTACATATTCCTTAGAAAAAGGCTGAATTGAAGCGAAGCGGTACACCAAAAGCACCTGTATTGAATTCATCAAGAATATACTCATCAACGTACCGATGGCAGCCCCGACAATCCCATACTGTAAAGTCAGGAGGTAGCTCAGTCCAAGGTTGATTATCGTGGTCGTTGCTGTGGTAACGAAATCAACCTTGGTACGATTGATTGCTTGGAGTGTGGAAGCTGCGGTTCCCATTCCAGATCGGAGAACTACATCGAATGCAAGGATAGCCAGTACCACTGATCCTGGCGTATACTCAGATCCGAATAGAATCCGTATAATATCATTTGGGAAGTACAGGACGGTAGCAAGAAGGGGTAGGGTAAGCAGAGTACTCCATTTCGTTGCCTGGCGATATAAATTCCTCATTTCGATTTTTTTATTATTATCATGTTTTCGAGCGACACGAGGGGTGTAGAGATATGTCAGAGCTAACAATGGAATCATCCCGACTTGGGAAATCACGTATCCCACTCGATAATAGCCCACAGCAGAAGACGACGCAAGCAACGCGCCGACAAGCAGGATATCCGTACTTCCCAGAATCTGCCGCGTACCGTTTTTCAGCGCCAATGGCCACGAGTACGATACGAGTTGTAGTCCCTCTGTGCCAAAGTTCGCCCGCAGCGTAATCTGCTGGAACTTCACCCGTAGTAGGTACAGAACGTATCCGCTGGCGAATAGGCTACTCAATAGATATTGTCCAAGATAGAACGACAGGAACGCCAACTCGCCCGCGTTCTGTAATACGGCTACACTAAGTGCCGCACACGCGAATATCTTGTTGACAATGTCGTCAGAGAGGACCTTCGGGAGGGACTTGTCGTAACCACGCATGATCCCGAACGAAACTTGTGTGACCGGGTACGCGACAAGCAGGGGGCCGAGTAGCCGTACCCAACGCCACTGATTGCGTGAGATTCCAACGGCTTCAACGACGGCAAACGGTATCGTATAGAGTGTGAAGGTGGCGATACTGATTATCACCACAAGGATAGCGACTCCTGATACCAGAGTTCCAAAGGCAGCGTCGTTGTCACCCCGCTCGTCAAATATCGAAAGGTAGTACGTGAATCCCTGCGGTATACCGATGACCGCGATACTGCCAGCCGTGACTAATATCGTGTACGCGAAAATCGCGGCCCCGAAGCCGGCTGTCGACAGCTCTCTGGCAACGATCGTTTCGGCAAGCAAACTAATCCCTTTTGAGAATATCATCCCAGTACCGACTACGGACGCGCTTTGTAGAATGCCTCGGAAGCCTAAATCTCCCATTATTCAGAGTCCAATACAGTGCTTTCGAGGCATCTGGTATAGTCTTGGTCAATGCAGGATTGCGTGTCGTGTTCCCACCATGGGGATTGTACGCTATTTGAGACAGTCACAGTACTGGCTCGGTCGCAATGATAAAGAGAAATTTATATCCTCCCGATAAATAATCGTCATTATAATCATGCTTAGCCCGGTGGTCAACAAATTACGATCTGATGGTCTAAGTGGACTTTGGAGCTCCGCGTCTACACGATTGCGTCATAGTCGCCTTGCATTCCAGTTGTACCGAGCAGGGATTTTAAGTCACGATACGGTGTACGGATCTGATTACTATGTTGATCGGGATAAAGAAGCGGCACTAGCGGATGCAGAACAGTTCGCGAAGGCAGTTCTGGATAGATACAGTCCCGGCAGTGTTCTCGAACTCGGCTGCGGGACTGGTACACTGCTGTACCCATATCGAGACCGCGACATTGATGTCCACGGTGTCGATTTGAGCGAAACTGCAAGGGATACGTCGGCGCTATCGGATTCGGAATTCGAGATACACGACTTGACACAGCCGTACTCACCGAATCAGGTGTACGATATTGTCCTCTGTGTGGAAGTATTGGAACATATTCCAGAGGAGTCGGCCGAGACGATAGTTGAGTCGATCTGTACTTCGGGGAATGTCGCAATTGTGACCGCTGCACCGCCCGGCCAGGGGGGTACTCATCACGTCAACGAGCAACCGCACGAATACTGGATCGAAAAATTCGAGCAATACGACATGGAACACAAACAGCAGAAATCAATACGGATCGGTAATGAACTTGAACTGTCTGAGTTGACTTGGGTAGAAAAGAATATTTTTGTTTTCGAATCATGAACCGATAGTGTTCATATTACCATTCTTGTGACACATAATATACCAGAGATATGACAGCAACAGTCTCAGTCGTCATCCCCACCTACGAACGCCGTGAGTTCCTCCGCGGCGCGATAGAAACGGCGCTCGGACAAAGCTTCGACGATATCGAAGTTGTCGTCGTCGACGATGGCTCTTCCGAACCGTATGCAGAAGAGATTGTCGCCGACTTTCCCGCGGTGGTCCGCTGTGTTCGCCACGAGAAGAACGAAGGGCTTTCTGCGGCCCGAAATACCGGTGTCCGCGAATCCAACGGCGAGTATATCGCCTTTCTTGACGACGACGACCGATGGCACCGAGAAAAGATCGTCCGACAGGTCAACGCGCTTGCCCGGGAGGAGTCGGCTGGTTTAGCCACCTGTCTAGTTGCTGCGATCACGCCGGACAACGAACTCGTCCACTGCGAGCGGAGGGCGCCAAGTGGGGACTGCTCGGATTCGATTCTCATCGGCAATCAGATCGGAACACCATCGCGGGTCGTAGTACATCGTGACATCTTCGAAAGCGTTGAAGGCTTCGACGAGTCGCTCCCTACGAAACAGGATTGGGACCTCTACATTCGACTGTGTCAAGAGTGGACCGTCGCTGCGGTCCAAGATCATCTCTGTTTCCGGACGGTCCACGAGAGCATGTCGAGTTCGTCAACGGCGCTCAAGCGGGACAAGCAGGCGGTATTACAAAAACACGAATCGCTCATGCAAAAAAGGAGATTGTGGGAACAGGCAAAGGCATCTGTCGATGCTGAGCTCGCTCGAAGCTATTTGGGCGACGGACATCTCAGAGAAGCACGAAAGCATGCTCGCCGAGCATGTACCCAACGACGGTTACGGTATATTGTTCTCTACCTACTCAGCTACACGCATCCACAAGTAATCCAGAGGGCAATTGATCTTAAGAGGGTAGTGTCACGACAATTTGACGACTGTGGACAAGTATCTATGTCTAACGTTCCAGGGCGAGTTGGATAACATCTGGCCGTGTGTCCCAGATCTAACACATTCCAGCAGGTGCATAATATTTATTATGCCAGCTTGGTGGCTACCTGTTGTCACGGATGTCGAGGGTTCTACGACCACTAACTGGCTCCAAACGAGCTTCGTTAAATGTAATTTAACCCGTATTTTATATGTCTCGGCGTACCACAGCTCAAACGCAACCGTAAGAACCAGACGTCGGACTCCACGAGAAAATCAATGTTTGGCTGGCCGAAGGCTGGGACGAGGCCACAGGTACCGTCCGCGCCGAAACAATTACTAATGCGGCCCTTGACACCGCAGAACGGTTCCCGAACAAGCACCTCGTCGTCCCTGATATGTAGCCTCACTACCCATTCGTTCCCTCGAGAATCGAGTTCGATGGGGACCACTTCTGGGGTATCGACGGCGACGGCAGCAACCCGACTGGTGAGAACGCTTGGAACCAGAAGTTCGTGGGCAGCGTCGATATCTCTCGGGACAGACTCTGGCTGATGTACGTCAAGAACCCCAAGTAGGCACTCCATTTGTTCTCCAGCAAGACTGTAGTCGCTGGCGTCCATAGAAACTACGTTGGTGAGTGTGCACCGCCGATTCCAATTCGAGAGTGGGTTGTTAAATCGGACATCGTCAGAGATCGATTACGTGACCTGGATATAAATAGATAGCATTGAAAAAACCACTGAGCAACCGCGACAGAACGAATGGTTAAAATGCGACAGAAATAAAAATGCGAACGCTTGATGATATCCGTTTCGTATCTTATCGGAAATTTAGACAAGGAACACGGCGGTGCGCAGCAACTGCTGTATGATATCTGTAGTAATCTACCGCAAGACGACTTTGATCTCACTGTCTACCACATGTTTGGTCCCGGAACATTTGCCTCAGATTTCCGTAAGCAGGGTGTTTCAGTCACTCATTTGGAAGCGACCTCAAATTACGATCTCAGTGCATATTGGCGATTAATCAAGCACCTTCTGGAGGACAATCCCGATATAGTGCACACGAACTCACCTATTTCTGGGGTTTGGGGACGAACTGCTGGTAAGATAGCCAGCATTCCCCATCTTGTAAGTGTGGAACATAATGTCCACACTGAATATGAAAAATTAGCTCGACTATCAAACGGTATCACACTCCCTCTCTCCGATGTTATCGTCGGGGTGAGTGAAACGGTTTCAGCTTCTTATTTACCCTGGGAAAGAAGATTACTCCCCGATTCAACTGACCAGACAACAATTCAAAATGGTGTCAACAGTGAACAAATAAAGAAGTCGTTTGATACTTCTAAACGAGTTTTAAACCAAAGCACGCCATTCTCACCAGATGATCCAATTATTGGGACGGTGGGACGACTAACTGATCAAAAGGGGTATAAATACCTCATCGAATCCTACCCCCTAATCAAGAGCCGCCATCCAGATGCAAAGTTGCTTATTATTGGAGATGGCCCAAAGCGAGCACAGCTCGAATCTGTTGCTCGTGAAACACAATTTATTGATGATATTTACTTTACAGGTTACGTTCCGGATGTCTATCCGTTCCTTCCGAATTTCGATGTGGCTGTCTTTCCATCCCTATGGGAAGGATTCGGACTTACGCCGATCGAATCGATGGTTGCCAAGCGGCCGGTCGTGGCTACAGACATAGAAATATTCAACGAAGTGATCGACGATGCAGGCATACTTGTTGAACCGAAAAATCCGTCTGCCCTTGCAGATGCGGTTTCATCATTACTTGATGATCACGACAGAAGAGCGGGACTAGGGGAAAAGGGACATGACCGAGCAGTGAATCAGTTCTCGATCGAACGCACCGTTGCAGAGTACGCCGAGTTATATAGGTGTCTTATTAATGAGTAACGCTACTCTCGCCACACGTTTGCGACCACGAATATCACTCATCGTCGCAGCACTTGGCACAGCAACAGTCTTCGTGTTTTTGCCCCCATACCCAACACTTCTCCTTATCACGATTATTACTGCTGGGATTATAGCACTAGCCTTCCGATTGAAAAACTACGTCTTGACAGTGTTTTCTGGCGCTTTCTTAGTTAGAATTGCACTCATTACCGTGGACGCAACTGTTGGTATCCTCCCGACGCCACCGATCTCCTCGGGACACAATCGAAATGCGATTGAACTGGCTATCGCATGGTCACACGGACAGATTCTGGGACCGTTGACTGAGATCATAACGATGCGTGGCTTGATGGCCCATTTACTTGCACCGTTTTATGTTGTCATCGGTCAGACTCCAATCAGTGGTCGGGTTGGAATCTCTTTTTTCAGCCTCCTCGTGGGTTATCTTATTTTTCAGCTTGCACGTCGTGTCTCTGATCGGCGGACCTCCCTCATCGCTGCAACAGTTGTCCTCTTTTGGCCTACAATCCTCGCTCGTTCTGTTGTTATTCAACGCGAGATCGTAATAGTTGTCGTATTGATCGGATTCTTGTGGACTAGCGTACAGTGGCTGGATACAATTTCTCTCCCAACAGTTACAATTGGAATTCTTACTATATTTGCAATATTAATACTACGGAAAGAAAATCTCTTTCTAATTGCGGTTATGATTGGGTTTGTCGGACTCGCAAAGAGTCGTGAGAAACCACACTATATTGCTGGTACTGTTCTCTTTTCGACTCCGATCCTAGCTTACTTTACTCTAAATTTTGGACAGTTCACTGGATTTGGGACGACGCTTTCGCCTGAAGCCATCAACGCTTTCGCATACGGTAGAGCACATGGAGATGCTGTGTATTTAGTCGGATTACACTATGACACATGGTTAGACATCATATTATATGCGCCAATCAAAGTACTCTATTTCCTATATACTCCGTTCCCATGGCAAATTCGAGGGGTTACAGAATTACTCGTCGGAGGAAGTGCCATTGCGTTGCTTGCTGCTACGACGGGCGTGCGGCGAGGGATGGGGATGCTTCAAAACAAGCCATACTATTTGGGCCTCCTCCTATCGTATCTGTTAACAGGTGTGGTTACTTATTCGATTATCGAGATGAACTATGGAGCTGCAGTTCGGCGTCGAATCCAGTTCGTACCTATCTTGCTCCTGATAGCAGTTATTGGACTTTCGAACATCGAGCTCAACGTTCACTGGCCCGATAAATGACGCAATCCATTTCACCTAGCAAAGTAACCGTCTCGTATGACGAACGTCCTCTTCCTCGTGGTTGACTCCTTGCGTTACGACGCAGTCGCTGGTGACGAGTTTGCAACACCAAATCTGGATCAAATCGCGGACAGCGGCGTTTGGTTTTCGAAATGTTTCTCCCAGGGAATCAGTACTGCCCCAGCCATGACCTCGATGTTAACCGGTCGCTATCCCCTGGATTACGGTGGACACTGGTATCTCGAAGAGAATCAGCCGACGATGGCGGAACAATTCCAGCGAAACGGGTATACCACAGGCGCGATCCACTCGAACCCAAACGTCTCCCATCTGCGGAACTTCCACAGAGGCTTTGATACGTTCGAAGAGAATATCCTTCCGCTGGAGTCAGAGGGGATGCTGGAGCGTGCCCCGGACGATCTGCTCCGGTACGCGAACAAATTCATCCGACTTCTGCGGAGGACACCGTACATGCCCGCGGAGAAGATCAATCCGAAGCTGGCCAACTGGATTAGTCGCACAGATGAACCATGGTTTCTCTGGACGCAATACATGGATGTCCACGGACCGTATCTGCCTGGGGATGATTTCACGTACCGAAACAAGATTCGGGCAGAGCGGCTCTGGCGCAAGGCCGCGGTCAATTCGCCGGAGGAAATAACCGACGATGAACATGAGGAGCTGCTCCGTAATTATCGGCTCGAAGTCGAGTACCTCGACCGGGAAATCGGACAGTTACTGGACCGTCTGGAGCGGGAGGGCGACCTCGAAAACACAGTTGTAGTGGTCGTCGGCGACCACGGTGACGAATTCTACGAACACGGGACGTATGGTCACGGGAATCTCCCCTACGACGAGCTGACTCACGTCCCGCTCATCATTCGATTCCCAGAGGTCGCCAGCGTAGAACAGTCACGGGAGGTCGAAGCTCCTGTGCGATGCATTGATATTCTGCCGACGCTTCTCGATATGGAGGGGGCAGACCTGAGCCTCGAGATGGAAGAGCGAATGGAAGGTGAGTCATTAATGCCACTTCTGCAGGATGGCGAGACTTCATACGATGTAGTCGTCACTGAAAAGGAGGTGCGAGGTGGGGACCACCTCAGGTTTGGTTTCCGTACCGAGGGGTGGAAATATCTCTACGACGGAAAAAACGACGAACGGTTCATGTACGATCTGGATAAAGACTCGGAAGAAAAAGAAAATGTTCTCGACAAGTATCCACGGCAACGTGAGAGGTTCGAGGACCATCTCCGCGAGCGGTTCAAGTCGATCAAGCGTACCTCCGAAGGAATCGAGATACCCGATGTGGACGACAAACCAGGAGTCGAAGAGCGGCTTCAGGCACTCGGATACAAGTGAATGTCATGTCACCAACAAAATCTCTAAATGTCGTACTAGTGGTGATGGATACTGCTCGAATGGACGAGGTCCAACTACGGGCAGATCGGCAGACCCCGTTTCTATCGAGTCTCAGTGACTCTGGTACGGTATTTAAAAACGCCACGGCGAACGCACCTTGGACACTCCCCTCGCACGCTTCGCTGTTCACCGGAACCACCCCGTCGAAACACGGCGCACACGCAGGCCACAAACACCTTGACGACAGCCTCACCACACTCCCTGAAATCCTCCAGACTCACGACTACGAGACCGTTGCCGTCTCAAACAACACGTGGATCAGTGAAGAGTTCGGCTTCGGCCGTGGTTTCGAGACGTTCTTCAAGACTTGGCAGTACGTTCAGGCCGATACCGACCTCGGGAAAATCGCTCAGATGGAAAACGGGCTTGATATGTTCAAAGAGGCGGTGAAAGCTGTCTTCGATGGAAATCCGATAACTAATATCTCAAATGCAGTCTATGGCCAGTACTTCCGTCGGGCAAACGATGATGGGGCTGCTCGCACCAATGAGTGGATCAAGGATTGGCTCACAGGAAGAGACGATTCACGTCCATTCTTTTTGTTCGTCAATTATCTCGAACCGCATCTCGAATATCGCCCGCCGAAAGCACACACAAAACAGCACCTGCCAGAAGGAATTACCTACGGGGAAGCGATGGAGATCTCACAAGACGCCTGGGGGTACATTGCCGGTACCGTTGACCTGACAGACGAGGACTTCGAGATCCTTCGGGCACTCTACCGGGCCGAGATTTCCTATCTTGAAGAGAAGATCGAAGCACTTATCCATCTTCTCAAGTCTGAAAGCGAGTGGGACGACACGCTGTTCATCGTCACGGGCGACCACGGTGAAAATATCGGGGAGCACGGTCTGATGGACCACCAGTACGCCCTCTATGACACACTATTGCACGTCCCGCTGTACGTGCATGGTGGGCCCTTCAAGGATAACGACCGGACTGATCTCGTTCAATTGATCGATATCGCTCCATCGATTCTCGACACGCTTGATATCGACGCCCCGGAAGTGCGCAACCAATTCCAGGGCGTCTCGTTCCATCCTGATACCGAGCAATCCCGCGAATACGCTGTCGCCGAATACATGGCACCACAGCCATCCATGGACGCCTTGGAGACCAAAGTCGGCGATCTACCTGACCAC
Source organism: Haloarcula sebkhae (assembly GCF_014647415.1). Taxonomy (GTDB): domain Archaea; phylum Halobacteriota; class Halobacteria; order Halobacteriales; family Haloarculaceae; genus Haloarcula; species Haloarcula sebkhae. Next base: position 105,455 of record NZ_BMPD01000005.1, on the reverse strand, counting down.
GTCTACGAATATGACCGCTCGCTCAAATCGATCCGAACTGATCGGTACAAGTATATCCGCGGTTCTGACGGCTCGTGCGAACTTTACGACATCCAAGGCGATCCTGGCGAGCAGACCAATCTTGCGGGCACCAAGCTGGACATTGTTGAGCGACTCGATACGATGTTAGACGAGTGGCTCAATTCCTTCGAGCAAACAGAACGATTGGAAGACGTTTCGATGGACGATGACACAAGATCTCGGCTGGAAGACCTCGGATACCTCCAATGATGGTCTTTATGTATTGGACCATACAAATCTGACTTATCTCAATGTGTGGGATTTCTGGCCTCTATTCGACGAGTAACTCCCCCGACACACGGATTCTCGAACGGATGAACGACTGCCTCAACTATCGGGGTCCGGATGAGTCAGGCTACTTTTGCGATGGGCTGGTCGGACTTGCACATCGCCGCCTGAGCATCGTGGGTCTCGATACTGGTCGCCAACCGATCTTCAACGAGGACGAGACTATCAGCGTCATCTTCAACGGCGAGATCTATAACTATCCCGAGTTGCGAAACAATCTCGAACCGCGACACACCTTTGAAACCGACACCGATACTGAGGTGCTGGTCCACCTCTACGAAGAACATGGGCTCTCGTTCGTCAAATACTTGCGCGGGATGTTTGCCTTTGCCATCTGGGATACCGACAAAGACCGGCTCCTCCTCGCTCGGGACCGCATGGGTATCAAACCGCTCTTGCTTGCTGACGATGGCGATACGATCGCCTTTGCTTCAGAACTCCCGGCGCTCCTCGAATCCAGCATCGATCATGGCGGCCTCGACCAACGGGCTATCTCAGAGTATTTTGCGTTCGGCCAGATTCCCGCACCGCGAACGATATTCAACAACGTCCGGAAGCTCGAGCCCGGCGAACTCGTCATCATCGACGATGGTGACCGGACTCACGAAAAGTTCTATACGCCATCTATCGAACGCCGGGAGCCGTCTTTCGAGGACGCTGTCGACACACTCCGAAATCGAATCGACGACGCCATCGAACGACGGCTGATGAGTGACGTTCCACTGGGCGCATTTTTGAGTGGCGGTATCGACTCAAGCATCATCGTTGGGACGATGGCCGAGCTGATCGACGAGCAAGTTCGGACGTTCACAGTCGGCTTCGATCAGTCGCTCTTTGATGAGTCGTGGGCCGCCCGTGAAGTCGCTGATTTCCACAACACTGACCACACTAAGTTCACCGTGACCCCAGACGATGTTCGAGACACGATCCCGACCGTCCTAGACAGGCTTGGAGAACCATTCGCGGATCCGTCGCTCATCCCGACTTACATCGTCTCGCGCGAAACCAGCCAGAACGTCAAAGTCGCACTTTCGGGAGACGGTGCTGATGAACTCTTTGCCGGGTACAGCAAGTACCGTGGGGAGTACTACTCAAAGTATTATCGCAGTCTTCCGAAGTCTCTCCGGGCAAATCTGATTACGCCTGCTATCAACGGGCTGGAAGCCTCTCGATCCGGCCACCGTGGAGAACTCGTTCGCAAAGCGCAGAAGTTCATCCGTGGTGATGAGGAAACCGTGTCCGATCGCCACTTCGAATGGAATCGAATTTGCTCCGAGGACACTGTGCAGACGCTGACTACCGGTAGCCCGGTCGTAGCCGGAGAGGAACGCATGCGAGATGAACACCGAGATCATGTAACAACCCTTCCAGAGAACAGGCGCGACGACATGTCCCGGATTCTGGCGGTTGATACGCGGTTCGGGCTCCCGAACCAGATCCTCCAGAAGACCGACCTTGCAAGCATGTATAATTCCCTCGAAGTCCGTGTACCGTTCCTTGATCAAGCTGTCGTTGAGTATGCTCTGTCGCTCCCAAGTGAGTACAAGATCACTCGAACTGAACAAAAACGCGTGCTAAAGCGTGCTTTCGAGGATCGTTTACCGGACTCGATCCTGGAACGAAACAAGCAAGGATTCGATATGCCAATTGGCGAGTGGTTTAAGAACGAGCTTGCCGGGGAGTTTCGTGATACGATTACGGGAATGGATACCAAACTATTCAACCCCAGAGAAGTGCTGGATGTCCGTGACGAACATGTGGATGGCAACCACGAGCATAGCAAATTCCTTTGGAGTGCCTATGTCTTCGCCAGATGGCACAATCGGATGGTTGATGCCGGTGTACTCTCATCCTCATCCTGAGGTCTCTCCGAACACGACCTCTCGCCCAGAACGATCCGCACGGCGTTACAAGTACATTTGCGACGTGGACGGCACGACGGAAATCTACGACGGTCCGGTCGATTACGACGAAACAACTGACCTGTCAGACACACGAAAACATTGTCACTGAACTCGGCATAACATTAGACGAGTGGCCCGACTTCTTCGAACAGGCCGACCCCACCGAGATGACGACAATGTCTGCGAATGCGAAGGACAGCTTGGAGGACTTGGATATCTGCAGGAGTATTCGTCATGTGGGCACCCACTCGACGATCTTCACAGTTCACCATCGTTTCGACGGGACCCGCCATCGCTACACAACTCTTCCAGAACCATCGTTGTCCGCTCGACGGTTTCCGCCCAGTCGAACTGTCCCTCAATCTGCACCCGCGGATCGGCCGCACCATCGTCGATTACCGTCTCGAGTCCCTCAACGAACCCAGGGACGTCGCCGACAGGTACAATCACGCCGCCGTCGCCGATAACGGACGTAACCTGCTCCAGATCGCTGACCACGACCGGAACGCCCGAGGCCATCGCCTCCAGCACTGTCCGGGGCAATCCCTCGGCACGACTGGGCAAGATCAGCGCGTCCGCGGCCCGGTACACCGCCGGCATCTCCTCGTAGGGGAGTTGTCCGAGGGACTCAACGTGGTCCTCATCCAGTTCCGACCGCAACGGGCCATCGCCGGCCACGTACAGTTTCGCGTTCCGCTCTTCGGCCAGTTGTGAGACCGCCGCCACCGCGTCGCCGGGCCGCTTGCCCTCAACCAGCCGCCCGACGAACAGCACTACGGGCCCGTCGTGATCGATCCGGTCAATCTCGGGACCGTCGGGCCGGAATCGTTCAGTATCGATCCCGTTGTGGACGACCTCTATCGGGGAATCGACGCCGAACTCCCGTACCCGGTCGCGATCCTCATCAGTGTAACAGAATATAATATCCGCCCGGTTGAACGTCCACCGACCCACGGTCTGCAGGTACAGGTCGAACAACCACTCGGGTGCGTTCTGCGAGTAGAGTCCATGGTTCGTAATCGCCAGCGGAACGTCGCCCAATCGCCGTTTCAATGCCGCTAGATTCGTCGAGAAATACAGGTGCGAGTGAGCGTGTATCACGTCGAAATCAGGACCCTCACAAAGAAGCCGTGCCACACCCAGCGAGATGGCATTGCCTAGTAACTCGACCGACGGTGATCGACGCACCACCGTGTAACCGTCCCGTTCTTCATGCCGTGGCAGGCTACCGTTGTCGGAGACCGTCAACACCGTTATGTCGTGGCCCATCGCAGCTTGATCTCGGCTCATCGCGTGGACATGGTAGCTCCCACCGCCGGGAACCTCAGGATACAGGTTCTGCGCAACGCGAAGAATACGCATGGTCAACTCTCCAGAACTAACTGCTCATACCATTTCGGGTTCGGTCTGGAACATTCGACGCATTCCACGACCCTCTCCCGGAATTTCAGCTCAATTTCATAATCAAGTGACTTTGTGAGCTTTGAATTAACGGCGTTGTAGTCGACACAAGCCGGACGATCTCGTAGATAGTCACCTATGAATCCGGCGCAGTTTTTTACGAGTATTAGCATTATCGAACTCGAACCGAGCTAGAGTAAAAGGTATACCGCATCCACGTCAGTAAAAATAACCTGCTTTATCAAATAATTCTTGATTGGTCCTCTTCCAATTTCCATAACGGGTTTTGACGTATTTTCGATCTCTTAAGATAGAAGTCGGATAAATAATGAACGTATCTGTAGCTGATTTAATCTGTGCATAAGGCAAGAGTCAACCCGGAAAGATCATTTCCGAAGCCGACTTCAGCCTGCAGATGTTCTACGGTCTATCCGAACATCTGGCGCATCATCGGATGCATCTCCATGAGCTGCTCTTCGGCGATCTCCTCGTACAGCTTGTACGTAATGGAGACCGTCAGCAGCAGCCCGGTACCGGAGACGCCGCCGATGGTTCCCAGCATATTGGCCATCACTGCGAGCAGCCCAACGAGTGCGCCGCCGATAACAGTCACTTGCGGGATATACCGCTCAAGGACCTTCTCGATGACGCCGACGTTCTGTCGGAAGCCGGGGATCTGCATCCCGGAGTTGTGGATCTGCTTGGCCGTCGCCTCCGGGCCCATATCGGTGGTTTCGACCCAGAACACGGCGAAGACGGCGCCACCGACCAGCATAACAGACAGGTCGATGCCGACGCGTGTCAGGATCTGCCAGACCGGTTGGGTGGTTCCTTCGAGCCACCACATCCAGTCGCCACGGCTCTGAACTGGGGCGAGGAAGTAGAACAGGCCGCCAGTGGGCTGACCGTTCGAATACGTCCCGAGGAACGCCGGCATCGAGCCCAGCTGAGCGTCGAGAATCCGGCCCAGGAACTGGATGTTCGCCTGCAACGCCCGAACGAGGATCATCGGCAGGACGCTCGCGTAGATGAGCTTGACCGGGAACCGGCCACGGGCACCTTTCACGCGGGCGTTCGACAGCGGGATCTCGACACGAACGGATTCGGCGTAGACGACCACTGCGAAGATGAGGACCGTCGTGAACAGCCCCAGCAGTTCGCCCTGGAGCAGCACGGTCTGGAGGCCATCAGCGGCCAGCACTGGCCCGGTGCCGCGCTGGCCGGTGATGAACAGGTACCAGGTGTAGATGATCCCTTCACTGTTGCCGATAAACGGCGTCGTCAGGACGCCGCCGATGAGCCGTTGGCTCACGCCGGCGACAATGAACAGGCCGATACCGGAGCCGACACCCCATTTGGAGATGACCTCGTCCATGAACAGGATGAGGACACCGCCGACGAACATCTGGCCGAAGATGAGCCACTGGACACCGGTCGTACCGATACCCAGGGAACTTGCGACCGCCGTGTCTGCCGGGAGGAAGCCGCCAGCAAACACCATCGGGAGCCCGGTGAGACAGATCATTACGAGCACCAGCAGCTTCTGGAGCCCCTGATAGAGGATCTGGTCGCGTGGGTCGTCTTGGGTGTCTAGCCCGAGTAGGTCCGCCCCACCGAGGAGCTGCAACACGATGGACGCCGTGACGATCGGACCGATACCCAGCTGCAAGATGCTCCCCTGGCCAGAGGCCAGAATCGAGGAGAAGCGCCCGAACACCTGTTGGCTGGCGTCGATGTCCAGCCCGAACAGTTTCACGTTCGTCAGGAAGAAATACAGCAGGAGTACGCCCCCTGTCCAAGTGAGCTTGCGCTTGAACGGGACGTGTCCTTCCGGCCGCTGGACTGCGGGCATCCGGACAAGCAGTGGTTCGGCGGTGTCCTTCCAGCTCATCGTTCGTTATTCCTCGTCCGCGTCCGCGTCTTCGGTTTCTTCGGCCTCGGCCTGGCGCTCCTCGCCGAGGTCGGTCAGTTCGACGCTCCCGCCTGCGGCTTCGACCTTCTCGCGAGCGCCCTCGGAGAAGTCGTCGGCGATGAGCGTGAGTTCGTGGCGAACTTGGCCGGCACCGAGTACCTTCACGTAGTCGGCGTCGTCGGCCTCTTCGACCACATCACGGACATCGACACGGAAGCCACCGTCTTCGACTTCAGCGACGTCATCGGCAGCCAGCAGCGTGACGTTTTCGTCGATCTCGCGAACGTCGATGGTTGCGGCCTCTTCCTGCACCTTCTGCGGGCGCTTGAAGCCACTCTTGCCGAGCGGTTCGTGGTTGTGGAACTCGTGCTTGTCACGGCCTGCGGCACCGCGACCACCGCGGTGGCCGGCACCACGTCGGTTCTTGTGCGAGCCGCCGCCGTGCGTGCGCGAGCCGCGCTGTCGTTTCTTTTTACTCGTCATTATCGCATCGCCTCCAGGAGTTCGTCGATTCCCTCGGTGTCGTGTTTGCCGAGCTGGCCGCCCTCCTTGACGGGGTGTTTGACGCCGTCGTGGCCGCCGCGTGGCGGGTGCAGACGGAGCGTCGGGGACAGGCCCTGCTCGCGCAGCGTCGTCTCCTCAGAGAGGAGCGCGAACGCGAGCCCGGAGATGTCGTCGTAGTCCGTGTTCTCGGCGACCCACTCGTCGTCCACGTCGGCGTCGCCCTCAAGCGGTTCGGCGCGCGTGGCCAGAACTGTCTCCAGCGTCTCCTGGCTCGGCTCGCCGAATGCGACGAAGTCGTTGACCTTCGTCACCATGCCGCGGTAGGCGTCCGTCTCGGGGACGAGCGTGCAGTGGTTCACGTGGTGGATGTTGAGCATCTCCAGCGTGTCCTGGATGTCGGTGTGCATGTTGACTTCGCCACGGAGCTGAACGAGCGCGTGCATCACTCAATCACCTCTCGCTTCTCGAAGGTTCGTTCGGGGACGCGCGCCTCGGCCGTGTTCTGCAGGGCGTTGAACGTCGCCTTCGCGAAGTTGACCGTGGTGCGTGTGTTCCCGCTACTGCGTGTCCAGATGTCCTCGATACCGGCGAGTTCGAGCACCTTGCGGACGGTCTCCCCGCCCGCCAGACCCAGCCCTCGCGGGGCCGGCTGCAGCTCGACCTCGACGCTCCCGGCCTTGCCCTCGGTGCGTAGCGCGACCGTGTGCGGACGGCCACAGCCACACTCCCAGGACCCGCAGCCGCGGGAGACATCGATGATGTTCAGCTTCGCGATGTCGATAGCTTTCTGGATGGCACCGCCGACCTGATCGTCACGCCCCTCGGCGTAGCCGATGAGGCCGTCGCGGTTGCCAACGGCGACCACGCAGCGGAACTTCACGCGGCGGCCGGAGTCTGTCATCCGCTGGACCATGTTGATGTCCAGCACTTCGTCTTCCAGATCGGGAACGAGCTGGTCGACGACTTCCGATTCTTTCAGCGGGAGTCCGGAGTTCAGCGCCTCCTGCATGGAGTCGATCTCGCCCTCGACGACCTGCTTGCCGAGGCGTGTCCGTGGCTCCCATCCGTTGTTAGCACTCATAGTTCGATGTCACCGTCCAGTAGGGTCTCTCGGAGCTCGTCGAAGTGCTCCGGGAGGTCTGCAGCGTCGAAGTCGCCGCTGTACAGCGGCTCGTCGAGCTGCTCGTCGTACTCGGCGATGTGGGCACCGCGCGTGCGCTGCCAGTCGGCGAGTACGTCGTCGTTGTGCGGAATGTCCAGGCCGGCGTCGATTGCGCCTTCCTGTATTGCGAATACTTTGCTTCCGGGGGTCGGGCTGTTGAGTCCGATGTCAAGCACTGCCTCCTCGATGCCCGCTTCCTGCGCGCGAAGCCCGGCGAGCAGACCGGTGAGGTAGGCCGAGGGCATGTTGCCCGTCGGGGCCTCCCAGCCGTACTCAGCGAGGTCGCTAGAGTGAGCGGACGCGAGAGTATCGTCACCGTTGGGGCCAAGCGTCACCAGCTGCGCCCTGACGTGTTTATTGCTCTTTCGAGCAACGAGACGTGGCTTACCGGATTTCAACAGGCGCAACCGCTGATGGTAATCGGTTCTGGCCTCGCGGCGTCGCCGCATCGGTACTTTGTATCGTGGTCCTGTCGCCATTATGCGTCACCGTGGTTTGCGTCGATGTAACGTTCGAGATCGGCAACGCTGTCGAACTCGCCACCGCCGGCCTTGTCGTACAGGTCGCGGTACTGCGAACTCGAAAGCGTTCCCTCGTCACGCAGTTCGCGCAGCTTCGTCCGCTGTGCGCGGATGCGTGACTCCCAGTCCTCCTTGGAGTTCTGCCGTGCGCCTGCCTTGCCCTTCCGGGAACCGGCTCCCTTCTGGTGGCCGTACGCACGCTTCTTCTGGCGCTCCCGGGCGCGTCCACGGGAGTTGCCTTTCTTGTCTTTCGCCTGAATGGCGCCCTCATCGACTAGTTCGCGAACGTCCTCGCGGGTGATCGCGTCGGCGATATCGCCCTGTCGCTCGGGGTTGAACCAGACGCGGTTCTTCCCGACGTCAAGGACGTCAGCCGCGAGTCGCTTCTGTGCAGAGAGATCAGTCATCACTCACTCACCTCGACTTCGACGTAGGTGGGGTTGAGCACGCGGATGCCCGCGTCCTCGGCTTCCTCTTCGATTCGCTCGCGCTTGCGAGCGCCGACCTTCGAGGCGATCCGCACGGCTTCGGTGTCGCCGTCGACGCCTTCAAGATCGTCCACGTTGTGCACGCGAACCTCCTCGAAGCCGGATGGGTGCTTGCCGCGCACCGCAGTCGGCGAGCGGAAGCCCGCCTGGACCGTGTCGCCCTTGCCCTTGATGCCGCGGCGCTGCTTCGAGAGCTGGCCGCGGGGCTTGCGCCACGAGGTCGAGACGCGCTTTTTCTTGTGGTGGTCCTGGCGGTTGAACTGCGGCTTGCCGACCCGGTGTCGCTGGGTCAGTAGCCGCGCTTCCTCATCGGAGAGGTCCGGCGTCTTCTCGGTGAGCCCGCGGGCCTGGAGTTCCGTCTCCACGTCCTCGTCGGGCGCTTCCTCGCCGCCTTCCTCTTCGACTTCGGCTTCGGTCTCGGACTCGACTTCGAGTCCGCCGACGTCGGCCTTGATTCGGGCCGCCAGCGCGTTCCCGATGCCGCTGACATCGGCGAGCGCGGACTGATCGGCACCGCGAACGTCCTCGACCGACTCGAAGCCGGCCTCGCGGAGTGACTCCGCCTTGGACGGACCGACGCCGCTGATGTCGGTCAGTTCGGTGTACTCTTCCTCTGGCACGTCTTCTTCGTTGTCCGCCATTAGGCGTCACCTCGGTTCGGTTTGCGGGTGATGTACACCCCGTCCTGGAACACGCGCACGTCCTTGTCGTTGATGCGCGTGAGCTGCTCGATGTCGGCAGCGGTCTGGCCGACGGCTTCGATGTCGGGACCGCTGACGGTCAGCTCCTCGCCGTCGATTTCAACGTCCGTGTCGCCGTGGATCGTCGTGCGGCGGGGGGCCTTCTCGCCCAGGAAGTTCTCGATGACGACTTCGTCACCCTCGACGTCGACCTGCATTGGGAAGTGAGAGTAAAAGACCTCCATACCGTACTCCCAGCCCTCGGTCACGCCGTGGAACATGTTCTCGATGTGGCTCTGGAAGGTACCGATCGTCGACATCGTCTTGGCGTTGTCCTCATCGGATTCGATGACGACTGTGTCGCCGTCGACGGACACGTCGATGTCAGGGTACCAGAGCCGACGCGTGACGCTGCCGTTGTCCCCCTCGACAGTGATGTCGAGATGGTCCTGCTCGGCGTCCACGTCCTCCGGAATCTCCAGTTCTACTCGTGGCATTGTTAGTATACGTACGCGATGACTTGGCCACCAACGCCCTGCTCACGAGCCTCGTAGTGGCTCATGATGCCGTGGCTGGTCGTCACGACGAGGGTCCCGTAGTCACGGGCGGGGAGGAACCGCTTCTCCCACTTCTCGAACTCGTCTGCGCCCGCAGAGTAGCGGGGCTTGACCGGGCCACACTCGTTGATGGCTCCTTTCAGTTCAACTTCGAACTCGCCGGCTTTGCCGTCGTCGACGAAACTGAATCCGTCGATGTACCCGCGGTCGTAGAAGACCTCGAGGACGCTGCCGATCTCGTTCGAAGCTGGCGATACTGTCTGCTCTAGGTGCCCGACGCTTTCGGCGTTGTTAAGCGCCGACAGTGCGTTGGCAAATGGGTCGTTCCCTGTCATTGTTAGCTGTACTTCCTGAAGCCCATGCCCCGCGAAATCTCGCGGAAGCACTGGCGGCACAGCCAGATGTCGTACTTGCCGACGAGTCCCTGTTCGCGACCGCAGCGCTGACAGGACTCGAGCTGGCCAGTTCGCTCACTGGATGCCGTCTCGGAATCAGGCTCGTCTGTGGTTTCACTTTCGCTCATTCGCTCACCTCCACGTCGTAGGTCGACTCGATGAAGGCGACGGCGTCCGCCGGGTTGAGTCGATGCTTCGTCGGAATCGAGCGCGACGCCTTGTCGCGCTTGGCGACGCGGTAGCCGGGACGGACGAGGTTGACCGTCACGTCCAGCCCGTAGATTCCGATGCTCGGGTCGTACTCCTGACTCGGGAACTCGGTGTGTTCCTCAACGCCGAAGCTGAAGTTGCCGGTGTCGTCGAACTGACTCGTCGCCAGTTCGGCGAGCGGCAGCGCCGTCTGAAGGAACTCTTCGGCCATCTCGTCGCGGAGGGTGACCTTCGCACCGATGGGGTCGCCCTCGCGGATGTCGAACTCGCCGACGGTCCGCTTGGCCTTCGTTCGTACTGGCGTCTGCCCGGTGATCTCCCCGAGAATGTCCTCTGCGTTGGCGAGGTCGCGGCCACCGTGGCCGATACCCATGTGGACGACGACCTTCTCGATGCGCGGTTCGCGCATCTCGTGGAAGTCGCCGCCGGACTCACTCTCGGAGCTCATTCGTCATCACCCGTGAAGTTCTCGTCGATGACGACGACGTACTCTTCGACTGTCTCGAAGCCTTCGCCCTCGTCCTGCGAGACGATCACGTTGTTCTGGGCCGACCCCGGCGTCACCTGAATCTCCTCGACTTCGCCGACTTCGCCCGCGTGGGCACCGTCGACGGCAGTGACGAGCGCGCCCTCTTCGTACTCGAAGTGGGCGACGATTTCGCCGTCCTCGTTGCCGACGACGATGGAGTCGCCAGCGTCGTAGGTCTGGTCGTCCTCGACGATGAGCGTCTCACCGTCGTGGAGGCCCAGCTGGACATCGCCACCGGAGACGTGGGTCTTGGTGACGATCTTGCCGAGCTTGGACTGGGCCGCGTCCGGGTCGATTGCGGTCAGCGCGAGCCGACCACCCTCGCCGGGGAACACGCGGTAGTACTCCTCGCGCTCGGTGAAGGCCAGGATGTCGAACATCCCGACGGGGCGTTCCTCGTCGGAGATGGCCTTCCCGTTGATGAGGACGTTGTCCTCGTTGAGGGCGTAGCGGGCTTCTTTGCGGTTGTCGGCGTAGCCGAGCACGTCCCGAAGGACGATGAGCAGGGGAACCCCATCCTCACCGTGCGGGCCGGCGCCGGCTTTCACCGTAAACGTCGCAGTCTTGCGCTCTACGGGCCAACTGTTCGGCACCGAGAGTCGCTTCTGGTGGTTACTCATGCGGAATCATCCTCCGATTCGAGACGCGCCTCGCGCTTCTCGTCTTCGAGGTCTAGGTCCGTCACGCGGACGTTCGAGGTGTCCAGCGGTCGCGGGACTTCCTCGCCGTCCGTCTTCTCGAGCGTGACGTCTTCGACGTGGATGACAGCCTTGTCGAGGTCTACGTTGATGACTTCGCCTTCCTCGCCAGCGAAGTCGCCACGGAGCACCTCGACGGTGTCACCGGCGTTGACGCGGACGTTGCGCTGGCCGTACTCCTCGCGGAGGTCGGCAGACAGCGTTGCCCGGACCTGCTTATGCCGCTCGTGAAGCGGGGCACGTCGTTGACTCTTGCGTTGTTTGTCTGGTTGCTTGCTCATGGTTCTATACAATCATCGTCGCTGCTGATGCCACACTGCCGAATCGCTGTGCGACTTCCCGTGCGATGGGACCTTTCAGCTCAGTCCCGCGCGGGTCCTCGTTCTCGTCGACGATGACGGCCGCGTTGTCTTCGAACTTGACGCGGGTGCCGTCGGGTCGACGGATCGGCTTTCGCTGGCGGACGACGACGGCTTCGAGCACCTGGCGACGCATTTCGGGCGTCCCCTTGGTGACCGAGACCGTGATCTTGTCGCCCAGCCCAGCTTTGGGGTGGCGGTTCTTCGTTCCCGAGTAGCCGTGGACGGAAATGACCTTGAGTTCGCGCGCTCCCGTGTTGTCCGCACACGTGATGAGCGAGCCCTTCTCGAGGCCTTGCGTGACGTCAGCACCGAGTGCTTCCATCAGGCATCACCGTCCTGTTCGTCGGCGACCACGCCAACGACGACGTGGCTTTTCGTTTTCGAGAGCGGTCGACACTCTGCTATCGTGACCGTGTCACCGACCGCGAGGTCGAGACAATCCGGTGCGTGAGCCGGAACGCGGCTCCGCCGCTTCATGAAGCGGTCGTATTTCGGCACCTTCACGTCGTACTCGCGCTCGACGACAACGGTCTTCTCCATGTCAGTGGAGGCTACCTCGCCGTTCAGTGTCTGTCCGCGCACGGAGAGCTCTCCGTGGAACGGGCAGTTCTGATCGGCACAGGTTTCCTCCGGTTCCTGTACGTTCAGTCCTAGCGCCATAGTGAATCTCCTGTGTTCTCTGTGCGACGAGCGGGACGCGCGACGAGTCGGTCGCCGTCGACGAGAACCGTCTCGGTCGACAGGTCGAACGCGAACGTCGCGCTGTCCTTCGGCACGTGCCACACCCAGTCGGCTCCCTCGAGTGTCAGCATCTGTGTCGTCTCCATGACGACAGTTCCGCTGATACCGACGACGTCCGGATTGGACGCCGAGACGACCTCGCAGTCGAGGCCGACGAGTTCGTGTCGTGGGAGCGTCTCGGGTGTCAGTGGCATTATTCGTTCTCCTGCAGGTCGCCTTCTTCGCCCTGAATCGTCTTGATGCGGGCGATGGCCTTCCGCAGCTCCTTGATGCGACCGGGGTTCTCCGGCGCACCACCCGCGGCCTGGACGGCCCGGGCGTTCAGTAGTTCGGTCTTCAGGTCGTCGAGTTCCGCCTCGCGCTCGGCGGGCGTCATGTCCCGAATTTCCTGGACGTGCAGGACGGTCATTCGTCGTCACCCTCCTCGTCGTCCATTTCGTCCATCAGCTCTTCTGCTTCCGCTTCGACGTCCTCGTCGAGTTCCTCGTCGACAGCGTCTTCGAGTTCGTCGACGTCGACGTCCTCGACATCGTCGTCAGTCGGGACTTCGACGTCTTCCTCGACGATCTCCTCGTCGACGAACTCCTCGTCGGTCTCGGAGTCGTCGTCGGCCCCGGCGGCCACGTCTTCGTCGAGTTCTTCGGCCGTCTCGCTGTCTTCGGGCTCGCCTTCGAGGAGTTCTTCGACGGACTCGCCGTCGGTGTCGGCCACGTAGTCCTCGACGTCGACATCCTCGTAGATCTCGAAGTCGTCGGGGAGTTCCGCGTCCGGCGGGATGATCTTGACTCGGACCCCAATGGTACCGAGCTTCATCACGGCGACGCCGACGCCGCTGTCGACGATCTCCTCCGCGGGTTCGCCGTTGTGCTTGACGTAGCCGCGGTTGAACTTCTCCACGCGTGAGCGTGCACCCGTGACCTTTCCGGAGAGGACGATCTCTGCGCCGAGTGCGCCCGACTCCATGATGCGGTCGATGGTGGTGTGGCCCGCTTTGCGGAAGTACCAGCCACGCTCGAGTGCGTTGGCCAGGCGGTCCGCGACGATGCGGGCGTTGAGGTCCGGCTCGTCGACTTCCTGCACGTCGACTTGCGGGTCGTCGAGGTTAAATCGGTCCTCGAGTTCCGTCGTGATCTTCCGGATGTTCTTCCCGCCCTTGCCGATGACCATCCCTGGCTTCTCGGCTTTGAGCACGATCTGGGTCCCCATCGGCGTCTTGGCGACGTCCATGCCGCCGTAGCCGGCTCGACCAAGTTCCTCTGCGAAGAACTCGTCGATCTGGGTGCGCTGGAGCCCGTCCTCGATGAACTGTTGTTCGTCGGCCATTAGTCTTCGACCTCCGGCTCTTCGAGGATGAGTTCGACGTCGACCTGCGGACTGTTCCACGCCGAGGCACGCCCCATTGCGCGGGGCTTGCGACCCTGCTGCTCGCCGACCTTGTGGGCGGCGACGTGCTTGATCGTCATGGCCTCACCGTCGAAGCCCTGATGGTCGGCGTTGCCGACCGCGTTCTCGAGCAGGTCGAGGAAGGCCTTGCTGGCCTTCTCCGGGTAGCGCCCGGCGTCCCAGCCGTCGACCTTGCGTTTGTGGCCGACGCCCGAGTTGTGTTGTTTGAACGGAACGGGCTGGTCGCCCTCGATAACCGCCTCGAGGTAGTCGACAGCCTCGCCGGCCGTTTTGCCCTTGATCTCGCGGGCGATGGCCTTGCTGTGCTTGAAGCTCATCTGCCGCTCCCGGAGCATCGCTTTGGCCGTCGTGTCCGGGTCGGCTTCGACTGAGTAACTGATTCCCATGATTATTTGAGCGGTACGAACTTCGAGGAGCGTGTCGCTCCGATACCGGCCTGACCGTGTTCGACACTACTCCGGGTGAGCTGGAACTCACCGAGGTAGTGGCCGAGCATCTCGGGCTCGACTTTGACACGCTCGAAGTTCTGGCCGTCGTGGACGGCGAAGGTCAGCCCGACCATCTCCGGGACAACCGGCATGTCGCGCAGGTGTGTCCGGATCGGGTCGTTGGCTGTCTCCTCTTCGCCGGCCTTGCGGGCCTTTTCGAGGAGCTTGTGTTTCTCCTCGGTCAGGCCGCGTACGATACTTCGCCGCTGTCGAGCGGGGAGCAGTTCCGCGACTTCCTCGAGCTCCATCTCCTGCAGCTCGTCGAGCGTGTGGCCGCGGAAGGAGAACTCTCCTTCGTGGCCGATTTGGTATTCTGAGCTCATTCGTTGCCACCTCGACCTGTTCGCTTCGAGGCGATGTCCCCGACCTTACGGCCAGGCGGGGCGTTCCGCGAGATGGACTTGGGCTTGCCGGGGTGCTGGCGTCCGCCACCACCGAACGGGTGGTCGACGGCGTTCATCGCCACACCACGGACGTTTGGCCACTTCGTCCCTCGCGCTTTCATCTTGTGATGCTTGTTGCCAGCCTTCACGAACGGCTTGTCAGTTCGGCCGCCACCGGCGACGACGCCGATGGTGGCGCGACACTGCGGGTCAAGCCGCTTCATCTCCCCGGAAGGGAGCTTGACGACCGCGACGTTGCGGTCGTGGGTGAGCAGCTGGGCGTTGACACCCGACGCGCGGGCGAACTTCCCACCGTCACCGGGGCTGGATTCGACGTTGCACACCGGGACCCCCTCTGGGATCTCGGCCAGCGGGAGCGTGTTCCCGGGTGCGATCTCGGCGCTGACGCCGACCTGTAGCTCGTCGCCCACCCCGACGCCTTCCGGCGCGAGGATGAGTCGGCGGTCGCCGTCTTCGAACTCGACGGCGGCGACCGGGGCCGAGCGGGCCGGGTCGTGCTCGATGTCGACGACCGTGCCGGCGACAACGTCGCCGTCCTCGACCTTGCGGTGCTCCAGATCAGCCTTGTAACGGTGCGACGGAGCACGGAACGTGGAGGTCCCGCGGCCGCGCCGTTGTCCTTGGATTCGTCGTCCCATCGTTAGAACACCCCAATTCTGGAGGCGACTTCCTGGGCGTCGTCGTCCTCAGAGAGGCGAACGACGGCCTTCTTTTCGCCGTCCATCGTGTTCTGCGTGTTGACCTGTTCGACTGTCACGTCGTACTGCCCCTCGACGGCGTCGGCGACCTCGCCCTTGGAGGCGCGGTCATCGACGGCGAACTGGAGCTTGTTCTGGAAGTCCATGTCGTTCATGGCCTTCTCTGTGACGTGTGGGTGTTTGATGACATCCCAGCTCATCGCTCGGCCACCTCCGCGAGTGCGGATTCCGTGAAGACGGTGAGTCGACCGGGCGCACCGCCAGGCGCGAGGTCTTCAGTGTTGACCTCGCTGGCGGTTGCCACGTCGGCCCCCGCGAGGTTGCGGGCGGCCGTCGACGGCTCGTCGCTGGTCACGAAGAGAATCGAGGCGGGACGACGGTACTTCCGTCCACGGGCCGAACCCTGTCCAGCCTTGATCTTCGTCTCGTCGGCGCGGTCGATGTCCGCGTGGACGTCGAGCGCCTCCAGCAGCGAGACGACTTCCTGCGTCTTGACGAGGTCCTCGAAGTCGTCGGAGACGACGACGGGCACTTCGTCACGGTCGAACTCGTGGCCGCGGTCGGCGACGAGGTCGGCGTCGGCCGTCGCAGCCAGCGCCGAGCGAACGGCCAGCTGCCGTTCCTTGTCGTTGAGGTCGAGCGAGCGGTCCTTCTCGGTTTTCGGCGGGTGGGCGCTTCGCCCTTTGACCGCCTGCGGGACGCGGCGGGCACGACCGTCCTGCTTCGGGATGTGTGCCTGCCCGCGGCCGCTACCGAAGGACTCTGCCGGCGTTCGGAGGCCGGCATACTCGTCGGACCCGTAGTCCTGCTTTCGGTTGGCCTGTGCGGCACGTACAGCTTTGCCGATGAGGTCGGACCGAACCGGCGTCTCGAAGACGTCCGGCAGGTCGACCTCGCCGTCTGTGTTGCCGTCCAGGTCGTAGATTGTTGCCTGCATAGGTTATCCCTGGTTCGATTCGTTGGAGACGTAGCGCACCTCGGGGTCGAGGCGCGGCTGGTCGTTCGGACGCACCGCGGGCCGGAAGCGCACCAGGCGCTTGTCCGGACCGGGCACGGAGCCCTTCACGAGCGTGTACGGCCCATCGACCTCGCCGTAGTTGACGAAGCCGCCATCGACGGTGGGTTCGTCGCCCTCGCCGATGTCGATGAGGCGCTTGTTGAGCTCGGTGCGCTGGTGGTAGCCGGTCTGCCCCTGCTGGGGGACCGTCGAGCGCACGCGGGACGGGTTCCACGGACCGAGGTTGCCGATCCGTCGGCGCCAGCCCTGACGGGCGTGCTTGCCTTTCCGCTTCTGGACGCCCCACCGCTTGACGGGACCCTGCGTCCCTTTGCCTTTCGTGACACCGGCCACGTCGGCGTACTCGCCGGCGCGGAAGATGTCGTTCATCGCGTGTTCGCCACCGTCCTCGACGATGTCGAGGGCGTGGTCGAGGCGGTCCGAAACGGACCCACCGCCGACGCGAGTCTCCATCACGTCGGGCTTTTTCTTCGGGACGCTCGGGACGGCGTCGGGGACGGTGTGCGTAATGAGTCGCAGGTCCCCGAGGTCACCGGCCTCGTGAGCGTCGCGTATCTGTTCCTCAGCAGCGTCCGGGTCGTGGTCCTCCGGAACGTCCAGGGTCCGGTCGAGTTCCGAGTGGAACTCGTCGGTCCAGACTTCCGTCAGCGGACGCTGACCGTACGGCGTGTCTTCGTACGCTCGCAGGGCGACGGCGCGCATCGGCGGCGTCTCGATGACTGTCACCGGGACAGTCTCCTCCATCCCCTCGCGGGGGGAGTTGGGTTCGTCGTTGACGAGCACGACGTGTGTCATGCCTGCCTTGTAGCCGGCGAACCCCTGGACGCCCGGCTGTCCGTCGTCAGACGGCCAGCTGTTGAAGCGAGGTGTCTCGCTCGTCGAGCGCTTGCGCGGGCCAAAGCCCATTGAGCCTTTGCGTGGTCTGCTTGGTTGTGGCATTCGTTTACTCCGTGAGGGTTAGACAGGTGAGGGAGGCGAACAGAGCTTCTTCCGTTCGCACGACCTCACTGCCCTGGTTCGGAACCGTATTCAGCCAGAGGTCGAACCCTTCTGGTTCGTCGCTCGTCTGGTCTCCCCCGACGGCGTCCGGGGCAACGTCGAGTATCGACGGTAACCCGCGCTCGGGTGCCCCGAAGGCGACTGTCATGCCGCCCTCGGCGTCGCGCCGCTCGGCCAGCTGGCCGAGACGGGTCGACGTTACCGGCTCGCCGTATCGCGAGGACGCGATAGTGAGCCCGGCATCGTCGCGCGAGAGTGCCGCATCGAGGTCCGCGGCGACAACGTCGAATCCCGTTGTAGGGGCGTCGACGAGTTTCGCCCGGACCGGCCGTCGCGAAGAGACCCTGACGGTCACGCGCTCCCCCTGTTCCACGTCCATATCCGCTGGGACGGGAAGGGAGATCGGGTGTTGCATGCCGCAATTGACCCGGACGCGCCCATCAGCTCCGACCTCGGTCACGATTCCCTGTCTTAACGACCCCGAACCCTCAGATCCGGAGCCGGTCTGTGAACGCACGCGGAGCGGCGGCAGGACGCCGACGTACTCCAGTTCGTCCCGCTTACCCCACATCTCTTTTCGGAGGTGCGGGGGCGTCGCGGCGTACCGCAGCACGGTTTCGACGAACCCGTCTTCCCATTTGCCCGCCCCGTCAGGGTCGGGGTACACTGTCAGCCGATCAACCCGGTAGACCGCGGCCGCGCGGGCCACGTAACCGAGCTTGCGAGTTGCCTCGCGTCTGTCTTCGGCTTCCCGTGCGAGGGAAGACGGCACGAGTACGCTGGTCGTCATGCCGTGACGCTTCCACGTCGCGCCACTAGACTGTGCCGATATCTCCCTTTCCAGGGCTTAAAAAGCCCCCGTTTCACGTTCGCGATGCGTCGCGTTCACATGGTCCGTCATGCCGGTTCGGGACCGATGCACCCGATCACTAGATTGCCGCTTCCGAAAGGCCATGTCTCGTGACGCCATCACACGGTCCAGGGCTCAGACGGGGCGGTGATTGCCCTCACCTCCCATGGTTTTCCCCGGAAAACGGAAGGCTTTTTACTCTCACCCCCGCCAGATTTGATTGCAACGAGGCGTTGCACGCTGGCACTGAGCGACCACCCGTCGTGAAGGTCAGAGCAGACAAAGCAAGCGCTGGTAGTGTAGTTGGTATCACGTGACCTTGCCATGGTCACAACCTGGGTTCAAATCCCAGCCAGCGCATTTCTACGACGAACTATTCCACTGAGCACCGCGTCACATGTGCTCGGTATCCGTGAGTCGTGCAATCGCTTCGCGGTTGCTCACTCCCAGCCAGCGCGCTGTTACGAGTACAATTTTCGAGGAGTCCCGCTGAGCGTACGGCTGGAATCCGTGGGTCCGAGTCACTACTGCGTGGACTGGCAAGACATCGACGCCCCATCGCGAGATATTTCCTCGATACCGCCAGACTGCAGCCAGTTCGCAGTTAGTTTGGTGGAATATAACTCTGAAAAGGGGTGAAGCTGTCATGTATCCGTTGCAAAACCCGGCAGTTAAAGATCCTCAACACTAAGAGCGATGCAGTATGGATGTCGTCGGAGATATCAGCGTCCTCGTTGTTGACGACAGTGACTTTTTTGTCGAGATAACGTCGGAGAAACTCAACGACGCACACGGCTTTACCACCAACACAGCGAGTTCGGGGCGGGACGCACTCGAGTCGCTGCGCGAGCAGCGCGTCGACTGTGTTATCAGCGATTATAAAATGCCCGGAATGGACGGGTTAGAGCTCTGCACGAACGTCGATTCGGAGTTCTCGATACCGTTCATTCTGCTGACCGGGCAGGGCGGCGAGGATGTCGCCAGCGACGCAATCGGTACTGGTGTCGATGACTACCTCCAGAAGAAGAAAATCATAGACGGGGAGCGTCTCACGTTGCTCGCCACGCGGATACGGAACGTCGTTGGCCAGCACCGGGCACAGCAGAAGTACGAGCGACTGGTCGACAACACGCCGGACGAGATCGTGGAGGTCACTACCGACGGGCAAATCCTTGCAGCGAACAAATCGATGGCCCGAGCACATAACACTACCCGCCCGGAGCTCATTGACTCGCAGTTAACAGACGTGCTCCCGGACGAGATGGCTTCCGAGCGACTCGAATACGGCCAGCGGGCCATTACGGCCGGGAGCGCGGTGACGTTTCAGGATTCGATTGGCGTGCGACACTTCCACAACATCGTTACCCCTCTCAGCGAGACTGGTGACACCAACACCATCCAGTTCATTTCCAGGGAAATCACACAGCAGAAACACGACGAACAGAAACTCAAAGAAACAAAACGGGAACTCGAACAGTCAAACGAGAAACTGGACCAGTTCGCGAGCGTCGTGTCGCATGACCTCCGAAACCCATTGATGGTCACGAAGGCCCGAGTCGATTTTATCCGGGATGACGCTCCAACGGCGCACGTCGAGACGATGGAGCGGAATCTTGAGCGGATGGAAACGATGATAGACGAGTTGCTGACGCTCGCTCGTGTGGGCCAAAGCATTACCGACCTGTCGCAGGTCTCACTATGCGCCGTCGCCGAGGACGCGTGGGGACATACCCAGACAGGCGGCGGGACGCTCGAACTGGACGTTTCAAGAGACACTGTGGTCGGGGCAGACTATGGTCGCCTGTTGCAGATTTTCGAGAACCTTTTTCGGAACGCGTTCGACCACAACGATACACCGCTGACCCTCCGTGTTGGCACACTTGACGATGCGGACGAGACGGAGTTGTCGGGCTTCTATCTCGAAGACGACGGACGCGGCATCCCACCGGAGGGCCGGTCGAAAGTGCTTGACCACGGGTATACGACCAGTGACGGCGGGTCCGGGTTCGGACTCTCTATCGTCACGGACATCGTCGCCGCACACGGCTGGGACATCACCATCGCCGAGGGCCAAGACGGCGGGGCGCGCTTCGAAATTCGCTGCTGATTCTGGCGACTATGCTCGCGTGTCGAATCTGTCGCCAAGTGTTACTGTAAAATTGGAGTGCACAGCGCCAGTACCCCCGGAGTAGCAACGATTGAAAAAACAGGCTCAGCGCAACTCTCTGCCGCCAAATTGCAGATTATCGACTCTCCACCATGTGTTATGGTTACACACGGTGGCTGCTTCGAGTATGGAGTATCATTATTTGTTGTCCCATCAACAATGAGAGTGTATGACGGACGAGACGGTCCACGAGTCACAGGAAACACGGAGTCGCAGAGGAATCGCGTCGTACTTCCGACGATTGGCAAACAGGCTCAGCCGCGGTGAGCCCGCGCCGGCTGACGAAGAACAGACTGTGACGGTCACACCACCGGCCGAATCCGAGCTCGAGGTCGAGGTCGAGCGGGAAGACGGGACTGTCACACTCGAAATCGATATGGAGTGGGACGAGAACGAAGGGACGGTGGAGACCGATGTGGCCGCGAGCAAGGCGACGTTCGAGGTGTACGAGGACAGTGCCAAGCAGTACCGCTGGCGGCTTCGCCACGACAATGGTAATATCATTGCCGACAGTGGGGAAGGCTACGCCTCCAAGCAGAAGGCCGAGCAGGGCCTCGAAAGCGTCAAAACCAACGCGCCCGGCGCGTACGTCGTCGACAAGTCCAAAGACGACGACGGTGTTGTCGAAGAGGGAGGCAGCAAAGCGACGTTTGAACTATTCAAAGACAGCGAGGGGAAGGCGCGCTGGCGACTCCGCCACGACAACGGCGAGATCATCGCCGACTGCGGGCAGGGCTACGCCTCCAAGCAGAAAGCGAAGCAGGGGCTCCAGAGCGTCAAGACGAACGCTCGCGGGGCACCGGTCGAGGAAGGCGAGTAAGCGTTTCGAACAGCGGCAGTTCTTTACTCAAGTCCGACACCGATAGTGTTGCGCGAGTACCATAGCGGTTAGGTCGTGGGCGCGCGTGGGAACCAGTATGACCTGCATAGGGTTTCTCTCGGTTGCACCGGTCATCGAAGGCAGCATGTCGTCGTACGTCGCCGACGCTGTCGCGGCGCTGGAGGCGTTCGACGTCGAGTACGAGACGACGCCGATGGGGACCATTATCGAAGCAGAAGACAGCGAGGAACTGTTCGCGGCCACCCACGCCGCTCACGAGGCCGTCGGCGAGCAGACCGACCGTGTGAGCACGTTCCTGAAGATCGATGACAAGCGGAGCGTCGACCAGCAGGCACAGGACAAGGTCGACGCCGTCGAGGAGCATCTCGGTCGGGCGGCCAGAAGCGACGCCGGGGAAGGCGGAGATTAAAGGGAAGGGTGCCAAACACGGCGTATGGATAGTCTCAATCGGATGGCCACGGAACTCGTAGACGAGGCCATCGACTTCGCCGACGAGCTCACGATAGACGTACACGCGCTGGAGGGTGACGCCGCGGTGCTGGACTTCGGCGTCGAAGTCCCTGGCGCTGTCGAGGCCGGCATGCTGCTCGCGGAAATTCAGACAGCCGGGCTGGCGACGGTCCAGTCCACGATGGACACCATCGGCGGCGCGCCGCTGAACCACGTCGAACTGTCGACAGACCACCCGGCACTGGCCCTGCTGTGCTCACAGAAGGGCGGCTGGGAGCTGGCCGCCGACGGCTTCGAGGCGCTCGGGAGCGGCCCCGCACGCGCACTCGTTGCCGAAGAGGAAGCCTTCGAGCGGATCGGCTACCGCGAGGACGCCGACTTCGCTGTGCTGGCTCTAGAGACCGATGAACTGCCGGACGAGGCCGTCGCGAGCCAGGTCGCCGAGCGTACCGGCGTCCCCGAGACCGGCGTGTTCCTGCCGTCGTTCGCGACGGCGAGTGTCACCGGGAGCGTCGTCGCCGCGGCCCGAGCCGCCGAACTGGCCGTCTTCCGGCTTGCCGAACTCGGCTTCGACCCGGTGTCGGTGCTGTCGGCCAGCGGCCGTGCGCCGGTCGCGCCGGTCGCTGGCGACGAAGCCACTGCGATGGCCCGGACCACTGACGCGCTCGCCTACGGGAGCGAGGTCCACCTCACCGTCGACGAGTCCTTCGACCGCTTCGACGAGGTTCCCTCCATCGCAGCCCGAGAATACGGCGAACCGCTGGAGGGCGTCTTTGAGGACGTGGACTGGGACTTCGCGGAGCTTCCCGTCGAACTGTTCGGCCCGGCCGCCGTCACCATCGATGTCGTCGGTGGCGACACGCACGTTGTCGGCGGGACGAGCGAGAACGTGTTAGCCGAGAGCTTCGGCCTGTAGGAACCGTGCGCTACAAGGTCGCACCGCCGGCCCGTTCGGACTCTTTTTTAGACACTGCAAGAGCGGCGATTCCGCTCGTCCCCGACAGCGAGGCCGACTGTTGCCGGGCGATACAGACGGCGACTGACGTGTCAGACCGCGAAACGGCCCAAAAGTACCTGGTGTTCCTGCGGGCGCTGGGACTGGTCGCCGAGAGCGACCGGGGCTACTACCGGACGAGGACCGACCCCGACCGGGCGGACCTTGCAGCGGCATTCGAGGAATCGATTTTCGGTGTCGACGTACTCCTCGCCGCTCTCGATTCGGAGGCAGTAGGCACTGAAGCTGCGTTCGATGCGCTCCGGGCTGAGATTCCCCGCTGGGAGCGCGAGCGGCACGCCGACTGGGAAGCCGTCTGGCGGGAGCGCACGGCGAATCTGCTGGAGTGGGCCGTGCTGTTCGGACTCGCCGAGAAAACGGATGACGGCTATCGGTTACCGACCGGAGATGACGTGGACCGGTGAGCAGAGAGTGGAGACGGCGGGTCGCTACTCCGTCGGGTCGATATCTGTGACGGTCCCGACGCCCTTCGAGCTTCCCTCGCGGAAGACGAACTTCTGGCCCTCTTCGACGAGATAGGAGCGGAACTTGAATCGGACTCGGGTCTTGCCGGCGTCGCCCGGGAGTAGCTGTCCTCCTTCCGGGTAGAAGGCCGCGGCCTCGCTGACCGTTTCGAGGTGGACCACTGGCTCGTAACCGTCGCCGATGCGGGTCGGATGGTTCAACACCATCACCTCGGCTTCGAACTCCTGTACCGGCGACGGGTCCGCGTCGCTCGGCAGCAGGACCATCCCACGCTCGATGTCCGCCTCGCGGACGCCTTTCAGCGCGATACCCACGATGCGGCCCGCCTTGGCCTCGTCGACCCGGTGGTAGTGCATCTCGATGGACCGCACTTCGACCTCCCGGAAGCTCCCGTCCTGCATGGGTCCAAGTAATAGCTCGTCGCCGGCCTCGACCGCGCCGGATTTGATGGTGCCGGAGGCGACCGCGCCGACCCCCTGGACGTTGTACGTCCGGTCGACATACATCCGGAAGTCACCCACCTCACCGGCGGTCTTGGGCAGCGCCTCGAACATGTCGTCGAGGGCGTCCAGCCCCTCCTTCGTGACGGCGCTGGTGGTGACGACGGGAACGACGGTCTCAGAAATTTCATCGATAGCCGTGTCGACGCCGTGACGCTCGACCCGGAGCGGCGTCTTGTCGACCTCTCGCAGTGCCTGCTCGACGGAGCGTTCGACTTCGGCGACCCGCTCTCCGTCGACGAGGTCGGTTTTCGTAATGGCAACAATCGTGGGGGGGTCCGTCGCTAGCAGGATACCGAGGTGTTCTCGCGTCGTCTCAGTCACCCCGTCGTCGGCCGCGACGGTCAGGAGGCCGTAGTCGAGTTTCTGGCCAACGAGGCCACGGATTGTCGTCCGAAGCCACGGCTCGTGACCCACCGTGTCGACGAAGGAGACGAGCCGGTCGGACTCCTCGACGACGCGAGCACGGTCGTCCTTCCGATGGGGATTGTCCATGCGGATCGGCTCGCCGTCGTCGTCGAAGCCGTAGACGCCGTAGGAGAGGTCCGCGGACAGTCCCCGCTCGACTTCGTGAGGCTGGACATCGAGAAAGCCGCGTGTCCCACCTTCGCCGTCGTCGGCGTCACCGGTGACCAGCGACCCCACGAGCGTGGATTTGCCGTGGTCGACGTGGCCGGCGGTGCCCACGACGATATGGTCGTCGTCCGCGAGGACCGACCCTTCGGAGACCGTCGCGACGCCTACGATACCGTCTGTGTCGGTCGACCCGTCGTCCGAGACGCCGTCGACGCCCCACGTTTTGACATCCTCAATGTGTGCGCCGGCCTCCTCTGCCAGCAGACTGAGTACGTCCATCGACTCTGAGAACTCCGCCGGCGAGATGCCGGCCAGACCGCCGTCGTCGGTGACGCCGACGACGTACGTCGCCTCCCCATCCCCGGAGAGAACGCGGTGGCGGAGTTGTGCCGCGAGGGATTCGAGTCGCCCCTCGGACAGGTGGAGGTTCTCGGTGAGCCGTTCTTTGAACTCGACGCTGCCACCCTCCCGCTCGCCGCGGTCAAGCGCGCGCCGGAGGACAGCCCGGTCGGGGCTCATATCCTCCCGTTACTGTGGGGTAGATATAAGCCTTCCCCGGATTTACGGCTCCAGAGCGCTCCTGAATCCGGTGGCTGAGTGTGTCTCTCATAGTATCGACCGGACGGATATTTATACCGAAAGGCGCAGCCAGACAGCTCGTGGACTGAGCCGCTAAACGGGGTTTGCGGTCGTGTGACGCTGCCCCGTGGATATCGGGCGCTGTCGATTGGTGTCTCCTGCTTGCCAATCCGATTAGCGACGGTTCTGACAGCAACAGGGAATGCCGAACGGGAGGAGTCAATCCCGATACGGTGCGACCGCTTCGAGAAAGCCGTCGCCATAGCTCGCATCGGTCACCCGGTCAGCCCGTTCGAGCGCCGTTTCATCGGCGTTGGCGACAGCCACGGCCTCACCGGCTAGGTCGAACATCTGGGCGTCGTTCACCGAGTCGCCGACCGCCAGAAACTCTGCCGGCTCCAGATCCAGTTCCGCGCACACCGCTTCGAGTCCTGTCCCCTTGTCGACGACTGGGTCCGTCACGTGGTAGGCGAAGCCGGTGTCGAGGACGACGAGCCCGCGTGCCGCGGCCAGTTCCTCCAGCGGTTCGAGCGGCTGGTCGAGCGAGACGACAAGTTCCGTCTCGCGCCATCGGTTTGCCAGGTCGACCTGCCCGAACCCGAGGTTGTGGCCCAGATCACGGTAGGCTTCGCCGACCGCCAGCGCCGCCTCCTGATCGCCTTCCAGCCTGAGTTCGTCGGTCGGTTCGACGAACACGACGCCGCCGTTCTCGGCGACGACTGTCCGCTCGATGCCGAGAAACTCACAGAGCGCAATCGGGAACGGCATTGCCTTGCCGGTGGCGATGACGACGCGTGCGGGCCACTCGCGGAGGACCGGCATGACACGGTGGTCAATCGCTCGGCTCTCGTCGGTCAGTGTCCCATCGATATCGACAATAATCGGCGGCGTGTCGCTGTCCATACGTCCGGGTTTGGAGCACCGCATATGGGAATTGCGGTCAGTCGTCGGTCAGCGTCTCGTAGGCCGCTTGCACCTGCTTGAACTCCGTCTCGCTCCCGCTATCGGTGTCGGGATGGACCTCTTTGACCTTCTCCCGGTAGGCTCGTTTGATAGTACTCTGGTCGGCGTCCGGATCGAGGCCCAGCCGCCGGTAGGCTTCCGCCGGACTCGGTCCCGATGACTGGGCGCGCTGTCGGTCGCCCGCTGTCTGGCGTCGCTGTCGCTGCCGTCCCTGCCGGCGACGTCGTCGCCCCTGGCTCGCCTGCGAACGGCGCGCTCGGCGACCGTCTCGCGGCGGTTCCCACTCCTCCCGTGGGCCGGCCCCAAACCCGCCACGGCGGGCGTTCCCCGTGTTCTGTGCCGCCTGTCGCTCGACCCGCTCGTAGAGGCTTGCAGCCATCTTCCCGCTGAGGTGGTAGTACATGAAATACGTCGACACCCCGAACATGAGTGCCAGGAAGAGTACTGCGGGATTGATAACGAGGCCCACCGCTGTCAGGACGACTGTCAGGCCTCCGAACACCACTGCGATTCCCTTGGTGAGCCCGTCGTACTGCACGCACATTTCTTTGGTCCACAGACCTGTAAGCGTCCCGCCTCTCGCACCCCAGCCGGTCTGCCCCTAAACTCGATAGCGGACAGCGTCCCGGACGGGACAGGGGCGAAACAGCGCATACGAACACAAGACCGACATCGCACGGACTGATAGACAAATTCTGTCAAAACCGCATTACAGCGGTGCGTCTGACACAGCCTTACTCCCTCCCTACGAATTGTTAGTAAGCGTATATCGCTAGCCACAAACCCCCGCCAGTTTCTACTGGATATTTCGCTCACGTCTGGTGGTTCACAGGGTCGGGGTTTCACTTTCACCTCGGTCTGGACAGTATTAAGGAGAAACGACGGCATCTATTCCGTTGTACGCGACTATCGTTTCACGCGTCACCAGCACAGTTCGTCGAACACCGTAGCCGCGACTCCGGAGACCGCTACGACCACCGCCGATCGCAGACAAGAAGGATTAAACGCTATCGATGAATACGTATTCGCCGCCAGAAATGACAGGATCACGGGTAGCTACGACGAGGGGTATCGACCGACAGACGGCCGCTGTCGGGAGGAGGAGCGGGCGATGAGTAACAGCGACCTTTCCGCCGACGAGATCACGCTCCCGATCAAACGTACCGACGGTGACACTATCGAAGAGCGGCTCACAGGCAACGCCTACCACAACATCCTCCCGGCTCGCTACCTCCGGAAGGATGCCGACGGCGACCTCATCGAGGAACCCGAAGACCTCTTCGACCGCGTCGCGAAGAACATCGCGCTCGCCGAGGCTGTGTTCGAGGCCAACAAGCAGGACGTCGACGTACGCGTCTCGCCCGACCAGCTGAAGCCCGACCACCCACGCCGCGACGAACTCGCCGACGAAGTGTTTGGCAAGGGCACGTCAGTCGACGACGACGTCGAGACCGAACTCTCTGTCTATAACGTCAACAAGTTCGCCTACGAGACGGTCGTCCCGGAACTGCCCGAGGATGTCCGCGACCATGTCGAATCGACCGCCGACGCCTTCCAGGAGCAGATGGAGCAGCTCTCCTTTATGCCGAACTCGCCGACGCTGATGAACGCCGGCGACGAACTCCAGCAGCTGTCTGCCTGTTTCGTCGATTCACCGGGCGACGACATCGACGACATCCACCAGACCGCAAAGGAGGCCGCACAGGTCTTCCAGTCCGGCGGTGGCATGGGCTATGCGTTCTGGAAGCTCCGCCCGTACGGCGACCCCGTCGGCTCGACCGGCGGCATCGCCTCCGGGCCAATCACGTTCATGCGGACCTACGACCAGATGTGCGAGACGATCGCGCAGGGCGGCGCCCGCCGTGGCGCACAGATGGGCGTCATGCGCGTCTCCCACCCGGACGTCATCCAGTTCATCCACGCCAAGAACAAGGATGTCTCGCTGGCCGAGACGCTGCGCCTGAACGACCCTGACGACTTCACGCACAACTCCTTCGCCGAAGCGCTGGAGGAAGCACGGGAACTCATCGACGACGACGGCAAGGTGCCAAAGCACCTCCGCAACGCCGTCGAGGGCCACCTGTCGAACTTCAACATCTCCGTCGGCGTCACCGACGAGTTCATGGAGGCACTGAAAGCCGGCGAGGAGTTCACCTTCACGAACCCGCGAACGGGCGAGGCCCACATCGTCACCGAGGAGACGAAGGAACTGTACGATATGTTCGGCCTCGGCGAACACGTCGAGGTCGGCGAGGAACTCTCGATTCCGGCCGAGGAACTCTGGGACGACATCGTCGAGGGCGCTCACGAGAACGGCGAGCCCGGCGTCATCTACCTCGAACGGGTGAACAAGCAGCACTCCTTCGACGTCGAGGAGCACCCCGACCACGAGATTCTCGCCACGAACCCGTGTGGCGAACAGCCACTCGAGGAGTACGAGGCCTGTAACCTCGGACACATCAACCTCTCGACGCTGGCCGCCACGGACGCGCCGGACTGGCGCGTCTGGTCGGAGGCCCACGCCGACGAGTATGACTCGACGGAAGCCGCTATCGACGCGTTCCTCGAGGACGCCATCGACTGGGACGAGTTCGACCGACGCATCGAACTCGGCACCCGCTTCCTCGAAAACGTCGTCACGATGTCTGACTTCCCGGTCGAGAAGATCGAGCAGAAAGTCCGGGAGATGCGCAAGATCGGGCTCGGTATCATGGGCCTGGCCCAGCTGTACATCCAGCTTGGTGTCGCCTACGGGACCGAGGAGGCCAACGAGATCGCCCGCCAGACGATGCGCCACATCAACCACGGGTCCAAGGCCACGAGCCACGAACTCGCCGAGGAACGTGGTGTCTTCTCCGAGTGGGAGAACTCCAAGTACGCGAACCCGACGGAGTACTCTGACTGGTTCGAGAAACAGACCGGCGAAGACGCGGAGGACTGGGCAGACGGCTACGCCATCCGCAACCACAACACCACGACCATCGCCCCGACCGGGACGACCTCGATGATCGGCAACACGACCGGCGGGTGTGAGCCGATCTACAACGTCGCCTACTACAAGAACGTCTCCGACGACGTTCAGGGCGACGAGATGCTCGTGGAGTTCGACGATTACTTCCTCCGTGCGCTGGAGGACAACGACATCGACGTCGAAGCCGTCAAACAGGAGGCCCAGGAGCAGATGGCCAACAACGAGTTCGACGGCGTCGACGGGCTGACGACCGTGCCCGACGCCATCGGCGAACTGTTCGTCACGACCGGCGACCTGTCCGCGAAGCAGCACGCGGGCATTCAGGTGGCCTGTCAGGAGGGCGTCGACTCCGCCATCTCGAAGACGGTCAACGCCCCGAACGACTCCACGACCGAGGACGCCGCCGAAGTGTTCGAGTACATCTACGACCACGGCGGCAAGGGCGTCACCTACTACCGTGACGGCACCCGCAGCAAGCAGGTGCTGACGACGCGCGCCCAGAACACGGAGTTCTCGGACATGGACGCCGACGAGATCGTCGCACAGATCGAGGAGGTCTTTGGCGGCATCGAGGGCTTCCTCGAAGACGAGGCCGTTCAGGCCGCCATCGACGACTCCATCCAGCAGGTGCTGGGTGTCGCCGACGGGGACGCCGAGTACGCCGAGAAGCAGACCCGACCGGACGTGCTCCACGGCGTGACACAGCGCATCGACACCGGCTACGGGAAGCTCTACGTCAACATCAACGAGGACCCCGAGGCCGACCGGCCGTTCGAGCTGTTCGCCAACATCGGCAACTCCGGCGGCTTCACCGCCTCCTTCACCGAGGCGCTGGCAAAGACTATCTCGACGGCACTGCGCTCGGGCGTGGACCCCGAAGAGATCGCCGACGAGCTGCAGGGTATCCGGTCACCGAAGGTCGCTTGGGACAAGGGCGAGCAGATCCAGTCCATCCCGGACGCCATCGGCACGGCCCTGCGTCGCTACCTCGACGGCGACGTCGACAAGGCCTACCCCGACCAGACCACGCTGGAGGAGACCGCCGAGAAAGCTGGAGAGACCGCCGAGCGAGAGAGCGAGGCGACCACACAGACGCAGACCGACGGCGGCGCGGCCGCCGCAGCCGACACGAGCGGCGACCAGCAGGACATCATCGACGCCGGCGAGAGCCCGGAGTGTCCTGACTGTGGCTCGCTGTCGCTGTACTACTCAGAGGGTTGCAAGACCTGCGAGTCCTGTGGCTGGTCCGAGTGCTGACGTAGCTGTCTGACCACGCGGATTCGGATTTCACCGCGCCTGAAGGTCGTTCTTTTCGCTGTGCGCTAACTCGCTGAGGGCTGGCTACCGGAATTCCGTCACGTCGTACACGCCGGTAATCGTCGTTTCCTCGACAGTCGCGGTGACTTCTGTTCCTTCCTCGGCCGCCGAATCTGCGACGAGCGTGACCGGCTCGATGGGCTGGCGGCGGAGAAATGCCACTATCCGTTCGAGCCACGACGGCTTCCCGCCCTTGCGGCAGACGATGACGTAGCGTGACTCAGCGAGCGACGCCATCTTGGGCTCGAAGTCGTAGTCCTCGTGGTCGGCCGGCGGGACGACGTGGATTACCTCGCCCGCAATCGTCTCGTCCATACGCACAGTAGCGACTACAGCGGTATGTGCCGCTCGCTTTGCACTATGAGTACTGTTTGGACACCCAGCCAGAGGCCCCGCTGGGATACGAGTCGGTCTCGTCTTCGGGCTGCACCTCACCGCGCTGGTCGACCATCCGGACGACGACGGTGTGACCGTCCGAGGGCGGGTCGTAGGTGTACTCCCACTGTCGCCACGCGTCCTCGGCGGGGCCGTCGCCGTCAGCCGCCGGCAGCTGGTCCGAGAGCGTTGCGTCCGCCCACGTCTCGCCGCCGTCGGTGGAGACTTCGACGCGCTGGACGCCGCGTAGGCCGGCATATGCGTGGCCGCCGATACGCCGGCGGCCGTCGGAAAGCATCGATTCGTGGTGGAGCTTGGCGACCGGATTCACCGGTCCGGTCCCCTGCCAGCCGCGCTTCTCCCAGTAGCCGTCGGCTTCCTCGTCGAGGACTTCGATCTCCGAGAGCCACTTGACGTTGACCTCACCCCAGTGGCCGGGGACCAGCGCCCGGACGGGGTAGCCGTGGCCGCGCGGGAGGATCTTCCCGTTCATGCCGTAGGCGAGCATGCCGCCCCGCAACGCGTCGATAGGGAACTCCTCGTAGTAGTCGTCGTCGGCCCGGAGCATCACGCACTCACAGCCGCTCTGGACGCCGGCTTCTTCGAGCAGGCTGTCGACGGAAACGCCGGTCCACAGTGCGGTGTCCATCTTGTGTCCATTCAGACTTTCGCCGACGCAGCGGAGCGTGACGAACCGGTTTTCGGCGTCCATCTGCTGGAGGTCCTCGTAGTCCAGCGTGACCTCTTCCTCGACGGCACCGGTGATAGAGAGCGACCAGTCGTCGGCCGACAGTTCCGGGTCGATGGAGTTGATGTCGACCTCGTAGAAGCTCTCGCTGACCAGCGGGTCCATGTCGTCTAGTTGCAGGGAGGAGTCGGTCGCGACGGCGAGCTTTTCTTCGACGTCGGCGAGGTCAGCTCCCGGGGCAGTGAGTGCCGGCGCGCCGTCCCCGGTCGCGGCGACTGATCGTCGGTTGCCAACTGTGTAGCCAACCGTTGCCGCCCCGACAGCCACACCGACCGTCGAGAGTGCCCGCCGTCGTTTCGAGGATATCGGTGACACTGAGCCGCTGAGCCCGTCAAGGGTCTGTGCAACTCCGACGACGGCGGCAGCGGACACCGCCGGTCCGGCGGCGAGGACGACCTCACTGGTGAGAACGACACTGACAGCCCAGGTTATGACAGCCGTTCCGACGACCGGGAGGGCACGGTTGTTCGCCAGTTGGCCGGTGAGGATGGCCGCTCTGGCAGCCAGCGCGATGAACAGCCCCGCGAGGCCAATCGCGAGCAGGAGATTCAGCTGCTGGCCGAGGCTGCCGAGCGTCGAGATAGCGGTCGAGACGACGATGCCGGGCATCGACCGCGCGAGCGTCCGTTCGATAGGTGAGGCGATGAACGCGGGTGCGTAGCCAGTGACCGCGTAGGAGCCGGCCAGGCCGGCGATGGCTGCGACGGCGCTGACCAGCAGTCGGCCGCCGGGCGAATCGAGAAGGTCGTCAGTCATGCCTGAACTGACGGTCTACCCGGCAAAAGGGATTGTTCCAATTTCACCCACATTCCGTTCCGAAACTCCGGAAGACACAAGCGAGCGCGGCTGCTCTACTGAATCATGGACGAGCAGCCCGGCGGTCGGCCCTGTCCGCTCTGTGAGCGGGCGATGTACCACCGACACTGCAAGTACGTCTGTCCGGAACACGGCGTCGTCTACGACTGCGCTGACACGTTCTACTGACGAGACGCTCACGGGTTTATTATCGTGGAACGATGAAAAGGGTGGTATGAGTGGTCACGGGGAAGAGATTTCGGTGTTACATGTCGACGACGATCCCGACCTCGGTGACCTCGTTGCGGTCCATCTGGAGCAAACGAACGACGATCTCTCTGTTTGTACCGAGCGAAGTGCGACCGACGGGTTAGAGCGACTGTCCGAACAGGCGTTCGACTGTGTCGTCAGCGATCACGACATGCCGGGCATGGACGGACTCGAGTTTCTGAAGGTCGTCCGCAAGGAGTACGAGGAGCTTCCGTTTATTCTCTTTACCGGCAAAGGAAACGAGGAAATCGCAAGTGATGCGATCTCTGCCGGCGTCACCGAATACCTGCAGAAGGGGGTCGGGACAGACCAGTACGCCGTACTCGCGAATCGTATCGAGCGGGCTGTGGGGGAACGGCGGGCCAAGACCGCGCTCGAAGAGTCCGAGCGGATGCTGTCGACGCTCATCTCGAACCTCCCAGGGATGGTGTACCGCGCACGGAACGAACCCGATTGGCCGATGGAGTTCGTCAGCGACGGTGCAGCAGAGCTAGTCGGCTACAGTTCGGCGGCACTCGAGAGTGGGGACGTTTCCTGGGGGACGCTGATCAAAGACTCCGAGACGGAACGTCTCTGGGAGACGGTTCAGACCTGTATCGCCGCCAATGAACCGTTCGAAGTCTCCTATCAGATCGAGACGGCTGACGGTGAAACTCGCTGGATGTGGGAGCGCGGGCGCGTGGTCGACACCGACGACGACGGCGTCGAAATCCTAGAGGGGTTCATCACTGACGTAACCGCACGCGAAGAGCGCGAGCGGGAACTCGCGAACCAGCGGGCGTTCACTGAGAAACTCATCGACTCCGTCGATGATATGCTCTACGTGGTCGGCCCCGACGGCAGTCTGGTCCGATGGAACGATACCGTCCAGTCGGTGACCGGCTACACAAACGAGAAGTTAGCATCGATGGACATCGGGGAACTCATCGTGGAGTCCGACCACCAGAAACTATGGAGGATATTCGAAGAGACGCTGGAGACGGGGTACGGAACTATCGAGGCAGGTGTCGAGACGGCTGACGGCGAGCGACTCCAGTACGAGTTCAAAGGATCGCTCATCGAGGACGAGCGCGGTGACCTGTTCGGGATTGCCGGTATCGGCCGGGACATCACAGAGCGGAAGCGCCGGGAGCGGGAGCTCAGAGAGTATCGGACGCTGGTCGAAAACGTCGGGGACCCGATGTACGTCCTCGATAGGGACGGGACGATAGAGATGGTGAACGATGTGATGGCCGCCCATCTGGGGTACGACCGCTCGGAGATCATCGGCTCGGAGCCGGCTCGGTTCATGCCTGAAGGGGACGTCGAAAAAGGGACAGCACTCATCCGTGACTTGATTGACGACGACGATCGGACGTGGGCGGCCTACGAGATGCGGACGATAGCCGCTGACGGGACAGTCCGGATCAACGAGGACAGGATCGCACCGCTGTTCGACGAGGACGGGAACTTCGACGGCTCGGTCGGCGTGATGCGCGAGACGACGGAGCGCAAGCGACGCGAGCGGGAACTCGAACGCTACGAGACGATCATCGAGGCCGTCGGCGACCCGGTGTACACCCTCGACGACGAAGGCGTGTTCACCTACGTGAACGAAGCGGTAAAGCGACTGACGGGGTTCGAATCCGACGAACTCGTCGGCGAGCATATCTCCACGATCATGGCCGGCGAGGACATCAGCCGCGGCAGTGACCTCATCCGGACCATGCTGTCTGACCCGACTCGACAGAACGTGACCTTCGAGACGGACATCGTCGACCAGGCCGGGGAGCACACCCCTATCGAGATCCACATCGCGTTGCTTCCGGCCGCAGACGGGGAGTTCAACGGTACAGCGGGGATCATCCGCGATATCAGCGACCGGAAAAAGAGAGAGCGACAGCTCGCGGAGTTCGCATCCGTCGTCAGCCACGACCTGCGAAATCCGTTGAACGTGGTCAAAGGGCGGATATCGGTCGCCCGGACGTCGGGTGACGTATCACACCTCGAGGCGGCGGCGTCCGCGGCCGACCGGATGGACGAACTCATCAACGACCTGTTGACACTCGCCAGACAGGGCGATACGGTCGGCGAGACGACGATGGTCGATCTCGCCGCCCTCGCAGGGCAGGCTTGGGTCGATGTCGAGACCGGCGAAGCCACGCTGGAAAAGGACGGGACGGCGACGATCGAGGCCGACGCGGCACGGCTCCGGGCGGTGTTCGAGAACCTGTTCCGGAACAGTGTGGAGCATGGGACCACGAACAGTCGGGCGCAGTCAGACGATACGGGGGCTCACGAAGGTTGTGCAGACAACGAACCGATCACTGTCTCTGTCGGGACAACGGACACCGGGTTCTACATCGCCGATGACGGTGTCGGTATCCCACCGGAAGAGCGAGACGACGTGTTCGGGCGCGGCTACACCACAAGCGACACCGGGACCGGATTCGGGCTGGCAATCGTCGATGAGGTCGCACAGGCCCACGGCTGGGCGGTGTCGGTGACAGAGAGCGAAAGCGGTGGCGCGCGGTTCGAGTTCACGACGAGTTCGGAGCGCTGACGTGGCGGTAAGCCGGCCCTGCTAGCACCAGCACGGCCAGCGCCGCGGAGAACAGCAGGACGTGTGGGAGCGCGTCGATAGTGAGGCCAGTGAGCGTCAGCGACCGCAGTGACGCACCCGCAGTGACCTCGACGGCGACCCACGGAATCTCACCGAGGAACGTCCCGACCGCAAAGGAGCGCGGCGAGACGCGAGCGAACCCGGCCCCATAGGAAACAGGGTCCGCGGGCACCGGTGAGAGCCGCGCCGCGAGGACGCCCCGTGTCTCGCCTGTCACCTCGATGATCCGGCGGCCGGAGTCCCCCAGCCAGCCGAACATCCCGCCCTGTTCGCCGGCCCGGAGCGCGAACCGGTAGGGGATGAGGCAGGTGACGAGTGCGCCCATCAGTGCGACCGGGAAGCCGTACCTGACGCCGAGGACGAACCCGACGAACGCGGACAGCGGCATCGTCGGCCACGCGAAGAAGGGTCGGACGAGATACAGCCCGACGATGACACCCGCGAGGTAGACGGGGTGGTCGGCGAGGTGCATCAGCTGGGCCACCACCCGTTCGGGCGTGAGCAGCGTTGTCGCGATAGCGACGACTACCACCAGCCCGGCAGTCCCGACCAGCTGTCGCTTCGCGAGGCGGTCCATCTACCCAATTGGGCGGTAGCAATCGACAAACGCTTTGTGGTATCTTTTACGTTGCTCGGGGTTGAATCGGCGATCGTGTCCGAGACGCGAGACCCGGTCGAACTCGGCGTCGAACTACTCGCCCATCTGGAACACGGGGAACTGTCCGTCGCCGACGCGCTCGACCGTATCGAGACGGTGACGACAAACCCGCAGGTCCAGCGCGAGATCCTCGACACCGCAGTGATGCGAGGCCTCATCGAACGCGAGAACGGCGTCGTCCGCCCGCGGTCACAGGGATCGCACGTGAACTTCGACAGCGACGTAGTCGTTCGTGAGGGGGAGTTCTCGTGTCAGCGCTGTGGCGCGGCTATCAGTACGGGCCACTTCGTCCAGTTCGACGGCGGTGAACTGGGCCCGTTCGGGTCGACGTGCATTCGGAAAGTATTAGGGCGGGAGTAGCGACGGGAGCGAACGGAGTGAGCGGCCCTCGTTGATGCGAACGGCGACGGAAGGAGCCGTGAGCAGCACAATAGCAGAGCGGCCCTGGTGGCAGCGAGGTCGTAGCCGCGGTCACGACGTTAGACAAACGCCCCCCAAACACACGAGTGCAGTCAAAAACAGACGGTTCAGCGGCCCTGGCGGAGTTCCTTGATGAGCTGTTTGATAGTGCGCTCCTGCTTCTGGAGCTGTTCGTTCTGGGCCTCGACAGCGGCGGTCAGTTCGGCGACCTGTGCTTCGAGTTCAGCGATGTCGGGGTCTGCCGAGGTGTCCGGCTCAGCCGAGTCGGTGTCGATGCTGGATGCGTCACTGGGTTGGGAATCCGTCGTGGCCTCGGCGGTGGTTCCCTGTTCGGTGGTCGCTGCGGTCGTGGTCTGCGTACTGGCGCTCGTGGATTCGCCTTCGGAACCGTCACCGCCCTGCTCGTCGTTGCTCACAAGCGGGTCGATGCCGGATTCGAGGCCGAGACCGTTGCCGGCTTCGTCGGCATTCTTCTCGGAACCGGCCCCAACCTTGGCATTGAGCTCAGTGAGCGAACTGACCTCGTGGTACGCGAAGAGAGCCTCTTCGAGTGTTTTCCGGACTATTGGTGCCTGCTCAGACGGTGCCTTGATCCGCTCTGGCCGCTCGTTGAACGAGAGGACGACAGCCGTAGCGACGCTCCCCTCCTCGAACTCCAGACCGGTCACGTCGTCGAAGGAGAACGCCTCGTAGTCGGCATCCCAGGAGACGTTGCCGATGTGCTTGAGTAGCTGGCGGTCGGTAACGACCAACGTGAGTTCGCTGAACCGGAACACGCCGGCGAGACTCTCGTCCGGGTCGATACCGCCCGAGACAGTGAGCTTCCCTTCGAGTAGCCGTTCGAGGACGGCGTCGCTGCGGCTCCCGGGAACAGACAGTTCGAGTTTCTCACCGGTGTAGATGAGTGAGAACTTGGTCTTGCGTCGGCCTTCCGAAACCGTGAGCCGTTCGAAGTCGTGCGGATAGCTGTCGACCTTCTCGTCGCTGAGAAGGCCCTCACCGCGGTAGACGAGCGTCCGGGTCGGTGTGAAACAGGCCGCGTCTTCGTCGCCGAGGTTGACACCGCCCCGGATCTCCTCGTCCCCGAGTTCCTGCTGGACGAGGTCTGGTATCTCCATACTGCCTGCATACCTGCGTGGTGGCTTAAATCCGCGGGTCGATTATCAGCGCCGATCAGGCGGACACAGCGTGGGACTGTGCCACAGTCCCGGCAGAGATGAGAACCTTCAAGACGGCCAACGGCCAACGGCTGAATGCACCCGCGCCCGGGTGGCTTAGCTGGACATAGCGCCGCACTCATAGGGTCTCTCGACTCATGCGGCAGTGCAAACCCGTCATGACCCCGGGGCGCTCGTCACGCCCCAGACCTGGGCCATGCGGAGATCGAGGGTTCGGAGCCCTCCCCGGGCACTCCTCTGAAACTTTACATACCCATTGGCACAACCGGTCTAACGACGGTCTACTGACCGGTCAGCCGGCCGATGAATCACATAACGCAATAGACAGTTCTCAAAATATTGCAGTGGAAACTGCGGGGTGTCCGGCATGAGTGGGCGTGCCTCCTACGACGGGCCCGCTCTGGACGCCACCGGCCAGCACATCACCGAGCGACCGGAGCTGGACGACAGTGGCGAAACTGTCGATGTCGTCGACGATCGTCTCGACGCCGACGGCGAGGAAAGAGTCGAGAACGTCCCCCATCCCAATGACGGCCCTGAGCGGCCTGACACTGACGGACAGACGACGCTCGACGATTGGAGGTGGTCGCCTTGAGCGACCTCTCGCTGCGGGAGCGTGTCGAGAACTACCTCGAACGCAATCCCGACGCCAGCATGGTCGCCATCGCCGGCGCGCTCGGCGAGCCACCGGCCGATGTCGCCGAGGTCCTCAACGAGGGCACCACTGAATCTGGACAAGATTCAACTAAAGATACGGAGGACTGCGTAAGCGCTCCACCATCACGGCCGCAACGAGGCCTCGAATGGGATCGTTGGAGCGGAGCCGACTGGGCTAGCTCAGAGCCGGATGTCTACCCGCATGCGCTGCTTGAGCGCGAGCAGTGGATGGGCCACCAAGATAAGAAGCCATTCGCGCCGTGGGGAGACAGTGACGCCCCCGCCGAGTGCAGCAAGGACGGCCACACGACCGCATCGACGTGTGACTGCGACGCTCGGTACAAGTGGGGCTACGAGGGCCACTACCTCGACGGCGAGGGCATCGCGATGGCCGAGGTCGACCCGCGCCTTGACGGCCGGGCGTTCCTGCAGCAACCAGACGACTCTTTCGCCTACGTTGACGGCGACGATGTCCGCGATCCCGAGACGGGTGAGCTCCATCCAGCGTTCATCGCGATACTCGAGCATATCGGGCTGACCTACGCCGACATCTCGCAGTCCGGCGCCGGCGCCCACGCCATCTACCGCGGTGAGCTTCCCGACGGCGTCAAGCAGGCATCGTGGCAGCTCGACGACGAGCCGTGGGGAAGCAACGACGACCTCCCTGCTATCGAAGTGTATCCCGGCAAGCGAGTCTGCGTGATGACCGGCGACCACGTGGCCGGGACGCCGACCGAAGTTCGTGAGTGGAACGATGATGTTGTCGAGACGCTTGTCCAGGTCAACGACCCGGTCGCCGCCAGTCAGGCCGACCGTGTCGACGAGCCCGCCGCTGCTCGCGAAGAGTTTGACAGCACTGACTACGAGCCCACGGCGACATCGACAGACGAGACAACGACCGACATCCGAGACATCTTCCATGCCCTAGACCGCCTCAATGCCCAGCGCGTTGCCGAGCGGACCATCGTCCACCGTTGGAACGACTCAGCGTCGACGAGCGATGGCGAACGGGCGTTCGCGCCGACCTGGGGACCGAACTCCAACGGGACAGCGAACATCGTCAACTCGGAGCGATGGATGGACACCGGCGATCGGGGTGGCTACGGTGGACCCGTGGTCATGGCCGCCATCGACGCCGGCGAACTCCGTCCGGAGCAGGCAGCCGGTGGGGTCTCCGGTGCCGACTGGTGGACTGGTATCGAGCATCTACGCGACCTCGGGTTCGACATTCCCGAGCTCGAAGACGACTACGACGCCGAGCAGACCACCGGTGGTATCTCAGAACACTGGCCTATCGAGGAGTGTGAGCCCCCGGGTCTTGAGCGCCAGTCGGTCACGCCCGAGGACCGCTGGGACCACCTCCAGGGCGAGCGCTTCGAGGAGTTCGTCGACGCTGACGGGCCGGTTGCCTGGGCCGACGATCCGGGGAACGGCAAGACGACGAACGCCGCTATCGGCGCCGCCAAGCGGGACCGTCCCCACGCCGTGCTCTTCGACAAGCATCAGAAGGCCCGGGAGTTCATCGAGGACGACCCGACCGCTGATGACTACTACCACCTCCGCGGTGGCGCCCAGAAGCGCGGCGATGTCTGTATGGACGTCGACCACGACGACGACCAGGACAGGTGCCCCGAACACGGTCACGTTGCTGACTGCCCCCACATGTGCCCCATCTACGACTTCGCGAAAGACCACGAGGGGCGCAAGCGCTACGAGGCGCTGGCTGGTGAGCTCGGCCCAGTCAAAGCCCACCAGATCCTTGCCGAGGAGTTGCCCGGACATGACGAACACGGCCACTGTGCGTGGCTGGACCAGTTCGACGAGCTGTCCAGCGAAGACCGCGTCGTCGGCGTCCACCAGTACCAGCTCCTGAAGACGGTCCAGAAGCGAGGGTCCGACGGCCCGCAGCGAGACATCCTCGTCGACGAGAGTCCCGACTCGCTCCGGTCAGACCGGCGCGTCACCGTTGAGGACCTCGCCCGTGTCGGCAACGCACTGGAGGGGATGACCTCGAACTGCCCCGAGGAGTACCGAGATGCACTTGGCGAGTTCGCTCGCTTCTCACGGGACCTCGTCGACGCCATTACCGACCCAGATGAGCCCGATGACCTCGCCGATCTGGACGCACCCGCTGTCGACAGCGAAACCATCACCCGGGAGGTCGACATCGACGATCTTCCTGACGGTGTCGACGAAGCCGACGTCCAAACGAAGACCGTTCGCGAACGTCCCGGGATGCCGCGCGAGGGGTACAAAGAGGTCGAAAAGGCTGTCGTTGAGGAGACCATGCTTGAGGAGTCACTCGCCCAATGCAAGGTTCACTTCAACGAGACGCTCATCGCGCGAATGCGTGATGATCGCTGGTCGGGGACTCCGCTCGTCTTCGATGCGCTCCTAGCCGCCGCAGCGGCGGCCGGCCTTGACGAGGAGAGTTGCCGGAAGGCCATTGCCGTCGCGACGACGCTGGACAACTGTCCCTGGTGTGCGTCCGACATCGTCTTCGACAACGGCGCTCGCCACTGTGAGGATGACACCTGCGACTGGCACGAAGACGAGCACAACATCACGCGCCGAGACGGGCCCATGGCCCGGGCGCGTGCCGAGCTCGATCTCGAACCCGAAGAGGCCGGTCAGCCTCAGGGCGTTTTCTACGAAGAGCTCCCCCAGCCATCGTCGCTGCCCGACTCGCCGCTGATCCTCGACGCGACGACGACCAAACGGAAGATCGCCGGGCTCTACCAGACACCCGTCGACGATGTCCTCGTCACTGGTGACGAACCCCAGTCGTTCAACCTCCGCGCGACGCAGGTCCTAGACGGCCAGTATCACGCTGGAACCATCGACGACAGCGAGTCCCTCCAGGAGCGCATCCAGCGCGTCATCGACACCGCGGCCGACGTCCATACGTCGCCGCTGTACGTCGTCAAGCGCAGTCTCCAGCAGCACTTCGAGTTCCCCGATGGCGCACCAGTGCTCCACTATCACGCTGCCCGTGGGCTCAACTACAACGACTGTGACGCCGTTGTCGCTATCGGCGCTCCTCATCCGAAGGTTGAGGACCTCCAGCGCGAAGCCGAGTTGCTCGCGATGGACCACTCCGACCTCAATGCCGGTGGGACCGAGTACTCGACGCGAGCCGATACTGAGGACCCCGTCTACCGGAAGCTCCATTTCGAGGATGGCGATGGGCAGGGCCGCGCTGTCCCGACAAAGCACTTCTCGGGATTGACCGGCGACCTCTTCGAGGAGAGTCGCTCGAAGGAACTCACCCAGGTCATCCACCGGACTCGACCTGTGCTGGCCGACGAGACCAAACACGCCTATTTGCTGACGAACGTCCCGACCGATGTCCCCATCGACGAGGTTGCGTCGTTCGACGAGCTCGCTGACCCGCTCGAAGCGATGCTCCCCGTTCCCGAGGGTGCCGTCGATCTCTTGGAGGCCGTCGACGACGCCATTCGGGGCGACGGCCCCGACGGGTTCCGCGCAGAACGGCTCGTCAACGAGCGCGATGACGGCACGATCTCGAACCGTGTCGAAGGCTACCACCGACTGGCCCAGCTCTCGGGTCTGGATGTCACCCAGCGGACGGTGTACAACTGGGTCCACGCGCTGGAGGACATCGGCCTCCTCACTCCCGAACGGTACGAACAGCACGCTGGAGTAGCCTACGCCGTCGATTCTGCTACTTTGAAATCAGCGTTATCAGTACTATCCAATAACGGGAGTTTCAAAGTAGCGGCCAAGCGGCGCTTACGGTCGCTACTGTCCGAATCGGAATCTGGCCTCGATTGGCTGGAGTGGGCCCGTCGCGTCTTTACCCTACATGGCGAGCAATCGGCGGTGGTATCTCCATCTGGAGGTGGGCCAACTTCGTGACTGGCGCTGAGTCGGGAGGGTTCGACGACCTCCCGCCCAGTGCCAAATATGTCTATCGCGTCCTCAACGATGAGGGTCCGCTGTCGCGCAAGGAGCTTCAGGGGGAAACACAGCTCTCCGAGAGTACACTCGACGATGCCCTCGATACTCTCGAAAATTGTGACTACCTCCTCAGAACGCGGAAATCTGAGGACCTCAGACAGGTAGTCGTGAAACTCGGGACTAAGCGGAGATATAACCCCTCCCAGAAGTGATATAGTAGCGACTGCTTCCTCAGCCGCCGTCCGGCGGTGTCCTGTCCAGCTATGTCTACGACCAACTCCACCAGCGACCGGACCGAGCAACCGCTCTCACCCGACCGCGTCTTCGCTGTCGCCATCGAGCGCAACGACGGCGTGTGCAAACACTGCTACCGTCGACTCCGCCGACGTGAGGAGGTCCCCCACGAGATCGGCTACTCGCATCGAGACATCCAGGCGTTCGTCGACGAAGAGCTCCCAAACGGCTCGCGGTTTGACATTCTCGACCGGAAGTACTACGAGTACGTTCGGCTTCCGCAGCGTCTCGAAGACGCACATCCCCCGGACGAAAGTCACGATGACACCTCGGCGTGTTGGTACTGCGGTACCGTCGACACGCACCGGACACCGTCGACGCGCTCCCGCAGCGAGGCCGTCACTGCGGCAGCGGGGATCTCGGCCACACTCGACGAACTGGAAATTGCTCACGACTGGCCGGTGTTGCTAGGCGCCGTACACGACCTCAAACAGCGCCCGGACTACGCCGGCGACGATTTCGCGACGTTTTCGAAAGCCGTAGAGGAAGCTGTTACCATCGCTCGCCGGCCCCGATGATCCGCCACGTACCCCGGCGGTAGGGTCCGCATCGCTTGTCAACCGGTCGGCCCCCCATTTCGTGTGTTCTTGGCCGACCGCCCAGCCCGGACATAGTGCGCTCGTCGAGCGCGGGGTGCAACTCCCCAGCCGGGCACTCGTGAAATGCCACTATGGCCAGTCGTAAACCGACGCTCCGCCACGAACTCGCACAGTACAACAGCTCGCTCGACGCCTGCTTAAGAGGCCAGTACGGGATGACGCTGAAACTCTTCAAGACGCTGAAGCTCCTCATCCAGTTGGTTGGTGTGTCCGGCGGCGTGTACGCCATGTCGCTTGGAGCTCCGCCGCTGGCAACCTTCGCGATGATGACGGTAATGGTGCTGGGTCCTGAGGGGCTCGAAATAGTCATCGAGCAGGGAGGAGCCATCTGATGCAACGCCCCCAACGACCGTACCGAGCGCTTCGCGCCACCGTCGGGACAGCAGTCATCGCGACGGTCACCGCGCTGTGGGCCCACGGCCAGCTCACCGACAACCCGCTCGGCACGCTCTGGGAGGTCGTCATCCTCGCCATCGTCATCGCCGCTGGGTTCGCCGTGTTCGGCCGGCGCACCTTCGGCGCGGCGCTCGACGAGGCTGAACAGGTCAAAGGCGGTGACGGAGATGACGATGAGTAAGGAACTGACTTTCGAGAACGGCGAGGTTCGCGACGCCGACCAAGACGACGTCGACGACGAGGAGGCCGACAAGTGATTCCTAATCCCTTCATCGAACTGTTTCGGTCGCCCGTCGCGACGCTTGTCGGGTTGGGCTACGCTCTTCTGCTGATCACCCTACTGGTCGCGACACTCGCGGCCTGTTGGCGCAACGCGGTGACCATCGCGGTTCGGTGGGATCGACAGCGGCCCGGGCAGTGGGAGTACCTCCCGCCGGTCGGGTTCCTCGCCCGTGTGGCCGCCATCCCGTTCGTGCTGGCCATTGACGCCTGGGCGGTGGCGGCACTCATCTGGCTGATCACCCCATGAGCCGCCCATCTCCCATACTCACCTCATGAGCCACCCATGACACAGAATCCCGAAGACACTGAGTTCGGTCGCTGCGAGGCGACAGCGAAGTCGTCCGGGCAGCGC
This sequence comes from Haloarcula sebkhae, assembly GCF_014647415.1. Taxonomy (GTDB): domain Archaea; phylum Halobacteriota; class Halobacteria; order Halobacteriales; family Haloarculaceae; genus Haloarcula; species Haloarcula sebkhae. The sequence goes on along the minus strand of NZ_BMPD01000005.1, from coordinate 61,791 downwards.
TGCGGCCGTGCCGCCATCGGAGAACACGGTAAGTGCGACATCCACGGCGGCAAGTCCAACCGCGGCGAAGAGTCGACGACGTTCAAACACGGGCTGTTCAGCGACCACCTTTCCGACGAGGACCGCGAGGCCGTTGAAAAGCTCGACGATGTCGACGACGCCGAGAAGTTGGAGGAACTCATCAACTGGCGATTGGTGCGCCTCCGTCGCTATCTCCGTGAGAAAAACGATGCCGACACCGAGTCCTTCTTCGACAAATTCGACAAGATGGTTCAGGAGGGTCGCAAGAACGGCGAGCCCGGACTGTCGGCCAAGCAGATCAAGGAGCTCGCGAAAGCGCTGAGCATGAACAACCGAGCCGCCCAGGAGGAGATCGACTTGGTCCGGAAGCTCATCAAGGCCCACGACAAGATTGACGGCGATGGCGGTGGCGTTGGGGGCCTACGCGATCTCTTTGGAGGTGGTGACTCATGAGCGCCGACGCAGTCGATATCGACCTGTCCCGCTACACGGATGGGCCTGACCGATACATCAACTTCGCCGAGGAGGTTCTTCGCGTCAACCTCACGGCTCAGCAGCGCGAACTCCTCCGGGCGCTGGCCGAGCATCGCCGGGTCGTAGTCATGTCGGGAAACGGCCCGGGCAAGTCCTATGGCGTGGCCATCGCGAAGCTCGCCTTTCTGGTCACCAACCTCAACTCGACCGTGCTGGGGACGTCCGGGTCGTACAGCCAGTACGTCGACGCCGTCTGGCGGCCGATGAAGACGCTGCATGCCGAACTTAACGCAGCGCTGCCGGTCGACCTCGGATCCCCCAACGTCGGCGGCCAGCCCACGCTCGAAATCGAGGACGACTGGTTCGCGAAGGTTGTCTCGCCACGTGACCCCGGAGACCTCGAAGGCCGGCACGCCGAACACATGCTGGTCATCATCGAGGAAGCCGACAAGGCCTACATCACTGAGGAGCACTTCGACAGCGCGGGCTCGTCCATCACTGACGGCAACGACCGGATGCTCGCCATCTGCAACCCACCGGAGGACGAGGCTAACCCGGTGTACGAGCGCCTCGAATCCGACCGATGGCACACCATCCAGTTCTCTAGCCTGGACGCGCACAACGTTCGCGTCGACGCCGGCGAGATCGACGCCGACTACATCCCCGGCGTGGTCGGCCTGGAGATGATCCGCGAGGACTGGGAAGCCTGGAACGATGAACCCTGGCCCGGCCTCGGGGAAGCCCGACGAGTCTCAGACCCAGACCATCCCGACTTCCGGGACGACCTCGACGCCCGATGGTACCGACGTCGGGCTGGCGTGGTCCCGCCGGCCGGCGCTCGGGCCCACCGCCCCTTCACGAAGACAGACGTCGAAGCGGCGTGGGAGCGTGACCCGCAGTACTACCCGGCCGAGCCCGAGGCATGGGCCGTCGACGTCGCCCGTGCCGGTGGTGACGAGACGGTCGCAGGCAGCGTCTTCGGCGACCAATTGGAGCTGCCCTACACTGCCCAGGGCACCGACCACGTCGACCAGGCCGAAGCCATCACCCAGACGTTCCAAGACTACGAGGTTGCGCCAGCGGCCGTCGACGCCGTCGGCGAGGGGTCGGGCCTGGCCGACATGCTCTCGGCGCGCTTTCCCGATGTCGTCCGGTTCAACGCCGGCGGTGAGCCCTCCGAGGCTAAGTCGTTCTACGACTGTTGGGCCGAAGGCCTGCACCTCCTCGGGCAGTGGCTTCAGGATGGCGGCAGCATCGACGACCGCAAGCTCTACGAGGAGATGCTGGTCGCCGCGCGCACACTGGAGTTCGAGGAGCGCCACCTCGCCAGTCGTGGCCACTCGGGCTCGAAGGTGCTCAAGCTCACGCCTAAGAGCACGCTCAAGGAAGCACTTGGCCGCTCGCCGGACCGTCTCGACGCGGCCATGATGACCATCTGGGCCCGTGATGCCGAGACAGGCATCCCGACGGCGTCGGCCAAACTGGGTGACCAGGACGACGGGCGTCGCGACTTCCGGGAGTCGCCGCTCGGCCAAGCCGTCGAGAACTTCCGACAGCAGCAACAGGATGGGTTCCGCCGATGAACACGACGGCGCCGGGCGGGATCGGCATCGAACACGACCCGGCCAACCAGCGCGCCGGCGACGCGCCTGAAACTATCCGGGCGCCCTTGGACACGATGCCGACGTCGTCGTTCTCGTCGTCGAACGTCCACTCGGCGCTGTACGACTTCGGTAGCAACGACCTGTATGTCCGCTACCTGCGAGACGGGCCGGACGCTATCTATCGCTACTGGCAGGTTGGGGCTCAGACGTGGTCGGGCCTCGTCGACGCCAGCAGCAAGGGCGGGTACATCAACCGCAACATCGCCTACGATTTTCCGTACACGCTACTCACGACGGGCGACTTCCCGCAGCGAGGCCACGGGCTGGACAACGACCTGGCCCGTCGGTTCGTGACGGACCCGTAACACCATAGGAGACTGATACACATGGGCATCTTCGACGAGGCACGACGAGAGGCGGCGGACCGGATGGACAGCAGCGCCACCGACGGCGTCGCACCCGATACGGCAGCCACTGCGACGGCGACCGGTCAGCGCGAGATACAGGCCACCGTCGAGGGCGAGCAGGTCACCGTCAAAGACCCGGAGACGGTCAAGACCGACGATGACGGGACTTGGCTTACGGGCACCCAACAGTACGGTCACCCACGCGGTCGCGATGCCATCGAGGCACGGGAGATCGTCCAGACCAGCGCTATGCAGGCCATCGGCAACGGCATCGTCGACCAGCTACTTGGCGGCGAACTCACCTTCGAGAGTGACTCCGACGACGTCGACGCCACCGAGGCTGCCGTTCGCGACCTTATCCGGGACGTCCTCACTGGGCCACACCTAGGCAGCAAGGATCTCGACGACCTGATCACCGGGTCCGTCTTCGACATGCTCGGCCCGGGGCAAGGCTACTGGCAGCTCCATCCGAGTGAAAACGGACGGTATCCCGTGGTCGCGCTGTCGAACCTAGACGCGCTGACCATCCGGCACAACGTCGACCGGCACGGCGTGTGGGGCGACCCGCCGTTCTACCAGGCCCAGGGCGCGTTCAGCTCCGACGGTGTCGGGACGCTCGGGAGCATCGACCCCACGCCACTGCAGCACGACCAGCTGGCGGTCATGCACTACCCGCGTGGCGAGCGGCCCTACGAGTTCTACCCCCGCTCGCCGTCGATGCAAGTCAAGGAGTGGCTAGAGATCCTCGCCAACAGCACGACCCACCACAACCGGTTTTACGCCGACAACCAGATCCCGCCGGGCCTCATCCAAGTGATGGGTGCGACGAACGTCACCGACATCAAGGAGAAGATCGAGGCCGCCAGCGGCGACCCACGCGACGTCCCGGTGATCGGTGGCGACGGCGGGGCCCAGTGGCTCGAACTCGGCGGGACCGCGGTCAACCTCAACATCATCGAGGAACAGCGCTGGTTCTTCAACATGTGCCTCGGAGCGCTGGGTCTGGGCAAGCACGAGCTCGGGTTCACTGAGGACGCCAACCGGTCCAACGGGGAGATCGAGGCGACGCGGATCTACAAGCGAATCGCCGGGCCATTCAGTAAGCAGTTCGAGCGGGCGTTCCGGAAGATCGCCGAGCAGTTCGATGTCTACACCGCCCTCGAGAACCCGTTCGACATCCGGCTTCGGTTCACCGACCCGCGCGAGGAGCAGGCACGGGAGCAGCGCCTCCGCGAGATGTGGCAGGCCGGCGGGCTGACCTATCGCCAGTACGTCCGCCGGCGCGGCGACCAGGACCTCGCCGAGGAAGACATGACGGTGGAGTTGAACGGCAACACCATCGACTACGGCGACTATCCCAAACATGTCCTTGACGCGCTGCTCCGGGACGCTCGGTCGGATCCCGATGCGGACTCCGACATGGACGAGGGCGACGATGGCTCGCCGGTAGCGTAACCACGATCCCCGATGACCGCGGCCCGCCGTGGGGTCGCGACGGGAAGGGCACCATCACCACGGCTGTTCTGAGAGGATATGATATGACAGACACTGACGACCCTCAGCACCGCGTTTACCACCAATCTGACGCCGATCAGATCACCGTCCGCGATGCAGACGACGGCGAGGACGGTGTCATGACCGTTCGGATGCCGCTGGCTAGCACCGGCGAGGTGCGCAACAACGGCGACGACCCACTCACCCGTGAGGAACTGGAGGGGATGGCCCGCCAGATCAACGCGGGCGGCGAGCCGACGTTTCTGGACCACGGCAGCAACATGGAGCTCGGCGGGTCCCGCTACTCTGCTGTCGGGAAGATCGGCGGGTGGCGAGAGGCAGATGTCGAGTACGACGCCGGCGACGACGGGAGCGACCTCCTCATGGCCGACGCGCGGATGATGGATCCCGAGACACTCCCGGACTCGACCGGCTCGCTGCGCGAGGCACTGGCGGCTATCAAGTCCCAGGTTGAGCGCGACATGAATCTCTCGTCGTCTATCGGCTGGCGGGATGACGACTCGTTTCCCGGCGGCGTCGACCTGATGGAAGCGTCCATCGTCGGCATCCCGGCCGACCCGCGGACGACGTCCCAGTCGGCGGCCGAGGCGATGGCCCGTGCGGCAGTGGGCAACCGCCCCGATGCCGACGCGGAGCAGCTCGTCGACGCGTTCCGGGCTGTGGTGATGGGCCCCGATTCCGATGAGCGCCACCTCTCCGACCAACAGGCCGAGACTGCCGAGCAGCTGGTCAACGCCTATCGGGACGAGCAGGGTGACGGTAGCGTCGAGAACTTTGAGAGCTGGCTCTGGAGCGTTGCCCGCCACCAGTTCGACGACAACGAGTTCCATGCTGCCCACACGGCGCTCGAGGAGTACTTCCGCGAAACTACGCCGCTGGACGAACCGATCAGTGAGCGGTTCATGCCGTTCCTGACCGACCGCGACAGCGGCGACGAGGGCAGCGATGCCCGTGATTCTGTGACAGACCCAGACAACGACTCGTCCGGCGATGACCCGGACGGCACGCAGGACGGACAGGACGGCATGGACGCCGCGGACTACCGCGAGTCCATGCTCGAAATGCAGCAGCAGCAGACCGAGACGCTGTCGGCCCTCGCCGAGGCCCTTCGCGAGGACGGTGACGACGAGGACGACGATGACGATGATGACGATGATGACGGCGACATGGACGACCAGTCGGCCGCCGACGCCGGCGACGGCGACACGCAGTCGCTGACTGTCGACGGTGAGGAGTTCACCGCCGACGACATCCGCAATCTCCACGACGGCCTCGACGACACAGACCCGGACGTCGAGACTGACGACGACCGTGGCACCGACACGGACGACCAGACCGCGAACCCCCAGGAGCTTCTGTAGGAGGACTTCATGTCCGCAACTTCTGACACCAACACTTTCGACGATCTACAGACGGACCGCGACATCGCGGCCCGTCTCGCAACGCCTACCGACAACAACGCCCGCACCATCTACGACACGCTGCTGCGAGCGATGGGGCTTCCCGAGGTCCCCATCGAGCGCGGCCGTGTCGGCGTCCCTGTCTCGCACATCCAGGACAAGCTCCTAGAGTCTCACGAGCAGCACGCGGACGACCCTGAGACCGAGACGCAAGCCGAGCAGCAGTTCGGCACTCGATCACCGTTCGCGGCCGCTGCCGCCGCTGGTGAGGGGTATCACGACGTCGACGAGAACGAGCGCATCGCGCCCGTCGAGCAGATGGCCGAGCGTGCAGCCATCGACTACTCTGTCGTCGGTGCGGCGTCTCCAGTGGAGGTCGACCCGCGCCTCGTCGACATCCAGCGCTCGGCCGCGCCGGTCCTGTCGGTCATCACGACCCAGGCCCAGGCCGGGTTCGAGGCCCAGTACAACATCATCGATGACCGCACCGACCCCATTGGGATGGTCAGCGAATCCGAGGCCGCCGGCGACATCTCTAGCCTGAACGAGGGCGACTTCAGCCTCTCGACGGACAACAAGAAGATGAAGATCTACCTCGACCAGGCCCGCATCTCGGACTACAGCCAGCGTGCCGAGGACACGCTCAACTACATGGACCTGAGCGAGACGACGCTGGGGCAGCGCACCATCGCTCACGCGCTGTTCAAGGCCAAGCAGATCTTCTACGGCGACCCGTCGGTCGGCGCCGGCGACAAGTCGGTCGAGGACGGCGACGCCTACGAGGGTATGGCGAAGATCTTCGACGACGCCGGCAACTCCATCGACAAGACGACCACGTCGTCCGGCTTCCTGGAGGACATGCTCGACGAGGTCACCGTTCAGGTCACGAACACCGGCCTGATGTGGGACGCTGCTCGATACCTCGTCAGCCCGCAGTACTACAACGCCATCTACGACGAGGTCACGCCGACTGTCCGCGTCGATGGCTACGACGCCGACGTCGAGTACGGCCCTCGAGGGCTGGCCATCGGGACCGAGCAGGGCACCGTCAACATCACGCCCTGTGACAACATCCGCAGCTACGCCGGCCTCTCTGGTGTCGGGTCGAACTCCGATGTGGGCGACGTCTTCCTCATCGACGAGCGAGCGACGCAGTTCCGACAGCTCGCTCCCTTCTCGACGGTCCCGCTGGGCCGGACCGGGCTAGCCGACAAGGTCGCGATGTTCGAGTACGGCACCCTCATCGACAAGGCGCACGGCAACCACGGCCTCTGGCTGCAGGGCTACGACATCTGAGGTGTCCGTCTCATGACGCACACCACAGTCGACGACGAACACGTCAACTCGGGCAGCCACCGCACCGTCTTCCACACCATCGATGTGTCCAGTCTCGACAACGCTGGCTCTGAGGGCTACGACCCCGCGGCCGAGACGGCCGTCGACGTCGTTCTCGGCGTCAGCGTCGCCGGTCAGGAAGACGAGTCGCTGTTCGTCCGGTATGACCACGTCGCCGGAAATCTCTCGGTGACGAGCGCCGCGGATGGCACCGATACGACCGCCGGTACCGATGTCGGTGAAATCATCCTCCGCGTCGACGGCGACCCCGGGGCGTGACCATGCGGGTCGAGCACCCTTCGGACGTACCACCATCGGCGGTGGACGTCAACGGCGACCGTCGGCCGGTCGACTCGGAGGGGACCTTCGAGGCCGACGCCAGCTGGCTCCAAACGTTCGCTCGCCGCCACGGGGTCGATCCTGATGACATCATCGTGGAGGACGAACCGCCGCCAGACGACGCCGTCGAGACGTGCGATACGGTCAAATCTGATGGCGACGTCTGCGGTCGCGAACTTCCCTGCCCCTACCACAGCGAGTCTGAGGACTAACACATGACTGGCTTTTGCGAGGAAAACGACGTCCGGAAAGCGCTGCAGGACAAGGACCTCAGTGAGACGGACGTATACGGTCCGACCGGCACCGAATTCGTCACTGCCGCTATCGAGAAAGTAAGCGACTGGCTCCAGCGGCAGGGCAACCGCTACTGGTACGACAGCGGCGGCGGCACGGACCTCGTCCCGGACAGCCCGGCGACTGTCTCGGATGTCCGACTGGACATCCCGTCGTCGCCACACAGTCAGCGCGACCAACTGTTTCACGACAGCGACACGCGTTACCCGGTCACGAAGGCGGGGCCGTACGCTCGCGTCACGCTTCCCCACGGCTACGTCCAGTCCCTGACCGGCCTAGAGGTTCGGGGCCGTGGAGGCGGCGTTGAGGACTGGGTCGCGGCCAACGACAAGACCGAGGGCCGTGGCGAAGACTACTACGTCGCTCGCAAGGGCCAGGACTCCTACGGCCGGACCCATCTGTACGTCAGGGCGCGGTCTATCGGCCCCCGATACGACTTCAACGGCATCCTGACCGCCGAGTTCGACTACGGTCTGGACGCTACCGACGAGTCTTGGCAGGACGTCCGTCGCGGTGTGGCCCAACTCGCCGCTGCCGAGCTGGTCATCGAGGACGACGTTGTGACGAGCATCCCCGACAACGGTCAGCTGGTCGGCGTCGACACGCAGCGCCAGCAACTTGTCGACGACGGTCGCGACGCACTCGAACCGTACCTGACGCCGCCGGGTGGTGGCTGATGAGATGGCAGACGTCTCGGTCACCATCGAGTTCAACTTGGAACTCACCGTCGACCCGATCGGCGCGACGCTGGACATCACCGTCCCGCAGGCGCCGTCCGACGCGGCTAGACAGAGCCTGCTGGAGGCGTACTGATGACGCTTCCAGATAGCTTCGAAGATGATCTCAGGGCCGCTGTCCTCGACGATGTGGAACAACAGTTCCGCGATGAAATTGGCTCCGAACTGATCGATATCGCCCGTGACAACTGGGAGGCGTACGCCGGTCGAAACGACTACGACATCGGCCACATCCCCACCGAGGCTAGACTATCAGTCGAGCGCGACGACAGCACCGTCTCGGCCAGGATTGAGTGGCCAGAACTGACAGCACTGTTCGAGTGGGGCGTCGACCCGCACACGATCGAGGGGAACCCGCTGTTGCACTTCTACTGGGAGGCGAAAGACCAGTGGATCACGACCGAGTCGGTCAACTGGGGGAGTGAGACGGGCGGGATCCCCGAGTCCCGCGCCATCCGTGACGCTGTCGAACAACTTGCAGGAGGGCTCTGATGGCTGTCCAAGACGAGGTCGCGTGGGTCCTTGAGACGATCCGTACCAACTGGCCAGGTAGCTGGCCTGCTGATGACGATGGCACCGAACGACTCTACCGCGTCAACCGCGACGAACCACTCGTCCTCGAAACCGACCAACGAGAGAAAACAGTCGAGCTATCGACAGCGTCCGCGCTGGGGGCCTCGCTCGGCTCTCGCGTCCCAGAGGTCGCTGGCCCAGATAACCGCCGGCGTGTCACAACGACTGTCGACTGTCGGTTCAAAGGTCTGACTTCACAGGGCGGCGAGTTCGGCCACGTCGACTCGAACAAACACGCGAAACAGATTGCTCTCTATGCGCAGAATGCAATCCAGCAGGAACTTTCCTACCCAGCGGTTGACCCTGACGCCGACGACATCGGGCGCGTCGCCTACCACACCGTAACCGTCGACGACCCAACCGACAGCAGCCAGGAGTGGCAAGACGAGTATTTCTGGACGTGGACAGTCCGCCTCATCGGTTACGAAACCATTTGAGAACTATGACTCTACACGCAAATCATAACGGAGGAATCGTATGACGGGGGCGGGCTCGGCAAACGCCGCGTTCGCCCTCGAGAACAGCTACGGCACGCTCCCGGCAGATCCAACTTGGATGCAGCCAGGGATCGACATTACAGTCGGTGACCTCACAGTTGAGCAAGCACTCGAGCGCTCGCGTCACCCAGACGACCCAACACCAGCTGGCAGTCGTGAAGGCAACTGGGAAGGGGCAATGTCTGTCAGTTGGTCGCTTACCGACGCCAACTGGCACGACCTCGTCTTCGCCGACGGCGGCACCGCACTGCCCAACGCCCCGATGCGAGCACCCTCGGCGACGTGGTACCTTCCCGTCACGCTCCCTGATGGGTCGACAGAGTCTCGAACGCCGACCGGGGCGATCGTCCAAGACGCGACAGTTAACTACGAGCAGGGCAGCGATATCACAGTCGAGTTGACGATCCTGTATGGCGACGAACCGGACAATGTTACTACGCCGGCAGAGAGTGACATCGCACAGCCGTCTGATGACGACGTCTTCAGTTGGCACGGAGCCTCGTTTCAGGTCGATGGCCTCAACCAGCCCCTCATGCAGTCGGCGACGCTGTCGCTATCGGGGCTGGCACGTTTCCGCCGCGGCCAAGGCCGTCACCCGTACGACGCTGTCGTCGATGCAATCGAACCGTCATTCTCATCGGATGCGGTCTTCACTGAGCGTGACCAGCTTGCACTAGCCGTTGACGACACGGCCAATACGAGTGGACCGGTTGGGAAAGTCCCGGCGACGTTTAGCCTTGAGAACGGTCAGGGCGATACGATCGACTACACACTCACCGACTGCCAGCCAACCAGCTACGGCTGGAGTGACCTCGTCGCTGCCGGCGCTGACCTGTCAGAACCGGTTGACTACCACGTCACAGACGTCGAAGCGAGCACGACCATCGCCTAACGTTCCTTGTCTATGCTACAGACACAAACCTACACGCTCGGCGAGGAGATCGCCAGCTTGGATGACCGGCTAACCGCCCTCAAGGACAGGATCAACGACCTCGAACCGGGGACGGGAGAGTATGATGCGGCACAGTCTCAGAAGAGCCGCCTGCAGTACTACAAGATTGGTCTCGTTTGGCAACGTGATGAGGCCGGCTGGGGGAGCGATGCCGAACTCACGCTGGGCGCGCTGAGCGCACTCGAAGAGGCAGAAATGGACCGCCATATCCCCAGCAACGCCGGCCAGAAAGAACGCCGTCTCTGGTTCGCTGCCGCCAGCACAGTCTCCGCGCCGAACGTCGACGACGATGACGATATCGAAGCCGCATTCGCTGCGTTGACCGTCCATCCTGGCTACGCCTCGTGGGTTGAAGCGGAGGCAAACGACCTCGGTGTCCCAAGTGAATCGGGAAACAGGTCCTCGACGTCCTCGACGGCGACCGGGACGTCGGCGACCTCGACGGACGGGCCCGGCGAGACTACTACATCGTCGTCGGACTCGCGCACGGGCTGACGCCCGACGCTCTCATGGATATCCCGATAGACTATTTGCGGTTGCTCGACGCCTACGCGGCGTCTCGGCTCTTGTAATCACCCATGTCTGGATCAGATGATGGCTTTGGCACGACTAGCACGCTCAGCGTCGAGCTCGATGAGCGGTCGCTAACGAATGTCAAGCATCAAATCGAATCGGAGATCGGGTCGATGCCGCTCGGCGTCACTGATGGCGGCAGTATGTCTGCCCAAATGGCTGGTGGTGCTGGCAGTGGTCGCGAACGCCGACGCCGCCGGCGTGAGTTCCGATGGGCTCGTGAACGGACCGGGTATCTTGAGGATGCCGTCACCTACCTCGAAGAAATCGACGACAAGGTTGGTGAGGGTGACGATGGCGGTATTGCCGGTGGAATTATCAACCAAGTAATCGACTCAGGCGGCGACGCCGGCGGCGCAGCGGCGTTGAGTGGTGCCGCTGCTGCGTTGACTGGGGCTGCGACAGCCCACACAGGAGCGGCGGCTGCACACGGAGGAGCAGCGGCAGCACTCACCGCAGCGGCTGGTGCCTTGTCGGGCGCCGGTGGCAGCTCAGTCTCAGTAGAGAAACCAGCATGGACGCCGTTGCAGGTTGAGGACGTTGGCCCACTCGACGTCGAGGATGTGGACCCGCTGGCTATCGAGGAGCCAGGAACCTACCCGCTCGAAGAGCCGTCGGGTGATTACCCACTCGCGGAGCCGTCAGGCACGTACCCAGTCGAGGAGCCATCAAAACCGTACCCGGTGGAAGATGTTGGGCCAATACCAGTTGACGTCTCTGTGTCGGTTGGCCAAGGCAGCTCTTCGTCGGGTGCCGGGGAGCGCGAAGCCCCTCATCAATGGGCCAATGACATTCTCCGAGACGTGCCAGTGGTTGGGCCGTCACTCGCGGACGCGAATAAAGAGGTGGTGAATTCCGCGCGCGATTGGGGTAGAGATGTCCCCCTGCTGCCGGAGCCCGTTCCAAACCTCAAATCCTCGGATAACAAGCGGAGACAGGAACAAGGGCAGACGTCATCGGTGACGGTGGAGGCCAGCCAGCCACCTGATGGAAGTCAAAGCATCAACTACACCGATAACTCAACCACCGAGGTCGTCGTCGAGACCAACACAGAAGATGTGGTTGACGACGCCATTGACGAGATCGAGCGGGAGTACGATGACCGGATTGCCGACATCGAATCTGAATTGGACGATCTAAGGCGGGAAATTAAGGACGCGGCGCGAGGTCGGCGGTGACGATGGCATCAAGTGGGGTGTAACTTATGATTGGTTGGAGAATAGTTTTCACCGAAATGTTAGAAAACATCACGCCTTGGGCCGTGGTGAAAGTCTTGCTCTCCATCGTGGTGGCGGTTGTCGTAGTAATGGTGCTGGTTCTCTACTTCATGAACATTGCATCTATAATCTTGCTACTGATCGCAGTGGCGGCCGTGCTGCTTGCCCGCCGGCGCTGGCGTGGATAGTACAGTCAATAGCAAAACCGCTGATTCTGAGCGATTGTAACCATGACAACACACAGCTACAGTGAGGTGTACCGACAGTGCCCGGACTAACTGACAGTGCGATTTTGGAGGTGGATGTCGTCGACGAGACTGGAGATACTCGGACGTGCGCCTTTCAGGTGAAGGAAGAGCTAGAAGACACTGGCAACGTTGCGAAGACATACTTGATCGGTAGCCGGGGACAGTACCTACGTGCGGCGTATGAAATAGCCGACAAAACAGTCCCGGGCGAACTCGCCGACGAAAACACCGAATCCCGGCGAGGCTACTTCGTCGACGGTGGCGCGGGGCAGTACGTCGAACAGATTGCTGGCAAAGCTGGCGACCGTGACCTGCAGTGGGGCGACGGCAGTACCGACCCGACCGACCCCAACGATATCTCCAAGTACGACGCGACTGGCTGTGACACACTCGCGCAAAAGCAGATTTTCGAGTACGTCATCTCACAGTCGAAGACTGGATCGCTCGGCCAGGCGCGGCTGTACTGGGGCCAGTGGTCGGATGGAACCTATGCAGACTCTGCTGGCGCGTTCGGCCGGCCACTAACGGTTGCCATCATCGAGACGAACGTCACCGACGATCCGGACGACCCGAACGCGATTGATGTGAGTATCACTGCAGAGTGGGCTGCTGTGTTGCCCGAAGCAGTCGTCGACGAGGCGGAGTCGGTAGCCAAGGACATCAACGAGATCATTCCAGAGCGATGAAATACCTGTACACCAGCCCACTCCCAGAAAGCGCACAGACTGGGGAACAAAACCAGCTCCGACAGGAACTGTCTCAACAGGGGCTGCTTGGGCAACAGCGGTCTGCTGTTGAGCAAATCTCTTCAGGCGGGGGCGACCTCTCCCTCGACGGACAGTATCGCTACGGCGAGAGGATTTCCAGGATGTTGGCCGGCGAGTTGAGTGAATTGGCCGGTGCCAGATTGGGAGGCCTCCCGCTCTATCAGGATACTGGCGGGTTTAGCGATGCCGGCTACTACACGATTAAGAATCTGAACGTTGACCCTGTCCATGCCAACCGGAGAGACGTGTACCAGTACGACTTGACACTTATTCGCAAAGGCACTCGTTCGACCCACCGTCGTGAGGTCACGACCGAGGCGCGCGAACTGACCCATCCGTTCGGCAACGACGTGAGCGGCTACGTCGCCGCCCCCGCGACAGCCGAGGGTGTTCGCTGGCTCAACCCCGAGACGGACGCCACGACGACAGCGTCACCGACGACGACCCGCAGCGCTGAACTCGGAGACATCGACGAGTATCGACTGTCTGATGCGCCCTACGCATCGCCGTCACTTGTCTATGATATCGACTACGACAGTGAGGGAGCGACGGACGTCCGCGTATTCGATTCGCTGGGCGGGAGTAAACTCGACGCCGACGGCAACCTCCGCTGGGCCAAGGTGTTCGACCCATCCCACGAGTTCTCTGGCGAGGCGATCGTCGACAACGGCCTCGTCCGACTTCGCGCCGACCCGACGGCGTCACCCGGCGTTTCCGTCGAGCAGTACGACTACAACGCCGACGCGTGGAACAACGTCTCACTCCCGGCGTCGGACTGGTCCCTCGTTGAGTTGGACATCGCCGAGCGACAGTCCCAGCGCCTCGGCGCGGCCCGCGTCGATGCGTGGACGCGCTGGCGCAACGCCTCAACCGGCGCAACGTATCCCCTCGATGTGACCATCCATCGGGGCTGGCCGGGCATCCAGTTCTCCAGAGTGCCCGACAGCACGTCGCCGGTCCCCGCGGGACTGGAGTCGCTGCTCTCGCCGGCCGCGTCGGATCGGCTCGTCACACCCCAGCCCAAACGTGACCTGCGGCCGCGGGAGGCGATTCGCTGATGGCGACGTTTGATACGACCAACAGCCAGCACAGCTACACAGTCCCGGACGGCGCGGCTGGCATCCGCTTTACCGTCCGCGGTGGCGCGGGCGGTGATGACACATTTAACAGCAACAGCCATTCGATCGGCGCTGGCGGTGGCGAGGTCTCTGGCGAAGTCCAGCTGTCTGGCGGGACAGTAGTGGACGTATTCGTCGGCGAGGGCGGCCAAGACAACCAAGACGCTTTCGTGCCCGGGTCTGGCGGCACGTCGCCGTTTGACGGTGGTGTCTCCGGCGGCGATGGTGGGGCTGGGAGTAGCGGGACCAATGGGGCTGGTGGTGGGGCACCATCAGCGATTGTGGTCAACGGGACGGTGCTGGCAGTCGGTGGCGGTGGCGGCGGGGCTGGCGGTTCTGATGGGAACGTATCCCCTGCCCCCGGCGGTGGCGGTGGCGGTGCTCGTGGCGGGGCCGGCGGGATACAATCCGACCCCGATGGCGAGGACGGTGGCGATGGCGGGGGTGGGGGCGGTCCGGATCCGACCGCTGGCGGGACGCTCACCGACAGTAGCGTCACCGTCACAGATACGACGACCTCCTCGGGCGGCCCCTTTGTCGAGATCGAACCAGCCTACCCGCCACCGCCGCCCACGTCGCTCACGGCCGACGCCGTCCGCGACACGGAGATCGGCATCTCGTGGACGGACGACTCCCTGCCGGATACCGACCCGGCGACCGAGTATCGGGTCTACAAATCACGCGACGGCGGCGCGACCGAGACGCAGGTCGCAACGCTGGGGGCCAGCACGACCAGCTACACGCTGTCGGGGCTCAAGAACGGCGAAGAGTATCTCATCGCTGTAGAGGCGGTCAACGACGTGGCGACGCGGCGGGACTGGCATGGCTTCACCGCCGCGCCCGGCGAGACGCGGACGGTCGCAGCGGGAGAGACAGTCAACCGAGACGCGCCCTACGAAAACGGCGGGACGGTCGACAACAGCGGCGAAATCAACGTCAGGACGAGGTTTGAGCTATGACATTCAACATCAGAGACGACAACGGCACACTAATCGGCAAACTCGACGCGGACACGAACGGAGATATCATCGTCGAGCACTCGCAGTCGGGCGAGCAGGCCCGACTCACCGGCGATGGGCTGGACGTCTCGGCGGTCAGTGCAGGGGAAGTATCAGACGGAGTAACGGGGACAATGATACAAGCGAAGCACAAAACAGGAGACAACCAAGCATATATAAAATCTCAACCAAATCTTGGCGTTGACGCTTCTACAGCATCAACAATCTACAAAGAGAGAGATGGGTTTGTTGTTGTTAGTGGAGATTCCGAATACGATGGGACCAGTCGGCGGTTTAACGATGTTGTGCTTTTTGATAGGAATGCTGGCGCTACCGTGATAAATAGCGTTGAGGCATTTAGCCCAGACTCTCGATCGTATTCGACCAGCAGCGACGGATTAGATCTTCAGTTCGACACAAGCAGCTACACGCCGTATTCAGTCACGGTGATGGCGCTAACCGGGGAAGCTCATTAAGATATATTGAGCCAGACTGACCAGCCGATGCGCTGCATACGGACATAATATCAAATGCCTATCCAAGCCACAACAACTCTGCCTGATGTCCCGCAGCCGGCGCTGGACAACGGCATCGAAGACGAGGTCACGGCCAGTTACTCTGACATCAGCAACTACGGCAGCTATCGTGGCCAAATCCGCGAGACGGAGCAGTCGTCGTGGGACTCCTCGGCCGTCGGATTCGACGAGGTCGTCGTTGACCAGACCAACTCGTCGATTACCTTCGGCGGGCTAGAGGACGGCGAGGCCTACGAGGTTCGCATCCGCTCCGAGACCGAGCACGTCACCGGTGCATGGACGTCGCCGGTCGCCATCACAACAACGTTCCCGACGCCGACTGATGTCTCCGCAGCGGCCGACAGCGCGACGCAAGTGACTGTCTCGTGGACGGACCAAGCCGACAACGAGGACGGGTTCGAGATACTACGGACCCGGTCGTTCGCTGACGGGACACGCACGCGCTCGCTGGCGACGCTGGGTGCAAATACGGAGTCCTACACCGATACGACGGCCCAGCCGTCGGCCGACTACGAGTACACCGTCCGCGCGTTCACTGAGGACGCCGAGGCCGTCGGCTCTGACACAGCCACGACGCCGTCGGTCGCGAAGCAGACCCCGACCGACAGCGCCGGCTGGACCGTCGAGGTCGAGCGCGCCGACGGGACCACCCGGCGACCGTCTATCCTCGATGATCCCAGCATCCGGCCGACGCTCAACGGCCGGCCAGAGGTCGAGGTCGCTGTCCGGCCCGACGACTCGTGGCTCTCGACAGAGTGGGAAGATAGTGCGATGCGAGTGTGGCGTGACGGCCAGCGCATCCCGATCGATACGCTCGCGCAGGTCAGTCCCGAGCCCGACCGGACCGTGCTCGTCGGCCGCGGCGGCGACGAGCTGCAACAGCGCGTCCAGCAGGACTTCGATGACGTGACTGCCGAGACCGCTATCGAATCCATCCTCGACGAGGTTAGCTACGATTCGACAGTCGACCCCGCGCCGACGGCCGACAACGAACTACTGACGACGCTGGACTCAACCGAAGAGCTGGGCAGCGCCGCGCAGTCACTCAGTGGCCCGCGTGCCGTCGACAACGGGCAGGCGCGACCCAAGCAGTCGGCAGTGATCGTCCCGCCAGGGGACATCTCATCTGGGAAGCTCGTCACCGACACGCGCTGGAACTGGACCGCTAGCGAGGCGCTGGAACTGGACGTCGCCGCGCTCGAATCGACTGGCGTCAGTATCGACCTGCCCTATGCACTTGACGCATCGGACTGGGGGCTCTACTATCGCATTGCAGACAACTACGAGGGATTCATCGAGGTCCGCGTGGACGGTGCGCTCTTGGGAGCGGATTCAGCGTTTAATCCCGACGAGACCGACAAGAGCGTGGAGTGGCAGAGCGCCCTCAACCCTGGCACGTCCATCACTGACGACAAAATCCCCGTCAGCGGGACCGTGGACATCACGTTCACCGCCGCAAGTGACACCGGCGGGAACGACATCGGACCCGCGGGCGAGGCGTTCATCGATTCCGTCGTCCTGTTCGACAAGCGCGAGCAGGACCCGAGCAATTTCTCGAACACGCTCCGGAGCGACATCGCACTCCTCGATGGACCGCCGGCGCTGTTCACTCCGACCGACTTCGACTTCGATGCCGTTCCGATTCGGCGAGCGACCGGCGGCCGCGTCGAGGCCCCCGTCTCCTCAACGGCCAACGGACAGGCCGTCGCGGTCTCACCGGATGGCGAGACGTTCGTCACGGCGACCAACGCAACCAGTGTTGAGGATGACTTCGCCAGTTCGACGGGCCAGTTCGTTGCACGGACGACACTCGGCGGCATCGACGGCGACGGCGGCAGCAACGTCGAGGACACGGTCACACGGTATCGAACCCAACCCCAGACACTCGACTCGCTGACGATCAAGTACGACAGCATCGACTCGCCGGGGGTCAGCGAAACCGTGGACGCGACGGTCGTGGATGCGCTCTCGAAGTACGCCGACCGGGCAAACCTTATCTGGGAGCTGCAGTACGATGACGGCTTCGAGGTCGTCGTCACGCGACCAGGCCAGCGCTCGTCGGCGGCTGATCCTGACCTCGTTGACTGGCGCGTGGACAAGGACATCGAGGCCGAGGCGACCAAGGCGGTGGTTCACGGCCAGAGTAAGCAAATCGAAGAGGAGCAGTTCGTCGCCGACTTGAACGATGTCCAGCTCGATAACGATGACATCCTCAAGGGTTCGACCCGCGTTTACGACTCAACCACTGAGTACGGGCGTGGACCGGACGCGGACTACGTCATCAACGAAACGCTGGGCACAATCCAGATGCCCGACCTCGACAGCAACCTTGTCGAGGGCAACACCTACAATATCGACTACGAGGCCGAAGTTGTCGGCGACTTCACCGGCGATAGACATGCCGACGTCCGCCAGCCAGAGATCGTCGACATCCCGCAGATCATCTCCCAGCCACAGGCCGACCAAGCGGCGCTGTATATCGTCGACCAGTCGCAGGGCCCCGTCGTCAGCGCACAGGCCACGCTCTCTCGGCAGGACATCGGGTACCGGCTCACTGAATCGCTGGACCTGTCGGCGCTGCCCGATGTGGGTGACCTTCGGGTTCGGAGCATTGCTGAGTCTCCGCGCGAGGTCGTTTTGGAGCTGGGGCTGGGCCAGTCCGTCGGCGACGTGGTCAACGACATTCGAAGTTCATTGTCCGACACAGCGCGGCAGACCTAACAGTCGTTGCCAATACGGGCTCTTTATCCAATCGTAGAGATGAAACGCCTGTGAGTGGAATAAGGACACACACGAAGTCTCGAAGGGGCCGAATTTCGACGAGATCAGGCCACTACTCGAACTGCTGGACAATCACGAAGACGAACTCCCCTCCGACTGGATATAATCCGACCGCTATCCTTTTCTCTTGCACTGGCCGATTCGGCCATTCACCTGAATAGCAACTACTGTTAATCCGGTCGCAAGGTCTCTAAGATGAGGCTCGTGCCGTCGTCAGTGCGAGGCACGCTGTTCGCGAGGGTCGCCTCATCATCCTCGTCGACGTCAAGTATCCCAGTCCGGACCACGCGAGGACCGTCTTCGCGCTCGCCCGTCAAGGTGAGACACAGCTGGCCGTCAACCTTCCCGCCGGCGACGGCGATTTCTTCGACTTCCTCGGGGAACGAGACGGTCGTCCAGCCCTCGGGCTTGCGGACCTGCAGTTCCATACTGGACAATCGGCTGCGCTGCGTGTTGCCTCCTTCGGGATAGGTGATTTTGAGGGTGTCATAGAACAGTTGGCATGGTTTTTTGATACCGGCCGAGAGAACCGCTGTTGCTACTTCTGAATAGCGGCGATAATATCCATCTCTCAGACAGCGGTTTTCCGGGAGCTACTGAAGTGTGTGAATCGTTCTATGACACCCTGGATTTTATTAGTTCGTAATATTATGTGCCGGATGTCGGCGCTCATACTCACCCATCCTGGTATCACCAGACTGAGCGCCGACAGTTGCTCTGTGCTGACACGCACAAGCCAGTCACCTCACACCTTTGGCTTCCAGCGTGTCAGCACCGTTTCGAAATCCACTGTGTCGCTGGTGGGGACTGTCGGACGACCAGAAACGCCCGGTGATGTTGTGACTCAGACACCACCCTACGAGTGTTTCCGACGTTATCTGGCGGGTTTTCTCCGGAAACAGTGGTGTGTCTTCTTGGATTCCTCAGAGAAGTTTGGTATCCCAATAATCTGAAAGGTACAGTCACATCGTTGTTTCGACTCCTTGCTGCCAAGTCGCTAAAGGCGATCTCCAGCGTTCGGAGTTAGCTGAGACCATGGTCTACGACTCTGGATTTAGATGTCCATTCGATATCGCCGAAGCTTCACTTGGCGGGTTGCTCACCCGAGATTGACAAGAGCACAAGGACAGCCAGCGGAGCGGTAACGGTTCTGACGCTATTCGAAACCGCTGCCGCAGCCGCCGTAGTATTTACCAGGGGAGAATTCGCTTTCAATAAGGTTTTTACCATGCGCGTATACCATAGGTTGGCGGCCCGTCCGCCCGGGAGAACAATACTATCCATAAGAACAGGGGTTTGAATAGCCCTCTTCCGCCATAGTGTGTCCGCACACACTTTTGCGATCAACGTTAGTTTGAGAGACGCATTGAAGATAGTCATTAGAGCTTGTATTAACAATCCTTGGAAGCGGCTTCCACCAACAGGCCGAGGAGAACTCAGTTATCATAATTGGTACCTGCGTCAGAGACTTTTAATAAATATGTATCCCAGATCTAAGTGTACACGACAGAAACGGTACTAAGAGAATTCCGGACACGCCAACTCTGGTAATCGGTTTCAAGACAAGACCGTTTCAAGTGTGTGAAATCAAAACCATGGAAATCAAAGAGTTATTCAACGATGATAGTGCTGTATCGCCGGTCATCGGCGTCATTCTGATGGTCGCAATTACTGTCATCCTGGCAGCTGTGATTGCTACGTTTGTTCTCGGGCTTGGCGATTCGGTTAGCAATACTGCGCCACAAGCATCGTTCTCGTTCGACTACATCGAGGATGATTCAGCCGACAATGCGGGAGATGTTGGTGTAGTTACGGTGACGCACAACGGTGGGGACTCGATACCACAGTCTGAGCTATACGCTCGTGGGTCATATCTTGAAGATGAAGGAAAATGGAGTGACCTACAAGACAGTAGTGCAAGTTCAAATAGTAAAGTAGTTGCTGGGGATTCCGCTGATATTGGTATTAACGACGATAGCTACAGCCTCCGTATTGTGTACCAGTCGCCAGAAGGAGATAGTTCAGCGACCCTCGGTCAAAACGAAGGGCCTGACGCATAGCTTAACCTCGGTCGTTATTCACTTTTCTTCAGCATTCCGGTCTCTTTTCAAGAAAATGAGAGGCAGCTTACAGCCCCAGTCGCTCCGCTAGCACCTCTTGCGCGCTCCTCCGCATCATCTCGTTGCCGTCCGCAAATATCGTATGCTCGTTCACGTACTCGGCGAGGGGATCGTCGGGGATCCGCTCAAAATCCGCTTTGGATTCCATGGACCACGGGCTTTCGCTGGCGAACTCCTCTAGCGACTCAAAGTCAGTGTATTTTCGCATGAACGTCGGATTGCAGAGTTCGGACAGTGTCGCCTCCTTCCTGCCCGGGAGCTCTTCGCCGCGTTTCTGTAGCTTGCCAGACCCGCCTTGTGGATCGGTGTTCTCATCGGCCATACAACTAGCTACATACGTGGTAGTAAAATGCTGATTAACTAGTGAGTAACCGATGTACCGGGTGCTTGGGTTGCTTAGGCGCTGGTGCAGGCGTCGTTTTCGGACACCCCGACCGCCCATCTGTTATCAGGCTACAACTCGTCCATCAGTTGCTCAGTCTTCTCACGTCGAGCCGCGGCCTCCCGGACCTCATTCAGCCCGTCGATGTTCAGGTCGACGTGCATCCCTTCGTTGCGGCTGTCCTTCTTGATGACTTTCCGGCGCTCCAGCTCGGAGGCTGCCTTCGATACGTCGCTGGTCGTTGATACACCGAGGCGTTCGGCAACATCGTCATAGGGGACCCATCCGCCCTCGTCGATGATCGCCGCCAGCACGCCTTTGATATATCGCGGGGAGCAGGTTGCATCGTCTTTCGCAGCGTCGATGGCCGCTTGGACGGCGTCGTCTTCAAGAAAGGCCTCGTAGTCGGCCAGCGGCTCCAGCGTCTCCGGTTGTTGCTTGCGAAGGCGGGCGTTCTCCGCTTCGAGTTCGCCAATGCGGTCGCGCAGCGCTGGGACATCGTCGCCGTCGGGCGCGGTCTCCGGCTTGGTCACGTCGACGTCCACGTCAAACGCGCTGGCCAGTTCCTGGACGTGCCCAGCGGCACCGTCGAAGGCTGCCCGGACCTCTTGGACCTCGGCCTCAAGATCGGCGACGTCGTCCTGGAGCGTGGCCCGTTCCTCGCGGAGTTCGTCGACGGTCGCTTCAGTCTCGTTGAGACGCTCCTGCAAGTCGTCGCGTTCGGCTTTCAGTTCTGCGACGCGGTCCTGCAGGTCAGCCACGCCCTCACCGACATCCTGGGCGGCGGCTGGCGTAGCGTCCCCGCTGTCGGCGAGGTTCTTCAGCGCATCGCCCAGGCGAGAGGTGTCGGCCAGCTCCTGCTCCAGCTCCTCTTTCTCCTCACGAAGGCGGTCGTTCTCTTCACGAAGCTGTTCGAGTTCGTCTTCGCGTTGGTCGCGACGCTCCCGCTCGGCCTCAACCTCGCCCTGGATATCTTCGAGGACATCGGCCAGCTGGTCGGGTGTCTCCGGCAACTCGAAGGACTCCTCGCGAGGGTCCGGCGACCGACGCTTTCGGACAGTGGTCGGACCGACAAGGTCGCCGTCGGTGATGGACGTCCCCCGAGCGAGAATCTCGCCCGTCTCCAGCGCCGCCAGGGCGTCCTCTGAGCAGCGCAGGGCTTTCGCGGTCCGGTCGACGTCCTCGTCGCCGGGCTTGTGGGCGATGTAGTCGTCACACAGCTGGATCACACCGTTGTGCAAGAACGCGCGGCGCTGGTAGCCGGAGATGACGGAGATACCCTTGTTGCCCCCCTCCGTGGCGACCTTGATGAGCTGGCCGCGGCAGCGTTTGACGTGCTCATCGAGTTCGGGCTCAGGCGCGGAGTCCTTCGGCGCCATATAGTGGGCCTCGTCGACGGCGAGTAGCGACTTCGTCCGGTCGCCACTGCGATACTTCTCATGGGCGCGGTCGTTGAGCGACCGGACTGCGCGGGCAGCGGCCTCGTGGACGCGACTCCCCTCCTGCTCGTAGTCGGCATACGTCGAGACATCGAGCAGGATCTTCATGCCACGGTCAAGCACCCAACTGCCGATCTGGTCGAGGTCCTCCAACCCAACAGCGAGGTCAACGCCCTCCTCGTCACGAGCGCCGACCACGACGATGTCCTCGTCTTCCAGGCGGACCGGCGACAGCGCGCCCAGTCGCTCGACGATGAGTGTCGGAATGGCGACGTCGGCGAGGTCCTCTAGGATGACGGCGAGTGTGTTGCTCTTGCCAGTGCCCGACGTGCCCTCAACCGAGAGGCGGAAGTCCTGCTCCTGGACAGGGTCGAACTGGACATCGCCCAGTGTGACAGTTGAGTCGGTCATCTCTTCAGGATCAAGTTCCGCCTGAGCACTCATGATTCCTCGCGTGGGTCATCGGAGGTCCAATTGTCAATATATTCTCCAAGGTCTTGCTGCACACCCGGATTCCAGACTGAGACCTGCCGGCGGCCATATTCATCGGCATCTTGTTCCAGCAACCGCCGGTACTCCAACGTGGTTACGTACGCATAGACACCGCGGGACACCCGACAAACGTAGTTCAAAGACTTGATACGCTGTATTTCCGTGTTAATATACCCCCGACTGTACTCTGACCGCTCCACGATATCTTTCAGCTGCGTGGGCCCACGCGATTGGAGTATATCGATTATTTCATTCGCACAATCCGACAGTTCTGACCTGTCAATTCGAGTGTCGGTAAACCCGAGAGTGGCCCGGTCTTCCTCAAGCAGTTTTGGCGGAAGTTTGTCTTCGTCACCGTACCGACCATGCAATCTGTTGTGGCACGAGTTGCAGAGGGTGACGAGGTTCTCCAATTCGTGACTACCACCTTTTCGAGTGGGCTGGATATGATGCACGTGTAGGTCTGTGCCCCATTTTCCCTCACGACGGTCGCAGTGTTGACACCGGTACTGGTCGCGGCGCAGTGCTTGGGCACGGGCAAGCCTCCACTCGCCCCCATCACGCGATTCTACGGAGGCGTCGTCAGACATCGTCGCAGACCTCCTCAACCACGAGGTCGTGAACCTCCTCAAAGTGCTCGGCCAAGAACTCAACGTCGTCGCCGAGATGCTTTCGCACACGGTTCCGGACCGTGCTTTCGACCTTGTATCGGTAGTTGTCCGATACTTCAGCCTCGCCACTGATGATTTCTCGCTCGCGCTGGGTCAGCAGCGCTCGCCCTTCTTCGGTCATTACCTCCGGTGTTTCTTGCGCTTCCATATATTACCTCATATCGTAAGTATACGCCTTGGCGTAAGTAACTTACCCCAATGCGTATGTACGCTTTGAAGTGTATACTCCATAGAGTAAGTATTAAATAGCGGGCTCTTCTAACACTATACGTGAGCGGGACACCGGTCAGAAGTTGGCCGGGACGTGTTACAGCACGTCCGACCGCTTGCGGGAAGCAAGCAATGCAAGACTACATTTCCCCATCGGAAAGCAGTACCGTTCCCGACGAGGCCGCCCTCGTCGGCACCGACAGCGAGGGCCGCGTCCACTACTACATGGCCGCCAAGGCCCACGACGAGCGCGTGTTCGTCGTTGATAGCGACGCCGTCCAGGTGTTTGACCTCGCCGGCACCGGCCGCGACATCGAGGACTGGGTCGGCCACGTCGAGGCGTGGGCTGACCTGCGCTACGGCGAAGGGTTCGGCGCGATGCTCGACCGCGGCTTGGAGGCTGGTGCATGATGGCCGGGAAGACTCCCGACACTGATGACGAACATCCGCAGTTCCACGTCGGCGACCATGTCCACGACCGCGAGCAGGACCGTGACGCGCCGCTGGTTGTCGTCGCGACGCCGGCCGCTCGCGCCGATGAGTACCAGTGCAACGATGCTGCGACCGTCGCCGAGTACAACGAGGACTACCCGGCCGACGACCGCGTCGTTGAAGCCGTGTTCGCCCGGCGGACCACCGTCGATATCGACCGCGTCCAGCGCTACGCCTACCCCCGCTCGCGACTCCAGCTGGAAACATCGGTTCACGACCAAGCGGAGGGCGAGGACTGATGGCCACAACTGCCACCGCCGACATCGCCGCCCTCGCCCAGCTGGACAGTCGTGATGTCGCTGCATTGACCGAGCACATGGATGTCTACGCCGATGATCCAGCCTGTCGCGAGGAACAGGTCGCGGTCTACAACCACGGCGACCGATACGTCGTCACGCCCGATGTGCCGTGCTGTGACTGCCCGGATATGATCCACCGGCGGCCGGCTGGAGGGTGCAAGCATATCCGGCGTATCGAGTTTGAGCGCGGCGAGCGGGCCATCCCCGCCGGCGTGGACTACGATGCCATCGACAACGGGCTACACATCGATAACGGGGGGTCTCGATGACTCGCGACCGCAGCGACCCAGTCATCGTGCGGCGCGAGCCACTCCGGGGACCGGCCCAGCGGGACCGCTACGAGCCGCGCGACGAGGGTGGCTGGCGGCGCGTCGAGGAGCGCTGGACTGGGTGTCAGTGGGTCTACGTTGGGTCGGAGATCGTCGACAGCATCGCTATCGAGGGTGCGGAGGCGGTGGCATGACGGAAATGCAGTACGGCCAGGGCCGCATCGACTGGGCCCACGTTGAGCTCACGCCGCTGTCGTCGTTGCGGCTGGGCGTGTACGTGCCACTCCCTCGTGACCGACTCGCGCTGCTGGCCTATCGACGGTCGACCGGGATTGAGGTGGACTTCAAATGATGTCGTTCGCTGACCCGTCGACGACGTTCGAACTCGTCTTCGAGGAGGTGTCAGTCGGCCAGGGTGGGCTGACCGCACGCCGACCAACGGGTGAGATCCGCTGTACCGAGTGTGGGGCCGTGGCGACGAACATCGACGACTTCCCGCACGAGCAGTGGTGCCCGCAGCGGTTCGTGCATAGCCGCTGGTACGCCGAACAGTTGCAGGACTGACGCGCGGTTTCATTGAGTCAAATAGATCTGATATATAATCGGAAACGATTGCTTATATCCTAACCCCATACTGCCTCCATGAGGAATGTCGGGCGATGCCCGATGATGATGGCCCGGACGGCGCAGAAGTTCCCGAGCAGTTGTGGGAGAGTGTTTGTCACCAAGCACGCTTGACGCTTGACCAGCAGGTTACGCGTATCGAGAACTACGACACCAAAGCAGTCGGGATTTTTCGGGCAAATATTCTCCTGACCGGGCTCCTACTTTCGGGTCTCGCCATTGTCGTTCGGACCGATGGCGTCAACCCTGGGCAGTTTTTCAATCTCTGGTCGCTGTTCGGGGCGATTGGACTGCTCTTCTCCACAATCCTCTCTGCGATGGCCTACACGTCGTCCTCATATGACCTGGGTATTGGCCCACAGGTAATATCTGACGCCGAGCGAGGGATCTATGAGAGTGAAGTTAGCTTCCAAGACGATCTTCGAGGACTCTACAAACAGTGGCTACAGCATAATGCCAATGTCGGGAAGTTCAATTCCTACCTCATTACAGGGGCGATCATTCTACTGATGGACGCGATCGTCTTCTTCGCCGGCACTGTCGCAACTGGATTATATAACCCATCCGACGTGGTTTCAGTGGGTTTGTTTATATTAGCTGTTGCTATCATTCTCATAGCGAACCTGCTCGTCTACTTCGCAGAGAAAATTTTCATCCTCATCTACCAAGAGAATAATTGAACCAGGTTATCATACCGGATTTAAAGCTCCCCAAAACGACTATATCAACGGAGTATTAATAACTCCGTAGGTGCCGAGACAATGACCTCAAGTGACTCCGAACGACCGAAGTCGCGAAAGGGGTCGGACAAGACAATGCGAATGAGTAATTCGCCGTCGCTTGGCCCGATCTCTGCTGCCAAGACTGCCTATCGCCGACTTAGTAGCTTCCGCGAAGAATAGCTACTCACATCCGTTTTTTGAGAGGTGAGTTGATAGCTCGTAGTTGCAACGCTACTTTGTACCCGGTATTCAGGAAAGCGGGCTGACCCGCAGCTGCTTTTCGGACATCACGCACCCATTTATATACCAGTCTACCATCAGTCGCTGACATGATTGCTGACCGGTCGGTCTTCGATGACTGCTGGTCCCCGCAGCGCCTCCGACATCGCGACGCTGAGGTTGACCGACTCACAGCCGCGCTCGCACCGGCCAAATGTGGGGAGCAGGCCAACGACCTCCTCATCGAAGGGTCACCTGGCGTTGGCAAAACCGTCCTGGCGCGCCACACGCTCGACCGAGTATCCAAGCGCCACGATCTCGCCTACACCCACGTTGAGTGTATGGGCGCGTCAACAGCAGGCATCATTCGAGAGGCGCTCGCCACAGTCGGGCCCACACCCGCTACCAATACGCCCCTCGAAGACCTCTGTCTCTCCCTACGCGAGCGTGTCGACGAACCGCTGGTCGTCGTCCTCGACGAGGCTTCCGATATCCATGACACCAAAGCGCTCGACCGACTGGCCGATGTCGATGGCATCTCGCTGGTCATCATCTGCTACAACGCTGACGAGTGGCTGGCCCACGCACCAGGACGCATCACCCGTCGCCTGCATGGTCAAACGCTGACGCTGGACCGCTACGGCGTCACCGAACTCGCGGACATTCTCGAACCCCGTGCCGAGAAGGGGCTTAAGCACGGTGTCGTTTCCCGTCGGCAGTTGGAGACCATCGCCAACGAAGTCGCCGGCGTGGCTCGGTACGGTATCTACTCGCTGCTCGCCGCCGCGGAGCTCGCACAGGACCGCGGCCACTACACTGTTCGTGACGAAGACGTCGCCGGCGCGTACCCGTTGGCCCAGGAGTGGATGCGACAGGCGGCGCTGGACTCACTATCCTACCATCACCACGTCCTCTACGCGCTGGTCCGGGACGCCGGCCGTATCGAGGGCCAGACACTGCACGACCGTTACGACGCTGTCGGGGACCGGCTCTACGACGGTCGGTCGCAAACGCCGCTGGCAAAGCGAAGTCAACGGCGGAAACTCCGCAAGCTCGCGGACTACAACCTCATCGAAACACTTGGGTCGACCCGAGACCGCGCTTACGCCGTCGTTGACGAAAGTGTCCGGTCGGGGTACGATATCGACGTTACTGTAGTACCTGGCACCCAAAACTGAGTATCGGGTAAATACTTCTTTGACTTGTCGGTGCAAGTAGGTGCATGGACGCAGTAGATGTAGCAAGCGATCCTGCGAGAGCTGCGAGCAGCGTTTCTGAACTCCGCGAACTGGTCGAGGAATTCGAAGATGACATCGCCGATGGACTGACCGGGGGGTACTACAATCTTGGCACGCATCTCAACCTCAACACCATCGCTCTCGGGCTGGGGCTGGATAACATCGACTACGACCCCGACACATTCCCGGCCCTCGTGTACCATCTCGACGACGAGCGACCGACGGTCATCATCTTTGAAGACGGCCACCTCTCAGTCATCGACGCCGATAGCGGCGACGCCGTCCAAGAGGCCGTCACGATAACCGTCGAGCGCATGACTGACCTCGGGTGGTATCAGGACGACATCCCCGATGACGAGGACGTCACCGTCGTAGAGATTGACGGGTAGGCGACGGCGACCCGTCAGTTGAGTAAGACCACCGCTTCCTCCTCCCCCCGAGTGTTGATTAACTACCGCGGCAGTGTTGGTTAGCAGTAGCTGGCAATACGCTTTCTTCAATCGGAGAGGTGAAACGCTCGTTCAGGACAGAGTCATACTGAAGGACCGAGCTGGACTGAGATCATCAATTAGTAACCAGTAAATCATCTATTTTGATTATGTGAATTAAAATAGACTTTTATCAACTGTCACGAAGTGGCAGGATGTGGGAACAGGACTGCCTATGACAAGCGCTATGATTCAGAACTCAGAGCGTTGGCACCATATCCCCGGCTGAACGGAACGGGAGACACTGGTCCGTGTCCCGTGAAGCACGGGCACAGCGTCTGCCGTTCCCCACACACCCCCATTACCGTAGAGCGTCTAGTGCCACTGGTGGCTTGAATTATTCGGACATCTAGCACCTTTTTAAGCAACACCCGGCCCTCCAGTTTGGGTGTATGCCACACTCGATCCGCGACTACGATGGCAACGAGGTCGAGGTCCGACAGCAAGGCCAGTCCGACGACGGCCACCGCCTCAAGATCACCCACCCCGACGGCCGGCGCTGGATCTGTGAGGTGGATCCCGACGGCGAGGTAGAAATCGAGAGCACCTATCGCGACGGGCAGCTCGCCGATGTCGAGACACCCGAGTGGCTGGTCGACGAACTGGCGCTGCTCGCGAGGCCCGCGTGAGAATGTCAGTCCTCATCGACGAGTTCGTCGAGAAGCTCGTCGAAATCGACGCCGTCATGATGGTATTCAGCGCGATGTTCGTACGCCAAACGACCACGCTCCGTCAGCTCGTACAGACCCGAATCTTCGTATGGGCCGATTTTTTCGACGAGGCCATAATCCAACAGGTACGGCATCCGCTGATTGATGTAGTTTCGCGCTCGGTCGATATCGAGCGCGATGTTCGCCGGGATGTTTCGCCCATCCCGCAGCACGGACAAGATGAGGAAATCAGTCTCGGTGAGTTTCAATTCATCAGGTGGTTCCACAGCCATCACTATCATACCGTTGGTAAGGACCAGTTAAATAATCGATGCCAACGGTACTCCGCTGACTAAGCGACGCTAAGATTAAGTGGCTCCTGATTCATAGATAGAACTGGAAGCCTAACCCTACTCGCCAAAAGCGGCCCTCTAATGGTGCCCCAACACCTCGGGCCGTGGCTTCCGAACCCTGCAAGGGGCGATTCCGGAAACCATGAATAACGACGAACATCGGCCCCATAAAGATGAGGCCAACGACAGCACAGCCGACTCTCTCCAGAGTCGTGATTCTCCCGAGTCGACGACGCCACAAAAAACGGACTCGCGCGACAACGCGAGTCACACGCAGAGGACTCAGTTAGGGACGGGGTCCTCCACGCGGACCGACGCAACCGAATCGGATAACACTGTCCGCGCCTGTCCCGAATGCGACACGACGGCCGTCGAGGCTCGCTCGACCGACAAACTCCGGGGGCGACCCGCAGACGAGCACTACGCCTGCCGGCACTGCGGGGCGACTTTCGACGAACCGATCCAGCGCGACCGCCAGGCCACGCCCGGCGACCCTGGCTACCTCGCTGGGAAGCTCGCGAAAGCTGACCCCGACGATGTCAGCGCCGATCACGTCGGCGAGCCGATGACCGACGGCGGTGCCGTGATGAACGACGCGTCTGCGGCGGACCTCGTCGCGGATGTCCTCAACGGCAGCGATGCCGCACTGACCACTGACGAGCACCGCAAGCTCTCGATGGTCGAGGAGCATCTACTCACTGGCGAGGAATCCACGGAGCGGATTACCGACACCCGCATCGAGGCTGCCGCTAAGCTCCGCACGCTGGCAGATAATCTTGAACGCGCGGCGCGGCACTCGGTAGCCGACGATGTCGAGGTCTCGCTGCACGTCAGCGTCGAGGAAACGGTTTGCGGGTCGTGGGGTGAGGACTGATGTCGGAGCACTTCACCGAAGCCTCCGCGCGTGCCCAGCGCCGGGCCCGCGACCGCCAGCGCGCTTTGCCAGAGGAAATGGCCTGTATCGAAGACCCGACTGGCGTGCTGCTCGCGCCGGCGGGCGACATCCAGCTCACCGAGTTCGCGAACGCCATAGTCGCGACGCCTGCGTCCGAGGAGTGGATCAAGAGCAACGTCGTGGTTGACCGGGAGGCGTGGTGCTGATGCCCAATGCGACTATCACCCGTGACGAGCGCCGCCGTCGGATCGAGAAAGACGACGGCGACCTCGACGACACTGTCTATCGGGTGCGAACCAACGGCCGGGGCGATATTTGCTACCACGACGACCCTGAGTGCTCCGACCTGCAGGCACACGACCCCGTGGACATGACTCGGCAAGAGTGTCACGGCCGACTCTACCCGCCCTGCAGCAGCTGTGTGCTCAACCAACCACAAGGCGGCAAGTCGGACCAGCGCCCATCACTGCGGAACAAACTGGATGAGGTCGACTACGAGTTCGAATGGGATCGCGAGCACGGTGAGGAGGTGGCCTAGATGGCGACCAACGACCGCACCCGGTCACATCCGCCGAACGACGATCTGTCGTGGGACCTCGACCAGCTCCCGCTACCGGCCGACCAGTCCGCCACCGATGCGGCGCTGGATGTCCTTGCGGAGGCCGACAACGGCCAACGCAAGACGGTCAAGCGTGTCCGGGCAGCGTTAGTCGGGGAGATCCCCGCCGACGAACCCAGACCTATCGACTGGCTGCGGGCTATCCAGCACACCGGCGGCGAGCTTGTCGCCGTGACCTGGTCGACGGCGGGCTTCAACGAAATCGGCTACATCCCTGACGAGGGCCGATTCGCCGTCGCCGGCTACTCCGCACTGGACCGCCTGCAGGGCCAGGATCCACACTTCGCCGAGGTCACGACGCGGAGCATCGCGAAGGACCTGCTGCATGGGTCTCCGCGAGGCGTGACCGTCGACGAAGCGACGCTGTTCGATGGAGGTGCGGACTGATGGCGCTCGCCGACTGCCAGGACTGTTCGTGGTCAGCAACGGCTGATGACCTGCTTGCGGCCAGCGACGAAGCTGAGCGCCACGAGCGCAAGGAGCTGCACGACGTCGACGTCAAGCGTGTCGCGACCGACGGTGGCGCGGTCCGCCGACAGGCACAGGGCAGCGCTGCCCAGTTGGCCGGCGTCGGCGACCAGGACACCACCTGCCAGCACGATGTCGTTGGCTGTCCCGGGCCCGAAGGCGACTGGTTCGACAGCTGCGTTGGATGCTTTCTCACCGGAGGTGATGGCGATGGCGGAGAGTGAGGATTCCCTGTCGCTGCTGTTCGTTCGGGTCTCAGAACTCGCTATCGCTCGCGGTGCCGTTCCCGCGGACGGCAGTGGGTACGATGGCGTCTGGACCGACGAGTTTCCAGATGCCGACCACGACGACGAGTGGTTCGTCGCGACCAACTGCGACGCCGAGTCCACCGAGTACCGCGTCACTGACGACCGGGCGACCAGCATCGAGCCCTTCACGACGCACGTCTGGTGGGACACGGGCAGCCTCGCGCCGGCGGCGATCTGCAATCCCAACGGTGGGCAGTTCCACCTCACCAACAAGTTCGAACGGGACGTTGAGGATCAGATCATCGCGAGCATCGAGTTGCTACTCGACGAACTCGACTACGACGACTTCGAGGCGGTGGTCGCCGATGTCTGAGGGCAACACCTACGATGTCGACGGTGAGGTTGGTGCTCCAGCCGGCGACGGCGAACCAGTTGAGGAGGCCGCGGCTCGATCCCGTGGTGAACACGTCGGAACGGTCTATCTCATCGATACTGGGGACGAGGTACACGTCTGGTCCCACAGTTATCCGGCCGGTGCCGAGGCACGCGACGACTGGACGGTCATGGCCGCCTGGTGGCACATCGACACCGCGAGGAGGCGGATCGCATGACGGTCCGGCCATCCATCGAGGACCGTCCCGATGGACCGGGATTCAGCCCCACTGTGTGGGACTACGAGCGACGCATCCGCGTTGTGCGGAACCACGGCCGTTTCGAAGGTGCCGATGTCGACGGTCTGGTGACTCTCAACAGCTACGACCGGACGCTACACCCGGATTTGCACGGCCGCCGGGCGCACGATATCGTCGTGACGCTTCGGGAGGTGTTGGGCCTGTGACCAACCCACTGTTCGACGCGCTGGACACCCACATGCGCGGTGAGCGCGTCCGCGTCGTCGGCAACGACGGCACTACCTACGAGGGGTGGTGTGAACGCATTCATCACCATGATCGCCACGTCCTCCTCCAGGACGCCGTCAACGTCGACCGAGATGGCGACGTCGGGACGGCCTATGTGGCCCATTGTGACAGCATCGAGGTTCTGACGGCCGACCGTCGCATTGAGAACATCCGCCTCGACGCCGTCGAGCCGGCGCCGTACGCAGTCCGCGAGTTCGACCGCGAAGGCAACTGCGGCTACATCGCGAGCGTTCGCGACGACGGCTGGGTGGGATCGTTCCCTGTGGTCCGGCCTGTCGACGGCGACCCCGGCGTGGAGGGCTTCGAAGTCGTCGAGGGACACAAGCGTCTGTGGGTCGCTCGCGAAGCCGGCCTCGACACTCACCCGGTCGAGGTTATCAACATCGACGACTGGGAACTGGCGTGGCGGTTCGCTGTCGACCACCTGCCCGACGAGGAGCAGGTCCACGACGACGGCACCGCGTCAGGTTGCTACACCGACGGCCAGATCGAGACCGTCATCCAGCAGTTCGTTGAGGAGTTTGGCGACGACGCGGCCGATCTGCCCCGCGTGGCGTTCAACGCCGAGCGGCTCGGGATCGATGTCGTCGGGGCTGATTTCATCGAGCAAACGGGGTCACCCACTGACGGAGTCCCCGATGAGGCGACCGACGCCGAGGTCGAGGCTGCTGTCGACGACGACAGGGATGATGCCGACGGCGACCTGTCGCTCACCCCGACGGCCGAAGAGGTCGTCGACGCCCTCCGCGAGCACGGCGAGCTTCCCAGCGCTGACCTCAAGTACATCACCCAGCGGAGTCACCAGGGCGTCTCCTCAAACCTCAGCGATCTTGAGGACATGGGGCGTGTTGAGTCCCGACCCG
Source organism: Haloarcula sebkhae (assembly GCF_014647415.1). Taxonomy (GTDB): domain Archaea; phylum Halobacteriota; class Halobacteria; order Halobacteriales; family Haloarculaceae; genus Haloarcula; species Haloarcula sebkhae. The sequence continues at coordinate 28,724 of NZ_BMPD01000005.1, read as the reverse complement.
ACCCCGACGACGGCCGGCGACAGCTCTACTCACTTGTTGATGACGCTGACGGCGACGGCGAGACTCAGTCTGAGCAGGATGAGCACCACGTCGGTGATCCGATTAACGAGGACGGCGCTGGAGCACAAGAAACCGAAGCCGACGGCGGCGTCACGGCTGATTCGGAAAGCGATCTCCCGCCGGGGTTGACGGCACAGGACGTCCGCGACGCCGTCGACGCTGCGGCGGGGCAGCAGGCTAGCAGTCATGTCTATCTGGACGACGTGGCCGACGAACTCAACGTCCGACCACCACGGGCGCGGCTATTCACCGTTGAGGTCGGTGTCTACCACCGCATCACCGACGCCAGCGGCCCGAAAGGGGGTGACGACTGATGGAACTGACGCCAGTCCACGAGGGCATCCTGATGATCGTGTGGGGGCTGATCCTGCTGGCACTGCTTGCTGTTTCGACGGGGGCGATAGCATGAGGGGCCCCGAATGGAGAGATTGCATCCGCTGTCACGGCACCGGCAAGCACATCGAGTGTTACGACGACCTGTGTCACGCCCAGGGCCGCTGCATGCACGGCGACAACACGTGTGCGCTGTGTGAGGGACTGGGTCGAATCACCGCCGAGCTTGCCGAGCGATGGCGCCAGCGTGAACCATTCAAGGGGGTAACCGCGCCGGCGCCGGACCTGCGAGCTCGGGGCAAGCTCCACGTCGCCGCTCGTGACGTTCGCGAGCACCCAAACAAATCACTGCGGGAGGCTGATTTCTAATGAGCAAAAGCGCTGAGACTGACCTACCTGACCAACCTGACGACGACCGACTTGAATCGCTGTATAGCGTTCGCGAGGAGCTGCAGACCATCGCCGACAGTGATGTTCCATACGCTGAGTACGCAGAGAACTGGCTCGACTCCCTTCGAGAGGCCGGGTACGATGTCTGAGCTACTCGTCGAGTCCTTCGATCCGAATGGAGACATCGTCTCCAATCTCGGCCTCGACAGTCGCGATAGCTTCGGCGAGGTCACCGTCAGCCTCGACCATGCTATCCATCGCATCCTGCCGTTGCCGTTCAGCCTCTTCGGCCGCTCTCTGGGACAGGACCTGTCCGCACCACACGCAGGCGTCCTTTTCTCGCGGCGTCTTTTGTTCGCAACGCGGGCAGACCAGCGGGCCGACCGCATCGGGCTCGTCGGCCTCAACGTCGATACCATGTGCCCGGGCGATTTCTCGTTCGCTGGCATCGTCGAAGACAGCGATGTACCGACTTGCGATGTCGGATCCACGAGTCCAGCCGTGGTGCTCTTCCAGGTGAGCCTGCGAGACACCCTGCGAGGCAAGGTAGCTGGCCGAGGACTTCCGGAAGTAGGTGGGCGTGACGGTCTTGCTGACGCCAGCGCGGTCGGCGACATCCTTCAGAGCATCGCGAACACGATTGTTCGAGATCGCCTCTGGGCTGTTGAGCTTGCACCACAGCGGGTCGGTGTCACCGCCGGGGTGATCGTCGAGCCATCGACGGACGTAGGGCACCGAGGGAACCAGAACGGGCGACCGACGGCCGTTCTTTCCGTTCAGCGTCACCTGCAGGCCGTAGTCGTGATCAACGATGTCGCCTGGTGTGAGGTCGTACAACTCTCCGGGGCGAGGGCCGAGGTCCCACGCGAGGGCGATGAGGGCCCTGTCGCGGGAATTGAGGCAGGCGTCCAGCATCGGTTGGATATCCTCCGCCCAGTCCAACATCTCGCTGGGATCGGGCGCCGGGTCATAGTTCTCGGGATAGCCGCCGGGAACCCACTCGACAGCGTCTGGGTACCCGTCGCCGTCGGTAACGACCTTCCCGATAGTCCGGAAGGCCACGCGGTAGTCTTTGTTCGTCTCAGGGCTCCCGGTCTGCTCGGTGTTGATCCACGCGACGATATCTTCTGCAGCGTTGCGATCGGTGACGGCCTCGGCGAGGCCGCCAACGCGCTTCGCGATGATCAGCCCACGCCGCAAGAGGAACTCATGACGGTGGTCGGAGAACTCGCTGGGTCCGAGCAGCCGGATCTGTCGGTCGAGGTTTTGGAGGAGGTCGCGGTCGGCCTCGCTGATGTCGTAGTGGTCGTCGTCGAGCCGGTCGACCATGGTCTCGACGGCATCGGCTGGGTTGTCAGTCATGTAGACAGTGTCACGGACGACGGGCATGTAAAGCTCGGGTATAATGCTCTCCCCGGGCATTTTCCAGATCACATCGACCAACAGCCAGCAGTATCACTGGCCCGTGCCGAACAGACAGCACGCGACTGGAGCGAGCAGTGCTGCACCGAGCGAGTAGACGGCATCCCCGCCGAGTCGCTCCCGAACACTGTCGTGTTTGTCACGACTGTTTGGAGACTTAGACGGTAGTTTCACAGGAGAAGAATCGCCAGCGGTCAGCCAGACGAGAGGCCGCCACCAGGGAACTCGTGAAACACGGCTTCGAAGTCGTCGATCTCTGCGGCCGTGGAATCGGCCGTCTCGCGGAGTTCTTCGAGTCGCTCGCTGACAGTCCGGTACTCGTCGTTAGCTTCCAGTTGCGCGGTGTTCTTCTGCGTTTCCAGCGTCGCTTTCTTCGAGGCCACGGCGAAGTACTCCTGCACCTGATCGTCGTACGTGGTCCGGACGAGCATCTCCGAGACGGTGTCGAGGAGGTCCTCGCGGCTGACCGGCTTCGTCAGGTACTCGTCGAAGGGCATCTCGATGATGTCGAAGTCCGGGTCGACGGCCGTCACCATTACGACTGCCGGATCGATACCCCGTTCCGCGATGGTATCGAGGACCTCGTCACCGCTCATATCGGGCATCTGCCGATCCAGAAAGACGACGTCGACGGACGCATCGACTAACTGGAGCGCTTCCGTACCGCTGTGTGCGGTCCGAACGTCGTGTGCGGTCAGCAACCACGTCGAATACAGATCCGCGATATCTTGCTCATCGTCGACGACGAGAACCGTTGCCTCCTCCGTCTCAACACGCTTTTGCACTTGTTGTCCCTCCTGTCGACTCACGTACTGCTCTCACGGTGACTTTCCCGAACACCAAAATAAAGGTACCCAGCGTATTATCGATTCTGAGAACAGTGGAGTTGGTCTATTGACTTTTCTTTGGTAGGTACTGTCACAAAGCAGTGACTCATGCCAGAGATGTTAACATAGCGGCGACCGTACGCTGCGTGTATGGTGACCGTCTCCGGACCGTGGACGAACGAGGAGATGGAACAGTTTCTCAGCACCGAAACTGTGCCACTCCGTCTCGGATGCCGAACTCCAGCAGACAAACCCTGGATGCTCTCGCTCTGGTATCGGTTCGTTGACGGTGTCTTCGAGTGTGCGACCGGGGCAGACGCCGCCGTTGTCGATTACCTCGACTATGACGACCACGTCTCGTTCGAAGTCTCGACGAACGAGCCGCCGTACCGCGGCGTCAGGGGCAATGGCACAGCGACGATGACAGCGGACGAGGATAAGACGGTTCTCACCGACTTATTGCACCGGTATCTCGGCGGCACCGACTCACCGCTGGCCGAACGGCTGCTTGCACCCGACCGCCGTGAGATACAGATCACGATTACGCCCGACCGACTCCACACCTGGGACTACAGCAATCGGATGTAACTGCCTGAACAATGGAACACACAGACTCAGCCATGGACACCGACCCGACAGACATCAAGTCAATCGCAATAAGCGCCACGGACCTCGTCGCGGCCATTGAATCGACTGCAGACGGATCAGAGACCGTGTTACGCGTCACACCACCGTTCAGTGGCCGGATGCGGGCGCGCCTCCACGTCGTCCAGCCCGACGACGACGATAACACGATCCACATCGAGCCCGACTCACTGCTGACTACGGATGCACCGCCGTATCCGACGCCCGATGACACCGCTGACGAGCTTCGGGCTGCCGACGACGAGACGTACTCGCTGGAGCGCCACCGGACCTACCACGAGCAGCGGCTCGCCGAGTGGCGGGAGTCACTTCCGGACCACGTCGTCGATAGTACGACACTAAACGACACAGAGCACGACGTAACTGTGTCACTACTCGGACCATAATCGGTCGTACACGTCCAGTGGAGGTATCATCGTAGCTGGAGGTGTTATACGTATCATACCACAGCTGCACCGCTGATAAAATGTCTAAGCGTCGCTCAGCCGATAATAAAATGAACGACTAGGGGCCGCTATGCGTGAAACGAAGCGAAACGGGCGGAAACCTCTAGCGGTTATAAGCTATCTCCAATAGAAGCCGTGGGTAGGTCCCTCCATATGTCAAGTTCGTCCGCATACGAATTACTCGCCCAGTTTGATGAGTCCATACCGGAGTTCGACGAGTCGCTCGTCTCCGCCGTTCGAGGCATCGCGTTCTGGACAGCGATTGCGCTCCCATTTCTGTATCTTCCGCTACTAGTTACCGGCCTGAACTCCGGGGCGACGCGGATCGCGTTCGTCGCGCTCGTCGTCTGCAACGCCGTGACGCTGCGTATCGGCCACGCACATGGAGGAGACGACTGACACGGAACCCTGTGATTTCAGGCATCACCGTGGATATTGCGGCCCTCCATTCCGAACCGCTGCTGTGACCATACTTTCATCCACCCGGTAGTCGTTCGTGTCCATATGTCACGGACAGCAGTCATTGCAGGTGTCGGTCCGGGCCTCGGGGAGTCACTGGCCAGAACGCTCATCGGCGAAGGCTGTCAGGTCGGCCTGTTCGCCCGGTCGGCGTCGTATCTGGAGTCACTGTCGGCGGATCTCGGCGACGACGCGCTCGCAGTACAGACTGATATTACCAGTCCGGACCAAGTCGCGGCGGGCTTCGAGCAGGTCCGGGACGAGTTCGGCCCCGTCGACGTGCTCGTGAACCACGCCAGCGGCGGTGCGTGGAAGGGGACACAGGAAATCACACACGACGAGTTCCAGCACGCCCTCGCCGTCGGCCCGACGGGCGGGCTAGCCTGTTCGCAGGAGGCCGTCGAGGACATGCTGGCCGGCGACGGCGGGACGATCATCTTCACCGGTGCGACATCTGCTGTCCGGGGCCGCGACGGTGCGATCGGGTTCAGTGCCGCCAAGTTCGCCGTCCGCGGGCTAGCTGAATCGATGGCGCGGGAACTCGGTCCGGAAGGCATCCACGTCGCTCACGTCATCATCGACGGCCAGATTCGCCCACCGGACGCTACGGACACAGCCGACCGCGACGCACAGTCGTACCTTGATCCCGACGAGGTCGCCCAGTCGTACTGGCACCTCGTCGAACAGGACCGCTCGGCGTGGACGCTGGAACTCGATCTCCGCCCCCACGTTGAGGCGTTCTGAGCGCTTCGGCTCCGACGCCGGCTATTCTTCGAGGAGGTCGACCCACTCTCTGAGCGGCCCCCGAACACCGTCGACTGAGATCGTCACGTCGCCGTCGAACCGCCACGTTGCCTGCGGGGAGTCTGAACCGAACCGCATCGGAACAGAGACCGACAGCTCATCAGCCGAGAGTTGGAGTGGCTCGTTGCGGTCAACCGTCTCGTCGAGCAGCCGTTCGACTGCCAGGCGGAGCTGTTCCGGGTCTGGGTCTGGAAGTTCCGTGGATTGACTCATATTTGTAACTTAGAGCTGAAGATACGTCCGTGTTGCGTCGGACCGGTCGGTTTGCACCCGTCATTTAGGCGTGTGTAGTCCCCAGACTGCGCTGATGGAACTGGAAACGCCGTACGCCCTCGGAGGGACCTACTACGTCGAGACGGTGTCTGTCGGGAAGCGGACGGACGACGAGACGGTGCGCGATTGCGTGGTCTGTGGCGGCCACGTGTACGCCGACGACTGGCATCTCGTCGTCGGTGTGCTGGACACGAGCGGCGACCGACAGCGTCACCACCACTGTAGCGACGACTGCCTGACCGAGTGGCTCAAGCTCATGACGGCTGCCTGAGCGGCGGTGAGTCCGCGGAGTCTTGACGATGGAGCGCGTCGGGGAAATATGGACGAGCGCACGGGCGTGTTCAGGGTCTACCGCGTTGTCGACGCGGTCCCGCACATCAATCTGTTCGACACCGATGCAACGCGGCTCTATACCGTGTACCAGTCCGGCTACGGCGAGCGACAGCCGGCAGTCGACGACCTCCGGACGGGCAATCTCGTCGAAGCGACGCTGGGCGGCGACCCCGACGACTCGGATGAGGCCTGGTCGCTGCTTTCGTTCGAGCGGCTCGACCGCGTGACGATGGATTTCGCCGTTGACGCCGAAATACCGGCAGTGGCGGCTGACCTCTGGGAGCCGGGGCTGGAACGTCCGGCAAGCACTGTACTCGAAGAGGATGGCGAGCCGGTCGCGGAGTGTTTCGTTCAGCCGCGCGCGCCGCTGCCTGGCGGTACCTTTGTCCCGAGCGTGCTCACCGGCCTCGTGCCGATGGAATCACTGCTGACCGAGCTCCCCGGTATCGGCGAGCCGCCGACGGACGCTATTTTCATCGACCCCGACCCGCCCGATGCTGACTCGTACTCACGACCCTACGGCGTCGCCGTGCTGTTCACTGCTGGCGCTGACGAACTGCTCACTGAGTTCCGGGAGCGATATGATCTCTCTGCCGGCGCGGACAACAGACCCGAGTACGACCCGTACGGGCTGTGAATTGGCTACGGCAAGAACGAGCGGCGGGGCGCTACATCGTGATGACGAGCGGCACCGGGACGAAACAGAGCATCCCTAAAACGAACGTAACTAGGCCAACAGCCCAGCGGCCCGGCCCCAGCGGTGTCTCGTCCAGCGGCGTCGCGGAACCGAGCCGGCCGAACACCAGCGCCAGAATCCCCCAGAACGCCCACAGCCCAGCCGCTCGGCCCCCCTCGAAGACCACGAGGTAGCCTGCGAGCCCAAACAGGGCCACGGGGACGGCGAGCTGGACCAGCGACAGGCGGTCGCCGAACAGCGAGCGGGCAACGTGTGCGCCGTCGAGTTGGCCGACCGGCAGGAGATTCAGGAAGGTCACGAACGCTCCTACCCAGCCGCCGATGACGACCGGGTTCGGGAGGAGCTGCGGGTTCGCGTACTCCAGCGGTTCACCCATCACTGCGGCGATGCCCTGCAGCAACAGCGGGTAGCCGAGTTCGATGTTCGTAACGATCCCGCGGGTTACCTCCACCGGCGGGAGCGTCACGCCGATAGCGGTCACGACGACTGTTGCAGCGAGGCCCGCCAGCGGCCCGGCGACGCCGATGTCGAACAGCGCCTTGCGGTCGGGGATATGGTCGTTCATGCTGATGACCGCACCCAGCGTCCCGAGGACGTTCGGGAACGGCAGAAAGTACGGCAGGCTCGCCTCCACCTCGTGGTAGCGGCTCATGACGTAGTGGCCGAACTCGTGGACGGCGAGGATACCGAGTGCCGCCGCAGCGAATGGCCACGCCTGCAGCATCGCTGTCGGGTCTTCGAGCACAGACAGCCCGTACCAGCGGGTCCCGGCGTACAGCGTCGACACCAGCGTCAGGACAGCGAGTCCGACGTTCAGCCACGGGATGCCGTCGACGCCGAGCGACCGCTCCCGCGCGATCAGTACCCACTCGCCCATCTCCCGCTTGAGCGCGACACGATACCCGCGCTGACGGAACGCCGGCGCGATGCGGTGGATGACCTGCTCTGACTCGGTCATCGGCTCGCCGTAATACCGGACGCCGTCCTCGGCGGTCCTGTCGATCTCGTACACGTAGAACGTGTCTGCGAGCGCTTCCGGGTCCGGCAACTCCGGCTGCGAGGACTGGGTCGCCATTACCTACGTTTAGGGTTCGACCCGTTTGAACCTGTTTACCGTGTCACTCTCGACGTTCAGTGGTGGCCACAAACGGCGGAAGATTGCGGGCGAAACAGTCAGTCTGCGACGGCTTCGTCCGACCCAGTCGCGGCGTTGGGGTCCTGAATCCAGAGGTCGCCGAAGAGGTCATCCTGCTGAAGACGGACTTGGCCGCGATGGGCAAGAAACAGCAGTCCGAGGAACGTCTCGACGCGGGTCCCGCCAGCCGTGGCGACCTCGCGGTACAGCACCTCATCGCGGCCCTGGTCGTACTGTTCGCGGACAGCGTCGTGTACGTCGGCGATGATGTCGTCGATGTTCTCGGCGTGGGCCGTCCCGGTCACGTCGGCGGCCGACGGCTCCTCGTCCAGTCGCATGTCGTCGGCCCCGCGGTAGTCCAGTTCCTGCGTCCCGCGGTCGTACCCGCTCGGAGAGTCGCTGGTGTCGTACTCTCTGGATTCTTTCCACCACGATTCGCGCTCGGCGTCGCGGAGGTCCCGGACGAGTTCGTCGAGCGTCTGTGGCATCCCGCGGGCACGGCGGCGTTCGAGCCGGCGGTCCATCTCCGACTCCAGCGCGGCGAAAGGGTCCGGTTCTTCGATGGGCGCGTCCTCGTGCATCGCCTGCTCCCACGGCTCGGCCGGCTCCTCCTCGTCCTCGCCCTCGCCGAGCATCGCGTCGCTTTTCATCCGAATCAAGACGCTCGCGTAGAACAGCGCCCGCCCTGACGTGCGCAGGTCCGCATCGTCGATGCGCTGGAGGAACTTGTCGGTGACCCGCACTACGTCGATGTCCCACGGGTCGATTTCGCCGTCGTCGGCGAGCTGGACCAGCACTTCGACCGGTTCGACGTCTTCGTCTTCGTCTCCGTCCTCGTCGCTGCCGGTCGGCTGGTCGTTTTCGGGGCGGTCCTGTACCGTTGTCTCATCGTCCGTGTCTGTGGATTCACCGAGTAGCGCCGCCGCGTCGTCCGAGACGCCTGGTGGCTCGCGGTCCTCGTGCCCGGTGATGTTGAGCGGGATGTCATCCGCCTGCTCTCCCGTCTCTTCATCGTCTCGTGGCACCCCGTGGTCGCCGCTCGACTGTTCCGAGCCGCGTGGCGGCTCACTAGTCATCAGCCGGCACCTCCTCGTCTCCGTCGCCCTCGTCCGAGAGGTCGATGCCGGTCACGGCGCTCACGTTGTCACCCTGCATCATCACGCCGATGGCGCGCTCGGACCGCTCCAGCATGGCCGAGCGGTGGGAGACGACGACAAACTGGGCGTCGCCGGCGAGTTCGTCGACCAGTTCGCCGACGAGGTCGGCGTTGGCCGCGTCGAGGAAGGCATCGACCTCATCCAGCGCGTAGAACGGCGCGGGATTGTGCCGCTGGATGGCGAAAATAAACGCCAGCGCCGTCAAGGATTTCTCGCCACCAGACATCGCGTTCAGCCGCTGAATCGGCTTGTCCCCGGGCTGGGCCTTCATCGTCAGCCCGCCTTCGAAGGGGTCGTCTTCGTCTTCGAGGTGGAGATGGCCGGTGCCGTTCGAGAGCCGCTCGAAGATGTTCTGGAACTGGTCGTTGATCTCCGTGAACGACTCCATGAACGTCTCCTTCTTGCGGGCCTCGTAGGTGTCGATGCGGTCGCGGATGCCGTCGGCCTCCTCGACCAGCGTCGCTTTCTTGTCTTCGAGTTCCTGCAGGTCGTCGTTGACGCGGTCGTACTCCTCAATAGCCCGCATGTTGACCGGCTCCAGTTTCTCCATCTCCGTTTCCAGCCGGTCAATCTCCCGCCCGACCGTCTCGTGGTCGGGCACGTCTTCGGGGTCGTAGTCGCCGACTTGCGCTTCGAGTTCGTCGATTTCCCAGTCTAAACGCTCCTGGGTCTCCTGCTCGTTTTCGAGGTCGCGCTCGACTTCGGAGACGGCGGCCTGTTGCTCGTCGCGGGCCTCCTTGGCCTCCTGCAGGTCGGCTTTCAGGTCCTCGCGCTCAGACTTGAGTTCGGCCAGTTCCTCTTCGAGGTCAGCAACAGCCTGTTCCTTCTCACCTTTCAGCTCCTGCTTCTCCGCGACCTTCGCTTCGAGGTCATCGATGCGTTCCTCGTGTTCCGCCTTGCGGTTCTGGGCCGCCTCGATGTCGTCGTGGAGGTCTTCGATAGCCTCCTCGGCGTACTGCTTCTCTAACTGGTACTCGTTGAGTTCGGCGTCGAGTTCGCCCTGCCGGTCTTCGAGCGTGTCGATGTCGTCTTTGATCGACTCCCGCTGGTCGGTCAGGTCCGGCAGTTCCGAGTCCTCGACCTCGGCTTCAAGTTCGTCGATGTCGCTCTGGAGCGCGTCGATCTCCTCGGTCTTTTCTTCGATATCGGCCTCCAGCTCGTCCATCTGGTCGGCCACGTCCTCGCGCTCGGCGGCGATTTCCTCGAGGTCGGCTTCCAGTTGCTCGATTCGCTCGCGGGTGTCTTCGAGGGCGCTCTGTTTGCGCTCGATGCTCGTCTCGATATCACGGACCTGCTCGGTCGCGTCGGACTCGCGGTCGCGGGCGTCGTCGAGGCGCTCTTCCACGTCCCGCAGATCCTCGCGCACGTCAGCGCGCTCGTCTTCGAGTTCGTTGATGCGCGTGGCGACCCGTTCGAGCTTGCCAGCGCCACCCGAGAAGGAGTAGCGCGTACCCGAGGAGGAGCCGCCGGTCATCGCGCCGGACTTCTCGACGAGGTCGCCCTCAAGCGTGACCATCCGGTAGTCGCCCATCAGCTCGCGGGCAGTGTCCATGCTGTCGACGACGACGGTGTCGCCGAGCACGTACGAGAAGATACCCGCATATTCGCGGTCGAAGTCTACGAGGTTGTACGCGAAGTCGATAACGCCGTCGGCGCTGGGCAGCGAGCCCAGCGAGCGGTTCTGCATCTGCGTGATCGGCAGGAACGTCGCACGGCCGGCGCTACGGGATTTGAGGTACTCGATACAGCGCTGGCCCACGCTGTCGTCGTCGACGACGACGTGGGCGAGCCGCCCGCCAGCCGCCGTCTCACAGGCCGTGGCGTACTCGGGGTCGACCCCGCCGAGTTGGCCGACAGTGCCGTGAACGCCGTCCTGACCGGCGTTGAGAATCGCCGTCACCGCGCGCCCGTACGAGGAGTCGCCGTCTTCGCCGGCTTTCGCCTCGAGCTGGGCGTACTCCTGTTGCTTCGCGCTGATTTCGTCTTCCAGCTCATCGAGGTCCGACTGGAGTTCGCGCTTCTCGGACCGCAGGTCGTCGACGACCTCGCCGATAGTCGCCTTGTTTTGTTTCGCTTTCTCCAGCTCTGTCTCTAGATCCTCGATATCGGCTTCGAGGTCGGGAATCTCGGCTTCGGCCGCCTCGATAGCCTCGCGCTTCTCGTCCTCGGCGTTCGAGCGCCGCCGAGCCTCGTCGAGCAGGCGGTCCTGCTCGCGCTGGAGGTCGTTCTTCTCGCTTTTGAGCGTCTCCAGTCGCGAGCGCTTCTCCTCCAGTTCGTCTTTGACCTCCTGGAACTCCTCGCCGACCTCGTCGATTCGTTGCTGGACCTCAGCGAGTTCGGATTCCTTCTCTGCGATATCGGCCTTGACGTTGGATTTGGCGACCTTCGTCTCGCGGATGTCGCTTTCGAGGTCGTCGATGGTCTCTTGCTTGCGGTCGATCTGGACGAACGCCTGTCGGCGCTCGTTTTCGGCGGCTTCGACCGTTTCCTTGGCGGACTCTATCTTGTCCTCCAGCCGGGAGATGTCGCCTTTGATCTCCTCGATCTCGCGTTTGATGGCGAGCTGTTCGTCCTCGCCCTTGCGTTCGATTTCCTGGTTGAGCTCGTGCAGCTCGTCTTCCAGCCGGATGACCGCGCCCTGACGCTCGTCGAGTTCCGTCTGGAGCTCGGTGAGTTCGTTTTCGAGCTCGTCGATGGTTTCCTCGACGGCCGCCAGTTCGTCTCGCTTGTCTTCGAGTTCGGCGGCTTTGCGGTAGCCTTCGTATTCCTCTTTCTCGTCACGGAGGTCTTGATATTTGAGCGCCGTTTCCCGCTCGTCTTCGAGTTGATCGAGTCGCTCCTGCTTCTCCTCGATGCGAAGTTCGGCCTCGTCGATGCGCTCCTGGACGACTTCCAGTTCGTCGAAGGCGTCCGCCTTCTTTGCGTCAAACTGTGCGACCCCGGCGATCTCGTCGATGATCTCCCGACGGGAGCCGGCGGTCATATTGATGATCTCGGTCACGTCGCCCTGCATGACGACGTTGTACCCCTCCGGCGTCACGCCGGCCTGGGCGAGCAGGTCCTGAATGTCCGAGAGGTTGACCGAGCGACCGTTGATGTAGTAGTAGGAGTAGTAGTTGTCCTCGGTCTCCTTGACCCGTCGTTTGATCGCGATCTCGTCCACGTCACCCACGTCTTCGGTACCGGCGGCGTTGACGACCTGCGAGCGTGACAGCGTCCGGTCGTCGTTTGCCAGAATCACCTCGACGCTGGCCTGCCGTTCGCCGTCGTACTCGGCGTCTTCGTCGGCGTGGCCGGGGTTGTAGATGAGGTCAGTGAGTTTCTCGGCGCGGATACCCGAGGTGCGGGCGAGTCCGAGTGCGAACAGAATCGCGTCGATGATGTTGGACTTGCCCGAGCCGTTCGGGCCGCTGATGGTAGTGAAATCTTCGTAGAACGGGATTCGGGTCTTCCGCCCGAAGCTCTTGAAATTGTCGAGGACGAGCTCTTTGATATGCATACGGTAGTGTGGCCGACAGCCCTACGCGACGATGATGTCGGACTCCGAGTCCTCTTCGGTCTCGGTCTCCGACGCGGCCTCGGCTTCCTCCCTGTTATCAACCTCGTCGGTATCCTCAGTGTTAGGTGTGTCGGCCTCCGTCTGAGTGGCGGCCGATTCCTCCGAGTCGGACTCGTCGGCGCTGAATCCGTTGTCCTCGTCCACGCTGGCTTCGAGTTCCCGGATACGAACCTTGCATTCGACGAGTTCGTCGGTCAGACCCTCGACCGACGCTTCTAGTTCTCTGACGCGCGTTTCGAGTTCCTCGACTCGGTTGCCGCACATATCCGTAACCCAGCCATTGTGGACACTTATACCTACGTCAGACATTGGCAGTCCGAATGATACATCGTACAGAGTTGTCAGAAGACACAGGGCACGGACAGTACGTCTGCGTCACGTTGAGTAGCGGTTCTGGAGATACGTTGAAATCTCGTCGACGTGGTCGGCGTCGAACGACCAGTAGCCACGCCACTGGCTCGGTCCGGTCCGTTCGGCGAGGAGTACCCCCTTCATATCGGCGTCACAGTCAGTGTTGACGACGAACCAAGACTCACGCAGTTCGTCACACGGTTCGGTATGGATAGTAGTGTCCCCGGACAGTTCGGGGACACGGTCCGGGAGGCCGTACAGGTGCAGGTCGGTGTCGCTGTCGGCCAGTCGGTCGTACACGCGTCGGGTCCCGCGCTCGTCGTCAATCCGGGAGAGGTACTGGAACCCGGCGTGAAGCGTGTTATCGTCCGATTGCCATCCAAGCGACTCGATGTACCGTGAAAGTTCGATGAGCAGCATCTTCCGCTTGCCCGTGACCGAAAAGCGAACCTCATCGAGGTGTCGCAGTGCCGCCGGCGTGTCCACCTCCTCGATAGACCGCGTTCCGGTGACATACAGATCGGAGTTGACGAGCAACACGCAGGCACTGATCTCACTGATCGATGACACAGCCAGCTCCGTCCCGTCTTCGTCCTCGACAATCACAGCGTTCTCTGGGGTTTCTGGCGATATCTCGCCGGCCCCTATCTCGACAGCCGGTGAATCCACCATCCGCTTGAGCATCCGCACCAACGGCTCGGGTTCATCGTCGTTAAACACCGTCAGCGTCCGCCGAGCTAGCGGAACCGTATCGATGAACGCCGATATCGTCACACTGCCACACATTTGATTCTCCGTATTGAAACTGGCGGGGCCGTTATCGCGGGTGAATACAGATCGAGTCGTTGCGGATGGGGTCGTTAGCCTTTAGCCACGCGCCACCGAATCCCGGACAATGACTGCGCAAGCGTCCGAAGCCCGCGAACTCGCGGCCGTCATCGGGCTGGAGGTCCACGTCCAGCTTGAGACGGAGACGAAGATATTCTGTGGCTGTTCGACCGACGTGGCCGATGCCGAACCCAACACCCACACCTGCCCGGTGTGTCTGGGCCTTCCCGGCGCGCTCCCGGTGGTCAACGAGGGTGCGGTCGAGGCCGCCGTGAAGGTCGGCAAGGCTATCGATGCCGACATCCCGGAGGAGACCACCTTCCACCGGAAGAACTACTACTACCCCGACCTCCCGAAGAACTTCCAGATAACGCAGTACGACTCGCCGATCTGTCAGGACGGCGAACTCGAATTCTCCGTCGAAGGCGAACGCCGCAGCGTCGACATCCGCCGGGCGCACCTCGAAGAGGACCCCGGCTCTATCAAACACGTCCGTGAAGGGTCGGGTCCGCTGGAGTCCCGCACCTGTTCTATCGAGCGCGCGGACTACACGCTCATCGACTACAACCGCGCCGGGACGCCGTTGATGGAGATCGTCACGGAACCGGACTTCCGCGCGCCGGGCGAGGTCCGGTCGTTCCTCGAAAAGCTCGAAGAGGTCCTCGAATACCTGGGCGTGTTCGACGCGACGCGGGACGGCAGCCTCCGCATCGACGCGAACCTCTCGATGGTCGACGCGGGCGAGGTGGACGACACCGGCGACATCGACGAATCCGTCCTCGAAGACGCCAACCGCACCGAGGTCAAGAACATCTCCAGTCACAAGGGCGCGGAACAGGCGCTCTCGTTCGAGGCCTCCCGCCAGCGAAAGCTCATCCAGTCGGGACGTGCCGTCGAGCAGGAGACCCGCCACTTCAACGAGACACACGGCAACACGGTGTCGATGCGCTCGAAAGAAGAGGAGAAGGACTACCGCTACTTCCGGGAGGCCGACCTGCCGCCGCTGCGAGTCAGCCACTGGAAGGATGAGGTGCCGATTCCGGAACTCCCCGACGCCCGCCGCGAGCGGTTCGTCGCGGAGTACGGTCTCAGCGAAGAGGCCGCCTCGAAGCTCACGAGTACGAAGCAGGTCGCGGACTTCTTCGAGGACGTGGCCGAGCGCTTCGATGCCGATCTGGCTGCGACGTGGGTCGCCGACAACCTGCTCGGCGAACTGAACTACCGGGATATGGCTATCACCGACATCGACGACCGCTTCGACGAGATGACCCGGCTCGTGGAACTCGTCGCCGAGGACGAGATCACGGCCAAAAACGCCCATGAGACTGTGCTTCGGGAGATGCTCGACACGGGCGACGACCCCGACACCGTCGTTGACCGCGAGGGACTGGGCAAGACCTCCGGCGACGAGGTCCAGCAGGCTGTCGTGGACGCTATCGACGAGAACCCCGACGCCGTCGAGGATTACCACAACGGCGAGGACGGCGCAATCAACTTCCTTGTCGGACAGGTCATGCAAAAGACCGGCGGGAGCGCCGATCCCGGGGACGTGAACGGGCTGCTTCGCGAGGAATTGGAGAGCTAAGACAGCGTCCTACTCGGCCTGAGCGGTGCAGTGGTGCGTCTGCATTGTCGCGGTCACTGCTGTGGCCAGTTGTCTGGCAGTTCATCCGCGTGGTTCTCGAGCAGTTCGAGCATCGGTTCTATTTCGTCGAATCGCTGGCCCCGTGATACTTCGTCGGCTGCCCGGTCCCAGTTGATGTACGCTAAACTGGCCAGACGGGGTAAGTCATCGTGGCGGAGTTCAGTTTCAGTACTTTGAGCCCCGACACTTCTTGGCAGAAAGTCGACAATCGGCCGTGGACTATTCTGTTTCAGCATGAACAGAATCATTCGGCGACGGCGGGTAAACAACGCCTCGAATACCCGATCCATCCCTGGGTCCCATATCACGTCCGGGATAGAGGTTTCCATCCTGTAACAAGAGACATACTATTGATGATAAATGCCACGATACCGCCGTTTGCTTGCCGAGTCGGTCCTGAATCGTACAGGTGCGTTTCGCTTGAGAGCCCGTCCAGTATCCGCTACGCTGCGCCGCGTACTACGATTCGCTCGACGCGTTCGATTCGACGCTCTCGCGCCGCTCGCCCGGAATGATTGCGGGGTCCTTCCACAGCAGCGTGACGAGGATCGCAGCGGCGAGTGCTTCGAGGGTCTTGATAGCTGATTCGGTCGGTTCAGTGTTGAAATGGTCTAGTATCAGCAACGCGGTACTCCCGCCGTGGTGTCCGCCGCTACCGGACGACGGTGCGGAGAACCCCTCGACGAGGAAGGCGCCGTGCCCGGTAGCGTGCCAGAACACCCAGCCGGCGATGGACGCGATCATGAGGAGCGTCCCGGCAATATAGGCGTTCCGCAGGCCGATGACTCCCCGGGTGATGAGATACGGGCCGGCGAGCAACACCGCGGCGAAGGCGACAAACAGGAACGGTCGGGGGTCCGGCGGGAGCCCCCGTCCGAAGAGCCCCTCAATCGCCTGCGCGTAGATGATGCTTCGCGGGAGCCCCCACCAGAGGTGAAACGCCGCCGTCACAAAAACGAGTGCGGCGGCGGTTCCGCGGAGGAGTTTGGTCGTCCGGCGATCCATACAGACAGTCGGGGTGGCAGTGGCAAGAGTGCATCGAAGTGATGAGTGGTGCCACGGCTGCCCAGCTGCGTTGGACCGCTGCCGAAGTGGTAATGGGGGCTACCTCCGCGCGAGCGCGAGCGGCCCCGCAAGCGCCCGCACTCCCGCGCTGTCGCCTGATTTTCCCGAAAGCCTTTAGAATAACTGACTCCGTAGCGACGGGTAATGATAGAGACAGGTGGTGTCTGATGCGGCTGATTATCACCGAGAAAGACAACGCCGCCCGCCGCATCGCGGAGATCCTCTCCGAGGGGAGCGCGTCCGCGAGCAGGCAAAACGGCGTCAACGTCTATCGGTGGGGGAACACCCGCGTCGTCGGCCTCTCCGGGCACGTTGTCGGCGTCGACTTCCCCGAGGAGTACAACGACTGGCGCGACGTGGAGCCGGTCGAACTCATCGACGCCGACGTGACGAAGGAACCGACGCAGGAGAACATCGTCACCACGCTCAAGCAACTGGCACGCGAGGCCGACGAGGCCACCATCGCGACAGACTACGACCGCGAGGGGGAACTCATCGGCAAGGAGGCCTACGAACTCATCCGCGAGGAGACCGACGTACCCGTCGACCGGGTCCGGTTCTCCTCAATCACTGAGCGGGAGGTCCGGGACGCATTCGCCAACCCCGACGACATCGACTTCGATCTGGCGGCGGCGGGCGAGGCCCGGCAGATCATCGACCTCGTGTGGGGCGCAGCACTCACTCGCTTCCTCTCGCTGTCGGCCCGGCAACTCGGCGACGACTTCATTTCGGTGGGTCGGGTCCAGTCGCCGACGCTGAAGCTCATCGTCGACCGCGAGCGCGAGATACAGGCTTTCGATCCCGAGGACTACTGGGAAATCTTCGCCGATCTTCAGAAGAACGGGTCGGGCTTCGAGGCTCAGTACTTCTACGACGACGACGGCAAGGAGGCCGAGCGGGTCTGGGTCGAGGACGACGCCGACGAGGCCTACGCCGACCTGACGAGCGTCGACGCGGCGACGGTGACGAGCGTCCGCCGCCGGACCCGAACCGATAGCCCGCCGACGCCGTTCAACACCACCGCCTTCATTTCCGCCGCGAGTTCGCTGGGCTACTCCGCCCAGCAGGCGATGTCGATCGCCGAGGAACTGTACACCACCGGTTACATCACCTACCCTCGGACGGACAACACGGTCTACCCGGACGACCTCGAAGAAGACGCACTGCTCGATGAGTTCGTCGGAGCCGGACACTTCGGCGAGGACGCCGAGATGCTGCTGGAGCAAGACGACATCACCGCCACTGAGGGTGACGAGGAGACGACTGACCACCCGCCCATTCACCCGACGGGCGAGATTCCGCCGAAAGTCGACCTCTCGGACGACGAGTGGGAGATCTACGAACTGGTCGTCCGTCGCTTCTTCGCGACGGTCGCCGAGGCCGCCACGTGGGAACACCTTCGCGTCGTCGCCGACGCCGGTGGTCGCTCGCTGAAGGCCAACGGCAAGCGCCTCGTCGAACCGGGCTATCACGAGGTATACCCCTACTCCAGCGCCAGCGAGAACCACGTCCCCGACGTGGAGGAAGGCGAGGAACTGGCCATCTCCGAGGTGCGGATGGAGGCCAAGCAGACCCAGCCGCCCCGCCGCTACGGTCAGTCGCGGCTCATCCAGACAATGGAGGACAAAGGATTGGGGACAAAGAGCACGCGACACAACTCCATCGAGAAGCTGTACGAACGCGGCTACATCGAGGGCGATCCGCCCCGCCCGACGACGCTGGCGATGGCCGTCGTTGAGGCCGCCGAGGAGTTCGCCGACCACGTCGTCAGCGACGAGATGACCGCCCAGCTAGAGGCTGACATGACCGCCATCGCCAACGGCGACGCGACGCTCGACGACGTGGCCGACGAGTCCCGCGAGATGCTCAAGCGGGTGTTCGACGAACTGCGCGATTCCCGCGAGGAAATCGGCGAACACCTTCAGGAGTCGCTGAAAGCCGACAAGACGCTCGGCCCCTGTCCGAAATGTGGCGAGGATATGCTGGTTCGGCGCTCGCGCCAGGGGTCGTACTTCGTCGGCTGTGACGGCTTCCCCGAGTGTCGCAACACGCTCCCGCTGCCGTCGACGGGCGAGCCGCAAGTGCTCGAAGAGCACTGCGAGGAGCACGACATGCACCACGTCAAGATGCTCGCCGGCCGGGACACCTTCGTCCACGGCTGTCCCCGCTGTGAGGCCGAGAAGGCCGACGAGAGCGAGGACGAGGTCATCGGGCCGTGTCCCGAATGCGGCTCCGAGCACGACGGGGAACTCGCCATCAAACACCTCCGCTCGGGCTCCCGGCTTGTCGGCTGTACGCGCTACCCCGACTGTGACTACTCGCTGCCGCTGCCCCGCAACGGCGACATCTCCGTGACCGAGGCGTTCTGCGAGGAGCACGACCTGCCGGAGCTGGTCATCGATGCCGACAGCGACGACCCGTGGGAGCTGGGGTGTCCGATCTGCAACTACGAGGAGTACCAGGCCCGCACCGCTGTCGAGGACTTGGAAGATCTGAGCGGCATTGGCTCGGCGACCGCCGAAAAGCTCGGCGACGCTGGTGTCGACTCGCTGGCGGCGCTCCGGGAGGCCGACCCCGACATCATCGCGACCGAGGTACAGGGCGTCAGCGCCACGCAGGTCCGGGACTGGCAGGACGAACTGGAAGCCTGAGGGGGCCGGTCAGTCGGAGATGAACGTCACACCGTCGCAGACCGGACACTCGACGGCCTCCGCGTTGTCGGCTGTGACTGTGTCGACGGCACCGTAGACGACCGCGTGCGTTACCGGCTCGGGAATCTGGCGCTCACAGAGCGGACATTCGACGACGCCCGCTCGCAGTCGATCCCGGTCAATGCTGTTGCCGTCGGTCACAACTGGAGGTGGGATGTCGAACTCGGACCGTCGTCGTCATCGATGCCGCCCTCGTGGGCGAACGCGTAGTCGTCGTCCGTGAGGAACACGTCGCCGTGGGTCTCCGAAATTTCGACGTCGGGGAGCGTCGTCCCAGCGGCGTCGCCGTTGTCGCAGCCGCCGTCACAGGCGTCGAACAGCGAGCCGTGTCGGGGACAGATGAGCTGGTCGCCCCGCATCGGGACGCCCCGCCCGGTGTCGAACCGCTGTGCTTCGTGCGTACATCGGTTCACCCACGCCTCGACGCCGTCCTCGCAGGGGACGAGAACGACCTCCTCAAGGTCGCCGTATGGGTCTTCGGCGGTGAACAGCCACGACCCGTCCTCGTGTACCGTCTCGACTGTCGTAAGTCGCTGCACGACTGGCGCGTTAGGCTGCCGCCGGTATCAGCGTTACCGTAGTGCGGGACCTGTGCGCGTCACTCGCTGGTCTCCGCGGCGATGAGGCGCACCAGTGCGGTAACGAACACCTCGAACAGTCGCCAAACCAGCACGCAACTGACGACGAGGACAGCAACGACGATAGCGACGAGCCAGAGAAAGAGACCGAACTGTAACTCGGTGAGTAGTCCTGCCGCCAGTCCGACGACGAACCCACCGACGAAAAGGCCGCCAGCGCCCTGGAGACAGCGGCGTTGCCAGCGGTCGAACGCCAGCGCGTCCTCAGCCCCCAACAGCGATGGTAAGGCGAGACCGAGTCCGGCACCGCCCAGCGCCAGAATAAAGAAAACACTACCGAACAGATACGAGAGCCCACGGACGAAGCCGTTTTCGGACGGTGACGCTGTCGGCATCGTCGAAAACGAGTACAGCACTGCCACCGTCACGACAGCGCCCGTGAGAACGAGCGCGGCCCGGATAGCAGCGACGACGTACCGACGCTTGTCCGCGGTCATTGTCTGACGATTGTAACATAACCATCATAAATCTTCGGAGACGTATATATCCGGAGCCGACACCGGTCGGGTTGTCCGTACAGGGCTGTCAGTGTGACCCACTGTGATGGGTGTATCCGAAGCGGTTATACGGCCACGCGCAAGTCTGGCAGGTATGAGCGATTGGGCGGACTGGGACCACATCGTGAAGATAGACCCCGACAAGACGCTGGTCGATGGAGAAACGTTCGAAGACGTCGCAGCGACGGGGACCGACGCCATCGAAGTCGGCGGGACCACTGGAATGACAGAGGAGAAGATGAAGCGGGTCGTCGACGCCTGCGGGAAACACGACATCCCCGTGTACATCGAGCCGTCCAACCCCGCGTCAGTCGTCCACAGCGAGCGTCACGACGGGTATCTCATTCCGGTCGTGATGAACGCCGGCGACGTGGCCTGGATCACCGGCGCGCACAAGGAGTGGATACGCATCGACGACGATATCGACTGGTCGCGGACTTTCACCGAGGCTTACATCGTCATGAACCCGGAGGCGTCGGTGGCGTCCTACACACAGGCCAACTGCGACCTCGACGCGGCCGACGTGGCCGCCTACGCCGAAGCCGCCGAGCACCTGCTGGGGCAGGAGATCGTCTACGTCGAATACTCGGGGATGCTCGGTGACACCGACATCGTCGCCGCCGCCGCGGACATTCTCGACGACGCGACGCTGTTCTATGGCGGTGGCATCCACGATTACGAGTCCGCCCGCACCATGGCACAGCACGCGGATACCATCGTCGTCGGCGACCTCGTCCACGACGAAGGCGTCGACGCGGTTCGGGAGACGGTGAAAGGCGCGAAGGACGCGACGGCGACAGTCCGGTAGCTAGAACGCCAGCCGTTCGAGCAGCCGACCGACGACGCCGCCAGGGTGGCGTTTCGTATCCACTTCCATTGATGCGTGATCGCTGTCCTGGATTGCTGGCTCCGCGGTTCCGCCGTCGTTTGACGCGCGGGCTGAAAGCCCACCATTGTTCGCGTGTACGAGCAGCGTCCTGTCACTGTCAGCCGCATCTATTGCCGCTGAAAGGTCGCCTCGGTCGACGAATCTTCGCTCCGTCGGGACATCACAGAGGTCCAGCAGGTCGTCGTGGTACGCTTCGAGTTGCTGGCGTTCCTCGGCCGACTGGCGCTCGTCGAGCGGGTAGAGGAACTGGAGGTTGGCCTCGGCCGCTGTCGCGACAGCGTTACCGACCCGGACTTTCAGTGGATCGTACGGGCCGCGGGTCGTAAGCAGCGTGATCGTGTCCAGCGCGTCGAGCGGCTGTGCGTCCACGGCGATAGTGTCGCAGTCGGTCTGCTTGCGGATGCGGTCGATACTGTCGCCCAACAGCGAATCCTCGAACGACGCGCCACGTTCCACCAGAAGCACGTCGACATCCCGCTCTTTGACAGTATTGGCGACAGCCCGCTCGGGGTGGTGGCTGACGAGTTCGCCGTATTCGACAGGGATATCGAGTGCAGCCGCCAGCGTATCGGTCCGACACTCGAATTCGAGGTCGTCTGGGGACTGCACGCCGGAGGCATAATCGAGGGGCTGCTGGTCGGGGACTTCGTCGAACTGGACGACGGAGAGACCGCTGCCGGTGGGTGAAAGCGCAGCCCCGAGTTCAAGCAGTGTCGCTTCGCTCTGCCGCGAAGCACCTTCGGGAAGCGCGACGAGGACGGAGGTCTCTGCCGTCTCATCGAGCGTTTCCTCAGTCCGGTCGAGCGCGCGGTCGCCGATGCTCCGGCGGACGGATTCCTTGATCGCGCCCTCTCTGGTGACTCGCGGTCGGACGTAGCCCAGATACCAGACGACGCTGCCGATGACAATGCCGACGGCTCCGACGATCGCAACCAGACCCATCTGCGTCAGCAGGGCGAAGCCAGTCAGGGTGCCGAATATCGGCGTCCACGGGTACAGTGGGACCTCGAAGGAGGGGTCGTAGTCGGGGGCGTCGCTCTCACGGAAGCCGATGAGCGCGACGTTGATGAGCGCGAACACGAGGATCTTGAACGCGCTCGCGAGCTTCGCGATCTCCAGAATCGGAACGAAGAGGATGAGCAGCAACATCACGCCGCCGGTCAGCGTGATAGCGGTCACCGGCGTGCCAAATCGGTCGCTGACCGTACTGAACAGACCGGGCGCGAGGCCGTCGCGGCTCATGGCGAACGGGTAGCGCGACGAGGAAAGGATACCGGCGTTGGCCGTACTGACCAGCGCCAGAATCGCCGCGAGGACCACGGCCGCGACGCCAGCGGTGCCGAGCGTTGCCTCGGCTGCATCAGCGATGGGCGTCGTGCTCCCGGCGAGCTGATCGAGCGGGATGACGCCGACTACGACGGCAACAACGAGCACGTACAGCAGCGTGGTGAAGGCGAGCGACCCGAGCATCCCCAGCGGGATGACACGGTCCGGATCTTCGACCTCCTCGGCGATGGAGGCGATCTTTGTCACGCCAGCGAAGGAGACGAACACGAGGCCGGTCGCGGCGAAGATCCCTTCGACGCCGTAGTCCCACATCCCGCCGTACGTCGCGGTGTTGACTGCCGGGCCGCCGCCGGCGACAAACCAGCCGATCGCCACGAGCATCACCGCGACGATGCCAATCTGGAGTCGGCCGGTCTGTTCCGCCCCGAGGATGTTGACGAGGACGAGAACGACGGCGAGCGTGATCGCGACCGGACGGATCGGCAGGTCGAACAGAAGGACGAGGTACGGCACGCCGCCGACGAGCGCGAGCGCGCCCTTGAACGAGAGGGAGAACCACGTTCCGAGTCCCGAAACTGTGCCCAGCAGCGGCCCCATCGACCGCTCGATGTAGACGTACGTGCCGCCAGCCTCGGGCATTGCTGTCGCCATCTCGGCCTTGCTGAGTGCGGCGGGAAGCACGAGCACGCCCGCGAGCAGGTAGGCGGCGATGATGCCGGCCCCGGCGTCTTTCACCGCCAGTGCCGGCAAAATGAAGATGCCGCTGCCGACCATTGCGCCGATTGATATCGCTACCACTGACAGCAGTCCGAGGTCGCGTTCCAGATCCTTGGCCATTATTACGCAGTTTCGTGCGTCTGGAGCGTTGTTTCCACAGTGCGTTCCAGTTCGGTTGCTAGGATCTGCGAGCCACAGACCACCTCAGAGCCGACCGACTCGAACGCCGGTCGATGCTGCGGGTCGTTGAGCACGACGACCACAGTTTCAACATCGAACTGCGTCCGAAGCAGTTGTGTCACGAGGAACGCCCCGCGGTCCGTCTGCATCGAGACCAGTGCGATATCGGTCGTTTGGGCCCCAGCGTCCCGGAGAACAGCACACTCCCGCTCGTCACCGACTACCACGCGGGTGTCGTCGGGCGTTTGCCCGGCAACACCGTCGTGGTCGGTGACGAGACAGGCATCGGTGCCTCGATCTAACGTCGCTACTACCTCAGACCCGACGTGCCGGTCGCTGATGACCAGTACCGACGGGGGGTCGATGTCGTCGTCCACACGTTCGCGGAGTCCGGTAAGAGATATCATTGGGTTCGTAGAGCCGGATCGAGCCGGCCGGTACGCACCTATTGATTCCGGAAGGCGATAAATATCTAGGCTAGAGTTCCGATTCAGGACTATTATGATTATATGAGCACCTTTCGGAAGTTTAGACTATTTAGACGCACTCTCAGCATCGTCGTGCCCGAACTGGTGGAACGGCCGGGTGTACTCGTTCCGGATGAGGTCCTCGTCGACGACCTCCAGTCCGATGTCGTTGAGGTCCCTGCCGATGCGGCTCAGGTCGTTTCCGTCGGTTCCAACCACCTCAACGTGGACGTTGTCGGCCCCAGTCATGACCTCCCGGATGGCGACGACACCGGACACGTCGAGTGCCTGCTGTGCGACCTCCTCGCGCTCGTGGATCGGTGCTGTACAGACGATGAGCGTATGGAGCTGATACCCCGCGGCCTCGTAATCGACATCGACATCGTAGCCGGCGATGACGCCGGCGTCTTCGAGCTTCGTGATGCGATTCCGAACGGTTCGTGCGGAGACGTCAAGCGATTCGGCTATTTCACTCGCGGACGTGTGTCTCGCATCCTGCTGGAGCGCGTAGATGATGTTCCGGTCCAGGTCGTCGATAGGGTACTCCGCGTCGGCCATGGCGGCTGTTTTGATGGCTACCAGTACAAAGGTTCAGGATATTGGCCCGGATGTTGTGGTTTTGTCCGGCCATTTTCAACACTCACCTGTGCCTCAACAGTAGCATACGGACTCGCTACGCGGGTTCGAGGTACAGACGCCGCTGTGTCTCAGGGAAGCATCGACTGTTCGGTGAGTGTCACGTTCACTGACGGGTGATATGTGACCCAGTCCGCGTTCTGGCCTGTGCGGTAGGAGAGGGGTACTTCGTCAAAGTAGCCCTGCAACGTGTACGTGCCAGCGGCTGAAACCCGCCGCCCGTCGATTTCATACTGCCGCTGAATAGATTCAGCAGCTGCCAGTGTTCCGGTGAGTGGGGCATTATCTTTACTCGCCCCGTTTGGCCGTACCTCGACAGTATCTGCCTCCGCATACTCGTCAGCCAGCAGTAGAATGTCAGCGGCCCCTGACTCATCCGCTGGGATCAGTCCTAACACCCCGAGTGGCCAGATGCCGGTGTTCTTGATGATAACGTTCTGCGTCCCAGTGTTCCGAAGCGTTATGTCCAGTCGCCCGGGGCTTTCGATCGCTATGTTTCGGTCGACTGCCGTCACGTCGAGCGCGAGCGGGTGCGAATCATCTTCGGCTTCCACGCTGGAGATCGTGTACTCGGCCTCGCCCAGACAGCCGGCGAGCCCGGACAGCGCCGCCGTCGACGCGGCCAGATATTGGCGGCGATTCACGCGTCCACCTCCCCGGCGTGTGCGGAGCCGTCAGTCAGTCTCATGAAGATATCCTCGACTGTCGCGTCAGACGAAAGGTCACAGGTGTCTCGGAGCGCCGGCAGGGTCCCTTCGGCAATGAGATCCCCCTCATAGAGAATCCCGATGCGATCACAGACCAGGTCGACTTGTCCGAGGACGTGACTGGAGAAGAAAACCGTCGCACCGCGTTCAGACTCCGCTTCGACAACATCTCGCACCAGCGCGACGCCGTGGGGGTCAAGCCCAGTGAACGGTTCGTCGAGAATCAGAAGGTCCGGCTCCCCGACGAGACTCATCGCAAGTGCCAACCGCTGTTCCATCCCCTGTGAGAACTCGCCGGCGGGCCTTTCGATGGCGTCGGCCAGTCCGACGCGTTCAAGCAGTGCCCGTGGATCGTCGTCCGCACGCTTCGTATCAATCACCAGTTCGAGATGCCGCCGCGCGGACAGCGACTCGTAGGTCTCGAAACGGTCGGGGCAGATACCAACGCGCTGATGACAGGCGACGACATCGTTCCACGGGTCGTGGCCGAGAACGCGCGCTGTCCCCGACGTTGGTTTGATGTAGTCCATCAGCAGGTTGATCGTGGTCGACTTGCCGGCACCGTTCGGGCCGAGGAAGCCGTACACCTCGCCCTGTGCAACAGTCATGTTCAGTTCATCAAGCGCAACAACGTCGCCGTACTGTTTCGAAAGGCCATCAGTCTCGATTGCCGGCGACCTCATGCGAGGTCACCTCGGTTGAATCGATAGCTGGCCAGTGCTAGCGGGACGACTCCCCAGAGAAGCAATACGACGAGAGCGATCGATTCGTGGAGATAGGGTGGGACTGGCTGTCCACTGAAGACCGCGTCAACGACGTACTCGTTGACCGAGTGCCCGGGATACAGTACTGTGGCGACTGACGTGTACTGGCCACCGGAGTTCGCCAGTCCGAGTATCCAGTTCGTTACAGTTCGGTACGCTCGACCCGGCGACAACCGAAGTATAGCGAACAACAGGCCGTCAGCCGGCGGATCAAGCGGATTGACTGGGTTACCAGTCACAGCCGAGTAGAGACGGACACCGACAATTTTCCACCCCAGTGTCAGCAGCAGAAAGAAACCACCGAAGAGTACGGCGGTTACACGGACTGTGCTGGTCGTCACCGCCGATGCCGCTGTTGCGACCGACACGAGCACAGCGATGTACAGCACCGTCACCAGAAACACGCCGATGAAACGTAACGGGGAGAATAACCCGAACTTGACACCGCCAATCACGCCGAGAACAACTGTTGCGACGGCAAATGGTACCACAGCGCCGACGCTCCGACCGAAGACTTTGCCGATGAGGATCTCAGTCCGCGTGAGTGGCAGCCCCAGCAGGAATTTCAGACTGCCCGACGTGCGCTCCTGGATAATCGATCGATACGTCAGTAACAGTACACAGAGCGGGAGGAGGAGCGACCCGGCTACCTGCACGAACCCGACCGTAACGTCCGGGCCAAGAGTATCCCAACTGATGTAAGTGGGACCATACCCCCAGACGACGAGCAGGGGTGCAAGTATCCAGATGCCTTTCGATTTGAGTAACGTGGTTGCCTCTTTCCGTGCAACGGGGAACCATCGGGGGAGGGCCATATGGTCGGGTTTGAAAGTGTATTATATAAAACACACTGTAAACTGTTGCTATGTTTAAGCGAAAACGGGCTATCGCTTCGGTCGGACCTGAGTGGTACTATGTCCTTTTTAAAACAAACCATGATCTGCGAGTGGCCTTCCCTCGCCTCGAAAGACTGTTCTTAAGTTACGGCCACAAGAACGAACAGCCATGGAAAACCGAACCTACACGGCGGACGCAGCGCCGGGTGACACGGTCACCGTCGCCGGCTGGGTCCACGAGATCCGAGACCTCGGTGGTATTGCCTTCCTCATCCTTCGAGACACCACCGGAAAGATACAGGTCAAGTTCGAGAAAGACGAGATGGACGACAACCTCGTGGAAACGGGGCTGAACGTCCAGCGCGAGTCGGTCATCTCGGTGACCGGCGACGTTGAAGAGGAGCCACGCGCGCCGACCGGCGTCGAAGTCACACCGGAGTCCGTTGACGTGATTTCGGAAGCCGACCCTGAACTGCCACTCGACCCGTCGGGCAAGGTCGACGCCGAACTGCCGACCCGCCTCGACAACCGCACGCTCGACCTCCGCAAGGACGAAGTGAAGGCCATCTTCGAGATCCGCGCTGAGGTCCTGCGGTCGGTCCGCGAGGCGTTCCGCGACCTCAACTGCACGGAGATCAACACACCGAAGATCGTCGCCACGGGGACTGAGGGCGGCACCGAACTGTTCCCGATTACGTACTTCGGCCAGGAAGCGTTCATGAACCAGAGCCCGCAGCTGTTCAAACAGCTGATGGTCGGCTCCGGCCTCGAACGCGTCTTCGAAATCGGTCCGATCTTTCGCGCCGAGGAGCACAACACGCCCCGGCACCTCAACGAGGCGACCTCCATCGACTTCGAGTCGGCGTTCTACGACCACACCGAGGCGATGGACGCCTGCGAACACGTCGTCCAGTCCGCCTACGAGGGCGTCGCCGAGAACTGTCAGGACGAACTGGAAGCGCTCGGCCTCGAAGACGAGTTCGCGGCCCCCGAAGGTGACTTCCCACGGCTCACCTACGAGGAAGCGCTCGACAAAATCAACGCCACCGGCGAACTCGACGAGCCGCTGGTGTGGGGCGACGACCTCTCGACGGAGGCCGAGCACGTCCTCGGGCAGGAAGTCGGCGAGCACTACTTCATCACCGACTGGCCCAGCGAGATCAAGCCGTTCTACATCAAGGACCACGACGACGATGAAGAAGTCTCGACCGGCTTCGACATGATGCACCCGTCGATGGAACTGGTCTCTGGTGGCCAGCGTGAGCACCGCTTCGACCACCTCGTCGAAGGGTTCGAACAGCAGGGGCTGGACCCGGAAGCCTTCGAGTACTACACCAAGATGTTCAAGTACGGTATGCCGCCACACGCCGGCTGGGGCCTCGGCGGCGAGCGCCTCATCATGACGATGCTCGGGCTAGAGAACATCCGGGAAGCGGTGCTGTTCCCGCGAGACCGACAGCGACTCTCTCCGTAGAGTCGCACTGTCTCGCAGCGGTTCGAGACCGTCAGCGTTTGAGCCCGTAGAAAGCGAGGTTCTGACCGAAGGAAAGAACCTCGAACCGCGAGCGGGAGCGTAGCGACACGCGAGCGCTCAGTTTCGCAGCGGTTCGAGGCGTCAAGCTTCGGATGTCAAAGGCGGACAGCCGCAGGACTGCACACCATGTCGGACCGACACGGTGACAGAAGAACGACCTGTCTCCGGCTATCCGTCCGACACCGCCTGTTTCAGGATCTGTGGAGCGACCACAACTTCGAGCGCGGCGATACCGAGTGCGACATATCGTATCGTCCCTTCAAGCAAGAGGAACGCGACAGCCGCGACGACCGAGGCGCTGACCAGTGGGATACCGTAGCGAACAATCGGATTTTCGAAAGGGGAGGGCATACGGCACTGTCTAGTTGAGCGAGTTTGAGAAGTGAGCAGGCCGTTGCGAGAACTGTTCATGGAACTCGCAGACCTGCTCAG
>NZ_BMPD01000004.1 GCF_014647415.1 Haloarcula sebkhae | reverse complement strand
ACACCACTACAACCACGAACGACCGAACCAAGCACTCGACGGACGAACGCCAGCTGAGGAGATTCAGAACTAGACAGTGCCTTTTATCCTCATTTATATAGAAAGTTATATGTATGGGATATTTGTATATCTTGAAATATTATTTTGCACTTATATTATCTCGAAGACACATTCGTGCTGAAATGCATATTATAGAGGGATTGGCTGAAAAACGGATTTAGTTCTACGTATGATTATAGTATAATAATGCCTTTGAAATGTCAAATTTAGATAACGATTCATTAACCAACATAAATATGATAGTATAATAATTTTACAAATACGCCCTCTCTTCAACCGTGGTAGTCTATTTTAAAAGTACACGCTAAGGGTGTATATTTTTTGCAGGACATACCTACACTGCGTGTACACTGGCCGTCAAAAACTATTACTGAGAAGGCCGAAGAAATCGAACAATGGCTGCTGACTCCGGTTGCAAAGTAGACGCGGTTATCGACAAGTACGGGTTGGCATCGGCAGACCCAGTCTACGAATCTCTTGACGATGGCCTACTCGCACGCTGGACGGGCGCTGATGACCGAACCGAAATGGGGTATCGGTCGCTGACAGCGTGGTTCAACAAACGACTCCTCAAACAGGTTTACACCGAACACGGTCGTGAATCGCTTGATACCCGTATAAACAGTGACTACGAGACGTTGCGGGGCGACGACGACTTACAACGGGACGAACTCATCGAGCGACTGCAAGCTACGGGTATCCCGGGAGCGTCGCTTCACGACGATATGGTGTCGTGGGGAACGATGCGAACGCACCTCAACGACTGTTTAGACGGTCAAAAAGAGGCCAGAAAGGCGACAACTAACTGGGAGCAGGAGAGCGTGGCAACGGCCAAAACGGTCGTCGAACGGAAGGCCGAAACGGCACTGTCCTCGCTCGCAAAGAAGGGTGATATCGACGGCGGTGACACCGCGGAGATAGAGGCTCAAATACAACTCGGATGTCCAGACTGTCCGACTCGCGTTCCGTTCGATGTCGCACTCGAGCGTGGGTACGTCTGCAAGCAACACCGGAGCGCGGATCTGTCAGCACACAACACATGAGCTGGAACATCGACATCGAACGAATCGCGGGTATAATTGACGGGTCAGCGACGATAGAGCCAGGATTGAACGTCGTCCGTGGCTCGAACTGGCAAGGGAAATCGAGCTTTATCGAATCCATCAAGACGGCCCTTGGCACCTCTACTGAACTGACTGAAGGGGAAGACAGCGGTGCGGTGCATCTCGAAACGCCAACTGGTGCCTACGACGTAACACTCACCCGTGAGAACGGTACCGTAGTCCGGCATGGCGAACCGTACCTCAGCGACGAGTACGACGTGATCCGCGCTGAACTGTTCGCGTGTTTGGACGAGCGTAACGAAGTCCGCCGTGCTGTCCGGACGGGAGAGAACCTCGAGGACGTGCTGTTGCGGCCGCTCGACTTCCAGAACATCGACTCACAGATCGAGACGTTACAGCGGGAGCGCGAACAGATCGAAACGGAACTCACGCAGGCGCGTGAGGCGAAAAAGCGGATTCCCAGCGTGCAAGAGAAAGTGACACGGCTGGAAGACGAGATCGAAGACCTGCGGGCCAAACGCGAGACGATCGACAGTGGGGCAGGAAGCAATGACGACTCGGAGTCGGTTCGCCGTCAACTCAGCCAAGCACGAACTGAACAGAACCAGGCCAAAAACCGCGTCGAACGACTTGAGCAGAGCATCGAGCGGACGGAACAGCGCCTCTCGGAACGTCAGGACGCTCTCGATGCTCTCGAAATTCCGGAGTACGATGCTGTTGAAGACAAGCTCTCTGAGGCACGGGAGAGACTCTCACAAGTAGAGCGAGACGCCGAAGTACTGCAGTCCGTCTACTCCGCCACCGAGATGGTACTCAGCGAGGACCGGATTGACCTGCTTACCGAGGTGAAGCGCGATATCGACGAGGACACTGTCACCTGCTGGACCTGCGGCAGTGAGACCACACGAGCAGATTTGGCCGACCAACTGGACGCACTCGGCAGCGAACTCACGACACTTCGTGCCCAGAAGGAGACCTACCGAGATACCGTCGAGGAACTTGAAACACAGCGCGAGGAAATCAGTCAGGCTCGCCGGCGCAAGACCGATTTAGAGGAAGACATCGCTGAGTTGGAGGCGACGCTGGCCGACCGGAGACAGAGCCTCGACGCAGCCAGTAACAGGCTCGAACAAGCGCAGGCCGACGTGGAGCGGCTTTCCGACCGCGTTGATGCGACCGTGGCGGAACTTTCGGACGTCGAAAGTGAAATCAAGTATCGCGAGGCCGAACTCGAAGACACCGCCGACGAACTGGCGCAACTCGAAACGAGAGCGGCCCGTGTTGACACGCTCGAAACCGACCTCGAATCCCTCCGTGACGATCTCGCCGAACTTCGGAACCGGAAAGACCGGATCAAGCGTGAGGCACGGGATGCGTTCGACACGGCGATGCAGGACATTCTCGCCCGATTCGGGACGGGGTTCGAAACGGCTCGACTCACCGCTGACTTTGATATCGTGGTCGCCCGCGACGGCCGGGAAGCGAGCTTAGATGCCCTCAGCGAGGGTGAACTCGAACTCATCGGCTTTGTGGCAGCGCTGGCCGGCCGCCAGTCGTTCGACGTTGGCGACACTGTCCCGCTCATGCTCGTCGACGGGTTAGGCGGCCTCGATGACGACAATCTGCACACCCTTATCGAGTACTTACAGCAGGGAACTGAGTATCTGGTATTTACTGCGTACCCGGAATACACTGCGTTCGACGGACGCGAGATCGACCCGGCCCAGTGGACTGTTGCAAACGAGAAAGCGGCCTCGGCTGACTGACCTCCTCTCAAACCGTACTCCCAGTATTGACGGCGAGTCCTTCGTACGACTGCAGATCTCTGTTGTCTGAGTGCTGAACAGAATTTCATAGGTATAATTCCAATTTTAGGACAATTATACGAAGATATTATTAGTAACCTGGCTTGTTACCAATCAGATGGCGAGCATACGGGTCAAAGACTGGACGAAAGAAAAACTGAGAAAGATACGGAATGCGGAGTCACATTCGTCGTACGATTCGGTCGTCAAAACACTACTGAAAGACCGTAAAATTGCGAAGTACGCGGACGACGCGTCCAATACCTCGATAGATGAGTCCGTCCAGTCACAGGATCCCGACATCGACAAGGCGTTCGACGATCTGACTGTGCTGGCGGAACTGACTGGGAGCCACGACGACGTGTTGTTCCTGTGGTGTCCAAACTGCGGGAACGAACTCGTCCATCTCACAGTCGATCAGCCGCTTGGCATCTCCGTGTTTGAGATGGAGTGCCAGCGGTGTCTTACCCATCTTGACAGCCAGGCCATCGTCGCTATCGAACTGCGGTATCCAATCGAACAGAAGATGATCGAGGGACAGCTCCAGGCGGACCTCAAATCCTGCGTGATGGACTACTGGGATCGAACACTGGAGGCGGCAGCTACTGAGTCGGTCGAAACAGAGCCTTCTGCCGCCCGTCTCGTGTGGCAGTTCGACCAGTACCACAAGCAGTTCGACTGGGACTGGCCGACTGATGTCCCGACTGTCAGCTTCGTCCCCGGCGTCACGTATTGCAACACGGTGACTGACGAGCGAATCGAAGCTGTCGAAGCTGTCTCAGAGAACCGGAATACGGTGGATTCCTACAAAATCAGACGCCACACTGCAGACGGCGATGTCATCTCGGACCAGCTTGACAGCAGTACGATCGTCGACTGGATTGTCAACCGTGAACTGGTCGTCACTGAGCAGTCCATGGAAACCACCAAACTCGCGACATAACGAATCGCGATGCCAACTGTCCTGGCTTAATGCTAGTGGACCCGGTCTGCCTTTCAGGACACGGTTTGCCGGGAGCCGAGATGAGCAGCGAGGTTCATTCCTTTCTGAAAGCGCCTCTTTGACTGTGATTCCGATTCTAAAGTATGTACAATTCCTTGCGTATGAGTGTGTCATAGAAAGAGTTTCACGAGCATTGGACAGCGGTCAGTACAGGCCGAAGATTGAACAGGTGGTCGGAAGAATTCAGGGATAATGAGTGAGAAGCAGACGATTCGACAGGGCTACGATGAACTCGCGGAAACCTACGCCTCCCGACGATCGGTCGATGAGCGTGAGCTACGGATACTGACGACGTTTCTCAACTCACTTTTGGAGCCACACCGTATTCTTGATGCTGGCTGCGGCCAGGGAACGCCAGTGCTTTCTCGGTTGTGTAAGGAGGCAACTGCAATCGGACTCGATTTCTCGCAGGAGCAACTCCGAATTGCCGCTGACACCGTCCCTACTGCCCGACTCGTACACGGTGATATGATGACCCTTCCGTTTCGAGACGACGTTTTCGACGCTATAACTGCGTATGATTCACTGATACACCTCCCGCTTTCCGATTATCAA
Source organism: Haloarcula sebkhae (assembly GCF_014647415.1). Lineage (GTDB taxonomy): Archaea > Halobacteriota > Halobacteria > Halobacteriales > Haloarculaceae > Haloarcula > Haloarcula sebkhae. Next base: position 386,749 of record NZ_BMPD01000004.1, on the reverse strand, counting down.
ACAGCTATCGAAGAGTTTTCCCGTGTTCTATGTCCGGGTGGAAGGGTGCTTCTCTCTGAAGCTCCCGAAGAGTTCGAACGCACAAACTCAAATTGGCTCGATAGCAATGTTGAGATGCGTTGGAGCATGGCAGGAGCACAAGCGACTCGCACGCAGTTACAGAACGCAGGGTTCACGGTGGTAAACGAGTGGGATGCACCAGACAGAGACGATGGAGATGACCCCAAACCGCCCTTCTTCGCTGCCCGTCTCGTGGCCTAAGCAAGAACGCACCAACAGCAGATTGGCTACTCAGGTAGAGAAAATAACGGAGTGTTCGTGGTGACTACTCAGCGCTACGGACCAGCTGGGAACCGTTCTATGACACGTTGTGCGTATAATAAAGCGCATCTCAGATTACATATCCAGATGGATTTACTATTGGTTAGAATACTTGGTATAATCTTAAATAATTATTGGTAATATATAAGGTGTATCGAGGCTACCGAAGACACCCATGACGTTTGTCGACAACAGTTATACCGCACCAGTGACCTACGTAACAGTATGATTAGGCCGGTTGTATGCACGCGTTTGGTTAGTCGCATCTCCGAGCGTGCCGTGGGTAGCGGGGGAGGAGAGAAGCTGTGAGTAAAGCGACGCACCCTCACACGCTCAAACTCCCGCGTGAGGAACACGGATTGGCGACGTCGACGGCAGCAACCAGACGGATACAGGGACTCCTTCCGGTGTTTCTGGAGAACAAGATCACGGAGGCGGAGGCCAACGGACTGGTCGTTCCACTCGACGGTAGCATCGAATCGACAGTTGCAGCGGCGCTGGCCGTCGACGGCATCGGGGCCGACTACGTGACTGGATTGGTGATGCCGGTGCAGCTAAGCGACGAGGGGCCTGCTCGGACGGCTGAAACCGTTGCGTCGCTACTCGACATCGACTGCCACCGGCTCAATCTGCAGCCAGTACTGACGGCGTTCCAGCGAGTCGTCGGTGAGACCGGTGGGCCGACCGACGACCTCGTGGCGATGCAAAACGCCGGCGAACGCTTCCGGATGGCGTGTAAGTACTACGTCGCAAACACCAGAAACGAACTCGTCGTCGGGACCGTTTCCCGGACTGATCGACTGCTGGGCTCCGTTGCGAAACACGGCGAGAACGGCGTTGACCTGTCGCTGTTTGGCGACCTCTATAGAACTGAGATCGAGGCTCTAGCTGATGCACTTGCAGTTCCATCGGATCTCCTCGACCAGTCATCACACCCAATGGAGCACACTGGTGCAACTGATGCGGCGGAGCTGGGCATCGACCAGCGGGACCTCGACAGCATCCTCCACTTCGCGATTGATAGGGGCTGTTCCGCGTCGACAGTGGCCGACAAAGTCGGTGTTGGCGAATCTGTGGTTGAGCGAACGATTCAGTGGTGTGCCAGTACGCGCCACAAGCGACACACGCCACCAAAGCCATCGATGGATAACTGACACTTTCGGCTGTTCGTCTGTGGGGTATTCGCCACCCCGGCGGCGCAAATCTCTCGCAACGGGTATGGCCAACGGTATGAGACAAGCCGTGGTGTTTCTGTGAGCAAAGCAGTTAACAGCCAGACTCCGCGATTCTCACATCCATGCAGGCCGACCCTCAGGACATAATCGACATCGGCGACAGGCTACTGTCGGAGTACCCCGAACTGTTTACCGAGCAGTACGAGACAAACACCCGTCTCGTTCAGCGACTTGCCAGCGTGGATTCGTTTCGTACCCAAACGCGACTCACCAGATACATCACCCGCGAAAAACGGACACGGAACGGATCGCAAAGATGAGGCTACTGCGAAGCACACGCGCCACACGGAGTGCCACACGTCTGTGGCGGTATTGCCTGCGCTCGGCGGCCGTCCCGATATGAGGACCTTCTTTATGTAGAGACCGTCTTGCAGGACGTATGCTACTCACTGGGACTGTCGTTGCGGATTCCGAGACCGTCCTGCAGGACGGGGCGGTCGTCGTCTCCGGGGACCGTATCGAGGCTGTGGGCCCACGTGCCGAACTCGAATCGCAGTACGCCGACCACGAACACCAGTCCTACGACGTACTGTTGCCGGGACTCGTCGGCGGCCATATCCACTCTGTGCAGAGCCTCGGCCGTGGCATCGCCGACGATACGGAACTACTCGATTGGCTATTCGACTATATTCTGCCGATGGAGGCCTCCCTGACCGCCGAGGAGATGGAAGTCGCGGCGAAACTGGGCTATCTGGAGATGATCGAAAGCGGGACCACGACCTGTATCGACCACCTCTCGGTCGCTCACGCGGACCGTGCCTTTGAGGCGGCAGGCGAAATCGGCATACGGGGCGTGCTCGGGAAGGTGCTGATGGACCAGCGCTCGCCCGACGGCCTGCTAGAGGACACACAGGCCGCACTGGACGAATCTGAGCGGCTGATTCAGCAGTATCACGGTGCCTACAACGACCGGATCCGGTATGCTGTCACACCCCGTTTTGCTGTCTCCTGTAGCGAGGCCTGTCTCCGGGGAGTGCGCGACCTTGCGGACAAGTACGACGGTGTCCGCATCCACACCCACGCCAGTGAGAACCAGAGCGAGATCGAGACGGTCAAAGAGGATACTGGGATGCGCAACATCCACTGGCTTGACGAGGTGGGTCTCACTGGGGAGGATGTCGTCCTCGCGCACTGTGTCTGGACCGACGAGAGCGAGCGCGAAGTCCTCGCAGAGACGGGGACCCACGTCACCCACTGCCCGTCCTCGAACATGAAACTCGCCAGCGGTATCGCACCGATCTGGGACTACCGTGACCGCGGCATCAACGTCGCAATCGGCAACGACGGACCGCCCTGTAACAACACGCTCGACGCCTTTACCGAGATGCGGCAGGCGAGCCTCTTGCAGAAGGTCGACCAGCTAGACCCGACGGTGACGCCGGCAGCCGAAATCTTCGAGATGGCGACGCGAAACGGTGCGAAAGCCGCTGGCTTCGAGGAACTCGGTGCGATACGGGAGGGATGGCGCGCTGACATTGTCGGCCTCGATACGGACCTCACGCGGGCGACGCCACTGCACGACGTGCTCTCGCATCTGGTGTTTGCGGCCCACGGCGACGACGTTCGCTTCACGATGGTCGACGGGAACGTCCTCATGGAACACGGGGAGGTAACCACCATCGACGCCGACGCCGTCCGCTCTCAGGCCTCGACGATGGGCCTTGAGATGGACCTCGAAGACGCACGCAAGTCCGCACAGGAACAGAAGCCCTGACGCGAACCTGTTGTCTCTCGCCTGACCGTCAGCCGAGCCGCGTCCGCAACCGAGATCCGAGCCAGTCGCTCGTGACGACCAGCGCAAACACGGCGAGGATGGCGGTCGAGAGTTTCCCGTACTGCAACCGTTGAATGGTGATGACGAGATAGTACCCGACCCCGCCTGCACCCACGAACCCGAGGATGGCTGCCGACCGGATGGTACACTCCCAGCGGTACAGTGTGTACGAGGCGATTGTAGGCGTCACCTGCGGGACCATCCCGTGACAGACCGCCTGCAGGCGTGTTGCGCCACTTCCGGCAACTGCCTCGGTCGTCATCGGGTCCGTGTCTTCAAGGAAATCGGCGTACAGTTTTCCTAGGACACCGGCGTTGTGAACTGCAAGCGCGAGCACACCCGCAAACGGGCCGAGGCCGATAGCGGTAACGAACAGGAACCCCCAGACGATGCCGGGGACGGAGCGCAGAAAGCTGAGCACGGTTCGGCTGGCGTGATAGAGACCGCGTCCGACGGCGATACGGCCGGCTGAAGCGTTTCTGTACAGCGGGCCACGATGGGTGACAGTGGCGGCACTGGTCAGACCGAGTGGGACGGCGAGCGCGACGGCAAGCGTGGTTCCGACGACGCTGATAGCCAGGGTTTCGACGACAGCCCACAGCAGGCCGTCTCGAAGGCTTCGTCCCAGCAGGTATTCACGGCTAGTCTCCGGTGGGATGCCCTCGGCGACGAACGCGGCCATCTGCTCACGAGCACCGGCGGCGAACAGGGCCACCGGGTCCACTTCGGCGATCCACGCCGCGGCCGCCAGGATGACACAGCCGCCGAGGAGTGTCGTGAGCTGGCGTTTCGAGAGTCCGGTCGAAGCATGCTGGGCGGGGTCTGGTCCGCTATATTTCTCAGACATACCGTGGAACCGGGACATCGCTCTCTTTCTCCGTTCCCGTTCGTTCGGCATCGGTATCCGGCGTGGATGCCCCCGCCGCAAAGAGGGCATCCAGTTGGTCGTCGGTCACCGCCGGTGCGGGCGTATCGAATCTGACTCGGCCATCCGCCATGCCGACAATCCGGTCGAAGTGCTCCAGCGCCAGGTCGACCTCGTGGAGAACGGTGACCAGCAGTTCCCCGTCGAGAGCAGCGTTGAGCACGTCGATAACGTTCCGGCGGGAGCTGGGGTCGAGGTTCGCTGTCGGCTCGTCGGCCAACACGACCTCGGCATCCTGCATGAGGGCCCGTGCGAAGGCGACCCGCTGGCGTTCGCCGGCACTCAACGATTTCACGGGGACATCGGCCCGGTCGGCCAACCCGACGGTATCGAGTCGTTCGAGGGCTGGCTCTGGATGCTGGGGCAGCAGTGGCTCGATGAAGCCATGGAGCCAGGACAGGGCTCCAAGGCGCCCAGTGAGGACGTTCGACAGTGCGGTCCGCCGGTCCACGAGCGTCTCCCCCTGATACGCAAGCGTCGCGGTCGAACCCGTAATGCTGCTCCCGTCGAAGCGCACTGTCCCGACATCAGGCTGTAACGCGCCAGCTGCCAGCCTGAGAAGCGTGGTCTTGCCGGCGCCCGACGGACCGATGACGGCGACCCGTTCACCAGCAGCCAGACTGAGTGAGACATCTCGTACCGCGACTTTCCCGCCGAATCGCTTGGTGACACTGTCGAACACAAGTCCCTGTCCCGATTGTTTGCTCTCTGGCTGCGCCGTGTGCTTGTTCCTCACCCGTCGCCTCCCCGTTCGATGCCAGCCATCTCGACGGCCGTTTCCAGCGAGGTGAACGCGTCGTGGCTCACCCCGACGTACTGGTCGACAGCCTGCTGGTCGAGAATGTCCGTTCGCCCTTTCGAATCGAGGGTCGTGAACGCCGTTTGCACAGCGTCCGCTGTCGTTGCCTCTAGCGACGGGGCAACAGCCCACGGGTAATCAGGGAAACCGGGGGTCCGCCAGAGCTCTTGTACCCCATCAACAGCGTCCTCTGCGCGTAGTCTGTCGTAGATGCGGGCGTTCAGCGCCCCGACGACACCGCTCGTCCGGCCGACTGTTTCTGCCGTTGCGTCGTGGGCACCGACGTGTGTGACCTGTGCGAACGCGTCGGTGTGTAGGCTGTATTCCGTCTGAAGGTGGTACGTCGGCATCACGGTCCCACTGGTCGAGAGTGGGTCGCCAAACACCAGTTCGGTCTCGCTTGCGGCCTCGACTACATCTGCCATCTCTGTCAGGTCATTGCCTGACGGGGCGATGAACGCAGAGTGCCACTCCGTCTGTCCGTTCCGTGACCCGACGGCGACTGGCTTTGCGCCTGCTCGATGATGCGCCAGAATGTACGACACACCGCCGTAGTAGGCAATATCGACTTGCCCCGCGACCATCGCCTGTACCATACCGGCATAGTCAGCCGCTGTGCGTAGCTCAGTCTCGACGTCGAGTTCTGTCGCCAGATACGTCGCGAGTTCGGTGTTCTGTTCAATGGCGGTATCCGGGTCCACGTCGGGCACGACACCGACCGTCAGCGTCGGCGTCGCCGTCCTTCCGAGACAGCCCGACAGCGAGAGCGCTGCCGCTGTACCCAGGAATTCACGCCTCGTAGGTCGCATTACGCTGTGATGCGAGTCGCCGGGCTTGAAAGTTGTGTGCGCCACATCCCGGCTGTGTGGCCCACGACAGCAATGCGTGTCTGTCGGCCTCAGTCGCTCGTTGCGATTGCTTCGATTTCGACTCCCACGCCCTTTGGCAGGTTTGCGACCTCGACTGCGCTCCGGGCCGGCGGCTCTTCGTCGAAAAAGCCGGCATAGGTGTCGTTCATCGACTCGAAATCGTCGATGTCGTCCAGATAGACGGTCACCTTCAATACGTCACTCATCTCCAGTCCCTCGGCTGCCAGCACCGCTTCGACGTTCGATAGCGCCTGTTCTGCCTGCGTCGCTATCGGTTCGTCGTCCAGCAGGTCGCCGTCGGGCGTCATCGGAATCTGGCCCGCGGTGAACACGAGCGAGCCGTTTGTCGTCGCCTGGCTGTACGCGCCAACCGCATCGGGTGCATCGGCCGTGCTGATGGTCCGTTTCATCAGCCGAGTGTTCCACCATCAGTGTCTTAAATTTACAGGCTGTCGCGGCGGTCCGTGAACTCGGCGAGATCAGAGTCGGTGTCGATATCCCAGTGGACACCGGGGTCCTCAACCTCGATGAACGCTGTCTGCTCGGTGGTCTCGATGATATCTCGACCGCCGCGGTCGCCGGAGACTGAGGCGAGCGCATCGAAATGGCAGTCGTCGAAAAGCACCGGATTACCCCGCGTCCCCTCGTGTTCGGGAACGACAATTGTTGCCGATTCTGTACGGTACGTTTCGATAAGCGCCTCGATAGTTTCGACGCGTACGAACGGCATATCGCCCAGCAGGAACAGGGCGGCGTCCCAGTCGGATTCCTGTGCATAGTCGACTCCATGTCGAACCGACGCACTCTGGCCGGTTGCGTACTCGTCGTTATGCTGAACCGAGAGCGAGAGACCCTCCAGCGCCTCAGCGACGGCCACGCCCTCGTATCCGAGGACGGCGACAACGTCCGATAGCGATGACTCACAGGCGGTTTCGGCTACGTGTCGAACGACTGCCGTCCCGCCGACAGTCGCTAGCAGTTTGTTACCCGACTCGTACCGCGAACTCTGCCCAGCGGCGAGGATAACGCCGCCGACTTTAGTCCGGCGCTGGCTGCTCATGCTTCTCCTCGTCTCGCAACAATACCGGCCGTTTCCCCGGATTCAGTCATCGGTGGCCCCCTCCTGCACGTCTGCCGCTGAGACTACTTCACAGACCTCTGATTTGAACGACGTGATGACGCCCCGAGAACACCGCTCTGTCTGTGAAAGTGCGTGTGTGAGAACGTCTCTGGCGGTATGCTGCTGTGTTTCGGCATCCGCTTTGTTGACTAGCGGTATCACAGATGCCTCGGCTGGTGCGTTTCGGAGGCCGCCGTCGGGATGTGTGAGCACTGTCCCGACAGCTGTCGCAGTGATCGTGTCGCCCACACGAAGGCCGGTGATATCCGCGACCAGCTTCGGTCGATGGACCACGTCCGTCGTCAGCGCTTCACCAACGGCGGCAACCGAGGCAACCGGGACGACGTGGCTGGCTGTACTCGGAACGACTGGTTCCCCATCGCTAGGCGCTTTGAACTCCCGCTTACGTGCGCCGTCAGCCTTGATAAGGAGCCAGTCGAACAGTCCGGCATCGGATAGCTCTTCCACCACACTCGTCTCGAACCCGCGAACTTTCCGGTCGACTCGCGCCGGATCGGCTACCCCCTCGCGAGCAACGGCAACTGGCGGGTCGTGGGCTTCGAGGTCGGCCCGCCACTCGTCCGGACCCGTGAGCGTCAGCGGCAGGTCAGGCGGCGGTGGCATCGCTGTCGTTGTCGTGTAACCCACGTCGTACCCCTTGTCAGTTCCCTCGACCGTCAACTGTCCCATCGCGGTTTTCTTCCCGCCGGCCCCGACAAAGGCGACAGCGGCGCTGGAACCCAGGCCCAGCGCAGCAGCCAGATCCATATGATCGCTCCGCCCAAGACACACAAATAGCTTCCCGGGGCAACGACGTGTGGCGGCGATAGCGTTTTTGTGACCTAGTAACACACGTATCGGTATGGCCCGTGTAGACGTTCGTGGTGAAATCTGCCCCCGGCCGGCGCTCATCGTCCGGCAGGCGCTTTCGGACCTCGATACCGGCGAGACACTCGTCGTTCGAGGCGATTACCCGCCGGCTGAAGAAAACCTTCGGCGGATGTGTACGACGCACGGCATCGACGTGACGACCGCGGAGACCGCTGGCGAGTCTGACGAGTTCGAACTCGAACTCCGGGTGACCGAGATGGCGTCGCTATCGGAGGCTTGAGTGTGGGAACCGACGCGGCGACTGACGATGACGACGAGACGACTCGCCTGACGGAGTACACTGAACTCCATGGCTGTTCCTGTAAAGTCGGCCAGAGCGAGCTCGATTCGCTGCTCGCCGATGCCGGCCTCTCCGGTGAGAGCGACGCGTTGCTGTTCGGCATTGGCGAGGACGCCGCTGCGCGGAAACTTACCGACGACCTCGCGCTGGTCTCGACGGTGGATTTCTTCACACCTATCCTCGACGACCCGTACGACTTCGGCCGTATCGCCGCCTGTAACGCGGCTAGCGATGCTTTCGCCACGGGTGCGGTCGAGAACGTCGATTGCCTGGTCGTCCTCGGGCTTCCGCGAGAGCTAACTGAGAGCGCAGCGCCGATCCTCGCCGGTATGGCCGACGCGCTGGACGCGATGGACGGCGTCATTGCCGGTGGCCACACCATCATGAGTCCGTGGCCCTTCGCCGGCGGCGCTATCTCGGCGACATCGCGTCCCGACGCTTTGCTCACTTCGCAAGGGGCTAGCGCCGGCGACCGACTCTACCTGACCAAACCGCTTGGGACACAGCCGGCGATGGGGGCGACCCGCGTGACCGACAACCAGTTCGTCGAGACGGTCACCGACGCCACTGAGCGCCCGCTCGACCAAATCGAGTCGGAGGCCATCGCGTGGATGACGACACCGAACCGGGACGCGGCGCTCGCGTGCCGCGAACACGCGACAGCCGCCACCGATATTACCGGCTTCGGCCTCGCCGGCCAGAGCCGCGTGGTGGCCGCCCGCTCCAATGTCGGTATCGAACTGACGTACCTCCCGGTCATCGCGGGAACACCCGCCCTCTCGACGCTTTTCGGATACGGACTGACTGAGGGTGAGAGCGCAGAGACCAGCGGCGGCCTGTTCGTCTCCGTCCCGCCGGCTTCGGCTGACGCCGTCGAATCGGCATTCGACAACGCCGGCGTGTTCTATCGGGCTGTCGGCCGTGTTACGGCCGGACGCGGTGTCACGATTGACGACCCGGCCATCGAAGAAGTTCGTCACTAACGTCGGTTAGGTGCTTTCTACCGCAACCGGAGCACTGCCTCTAGCACGCCACCGCCGAGACACAACGCTTTGTCGGAGATTTTCGTTGGGTCGACAGACTCGCTACGAGGGTCGACATCGCCGAGTTTGGTGCTCTCACTGACGCCGAGGCCGCCGTGAACTAGGCCGCGAACCAGTCCGTCTATCTCGGTTTCGACCGGCCTGTCACCGACAGTGCCGACCACGTCGCCGGCTGTGACACTATCGCCGATGGCGACCGCCGGGGTCCACTCGCCATCGGTCGGGGCGCGAAGCACCCGCTCGTGGGTGTAGCCGCGCCGTTCGCCGGGCTCGCCGTCGTACTCGCTCGCTGTCCCCTCGTAGAACACCCGGCCGAGCTCGTGCCCGCGGTCGGTCTCGACGACCGCGTCCACGTCGTCGCCGGCCTCGAAACCGGGCCCCATCCCGACCACCACGTCGGCATCTCCCCGACGCGTGCCGGTGTCGAACGCCCCTTTCGCCATGATGGCGTCGACGAGGACTGCGGCGTCGAGTTCGTCGGTGACGGTCGCCTCGGGGTCGACGAGTACCGGCACGACATCGTCGGCGAGCAGTCCGAGCGCCTCGTCGATGTCCGCCGCTGCCCGGCCAGTGACTCCCTCAACCGTCACCTCGTTTCTGTACAATGCAGAACCGAAGGCGACTGCCCGCCGGACCACCGTTGGCTGATCGACCTCTGTGACGATGACCGGGAAGCCGGCCTGCTGCAGACGATAGACGACGCCGCTACCGAGGTCGCCGCCGCCGCGAACGACGACCACGTCGTCGAGGTTCAGCCGTGTCGCCCGCTCACCGGTTGCGTCGTGTCGGTCCATGGTGACCTCGGACAGAATCGAGAGCGCGACGGCGGCCGGCCCGCTCCCGCCGAGGTCGAGTCCTACCGGCGTCCGAACACGGCTGAGGTCCCGACGGGCGTAGCCCGACTCGGCGAGTGAGTCGAGGACGTGATTGGCCTTCGTTTCGCTGGCGACGAGTCCAATGTAGCCAGCCGCACCGTCCAGCGCTGCAGCGACAGCGTCTTGGTCGAACGTCCCGCTCCGCGTCGCGACGGCCACCGCTGTCTCAGTTCCCATCGGCAGATCACCGAGCGCGTCGCCGTATTCGCCGTGAATCACGTCTGTCTCGTCGGGGAACTGTGCCGGGTCGGCGTACGCCTCGCGGTCGTCGACCACAGTGACGGCGTAGCCCAGTCGATCCGCCAGCGGGGCCAGCTCGACGCTGATGTGGCCGCCGCCGGCGATGTAGAGCTGTGCCTGTCCGCGCACGCGGTCGATGAATACGCCCATCTCGCCGCCACAGACCATGCCCGTGTTGCCGCCGCGTTCGAGTTCATACGTCCGGACGCCGGGGTCGTCGTCCCCACCGAGTACTGACCGGGCGTCCTGGACGGCGAGATGCTCGACCGTGCCGCCGCCGATAGTCCCGTACTCGTCGTCAGCCGTGACGACCATCTTGTCCCCCACGTCCCGCGGTGCGCTGCCGTCCTTGCGGACGATAGTCAGGAGCGCCGCCGGCTCTCCTTGGGCAGCCAGCTCGTCGAGTCGTTCGAACAGGCTCATACGAAGCTCTTCACCTCTCGTTCGACGAGCCGCTCGACGACGGCATCGTAGGATATCTTGTCGATATCCGGCGGTAGCGAGACGCCACGCACGTCCACGTCCCTCGCAACTGCTGAGACGGGTGCGTCGATATCCGGTGTGAGGTAGACGCCGTCCTGAATCAGAACGACGTGTGCTTCGGGATCCCCGGCGGCGGTACGCAGTCCGACTTCGGCCATCGGTTTGTCGATGAGATACAGCATTGTCAGAAATCCAGTGTTCGGTCGGCGTCGCGAATACGGGCGGTGACACGGTCGTCCGACCAGACCGTCACGTCGTCGGCGATTTCGCCCTCGTCGACGCCGCGCTCGGCCATCGCCGCGCCGTCCGCAACCATCTGTCCGCCCTGTTCTGCCAAGTCGGCGACGTGTCCGCTCATGTTGAGTGCGTCGCGGTCGACAGCATCCCGAGCGCCGTACACGCCGTCCTGCGTGAATATCACGGTCACGGTGTGCATATCGAATCCGGCTGCAACCCCACGGGCCGCTCGCAGGCCCTCCGGGATGTGGACTCGGCCGTACGGCGCGCGGGTGAGCAGGACGACGACATCTCGCTTCATAGCGAAACCACCCGGTCGGCCTCGCCGATGATGTCGGCTAGGTCCGGGAGCAGCCCGACTTCGACGCCCTCAGGGTAGTCGGCTGGTGCGTCGATTCCGCGTGCGTCGACACAGAGCCCACAGCAGATGACTTCCGCGCCGTCCGCGATGAGTTCCTGGAACTTCGCGGTCGGCATCTCGTCGTACAGCCCGTTGTCCGAACAGCCGGGCAGGGTCTGGTCCGCGACGGGGACGAGCGCGCCGTCGAGGTAGTGGAAGTAGCTCACCTCGTGGCCCTGATCCAGCGCCGCCCGCCCCAACTCGTAGGCGGTGCGCCACCGCTCACTGTCGAAGGGACCCCCTGTCAGCAGAAATCCGATGTACGCCATACTGTCGAAATTTTCCCGAACAGCTCTTAATAGTTTGCTCGACACAACGTAAAACACTCCGTGTCTGATATTAACCAGGACAAAACTGCCCGAAACCAACCTATCCATCGTCAGCAGACCGTTCATCAAGTGCCGCCTTCAGATCCTCTGCGGTGAACGGCAACTCGGTCAGCCGAACACCGACGGCGTCGCGAATCGCGTTCGAGAGCGCCGGCGGCACGCCGTTCGTCGGGAGTTCCGCGATAGACTTTGCGCCGAACGGACCCGTTGGTTCGTGCGTCTCAACGAGAACCGTCTCCATTTCGGGGTGGTCCGTCGTCCGCGGCATCCCGTACTGGCGAAAGCCCAGTACCTCCGGGTTCCCCTCCTCGTCGAAGGTCAGGTCGCCGCTCGTGGCGTATTCGAGGCTCATGTGCTCGCCGCCCTCTATCTGGCCTTCGACCAACGCAGGATTGATCGCGACCCCGCAGTCCGCCGCAAACACCAGCTTGTTGAGTTCGTACTCGCCAGTCTCCGTATCGACAGTCACGTCGACGAACTGCGCGCCGTAGGGAGGTGGGCTCTCGTCGGTCGAGTGGTTGCCGTCTCCGAGGATGTGTTCGCGCTCGTCGTCGCCGTAGGTCGCCTCGTAGCCGATTTCCTCCAGTGATACACTGTCATCGGTCCGCTCGCTATACACGCCGCCGTCGCCGGTGTCGAGCGCTTCCGGCGGCTCATCGATCAGTTTCGACCCCCACTCCAGCAACCGCTCTTTCGCGTCTTCGGCGGCGTTCTTGACCGCGCGACCGCTGATGTACGTCGTCGAAGAGGCATACGCGCCGTAGTCGAACGGCGTCAGGTCTGTGTCGGCGGCGATGACGACGACATCTTCGGGAGTGCAGCCCAGCACCTCGGCGGCAATCTGAGAGAACATCGTGTCCGCGCCCGTCCCGGTGTCGACGCCGCCGACCTGCAGGTGGAAGCTCCCGTCCTCGTTCATCTGCACCTGTGCCGCGCCGAGTTCCTTCCCGGCGACGCCGCTTCCCTGGGCGATGAGCGCCATTCCGACCCCGCGCTTGCGATGGTCTTCGTCGGGTTGTTCGATGCCGTCGTAGCCGATGGCTTCCTTCCCACGATCGACACATTCGCGGATGCCACACGAGCGAATCTCCCGGGTGAACCGGTCACCGTCTTTCAGAATCGCGACGCTCCGGTCGAGGTCACCCTCGCGGACCGCGTTCTGCAGGCGGAACTCGATCGGGTCGAAGCCGAGGTGGCGGGCTACCTCATCCATGTGCGCTTCGACGGCGAAATGTCCCTGTGGCGCGCCGTAGCCCCGCATAGCCGCCCCCATCGGGAGGTTCGTGTGGACCACATCCCCCGAAAAACGGACGTTCGGGACGCGGGGATAGAGTGGAAGCGGCTTCGTTCCGACGTTGTTCGCGACGGTCATGCCGTGGGTACCGTAGGCCCCCGAGTTCGACAGCGTGTAGAGGTCCATCGCCTCGATATCGCCGTCGTCCGTCACTGCGGTCCGCATCTGCATCTGCATCGGGTGTCGAAAGCGAAGCGCGGTGAACTCCTCCTGACGGCTCATCTCCAGTTTGACTGGCCGGTCAGCCGCTAGATGCAGTGCGAATGTTATCGGCTCGATTGCCATCTCCTGTTTCGACCCGAACCCTGCGCCGATGCGGGGTTTCTTCACCCGCACGTTGCGGATGGGCACGTCGAACAGGTGCGCTATCTGGCGGCGGGTGTGGAAGGGGACCTGTGTCGCCGTGATGAACGTGTGCCGGTCGTCCTCGTCCGTGTAGGCGATGGTCGTGTGCGGTTCCGGGACGCAGTGGGACTGGTACGGCGTTTCCCACTCCGTCTCAATGACGTATCGCTCCTCGTCGTCGCTCGCCTGTTCAAATTCCGCGTCCACGTCACCGAGTTCCCCCTCGAAGTGTGATTCGAGGTTTTGGCTGTAGTCCGCGCCTGACTGCTTGTTTTCTACGTCATCAGCCTCGAACAGTTGTGGCGCGTCCTCGCCGAAGGCTTCCTCGGGGTCGAAGACGGCGTCCAGTTCCCGGTACTCGACTTCGATTTTGCGTGCGGCACGGTCAGCTGTTTCCGGGTCGTCAGCCGCCACGGCGGCGACCGGGTCGCCGACGAAACGAACGTGTTCGCGCAACACCTTCAGATCCCACGGGCTCGGCTCGGGATAGGACTGGCCCGAACTGGAGTACAGCTTGTCCGGAACCACGTCGTCGAACGGCGTGATGACGGCGTCGACGCCGTCCATCGCCTCGGCGGCGCTCGTGTCGACCGACTCGACGTATCCGTGGGCGATGTCGCTTCGAACGACCCTCCCGTGGGCGAGGTCCGGAAACCGGTCACGGTAGTCCGCTGTGTAGCGGGCTTGCCCGGTGACGATTTTCCGTGCGTCGTCTTTCTCCTCGTCCACTGAGATGGCGTCGCGCTCCGATTCGGGCTTGCGGTCGGGTTCGCGTGCCGCGCCCGTCGCTGACTCTCTGTCGGCTTCGGTTGGGTCCGGTTCTTTCCTCTCCGTCCCCTCTGGTTGCTTGCTCGTCTTCCGCACCCGGTCGGAATCGCTCACTGGTCGCCCTCCATGCAATCGCATCCGCCGAGTGAACACTCGGTCCCAGCACCGGCCCCGCCGTCGCCATCGACTGCCTGCCCACCGTCGGCGGCGACGGCTGTGTCGCTGTTCATCCGTTCGGCGGCGTCTAGCACTGCTTCAACGATTTTCTTATAGCCAGTACACCGACAGAGGTTGTCCGACAGGGCTTCCCGGACCTCCTGTTCGGTTGGGTTCGGATTCGTCTCCAGTAGCGCCGTCGAGCGCATGATCATCCCCGGAATACAAAACCCACACTGCAGCGCAGTGTTGTCGACGAATGCCTGTTGCACCGGATGCAGGTCGTCCTGTTCGCCCAGGCCTTCGATTGTCCTGACGGATGCGTCCCGTACTTTCGTCACCGGTTCGACGCAGGACTTCACTGGCTCGCCGTCGACGTGCACCGTACAGAAGCCGCACGCGCCAGTGTCGCATCCCCGCTTCGCGCCGGTGTACCCGTTCCGTCGAAGGACATCGAGAAGCGAATCGGACTTCGACGCTTCGACCGTCCGTTCCACATCGTTAATTTCCAGTTCGATTTCCATATGGCTCATCAGCTCGCTGGCTATGTCAGGTACATGACGAACAGAACGGTAAATAGCTATCGCGGATTTGTGATATGGCACGCCGACACACCGGCACTGTAGCCATGGCTGTCCACGCGATCCGATTCAGGTTTCACGCTCGTCCAGTTTTGTCTTGATTTTCTCGGCGGTGATGGGCATCTCCCGGATGCGGACGCCGACGGCATCCCGGACGGCGTTTGACAGTGCCGGCGGGACTGTGTTCGTCGGGACTTCGGCGACCGATTTTGCGCCAAACGGACCGGTCGGTTCGTGTGTCTCGACCAGAATCGACTCGATGGGCGGCGTCTCGGTCGCCGACGGCAGTCCGTACTCGTCGAAGTCAGCTACTTCCGCCCGGCCCTTCTCGTCGAGTGTGATACCGTCACTGACGGCCATCTCGTAGCTCATATGATTCGCGCCCTCGATCTGCCCCTCGGCCATGCCGGGGTTGATGGCGACGCCGCAGTCGACTGCGACGACCAGTTTGTGGACCTCGAACTCGCCGGTTGTCTCGTCGACCGTTACGTCAGCGAACTGGGCAGCGAACGGCGGGGGGCTCTCCTCGGTGCAGTGGGTCCCCTTCCCCAGGATGTGTTCGCGCTCGTCGTCGCCGTACGCGGCCTCATAGCCGATGTCTTCGAGCGTGACCGAATCGCCGCTGGTCTCGCTGTACACCGTTCCGTCGCCGGTTTCCAGATCACCGACCGGCTCGTCTAATAGCTTTGCTCCCCAGTCGAGAATCCGCGCCTTTGCGTCTTCTGCAGCCTTCTTGACCGCCATGCCGCTGATGTACGTCGTCGAGGAGGCGTACGCGCCGTAGTCGAAGGGCGTTACATCCGTATCGGAGGATTTGACGATTATGTCGTCCTCGTCACAGCCCAGTACTTCGGCGGCGATCTGGAGGAACGCCGTGTCAGCGCCTGTCCCAATGTCGACGCCGCCGACCTGCAGGTGGAAGCTCCCGTCCTCGTTCATCATTATCTGGGCGGCCCCGAGTTCGTCGCCGGCGACGCCGGTCCCCTGTGCTGACAGCGCCATCCCGATGCCGCGGTGCAGGTGGTCCTCGTCGGGCTGTTCGAGGTCGTCGTAGCCGATGGCGTCCTTTCCGCGCTCGATGCACTCGTCGAGGCCACACGAGCGGATACGGCGGTTCGCCCCCTCCCCGCCCATCATCCCCGCGATCTCGTCGAGGTCGCCGACTTCCATGTGGTGTCGCCGCCGGAATTCGATGGGATCGAGACCAAGGTCGCGAGCGACCTCATCGAGATGTCCCTCC
This sequence comes from Haloarcula sebkhae, assembly GCF_014647415.1. GTDB lineage: Archaea > Halobacteriota > Halobacteria > Halobacteriales > Haloarculaceae > Haloarcula > Haloarcula sebkhae. The sequence continues at coordinate 370,544 of NZ_BMPD01000004.1, read as the reverse complement.
AGTGCGAGCGTACCCTGTGGTGCGCCGTACCCCCGCATCGCACCGGTCTGTGGCGTGTTCGTATGGACGATATCGGCCTCGAAGCGGGCGTTGGGAACCTTCGAGTACAGCGGCATCGGCTTGCTCCCGACGTTGCCCGCGACAGTCATGCCGTGGCTGCCGTACGCGCCGGTGTTCGACAGCGCGTAGATGTCGATGGCCTCGATGTCGCCGTCGTCGGTGACGGCTGTCCTCGCTTTGACCTTCATCGGATGGCGCGAGCGCATCGCGTAGAATTCCTCCTCGCGGCTGGCCTCGTACAGGACCGGGCGGTCGGTGGCGAGCGAGAGCGCGAGCGGAATCGGCTCGACGACCATCGCCTGTTTCCCGCCGAAACCGCCGCCAACGCGGGGCTTGGTCACACGGATGTCGCGGATCGGGATATCGAACAGGTGGGCAAGCTGTCTCCGGGTGTGGTTGGGCACCTGCGTGCTGGTAATGAGGACGTGGCGGTCGTCCTCGTTCGTGTAGGCCAGCGAGGTGTGTTTCTCGACGTTGGCGTGGGACTGCCGGATCGTCTCCCACTCGGTCTCATGGACGTGCGTGTGGCCATCGAGTGCTGCATCTACATCGCCAAGTTCGCCCCCGATATGGGCCATCCGGTTGCAGTCGTAGTCGTGGCCGACGATCTCGTTCTCGACCTCGCTGCCCTCGAACAACTGCGGCGCGTCTTCGTCGAAGGCGTCCTCCGGGTCGGTGACGTAGTCGTACTCCTCGTACGACACCTCGATGGCCTCGACAGCGGCGGTCGCGGTCGCCCGGTCTTCGGCTGCGACGGCGGCAATCGGGTCGCCGATGTAGCGGACGTGCTTGTTCAGCACGTGCATGTCCCACGGGCTTGGCTCGGGGTAAGACTGTCCGGCGCTGGTGTATTTCGTGTCCGGCACTGCGTCGGATTCGGGTGTCAGGACCGCGTCAACGCCGTCCATCGCCTCGGCCGCGCTCGTGTCGATATCGGTCACGTGGCCGTGTGGGATGTCGCTCCGGACAACTGCCGCGTACGCGAGGTCGGGATACCGTTCCTCGTAGTCGGCGGTGTACTTCGCTTGCCCGGTGACGAGCTTTCGGTCGTCGTACTTCTCCGTCCGGTGGGAGACGCTGTCGCGTTCGTCGGGGGCCTTGTCGTTGTTCTCTGGCTCGTCCCATTCGAGCGGGTGTTCCTCGGAGCGTCCGTCTTCGACAGTCTCTGACTGCGAGGCCGTACCCCCATCGGCCTTGGGTGTCTCGTCATCGTTACTCATCGCAGCCACCTCCACAGCAACTGGTCGACTCGTCCCCGTGCGGCGGCACAGTGACCGGGCGGCCGCCGTCCGCGGCGACCGACTGCTCGCCCTGCATCCGACCCGCCGCGTCCAGAACGGCTTCGACCGGCTTCTGGTACCCGGTGCAGCGACAGACGTTGTCGTCTAGCGCCTCCCGGACCTCCTGTTCTGTCGGGTCGGGGTTCGAATCCAGCAGTGCCACTGCCTGGATCACCATCCCCGGGATACAGAACCCGCACTGGACTGCGAAGTTGTCCACGAACGCTTGCTGGACCGGGTGCAGGTCGGCCTGTGTCCCGAGCGCCGCAACGGTCCGTATCTCACTCCCGTCGGCGTCTGTCGCCGCCATCCCGCAAGCCATCCGAACTTCACCGTCGATGAATACCTTCGATGCACCGCAGGTTCCGCCGTCGCAGCCACATTTCACGCCGATGTAGCCGTGCTGTCTCAATACCGTCGCCAGGTCATCCGCCGACCCGGCTTCGACTGTCGTCCGCTCGCCGTTGATCGTGAGTTCGATATCCACAGCGTTCCCTCCAGTTTTCGGCATGCGATACGCACACACGCCTCTTAGTGAACAACTGTACAGCACTCTCTGATATATGTATGCTTCACAGGTGTCTGATCGCAATGTTGCCAGCGAAAGTCACGGGCACGTCCCACCACACGACAACCGGCTGACACAGCCACGACAGACGTACCAGTCGATGTGTGGCGTGTGCCAAATCTGTGACAGATACTCCCTGCGAACGAGCCTGGTTACTCGGCAGCCTTCTCCTGCACCGCGTTCAGCAGTACCTCAGTCCCGGTGACGATGTCGTCCCATTCAGTGAACTCGCTCTCGCGATGGCTGATCCCGTCGACGCTCGGGACGAAAATCATGCTCGTCGGGGCTATCTTGTTGAGGTAGTTGGCGTCGTGGCCCGCGCCGCTGACCAGCCGCGTGTACTCACAGCCGACCGTCTCGGCGGCTTCGACAACCGTGTCTATGCAGTCCTGATCGAACGGGTCCGCGTCGACTCGCATTATCTCCTCGATCTCGTATTCGAGCCCTTCGCGTTCAGCGGCGTGGGCGACCCCTTCCCTGATCTGTTCGACGGCTGCATCGACCACGGCGTCGTCGTACGAGCGGAAATCGAGCGTGAACTCCACCGTCTCGGGGATGACGTTGATAGCGTTCGGCCACACGTCGACGCTGCCGACCGTCCCAACGAGGTCCGTTCCTTCGGTCGCTGTGATCCGACGGACCGCGCGCGTTACGTCCGCCGTCGCCACGAAGGCGTCGTGACGCATATCCATCGGCGTCGGCCCGGCATGGTTCGCTTGGCCCTCGAAGGTGACGTTCAGCCAGGAAAAGCCGAACACGCCTTCGACAGCGGCGACTGGGATGTCCTGCTGTTCGAGAAACGGCCCCTGCTCGACGTGCATCTCGAAGTAGCAGTGGATGTCGTCGGTTTCGCAGGGAACATCCCCCTTGTAGCCGATGCGTTCGAGTTCGTCGCCGAACCGCCTGCCCTCCTTGTCCTCGCGCTCGTACGCGTAGTTGAGGTCGAAAATATCACAGTAGACACCGCTGCCGAGCATATCCGGCTGAAAACGGACGCCCTCCTCGTTGCTCCAGGCGACGACTTCTAGCGGGCGCTCGGTCGTCACGCCGGCGTCATTGAATGCCTCGATGACCTCCAGCCCCCCGAGGACGCCGATAACGCCGTCGTACCGACCGCCGTTGTACTGGCTGTCGATGTGTGACCCGAACAGCACCGGCGTGGCGTCGCCCTCTGTCCCGTCTCGGCGACCGAAGATATTGCCCATCGCGTCGATACGGACCTCCAGCCCGGCCTCGCGGAACCACTCGACCAGTGTGTCGCGGGCTGCCTTGTTCTCGTCGGACAGGCTCGGCCTGTTGACGCCGCCCCGTTCCGTCGCGCCGATCTTGTTGAACGTATCGAAACGCCGTCTGAACCGCTCGCTATCAAGACTGACGGATGGCATTGGGTAGCTGTTCCGCGGTGTCGTCTTGAAGATTGCGTCGGGGTAGCGCCACACAGGCTGACAGACATGTGTGGCACGCGCTCGCCCGCTGTCACACACGGTTGAGACCACCGAAAGAGCCAAACGACCGTTCCGCGAGTCGGCAGACATGACTGAGCCGAGTGCCGCGTCCATCGCGTTCAGAGACGCGCGGGTGCTGGACGGGAGCGGTCGCCCTCCGTTCACTGCGAGCGTGCGTGTCGCCGACGGTCGAATCGATGCCATCAGCGAGGCCCCGCTCGACGCCGACCGCGTTATCGATCTCGACGGGTCGTATCTCGCGCCGGGATTCATCGATATGCATGCGCATTCGGAGCTGCGGCTTTTCGAGAATCCCAGTGCCAAGGAGAAACTGACGCAGGGAATCACGACGGAAGTCCTCGGCCAGGACGGGGTCAGCGTCGCCCCGGTGCCGCCGAACCTCACTGACGAGTGGGCGGAACGGGTCAAATCACTCGATGGCACGCTCGGCGAAACGTGGCCGTGGCACACCGTTTCCGGCTATCTCGAGGCGCTTGAATCCGCTGACCCAGCTGTCAACTGCGCGTACTACGCCCCACACGGCAACATCAGGTCGATGCTGGCCGGGTTCGAGGACCGCCCACTCAGCGGCGAACACGTCGTCGCCGCCGGGCCAGTCACCGGTCAACGACTGGACAGACCAACGTCCGACCACGACACAGCGCCCGGTGAATTAGATGCAATCCGACAGGAACTCGAAGTAGCGCTGGAAGAAGGCGCGTTCGGTATGTCGAAGGGAATGATATATCCGCCGAGTTCGTACGCTCGCGACGATGAACTGGTGGCGCTTGCGGACACCCTCGCCAAGCGCGACTCGTTCATGATCTCTCACGTCTGGAACGAGACGGATCGCGTGGTCGAATCCATCGACCGGTACCTCGACATCTGTCAGCGTGGCGGCTGTCACGCCCACGTCTCCCATCTCAAAGTTGGCGGTCAACAGAACTGGGGAGATTCCGAGGCCGTGCTCGACCTGTTCGACGACGCCGGCGACAGGAGGCAACGGGTCACCTTCGACCAGTATCCATACACAGCCGGGTCGACGATGCTCACCGCGCTGTTGCCGCCGTGGGCACGGCAGGGCGACTCAGAGGACATCCGTCACCGTCTGAACTCCGCGGCAGTTCGCGACCGTATCGCCACTGACATCTCTCAGCCGGGTGAGTGGGAGAACCTCGCCTACGCCGCCGGGTCGTGGGACAATATCCTCATCACGCGGACTGGGAGTGGCCGCTATCAGGGCGACACCATCGCGGACATCGCCGCCGAGATGGGCCGCGAGCCGGTCGACGCGATGTGTGAACTGCTCGTCGCGGAGGAACTGGACGTGACGATGGCCGACTTCGTGATGGCCGAGGAAGACATCGAGCGGTTTCTCGCGGACGACCGCGGCACGTTCTGTACGGACGGCATCTTCGGCGGAAAGCCTCATCCGCGGGCTATCGGCGCGTTCAGTCGCATTCTCGAACGCTACGTCCGAGAACGGAACGTGCTCTCGCCGGAACTGCTGGCGTACAAAGCCGCAGGCAACCCGGCTGATATCCTCGGCCTCAGGGACCGCGGCTACGTCCACGAGGGATACATCGCGGACCTCGTGGTCTTCGACCTCGATTCGGTGTCGGCGAACGCGACCTACGAGAACCCGTTCCAGTTCTCCGACGGGATGGAGTACGTCCTCGTCGGCGGCGAGATAGCTGTTCGGGACGGCGAACTGACCGGCGAGCGAAACGGCGACGTGCTTCGCTCGTACGAGGAGTGGGGCGGTGCGACCCGTCCCGAACTGGACCGCGCTGCGAACGGTTGATTAGTTGGCTTGCCCGCTCTGACCAACTATCCGGGGACTCGCCTATCCGACTGCTCGCTACCGGCGGGACAGTATCGGGGCGGAAACGAACGGTGAACCTGGGCCGTTCTACTCCGATACTTCGGCGTCGACGGCGTTGACGAAACTGTTCATCTCTTGGAACAGGAACTCGTCGCTCTTGTCCTCGAGCGTCGAACCGGCCCAGACGTCGAGTTCGCCGTTGACGATTTTCTCTTCTGTCTCGGCGACGGTGTCTTTGACCTCCTGCGGGACCTCCGGCCCCCACTCGTCGAGCGTTGGGAGGTTCGTCTCCATGCCGCCCCAGAAGGCATCGGATTCCCAGGTCCCGTCCCGAACCGCCGAAATGGTCGGGTCGTACACCTCTTCCCAGTTCCACACCGGGGAGATGAGGTAGTTGTCGCCGCCGAACTCGCCCATCGGCGCGTTGTAGCCGGAGGCCCACACGTCTGCCTCGTTTGCAGCCTTGACCGGTGCAGGGGAGTCCTGCTCCTGTGAGATAACGTCACAGCCATCATCGATGAGTGAGTTGGCTGCCTGCTTCGAGGTCTGTGGGTCGAACCACGCGTTGACCCACCGGATTTTGAACGTCGCGTCCGGGTTCACCGACCGCGCGCCGAGTGCCATGGCGTTGATCGAGCGGATAACTTCGGGGATTGGGAAAGCGGCGACGTAGCCAATCGTGTTGTTCTCGGTCACCATCCCAGCTGCCTGGCCGGCGAGATACCGGGGCTGGTAGATCCGACCCATGTACCGGCCCATGTTCTCTCGGGTCCGATAGCCGGTCGCGTGCTCGAAGTACGTGTCTGGGTACTGTTCCGCAATGTTGAACATCGGGTCCTGGTAGTTGAACGTCGTCCCGAAGACGATGTCGGCGTCACCCTGTGCGTACTGCTCGAACACGCGTTCCGAGTCCTCCGGCGCGACAGCTTCCGTGTACTCGGTTTCCAGCCAGTCGTACTTTTTGTCGACCGCCTTTCGCCCCTCGTCGTGGGCGTGGGACCACCCGAGGTCGCCCACCTCTGAGATGTACACCCAGGCAGCGGTGACGGAGTCGGACCCGGAGCCACTCTCGCCGGTCGCCGTGCCGTCAGCCGTGTTTGTGTCGTCGCTCCCGCCACTACAGCCGGCTAGTGCGGTTACTCCTGTCGCCCCAAGCGCACCCAGCATCTCCCGCCGCGATATCGTTCGGTTGGTATTCACCATTACTGAACTGGGTAGAGGTAGCGGAAACTCCTACTTAAGCGATACCATTCTTGACCTTGCAGCGAAGGAATACATTGGAACAAAATTAGTCGGAATTCCCATTCATACCTCAATAATACTACGAACGTTGTTATATTCTCCCGGGAGCCACAGCAACACACAGGCGATTACTGTAGTCGAAGACCGGTGGCGGGGTCAGCTCGGGACCTCGCCCTCGACGGCGTCGACGTAGCTACTCATCTCCTGGAAGAGGAACTCGTCGCCCTCGCCCTCAAACGCCGAACCGGTCCAGACATCGAGGTCGCCGTCGAGCATCGCCGACCGCGCCTCCGAAACGGTGTCTTTTGCTTCCTGGGGGACTTCAGGCCCCCAGTCGTCCAGACTACAGATGCCCGACTCGATGCCTCCCCAGTACGCGTCGGATTCCCAGGTGCCGTCCCTGACAGATTCGATAGTCGGCCCATAGAACTCCTCCCAGTGCCAGATCGGCGACGTGAGATAGTTCTCGCCGGCAATGTCGCCCATCGGCGCGTCGTAGCCGGTCGCCCAGATACCCGCATCGGCGGCTGCACGGAGTGCGGCGGGGGAGTCCTGATGCTGGGCCATCACGTCGACATCCTCGTCCAGCAGGGCGTTCGCCGCCTCGCTCTCGGTCGGCGGGTCGAACCAGGAGTTCGTCCATCTGACTTTCAGCGTCGCGCTGTCGTTGACAGACGCGGCCCCGAGCGCGTAGGCGTTGATGCCACGGATGACTTCCGGGATCGGGAAGGCCGCTACGTATCCTAGCGTGTCTGTCTCCGTTACGGTCCCGGCTGCTTGCCCGGCGAGGTACCGGGGCTGATAGATCCGCCCCATGTATCGCCCCATGTTCTCCATCGTCAGGTAGCCGGTGTTGTGTTCGAAGTACGTATCGGGGTACTGCTCCGCCACCGACGCCATTGGGTCCTGATACTCGAACGTACAGCCGAAGATGATATCGGCGTCTCCCTGCGCGTACTGTTCGAATACCCGCTCGGAATCAGCGGGGGCGACAGCCTCTGTGTACTCCGTCTCCAGCCAGTCGTACTCCACTGCGACCGCCTTCCGCCCTTCGTTGTGGGCCCAGGACCAACCGAGGTCGCCGACCTCCGAATTGTACACCCAGGCAGCGGTGACGGAATCCGTTCCGGACCCGCCATCACTGCCGGTCGCAGTACCGTCGGCAGCCCCGCCATCGGCGGTGTCGGTGGCCGCCTCGCCACCACTCCCGTCACCACCACTACAACCCGCGAGCCCGGTAATTCCTGCTGCCCCAAGTGCTGTCAGTAGCTCCCGTCTCGATTTGGTATGTTTCTTGTCAACCATTAACTAACCGGGTAGTCATTGCAGAAACAATAACTTAAATAGTTCTGTTCACGCAGCCTTCTCTATACTATTGTCCAAATATATGCTATAGATGTGGGTCAATATCATAACTTATGGCAACTACTTGGATCATATGTCCATACTATTGTCGGTGTAGACAGACGGAACCCAGATCGCCAACGGACGCTAGCACACGACAACTGGTACTTGGCAAATGTCCGCCATTTCCCGTTCTGGACGGCGAATATAGCTACCTTTGAAAACAATTATGCCACTACATTGTTGATACCCGCTCAAGATCAGAGAGCATGTCCGAAGACACCACGCTCAGGATGGAGGGGATTCTGAAGGAGTTCCCCGGGGTCGTCGCCAACGACCACGTCGACCTCTCCGTCGAGCGCGGGGAAATACACGGCCTCCTCGGTGAAAACGGTGCGGGAAAAAGTACGCTGATGAAGATTCTGTACGGGCTCTACTCGCAGGACGACGGCGAGATCTATCTCGACGGCGAGCGACTTGACCTCGGGTCGCCACAGGACGCCATCGACGCCGGTATCGGGATGGTTCACCAGCACTTCATGCTGATACCGCGCCTGACCGTCGCCGAGAACGTTGTACTCGGTGAACGTGAACCGGCACCAGCGTTTCGCAGCGATGCGGCGGATAGCTGGCTTCCGGCGGCGGTCCGGAACAACAGCCTCGTCCAGTCGCTCGCCGGCCAGTTCTCGCTCGGTCTCGATGTGCCTGAACAGCGGATTCAGGATCTAGCGGACCAGTACGGGTTCGACATCGATGTGAGCGCGAAGATCTGGGAGCTCGATGTCGGCCAGCAACAGCGCGTCGAGATACTCAAAGCGCTGTACCGGGATGTCGACCTCCTGATTCTCGACGAACCGACGGCGGTCCTCACACCGACGGAAGCCGAGCGGCTCTTCGACTCGCTCGAACGGCTGACAGACGAGGGGCTTTCGATAATTTTCATTACGCACAAGCTCACCGAGGTCGACGCTATCGTCGACCGGGTAACGGTACTCCGGGAGGGGCAAAACGTCGGCACCGCCGAGGTGTCGTCAGTCTCCCGGGCGGACCTCGCGGAGATGATGGTCGGCCGTGAGGTGCTGTTCGACATCGACAGAGAAGCGGTCGACCTTGGTGAGCCAGTCCTGCGCGCACGCGAAGTCGAGGCCACAGACAACCGAAATATCGAAGCCCTTTCGGGCATCGACCTGACGGTTCGGCAAGGCGAAATCGTCGGTATCGCGGGCGTAAGCGGCAACGGCCAGAAGGAACTCGCCGAGGTCATGGCCGGCATCCGAGACGTGACTGCCGGCGAGCTCGTCGTCAACGGCGAGGACATCACCGGCGCGAAACCGAAGACGTTCGTCGATAGCGGCGTCTCGTTCGTCCCCGAGGACCGGCTTCAGTACGGCTGTGCCGAGGACCTCTCGGTGATGCACAACGCCACGATGAAGGATTTCAGGGACGGCCGGTTCGGCGACCGACCGTTCCTTGACTACGGGGAACTCCGTGAATATGCAGAGACGCTGGTCGAGGAGTTCGATGTCCGCGGTGTCAGCGACGTGACCGAGACCAAGGCCGGCGACCTCTCCGGAGGGAACCTCCAGAAGCTCATTCTGGCGCGGGAAATCTACCGCAACCCGGACCTGCTCATCGCGAATCAACCGACCCGCGGTGTCGATGTCGGAGCGATCGAGTTCATCAGGGAGACGCTGCTCGAACAGCGGAAAGCGGGAACCGGCATAATCCTCCTCTCGGAAGACCTCGACGAGATATTCGACCTGAGCGACAGGATTCTCGTCGTGTACGAGGGCGAGTTCGTTTACGAGACGACACCGGCCGAAGCCGACCGGGAACGGATCGGGCTGGAGATGACTGGTGGTGGCGAGACGGCTGCATCGCCGGTCAAGTCTGGGGCCACCCAGGGGAGTGAGAGCTGATGAACGTCGCAGTAACCGTCGACGCACGTGAGGACAGTCCGGCCTGGCTGGCCTACGGGACGCCCGTGTTCACGGTTCTCGCTGCGCTGGCAGTGAGTGCCATCGCACTGGTCGTCCTCGACGTGAACCCTGTCGCGGCGTACAGGACGATGTTCGTCGAGACGCTCGTGACCGAGTTCGGTCTCAGCGAGACGCTGACGAAGGCGATCCCGCTGATTCTTACGGGCCTGGCAGTGTATCTCCCACTGAAAGCGGGCCTGTTCAACATCGGTGCCGAGGGGCAACTCGTTGCCGGCGCGCTCGCGGGGACGTGGATCGGGCTGAACGTCTCGCTGCCGGGGCTCGCACTGGTCCCGCTGATGTTCGTCGCCGCAGCCGTGGCCGGCGGTATTTGGGCTGGTATCCCGGCGTACCTGCGTGCGAAGTGGGACGTCAACGAGATCATCACGTCGCTCCTGCTGACGTTCGTCGCGCTCGAAATCCAGAGCTACTTGCTCCGCGGACCGATGCAGGGCGGGGCCGGAAACTTCCCGCAGTCGGACCGGTTCTCCGAGGCCGCGACGATTCCGGAACTGTTCGGCGGCGTCCACGCTGGGCTGCTCGCTGCCCTCTGCATGGTGATAGCGACGTACGTCCTGATGACGAAAACCCGGCTCGGGTTCGAAATCACGTTCGTCGGCTCGAACGACGAGGCCGCCCAGCAGGCGGGCATGAGCAAGTTCTACGTGTACCTCCTCGTGTTCGTGGTCGGGGGCGCGTTCGCGGCCATGGGCGGCATCAGCGAGATCGCTGGCGCGCAAGGTCGATACCGCGCCGGGTTCGAACCCGGATACGGCTTCACGGCCATTCCGATCGCATTACTTGGTCGCAACAGCGCGTTCAAAGTGATGCTCGCCGGCCTGTTTTTCGCCGTCCTGTTCGTCGGCGGATCGAGTATGGAAGTGGCATTCGGCGTGCCCGCGGCGTTGGTCGAGATCATTCAGGCGCTGGTCATTCTCTTCCTGATTACGGCGGAGTTCTTCAAGAGCTACCGTGTCGGTATCGATCTAAAACGCGGGCCAGCGGAGACACCAGCCCATCCACAGCGAGGTGACGACTGATGGTGAGCTTCATCGCCGGCCTGCTCGATGCGACTGTTCAGGCGGCGACGGTGCTACTCCTCGCTGGGATGGGCGAACTAATCAGCGAGCGGGCGGGCGTCCTCAACCTCGGCGTCGAGGGGATGATGCTCGTCGGCGCACTCGGCGGATTCATTACGACCGTCCTCACGGGGAGCCACTGGCTTGGATTCGGCGTCGGCATCCTCCTCGGAATGGTGCTGGCGCTGGTCCACGCCTTCCTCTGTATCACGCTGAAGTCGAACCAGGTCATCAGCGGCGTCATGCTGACGCTGCTTGGGACCGGGCTGACGACCTTTTTCGGCTCGGGCTGGGTCGAAGAGTCGATCAGCGGCTTCCCGCAGATAACGTTCCCGCTCGTCGGCCAGTACCTCGTCGGGATCCCGGTCATCGGCGAGGCCCTCTTCCGGAGCACGGCGACGGACTACCTCGCGCTCGGCTTGCTGGTCGTGGTCTGGTACTTCCTGTACCACTCGAACCTCGGTCTGGAGATGATAGCCGTCGGTGAGGACCCTGAGATGGCGGACACGATGGGCGTGTCCGTGTTCAGACTGCGGTATCTTGCGGTGCTCATCGGCGGCGGGTTCGCCGGCGCGGCCGGCGCACACCTCTCGCTGGCCTTCTCGCAGCTCTGGGTCCCCGGTATGACCGCGGGTCGGGGCTGGATCGCCGTCGCGCTGGTCATCTTCGCACAGTGGCGGCCCCGCCGGATGCTGGTCGGTGCCTACCTGTTCGGACTGCTCGACGCGCTGCGCATTCGCTCCCAGTCCATCTCACTGACGCTGGGCCCCGATGCGCCCCTCGCTGGCGTCATCAACCCTATCGTCGAGTTCCTCATGACACCACAGATCATGGGGACGTACCCGTACCTGGCGACGATTATCGTGCTGGTCTACGCCGTCATCCGGACCAAGAGCGACCAGCTCGCGGTCCCCTCGGCGCTGTTGCAGTCCTACAGCCGCGAGACGGACTAAGCGGTCCGCGACGCGAGCAATACCGGGGCCACACCTTCCACAGACCGTGTGTGTGGCCAAATCTATTTATCCGTATTCGGAGAACTTTGCATGTCTCATGAGCGTCAATCAGGTCTTCGAGAGAGGCGACCGTGTCGGTATCTACTTACAGGACAAACACTCGCTGGAAGCGAACGTGGACCTCGTGCAGTACGCGGAGGAGCAGGGTATCGATGAGATCTGGCAGGCCGAATCGCGCCTCGCACGCGACGCCGTTTCCCCGCTCGGTGCGTACGCCGCAGTCACCGATGACATCAAACTCGGTACCGGCGTCATCAACAACTGGACGCGCAACGCGGCGTTGATAGCACAGTCGATGAGCACGCTGGAGGAACTCGCCGGTCCGGACCGCATCATGTGCGGCATCGGCGCGTGGTGGGACCCACTGGCCGAGAAAGTCGGAATCGACCGTAGCGGCGCACTGCGGGCGATGCGCGAATGCGTCGAGGTAACTCAGGACCTGCTGGACATGGAGAACGTCACGTACGACGGGGAGTTCGTCCAGATGCGGGACGTAGAACTGGACGTTGTCCACGGCGACGACGGGCCGCGAACCGTTCCCGTCTACGTCGGTGGGACCGGGTTCAAGATGCTGGAACTCACTGGCCATTTCGCCGACGGCGCACTGCTGAACTACCTCGTCAGCCCGGAGTACAACGAGAAGGCCGTCGACGCACTGGCAACCGGGGCGGAGCGCGGTGGTCGCTCGCTGGACGACATCGACCGGCCACAACTGGTCGTCTGCTCGATGGACCACGACGAAGAGAAAGCTCTGGACAACGCCCGCGAACTCATCACACAGTACCTCGGGCAACAGCCCCACATCATGAAAGCCAGCGGCGTCAGTCAGGACCTCATCGACGAGGTGGGCGAGACCATCGGCGGGTGGCCGGCCGACAAGGACGACATCAAGGAGGGGATGCATCTCATCCCGGACGACGTGGTTCACAAACTCACCGCCAGCGGCACGCCCGAACAGTGCCGCGAGAAGGTCCGGGAGTACGCAGAGACGGGCTGTCAGTGTCCGATCCTCTATCCGCTTGGCGACGACCGGCGGCTGATGATCGACGAGTTCGCGGACGGCTACCTGTAGTCTGTCGGCTCGACTCTCAATCGTCGTCGACCGGTGGCGCGCCTGCTCCGGATTCGGTCGGACTCGGTTCTAGCCCGGCGGTGTACTCGGTCGGTCCCGTTCCGACGCTCCCGCCGGGGAACACGACGTTGAGAACGAGGGCAGCCATCCCGCCGGTGACGAGTGCGGACCCGAACAGCGTCTGTACCTCGGACGGGAAGTTCTGGAGGATTTCGGGGCGGAACGCGACGCCGAGGCCGAGCGCCATCGACATCGCGAGGATGGTCGAATTGCGGTGGTCTAGTTCGACGTTCTGCGTGATGAGGCGTGCACCGGAGGAGAATATCATCGCGAACAGGATGAGCGCGCCGCCGCCCAGCACGGCGTCGGGCATTGCCGAGACGACTGCGCCGACTTTCGGGACGAACCCGAGTGCGAGCAGGACAACGCCGCCGATGCCGGCGACGTAGCGGCTTGCGACGCCAGTGAAGTTCACCAGGCCGACGTTCTGCGAGAACGATGTGTTCGGGAGCGCGTTGAACACCGCGCCGAAGACGCTCATCACGCCGTCGGCGACGAGACCGCCGCGGACTTCTTCGCGGGTAGCGTCCCGACCGGTTGCGGATACCGTCCCCGAGATATCCCCGATAGTCTCCATGCCAGTGATGATGTAGAGGAAAGCCACGGTGACGACGGCGCTTGGCTCGAAGGCGAGGCCGTATTTGAGCGGGACTGGGACCGTCACCCACCCGGCGGAGGCAACAGCCGAGAGGTCGACAACACCCAGCGCGAGTGCGGCGAGGTAGCCGACGATGATGCCCACGAACACGCTGATGACGCGGAGAAACCCCTCGAAGAACTGGTTCAATCCGACAGTGACGACTAGAACGAGCCCGGCGAGGCCGAGGTTGACGAAGGAGCCGTATCCCTCCGCTGACGGGCCGGCCGAGGCCCCTGCGGCGTAGTTCATTCCCGTGGGGATGAGCGTCAGTCCGATGAGCATCACGACGATGCCGGTGACCAGTGGTGGGAAGAACCGCCGGAACCGGTCGAACGAAATCCCCATGACGATTTCGACCGGCGCAGCGAGCAGTGACGCGCCGAAGACGGCGGCGATACCGAACTGATTGCCGATGCCGATGAGTGGGCCGAGAAACGCGAAACTGGTCCCCATGACGACCGGGAGCCGCGCGCCGACGGGGCCGACCGGGTACGCCTGAACGATGGTCGCGACGCCGGCGACGATGAGTGCCATCTGGACGAGAAACGTCGTCTCTCCAGTGACCGAACCGATAGCCCCAGCGAGGATGAGCGGGGGCGCGACGTTGCCCAGAAACATCGCGAGGACGTGCTGGATGCCGAGTGGGATCGCTTTCCCCAGCGGCGGTTTGTCTTCGATGTCGTACAGTACGACTGACTGCTGTTCTGCCTCTGGACCGCTCATGGGAGGCCATCCAGTCCCCTATCTTTTCAATCCACCTACTAGAGTCCTTATACCAATATATGTGTTTAACTCTGTCCGAGATACCTATCCGTATGTCTCATTAAAATCTGATACTCGTTGGATGTGCGACCGGCTATGGTTTCAAACTGCAACAGCCTGACTCGACAGTGTGTCGAAACTGATCGCAAAAAGACAGTGTGCTGGCCCGTGTCGCGCAAATGTCCGATAGCGTCAGTCGTCGGCTGCGGCTTCCTCGGCCGTGCCGTACAGACCTTCGACCTCCGTGATTTCGGGGTCGATTCGATCCACTCCACCGGTCGCCCTCTCGGCGCTTTTCGTGTCCTTCAGGCCGAAGCCGGTAGACACTACGACGACGGTTTCGTCCTGCTCGATGATCCCCTGATCGAGCGCGGTCTGAACGCCGGCAATAGGTGCTGCTCCAGCCGGCTCGGAATAGATGCCCTCGGTGCCGCCAAGCAGCTTCTCGGCCTCCAGAATATCGTCGTCGGAGACCAGCACGCTCGTCCCGCCGCTCTGTTCCAGCGCGCGGGAGGCTTTGATCGTGTTCCGCGGCCGCCCGACTGCGATTGAGTCAGCCAGCGTTTCGGCGATATCGTCGATGTCTTCGTGGCCGTGGAACGCGTCGTGGATGGCCGACGCCCCCTCGGCCTGCACGCCGAGCATCTTCGGGTGGTCGTCGACGTAGCCGAGATCGTAAAACTCCTTGAACCCTTTCCAGGCCCCGGCGATAGTACAGCCATCACCCATCGAGAACACGACCCAGTCCGGGACGTGTCCGCGAGCGATAGACTGGTCGGCGAGTTCGTGGCCGACGGTGCGCTTGCCCTCCACTTGGAACGGATTGATGGCCGCGTTGCGGTTGTACCAGCCGTACTTTTCGGTGACTTCGACGCTGAGGTCGTAGGCTTCGTCGTAGCTGCCGTTGACAGCCAGAACGTCCGCACCGTAGACGAGCGGCTGTGCGAGCTTCCCCGTCGGGGCGTCGCCGGGGACGAAAATACGGCAGTCCATCCCCCCGCGGGCGGCATACCCTGACAGCGACGCGGCGGCGTTCCCGGTCGAGGCGCAGGTGATGATGTCGCGACCGGCGTGTCTGGCTTTCGTGACAGCGATAGCGCTGGCGCGGTCCTTGAAACACCCTGTCGGGTTCCGCCCGTCGTCTTTGACGAGCGTCTCGACGCCCAGCGCGTCGCTGAGGTTCGGGGCGTCGAAGAGGTCCGTTCCGCCCTCGTTGAGCGTCACGACATCAGCGTCCGTTGCGACTGGCAAGAACGCCTCGTATTTCCACTGGCTCGCTATCGGCCCGCCGAGGTCGCCGTCGAACGCGTCGTCGATAGCGTCGTAGTCGTACGTTACTTCGAGAATTCCCTTCACGCCCTCGTGTTCGGGACAGGTGTAGATTATCTGGCTCGGGACGTACTCCGCTCCACAGAGTGTGCACTCGAGGGTCGTCACTTGCGTCATGCCCATACTACATTCTGAGTACAACCGGGTATAAAACCGTACTGCGGCTTTAGCTCGATTGTGAGGTGACCCTCCTCTGTCGTGGCTGCCACACCTTCACACACAGACAGCACACGCCACACATCTATTTGTGGTTTAACTATCAGATCAACGGCTGCGAAAACCGCTACAGCGGGCGATCTAGGAACTGGCCACGGCCCGCCGCCGATTGGACCTCGTGGTCCTTTGCGACAATCTCCCCGCCGGCAATGACCGTGTTCACGCGCGCGCTCCAGTCCTGTCCTTCGTATGGCGTCCAGCCACCGATGAACGTGTGGTCGTCGGCGGTGACCTCGTACTCCTCGGTCTGGACGAGCATCACGTCCGCATCCGTTCCGACCTGCAGCGACCCTTTCCGTGGATAGATTCCGGCGTTCCGTGCCGGAGCTGTACACACGAGTTCGCGGAGCCGCGGCCAGGATATCCGATCCTCGTGGACGCCCTCGCTGACGAGGAACTCGACCATCGTTTCGACGCCCGGGAGGCCGGCGTAGGGCTCCCAGATATCTTCCCAGCCGGCTTCCCGCGTCTCGCGGTACGTCGGAAAGTGATCCGTGCCGATGAGGTCGATCGTCCCGTCCTGCACCGCATCCCAGAGCCGCTCCCGTTCAGCGTCCGATTTGAGGCTGGGATTGACTTTCAGGTACGGGCCCTTGTCGGCAACGTCACCCTTCGAGAAGGCCAGATACTGCGGACAGGTTTCGAGCGTGACCGGAACGTTGGCTCGTGACTTGAAGCGCCCAGCCTCGCGTGCGCCGCTCCCGCTGGAGATGTGGACGACGTGTAGCGGACAGTCGGCGTATTCCGCGAAGTAGCCCGCGCGGGATATCGCGTCAAGTTCGGCTTCGAGCGGTCGTGAGTCCATGTACACCTCGGGCTCGTCGCCGTCGATAGTCGACCGCGCGTCGTCAAGCAGTCCCTGAGTCTCGCAGTGAACGCGAACCGTCCCCCCGGCATTGCCGACACGCCGCATGAGCGCCGCGATCGATGCGTCACTCGCGAGGTACGGGTCTGCGGTAAATGTCTTGAAATCCGCTGTTCCGGCGTCCATGATGCCAGCTACGTCGATGTCGGGATCTTGAATATTACCTGCGACGAGGCCGAAATCGACGTGTGCGAGCGCCGAGCACGTCTCTGCTTTCTCCTGCAGTGCGTCGGGAGTTGTGACGGGCGTCTGCGTCGGTAGCTCGATGACCGTCGTCACCCCACCGGCGACCGCACTCGCGGTCTGGGACGCGAAATCGATCCCATCCGGAAACAGTTTGTCGTCGTGCATGTGGGTGTGTACGTCGATAGCGCCCGGGAGCGCGACCATACCGTCTGCGTCGATGACGGTGTCTGGGTCACTGGAGGCTGGGATCGAGGCTGCCGGACCAACGGCGTCTATTGCCCCGCCAGAAATCGCGATTTCACCGCGCTGGACACTCGATGCCGTCACCACCTGTGTGTCTTTGATGTGAATATCTGTCATACCAGTACGGCCAGGGCGAACGACGAAAACAGTTGGTGTGTGAGACGCCACATCCGTCGCACACCGTGGTTGTGATAGAGTGGCTGGTAAGGCCGTTCTGGGGCGGAGTAGCTTTTAGTCGGTTGACGGTTTCCCCCAACCTGTGATACTGAATGCAGGGACGCTCATCACGATGGACGATGAGCGCACGGTCCGGTCGGAAGTACACGTCGTGGTCGAGGGCGGTGAAATCGTCGCTATCGAGGACGGCTACGCGTCCGGTCCTGACGCGATCGACGCCACTGACGAAGTCGTCATCCCGGGACTGGTAAACTGCCACACCCACATGTACGCGCTCCCGATTCGCGGCGCGCCGCTCGCTGCGTCACCCGAGAGTTTCTACGAATCGCTCGTCGACATCTGGTGGAACGTCGACGAGGCGTTTACCGAGCGCGACGCTCGCCTGTCCGCGCTGGGGTCCTGCGCCGAAATGCTTCAGAGTGGCGTCACCACCTTCTGTGACAACTACTCCGGACCGAACACGCTGCCGGGCGGACTCGACGCCGTTGCCGAGGGGGTGGCACAGACGCCGATCCGTGGAATGATTACTTTCGAGACGACAGCCAGAAACTCCGAATCTCAGGCCAGAGACGGAATCGCTGAGAATCAGCGATTCATCGACGAAGCGGAAGACCGGTACGACACCGTATCCGGCCACTACTGCCTCCACACACTGTTTACCAACACCGAAGACATCGTCGAGGAGTGCGTCGACCGGGCTATCGACGACGACCGCCCGATCCAGATACACCTCGAAGAGGGACTGGTCGACGTGCACGAATCTATCGCCGACTACGGGAAACGACCGGTTCCAGCGCTCCAAGACATGGGCTTTTTCGACGCCGAGGTCATCGCAGCCCACTGCGTCCATTCCACCGAGTCCGAAATCAAAATCCTCGCAGATAACGATGTCAGCGTCGCTCACAACCCCTATTCAAACATCAATAACGCCGTCGGTATCGCCGATGTCGAAACGATGCAAGCCCACGAGATGACGATCGGACTCGGTGACGACGGGTGGGATCCGGATATGTTCGAGACCATGCGTTCCGCCGTCGGTATCCACAAACTCAAGCAGCGCAACCCGAGCGGCTTCGACATGGCCACTGCCCTCGAATGGGCGACAATCGGCAGTGCAGCGGTGCTGGGGATGGACGACGCTGTCGGCAGCATTGAGGTCGGCAAACGCGGTGATTTCGTCACGCTGGATCTGGGGCCGAATCCGGTGTTGGACGGGAGCGCGCCCTACTACGTCGTCAGCGCCGCAAGCCGTGCGGACGTAACCCGGACGATTATCGATGGGCAACCTGTGTACGACCAGAATTCGGGTGTCACCGGAGTTGACGATTCGGACATGACCGCTGTCGGCGATGCGAGTACCGAACTTTGGGATCGGTTGTAGGTCAGTTCCCCACAGGTCTCCTCCTCATCCGTGGCAATGGGGCTGTACAAATAACACCCTAAGTGCGTAAATTTTCTTTGCTGGCAACCCCCCACCGCACCCTCTTCAGACAGGATCTAAAATTACGACCTAAGGGTGTATAATATTGGTTGAAATTCTGATATCGGCGGTAATGTACACATTCTGTACACACACTAATACGACTGCAGCGTAGCCGAGGGGCCAAATTTGTCTATCCCGTATCTTGTAGCAAATATTTCTGGTTCCCATATGTAATAGTGGGTCTGTGTTCGTGGGTGTGGTATGGTAGTTAGTGACGCCTTTGAGACGTTCACGCAGGTACTCGAATGCCTGGATTCGTCCGACACGGAGGTCAAATCGGTCTCAGTCAGGGGCCAGACGACCGCGGATAACGACGAAATCAGTGCCGACCTGACGCTCGCAACGCCGGTATTCGGTGGCGTATCGATACACGATGATGTCTCTGTTGGTGCTGAAGAGTTCGATGTGACTGATAAGCGGATTGAGATTGATGTGACGGTTACCGTCCCTGTCGGAACTGACATACCGGTACCATCAGACGATCAGGGGGACGCGTCCAATGAACTGGCAGAGAGCCTCTCGCAATCGGATTCCGTGCCAGCATACAAGGACCCCGAGGCACTTCAGGCGGCCTACGAGGCCTGCGATACGTTCCCGGAGATGACCGAAGCGCTTGACGCCGACGTAACCTCCGAAACTGTGCGTCGGTATATGGTGGAGTACGATATCCATGACCCGACTGACACGACGCCACAGGCAGGCGGACTCAGCCTTGCCGACGTGCAGACAGATTCCGAGACCGACACCGACGCAGGTTCCTCGGCCGAATCGGATTCTTCTGACGACAGGGCGGGTGACAACAGCCAACCCGACGAAGCGGACGGACTGGGGGCCAGATCTGTCGCTGACCTGCTCGCTGAGGCGGACTCGCAGGACAGCGACGACAATCTCGTCGCGGATGGACTCGGTATCTCTCAGGACGTGACTGTGGCCGACCTCGCACAGACTGTTACCCAGTCCACTTCTCTGGACGAGGTGACCCAGCGTCTCGATTTGAACCAGACACACGCCCGGAGGCTACTGTCGGAACTGGATCTCCTCGACCTCGTCACCCATCGACTGGCAGCCACCCAGATACGTGTCTCGAACGCCGAAATAAAGCGCCGTATTACTGCTGCCAGTCATTAACCGATCTCTACGTGGTGGTCGTGCGCGAAGACAATCCTTCATTATAAAAGGAAACTGTTTTTGTAGCCCGGTTTGAATGTGTGACAAATGGCAACTATACGCGTACGTGATTGGACGAAAGAACAGATAGAGAAAATACGTGATACGGAGTCTCACTCCTCGCACGATTCGGTTATCAAGTCGCTACTGAAAGACCGAAAGCTGGCCAAATACGCCGACGATGCCCCAGAGGCCATACCGGAGCCTGAATCCGACTCCCTGACGAACGATCCTGACACCCCGTTCGATGACCTGACTGTACTCGGCGAGCTGTCCGGTGCGGATAACGGGGTGTTGTTTCTCTGGTGTCCCAGTTGCGGGAACGAACTGGCCCACCTGACCGCTGATAACCCACTCGGCCTGTCCGTGTTCGAGATCGAATGCCAGCGCTGTCTCACCCATCTCGACCGACACGCCATCGTTGCTATCGAAATCGGCTATCCGATTGAGCAGAAACTGGTCGAGGACTGTCTGCAAGACGACCTCAAGGAATGCGTCGTCGACTACTGGGACCGCACACTCGACGACGCTGCTGTGGGAGCACTTGACGACGATCTCGACCCAGCGCATCTCGTCTGGCAGTTCGACCAGTATCTCCGGCAGTTCTCGTGGGAGTGGCCTGTAGATGTCCCTGTTGTCGGCTTTGCCACGGGCGAAACCTATCGTAACACCACCACTGACGAGTATCTCGAAGTCATCGAACCAGTCTCGGAGAACCGGAACGCGATGGATTCATTCAAGATACGGCGGTACGCCGGTGACCCAGAGACTCACGACGGTGAGACGGAAATTCTTGACAGTACGACTGTTGTCGATCACATTGTTAATCGGCGACTTCTAATCGAAGGACGCACTGACTCGGCTTCACTGCCAGAGTCGACCGAACCAACGACGTGAGCAGTACAGCTGGTCCGTATAGATCTCCACTCTCTCCAATCCGTAGCTCTTACCGATTTATAAATACGTAATTGACTAATATAGGGGCAATTATGTTGGAATAGGTAGAGAAATATGGTGGATATATCTTCATAAGGTGATATGATAGTGAATGGCGGATATATGAATATATAAACCCAGTATCTTACAACACTCTAAAAATAGACGCTACGTATTAGCTCGTCTCGGCTGTCGGACGAGAACATCGCAGGCAGACAACGCTCTCTGCGACCCAGTTCACATCTGCCGAGCCACAGTGCGGGCAGCGGTGGTGGTCGGTGTCGTACTCCGTCGTCCCGCGGGGAGTGGCGAGGAAGCCATCGTCGATCACCTGCTCGATGAGACTTGGGAACCGCTGGCGTTTGACGACGGCCCGCTGTGCGAGGAAGCTCCCGGGGTCGCCCGGGTCCGCGCCGTGGAGGTCTTCCCAGGGAATAGCGATTTCGCCGTTTGCGGGGCCACGGGCGACCTGCTGGAGAAGCGTCGCAGCAGCCTCGAACAGCGGCGTTGTCCCCCACGCCTGCGGGCTGTCGACGGCACCACCGGCGTCGTTGTATGCCGCCTCCGCCTCGCGGTACGCCGACTCGACTCCGTCGAGTCCCCCGACAGCTCGGAAGTCTGCAACGAATTCCTTGAGACAGGCGTGTTGAACTGGGTGTTCGAGCCCGTTGGTCAAATCCTTGGCCACGGCGACGCCCTCGACACCGCGACGGGTAGCGCGCGTATCCTTTCCGGCGACGCGGTAACAGACCGCGCTCGTCGCGAGGTACTGGAGCCCGTCACCGACCCAGCCCTTCTCGTCGGCCGCGAACGGCTCGATACCCTCTCGTGGGTCCGCAAGAACACGCCACCCTGCCCGCGTGTATTCGTCGCCGGCTCGCCGATACTCACGGTCAGCAATGGCGGCAACTGCCGCCGCTCGGTGTCCAGCATCCTGTGTGCGCATGCGTTTTTTATGAAGTACGGCCTTACAGCCTTTCTCACCCAACAGATCGGTATCATTGTTGACTCGAACCGTCAGACAGAATACGAGCCCGCCCTCTCTGTGTTGCATGGAGTTGGTACCCCTCGTTACGGCGCTTACCGTGTCACTCCGGTTCGTTATCGGCGTCGCCGCCGGTGTCGTCGCGACGGTTGTGATGGACCTGGTGATGGCCAGACTGCCGGAAGGCGAAACACCGCCGTTCATTGCCTCCGGTGTATTGACCGACAGTGCCCCGCAGAACGCTCCCGGACGGCTCGCGAGCGTGGTCCACTACATCGCCGGCTGGCTGACTGGCCCGCTGTTCGTCTGGGTACTTTTCACCAGCGAAGGGCTGCTGAGCGGGCCATCGATACTCGCGGCGGTCCTCGCTGCCGTTGTCCTGTACACGCTGATGATCGGTTTCTTCGTCTTCGTCGTGCTCCCGCGATCCCGACTGCCGTCGGCCCGGATTCCGGATATCCGACGCGACTGGGCTATCTCGGCAGCTGCGTATCTGCTCGTTCTCGTGCCGCTCGTGGCACTCGGGTTTCGGTTCGTCTGACTCGGCCTAGCCGCGATACCGTTTGATTACGCGACAATCGAGTCTGCTTACCGCCAGCGCTCACTCGGCGAGCGACAGTTTGCCGTCTGGGCCAACCTCACCGACTTCGCCGGTGTGGTACCAGTCGTCCCGGAGCGTCTGTGTGCCAGTCCGGTCGTCGTCGAGGAACCCGCCAAGGACGGTCGGCCCGCGGACCAGTAGTTCCCTGTTTTCGGAGACGGCGATCTCAACACCTGGCATCGGGTCGCCGATGGACTCCTCGACGTAGGAATCCGCCGGGTTCAGTGCGCCGACACCGGTTGTTCCGACGGAGCCGTACAGCTCGCATATCGGAACGCCCAGCCCCCGGAAGAAATACAGCAGATGATCGTCAAGCTGTCCTGTCCCAGACAGCGCGTAAGTGAGGTTTGACAACCCCATTTCCTGCCGCAGCGGCTTGTACACGAGCCGATTGGCGGCTCTGTATTTCAGCGGCGTTCCCCGTCCCTCGACGATCCCCTCCCCGTAGGACGCCACTCGACCGCCAACCTTCCGTTTCATCCAGCCCATGTCGCCGAGACGGTCCTGGATCTCCCCGTAGAGCTGCTGGTACATCTTTGGGACACCGACGAGCACATCCGGCTTAACAGCCGCGAGTTGGTCGACAAACTCCTCTGCTCCGAGGTAGGCGACGGCGCTCCCGGTCGCCCAGAGATAGTACGTCGAGACGCGCTGATAGATATGCGCAAGCGGGAGCGAACACGTCCCGGTCGCCCCAGGGCCGGTGGGAAGTCCCTCCCGGAGACTCTCTGCGGCCGCCAGCATATTTCGGTGTGTCAGTGCACAGCCGGCCTTCTCTGCGGGGGAAGCCACGTCGAACGCGACTGTCGCTACCTCGTCACCGTCAGTTTGCAGGCCGGGGAGCACTCTGGCCTCAGCAGTCGGGAGGGCCTCGAAATCAAGCACGATTTCGACGGCCATCGCGAGGTCTTCTGCTACGTCTCCCGCTGCCACGAGGCCGGTCGCGCCGGTCCGTTCGATAATCTGGGCTGCCCGGTCGTCGCTTGCAGACGGGTAAAGCGCGACCGGGACCAGTCCGGCGAAGTGACAGGCCAGGTCGAGGACGGACCACTCGTACTGGGACTGCGCCCTGATTGCCAGTCGGTCTCCGGGGCGCAGTTCCGTCGAGAGGAGCCCGCCCGCGACTGCCTTCGCTCGCTCTGCCAGTTCTTCGAAACTCCGTTCGACGAACTCGCCGTCATCTCGGACGAGCGCTGCGGTCCGGTCCCCGTGGTTCGCAACGATGTCTTCGAACCAGGCCGCTACTGACCCGTCCGGGACCGAAAGCGAGCCCCCGTCGTAGATGTCGCTGTCGAGGCGCACGCCGGCGGCTTCGCTCTGGCGGTCAACTGGGACGGGGTCGTCCGAAGCCGTGCGGTCCTGATAGAGTTGCCCAGGTTCGTACTCGTAGTCGTCGCTGACCTCGGTCTGGAAGTAGTCCGCGTAGTTCTGGTCTTCGTCGCCGGCGGCGATGTGCGCATCGAGCCAGTCCCGGGCGACCGTCAGGACCTCCATCGTGACGTACTCCCCGTTCTCGTGTTTTTCGCGGAGTTCCTGTACTTTCCCAGCGAACTCCTCGTGCATTTCACGGTGGTTGTAGAAACAATCGCTGCAGTCCATAGCGTAGCCACAGTTCTGCATGAACTCTTCTTCGTCACCGAAATGGTACTCCGTGTAGCGTTCGAGTTCCCGGAGAATGTCACCGACCTCTTCCTCGGAATGACCCTCGTTCATCGCCGTATGGAGGTCGTTCAGCAGCCCGAACAGGCGCTTGTGCTGCTCATCGAACCGCTCGACATTTGTGCTATACCGTTCGTCATCCCACTCGGCGAATTTCCCCGTCGAATCTGTGCCCATACCTGTTCTGTTACCCATTATTTGAAAAGCAACTCTCACATTCTCACCGAATGAAAATACGGTCTGCTTTCCAAGTAGTTGCCAGTTAACATTGCATTCGAGATGCGAGAATTAAGTGATGAAGCAGTCGTCGATGTCCTTACTGACAACGGAATCGGTGTGCTGGCGATGTCCAGCCCCATGGGGGCGGCCCCGTATCCGTTCCCGGTCGCGTTCGGGTACGACCCGGCGACGGATAGTCTGGCGTTTCATCTCTCGGAGAGTGACGACAGTCAAAAACACCGCTATCTCACGGCGGACAGCACCGTCGGGTTCACGGTGTACGAGGAGACCGAACCGAAAACCGTCTGGCGAAGCGTGGTAGTCACAGGTGAGCTAGTAGAGGCGACCTACGACGAGGTAGAGCCAGCCCTTGCCTCGCTGGCCAGCAACACACAGTTCGCCCCCAACCCAGTCAGCTGGGACGACACATCGACTACGACGCCGTACGAACTTCGAATCGACGACTGGGACGGACGTGAATTCCGAGTCGGATGAAACCGGTGTCGCAAGCCACTAGCAGTGGCAGCCATCGAACCCCTTGTAGCGCTGTGTTCGCTGCTTTTCGTCGGTTTGCGTTCTCAGTCTGCGGGAACCAGCGACCGTAATTATGCCGTGAGGGCCGTATCTACAAACAGAGGTGTCCCAGATGCTTTCGCCAACAACTGCGCTACTCCAGCACGGACCGATGGGGCCCCACGGTGGGGCAACGGGTATGGGCATGGCCCCCGGCGGCTGGTGGCTACTGCTCGTAGCGTTCACCATCGCTGTTGTGGCGGTCGGCGCGTTGCTGTACGTGCAGCTACAGGGCGAGGCGACCGCCGAGCCGGATTCGCTGGAGACGCTCAAACAACAGTACGCCTCGGGCGAGATCGACGAGACGGAGCTTGAAACGCGGGCTGACCGATTGCTCCAGTACGAGTCATAGCCCGACACTGGCAGTTCTATCCGCTGACAGTCTGAGAGGAGCGTCACCTGCAGAACTGTACACTGTGATTTCCCGCGTGCGCTCACCGATTGTCCGGCACGCACTTCGTGGTGCATTTATTCTGCAACGGTGTACGGTGGGTATGGACCCGGACGACGTTCGCGACGACTGGGCCTCCCGTTCCGGGAAGTTCTCGCCGGCGTACTACGCTGAGATCGGACCGAACGAGGTAAGTGAGACGCTGGCCAACGTGCTCGACCACTACGTCCACGACGATGCCCGGATCATCGAACTGGGCTGTGGCTCGGGCCGCCATCTTGCACACCTGCAGACTAACGGATACGGGAATCTCACTGGTATCGACATCAATGAGGAATCCTTCGACGTGATGGCCGAGCACTACCCGCGGCTCGCGGATTCGGGGACGTTCCACACCGGTGCCCTCGAAGACATCGTCACCGAGTTCGAAGACGACGCCTTCGATGTCGTCTACTCGGTCGAGACGCTCCAGCACATCCACCCCGATGACGCGTGGGTGTTCGAAGAGATTGCCCGTATCGCCAGCGACCTCCTCGTCATCGCTGAAAACGAGGGCAACAGCCCTGATCGCGGACGTGAAGACACAGACGTGAGTTACGTCAACGACGAGTTCCCGCTGTATCACCGCAACTGGAAGCAGGTGTTCTCGGAACTCGGGTTCGCGCAGCTAATCCGCGAACCCACGTCTCGGGACACCATTCGCGTGTTCCGCGCACCCTAGCCCACCACCTGTCTCTGTCACTTCTCGGTGGTGCCGTCATCGAACAGCTAGCCGTCGGTACATTCACAATCGATAACCGGGCAGCAACTATTTGTGTCACGGTATCATGGGTCAAGTTGGATCGCTATGCAACTGTGCCAAAACTGTCAGGCGGCTATCGACGAGTACATCTTGGACAAACAACTCGAACCCCTGCGAGACCTCACAGTCGACGACTTCAATCTCTGTGCGGACTGCGTGACAGTCGTCGCGGACGCCTGTGTGGAGTGTGACGGCGCGGTGTACGTTCCCCGGTCTGAAACTGCTGTCCCTGACTGCTGTCCGGCGTGCCGGTCCGAGCACATTGACGAAACCGGGACCGACCCGGGCTGGCATTTCGACACGATGTCGACCTGACTCGGGTCATACACTTGGATGCTGGCCGGGAGCAGTCGCCCAGGGCTGCCGACGTGGGCATCATTCTCGTTTTTGACGCTATTGGCAGTGAGCTGATAGACTGTTCGGCGACCGAATGAGAACTCCGTGGTATGTAGTCGAGGAGAACAATACGTCTTGGCACAAGTGGCATCGATAGCACCGCGGACACACACTGTTTTCAGGAATTTTTGAACGGCAGACGTGGCCGTAGAGGCCGTGCGTGTGCGTCACAGTGGCGATAGAAGCTTCATACTCCTCCAGCACATATAGTTGATCTCTACTGGAATGACACGCTCGACACGACATATTGGCTTGCTGTTTGCTGCGCTTGCACTCATCTGGGGACTTTCCTTTGTGGCGATCAAGACTGGTCTCGAAAGCGTCCCGCCGGTGCTGCTGGCAGCTGTCCGACACGATATTGCTGCAGTCGTCCTGCTTGGCTATGCTCTCTGGCGCGGCCGGTCACTGCGCCCGCAGACCCGCGATGACTGGTCGCTGATTCTCATCGGCGGCACTGTCCTCATCGGCGCACACTTCGCGCTCCTGTTTCTCGGCCAGCAGTACGTCCCGAGCTCCTTCGGCGCAATCCTGCTCAGTCTCACGCCGGTTGTGACGCCGGCGTTCGCATCGACG
This sequence comes from Haloarcula sebkhae, assembly GCF_014647415.1. Lineage (GTDB taxonomy): Archaea > Halobacteriota > Halobacteria > Halobacteriales > Haloarculaceae > Haloarcula > Haloarcula sebkhae. The sequence goes on along the minus strand of NZ_BMPD01000004.1, from coordinate 343,374 downwards.
CTGATACCGAGCTACAGGGCTCGACCGCACGAACTCATCGGCACTGTCTGTGGATTCATCGGCGTGGTTATCATCGCGAACCCCACACCGGGAGCAGTCGGCGGCCGACTGCTCGGCGTCGCCCTGCTCATCAGTTCAGCTGTCGCCTTCGCTGTCGGCGCAGTCCTGACAGAACGCTACACCAGTTCGCTCCCGCTCGTGAGCCTGCAGGCCTGGATGACGCTACTCGGTGCGGGCATCCTGCACGCTGTCAGTGCGGGGCTGCCCTCGGAGCAGCTCGGAACCGTCACGGTTGGTCTCGAACAGATCGCGGCAATCGCGTATCTCGGTATCGTCGCCAGCGCAATCGGGTTCCTCCTCTACTTCCGCCTGATCAGCACGGTCGGGGCCGCTGAAACCAGCCTGGTTTCCTACGTGGTCCCGGCAGTGACGGCTATCAGCGGCTGGCTCCTGCTCGGTGAAACACTCGGTCCGGTGACTATCGCCGGCTTCGCCGTAATCGTGGTCGGTTTCGCGTGGGTGAAAGCCGACGTGCTCCGGTCGCTACGCCGCCGCCGGACAAACTCGCCGTCGTACCGACCGTACGGGCCACAGGACGACTGCGTCGTTGTCAGCGGGAACGCGTACACGACACGCGAGTGATGCCCTGATAGCATGGGCGTCAGGGCTTAGCCCCTGTCACCCATTGTAACGGTATGGCTTCACATCCCGGGTTCCACTCGCTCCACGACGAGACGGCGGCATCCATCTCCGTGACCGGTGACCTCCCGGACTGGCTCCGTGGCAGTCTCATCCGGAACGGACCCGGCGCGTTCTCCCTTCCGAACGGTAGCAGTGTCAACCACTGGTTCGACGGCTTCGCGATGCTGTACCGGTTCACTTTCGACCCCGACAGTGACGCCGTACACTATCGGAACCGCTTCCTCAGGACGGACGCGTACGAGGCGGCGACGAGTGGCGAGTTCGAGGGTGGCTTTGCGACCGGCGAGACGACACTTCGCTCGCGGCTGGCGACGTTCCTGACTGACCCCTACGACAACACGAACATCATCGCCGAACGGTTCGGTGGCGAGTACCTCGCCCTGACCGAATCGCCCCGGAAGGTACGCTTCGACCCGAACACACTCGAAACGACGGGCCACCTCGAACACGACGACGATGTGCCGACAGGGCAACTCTCCTGTGCCCATCTCAAACGTGACCCGACGAGCGGCGTCCTCATCAACGTCGACACGGCGTTCGGACGGACCAGCCAGTACCACGTCAGTGCTATGTCGCCCGATGGGACCCGGCGACACGTCGGGAGCGTCGACACCGACCAGCCGGCGTACATGCACAGTTTCGCGCTGACGCCCCGGTACGTCGTCTTGACCGAGTTCCCGCTTCGACTCGACCCGCGACGGTTTCTTAAACCCGGGCGACAGGCACCCTTCATCGAGCAATTCGAGTGGGAACCAGACCGCGGGACCCGAATCATCGTCATGGACCGCACTACTGGAACCGTCGTCGCTGAACCGGTCATCGACGCCGTGTTCGGCTTCCACCACGTCAACGCGTTCGAACGAGCCGGCGGCAGGGAACTGGTGTTCGACCTCGAAACAGTACCAGACGCGACGACCATCGACTCGCTGTATCTGGACAACCTCCGTGCAGGCGAGATGGGCGCTATCGTCGGCCGCATCGAGCGGTTCACCCTTGACCTCGGTACCGAGAGCGGTGTAACTCGCTACGGCGATGCCGATGTGACGGTCTCACGCGAGATGCTGTACCCTGACGGCAGCGCGCTCCCGACTGTCTCACCGGCTCGGTGGTGTCGCCCGCACCGCTACGTCTACGCGATGGGGATGGACACACCAGTCACCGAGTGGGCCCGTCGCGTTCTGAAACTCGACACGGACACGGGTGCTGTCGAGACATTCGACGATGGCGGGGACTACTTCGGTGAGCCGGTGTTTGTCCCCGCACCCGACGGCGACGCCGAGGACGACGGCGTGGTGGTAGTCGTTGCGCTGGACGCAGATGACGACCGGTCTCGGCTACTCGTCCTCAACGGTCAGACGTTCGAGGAGCGCGCCAGCGCATCGCTCCCACACGCAGCTCCGTTCGATTTCCACGGTCGATACTTCCCCGAGCTTCGAGCGGCGGCCGGTAACTGAGTCCGTAATTTAGCTCCGCCCCTGCTGTCAGATCGCCGTTCGAGAAATAACCCTATTCGTGGGCAGGAACGGGCAGTGCAAACACTGATGTCCGAGAAATTCATTAGAAATTCATATGAGTCGAACGTCCATTCCCATCGACACTGATACGAAAGACAGACTGGACGAAGCGAAACGAGATGACGAAACGTGGGACGAGTTCTTACTCCGAATCGTGGCATCGACTGGCGACGGGATGTCTCCAGGGACACTGTCAGACGAAGAAGCCGAGGAAGCAATGGAGATCGTACGAGAAGGCCGCTCGTCTCCAAGATGAACTTCTGACAGATGGAGAGCGACTGGCAACAGCCGATATGCTCATCGCGGCCACCGCTCGCTCAACAGGTGACGAACTTGTTGTCGCGGATAGTGACTTTGAGACTGACATTCTTCAGACTGTGATGGAAGTCACGAATCTTCGTAACTGACCTGTCGGAACGCTTCTTGATACGCGTCTTCACTTTCCAAACTCGCCCGAGCAATCGGTGCCGTTCTGACAGAAATAGCGAACTACTTACACGATGTTCGGTCTGCCTAAACTTCGAAAACGCTTTATCTATTTAGGCTGGCCTAAATAGTATGTTGAACGACTCGATGGACACCACTGAACCGTCACACCTGCTATCGGTGTCACGGACACTGAACGGAGCGTCGTGAGTATGGTGGCAGTGGGGAACCGAACGGGGACGACGTTCGACCGTGATGTCATCATCGTTGGCGGCGGTCCGGCCGGTTGTGCGGCGGGTGTGTTCACGGCCAGAGCGGACCTCGATACGGCCATCTACGACCGCGGCCGCTCGTCGCTCAAACGCTGTGCCTACCTCGAAAACTACCTCGGTTTCCCGGCCGGAATCGACATCGAGACGCTGTACGACCGTATTCAGGCCCACGCCGAAACCGCCGGCTGTACCGTCGTCCCCGAACTGGTCGAATCGCTCGACAGGACTGCCGATGGGGAAGGCTTCGTCGTCGAGACGCAGGATGGGGAGACGGCCACAACTCGCCGCGTTATCGCCGCGACCCGCTACGACGGCGAGTATATGCGGGGTCTGGACGACGATGCGGCGATGTTCGAGACGGACGAACACGACGGCGAGGAACGCGAAACCTTCGACCGCGAGTATGCCGACGTGGACGGCACGACACCGGTTCCGGGTCTCTACGTTGCGTCACCGTCCGAAGCGGCGGATATGCAAGCGATTATTGCGGCCGGCCGGGGCGCACGAGTCGCACGTCGGGTGATTGCGGACGCGAGAATTGACGACGGGTGGTGGGAGGCTGTCGCTGACGGCGTGGACTGGGTCCGTCGCGAGGCCGAGCTAGACGATGAATGGACTGAACGAGCAACCTGGGTCGAATATTTCGACGACCGGTACGCTGAGGACGCGCCCGTCGAGCCGGACTCGGATCGGTTCCAGCGGGTCCGTGAGGCGGTCATCGACGAACGGCGCTCGTCGTATATCACGCCCGGGGAAAAAGCCGACCGGACCGAAATAGGCCAGGAAGCGCTGGCGGGCTACCTAGACCCTGTAGCGGTCGTTTCGGGGCTCGATCAGACCGCCGTCCTCGATGCGATGGACGACGCAACGATCCGGGACTACCTCGGCGCGAGCGACGGACGCGCGGAGGTGAGCGAGTAATGGCCAGCGAGACACGGGGAGCTACCGATGCGTGGTCGTGGGCTAGATCCTGGCTCGGGACTCTCGACGGGTCCCTGTTCGGGCTCTGTGTCGCGAGCGTTGCCGTCGCCTTCGGAGCTGGTCTGCTTCAGGTGAGCTTCGGAGCGTACTCGATGACGATCCTCGAGGCGTGGCAGGCCGTGTTCGATCCGAAAGTGTGGTTCAGTGTGCAGGCATGGCAGTCGTTCTTCCTCGGGACCGAGCTTCCCGAACTGCCGAAACGGACGCTTATCGTCTGGAACATCCGGATGCCGCGGGTAATCGTCGCCGTACTTGCAGGGATATGTCTCGCCGTCTCCGGGGCGATATTCCAGGCTGTGACGCGAAACGAACTGGCGAGTCCGTTCGTGCTGGGCGTGAGTTCCGGGGCGGGACTGGCCGTACTGCTGACTCTCGTTCTGTTCAGCAGTCTCGCCCCGTTCCTCCCGCTGTTTGCTGCGGTCGGTGGCTCCATCGCGTTCCTGCTTGTGTATATGATCGCGTGGAAGGGAGGCACGAGTCCGGTTAGACTGGTCCTGGCCGGTGTCATCGTCAACATGGTGTTTACTTCCCTCCAGCGGGGACTGTTCTTCTTCGCCGACGATCTGGGCGTTGTCCAGTCAGCACTGGCCTGGATTACCGGGTCGCTCACGGGCGTCGGCTGGGAGGAGTTCCGCATCGCTATCATCCCGACGCTTGCGGCGACGCTACTCGCGCTGGCCGGTGCACGACAACTGAACCTCCTCCTGCTCGGCGAAGAGACCGCGAGCTCGCTCGGGATGAGCGTCGAGCGGGTCCGGTTCATGCTGTCCGCGGTCGCCATTTTGGCGGCCAGCACGGCGATCTCCGTTGCGGGGATCATCGGGTTCTTCGGCCTCGTGGTTCCCCATATCGTTCGCCTCATCGTCGGGAGCGACTACCGCCGACTCCTCATCGGCTGCATGTTCGTCGGTCCGGCGCTGATGGTCGTCGCGGACGTTGGTGCACGGCTGGCCCTGAATCCCGCGCAGGTTCCGGTCGGCGTCGTCACCGGCGTCGTCGGTGGCCCGTACTTCCTCTACCTGATGCGGCGACAGGAACAGATGGGTGAGATCTAATGTCACAGAACAACACTAACTCGGATGGTATCGCTACGGCCAACGACACCGCTGCTGGGTCCCAGTCCGGTCGCCGGGACCGGCCGCTGGTCGGCGACGATGTGGTGCTTTCGTACTCGGGGACGGATGACCCGGTCATCGACGGTGAATCGATCACCGCCGAACCCGGGGCCGTAACTGCACTCGTCGGCCCGAACGGGTCGGGCAAGAGCACGCTGCTGAAAGGCCTCGCCAATCAGCTCGAACCGGACGCGGGATCGGTACTGCTGGACGGGCAAGACATCCAGACGTTAGAGACTAAAGCGATCGCTCGAAAGCTCGGCCTGCTCTCTCAGGAGAGTACGTCACCAAACAGTATCTCGGTCGAGGATCTGGTGTATCACGGTCGGTACCCACACCGGGGGTTCTTCGACAGCGTCACCGAGGAAGACGAGGCAGCCGTCGAACGGGCGATTGACCTGGCCGGCTGTGGACATCTCCGTGAACGTGAAGTCGGTAGCCTCAGTGGCGGCCAGAAACAGCTCGCCTGGATCGCTATGGTTCTCGCACAGGACACCGACGTGCTGTTGCTCGATGAACCGACGACGTTCCTTGACCTGCACCACCAGCTTGAGGTGATGGAGATAATCGAAACGCTCCGCGATGAGAGCGAGATTACCATCGTGGTCGTCCTGCACGACATCGAGCAGGCGGCCCGCCTCGCCGACCGGATGGTCGCACTCAAAGACGGCGAGATACAGGCTCGGGGACCACCCGAAGCTGTCGTGACGGAGCAACTCCTTGCGGACGTTTTCGAAATCGAGGCGGAGGTCTCGGCCACGCCACACGGACCACGTGTGAACCCAATCCGTGCCCGCCACGACGGCGATGAACACACTACTGGTGACGATACTGCCGAACCGGACCGCGCCGAGGAAGTCGTGGCCGAATAGGGGCCGTAAGACCACCGCGAAATCGCGCTCTGCCCCACGAACTCTTGATACAGACGCCCGATTCAGCGCTTGATACTGGCTTGTTCCGGGTCGGTGAACCGGAACATCTATACAATTTTTAGGCTAGCCTAAAATAATGGCTGACGACACCACTGACAGCGAGTCACCGACGCGGAGAGAGTACGTCAAGTACGGGGGAACGGTTCTCAGCGCTGGGCTACTTGCGGGATGCACCAGTGACGCTGAGGGGGAAGCCGGGGCCAGACGGACGGAGTCCGGGTCGGGGACAGACACACCCACTGGGAACGGTTCGTACTCCGTGTCGATGTCGCCGATGGGAGCGGTGACCTTCGACTCGCCACCGGAGACTGTCTTCACGCGACTCACACACCACGCAGACATGGCGTTCGCCCTGGGTCGCGGGGACACTGTCACGGCAATGCACGCACCGGACTATTACAGTGGGCTGTGGAATCAGTTCGTCGAACGGCTGCCGGGGGTGTCGCTGGACTGGACCGGGCTCTATTCCTCGTGGGAACCAAGCAAGGAGAAACTGTACGAACTGGATAGCGATATCCATCTCGCTGACCCGGCCTGGATCGCCAAACAGGACAACTGGGGTCGGGAGGACTTCGCGGAGATCGCTACCAACGTCTCGCCCTGGTTCGGCAACTCATTGAGTGACCGACACGCCGAACCGCCGTCCGGATGGACGGACTACGAGTACTACACCCTCTGGGAACAGTTCGAACTCGTCGCCGAAGCGTTTCAGGAACAGGCTCGCTACGAGGCGCTCGCGGCTATCCACGACGAAATGCGCTCGACCATCGACGCGAATCTGCCGCCCGAGTCGGAGCGCCCGTCGACAGTGATGCTCGCCGCGGCTGACATAGACGAGATCTATGCGTACACACTCGACAACCCCGGGTTCCTGACCGCGCATACTCGCCCATTCGGCGCACGGGACGCCTTCGAGGGGTCGGTCGAAACGAACTCTGTCGTCGACTTCGAGACGCTACTTGCGGCTGATCCGGACGTAATCCTGCACCTCGGTGGGTTCGAACCGAGTACAAGCCTTCCGGAGCGACGGGAGGCGTTCAAATCCGACCCAGTTGGATCAGAAATCACAGCCGTACAGAACGACCGGATCTACCCACAGGGAGCGAGGTACCAGGGACCGATCCTCCATCTCTTCCAACTGGAGATGACCGCAAAGCAACTGTATCCCGACCAGTTCGGCGAGTGGCCGACCTACACTGAGGGGCCGTATCCTGAGATTCCGTCCGAGGAACAACTGTTCGACCGCCAGCGCGTCGCAGACATCGTCAACGGAGAAATCTAACCACTGTCTGCCCACTCTCACAATAGGTTACGTAGCAGTATTGAGATATCAAGCTCTATATCTGGATGAACGATCTAATACTATAGCAGTCATTGCTCGTATATATGGTATATAAGGGTATAGTGGTCTGTTTGTCCAGAAAGAATTTATACCACCGTGACATCAACTCACATATGTTAGTACACGAAGGGAACACGCACTCTTACACCACTGGCTCCGACCGATATTGCCGTCACTGCAACGACGTTGCGCTAGCGTACGACCCGTCGGCTGACCGTCCTCGTTGTCGGTCGTGCGGAAAGCTAGTATAGCAGCACCTGTGGATTATAACTGGCTCTCCACAGGACGGCGCACTGAACGCTCCAGCGCTTGGTCCGTACAGATTGCTTCAGCACCGGTCGCATAACGTATAGCGAGTTCTTTCGCGGTTTGCGTGGGTGACAGCTAGCGCAGACCGACTACAGTTTGACGAGAACTTTGATCGCTTCGCGCTCGTCCATCGCCCGATAGCCCTCGGGTACGCCGTCGAGGTCGACGGTTTTCGTGAATATCGGTGACGGGTCGAGTGTCCCCTGCAACACGTCGTTCAGCAGGTCGTCGGCGTAGGCGCGAACCGGTGCGACGCCGCCGTTGAGCGCGATGTTGTCGCCGAACAGCGAGAACACGTCCAGTCCGGAGTCGTCGACGCCATGCGGGACACCGACGTAGCCGACAGTCCCGCCCGGCCGGCAGACGTCGATAGCGGTCTCCATCGCCGAGGCCGCACCGACACATTCCAGAACGTGGTTTGCACCGCCGTTCGTCAGGTCGTCTGCGGCGTCCACGGCCTCTTGGCCGCGAGCGGCGATGGTCTCTGTCGCACCAAACGACTCCGCGAGTTCGAGACGGTCCTCGTGATGTCCCATTGCGATAATGCGTTCCGCCCCAAGACGGCGGGCCGCGAGCACGCCACACAGTCCGACGGCACCATCGCCGACAACAATACAGGTGTCGCCTTCACTGACACCGGCACTCACCGCTGCGTGGTGGCCGGTTCCCATCACGTCTGTCAGCGGGAGAATCGCTTCGAGCGTATCCTCGTCGTTGGCGTGACGGTCAGGAACGCGGACGAGTGTGCCGTCGGCTTCCGTTGCTCGGACGTACTCGCCTTGGCCGCCGCCGTTGTCGCCGCCCCAGGAATCGCCGTTGACACAGGACGTGTGCAGTCCTTTCCGGCAGAACTCACACCGGCCACAGCTGATGACGAACGGGGCGAACACCCGGTCGCCGGGCTCGACTGAGCGCACGTCGTCGCCGACTTCCTCGACGATACCCATCGGTTCGTGGCCGACGCGGGACCCCTCCTCCCGGTCGCTCTGGCCGCGATAGAACCACAGATCAGAGCCACAGACGGCGGTGTGGGTCACGCGTACGATCGCGTCGGTGGGCGATTCGATTTCCGGCCGCGGGACCTCTTCGACGGTGATCTCACCGGGGCCGCGATAGATGGCTGCGCGCATACGATCGCTTCGGGGCGGCTGTGCAAAACCGTTCTCATGCCTTTGCCACATCCGACTGAACGTTTTATTGGATGGAAACAATTACCAGCGATGGAACATAATTGCAGAAACATGACGGACGTTCTCATCGTCGGGGGCGGCCCCGCCGGCCTGAGCGCGGCACTGTTTGCACAGAAAAACGGGCTGGAAACGACAGTCTTCGACACTGATGGGACCTGGATGCACAAAGCTCACCTGTTCAACTATCTCGGGGTCGGCTCTCAGGATGGGTCCGCGTTCATGGAGACAGCCCGGTCGCAGGTGGATAGCTTCGGCGTCGACCGAAAACAGGGCACAGAAGTGACCGACGTGGAGCAAACCGACGGCGGGTTCGAGGTTGTAACCGAGGATGACACGTACAAAGCCTCCTATCTCATCCTCGCGACTGGGGCTAACCGTGACCTCGCTGAGACACTGGGCTGTGACATGACTGATGAAAATGTCGTTGACGTGGATGTGACGATGGAGACGAGTGTCGACCACGCCTACGCGACGGGTGGGATGGTCCGAGCCGAGGAGTGGCAGGCCGTCATCTCCGCCGGCGACGGCGCGGCGGCGGCCCTGAACATTCTCACGAAGGAGAAAGGGGAGCACTTCCACGACTTCGATACGCCCGCCGACGCGGATGCGCTGTTCGGTCCCGAGGAGTAGACCCGAACCGGCTCTGGAAGCGCCTATCCCATTGCTAACCACTAAACACGGTTTTACTGGCCACTGAGTGGCGAGTACAGGCTGGGTCCGCTGTTGGAGCGTTCTGGCCGGTCGATGCTAAGCAGGTACGTAACTCGCAGCGTCAGTGCCCTTTTCCCGTCACTGTGACCGTTTCGGCGTTCGAAAGCCGGCTGACTGTATTATCGTCTGATTCACTATGGCATCACAGCCGAATCTGTTCTCTGTGAAGGAGTTCGCGTTCACCCTCCGGTTCACTGCGGGGGCCGACCCGGTAATGGACCTGTTTCACGAGTACCCGACGCTACGACTCCGGAACGGCATGTGTACCGTGACCGAAAACGCTATGTGGCGTATCGACCACGTAGACGGTCCCGCTGACGCCATCTCTGCGCTCGATGAGGTGTTTCTCGACGAAGAACGCTGTAACGAGTGTCTCGACGAGCACCGCTGTTCCGGGACGCGGGAATACCAGGTTCTTGACCGGCGATCGGCCGCCAGAACTGTATATACGTATCACGCACACATCGACCGGTGTTGTGCAGTACCTGCTATCGTCACCGACTACATCGGGGACGGTGTCGTCTTCGAATCGGAACGCACCGGTGGCGGGTGTTGTCGCCGGTCGAAACGTCGCTCGATCCGTTGGTCGATCGTCTCGAATCAACACTCCGTACTGGGGTACAGCTCGATGTTGACCATCTGGGAAACGGTGAACGACGGCGGCACAAGACACAGCCCGTGTTCCCACAGTGACTGTGTAGGGTCCATGGCAGTGCGTATTCGTTGTAATAGAATGTAAAACCCAACTCGGTTAAGTACGATGCCGCTAAACCACCACGCCGAAATCAGTGGACCGACCGCTCGTCGCTTTCGTCAATATCCTCAATCGGGTCGGCGTTGCCAAACGATGGCTCCGGACCGTCCCCAGCAGCGGCCCACTCACAGGCATTGGCGAGGACCTGCTGGACCGCGTCGTTGTGGTAAATCGGATAGGTCTCGTGGCCCGGGCGGAAATAGAATATTCGGCCCGCTCCGCGGCGGTAGCAACACCCTGACCGGAACACCTCGCCGCCCTCGAACCAAGAGTTGAACACGAGCGTGTCCGGTGCGGGGATGTCGAAGCGCTCGCCGTACATCTCGGTCTCCAGGAGTTCGATGTACTCGTCGATACCATCGGCGATGGGATGGCCTGGTTCGACGACCCACAACCGCTCGGTTTCGGCGGCTTCGCGCCATTTCAGACTGCAGGTCGTCCCCATCAATTCGCGGAAAATCTTCGAGTAATGGCCCGAATGGAGGACAATAAGCCCCATCCCGTCGAGGACCCGGTCTTTCACCCGGGCGACCACCTCGTCGGCGACCTGATCGTGGGCGGCGTGGCCCCACCAAGTCAGAACGTCAGTTTCTGCCAGTACCTCTTCAGTGAGGCCGTGTTCGGGCTCCTGAAGCGTCGCGGTTTCCGTGTCGAAGCCGCGCTCCTCCAGTGCCGAGGCGATCGCGCCGTGAATCCCGTCGGGATACAGGTCTGCCACCGCTTCGTGTTCCTGCTCGTGGACGTATTCGTTCCAGACTGTGACGCGTGTCATACTCGTGGTTTCAACTTCCGCCGTAACGGCGTTCGCCAAGCGGCAATCCGTACGACGAGCGGACGCGACTCGTTCCCGTATTCGCGGGCTGGTCGACGGGAACTCTCCACAGCAGTATTATTCACCGCAGATGCCGGTTTGTAGAGCGCAGCGCTGAGTGTCCGGTTCGTCACCGCGCGCCAGCGTCGCTATACAGTGGCTATGACAGCCGCAACGCTGAACGCCGATACGCCCCGATATCCAGCCGTATCCACAGGACCGTGAATACTGCCCTGACACTGTGGAATACAGACGACTGTAACCCTCTTCAGTGGGAGTACAGTCGAGTGAAATCGCCGCGTAAAGAACTGCTATACCGGTTACACACGACTGTATCCCGTTCCGTTAGTTCGTACAAAATAACCCCTGATTTTTGTTGTATCAACGCTTCTCGCTCCCGTTCCGGCAAAATTCTGTACAGACTATAATGTAAACGGTAGATAGGTATAAATACTCCCTGCCAGACGACGTGACTGATGCACCCTACCAGAAACCGCCGTATCGGATGGTTTCGAGCGATAGAGCCACGTACCGAGGTGGTTACGAAATGAGAGCACGACACCGTTTCCCGGAGCGGATCATCGGTGAAAGTGCGACCTGTCCGGACAGGACCTCAGAGGTGAGTCCCGATGTCTGAGCACACACTGGTGCTTATGGCACTGCTGCCGCTTGCGACCATCGCGGTGCTGATGGTCGGGCTGTACCAGCCCGCGACACGGACGATGCCCATCGCGTGGGCGGTGGCGGCTATCGCCGCCTTCATCGGTTGGCAGATGTCCCCTCGGCTGATCGCCGCCGCATCGATACGCGGTGCGCTGACAGCGACCAGAATCCTTGTCATCGTCTTCGGGGCGATACTCCTGCTGTACACGCTGAAACAGTCCGGCGCGTTCGAGGTCATCAACGCAGGGTTCTCGTCGATCAGCGACGACCGGCGTGTGCAGGTCATTCTGCTCGTGTTCCTCATGGGATCGTTCATCGAGGGCGCGGCCGGCTTCGGGACGCCTGCGGCCATCGTCGGCCCGCTGCTGGTCGGCCTGGGCTTCCCGCCACTTGCCGCTGTTGTCGTCGCCCTCACGGGGAACATCCTCGCTATCACCTTCGGGGCGGTCGGAACACCGCTGATCATCGGGCTGCGTGACGTGGTGTTCGCAGAGGGTACGGGCGCCTCACAGCAGGTGCTGCAACAGGGTGGCTTTGAGAGCGTCGGTGCGTACGTCGCCCAGATTGGTCTGTGGGCGGCGCTCATCCATGCTATCGTCGGCATCGCCATCCCGTTCATCGGCGTGGCGATGATGACGCGTTTCTTCGGCGAAGAGCGGTCCATCAAGCCGGCGCTCGAAGTCCTGCCGCTGTGCCTCTTCGCGTGGGCTTCCTTCGCAATCCCATACGTCGCGACTGCGTACTTCCTCGGTCCGACGTTCCCGGCACTGCTGGGTGCGATGGTCGGGCTACTCGTGGTCACGACCACGCTACGGGCCGGTTACTTCCTCCCCGACGAGGAATGGGACTTCGGCCCGCAGGCCCAGTGGCCGGACCACTGGATCGGCAGTATCGAGCCCGGAGAGGGTGTCGGCACCACATCGGGCAGCAGCCGGGAAGGAACGGTCGCAGCTGACGGTGGCACGGCAACGTTTGAAGACTCACACTCGCAGGATATGTCGCTGGGTATGGCCTGGCTGCCGTACCTCCTCGTCGCCGCGTTGCTCGTCGTGACCCGCGTTGTCAGTCCGATTCAGGAGTTCCTCTCGACGAACGGCGTTCTCCTGTGGAACAACATCCTCGGCACGCCGTTCTCGGAGGGCGTCGAGTTGTTCTACCTCCCCGGGAGTCTCTTCGTCCTCGTGGCCGTGATTACCTACGCGCTCCACGGGATGTCCACCGACGAAATCAAGGCCTCGTGGAGCGAGGCGCTCCGAAACATTGCGCCGGCTGTCGTGGCGCTGTGGTTCGCTGTCGCGACGGTCATGATCATGCAACGGACCGGCAGTACCGTCGTGCTGGAGGCCGCGCCGATCAACTCCGGAATGCTCGGCTTGCTGTCAGAGATCACGGCGAGTGGGACCGGCCAGATGTTCCCGTTCTTCTCGGGCTTCATCGGCGCGTTCGGTGCCTTCATCGCCGGTTCGAACACGGTCAGCGATATCCTGTTCGGCCTGTTCCAGTTCCAGGCCGCCCAGCAGATCGGTGCCCCGACCCAGATTGTCGTTGCCGCACAGGCGGTCGGTGGCGCAATCGGCAACCTCATCGCCATTCACAACGTGGTCGCCGCCCTCACGGTGGTCGGCCTCATCGGCGAGGAGGGACGCGTCATCCGTCTCGAACTGATTCCGGTGCTGTACTACGGTGTGTTCACGGGTATACTGACGCTTGTCCTGGCCTTCGTCGTGGCCCCGGGCGCCTTCTAACCCGACTCACCTTCCCACCTACCCTCTACCCACTTCCCATTCATGGCATACGATTCCCGACTCCCCGAGCAACGTGACCCGGCGACAGACCCGAACGCGAACTACGACTATCAGGGCGACAACATCAATCGGCCAGATCTCGTGGCGGCTCTGGAGCGCCGTGTAGACGGTGATGTACGCTTCGACACGTACACCCGTGAGCTGTTTGCTACCGACGCGAGCGCGTACGAGCAACTCCCGATCGGCGTCGTTTCTCCGGTCTCGACCGAGGACGTGGTCGCGGTGATGGAGTACTGCGCCGAGGAGGGCATTCCAGTCCTCCCACGGGGTGGCGGGACTAGCCTCGCCGGACAAGCCGTCAACGAGGCGGTCGTCCTCGATTTCAAACGGCACATGGACCAGGCGCTGTCGGTCGACCCCGAGGCCAGGCAGGCCCGCGCCCAAGCTGGCATCACCATTGCTCGCCTCAACGACCGGCTCGAACCTCACGGGCTGAAGTTCGCGCCGGACCCGGCCTGGGGCGACAAGAGCGTTCTCGGCGGTGCAATCGGGAACAATACGACCGGTGCACACTCGCTGAAATACGGGAAAACAGACGCCTATATCGAGGAGTGTGAGGTCGTCCTCGCGGACGGAACCCGGACGACATTCGGCTGGGTAGACGTTGATGATCTCGAAGCACGAGCGGCCGAGGCCGGCCCCGACGCCGACCTCGAAACTCGGATCTACGCCGAAGTCTCGAAAATCCTCTCAGCAGATGCCGCGGAGATTGACGACAAATATCCGGAGCTCAAACGCAACGTCTCCGGGTACAATCTGGACGAACTGGTCGATACCGCCAGGGAGCGCGGCGAAGTCAACCTCGCACGCCTGCTCGCCGGGAGCGAGGGAACGTTGGCCGTCGTGACGGAGGCGACGGTTTCGCTCGAACCTGTTCCCGAGGCCACGGCTGTCGCCATGCTGACCTACGACGACATCATCTCGGCGATGCGGGACGTGGCCCCGATTCTCGACCACGACCCCTCGGCCGTCGAGGTTATGGACGACGTGCTCCTTGATCTCGCTACGGAGACACCGGAGTTCGCCGACGTCGTCGGCATGCTTCCCGAGGAGACGGACTCGACGCTCCTCGTCGAGTTCTATGCCGAATCGGCCGAGGAGGGCGCTCAGAAGGTCGCCGATCTGCTCGCCGACCGACTCCCAGGATACGACGCCAGAGAGTCCCCAAGCGAGGGGGCGGCGTCGATCACTGATGCCCCCGTCCACGCCGTCGACGCGCTGGAGGCTTACGACGCAGACCGGCAGGCGAAGTTCTGGAAGATGCGCAAGGCCGGGCTGCCGATACTCCTGTCGCGGACGGGCGACGACAAGCACTGGCCGTTCGTCGAAGACACGGCTATCCCGGCTGAGAACCTCCCGGAGTACATCGCCGACATCCGGGAGTTGTTCGACGAGCACGACACCTTCGCCTCCTACTACGCCCACGCCGGCCCCGGCGTCCTGCATATCAGACCGCTGTTGAACCTGAAATCCGGGGACGGCATCGAGACGATGGAAACCATCTCCGACGCTATCACGGATCTCGTCGTCCAGTACGACGGGTCCGTGTCGGGCGAACACGGCGACGGGCGTGCCCGAACCCAGTGGAACCGCAAGCTCTACGGCGACGACCTCTGGGAGACGTTCCGCGACCTGAAGTCGGCGTTCGACCCCGACTGGCGGCTGAACCCGGGGAACATCTGTGGCGAGCACGACCCGGCCGAGAGCCTCCGGTACGACCCGGAATACGAATTCAACGCTGGCTTCGAACCGACACTCGACTGGGACAACGAGAACGGGTTCCAGGGGATGGTCGAACTCTGTCACGGCTGTGCGGGCTGTACCGGCCACCAGGAAACGACTGGCGGCGTCATGTGTCCGACCTACCGCGCGGCCGAAGAGGAAATCACGAGCACTCGCGGCCGGGCCAACATGCTCCGGTCGGCGATGGACGGTGATCTCCCGGATGATCCCTTTGAGGAGGAGTTCGTCACGGAAGTCCTTGACCTCTGCATCGGTTGCAAAGGCTGTAAAAAGGACTGCCCGAGCGGCGTCGACATGGCGAAGCTCAAGGCCGAGGTGGTCCACGAACACCACCAGCGCGAGGGCATCTCGTTGCGGGACCGACTGTTCGCTAACGTCGAGACCGTGCTCTCCCTCGGGAGCACGTTCGCCCCGGTATCGAACTGGCTGATGGACCTGCCGGGGTCGGGACTGCTCATGGAGAAAACGGTCGGCATCACGGAAGAACGGACGCTACCCGGCTTCCACCGGACCACGTTCCGGGACTGGTGGGCTGACCGCGGCGGCGCAATGGTCGCGGCGAGCAAAGCTGACCGGAAGGTGCTCTTGCTCGCTGACCCGTACACGAATTACAGCCACCCCGATGTCGGGAAAGCGGCTGTAGAAGTGCTGGAGGCGGGGGGCGTCCACGTCGTCGTGCCCGACGATGTGACAGACAGCGGCCGTCCCGCGTTCTCGAAGAGTATGCTAAACCACGCTCGTGAGACAGCTCAGGCGAACGTGGACGCGCTCGCACCGCGAATCCGCGACGGCTGGGATGTGGTCACCATCGAACCCTCGGACGCGGTGATGTACCAGGTCGACTACCGGGACCTGCTCTCCGGCGACGATGTCGATACCGTCGCGGAAAACACGTACGGCGTCTGCGAGTACCTCGACACGTACCGGCTGGGAGAGACGATCGCCTTCGACGAGCCAGGCGACTCGCTGGCGTACCACGGCCACTGTCACCAGAAGGCGACGAAGAAGGATCACCACGCCGTCGGCGTCCTCCGTCGGGCCGGCTACGAAGTCGACCCGCTCGATTCGGGCTGTTGTGGCATGGCCGGGAGTTTCGGCTACGAGGCCGAACACTACTCGATGAGCGAGGGCATCGCGGACCTCCTGCTGGGACAGATAGATGACTCGCCCGCCGAGCAAGTCGTCGCGCCCGGCGCGTCCTGCCGGTCCCAGATTGACGACTTCGGCGACAGTGACGTGGAGCCGCCACATCCCATCGAGATGGTCGCGGCGGCGATACGGTAACCGGGTCCGGCGACACCTCCCGGCAGTGGTCAGAACCCGAATCCGTCTCTTTGTCTGACCGTGACGTCGTGCCCGTCAACTGTTGATCGAAGCGCCTGTGTGAACGGTTCGGGGTCGAACTGGCCGTGGACGCGAACCGTCGTCGCGGAGTCTGTCCGGGGCTGTGCGGTGATTTTCGGCCGACCGACTCGACCACCAGTGTGGATATCGACGCTGTCGAGCGTGTCGTATGACTGTGTCTCGACCTGTTCGGCCGTCTCGATTGCCGCGGGGACGCCCTCCTCGACCACCTGTGAGGCGAATGCGGCGGCCCGCTGATCCGGCGACCCGAACAACAGGTCGACAGGCGTCAGATAGTCGTATTCGACGAAGTACGCCCGCTCCGTACAGAACAACACGTCGACCAGCCGGAGCGGGTACGAGCCACGCATCGTGTAGTGCAAGTGGACGCGGAGTTCGTCGGTCACGAGAACCACCCTTTCGCAGTGGCGGCGTCAGCGACTGTTCCGTCCGCTGCAACCTTCGCACGTCCTACCCGATACATCGTGTACACCTGGACGAGCAGGAAGACCGCCCAGAGGGCGTACCCGCCCGGTGCACTGCCGAGTACGGTCGTTTGGACGGCGAACGCCCGTAATCCCAGCCGTGTCGTCAGCCCCGTTCCGATCAAGAGGACGCTGAAGTAGCCGAAAAACGCGGCGGCGACCCACATCGCGGCGATCCGACCCCAGCCAGGCATCGTGTGCTCTGGCAGCCGGACCGTGTTGACGAGCTGGACAATGATGATGTACGGCCACATCAACAGCCCGGACATCGCCGCTCCGACGACTAGGAGCCCGAAGGGATCGGATATTGATATCGGAAGGGTGAGGATGAGCACGCCCCAGCCACAGAAGACGGTCAGCAATCCCCAGAACAGCCGCGGCAGGCTCCAGCCCGCCTCCCGTCCGTACAGCTCGTAGATGATGTCGGAACTGTTCCGGACGAACGATTCGATGATTGCGTATTCAGTCGTGAACAGGGCGAGAAACAGCGTGACGTAGATGACGCCCGTCGTGAACCCGCCGACCGACGGTGCAATCTCGATGAGCCACATATCGACCGCGTCGCTCGTCGCGCCCGGTGCCTGTGACACCGCGATGACGACCAGCATCGTTGTAACGAGGAGAAGACCCAGCAGGAAGGTCAACAGGTGTTCGAGCTGTGTCACGCGCCACCAGCCCCGCCACCGTTTGAGGTTTTGCGTGTCCGGAGTGAACGTGAACCCGTCCTCGTGGACTGTCTCGGGGTCGTCGCCGGCAAAGGGGTTCTTGATCCGACCCTGATACCGGCCCATTCCGTAGCCCTTCTCGCGTATCCAGAGGCTCTGTGAGAGGTTGAGGTAGCCGCCCGCGCCGGCGTAGGCCAGCGCCCCGACCAGTACGGCGATGGTCCCGACCGGCGAGTAGTCACCAACCTCCGTCAGACTTCCCGGGACGCCGACCAGCACGTCCACCGACCCAATGAGAACGAACAGCAGCAGTGAAAACGCAATAGACAGCGCCACCAGAACGAGCTGGAGGCTCTCGACGACATTGTACATCAGCGGTGTCACCTGATAGGTCACCCAGATGAACACCATGAGCCCGATGCCGAACAGTCGCCAGCCGACGATGTCGACACCGCCGAAGTCATACGTTCCGAGTCCAAGACCCTGTGCGCCGATCTGCGCGGCGCTCGCAGCCCACCCCGGCCAGCCGAGACTGATGAACCCGCCGACCAGCATGGCCAGCGGGAGGACCGGATGGACCCGTTCGAACGCTCGAAACACGCTCTCACCGGTCGCTAGTGTCCACCGCTGTATCTCCGTGTTGATGACAAAGTGGAGACAGACAGCCGTGAGGAACAGCCAGTACAGTCCCCACCCGTAACTGGCGACCAGATTCGGCCAGAACAGGGTCTCACCGCTACCGAGCGACGCCCCCAGCATGATCGCGCTGGGACCGACAACGTGGCGGAGTTTCGGCACTTTCGGCAACGAGAGTTCTCTGAACCGCCCGCCCGACCCCGTGTCCGGATGGGCATCGCTCTCCGGTGCTACCTCGAGGTTGTCGTACGCGACCGGGGTGTACGATGAGATCGGATACCGCTGCTCTTTCCGAGAGGCGTACACCTCTGCTGTCTCTGACTCCGTCTCTTCCGTTACCTCCGACTGTTCCGTCGGCTTTTCCTCTGGCATCGATGAACTCACCCACCGACGTAGTGCCAGACGTGCTCGTGGTCGGCAGCCAGATCGACCTGCGGGAGGTCCTCGAGGGCGGGCCCGATAGCGTCCCACCACTCGTCAGCGGTCTTGTAGCCCGCCGGGTGCTCCTGAAACACCTCGGTGATGAGTTTCCCGGCATCGGTATCAGGGTTCTCACGAAGATAATCGTACGCGGCCCGCAGTGCCGCACGCCGGTCGTCGAGTACGTCCCCCGTCCCCGGCAGGTCCGCGTCGGCGATGCTGTGTTCAACTGGCGGCTCGCGGTCCTGTTGTGGTTCCGTGCCCGAACCGACGAGTTGGGAGAACGGGATCCACCAGACCCGACTCCGTGCCCCGACCTTTCGCGTTTCCAGATCCCCTCGTTCCACGAGTACATCGAGTTTGTTGTGTGCCGTCTTCCGTGAACAGCCGAGTGCGTCCATCACATCGGTTGCCGTCAACGGCTTCGCTTGGTCTGCCCGATCTTGAAACACCGAGAGCACTCGCTCCGGTGTGAACTCTGCCGTGGACGGTGGTGACCCGTCAGCCCGACCATCGTCCGCGGTATTGCTCATACGTAGCCATTACAGTCGTATGTAATAGACTTTTCTGCACTACTCTCCGTTTCGGGAGCAAACGCTTTCCTCCTGTCTGACGCTCGATAGACATCAATCACACACGAAGGCACGAAAATACCCTCTCAGCGGACACATCAGCAACGGGATGCCGAAAACTCTCTTTCTATTGGTCCCCTCAGCCAGCGACCGCGCTCTGTTGTATCAGTCTAATTCTCGCTCAGCCGGTTCCGGTGCAGGCACCGACTGCTCGGTTTCCACGACCGCACGCTCTGGCAGTTCGATGTCGGGTTTTCGACCGACCGTCAGCAGGCGCTCGGTAAGTGTCAACTCTTCTGGACTAGGGCTCGGTTTCTGGACTTCCTCGTAGTCGACGACTACTTGCCGGTCTTCGGCCGTAATGCGCACTGCACAGAGCTGGTAGGAGGGATAAAACACCGGGGGTAGCAGCCCGATGACACCGTCCCGCCGGTGGAGCCGTTTGAGCCAGGTCCCGGTGTTGACGACCAAGCCGCCATCGACCGACTGCACACTCGGCCGGTGCGTGTGACCGTAGCAGAAGACGACCACGTCGTCTTCCTGTTCGAATACTTCCTGCGCGGCTTCCGTGTACGTCGTCTGGGTGTCGACCGTAAGGTCGGTCTCGAAGACGCCAAAGCGGTTGATCGTCTTCTTGATATCCCGCCGCAGGAGATACAACGGGATGCCCACGAGCAACAGGAGTCCGGCCAGCGACGCGTTCACCACCAGCAATACCCAGATGGCGGTCCCGACAGTGCCGAACTGATCAAGAAACGATGTCGTCGTTTCCACCGGTGCGGACCAGACACCGAGCAGATTCAGCGCCGCCAGAATCGCCAGAATCGCGCTGATGTTGAACAGCAACAGGAACGGGACCAGCGCATATCGCAGTAGCGGATTCATCTCTCGATAGAAGTACTTCGAGAGCATCCACACCGGGACCCGTTCCGTCGGCGTCACCGCCTGCACGTCCTTGAGCCAGTTGTACCGGCCCCGGTCCGAGAGCTGGCCGGCTCGACTCGTCACGAGCGTGTTGTAGTAATAACCGAGCGGCGTCACGTTGGTGTCGCCCCAGTCCTTGATGCGATTGTTGGGGTCCTGCTGATTGCCGTGTTCGAAGTGGATGGCCGCGTCTCCAACCGGGCGGGTAATCGATTTCGACTGGACGAGAGTGACGTTGTATGCCGCGAACCGCTCCACGTACTCGTCGTAGGCCGCGAGTTCGTGGTCGTGGTTCCCCGGAATCAGGGTGATTTCGATGTTCTCGCCGGTCTTTCGCAACTGCTCGAACAGCGTCGGGTAGGTTTCTTCGAGGGCGTCGAACTTCTCCAGTCCCGACATCCCGGTAAACTCCCACAGCCCGAACGCGTCACCGTTAATGAGCAACTCGGCGTCCTCGTCGGTGGTTTCTAACCGAGCCAGAAAATCGAGCAGTTCGTCGAGGAACTCCACCTCCTCTAGCTGCTCGTCGCCGCCGATATGAAGATCGCTGATGACATAGTAGACGCGGTCCTCGGCGGGGCCGTCCATTGAATACGGGTTCTTGACCCACAGACAAAGGCGTTGCTCTCCGTGGTGTCAAAGCGGGAGAGTGTAGTTTCGACTGTGACTGTCGCTTACAGACAGGCTTTTGCCGGTATCGTGGCCAGCCCGACTACAGTTCAAGCACGGCTCTGAACCGCGCTTCGTTCTCGATCATCTGCCCGTAGGCTTCCTCAACGTCTTCGAGCGGGTACGTCTCTATCTCCGGCGCGATATCGCGGAGCGAACTGAACTCCAGCGTGTCCTGTGAGTCGCGTGCGTGTCCGGAGGCCCAGCCCTCGACAGCGCCACGGTTCTGGACGAGCTGCTGTGCGCTCACTTCAACTGGCTCGCCGGGGACGCCGACGACGACGACAGAGCCATCGACACCGATGCCGCTGACGATGGAACTGATGGCGTCACTCGACGGTGCTGTCGCCAACACGACGTCGGCCCCACCGAGTTCCTGCAGTCGCTGACCGGCATCTGTCTCCGCCGCGTTGATGAAGTGATCGGCTCCCAGCTCTTTCGCCAGCGATTCCTTCTCCGGCGTTCGGGAAATGGCGGCTGTCTCGAAGCCGGCCGCGTGAGCGTACTGGATGCCGAGGTGACCGAGGCCGCCGACGCCCTGCACGGCAACCAGATCCCCGACGTTCGCATCGCTGTTCCGTAGCGCGTTGAACGTCGTCACGCCCGCACAGAGCAACGGCGCTGCGGCCGCCGCATCAAGTGACTCCGGAATCTTCGCGAGCGCTTCCGACGGAGCGGTCATGTACTCGGCGTACCCGCCGTCGTAGCTCAGTCCGGTGATTTCGCCGTTCTCACACTGGAGGAAGTTCCCCTGTCGACACTGGTCACACGTCGAACAGTGGCCGCCATGCCAGCCGACGCCGACTCTGTCACCCACCTCCCAGGCGTCCACAGCGTCGCCGACGGCGTCCACATGGCCTGCCACCTCATGGCCGGGGACCCGCGGATAGGAGACGACGGGGTTGGTCCCTTCTTTCGCGTACACGTCGCTGTGACAGATGCCACAGGCGTCGACCGAGATCCGTACCTCGCCGGGGTCCGGCTCGGGGACCTCTCGTTCGACGACTTCGAAGTCTGCCCCTGCCTCAGGCACGACCGCCGCTCGCATTGTGTCTGACATAGCGATACTTCCGGCTCGACGCGGATAAGCGGCCAGTTAGCAGAGAGCTGTACGGGGTGTTTGTTAGGACATATCCGTACAGAGCGGGTCGAAACGACTTTCCATTCAGGACCGGAGCCGCTGGATGCGCTTCTCCGTCGGCGGGTGGGTCGAGAACAGCTTCTCGAACAGCCCCTTGTCGGCGTTGAAAATACAGAGGGCGTTCATGCTATCATCGACTGCTGATTCCCGCCCCTCCGCACCGCGTGAGATTTTCTCCAGCGCTCGGGCCAGCGGCTCACCGGTACCGATAGCGCGGCGAGCGTCGGCGTCGGCGACGTACTCACGATACCGCGAGATAGCCAGCACGAACACCATGACCAGCGCGTTCGCGAGCGAGGAGGCAACCATCGCCATGAGCCACGAGCCGATGTTCCGCTCGCCGCTGAACAGCACCGCGAAGTAGGCGACGTAGCCGACGAGCATCCCGATAGACTGCCCGACGACCATCGTGATGACGTCCCGGTTCTTGATGTGGGCCAGTTCGTGCGCAATGACTCCCTCCAGCTCGTCATTGTCCAGGAGCTGCATCAGTTCGCTCGATACAACGACGACACCCGCACCTTTCCGGCCGACGGCGAAGGCGTTGGGCACGCCCATGTCCATCACCATCAGTCGCGGCACCTCGATATTCATATCTCTGCAGAGCCGCCGAACCATCTGGTGGACAGCAGGGATGACGCCGTTCACGATTTTGTAATCGTCGCCCGTGGTGTAGCCGTCATCTGTGACTGCCCGCTGGCTCTCTTTGAGTTCGGCCAGCGTGGCCTTGCACTCGTGGAAACTGTTGATATACACCCAGTCGAGCGAGTCAGTGTCGGTCTCACGGAGCACGGTAATCGGCTCAGCGTCCCGCAGACGAACAGTGTCTCCCTGCTCACTGAAGCGTCGCTTAACAGCCTGTCGCTCTTCGCTGCTCTCACACTGATCAACCAACGAGAGCGTTTCCGGCCGCGTGATCCTGTTGATTGACTCGGCGAACGACCCGTCTCCAGTGCCGAACTCGGCCACAGTCCCGCTGGTCGGCAGCTGTTCGAGGAGCACCGTCCGATGGGGAAGGACTGCACGTGTTCAAGCTCTGCTGCCGGGAGCGGCTCTGGGACGGCTTTCCTCCGGTCTAGAATGGTCGCCGCTGTGGCACCCTCTGTTGTCTCGCGCGGAATCGCGGTCTGATAGAGTCCGGCAAGTAGGGGTAGATGCGGTCCGGACAGGACTCGGTGATAGCGCGTTTTGCCCGCGATAATGACATCCTATTGCCACGATACAACAACGGAGAGTAAAAGCATGCCGACTCCGGTTCTCATTGGGGAGGCGAAAAACTATGCGCTTGGGTCCGAAACGACACCAGCATGTCTTTATCCCGTTTTGTTGGACGGTTCCGGCCCTACTCTGTCCCGATCTGTCTGTTTACTGCGGTAGTTGCCGCCGTGCTGTTTGTGCCAGCACTGGTTCTCGGGGGCCCGACCGGACGCACATATGCCCTGACCGTGGCGGTTCTCATCGTCGCGATTTCGTCGGTCCTTCCGTATGCCGCCGCCGTCGGCGTTCTAACTGTTCCGTTCTTTTACACCGGACTCGGCAGCTATGCAGCCCCATCGGTCCTGCCAGCAGATGGGGAGCCGCTCGCACTGACTGGAGTACTCCGGCACGTCGTCGCCGGGATCTCGTATGTCGTCGCAGCCACCGCCGTCGGCGCTGTCGGCATCGGTCTCGATTTCGCGGCTTCGAGTGGTTCGGAGCCGTTTCCGGCGGTGGGCCTCCCGTCGTTTCCAGCACTCGGGTTTCCACCGTTCTTGTTGCTCGGCGGCGTGGTCATCGCCGGTGTCTACGTCATCGCTCAACTGTGGCGGTACGAGAAACCGATTCGGGAGCTGGGTTGGAAGACAGTTTCTGGGACGGTTGTCCTGGGCGCGTTCCTCGCTGTGTCGCCTTTGATTGCGCTCTGGATTTTCGGGTCATACGGCTTCTGACTGTCTCTGTCCTGCTACTGATCGCTAGCGTCTCTGCAGACTATCCGATAGTCGGCGCTACCCGCCGCCTCCCAAACGGCTTAAAGTCACAAGCTCTGGTATCCGATAATGACTCAGAAACAGTCCTCGACAGATGGTGGTCCACGGGCGAGCGGTATGCCGATGCTCGGTCTCGGTACCTGGCAGAATGAAGACGCAGAACAGTGTGCCGAGAGCGTTCGGACGGCACTGGAAGCCGGCTACCGACATATTGACACCGCACAGGCCTACGACAACGAAAGTGCCGTCGGTGACGGTATCGCCGCGGCTGACGTCGACCGCGACGATATCTTCCTGGCGACGAAGGTGTGGATCTCGAATCTCTCACACGACGACGTGATCGAGACGACCGAGGAGAGCCTCGACAAACTCGGCGTCGATTCGGTGGACCTGCTGTACGTCCACTGGGCGGCGGGCGAGTACGAGCCCGAGGAGACGCTCCCGGCGTTCGACGAACTCGTCGACCGCGGCCTGATCGACAACGTCGGCGTCTCGAACTTCGAACCGCACCACGTCGAAACGGCGATGGACGTGCTCGATGCGCCGGTGTTCGCAAATCAGGTCGAAACGCACCCGTTCCTCCAGCAGTCGGAACTCCGCGAGCACGCGGCCGAACAGGACTACGAACTGGTCGCGTACTCCCCGCTGGCACGCGGTGAGGTGTTCGGTCACGATGTCATCGAAGCCATCGCCGACGACCACGACGCGAGCGAAGCGCAGGTCAGCCTCGCATGGCTCCGCGAGAAGGGCGTGACGGCGATCCCGAAAGCCACGAGTGAAGCCCACACCACCGATAACCTGGCGAGCCTCGACTTGTCCCTGACGGACGCCGAAATCGACCGAATCGACGGGATTGAGACCGTCGACCGACGCGTCGATCCGGACTGGTCGCCCGCCGCCTGGGACTGAGTCGCTTTCGAGCTTTCCCGGTGGGATTTGCCGATACGACTGTCGGTCCGTGACACCACGTCTCCCACAGCCCTCTTCACATTTCGACCCGTTGAACAGGTAATGAGATATTTTCGCTCTAACTGGTGGTCAAACTGACTTGGCCTATGTTGCCCTCCACGTTCACTGATCGTCCCTCACTCCCGGCTCGGTACCGAGACAGCGCGCTGTTTGTCCTGCTCGCAATGTTATTCGGTGGTTCGTTCGTCGCCATCAAAACCGGGCTCCGTGAGCTTCCACCGGTGCTGTTTGCCGGTCTCCGGTTCGACCTGGCGGCGGTGACGCTGCTTGGCTACATCGTGGTTACTCGGCCCCGGTCGACGTGGCTACCCCGGACTCGCGGCGACTTTTTGGGAATCGGGATGGCGGCGCTGTTCCTCATCGCGCTCAACAACGGGCTGTTGTTCCTCGGTCAGGGCACGACCACGCCCGCAGCGGCGTCTGTCATGTACGGTTTGAACCCGATACTCGCACCCGTGTTCGCCTGGTGGCTGCTGGGCGACCGCCTATCGTGGCTCGGTGCGGTCGGTATCGGTATCGCACTGAGCGGCGTTATCATCATCGTGCAGCCGTCTCCGTCGACGTTCACCGACGCGAGCGCTATCGGGCAACTGCTGGTCCTCGGCGCGGCCGCGGCCGTGGCCCTCGGCAGTGTGCTCCTCCAGCGTGTCGGCCCGCAGATGGACAGTACACCACTGACTGCGTGGGCGATGGCCGTTGGCGCGGTGCTCCTCCACGTCGCGAGCCTGCTGGTCGGGGAGCCACCAACAGCCGTGATCGGTATCGGCCCTGAAACGATTGCGAGCATCATCGCTGTGGGTATCCCGTCGACGGCGGTCGCGTACGCCATCTACTTCGGCCTCATCAATCGCATCGGCCCGGTTCGTGCGAACTTGGTCGCGTACGTCGTGCCGATTTTCGCCGCGCTCATGGGCTGGGTCCTGCTCGGCTCGTCGGTGTCACTGTGGACGCTCGTCGGCTTCCTCGTCGTCGTTGCGGGCTTCGCTCTCATCGAGCGTGTGACCATCCGCATGGAACTGCGCCGGCTCTATCACCGCTTTGAGGAGACATCCTCGCCGCAGCAGACGCCGCCGTGTGACGACTGAACGCATCGGCAGCCGCAATCGCGGCCCGACGCGTCGCGTTCTTTGGGCGTATCAGCGTGCCACCTGCTGGTAACACAGGCCCGGCCAATCATGTATCGGCAGCCCCAAGCTATCTTATGGACCCTTCTGACGTGGAGACGGTCTTTGTCGCCGGAGCCAGCGGCGGAACCGGGCGAGCGGCGCTCCGACTGCTCAGTTCGCGCGTGCCGACGGTCCGGGCACTGACCAGCACACCGTCGAAGACAGAGGACCTGCAGGCGGCCGGTGCTGACGAGGTTGTCGTCGACGACCTGTTGAATCCGACTGCGTTGACAGAGGCGCTGTCAGATGTCGATGTCGTCCTGAGCGCCGTCGGCTCGAATGTCACGGACGTCTGGTCTCGGGACGAGTACGTCGACGGCACGGGGACGATCAACCTCCTCGATTCGGCTGTCGACGCCGGCGTCGAGGCGTTCGTCATGGAATCCGCTATCGGCGTCGGTGACGAGCCAGCCAGTCCGCTCGCAGCGGCCTTTGACGTCGTCATTCAGCCGATTCAACGCGCAAAGGCGGCGGCGGAAGCCGCAATCCGCGAGGCTCCGATCCGGCATACGATTCTCCGACCCGGCGTCCTCACCAGCGGGCCGCGGACTGACACTGTCTCGGTTGCCGAGCCCGGTGCGAAACTCTGGGGGAGTGTTTCGCGGGCTGACGTGGCCCGACTGATGATTGCCTCACCTGTCACGCCGGCGGCCGAAGATCGGACGTTGGAAGTCGTTGCTAAGCCATCGTTCCCGAACCGAGCGCTGGATATCGATTGGCAACTCCCGCGAAACGAGCGGGCAGGAACCGTGTCGGTCGATACCCCGGACGACGGTCCGTAGTGGCAGTCCATCCGTGCGCAAATACGGCTCCAGCGTGAAAGGATCCTGATGACTGCTGTGGACCACGCAAATGCCGGCTGTCGGCGACTGTACGGGGAGGATGGCCTCTCGTTCGGTCTCGGATTTCCGCTCACAGGCGAGCAGGAATCGACGCCGGATATCGACACGGAACTCCGGTTCGCAAGCCACGCCGAGGATGTCGGATTCGACGCGCTCTGGGCGCGAGACGTCCCGACGTACTGGCCACGGTTCGGGGACGCCGGTGGGGCCTTCGACCCGTGGTCGCTGCTGTCCCACGTCGCCGCCCACACCGAGTCAGTCGCACTCGGTACTGCAAGCATCGTTCTCCCGTTGCGCCATCCCATCCACGTGGCGAAGTCGGCCGCAACCGTCGACCGGTTCTCCGATGGCAGGCTCGTGCTGGGTATCGCCTCCGGTGACCGCGACCCGGAGTATCCGGCGTTCGATGTCGACCCCGAGAACCGGGGGCAACTCGTCCGCGAAAGCGTCGACGCGCTCCGCGCACTCTGGAGAGACGAATACCCGACGATTGACGGCTCTTGGGGACAGATCGACGGCGAATTGGATGTTCTCCCGAAGCCAACGACGGACACGCTCCCGCTCTTTCCGACTGGTAACGCCAGACAGTCGACGGAGTGGATCGCCGAGAACGGCGACGGCTGGATTTTCTATCACCTCCCCGAGTCGACGCTTGAGTCGTACCTCGACACGTGGCGGAGTCACGCTCCCGAGAAACCGTTCACGATTGCCCTTCAAGTCGAGTTCGCTGCTGATCCCACAGCCGAACCCGAACCGCTCCATCAGGGGTATCGGGCCGGTGTCGAGTGGTTCCGGGAGTACTTCCGACGGCTCGAAGGCTACGGCCTTGATCACGTCATCGTCGGCCTACGCGCCGCGGAGCCAGCGGCGGCGATGACGACCTTCGCCAACGAAATCATCGACGAGCTGTGACGGTCGGTGGGAAGATGTTCGCACGGACAGCTTTCGGTGCGGCTGAGCTATTAGATACCGATGACCGACCGGCAGGCGGCCCTCCGCGCTTTAGCTGGGGAGCTTACCGATTACGAGCCGATCACCGACGCGTTTCTCGCAAAGAGCTTCACGGACCAGTTACTTATCGTCGATGTCCGGGACGGCGCATCCCTCCCCGCTGCCGTCACCGACAAGCTAGCTGACCGCGACCTGCGCCCGGCCGAGAGCGTGTACAGTGACAACGAGACACCCCACTCCGCCGTCGGTAACGTGGGCGATGCGACACGCCACCATTTCGTCGACGTGCGAACCCGCGGCTCACACCGCTCGTACGTCGTCGAGTGACTCCGGTCCTGTTGCCTGGGTGGGAGACGAACCCGGCCGGACGTTAGGGGTCGAACTTGTCCTTCTTGAGCCCTTTCCGGACCGGTTCGTGTTCCGCATCGGTCGGCGGCGGTGCGGTCACCAGTAACGCCTCTAGCCGACTGTCCGCGCCCGCTTTGACACCGCGGTCGGTATCGGCCTCGACGACCACCACGTCGCCCGGCTTGACCGTTCGCCTCGTCTCCCCATCACGGACGACACCGGTCCCGGACTGGACGTGTATCGCGACGTCGCTCGCAGGTGCGTGTACCGGAATAAACTGTCCGGGTTCGAAATAGCCACAGACGACTTTCATCCGGTCGCTGCGGAACACTTCGACAGCCGAGAACTGGTCGTCGTCGTATTCCCGGACGGCGTCGAAATCGGCCGCTGTCATCGCTCAGTCCCTCCAAGTTGCGGTATCAACGACCGTGGGCGCATCGTCACACTAAGTCGATACAATTCGCGCCAACTGAGCGGTCCTACTTCTCCTCGCTGTTGATTCATACGAGTGGGTTTGCCCGCACCACAGAAAGCGTCGGTCCCGAACGGCTTCGTCCGCAGTGGGACCGTGCCCTGTGGTCGACGGGGATAGCTCGCCTCCCAACTCACTCCGAGATATCTGGATACGACTGACGACCGCCCTTTGACTTTCTGGCGACCAGTTGGGCGGTTGCGGCGGTCGTGCCGTCCGTTGTCGTGGTCCGCTCGTCGTAATGCAATACTGTCAGCCCGAGCCCGGCCCTGAGCAGTTCGTTCGAGGCAAACCGGTACCGGTCTCCGGAGGGGCCGCCGTCCACGTCGTCGGTCGTCCTGAGGTGGTGCTGGATGAACAGACAGCCGCCGTCGACCAGCGCCTCGATGATATCGGGGAGGCGGTCGACGGGGCGATAGAAGCTGATCGTAATGAGGTCGTACGTCGACGTCGGGTACGCGAACGATTCGAGGTCTGCCTGTATCCACTCGATGTCGTCTTCGACGCCCGCGGCGCGTGCGTTCTCGCGGGCAATCTGAAGTCCCGCGCGTGATTGGTCGACCGCGTCGACGCGGTTCCCGGCCGCTGCGACCGGCAGTGCGTTCCGCCCAGTCCCGGTTGCAATGTCAAGCGCTCGACCCGGCGGGAAGGTCGGCAGGTATCGTTCTAACACCGGATGTGGGTCCGGGTGCTGTGGGTACGTCCCCGCTCGGTATCGCTCGTCCCAGGTCGTCATGCCTGCGTTAACCGCCCGCCGAGATATGAAGGCTATGGGCTGTGACACCGCTCTTGCGTTGCTTCCCGTTTCCGAGCGTGACAATCTCAATTGACTTATCCCTTCGCCTGTGACCCACATACAAGCTACAAGCTATGGCCAGTCAAACCGGTGTGACCAGACGGCGGCTGCTCATCGGTCTTGGAAGCGGCCTCGGTCTGCTTGGGGGCGGTGGTGCCTACGTGTACTGGTCGTTGCAGGGCGACTCTGGCGGGTACTCCGCACCGGACTCACACCCTGTCGTTACCACGCGTGGGCTCCTCAACACAGCCGAGGGGCCAGCCTTCGAGACTAGTGGTACGTGGGCGTTCGACGATGCGTCGGCGGTGTTCCTGTTCATCCACGGATTTAGTACCGACGCCGAGAGGGCGCACGACAACGCCTATACGGCTCAGGTAGCGCTTGACGGAACACGGCCCACACCGGTCGTCGCGTACAGTTGGGATTCCGACGTCGAATGGGAGCAGGCGAAGGCCAACGCCGAGTCAAACGGGACTCACCTCGGTCAGTGGCTGGTCGAATGGGCCGAAACCGACGGGCGACCCGTCCACTTGCTCGCGCATTCGCTCTGCGCACGGGTGACCGGTGAAACACTTCGCGTGCTTGCAGAGCAAGGGGCGACAGACGCGCTTGCCTCGGTGTCACTGCTCGGTGGCGCTATTCCCTACGATAGTGTGATTCAGGGTGGCCGATACGGTGACGCTATCGGGGCTGTTGACGCCCCGGTGTCGAATTTCTACAGCCACAACGACAAGGTCCTTTCGTGGGTGTACCGAGCGTCGGACCGGACCCACGCCGTCGGCCACGCTGGGACTCGTGATGCGGGGCCGCTTCCCGACGGCTATCAAGACGTGAACGTCTCTGATCTCGTTGCCGATCACTACTCGTACTTCGAACCAGGTGAGGGCTGTCTGGCGCGTGTCGTCGCCGAAATCGAGTGACGTGGCTCTGTTTTCTGCTGCTAATAGAATTATATACGGCGGAAGTGTTGTGCTCCCTATGGGAACCGCTGGCAGGCCAACGGCTGCGACACGCTGGAGCGAGATATGACCCTCTTCACTGCCGTTGTCGTCTTCGTGGTGGGATTGCTCTCGGGTATCGTCGTCCGGTGGGTCGCCGGTCTCGCTGCCGCGTTCGCGCTCGTTCTGGTACTGTTGGGAGCAACCACACCGGATATCGGTCTGATAAACTTCGTACTCGAACAGTACTACCAGGGTAACGAACTGCTGTTTCTCGCCGGACTGTTGTTCGGGCTGGACGCTGAACATACGAGAGATGCCGTTGAGGGTTGACGCCTCGCTCTCGGAGTCGTATTGAACTGCAATCTACCGGTTGAATACCTACCGCAGACGATTGCCTTCCGTCGATTGCGTGTGACATTGTCGTTGTCCCGGACAGGACGCGGCTACGCTTCTGGATACCACAGATATACGAATGGTGGATATCGCTGTCGCACATGAGTGGGTCGGTGGGCGTTCTGAGTAGTGTCTCGACCATCGAAGCCATAGACGGCGGAAAGCCCGAAGAAATTCGACCCATACACAGCGACCGGTGGTACGTCCCGGGCAGTGTCGTGTACGACTCCGCTGTCCGGATGTGGCGGGGAACGGCGCTATCTCAAAACCAAAGCCGGCGTCACCAACAATATAGCTATTCGGAACAGCTATTCGACTATACCAATGTCTCACTTCTTTCCTATCAACAGCTGTATGGCCAAAGCAATGTGTGGGTCAGTCGCACAAACTGTGTTTTAATCCTTCACGAAGTCTATGACGGTGGCCTCTCGAGTATCTCGATGTAACTATGGACTTACAGGAATTTGTCCGCTCCAACGCCCCCGAGGACGGTGGCGATGGCTTCCAGAAAGAGAACAACAGGCTGCTCGACATCCCGCTCGACGGAACGGTGATGGTCAAAGCCGGGTCGATGGTCGCGTACACCGGCGAGGTCACGTTCACTGGCAAGTCCTCGGCGGAAGGCGGCATCACGGGCTTTGTCAAGGAGGCCGTGAGCGGCGAAGGGACGCCAGTCATGGAGGCTGAAGGAAACGGCCATCTCTACGTGGCCGAGAACGGCAAGAAGGTACAGGTGCTGACTCTCGCTGACGGGGAATCGATATCGGTCAACGGCACTGACGTGCTCGCGTTCGAATCAACCATCGATTACGAAATCAACACCGTTGGCAGTCTCTCCGGTATGGCCGCCGGTGGGCTGACGAACGTCTACCTCACCGGCCCCGGCGAAGTCGCACTGACGACACACGGCGACCCGCTGGTGATGACGCCGCCGGTGTTCACCGACCCGGATGCCACCGTTGCGTGGAGTTCGAACCTCTCACCGTCTATCGAGGTGAACAAGACGTTCGAGATCGGCCAGACCTCCGGTGAGTCGATACAGATGGAGTTCACCGGTGACGACGGGTTCGTCGTCATCCAGCCGAACGAGGAAGGGTCTGTCACACAGAGCCAGAGTTAATCGCCGCTGAGTTGTCGCGGCGGAGACACCGAGCGCTTGCGGAGCCGTCCCCGAACGAACGGACGGATCGGTGTGACGCCGAGGTTGAGTCGCTCGATTTCGACGACGTCGAACGACCGGTCCGCGACGAGTCGCGTCCCCGTCTGCCGGGTGAGATGACAACCGCCGGCAAGGCGTTTCCAGAGCGGTGCGAGCGCTGACTGTAGCCCAGCGCGCCATCCGTCGTCGATGACGTGCTCGAAGAAACGCAGTTCGCCGCCGGGTTTGAGTACGCGGGTAACCTCACTCATCGCGGACTTGATGTCCGGAATCGTACAGAACACCATCGAGGTGACGACGATGTCGAAGGATTCGTCGTCGTACGGGAGAGCTTCCGCCGGTGACGACTCGATGCGAATCGGCGTGGCCTGCGCGTTCGCCTTCTCTGTTGCCTGCCGCCGCATGTGCGGGTCCGGCTCGACAGCGTGAAACTCCGTTGAGGCGGTCGCCACGCTATCGAAATACGGAAACATCGCGCCGGTTCCAGCGCCGAGGTCCAGCACCGTTCCATCCAGATCCGCTACCAGATACTCACGATGTGGCCGTAGGAGGGTCCGTTCGATGAGCGTCGTTGCCGGATCGTAGATAGCTGCAAACAGCGGCGACGAGGGATTCTGACTGGCGTTCGGCTCTGTGGGCATAGCAGTAGTACCGGTGGCTCCCCTGAAAGCATTGGTTCACTCGAAGGGTATCACACGCGCTCGCCACCCACTGCTGTCAGTCTCCATCCGCCGACATCTCGACGCCCGCTTCGTCAATATCGACTTTGGCTTCGGTGAGGTTGCTGTCTCGCCACGTCCCGCGTCGATACCAGCCGTAGGCAATGAGCGCCCCTGCGACGTTCGAGATGGCGAACGATATCCAGATTCCGGTTTCGCCGAGCGGCACAGCGGCGAACCACGCAATCGGGAAGCGGATGATCCCGAGCATCAACACCGAGATTGCCGCGGCGGTGAGCGTTTTCCCGGCACCACGGAAGCTCCCGGTGTAGGCTCGCATGATGCCGATGAAGCCGAAGGAAAGCGCGACGTAACGGAGGAACTGCGTCGTGATTTCGACAACCTCGGGGTCCGTCGTGAACAGGTCGGCTATCGGTGCAGCGGTGAACCAGACGAGGACTCCAGCCAGGGTGAGCACGCCGAAAAGCACCTTCGCTGCGAGGCCGGCCGCTTTCGCTGCTCGGTCCGGTTTGTCGGCCCCCATGTTCTGACCGGTCATCGTCTCGACGCCACGCGCAACTGCGATGGCTGGCAGGAAGACGACCGAGAACACGCGCGTGCCGATCCCGTAGGCGGCGACGACTGTGTCCGGGAACATCGCGACGATGACCAGCAGCAGATTCATCGACAGTGCACGGCCCGTCCCCTCGACGGAGGCGGGCAGGCCAATGCGAACGAGACGGCGGAGATACGACAGGTCTGGAGCCATATCGCGGAGGTGAATCTGGACGCCGCGGTTCCCTCGGAACATGATCGCCAGCCCGACGATCAGCGCCAGCGCCCGCGAAAAGACGGTCGCGATGGCGGCCCCTTCGATCCCGAGCTCGGGGAACGAGACTGTCCCGACGAGCGGCGCGTTCTCGACGACCGTCCAGCCGAATATCAGGAACGGGTCGATGATGATGTTGAGGACTACTGAGCCGAACATGACGAGCATCGGCGTTATCGTGTCACCGTAGCCCCGCATGAGCGCGACGAAGACGAAGAAGCCGAACATGAACAGTAGGCCGAGCGAGATGACCTCCATGTAGCTGGTCGCCATGGGCAGGACATCTTCTGACGCGCCCATCAGGCTGAGAAACGTATCGACGCCGAGATAGCCCGCAATGCCGAGAACGAACGAGACGATGACGGCGAACGTCACCGTCTGTGAGGCGGCGTACTCGGCGTCGCGCTCCTCGCCCGCACCGGTAAACTGCGCGACGAGGACGCTACCGGCGACCGATATCCCCATTCCGAGCGAAATGAGGAGGAATACCATTGGGAACGCGAAGCTGATTGCCGCCAGCGCATCCGTGCTGTACTGGCCGAGCCAGAACGTGTCCGCGAGGTTGTACGCGGTCTGGAAGAGATTTGTGATGACAATCGGCATCGAGAGGAAGAACAGCGGCTTCCCGATGCCACCCGACGTGAGGTCGAACTCTTCGGGACCCTTGAACAGAGCACCAACGCGACTTCGAATCCCCATTAGTGGGTCGCCTCCGCCGGTGCGTCTGCAAGAAGATGCGTCTCAGCGTATCGTGTAATCGTTTCGTTGAATCTGTCTATCGAACGGTCTGTGGCGACGTGTCGGGTATGGGCACCTGTGATCGCCGTCACGAGGAACTCCGCTGCGACGGCCGGCTCGACCGCGCTATCGAACTCCCCGGTTTCGACGCCGGCCGCGATAATTTCCCGCAACTGGTCAAAGAGAGCAGCATCGAACTTGGCCAGTTGTGTCCGGAAAGCGTCGTTGTACGGGGCCTGTGCCTTTATTTCGAGTAACGCTGTTCTGAACTCCTGGCCGGGCGTCCGTCGCCCATCGGTGAGAACTGTATCCAACAGCGAATCGAGTTCTTCCCGCGGCGTGTTCCCTTCCACTCCCGCTATTTTTGCAGTGTATCGTTCGTACAAGAAGTCCAGAAACTCCGCAAAGAGGTTCTCTTTACTGTCGTAGTAGTAGTGAATAGACGCTTTGCTCCGGTCTGCCTCGTCAGCGATGTCCTTGACCGTGAGCGCGGCGTACCCGTGCTGGCAGAGGGCGCGGTACGTCGCCTCGAGAATTTCGGTAGCTGTATCGTCATCCATGGCGGCTGTGACAAAACTTACTAACCGATTAGTCAAAAACGCTTTGAATTCCACAATCTGGGGTGCCGACGATAATTAGATCTATTCGGCTGAATTTAGACTAACTAACTAATAATTCAGTCCGTAATAGCATACAGGTCACAACGGTTATCCAACCATGGGCGAAACTGTTAGCCAATGGGTGGACCATCGGACCGCACCTTCTCGGAACAGACCGAGGAGATAATGCAGGCAACCTACCGGGCGTTGCGCGAACACGGGTACGCTGATCTCACAATAAAACGAATCGCGGACGAGTACGGCAAATCGACGGCTGCAGTGCACTACTACTACGACACGAAGGACGACCTTCTTGCGGCCTTTCTCGATTATCTGCTGGAGCGGTTCGTCGATTCGATTCACGACGTCGAGACAACGGACCCCGAAGCCCGACTGGAAATATTACTCGATGAACTGCTTGTCAAACCGCAGGAAAACCCCGATCTCTCGGTCGCCTTGCTAGAGATGCGGAGTCAAGCACCGTACAAGGAGGCGTTCAGCGACCGGTTCCGCCAGAACGACGAGTACATTCGGTACATGCTCAAGGCGGTGATCAATCACGGGATCGACGAGGGTGTGTTCACCGATGTCGACGCGGATCACGTTACTCGTTCGCTGCTGACGATCATTGACGGTGCCCGGACCCGCGCCGTGATGCTTAATGACACCGAGGAACTCGAAACGGCCCGGCAGACGGCGAGTGAGTACGTTGACGCGATGTTACAGTAATCGTCCAGTGGTCGACTGCCTTGTAAATTCAGGCCGTTCCGATAACACCAACTGTGGGTTGTCTGAACCTTGGTCCCACAGCCACCACGACCTATTAATCGGAGTCCAACCAGTGCCACAATAGCCGGGACGTTTGCGAGTACCTGCAATGGCGAACAGTCTGACTCAAGTAATCTCCTGCAACGCTGGCGCTGTCTCACCTTTGAAATGGGGATACAGCGGTTTCGGGCCGTGGTTGTGATGATGAATCCACTCCCGATGTTCGACTCGTCTACGTCTCGAGGGTTGGCCCATGTCGCTGCGCGCCAGCCAATCTCAGGCGAGTCTGCCGGACTGACGGTATTGATAATCACCAAAGCCCAGCAACGGGAAAAAGAGCAGTCCAAGGAACGTGAGTCCGAGCGCGAAACCGATACCCCGACCGAACGCTCTGGCTACGCCAGCGTGGATTTTGTACAATGCCAAAATGTTCAGGATAGGGATCGGCAGCAATATTAACCACCACCACGCATTCCCGCCGATTTTGAGCATGACATAGAAGTTGTAAATCGGAACGATAGCCTTCCAGCCTGCGCGGTCGGCTTTCTCAAACACCATCCACATACCGGCAATTTGGATACCGGCAATTAACAGGTTGAACAGGAGCAATACAATATTACCTGTGCCGTTGTTCTGGAGGGGAGCAGCTACCACTGCAAGCGGGGTCATATCGGCGTCTAGCCTGCATACTTTCAAAAGAATGACGACTTATCATCGCGGCAGAACCGAACTCTGCCGCTGCAAACGCACAGCTAGCAATTGCATCCTGACCGGCCCGTTTGAACACCCGACGGGTTACCTATGAATCCACAGTATCGCCGCCTGTAACACTCTGTTCTGCAGGCGGCTGAATGGTCAGGTGGTCCCGCATCGATTCGATGAGGGACGCCGGCAATCGAATGTCGCCGTCGGAATCCCGCTCAACGCCGAATATTTCCTGAACCTCGCTGCTAATGACAATTGTCTGAAGTTCGCCCGTCGCTGTATCGATCGTAATGTTTTGCAGTGTGCCGACTTCGCGGCCATCGGTACTCACGACCCGGACGTTGGAGAGCTGGTTTGCGAGGACCGTTCGCATACTGGTCAATAATCCCGAAATTACCATAAAATTACTGCATCTTCCTGTGGTATATCGTCTCTTACTACAAAGCGGGTGCGTACGTGGATGCCATGTGGTCGCCGCCGAAACGGTGTCACAGATATAACCGGTACATTATGACGGACTTGCCGGCACATTGATCGGATCAGCATTACCGGGTTCAAGACGGCTTTAACCTATCGCTGGTGCTTTTTCAGTCCCAGCGTAACCGCTGACTGTATGCCAGCGAATTGCCCTCCATCTGCGACGCGGTATTGTTGGCAGCATCGCTCTCAAACGCACGGACAGTTGCCCGCACCACAGGAGGTGATTCTGTGAGC
This sequence comes from Haloarcula sebkhae, assembly GCF_014647415.1. Taxonomy (GTDB): domain Archaea; phylum Halobacteriota; class Halobacteria; order Halobacteriales; family Haloarculaceae; genus Haloarcula; species Haloarcula sebkhae. The sequence continues at coordinate 306,232 of NZ_BMPD01000004.1, read as the reverse complement.
GTTCGGTCGGTGGCACTGGCCGCAGTGCTTATCGCCGCAGCGGCGACGGGTCCGGGGCTTGCCGCTGCGGAGCAGCAAGCCACGGTCTCAGAGGACAGCCTCCCGCTGCACGCCGACCAACAACAGGTGGTCAAGGGGGAAACCACACTGGAACCGGGGACGGAGATGATAGTCACAATCGTGTCAGAGAACTCGTCGAACCCGTTCGTTTACCGAAGGGAACCCATAGTACAGCCCAATGGGACGTTCGTCGCCCAGTTCGATCTGTCGCGCCAGCCAGCGAACACATCCTACAACCTGTCCGGCTATGCCGACGGCGATATGGTGTTTAACCGTACTGAGACCATCGCTCCGTGTGACGGAAACTGTACTAGCCAAGGGGCTGCCGCTGGGGAGCAGCAAGCTACGGTCTCAGAGGACAGCCTCCCGCTGCACGCCGACGAACAACAGGTGGTCACTGGAGAGACCACGCTGGACCCCGGGACGGAGATGACGGTCGAAATCATCTCAGAAAACTCGTCGAACCCGTTCCTTTACCAAAGTGAGGTCATAGTACAGCCCAATGGGACGTTCGTCGCCCAGTTCGATCTGTCGCGCCCCCCAGCGAACACATCCTACGAACTGTCCGCTCATGTTGACGGCGACACACTGTTTGAACGTACTGAGACCATCGCCCCGTGTGACGGAAACTGTACTGATACGGTACCTGAGATAGTGACCCCGGAACCGACTGATGATGGCGAAAACGTCGTCGAGGTCTCCCAGGGCGACACCACAATAATTCCGGTCTCAATGACTGATGGAGGAACCAAAACGCTCTCCATTGGCAGCGAGGCGGCTAACTACCGGATCAACGCGACCGTCAGTGACGATGACGGTGACGGCGAGGTGACAGTCCTCTTCGATACTGCGGTGGCCGGCACGGACGGAGCGACGCTCAGAGTGCCGGATCCCGATGACTCGCTGACCGTGACCGAATCGGAGCCGGACCTCTCGTCCACGCTCGCCGCCGGTACGTACTCGTACCGCATGTTCGATGGGCAGTCGACTGACGGGAGACCGACTGTCGGAACGATCGTCATCGAAGCCAACGGGACGACAAGCGAGCAATTCGAGGTTGGGGAGTCGGCCGACTTTGGGCTGGAGGAATCAGTAGTCACAGGGCGGCAGGGAGAGACTGCTCGAATTCAGATAGCTCTCGCGACCGCTGACGCGGCCACCATTTCTATCGGGAGCCCGGACGTTAACTACGAGATCAATGCGACCGTCCATGACGGGAACGGCGATGATAGTGTCGCCCTCCTGTTTGATACCACGGCGGCCGGCCACGACGAACCCACCCTCGAAACCGCCGCGGACGCCGATGCCGTGTCAGTCGAATCCGGTTCGGAGGTCGCCCTCGATTCGCAACTCGCTGCGGGCACCTACGAGCTGTCGCTGTACCGTGGGACTGAGGTGGCCGAGGGGCAGCCCGATACGGTCGGCTCGTTGCGCATCACAGATGTGACTCCCACATCCACAGACTCGTCTTCCAACGATGTCGATTCAGTTACCGGCGAAACGCCGGCAGCGCAGCAGTCACAGGCTGGGGACTTCGGGGTTGGTGTCGGCGCTCTCGCTGTCGGCGGGGTGCTCGCCATCGTTGGCGTAGGCATCGGTCTTCGGTCCGTGATGGACTGACGCCGCGACAGTGGGCTATACGCACGGTTTTTGAAACCATCTCGGGCTTGGCGATCGGTCTACCCCCGTCTGAGACCTGATCTCGTTGCCTTACCCACGGCTGTCACGTTGCGATCTGAGACCAAGTTCTGTGGGTTTTGTCCTCAAATCGCCACGGCAGAGCGGTCCTTCCTATGACAGCGGTTCGCCAGAGTCACTCGTCAGTCAGTAGCGTAGCGATACCGAGAACGGTGATGCAGAGACAGAAAAACAACACGCCCGGCTCGACGACTTCGAACACGAACCATGCGAGCGTGCTGGTTCCACTGACTGGCCCTGCATGCGGACTCGCAGGAGCCAAGACCTCGGATCCGGCGGTTGCGTCCGCCAGTCTCTCTGCGCCCCACTGGACGAAGAGACTCGCAAAGCCGATGAGTCCTATCCCCGTAATAACGTTGCTCATCGATTGCTGGATGCGCGGCGCAAGGTCGTGGTCGCCGACCAGCACAATTGGGTCGCTCGCCGGGCCGTACACGGTCATCTCGTTGCCCTTCGAGGAGTACACCGTCTCGACCGGTTCGATGAGGTCTGCGTCTTTGAGGTTCGAAACGTGGTAGTGGACGTTCTGGACCGACGTGTCACATCGGTCCGCTATCTCGGACGGCGTTCCGGGCTCGTCGTACAGCGTACGGAACAGGGACCGACTGGTGTCCGAGGCGAGCGCATCGAGCACGTCGTCGGTTTCGTTCTCCGCAACATCGAGTACCCGCGGCGATTCGTCCGCTGTCCCGGTCCGCTCTTGTATCGTTTCGATGAGACTCGACATAGCGTCACTGTCGGATATATGATGCGGGACCCATCAAAGCCCTGTGGCTGGCTTAAAACTAGATTTAACCGTCGGTGCGGTTCTGTGCACTCCGGACTGCATGGACTGGACGGACCGCCCCGTGGCCGGTCTCGTTGTTGAGTCCCGGCCGCCCCACGTCTCTCGTGGTCTGTTCCAGCAGGCGTTCTGTTTCGCGGGGCGATAGCGACTCGTTCGCCTCTAGCATCAGGGCCGCGGTTCCACCGACGTACGGGACTGCAGCCGAAGAGCCGACGAAGCCGTCAGGTGCGGCAGCGGCGAACTGCCTGTCCGGGGCCACGATGTCAACACCGGTCCGTCCATCGACTGTCGGGCCACGGGAACTGAACGGTTCGAGCTGCTTGACACGGCTGTTGTATGCCCCGACAGTAATAACTCCGCGGGCCGTCCCTGGAGCGACAATGCTGTTTCGAGCTGATGTGTGCTGGAGGTCGTGTGTCGGTGAGACAAGCCGTAACCGTGCACTAGTCGGCGACGCGGGCCCACGAATCACGAGATAGTAGTCGCCGGGCCTGACGTCGGCAACGATTCGCTCGTTTGGTACATCGTCACCGCGATAGGGCTGTGAGCGGGCGACAAGTCGGGAGTCGGTTCCGTTCGTTCGATACAGTTCGACTGTGTACTCCTCGTCTGTATGGCCCCGGTCCCACGAGAGCCAGACCGCGATTTCGGTCCCGCCCCGGATGTAATTCTGCCTGCTCCTGTTGGTAAACTCGATTGTCCGGTTTTGGACGGTTTCGGTGGTGTACTGTCCTGACCAGTGGGATTGTGCGAGATTCCCGGCTGGGGCGACGAACACTGACCCACGCTCTGTCGCTCGCGTCGCACTCCGGGCGACTGGCCCGGTTCCATCGCCCGGCTGTCCGTAGAAGGAAACGGGTGCGACGATCACGTCGACGTTTTCCCGGACTAGCCAGTCGACTGCCTGTCTGTAACTGTCGACGCTGTCGACCCGGGCGAGATAGAGGGCGGCGTCCGGTGCGGTCCGTGACACGACGGCGGCCGTCGCGGTTCCATGTGTTTCCCGGGTGTCGTCTACGGACCCACCGCCGAATCTTCGTGTTTCGGTGATCTGTCCGCCAATCATCTCCGAATCAGTATCGAATCCGGTCGGATCGACGATGCCGACCGAGACGTTCGAACCTGTAACCCCGGCCGCGTGGAGACGTTCGAACCGGCCGGCTGATCCGTCTGACACTGAGACTGATGCGGTATCGGCCCTATTCGAGCGGGGGTCCGTCGGCCCCGTCACTGCGAGGAGTGCGATGCTACCGGTTAGTAACATGATTGCGACGACGGCCAGTAACAGTACAGTCCGATCACGCACTGTTGACCACCTGCCGCGATACGACCACCGGAACGTAGAGCGACGGGCTCTCAACGAACACTGGGTGAGTATCGAACGCTGTACCGAGATGTTCGGCTACTCGGGCACACGCAGCGCGGAATACGTCGTCCGTGAAAACCGACACACGTACATTCACATAGGAACAGTCTACCCAGCGGACACGTCGTTTCATCGTTACTTTCAGTCTGTGTGGTGTGGCAAGATCCGACTGTCGGACCAACGTACTCTGATTCGAGCAATCGACAACGGGGAGGACGGGTTGTGCCCGTTGTCGTGTGGACAACCGGACCGGGATGGATTCCGATTCGGGGAAACCGGCGGCACATGGGGGGGGGCGCTGGCAGCCGGGAACCGTCTCAGGCGGTCGCCGGCGTTTGAACCGTCGGACGGGAGCATACTAAAACTATCAAAGACTAAAAACTGGTTTTAAATCTCAATGCATCTGGGTTGTAGCCAACTCACACATCTCGGTACTCGCCGCCGACGGGTTTGTACCGGACTGCGAGATGAAAGATAATTTTGGGTCGCCCATCGGATTCCAACTGGATGTTGCGCCCTGACATTGGCCTGCCGAGATTCAGCGGCGGGCCGTTGGTTCCCGTTGTAACGTACCTCCTGGTAATTGTTGTCCTCTCCGGACTGGTGACCATCTCCCCCGGCGCATCGCCGCCGCCCGTCCTGGGAATTCTCTGGGGTGTCTTCCTCGTCGCACTCACGGTTGGGACGCTCAGAATAGAGACCGTCTCACCGCGTTCTCTGCTCCCGTCTGTTCGCACACTGGGCCCCGTGATCGGGGTGGTCACCGTGTTCTGGGGACTGTACAACCTTGTTGCGGTCGCTCTCGCGATGGGTGGCATCTCCGGATTCGAAGCCTCGCTGTCGAGAACCGCTGCCCACCCGCTGCTGTATCTCGCGGCGCTTTTCAGTTCACTTCTGTTCACTGCGATCCCGGAAGAATTCCTCTTCCGTACGTACCTCCAGCAGAAATTCACGCGGTTGGCCGGTGAGACGACTCGTCGCGCAGTGCTATCCGGTATCAGCCTTGCCGCGGTCCTGTTCGCCCTGTTTCATCTCCCGCGGTGGTTTCTCGCATCGGGGCACGGCGTTAGCTCCGGGCTGGCAGTCAGGCTCCTCGGACTGGCGCTCATGGGTCTTGCCTACGGGAGTGTGTACGCGCTCTCGGGGAACCTCTGGCTCGTCGCGCTGTTCCATGCGTCGATGAATCACCCGCCGTTCCTCGTCAGGGTGACCGTCCCATCTGAACTACATCTGGTGGTCAGCGTGCTCGAATACACTATCATGGTTACGCTGGTCTACCTGACCGTTCGGGTGGTAGAACCCGTTGAGACACCGCTTATGTGGTCACAACGTAACAACCACGCCTCAGCCGGGGACTGACTACTCTCTCTGTCTGTGAGGCTTGGGCCGGATCGTACGTACGTGTCCGATTCTGTGGCTAAGTGGCAACCAACGGTGACAGGTGGAGAGAAACTGGGCTTTATTTTCGCTTCGGACAGAGACGTACCCATGGATCTACAGACCGAAACCTGGACTGATATGGCGGACGTGGAGACGAATCTGGCGCTGCTCCCCGTTGGGAGCACAGAGCAACATGGGCCACACGCGCCGCTCGGAACGGACACGCTCGACGCTGAGGCAGTCGCCGAACGCGGTGCCGAGCGCCACGACGACCCTGTCGTCGTCGCACCGGCAGTCCCTGTCGGCGTCGCCGAGGAGCATCGGGCCTTTTCCGGGACGCTGTGGACCTCCGAATCGACGTTTCGGTCCTACGTGCGTGACATCGTCGGTAGTCTCGCCAGCCACGGCTGGGACCATGTGGTGCTGGTCAACGGCCACGGTGGCAATATCGACGCGTTGCGTGAAGTGTCGGGCACGATAACCCGACACGACGAGGCTTTCGCCGTCCCGTTCACGTGGTTCAACGCGGTCGGCGACCACAGCGCCGACATGGGCCACGGCGGGCCGCTGGAGACTTCGCTCCTCCAGCACACGAACCCCGAGACTGTCCACGAGGACCGACTGGACGAGGCCGCTGACGGTGGCAGCGACAGCTGGGGGGAGTGGCAAAGCGGTGTCAATCTCGCGTTCGATTCCGACGAGTTCACCGAGAACGGCGTCGTCGGCGACCCACGCGAGGGAAGTGCCGAACGCGGGGAGACGCTGCTGGAGCTGGCGACCGAGTCGCTTGTTGACCTCCTTGATGAAATCGCTGACCGACCGGCTGGACCTCGTGAGTGAGAGTTGAGGCGAAAGCAGATAGTTTCTATTGAAACCACAGTATTTGACTACCTTTCGAGATTGTTTGCGTCTATTTCATCAGTAAAAATACTTATATGATTTGAAATGGGCTGAACAACAGTCAAAGATGAGAGTTAAGACTAAATAACAACTACTTATACTTGTCTATGACGTAACTGTCTGGATCTGTTATGACACTGCTTGCGATTCCGTGTACTGGCTGGAAGCGGCCGCGCCGACTCAGTCGTCGCCAGCGCCTCGTTTCCGGATTTGTTTCCCACCAGCGTCTGGCGTCCGGAGCACCTGTTCGTCTGTCTCCGGCCCCAGCACTTCCACGCGGACGCTCGACACTTTGTACTCGGGGATGCCGGCGGTCGGGTCGAAGGTCTCGCCGGTGAGTTTGTTGACCGCGCCGGCGGCGAAGTGCATCGGAATGAACAGCGTCCCCGGGCCGACGCGCTCTGTCACTTGCGCCTTGACGACGATATCGCCCCGCCGTGATTCGACGCGGACGTACTCCTCATCGGCGATGCCGAGCTTCTCGGCCGTCTCGGGATGGACCTCGACGAAGCTCTCGCCCACGTGGCTCATCAGTCCCTCGACGCGGCGGGTGATCTGGCCCGTGTGCCAGTGATACAGCACGCGCCCCGAGGTGAGCGTCAGCGGGTACTCTTCGTCGGGAATTTCCCCGGGGTGTCCGCCGTCGGCAGGAACGAAGCGGGCCTTCCCGTCCTCGAAGTTGAAGTTCCCCTCGTCGTAGTCATAGAGGTACGGCGTGCCATCGTGGTCCTCGTCCCAGCAGGGCCACTGGAGGCCGTGTTCCTCGCCGGATTCGAGCCGGTCGTAGGTGACGCCACCGTAGATGGGCGCGAGCGAGTTGATTTCGTCCATGACTTCCCGCGGGTGGTCGTAGTCCCAGTCGTAGCCGAGTCGACGGGCCAACGCCTGCGTGATCTCCCAGTCCTGGCGGGCCTTGCCCGGCGGTTCGGACGTGGGGCGGACCCGCTGGATGCGTCGCTCGGTGTTGGTGAACGTCCCGTGTTTCTCCGGCGAAGTGGCCGCAGGGAGCACTACGTCGGCGTACTCCGCCGTCTCGGTCATGAAGATGTCCTGCACGACGAGGAACTGCATATCTTCTAGGGCCTCGGCGGCGTGCTGGATGTCTGGCTCTGAAAGGGCCGGGTTCTCGCCGACGACGTACATCCCGCGGAGGTTCCCCGCGTGGGCCTCGGCGAGCATCTCCGGCACTTTGAGTCCGGGTTCCTCGGGCGGTCGCTCGCCCCACGCGTCGGCGAACTTCTCGCCGACCTCGTCGTCTGCCGGGTTCTGATAGCCCGGCAGGCTTCCCGGAAGCGTCCCCATGTCGCCACCGCCGCCCTGGACGTTGTTCTGCCCGCGGAACGGCGAGAGGCCGGCACCGGGCTTGCCGACCTGCCCGAGGACGAGCGCGAGGTCGGCCATCGCGATGAGGTTCTCCGTGCCGTGGCTCTGCTGGGTCATGCCCATCGCCCAGCCGAACACGACGCTGTCAGCCTCGGCGAGCGTCTCGGCGGCCGAGGCGAGTTCTTCGGGCGACACGCCCGCCAGTTCCTCGACTTTCTCGGGCGTGAAGGCCTGGACCTTCTCCCTGACTTCTTCGAAGTTCTTCGTGTTGCGCTCGATGAACGCCTCGTCGTAGAGGTCGTGCTTGATGATGTACCGGATCAGGCCGTTAAGCCAGGCTACGTCGTAGCCGGGGTTGGTCCGGGTGTACTGGTCGGCGTGTTCGGCGATGCCGACCTTCCGCGGGTCGAACACGACGAGGTCGGCTCCGTCCCGGACGTTCTGTTTGATCCGCGTGGCAAGCACCGGATGTGACTCCGTCGTGTTGGAGCCGCTGATGAGGTAGGCGTCGGCTTCGCCGATGTCCTCGTTGATTCGGTTAGTCATCGCGCCGTAGCCGAGCGTCTGCTGGAGCGCCGCCACCGTCGAGGAGTGACAGAGCCGGGCGCAGTTGTCAATGTTCTTCGTGCCCAGCACCTGACGGGCGAACTTCTGGACGAGGTACGCCTCCTCGTTACTGCCCTTCGAAGAGGCGAGACAGCCAAGCGAGTCGATGCCGTGGGCGTCCTGAATCTCTGTGAAGCGCTCGGCGACATACTCAAGCGCCTCGTCCCAGGTCGTCGGTTCGAGTTCGCCGTCGTCGTTGCGGATTAGCGGTTCAGTAATCCGCTGTTCGCTGTTGGCGAACTCGTGGCCGAACTTCCCTTTCACGCATGTCGAGAAGTTGTTCGCGGGCGCGTCGTCGGGGTCGTCGACTGGAACGACGCCGAGCGAGTCGCCGTCCTTGCCCCACATCTCGAACCGACAGCCGACGGCACAGAACCCGCAGGTCGTCTCCTGCTTGTCGATCTTCGAGAGCCGGTAGTCACTGACTACGCTGGCGATGTCGAACAGCCGGCCTTCGGGCATCGTGTTCGCCGCGATGCTCTCGGCGGTGTGTTCGCCGGCGAGAAACGCCTTCTTCCCGTAGTCTTTGGCGATGTCGCCGGCCCGACGCTTGGCTTGCGACGCGAATCTGGCGAGGCCTTGCTTCCCCTTCGCCGCTCGTGGGTCGTCGGGTTCGAAGCCACGATTCGGGGCGGTGGTGTCGTCGATGGTCTCGGCGTCCTCGTGTTCGATGACTTTCCCGATGGAGTTTCGCTGTGTAAAGCCCGGGAGCGGGAGCGTCGCCGCGCCGTCGATACCTTTCTCGGTCAGCGAGCCGGTGGGGCAGACGGTAGCGCAGTGGCCACAGGAGACACACTCCGAGTCGTGCATGGTCTCGGCATCGGACTGGAAACCGATGCGAGTGTCCTCGCCGTGGCCCTCGATTCGGAGGACGCCTTCCACCTGCACGTCGTTGCAGGCGTCGACACAGCGGTTACAGAGGATGCACTTGTTGCGGTCGATCTGGATGAACGAGGAGGTGTCGTCGATGGGTTCGTACTGGTCGCGCTCGTCGAAGACGCCGTAGCGGGGGTGGTCGACGCCCTCGCTGATAGCGGCGTCCTGCAGTTCACAGCGGCCGTTGCCGTTGCAGGTGGTACACCGGAGGTTGTGGTTCGAGAGGACGAGGTCAAGGTTGACGCTGCGGGCCTCCTCAGCATCGGGCGTGTCCGTCGAGACGGATAGGCCGTCTTCAGCGGGGAACGAACACGACGGGACGAGGCCGTGTTTCTCGGTCTCGACCATGCAAGTCCGACACTCACTACGCGGGCCGATCTCGTCGCTACAATCGCCGTCGCGGTCGTAGTAGCACAGCGCCGGTACGTCGGCGTCGTCTTCGACGCCCTCGGCACCGGGGTCGACGCTGACGATATCGTCGTCAAGGTCCTGCAAGGCGTCGATGATTGTCGATCCTGGGGCGACTGTGACTCGCTCGCCGTCAACCGTCAGCGTTGTCGGGTCGTCCGTGTCGGTCCCCACGTCCGGGTCGTTAGCGGTTCCGGTCTCGAATTCGCGGGTGACTGGCGTCTCGGGCTGTGGGTCGTGCAGGTCTGGAACTCGTGGAATCGATCTGTCTGTGCTCATAGTTTCTCCGTACAGGTACCGCTTGGACAGTGTCCGTCAGTGTGGGCGCGGAACTCGGGTTCGAACTCGTCGATAGCTGTGGTCACCGGCCGCGGCGCGTGCGCGCCGGTCTGGCAGTTACTCGACTGACGCATCACCCGGGACAGTTCGCGTATCTTGTCGCTCTCGAACGAGCCGTCGTATATGTCGCGCAGGAGTTCAGCGAGCTGTTTCGTCCCCTCGCGACCGGGGACGCATCGGCCGCTGTTCTCCATCGACGCGAACCGGGCCCGCTTCCCGACTGTTTCGACGGCACACCGGTCGGTGTCGAACAGTTCGACGACGCCGTCGGTACCGAGACCGGCTGCTCGAAGCGACTGGGCGGTCGGTGCCATGTTGAGGCTGCGCGTGACACCGCCGAGAACGCCGCCAACACAGGCCATTTTGAACGACCCGTCCATCTCGACCGCCTCACGTACCGCCGCGAGGCTTGCGCTGGACCCGAGTTCGACGGTCGCATGGTTGGCAACGTCGCCAGTGACCGTTACGATTCGTGTTCCGGGGTCCGCTGCATCAGCGTCGATGCCTTCTGGCTCGGCGATGGCCCGCTGAACCTGCGCGAACGTTCGCGGGGTGTGGATGACTGTCGGGCGTCCGTACAGGCCACGTTTGGCCGGTGCGGGCGGCTGGAGTCGCGGCTCGATGCGGTCGGCCCCCTCCAGTGCTTCGAGCGCCGCCGTCGGTTCACCGGCGCGGAACTCGTCCGGACCGGCCACCAGTTGCGGCACGACCGGCAGGGTGTCGACGGCTGCGTCTATCGCCTTGCGAAGGTCCGCTTGCAGGTCTGTCTGCGACTCGCTCACATAGATGACAGCATCGCCGGCGTCCACGTGCTCGGCGACCGCCGCAATCCCGTCGAGGACTGCCATCGGTGCGCCAGAGAGGAGCGTGTCGTCGCCCGTTGGGAGGTCGGTGGCGTCGTTGGCGTTGCAGACGACCACCGGGTCACCGTCGGTTGTACTGGCCGTTTCCCACGTCTCGGCGACCGGTTCGTCAGCGGCGGCGTCCCCGCGGCCCCGGCCCAGCAGCCCGGCTGCTGCTGCAGCGTCGGCAGTCTGCTCGGGCGAGACGAACGACCAGTCGGCCGGTTCGAGCGGGGCCACCCAGCCGCAGGGACCCAGTACGTCGCGGCGACCGATCGAGAGCGGTCCGCGCTCCGGGACGGGAAGCGACGCCGTCTCGGGGTCGTGTTCAGCGACGGCGTCTGCGTCGGCTGTCGGTACTGTCCCAGCTTCTAGTTCGTCGACGAGGTCACGGACGGTCGCCGGTGACGGGTCGCCGTAGAAGGCTGTCCGCCCGTTACTCGTAATCATCACCAGCGGTGTGGTCGCTGTGATGCCTGTCGGCCCCGTCCTGACGACCGGGACTGAGTCCGCCGCTGCCCGTGCCGCGGAGCGGACCCGGTCCCCGCGCTGTGACCGTCCGTCCGTCGACACCCGGACGACGGTCGAATGAGCGAGGGCCGTGGTTTCCTGTGGCATACTCTGTGCGTCGTGCTGAACGATTAAAAATCCCGGCCGAGTGGTCCCGGTTGCAGTGGGATCCGCTACCCCACAAAACATCACTTATTTATGTACTGATGGGTGAGCGCTGGCCGGCTCGTTCCGTCGAAACAATGAGGCAGCGGGACGTTACCACAATCGAAACGATGAACCCACGATTCGAGGAAGTCAAGAGGGAGGCGTCGGCCGCGATAACTGAGGACGACTTGCGCTCGGTGTACACCGGTATTATCCACGAGGACGGCCGCCACGAGTACTACTTCGGCAACGACACGGAGGAGGCGGCCAAACTCCGTGAGGCAGCGGCGATACAGCTCGGGATGTTGCTCCGCGTCCTCGCGGACCGCTCGGAGAGTAGCGTCGACGAATTGACGGCCCTCGCTGCGGAGCGGGCCGAACAGATGGAGCTACGGTAGGAGACGGAACGGCTGCCTTCGCTAGTCGGTGGTGGCGATAGCTTCGATTTCGACCGCTGCACCTTTCGGGACCGCACCCACGCCGACGGCGCTCCGCGCCGGTGGGTCCGCTTCGAAGAACTCGCTGTAGGCCTCGTTGAACGCGTCGAAGTCGTCGATGTCGTCGAGGTAGACAGTCGTCTTTAGCACATCGTCGAGCGAGAGCCCGTCGGACTCCAGAATCGCCTCGACGTTGTGGAGACACTGTCGCGTCTGGTCGGCGACTGGTTCGTCGTCGAGCAGCTCGCCGTCTGTCGTTAGCGGGAGCTGTCCGGCGGTGATGAGGAGGTCGCCGTTCGACGTGGCCTGACTGTACGCGCCGACCGCGGCCGGAGCTTCATCGGTGCCGATCACGCGCTTCATGATCGAAGTCACCCAGCCTCGCTGTATAAATCCCAGCCGTAGCGGGTCATACTCACACAACGTTCTCGAAAGCCAACCAGTTGTGTCCAGTCACTGATTGATGACGACAATTGCTATCAGCGCCAGCCCGATGCCGGCGGCTTTCGTCAGCGTCATCGACTCCCCGAACGCGATGACGCCGATGACTGCGGCAGTGATAAAGTACATTCCACCGATGGTGGATACGATCGACGTGGGGCCCACAGTCACACCGACGAACGTCGAGACCACGCCGACGGCCGCCGCGACGCCCGCCGCGCCGGCGAACATCATCCCCCGGTTCGTGACGACGAACGATGCACCTGAGACGACGACGTATATCCCAGTAACGACTGTCGCGGCTGCGTACGACACGAACGCCGCGGTTTCCGGGTCCATTGTACTCGACGCGACGTTCCCAAACGCGATCCAGAATCCCCAGGCGATCATCGTTCCCAGCCCGAACAGGACGGCGGCGTTCATCCGTCCGGCCTCCGCGTGAATCGGTTCCAGTTCTTTCTGAGCGCTCTTGGCGAACAGCGACATCTGGCATCGTGCAATCGACGCATTGATCCGATCGTACGGGCCCCGCTGTCTTGAGTTCGGTGTCCGCTCGCCGCGTGTTTTTTATATCGACTCCGACAAGAGTGTGGTAATAGATAACGTCCCGAAAGACTCGTCGGAACGGACACTCGAGGACGTGTTCTACCCTGCCGACAGGATTCCGTTCGTCGAGTGGGACGAGCTATCCGGTGCGAAGCCGACGGTCGTCCTGACCGGCGTGGTCGCACTTCTGGCGTTCGTGACCGGCCTTTCGAATCTCAGCCAGGCGTCGCTTGCACTCAATGGTCCACTGGCCGCAGTGGTCGACCTTCCGTTACCTTTCGTCCGATTCGGCGGAGTGCTGTTCGCGTTTATCCTCGGCATCGTGACGGTCGGACTCCAGCGACGCAAACGGCTCGCCTGGCGTGTGGCAGCCGTCGTCTTTCTCGGTCTGACACTGCTGCCACTTGCCACCTTTCAGCCCACGGATATCCCCCTGCTGGTGATGACGCTGGTCACGTACCCGTTGGTAGTCCGAAACCGACACCGGTTCGACCAGTCGCTCGACCTCTCGCCGATCCAGATCGCGTCGCTGTCGGCGATCTTCGGCGTCGTTCTCTACGGAACCGTGGGTGCGTACGGACTTCGGGGCCAGTTCCTCGAACTCGACAGCTGGGGCGATGCCGTGTATTATGTCGTCGTCACCATCGCCACGGTCGGCTACGGCGATATCACACCTGTGACGGCGGAGGCACGGTGGTTTTCGCTCTCGATTATCCTGTTCGGGACCGGCGCGTTCACTGTCGCCGTGGGTGCGCTCATCGGGCCAGCTATCGAATCAAGAATGGCAACAGCGTTCGGAGTTATGACTGCATCAGAACTCACACTCCTCGAGGACCACATCGTGGTTCTGGGGTACGGAGACGTTACGGCATCGCTACTCGAAGAACTGGGCGACGAGACGGAGGTCGTCGTCGTCACGCCCGACGAGGGAACGGTCGCGTCGCTGCAGGGCGAGGGCGTGAATCTGCTCACCGGTGACCCTACCGACGAAGACATCTTCAGGGACGCACGCGTTGGGACTGCAAACGGGGTTGTGGTGGGGAGCAACGACGACGCACGCGACGTGCTGGCCGTCATCGCGACGAAAAACGTCAATCCGGACATCCGCACAGTCGCGGCGGCGACTGACCAGAAGCACGTCGAAAAGTTCCGCGCGGTCGGAGCGGACGAGGTTATCAACCCCCGCTCTATCGGCGGCCGGCTCCTCGGGCAGTCGGTACTAGGTCGCGGGCCGACCGAGTCGCTACTAACCGAAATCGAGACCGACGACGGGAGCAACCCTGCTGACTCCGAGTGACCCAGCCACCTTCAGCGACGCTGGTCTCGACCGCTACAGTCGCCAGTTTCAGTGGCGTTCTGGGATAGTAATATATGTATTCGACACTGAATATCGAGGTATGGCCACCTCGGACGCCAGTGGCATTGCGGAGATCGTCGGCCGGCTACTGGTGCCACTGTGCGCCGCGTCCGGGGCGCTCGTACTCGCGGGATTCTTTTTTCCGACGCTCGTTGGCGAAGCCGTGACCGGGCCGGCATGGCTGACTGTCGCGCTCGTGTTTTTCAGCTCGGGGCTGTGTTACATCGCGCTGCTTCCGTACTCCGAAGATACTACCGCGCCAGCCGCGGCCGACGTCTTCCTGCGTGTCCGACAGACTGATGTCTGGCAGGCCGTTCGGGGATTTCTCACCCAGCACGAACCGGCTGTCCTCGTGTTCCCGGTGCTCGTGTTCGCCGGGTTCTTCGGGCTACAGGTGGCGTTCCCAACACGGACGACGGGCACTGTCGATGCTGCGGCGGCCACGGTGCTGCGTACCGGTGGTCCGCTGTTTCTCGCTGCCGTCTTCCTCGCTGTCTGTTACTGCCTGTTCCTGCTGGTGGGGCCGTGGGGCGACATCAAACTCGGCGGTCCGGACACGGAGCCCAGCTACACGTACCCGACGTACTTCACGCTCGTGTTCACTGCCGGCATCGCGGCCGGACTGGTGTTCTGGGGGCCCACGGAGGCTCTGTTTCATTACGATCAGCCGCCGCCGTACATCGGGGCTACCGCCGGGTCGCCGGACGCTATCAACGGCGCGCTGGTGTACACCCTCTTTCACTGGGGTGTCTCTGCTTGGAGCGCGTACGCCGTCATCGGCGTCCCGATAGCGTACTTCGCGTTCACACGGGGTGCGCCGCTCCGAGTCTCGACGGTGCTGGCACCGATTCTCGGCGTTGACGGGCTGGATTCGGGCTGGACCAAACTAGTCGATACGTTGGCTGTCTTCGCCACTATCGGCGGCATCGCCACTTCGGTTGCGCTCGTGAGCGAGCAGTTCCTCGCTGGCATCAATTACCAGTGGGGGGTGGCGGCCGGTGAAATCGGACCGGTCCTGTTCGTCGGCGGACTGACGCTGATATTCGTCGTCTCCAGTGCGACCGGGATTCACCGCGGTATCCGTCGCATCGCCGGTCTGAACATCGTCCTGTTCGGCCTGTTCGCGCTCCTCGTCGTCGCCGTCGGGCCACGGTCGTTCATCCTCCAGCGCGGGACGCAGGCACTCGGGACATACGTGGTAGAGTTCGTCCCGCTGAGCCTTCACACCGGCGGGCAGTGGGTTGCGGAGTGGACCGTCTGGAACTGGTCGTGGTGGTTCTCCTGGGCTCCCTTCGCCGGGCTGTTCATCGCCGCCCTCTCCCGCGGTCGCCGGGTCAGGACCGTCGTGTTCACGAGCGTCGTCGCAACCTCGGCGGCGACGATGGTCTGGTTCCTCTTGCTCGGTGGCACGTCGCTGTTCGTCCAGCAGACGGGCCGGGCCGATATTCTCGCCGCTATCGCACAACGCGGTGGTTCGGAGGCTGTCGCCGGGTTCCCGCTGCTGTCATCGTTGCCGCTGGGACAGCTCCTCATGTTCCTGTTTCTCGCGCTCATCATCGTGTTCATGGCCACATCGGCGGACACCTCAACACTCGTCGTTTCAGTTCTGGCGACGCGACGGGAAATCGCGCCGTCGGCGACGCATATCGTCTTCTGGGGGGTCTTCCAGGGTGCGGTCGCCGTCTCGGTGTTGCTCTTCGGAGGTGCTGAGACGTTACAGGCACTGGCCGTCCTGACAGGCGGCCCATTCGCCGTGATATCGCTCGTAGCGGTCGGCGGGCTGACCGTGACCTGGTACCGGAACGAGCGGGACCATACGTCACTCGTCAGGCGCGCCGTCAGGAAACTGCCGGACATCCAGACCCATCACGACGTGGACCCACCAGAAGAAAAGTAGGCCCTACTCGCGCGGTGTGGTCAGGCCTCGGTGATCCCGGTACAGAAGTTCTCGACCAGCTGTTTCCCGGCGTTGGTGAGAATGCTCTCCGGATGGAACTGGACGCCGATGTGTGGTTTTTCGACGTGCTGGACGCCCATCACGACCCCCTGCTCGTCGTTGGTGTGGGCCGTTTCCTCTAACTCGTCCGGGAGCGCGGTCGCCTCGACGGCCAGCGAGTGGTACCGCCCCACTTCGAACGGATCGTCGACCCCGTCGTACAGCTCCGTCCCGTCGTGGCGGACTTCCGAGGGCTTCCCGTGGACCACACTCGGTGCGTGGCCGACAGGGGTCCCGTGGGCCGCACAGAGGGCCTGGTGGCCCAGACAGACGCCAAGCGCCGGGTACTCTGTCTCGGCGAAAACGTCGATCGATACGCCGGCCTCCGCTGGCGTTCCGGGGCCAGGGGAGACGACGATGCCGTCCGGGTCGAGTTCGCGGATGTCCGCCACGTCGATAGCGTCGTTCCGGCGAACCGTGACATCGTCGAACTCGCCGACGTACTGGACCAGATTGTAGGCGAAGGAATCGTAGTTGTCGATGATGAGTATCATCGGATTCCCTCCATCGGTTCGGTCCCGGATTCGACCGCGAACGACCCCTGTTCGCCCAAGGCTTCGTCGACAGCTGTGACGAGCGCCCGGGCCTTGTCCAGTGTCTCCCGGTACTCCGCCTCTGGAACGGAGTCGTGTACGATACCGCTCCCGACGCGGAGCCGGTATTCGCCGTCGTAGTGGACCAGCGTCCTGATAGTGATGTTCAGTGTCGCCCGGTCGTCGAAGCCGAACACCCCGATACTGCCGGTGTAAGGCCCTCGACGCGTCGTCTCCACCTCGTCGATAATCTCCATCGTCCGCGGTTTCGGCGCACCAGTGATGGTGCCGCCGGGGAACACCGCGGCGACTGCGTCGGCGATGCTCACGTCGTCGCGCAATTCCCCTTCGATGAGCGACACGAGGTGCATCACCTCCGAATACCGGTCGACGCGGCGGTACTCAGCGACATCGACGGACCCGTACTCGCTGACCTTTCCGAGGTCGTTGCGTTCGAGGTCGACCAGCATCGCGTGTTCGGCCCGCTCTTTCTCGTCGCTGCAAAGGTCCGCCTCCAGTTCCTCGTCTTCCGCGGGCGTATCACCTCGCGGGCGCGTCCCGGCAATCGGTTCCGTGAGCAACTGGTCGCCATCGACATCCAGCAAGAGTTCCGGACTGGCGCTGACGAGGTCGACGCCGGGGAACTCAAGCAGGGCCGAGTACGGGGCCGGGTTCACCCGCCGGACGGCGTCGAAGGTGTCGACCGGGTGGACGGCCGCCGGGGCGGTCAGCCGGTGTGAGACGTTCGTCTGGAACGTGTCGCCGTCCGTGACGTACTGTTTTATTTGCCGGACGCGGTCAGCAAACGCCGCTTCGCCGCACTCGCTCTCGAACGTGGCCTGCGTCGCAGCGGTTGGCTGGGTTTCGACGTGTCGCTCGCCGTGGACGGCGTCCTTTGCCAGTTCGCGGGCCAGCTCCCGGCCGCGCTCGAATGCCGCTTCAGGTGACCCATCAACGATGGGGCACGCCGTCACGTGCAGTTCGACCTCTCCATCGTGTGGCTCCTCCCACGCGGCGACGCAGTCGAATACACCCAACTGGAGCCGTGGAAGGCCATCCGAAATGGTCGTCTCTGGGATGTCTTCCAGTTCCCGTGCTACGTCGTAGGAAAGCCAGCCGAACGCGCCACACGGGTATGGAACCGTACAGTCGCCCCGTTCCAGGTGTTCGCGGTCGAGTAGCTCGTCGATGGTCTCGATACTTGGACTACCGCCATCCTCTGCGGGCGTCGCTCCCGCAGTGACCTCGATTTGCTCGACCGGAGCGACGCCGAAGTACCCCCAGCCCGACTGCCCGCCGGTCGTTTCGAGATAGAAGCCGTCTGTGTTCCCGTCGCGGGCGCGGCGATACGCTTCGAACGGGTCGGCAACGGTGACGCGCGCCTCAACCGGCACACGGGTGCCGTCTGCTGCTGCCCTCGCAGTTTCGATGAACGATTCTTTATCGGTGCTGAATCGAATCTCAGTCATAGTGCAGTTGCTCCCGGACGAGAGGCCCATGCCTCTCAGTGTGGTTGTGTAGACCAAACATGGGTCATGACAAAAACTTTCGGTCCCTTGCCCCTGAAGCCGATATACTGTCGAATTGTCTACCGCTTGTGGTTGCTCACTGGACGAATAGCCGGTGGGATTTCAACGGTTGGACTATTCCACATCACCCACTATACCTGCGGGGTTTGAGACGGGTATCGAACGCTTGCCCGGCCCCGACAGCCGACCGTCCAGCAGCGGTTCCCGGTCTGGGCGCCTGATCGGGGACTCTCGGGCTGATGGCGAACACAGCAATAATGACTACAATAATCGACGGCAACGAGATCGGCGACCAGATCACAGCGGGCGTCGCGGCGTGCACGGATACGCTCATCAGCGAGGGCGTCACACCGGGGCTGGCGACGGTGCTAATGAGCGATGACGGCGCGAGTGAGACGTACGTCTCGATGAAACAACAGGCCTGTGAGGTGATCGGCATCGAGGGGTTCCATTACGAAATCAGCGCGGACGAACCGGCCGAGACGCTGTTTGGGACCATCGACGAACTGAACGCGGACCCGGCTGTTCACGGAATCCTCGTCCAGATGCCGGTCCCCGACCACGTGAACAAGCGTGACGTGCTGGTTCGCATCGACCCGATGAAAGATGTCGATGGGTTCCACCCGGAAAACGTGGGCCGACTCGTCGCGGGGAACGCGCGATACAAACCTTGCACGCCCCACGGAATACAGAAAATACTGGCCGAAACTGGTGTCGAGACGGCGGGGAAAGACGCCGTCGTCGTCGGCCGCTCGGACATCGTCGGCAAACCGATGGCGAACCTGCTTATCCAGTACGGGCCGGGTGGCAACGCGACGACGACTGTGTGTCACTCACGAACTGACGATCTTGCCGAAAAGACTCGTAACGCCGACATCGTGATAGCCGCCGCCGGGGTTCCAGAGATGATAGACGGATCGATGCTCTCGGACGGCACGACGGTCATCGATGTCGGTATCAACCGGGTCGACGCTGACACGGATAAGGGGTACGAACTCGTCGGGGACGTGGATTTCGAGAGCGCCAAAGCAAAAGCGGACGCCATCACCCCAGTCCCTGGCGGTGTTGGCCCGCTCACCATTGCGATGCTGATGTACAACACGGTGAAAGCGGCTAGCCTGCAGTCCGGCGTCGATATTACACTCCCGTAGGTTGGGACTGCTGCCCGTCCGCAGAACCACCCGTGTTACACTGTTTCGACTTCGCCACACTCCGGGCACGTAATCAGGAGTTCACCCGCCGGGTTCTGTCCTCCTTCGATGACGTTGTGTCCGCTGGCACACTGTTCGTGCATATACACCTCGTGGCTGTCGTGTTCACGCAGCCAGATGTGGCCGTCCTCCGGTGCTGAAACGATGCCGTGACAGAAGTAGCACTCGCCGTTCATACTGACTCGATGACAAGCCAGTATCAAATAGCTATCTCTCACTGTGAGATTCTGCTCGTTTTCAGGGCTACTCTGCTAGCGAGAACACAACATGTGGTCGAAAAGACAACTGTTGTTTCAATACTAAGATGCTTCGGCCCGATAATCCGATATGGACTACTGTTACACAGGCGACACACACGAGAGACTGTTCGCGGCGTACCAGGCCGACGAAGCGCCGTTCCCTACCCAGACTCAGATGGAATTCCCGCGGCGAGAACACCGCCGAGCGGAGGTCGACATCCTCAAGCGACTGTTCTTTCCGACCTGCTGGAACGCTGCCGCACTGGTCCGGGACGAACTCGCTGTTCTGGATCAGCTTGATACCCTCGGCGGGCTCTTCTATTCGGGTATCAGACCGTACTCGGGATCGGACCCGGCAGAGACAGTCGCCACAGTCATTGACCAGCTCCCCACCGTTCGCGCTCGGCTGAAAAAAGACGTCGAGGCCGCGTTCAAAGGCGATCCGGCGGCGAAGACGTACATGGAGATCATCCGGTCCTATCCGGGGTTCATGGCGATACTCGTCCAACGGGTCGCACACACCCTCTACGAAGCTGGGGCGTCCGAGTACGCTCGCGAACTCACTGAATACGCCAAGACTGAGACCGGCATCGACATCCACCCCGGCGCCGAAATTGGCGACCACTTCTTCATCGACCACGGAACCGGTGTCGTCATTGGCGAAACCACCACTGTCGGGGAGTGGGTCCGTCTCTATCAGGACGTGACGCTTGGCGCGCTCCACTTCGAGGCCGACGAGAGCGACGAACACAGACTCAAGAAGGGATACAAACGGCATCCGGATATCGGCGATCACGTCGTCATCGGCGCGGGCACGAAAGTCTTGGGCGCTATTAGTGTAGGCGACCACGTTAGCATCGGGGCGAACTCCTGGGTCACCGACGACGTTCCGGACGATACGAAAGTGTACGTCACGGACCACCCGACGCAGGAACGGAAACGAACCAAATAACGTTGAAACTGGTACTGCGCGGTTTCTGAGACTGTAGCGATCCGACGAATTGGCCGGAAAAACGCTTCTAACTGGTGTGATCGTCCCAGATCCCCTCATACTGGCGTTATCAGTCCAGCCACGAGACGTGGTTCTGTTCTTATAGATTAGAATAACAACTGTACCAGCATTAGGGTCTGTTTCTACCGCTGCCCTCTAGTCATCACCGGGAACGAACTCGGCGACTCCGCTCAGATTTCGTGACCAGACGCCCTCACCAAGGTCGAGTCCGTCGTTCCACTTCCCCACAACGGTCGAAACCGCGAGGTCACCAGTGACGTTGTTCATCGTCGCAATCCGTCCGAGGATCGGGTCAACGCCGGCGACGAACCCAACGACCTCCAGCGGGAGGCCGACCTGCGTGAGAATTACAGTGAGCATGACAATGCCCGCTCCCGGAACGCCAGCGGTGCCGATGCTGATGAGGACAGCCACAATCAACACGAAAACCTGTTCAGTAAGCACCAGTGGCTGTCCGACGACGTTTGCGGCGAACATTACGGTGATTGCCTGCCGAATG
Organism: Haloarcula sebkhae; assembly: GCF_014647415.1. Lineage (GTDB taxonomy): Archaea > Halobacteriota > Halobacteria > Halobacteriales > Haloarculaceae > Haloarcula > Haloarcula sebkhae. The sequence continues at coordinate 285,190 of NZ_BMPD01000004.1, read as the reverse complement.
GCGGCCCCGTCCATGTTCGCCGTTGCACCGACCGGGAGCGTGAACGAATACACGCGTTCGGCGATCTGCAGGTCTTCGTCTGCATTACGCATCGTGACGGGTAGCGTTCCGCTCGACGACCGAGTTGCAAACGCAGTCACCATCGCGTCTCTCGCCCCGCTGAGGAACGCAATCGGGGAGACATCGGCAACCACGCCCATCAGGAAAACGAGATAAGTGAAGCCGATGTGAATGACGATTGCAATAGTGACTGCCAACACGAGCTCGCCCAGTGAGGAGAACAGGCCGATACCTTCAGTGCCGATTCCGGACGCCATCAACGCGAATACGCCGAGCACACCGAATTCGAGCACCCCTCGAACGATGACGAACATCGCTTCAGCACCCACTTCGAAGGCCTCGAACACTGAATCGACACTCTCTGCGAGCGCGTCCTGCTGGGCGCGGACGTATGTCAGCGCGATTCCGAAGACGATGACGAAGAACACCGTCGCCAGCAGATTCCCCTCTGCGAGCGCCGCGACGGGATTGTTCGGCACGATTCCGAGAACCACATCCAGCAACGACGGCGGTGCTTGCGATTGCGCTTCACCGCCGCCGAATTCGAGCCCACGGCCCGGCTGGAGAACGTTTGCAACCGCGAGACCAATAATACCTGCGAGAGTCGTCGTCAGGGCGTAGAGACCGACTGTCGCACCGCCGATCTTTCCGAGCTTTGCGGGCGAAAGCTGCCGAATCCCGGTCAGCAGTGTGAAGACGATAATCGGGATGACCAGCATATTGAGCAGACGAAGGAAGAGGTCGCCCACTGGTCTGACTACAGCCATCTGTTCCCCGAACGCGATACCGGCACCTGCGCCCAGTACGAAGGCGACAAAGATGCGCCAGATGAGCGGGATAGATCGATACCGGCTCCATAGCGTGCGAATGGGTTGTATCATATTACACAGCATCGGGTAGTCTTATAAAAACCCGTTAGCCCCGCCAGTATGTGCACGCGGCTATGATGCGGTCTGCTCTTACAAGATTCCGTTTGGAGCCGGGTTTATTATCAAATGCCAAGTACTGCCCGTGATCCTCTGAAAAGATAGCAAAATAGCGGTTGCAATTCAGTTGTCTCCAGAAGCGCGACGCCGTTGCCACTCCGGTCTGGCGGTCATTCTTACCGCCTTTCGATCCACTGTCGATTTCTTTGAATCCGGCAGCATGGTCAAGTCAATGACAGCCTGTGATCGCTGTTCCTAATTAGTCTGCCGGTGGACTGGTTTTCGGCTCGACGACCCGACGCAGTTCCGCTCGCAACGCCGTCCACTTCGCCGCGATGAATCCCAGCAGGATACACGCGAACCCACCGACGGTGGCGAGCGTGACCTGCTGGTCGAGCACGAGCCAGCCGGCAAGCGCGGCGAACAGCGGAATCACGTACTCGATGAAGCTCATCTCGATAGGACCCAGCTGGTCAAGTAGCCGGAAGTACAGCAGGAAGCCGCCGATACCGGCGACGACAGCCAAATACAACAGCGCCGCAACCGCAGACGGTGTCCACGATGCGTCTGCAAACGACTGTCCGGGGAGCGCGAGCACGGTGACATGGAGGACAACGGCCCCGATAGCCATCAACCATGCTTGCGTGGCCAGAAACGATATCGACGGGCTGGTGTCGTGCGTCACGACGGCCGGGATGGCAAACGCCAGCGCTGCCGCAAACACGAGCGCGATTCCGATCGTGCTGCTGAGGAGGTTCGCCGGGTCGGGGTCAGCAATGATGATAACGCCGGCGAACCCGAGTACCACGCCGACTCCCGTATTCGCGGTGAACGTGTCATCGCTGGACGCGAGTTTTGTGAGCGCGGGCGTTACGACGGGAACGAGACCGAGCAAGACGGCGGCGACGGCTCCGGTGACGTACTGTTGCCCGGTGAACAGGAATACGTGATGCACGCCAATCATAAGTGTCCCACCAGCGAGGACATACACGTAGTCGTCGCGGGTCTGTGGCCGTTCTAGTGAACCTGTGATGGCCAACGCGGCAAACAGGAGGACGGAGGCGATGTCAAAGCGGACGGCAGCGAACGGTACCGGCGGCAGGTCGGCGAGGCCGACATCTGTCGCCATGAATGCAGTACCCCAGATTGCAGCGAGGAGGAGATAACAACCGGTCGTTCGATAGCGACTCATTCAGTTGTCTGTCACTACCCGACAGTAAAAGAGCCGTCGAAGCTGTCGCAAGTTGCTAGATGTTGCCACTGCGCCAGCGACCACTTGACGCAGTGCCGATGGCCGGGCGGCATCTGTCTAGGGCTCTGTTGAAATCCTCAGAGGATTACAGGATCGAGCAGTAGTTTGACCGGATGCTGCTTGACGAACTTATCGAGATGCCTCGGATTTGGAGAACAATTGATCTCGAGGAACTCCCGTCGTTCTCGACGTTGTGTAAGGCGTTCGATCGGAACTCTCGCCTCAAACGGAGGTACGGTTCGTTCATCCGCTCAAGGCACTGGTGGAAACAATTTAGAGAGCTCACGATCACCTGTCTTACTCACAACCTTGACCGGGCATTCTAATCGAGGGAGCAGATGCTATGACCCCCGACGCTCAAGATAGTCTTCGAGTGCCGCGATGACTGCCTCGTCGTCGATAAGGTAGCGTCGGCATCGAATGTCGATGTAAGGTAACGTCCGGTGGAGGACAATTGCGTTATTGGTCACGCTGAAGCTTTCAAATCTTGACCATGGGATGATGCGACGGGAAATGGACCATCGCCCTTCTCGACGTTGCTCTAGGCCCGCCGATGTCGCGCGATACGTGCGCTCGGTAACCAATGAGCTGAGCATGAACACGAGTACAATCCCACCGGGTAGGACGGTAGTTGCCGCTCTCCATCCCAGTTGCCAGACGGCCAGTCCAGCGAGAAGGCCGACAACCGCAAGCGTGCCAACCATGAGCTTAAGCCGAGCGCGTTGCGGCCACCCTGCCCTCCACTCGACGGCGATGTCGGCGTCGTCTACCGTCGCGTTCGCCAGCTGAGTGCGGGCCATGAGGACGAGGCACCCGCCCAGTGTCGTGGCCACGACCCCCAGCAAAAAGCCGACGAATCCAACGAGATGGGCCGCGCTGTCCGCCTGGAGATCGGTAACGGCGAACGCGACGAAAAGGAGAGAATGAAATGAATATAGACCCATTGGGAGGATGCCGACAGCGGGGATGAGGACCGCAATCCAGGCCGAGTCAAACCACGCAACGAGTTTGCCCCTCTGGGAAACTATCCGTGTAACAGTGACAGTGAGGACTGCCCCCACTACTCCAAGCGAGCCGAGCGCAACTGGCCAACTTACCACCTGCAGCCGCTGTACCACGATGAGTAATAGCGCTGGTGAGAGCAGCGCGGCGACGTAGACCCCAGCCACAAGACTGAACCGTCTGTCCAGTTGTTCCGGCGTCTGGAACGGTTCACGACTGGAGCGGACTTGCATACGCAATCTGTCTCTTAGGCTGTCAATATAGCCTTCGATATGTCTGCTTTGCTGAATAGCGGTGCTGGCGGAGGCTGTCGAAATTTGAGCCGGCTTGTTAGCAGTTGCAGCTGGTGGTCTCAAAATCGCTACCGTCTCTCCGTAACTCAGAGGTCACTATTCAACATGGCAGATATATCAGTTCTCAACAGTGGGCCAGTATAAAAGTATCAATGCGATTATATTTCAATAGAGCCGTCTGAGGAATACACGGTCGAGAGCGGAACGTCAGTGAGTAACGTCGATAGCGGTCCAGTTCACACACCGAAAGCTAAGCCTTCTTCAGAATGGACATTTGGATGTAATCTATGCCATATGGGGTGGCATATTTCGGTTATGGGGATATATGTCGCAGAAGATAATGGGGAAGGTGTATATTTGAAAGTATATGCCCCCATCAGTGGGTATTGGGCTACAATGTCAGAATATGGCTCTGTACCTTTCTGATATCCGCACTTTCGATGATTGTATCCGCTGCGTCGATTGCTGTTTCAGGAACGCGCTCATCCGGGTCGAACAACACCGCGGTATCTGCCTCGACGAACGCCTCCGTATCTGTGTGTGAGTCGCCGATATAGGTGATCGATGGGGGGTTCTGCTTGATTCGAATCTTTCTCAGTAATTCTCCCTTCTCGTCTGGACCGACACCGACATCGATACCCGAAACACGTCCATCCTCGAACCGAAGCCAGTTTCCACGAATAAACGCCGGTTCGTACGGTTCGAACTGTGTCGCAAGGTTTGCCACGCCGGCACTGAGGATTCCGAATCGGACATCCGTTCCCTGGAGGTGTTTGAGGAGGTCGACAGCACCTGCTTTCGGCTTGACAGCCTGTATCGCGCGCTCGATGTCCGACTTGGTGACATCGGTCGCACGCCACACATCGACCGCGCCTCGACACCACTCTGCAAACGTAATTTCTCCGGCCTCGAACTGGGACATCAGCGTCTCGGCTTCCGATGTCGTTCCATAGAGGGTGTGCAATAGCTCGAACCCACCGCGCTGTCGAGTGAGCGTCCCGTCGAGGTCGAACACTACCAGATGCGACATGCTACCGTTCTGCAATAACTTCTATCTCAACGTCGATATCCACTGGCAACTTAACGACTTCCACGGCGCTGCGAGCGGGATAGGGGGGAGACATGAGTTCACCGTACACCTCATTCACCTCGTCGTAGTACCGCATATCCTTCACGAACACCGTCGATTTCACCACATCGTCGAGCGAAGCGCCACCGGCCTGCAGTACGGCAGCGACGTTCTGGAGTGTGCGACGGGTCTGTTCACCGGGTGTGCCCTTGATCACCTCGCCGGTGTCTGGGTCGACTGGCCCCTGTCCGGAAACGTAGATACGGTCACCGCTGGCGATTCCTTGCGAGTACGGGCCGATACTATCGGGTGCGTCGTCAGTTGTCAGTTCTTCCATGGATGTTGTCTCAATTTGTTGTCGGCTGATCGTCCGCGTCGTAGACTTCGTTGATGAACGATGTCGGCAGGCTCGTCGTCAATCCGCCGTCGAGTACCAGGTTCTCACCGGTAACAAAGCTCGACATTTCGGAGGCAAGGAACAGCGTCGTATCAGCGACTTCCCGCGGTGTGCCGAACCGACCGAGTGGATACTGGTCGAGCCAGCGCTCCCGGGCGCTCGTTTCACCGGTCCGTTCCTCCGTGTTTTCCATCTCTGCCCGCCTGTTCGCTGTTTCGATGGTCGCCGCTGAAATAACGTTCGAGCGAATCCCGTGCTGCCCGTAGTGGGCAGCGATATTTCGTGAGAGCGCCAGGAGTCCGCTTTTCGCCTCGGAGTAGCCGGAGAGACCGATACCGAACAGGCCGTTGACCGAGCCCATGTGGATTATCGAGCCGCCGCCAGCGGCGACCATTGCTGGCAGTACCTCTTTGCTCAGGAGGAACTGGCTCTTCAGGTTCAACTCGACCATCGATTCGAAGGTCTCCTCGTCACACCGGTGCAACAGGTTGGCGGACTCGTCTGCCCCGCCAGCGTTGTTCACAAGCACGCGGATGTCCCCGAATTCTTCGATGGCCGTGTCGACGAGATTCCGCACTGCCTTCCGGTCTGTAACGTCACACTCGACCGGGACGACGCGGCCCTCGTGTGTCTCGGTTAGCTCCGTCGCAACCGCTTCCACGTCCTCGTAGGTGCGCGAGCAGACGACGACGTCGCCACCCGCTTCGGCGAACCGGGCTGCGATTTTGCGCCCGATACCCCGCGACGCGCCAGTCACAATGGCCGGCCGGTCCGCTAATGATAGCTCTACCATGACAGGGTCACCCACGTAAGCTGCCCTCTTGAAAGTTGCTCTTGGCCGCTCATGTGACTCGATACTCCTCAATGGCAGCCATATCCACAGTGATACCCAGGCCGGGTCCCTCAGGGGCTGGGAGGCAGCCGTCGCTGACCTCGAACGGTGCCTCGATGACGTCCGCTTCCCAGCCGTAGTACGTCGAATCCGGGGGCAGTGAAAAGCCCGGGATGCCGGTGATCCCGTGGAGGATTGCCGCAGTCCGAATCCCCAAATCGAACGCACAGTGGTGGGTAAAGGGAACTCCGGCGTCTTCGAGGATAGCGGCCTGCTGTCGAATCCCACTGATGCCGCCGGCCGGGGTCAGGTCGATAACGCCGACATCCATCGCACCAGCTTCCACGAGCGACTGCAGATTATGCGAAATGTAGGTGTCCTCGTTCGGCGCGATCGGTTGACGGAGCCGCTGACGGAGCCGAGCTAGCGACGTGTGTGAATCGACCCGAATCGGCTGTTCCATGTACTGTAAGTAGATACCCTCGTCTTCGAGCATCGCGCCGACCCGAACCGCCTGATCGAGCGTCCAGCCCTGGTTCGGGTCGAGTCGGAACTCTAGCTGCCCGTCGACTTCATCGTGCATCGCTTTGATTCGCTTGACGTCCTGTCGCCAGTCCCGCCCAGCCTTCGTTTTGAGAACAGTGAAGCCAGCTTCGAGCGCTTCTCGCGCCTTGATACGGGACTCCTCGGGTGAGAGGATGCCGAGACAGAAGGCAACGGGAACGTCAGCGGGTGCAGTACTGTTGCCATCGACGCTTTGTCGGTGTTGCTGAGCCCCCTGTGTCGGTGCTGTCCATCCGCCGAGCAGTTCGTACACGGGCCTATCGAGTGCCTTCCCGACGATGTCCCAGCAGGCTGTTTCGACGGCGGCGAAGAACATATCGACGTTCGTGTACTCGACGAACACCTGTCGACGGAGTCGCTCGATTTCGAACGGTGACTGGCCCTGAATCATCGGTCCAACGCCGTCTTCGATAATCGACTCGGTGGCCGATGGTGACAAGAAGACGCGCATCTCGCCCCAGCCGCTGATCCCTTCATCCGTGTCGACGCGGACGAGGACACGTTCCATCGAGTGTAGTTTCCCGTGGTTGGTCACGTACGGCCCGATGCCGAGATGCTCATCCAAGTCAGCCAACGGTACATCTACAGTTACCGCTGACACGCCGGTTATCTCCATGCACCCTGTCGTTCGGGAACCGATATCAAAGTACCGCTTCCCCCGCTCGCACTGCTGGGTGTAACCGCGTGAATATATCGCTACGGCGTGGCAGCACCGCTCTTGACGGGATATCACCCGACAGTATCAGCTCACTGTCTCGATGGCTGTTTCCACCCACTCCAGTGACTGCTCCGGAAGCAGTCCGTAGTTATAGAACGAGAGCCGCGGCACTCCCTTCGAGTCGAGCGTTTCGACGATATCGACTACGGTATCCTCGTCGTCGATAGCCGGATGGCCCGGCAGGAGACCGACGTGGAGTGGCACGTCATCGATCACTGTCTCAACGGCGTTATAGGCATCTATGACTGCGTCACTTGATGACTCGTAAGCTGGCAGGCAGTAGTAATCGACGTGATCCGAGAGCGCTTGCAGGTCGGCCCCGACGATCCACTCGCGGCCGGGTTCCGGTGCGCCGACGTAGTAGCCAAGCGGTGTCTTTCCCGCGGCGTCAGCCAGCGAGGCGTACAGTGACGCCAGCGTCCGTTCGCGGACATCGACGTATGCAGCGACAGTACTGTGGTCCGCAAGCCAAGCCTCCGGTGAGCGGTCATGTGACACATCGCCGGCGACGATAGCGTCCAGTGTATTGGCTACTGTTTCGCGTGCCCGTTCAGTATCGACACCCGCGACTGTCGCATTCTCCTGACAGTGTGGACAGAAACACACTCCGAGTAGGAACTCTCCGAGTATGCCCAACTGCGCGTGAATCTTCTGGTGGTGCCAGCCAAAGCCCGTTCCGTAGAAGTAATCGAACGTTTCCAGTTCGATCCGAGCGAACTCATCGCGGGACGACAGATCCGAGACCAGTGCCGAGAGATACGTCTGGACTGCGGGCTGGGACGGACACAGGCCGAAGATCAGGTCGTCACCGTGTGCTGATTCCAGCGTGTACTCGGGGTTGGCCATTCCGAGCCGGGAGTTGTGGCAGCCGACTGTCCAGGAATTGAGCGACACCTCCGATAGGCCAGTAGCGATGTCCGCGACCCAGTCCCCGTCCATCCGCTCGTACGGAACCGGTTCGAGGTCCCCGTACTCCGGGCCTGGCTCGAAATACGAACTCGCGCGGGCAAACAGCGTCCGCCGCTCCGGATTGTGTGGCGTAAACGCCTGCACAGTGTGATAGTTCGTCGCGAGGTTCAGCTCGTCGATGCCGATGTCACGCAGTCGCGTCTCTACTTCGGCTGGCCCCTCGTCGAGCAGGTCCCACGGGTACGCCCACATCGCGAATTCCATACGCGAACCACTGTCGCGGTGATAATAAAAGTAGAGGCGGTTACTCCTTGACCGCGCCAGCTGTCATGCCAGCCACGATATACTCCTCCAAGAAGGCGAATAGGATCAATAGCGGGATAATACCGATGACAGAGACGGTGAGCATCATCCGCCAGTCGGTCTGCAGCGCACCGACCATCGAGAAGACACCGCGTGGAATGTTGTACTTCGCACTGTCAGTGAGGAAGGTGAGCACGAACAGCAGCCGATTCCACGCGTAGAGGAACGTGTAGGTGATACTGGCGACAAGCGCTGGCTTCGTCAGCGGGAGTACGATCTTCGTCAGGATCTGCAGTTGGCTCGCGCCATCGATACGGGCTGATTCCTCGAGCGCGACGGGGATGGTCTTGAAGTACCCGTACAGCATCCAGACGTTGAACGGCAGCGTGAACGCCGCTGCTGGAACGATCACAGCCAGATAGGTGTTGAACAGCCCCAGTTGCGTGATAACGTCGAAGAGACCGACGATCAACACGACCGGTGCGAACATCTGAACGACCAGCACGGCGAGGAGGAAGGTTCGCTTCCCCACGAAGTCGTTCCGGGCACACGAGTAGGCGGCTGGTATCGCCAGCAGAAGCGTCAACACGACCGTCCCTACCGAGATGATGAAGCTGTTCCCGACCCAGAGCAACACGTCGGTCTGTGTCCAGACCTGCAGATACGCCTGGAAGCTGGGGTCGCTGGGGACCAGTGTCGCCGGCGCAGCGAATATCTCCGACTCCGGCTTGAGCGTACTCGAGAACATCGCGTAGAACGGCAACATCATGAGCCCCAGCAGTCCGATCAGCACGCCGTAGAGCCGGACTTTGCGGAGACCGCTCCGGTCGTGGCCTGCCATCGTCATAGCTCGTCACCTCCGCGCGTGTAGATACGCAGGTAGATGATGGCAAAGACCAACAGGAACAGGAACCCGATGACACTGTAGGCCGCTCCGCGCCCGAGGTTCCCGTTCTGGAGGCCCACCTGATAGATGTGGATGACGAGCGTTGCCGTCGAACTGATCGGTCCGCCGCCGGTCATCGTCCAGATAACGTCGAAGCTGACGAACGTCCAGATCGTCGACAGGAGTGTGGCGATCAGGACGACGCTTTTCAGCTGTGGGAGTGTGATGTACCGGAACTGGTGCCACTTCTCGGCACCGTCGATGGCTGCTGCCTCGTACAGCTCCTGCGGTATCGACTGCAGCCCCGCAAGGAAGATGATCGCCATGAACGGCGTCCCGATCCAGATATCAGCCACGACGACGCCGAGCCACGCCAGACTCGGGTTTCCGAGGATACCGATACCCTGTTCGATGATGCCGAGTTTCAGCAAGATCGCGTTGAGGTAGCCGAACTGCGGGTGCTCTATCCAGCGGAACACCACCGCGGAGATGGCGTAGGGAATCCCCCACGGGATGAGAAACGCCGTGCGGAAGAACTTCCGGCCGCGAATGTCTCCCTTGAGGTGAACGGCGATAAGCAGCCCCAGCAGTGTCTTGCCCGCGACGCCAACGACGACCCAGCGGCCGGTCTGCCAGAGCAGCCGGTAGAAGATGTCGCTGTTGAATATTTCGACGTAGTGCTGCAGTCCGACGAACGTCTCGATGTTGGAATCGGCGGGTGACTGGTACAGCGACAGCCGGAACGTCTCGATAATCGGGTATCCGACGACGGCCAGCAGGAACACCGCTGCGGGGGCGATGAGGAGGTACGCTCGGCTGTTGCGCTGGACATACGCGAGCCCTCGTTCGAGACGTGAGCCATCGGACGCCTCGGTGTATTCCTCTGCCAAACTCATCCCTGTCTGTCACTCCATAGCATCTTCGAGATCACTCTGGGCATCGTTGAGCGCTTTCTGCGGCGACTTCCGGTCCGCCAGTGCTTCCTGAATCGCCTGGACCATCCGGTCGTTGAACTCGCTGAAATTGCCGAGCTTCGGTCTGGCACGGGCGTACTGCCCCGCCTTGACGAACGGTCCCCAGTTCTTCGATTCTGAAAAGTACGAGCGCTCGCCGACGGCTTCGACGACGGGGAGGAACCCTTTCTGCTTCGAGTACTGGAACCGCCGCTCCTCGTCGAAGTAGAACCGAATCAGATCCCGGGCGAGGTCCTTGTGTTCGCTCTGACTCAGGACGGCGAGCGTGTCGATGGTGAACAGGCTGTACCGTCCCTCAGGTCCACGCGGCACCTGCACGATACCGTAGTCGAAGTCGACGTCACCGTTTTCTTTCGCGGTGGTGATGTTGAGTCCCGTATACACGTGCCCGATGACCATCCCGAGGTCACCGTTCTCGAACAGTTGCCGGATGTCCTGCCGCGTCGAGGAGAGCGGTGACGACTGTGTGACGTTGTGTTCGAGGTGGAGGTCGGTGTACAACGAGAGAGCATCGACAGCCTCACTGGAGTTTACGACCGGCATTCCCTCGTCGTCGATGAGGTCCGCGCCGTGTGACCAGTGGTAGTGGTAGTACTGCGACCCGGTTTCGATCGCGTCGGCCCCCGCAAGGCCCAGTGCAGGGACGCTCGCGTCACTGTCGCGGATCTGCGTTGCGGCATCCAGCATATCCTGCCACGAATCGAGCGACGGGTCTTCGGGATCGAGCCCTGCCGTCTCGAAGACGTCCTTGTTGTAGTAGAGGCACTTGTTCGAGGCGGCCCACGGCACGCCGTAGTGTGACCCGTTGTACATCGTCCCTTCGGCCACGCCGTCGTAGAACTGTTCACCGAACTCCCCGTCCATCATGTCGTCAAGCGGCTCCAGCGCGTCCTTACCCACGAGCTGGGGGATCCAGCGCGCCGGCCACCGACTGACATCAGGGGCTTCGCCACCGTCGACACGGTTGTTGACGGTCTGCCGTGCGTTGTCCCACGTAACGCTGGTGAACTCAACGTCGACGTCATGCTCGTCCTCGAAGGCTGTGTTGTTCTCCTCGAAGAATTGCTTGATGTTGTCCCCGACACCCATCGTGAGGAACTGCACGCTCTGCGTACCGCCGTCGCCGCCATCACCGCCGCTTTCGCTGTCACCGTCACCGCCATCACCGCCGCTTCCACCGTCGCCGCTACACCCCGCGATGGCGATAGCGCCGCCTGCGCCGAGTGCTTGGAGGAGCCGCCGGCGGTCGATACTGTCCTCGACAGACCTGTCGTTGTTATCGGGCTGCATCATTAATGTCACCTATTTCCATGTACATAGTTCTTTGTGTCGTTCATTGGTCACGCATTGTACTCGTGAATCGCAGTCATGAGGGCCGCGAGTTCGTCGCCGATAACCGAGCGGATTCGTTCACCTGTCTCCGCGCTCGCCTGCTTCGGCGTCCCGATGGCCCCGGACGAGGAATACTCGTCGAACGATCGATAGACGGCGACGTTGCCCCCGTCAAGCAAGTCCTGCCCGCCCCATCTGTAGTGTTCGTCCATCGGTTCGCCGTCGCGGACCGCCGGACCGCCAACGAGGTCTGGTCGGAGCGTGAGCATGAGGGACGTCTCGAACTCCCCGCCGTGGGCCATCCCGCCTGTCTCGGTCGTTCGGATCTCCTCGATTCTATCCGATGCCAGCTGGAAGTACGTCGTCCCGAGTACTTCCGCATCCGTGTCGGCCCCCACGGTACTCACGACAGCATCGATGAGGGAGCTGTTCCCGCCGTGGCCGTTGACGAACAGCACCGCATCGAATCCGTTCTGGATGCCAGCGTGGGCGATATCCTCGAGTGTAGCCCGCAGATGTGCGAATTCGAGAGATAGAGTCCCACCGAACGACAGGTGGTGTGGTGAGAACCCACTCCAGACTGGCGGTGTCACGACGACAGGAACGTCGTCCAGTCGCTCGATAGCAGTGTCGACCATCGCCTCAACCAGAAGTGTGTCGGTGACGACCGGGAGGTGGTCCCCGTGCTGTTCGACGCTTCCAACGGGAATAACGAGGACAGAGCCCGACTGTTCGCCGACTCCACGGATCTGACTCGCAGTCATTCCAGCCCACTCGCTCTCTTTCCGACCGATAGTATCGTACAACATATTACACTGATTCTGTCCGCTGTGGCTGATTCAGTTCCACTCGCTCGCCATCGGGACCAAACAGATGCATATCCTCTGTATGAAACCCGAGCGCGATTTCGTCGCCCCGCTCCGGACGGTATTCGCTATCGACCCGGGCTACGACTTCGTTCGATCCGCCTGCAGTCTCCAGATAGAGGAAGTTGTCAGAGCCCATGGGCTCTACGACATCGACGACTGTCTCGATGTACTCCCCAGCGTCTCCGGCGACGAAATCCTCCGGCCGTACGCCCAGCGTGTACTCCCCGTCCGGAATATCAAGGTCGACCGTGAACTCGACAGTCGCCGAGTGCAGCGTCGCGCGCCCACCGCTGCTAGTCACACTCACTTCGAAGAAGTTCATCGACGGTGATCCGATGAACCCCGCAACGAATTTGTTGTTGGGCTTATCGTAGCAGCGTTCCGGTGGCGCAACCTGCTGGAGTTCGCCTTGATTGAGGATCACGATCCGGTCGGCCATCGTCATCGCTTCCGTCTGATCGTGCGTGACGTAAATTGTCGTCACGTCCAGTTCCTCCTGGATCCGCTGGATCTCCGTGCGCATCTGGGTTCGCAGCTTCGCGTCGAGGTTCGACAGCGGTTCATCCATCAGAAACACCTCCGGGTCACGGACGATAGCCCGCCCAAGCGCGACGCGCTGTTGCTGGCCACCCGAGAGTTGCTTCGGGAGGTCATCCATGAGATCTGAAATCTCCAGTAGTTCGGCGGCCTCAGTCACGCGTTGCTCGATCTGATCATCGTACTCGACTGATAGCTCCAGCCCGAAGGACATGTTCTCCCGCACGGTCATATGCGGATACAGGGCGTAACTCTGGAATACCATCGCAATGTTCCGGTCCTGTGGGCGAACGTCGTTGACTACGTCCCCACCGATGGCGATCTCGCCGTCGGTGACTGTTTCGAGGCCGGCGATCATCCGAAGCGTGGTCGACTTCCCGCACCCGGATGGTCCGACAACGACGACAAACTCCCCATCCTCGACGGCCAGAGAAAGGTCTTCGACTGCAAGGACGTTGTCGTCGTATACCTTGCTGACGTTTGATAGTGTAACTTCGCTCATACCGAGTAGAAGAAGAATCGCAACCATCATTAATAAATGTTGGTAGTACTGGCACAGCCGGGCGGACCAATCACATCGAAACCCGCAGGGCGACTGTCGGGTAACGCCCGGTATGACTGTGCAGCCAGCGGTTCTGAACTGAGGACAAAACTCACACCGATAGGTACGATCTCATACCGTGATACAGAATACGGAGCAGAGACCTACTACTTTGTATAAAACGGGCTATCAGGGCGTCTCCAATTTCTTTCAATGAGATTGAAAGCCGCTCGTTGAGCTCTCGCAAGACACACGAATGACTCAAACCGACGCTAGAGTGCCTGTGACTGCTAATTCTGGTGTTGGATACCGAATTCCACAGATTCATGTGGTATGTTGTCACTCAACTCGAAGTTCGAGATTGGAGAAAATAACATCCGTACCCTTGTTAGGATGAGGCAGCTCAGACTACAACGCCTGTTTCCAACATCATTGGACATATTTTGTTCCTCGGCGGAATCTATTTTACTCTGCAGAAAAAAGCGCACCCATGCCCTCACAGAACAACAAAACAATCAGCGCGGTTGAGACGACGCTGGATATCCTTGCTGCCCTCGGAAAACTCGAACCAATCGGTCTTTCAGATCTTGCGTCTCATCTTGATATCCCTACAAGTACCGTCTTTATTCATCTCAATACGCTTGTCCAGCGGGACTACGTTGTCAAGGAATCCGGGCAGTATCGCCGGTCGTTCCGCTTTCTGGAGCTCGGTGGCAGTGTTCGGCAACGACTAGATATCGGCCGATTGCTTCGCAATAAAGTTGAAGAACTCAGCAGAGAAACCGGTGAGATTGCCGGTGCCGGCATTGAGGAGAACGGACAGCGGGTCATCCTCTACAGGAGTTCGGGCGGAAAAGCTGCGGGCGACGAAATACCGATCGGTAATCATACCGAGATGCACTGGACATCGCTGGGCAAGGTTATTCTGGCGCATCTTCCAGTGGAGAAACGAAACGAAATCGTTGCCGACCATGGGCTTCCGAAGGGGACTGATACCACATTGTCATCCCGGTCCGATCTTGAAGCGGCCCTCGAGCGAATCCGTGACCAGGGCTATGCGATAGACGACGAAGAGCATCTCAGGGGCGTTCGAGGTGTCGCCGTTCCGATATTCAACGACGAACAGGAAGTCATGGTCTCGCTTGGTATCACTGGCCCCAGAGATAGATTCACCTCTAGGTATATGGCAAACCTGTTAGAGATGCTTCGATATACGAAAAACGAAATCGAAGTTCGAAGCCAGTACTACGAATACAGTACGATAGACGGATAGCCCGGAATACGATATTGAAGCGCTAGATACCACAAATAAAACAGAGAAGTACCGTCGATCTAGCTAAGGCTTTGAATCTAAAATTCGGCTGGTAGTTGTTGAATCTCGCAGGTTCCACGCCTCAATCACGCGACCCGATTACAGTTCAGCCAAATACGGCCTTAATACGGATCAGATTCTGTCTAGGTGGCGGCCCAATAAGAAAAAATAAAGCGTAAATAAGAACGTATTAGCCTAGAGTCAATCCCTTGTATCTATAATTTGGAAACATGGATTTGTTCTTTGCCCTGTTTGTATGCTGGTGTCGTGCGGATTCTACACTCATAGTACGCCGCGCTTGGTAGCACTGCACCGGCCGCTTCAGGTCATGTGGTTTCAATACGCCCTGTTATCTCATCTGTACATAGTGAGTCTCCGTTGGTACTGCTCCACACAGCACAGTTCTTCCCGTGTGGTTCGGGAACCGCCTGCCAAACGGTCGCTACTCGAAGTGACCGAGTTTTTCACTGCCAGTTCCGATACCAGCACTATACTGCGATGACAAAACACGCCTCGCCGACAGAATGACACCACAGGCTACTGATTCCGATATTTCGGATACCGCTGCTGAGACATCTGTCCGCACAGCCAACTCGACGTGGTGGCTCGTGGCTGGTACGAGCCTGATTTCGATGGGACTGGCAGCCTACGAGATCGTTCCCGCAAGCGTTACACCACTTATTCAGGACTCACTACAGGTCGGGCAGCTGCCGGTCTCTTGGTCGGAGTCATGTTCGGGACCGCTGTCGTCGTCACAGCCTCGAGAACCCAGCAAAAATACAGTCGCTGGAAACGGCTCACTCTCGGCAGCACAGGCACAAGCGGTCGCCGACGAGTACGACGTCCCTGTCGAGGCTGTCGAAGCGGTCGCGGATAAACTGACAGACTAACCTCGATCAGTCAGACGAATTTCAAATAGACGATACAATGCCACGCGGCTGAATTACTTGTTGTAACTCTCCGGAATCAGCACGACGCCGTGGAAGTCGAAGAGGTCGGAAACAGCCGCCTCGATACGACTGAAATTCGGTGGTAGTGCAACTGCTGGTAGATAGAAATCGTAGCTTGAGAACTTACTATCGGCGGTGGAATGGTTTTGTGGTTTACTCATATCAATACAATATACTGGGTACAGCCTTCTAAGCTCATCGTGGGATAATTACGGGTGTTTATTACGGATGATTATAAACGATTGTTAATTCAGATTCCGAGAGAGACGTGTGCTGCTCGCCGAATTGAGTATCTCAATGATACAAGTGTTCTAAGTTGTTTCACGTTTCTTCGTCGCTCCGACTGTATCCGTCGAATCGGTCTCATTAGTGAAAATACAGTTGGCTAAAACGACAGGCACTGTCTGCGACTGCAGTCAGCTTTTTTATTTTTACCCTCGTGTGTGCACCTGTGTATGTAAACATTGAGGTGGAGACCCCGCATACATACAGCAGTTCACAGATGATGACGCTCCGTTGTCGAACTAGTATTCGTCTTTGACGCCTCGATTGTAATCTCCGTCCCACAAAATGTCAATAACAACGAAAATACACATCGAACACGAACGCCTCGCTCTGGTTCCAACGTTACAGAACCTCGAAGACATAGCGATCCGTGTCATCACGCAGGGGAATACCGATCCGGGCTCCACGGTGTTTCCGTTCCTCATCGAGTATCGTGACAGAGACCGACTCGAAGAGATGCTCGATGCTGATCCGACAGTCCAGAGCTACGAACTCGTCGACTGGACCGACCAGACCGGTATATACTACATCGAACACACTCCCGAAACGAAACTCATCAGTTCTGTCGTCACGGATGTCAACGGATTTCTCATCCATACAGAGACGAAGGGCAACGGGTGGCTCGTCCGACTCTTGCTCCCTGACCGCGAAGCGCTCAATACGATCTGGGAGTATGCCAACGAGAATGACATCTCGCTCGATATCATCGAAATCTACGGAAACACGGACACCGGCGGTGAGTCGTCGTACGGGTTGACTGATGAACAGCGGATCGCGCTGACAACCGCATACGAAAACGGCTATTTCGGAGAACCCAGAGATATTTCCTTGAACGAAGTCGCCGATGAAATCGGACTGTCCTCGACAGCAATGAGCGGCCGGCTCCGGCGGGGAATGCGAAACCTCATTGCAGCAACAATAATTGACAGAGAGGAATGAGTTCACAGATCCACCACTGGAAGCGCTCGGAAGGCGCTTCCAATCGTTTTGCCGATTTAAACCAACTCTCATGACACCGAACCGCGTTTGAAAGTGGATTCCAGAGTATGTGCATAAAATCGTCCAAAGGAGAGTCACCGGGACAGATGTTGGTCCTATCTGATGGTGGTGTTCACTCGGATCGTCCACCCGAATCCTTTTGTCGGTAGACCGGCCGTAATGCTGTCGCGTCTTTGTTGTATCCCAACCACACGCTCAACGCTGTTGCAGCGAAGACCAGATACACGGGGAACAGAAGAACGAGTGCGTATCCAGCAAACACCAGTGTCAGGACGTCTAGCCAGTACAGCGTCGCGATCCCGGCAAGTCCACCGACTGCGCTCGCGATGATTCCCAGGCGAAACGCCTGAGCAGCGGCGGGACCGGGCGACAGGTGAATCGTATCCATACGGCATTTTATATGGCTGAACCCCATAAGTCGCGCGCGAGATACGCTATCAAGGTCCGGGCTGGAATTGGTACAGCGACATCCCACTGATTCAGATCCAAACGGCAGGATTACAGTACCCGAACACGACCTGCTGTCGCTTGAAACCGTGTCCTCAGATCGGGCAGCAGGGCTGATACGTCAGTTTCGTGCGGTGGCCTCGCTCATCGGTGGGACGGACTTATTACCAGCAGCCCGACAAAGGGGTACGTATGAAACTCTCGCTGATTGCCGCCGTCGCGGCTAACGGCGTGATCGGTGCTGGCGGCGATATTCCGTGGCAGTATCCCGAGGATCTAAAACATTTCAAACGGACGACCATCGATCATCCCGTGATTATGGGGCGGCGGACCTTCGAGAGCATCCGCCGTGATCTCGACGGCCCACTGCCGGAGCGAGTAAACATTGTTCTGACTACGACGCCGCATCACCTTCCTGACAGCGTCACAGCTGTCACCTCGACGACGGCGGCGTTGACCGAAGCGGCCGACAGCGGCGCATCTACGACCTACGTCATTGGTGGCGCTACTGTGTACGAGCAGTTTCTCCCACAGGCCGACGAGCTAATTCTCACCGAGCTAACGGCAGCTTTCGACGGCGATACGGTCTTTCCGACGGTCGACTGGTCGCGCTGGTCCGAGACGGAACGAATGACACACAGCGACTTCGACATCGTCACATACACCCGAACCAACAGTAACTCGGACTGATATTTTCCCGAGCAGTCACAGCGGCCGCTCGGTCGTGTTCTGTGCCGGTCGTTTCCTACGACAGCTACCAGTCTCATCCGAGTAGCACGACACGTATTCTGCTGAATATTCATGCTATAGGCTGCTAAACAACGGTTCAGCGTATCGTCGCTGTCCGCAAAGTTTCCCCCGTATATAAATACCAGAAGCAAGTAACAATTCCCTTTATTAGTATTTCACATCTTCTTTCATAGGCATGACCGGTAACGAGGAACATCCTAACCATCCCAGTGTCGACCAGTCAGACCGGACCGTCCCCCGTAACCTCCGCCAGACTGGTGACCCCAACATCGAGATGTTGGTGTCGACGCGCGTTCGAAAGTCCCCCTTCTTCCACAAGTCCTTCAACGAAGAGGGTGCCTGGCGGGCAACCGTCTACAACCGCCTCTATCACCCGCGCGGCCTCATCGAGCCAGAGGACGGCGGTGTGATGAAGGAGTACGACGCACTGACAAACACCGTCACCCTCTGGGATGTTGCCGTAGAGCGACAGATTCGGGTCAAAGGGCCCGACGCCGAGGCGCTGACGAACTACGTGGTCACTCGGGACGTGACGGGCATGGACGCCATGGACGGGAAATACGTCATCCTCTGCAACGAAGACGGTGGCGTCCTGAACGACCCGGTGTTGCTCCGGCCCGAGGAAGACGAGTTCTGGTTCTCTATCTCAGACTCGACGCTGATGCAGTGGCTGCAGGGCGTCAACGTCGACAACGACTTCGACGTCGAAATCGACGAGATCGACGTCGCGCCGATGCAGATCCAGGGCCCGAGGGCGCTTGACGTGATGGTCGACGTCGTCGGCGACGAGGTCAAAGACGTGCCCTACTACGGGCTGATGGAGGCCGAGATCGACGGCTGTGACGTGTTGATTAGCCAGACCGGTTTCTCGGGCGAGAAGGGCTTCGAAATCTACGTCAAAGACGCGATGGAAAACGCCGAACGGGTCTGGGACCCCGTCATGGAGTCCGTCAAAGACCACGACGGTCGCCAGATCGCACCCGGTCACCACCGCCGGATCGCCGCCGGCATCATGTCCTGGGGGCAGGACATGGACCACGAGACCTCGCCGTTCCAGGTCAATCTGGGCTATCACGTCCCTGACGACAAGGAGGCCGACTACATCGGCAAAGAGGCTCTCGAAAAGCAGAAAGAACAGATCGAGAACGGCAACTATCCGTTCGAACACAAACTCATCGGCCTGAAGATCGCTGGCGAACCGATCCGTGACTACGCCCCCGACTTCTGGCTCATCTCCGACCCGGACACGGGCGAGGAATGCGGCTACCTCACCTCTCCATGGTGGAACCCGGACTTGGAGACCAACATCGGCATGGGCTTTGTCCCGGCTGAGAAGATTCAGGAAGTCACTGACACGCCGCTCAACGACGAGATATACGATGAGGAGCTGGACTTAGAGTTCCAGGTCCATCTCCCCGATGAGTACGCCGACGAACCCGGCGAACCGGTGTTCGCCACCGCCGCAAAGGTGCCGTTCAAGGAGTCTGTCAACCCGAGTGCCCGTGAGCAGGCGAAGCTCAACGCCCGGAAAGAGGCCGAAAGCGACGACTAATCCTCACTCCGGCTGTCCCAGCAACGCACCCCTCTTTCGTTCTTTGTGCCAGGCTGCGCTGGGGATCTCTGGCCACAGTATTGCTCGCTGGCAGTCTCTGGTAGCGAGACGGTCGAAAACAGGCTACTTGTAGCTCGCTGTCCCGAGTCTGGACAGTAAGCAGGTCGGTGTCAGGAGTCAAGACGATCGTGCCGCCATTTCTCCGTGTCGGGCGTCTGATTGAAGGTGTAGATGTGGACGCCGCGGACGTTGTACTCGTCGTCCCCGACGTAGGGCGCGAGGCCATCGATGAGTTCATCGGGTTCGTAGGTCCCGCGGGAGCCGACCAGTTGCTTGACGAACCCGAGGATGCCCGTCGTCTTCCTGAGGAACTTTATCGAGTCGCCGACGCCGACTTTCTGAGATATCTGCATCAGGCGCTGGTAGTTCATCACGCCCGGGATACCGACTTCGACCGGGAGTTCGATACCGCGAGCACGGATGTCTTCCACCCACTCTAATACGGCGTCCGGGTCGTAACACAACTGCGTGACGATGTACGTCGCGTACGGTGCTTTCTGTGTCATCGACTCCGCCAGCGTTTCGTCGTCGATGAAGTCGTGACCCTCGGGGTAGCCCGTGATTCCTACTTCCTCAAAGGAGTACGCGGTCTCTGCGAGCGCTTCAAGCATGTCGAGCGCTGACTCGTACTCACCGGCCGGTTCCTCCCGGTCACCACCCGGAACGAAGATGTCCGTGATGCCTGCCTGCTCCAGTCGCTCGGCGATCGATTCGAGTTGCGCCCGGTCTTCCACGTAGCGGGCTGCGATGTGTGGTACAACGTCGTACCCCATTGCAGCGGCTTCTTCCGTCTTTTCGACGGTCTTCTCGATGCCGAGTTGTGGCGAGGTCGTGATCGCGATAGTCGCGTCGTCGGGGAGGTGGGTAATCTCCTCGTCGAAGCTCTCGAACGGCATCAGTTCGAACCGGGCGCTCGTCAGCAGCGTCCGGACACCCTGACTGTCTGAGACAGCACGTGTTCCGAGGGCCATGAGTTGCCAGAGATAAGGCGTACCTGTACTTTTCTCTGTGGGTGGGGCATCGAACCCGTTTATAAGATATCGCTTCTATCACGCGCTGTGAGGCGCACACTGCTGGATCCGACTGGCAACAGTCCCGTAGGAGACAGCGTGGTCCGGTTCGTCTGCGAGCCGGCACAGGACGAGATCTAACAGATTGAGTTCCTCCAGTAGGTCCCGGGTCTGGCCACGGTCGAGACTCAGGCGTCGCTGGACCTCGTACACCGTGTCTGATTCGACGACTGCGTCCGCGACGTCTTGCAGTTGGACAGCAGCCGGGAGTCCAATCCCGTCGGTGACCAGTTGCTCGTCGGGGAGCTCTCCGACCGACTCTTCGACGGACGTGGCTGATTCTGCTGAGACAGGCTCGGCCACAGTGACCTGCTCGCCTTCATCCATGGCTCCGGACTGGTTCGTGTCCTCGTCCGAGGCACCTGATTCAGTCGACGGTTCTTCCTCGTCATCACTGGAGGTGTCGTACGTGTTCGGGACGTGGATGTCCGCTTCTATCATGTACCGTCGGACTGTCTCGGAGGAGACGTCCATCTGGATCTGCTCGGCGATTTCCCTGAAGTTGTCGCACTCGTCGTACAGTGCTTGTAGGTAGTCGGTGTCCTCGTACGGTGGCACGGAGTCGTCGCGGACGGCGGCGAACGGGTCGGATCCAGAGTCGTTCCCGCGACGAGACTGAGTAGCCGCACCGTCTGACTGTGGATTTTCCTGTGAACCGTCGCCCCCCTCACTGACAGGTTCTGAATCCGCGATATCAGCAGCGGTGAGTGAAGGCCCACAGTCGACGCTGGCTGCCTCGTCTGGCGCACCTGTAGCGTCGATCGTCAACTGTACCGTCAGGAGCAAGCCGTCGTCAGTGACCGTAGCTGAGGCATCACCTATCGA
The DNA here is from genome assembly GCF_014647415.1 of Haloarcula sebkhae. Taxonomy (GTDB): domain Archaea; phylum Halobacteriota; class Halobacteria; order Halobacteriales; family Haloarculaceae; genus Haloarcula; species Haloarcula sebkhae. The sequence goes on along the minus strand of NZ_BMPD01000004.1, from coordinate 263,476 downwards.
CAGTGCGGCACCAGCGGTCGACTGGAGTTCTGTGGCCGACGGTGAGAACGTGACTTCGAGGTCCCCGCTCCCGGTTAGCCTCGCTGTCTCCGGCGTGAGACCTTCGTCAGCGCCGCCGCCGGAACGCAGCGAGACCGGCATCGCCACCGTCACATCAAGGACTGCATCACCGGTGTCGGCCGGCGAGGCTTCGACGGTCTTGATAGACCGTCCGCGGGATTCGTACGCATCGATGACCTCCGCGAGCGCCGTGAAAGCGGTGTGAATTCCCATGTCATTGAGTGACTATGACACGTTATGGTGTAGAGATAGGTGTGGAATACCGAACCCATTTATAAACCCCACAAAACTGCGGCTGGCGACACGCATCTGAAACAGTGCCCGCGGGCAGCTTCGCGGATACATCTCGGTTATCGTGGTGTTGCGATACCTGCGAGACGTTCTCCTTTCACGACGACAGACTCCTTGGCAAGCGAGAATATCACTCCTCGTTCTGTCGCTGAGACGACCTGTTGTTGCTCGAACGAGGAGGGTTCGTAGACAGTTCCCAGTCGCTCCCCGGCGTCGACGGTGTCGCCGACGGCGATGTCCGGCCGACACTCGAACAGTCCCGATTCCGATGCAGTGACCGGCTCCGCATCGTTTCGAAGTACCGTCTGTGTCGCCTTCGACTCCGGCTCAGCCGGGAGGACTGCCTGCTTGCGCAGAAGGTTCTGTATCCCGTCGACACCAGCTGCAACCGCGTCCTGTGCTATCCGGCGGCTGTTCGATAGTTCTGCAGTAATAACTGGAATCCCAGCTTCTGCAGCCGCAGCACGGAACGTCCCGCCAGAGCCGTCGTCGCCTGTGTCCTCGAACCCGTCGATAAGCCTGTAGGAGGTCCCGAACGCTTCGGCGAGGCGCTCGGCGGCCGGGTCGCCTGCCCGACATCTGACGTGTTCCAGCATATCTGCCGTGCCGGTGTGGAGGTCCACCGCTGCGTCCGCATCCTTCACGAGTTCCCACAGCCGAGCGGCAAACTGCTCCTGTAGGCTTCCACGCTCGTCGCCCGGCCACACGCGGTTCAGGTTCGGGTTCATTACGTCGTACTCGCCGGGGGTCATGTACGACCGATGGTCGAATGCGAGCTGGTTCACTACCGGGACGACGAGTACTGTCCCAGCGATGGCCGCGTCGGTAAGACGGGCGTGCAGTCGCCGTAGCGCGGCTGGGCCGTTGAGTTCGATACCGTGTTGCGCCGCTTGAATGTACACTGTCGGTCCGGTGCCGCCGACGTACTGGTGGACAGTCACAGACACGTCTCGACCCGACGGCAACCGCCCAAGCCGTCGGTCAGTCGTCGTATGCGTGACGGCCGTGTAGTCCATAGCAGTATCTGGCGGTGCGCAGACAAAAAACGCTAGGAGCAGGAGCGCCGCTGTGCCGCATGAAACGATGCTGTGATGCTCTTTCGGAATAGCAGCACTGCCCGATACAGCGGTGTGAAAGCATCGTGTTGAAACCTCTATAGGCATCTGTTAACACATAAACTGACAGTACAATCAGACAGTTGCGAGAAATTAGACGGATTCGAATAGAACTGACAATCACCACAGGGGGCCCAAATCTATTAACAATGGTACTCCTGTTATTCTGAAACACTACGTGATAATGCGATGTCAGTTTGAAAAGGAGGCGGACCAGGCGGTAACTATATTGCCACGCCATAGCACGTTCTACGCAGAGTTATGGAGCCTACCGATAGCCTGCCGACCGAGGCCGATACCGTCATCGTCGGTGCTGGAATCGTCGGCTGTAACATCGCCTATCAGCTGACAGAACTCGGGCGCGAGGACGTGGTCGTGGTCGATCAGGGGCCGATGCCGACCACGGGTGGATCGTCTACGCACGCCCCTGGAATCATGTTTCAGACCGCGGAACCGAAGGTCCTCAGCCAATTTGCGGACTACAGCCGGCGGCTGTACTCGGACCTCGAAGGGGCCGACGGACATCAGGCCTACAACGAAACAGGTGGCATCGAGGTCGCCCGGAGCGATGAGCGCATGGACTTCCTCCAGCGCCGCGTCGAGTATGCCAAGGCCTGGGGTATCGAGGACCCACAGTTGCTCTCCCCCGAGGAAGTTACCGAGCACCTCCCGCTAGTGGATGCCGACCAGATCAAGGGCGGCTACTACTCCCCGACAGACGGGCAGGTCTCGGGTGTCGTCGCCTGCGATGCGCTGGCCAGGGAAGCGATGAACAGGGGTGCGAAGTTCGTCCCACACACGCGCACCGAGGACGTTGAGACCGAGAACGGCTCGGTACAGGCCGTCGTCACGGAGAACGGCACTGTCGAGTGCAACGAGGTCGTCGTCGCGACGAACATCTGGGCCCGCCAGCTCGGCGAGAAACTCGACGTGCATCTGCCGGTGACGCCGGTCGAGCACCAGTACACGATGACGGAGTCTCTCGATGAACTGGCAGACAGCGCGGTCGACATCACCGACCACCCGTTGTTCGAGAACTACGAGAACGTCTCCGGTGAGAAGGCAAAACGACTGCTCGTCGGGCCGGATCGGCCGATTCTCCGCGATCAGGACAACGCCATGTACTACCGGAATCACGGGGATTCCTACGGTATCGGCTCGTACAATCACGACCCCATCGTGCCCGACCCGCGGGACCTCGGCGGGAACGACCCCGACGGCGAGCAGGGGTCGGTCCACGAGTTCACCGACTATCACATGAACAACGCGACCCATCCGGACCGGCCGGACAAGCCCCCTCGCCAGGCCAGCGACGAACTGCTCCCCGCGACGGCCGGCAAGGAGCTCGAACACAAGTACAACGGGATGTTCGCGGAGTCACCGAACGGACTCCCCGTGATGGGTCCCGTGCAGGAGTACGACGGCCTCTGGACGGCGGCGGCCATCTGGGTTACACACGCCGGCGGAGCCGGTAAAGCACTCGCCGAATGGATGGAACACGGCGTGCCGCGGCTCCCCGACGGCCCGATCGATCTCGCACACTGCGACGTGAACCGCTTCGACGAGCACGAGGGCAGTTGGGACTTTGCCCGAGACATCGGCGGCGAGGAGTACCGTATCGTCTACAATATCATGCACCCCAAGTGGGTCTGGACCGACAAACAACGGGACATCCGCCGAACCCCGATGTACCACACCCACAAGAAGTACGACGCCGAGCTGTGGGCCGAGGCCGGCTGGGAGGAACCACACTGGTTCGATTCCAACGCCGACCTGCTGGCGGAGTACGGTGACCGGATTCCCGACCGCGAGGGCTGGGAGGCGAAGTACTGGTCACCAATCGAGGGGGCCGAGGCGTTGAACGTGCGTAACAACGTCGGCCTCCACGACATGACCTCCTTCAACAAGATGGAGGTCATCGGGAGCGACGCCGGTGAGTTCGTCCAGTACCTCTGTACGAACGACATGGACATCGACGTGGGCGACGTGAAGTACACGCTGATGTGTAACGAGGGCGGTGGCGTCCGAGCCGACATCACGGTCACGCGAACCGGTGAGGACCGCTACCTTCTGCTGACCACAGGTCGTGAGGTCGGGAACAACCATGTCGCGTGGGTGCGCGAACAGTCCCCCGACGACGTGGTCGTCAACGACGTGACATCCAGCCTCGTGGCGATGGTCTGTACCGGCCCGAACGCCCGGAAAGTCCTCTCGAAGGTCACCGATATCGACCTCTCCGACGACGCCTTCCCGTTCTTCACGAGCCAGCAGTTCTTCGTCAAGAACATCCCCGTGACTGCACTCCGCGTCTCCTATGCGGGCGAACTCGGCTGGGAGTTCTACACGCCCTCGGAGTACGGCGAGCGCCTCTGGGAGCATATCATGGAGGCCGGCGAAGAGTACGGCATCCGCCCGTACGGCAATGGTGCGCTGAACTCGCTTCGTATCGAGAAGGGGTTCCGGCTCTGGGGGAAGGATCTCCACACGGAGCACAATCCCTACGAGGCCGGCCTCGGCTGGGCTGTCGACCTCGAAACCGACTTCATCGGCAAGGAGGCTGTCGCGGCGGCCGCCGCCGGCGACAACATCGACCACAAGGTAGCTTGTCTGACTCTCGACGACGAGGACGCCGTCGTGCTCGACAACAAGCCTGTTCTCGATGGCGACGAGACTATCGGCTATCTCCACAGCGCCGAGTACGGCTACACCGTCGGCGCTTGTGTCGCCTACACGTACCTCCCACCCGAGTACGCCGAACCGGGGACGAGCGTCGAGATCCTCTACGAAGGGCAGCGATACGACGCGACTGTCCGCGAGGAACCGCTCGTCTGAGAGCGGTCTCCGACCCGCGGCTGGTCCTATCGCAATTGTAACACGCTGTGGTTCAGTCCCGCATCACCGTTTACTCTCCCTGCCCGACGGCTAGCAGACCTTCCAACACCGGGCGAAATGATGGTTTCTGGACGCTCTAACCAGATATCCCTTCTACAAGCGGGTCTGCTCACCGGTGTATTTAAGATTGTGACAGAAACAGTTCCAGACGAGATACATGAGCACAGAGACTCCCCCGTCTCGGGCGGATACTGTCGTAATTGGTGCTGGGGCTGTCGGGTGTAGCGTCGCGTATCACCTGACGGAACTCGGCGCGGAGGACGTTGTCGTCATCGACCAGGGACCGCTCCCGGTCACCGGCGGCTCGTCGGTCCACGCGCCCGGCATCATGTTCCAGACATCGCCGTCGAAGATACAGACGAAGACCGCGCACTACACCAGTCGGCTCCTCTCCGACGCCGGTGTCTACGACGAGGTCGGTGGCATCGAGGTGGCCCGAAGCGAGGAGCGCATGGACTTCCTCCGCCGGCGCGTCGAGTGGGCGACTTCCTACGGGCTGCCGGAACCGCAGTTGCTCTCGCCTGAGGAGGTCACAGAGCACCTCCCGCTGGTCGACGAAGACGAAATCCTCGGCGGCTACTATTCGCCGACGGACGGGCGCGTCGACGGTATCGGCGCGCTCCAGTGGTACATGGAGCACTCCTCGGCGTCGTTCTACGGGAACACGGAGGTCACGGATCTGGATGTTTCAGGGGGTGAGATCAACGCTATCGAGACCGATCAGGGCCGAATCGACTGCGATCGAGCGGTCATCGCGACGAACAACTGGGGCTACCAGACCGGCCAACTAGCTGGGCTTGACCTCCCGATTGCTCCGGTCGAGCACCAGTACGTCGTCACCGAACCCATGGAGGAACTCGCCGACGCCGAATCCTCCGTCGGCGACAACACGACCGGGCTGGACGTTCCGGGGGACCGCTCTATCGCGGAGTACATGAGTGAAGGGCCACACCAGCCGGTCGGTCGCGACCAGGACCACTCGCTGTACTTCCGAACCCACGGCGATGCTCTCGGGATGGGCTCGTACAACCATGAGACGCTCTCGGTCGACCCCGAGGCGATGGGGAAAAACACCGAGGAACTCCAGGCGTCGGTCAGAGGGTTCACGAAAGAACACTGGGAGACGCCAACTCACCGCGGTCGGGACAAGTCCGCGAAGCAGGCCTTCGACGAACTGTTGCCTGCGACACAGGACGTGGAATACGAGGCCACCGAGAACGGTATCTTCGTGTTCACGCCTGACGGGATGCCGGCCGTCGGCGAAACGGCGCAGGTCGACGGTCTCTGGACAGGGCTAGCTATCTGGTGGACCCACTCAGGCGGCTACGGACGTATCCTTGCCGAGTGGATGGAGAACGGCACTCCTCGGTTGCCGTCCGGTCCGGTTGACACTGGCGGTATCCACGTCCGACGGTTCGAACCCCACGCGGGCGAGAAGGACTACTTCGTCGACCGCGGGGCCAAACGGTACGAGCAGGTGTACAGCATTGTCGAGCCCCGGTGGCAACCCGACGACCACCGGAAGCTCCGGACGAGCCCGTTCTACCACCAGCAGAAGGAACTCGGCGCGGAGTTCTACCAGAGCGGCGGCTGGGAGACGCCACAGTGGTACGAGTCGAACGCCGACCTCGTCGAGAAGTACGAGGACCGGATTCCCGACCAGGACGGCTGGCAGGGGATCAACCGCTCGAAAATCGAGGCCGCGGAGCATCTCCACACCCGCGAGAAGGTGTCGATGTTCGACATGACGACGTTCAGTTCGATCATGGTCGAGGGCGAGGGGAGCCAGGCGTTCCTCCAGCGGGTCTGTAGCAACGACATGGACCTCGATGTCGGCCAGGTACGGTACTCGCTGCTGCTGAACGAGGGTGGCGGCATCCTCGCGGACATCACTGTCGTCAAACTCGACGACGAGGAGTTCATGGTGACGACCGGTGGTGGGAACTCCCCTGGTATCCACGGCGGCCACCTCGAAGACGAAGCGCCTGCGACGGTGTCGGTCCACGTCGAGGAGGGCGCGAAGTCAACGATCGGCCTCTGGGGACCGAACGCGCGGCTCCTCCTCCAGCGATGTACTGACGCAGACGTGACCAACGATGGCTTCCAGTACTTCCGCGCCAAGCAGATGTACGTCGGGGACGTGCCGGTCATCGCCTTGCGAGTTTCGTACGTCGGTGAACTCGGCTGGGAGCTGTGGGCTCCGACGGAGTACGGCCAGCGCCTCTGGGAGACGCTGCAGGACGCTGGCGAGGATCTCGGCATCCGGCCGATGGGCGGCGGCGCGCTCAGTTCCATGCGATTAGAGAAAGGCTACCGCCTCTGGGGGACGGACATCGACACGGACTCGAACCCTTTCGAGGCAGGGCTCCCCTTCGCTGTGGACCTGGACACTGAGTTCATCGGTAAAGCGGCTCTGGAGACTGCACGCGAGGAAGGTATCGACAGCAAAATCACGCCGCTCACGCTCGACGACTCGACGGATATCATGCTGGGTGGGCGACCAGTGCTCAAAGACGGCGACGCGATCGGCTACGTGCAGGCCGGGAACTACGGCTACAGTCTCGGCGAGTCAATCGCGTACACGTACGTTCCGACCGAACACGCCGAAGCCGGAACGTCGGTTCAGATACAGTGCGAGGGCGAGACCTACGACGCGACGGTGCGTGACGAGCCACTGTTCGATCCGACCCGAGACCGAATCATCAGATAACGGGATAGCGCAATGACCCACCAACTTTGACGTAAGGCCCGAGACGATACCAACTATGACACAAACAGAATCGGACACGCTCCCCGTCACATACGCAGACATCGAACGAGCCCGCGAACGACTGGACGACGACACGGTCGTCAAGAAGACGCCAGTCGAACGGAGTACGTCACTTGGTAAGTTCGTCGACGCCGAGGTGTACCTGAAGATGGAACATCTCCAGTGGACAGGATCGTTCAAGACCAGAGGCGCGTACAACAAGATCTCGCAGGACGTCGCCGACGGCGTGGAGTCCTTCGTCGCCGCCAGCGCCGGGAACCACGCGCAGGGCGTCGCCCTCGCCGCGACGAAATGTGGGGCGGAGGCGACGATCTTCATGCCGGAGAACGCGCCACAGGCCAAGATCGACGCGACGAGGGCCTATGGTGGGAGCGTCGAACTGGTCGGCAACGACTTTCAGGAGACGATGTCACACGCCAAAGCGGTCGTTGAGGAGACCGACGCCGAGTTCGTTCACGCCTATGACGATCTGGACATAATCGCCGGCCAGGGGACCCTCGGCACGGAGATGTACCACGACTGCCCCGATGTCGACACGGTCATCGTCCCCATCGGCGGCGGTGGGCTCATCAGTGGCGTCTCGACGGCGATCAAACACCTCTCGCCGGAGACGCGCGTCGTTGGCGTTCAGGCAACCGGCGCGGAGACAGTGCACGAAAGCCTCGACAAGGGGATTCCGGTCGTGCTCGACGAGGTAGATACAATCGCCGATGGCATCGCCACCGGCGGCATCTCGGAGACCACGCTCGACATCATCGAGGCAAACGTCGACGAGGTTGTGACGGTTTCGGATACCGATATCGCGCAGGCGATTCTCCTGTTGATGGAACGGGCCAAACAGGTCGTGGAAGGTGCCGGAGCCGCCTCTGTCGCCGCCGTTCTGAGCGACGGCCTCGACGTATCGGGTGAAACGGTGATGCCGCTGCTGTGTGGCGGGAACCTCGACATGACACAGATGCGTGAGGTTCTCATCCATGCACTCACGGAGCGTCAGCAACTCCTTCAGCTTCGGGTTCGAATCGACGACCAGCCGGGTGTGATGGAGGAAATATCGGGCGTTATCGCCCGGCAGGGGGCCAATATCCACGACGTCCGGCACGAACGGTCCGTCGAGAATCTCGAGATCGGAGAAGCGTATCTCGTGTTCAACGTCGAGACGAGCGGTGCCGAGCACGCTCAGGGTATTATCGCGGCGATACGCGATGCGGGCTATCCTGTCGACAACGTTGCACGAGAGACAAAAAGCGACGCAGTATAACCGGAATCGACGTCCAGACCGACGGATCAACGCTGAGAGCGGGGAAACCTATAACAGGTGTGTGTGGGAATTACACATGAGTCAGGTAGCATGTACGACAATATACTCGTCCCGTATGACGGCAGCGACGAGGCACGAAGAGGGGCAGAACACGGCATCGAACTCGCCGCTGCGCTCGACGCGACAGTCCATGCATTGTACGTAATCGACCTGCCGGGCACGCCGCGCGCACTCGCACTCAGAGACGACGAGGAGGAGATGCGTGAGGAGTATCGGGCCTACGGGGTGGAGGTGCTGGCGAATCTTGGGAACGTCGCCGAAGAGCACGGCGTCGACTACGAGACGCATTTCAAAACCGGCGCACCAAGCGAGGAAATCGTCGAGTTTGCCGAAGACGAAGGCATGGACGCGATCGTCCTGGGATCGGCGTTCCGCGGGAAACTCGGGAACCTACTCGGTGGGACAACCGATAAAGTGGTCCGGACGTCGAGCGTTCCGGTCATCAGTCAGCGGATGAGCGTCAACGATATTTGACACCCGCTATGCGTCTATCAGCCGCGTCTCACGTATGTAGATCACCAGGCTGGCGCTGAGGAAACTGAACCCTGCGAGCCGGAAGTCGCCGACTGTCATTCCGATCAGGCCGACGCCCATCAGCAGTGCTGCCACCGCGGCTGCCCCTGTGGCCAGTAGCCGTGCCATACTGGCTGTATGTAGGAATCCGAAATAAATACGCGCGTCCCACGCTGGGAGGGTACCGAACAAGTAAACAGTGACCGGGAAACCACAATATGTTATATTCCATAACTATTTGGCAGGTAACAACAGTACAACGCTTCATTCGGTCATATATTGGGGTCTAAGGTGAAGTTTTATTAGAGTTGCATTACTGCATAAGTATGAGACTGAGTAGCACATAAAATCCGTCGACTGTGGGCACGCCGTGCCCGCCCGGACGAGTACAGTAAGTCCAACAGGATACGAACGCTGCAGACGCGCTACGTCGGGATGTCGCTGGCATGACGGTGGCGGCGGACTACGACAGCACAAGACTGCGACTACGACAATGAGACAACACAGACCAGTACCGCGTTCGAGAGGGGTAACGTATGGCAGACAGTGACGAGCAGACCGGCGAAATGTCGGACGGGCTTCAGGTCGAGTTGTTCCACCCGGAGTCCGACCGCGAGCCAGGTGATACGAACATCCAGGCGGCCGGCTTCGACATCCATCCAGTAGTATTCCCGGTGGCGCTAGTGATAATTGCGCTGTTCATCGCGGTGACGATACTGCTGGGAGACACTGCAGCCTCGGCGTACACGTGGCTGTTCAACACTATCGGAGACACCTTCGGCTGGTTCTACCTCCTGGCGGTGAACGTGTTCATCATCACACTGCTGTACTTCGCGTTCAGCAAGTACGGCAATATCAGAATCGGCGGCGTCGAGGCCGAAAAGGAGTTCAGCGACTTCTCCTGGATGGCAATGTTGTTCAGTGCCGGGATGGGCATCGGCCTCATGTTCTTCAGCGTCTCGGAACCGCTGTACTACTTCCAGAACCCCCCGAGCTTCTTCGGGGCTGAAGCCGGAACCGGCGCGGCGGCGTCCGCCGCGATGGCACAGACGTTCTTCCACTGGGGGTTTCACCCGTGGGCGGTGTACGGCCTGGTGGGACTCGGCCTCGCGTTCTTCTCGTTTAACCGGGGGCTCCCGCTCACCTTCCGGTCGATATTCTGGCCCCTGCTTGGCGAGCGGATTTACGGCTGGCCGGGCCATATCATCGACCTCGTGACGGTGTTTGCGACGCTGTTCGGGCTGTCAACCTCGCTGGGACTCGGTGTCGCACAGGTCAACACGGGGCTCTCCTACGTGGGCGGTGACATGCTCGGTGCGGTGAGTATCCCGACCGGGACCTTGCCCCAAGTCGTGCTCATCGCCGGGATCACGCTCATCGCGACCCTCTCGGTCGCGGCGGGCCTCGACGGCGGAGTCAAGCGACTGAGTACGCTGAATCTCTACCTGATGTTCGCACTGCTCGGGTTCCTCGTTATCGTGGGCCCGACGGTGTACATCTTCGGGACGTGGACTGAGGGGCTCGGCGCGTACTTCGGGAACATCCTCGCGCTCGGATTCTTCACTGGGACGCTCAACGAAGCGGCGAACGGGACCCCCACCGCATGGACAGTGTTCTACTGGGGCTGGTGGATCGCGTGGTCGCCGTTCGTCGGGATGTTCATCGCGCGCATTTCGAAGGGTCGGTCCGTCCGGGAGTTCGTTCTGGGCGTCCTGTTCCTTCCGTCGCTGTTCTCGACGCTCTGGCTGTCGGTGTTCGGCGGCAGCGCGATGTTCAATTCACTGATGGGGAACGGACAGGCGCTGGCGACGTATAACGAAGTTGGCCAGACCGTCGCGATGTTCGCCCTACTGGAGCAGTTCCCGCTGGGCGTGGTGAGTGGACTGCTGGCAACGTTGCTGGTCATCACGTTCTTCGTCACGTCGTCTGACTCGGGATCACTGGTGATCGACCACCTGACTTCAGGCGGGAAACACGACGTTCCGCGAGCGCAGCGGATCTTCTGGGCCCTCACTGAGGGGCTGGTCGCGTCCATCCTGCTTATCGGTGGCGGGCTGACCGCGCTCCAGACGGCCGCAATCACCACAGGACTCCCGTTCGCGCTCATCCTGTGTCTGATGTGTTACACGGTGTATCTGGGGCTCGACAACGAGTACCAGATACTCGAATCCGAAGAGTTCGCAGAGACGATTCAGGATCTCTCTGAACGGGACGACGTGGACGTCGTGACCTCTGGCGACGAGATGGTGACGGATATCTCCGACCCGGGAGACGACACGGCGACAGGCACCGACTGAAGCGCTCTCGTTTTGGCGTTTTCCGACGCGACCGGTGGTATCAGACGTTATCGCCAACAGTGGGTGAAACCGTTCACGCTACCGGCCACCCAGTTCTGTTTCGACCGTCCGTTCAGAGTGTATCCAGAGCCGGGCGGAGCCCCCGATTCCGAACGCGGCGATGGCGAGGCTGGACACGATACTGCCGGCGGGTGAAAGCAGGACCCACGAAACAGCACTGAGAGTGGCTCCGATGAGCAGCCCCAACACCGGTTGGCGGCTGCGCAGAATGTCGGTGAGGAGCGTGCCGACAACGAGAAACCCGAAGCTTGTGAGTATCAGGACGAACGCGCTACTGATGAGAATCACAATACGGACGAACACCCCGCTAGCGACGCTGAGGCGGGCCAGCGTCGTTGCCCCGTAGAGGCCGACAATAGCGACGATCACGTATCCAGCGATGCCGTAGAGGACAGCCATCGCCGGGCTGTCCAAAATCGCGTTGATAGACTCGTCGACGTAGTTCCGCCGTAGCCGGAGTACCAATGCGCCGCCCATGAGCACGAGAACGAACGAGACGAGCCCGCGGATCGGCCTAGACAGTTCGGTGCCAACGCCGGGCGCCACCTGTCCCACAACGGGATTCCAAATGGTTGCCGCCAGTCCCGGGACGGTCGTCGCGACACTGACAGCTGCGTCAAAACTCATACTCCACATACCGCGGGTCGCCGTGAAAACCTATCGACCGCACACTACCGGGTCAGCGCCGGCACTGCCCGGAAATTTAAGCCGTCAGAAAACTACTATAATACTGTGTCTGGATGGCTCGCAGTTCTGCTCTCGAAGCTTGTCTGGGTCGGCAAGCGGGTCGCCGCACCACTTCGGCGGAGCGACGGGCCGAACAAGTTCAGGCTGTCGAGCATGGATACGGCAACGACGACGTACGACGGTGACATCGGATGGGCAAGACGGCCGCCGGCGACTGTCGAATGTCCGCGATGCGAGTCGGAAATCTTCCAGCACAACGCGCGTGACAGCATCGACTGTCCGCGGTGTATCGGCGAGTACAGCCACGACGAGTTCGCCGACCTGAAGCTCCTGTATCTCACGTGCCCGGTCTGTCGAAGCCGAATGGAACACGGTCAGCGACATCCCGAACGGTTCGACATCCCCGAGTGGGCGACCTGTACGGACTGTCGGTATCACTGGGAGTTCGAACACTCCTACGATTCTGGTGCCGATTGAGACATGGTTACACCGATCACACTGCGGCTGTTCTGCGGGCTGTGCGTTGTTTCGAAACGACTACAAAATCAATAGCGTATCCAGTTCCAACACGCCAGTGGGATTCTGCCGTCAGTAATACTCCCAGTCGTCCTCACGGCTCCCCTGCACGACGCCGTCGTCCTCCTCACTGTCCGCCTCTTCTCGCTCATCGGGCCAGCGAATGCCGTCTCCGACGAGGCTCTTGTACGCGAAGGCACCCAGACCGACAAGTATCAGGAGGAGAACGACGGTTCCAGCGGCTGCTGCCACCTGCCCGACGGACTCGAGCAGACCCGAGCCGAGCTGAACCGGAAACTGTACCATACACGTTCTTCGGACTGCACAGGTATCACTGTTGTCGAAGGTTGGATGGCCGAGCTGCCGTCGCTGAAACCGTCCTGAGTACGGCGTTGTTTTCGGAGACGTCGTGGACCCTGATGGCGTCAGCCCCACGTTCAGCGGCCAGCGCTGTCGTGGCCAGCGTCGGCGGCAGCCTGTCCGCACCGGCGTCGCTCATGTCGGCAAACATCGACTTCCGGGAGTGCCCGACCAGCACCGGACAGCCGAGCGCGTGGAACTCGTGGAGGCGGTCGACGAGTTCGAACGATTCACCGGCGTTCTTCCCGAACCCACAGCCGGGGTCGACGATGATCTGCTCGCGGTCGATACCGGCTTGCTCGGCGAGCAGTATCTGTTCCGTGAGGTCTCGAAGTACGTCATCGACGACATCGTCGTAGGTCACAGTTCGACCCGGGTCCACTGGCGCAGACAGACTATGCATCAGGATGACGGACGCGTCGTGGTCGGCAACCACGAACCGCATCTCGGGGTCCGACAGCCCCGACACGTCGTTGACGATATCGGCACCGGCCTCCAGCGCTGCGTTAGCGACGGCGGCCTTTCGGGTATCTACGGAGACAGTCGTGTCGAGCGAGGACACGGCCTCGATAACGGGCACCACGCGGTCGATCTCTGTTTCGACGGACACGGGGTCAGCCCCGGGACGCGTGCTCTCACCGCCGATGTCGACGATATCTGCCCCGGATTCGATCATCTGTTTCGCGTGATTGACCGCGAGGTCGCGGCGGTTGTACTCGCCGCCGTCGTAGAAACTGTCCGGCGTGACGTTGAGAATGCCCATCACGGCCGCTGATTCAGTGTCTAACGGCGGCGGGAACGACCGCTCAGACAGCCTTGCTTTGAGTTGTGTCGCAAGCCGACCGAGCCCCAGCCCCGCCGAAGCCAGCTGGTCGATGAGCTGTCGGAACTGTCGCCGCGTCCCCGACAGTGTCGTATCGACGAGCTTCTCTGGCATGCCAATAGTCGAACAGGTACAGGTGCCGCCGCAGTCCTCGAACTCCTGTTTGACGACGCCTGCCTGGTCGCGCCGCAACGTGACCGAAAGCACCTGCTGACGGATTTCCGGATTACTTTCGTCTCCAGCAGTTTCCCCTGTCGACGCCAGCGTGAGGTTCTCTTTGGGAACGACCAACCGGCTCCATCGGTCCCGAGCTTCGGCGACTGCGTAGAGCGACCCGGCCACGAGCACGAAGTCGTCCATGCCGGCCGCAGCTATCGCCCGTTCGGTGGCCTCAGGAACGGATTCGACCTGCTGTATCTGAGACGCCTGCCCCTCGAACGCCGCAGCGAGCGACGCGGTGCTTGCTGCCCGGTCAAGCTTGGGCCGAGTGGCAAACGCGGTCTCGGCGGCCGGAAGCGTCGCAATCATCCGTTCGTACTCCTTGTCCTTCATCGCGGCAAAGACCACGTGGAGATCATCGTACTCGTATCGCTCGATGAGTGTTGTCAGCGTCTCCATCGCGCCGGGGTTGTGGGAGCCATCGAGGACCACCATCGGGTCGATCGACCGGATTTCGAACCGGCCCGGCAGCGTCGCGGCCCGCAGTCCCTCGGATACGGTTTCCGTGTCCACATCGATGAGTTGTCGGGCCAGCGTCGCAGCAACGCCGGCGTTCTCCGCCTGATGCTGGCCAAGCAGCTTGAGGTTCGATTCGAGGGCCCAGTCCGGCCCAGTGAGTGCGATCCGGTTCTCGACGGCGGAGCGCATGCCGTTCTCGATGGCGGTGACATCGGCGTCGTCGCCGCCCACGGTGATGGTATCGGTAGTCTCCTGAACCGCGTCGAGAGCGGCCCCGGTCGTTCCCGTCACGAGCGGAGCGTCCCGCGGCGCGACCTGTGCTTTGTCACGGGCGATCTCCACGATCGTGTCGCCAAGCAGGTCGGTATGTTCCAGACTGATGCTGGTGACGGCGCTAGCGACGGGGTCGACAGCACTCGTGGCGTCGTAGCGGCCGCCGATGCCCACTTCCAGCACCGCGACATCGACATCCTCGACATCGAAGTGATAGAGCGCCAGGGCGGTGAGTACCTCGAAATGCGTCGGTTTGTCGTCCTCGGCAGCTAACTGGTCAATACAGGGCGCTATCTGTTCGACGAACTCTGTCACTCGCTCTTTCGGTACCCGACCGCCGTTGACCGTAATCTGCTCCCGGAAGCCGTTCAATCCTGGCGAGGTGAACAGGCCGACATCTAGCCCGGCGGCTCTGAGCACACTCTCGGTCATCCGGGCGGTGCTTCCCTTTCCGTTCGACCCGGCGATCTGCACGCTGTCGAAACTGTCGTCCGGGTCACCGAGATGTGAGAGCATCCGCGCCGTCGTATCGGTTCCCAACTTGGGCCGACGACGCTGTAGCGACTGCAGGTAGTCCGCCGACTCGTGGTACTGCATACCATAATTGGTCACCGGTGGCCTGATTAATGTATCGCCAGGGCGAATCTGGCTTACTCGCGCGTTCCGCTGTAATGCTACCAGCTCAGGTGAAAACCCCTAATACTGAACCTTAGGCCGTAACCGAATCATCTCCTACGACCCGCCTTCGCGGCCGCTACCGTGTTGTCTGCACTCGGGGCTGAGAACCAATCTCGTAAACCGAGATACATGATGTGGCCTCCGGGGGATGTAACGACATCTCGAACACATCCTATCCCGGTAGTGTTAGGTACACTAACATTATTACGACGGTGCAGGGAAGGGCTAGCCGAGATGTCTTCACAGGATGAGCAATCCGCGGCCGAAGAGACGCAGGAGCCGATTCCTACGGACTACGATATCGCCCAATCGACCGACATGGAGCCGATCTGGGAACTGGTCGAGCCGTGGGGACTCGGCCTCGACGACCTCCAGTACTTCGGCGAATACACCGCGAAAGTCAAACAACACGCCATCGAGCGCCTCCGCGAACAGGCCAAGAACAAGGAACAGAACCTCGTTCTGGTAACCGGGATGACGCCGACGCCGAAAGGCGAGGGGAAGACGGTAACGACTGTCGGCCTCGGGCAGACGCTCAACCACGTTGGCGAGGAAGCGATGATCGCCATCCGGGAACCGTCGCTTGGCCCAGTGTTCGGCGTCAAAGGCGGCGCAGCAGGTGGGGGTCGGTCGCAGGTCCTTCCGATGGAGGACATCAACCTCCATTTCACCGGCGACCTCCACGCACTCACCTCCGCGCACAACCTCATCGCTGCAATGCTCGACGCGAAGATCTCGCAGGGCGACGACCTTGACATCGACATCAACAACGTCTCTTGGCCGCGCGCGATCGACATGAACGACCGCGCGCTCCGGGAGACGGTCGTCGGTCTCGGCGGAAAAACCGGTGGGACGCCGCGGGAGGATAGCTTCATCCTGACGGCGGCATCCGAGCTGATGGCGGTCCTCTGTCTGGCCAGTGATATCGGGGATTTGAAAGAGCGCGTCAGCCGCATCATCGTCGCCTACGACGAGGACGGTGACCCGGTGACCGTCGATGATATCGAGGCAACCGGCCCAGCAACCATGCTTCTCCGGGATGCGATCAAGCCGAATGTCGTCCAGACCATTGAAGGGACGCCAGCGCTGGTCCACGGCGGCCCGTTCGCGAACATCGCCCACGGAACGAACTCGCTGGTCGCCGACAAGACCGCCTTCGGTATGGGCGACTACCTCGTTACCGAGGCCGGCTTCGGCTCCGATTTGGGAGCCGAGAAGTTCATGGACGTGGTCTGTCGCAAAGGCGATATGACGCCGAACGCTGTGGTGCTCGTGGCGTCGGTCCGCGCACTCAAATACCACGGACTGGACCAGTGGCCCGTCGACTACGACGAGATTGACGAGGCTGGCGTCGAAGCGGTCGAAGCCGGCTTCTCGAACCTCGATAAACACGCGCGGAACCTCCAGAAGTTCGGCGTCCCGGTCGTCGTCTCCGTCAACCGCTTCCCGGACGACACCGACGAAGAGATCCAGGCCGTGCTGGACCACTGTCACGACGAACTCAGCGTCAGAGCGGCCGAGTCGAACGTGTTCTCCGACGGCAGCGAGGGCGGCGTCGACCTCGCGGAGAACGTCATCGAGGCGACCGAGGAGAGCGTCGAGGATGACTTCCGAATGCTGTACGACGACGAGGACAGCATCAAAGAGAAGATTCACACTGTCGCGACCGAGATCTACGGCGCTGACGACGTGAAATACACCGGTAGCGCACTTGACGATATCGAGCAGATGAACGAACTCGACTTCGACGACTACCCGGTCGTCATGTCCAAGACCTTCCACTCGCTGAGCGACGACGCGAGCCAGAAAGGTGCGCCGGAGGGCTGGGAACTCGAAATCAGTGAAGTGTACCCGTCCGCTGGCGCAGGCTTCCTCGTCGCACTTACGGCCGACGCGCTCACGATGCCCGGCCTGCCGGCCCGTCCAGCTGCGGCCGACATGGACATCGACGAAGACGGCAACATCTCTGGCCTGTTTTGACGGACTGGTCCTGCGTTCCAGCGTTCGCGTTTCGCCGCCTCGACTTCCGGTGGACGCTGCCCAGCGTTCGACAAAGGGACGACGCTCACCGCTTCGCGTTTGTGACCGCTTCGTCGAGCGCCGCTTCGCCGGCCGCTTCTGCCTCGTCTGCCCGCTGTTTCAAGGCTGCCACGAATGATTCGTCGTCTATTATGTCGAGATTGGCCCGAACGGTCGAGACCGACGCCTGTAGCGCCGCTGCCGCGAGCAGCGCCCCGACAGTTGCGTCCGGGACTGCGACCGGCGTCCCCTTCACAGTCACCGTACGGGCGTGCTCGACGACGTCGAGACAAACCTCGGCCGTCTCCAGCGGCACCTCAGTCGAGCGTTTCGAGACCTCTTGAATCCGGGCGTCATCCCCGGATTCAAAGGCGGCCCCGATCGCGTCGACCGCTGCCGCGTCCTCGTCAGCGAGGGCGAGCAGCCGCTCCCGGTTATCGGCCAGAGCGTCCGCTAGAGCCGATAGCTCACCGGACTCCACATCGGACCCGTCTGTGCCGACAGTGTGGATACAGACCATCTCACAGAGCGCCGCACCCATCGCACCGCCGACGGCCGCGACTGCACCGCCGCTCGGGGTCACCTGGCCCGACGCGACGTCGTCGAGAAACTCGCCGATCGGCTGGGCCGCGAACGTCATCTGTCGGGTACAACGCCGCTCGTCTCTGGTGATTGACTGCCCATAGTGCACCATTCTCGGCCCACTCGCCTAATGATTTCCCTGGAGATATTCGGCCTTCGTGTGGGCCATCCCGTCACAAAGGCTATGACTGGACTCTGTCAAGACACTGTCTGGGGTCTTCGTTCGAAATCGTACAGCCAGCGACAGTACCGACTGAGCAGTTCAACACCTGCGATACAGAGGTCCGAAAGCTCACGGACCCACTCGGCTGTGAGGAGATGCGGGTTAATCAGGTCGTCGTCGAACCGGATTCCGTGACGACGCTGCATACACGACGGCCAAGAAGAAGTGTTCGTCGCGACGACCGGCGGCCAGATATCTATCGAAGGCGACGTTTACGATGTCCCCGAGCGCGGAGTGGTCCGTGTGTATCCGGACACGGTTCGAACTCTGTGTAACCATACTGCTGAGACGCACGTGTGGCTTGCCCTCGGTGCGCCACCGGTGGGAACCGTCGATAACTTCGGGGACTACGTTGTCGAGGAGTGAGGCGAGTCGGCCAGTCGCTTCCCCGTCTTCGAGGATGCACCACCACCGAGGACGTGGCCCATCGCCATCTTTTCAAACCGATCGACGAGTACAGGCCAGGGTCTGTGGCTAGACCGCATGCACTCATCCTGTATGGTTACAAATACGTTGAGTTTTGCGCCACGCATTGGTCACACAGGCACCATACGCGATCGCAGACGCAGTAGCAGGTAGAATTCCTGTTTATGAATACTCTCCTGAGATGCGGGTCACCTATCAGTGACTACTGGTCGTGTCGTCGAATCGACTCCCTGAACTGCGTGCGGTCGGCTTCGCTGATGGTTCCGACGTGCTCTCTGGTCGTCGTCTCAGTCTCCGTCTCGATTCCCCGCATGACTTCGCACATATGCGTTGCGGTCACCTCGACGACGACGCCGTGCGCGTCGAGTTCATCCGCCAGACCGACCGCAATATCCCGCGTGAGTGTCTCCTGTGTCGTCAGTTGGCGTGACTGCCACCGGACATACCGGATGAGCTTTGACAGTCCCACCATCTCCTCCCCGGGTCTGTACGCCACGTGAGCAACGCCCTGGAAGGGGAGCAGGTGATGTTCGCACATGCTGTGAAGCGGAATTCCGGTTTTGACGATGAGACCGTCGGTCTCCGCATCGAAGGTCCGCATTACCGGTCCGGACTCGGACTGAGAGCCTTCAGTCAGGGTCTCGAACATTTCCGGGACACGCCGGCTCCACGTATCCGATAGCCCCGCCGAATCGGGGTCACGGCCAGCGGCTTCGAGCAGGAGGCGAGCACCACGTCGCGCCTTCTCTTCGTCAAAGCCATCTGTCGGTTGGGTTGCAGTATCGTGCTGGTGTGCAGGTTCCTGTTCCCGAGAATCCATTACAAGCAAACAGGGGGACTCGACGTACAAAGTCTCTGTTCCCCATCAGTTTACTACTCGAATAACAGTGGTAACATTGTGATTTCGCACCACAACGTATAACTGAACGTGAATATCGTGTGTTACAAAAAACGTCCAATGAGTCCTCCTGTGTGGCGGGAACCGTGTTTCTGTTGACCGGCGGACCAGCCACAACGTCGCTTTCGTAACGGCTGTTTTAGCCAGACTCCAGCGTCTGGACGGTCTGTTGGGTCGCCGCCGATGCTGAACGGGCGAGTGCTGTCGCGTGCCAGTAGTCCGCAACGTTTCTATCGAGAGTGGAAGCCGAGATCTCTCCCTGATGATGCGTTAACCCACGGTCAGCGGCCATGACCTTGTGGCCAGCATCGACGAGAACCGTCCGGACCAGTTCCGGTTGTGAACTCGATTTGAGGGCCGTAGTGAGCGCCTCGTACGCGGTTTCCCTAATGTCTCGAACCGTTTTCCCATCCGATGGCCGAACGAGTTCGCCCGCCTCCCGCCGACTCTGAATGCGATCGATTGCTCGGTGCCGGGCCAATTGACTGTTCGCATCGACAACGGCACTCGCGAGGCCGACGGCATCCCCAAGACGGCTAATACCGCTCTCTACCTCCCACCGGAGCTCATCGAAAACTATCTTCCCCGGGGTGCGGTCGTCAGCGTTCGTTTCCGGTGCCAGGTTCGACCGCCTGTCGCGGATGTCCGCCAGCAGTGTTTTTGCTGCGGCGGTCAGTGTTTGTCTGACCGTGCCGACATTGGCTGGAAGCGAAGCAGTGAACTGTGCCCGTAGGTGACGAGCGTCACTGAGATACGCTTGGGCCGACTCGGCCGCCTCACCCCATTCGGCGACAGACAGCAGCTCCGATTCCTCCCTCGGCCTGATATCCGTGTCAGTGGCCCGCTGCAGTCTCGCTTCGATCCGGGCGTGGACCAGCGCCGCGCGCACCGGGTCAGCCCCGACGTATTCGTGCTCCTGCAGGGTTTCGCGGGCCGCAGACACGGTCTTGTCGTATTCGTTCCGGAGGGGAGCGGCAGTAAGACCACGGTCGGCGACGCCCCACCCCGCAGCGGCGTAGCGGGCGTTTTCGCGTGCTCGCCGCAACGACCGGAGCGCCATCAAGCCAGTTCGGGCCGTCCGTGCATCATCGAGGCCGTCCAAAGCGTCGCTGGCGGCATCAGTCAGGTGCTGGCGGATGTGACCGTTCGGGATTTCTTCCGGTCCGAGCGGGGTCGGAAGCGTCGCCAAAAGTGACCGAACCCGCTCCCGCGCGACATCGAAATGACTCGCTGCGATGTCGACTGGGACCGAAGGGGGAATAGGAGGTTCTAGCTCCTCGTCACGTGAGATGTCGGGCAGGTCATAGGTATCGATAGTTGCCTCGTCTCCCCCACTCATGCTCTCGATACTGCTACAGCCAGCAATGGCAGTGGCTCCAACTATGGCGAGCACACCACGGCGCGTCATCCGCGCGGATTTCCAGTCTGTCTCAGATACCTCGTCTGTCATGCCTGCTCACCATCGGACTGGGTGCGTCGGTCATTGCTCAGTGCTGCCTCGCTCCCGCCCTCACTTTCCCCTTCGGCACCGTCTCGCTGTCTTTCGCAACTGTTGCCGCCAATTGAGGAGGAATAGCTGGAGATGTCGTCTGCGTTGACTGTGTCGGGAATCCGGATGACCCAAACCGCGTATATTTTATTGCCCGCTGTGCAGGGCTCGTCGTAGGGTCGGCTCACCCGACCGTAGTCGGTCGTGATGTTATCAGCCGCCCACCGGATCTGACAGAGCGTTAGTTGAAAACACTCCTCGATTGTCACAGTCTGGACATAGACGGTTTCTGTATCGAAATCAGTCCCATCGAGGAAGGACCGTATTTCCGACCGGTCCGCGTCTTCGACGACGCTGACCCGGTCAGCCCTGGCCGCCGTATCGATAATCTCGGATTCCATTGGACGAGAATGTGAGCTTTCGGTCGGCCGACCGTCTTCATCATCGAGCCAGACTGGCTGACGATCGGTATCAACGCGTGTGACGACTGCATCCGGGTCAGATACCGATCCTGCGCTGGAGGCACTCGAACCGTCCGTTTCTGGAAGCAGTGTGTGTTGATTCGCCGCTACCCTCGAAAACCCCGCTACAGCCAGCTAGCACTGTCGCCAGCCCGCAGACGCTGTGGAGGAGAGTGCGTCGAGTAAAGGGGACCATCGTCTGATTTCCCGCTTGTAATGTCAGGTATAAAATTCTCGTGGTTGCTCAGATCGCAGCAGACCGCTCAGGGATCGGTCCACATACGAACTTCGATACCAGTGGATGCTGATACACACGTAAATACCGTTTGTATATGTCCATATCGGGCGCTATTAGTCTATATATCGCAGATATGTGCCGGGTTCGCCCATCTGAGCGGTAGGCACTGCCACAGATAGACATCGGCACGGAACGGTGAACAGACTTCCCGATATCGCAACAAAACGTCTAAACCGGGTCGACACGTTCCCGGATAAGTGCGTTGTCGTCCGGACGTTAGATATCGGTGGCGACAAGATTCCCTATCTCGACCTGCCGGAAGAAGAGAAGCCGTTCCTCGGTAGCGGTCCCGGCTGGCTTACCTGTTCCCATCCGAACGGTTGGGCGCTCTGTGGCCACCGGCCGACGGGACGAGGAGGTACCCCAAGGCAGTCGTTCCCGACTCCTGCCTGGCCTCCAGTTCTAGCGTCTGTCGCTCTTCTGCGACGCCAAACTCCGGGAAGTACTCGGTCGTCGTCGTCCGAGCGTCACTGACGCCGAGCGGATGGACGCTGAGCAGAGTCGAGTCGTCGTCACCGCCAGTCGCCCGCACCGTCCCCGAATCCCCGACCGTGACTGCGACCTCCGGATGGAAGTGGAGCCGAGAGACGCTCGGCTCGGTCTCCGTGTCGGCCCCCCGGAGTTCGTCCCGGACCAACCACCAGTCGTCGCTAGCGAGAATCGTCCTGTCGTGTCGGTACGACGCTGGTGCGGTGGCGGCTGTCTCGTAGTGTCCTCTGAATAGGGTCGGGTCCGACCCCCCGTAGTCGACCGTCGGTTCCGTCCGCGCGCCCATGAGGTACTTGCCACCGATTTCGATAGGCTCCGTCTCACCGACCTGAACAGTGTTGTGGCCGGCGACACTTCGAGCGTACTGCCGCCGCTCGTTGTCGGCGTAGTCGTACACACCAGTATCTGTGAGCACGCGCTGTCCGCCGATCCAGAGCAGGATGCTCAGCATGTCGTTGTGGGAGTGCCCGGGCAGATGGGAAGGCCCCACAGGCCCACCGTCTACCAGTAACCGCCCGTAGTCGGTGTCGAGCCAGTAATACCCCGTCTCAGCGCCCATGGGACTTTGTGACGGAACGGCCCGGTCATCGGCAGTAAACCCGACGCTCTCGGCATATCCCAAGCAGTCGATCAACGGGAGCGATTGTCCGAAGACGGCATCGTTGTATAGCGGGAGCCGCCCGTCCGGTGGTGAGAGGTATCGCAGGTATGCCACAGCCTGTTCCGTCATCGCCGTCAACCAGGCCGGGACCGTTCGCTCGCTGGCCGCCAGTAACGAGCAGGCCGTCACGTACCGCGTCGTCACAATCGCGTGGTACATCGGCGACCGCTCGTAGTGGCCGCCGTCGGGGAGGAACTGTTTGGCTCCAGTACGGCCGAGTATCGAGCGCCCCGTACAGAACCAGGATTCGTCGGTGTCAGGGAACAACAATCCAGCCATGAGCAGTGCGAGCCCGTTCTCAACGAGGTGGTTGCCGCCGACGTCACCTTCCACGTGGTTGGCAAGGAAGAGCGAATTTCGGTATATCTCCCCGACAAGTGCCTCGCTCAGTCCCTCGGGAACGCCTTCCTGAGAACCGCCGGTTCGCCACGCTAGGTACCGAGCCAGCGTCTGTGTCCGAAGTGAGACTGCCCATGGCGTCCACGCACTGCGAAGGTAGCCGGGTCGGCCGATGTCGATGCTGTCGGTCCAGTCCCAGATCCACTGGTCGAACACCGCGACGACCTCCTCCGGAGCCGCCTGCGGGTCCTCGAATCCCAGCACTGCCCACCGGAGCGGTTCGAACGCGTACAGTTTCAGCGGCCAGAGCAACGGATAACTGTCGGCCCCGTGGTCGTACCAGTCGGGGTGGGCCGGCGAATCGGACTGGACCGTCCGGTTGAGAAACGCCACCTCGCCGTCGGCCGCCCGGCGGCTCCGCCGCTGGAACGATCGGACGGTCGAGTCGGAGAGTGCCTCCCGGAGCACGTCGAGGTCCGATTCAAGTGGGGCTGTCGCGACAGATAGCCGCTCGGGAACCGCGTTGTCGTAGTGCTCGTCGAAATCGACCGGGAGCCGGGCGAGCACGGTGTTACGGGCCGTCCGTTCGGCCATCCCGAAGATCTGAGCCGGCTCCATCCGCGTGAGCGTGTGACCGTACAGTCTGGCCATCGACGGAAGCACGCGGATCGGCTTAGTCATCATCGGGACTCGGGGCCGCGCGTGGTGCCTGTCGTTCACTAGCCGTCAGCGCCCGGAGTTCTTCGCTGAGTCGGCCCGCGATGGCCTCGCGGTCGTATTCCTCGGTTACGAGCCGGTACCCGTCCCGACCCATCGACGTCCGCTGCTCAGGGTTTTCGAGGAGGGTGTCGATTGCCGCCGCGATGCGTTCCGGATCGGGCTCAGTGTGTATGCCCGCCGCGGTCTCCGTGACGAACCGTTCGATTTCTCCCCGTCCGGTGACTACGACTGGCAACGAGCACGCCAGGTACTCGTAAAGCTTCGTGGGCATCGCGTAATCAAGCTCCGGACTGTCCTTTATTGGCGCCAAGCCGACGGTCGCATCGTTGAGAATCTCCGGGATCCGCTCACGGTCCACTAGTCCGCCGAATTCCACGCTGTCTTCGAGGTCGAGGTGCTCCGTCACCGATTCGAGTCGGGACACCTCGTCCCCATCGCCGACCAGCAGGAGTTCGGCGTCGTCGTTCGACACGTGTTGCATCGCCCGAATACACGGTTCGAGTGCCTGTGCGCTCCCGATGTTCCCCGTGTACACGATTCTATCTTCTGCATCGCCAGCCCCAGTCTCCGGTGTAAACCGGTCGGTGTCGACGCCGTTCGGAATGACACGAACCCGGTCCCGGAGTTCGCCGCCGTACGCGTCGGTGACGGCATCGCCGAGCGTTTCTGTCGTCACGGTAATCCGGTCGGCGGTGTGTAACGCGACCGACTGGAACGCACGTCCGGCTTTCACCAGCGGGCTGTTCGCTGTGATGTATCCCAGAGCAATCGAGTTCTCAATCCACAGGTCGCGTACATCGACGATCCACGGCTTCCCGATGGCGACGGCCACGATCCCGGGGAGCCCAGTGGTAATCGGCGGTGTTGAAGTCATGACGACGTCGTACTGCCGGACATTGACCACCAGCCAGAGCGCCGCGTGAAGCGCGAAGACGAGATAGTACGGCAGTCGACGGAGCAGAGAGGGGTTCTCCGTCTGGGGTTGCCACGTCCACAGACGGTGGACGACCACTCCGTCGTCGTGTTCGGTCCGCTTGCGCTCCCACGTCCGATCGAAGTTTCCCGGGGGATAACACGGGAGCGGTGCCAGAACTGTCGTTCCGATTTCGTTGTCGAGGTTGACGGCCGTGTCGCGGATTCTCGACGCATTCCCCCCTTTTTCCGGCGGGTACCGCTGGGAGACGATGACGAAGTCAGTGGTCATCGGAGCCACGTGCGTGCCGCGACTGTCCCTCCTGGACGATTCTCACACGACGATGACGTGTCGGTTGCCCTGTCGCTGTTCATTGGATCACTGCATCGTATTCCTGACAGGGATATTAGTATGCGTCTGATACTCCACTGTCGGTTCGGGGACGGGCCAATTATGCGTTCTCTTGTCCCGAGACCATTTCACGTCGACCGTGTGTCCCGGAACGTGCGTCCCGTTTTAGTGTCAAGACTGACTTCGGAATCTAACCAGACACCACCTCGTCTGGTTGGTATAATCTCTCCTTTCCGCACAGTATTGTATTATTACTTTATCATATTTGATTCGCTCGTATGGCAAACCAGCACGGATGAAGCCTTATGTGGTAACTACTTTACCCACATAAGTAGCTAAAAGCTACCTACTTTGTCGACACAGTGTAAGAACGGCTAATTAGCATATACCTACTTCAAACGTATGTGTATGTTCGATAAGCACAACGCGGTTGACGACGATAGAGATGAATCGGGCCTTTCAGACACTCTAAACGCAGATAGACGTGGTAAAGTACACCTTAACAGGCGGAGTTTCTTCCAGTTCGGGTTGTCAGCGGTAACTGCAGCCGTCGGTGTCGGCAGCTTAGGTGTAAGCATCTCCGGTAAAGAGACCAACACCCACATGACGGATTTCAGCGAGTACGTGTAGCGAGTCCAGACCAGCATCCGAGTCTGTCGAGAGGGCCCGAATTGGGGGCTCCGTTTCGGTCCGAACCGCTGATATCGCCTCAATCCCGGAGAGTCGGCCGCGCGATGCGAGAGCGGGTCGTGGTCGACAGTGTCAACCTCATCAACGCCGACCGCTGGACCCGCAACAGCTTCGAGGTCGTCGAACGTTAACAGAACGTGCTTGTTAATTTTCTCGCTGATACGTATTTCTCCGCTGGTTTCAGACTAGTTGTCAGACTACAGCAAACTAGGAACTGGTTCGCAATAGTGTCAACTTGTGTGCCATCAACTGCGTGTCGCGTACCTGTTCGCATGGCCTCCGAAAATCGCACAGTGGATTTGACAATCCCGCGTCAAACGATCGGTGTTAGCGGACATTTACTTTTGAGATGGGACCCCGTCTGACCGGTAATGGCCGACCGTCTGGTAGACAGACCGGGGTTTCTTGGCAGTGACCTCATCCTCATAGCGATACTGGGGTTGTCGATTACTGTACGGGGAGCCCTCGGTATCGAGACAGTATCGAGCGTGCTTCTCGGAGTATCGGCGATACTCTTCGCGCCGGGCTACGCGATAATCGCGCTCCTGTTCCCGAAGAGCGCGTCTCCAGGAAGCAGGACGTGGGCGAACGGAGAGATAACCATCGTCGAGCGGATGGTTCTCGGAATCGGAGTGAGCATCTTCCTCGTGCCGCTTCTCGGGATAGGGCTGGGCTACACACCGCTCGGGATGCAACCGACATTCTTCGTCACCCTCGTCGGTTCGGTGACGCTCCTCTTTACCGCGCTCGCGGCCGTCCGTAGGCAGACAATCCCGCCGTCGGAGCGATTTGACCCACGCGTACTCCACTGGACGTCTTCCCAACTCAAAGGGGTTCGTGACGGGTCCGTTGTTACCGTTCTTCTCGTCGTGGGACTGGTCATAGCGATGGCTGGCATCGGGGTGACAGCCGCGACCACCGACCCCGGTGAGGAGTTTACGGCCTTCTCCGTGACGACGGCTGACCCCACTGACTCGACCAGCGTCGCCGGTGACTACCCCGACGAAATCCTCCTCGAAGAAGACACGCAACTCCAAGTCGGCATCACCAACCGCGAGGGCGAGCAGACATCCTACACCGTCGTCGTCCTGCTGGAGTCCTTCGATGGCAAAGAGCGACAGAGTTCGTCGGAACTCGACCGGTACAGCGTCACGATTGTGGACGGTGGATCTGTCCAGCGGGCCCACACGGTCATCCCGGACCGCGTCGGCGAGGACCTCCGATTGACGTACCTCCTGTACAAAGGGGAGGTGTCGGCTGACACCGAACTGAACGCTGACTCGGCGTACCGGTCGGTCCATATCTGGGTGGACGTTCCCAGCGAGGGTACCTGAGAAGCTTACCTCGTCGGTGGAGAGCAGACTTCTCTTCAGCACACGGCCGCCGACAGCGATGTGGGTGCTGAGAATAGAGTCGAAACGATAGTCGACAGAACGACATCCCTAGCAGAGCAGTTTAGGGGACAGACGCACCGAACGGTCCCCGTACCAGAGCGATGGAAGACAGCATCAGTTTGCGGTCACTAGACGATTGCCACAATGCGCTGGAAAAGAATCCAGCCGACCACGAGCCATCCGAGTCGCTGTAGCCACCGGACCCACCGCCACCACGTGACACCCCGCTCACCCGGCGAAAATATCTCCCCGACGACGTGGAGCCAGACGAAACCAGCGAGGACGTAGGTCTGGACCGTAAAGAGGTCGAACTGTCTGAGCAGGAAGGGTGAAACGAGTAAGAAGCCGAGCACGCTGACGGCGAACAGACGAAACCGCCGTTCGTTTTCCGCTGCTGCAACTGCCTGCGGACCGTTTTGCAAGAAGCTCATTGTTTCCGCTTTTTTCGATCAGAATATAGTTAATCGCATCTTATGTTCTGAACCACACCGAGTCGAGCGGAAAGCGGAGAGAATCCGTGACGCCGGGGCTCTCGAGACGGTTTCGAGCGACCGTATGATGTGAAACAGCGTTAGAATATTCTCACCACTGCTCTCGTCGGAGTTCCCGGCGTGTGAGCCGGTGTCCCGGTGACCGTCGGCGCCACTACGTTCAGATAATGCGAGCTATAACAATGGGTCCCAGCGCGGACTCTATTCCTATGGACGGCGGGCGCGTGTACGACGCGGACGACCGGGTCGGTGGTACAGATAGCGACATCGGCACCCTGCGGTCGGGTCATCGAGTGTCGGCGGCGAATCGGGTAGTTAAGCGGGTGGGTCGCAGCCTGGAGTGCAGTAGACCCTTCGGACGACGGTGCGGTGAACGGAGATGAACAACAAGACACCGCGATGGCTGGCTCTGGTCGGACTGGTCTGTCTGCTCGGTGCAGTCGTGGTCGTCTATCTCGTGCCCGAGGCCAACCAGTACGAACTCTCGCTGTACGACGCCTACCCGCTGTACTTCTGGGCGTTACTCATTGGGTCGATGTTTCTGGGGACGATGGTCATCCTCGCTGACGCACGCCAATCCGAGGGTCGGTCGTGGCTGTTCGGACTCGCACTCGTCCTTCTCGCGGACACCATCCTCCTCCTGTTGCCGTACCTCCGTGGCTACAAGCTCTGGGGACGCGGTGACACGCTCAGCCACATAGGTTTCGCCCGTGACATCGTGGCAGATGGCGACATCGGGGCAAACATCTACCCACCTATCCACCTCCTCATGGTGGCTATCTCGGAGGCGGCGGGAATCGAACTCGCGGTGACGACGCTCTTTCTCCCATTCGTGTTCTCGGTGGTGTACCTTGGCGGAATGTTCTATCTCCTCCGGACGCTGTTTGGCGACCGGACACAGGTCCTCTACGGTCTCGTGTTCGTGTTACTGCCGATACTCGGCCCCGCGCACACCATGCTACGACCGTTCGACATGAGTCTCGCGCTCGTTCCGCTCGTTTTGTACCTGTTTGTCAAGAGCCAGCGATCGCCAACCACCGCAGTCCGAGCAGTGTTCGTCTTCGCGCTCGTTGGTTTCGTCTTCTATCACCCACTGACTGCACTCTTTGGGATCATTCTGTTCTTCCTCTACGTGGGTGGGCGGTACGCGCCGCGAGTACGTGAGCAGTTCGCTTCACCGACGAACTTCGTCTCGCTGTCCGTCGCCGTCTTCGCTATCTGGTACACGAACTATGCAGGGATCATCCTCAGGTTCAACAGGCTCTACGAGACGCTGTTTGGGTCCAGCGGCGGGAGTGCGCCGATATCCGGGTACACACAGACGGCTCAGGAGGCATCCCCGGCGCTCATCGACTTAGTTCGCGTTGCCTTCTTTAAGTACGGTATCGAAGGCGTGCTGTTCGGGCTCGGGTTCGCCTTCATCGGCCTCCTGTTATTACTTATCCGACAGGGTGACTACGCCATCACGACGTACGACACGATGCTCGCCGGCTCGATGGCCCTGTTCAGTCTGGGCGGTCTCGCATTCCTCGTCCTTCCCCTCATCGTCCCGCACGAACGGCCGTTCCAGATAGCGAAGATCACTGCGGTCATCCTCAGTGGACAGCTGTTTTTGATGACGTGGGATGTCGTCGGCTGGCAGCGTCACACCTCCCTGTTCGAGACTGGGTTCCGGGCTACGACTGCCGTCGTTTTGCTCCTCGTCATCTCGCTATCAGTGTTCACTCTCTACCCCGCACCGCTCCAATCTGAGAGCAACGAGCAGGTCACCGAGATGGAACTGTCAGGCACGAAGTGGCTGACCGAACACGGGACGGCGACCAACCGGTTCCTTGAGTTCGACATGCGATACTACCGCTTCTACCATGCTCAGTATGGCATCGGCACGCACCCCTTCGAGGGCGGGTCGAGCGCGATGGCACCGCCTCCGCACTTCAATTACACCGAGTACGGGACGCTCGGGCAGAGTTATGAGACGGATCAGTACATGCTTATCACTCGGAAAGGGCGCATCGTCTACCCACAGGGCTTCCCCGATTACTCCGGTCTGTGGCGATACGATCCCGCGGATTTCGAGCAGATCGAACGGGACACTACGATCCACCGAACCTACGACAACGGCGACGTGCAGCTGTACTATGTGGATGGTGTCGGGAACATGACGACAGAAGCGACCGGCCCGGTTACTGCGGGCTGAACCGCAGTCCGGAAAGCGAAATTTCCGTCTCGTCGACGGCCGCACTGCTCGGCATCGCCCCGGCGGTCTCAACGGCGGCCGACCCGGACGGAATCGGTCGGTGTCGACGCCGTTGGGAACGATCTCCGTCTTCTCCGCCAGCGAGTCGCCGTAGGTCTCGACGCGAGTCACCCAGCGTCTCCGTCATGACGGCGATTCTATCGGCTATCTGGAGGGCGAGCGCTGGAATCGTCGACCTGAACTCGATGTAGCCGAGCGAGATGGAGGTGTCTATCCAGAGGTCGCTGACGTCGACCAGCCACGGCTTCCCGAGTAAACTGGCAAGCAGTCCGGGGGCACTGGTCGATATCGGCGTCGTCGTCACGGCATCGTACCGGCGGACGTTGAGCAGTAGCCACAGCATCGCGTGGACCTCGAAAAGGAAATAGTAGGCCAGTCGCCGGACAGTCCCGGGATTCGCGACCTGCGGTTGCCACGTTCAAAGACAGTGGACGGTTACTTCCTCACGGGATTCGGTTGATCGTTGCTCGACGGACCGGTCGAACGACCAGGGCGGGTACGTCGGCGGCAGGGTCAGCACCGTCACAAACCACTTGGTGTCGACGAAGTTCGACGCCATGTCACCGATACGTGCGGCGTTCCCTCCCTTGTCAGGCGGATACCGCTGTGTGACGAAGACGACGCGCTTTCCCTTGGCCATCATGGCGGTGTATGCGAACTGAAGATAGCTGGTACGCTAGTACCCACAGTCGTGTACGTGGTGGTCATTCGGTCTGGAGTAGGACGCAAGGGAATTATGAAGTTCATACTGGTCCGGTTGTACCGGCATCGGGGAGTGACTGAAGTAAAATGCACGACGTCGGGTAGAACGGGGACCGTTTCCGTGGGTTCTTCCAGAGGGCCGCCTACAGTTGCTGTGACGCGTGGCCGACGAGATTCTGCGTGTCGTTGACCGTCAGCGTCATCTCGTCAACGTTCCCGCGAACGCGGAGCACGTGCGTGTAGTTGGCGTCGCTCCCACTGACGCCGGTACTCTCAGTGGCGACGACGGAGCCATTCCGTCGGAGCGTAGAGATGACCTTGTCGAGGTTCCCATCGCTGTCGGCGACAGCCCACTCGATCTGATACTGGTGCCAACCGGTGCTACTCTGGTCGATCACGTCGAACTGCTCGATGGTCGGTGCCTCGTTACTTGTCGTCGAAGTCTGGAAGCCAACCGGATTCCCAGTGACCGAGTCGGGGTCAGTGGCGACGGCTCTGAACTCGTGGTCGGTGTCGGCCTCAAGACCCGAGATGTCCGTCGTGAACTCACCGGTAGCCGAGACGGTCTGACGCCCGTCGGCGGTCCACGTATTGGACCCGACCGGGCGCCACTCGAATCCGACCGTGGCGTCACTAGCCCCGCTGAGACTCGTTACGTCGCCGACGAGCGTCGCAGTCGACTCCGTCACGTTCCGTGCATCGACAGTGGAGATGGCAAGCGGGTTGTCAACGGTGACGCCGACGGACGCCGTCGCCGCGTTGCTCGCACTGTCCGTCGCTCGCGCAGTCAGCGTGTGACTGCCGTCGGCGAGCGTTGTCGTGTCGAGACTGGTCTCGTAGTAGCCGGTGTCTGCGTTGTAGCTCGTGGCGGTCCAGTCACCGCCGTCCACGCGGTACTCGACCGCTAGCGATCCGGTACTGTCCGCTTCATCGCCCGCAGCGACCTGCAGGCCGACCGTCTCTGTCACCGTCGCTCCGTCGGAAGGTGTTGCCCATGAGATAGTGGGTGCGGCGTCAGTTTCCACCATCTCGGCGGTGGCCCCGCCGGTGGCGACGCTGATGGTGTCCGTCTCGACCAGTCCGGGGTCGAACGAGCCGAGTCCGACCCACCCGCTTTTGAGACTCGAGTCGGAGAGTTCGACATCCCAGCCAGACGGCTCGCTCTCGCTGGCCGGCCACACCTTCGCCTGTATAGTCGTGCCCGTTGCGCGGAACCGGCGGTAGAAGAAGGTATCCTCGGCAGGTGTACCGAACCGCTGGAGAGTCGTCGAATTACCGTTGACGTACTTGCCCACTCGGAAAGCGTCGTTACGGTCCTCTATCTCGATCCAGTAGCCGTTCTCGTTCCCCTCGGACCCGGAGCCACGAAGGAAGAGGCGTGCGTGGAAGCCGCGATTCGTCTCAGGATTGATTGTCGGGACCCGGAAGCGGTCAACGACTTCGACATCGGCGTGCGTTCCCGCCGCGTCACAGGAGATGGCGAAGCGGTCCCGGGTCCCAGCAGTATTCTCGAACGCGAGGGCGTGCCCGCCGACGAAGCTGTCGCCGGAGGAGACGGTCCAGTCGTCGGTCGTACTGATCCACTGGGGCGTCCAGTCGGCAAAGAGCGCGCCGGCAACGACATCAACCGTGGCTGTGGACTTGTCCCCGTCGCTGTCTGTTGCCCGTGCTGTCAGCGTGTGACTGCCGTTCGACAGTGTCGATGCGTCTAGACTGGCCTCAAAGTAGGTGGTGTCGCTGTTGTAGTCGGTGCTCACCCAGCTGTTGCCGTCGACGTTGTACTCCACGGTCACGGCGTCGGGGCTGTCTTCATGATTGCTGGCGGCTATTTGGAGGGTCACGCTCCCGCCTAGAACTGTGCCGTCGCTCGGAGACTGCCACGCGACGCTGGGGCCGCTAGAGCCGGCACTCGCCGTGTTGATGCCGACGTCGTCTTTCGTCGGGACAGACGGCGCGAACGGTTCTTTGCCCGGCTCGTCCGTCCCGATGCTGAGGCCGCCGGTGTCACCGAGTCCGGCGTTGTTCGCCCGTCGGACGGTCCCGATAGAACCATCGGCGTTCGGCGCACTGAATACCGCCGCGTCCGAATCGTGGACCGACAGGCGGTCGATGGAGACGTGGGCCAATGCACCGTCGGCGTCGTCGCGCAGGACCGAGTCACGGCCCGGATCCCGGGCTGCGTTGTGGATGGCCACCATGTCGCCTTGCAGTTGCAGCGGATAGTTCCGGGCCTCTACTGCGTGTCGGTTGCAGTTGTGGAACTCAACGTTGTCGAGAACGAGCGTCGGTGTCTCCGACTGGTTATTGGAGATGCGACGGGCCATCGCGCGGCCGTGGAAGTCACCCGAAGCGGTGAGGTTGTCTTCCAGCCACTGCGAGTACGACTCCATGTAGGAGTTTCGCAGTTCTATCCTGTTGCCGGCAGAAATCTTGAACACACCCGTCCCGAGCGAGCGCCCCCAGCAGTTCTTAAGAACTACGTTCCCAGCGCCCGCGTGGATGTCGACGACTTCGCCGGACCCACGGCGGAACAGACAGCTGTCGATGGTGATGGTGTCTCCCGACGGCGGTTGGAGCGCGAGGTGGTGACTTACCCGGTCGCCGCCAGAGTCGTTCTCCAGGGCGATAGCAGTTTCTTCGATAGTGCAGCGCTCGAGACGGCCGTCGCCGTTTTCGATCCGGATGCCCATGGTGTACTGTCCACGGACCCAGACATTCGAGAAGTTGAACGTGCCCGCTCCCTCACACTTCGCTCCGATACCACCGTTCCCGTTAGATACGAGGTTACCGAGATTTTCGTAGTTCCCGTCGAGTTTCACGTTATCGACCGAGACGGTGCCGTGATTTACGCCTTCAGACCACTCGAAAATAGTGCAGTTCTGACTGTCCGAGACGTGCTCTGACACGCCGATTACCGATTGCTCGGGTCCGTCACCGGTAATCGAGATACCGCTCGGCTCGCGGCCTCCAAAAGCGGTGAACCGTCCAATGTCGTCACCGATGTAGTAGATGTTGGCGGGGATGTAAACAGTCCCGCCGGCCCCAGCCGCGTCGGCAGCGTTTATTATCGCGTGCAGGTTCTTCCGGGCAGCCGAGAGACTCGGGTCGTCGGGATTCGGTACGGCACCGTGGTCTTCGATGTTTTCGACGCTCATTGGCTGTATACGCTGGAGTTCGTCGCGTGCGTCTGCTCGGTGCTACTGCTGGCCGTGGCGCCCGGTCCGCCGGTACTGAGCGCCGTGGCGATTGCGGCTGCGCCGAGCTGGAGGTTACTTCGTCGGTTAAGTAGTTCTTTCTCTCGGTCTGTCGTGTCCTCGATAGCTGGAATGTCCGCGGACGACTGCTCGTTGTGTGCCAAATTGCGTGTCATGCGATCCGTAGTCTCTTCCTACTCATTTTAAGTATTGTTACCACAATATATTCACAACTTGATGGCTTTATCACATGGAAATCAGAGAGTGCGGTACAGTCAGTTTGAGTTGCCTTAATTTTGTGATGGAAAAACCCAGCTCAGGCGTATGTTATATTGGACATTACGATTACGACGCACCGAATCGTGCATCTGTTAATATGGCCTTACCGGCATCTGAGCGTCTGGAGCAGGCAGAGTTCCTGTCGCGAGATGACTATCGGTTGGCCCGGAACGACCGGAAAATGTACGTCACTACCTGCTTATCGGGCGCGTCGCTGTGGGTACGTCGATCTGCATATCTATAGTAAGAGACTACTGAAGTGTCGCTAAAGCAAGATTTCGATATGGTGAATCCAAACGTTCTCCTCGTGGTGATGGACGCGACCCGAGCCGACCACACGTCCGTCCACGGGTATGAAAGAGACACAACACCGAACCTCGTGGAACTAGCGGCAGACGGTTATCAGTTCGACAACGCCTTTTCGGCTGCTCCATGGACCCCACCCTCGCACGGTTCGATATTCGGCGGTGTCCATCCAACGACTCACGGCTTTCTCGACATCGGGATGCCGTACCGACCACCTCACCCGCCGCTCGCCGAACGCCTCCAAGAAGAGGGGTACTACACCTTCGGCGCAGTCCAGAACTCTAACATCACCAGTGAGACCGAACTGACAAGAGGTTTCGAGGACTACTGTGATCTCTATCGACTGCCGTTCGTCCCAGAGACGTTCGAGGAACTTCGCTCGTACTACCTCGACCTCGTTCCCGGGTACGTCCGCATGGCGTGGGAGATGCGCGTCGGTGACCGGAAACCCGGGGAGTATCTCACGAGCGAGTATATAAAGACCCGGATTCGACGTTCCGCCGGTACACAATCGTTTTTTGGGTTCATCAACCTACTCGCACCACACACGAAGTATGCTCCCCCGAAGTCCTATCGGAGAGAGTTCAACCGTGGACCCCATCCCGACACTGACGACGAACTCGTGACCGAGATGTCCCACAACGGTGGCTACCGGTACATGGCGGGTGAGGTAGAGCCCAGCGAAGCCGACTGGGCGGCCCTCACGGACCTGTATGACGGGGAGATCGCGTTCGCCGACGCGATACTCGGGAAACTACTGGACACACTGAAGAAGGCCGGTGTGTACGACGAGACGCTCGTGATTGTCACAGGCGACCATGGCGAACACTTCGGCGAGCACGAACTGGCGTACCATCAGTTCAGCCTCTTCGACGAGTTGCTTCACGTCCCGTTAGTGGTAAAGCCGCCGGGGACGAGTACGGGTCATCGCGTCGAGGACATGGTTTCACTCGTCGATATCTATCCCACCGTTCTCTCGGAGCTAGAGTTAGACGTCCCGAAGACCATCGAGGGACAGAACCTGTTCGATGACCGGGGCCGTGAGGCTGTGTTTGCCGAGTTCGGCGATCCGGTGACTGGAATCTCAACGCTTAAGAACCATACCGCAGACCCCGACGAGGAACTACTCGCAGAACTGGACCACGCGCTCCAGTGTGCCCGGACCACTGACGAAAAATACCTCCGCGTCCACGGCGGCGAGGACAAAGTGTACGACGTCGGGTCCGGCTACCCAAAGGACACGCTCAAACATACCGGTCGACGCGAGAGACTCGCCCAACTGGTATCAGAACGACTCGGTGACGACCTGGGTGTAGAGACGGTGGACCCGGAAGACCCGAAGATAGTCGAGAACCTCAAAGCGCTCGGATATCGGTAGTGCCGTCTAGATACGCAGCCGACGTTCGCCGCTCGACCTGCAGCGACTCCTTGTCGATAGCATCTACTTACTGGGAATACCTAAATACTAACACAATTTCGTCGTCCACTGACGACCGATGAAGCATCAGAATACTACGTATGAAGCGAGGGACCGGGGTGAGGGGCTTCACGAGGATGCCGCCGCTCACGACGAGTTCCATCAACAGACTACTCCTACCCATTTCTCCCCTGAAGTTGCGAAATATGCACTGACGCAGTGCGTTACACGAGCGAACATGAGACAAATCAGGCCGGTTCGGCACCGGCTATACCGAAGAGACTGTTCGAGTTACTCGACCAGTATATACTCGGCAGGAAGAACGTACTCAATGTCGGCTGTGGCAACGGCCAGTTTTCAGCCCTCAATGGCCGGCCAGGGCTCTCCAGAAGCGACAACTATCGCCAGACAGCAACCGGCCGCCTGAAGATATCGTCTGCCTGCCGACTGGAGAACAGCAGACTACAGGTACTTTGTCGGGCAATACGACGAAGTCCACGCCGAACGGTTCACACTCTCCTACGGGTCAAAGAGATTTGTAAACAGACCATCGGCTAGCAGGACTGTCCACTCTCGGTCCGTGCTGGTCTGTACGCGGCGTAGAAAGTTGCGACGTGCTTCTCCGCGTTCCGGGTCACGACGGAGTATTCGCTCGACATCGTCGGTTGAGTCGAAAAGCACTGACCCGTGGTGCCAACCGAATCCAGGCACACAATCCACTCACACAGAGACAACGTGTTCTTGGAGGAACTGCTCGTAGTCATCGATGATCGACGCCGGGGCGAACTCGCCGGCCCGGTGTTCGATTACCGACGAGTCGACCGGGTTCTCTAGCGTCTCCTCAACGGCCCGCGCGAGTGCGTTCGCGTCACCGACCGGGACCAATGGCCCGTACTCCCCGTCTGCCAGTATCTCGCGTGGCCCGGCTGGGCAGTCTGTCGCGACTATCGGACAGCCACAGGCGAACGCCTCTATCATGACGGTTGGGAGCCCCTCGTACCGCGAGGAGAGCAAGTAGACGTCGGCCTGTCGCATGTACCGGTACGGGTTCTCCACGTAGCCCGGCAGGGAAAGGGCGTCTTCGATGCCGTGCTGTTCGGCCAGTTCGCGTATCTTGTCGGTCTGTGACCCTTTTCCGGCGACGACTCCCCGAACCTGGGGGTTGCGCACGTGAACCTGTTCGAAGGCAGCCAGCCACGTCTCAAGATCCTTCTGTCGCTCGTGACGTCCGACGAACAGGACAACCGGCACGTCTTCGTCCTCTATCCACGGGTGGTCGACCGGCTCGCGGGCGCGCGCTCGAATCGTTTCTACATCGACAGGGTTGTACAGCACCGAAACGTCGTCGGGGTCGATGGGCGTATGTTCCGCGAGACTCTCTGCGACGCCACCCGAGACGGCAACGACCTGTTCGGCCGACGGGTACAGCCGTTCGGCCAGTCGGCGGACAACGCGAGCCTTTGAACTCGGGTCTGGCTGAACCCGGAACGCCTTGTGGTGTGTCGGGAAAATCGGCACCTCGGCGTCAACGAAGCGCCGGGCGGCGAGACAGACAACGCTGACGTGGGCCAGATGGGGGAAGAGTGCGGCGGGTTGTTCACGGTCCAGATACTCCACGAGAGCTGGGACATGCGAGGCGACACCAAGACCTGTCACGGTGTCTGGCCCGAACTCCACCACGTCGACCTGTGGGGAGAGTTCCGACTGTAACTCCCCGGTGGCACGCGAGAGCAACAGTTCCACGTCGTAACCGCGTTCGGCGAGTCCGTTGATGATCGTGACGGTGACCTGTTCGGCGCCGCCGAGCGAGAGGTCCGGGATGAAAAACGCGAGGTGTGAACCCAGCTCGGCGGCCGTCACTGGCGTCGACTCGCTCGTCGGTTCGATGGCACCCGTGTCGTCGCCCGACAGCACTGTCGCTCGCTCGCCTTCGGTTGTCGAAGCCTGCTCGCCGGGCGGTTTGCTGGAGGTCATTCGTTCTCACCTCGTCTGGTCGAGAGTTGGTTAGTTGGCTACTACCGGCGTCACTCGACGACGTAACCTAAGTCTGCGAGCTGGCTTTTTACATCGTCATCGAACTCACGGTGGTCACCGGAGTCAAGGGGTTGTCCGTGCTCGTCCATCCACACATCAAACGTCGTTTCGAACCGCTCGACTACGCCGGGGTAGTCATCGCTCACATCCTCACTCTCGTCGGGCAATCGGTACAGCATCGACCCGTCAGTGCCGGTGACGAACTTCCACTCGTCAGTACGAAGCATCGTGACCATCCCGGCCAGTACGTGTTCGTGCTCGTAGTCGGGTTCGAACTCCCGGACGGCAGAGAGCGTCTTCTCTCTGGTCTCGTCGCCGCGCTGGGCGACCACCGTCTCTCGGGGCCCCTCAGTGAGTTCCGCTCCGTGCATCCCGTCGGTGTCGACGTCGAGTTCTGAGAGGATCATCTGCATTACGTCCGCGTGCTGTGCGTTCGCCATTGCCGCGTCAACGACAGCTTCCGACCCCCGGACTGCCAGCGGGACCTGAACGAGTGCGTCGTGAAGGACAAGTTTGTGAGAATAAAGGCCGAGTTCTCCCAGCAAATCGCCGTGGTCGGCGGTAATCACGACTATCGTGTCGTCACCGAGGCCGAGGTTGTCGACGTACGAGAGTAGTCCGGCGACGAGAGCGTCGACCTGTGCCACCTGTGCGTCGTACATATTATCGAGAGCCGTCGCCGCCTCGGGGTCATCGATAGGTCCCTCGGCGATTCGCTCGTAGACGTCCCTGGAGTTCGAGAGAGCCAGTTCGGCCGCCTCGTCGGCCGACATCGGTAGGTCGTCGGCGAACGTCTCCCGGTACTTCGGAGAGGGGAAGTACGGGTGGTGCAAGCCGTAGTAGTGGGCGGCAAGGAAGAATGGGTCGTCGCCCTCGGCACCATCCTGCAGGCGGTCTTTCACGATCTCGTTGAGCAGGTAGTCCGGATTGTGTCGCTGTCGTTCGAGCGTGAATCCCCCGGAGAAGGTTCGAAGGTTCCGCACGAACGAGAGCGACCCGCGAACACCGGCCTCTCTGGCGAGCTCGGTACCGTTGACGAAGTCGAACCGGTCGAACCCGCGGTGTGTCCCCGTGCTCTCCGAAAAAAAGGGGTTCGCGGAGATGCCGATGGTCTCGAACCCGGCCTCGGAAAGTCGCTCGGCGACGGTCGGAATCGAGTCGGGGAGCACCTCGTTGTGGCTCCCCAACCCGTGCATCGAAGGGTACGTGCCGGTCATCATCGACGCGACGGAGGGCTGTGACCAGAGGGCGTGAGAGAAGCAAGACCCAGCGTACCCGTCGTCCCGTCGTCCGATTCGCTCAAGCGTCGGGGTCGTCTCTCTGTCGTAGCCACCGATGGAG
Source organism: Haloarcula sebkhae (assembly GCF_014647415.1). GTDB lineage: Archaea > Halobacteriota > Halobacteria > Halobacteriales > Haloarculaceae > Haloarcula > Haloarcula sebkhae. The sequence goes on along the minus strand of NZ_BMPD01000004.1, from coordinate 224,171 downwards.
GTCCGGTCCCCCCGAACGCTGTCGAAAGTCAGCCAGACGAAGTTAGTGGCACCCATCATATCCACTCACCGCTGTTTCCATCATTAGTATGGGTTTGCTACCCGAGGTCGCTCCACCAATACCAGTCATCCGAGCAGAGACGCTACTTTCGATATCTGTTTCCGGACGACTGTCACCGGCTTGTAGGTCCACTTCCCGCCGAGGGAGGGTAGCAGGTGCGGGTACAGTGGGCGATACAGCGGATTTGCCGCGAACCCGCGCCAGAAGTACTTGCGCGCTTCCTCGTACTCGTCGGCACGGACGGCGGTCCGCGCGAGGTTCAGTCGCAGTGATGCGAGGAACGCCCGCCGGTAGTACCAGCCGTACTCCGCTGCCAGCGGTTCGTGTTTTTCCACGAACATCGGATAAGTGACATCGCGCTGGGTCTGGAAGTCTCTGGTGATGCGGTCGGCGTGGCCGACGCGCCGATAGGTAAGTATCTCCGGAATCGGCTTAAACTCGCAGTACTGGGCGATGCGAAAGAGCCACTCGCGGTCTTGCCAGGACGGGAACCGTTCGTCGGGCAAGCCGGCCTCGTCGATGACAGACGACCGGACCATGATAGAGGAGAACTGGCCGAACTCCTTGCCCTCGAGCAGGTCGGTTACCACGTCCCCCTCAACAGACGGGATCATCTTCGTCGTGCCGTCTGCGCCCTCTGTCTGCTTGCCGTTGTAGACGAGGCCGACGTTCTCGCCGCCGGTCAGGAACGCATTGACACCCCGTGCGATTTTCTCCTCGTGCCACCAGTCGTCGTCGTCTAGGAAGGCGATGAACTCACCAGTGGCCGACCGAATCCCGTTATTCCGGGCGACATTCGCCCCCCGATTCTCGTTGTGACGAATGAACGTCACGGACTCAAGGTTCTCGAAGGGAATCCCCTCCTCGTCTATTGTCTCGGTGATGGGAATGGACGAACCGTCGTCGACGACGAACAACTCGATGTTGTCGTAGGTCTGTTCGGCGACGCTCCGAAGAGCATCTTCGAGGTACTCGTCTCGACCGTAGGTCGGCACCACCACACTCACTAGCGGCCAGGTGTCTCGGTTGGGGGGTTCGGTCAAGGCAGTCATCCTTCCGTCGTCTGTCGCGGTGGCAACCAATTAAGTAATAGACGGCTACTTGATCCGCAGTTGACGGCGATCGCTCACCGGTAGCGGGTTGATTCCGACGGCGTTTCTGGACGGGACGTTCGGCTCCATGGGCGCAGCCCGTTGATGCTGTGAGCCTATCTCGATACGACCGGTCGAGCCGATACCGCTCGTGTGCTGCTGATAGAGCGTATCGACGACGCCACGAGACGACGGGCAGTCGAAGACGAGTCCCTGAACTCTGTCGGTTATCATGGTGCCGATGTCGAACTCGAAGTACGACTGTGGATCGGTCGATTCCCGCCAGACGTACGACTCGTCAGAGCCGTTCATGTTGACATTTCGAATCCGTATCGGGCCGTTTCGACCCCCGCGTAACCGCCAGTGTTTCCCGTTTCGGAGGTTCACTGCCCGCCGGAGCATGTTTCGGGCCTCGACGTTCTCTAGTACGTACGTGGTCCCGTTCCCCGGCCCCGAAATCTGTTTGAGGAAGCCACGTCCGTGGCGCTCCTGTTCTATCGCGCCCTGATTCATCGCCGACTCGAGTTCCGGTGTGTGGGCCTGATAGAAGACGTTCGAGAGGTGGACCTCCTGCATCCCTTTCTCCTTGATAAGGGTATCACCGATACCCGTGGCAAAGCAATTCTGGATGAGTACGGATCCGAAGCCGTCGGACCTGCTGAAGTCGATGACGTTCCCCGAAATCAGTTCGAACCGCGAGTTCGTTACAGTCAACCGTCGGCCGGCTGGGACCGTCGGTCCGAGAGCGTGGCCGAGGGCGCTCCCGTCGGCCTGGTTGACACGTCCGATGCCGATGTTGCGGAACGTGCTCTGGTCGACGGTGAGTCTAAAGTCGCTCGAACCGCTCGCCGTCAGCCCGAGCGCCTGGATATTCCGGAGACGGAAGTTCTGGAGCGTGAAGTTCGCGGTCGTGTCGCCTTCGATGTCGATGCCCCACTGGCGCGTCCCACTGTCGAAGGCCATGTTCTGGTAGTTGCCATCGTAGGTGAGATCGCGCCAGACGACGTCTCCGTGGTCGGTTCCGCCCACGTAACTAATCTCGTTACCACCACCCTGTTCCAGCGTGTCTTTCTGGAAGACGAGGAAGGTCAGGTCCGGGCCTTCGCCGACGAACCCGAGTCCAGCCGCGCCCAGTTCGGCCCCGGCCTTTCCGGGGTTCAGGAACTCGGGTTCGTCTCTCTTCCCGACGTACCACTTGCCCGGCGGGAGATACACCGTGCTGGTGTCCGCGGCGGTGGATGCACGATGGATGGCTGCGACGTTCTCCTCCGCGGCCTCCGGTGTGTCTACACCAACGGTTCCGCCGTGGTCGGCGATACTCTCGGTACCGTCGGGTGGGCCGCGGAACTGCGGCGGGTTCGACGGTTCCACGCTAGTCGGTCGCTCTTCAGTTGGTGGTTCCTGTCGGAAGGGTTGGTTCTGGGAGAGATACCACCCGGTGAGCACCGTGCCCCCGGCCGTCCCTACGAGGCCGAGGAGTTCTCGACGGCTGAGCTTACGTTGCTGTTCGTCGTCAGTCACGAATTGATCCTGAAGAGATATTCACAGTTCGTCCCACACCGTGGAACTGCCAGCAGGTATCGAACACATTTAGTCACCTCTGAGTTTATCCATGGGTGGCTTTGTTAGTCAGTGCTTACCGACTGACGTGAGGTGGATGCTGCCATTGGTTGTCCGAGTAGCCGTCTGTACGTTTCGACGACCGTCGAAGTGACGGCGTCCGGAGAGAACCGTTCCTCGATGAAGCTTCGAGTCTCGTATCCCTCCCCGTCGAGGGCGTCGGCGATACCGTTTGCAAGTGCGCTGCCGTTGCCGGGTGGGACGAGGACGCCCCGTCCGTCGCCCAGGAGTTCGGGAATGCCGCCGACGTTACTCCCGACGGCGGTGGTGTCACAGGCCATCCCCTCAAGTAAAGCGATGGGGTAGTCCGAGGGGCCGTCAGTGGTAGTAAACGGCATCGCGATAACGTCGGCGTTCGCGAGCAGGTTCGGCATGTCGTCGATGATGCCGAGCATCTCGGTGTCGTCGGCCAAACCCTCTTGTTCGAGCATGGACCAGACTTCCTCCCGGCGCTCATTCTGGCCGGGGATGTGGCGTTCGGTGGTGACGATAGCCTGAAAGTCCCGTCCCTCCGCGCGCAGTTCTCCGAGCGCGCGCACTAGGTGTCGAATTCCCTTCGTCGGGTGGAGATTACCGACGAACAGCACTGTCGGCTTGTCGTCTGCCAGTTCCACGCTGGTCGGCTTCGCCAGATCCGGACGGTACGTCTCCGTGTCGATGATGGGCGGGACGAACGTCGTCGGTTCGACGCCGTGACGCTGGAGCGACGACTCAACATTCCGGGTCATCGCGAAGACGTGGCCGACGCTGTTGAGCGTCAATCGCGCCGGCAGCGGCGAGGAGAGTTTCTTGTCGATACGGTTCAGCTTCTCTTCAGGGATGGGACAGTAGAGCGTGTGTACGACTGGGATGTCCAGTATCCCACCGACGGCCGCTGCGACAGATGCCAGCACGGAGAACCCCGAGTGGCTGTGGATGACATCGATCTCATGACTCCGGCAGTACGAGAGGAGTTCGCGTGCGGAGTCATAGAATGTCTGGACGCCGTCAAGCAGTCCCGGGTGCTGTGCCGTCGCGTCGAAGATGCGATGGCGTGCCCAGTCAGGCAGTTCCACGTCATCCGGTCGTTCACTATCCCAGTTCCGGGGTGCGATAGTCACGATGTGGATGTTGTGGCCCTCGTCGGCGAGACTCTCGGATAACTGAATCGCGGTGTTGACCGAGCCGCCGATGTAGACGCTCCCACTTGACGGGGCAAGCTGATTCCCGAACATACAGATATCCACCGATTGCATCCTTCTCTCCACAGGATGGCTCTCACGTATAAAGATATACAGCAGTTACCAGACTGTGACGATTCGGTGCCCGAATATCTACCCCCGACGCAGACTGGCAATCGGTTCATACTTTGCCCACCCCACGGCTAGGCAGTAGTTTCTGAGGTGGGAGAGAGACGATTGTCGTCGCGGTCGTTGTCTCGATATGGTCGAGACAGCCGAAGCGAGACAGGTGAGTCGAGTGGCATTCTCGCTGCTGTTTCCTGAGCTTGGCTTCGATGTTGCCGCCAACGGTACGTATCCGAGCGAAGACTCGCTGGAAGTCCCTACTCGGATTGCCTTCGGCAACGAGTTCGCAAACGCTGGCGCGAAAGCGTACCAACTTGCTTGCGGTGACGACGTAGACGTCAGGGCCGGGCCACGGAATCCACTCGCTCGAGCACTGGTGTACCACTTTCGTGGGCTCGACACGGAGGCGATCGAACTGATCGTCGACTGCCTCCGCGACGCCATGTTCAACGAAGCAGCCTGCAACCGCCGGTTCACACGACCCCTCAACGTTTTGATCGACATTCACCACCATTTCTGTTAGGTGACCAATCGCGACGCCACTCGTGACATCACTAATCCACTTGCAGAAGCCTACCGTCGCTGCTGGGGCATCGAAACGTCTTACCGGAAAGTGACGTATTTACTCGCTAAAACGCCGTCATAGACGTTCTCTGTGCGGTTTTTCTACTTTCTGTTTGCTGTGGTGCTCTACAACCTGTGAATGTTGCCGAACCTGCTGCTCCGGCAGTTTTTCGACCCTATTCGGAGCGGATAGCATCCCACGTGGCAGCTGACCCGGGCTGTCTCCCGAGTCAGTACACCACTGGCTACTGGCAAACTGCCAGAACACTCCTTGTGGTTCTTGACCTGCAGACACCATCTTCACTTTTTTGAAGGAGGTTAATTCTGGGAGGTACCGATAGCTAACTCGCACTCAACAGTTCTCGCAGTTGAATCAGCAACTACTGATCGAGCCACGGAATAGGTATCTGCCACATAATTTTTGTAACCCACGCTGACTCTCCACGCGTTCGATGTACTCAGTGCTAGCCGGGACGACAAACCATCCAGACTCTATCAATCCGTATCAGGGGCTGTTCAACTACCGCAGTCTTCGCGCGCTCGCACAGTCAGGACCGTCGGTTGACGCTGTCGCACCGCGGCCGTTCGCCCCGCCCGTCGGGCCGTACTCCTCTTACTCGTCTATCTCCTCGGTCGAAGACTGGGGGTCGTACTCGGTTCATCACCCTCGAATCTGGTATCTCATCCCCAAACGGGCCTTCTACAGCGTGGCCGGCGTGTCCTACGCCAACCGTATCCCGGAGTACGTCTCGAAGACGTTCGACCGTCCGGACGTAATTCACGCCTGCCACCTCTACCCCGATGGCTACGGTTTGCTTCCCTACGCCCGTGCCAACGACGTGCCGCTGTTCGTGGTCTGTCATGGGAGCAGACTCAACTCCATGGGTGACCATCCGCCGGGAGTCGAACCGAGGGTTCGAGAGACGTTAGACGCGGCAACGGGCGTCCTCTGTGTGAGTGACGCCCTCGCCGAGAAAGCCAGCCGTTGCACCGACGCGTCGAAAGTCGAGACGGTCCCAATCGGTGCCGACCCCGCGAACTTCCCGGTTGACCAGCGCGAGCGGTTGCGCGAGGAACTTGACATCGACCTCGATGCGACCGTCGTGCTGTTCGTCGGCCAGTTCTACGAGCGAAAGGGCATCGGTGAGATAACTGATCTCCTCCCTGACCTGAACCTCGACGACACCGTGTTCGTCTTTGTCGGACAGGGCGGGTCCATGGAAGAGGAACTGCGCGTAGCACTCACTGAGAGCGACTTCTCCGCCCGGCACATCTACACCGGCATCACCACGCTGGCCCTCCGGCGGTGGTTCGCGCTTGCCGACCTCTACTTCCTGCCGAGTCACTCCGAAGGACGGCCAACCGCGATATACGAGGCCATGGCGAGTAAGACAGCCGTGCTCGGTACCGAAGTCGGTGGCGTCCCCGAACAGGTCGTCGACGGCGAGACTGGGCGACTGATTCCACCGAAAGACGTCGGGGCCATCGAGTCTGCCCTCCAAGAGTTGACCGCCGACCGCGAAGTGCTCTGGGAGATGGGCAAAGCCGGGTGTCGGCGACTGCGCGAGAAGAACTGGACGTGGGCCGACCACGCCGAGCGTATCAAGGAAGTCCACCGCGCGGCCATCGAGTAACTCTTCGACTCGAGCCGATAATGATAGTCGCAGGGGTTCTCTCAGCTCAGCGACGAGAACATCGAGCGGAGATTTTCTTCTATCGCCCACTCGAAGCGCGTCGCGAACAGGGCCACGAGCGCCATGTAAACGATAGCGCCCGTGGTCACGAGCGTCGCAAACTCCAGCACGCCGGCTTCAAGCGGGAGCTGCTGGTCGAGCCAGACGACCGCAACGAACATCCCACCGCTACAGACGAGCGGATAGAACAGTTGCTTCACGAACCGCTTGTAAGATCCCTGGATAGTCTTGACGATAATATAGGTGTCTATCGGCAATATCGGGAAGATGTATATTCCCGTGATAAGCAACCCCGTGCCCTCGATTCCGAATCTGTTCGTCACCGGGATTATCAACAGGGCTATGAGCCCCACTCTGAGTAACGCCAGTTTCGTCAGATAGTCGGGGCGGCCGACGGCCTTCCACACCGGCCCCATCGTCTTCCCGACTGCGCGCATGAGACCGTACGCGGTCAGAATCTGCATGGCGGTCACCATCGGCAGCCACTGTTCGCCCATGAAAGTCTCGACGAACGTCGGAGCGATGGCGGCGATTCCGAACGCTGCTGGAAAGGTCAGAAAAGCCGTCATCTGCAGTGTCCGGTAGTAGGCCTCCCGCATAGCGGCGATGTCATCCTGTAACGTCGAGAACGCAGGGAAAGTGACACTCGAGATGACCTGCGATATTTCGGTCGCGGGCGCGTTCGACATCCGATAGGCCGTCTGGTAAAACCCCAGCGCTGTCGAGGTGAGTAACCACCCGACGACGACGTCGTCACCTTCTGTGTACAGGAAATAGAGGATGGTGTTGCTCGTTATCCATTTCCCGTAGTCGATGAGTTCTTTCGCCCGGTCGAGTTCGAATGACGGCCACGGCCGGTAGTCGTGTGCGTAGTACGAGAAGACGAACTTTGCGAAACGAGAGGCGACGAGTCCTGCGATGAGCGCCCAGACGGTCGGAGAGACGAGTGCCCACCCGAGGGAGACGACGAACCGCGACACCGACCCGCTCATCCGATAGGCAAACTCCTTGTGGAAGTTGAGGTTCTTCTTGAAGTAGACGATAGCCGGGTTCCGCAGGGCTGAAAACAGCGGAGTTATCGCCACGACCCGAACGACATCGGTCGCCCGGGGTTCACTGAAGACGGAGCCGATGAGTGGCGCAACGGCAAGTAACACCACCGCGATGACGGCACCCCGGACCAACTGGAGTACCCACATCGTGTTCATGTACTCGTCGACATTCTTCTCTTTGTTCTGGATGACCGCCGCGTTGAGCCCCAACTTTGAGAACTTCCGGAGACCGCTGAGGACGAGCAGGGCGATGCCCATCAGCCCGAAATCGGCCGGATCAAGCAGATTCGCGAGGATGATGACGAGGAGTATCTGCAGGCCCCGAGAGAGTACGTTCATAGCACCCATCCACGCCCCACTTTTGACTGTCTGTTCGAGTGTATCGCCCTTCGGTAACATCCGGACGAGGAACTTACGCAGTCGATTTTTCATCTATTACCCCTCCCACAGTAATTCACTGGAGACTGGTTGTCACATATTACCGGTTCTGTATCGATATATCCGAATCGTATCATACGATTCTTGCCTTGTTTCTGTTCGGGCCACCTACCCTATCAGTAGCCGTGTCCTATACCACAGGCACAGCGTTTCTAATTAGTTGACTTCACACCGCGGAGCCTGTCATAGAAATCCATCCAAGGGAGGCCACAGGGATTGAAAACTGTGTCCAGTAGCACCAAGATCCTGCAAAACGCAGCTTCGGTTAACGAGTTCTTGAATACAGCGGCTACCGATCCAGTTCCGCTGTTTGAGCATCTTGAGTTTGATTTCCTGCTGGAGTACGATGTGTTCGTCTCCGCTCCGCCGGCATGGCCGCGTACCCGATTCCGGTGCCCGGAGAGGACTGAAACGCTCCGCCGGTGATACCTCCAGCCGCCGGCCCGCCGCAACAAACGCGAGTAGCACGGTCATGGCCCCGATAGAAAGCTGAAACAGACTGGTGGTCGCGCCGAACGACAGCAGGACTAACCCAAGCCCCACCAGCGGAACCAGACAAACACTGGCCCCGACCGAGAGAACGAACCGCTCACCGGGTGATATTTGCCCTCCTCGGTCCTCGAACAGCCCCGCCTCAGATGCACGGCGTGGGAAAAGAAGAGAAACTAGAGCATACCCCGGCGCGACAAGCACCGCTCCCAGCCCCAGAACAGCCTGCATGGACGACTGTCCGGCGTATCCTTGAGCAGCGGCGAGGTGTCAGAGGCCGAGGAGTGCGACCAGCAACAGATCGGCCGGGAGTGCATCCGCTTCGATGCCTGCGTCTGCGTCAGTTGCCATTGTCGGCTGGAGAGGGCGGAGTAATAAAATAAAACAGTTACTACTAGCATGGGCAACCGGTAGTACCACTCTCGAAAGCCTAGTCCGAGAGCCCGCTTACTCCGTCGCCGTGACCGCCTCACCGACAGCGAGTTTCGGAATGGCATCGAGGATCTGGACTGCGGCGTTTCCGTCCCCGAACGGCGTCGTCCAGTCGCCGGCTTTACCACGCATTTGCGCTGCCGCCGCGACGATGCCGCTTGGCTCCCGACCGGCGACGCAGTTCGCACCGACAAACGCCGTCTCGGGCCGTTCAGTCCCATACCGGAGCGTTACACACGGCGTCCCGAGGATGCTCGTCTCCTCCTGAACCCCGCCGGAATCGGTGAACACTACGTCCGCCGTACTCTCCAGACGGAGGAAATCGAAGAATCCCAGCGGCTCGACGAGCCGGACCCGGTCCGGGACCGCGATACCGAACTCTTCGAGGCGGTCCTCCGCCCGAGGGTGTATCGGGTAGATGACCTCCCGGTCTGCTTGAGCGCTCGCCCGAGAGACGCCGCTGAGAATTCGCTCGAACGCGTCACGGTCGTCGACCGTCTCTGCGCGGTGGGCGGTTAGGAGGTCGAACTGCCCCTCGGTAACGCCGAGTTCGCCCAGAATCCGGCTTTCGCTCGCGGCTCTGTCGTCGTAGGTCTGGACCGCATCCACGACCGTGTTCCCGGTAACCGTGATGCGGTCCTCCGGAATACCCTCGTTCCGGAGTAGCGCCGCTGTCTCCTCGGTCGGTGGGAAGAGGTGGTCGGAGATGTGGTCGATGATGACCCGGTTGGTTTCCTCGGGCATGTCGTCGTCGAAGCTCCGAAGCCCGGCCTCAACGTGGGCCACATCCATGTCCATCTTGCTTCCAGCAAGTGCACCCGCGAGCGTCGAGTTCGTATCCCCCTGAACGAACACGACTGCCGGTTCGACGTCGTGGAGTTCCGCCTCGAGACCGGTAAGCATAGCTCCGGTCTGGGCTCCGTGGTCATCGGAGCCGACCTCAAGGTTTGTATCCGGCGGCGACAGCCCGAGCTGTCGGAAGAAGACCGCATCCAGCGAGTCTGAGTAATGCTGCCCGGTGTGGATTACGTGCGTGTCGATGCCGCGCCGGTGACACTCCTGGATTACAGGTGCCAGCTTGATTATTTCTGGACGCGTTCCGAGAACAAAGCCGACGGTGCTTGCAGTCATTGTAGTCCCCGGTTTCGCAAATCGAGCAGCCGATACCGGTCGCATCCAATCGATTCCATACCGGTTCCGTAAGCGACCAACAGAATTGTTATAAACTTCCTACACCGCCGGTTTCGCGCGTCATTGTATTGCCTGTCGGAGACGTGCCCGGCTCAGATTGTTTGGACATCGAATCCGTAGTCGGCCCACCGTTTCGCGTCGATAACGTCGACCGGGTCAACCACGGTCTGTCCAGACATCTTCGAACCGATAGCCTCCGGGTCAAGGTCGGCGAATTCATCGTGTGCCGCTCCGAATATCACCGCATGAGCGCCGTCGACTGCCGCTTCGAGCGAAACGAGTTGCAGCCTCGAATCCGTTGCTCGTGGGTCATGGATAGTAACCGAACTCTCGCCCCACCCGCCGTCCATGGCCGTGCGCTCCTCTGTCGTGACGTCTCCAAGCAGGTTAGCGATTTTCAGACCGGGGCTGTTCCGGGTGTCGCTGACGTTCCCCTTGTACGTAATTCCGAGGACGGCCACGGTCTTGCCATGTAGTGTGCTGATGGCGTCCTCAAGCATCCTGACGAGGTGTTCCGGCATGCGGTCGTTGACCTGGCTTGCCACGTCGAGTAGTTCTGTCGCACCTGTCCCGTCGCTCAGGAAGTGCGGATCGACGGGGAGACAGTGTCCGCCGACGCCGGGTCCCGGGTCCAGAATATCGACCCGTGGATGGTTGGTCGCGAGATCGATAGCTGACCGTACATCGACGCCGTAGTTCTCGGCCAGTAGTGCAAGCGTGTTCGCGTACGCGATGCTGACGTTCCGCTTCGCGTTCTGTGCGAGTTTCACGAATTCGGCGGTCGTCGGGTCAGCGGCGACGTGGATCTCCCCGCTGGTAAGCGGCTCGTAGAGGGTCTCGATGGCACTGACAGACGCCTCGTCGACGCCGCCAACGATTCGGTCGTTCGTCCGGAGTTCGCTGAGCGTATTCCCAGGCATCACCGTTTCCGGTGTGTATCCTAACTCCACGTCGTCTCCGACATCGAGCCCTCCTCGAGAGAGAATCGGAGCAAGGACGCCGGTAGTCGTTCCTGGCGGGACTGTCGATTCAAGAACCACGGTGTCGCCTGGCCTAAGCACGCCCGCCACATTCCGCCCGGCGTCTTTCACGTAGGAGAGGTCCGCTTCGCCGTTCATCTCGTCGTACGGCGTCGGCACACAGATTAGGTGTACATCGGCCGGTTGCGGCTGGCGACTCAGTGCCAAGTTCCCCTCAAGTGCGTCCTGCACGTACGTTTCGAAGTCCGGTTCACTGACTGCCGGTTCGCCCTCGCTGAGACGCTCAAGCACGTCTTCATCGACATCGAAACCGATGACCTCGGTGCCGTTGTTCGCGAAATGTGCCGCCGTCGCGAGCCCGATGTATCCGAGGCCGTGGACGCAGACAGTCACGTTTCCGAGGCCTCCTGTGGTTCCCCGAGTGATTCACCGCGCTGCCCTCGTTCCAGACAGTCGGGTTTGGGTTCGTGTCCCATTGGCCTACGAATGATATACGGTACTCTTTGTTATGCAGAAGTTGTGTGCAGTCAGCGACCACAGGGGTCCGGTAAACCCTGCCTGACGGACAGTGAGGCAAAGGGTAATAGCTGGCCTGCCCTCGCGTCACCGACTACTGGCGGTACAGTTCTAGAGAGTGGAGAATGATTCCAGTGAAGGAGGCGAGGATACCAGTGATGGTGAAGGTAGTGCTCGCCAGCGCGTGCCCAAGCGGGAAGGTCCCACTCTGGAGATAGTTGAACATGGTAAGGTACGTGAACACGAACCCGACGAGAACGAAGCAGACGCCGGGGACGCCGAGCAACATAATCGGGTGTTCCCGCTCAACTGTCCGGATAATGTTCCCGACGAGCGTGAGTCCGTGTTCGACCGGACCGAGGTTGTTGGACGCCTCCACGTCGTAATCTATCGTTGTCGGCACCTCCGCGATCTGATAACCGTTCGAGTGGGCGTGATACAGGATGTTCGTGCTCGCGCCCATCCGATCGCCGATTGAGCTGTCCGAAGCCAGCGAGCTTATAGCCGCCTGGCTGTACGCCCGGAAGCCGCTCTGTGTATCACGTATCCGATTGGTCGGCGTGAAGATTCCGAGGCTGAGGTTGGTCATGAAATTGACCGTAAACAGCCCGAATCGCCGGTACAGCGGCATCTCGGTCTCGGCGGATTCATCGAACCGGTTCCCGATGACGATCTCCGCGTCCGATTCCCGCTGTCGTTCGATCAATTCCGGGATGTCGCTCGGGTCGTGTTGGCCGTCGGCATCAAGGACAACCAGATAGTCGGTGTCGCTCCGGTCGGCCTGCTCGAAGATGCTCTTGAGCGCCCCGCCGTACCCAACGTTGTGCTCGTGTTCGTACACCGTCGCACCGGCCGTCTGCGCGGCCTCAACGGTTTCGTCAGTGCTCCCGTCATCAACTACCAGGACGGTATCGGCGAACTCTCTGGCCGACTCAACCACGCTTCCGATCGTTCCCGCTTCGTTGTACGCCGGGATTCCGACCATGACGGTCGGCTCCGGGTCAGTGACCGGTTCGACGCGGGCGTCGATAGTGAACTTCTCGGTACTGTTCAGCGCCTCGCGGCTCGCCGGGAGATTGACCGACCCTTTACCCCCGCCGTGGTACACGAGACCCGGATATCCCGCCTGCTTAGCGTACCGCCGCAGTCGCTCGCGGAGAGCATCGCTTTTGGGCTGGCTACCAGACGGGTCGACTACCTCTGCATCGAGCCAGCGGGCGAAAGCGAGCGCCTGCGGGTCAGCATCGACGGCCGCCGTAACGATTGCCTGGTGTGCACGCGAGTGTATGCGGAGGATTTCGGCCGCTATCCACTCGGCGTTTGAATCGGTCGCGACCAGTCCCACTGCGGGCAAGTTCTTCGAAACCTCGCGGATACCGTCGTTCGTGGGCGATTGCTGGACTCTGTCAGACATTTCAGCCCCACTCCCGAACCGCTCTCGATGGCGGGCGCTCGGTGTGGTCGTCCACGAGCTCCGGTACGCGTGTTGGCATCATTGTGTCGGGTAGTGGACTCCGTTGTGCTCCGCTGTGTACGAGTTGACATATTGTTATTCCCAGCTTTCCGAAGGCAGCGCTATTCTACGCCATCCACAGTGAGCAGGTAACAAAGATTACTACCGCTCGGAGCAGGCTGGTGTATCCCCGAAGTAGCCACAACACGACTCAGACTGGTAAACAGCCCCTGGGACACGTTTCACCGTCCTGGACGACGGCCGTATGCGTACGAATAACTTAAACTATGAAAACCACGTCTCCGAACGATATGTCTACGGAAACTGTCAGCGGCCGCCGGGTGCTGGTCACCGGAGGCGGTGGATTCATCGGGAGCCATCTCGCGTCGGCACTGGCTGCGGACAACCATGTGCGAGTTCTCGACGACTTCTCGACGGGGCGGCGGGCGAACCTCCCCAACGACGTGACCGTCATCAAGGGCGACGTTCGGGACAGGGCGACGCTTGATACGGCGATGGAGGGCATCGACATCGTGTTCCACGAGGCGGCGATGGTCAGCGTCCCAGAGTCAATCGAGCAGCCGGTCGACTGCCACGAACTGAACGGTACGGCGACCGTCGACGTGTTCGACTGCGCTCGACGGCAGGACACGCGGGTGGTGTTCGCGTCCAGCGCAGCCGTGTACGGTACCCCCGACGACGTGCCCATCGGAGAAGACGCGCCGACTGAACCAAACAGCCCCTACGGCTTCGAGAAACATCTGGGGGAGCAGTACGTACGGTTTTACACCGAGCAATACGGTCTGCCGACGGTGCCGCTACGGTACTTCAACGTCTACGGTCCGCGCGGTCTCGACAGGGAGTACGCCGGCGTCATTGGCACGTTCGTCCGTCAGGCTCAGGCCGGCGAGCCGCTCACAGTCGAGGGCGACGGGACACAGACGAGGGACTTCGTCCACGTCGACGATGTCGTACGTGCGAATCTGCTCGCAGCTACGACGGACGCCGTCGGCCGACCGTTCAACGTCGGAACCGGACGGAGCGTCACGATAAACGAACTCGCCGAAACGGTCCGAGATGTCGTCGGTTCGGACATCGCGATCGAGCACGTCCCCGGTCGCGCGAACGATATCCAACAGAGCGAAGCGGACCTCGGTGACGCAGGCGAACTGCTCGGGTACGAACCGACGCTCTGCCTCCGCGAAGGTCTGGAAGCGACGCTCGACGCCGAACGGACGTGAGTCGCTTTTTTTTCGGTTGCACCTGTCTCGCAAGAGCGTCGCGAGAAACCCAGGCGCGCCCCGACCGTTCCCGAGTGCAATCCCTCGGTAGGAGTTCGCTTACGAGATCTTTCCGAGGAGAAGTGGTACCAGCGATGGAATAGCATCCAGCTAGCCACATATAAGACGAGCCCTAACACGCTCGCATATCCAAACCGGTCCTTCGATCCACGGGACACACTCACTGTTGTCCGAGAGATCCGATCGATTAGCCGGATATTGGCCTGTTTCGGAGCGAAACTCGGCCGAGAGACTGCGTTCCACAGATTTCGAGTCACAATAATCCTCACTGTAGAGTGGCTATCCCCACATATGTTTGTCTATCTTTAAAACATAGATTCAAGTACTGGCTAGAGACTACTAGCCGCTTATATACACATCCATATTCGAACGATATCAGCATATCCGGGGTATCGAACACTGTTATCCGCAGCCTCGCGTTCGATTACCCGAGATAGAAGGCTCGATGGCAGCAGAAGAGGTGCGGGAAACAGTGGAACTCGCGTCTGAGCCAGACTTTTATTCATCCCCATGGAAGCGGTCGTATGATTTGCAACCGGGCCGCACTGGCTGCCAGCGATGCACACGAGATCGCACTCGATTGTATCGAAGCCGCCGTGGATGCAGCCGCGCCTGCGGCCGCCACTAAATCGGCCGTCGGCCGCGATAGCCAGACACTGACAGTCGGCGGGACGACCTATGATCTTGACGAGTACAACGAGGTCGCCGTCGTCGGCGGCGGGAAAGCCGCGGGTGGTGTGACACGGGCGCTCGAATCCATTCTCGGAGACACCCTCAGCGGCGGCCACGTGGTTGTTTCGCAGGCTATCGACACCGAAACCGTCCGGAGTTCTGTCGGGGACCACCCATTACCGTCGGACCGTAACGTTGCGGCGACGACTGAAATGTTAAAAAAAGTTGACGAAACCGATGAGGACACGCTCGTCCTGTTGGTTTTGACTGGTGGAGCCAGTGCGCTGCTATCGGCTCCGGCCGGGGACCTGACACTGGACGACCTCCAGACAACGACCGACAGACTTCTCAGCGGCGGCGTCCCGATAGCGGAGATCAACGCGGTCCGGAAGCACCTCTCAGACCTGAAAGGTGGGCAGATAGCACGGCGCGCGACTCCTGCCACCGTCGCCGGAGTACTGATCAGCGACGTTGTGGGAAACGACCTCTCAACCATCGGTAGCGGTCCGTCAGTGCCGGACGAAACCACGTACGGAGACGCGCTTGATGTGTTCGAACGATACGACCTTACGCCGCCGCCAGCCGTTCACGACCATCTCGAAGCGGGGCAAGATGATCGACTATCGGAGACACCGTTTCCCGATGATTCGGTCTTTGACCGTGTTACGAACCACCTCATCGGGGACAACGCAACCGCGCTTGACGCCGCCGCTGCTGTCGCACGGGAGGCCGGCTACGAAGCGCTCGTACTCACGTCTCGGCTGCGCGGCGAAGCCCGCGAGGTAGCGAAACCACTCGTCGCTATCGCCGAGGAGGCTAGAGCGACGGGAACGCCAGTCGAACCGCCAGCCGTGCTCCTTGCCGGTGGCGAGTCGACCGTCACCGTAACCGAGGATGGCGGCCAGGGCGGCCCAAATCAGGAATTTGTTCTCTCCGGCGCACTGGCCCACGACGGCGACGCAGTCATCGCTGCCGTCGACACTGACGGGGAAGACGGGAGCTCCGACGCAGCTGGGGCTATCGCTGATGCGAGCATCATCGATGACCGCAAACAAGCCCGCGATGCGCTGCTTGCAAACGATGCCGGCTCGTACCTCTCTGAAATCGGGGCGACAGTCGAAACCGGACCGACCGGAACGAACGTCAACGACCTGGTCATACTCGTTATTCCAGACCCAAACGAGTAATCCCGGCTACCGATACACGGTGGCTATTCTCGGGTGGTACTATCGGACTGCCGAATCACGATCGAGGTGGCAGCCACCGTTCGATCCGTGGATCACGTTTATCAACGGACAGGCTGATATGTCGCGCATGAACGCATCCGATCAACAGATCGCCGCGGACGCCCTTTCTGTCCCAGAAGAGACAATCATCAATGCCTGTGGCGACCCTCCACTCCCAGAACTCGGCGTCATCGAACAGAACTGGGAGACGGACCCGATTGCACCCGATGCCGTCGCAACACACGCAGCCCGTGCGGTCGAATCACTGTCATTTGCCGACGTGCCTGCGGGCGGCGAGGTCGCGCTCGGAGTCGGAAGTCGCGGTATCGCCAACTTGCCCACTATCGTCGCCGGCGTCGTGGAAGCAGTGTCTGACGCCGGCTACGAGCCGTTCGTCTTCCCGGCGATGGGAAGCCACGGTGGCGCTACCGGCGAGGGCCAGCGAACGATGCTGAACGAACTGGGCGTGACTGAGCCGGCAATCGGCTGCGAAATCCGGTCGACGATGGACGTGGTCGAGGTCGGACGAACACCCGACCGGGACGTGCCGGTCGTCGCCGACGACACCGCTGTGGCGGCAGATGCAATCATCCCCATCAACCGCGTCAAGCCACACACAGACTTCGACGGACCCGTCGAAAGCGGGCTCTCGAAGATGCTCGTCATCGGCATGGGCAAGCAACGCGGCGCACAGATCGCCCACAAGTGGGCCGTCGACTGGTCGTTCCGACGGATGATTCCAGAGATCACTGGCCAGTTGCTCGACGAATTGCCCATCGTCGGCGGCGTCGCAATCGTCGAGGACCAACACGATGAAACGACGCTGATAGAGGGCGTACCGCCGAGTGGCTTCCTTGATCGTGAAGAGGAGCTGTTAGAGACCGCCTACGAACTGATGCCCAAGCTCCCGTTCGACGATCTCGTGATATTCGACCGTCAGGGCAAGGAGATAAGCGGTCAGGGACTCGATACCAACGTTATCGGTCGCCGACCATTCTCGATAAACGAGCTGGCTCCCGAGACGCCGGCCATCAAGCGCATCTTCACACGCGGGCTGACGGAGAAGACCCACGGAAACGCGATGGGCGTCGGCTCTGCGGATGTCGTCCACAAAGATGTCGTCGCAGAACTTGACGCGCAAACGTCGCTTATCAATGCGCTCACCGCGAGCACGATTCGCGGAGTGAAACTGCCGCCAGTGGTCGAAACCGACCGTGCCGGCATCGTCGCCGCGCTGTCGACCATAGGGGTCGTCGATACCGACACTGTTCGCATGCTCCGTGCAGCCGACACGATGCATCTCCACCAACTCTACGCGTCGCCGGCGCTGGTCGAGGCCGCACGCGAACGCGACGACCTCCGTGTGGTCGAAGAGCCGTCGCCGATCGAGTTTGATAACGGACAGCTCGTCGCACCGACGCTCCGCGAGTAGCTGTCAATACCGGAGCTATACTGCAGAGCGCGGACCTGACAAGCCATAGTGCGTCGTCGCGACACTCACGCGGTGTTTCAGACCGCGAAGTCTAAGCGACACACACCCGACACACGGAAGCATATAAAGACCGATAAATAACGGGCGTACATGCGTTAGGTATCGTGGTGACCGAGCGCACGCAAATCGCAGGCCGAAGCGGTCGTTACGTCGCCAGTAGCTCGATTGGATGACGGGGCTGTCGTTCCAGCAGGGCGTCGATCTGTTCAAGACAGGAAGTGCCGCTGGCGACGACGGGGCGGTCCTGTACACCGTCGTCTCGCAGTTGTGTCCGGAGCCGGTCGCCGACATCCATGCTCAGTTCGTAGTAGTCGGACTTGTACCCGAAGCTCCCGGCCATGCCGCAACACTCCACGTCGGACGTGACCACGTCGTAGCCACAGTCTTCGAGGACAGCGACGGTATGGGCTTCGAGCCCGAGCGTCCGCTGCTGGCAGTGGCTGTGGTACGCGATTTCGGCACCCTCGACGGTCGTGAGTGAATCGATGGACGCCCCGTTGTCGAGTAGCCCGAACACGTATTCGAACACCTCGTAGCTGTTCTCCGCGATGTCCGTGAACGCCGCCTCGTCGATGAGCCGCTCGTACTCGCGCGTGAACATCGCGTGGTCGCTCGGTTCGATAACGACCACATCGCGCCCGCCTTCAATGTGGGGGCCGAGCGTCTCCGTGACTCGTTCCGCATGGTCGGTCGCCGTCGCGATCATCCCCTGGGATAGCGGCGCGCGGCCGCTGGATGGTGCCGGTGGAACAACCACGTCGACACCCAGCGATTCGAGTACCTTCACAGCGGCTTTGCCGCGCTCGACCTGCACGTGGTTCGTGTACAGGTCCGGATACAGTACCGCTCGGCGTTCGGGTTCGGCTACCTGCGAGTCGCGGGAAGCGGCCCAGTCGACGAGCGTCTCCCGCTCGAATGTCGGGAGGT
Organism: Haloarcula sebkhae; assembly: GCF_014647415.1. Lineage (GTDB taxonomy): Archaea > Halobacteriota > Halobacteria > Halobacteriales > Haloarculaceae > Haloarcula > Haloarcula sebkhae. The sequence continues at coordinate 205,687 of NZ_BMPD01000004.1, read as the reverse complement.
CCCGACGCGGGTCGATGCCCAGAATCTGGTCCATAGCTCGGCGGGAGAGCGTCGTCCCGGCGAGCCAGTTCGACACCGGTGCGGTGGCGCTGCCGAGTTTTGCGACGGTCTCGAAGTTGCCGAAGAAGCGCTTTTGCAGTGGCGCACCGTCGTCCTCCTCGTCGGGCGTGAGTCCGTCAACGAGCCACTCCCCGGGGGCGTCCTTGTCGCGGTTGATTCGGTCCCGGACGACGGTGTTGATCCAGGGGATGTCGATACCGACCGGGCAGGCGTTCACACACCGCGTACACCCAGTACAGAGGTCGTTGAACTCCTCAGCCACGTCCAGTCCCTCGATGCCGGCTTCCCACCCGGTTGCAATGCCACCTGAATACGTTTCGCCGCCGAAGGCGTGGCCGCCGACGCTCTGGAAGTTTGCACACGAGTTCGAACAGGCGGAACACCGGATGCAGTACAGCGTCTCCCGGAGGTGATCGTCGTCCCGCATTTCCAGTCGCCCGTTGTCGATGAGTACGAGGTGGAAATCGCGGTCGGATTCGAACGCCGACAGCGGCGTTTCGTCGTCGGTGAAATCGACGACCGGCGTGTCCACTGGTGGAGTCAGCAGCGAGACGTACGACGTGATGTCCTGACCGGTGCCCGACCGACCGATGAGTTCGATGAACGGGTGGAGGTCTCCAACCGTCGGGATAACTTTCTCGACGCCAGCGACTGCGACGTGCGTGTCCGTCGCGGCCACCGTCTTGCGGGCATTCCCCTCGCTAGTGACCAGCGCCATCGTCCCGGTATCAGCCGTAATGAAGTTCGCACCGGTAATGCCGACTTCCGCGTCGATGATCTGCTCGCCCAGCTTTTTCCGGGCGAAGCGGGTCAATTCCTCGGCAGTCTCCAGCGGTTCCTCGGGGTCGAATCGCTCGTTGAACAGCTCCGCGATACTCTCGCGTGACTTGTGGATCGCCGGGGCGACGATGTGGGAGGGGGCTTCGTCAGCGACCTGCAACACCCACTCGCCCAGGTCCGTCTCGACCACGTCCACGCCGTCAGCTTCGAGCGCGTCGTTGACCTCGATCTCCTCGCTGGTCATCGACTTGCTCTTGACGACCCGGTCAGCCGCTCGCTCGTCGACGACGTTGCGGATGTAGTCGTTCGCGTCGGCGGCGTCGTCGGCGATGTACACCGTTCCACCGTTCGCTTCGACTGTTTCCGTCAGCTGATCGAGAAGATCTGGAAGTTCCTCGATGGCGTCCTCCTTGATACTCCGGGCCGCTTGCTTGAGTTCCTCGTAGTCTTTCAGGTCCGCGACAGAGTCGTAGCGCCCGGCGTTGAACCCCTGCGTGTTCTCCGCGACTGCCGCACCCTCGGTCCGCATCAGCTCGCGGATTTCGTCGGCGGTTGCCATCGTCACACACCCTCCTCTACGATGATGACGTGGACCTCTCTGGGTCCGTGTGCGCCCTTGACGAGTGCGCCCATATCGGCTGTGGCACTCGGTCCTGTGGCGATAATCGCACTCCCACCGGTTTCGTTGAACCGTTCGTCCACTTCTGCCACTGCCGCGTCCATATCGGGCTGGATGTCTTCCTCGTGAAGAATGGCGACATGACGCTCGACAAACAGGCTCACGAGTTCGCTGGCCGCTTCAGTCATCGAGAGGACGAGCGAACCGTAGTCGCCGATACCGAGTTCAGCACCGGTTACGCCAGTGGTCGCCTCGCGAAGCGCGACCGGGGTGGGGTCGACCGTGACAGGCGTCTCCGTGAGCGAAAACGCCTCGTCCCCGACCGTTTCGTCGAGCGCGATCCCGACTGCAGGCTCCGTGACTGCCTCCGTAACAGCAGCTTCGAGTTCGGACTCGGCAGTGCTGGAAACTGTCACACCCAATGCTTCGAGAGCGCCCTCGAACGACGCGCGTTTGCTTTCCATCTATACGCGAACCGAAAACCTACATCATCATTTAGTTTTTGTCTGAAACGGACGTAAGTCCGACAAATCTGGTGGACTGTCGCGTACACCCAGCTATTCTGGTATCGTTTTACTAGATTAGCAGACAGTTACTGCACTTACTTATACTGCCACTTACACGGTGTGACAGATTAGTAGAGTGATACTGAAGATGGTCTTAACAGGGGTGGCGTCGATAAACTTGACACCTATCACTAGCAATGGATATAGATCCGTCACTCAATATATCCAAACATCGTTACTCTCCGACGATATCGCTCATGAATAGAGGTATCTATCGTAGATACAATATCATATAGCGCGTCAGACGCGGTATAGCAGCTTCACCGGTGAGCGGTTGTTATCAGATCGGGCAATACCCGGGAGGCAAGGGGTTTTGTGGGTTCTCCGAGAAACGCCGACAACGGACCGATGGACGACCAACCCGGTACACCTCAAGATTCGGAGATTGTGACATTACTCGAACAAGGAGAGGAAGCTGACGCACTGACAGCACTTGAGCGGCTTTCGACGGCCGGAGCGGCTGACCAACAGGCGTGCTTGCGGTCACTCAAAGCGGCCGCCGACGACCAGCCGGAACTGTTCGACGGCGTACTGACGTCGCTCACCGAGTTTTTGCAGAACAGCGAGCGACCAACACGGCTCACGACAGCGAAATTGTTCGTCACGGTCAGCAAAAGCACGCCGGACAGCGTGGTTCCGGTTGTCCCGACGCTTGCCGAACGACTGTCGGATGAGTCGGAGTTCTACTACGTTCGCGCTCGGTGTGCAGAGGCGCTGGGCTACGTCGCCGTCGACCATCCCGATGCCGTCGTCTCGCCTGAGGTCGTGGCAGATCTGCGCATCGGCCTGGAGTTCGACAAACCAGAAGTAACGGAGAAATTGGCGAAGGCTCTGGCCCACGTCGCCCTGGGTAGTCCCGACAGGCTCCGCTATCAGGTCGACTCGCTCGCCGAGCATCTTCAAGCGGACAGTGAACTGGTTCGATATCACCTGAGCACTGCGCTCGTCGTTATCGGCTCTGCGTGTCCCGAACGGCTTACAGACGCCAGGGAAGCGCTCGTCTCGTGTCTCGAAGACGAAAGCAGATACGTCCGTGGGCGAGCGGCCGAAGCGCTGGGGTTGCTTGCCGGCACTGATAGCATGGAAGCGTTCCCGCAAGCACACCTCGAAAGGCTCGCCATGGACGAGGAGTTTGTTGCAGAGCGAGCCCAGTTCGCTCTCTCCCAGTATCGCGGGGCGGAACCTGCTGAGGGCTTCGCGGGAATAGCCGCGAGAGATGCAATCCGCACGCAGACAGCCGACATCGTCTCGGAAATCCGGACGCCGGAGGGCGATGGCTGGTGTCCACACTGCGGGCTTTCGCTCCCCGAATCCGGCCCCCCGCTGTGCCCGGGCTGTGGCACCCCATTGTGAGGAGACGGTCGGTTTTCCTGCAGTTCACGCAGAAATCGCATGTCGCAGTCTCTGGCAGGGCCACGGTTGCAGTAGGTTATCTGGTGCTGCGTCGTCTCGTAGCGGTACACATCAGATATATCTACTTCTGTAGGAAGTCGGACGTTGCGTGTGAGACATACAGATTTGGATGGGATAGATGTATATCTAGCAATTCTATACACAATTTCGAGATTTATGGTTTGAAGCATATCAATTATACAGTTATATTAGCGGTGGGCGTGAGTTGGAGACCAATAGCCGCTGTGTATCCCCACAACACCTTGCCATTCAAACCGGCTGTATGTTCTGCTATAGAGAACAGCACGCGATTGACAGCAGTAGCACTCACACGGTGGTGGTTGATCTCACAGTCAGTGCAAGGGAAAATAAAGTAAGCCACGACCCCTTGGCGCGATTGCGTCTGATGCCGAGGTGACCGCGAACGACCCTTTCAACGCATGAAAATCAGGTGTCGCCGGTAGCGGTGTGTAGCAGTGAGGTCGTTTGTCCACTTCGATGGCAGCCACAGATAGAATAACAGTGGTACGTCTGTTATTCCAGAATCTCTTAATTCGATGTAAGGGCCACCTGAATAGATTTTGTCGTGCTGAGGACTTGCCCGGTGATATCTTCCCTGAGGTATCGGCCGTTCAGGCGTTCAACAGGGCCAGCGATCCCCAGCGCAGCGACTCGATTGCCACTGACATCAGGGAGCGGGGCGGCAACACCGATGATCCCTTCGTACTGTTCTCCTCTGCAGAACGCTATGCCGTCGTCGCGGATTCGGCGCAGTTCCTCGGCGAGTTCGTCCTGATCTACGATGGTGGCGTCGGTCGGCGCAATAAGCTCCGTTTCATCGAGAATCGATTCGACGCGGTCACTCGGAAGCGACGCCAGCAATGCCTTTCCCATGGCGTTGACGTGGAGTGGCAACCGTTCGCCCGCGTGAAACGGGACTGACCAGCCGTCCTCAGGTTCGGAGATCGACACCGGGACACCGGACGTTTCTTCAAGGACAAATAGCGTCGTTGTCTCCCCTGTCGCCGTCGCGAGGTTGTCCAGTTGCTGCTCCGCTGCCTGATAGAAACTGAGCCCGTCACGCGTTCGTTCACCGAGGGCCAGCGGGCGGAGCGATGCCTCATACTTCTCTGCACGCTTGACCACATATCCAGCCGCACGCAACGTCGAGAGATGGTTGTGAGCGACGCTTTTGGATACCCCAACGGTATTGGCAATATCTGTCACGCCGATGGGTCCCGTCGCGTCGACAAGCGCTTCGAGGATAGCAACGGACGTTTGGGTTGCTTCGACCGCATACTGTGGTTCGTCAGTCATTGGGTATCATTTCAACTCGCGCTGTAAAAAGTCTGTTCACTAGAGCAGAACAGTCGTGGCCTTGTGAGCTAGTAACATGTGTTATTCTACATTATCTATTACCCTGAGTGGGATTGCTACGATGTCTAAATGCCGAAATTTATTCGTTCTGTTCTACAGAACAGATGTATCCAGCTCGCAGCTAACTCACCAACGCGTAGAAAACATTCGCTTCAGGGCGGCCAGGCACTTCAGGTGCATCAGAGTCGTGGACGGTTCGGCGGAGCGGGGACACGACAGCGGCTGGGTCCGCAGTCTGCCAGACGCTACGTCCCATCACGAGACCGCGGGCCAGAAGGTCTTCGAACCCGTCGATTGCGCCCATTCCGAGATCGTGGTCAAGCGCCACGACGACCACGTTTCCGGACGCAGTATCGAGGAGGTCGCACTCGCTCACTCGGAGTCCCCTGGAACGACTACTTTCTTCAGTCCCTCAGCGTTGCCCATCCGTTCAAACGCTGTCGGGAGGTCGTCGAGCCCGATACGTTCGGTGATGAGCGTCTCTGCGTCGATGCGTTCGTGTCTGAGCAGTGTTATCGCTCGCTCGAAGTCCTCGGTCGTCAGGGAGAACGAACCGCGGTAGTCGACCTCGTCGAAGAAGACATCGAACGGACTGACTTCCATCGTCGCTTCCTGATCCGGGACACCGAAGATGAGTGTCGAGCCGCCGGGCGCGGTCACAGCGTTGGCCTGCTTGATTGTCGGGACGAGCCCGATGGCCTCAGCGCCGACGTCGACCGGTCCACCGGCCGCCGCCGGGATCGCTTCCTCGGGATCTTCTTCGTTGGGGTCGATGACGGCATCTGCGCCGAGGTCGGCGGCCAGCTCTCGCCGTTCGTCATCGAGTTCGGAAACCACGATTGGGACAGCGCCCGCGTTGCGGAACGCTTGCAAGAGTAGCAAGCCGATCGGGCCAGCGCCGATAATACCGACACTGTCCCCCGGTTTGATGTCAGTCTGTTCGACGCCGTGAACACAGCAGGCGAGCGGCTCGGCGAGCGCGGCCCGCTCGAAGGACATATCACCGATATCTTCGACGTTGATGGCCGGGACGCGGACGTAGTCGGCGAAGGCACCGTCGAGAATGGTGTCACCGGCACCACCGATGCTCGTGTTGTTCTCACAGAGGTGCGTCTCCCCCCTCTTGCAGTACGAACAGGCGTTACAGGGGACGGTGGGGTTGATTGCGACGCGGTCACCGACCGCGAAGCGATCGACGTCAGCACCGACTTCCGCGACGGTCCCGGCACCCTCGTGGCCAAGGACCAGCGGTGTCTCAGCTGCGAAGGTGCCGTGATACATGTGATAGTCGGTCATGCAGACGCTACAGGCACCCACCTGTACGAGAACCTCGTCATCCGCAGGGTCCGGTCGGTCACGCTCTTCGACAGTAATTTCGCCGACATCAGTCAACGTGCTGGCGCGCATCAGTCGTCCTCCAACGGTCGGCTCGTGGTCGTCACTGCAGCAGTACCTCGGTCGTGAGTTGGTGTGGGTCGGGTCATGGGTGGTCTGGGCCGTAGCCCGTTGTCACTAGTCCAACTGAGCTGGACACACAGCGAACTCGGCTACGATCCGTACTCTCGATGTTTTCGGACTGCGTATTAAAATCTTGCCACGGTTACCCGTACTCCGGAGACAGATGAGTCCATGGATAGGGGCTTCCGTACTGTATGCCGTCTGTTCTCGCCCAGTGAGATGGGTATTCTACCTTACAGATGATTACCTTTATTATGCATCGGTATTTCGATAGTGACGAGGCAAACTGGCATGACCAACTCCAACAGGCGGAAGTTCCTGAAAGCGACAGGTGTCGGACTACTCGGCGGCCTCGCTGGCTGCACACGAGGCGGCGATGGCTCAGATGGAGGCGGCGGTGGCGGCTCAGGTGGCAACGATGGCGGAACCAGCACCAGCGGCAGCGACGGTGAACTCGCGATTCCGCTCAGCGAGTACGAGGACGCCGATATCGACTGGCGACAGTTCGAGGGGTCTTCGATCAACATCGGAGCCGTCCAGCACCCCTGGGTTTCGGCCATCAAGCCCGCAGTCCCGGTCTTCGAGGAACTGACCGGAATCGACGTCGTCTGGAACGTCCTGCCCGAACAGCAGTTCCGGACCAAGCGCCAGACAGACGTCAGTACCGGCGCCGGGCAGTTCGACGTCTTCTACATGGATCAGGTCGTCAACCAGTTCCGTGAAGAGGGCTGGATACAGCCGCTCGACCCGTTCTTTGACGACGACAGTCTCTTCGACGAAGGCTGGTACGAGCCCGACGACCTCTTCGAGGCGTCGCGCTGGCAGGCCCACGGTGGCGGCTACAGCGACACGTGGACCGGGATGCCGATTACCGTCGAAGTTCAGACGCAGTTCTACCGCAAAGACCTCTACGACAAGCACGATCTGGAGGTCGCAGAGACGCTCGAACAGTTCCGCCAGAACGCCAAGACCATCCACGAGAACGAGTCGGACGTCGTCGGCACCGTCGGCCGTGGCGACAAGGGGTACGGGATGAACATCTACATCCTGAACACGTTCCTACGCGAGTTCGGCACCTCGCTCTGGACCGAGTTCCCGACCGACTCCGGGCTCGATTCCGACGGCGTCATCGACGCCGCGGAGTGGTACGTCAGCCTGCTGCAGGACTACGGTCCCGAAGGGGCCTCGACCCAGACCTGGTCGGACGTGCTCTCGACGATGCAGGAGGGCCGCGCCGGCCACATCGTCTCCGACGCGAACCTGTTCTGGCCCGGACTCACCGGCTCTGATTCCTCGGTCGCGGACAACATCGGAATCGCGAAGGTTCCCAGCCCGGCCGACGGCCAGTTCTCGCCCAACGCGTTCAACTGGCAGATCTCCACGTCGAAGAACGCACAGAACTCCGAGCAGGCGTTCCTGTTCATGGTGTGGGCGTCCTCGCAGCCGACCAACATCTGGATGCACGTCGAGGGCGACGCCGCCTTCTCCGTCCGGCAGTCCGTCTGGGAGAACGACGAGTTCCGCTCTCGCGTCGGCGAGAACTTCGCACAGGTCACGCTCGAATCCCTGCAGGAAGCAGCGCCGGACCCGTTCGACCGGAAGTACCCCGAATGGGGCCAGCGGTACTCCGAGGAACTGCAGCGCGCCATCGCCGGCCAGAAGTCCGCCGAGGAGGCGATGACCCAGGCGGCGTCCATCGCAGAAGACATCTACAGCAATTAAATCTAAGCCACACCTGCGCCACAACACATCCCACAAATGAGTACACCAACGCAAACGGAAACGACACCTCAATCGACCTTCGCCAGGCTGCGGGACCTGTGGAACGACTACCTCCCGTACTGGTTCATGGCACCGATGGTGGCGGTGATGGTGATGATAACCTTCTTCCCCGGTGCCTACGACCTGTATCTCAGCCTGATCGCGGAGCCGACACTCGATGTATTCGCAGCTGATTTCGTGGGGCTGCGCAACTTCGAGACGGCGTTCACCCGCGGCGGCGCGATCCACTCGTTCGTCATCACGATTACTGTCGTCGTCAGCGCACTGCTCCTCGAAACGGTCCTCGGGTTCGTTCTGGCCGCGCTCGTCGCCGGCGTCGGCTCCGACCGGGCGAAGTCGTTCTACCGGGTGTTGTTCATCATTCCGATGGCCGTCGCCCCCGTCTCGCTCGCGACCATCGGCCGGATCATGCTGAACAGCGAAATCGGCATCATTCCGTACGTCATAAACACCGGCACGCCGTTCGCAGCGCCGAGTTTCCTCTCTGATGTCCCGCTGCTGACGGTGATCCTGCTGGACGCGTGGAACTGGACGCCGTTCATGTTCATTATCTTCTACGCCGGCCTCTCGTCGGTGCCGAAGACGCTCATCGAAGCGTCGCGCGTCGACGGTGCGCCGATGTGGCGGCGCTACGTCCACGTCATCATCCCCTACATGAAACCGGTCGTGTTCGTCGCGACGCTCATCCGGTTGATCGACCTGTTCCGGACGTTCGGCGTGGTGTACGGGCTCACGGGCGGCGGTCCCGGGACGGCGACCCAGCTCGTGAGCATCAACATCTACGAACAGATGTTCATCAACAACCAGATCACCGTGGCCGCAGCGATCGCCATCGTCTACCTCGTCGTCGTCGTTGCACTGTGTAACGTCATCATTGCGAAGGTCGGCTTCGAGGGGGTGTGGGACTGATGGCGACGACGGATAGCGACTCCGCGACCGCGTCACAGCGACTCGACAAGGACACGCGGGAGAAGCTCGTCACGGTGGTTCGACACACTATTCTCCTGACCTGGTCGTTCATCGTGCTGTTCCCGCTGTACTGGCTCGCGTCGATGTCGCTGAAACCGCCCGGAACGGCGAACTCGTTGCCGCCGGACTGGATATTCCTGCCGACGGTGTACAATTACATCCAGCTGATTCAGGACTCGGGGTTCGTCGCGGCGTTCGCCAACAGCCTCGTCATGGTGTCGGCGTCGGTTGTCCTCGTGCTGTTGATCGGCGTTCCCGCCGCCTACGTGCTCTCGCGGTATGACATCCCGATGGAGCGGGATGTGCTCGTGTGGATACTCTCTTCACGGATGCTCCCACCCATTGCCGTCGTGCTCCCGTTTTTCATCATCTTCCGAGAGCTCAATCTGTTCGACACCCGCGTCGGGATGGTGCTGATGTACGTCAGCATCAACCTCTCGCTCGTCGTCTGGGTGATGAAGGCGTTCTTCGACGGCATCCCCGAGACGCTGGAGGAGGCCGCCCGCGTCGACGGCGCGACCCAGTTCCAGGGCTTCAGGAAGGTCGTCCTGCCGGCGGCCAAGCCCGGTATCTTCTCGGTCGCCATCATCAGCTTCATTTTCGCGTGGATAGAGCTACTGTTCGGACTCGTGCTGACGAGCTTCGAGGCCGTGCCGGTGACGCTGTTCGTCTACTCGTTCATCGGCTCGCGCTCGATCGAATGGGGAATGCTCGCGGCCGCCTCGACGGCAATGATCGTTCCGGTCGTCATTTTCCTCATCGCGGTCAACAAGTACCTCGCGGCCGGGCTCAGCTTCGGCGTGGTGATCAAAGAATGACCACGCCGTCCACACCTCGACAGGTATCGCTCGCAAACGACGCCCCTGCGGCGGCGGTAGCTTCACTTAGCCGCACATCGGAGGGAAAATAATGGCAAAGATCACAATCGACGACGTTACGAAGCGATTCGGTGAGGGAGATGAGTCAATCGTTGCGGTCGACGACGTCTCACTGGACATCCGCGATGGCGAGTTCATCGTCTTCGTCGGTCCGTCCGGGAGCGGGAAGTCCACGCTCATGCGTATTGTCGCAGGGCTGGAAACGCAAACGGAAGGCGACATTCACATCGGCGACGACCTCGTCAATCAACTCGGCCCGCGCGCCCGGGACATCGCGATGGTGTTCCAGAACTACGCGCTGTATCCCAACATGACCGTCGAGGAGAACATGTCCTTCGGACTGAAGATGTCGACGGACATGTCTGCCGACGAGATTGAAGAAGCCGTCACGTCCGCCGCCGAGATGATGGACATTGACATGCTGTTGGACGACAAGCCCGGCGAACTCTCCGGGGGACAACAACAGCGTGTCGCGCTCGGTCGTGCTATCGTCCGTGACCCGAACGTCTTCTTGATGGACGAGCCACTGTCGAATCTGGACGCCAAACTTCGGGCGGAGATGCGTACCGAGATCAACCGGCTCCAGAACGACCTCGATGTGACGACGCTGTACGTTACCCACGACCAGACAGAGGCGATGACGATGGGCGACCGACTCGTCGTCCTCAACTACGGGGAACTCCAGCAGGTCGGGACACCCCTGGAATGTTTCTACCGGCCGGCCAACCAGTTCGTCGCTGGCTTCCTCGGTTCGCCGTCGATGAACTTCTTCGAGGGCAAGGTCGAAGGCGGAACGCTCCGCGCGGACGGCTTCGACTTCGACCTGACCGAGCGGATGCAGTCCGCTGTTGGCAGTCGAAACGAACTCGTCCTCGGTATCCGGCCAGAGGATATGACGCTTCACGACCGGGCGAACTCGGGCCACGAGTTCGAGGCCGTCGTCGACGTCGTCGAACCGATGGGGAGCATCTCCTACGTTTACCTGCAGGCGCGGTCACAGAGCCACGACCAGACGTTCATCGTCGAGACGGACGGCCAGCGCCCAATCAGCGAGGGGCAACACGTCTACGTCGAGATTCCGGATCGGGACGTACACCTGTTCGACGCCGCCAGCGGCGAGACGATCCACCAGCGCCAGCTCGGTGACGACGCGGAGATGGCGCTCGAAGAGCAAATAAAACCCGCCGAGTGACGGCGATACCCGTCGTCGCCTCACTCGCTGCAACCGACCGGTTGTCGACACACGATATATGACAGAACAAAACAGTTCACACTACGAGACGCGTACCGCTATCTGCGAGTACGGCCGGAGCCTGCTCGAAGACGATCTGACCACCGGGACTGGCGGAAACCTCAGTGCCCGACTCGACGAGAACCACATCGCGATCAGCCCGTCGGGAATCCCCTACGAGGAGATCGAACCCGAAGACATCCCGGTCGTACAGACGGACGGCACTGTCGTCGAGGGCGACATCGAGCCGTCGACGGAGCTTCCGATGCATCTGGCCGTCTACCGCGAGCGACCGGCGGTCGGCGGCGTCGTCCACACCCACTCGCCGTACGCGACGACGTTCGCCTCGCTTGGGGAGGCGATACCGGCATCGCACTACCTCCTCTCGTTCACCGGAACAGAGGTGCCCGTCGCCGAATACGAAACGCACGCGACCGAGAAACTCGGCGAGGCCGCCGTCGACGCGCTGGGCGAGTCGTTCAACGCCACGCTGTTGCGCAACCACGGCGTCCTGACGGCCGACGAAACGCTGGACGACGCCTACACGGTCGCGCTGATGGTCGAGTACTGCGCCCGCATCCACCACCAGGCCCGGGCCATCGGTGAACCGGAGATCCTCCCGGACGAAGAGATCGACCGATTGGCTGACAAACTCGACAGCTACGGGCAGTGACCCCCGTGCCTGATCAGACTGACCCATGAATCACGTCGCTATCGACATCGGCGCGAGCGGCGGGACAGTGTTCCTTGGCGAGGTGACGCAGTCGTCCTTCGCTGTGCGGGAGGTCCACCGGTTCGATAACCGACCCGTCGAACGGAACGGCCGCTACGTCTGGGACGTCGACGCGCTTGTCGACCACATGAATGACGGTCTCCGGGCTGCCGACGACCACGCCGACAGCCTCGATACGGTCGGTATCGACACGTGGGGACTTGACTTCGGGCTTCTGGCCGACGGCGAACTACTCCGGGACCCGATCTCCTACCGCGACCCCGAGTCGACGGCCACGCGCGAGCAGGTGTTCGAGGCTGTCGGGAAGCTGCGGCTGTTCGACGCGACCGGCATCACGAACTGGAACACACCGAACACGCTGTGGCAACTCCACACTATCGCCGAACGCGAGCCCGAACTTCTCGAAGAAAGCGACGGCTTGCTCATGATGCCACAGCTCCTTTCTGCACGGATAGGGGGACAGCCGGCGGGCGACGTGACGATTGCCTCGACCACGCAGATGGTTGATCCCGAGGCGCGGACGTGGGCCACCGACCTGCTCGACGAGCTGTTGGTTCCGACGGCCCTGCTCCCGGACCTGTCCGAACCCGGTCAGCGCCTCGGTACCGTCGACGACACCGTCGTATCGGGACTGTCTTCGACACCGGAGATCGTGATGCCGGCGAGCCACGACACGGCGGCGGCCGTCGCCGGCCTTCCGCTGGCCGAGGACGCCGCGTTTCTCAACACGGGGTCGTGGTTCATCCTCGGCGTCGAGCGAGACGAACCAGTACGGACAGACGCCGCCTTCGAGCACGCCGTCTCGAACGAACTCGGCGTCGACGGGACCGTTCGGCTCCTGAAGAACATCAACGGGTTCTTTCTGCTCGAAGAATGCCGCAAAGCGTGGCGCGATGCGGACGAGCCGGCCGATTACGATACGTTACTGTCGGCAGCCGAAAAGGCCCCGGCGCGGACCGCACTCGTCGATACGGACGCCGACACCTTCGGCATCGACGAGCCGATGCCCGACCAGATTCGGGCCTACTGTCGCCGAACGGACCAGCCCGTTCCGACGGAGCAGGGCGGTATCGTCCGCTGCCTCCTCGACAGTCTGGCGACGAAGACGGCGCTGGAACTCGACGCGCTCGCGGCAGTCGTCGAGGACCCACCGTCACGTATCGTTCTCGGCGGCGGCGGTGTCAGAAACGAGCTGTTCTGTCAGTTGCTGGCTGACGCCACCGACCGCCCAGTGTCGACTGGCCCAGTCGAGGCGACAGCTGTCGGCAACGTCCTCACACAGGCTGTCGCGGCCGGGACAGTGCCGGATATCGAAACCGGGCGGCAGTTGGTCGAGTCGGCGTTCGAGACGAAGACCTACGAGCCACAGGCTGGTGGCGAGTGGGCCGACGCCAAAGACCGGTTGGCTGCACTGACCGACGACACGTCGTCCGAAGCCTGACACCTCACCGCGAGGTGTAGCCGCCGTCCATCACGACGGTCGACCCCGTCATGTACGACGAGGCGTCCGATGCGAGGTAGACGACGAGTTCTTTCAGCTCCTCTGGTCGACCGAGACGGCCCATCGGCGTGTTCTCCAGCCACGTCTCCTCCATCTCCGGGTTCTCTTCGAGCACCTCGTCGACGAGTTCGGTCCGCATGTACCCGGGCGCAATAGCGTTGACGCGGACGCCCTGATCGCCCCACTCGACCGCCAGCGACTGGGTCAGCATCCTGACGCCGGCTTTCGTCGTGTTGTAGCTGGCCTGTTTCTGCGGGACGTTCACGTCGAAGCCAGACATCGAGGAGATGTTGACGATGCGCCCCTCGCCTCGGTCAAGCATCTGCTGGCCGACGTGTTTGGCACAGAGGAAGACGCCGTCGAGGTTGACCGACACGACCCGCCGCCAGGACTCGACGCTCGTCTCCTCCGCCGCGGAGTTCTCGACGATGCCGGCATTATTGACCAGGACGTCAATCGGCCCCAAGCGGTCGGTCACGTCCTCGACCATCGCTTCGACCGATGCTTCGTCCGTCACGTCGACTTCCGTCGCGATGACGTTCGTCTCGCCGTCAAGTTCCGAGGCCGTCCGCTCCGCTTTCTCGACGTTCACGTCCGCGATAGCGACGTCGGCCCCCATTTCGGTGAGACCGGTCGCCATCTGTTTGCCCAGACCCTGCGCCGCACCGGTGACGATAGCTGTCTCTCCGTCGAGAGAGAAACTGTCAAGTACACTCATGCGTACGCTTGGTGCTCCGGTAGCCTCCAGCATAAATGTACGGCTATCTCTGCCACACCTTTCGGCGGCCGATATCGGCAGCCAGTCATTACAAGTACTCCCTCGCAGATAACATAGCTATGCAAATCACCGACTTCGAACTGTTCGCCGTGCCGCCGCGGTGGTTGCTTCTAAAACTGGAGACTGACGAGGGGATCGTCGGCTGGGGTGAACCCATCGTTCAGGGTCGGTTGGAGACGGTCCGTGCCGCTGTGACCGAGCTGATCGAGGCGTATCTCCTCGGGGCCGACCCGCTCCGAACCGAGTATCACTGGCGGAAGCTCTATCAGAGCGGCTACTTCCGCGGCGGGCCGATACTCATGAGCGCGCTTGCGGGTATCGACCACGCGCTCTGGGACATCAAGGGGCGACACTACGGTGCCCCGGTGCACGAACTACTCGGCGGACACGTCCGCGATAAGCTACTCGTGTACCAGTGGCTCGGTGGCGACGACCCCGAGGACGTGGCTGTCGCCGCAAGAGAGGACCGGGAACGCGGCTACAGAGCGTTCAAGTTCAATTTCGCCCGGGAATTTCGGCCGATCGAGACGCCGAACGCGGTCGATCATGCGGTTGAACGGGTGGCCGCAATCCGTGACGCCGTCGGTGACGACGCCCTCGTCGGCGTCGACTTCCACGGCCGCGTCTCGAAACCGATGGCCGCGGATCTCGTCGAGCGACTCGAACAGTTCGATCTGATGTTCATCGACCAGCCACTGCTCCCCGAACACGACGACTCGTTTGCCAGTATCGCCGAGCGGACGACTGTCCCGATAGCGACTGGCGAACGGTTCTATTCCCGCTATGACTGCAAGCGCCTCCTCGTCGACGACGGGGTGTCGATACTCCAACCCGACGTGACCCACGTCGGTGGCATCAGCGAGATGCGCAAAGTCGCATCGATGGCGGAAGCGTTCGACGTGGCCGTCGTTCCGCACTGCCCGCTCGGCCCTGTCGCGTTCGCAGCGAGCCTGCAGGTCGGGTTTTGCGCCCAGAACGTCGTGTTGCACGAACAGGACCTCGGTCTACACGACCCAGCGACGAGCCAGCGACTCAAGGTTCTAGAGGACCCGGAGACGTTCCAGTTCGAAGACGGCTACGTCAAACGGCCGACCGGCCCCGGACTCGGTATCGAGATCGACGAGGCTCTCATCCGTGAACTGGCACAGACGGAGGTCAATTGGTACAACCCGGTCTGGCACCACGAGGACGGGAGCGTCGCGGAGTGGTAACTGGACACGGTACGAATGGGGCAACCCACCCTGTGTATTTTTATGGCTCTGTTCCGTGCCATCAGGTATGCGAACTGCTGTACTGGTAGAGCCGACTGAGTTCGAGCTGGAGGACCGTCCCAGACCGTCGCCCGGCCCCGACGACGTACTTGTTGCCGTGCGAGACGTGGGTATCTGTGGCTCCGACGTCCACTACTACGAACATGGTCGTATCGGGGACTACGTCGTGGAAGACCCGCTCGTCCTCGGACACGAGAGCGCCGGTGAGGTCGTCGAAGTCGGCGAGAACGTTACTGATCACGAACCGGGGGACCGCGTCGCGCTCGAACCCGGCGTTCCGTGCCGTCGCTGTGCCCACTGCAAGCGCGGCGACTATCACCTCTGTGAATCAGTTCGGTTCATGGCGACGCCGCCACACGACGGCGCGTTCACGGAGTACGTCTCGTGGCCGGCCGACTTCGCCTACACGCTCCCGGAGTCCGTCTCTACGGCTGAAGGGGCACTGTGTGAACCGCTTTCGGTCGGAATCCACGCTTGCCGCCGCGGTAGCGTCGGAACCGGAGATACAGTGCTGATAACCGGAGCGGGACCTATCGGGCTGATGGTGCTTGAGGCCGCGCGCGCCGCAGGGGCGACGGACGTAATACTGACAGACGTTGTCGAGGAAAAACTAGAGTTCGCCGAAAAGCGGGGAGCGGACCTGACAGTCGACGTTACCGAAACGGATCTCGATGCGGCGGTCGCCGAGTACACGGACGGCGTCGGTGCTGATGTGGTCGTCGAAGCCTCCGGTGCGGAGCCGTCGATCAAGTCGACAATCGACGTGGTCCGTCGGGGCGGCACAGTCGTTCTGGTGGGTCTGGCCAGCGAAGCGGAGGTCCCAATCGACGTGCTGGAACTCATCGACAACGAGGTCGACGTCCACGGCTCCTTCCGATACAAGAACACCTACGACGCGGCTGTCGACCTGTTGGCCGACGGCGAAGTCGACGTCGAGGGCATAATCGACTTCGAGTCCGAACTTGAAGACATCAACGACGCGTTCCGCCGAGCCATGGAGCCAACTGTGGTCAAGGGCATGATATCACTTAATTCGTAACTGGGACTAAATTGACAAAGTTGTCCCGAAAGAAGCGTGATATAATAGCTATACAGATATTACTGAGCATTAGAAAGAATTTCAGTAGGTCCGTTGTACGCACGACTCCGCGACGCGACTCTGAAATAGTCAATGAGGTGGTACATTATCTGAATGGACAGCCAGATAGCGCTTGAGCCCCCACTATTTGGGATTCTGAGGGGGTTCGGAAGGTATCCGAGAGATAACTCTCCGACTTTCACACTGCTCAGAGATAGCCAGTAGAGCGAAGTAAGGTATTCTGTTTGAGATAGGCTTTCGCAGAACAGTTGGTTTCCTAGATATCAGTTATGCCCGGGGGAGACGTTCCATCAGAGTGGTGTGCCCGAGTGAGATACCCACGCACTGTGAGTAGCCGAACGGTTAAACCTCGCAACCGTTGTGGGCGGATATGGACCTCTCAATCGTCGATCTCTCTCCAGTCCCGAATGACGGAACTGCGACTGACGCGTATGCGAATACCGTCGACGCAGCCCAGCAGGCCGAACGCCTCGGCTATTCCCGGTTCTGGGTGGCGGAACACCACGGGATGGGGGATAAGCTCGCCGGGACAACACCCGAGGTACTGCTTGGCAACCTCGCCGCCGAAACCGACTCGATCCGACTCGGATCGGGGGCAGTCCTGCTCAATCACTACAGTCCATTCAAAGTCGCAGAGCTGTTCGGCGCTCTCGACGCGCTCGCTCCGGGACGTATCGACGCAGGGCTTGGACGAGCCAACGGCTCACCGGCCGTCGACCGCGCACTCGGGACGGACCGCCGTGTCCGGAACCCCGACGAAGACCACGCCGAAAAAATCGAAGCCGTCGTTTCGCACCTCTACGACGGCTACCCGGATGGACACGCGTACAGTGATATCGAAATTCCCCATTCAGATTCTGAGACGCCCGTTCCGTGGGTTCTTGGGTCGAGTCCGTCGAGCGCCGCGCTGGCCGGCGAACTCGGCCTGCGCTACTGTTTCGCTGCGTTCATTCGACCGGAGTTGGCCACCCGTTCGTTTGAGGAGTACCGGAACCACTTCGAATCCTCGCAGTTGGCCGGCGGCGTCGACGAGCCACAGGGAATGGTCGCGGTGAACGCGGTCTGTGCCGAGACCGACGAGGAAGCGGCGCGGCTCCGTGCAGTGGCCGAAGCGTCGTTCAAGCGGATGGAACGAGGAGTCATCGGTACGACTCCATCTGTCGAGGAAGCAATCGACGAGCTTGGGGCCGTGCCCGAACCGACACCTGCCACACTGGATACCGGTGAGTGGCCACGAGCCATCTCCGGCAGTCCGGAGACACTCGATGCCCTTCTCGAACAGTTGTCTGATCGCGTCGGAGTCGACGAGGTGATGATCCAGCACGTCGTCGGCGACCACGCTGACGCGCTCCGCTCCCACGAGTTGCTCGCAGACGGTGTTGGCCTCACACCGCGCTAGCCCCTTCTACAGGAGAAGGACGAGAACAGATCGCTGTTTTGCAGTCTCCGGGGCCGCGTTCTGCCAATAAAACACCCGACTCGAAGTATACTACTTGATTTTCAATCATTTGCCCAGCATATACAGAGGCATATTATCCCCATTTAGAGAGATTTACGCAGATAGTGCCTTTCGAACGAGCCGTTTGCATTGGTATATCAGTTATATAGCTTCAAATATACAATAGCGACGGTTTTCGAAAACTACCGGCCTCCAGCGTTCCGAATACCGCCTGCTCGGACCAGCTTAGTCGTCAGAGACCGCAGGAGCGGTCGGGTCCGCGAGGTCGGTTTCGGACAACTCAGACGCAGGCGACCACTCCAAGTCATGCTCGTACTCCAAGGTGCTGTGGTCTTGCGTAGGGTCGATGACTGTGAGAGAGAGCCAGTTGTTGTCGAGTAGGTTCGCCAGCTCCGGATGATCGGCGAGAACGTCGTTGACGCGGTCGACCGGCGCGTGGATGACCGTCGAGAGGCGGAGCGGCTGGTGGTACGGATCGTCGTCGGCAGCCATGAGCGACTGCAGCGGGAGGCCAGTCATCAGGTCCCCACCGTTGCCCTGGTAAACGCCCACGTTGCCGACGGGGTTGTGTGTCACCTTTGAGCCGCTGCCGTAGACAGCGTTGTCGACCATCGAGAAGTAGTACTGGGTGTTGATCCACTGCGTGACGACCATCGGTCCGGTAAGTATTGCTTCCAGGGCCTCACCGTCGGGATCGGTCGACCAGTCGTACGAGTGGAGGAAGGCGCGACCGTCGAGGTCGACACCGCTCGTCAGTTCACGGGGGCCGATAACGAAGCCAGCGTTGCCAGCCAGGCCCCATTCGGGGCGGGTCTCAGCCCAATCGGCGGCGCGGCGTTCCGTTTCGCTGACCCCCGACGACGCGTCGCCTCCCATCGATTCGGCACGCTCGGCAGTCGCGTTCTCGCGGGCGGTGGCGAGGTCAGCGCGTAACTGGTCGAGGTCGGCGGCGTGGCTCTCGGGCACGTCACTGTCGTACAGTTCCACTTCGTCGGTCGTCGTGTTGTGTTCGCCGGCAAGGAAGACGGTGTCGTCGGGGATTTCGAAACCGCGGTCGCGGAGCGCGGCCCTGACCTCAGTGTCGTTGCAAATCGCCGCCAACACGCGGGCGTTCGGGCCGCCGGGGTTGCCGGCACAGGCACCACAGTCCAGACTCGAATCGTAGGGGTTGTTGGTTGTCTCACTGGCGTGGCCAGCGAAGACGACGAGGCGACTGAACGTCTCCCAACCCATCAGGTCGAAGGCGGTCGCGGCGTACTCGACCTTCTCGTCGGTCGTCAGCCCGACGGGCAAGTCTCCGGTATAGGTGTGCTGGTGGTGGACGAGCGGCTCACAGAACTCGTGTTCGTCGGGTGCCGAACTGTCAGCTGCGTTAAATAGATCACGCACGCGTCCGGGGACAAGTGTGCGGGCCGCGAGCGCGAGGCCGTACCCGCTCCCGGCAGTCTCGACGAAGCCGTAGGCCGTGGCGGCGTTGGCCTCCAGCGTCTCGATAATTTCGTCGGCGGTCTCACGAATGCTCCATAAGCGGTCGTGGCTCTCGCGGGTATCGTCAACGGTCGGAACGTCGGTGATGTGGTGCTGGGGGTCGAGAATCGGCGGGCAAGCGTCGACCGACACGTCCGTGTCGTAGCCCTGGTACTCCATCGGAATCCCGAAAAAGCCGGCGTACCCGTGGGTCTCGTAGTCGCCCGCGGTCTCGATGTGACGGCGGATGATCTCCGAGCGGGTGTCGATACAGAAGACCAGCTGGGCGTCCGGGCGTCCCGAGCTGTCGCCATCAGCGTGTGACCGGCTCTCCGCAGCGATAGTCTCGACGAGGTCGCCGCGGTAGCTCGCTTCCCAGGCACGCAGGAACGCTCCGGCGAGTTCGACAGCCGGGTCCAGGTCGATGCTGTCGTTCGAGGGATCGATGTCGGCATCGACGGCATCTAACAGGGCCAGCCGCGCCGCGAGGTACCCCTCCAGCGAAATCGGGTGCGCCGACTGCCACGCGCCCTCGTCGTCGGCACGCTGTTTGATGAGTCCAGTCCAGCCCGGGAGGGCGGCCAGTTGCTCCTCGAAGATGGGCACCCACTGGCTCTCCGGGTACGACGCAAGCACTGTCTCGATGGTCTCAGTCGGCGTCTCCGGTAGGTCGGTGATGACTCCCTCGTCGGGAATCTCGCCGTCGTGTGCAGCCACGCCGCGGAAGGCGGTGTAGAACCCCGCCTCGCGGTTCGGCATCGACCAGTGGGCGCTCCCTTCGTCGAGGAACGCCGACAGCCACTTCGTCAGTACCTGGTCGACGCGGTCCGTGGCGGTGTCGGGATCGCTGTCCGGGGCATCGGTCACTTCGCCCATCCGGTCAAGCAGCGTCTCGGGGTCGTTCTCGTAACCGGCCTCGGAGAGTTCCGCGTCGAGAATCTCCGGGTCTATCTGGCCGCGCTCCAGCGCTGCACGGAACGTCTCTGCGCTGGGGTAGCCACGGCCGCCCAGCAGATCGGCCGCCTGTGTGACCGCTTCACTGAACGGCTGGTCCTCGAACGCCGCGAGGGGGTTAGCCGTCACGAACGAGTGGATGGGCCAGATGGAACCGACAGTGGTGGCTGCGGTGTCGATACTGTCGTGGATAGTGGATTCAGTACTCATTGTAGTCCTCCGTCGTGGTCAACACAGTGTCGGCTGCCGGCTGGCCGGCGTTCAGCAACGCCACGTAGAGACGCTGGCTACGCTCGTGGATTCCGGTCTCGATACCGATGTAGATGCCGACGAAAACGACGGCGATAATGCCGTGGAGCAGGGTCAGTTCGGTCGTTGCCGGGCTAACAGGCATGAGCCCTGAGACTCCGGTGTAAACAGCCGCGTAAACGACGATGGCCGGGAAGAAGACCACCGGGACAGCCCCGTAGCGGGCCGCCGTCGGAAGCGAGGTCTGCTGGACGGCGTTGCGGGCCGCATGGAGCGTCGTGAACACCACGAAGAAGATCAGCAGAAGCCCGCTGTCGATATGTGTTCCCTTCCCAGTCAACACTGCAAACACCGCGCCGCCGGCGAGCCCGGTCAGCAGGGTAACGACGACGCCAACGATGCTCGCCGTCGTTCCGATCGTGTGTGGTGTTTCATCGCTCGGGTTCGTGTGTTCGACCTGTCCGCCGGCACTGAGGAACTGGTAGGCCTTGTAGAAGCCGTGCAGGATGAGGTGGGTGATAGCAGCCCCGAAGAAGCCGAGGCCGGCCTGCATGATCATGAACCCCATCTGGCCGACCGTCGAACAGCCGAGTTTGCCCTTGATGTCCGTCTGAACCGATTTCAGGAGTTTTCCGCCGATGGCGCTGGCACCACCGACGCCGACGATTGCGAGCATGAGCGCGGGGTCGACGGTGATGACTGGCGCGAAACGAGTCAGCAGAATGCCGCCAGCGTTGACGAACCCGGCATGCATCAGTGCCGAAGCAGGCGTCGGGGCAGTCATCGAGGAGAGGAGCCAGCCGTGGAACGGGACCAGAGCGGACTGAATCATCGCCGCGAGCACGAGTGCGCCTGCGGCGACCAGCCACACCGGGCCACCGAGTGAGTCGGCGGCCGCCGTAATTCCGGAAACCGTTGTCGCACCGGTCGCCCACCACAGTGCCGTCAGCGCGACACCGAGAAGCGTGCTACTGGCGATGAAGTACTTGCGAGCGACCGTCGCGGCCGCCTGTGCCTGGTCCCACCCGCGGACGATACCGATGAGTTTCGCCATCAGTAGCCCCATCGCGAGCCACAGCGCCCCGAACAGGGCGAGATGGTCAGCCGCGACCAGCCCCATCACGACCACGGTGAAGCCGAACACGGTGGCGAAAAAGGGCGTTTTGAGGCGACTGCCAGCCAGATAGCGGCGCGAGTAACTGTGAACGATACCGCTGAAGAAGGTAACGACCACCCACATCAGGACGGTCAGCCCATCAATGGCAACCGCGCCGGGTATCTCCCAGACGAACCCGGTTCGGACCCGGACAGCAAGCACAGCAATGCTCGCGGCAAACATCGACCACACGAGCCATGTGAGTGCGACGGGCACGAGCGGCGAGTCAGCCGTCGTGTCCGGGAGTGATCCAACCGTCTTTGCTGAGTTGTGTCCTGACATCGTTGTTCGTGACCAATCACGGAGAGTGATTGACCGGTTCTGGTTGTCTTCACCCCTAGTGCGAACGGACTGGTTATTAAATCCTTCTATACTACCAATTTGTTCCCGAAATAGTATATTATAGAACATTATGTTTTTTAGCTGTCTCTCTGTGGGAACTTACTTTCAGAGTGATTTGCGGGGGCTTCGTGGCCTCTATCGACAAAATCCGTCGACGGCGAGTCCCTGATCACACGCACACACAGTGGGCTATCAGAGAGTCGTCGCGTGCTGAGCGGGGGCGATATTACCAGCCCGTTCGATGAAGCCGCTCGAAAATCAGATCCGTATGGAAACCGAGGCAGTCACTTCGACGACTTGGCCGGCCGTGTCGTCCCTGGGAACGCAGGTGTCCGGGACACGATCCTGCGTCAGCAGCCCGTCCTCAGCTAACTCTCGTTCCCGGAATCGAACTTACCGAAAGGTGTCGTTTCGTGGCTCCGGACGAGTACTTCATCGGCCACCGTCAAGCCCATATCGAGAAGTGCCTGCGCGACGGGGGTGATATCGCTATCCGATTCACCGACGGCCGTCACGAGGAGGTTCTCCTCGCCGGTGACCAGTTCCTGAACTGATACCACACCGTCGATATCGAGGATTTCGGGGATCAGATCGCCTCGCTCGGGGATCGATGCAGTGCAGTAGAGCAGCATTCGGAGCGGATAGCCCGCCTGCTGATAGTCGACATCAGCACTGTAGCCTTTGATGACCTCGCTAGACTCGAGATGATTGATGCGCTTGCGGACGGTACTGTCGGACGTATCGGTTCGCTCTGCAATGTCCCCGGACGACATGTTTCGAGCATCCTCCTGTAATGCGTACAGAATTGCCCTGTCCACGTCGTCGATTTCCTCGTCAGCCATACTAGTGTGTCCACAGCAAGGACACTTTACTGTTGTACGTTCCCCCGATACCGCTATTGTGGCTGTTCCCAGTGGCAAGGAGGGGGCGGTCGCTTTCGACACAACTGTCAACCGATGGCTCAGGGCTGATTCAAAAGGGCGGCACTGATATCGTGATGTTTAGAATCAGTGTTAGTATGGAGTCTCACTGAACGACTAGCAGTTGCGGTGACTGGGCGATGTCTCTCGGAGAGTTCTATTTTCAGGTGGGCCTAAATTCCGAAGCAGTTATATATTTTTAGGCTGGCCTAACATTTATGTCGAGAGATGACACGAACCACGAGGCTCCGACAAGACGTGACTACGTGAAGTATAGCGGCGTGGTGGTGGGTGGCGGCTTGCTAGCGGGCTGTGGAGACCAGTCCGGTTCAGAATCAGTTCCGACCCAGACGGGCACAGGAGGGCGATCAGCCTCAAAGGCTGAACCGACGGCGGCTGGCGACGGATACGCGGTTACAATGTCGCCCATGGGAACTGTCGAGTTCGAATCAGTTCCCCTGGATGTGTTCACGATACTGGGTCACCACGTGGACATGCTGGTCGCGCTCGGTCGAGGGGACGCGATCAACGCGATGCACGCGCCCGAATACCACCAATCGCTGTATCGGAAGTTCCTCCACCGACTTGAGGGAGTCTCGATCCACTGGGAGGGGCTGTACTCTTCGTGGCCACCGTCAAAGGAGAAACTGTACGAACTCGATAGCGATATCCATATAGCGGACCCTGCGAAGGTTGCCACAGCTGAGGGATGGGACGACAGTAGCCTCCAAGAGATACGCTCGAACGTTGGCCCGTGGTTCGGGAACACTCTCAGCGGCACTCACCAGAAGCCGCCAGCAGGCTGGGCCGATGCGTACGAATACCAGACGCTCTGGGAAATCTTCGGAAAGATCGCGCAGGTGTTTCGCGAGAGCGACCGATACGAGGCACTCACATCGATCCGCGAATCGATGATGGGAACTATTAGCGCGGGCCTTCCGTCGGAACGTGAGCGGCCGAGCGCGGCCTTGGTCCTGTTCTCCACATCCGACGAGAAAATTTGGGGGTATAAAATGAACCACCCGGGATACTACGCTGCCCACACCCGCCCGCTGGGTGCTACCGATGCACTAGCTGATGCTGTCGGTGACGGGTACGGTGACGACGGACGGAACATCACGCTCGACACCGAACTGCTTCTCGAAGCCGATCCGGACGTGCTGCTCGTTCTCGGCCCGATGGCGGGGTCGCACAATCTCGCCGATATTCGGTCGCAATTGGAGAACGACGAGGTGACGAGAGAGATCACCGCTGTGCAAGAGGGGCGGATATACGCACAAGGTGCGCGTCGACAGGGTCCGGTTCTAAACCTGTTCCAGACGGAGATGACCGCGAAACAGCTGTACCCCGACCAGTTCGGCGAGTGGCCGGGCTACGTCGACGGTGACCCGTACCCCGAAATCCCCGCCGAGGAACAGCTGTTCGACCGCCAGCGGGTCGCTGACATAATCACGGGTGCAGGACAGTGACTGACGCCGAGAAGACGCCGCGTGAATGGCCGACACGTAGGGACTATATCAGGGGTGCTGGGATAATTGCGGGCGGCAGTTTACTTGCCGGGTGTTCGAGCAATTCCGCCACGGACTCTACCGCGACTGAGTCAACAGAGACCACAACGCCGACTGAGATTAACTCATACACCGTCACCATGGAGCCGGTGGGCGACGTTACGTTCCAGACAGTTCCCGAGCGATGGCTCCCCTACGGTGGTGCCTACGCTGATATGGGCGTGGCCCTCGGGCAGGCCGATGGCCTCACAGGTATCGGCGGAGCGGACCGCTACTACACGTACATCTACGATGAGCTTCCCGGTGTTTCCGTCGACCAAGAGACGATTGACGCGAACCCGGAAGTCCGGACGAAAGAGGAGTTTTACGAACTCGACAGCGACGTGCACCTCTACGACCCACAGATGCTCGTCAACTGGTTCGACTGGTCACAGTCGGACGTCGACGAGATCGCCGAAAACGTCGCTCCGTTCGTCGGGAATCTGATCTTCCGTCGCTCCGATGAATGGCACAACTACCGGTATTACACGCTGTATCAAGCCTTCGAGAAGGTCGCGGAGGTCTTCCAAGAACAGGCCCGGTACGAGGCGTTCAAACAGTTACACGACGAATACATCGCGGACCTGCAGAGTCAGCTCCCGCCAACTGAGGAGCGTCCGAACGTCCTCCTTACGTTCGAGGGCACCGACGAACCAGAGTCGTTCTCGCCCTATCGACTGAACGACAACGGCACGAGTAAGAAGCAGTGGCGTGACCTCGGCGTTACTGATGCGCTTGCCGGCACCGACATCGAGAACCTCAGTACGACCAACCGGGGCGAGTACGACTACGAGACGCTTCTATCGGTCGATCCAGACGTTATCCTCGTCCGCGGCCACGAGCGAAAATCTGCGACCGAGTTCCGGGAGACCGTCCTGCAGTTCATGCAGGACCACACCGTCGGCAGTCAACTGACCGCGGTACAGAACGGACGCGTGTATCGCGGTGGCTACCTCCGCCAGGGTCCGATTCACAATTTCTTTTTGACCGAACGGGCGGCTCAACAGCTTTATCCCGATATCTTCGGCGACGTGACCTCCGACACCGAACTCTTCGACCGACAGCAAATCGCCAATATCGTCACGGGTGATTTCGAGTGACTGATTCAGGTAGTGCGACGTGCGAGCGACCGACGCGGTGAAACATAGTCAGAAGTAGCGGGACACTCACTCTCATCGGATCACTCAACGGATATCCGGGCGGCAGCGGACGGGAATCGTAGTGGACAAGACCAGTGGCTGAGTGCACCATTTTCCAACACAGCCTGCCACAGGTATTTCTCAGTGGCTCCGCTGTCATGCGAAAAGACTTGGAAAGACTTTTACACAGATTCGAGTCAATTTTACATAGATGTCCACAGCCACCATACGAAACGTCCTCCGCGGTGACGGCGACCGGTTCGTCTACGTCGTCTCCGCGTTAGCCGCGCTGAACGGACTGCTATTCGGGTTCGACACCGGGATCATCTCGGGCGCGTTCCTGTTCATCCAGGACTCGTTCGTCATGTCGCCGCTCGTCGAGGGGATCATCGTCAGTGGCGCGATGGCCGGGGCCGCAGCCGGTGCGGCCGTCGGCGGCCAGTTGGCCGACCGCCTCGGTCGCCGTCGCCTCATCCTCATCGCGGCCATCGTGTTCTTCGTCGGATCGTTCACGATGGCCGTCGCGCCGACCGTCCCCGTCCTCGTCGCTGGTCGGCTTATCGACGGCGTCGCCATCGGCTTCGCGTCGATTGTCGGCCCGCTGTACATCTCCGAGATCGCGCCGCCGCACATTCGCGGCGGGCTTACCTCGCTCAATCAGCTCATGGTGACCACCGGAATTCTACTCTCGTATTTCGTCAACTACGCGTTCGCCGACGCGGGTGCGTGGCGCTGGATGCTCGGTGCCGGGATGGTCCCGGCCGTCGTCCTCGCCATCGGCATTCTGAAGATGCCCGAGAGCCCACGCTGGCTCTTCGAGCACGGGCGGAAAGACGAGGCCAGAGCCGTCCTCAAGCGGACGCGATCCAGTGGCGTCGAGCAGGAACTCGACGAGATCGAGGAGACCGTCGAGACACAGTCCGAAGCCGGTGTCCGGGACCTGCTGGCTCCGTGGCTCCGCCCAGCGCTCGTGGTCGGGCTCGGACTCGCCGTGTTCCAGCAGATCACCGGTATCAACGCAGTCATTTACTACGCCCCGACGATTCTCGAATCCACCGGGCTCGGAAGTGTGGCCTCGATCCTTGCGACAGTCGGTATCGGGACGATCAACGTAGTGATGACCATCGTAGCGATCATGCTCGTCGACCGTGTCGGTCGTCGCCGACTGCTCCTCGTCGGTGTCGGGGGGATGGTCGCGACGCTCGCCGTCCTCGGTACTGTGTTCTACCTTCCCGGTCTCGGCGGGGGCCTCGGCATTATCGCCACGATCAGTCTGATGCTGTTCGTGTCCTTCTTCGCGATCGGTCTCGGCCCGGTCTTCTGGCTCCTGATCTCAGAGATATACCCGCTTTCCGTTCGGGGGTCGGCGATGGGTGTCGTCACCGTCGCCAACTGGGGTGCGAATCTCCTCGTGTCGCTGACGTTCCCCGTTCTGACTGACGGCGTCGGAACCTCTGCGACGTTCTGGCTGTTCGGCCTCTGTAGCCTAGTAGGGCTGTTGTTTGTCTACCGCTACGTCCCCGAGACCAAGGGCCGGACGCTGGAGGCAATCGAAGACGACCTCCGGCAGAACATCTCGTTGGCTGACTGATCCGGCCATCGGAACGGCGGGCGAATCCACCGCTTTCGCTGTTTACACCCCGAGACGGTCCAACGCGCTATCGAGTCTCGGGAGTCCGTCTTCGCCGAAAAACCGGACGTTCTCAAGCGCGTGGAAAGCGACATACACGTCGCGCCGTTCCCCGAAGTACCCCTCAGGGATATCGCGGTGACGACGGTATTCATCGAAAAATGCGTCACCGATCGAGTCCAGCCGGTCGACGTACGCAAGGTCAACTTCAGCGTGGCCGAAATATATCGCTGGATCGAGGACGGCCCGAACGGTTCCGTCAGCCACGACAGCGTTTCCGGGGTGGATATCGCCGTGCAGCAACGACGGCGTGGTCGGTTCGACGAGACGAGTATCGAGCGTTTCCGCCAGTCGCTGTACTCGATCGAACTCGGTAGCTGGCAAGGTTCCATCGTTCCGTGCAGCCGTTGCGAACGGGAGTAGCCGTCGTTCGCGGAAGAAGTCGATCCACGACTCAGTCCACGGGTTCGACTGACTGAACGGGCCCGAGAGGGTATCGAACGGAAAGCCGAACGCGTCGGCCGAGATGTCGTGGAGAGCCGCGACGTGGCGCGCGAGGTCGCGTTCGGCCCGCTCGTCGAATCGGCCGTCCCCGCGAATAAACGACAGCACGAGCAGTTCCGGTTCGATGTGGAGGACGTCCGGAACGGGGAGGGGCGTGTCACGGTCGAGATACTGAAGCATTGCCGCCTCGATTCCGAGCGGTGAGTCGTCGACTTTCACCGCCACGTCAGGGTGGTCGCGGAACGACACGCGGTGGACCGACCCGACTTCCCCGCCGTCGAGTGTCATTGCGCTTTGAGCGTCGGCGTCCAGTACGCTCGAAACCCGCTGTAGCGCTGTCGCCGGCATCTGGTCCGCGCCCGTCCCCTCGTCCATATTCGGCGTATGGAAGGAGGTCCAATAGATCTGTTTGTCTGCTCCCTCGGCAGCGAAAACAAAGCCATCCGATCCGGTCTGCAAACCCCAATTACAGCAGTGGTCGAAACAGCTGTGACACTACACGGACCGGTCAGTGCTGTCACCGAACTGCACGACGAGTCGTTCCGTGGCGAGGGCATACACTGTCATCTCCGTTCCCTTCTCCGAGTACCACGTTTCGGCGGGTTCGATAAGGTCAGCGTCACAGAGGCGGTCGAGGTGATAGGAGACGCTCTGGAGCGAGCGGTCCACTGCGTCGGCGATATCCGATGCGGTCCGCGGTTCGTTCCTGACCGCCCCCAGTATCTCCTGAGCGGCCTCTGACGAGAGAATCTGAAGGACGTCAGTCGGTTCGGTACCGTTGACTACGACGTTCGTCTGTTCACGGGGTGCATAGTCAACCGGCGGGTGATGGGGGAAGACGCTTGCCATGGGTTGTAGGGATTTCGCTTCTGTTTGTTCGGCTCAATCCGAACAAACCAATCAAACAATTTAATACTTACGGAAGCAATAGCCGAAGATATGACACAGCAGGACACGCGGCAAACAGGGCAGCCAGTTCGGATGCATGAGTGATGATGACAGCGCGGTTGCACGCGAGCGCGTCATCGAATCGATGGAGCAATCGGCCGAGGTGTACGGCCTCAGCCGAAGTGCCGGGCGCATCTACGGCGTGCTGTACTTCGCATCGGGGACCCTCTCCATCCCGGAACTCGTCGAAGAAACTGGCTACGCGAAATCGACGGTGAGTAACGTCACACGGACGCTATCGCGAATCGGACTCATCCACCGCAGGTCGTCTGCAGGCGGTGGCAGACGCGTCCAGTTTGAGGCCGAACGCGAGGTCTGGTTCATCCTGCAGGACGTGTTCCAGCAATACATCCAGCGGGAAGTCCAGACGACGCTCCGGACCATCCGCCGAGCGGAAGAGCAGGTACCCCCAGATGCTCGCGAGCAAGAGCCCATTCAGAACCTCCGAGAGACGTACGAAGACCTAGAAGAGATCGTACAGCTCGCGTCGGAGTACTCGGCTGCCGAACTCCGCGAGGCGCTTGAGACCTACGAACAGTAGTCACCGCGTTACCAGTAGACGGTGTAGGTACACGCATCGTCCCCGTTCCGCCGACACGTATCGCCCGTCTCCTCGATAAAAACGAACGCGTCAACCGGTGCGTACTGCTGGGCAACCCCACGGATGAGGCCACGGTCGAACGGGCACGGATACGGATTTTCACACGTCACCTCGCCAGTCCGCTCCGCCACGGATTCAAAGCGGTACTGCCCGATGTCCCCGCCACGGTGATTGCGCTGGTAGGCCTCGTCTATCGACTGGAGCCCCTCCGGAACAGTCTCAAAGTCGTTCAGCCAGTCCGCGACGCTCGGGATCTGTTCGCCCAGCCGGTCGAGGACGTGCGGTTGCAGGTCATCGGCAATCGTCTCGAACGCGTTCAGCCAGGCCTGCTGTGGGTACCACTCGTCAGCCGCCGGTTCGGTGATCCCCTCCGCAGCGAGCGCTGCTAGCGCCCGTTCCCGGTACTCGTCTGAGAACTTCCCCATCGCCGCCTCGACTATCGTGAGTACCGTTTGCCCGTTGATTTCGACGGCGGGGTCAAACGCGTCGTAGGATGCCATTCTGTCCAAGCGTTCACAGGGAGAGAAATAAAAACCGACCATACACACGGCAGACGTGACACTTTCAGCCCGTGGAGGGGGAAGCCGACATCAGTGTTCTACTTTACTGCCTGCAGCCTCAGTCTCTATAGCGCTTAGTCTTCATTCTTGTACGGTTCGCCGAGGGCTGACGCCTCCGTACAAATCGTACACAGGAGCCCTTCGCTACGACGCGTCTTGTGACTGTCCGCTACGCTTCAGTACGGTTGTCGGTGACCCACGACGGCCGACTCACTGTCGTCTCGCCCGATTCGAACTCGAAGGAGAGATCGTATGTTTTCGGCGCATCTCCTGTCAGTCTGACCAGAGCAAGTTCTGCATACGTCCCCGCTGGTCTCGTCTGGTCCCACGTAACTGTCGCGGATCGAACGTCAGTCGTGTCGCCAATTGATCGTACTTTCCCCGTGGCCCCATTGATATGGTACGGTTCCACTCCCTCGTACCAGCCGTTTTTCGGCTCGTAAACGGTCGCTCCCTGAGTGGTATCCGCTTCCTGCTTGTACCCGAGAACGTACAGGCTCCTGACGATGACCGACGCTGCTCCCGAGACATCATCCGCCAGATCGGTTGCGTCCTGCTTGACAATGAACGTAACAGCGTCGTCAGTCCGACTTTCCCGGAGGAGTTCCCGCTCAGTATCGCTCTGAATCCACTCTCGTCGGCGGTCGGTACTGCCGCCATCCTCGACAACGATACGTCTGTAGACCGGGTCACCCGGCGACGCCTGAAACTGCTCGGTTCGGACAGCCCCTTCGTTAATGAACAGGTAGCGCCCGCCGTCAGCAGTCACAGCGCCTTCGAATTCGAGCGCTGTCTCACTATCTGCGAGAATCGCTCCAGTCGCCCGATATTCGTCGGATTCCGGCACCGTGAATCGCTCGTCGACCGGGTTCTTCGAGTGGGTGTCAACAGTGGTGAACGGATACACAGCGGTGAAGACGAGCGCGAGACAGCATAGCGCCAGCACACCGTTCAGTAGCCTCGCAGTCCGACGGTCCATATCCCAGTCCCAATACTGACAAATAAAAGCTATTCGGAAACCGCGGTGCGATCACTGATGATCGTTCGGATTATCGCAGCCGGGTATACGCTACCCAGACGACGACAAGTCCCCCGACGATGATGACGAAGTCGATGGCGAGGTCGAAGAGGACGAACTCAAGCGGCAGCAGGTCGGCGTTCCGGGTAGCGAACAGACCGAGGACCAGAGCCAGCCCGACGAGCAGGACCGTCGGAACCCACACCTGTCGACGGGAGAAACTGACTGCGCCGACAACCGCAAGACACAGTCCAACAAAGCCAGCGAACAACAGAAACTGTATCAGGAACGCGACGCCCAGACCGCCCCTGCTAACGACATCGAGTTGATAGTACTCCCCCTGGTACTGGATGTAGTAGATGCCCTCGTTGAGCGACGGGGCATCGGAGCCGCCCTCGAACTCCGGCGGTGAGTCACCATAGATTGCGACCTCGTGGTCGGAGTCAGCAAGTGTCTGCGATACCACGTCCTGAGCCTGTGGCGACAGCGACTCGAAGTCGTGGACGACGGGACCAGTGCCGAAGAGGAGGTTCTCACAGCCCCTGTCGCCAGTCACAGTCCCCCCGTCGTCCCTAGGGCTGCGGTCTGCATCAATACAGTAATACGTTCCATCGACCGCAACGATGGTCGGGCCAGAATCGGGACGGAACTCCGTGGCTGCGTCTAGTTCCGCCCCGGAAACTGCGGCTTCACCGGAGGTATTGTGTGCTGTCCTGACCAACTCCTGACCACCATCTGAGAGTTCCCCGTACCGGTAGATATCGCGGTCAGGTTCGGAGATGGAGTACGTGTGCTGAGTCCGGGAGTAGTCATAGATCTGGATGCCAGCGAACAACACGATGCCGATGCCGGCCAGTATTAACAACAGGGCCGGAACCTGATCGCGGGTAGGACGGGCAGCGACCATAGAGGTCGATTCTACATCGCTTTGTAAGTGCTTTGTCGCGCCGGCTACGCAATGACTACCCTCACTCAATCGGCGTAGCCGGCTTTTTACCTCGGTCGCAGGCTACTTCTTCGGAAGGGTCGCGATGAACTCGTTCGGACCGATGCGGTCGACAGTGTAGCCCTCGGCGTCGAACGATTGTCGCTCCGCGGCCATCTGGTGATAGAGCGGCGTCGGTTCGTGGTCGTTGACTATCGTCAGTGCCTCTCCGCTGTCCAGTTCCTCGAACGCATCGAAGATCTTCGGGTGTCGCTTCGGCGGTGGAATCTCTCGAAGATCGAGTTGCTGTTCTGCCATGCGCTCTATCGATCGCTCGCTACCGTGGAGAGCCTTTGTGCGAATATATTCAGGGCAGGACAGCGATAGTGATACCACGGGGCCCGTATTCGGTCACGTCGACCGCGTTACCGATACATTTCGGTAGGCTGTGTTCTGTTCGTCGTCACAGACGACTGTCGTTGCAGTTCACGCCTGGTGGTACCGCGTCGACCACTTCGGTAACGACCGACGGTAAAGGCCGACACCGACAGCGCCCAAGACGCCACCAGACCCACCGAGCGCGGCAAGCAGGGTCCCGGAAAGCGGTGAGATGGCGAACCCGGCGATGAGGATCGGAACCAGTGGGAGGACCATTGCCGCGCCGAAAACAGCGAACAGGGCCGTGTCGAAGAGGAACTCGTTCGGCGAGAGGCCGGTGAGGTACACGGTGGTGCCGAAGATGTAGCAGGCGACGCCGACGAGTAGGACGGCCCCGACGACAGCATCGGCGAACGACCCGCCACGCCAGACGAGTGCGAGTGCGTAGAACGCGAGTCCGACCAGCGGGCCGAGCAGGAGGAACGCCCGGAACTTCCCCGCGAAAACGGCTTTCACAGAGAGTGGGTGGGCGAAATACAGGTTTACGTCGTCAGATTGGGTGAGCCAGTTGTAGGTCGTAAATCCCGAGAGCCCGAGAATCGCACCGAATGAGATACCAGTCGACGGCTGCACACCCGTGATCTGGCCGGCGAAATCGACCAGCGCGGCGGTGACACCGAACAGCACCGCCGCCGAGAAGAGGACTTTCCCGAACCCGCCTGCGCTCCGGTGAATGTCGAGCAGGCTCTTCGTCGCAACCGGGTCACCGATCCGTCGCCACCAGCGGCGAAAAGCCGGTTCGACCGTTCGGGCAGGGCGGGGCGCGGTCGCATCAAAAGTAGTTGCACCCAGCAGAAAGACGGCGAAGATACCGGTAACTGTCGTGCCGACCCGGAGGGGCGTCTGGGCGAGAAACAGGCCGTACGGGGTGTAAGAGACGATATCGACACCACTTGCCAGTGCTGCACCGACTGCGACAAGCGGGGCCGCGAGTAGCGCCAATCCGGGAACGCCGCGGCCAGCAAGACCGAGGGCCGCAATCGTCGTTCCCATCCCGAAGACGAACGTCAGTGCCAGGGTCGTCCACAGAAGGGAGACAGTCTCGGCGACGAGGAGGGGTCCGGCGGCATCTCGGACTGCAAGTACCGTTCCCAGAGAGATAGGCAGCAGAAACAGCACTGCGTAGTAGACACTGTCCTTGATGACGAACAGTCCCAGCAGCGTGTTCTGCGATAGCGGGAGTGTGCGAGCAGAGAACACCAACAGCGTCACGTCACCGAGGAGGTTCCGGAGGGCATCCCGTCCCACAAAGCCGATCGACCCCGTGTGGAGCCCGAAGACGAACACCAGTGCGTGGAGACCGGCGAATACGGTTTTTGTCTCGGTCCCGGTAACAGCAAGAAGTTTAGCTGCGCCACCAACGAGCAGACAGATGAATACCGGAAACAGGGAGAAGTGACTGCCGCGGAAGAGCCGGCTGTGGAGTCGCCACTCCTCACGGAGCATCTCGACAAACACCCTGCGCGCTCGTCCGTCACTCATGTGTCAGCGGTTTAGCTCCCTGGTCCACTGTTGCGTCGACGTTGTCCAGAAACACGTCGAGGAGCGTTACATCGGCATCGAGTTCCGCCGGACGGACGTCGGCGACGAGGTCGCCGCCGTACATGATGCCGACCCGCGAACAGAGTTCGGCAGCGACATCTACGTCGTGCGTAGTGACGACGATCGTGTTGCCGGCGTCCCGGTACGAGCGCAGGAAGCGCTTGACCCGCTCCTGCACGATCGGGTCGAGATTCGCCAGCGGTTCGTCGATGAACACGACAGCAGGCTCGTGGAAGAACGCGCCGGCGATCATCACTTTCTGCTGTTGGCCCCGCGAGAGGTCCGAGGACAGTGTGTCGAGCTTCTCAGTAAAGCCGAGACGGTCGGCCCATGACTCGGTCTGCGCTGTTACCGCGTCGTCGGGCATATCTCGGATCGCACCGACGAAGTCGAAGTACTCGCGCGGTGTCATAAAACTCGGCGGTGACTCCTTTTCGGGGAGAATCCCCGCTCGTTCGCGGACCGCTGTTGGCTGCGTTGCCGGGTCGACACCGAGTACCGCTGCCTGTCCACTGTCCGGACTGAGTTGCCCAGTGAGAATCTCCATCGTCGTGGTCTTGCCGGCCCCGTTCGGCCCGAGCAGTCCGTAAAACTCACCATCGTCGATGTTGAGCGAGAGGTCCGCTATCGCGGTCACGTCACCGTACGACTTCCGGAGCGACTCGATCTCGATTGCTGTCACGGCGTTCTGCCTCCTATGGTGGTTCTGTCGATATAAGTTGTTATACTGGGTAAGAACATTCCAGATAGTCCAAGAGTCGTTTCGTGGATTGTCCACTGCACACGGGAAACGGTTGAACAAGCACCTGTTTGGCTGGCTTTGCGATCGAGACGACCTGAGCGACCGGATGGGAATGACATGCCTGCCGCCCGGCGCCCACACCGACGCCCCCGAAAGTTGAATACGGCCGGTATAGCGGACGCGATATGTATTGAGCGGTATACTTGTCAGAGATGTATCGGCCGAAGTGTCATGTGCTGTTCGTGTTTGTATAATCGTTGTTTGAGTAATCGATATCTATTAACACATGACAGGATAGACATGTGACATGGCCCCGCATCGACTCCACCACCTTGCCCTCCTCTGTCTGGTCTGTGCGTCGCTCCTCTGTATCGCCATGCCCGCTGGCGCAGCGCCGCCGCCGCGGCCGCTGTGTGACGCCTGCGGTGAGACGTTTGAATCGACAGCCGAGTCCCACGGTGTATCGGTCACTGTCACCCACAGCAACGCAACCGTCGCCGTCAACAACAACGGAAGCGCGACGTGGGTCGTCCACAATCGTCTGTCTAATTCAGAGGGGGTTGCACGCCTTCAGGCAAACGAGAGCCTCCGGACTGCCATCGCCGACAGAGCGATGTGGGACACCGAACTCCTGAGCGCGAACGTTTCTGGCGACGGCGTCATAACGCTGCGCTACCGCGAGGCTGACTTCGCCGAGCGGTCCGTCGGCGGGACGGTCCGGACTGGCGAGTTCACTGAAGCCTATGGCTATCGAAACCTCGATGGCCTCGGTGCTGACCGGCTTGTCGTCGTTGCTCCCGACGGAATGCGGGTCGGAAGCTCCATCGACGGCGCAACCCTCTCAGACGACGGACAGCGGATGACGCTGACCGAACTCAACGACGGGCGTATCGTGACGTTCATCCCCCGTGATACGGCCGTTGGGCCGCTGTTGAGTCTGCTCGCAGTCGGAACACTGCTCGGTCCCGTGATGGCGATGAAGGCGCTCGCATACATCACCCTCCCCGCAGCGGTGTTTACCCTCTTGATCGGCGCTGCTGCCGGGGGCGTCGCCTGGCTCGATTGGGATCTAGAACGAGTCCGGGACTCCGCAGGCATCGTTTTCGCGGTCGTCGGCGCGCTGGCGGCTGCCCTGTCGCTTCTCGGAACGACGGGCGTTATACGGCTGGGTGGCACAGCAGCGCCGCTGTTCGGCGGTGGCACTGCACTGTTCGTCTGTGGAATCGCACTTTCACAGCGGCGTGTCCGTGATCGCACAAGCTATCGGACGGTCGTCGTCGGCGCAGTAGTCGGCGCAGGCATTGCGCTGGGAGTGACGATAGCGGCAGCGCCGATGGTTGTCGGAGGTGGGTTCACGTTCCCGGTGTCAACGCTGTTAGTTCTTGGACCCGCGTTTGTGCTTCTCCCGGCCGGGTACGCAGTCGGTCACGGGAACCGTCGGTTAGCGATGAGGACGGCCGCTATCGGGTTCGTGCTGTCGATGCTGCCGGTCCTCCCGATACTGCCTGCGCCGTTTGGGCTGGGAGTGCTATTCATTCCCGTGGCAACGGCCAGCGCTGCCGCTGTTGCGGTCGCCGGCCTGCCCATCTTCCTTGCCGGCGTCTCGCTCGGTGCCCCTTCGTCTGGTCGCTGATCAGCTCTCTGGGTATAGTCGGGATTCAAACGCGCTCCTCGATTCTGATCCGGGTAAACTGACTCTGATGTGTCAATTTGGGATATATGACAGCGGTCGCACCCTGATTTACTCGGCTGTATAGACCTGTGCTATCTCATGCCATGTCACCTGATAATTACCCGAAGATAACATCGATGTCACCTGATTGTACTTATGTTGCCAGTAGTACATAAGCGTGGGAACCGAACGACGATATATAATGTCGCAGGCGAATATCGGCCACAATCTTGACGACGAAGTTGCTGAACACCGTGACCCGGTCCACAACGTCGACCCGCTCTTTGTCAATCGCTGGTCACCGCGTGCGATGACTGGTGACTCGCTCGCTGACGATGACCTCCATTCGTTGTTTGAAGCCGCACGCTGGGCCCCGTCCGCGTTCAATAATCAGCACTGGCGGTTTGTCTACGCCACCCGCGAAGACGACGAGTGGGACGCCTTCCTCGGTCTGCTGAACGAAGCCAACCGCTCCTGGGCACGCGACGCTGGCGCACTCATCGCTGTCTTCTCGAAGGTTACCCTCGACCACAACGATGAACCCGCCGTGACGCGCTCTTTCGATACCGGCGCTGCGTGGCAGAATCTCGCTCTCGAAGGTGCTCGGCGCGAGCTGGCTGTTCATCCGATGGCAGGCTTCGACTGGGACCGAATTCACGACACTCTGGGCGTCCCCGAAGATGAATTCGACGCCGAGGCGATGGTCGCCGTCGGTGAGCGCGCCGACCCCGAGACGCTACCTGACGACCTCAAAGAGCGAGAAGAGCCGAGTGGTCGGAAGCCACTAGACGAAATCGTCTTCAACGGCCGGTTTGAGTGAGCGGCTAGCTTCGTTCTGAACGCCGTATAGGTCGCAACGAACGTAGGTACCACTTAGGTACCGCCGATCACGGACGGCATGTTACCACTCCGGAACAGAGCGCCGGAGCGAGTCGCGTCCTCCGTGCTTCGATACTGTATTATTGAGCGGCTGAACTGTGTCCAGGTAGTTCCTGTCTCCAAGTAGCTACGCTTATAAGTGTGGCCACGAGAATTATTGTATAGGCGGCCACAGCGGTGGGGTTGCCTCCCGTACCCATCCCGAACACGGAAGATAAGCCCACCAGCGTTCCGGGGAGTACTGGAGTGCGCGAGCCTCTGGGAAACGCGGTTCGCCGCCACCATTCATACCTATTCCTACGCGCCGATGAGCGACGCGACCCACTGTAGCTTGCGTCGGTACCACGCACACCCAGACAGCGTCACTGTTCTGTATCGAAGTGTTCGTAGCCACATCGTTGATCTGTCGCCGTCGACGCTGGGAGCGACGAACAGGCAGCGTTCGCGGGGAATCATCCGCCGCTCGATTACAATTACACAACGCCCAGTTCGAACACCGCGAGGTAGATCTGGCCACCACCAGCTAAGATCATCACGACGGCTGCGATCTGGTGTATCCGTTGCAGGTACGTGCCGAAGTTTTGCCAGAGATCGATGCCAACATCCGCGAGAAGTGTCACACCGACAAGCGGAAGCGCTACCCCGAGCGCGTACACTGTCAGGACGAGAACGCTTGTGTGGACTGGCAGTGCAAGCGCCTGAGTGACGACGCCGAAGAACAGCGGCACGACACAGCCCGCTGCTGCGACCGCGTACACAGCACCGAACACGCCGAATCCGGTTACTGACGCCGGTCGCTGTGGCAGCGGGACGCGAAGTTCTGGCTCGCGGTTCATGAGCATCAGGGCACCGAACACGACCAGAGCGAGCCCGATGACTGGTTCGAGCATCGGAAGAGCGTTCTTTAGTGGTTGCCCGAGTGCAAGGACGAGTAGAGCGACGAGAGTGAGCGCGACAAGCGCTCCGCCAGCAGCGGCAGTGGCCGGTGGCAGCATCCCTACATTCTCGTCGCTTTCACGCAGGTAATATCCGATGTACCCCGGGAGAAGCGGGAACGCACACGGAGCGAAAAACGTCGTGATGCCAGCGCCCGCGGCGAACGCGAGTGTCCCGAGGACGGCAACACCAGCCATCTTACACCAGCGCGTCGAGTTCGTCTCGAAGCGTTTCGTCTTCGGCAAGCCCGCTGTGGCCGAACTGGACAGTCCCGCTCTCGTCGACAATCGCGATGTACGGAAGTCCGTCGGCTCCGAACGCCGCCAGCAACTCGCTGCCGGGGTCAAGGCCGACAGTCCAGGCACCGCCATTGCGGTTCCACCACTCGCTGATGTCAGCCCTTGTCAGTGTCTCGCTGGGCCGCTCGTTCGTCACTGAGACGAACGACACGTCCGTGTACTCGGACCGAATCGCATCGAGTATCTCGAGCTGGTCGTCACAGGGCGCACACCACGTGGCGAACAGGTCGACGACCGTGACAGTGCCCGGCGTCGGCACGGCCGTCTCGCCTGCCGACGAGCCGCGTGCATCAAGCGTCTCAACACGAATCGGAAGCTGGTCTGTGTCTCGGGGCTGGATACCCGACAGCCCGTTCTGGGCAACCCAGAGACTCCCACCAGTGAGACCGAGCCCGGCCATCGCCGCAACGACCTGTCGGCGGTTCACGCGTTTCTCACCGTCTTCAGGTCAGCAATGATGGTTTCTTCGTCCGGCGACTTCGAGCGGTAGGCACGCTCGACGAACCCATCGGCGTTGACCAGTAGCGTCAGTGCTGTGTGCGTGAACATGTACATATCCATGTCCTCGGGGTCAGTGCGCTGGAACATTACCCCAAACTGGTCCTGTATGACCTCCTTCGCCCGCTGCTTCGACGCTGGTCGAAGGAACTGCCAGTTCTCGCTATCGGCGTCGACGTTCATCTCGTCGGCATACGCCCCGAGACGGTCTGCGGTATCACGGCCGGGGTCGAAGGTCATCGGGAAAAACGTGACCGCATCGGCGTAGCCGTTGTTCTGTGCGTGGCTCTGAATGTTCCGCTGGGTCGAGATGAGGACAGGACACACAGTCTGGCAGTGGCTGTAGAAGAACGTGAGGAGGGCCGGCGTTTCGATATCGCGCAACCGAACCTCGCGTGATTCGGTCGGTGTGGAGACGCTCACGTCCGGAATCTGCTCACCCCATGCAGGATACGGAACGTCGCTGCTCTCGAACTCCCGATCGGGCTCTTCGAGGACAACATCGGGATTCGAATCGCCGAAGCGACCACCACCGAGACACCCGGCAACTCCAACAATTGTTCCAACCGCACCGGTCGATTTGAGAACCGTCCGTCTGCGCATACACGGTGCTTGTGCCCTCGAATATTTGGAGAATCTGGTGTGACTCTCGTAAACCGCCGTTCGCCTACTTTCGTGTAATCTCTGGCTGTGAGTGTGTATCAATGCTGCAGAGCTCCCAGTTTGGGACTGGTTTCACGACCCAGCTGAGTTCCGATGATTCTGCGTGATCAATCGGCCCATGCACCAGCAATATGATGCGTGATAGACCGTAGCAAGATAATCTATAATCAGCGACTATCCACATCTATCATAAACAAAACTAATAGGACATCAAATTGAATCTTCTTGTCGCCCACGTACACTTATACTCCTCATCTATGCATATATGTGGTTATATGACGGAAAAACCCATCTGAATACTGTTGACTATCGGCTGAAACTGTAATTTCTAAACGTCAACCGTCCGAACACTTATGTGTAATCTATCCGATACTGTAGTCGTAATGCCAGAAACGAAGTTCGAGGTAGATGTCGACAGCGCGCCAGACGAACAGCCGGGTGCGAACCCGTTCAATCGGTGGCACCCGGACATCCCGGCGGTTGTCGAAGCAGACCCCGGCGAGAGCATGCGACTGGAAGCGCTCGACTGGACTGGCGGACAGATAACCGATAACGACAACGCCAACGAGGTCCGCGACGTGGATCTCTCGCAAGTGCATTATCTCGCAGGGCCCGTTCACGTCAACGGTGCCGAGCCGGGTGACCTCCTGAAAGTCGAGTTCCACGACATGGGGCCGCTCAACGACCGCTCGGAGTTCGGGTTCACTGGCACGTTCTCCCAGCAAAACGGCGGCGGGTTCCTGACCGACCACTTCCCCAAGGCAGCGAAATCCATCTGGGACATCGACGGCTACACGGTCTCCTCGCGCCACATTCCCGATGTCGAGTACGAGGGGAAGATCCATCCTGGCCTTGCAGGGTGTGCGCCCAGCGAGGAACTGCTGGAAGCATGGAACGAGCGCGAACAGGCACTCATCGACAAACACGCCGAGGACCCGGAATCCATACCGAACCATCCGACCGGGGAAGAAGAGCCAGCCGTGGCGAACCCACCGACGCCTGACGGTGCGCTCATGGGCGAGATGGACCCCGACGAGGCCGAGGAGGCAGCAGAGGTCGCGGCCCGGACCGTTCCGCCCCGGGAACACGGCGGGAACCACGATATCAAGGACCTCTCCATCGGGTCGACGGTGTACTTCCCGGTGTACGTCGAGGGGGCGAAGTTCGGCATCGGTGACTTCCACGCCTCGCAGGGCGACGGCGAGATATCCTTCTGTGGCGCTATCGAGATGGCCGCCTACGTTGATCTCGAATTCGACCTCGTGAAAGACGGGATAGAGAAATTCGGCGTCGACCACCCGATCTTCGAGCCGGGTCACCGCGGACCGAACTTCGAAGACTACGTCACCTTCTGTGGCTACTCCGTCACTGAGGACGGCGAGCAGAAGTACATCGACTCCCACACCGCGTATCGGCGGGCCTGTCTCCAGGCTATCGATTACCTCAAGCAGTTCGGCTACACCGGCCAGCAGGCGCTGCACATCCTCGGTACCGTCCCGGTTGAAGGGCGACAGAGCGGCGTCGTGGACGTGCCAAACGCCTGCTCGACGCTGGCGCTCCCGACTGGCGCGTTCGACTTCGATGCGTCTCCAGAGGGGATCGAGCACAACAGCACCGACCGCGGTGACCTCTGTGTCACTGACGACCCGCTGTAATGAGGGCTAGAGACAACACGGGCTGTCGACACTAATGTTGGGAGAGACGACTGTTGACGACGGCAGTGCCGAGCCGAACACCACACACACCGCCGCAGGCGAACTCGCCGACGCAATCCGAACGACGCTCGGGCCCAATGGGCTGGACAAGATGGTCGTCGGCGAGAACGGAACGGTCATCGTCACCAACGACGGGTCGAGTATCATAGAGTGGATGGATATCACGCATCCAGTCGGGCGGCTGGTCGAGCAGGCCGCGACTGCACAGGACAGTGCCGTCGGGGACGGGACGACGACGGCAGTTGTGCTGGTCGGTGCGCTGCTTGAGGAGGCTGCAACGCTTCGTTCAGACGGGTTTCATCCGACGACAATCATCGATGGCTACGTCAGGGCTGTCGAGGCCGCCCTTGACCAACTTGAGCAGTACGAACGTAGCCTGCACAGCCGGCACGACGACCGACTGACACAGATTGCGAAGACTGCCGTCACGGGACGATGGGACGACGCTTCGACCGACCGGTTCGCCGAACTGACCCTCAGTGCGCTGCAGGCGGTCGATTTCGACACATCGAGGCTTACGCTCAAGTCCTACCCCGGCGGCGAACTTCGTGACTCCGTCTGTCTCGACGGGGTGGTAGTCGATCTGGAAACCTCTTCGACATCTCTTGAAGCGCTCAGTCACCCAAGCATCCAAACGCACGACGAGCCGGCTATCGCGATGGTCGACGCCGAAATCGGCATCGAGGAACCGACCAGTATTGAATCGGTGGAGCTACAAGACGCGACACAGCGGAACGCGTTTCAGAACCACGAACAGGACCGGAAAACGGAGCTGGTAGAGCAAGTGGTGCAGTCAGGTGCGACCGTCCTGTTCTGCCAGAAAACCATCGACGAGGCGGTCAGAACCGCGCTCGCTCAACGAGGTGTACTCCCCGTCGAGCGGACCCGGCGGGACGAGTTCGATGTCATCGCCCGGGCGACAGGAAGCACGCCAGTGATGGCCGTCGACGACCTGACTGTGGATGACACCGGCACTGTCGAATCGGTCATACAGCGGACGGTCGGGACCACACAGACGCTTACCTTGCAGGGCTGCCCCGAGGAACAACGAGCAACACTGCTGCTCCGTGGCGGCACGCCACACGTTGCAGAAGAGGTCCGCCGAATCGTAGCAGACTGTATCGACGTTACTCGTGTCACACTCGACGACGGCGCGTTCCTGCCGGGCGGCGGTGCGGTGCCGGCCGCACTGGCGATGGACATCGCCGCCCTGTCCCGTGGGATACCGGACCGGACACAGATCGTGTTCGATGGGTTCGGGACCGCGCTGGAAGCCATCCCACGGACACTGGCCACGAACGCGGGTGCGGACTCACTGAACACGCTGACGACGATAAAACGGCGGCACGACGCTGGTTCAGAGACAGTCGGTGTCGGCCCCGATGGCCATCCCCGAGATATGATTGCGGCGGGTGTTCTGGAACCAGCCACAGTGTTCAGGAGTGCGCTGCAACGGGCAGTCGCTGTTGTGACACAGATCCTGCGGGTCGACGACATCGTGCGGACTAGTGCAGACGAGCGCAGAACTGACGCTGAACACGACCACGCCCACGCGGCGACGGGTGGCTATCCGTGGGCAGTGGGGCACTGAGGGCATGACAGGAGCGCAGACACAGACAGCTATCCAGCCGACCGAATACTGAATGAGGGCGAGTTACTCGTCTTCGTCCGCTGCAGCGCGCTCCCGCTGGACCACGAACACCGGCCCGAGAAACCGGTTGGCGACCTGATCGGCTGGCATTCCGAACACGAACGTCGCCAGCGACGGGTCGGTTTCACCCATCACGACCGTGTCAAACGCGTCTGCTACGTCGACAATTGCGTCAAGGGGGTTCTGGTCGCGGTCGATCCGTGTCTCGATAGTCGACGGGTCCATGCCGAACTCCGCCAACCGGTCCGCCATTCCGCCAAGCAGTGTCTGGATATCGTCGTCCGTTGTGTCTTCGTCCGCAACGTGATATAACGTCACGTCGGCGTCCATGTTCCCGAACACACTGGCGACGACGCGGGCAAGACGGTCAACGCCGATAGCCCCACGGACTGGGACCAGTACGTCTTCGACCGGTCCCGTAGCGTTCGGAACGAGGACAGCCATGCAGTCGTGCTCGGCGATCATGCGGTCGATGGTCTTCTGGCCGTTATGGGTGAACACGAGTCGCCGTTCGACGGTGGCTCCGGCGTCCTCGAACATCTCCTCGTACTCATCGAGCCGTTCCGTGGCCCGATCCTCGAACTGCATCCGCGCCTGTCCGGCCGCAGTCTGCTCCGGGATGACGTGATACCCCAGCAGGACAACGTGCGCATGGGCGAGCAGTTCGGGGACACCCTCCGGGATCGACTCTCCCTCAAGAACGCGGATCGGAACGAGTATCGATAGACGGTCGGTCATATTCAGATATCTCCCTTGAGTGTCACGTCCCCAGCGTAATAACGGTACCAGAGGTACGAGGCGAGCATGACAACGACGCCAATAGCGATTGACGCGGGCTGCATGAAGACGATCAGGCCGAAACTCGCGAGCGCGCCCACGGCCGGGACCACCGGATAGCCCGGCACTCGATAGCTGGGTGAGTACCACTCCGGATTGCGACGGCGCAACACGAGCAGGGCGATACACATCAGCCCATACATAATCAGGTGGAGGAACGAGGCGACTTCGGCGAGGAGTTCGACCCGACCAGTGGCGACGAGGACGAGAATCGGGCCGCCAGCAGAGAGCAACGCAATGTGTGGCGTGCCGTACCGGAGGTTGACCTCGCTCGCCTTTCTGGGGAGCAAGGCATCACGGCTCAACGCGTACACCGCCCGCGAAGCACTGAGGATCGACGCGTTCGCGCTGGAAAACGTCGCCAACAGTCCGGCACCCAGAATCGCGACCGCCCCGGGTAACCCGAGGAACTCACGGGCGACTTCGACCATCGCTGTCTCCCCGAACTCCCCGAGACGTTCAGCGCCGAAGGCGCTGGTCGCGACGAAAATCGTCACGACGTAAAAAACGGTCACAATCAGGACCGAGCCGACCATCGCCAGCGGAAGATTCCGACCCGGCTGTTTGATTTCACCTGCGACAGTTGCGACCTGGGCGAATCCCAGATACGACGTGAACACGAGCGCAGCGGTCGTCAAAACCCGAAAGTACCCCCTGGAAAAGAACTGCTCCGGCACGGTGCCGCCGCCGAAGACGCCCACAGCGTCGAGGACACCGTAGGAAAGGAATCCCGTGAGCACGACGAGGAGGACCCCCACCACCACGTTCTGAATCTTCG
This sequence comes from Haloarcula sebkhae, assembly GCF_014647415.1. Classification (GTDB taxonomy): domain Archaea; phylum Halobacteriota; class Halobacteria; order Halobacteriales; family Haloarculaceae; genus Haloarcula; species Haloarcula sebkhae. Next base: position 161,124 of record NZ_BMPD01000004.1, on the reverse strand, counting down.
CGGTGTTCTCTGTGCCACCGATACTCAATGCCGTCAGTGCAGCCCCGAACAGCAACCCAATGCCGATGACTGGACTGAACGGAAGCGCGACGTTTAGCTCAGCGAACACGGCGCTCGCGTAGTGGCCGAGTCCGACCAGATAGAACGCCGAGGCGAACATCAGCCCGAGCCACAACCCGAGACCGACGATCGCACCATATGCCGTCCCCATTCCCCGTGAGATGAAATAGTACCCGCCACCGCTCCGTGGCATCGCCGTCGCGAGTTCGGAGGTCGGAAGCGCCACGAGCAACGCGATCAGCCCGCCGATTGCGAACGAAAGGGTAGCTGCAAGCCCAGCGTTGGCGGCCGCCAGCCCCGGAAACACGAAGATTCCGGCACCAATCATCGTCCCGATTCCGATTGCCAGCCCACCGACCAGCCCGATAGTCCGTTCCAGTTCAACGTTGTCGTCGTGGACGACTGCGTCGTCGGTGACGGCTTCCGGCTCCTCAGCAGGTACCTCACCGGCGATGTTCTCGCCCGCTGCGTCGGCATCGACAGGCTGGTCAACCATATGCTAGAGATTATATCACCTACCCGATAAAACCGCCGACGAAATGTGTGCCGACTCGCAGGCCGCAACGCCGGTGAACTGGATGAACAGGCCGGCGACATAAGCGTAGCGCCACATAGAGAATCATCTTTGTGGGCTTGCGAAACCCCGCTTGCGGCTCCGGAAGCCAGTGAGCCGGCCACACACTACCGGCTGGCCAGTCGAAACAACTCTATGTCTCGGTCACCTGCTGTAGGTACTGTGCGTTTCAGTCATCGGGCCCGAGCGCTCACGGTTCCCGACGAGGTTCGGGACGCGATAGCGGCGCACATCGCGGCGAGTCATCCCCACGAGGCTGGGGGATACCTCGCGTGTACGCGACAGGATGACCAGTTGTATGCGACCGATCACGTCCCGCTCGAAAATGTTTCACCGAGGCCGCGGCGTCGGTTCTCCGCCACGGTACCCGATCAGGTTCCGCCGGAGCCTCGGGTGTTCTATCACTCACACACGTCGGCGTCGACGCCGTCCGGTCTGACGGGCACCGACCGGCGGAACATCCGTGACCAGTTCGCGCTCGTCGTGTTCGCCCCACACGGGGAGCCCTACAGTTACCGGCTGTTCCGACTGGGGTTGTTTAATTGGCAAGAGGTCCCAGTGATGGGAGAACCATCCCACGAAGAGCCGACCAGACTGCCACGGCTCATCTGAGGAGACTGGTCTGAGAGCGGCGACTCGGGGCTGCTTTGGGGTGGTCGACAGTGAAATCGGAAGCGCTGGCGGTAAAGCGGCATATACTCAGTCTTCCTCGCCGCCGGCTACGATGTTGGGGTTGCTCTGTTTCTCGACGCTGTATATCGGGTAGTCGTCCTTGGTGACGAAGGCGATGACGAGGAACGCCACAAGCCCCACCGCGGCGGCGATGAACGTCGGCAGGCCGTCGAAAGCGGCGGTGAAGATGTCGTTAGGGATGTACAGGAGCGTGTTCTCGTAGGCGTAGGTCGTCGGCACCATCACGAAGAGCACGAGACGGGTGGCGGAGCCAGCGATCATCGAGCCGAGTGCTGCCGGCGTGGTCGCGATATCGGACCAGTATAGTCCCATCACAAGCGGGACGAACGCGCCGGCCAGCATGATGTCGAACGCCAGCACGAGCAACATCCCGGTCGCGGACACCCGTATCGCGAGGAACACACCGAGTAGCGTTATTGGGACTGACATCAGGCGCGTGACGGTGAGGAGTTTGTCACTCTCCGAACCGAAGAAGCCCTCGTTGACGCCGCCGTCCGCGGCGGCTGCCGGGCTGGCGGCACTCTCCTCGTCGACGCGGATGTTACCGATGTTCCGAGCGATGACCGCCGACGTTCCCAGAATCGCCCCATCGCTCGTCGAGAACGAGGCGGCGACGATGCCGGCGAGGACGAGTGCGGCCAGCCACGGTGGGACAGCGTTCTGTAGTAGCGTGTACAGCACGGCCTGGGTCCCGGCCTCGACACCAAGGGAGGCCAGAATCGGGTTCGCCGACAACGCGACGACAGAGAACGGGACACCGATGATCAGCGTACCGGCTGCCCCGATGAAGCAGGCTTTCTGTGCGGTTTCGGGGCTGTCAGCCGCGAACACCCGCTCCATGAAGTCGATGGCGACGATGTCACCAAGTCCGAGAGCGACGATGGTAGCGAGGTTGATGTACGCCCCCTGACTCGGGTCGGTGAGCTGCCCAAGGTTCGTCGGCCCCATCCCGGACGGAATCGTGATGCCGTAGTTTGTCGTGACGTAGACGATGAGCGCGATCGAGCCGATGAACGCGACGCCAGCCTGTAGCACGTCGGTGTAGGCGACCGAGAACAGTCCGCCGGCGACAGTGTACGCGAGCACGAGTCCGGCGATGATGAACACGCCCAACTGGAAGCTCGTTCCGACGAAAATCTGGAAGAGGTAGCCGCCAGCGACGAGGTTCCCCGCAAGCAGGAACGCATAGGCGACGGACATGATGATGCTCGCGACGACCTCGGCGGTCCGACCGTACTTCCGGCGGTAGAAGTCCGGCAGCGTCGTGAGGTTGAGTCGGTTCATCGGCTTCGCAAAGAACAGCCCGGTCAGGAACAGGCAGGTCGCCAGCCCGACAGGCAGTGCAGCGCCGGCCCAGAAACCAAAGCCTGCTGCGAGGTCGGTGTTCCCAAGCGTCGCGTTCGAGTCGAGCGATTGCGCCATCAGCGTCGCCGCGGCCAGCGGGAGAATGAGTCCCCGACCGGCGACGATGTAGTTGATACTGTCGCCGTTGACCTTCTTCGCGACGTAGAACCCGATCGCCATCATCGTCACGATGGTGGCGGCAAGCCCGTAGAGGATGACGCTCACGGCGAACCACCACTGTTGACGATTGGACAACTATAATCGCCTCTGTAGCCCGATTCCACAGTTTTACGCCCAGATTGGTTCCGGGCCGGACGGTATTGAGTCACATCAGTTTCGTTTTGAGCACTACATAAAGCGATTATGACAGTATTGTTTACACAGTAGAGTTATCCCGCAACGAGCATGGACTGTAGGAGTTTGTTAGTGGACACATGTACGGTGCGTAACTCCTAGGACTGTTTTAATACCTTAGCTGCGCAGGCACTTGCATATCGTTCAGTTTCTTGCGAATATGGAGAATTTGTTTCAACCGGAAGTAGAAAATGCGCCCTAATCTGATAAGAGATAGAGCGATTGATGGACGTTTCGAAAATCCATAGGAGTGGTGCGTGGTGACGCCCGATCCGATTCGAATGAAACGGAAAGTCCAGCAGCTGGGCTCGTCCACGCTGGCGGTGACACTGCCCGTTGACTGGGCACGGCAACACGACATCTCGAAGGGTGACGAGGTCATCGTCCAGCGCGACGAAAATGGTGGGTCGCTGCTCGTCGTCCCCGAACAGCCCACTATCGAGGACGTGGAGGCGACCATCGACGCCGACGCGCTGACCCCTGACGCGCTGGAGCGGGCCATCATCACGCAGTACGTTCTTGGCCGACAGCTCATCCGAATCGAGGCGATGGCACCGCTGGAGACCGAACACCGTACCGCCGTAATGAATGCCGAGCGTCGACTAATGGGGCTGGGTATCGTTGAACAGGCCGAAACAACGGTGACGGTGCGATGCTCGGTCGCGCCCGAGGACTTCGACCTCCCGACGCTGCTGGGCCGACTTAGTCGCACCGAGGCGGTGATACGTGGGGACGCGATTTCCGCGCTCATCGAGGGTGACACGGCCCTCATCGAGACGGTGGAGAGCCGCCAGGCCCAGGTCGAGAAGCTGTTTTACCTGTTCCTGCGTCTGGTGTTTACTATCTACCGGAACCCGCGACTGAACCAGACTGTCGGGCTGGAGACAGGCTTTCCACTGATCGGGTACCGCTCGGTCGCACAGGACGTGGTGTTGATGGCCGACACGGCAATCGAGATCGCGGGGCTGGCGAGCGACTCGGCGACGCCCGACCAACGGACCGCCTCGAAGCTCACCGAACTCGGGGACGCGCTCGATGACGCCGCGAGCGCGACCCGGTCGGCAGTGACGACCCCCGACTACGACGCGACCGAAGACGCCCGCGCCGCGTTCGACCTGGTCGATGACAGGATCGCCGAACTGAACGCCCACCTCGAAGCCGAACGTCCGGAACCGCTGCTGGCGCTCCAGCGCGCTGTGGTCCTGCTCGAACGCAGCGCCAGACACGCCCGCGACAGCCTCTCAGTTGCGACGCATCTGGCCTTCCGGAACGACCCTTCTCTGGTCACCGGGGAGTAACTGCTGACCGAGAGGGGCGAGCCAGCATTAAATTCCTTAAGGAAACTCGAACGGTACATGTCCACTCGTGGTCATAGGAGTGGGTTTTACACATCCGAAGGAACGCTTATCCGTAGTTCGCAATCATCTACTTTTGTCGATACACACGCTGGGTTCGACCAGTTCGAGCCCGGGAAACCACTATATCATGACTGACCGAAACGGCGACGACATCTACGGCGAAAAGCACAAAGAAGCGAACGAACCCATTTTCAGCGGCATCCCGACGTTCCTCAAACTCCCGGAGGTCGAGCGGGATTCCCTTGACGAGGAGAACGTCGACATCGGTATTCTCGGTGCGCCGCTGGACACGGCGACGACTATCCGTCCGGGCACCCGGTACGGCCCGCGTGCGGTCCGGGCTGCCTCGACGGTCCCCTCGCCCCCCTACGAGCATTTCAACATCGAGACCGGCGTCGACCCCTTCGACACATTTAGTGTGGCCGACACCGGCGATGCAGCCGTCTCTCCCGGGGACACCCGTGAGAGCCAACTGAACATCGAGGACGCCGTCTACGAAATCAGCGAGCAGGCCACGCCCATTGTCATCGGCGGCGACCACTCTATTTCCTACCCGGACATCAAGGGCTGGGCCGAAGCGAACGGCTACGACGACATCGGCCTCATCCACTTCGACTGTCACGCGGACACGGGCGACGAGGGCCTTACCGGCTTCGAGTACGACCACGGGGCGTGGGTCAAGCGCGTCTTCGACGACGACCTCATGGCCGGAGAGAACTACACGCTCATCGGTCCGCGCGGGTTCTGGCCCGGTCCGGACACCTATGAGGAGATGCGAGAGGCCGATATGAAGTGGTACACCTCCATGGATGTCGGCGGGATGGACCTCGACGATATCGTCGCCGACGCGGTCCAGCGAGCTACTGACGGGACCGACGCAGTGTGGGTCTCTTTCGACGTGGACGTGATGGAGCCGGCCTACGCACCCGGCACCGGCGAACCCGAACCCGGCGGCCTCGTTCCGCGGGAAGCCATCTACATGGTCCGCGAGGTTGTGAAGGACCTCGACCCAGAGGACTTCGGCTTCGACGTGGTCGAAGTCTCCCCGGCCTATGACACCAGCGACAGTAGTTCCTACAACGGCGGCGTCACCAGCGGGCTGGCCAACCGTCTCATCATCGAGGTCATGGGGAGCATGGCACTCGCCGAAAAGGGACTGGAATCGGGCGACCCAATCAAGCCCAAGGAACCACTCGGTCCCACGGAGGAAGCCGAGACGCCTGCCGACGACTGACAGCACGCCGCGGTACGCGGTTCAATCGCTGTTGTTGTACTCCGTTGGTGGAATGTACTTGGGGGGTGGTGTGTCGGCCGGTGGACGCTGGCTCGGATGACGCGAAAAGGGGTCACCGGACAGCAGCCGGTCATCAAGCGTTGCGAGTACCCGCGCATTTTTGATTATCACAGCGGTATATTGAGAAGTGGTAGCAATTCATCCGGAGCTGGACGGGCGTACTGCTCTTGTGACAGGGTCTGCGAAGCGTGTCGGCCGAGAGATGCTCCTCGAGTTGGCGGCTGCCGGTGCCGATGTCGCCGTGCACTACTGGACAAGCGAAGAAGCGGCGGCGGAGACAGCAGCCGACGCACGGGCCCACGGCGTCGAGGCAACCACGGTGGAAGGTGACGTAACAGATCCCGATGCCGTTGATTCGCTGTTCTCGGACTGTGAATCGGAACTTGGCGATGTCGATATCTTGGTCAACGCAGTCGGTCCGCTTCCACAGGGGCGGTGGGACGAGCTATCCCTCGATGAGTGGAAAACCGCCGTCGAAGGGTGTCTATACTCGACATATCTGTGCTCGCAGCGAGCGCTCCCATCGATGCGGTCGGCCGGTTGGGGACGAATTATCAACTTCGGCGTGGCAGATGCGCGTGACGACAGGGCAGTGCCGATGAACTTCCCGTACTTCGCAGCGAAAAAAGCCGTCCTGCAGCTTACGCGCACACTGGCGTACGATACACAGGACGACGGGATTACGGTCAACGCTGTGTCGCCCTTTGCGGTCGAGAACACTGTGGTGGACGTATCGGAGTACCCGCGCGGGCGGCCAGCCACATTCGAGGACGTTGCGGCACCGATTCTGTTTTTCTGTAGTGACGCGGCTGCCTACATTTCCGGTCAGAACGTGGCCGTCGACGGTGGTCGACTACAGGAAGCGTGACCGGGCAGACACCAGTCGATGCATACTCACAGCAGGGATGTTGGGACGGCGAGAGTCCCAATCGCTACAGTCCACACTGGTCACCAGCCATCGCAGGTCCGCGGCTAGACGGTGTCTGCGGCTTCCGACTCCTCGCTATCCAATCGAGCGAGTACGATGCCGGCGATGAAACACGCAGCCCCCAGCCCGTACAGGCCATAGCTCAGTGGTGCCGAAACGAGGAACCCTGCGACGATCAGTACTCCGAACGCGGCGTGCAGAATCGCAGTCTGGTTCACAGCCAGTGTAGCGGATTCAGAAGGAAAAATGCCGCGGTACGGGGCTCACTGACCAAGTCTAATCGAGAGGAATTTGTGGGAGTATGGGACCAGAACAGTCCCATTCACCGTTGATGTATCGCTCCAACGCCAATTCAGATCACGGGCACAGGTCGCCGATCCACACGGTTGTCGCCGAATCAGCCGATTCTGGCAGGGCGGAGTCGGACGATGGGTGCGTCCGGCGAGTCGATGGCAGCAAGGACGTTCCCAGTCTCGGGTTCGACGACGACATCACGGATGCGCCACCCTCGGTCGGCGAGGAGAGGCGTCGTTTCCTCGACCGTTCGTCCGTCGACGGTGAACCGGGCAAGGTATTTCGATGCCAGCCCGCCGACGAGCAAGTCGCCGGTCCACTCCGGGAAAGCGTCACCGGTGTAGAAAGTCGCGCCGCTGGGCGGGAACCCACCTGATCCGCAGTCCCACGAATAAACTGGTGCCACGACGTCGTCGCGATCCGCGTGGCTGACGCCGATAGGGTCGCCGCTGCCGTAGGTACAGCCCTCGTCGGCGACCGGCCAGCCGTAGTTAGCGCCACGTTCGACGATGTTGATTTCGTCACCGTCCTGTTCGCCGAACTCAGTCTGCCAGATAGCTCCCGTGTCGGGGTGGACGGTCATCCCCTGGGCGTTGCGGTGGCCGTAGCTGAATATCGAATCGACCGCGTCCGGGTCGTCGGTGAACGGGTTCGCATCGGGAATACCACCCGAGGGTGTCAACCGAAGCGTGGTCCCGAGCTCGTTCGTCCTGTCCTGAGCGACGTGGTCGGGTCCAAAGTCCTTGAATTGCCTGTCGCCGACAGTCATGTACACCAACTCGTCCGGGCCGAACACGACGCGAGACCCGAAGTGCCCGTCGGAGTCGACGAACGGCTCCGCGACGTGCAGTTGTTCAAAGCTATCGAACTGCGAGTCAGCCGCGTTCAGGCGACCACGACCCAGATGTGTTGCCGGTTCACCGCTGTCGTTGGCTTTCGAATATGTCAGATACACCCACGCCGGGTCCGGAAAGTCGGGATGGAGCGCGGTATCGAGCATCCCGCCCTGGCCGCTCGCGTACACCGACGGTACGTTACTGATCGGTGTGACTGTGCCGTCTGACGGATCGACCAGCACCACGCGGCCGACGCGCTCTGTGACCAGCCACTGTGAGCCGTCAGGGAGCGGCGTGACGCTCCAGGGTGATTCGAGCCCATCAACGACGGTTTCGACAGTCACAGCGGTCGCTGAGTCGTCGGTCTGCCCGGAATCCGTGGCTGTATCGCCGTCGCCTTGTTGGTTGTCACTGGGAGCACTACAGCCCGCGAGTGTCCCCGCGACCGCGAGCCCGCTCGCAGCAAGGAAGGTCCGTCTGTCCATCGTGGCCACAGCTACGGTCGCAGTGCTGTTAACTGCGGTCCCAGCCGCGGCCAGCCCGCAGAATCAGTCACTCTACGACCGAGCGTGTTCGACGGCGTCCTCGGCAGTGTCGCCGACGTACTCGTAGAACTGTCCGCGCAGGCTGTCGCTGTGCTGTGACATCTGTGTGATGACTGCGACGTGGTCGCTTTCGACGGCGAACACGATGTCAAGCTGTAGTCCGTAAAACTCACCGCGCAGTGTAAATTCGTTGTCTGGGTACAGGTCGTCATGATTCGGTGACGCGCGTCGGCACACGTAGCCGGTGTGTTCCCGCAGCACGGTCTTGAGTTGCTCCGGCGTGAGATATCGGTCAGCTTTCTCTGCAGCGGTATGGCTTACTTCGATCCGGTCGACGTTCATCAGATATCTATCCAGTAGGCAGCGACGGCTTATTTTGGCTCCCATCGGGAAGTTCCAGTCATTGGAGAGATATTCGTACGCCGACCGCCCGTTGGGCCTGTCGCGGCGAAGTGTCTTTTAGCCTCCCGCAGCTACGCAGCACTGATGGACCGTCACAATCAGCCAGCAGGTGATAGAGAGCGTCTGCCAGCGGAGACACTCTCGCCGCTGGCGACACGGGTCGACGAACTGCTGGCCCTGTATCGATACGAACTCACCCCCGCTATCGATGCGATCAATGCTGCCGTCGCTGGCTACGGTGGCCTGTTCGACCCGGAGACAACTGCTGCTGAAATACGGACCGCAATCGACGAGCTCATCGAATCTGGCCCGCCCCCGGCACAGCAGAGCGCGGCTACTTCCGCCGTGTCACAGGTAGTTCTCTATGTGGACGGCAGCGCACACAGTAACGGGCCGGCCGGGGCCGGTGCTGTGATTCAGGCTGATGAGACGGAGATCGTCCGACTCGGGCGTCCGGTGGGCTCCCGGACGAACAACAACGTCGCCGAATACGCTGCCCTCCAGCTCGGGCTGCAAGCACTGGTGGCACGATGTGATCCGGAATCGGTCGAGATCCGCATCGATTCGATGACCGTCATCAACCACATCTGGGGTAGCAAAGAGAGCACTGTGAAAGCGACGCCGTACAGCACAGCGATCACTGACCACCTGTCGGCGCTGCCCGCCCACGAGTGGACGCATCTGGCTGACAGTGATCCGAACCCAGCTGATGCACAGGCGACGGTCGGGGCCGACATCGCAGCCCTCGGTCCTGGGTGAGACAGGGGCCAGAGAGCCTGTCGTTCGCGTTGCTCGCGAAATGGCTCACCAGCGAGAGATGGGTGTGTAAGTAGCCGCTGTTCTGCTGTTTTTATTCCTTGAGCACGTGTTTTATGCTAATGTATACTGATGGGCAGTTCGACTATGATGTGGTCGTGGTCGGCGGCGGCCCGGCCGGGCTGACGAGTGCACTATACACCACCCGGCTGGGGATGGATACGATTGTCATCAACCGCGGTGGGGGCCGCGCTGCAATGATGACCGACACGCACAACGTCATCGGCGTCACCGAGGACGTTTCGGGGAACGAGTTCATAGAGACGGCACGCGAACAGGTGCAGGATTACGGCGGCACCTACGAACGAGGTTTCGTGGAGTCAGTCGAGCCACTCGGAGACGAGGACGGCTTCACGGTGACGACGAGCGACGGCGAACTGGTGGTCAAGCGGGTCGTCTTGGCGACCGGGTTCGCCGACGAGCGTCCAGACCCGCCGCTGCCACGCACCGGGAAAGGGCTCCACTGGTGTCTCCACTGTGACGCGTTCATGTTCGTCGGCGAGCCGGTGTTCGTCATGGGGACCGGCGAAGCCGCGGCCCACGTCGCGATGATTATGCTGAACTACACTGACGACGTGGACGTCCTGACTCGCGGCGAGGAGCCGGAATGGAGCGACGAGACGCAGACGATGCTCGACAATCACCCGGTCGAGATCGTCGAGACAGAGTTGTCCGGCAAGCAAACCGACGATGACGGCTGGCTATCAGCGTACGAATTCGAGGACGGAAGCGTCCGGGAGTACAAGGGCGGCTTCCCGATGCTCGGTTCGGACTATCACGCGGAACTGGCCGACGAGCTGGGAGTCGATAGAAACGACGACGGGACGGTGGCCGTCGACGACCACGGCGAGACCAGTATCGACGGGATCTACGCAGTCGGAGACCTGACGCCAGGTCACAACCAGATTCCAGTCGCGATGGGCGAGGGCGCGGACGCGGGCATCGCTATCCACAAGGACCTCAGGAAGTACCCGCGTTCAGTCGACGACATCGAGTCCGAGGGAGCGGTCGAAGATGTGGAGGTGCCCGCTGTCTCGGAAGAACTGTTCGCGACGGCGCTGGCACACGAGGGGCATGCTGCTGGACCACGGTCGGAGGAAGCGCCAGAAGCCAGCGCAGACGACGACTGACGTCCAGAGAATAGTTCGATCAAATACGGCGTGGCAATCAAGTATCGGCTCCAGAAAGCGACTATTCGTCTTCGGTGTCGTGCTGTCGATAGGATTCGAGCAAGTCGTCAAGCAGTAAGCAGCGAGGGTCAGTAACGGGGTACGCAGTGTCGATGTACTCCTCTGCGGTCTCGATGTCACCACGAATTGCGAACTGTCGGACGCGCGCGGCGTTCTCGTAGAAGTTCTCGTTGATCTCTGGTGACATCTCGCCCCGGTTGGAAACCGGCTGGTGTTGAAAGACTTCTTTCTGTAGTTCGTCGAAATCAACCATCTCGGGTTCGTAGTCCTCGATTTCCGAAAGGACGTACTCAACGGCGAACCGCTGAAACTCGGACTTGTTCGAGAAGACACCCTCTTCTACCATCTCCTCGACGCAGTCCATCACCGCTTCAGGGAACCGAACCGTTGACTTGACCACGTATTACTCATCAGACTGTCGACCCATATAAAATATACTCCCGCGGAGTCTGGCACACTGTGTGTTGATTATTTTGGTATCGCCTATTTGATTGTAAAATCCCGCCGAACAGTACTAACAGCGGTGATGATTTCTGGCGGCAGTGAGGAGTGGAGCGTGCGCTCACTGACACAAAATCGATCCCGTCCAATGACGGGGAGGCAGTTAGTTCTGTACACCGAGGCTATCGACTCCCCGGCGAGTAGGTACTGTCTACCAGCACGACAATGAAATTCCCGATTACAGAACATACTTTTGCCGTGGACACCTCCTAAAGTTTGACAATGGGTCGGCCAAACGTGTTACTCGTGGTTCTCGACTGCGTCCGCGCGGCGAACACCTCGTTGTTAGGTCACCGGCGCAAGACCACACCCTTTCTGGAAGAATTCGCTCGGGAGGCGACAGTGTACACGCAGGCACGGACGACCGCGAGCTGGTCGCTGCCGGCCCATACGAGCCTGTTCACCGGTGTTCCCTCAGAGGGCCATAAACTCCAGATAACCGAACGGCTGGAACCCGGGCAGACCATCTTTGATTTCCTCGATGGGGAAGGCTACGAAACCGGTGTGTTCACCGAGAACCCGTATCTCACGGTTCACCCGTCCGGACTCAGTGATAGCTTCGAGTCCGTCGTCACGGAACGGCCCGACTCGACAGACGTTGACGATCCGTCCGAGACCCGCAACGGTGTCGACGGGTTCTGGTACGCTGACAGGCTGACGGAGTGGATCGACGAACAATCCGAGTCATGGGCTGCGTGCCTGAATCTGATGGATGCGCATATGCCGTACGCGACGCGGGACGCCTACGATGAGTGGGGCGCGGACTTTTACTGGGCAATGCACGACGAACTCCCGATCAAGTGGGAGTGGAGCGTCTACGGGGAGCAACTCCCAGCGGGCATCGGACAACTACTCGAACCGCTGTACGATGGGGCGATTCGGCAGACTGACGCCATTCTGGAGCAAGTCATCGGTGATCTAGAGGCGCGAGGCGTTCTGGACGAGACGCTCGTGGTCATCACGTCGGACCACGGTGATGGGTTCGGAGAGCCGCCACAGGCGGCCACAGAGCCACCGGCCGTCATGCACGGCATGGGCACGCAGGAGGAACTGTTTCACGTCCCGCTGGTCGTCCGCGGACCGGGGCAGACCGAGGGGCGGCGAATCGAGTCCCTGGCGACGTTGGCACAGTTTCCCGACGCTGTGTTGGCTGCGTTTGACGGCGAAGCGGACGACGCCGGGTGGTTCGTCGCACCTGATGGGCAAACGACTGCATACCAGTCACCGCCCACCGGACAGACGGCTGAGTACGCCGAGCAGTACACTGACGAACCGGACCGATTTCGACAGCCTGCGTCACTTGTGTATCTTGACGGGCCCGGCGACACCGTCTACAAGCGCGCAGCGTGGGGAGAGGATGAGTACGAAGCGGTCGTGCGGGGCCGACGGTCCGAGTCCAACGATGATACACCTATCGACCGCTCGCCGTCGGACGTTGTCGCTGACTCCGCAGCGCACAGTGAGACGCTCGAAATCACCCAACTCGCGTCTGGGGAGGACGAAATGGCAGAATACGATATCGATGGCTTCGACGACGTAGACCTCAAGTCGCGGTTGGAGCGACTCGGCTATCTCTGAACCGGTGCTAATCAGGCCGAAACCGAGCATCGTCCGCCACACTCGTATTATAGCTGTCGTACTTGCGATGGCTGAACAGAATCGAAAGGGATGTTTGTCGCAACTTGATTTGTACGAACGATGTATAGCGATATTCTCGTTCCAACGGATGGGAGTGCGTCAATGCAGCAGGTACTGGAACACACAATCGATATTGCCGACGGACGGGATGTTACCGTCCACGCGCTGTATGTCATCGACGACCGGGCGTTCTTGTCGATGGATGACGAGATGCAGGACGAAGTGCTTGAGAACCTGCGCGCGGAGGGCGAAGAAGCCACGTCGGCAGTCCGGGAGACACTGGAACAGGAAGGAATCGAAGTCTCGACAGCGACCCAGCGGGGCAAACCGGCAGACAACATTGTGTCGTACGTTGAAGACGCCGATATTGATCTGATTACGATGGGGACGCAGGCAGACAAGTATGAACAGAATATGCTCGGGAGCACGGCACAGAAGGTCGTCACGAAGTCGTCCGTTCCGGTCCTCACTGTTGGCGTTTCCGAGTCGGAGTAAGCGCGCGGTTCGTCAGTGGTCGCAGGCTGCGGTAGTTGATGCAAGCGGAAACTAGAAATTCGGGTCCCTACTTACTGTGACTGAGCGACATCGGTTCTGACGCTGAACGACCCGACCAGCGTTTCGAGCTGTTGTGCCTGGTCGGACAGCGACTCCATCCGATTGCTCACTTCATTGATCGAAGCAGTTTGTTCTTCGACTGTCGCAGACACAGATTCAGTTTCGTCTGCCGACTCAACGCTAATATCCGCGACCTCATCGATCATCGACACGACACCTTCACTGGTCGCCGCCTGGCTATCAGTCGTGTCGCTGATTTCTTGGACACCGGTATCGGTTTCCGCGGCGTTCTCAGCAACCCGTTCGAACGCAGTAACGGACCGCTCAACGGCTTCGATCTCTTTTTCAACTAACTCACTCGCCCGTTCAACCTGACTGACGACAGTGCCGGTCTGGTCCTGAATGTTTTCGATTCGGGTTCGGATGTTCCCCGCAGACTCCTGGGTCTCGTCGGCCAGTGTCTTGACCTCGTCAGCCACAACAGCGAAGCCGTCGCCTGCATCTCCGGTCCCGGAGTTCCCAGCGCGGGCCGCTTCGATGTTCGCGTTCAGCGCCAGCATATTCGTCTGTTCGGCAATATCGGAGATGAAATCGACAATTGTCGCGATCTCTGCCATCTGGTCGTCGAGCTCGGTTACTGTCTCCACCGTTTCGTCGATAGAGGCCTTGACATCTTTGGCATCGGTTAACGTGTCTTCGGCGAGTGACTGCCCATCAGTCGCGATTGTTGCGGTTTCGGCAGAAGTCTGTGCGACTTCATCAGCCGACGCCGCGATCTCTTCGACCGCCGCTGAGAAGTTCGACACCTCGGCGCTCGCCTCTTCGACCATTCCCCGCTGTTCATCAGCGCCGGCAGCGATCTGCTGGATAGAGCCGCTCACACCGTCGCTCGCCGTCGCGACTTCCTGCAGTGCTGAATCCGACTCCGTGACCTGTCTATCGACAGCAGCAGCGAACGACTGAATCTCGCCGAGCGTCGCTTCGAGTTCGTCCGCCATAGCGTTGAACGCAACGCCGATTTCAGCCATCGAATCGTTCATACTATCCGCATCAACACGCGTTGTGAAGTCGCCGTCCGCCATGTCCTCCATTGCGTCTTTGTACGTCTGGGCCTTCAGTTCGAGATGGCTGTTGAGCGCAGCGACCTCTTCACGCTCCTGCTCGGCCTCGTCTTTGAGACGTTGGGCTTCCTCGCGCTGCTGTTCAATTTCGGCTCGCTCCTCTTCGAGATTATCGATCTTATTCGCCCGTTCGCGGGCACGTTTAATCTCTGTCTGTGCCTTTTGTCGAGACTTTTCGATGGAACTCAGGTGGATCGTCAATGAGATCGCCAGCATTGCAACGAAGCCGCCGTGGATAGCGCCCCAAGCGATGGGGTTCAGTTGCGCTGCCGTGTGGTTGTAGACTGAGGCGGGGTCGATGATGCCGAAGATAATGTGGCTCACGACGACGTACGCGATGCCGATGCCGAACGGAATCCAATCTTCATAGATTGCGGCGATGCCGATTGCGATGAAGAAGTGGAAGTGTGCCTCAATGTACCCGCCGCTAAAGTGCACAAGCGTGCCGGTACAGAACGCGAGTCCCGTGACCGCTAGCACAGTTCGCACTCGACGGCTGAGTTGCGGTAGGGCTGCGGCGAACGCAAACCCAGCAATGAGACCAATCTGAAGCAGCACCCGTCCGGTCGGTACGGCGGGGATGGCTGCGCCGATGATCGGACTCTGCGTCGTTTCGACGAGCCCTAGAATCAACAGAAACGGGATATGCGCCAGAACTGTGATTATGAAATATTTGTGGCGGCGTTGCCACGTTTCGTCGGGAATTGAACTCCCATCCGGGATAGTCGAGAGGAAGCCACCATTGCCGCCGGTGGTGTCCCGGCTTCCAATGTTTCCAGCACCTGTCATGTTACCATTTGCCATGTCTCTGAAAAACGCTCAGAAATTATATTACTGTTCATGAAATTATCAAATTTGATTAATGCACGCTGGACGGTGCAAAGACATACACTATTATTCAATATGATTTGTTCACTATTTGCGCTGTTGTCATTCGGTCAGGTATGTGCTGAGGGTCAACAGCTACGACAGACGACCGTGTATATTCAGTAATTGGTAGCTAGCCACTTCGTTGCCTGAGGTGGATGGCAGCGACTGCAAGCACAGTGCTGCGGTAGCGACCCTTGAAAACGCAGGTCTTGGTTTACTCACAGCAACACCAAAGCCGGTACATGGCAGTCTCTCTGTCAATAAGGGAAGACACACTGACCGCAACTCGGGTCAACGGATGAGTGGGCTGCAAGGGGTGGGGTGGGAGAAACTGTGTGCAACCCACTGCGTGTCGCCAACCACGACGACAGGTTCTGCACTCCGGTACATCAGTGGCCGGGGGGAGACACACACTGACTGTGGAGCCAAGTATCAGAACCCACGTGCAAGGTTACCAAGCAAGTAAAAAGCTCTTGTGACTTTCAGTTACAACACAAACTGTTTCGCCCAGATTACAGCACTTCCGAATGAGGTTTGTGAATATCTGACTGTTGTTTTCGAGGCTATTTGCTAGGTTTTTGGTAGTTAATTCGTAATCGAAAAGTTCCATGCCTTCCTCGTTTAAAACACCATGTCCACAACCCTGACCGTCGAAGGGATGAGTTGCGGTCACTGTGAGCAGACCGTCGAAGAAGCCATCGAGGCGCTCGCCGGTGTCAAAGACGCAGAGGCCGACAGAAACGCCGATCAGGTGTCTGTCGACGGCGATGTCAGCACGGAACAGCTCATCGCCGCTGTGGAGGATGCGGGGTATGACGCGGGGACCTGAGACAGCCAGTCGCAAATACTGTAGTAACTGTTGTCGATACGGGTTCGGTACCACTGCTGGGTAGCGGATGACTGTCACCCCGTGGAGAGGGGAGACGGAAAGTTCGGCTCAGTCAAACAGTCCTTCTTCCCGAAAGCCGGCCATCAGATCGTCGATAAGGGCCGAAGCCGTCTCGTAGGGATAGTCCTGATACTCGGCGTATTCTGTACCAAAATCCATCACCCCGACGCGGACATCTCCTGCTTCGAAGGTCGTACTTGGGCCGTCCGGCAGCACTGGCACCAGTTCCATCGGTTCTTCGACGGGGTACTCTGCGCTGGTGAAAACCGCCTCTAATTCCGCTCGAAGCTGCCCGGCAGTGTCTTCTGTCATACCGGAGACTTGGTTGAGAGAGACAAAAGGCTTGTTCTGTGCAAACAGTCGTAGTCACGCATCACTCGGTATAGCCGAGTTAGCGGATGTTTTTCAGGATGTCTTCGCCCTCGGCGGCAGTATCGATGGCTTCAACCGCGATATCCTGTGGCTCTTGAACTACTTGTAGAAGTTGTCGCGCACTTCTGAGTTTGTATCGGGCTTCAGAGCCATCCACGTCGTCGAAAGCGCCCTCCAGTAGTTCGTCAATTGTAGCGAGCGTCGTTTCGGCTATAGAACCGATATTGGGAATGTTTTTCTAATTTTTGTTACATTTGTCTGAGAAATAATTCTCGAACAATAGTAGAGAGTCT
The DNA here is from genome assembly GCF_014647415.1 of Haloarcula sebkhae. GTDB lineage: Archaea > Halobacteriota > Halobacteria > Halobacteriales > Haloarculaceae > Haloarcula > Haloarcula sebkhae. The sequence goes on along the minus strand of NZ_BMPD01000004.1, from coordinate 144,197 downwards.
CCCAGACTGTTGCTGAGAATGTGTATGTGTCTTCTGGACAACCGGTGGTTGAATTTCTTGCACGTTGGGATATCGTATTAACATTTTTTATCGAGCTATCAGAACAGGCAGTCGATGCCCTCCACGCTGCGGCGGACATTCCTCGGAATGGTCGCCACTGGATCAGTCGCCAGTATCGCTGGCTGTTCGTCGTCGTGCCCTGACGACGGCGCACCAGACCCATCTCATACAGTCGAACCGGATATCGACAGTTCTGGCTTCGAGACAGTGCCCGACGGCTCGTGGCCGTTGCCGCGGTTCGACGCGACGAACACGGGCTATGCGCCAGTCGGGATGGAAACCACGACACCATCGGTCAGATGGCACGCAGATATTTCAACAGCGTCTGGTGACGGTGAAACCACCGGTGCAAGCGCGGTGGTCGTCGCTGACGGCACTGTCGTGCTAACGACAGCGACCAGTGTCGTCGCCCTATCGCTCCGTGACGGCGAAGAACAGTGGCGGCGAGATCTCACACCGGCGACGGTTCCGTCAGTGGTCGACATTGGAGACGAACCAGCGCCACCGGTGATAGCTAACAGTCACGTCTTTCTCGCGACGGCAGACGGTATCGCTGCATTCGAGGTTGCGGACGGGGCAGTTGCGTGGCGAAACACAGACACGGCCGGGGCAGGCGTTCCAGTTGTGACTGACGACGCCCTGTTCGTCCCCACGACTGACGGGGTAGCGAGATTTGCGACCGACGACGGACGCCGGCAGTGGACGGCGACCGCCGACGGGACGAGGCTGGCCGTAGCTGACGACACCGTCATTATTGCTGGACAGGAGATAGTGGCGGTAGACGCCGCAACTGGCGAGGTCCAGTGGGAACACTCGGATCGACCTGAGGGCTATCCCGTCGTCTCTGATGGGACCGTCTATGTGAGCAACACGTACGGCGATCTGATAGGCCGGTCACTCACAGACGGGAGCGAGCAGTGGCGTCTCGACGACAGACGGTCACTCGAGTTCCCGGTCGTGACGCCCGATAGCGTGTATGCGATCGAGCGCCCAGGTGAGTCCGCCAGCGCGACGTTCGCCTTCGACCGCGTCGAAAACGGACCACCAGAGCCCCGGTGGTGCTCGGAAATCAATCTCGGTGGCGCGGTGACTGCCGCGGCTGACGACGCTGTGTTCACGTTCCAGAGTGATGATGGCCTCACCGCGTTCACCACGCGTCTCGGCGAGGCAGTATGGCAGTATCCGACCGAGTATCAGGCAGTCTCACTGGCGGTACTCGATGGCGGAATCGTGAGCGTGTCGCCGGACGGAACCGTCGTGGCCCTCGGAGGTGAGTGACCTGCCATGTGGCGTCGCTCATATCGGTTGGCCGGTCCGCTGCTTGGGTTGAGTGCAGTCTGTCTGCTCATCACCGCAGTGCCGCTCGAACTTTGGCCGACACCGCGGCCGGGTGATTCGTATGTGTTCAACCCACCGCCGTTTAGCGCAATTTGGGTACAACGGACGCTCAGACCGGGACTCATCATAACCGCGAATGCGCTGCTGTTAGTCGGGCTGGGCACAGTACTCAGGCGTGACAGCGCGTCGATGTCTCGCTTACAGCGCGTGCTCGCATTCAGTGCTCTCGTTGGGGCTGGAGCCTGTTTACTCGGAACGCTGTTGTTCACAACAGCCGGGACAAACGATATCGGGAGAGAGCTCACCGCGCTCCTCATCTTGGCGCTCGCGATTCCGCTTATAATACTGGGACTCGTCGGCTGGGGCACTGGCTACCTCCGGGCGGACAGCACTCGACTCGGTGCTGCACTCACTGTCCCACCGGTACTGGCTGTGGCATACATCGGTCTCTCGATAGCCGGCATTGACTTCTCACCCGTTGGCAGGCTACTGTTGATTATTCCGACGAGTGGCATGGCGCTGGTCGTCGGCTATGACCTATGGACCGACAACACGATCGCCAATGATAGATAACGAAGCCCGCCACAGGCCACTCAAACGACTCACCCGAGTACCCCAGCCCGACCGGGGAATATCTGTTCTGACCGCTCGGGTTGTCGGTCAAACGCCGCGACGACTGAGGCGGTATCAGGCAAATGTGGCAGTATATACTCGCCTTCAGCGTGTTCAATAGTAACCGTCTCTGTGCCGAGCAGCGAATCAAGCGGCGTCTTCTCAACGCGGAGGCTGCGTTCCTCCCCCGACTCGACGCGCCAGAGTGCCGTGCCAAACAGACGGTCATATGCGACGAGCACACCGGCGTCAGCGTCGATTCGGTATTCGATCGTTCCGTATCGCAATAGCTGGTCGAGACACAGCAGGAAAACCGGGATGCTAACGCTTGCGACAACGATCACGGCGACGATATCCCAGGCACTGCCGATTGCAAACAGGACCGCAACAAGCAGCCCCATACCACCGATAAGCAGGCTGCCTGGGTGAGATGGGAATCTGAGGAGGCCGCCGATGACTCGTCCCCAACGGACCGGACGAACTCGCTCAGGTGCATCAGCGAGTGTCTTGTCGATAGATCGTGCCTTCGGCGGGGCCGTTTGCCAGCCGTATTCCTGATCGTACGACTTGAAATAGACGGCAAGACGGTCGCTATAGACGCCCAAGAGATCAGACGTGAATTTGAGACAGACGACCATGAGTAACAGTGGGAGTCCGACGACAGTCGGGTCAAGACTGCCGAGTTCCGCTTCAGGCCCCTCCGTAGCTGCTGTTATCAGTGTCAAAGTGAGTATGCCGCCGAAAAAGACGGTACATATCCGAGGTAACAGGCCACGAAACGCCGTCGTCGAGTTATGTTTCCGATACTCCCCGTTGTAGAAGTAATTCCGTACCGTAGTGACGCCCGTCAGAACGAAAATTCCGACAGTTGCCAGCAGCACACCAGTTACCGTCTCCGTGCCGGGTTCCGGCAGCGGGCCAATCAGCAAGGCCCCAGTAAACAACCAGACGACCACCAGGATGAGAACAGTAACCGGGAGCACGAGCAGGGTCATGAAATAGACTCGCAGATCGGTTCGCGGGATAGCGAGGGAGAACTGCCGTTGTGCCAGCGGCCCTACAAGCAAAGTGCCAGTCTCAATCTCCGGCGGGCGACCGGCGAACACTGCCCGGACGAGTGCCCAGACCGAGTCGACGCCAAGCTCAAACCAATAGAGAAACAGCAATGCAGCCGCACTCCAGTCGAGAAACGCAACACCGACGATCGGAAGCGAATTCGAGACGATAGTGCCGAGTAGTTCCGTCCGACGGCTATCCTCTGTACGGAGAATCCGTCCGGGGGAGGGCATTATTCTATGGTGATAGCTAGTGACGTATGAACGAACTGATTGCACAGCCGACTGCGTCAGGTAGCAGGGCAAGAGTCAGCACACAACTTCGGCTCATGTAGGTGGCAGTTCAGGGAATACAGGCAGACCAGTCGCTGTCCGAACTAGCCACTGGCACTACCTGCACACTCCCAATCCAACGATATATGCGGCGAGAACCCCTAGTAGACGTATGGCCCGTTTTAGCTCTGTGCTCATCTACGACGGCGAATGTCCGTACTGCTCGGTGGCTGCGAAAGCCCTCGAACAGGTCGACGATATCGGCGCGATCTCGTGGTACGATGAGTCGGCCCAGTCGTTTCTGACGGCCCAGTTCGACGAGCCGCCGTTTGCGATGGTTTTAGTCGACCGGCCGGCACAGCAGGTGTTCGCGGGCCGCGCAGCCGCCGAAGAACTCGCCGGCCGCGCCGGGCTCCCCGATCTCGTCGGTTCGCTCGTCAGAGAGAACTACGAGAGAATCGCCCACGTCGTTGGGCTGGCGAGTGGGCGCGGGAAAGAACCCGACGATGTCCACGAGCAATACGCACTGACAGACGACGCGCAAGACCGCTTCGAGACGCTTGCGAGGAACGCCGTTGGTCGGGACATTCGCGCCGACGCATAATCGTCTGTTCTTTCCCAGCGTTTTCTGAAGCAGTGGTAACGAGACGATAGCAGGAAGGCACCTGTGCCTTACTCACTAGCTGCCCTCGCGGCGGTTGTAAGCCGCCAGCGGCGAACACCCCTGTGTGTGTTGAACCCGACCAGACCTTTCAAAGCGAGTTGCTGGAGATGTGTCGTGACATACGGTTTCGGGGCCGAAAGGCGTGCAGAGATGTGTGCTGTCGGGACCGCCGTCGCCTCGCAATCTTCGAGGACCGCCAGAACGTCGTCGTTCGTCAGTGGGTCGATTGCCATACCTCCTGTTCGGACTGACAGGTAACAAAGCCTCGTACTCAGGTAGCAGGTGACAGGGATTGCTGTCGCTTGTCAGTTGTTGAATTGGTGGTCTGTGCTCCTGCGCTTCCCCGGGTTCGTTAATTAAGAGTCGCATTCCGAGTACCCGAGAATCGTCTCCGGGTTTAATTCAGTATCAAGAACATATTTTGATTATGAGTTCAGATTACCAACCATTATTGGGCGCAGAGTTGGAAGAATCGATCATTGACAAAGTGCTGACCGAGAGAGGTGTTGGTGTGCTGTCGATGGCCGCTGAGGGAGTGCCATACGGCGTGCCACTATCTTTCGGGTACGATGGAGAGGACACCCTGTACTTCGTGTTTTTGGGCGCAACCACCAAACTCCGGAAAGAGAGTTACGCGGAGCAGACCGATATCGCGAGTTTTACTACCTTCGATATTAGCCCAGACGGCGCATGGCGAAGTGTGATCGTCGCCGGACCGCTCAACCGCATCAAAATCGACGAATGGGACACCGCACGTGAGTCACTCGCCGATAACGCATACCAGTCGAACCTTCTCTCTGAGTATGAACTACAGGAGAATCCCAACGTATGGGCACTGAAAGTCCAGGAACGTTCAGGCCGCGCTGTCGGACAGCAGTGATTGTGTGTCTTTTCTAGCCCTGTGCTGACGGGCCATGCTATAGTTAACGCTGCCATGGACATGAACGAGTCGCCATGTGGGCACGAGCGCGGGGATTTCACAGCAAGCTAACTCCACGAGTTCTGCAAAACGTCATATGATTGTTTTAATCGCTCGGTATATGATGGCTGGTTCCACTGTTCCCAGCTGTACGTGGCTGTGTCCACTGTCGTACCGTTGCGTCCAGGGAGAGCGTCTATGAGATTTGTTGTGCCATCGATGGTCTGCGCCTGTCGTCCATCTGTGGTCGGACGATACGTTGCAGCGCCAACTGTTACTGTCTCGAAAGACGTTGTTTCAAGACCGTCGGACCAGTCCGATGCGATTCGCTGTTTGGTTGACGGATCAGCAACGTTCAGTAGAACCCAGGGAAGTCGCACCTCAACTGTTCGGTCCGCCGGACTGACGTGGACATCAGTGAGCGAATTGTAATCTGGCGATGACGGGTCCCCGTTCGCGTAGGTGAGCTGTCCCGTTTCGACGGCCTCGAACGGAACCACATCGCCGGTCGCTGGGACGGTGTATCCACGATTGATAGGCTCGCGTACCGGAACGAATCCCGCCGTTCCGTCGCGATATTCCTGCACTGGTAAGCCCGCCTGAGAACCGAATTCGCGGGCGAACGCGTCGAACGACGACTGGACCAGTAAGCGGGATGTCGCTGGCCCACTCAGGTGAACGACAAAGTCAGCGGCGGCTGTCGCATCCGTGTTGAGCGGGAGAGACGTCTCTTCCCCACGTAGGCCGACTGTCAGGATGATATTCACTCTACTCCAGTCTATCGGGTCGGCTACGTCACCGAGCGTTACTCGCATCTCTAATCCTTCTAAACTGTGTGAGATGCGGAACTCCTCGAGTTGTCGATCGGCTGGAACATTGGCTGCTGTTTGTGGCTTGATCACAGTGGCGTCGTCCCAGTCTGAGCTGTTGCCGGACAGGGAAACCGCATTCTCCGGCTCAAACGCCAACAATCCGAATCGCTGTTCGGGAGTCTCAATGTTTGACCAGTACGGACGGCGACCCGGGACCGAGCGGGCATCGAGATTCCACGTCCGCTTGAACCACTCGTCTTGCCATGCGAACGCAACGCCGCCTGCGGTGCCTGCTTTGACGATGTCCTCGTACATCGCCGCGACGATCTCGCCCTGGGACTGCTCAGTATGTTGGCCCTGATGACGCCCATGTACGTCACGGTGTGCGATACCCCGTGAACTCGGCACTCCGAACTCAGCGATGAGGAGGGGATGGGTTGTCACACTGACCAAGTCATTGAGGTAGCCGGCATAGCTATTGGGCTCACCACGGTGGTCGATAAAGTCGACGTAGTCCGGTGTTTCATTGAGCAGGTCGGGATAATATGGATAGACGTGGTATGCCGCAAACGTGCCCGGATCGAACTCGTCAGTTGTGGTGACAGTATCCGGATCAATCGTGACCGAATCTTCGTCTACAAATGGCTCATACGGATGCTCCAGCGGATCAGTCGTCACCCAGTTGACGAACCCGACAGGGGCTTGCCAGTCATGGTTGGTGGTCTCGTGTGCGACAGCGCCGTCTAACCGCTCCGCAAGCCACCGCTCGAAGGCACTCCCATCACTCTGTACGTACGACCCGCTGTACGTCCCAGCGTCGTTGGCTTGGTTCGTTGCCTCGACCACGGATGGTGGCCACTCGATACCGAATAAATACCCCAGAAGCCACTCGTGAACATCAGCATCGTAGACACCACCAGCATGCCCGGGTCGGTCCGGAAGAGTCGTGTCACCGTGGACAACGTCCACGGTACGCTGTAGCTCCTGATCGACTGTGTCTGCGATGCTGGTTGCATCGCCTGCGGTGACTAGTGGCTCGTGTGGTACCCACGTTCCCTGCAAGAGGTACAACGGATCGGTTGCATCCGCGTTGTACGCTGCAAGGGCGTGATAGAACTCGGGAGGATGGATCGTATAGGTTCGTATCACATTGGCGATAGCGCCGATATCCGCTATCCAGCGGTCGTATTCGTCCCGTGTAATGGCTGCCGACCCTGGGAAATAGCCGGGCTTTGCCATACCAATGTTCAGGCCACGAACGGTCAGCGGTTCATACCCGTCGTCAGTGAGTCGCTCAAACCCTTTCCGACGAACCTGAAACATCGGTTGATTACCGTTCTCGCTTAAACACCCCGCAACACCGGCAGCCCCAGTCACACCGACAGACGCGAGAAAGCGGCGACGTTCCATAGATAGCATATGGCTCTGTATCTGATTACTCTATTGCTCTTCAACGGGTAGCGACTATTAGTCACTGCAGATTATTAGACGGACTTTTGACTCTGCAAACAGTAGTTACAATAACAAATGGGTGATGAAATACTCATAGTCGATGATGATGAAACCCTTCGTCAGTTACTCACCCATCGATTGGAGAGTGCAGGCTACACTGTCCGCGTTTGTGAGGATGGTCAGGCTGCGGCCGATCTGCTTGATACGGAGTATGAACCAGCGCTGGCTATCTGTGATGTGATGATGCCGCGTCTCGACGGGACTAGACTGGTACGGATGATCCGGGGCGGTGAGTTGACCGTGCGTTCGGACTTACCAATTGTTATGCTTACATCGCGTGGCCAGGAAGAACATGTACTGGAAGGGTTTGACTCCGGCGCGGATGATTACGTCACCAAGCCGTTTCGTGCGCAAGAGCTGCTAGCTCGGGTTCGAAGATATGCGACGGCGTGAGCAGGAGTGCCGGTGATGCAGGGTGCCGTGGCAGTAGGTGAGTATTCTGTACCCATCAGTGTCATCCTCTCTGTTCTGGGACTTCTCGTTGGAATCGGACTCATAGTCTCGCTTGCACTCACAATGGGGCTGTCGAGCTACCGGTCTCTCAAGGCCACACAGCGGAGTCGTGTGCGCTCGGACGTGCAAAGCGAGCTACTCAGCAGAGCCTTTGCACCAGAACCGAAGTGGGACGAATGGGCTCCTACTCTTTCGAAGACAGAACGGAGCGTCGCGACGGAACTTCTAGCAGAGTATCTCCGTGAACTGGACGGGAGCGAAGCCGACTCACTCAAGCAACTCGGTGTCGCATTGGGCATCCCAGATGAGGCTCGAGCTGATTTAGAACGTGGTCATACGTTCGTTCGATTACAGGCGTTAACGTGGCTCATCAGACTAGATGATCCAGACCCGTACCATGCGGCATCTTACGAGCCAACGACACAGGCTGAGCGAGCGGCCGTTGCGCGCCTTCTCTTTCAGACCGGACAGCTAGATACCCCTGCAGCGGGCGTCGAGTTACTGCTGGATGGGGCGACAACAGAGTTCAGTGTCTTCGGGCAAGATACACTGTATCGGCTTGCCCGGGAGGCCCCTGATGCGATGTTTGCACTTGCAGCAAACCGGTACGAGGCGTGGTCAGATGCACTGTTGGCGCAGGTGTTACTCGTTCACGGACAACTCGGGACAGGCATTCGCACAGCAGATGTGTCGTGGTTGACATCCAATTTAGAGGCTGATGATGAGGGTGTACGAGCGGCCGCAGCAAGTGCGCTTGGCAGTTTTGGTTGGCGGCCGGAACTTCGGGATTCACGGTTTCTGGCCCGGGCCACGGCTGATTCCTCGCCGCGTGTTCGGGGTGCTGTCTACGAGATGCTGGGTTCATGGGGCGATCAAGAGGCAGTGACAATCCTTCTCTATGCGCTTGTTTCGGAAGAGGATCCACGGGCGTTAGTCCGTGGAACGAACGCACTGGTGCGGCGACAGGATCAGATCGGTCATAGTGGACCGGCCATTCTCGGCGCTGCCTGGGAATGGAGCAGTGAACACGCATCATACGATAGTGTCGCCCGGGGCCACACCCGGGCCACCCAGGGATAACGAATGCATTCAACGACTCATCTGGCCGTCACGGTGTTCGGCGTAACTGGACTGTTCGTTCTTGCGTACTATCTCGTAGTAAACGGCTATTATTTCTGTCTCCATATCCTGGCTCTGTTCGAGCTACGCGACAACGTTCGCGAGGCAAACTGGGATGAGCCGTTCAGGCGGTTTGCCAGCCCGTTTTATCCGGGTATTGCCTTGGTTGTTCCAGCCTACAACGAGGCAGCAACCATTGAAGAGAGTGTCCAGTCGATGCTGTCGCTGAACTACCCAGAACTCGAGGTTGTCGTCGTCAACGATGGGTCAACTGATGCAACGCTCAAGAAGTTGGTTGAACGGTTTGAACTCAAGGAAATCGAGGCAGAGGTGCCATTCGAAGTGCCTAGCGAAGAGATACACGGGACATACCGGTCAACCCGATATGAAGAGCTATTGGTTGTTGACAAAGTAAACGGTGGTAAGAGTGACGCACTTAATGCTGGTATCTGGCTGACAGAGATGCCGCTGTTCTGTGCAGTCGATTCGGATACGCTTATCGACAGAGATGCCTTACTGCAGATTGTCAAACCGTTTCTCAAGCGGCCGGGGACGACGGTTGCGACGGGCGGCGTCATCAGAGTGGCAAACGAATGTAGCGTCAGAGATGGCCTCGTCAAAGAGGTGAATCTTCCGAAGACTGGGCTCCCAGGACTACAGGTAATGGAGTATCTCCGTGCGTTCTACTCCGGCCGACTCGGACTCAATCGGCTTAACGGATTGATTCTCATCTCAGGTGCTTTCGGTCTCTTTCGAACCGACGTTGTCCGGGAAATCGGTGGCTACCGCCATGACACGATCACAGAAGACTTCGACATCATCGTTCGCCTCCACCGGTATCTGACCGATGAAGGTCGGGAATACACTGTTGATTTTGTGCCCGAGCCGGTCGCCTGGACAGAAGTTCCAAGCAGTAGACGCGTGCTCGGCCGCCAACGCCGTCGCTGGTTCCGTGGAATGGTTGAGACGGTTGTCACGAACAGAGGAATGCTATTTAACCCATCGTACGGCCGCGTTGGAACAGTCATTTTTCCGTTCTTTGTCGCAGCGGAGATGTTTGGCCCACTTATCGAAGGGTTAGGATATATTATTCTCCCGCTTGCGTGGTACTTTGGGGTGTTGAGTATCGAATTTTTCATTGTTTTCTTTTTGCTGACGACTGGGTTTGGGATATTCCTGTCATGGTTCGGCGTGTTCAGCGAAGTCTGGAGTTTCAACCGATACGAAGATCCACGACAGATAGGACGACTACTGTGGTACGGCGTGCTGGAAAACTTCGGTTACCGACAGTGGAAGACTATCGTGGCCTGGCAGGGCCTCCTCGAGTATTTCCGCGGGGTAGATAGCTGGGGCGTCATGGAGCGAGGCGGGTTCAGCGTTGAAAACCATAAAGATAGGTGAGTGACATATGTAACCAAATGGCTATGGCAGCGGATGCTGACGATTACTTTCGAGACCTGTACGAACTCGGCGCAAATCGTTCATTGTCATTAGATGAAAAAATCGAGCAGGCGATAACAATCGGACGTGATCGGCTGGGGCTGGCTTATGGCGTGCTCTCATACACGGCTGAAGGAGAGTACAATGTTGTTGGATCGACAATTGAGACGGGAGACTACGCGGCCGGGACAGTCCACAATCTTGACGAAACGTGGTGTCGACACGTTGTCAACGACCGCGAGATGCTGATTGTATCGGATGCAGACGCTTCGGAATATGCTGATGATATCGCTGCAGAGGCTACCGGGTTGCAGTGCTATATCGGCTCACCAATACTGGTCGACGGTGAAACATATGGAACGCTTTGTTACTCTGACGACAGCCCTCGAAAGCGCGACTTTGGAGAGCAAGAACAGCAGTTCGTCGAGTTATTAACGCAGTGGATCAGCTACGAAATAGAGCGGCACAAACACTACCAGACTGTCGAAGCGCAAAATGAGCGACTTAACGAGTTCGCCGGAGTGCTTGCACACGATATTCGGAACCCACTGACGGCTGCGATCGGATACACAGAATATGCCTTGGAATCTGTGCCTGACTCAGTTGCGACGCACTTACACACAGTGCTTGACTCTTTAGACCGGATTGAGACACTCATCACAAATACACTCTCACTGGCCCGCGACGGTGCAGATGTCGGAGAGCGAGAGCCGGTCGATATCGCGGCGATTGCACGTGACGCATGGGATATCGTTTCGCCGCCGAACGCCACATTGACTGTTTCTGACAGTCGTACGATTATGGCTGATAGATCGCGTCTCCAACAACTATTCGAGAATCTCTTCCGCAATGTCAAAGAGCATTGTGGGGAGGATGTGATAGTCTCGGTCCGGGGCACGGAGACCGGATTTGAGGTCAGTAATGACGGACCTGAACTGCCAGAATCGATAGCAGAGTCGGTGTTTGGTGGCTCTTTCGGCCAGAATCGAGTCGGCCTTGGCCTCTTGATCGTAGAGCGAATCGTTTCTGGGCATGGCTGGGAGGGCGACGTAGAAACGACGCCCGAAGAAACCAAATTCATCTTCTCAGACATTGGGACGGCCACGAAAGCTGGCAAGACGGTCTGACTTCATGTCATTCGTCCATCAGTACGGGTACAAAGTGTAGCGTCGCCAGACTAGACGGGTTTTGTTTAATTGCGCACATATGGAACGACATCTCAGTACATTCATCCAAGACTATGGATAGTTATGCGTCTAGTTGCCCTCTCAATCAGATATTCTCCCCAAATATTAAAATATAGGACTGCATATGGTGTTACATGAAGAAGCGATTGCGAAAAGCACTGGACACGATACCTGTCCCACGGGAGAAGCCAAGCGCGGGCCTCGATGCGTGCACAGAGTGTGGTCAGTCCTCGCTTCCCGGTGCTAGTCGTTGCACTGATTGTGTCGAAGGCTAACAGCGAGGGAATCGTCCGGGGGAAGTCAGTTCCAGTTATTGCCTCCAGATCGTTCTCTTCAGGTGCGAGGCCATCACAGTCGGTACGCAAAACCGACAACGGCATCGGACTCAATCAACCGGAGCGAAGATACTCAGCATAAAAAGCGAGCTGCCAGCGGACCCGCTGCCGACTGATGGGTAATCATGTTCAGGTTTCGGCAGGTATTTACTACAAACCAGATAATTGACAACAATGTCTTCTCGCAGGTCAGTGTGTCTTGAGGAACTGGCATGGCCAGAAATTGAATCCGCCATCGAAAACGGAACACAGACCGTGGTCATAGCGGTCGGTTCGATCGAACAACACGGCCCACACCTGCCACTGAATATGGATACGCTGGACGGGGACGAACTCTCGCGCCGAATGGCGACTGAGTTGGGTGATGCTCTTGCGGCCCCCACAATACGCCCCGGATGTTCGGGACACCATATGGAGTTCCCCGGTAGCATAACCGTTTCACCCGAGACATTGATGGATGTCATCCGATCGTACTGCAGATCCCTCGACACCCATGGCTTCGAGCACATCGTTCTCGTCCCGACTCACGGTGGGAACTTCGGGCCGGTCAAAACCGTGGCTCCCGACATCGCACGTGAACTCGAAGCCTCAGTGATCCCGCTCGCTGACCTCGACGAGCATATGCAGTTGCTGAATGAGGGTCTCAGTAAGGCCGGTATCGAGTACGAACAGGATGTAATCCACGCTGGGGCCGCCGAAACAGCGATTGTACTAGCCATCGATGAGGGACTCGTCAGGACGGAGAATATCGAACCCGGGCCTGAAGGTGATATTTCGCCGGCTCGGCTGCTAAGTGAAGGGTTCAAATCAATCACCGAAAACGGTGTCCTCGGTGATCCGACAGCGGCGACAACCGAGGCCGGCGAAGCGATTATCGAGAATGTTGTCGAGGCGTACGTCAAGGCGGTCGAGGCAGAACGCAACGCAATTTAGTCGAAGGCGTGAGAGTGTGTGTCCGCTTGGGCGCTGTCTGAGAAAGACGGTACCAACAGTCCTCGCCGATGCGTACTGGTTTGTGACTACGACTCGAATACACGTCAACACCAGAATGCGTACGTGGCAATCTCGCAGACTGTCTCAGACTGTTCCGGCGGGAGCGATGCTGTGGGCCAGAACACGGTAAAAAGGCGAGATAGCCACGTGTAAGTATCCCGCAGCTTGGCTGTGTCGTTACTCGTCGGTCTCGCGGCGGATCATGGCTGTCGCTTCGTACGAAATAACCAGCTCGTCGTCTTGATTCAGCCCTTCGTGGCGGGTTGTGATGAGTCCCCGGCTGGGATCGCTGTCGGAGGGTCGCTTGTTGATGATTTCAGTTCGTAGTCGTAGCGTGTCACCGGGCTGGAGCGGCTGATGCCAGCGGAGATCGTCGACGCCGACGCCAGCCTGAGTTGCCATGTCCTCGCTGTTCTCGACGTTGAGACGCATACAGATCGCGGCGGTCTGCCACCCGGAGGCGACTAGCCCGCCGAAGACGGAGTCTTTCGCTGCCTCCTCATCGGTGTGGAACGGTTGCGGGTCGTACTTCTCGCCGAACTCTACAATCTCGGATTTCGACACAGTGTATCCATCGGATTGTCGTACGTCACCAACCGAAACATCCTCGTAAAGTTTCATACGATCATGAACAGGGTGCACAAACAAAAAACCCGGCGCGACCACCGACAGGATGCATTTCCGCGGGTATGGCGGCAATACTGGATTTAGGAATTATTACACTGCATACGGGAGTCGCTGGCGAACGATGTGCAGGAAGCCAAAGTGGAAAAGAAAGCCCTCTCGGTGGAGACGTGTTCAGAACAGCAGCAGAATCAAGACGGGCGTACTTAGCTCGAACTCAACCGGTCGCTCCAGCTTCCACTCGTAACTACGACAGCAAGGGCAACAGTGCCCACCACAGCGATAAGTGCTCGGCCGCCGAGCCCCAGCGACATTCCGGCGAGCGACGCGAGCGTGTTCGTCAACAGGAACAGCACGACGACGGGGAGAACCCAGCTAACGGTCAGTAGCCACGGTCTGGCTACCCATTCGAAGCGATCGGTTCCAGCGCGGAACTCCGCCAGCGCTTCCCCACGGAGCAGCCAGCCCACGATGACAGTGAATGCGAACAGGCCGACGGTCAGCATGAGATCTGCGAGCGTGCCGGAGACGAACTGGAACACCGGGCTCGTGAGTGCCAGCCCGCTCCCAGTGGCCGCAAGCAGGACTGTGACCAGCACCGTTGCACGGCGTCGGGGGACGCCGAAGCTGTCGACGAGCGTTGCCACCGGCGTTTCGAGCAGGCTGATCCCGCTGGTCACCGCGGCCATCAAGACCGTCGCGAAGAACGCCGTCGCGACGAGTTCCCCGCCCGGCAGCGTCGCAAACGCCGTCGCGAGCGCGACGAACAGCGCACCGGGGCCGCCCTGTCCGGGGTCGACACCCTGGGAAAACAGCAGCGGAATGACGACCAGCCCGGCGAGGACACCGATGAACGTGTTCGAGACAGCGATAACCAGCGTATCTCGTGGAAGAGATGCGTTGTCGTCGAGATACGAGGCGTACGTCAGCATTACCCCAGCACCAAGCGAGAGGGTAAACAGCGCCTGGCCCGCCGCTGGCCCGATGACGCTCAGGAAGTTCGCGGCGAGGTAGTCGGCGTCGAAGCTGAGATAGAACGCGTAGCCGGCGGCCGTGCCCGGCTGAGTGGCCGTCCACACGGCGAGGCCGATGAGGATTATCACGACGCCAGGGAGCATCACTTTCGAGACGCGTTCGATGCCGTGGCTCACGCCGAAGAAGACGATTGCGGCGACGATACCGAGGAACAGCAGGTGATAAGCGACCGCTTCGAGCCCGAAGCTCATCGCCCCGAAGTACTGCTGGGGCTGCCCGAAGTATGCCCCGACCGGAGAGACCAGTGTGTAGCGAAGGATCCACCCGCCGACGACGGAGTAGAACGAGAGGATGACGAGGGTCGTCAGGACGTTGAACGCACCCAGCCACGATCCCCAGCGGGAGCCCGTGAGCGAACGAAGCGCCGCGGTCGGTGTCTGCCGCCCGCACCGTCCGAGGACGAACTCAGCGAGTAGTCCCGGGACGCCGATGCCGACGACGACAAGCAGGTACACGATGAGGAACGCGCTGCCACCGTTCCCGGCAGTGAGCCACGGAAACCGCCAGATGTTCCCGAGGCCCGCTGCACCGCCGACGGCGGCAAGTACAAAGCCGAGGTTCGATATCCATGAGTCACGATCGGACATTCGTGTACAGGTCTGTTCAGTGGGTACTCAAGTTCCTGTTGATTCGGTTGCTTCCGTGTAATTAGGAAGGAGTTAGCTAGCCGACAGTCCAGTATATCTCCGAACTGCTGTCAGTCGTTTCTACGGCGACCGCCTGTCGCTGGCGACGGATTCGAAAAACTGCGATGGCAGCCCGCCTCAGACCGCGAGATATTCCGCTATCGCGTCCTCGTCGGCAATCGTCGACGGGCCGAGTTCGTCGACGACTGTGCCACGCTCCATCGCGTAACAGCGGTCAGCCATCTCGCGGATGACCCCGAGGTTCTGCTCGACGAATAGAATCGTCGTCCCGAGGTCGTCGTTGATCGTCTGCATGTCCTGACTGATCTGGTCAACGATAGAGGGCTGGATGCCCTCAGACGGTTCATCGAGCAAGAGCAGGTCAGGGTTCGAGACCAGTGCGCGGCCGATGGCGAGCATCTGCTGTTGCCCGCCCGAGAGCGTGCCGGCTTCCTGGCTGGCCCGCTCTTCCAGGACCGGGAAGTAGTCGTATATCTGATCGTACAGCGTTTCGTCGCTGTCTGACCGGATGGTCTCGCCCATCTTGATGTTCTGCTCGACGGTTAGCTTGGGGAACACGTCGCGGCCCTGCGGAATGTAGCCGATACCGGCCCGGGCGCGTTCGTCGGCACTCGCGTGGGTTACGTCAGTGCCGTCGTAGCTGATGGTCCCATCGCTGGGCTCCAGCAATCCCATCACCGTCTTCAGGAGCGTCGTCTTGCCGACGCCGTTTTTCCCCATCACGCCGACGATTTCTCCTTCTTCGACGGAGAGGTCCACGTCCCGCAGTATCGGCGTTGTGTCGTAGGCTGCGGAAACTTCGTCGAGTTCGAGCATCACGACTCACCTCCCAGATATATCCGCTGGACCTCGGGGTCCGACTCTATCTCCTCGATCGGCCCTTCGCGGAACACCTCGCCGTTGTGCAGGACAGTCACTTCTTCGGCGATGCTCGCGACGAAGTCGGTGTCGTGCTCGATGACGACGAAGGCGATCCCTTGCTCCTCGTTGAGCCGCGTGATCCGCTCGGCGATTGCTTCCCGTTCGGCCACGTCAAGGCCGGCGACCGGCTCGTCCAGTAGCAGGAGGTCGGGTTCCAGCGCGGCGGCCATCCCGATTTCCAGTTGCTGTTGCTGCCCGTGTGAGAGCTGCCCGGCATCGACGTCCTCGTAGCCGGTGAGCCCCGCAACCTCGATAGCCTCGGCGACCAGCCGCCGTCGCTTCTCCCCGTCGGCGAACTGCTGGACGGGGAGCCTGACGTTCTCTCTGACACTCAGGTCACCGTACACGGACGGAACTTGGAATTTCATACTGATACCGCGAGAGACCCGCTCGTGTGGGTCAAGGTCGGTGATGTCGTGGCCGTTGTAGTAGATACTGCCGTCGGTCGCCTCGTACGAGCCGGTAATCAGGTTCAGCAGCGTCGACTTGCCAGCGCCGTTGGGGCCGATGAGACAGCGGAGCTCTCCCTCGGCGACCGAGAAATCCACGTCGTCGGTGGCAGTGAATCCGCCGAACTGCTTGACCAGCCCGTCGGTCTGCAGCAGCGTCTCCGTTCTGTCTCCCGTTGCCAGTTCCGCAGCGGTCTGTCGGACGTTCGGTCCGAGCGAGTCGACCTCGGATTCGGTTTCAGTATCACTCATTAATCACTCACCTCACTCGACGCGTCGGGTGCGTCAGCCCCGCCGGCTTCGCCCGGGCCGAGTCGAGTTTCGACAAGCTGCTCGTGGAGCCACGGAACGAAGCCACTCGGAAGGACCAGAATCGTCACCAGCAACAGGGTCCCAAGCAGGACCAGCGCCAGCTCTCCGGCCATCGAGATGCGGAGGTATTCGACGGCGAGCGTTGCAACGACGGCCCCGAGCAGACTCTTTCGGCCACCGATACTCACCCAGATGACCGGCAGCGTCGCGAACAGCAGCGAGAACACGGTGGGGTCGATGTAGACGTTCCGTGCAGCGTACAGTACGCCGGACAGGCCCGCCAGCGCTCCCCCGAGCGTGAACACGACGAACTTGACGCGAGTCACGTTGTAGCCGAACATCTCGGTTCGGTCCTCGTCCTCCCGGACAGCGACCATCACGCGGCCGTAGTCGGAGTTAACGAGGATACGCAGTCCGAGATACGTCCCGACCAGCAGGAGGAGGACGAGGTAGTAGAACGGGCTGATCTCGAACGATCCGATTCCGATAACCCGCATCGGGAACGGGTTGTACATGAACTGGTAGGAAGCCCCCTCGACGCCAAGCGTCAACACCGGAATGTCCGGCATTCCGTTGAAGCCGCCAAGCGCCGCCTCGCCGATAGCCCACTCGGACCCCGCGGTCTGGGCCATGAACGTGTGCATGACGATTGTCGAGACGAGCGTGATTATGGTGACGTAGACGTCTCGCACCCCGCCGTAGAACATGAAGTAGCCCAGTATCGCCGCGCTGACGCCCCCGCCGGCAATGCCGGCGACGACGGCAGCCGTGATACCGCCCGGGGTCGCGAAGTTGATCGAGACGACGCCGAACGTGTAGGCTCCGATGCCGAAGAAGACGACCTGGCCGAAGCTCAGCACGCCCGAGTAGCCCCAGACGATTGACAGCGAAAGCCCCAGCAAGGCAAGCACCATGAACAGCGACAGCTGTGAGCCGTCACCGAACGCTGGGTAGACGGCGAGCGCCGCCACGGCGACGACGAAGCCGACCCAGAACCCGCGGGACTCCCCTATCGTGTTCGGCCCCTCGAACCGACTCCGGAGCCGACTCGCGAGAGACCTGTTCGCCTCGCCGGTTGCACTATCTGTCGACATCTAGTCGCTCTCCTGTCTCCGTTGCCGCAGTTGTTCGATGAAGCCGGTGATGCCATCGGGAAGGAACCGGAGCGCGATGAGCGCGGCGACGAGCAGCGCGATACGACCGATGAACGTCCCGTAGAGGTTCGAGAACGTGGCCAGAATCGCCCCGAGGACACCACCCGACAGCGCAGTGCCGAGGACGACGCTCGGCCCCCCGACAACGACGGCAACGAACGCCTCAACCAGGAACTGGTCGCCCAGCGTCGGCTGCATCGTGATGACTGGTGCGAACAGCGCGCCCGTCAGCCCGGCCAACGCCGATCCGAACCCGAACGTCAGCATGTACATTCGGTCGGTGTTGACGCCCATTGCCTGTGCCGTTTCCTTATCCTGTATCGTCGCCCGGGCGCGCATTCCGAAGTCAGTCCGGGTGAACAGGTAATAGGTGGCCAGAAGCAGCCCGATGCTGACGCCGGCCAGGACGATCCGGTACGTCGAGTACGAGAACTCCCCGTACGAGATTGCGCCGAACGGCGTGGCTATCTGGTCGATTGAGTTGCCAAAGCGGATTCGGGCCCCCTGGGTCAGTATCAGGCTGAGTCCAAACGTGGCAACCATCGAATCAGCCAGACGGTCGTACAACGGTTCAATGATATCGCGGCCCAGGGTCTGTTGACTGATGTAATTGGGCCAGGCTCCGGAGATAATCACCCGCTCGGTCAGAATCCCGAAGAGGCCAGTGACCAGACCGCCAACGAGCATCGCCACGACGAGCGGGAGGCCGAGTTGCGTCACGGCCAGCGTCGCGGTGTAGGCACCGATGAGAATAAACTCCCCGTGTGCCAGATTGATGACGCCCATGATCCCGAAGATAATGGCCAACCCCGCCGCGGCGAGCACGATGAACGCGAAGCTGTCGAGGAACTGAAGTGCGAGGTTGATCCCGTTTACCATCCCTACTCGGCCTCCTCGTAGTAGTCCACCGGGGTGTACTGGGTCTGCTCCGGGTTCTCGGGGAGGTTACAGCCGGCCGTCTCCGAGAGGAACGTCTCGGGGATCTGGCGGTTCTCGACGGCTTCGACGTTGTGCTCGTCGTCGGCGCGCATGATCCACATGTGGTGGTCGACGTGGTGGGTCGCGCCGTCGAGACGGATCGTCTCGCCTTCCGGTACTTCAGGTGCCTCCTCGGTGCCGAGTTCGATTCCCGACTCCAGGGCATCGATGACTTCCGGCTGTTCGGTGGTTCCGGCCTGCTCGACGGCTTTCTTGTACATGTACGTCGAGAAGTAGTTGGTCTCGGCTTCCTCGTTGAGGTAGGGCGCGTCGGGGTACATCTCGAAGTACCGGTCGACGAAGCCACCGTCGCCCGTGTTGCTGTCGGTCGGCACCTCCTCCATGTAGTTGACGCCGGCGTAGATGTTGGCCATCGCCGGGGCGTCGAGCCGCCGGTGCTCGTACCCCTGTGCCATCGCCGTCGAGGTGCCGATGGGGATGTCGAGCCCGGCAGAGGCTTTCTGTTCGTAGAACGACGTGTGGTTCGCCCCGACGAGCATCGACATGACGAAGTCCGGGTCGGCCTCCTGAATCCGGTTGATCGTCGAGCCGAATGAAGACTCGCTCAGCGGAATGAACTCCTCACCGAGGACGTTCGCGTCGTTTTCGTTGGCCAGCACCTTCACCCAGTCCGCAGAGAGCTGGCCGAAGTTGTAGTCGGCCGCGATGGTGTAGATGTCCGGGCCGAACTCCTCAACCAGATATGGGAGCACGATACCGAGTTGCTGGCGGGCGGTCGGCCCGACCGCGAAGGTGAACTCGTCACAGACACCGCCCTCGTACTGCGTGGTGTAGAAGTAGAGCTGTTCGTTGCGGTCGATTATCGGACGGATGGCCTCCCGGGTCGCCGAGGAGTAGCCGGCCCATAGCGCGTCGACGTTCTCCTCGTTGATCGCCGTGCGGGTGAGTTCCTGATAGCGCTGATTGTCCGACTGTGGGTCGCGCTGGAACGTCTCGATTTGCTTCCCGTCGATACCGCCGTTGGCGTTGATTTCCTCGATAGCGAGCATCGACGCCTTTGCCTTCGGGTCGCCGACGAGGGCGAAGTTCCCGGACTGGTCCTCCAGCACCCCGATTTTGAGGGTGTCGGTGCTGCTTGCCGTGTCCGTGGAGGTCCCGCCTTCGCCGGCGGAACAGCCGGCGAGGCCGGTGACGAGTGCGGCCCCGCTCGCGCCGAGGAACTGTCGGCGGCTGAGAGGGGACCGACTCATGCTTTTACCTCCGATACGATGTATTTGCTATGGCTGTTGTGTCTATCATGATTGGCCATATTTCGTTCTTTATTCACTATATCCTGACATTCGTCCATGATTTCGCTCACAATGTTGCCGTCCGGGAGGTGGCAAATAAGGTTTGCCACTTTTATCTTATATTGTCCACCACACAGTCTTGACAGTATAAGGTCGTCAAAGGATATGACGAATAATCACCTGAGCCGATAGTATTAACGAGAATATTTAGATTTTTCCGCAATTTTGTTTCCTAATTGGTCGATGCGGCAAAAGCAGAGATTATGATAGTAATCTTGTCACATCGACTTGGCTCACCGCTGTCGGCGAGTTTTGCGTTCTCAGTCCGCAAATCACCCGTTATATTCTCGCCCGCGTCACAGGAGCAGTCCCCGTCGACACTGCCGACAGACTGGACGTGAGTCGTGTTGACTCCCGGAAGTAGGACAGTTCGATAGTCGAACCCCTTTATCTAGGTCTGAAACTTTAGCATTTAATCCGATTCTCGATATAGAGGCGTCACTTGCGCAGAGAGCAATCATTTTAGTATGTGTATTCAAAGAGGTGGGCAGATGATAGACAAACAGTCAGAAATCCTCGGGATGGTGGCGCGATGAGTGACGGACTCATGCCTGGCGAGGTCATCCCGGGCGAGGGGACAGTGTCGCTGAACGAAGGTCGGGAAACGACGGAAGTGACTGTCGGGAACACCGGCGATAGGCCCTCGCAAGTCGGATCGCACTTCCACTTCTTCGAGGCCAACGCGGCCCTAGAGTTCGACCGCGAGGCGGCCATGGGGATGCGGCTGAACATCCCTGCCGGGACGGCCGTCCGGTTCGAACCCGGCGACGAGCAGACGGTCGAACTCGTCGAAATCGGCGGGAAGCGCCGCGCTCATGGAATGAACGGATTGGTCAACGGGAGCGTCGACGGCGATACGAGCAACGCCGTCGAACGCATGCGTGCAGCAGGGTTCGGGGATACCGGCGAGGAAGCAACGGACGACGGCGACGCGGAGTCCGACCAATGACACGAGATATCGACCGCGAGAACTACGCCGAGCTATACGGGCCGACGACGGGCGACAAGATCCGACTGGGCGACACGGAGCTGTTCGCCGAAGTCGAAGAGGACCTGCGCACTCACGGCGACGAGGCGGTGTTCGGCGGCGGGAAGACGCTCCGCGACGGGCTGGGAATGGCTCCCGGCGTCACACAGGCAGAGGGCGCACTCGACTGGGTGCTGACGAACGCGACGATTATCGACCCGATACTCGGCATCGTCGCCGCCGACATCGGGATTCGAAACGGGGAAATCGCCGGCATCGGGAAGGCCGGCAACCCCGACACGATGGACGGCGTCGACATGGTCGTTGGCCCATCGACGGACGTGTATCCAGCCGAGGGGAAGATAGCGACCGCCGGCGGCCTCGATATCCACGTCCACTTCAACTCCGCCCAGCTCCACGAACACGCGCTGTCGGGTGGAATCACGACGATGTTTGGCGGGGGGTACGGCGGCGGCGCGACCACCTGTACAACCGGCCCTGAGAACGTCAAGCGGTTCCTGCAGGCCGCCGAAGAATGGCCAGTCAACGTCGGCTTCTACGGGAAGGGTAACGCCTCCGACCCCGGCCCGCTCCGCGAGCAGGTCGAAGCCGGTGCCTGTGGGCTGAAGCTGCACGAGGACTGGGGGTCGACGCCGGAGACGATCGACACCTGTCTCGAAGTCGCCGAAGACGAGGACGTGCAGGTGTGCATGCACACCGATACGCTGAACGAAGCCGGATTCCTCGAAAATACCTTCGGTGCCGTCGATGGGCGGACCATGCACCTGTTCCACATCGAGGGCGCTGGCGGGGGTCACGCGCCAGACATCATGGAGATGGTCGGCGAGCCGAACATGCTCCCGTCGTCGACGAACCCGTCGATGCCCTACACCGACAACACGTTCGACGAGCATCTGGACATGGTGATGGTGTGTCACCATCTCAACCCCGACGTACCGGAGGACGTGGCCTTCGCCGAATCCCGCGTTCGCGCGGAGACCATCGCCGCCGAGGACGTGCTCCACGACATGGGTGCGATCTCGATGATGACCTCGGACTCCCAGGCGATGGGCCGGATGGCCGAAGTCATCCCGCGGACGTGGCAGACGGCCTCGAAGATGAAATCCCAGCGTGGCCCGCTGCCCGAGGACGAAGGGACCGGCGCGGACAACCACCGTATCAAGCGCTATATCGCCAAATACACCGTTAACCCCGCTATCAGCGCCGGCATCGAAGAGCACGTCGGGACACTCGAACCCGGCAAGCTTGCCGATATCTGCCTGTGGGACCCCGCCTTCTTCGGCGTCAAGCCGGCGATGACGTTCAAGGGCGGCTTCCCGGTCCACTCGGAGATGGGCGAAGCCAACGGGTCACTGATGACCTGCGAGCCGATTCTCCAGCGCGAACGCGCCGGTGCGGTCGGCAAGGCCAAGCACGCCCTTTCGCTGTCGTTCGTCTCCCCGGCGGCCGCCGAGGCCGGCATCGACGAGGAGTACGGGCTTGACTCCCGTGTCGTTCCAATCGAGGGTGCGCGGACGCCCGGCAAGGACGACATGGTGCACAACAGCTACTGTCCGGACGACATCGAAGTCGACCCGGAGACCTTCGAGGTCCGGGTCGACGGCGACCACGTCACCTGTGAACCGTCTTCCGAACTCCCACTCGCGCAGCGATACATGCTATGAAACTTACAGCCAAAGAACAGGAGCGACTCACGGTCTTTACCGCCGCAGAGGTCGCGCGGCGCCGCAAGGAACGCGGCGTCCCGCTGAACCACCCCGAAGCCGTCGCCTACATCAGCGACTGGTGCATCGAACGCGGTCGTGACGGGCAGTCAGTCGCCGAAATCCGCTCCGGCGCGTCGAAGTTGCTCGGCCGCGAGGATGTGATGGATGGCGTCCCAGAGATGATTGATATAATTCAGGTCGAACCAGTGTTCCCCGACGGGACGAAACTGGTCACGGTTCACGACCCGATTCGCTCAGACAGCGTCGGGTCGGCCGACGACGAACCGACGGAATCAGAGGCGGCGACCGATGGTGGGGACTCGGCGGGGACAGACGAATGAGTCTCACACACCGCGACGTGGCGACGGTCGGCATCGGCGGCCCGGTCGGCTCCGGGAAAACGTCGCTACTGACTGCGCTCGTTCCCGAACTGCGCGACCAGGGGCTTGATGTGGGTGTCATTGCCAACGATATCCTCACACAGGAGGATGCCGATGTGCTCCGCGAGCGATTCGCCGGGGTCGTCCCGGAAGACCTCGTCGCCGGCGTCGAGACCGGCGCGTGTCCACACACGGGCATCCGTGAAGACCCGTCGATGAACCTCCAGCAGATAGATTCGTTCCTCGCCGAGCATCCGGAACTGGACCTCGTGCTGGTCGAGAGCGGCGGCGACAACCTCGCGGCGACGTTCAACCCCGAACTCGCCGACTACTCGCTGTACGTCATTTCGGTCGCGGAGGGCGAAGACATCCCTCGTAAACGCGGCCCGGGAGTCGTCGACTGCGACCTGCTCGTCGTCAACAAGACCGACCTCGCCCCCCACGTCGGCGTCGACCTCGACGTGATGGAGCGGGACGCGAATGAGGTTCGAGACGGCCCCGTCGTCTTCACCAACTGCAAGGACGAGACGAATATCGACGCGGTGCTGACACACGTCCGCGACGGGGTGCTGTTCGCCTGATGGCCGCCGACGCGCCCCATCCGGCGTTCGAGGGGTATGCGACCGAAGCGGTGCCACAGGCCGCCGTGGGGTCCCCCGGGAAAGACGGCGTGCTCGAACTGACCTTCGAGCGGACGGCTGAGGGAACGACCCTGGTCCACGACTACGCGACGGTCCCGTTCCACATCTCGGGAACGCTGGGCTACGACCCACTCCCCGAGGCCGATACCGTCTTCATCCAGTCGCCAACTGGCGGCGTCGCCCAGGGTGACCGCCACGACGTGTCGATAACCGTCGGGGACGAGGCCGTCGCACACGTCTCGACACAGAGTTCGACGAAAGTCCAGTCGATGACGTGTAACTACGCCGCCGCCGACACGACCCTCAGCGTCGGCGCTGGCGGTCACTTAGACTACGTGCCCGAGCCGACGATCCTCCACGCCGATTCCCGGTACCTGCAGGAACTGACCGTCGATCTGGCCCCCGGCGCGACTGCCGTTGTCAGCGACGTGGTCGTCCCGGGCCGTCTCGCCCGGGGCGAACGGTTCGAGTTCGAACGATACCTCTCCCGGGTGTGCGGGACCGGGCCCGACGGCCTCCTGTTCGAGGACGCGACCCACCTGACGCCCGAGGAGGAGGACCCCACGGCCCCCGGCGTTCTGGGCGAGTTCACTGTTTACGGGACGACGTTCGTTCTCGCACCGGACCATGACGAGGCCAGACTGAGCGACGCGCTCCACGCAGTCGTCACTGAGAGTGAGGCCCGGGCCGGCGCGACAGCGTTGCCGAACGGTGCCGGCGTCGCGGTCCGCGCCCTCGGCGACCGCGCCGAGACCGTCCAGTCGACGCTCCACGCGGCCTGGGACCACGCACGCACCGAGCTATTGGACGCGCCTGCACCGTCCGGGAGAAAGTACTGATGCTGGTCGCAGACACCTATCTCGGCCACCGCGAGGACGAATCCCTCGCCGCGGCCGTCGAAGCGGCTGACAGCGCCACTGTCGTACTCTCGGACACCGAGCGCCAGCGCTCGCGGGTCCGCACTGAGACGACAGCCGGCCGGGACCTCGGTATCGTGGTCGCCCGCGACCTCGCTGATGGCGATGTACTGGAAGCCGAGGACGGCACTCCCGTCGTCGTCGAACTCGCCGCAATCGAGGCCCTCGTGCTCGATTTCGCTGCCAGCGAGGTGTCGCCGACCGCGGCGCTGGAACTCGGGCATGCGGTCGGAAACAGACACTGGAACCTCGCGGTCCGCGGGCAAGAGGCCCTGTTTCCCGTAACCAACTCGAAGGAACGGATGGAGGCCACGGTCGCCGACCTGCTCCCTGCGGACGTACCGACACGATACGAGCACGTCCCACCGACGACGTTCGACGATGACGGCGTCGATCACACCCACGGTGACGGGACAGGCCATGGAGGTAGCGGTCACAGTCACGACGGGACCAGTCACACCCATGACCACGGCGTCCGTACTATTGACGGAGGGGACCAGTGAGCGACGCTGCGACGCTCGAATCGTTCCGCCTCGCGGATTCGTTCCTGCCAGTCGGGACCTACACCGTCTCGTACGGGCTGGAGCAGTTCATTCAGGACGACCGGGTCGAAGACGCGGCAGGCCTCGAAGCGCTCCTGTCGACGTACCTCCGACGGCAAGTCGGCCCCGCCGAACTCGTCGCGCTCCGGGCAGCACACGCCGCTGCGACCGATGGCGATATCGACGCAATCTGTCGGGCTGACCGGCGGCTTTCGGCCGTGACGCTGGCCGCAGAGTTCCGTGAGAGTGCCCAGCAGTCAGGCGACCGGTTGCTCTCGCTCCAGACCGACCTTCGTGACGAGACGACACTAGACAGGTACGCGGAGCGCGTTGACACCGACGAAACACCCGGGAACTATGCTGTTGTGCTCGGCGTCGTGACCGCGCTGGCCGACGTGGCCGTCCGCGAGGCCTGCTTGCTATGCTGCCACGGCTTCGTCACCGGACTGCTGGGCGCGGCTCAGCGTCTCCTCTCACTCGGCCACACGGATGCCCAGCGGATTCTGGACGAACTACAGCCGGTGATGACGGCCGTTGTCGAGGAGAGTGCTGACGGAGCAGTGGATGCGATGACGCCGTTCGCCCCACTGGTAGACGTGTTGGCCGCCGAGCACGAACGTGCGGAGCGGCGGCTGTTCGCCAGTTAATCCTCGTACGTTCGGGCGCAGCAGTACGAGCAGTCCCGTTCTCGAACCGACTTTCGTAGGGAGCGAAAAACCGAGAGGTCCCGGTGCTCAGTGTTGACCGTTATTCAGCCTTCCCAACAAGCAAGAACGTCTCCGGTCGCACCGCCTCGAACTCGACCGTGAACCCGTGCTGTCGGAGTGCGTTCGTGGCCTCGTCAGCGGAAAACCGTTCATCGACGGGCGGGCCGTTGCGACCACTGCCGGAAGCCGCCCAATCGGCGATGGCGAGCGTCCCACCAGATTTGAGCACCCGCGCAATCTCGCTCAGCGCCTCGTCGCTGGCGAATTCGTGGTACGTCATCGTCGAGAACGCCGCGTCGAGACTACTGCTATCGAACGGGAGGTCATCGATCCCACTCGTCACGAGATCGACGTTGTCGGGGACACCTTTCTCGCGGTAGTAGTCGTGCATTGCTTCTTGAATATCTACGGCGTACACGTGGTCGACGCCCGGTGCAACATCATCAGTGTAGAAGCCGGTCCCGCTCCCGAGGTCTGCGATCGTCTCGTCACTACCGGCCGCCAGCGCCCAGCAGAGCTCTTCGGCGGAGAGGGAACGATACCGTTGCTGTGCGTCTTCGAGCTTGTCGGCCCGGCCGGCATCGAACGTATGATACCCCATATTAGAGGTGCTGGAACGCCTCGTCAACGATTTCACCGGTGTCGGCGACGATGTCTGCCATCTCCTCGTTGTCGGGTGCCATCCCGACGAGGCGGGCGATACGCATAATCGAGACGTGATAGACGCGCTGTTGTCCGGGCTCTTCCTCCCAGATGACGACGTTACAGGCCATGAGCGCACCGAGTTTGTTGTCCGTCGCGTCGAGGGCACGGTCAGCGACCTCTGGGTTGCAGGCACCCAACACGTAGTACGGATCACGGTCTGCGTCGACCTTCTCGTTGAGCATCTCGGAGGGCGAGAACTCGACGGGGACACCGAATCCGGCGTCGGTGAACACGTCCCGGACGTGTTCGATCGCGTCTTCGTGACTCATTTCGAGCGTCGCCTGTTGTTCGCCGATGTCTTCAGGGTCGATCTGGCTCGGGTCGATTGGGAGTACCATTAGTGTGTTATATTGTGCCTACAGAACAAAGTCTCTTCGGATACACTGTCGGAACAGGGAGTGGGTTTTAAACTATTTATCGAGCAGAAAGGTCACTACTCGTCGATGTTACAACTGTAGCTTGTCGGCCGGATATGGACTACTAGCCGGCCCCTCAGAAGAGACATGGCTACAAAGTGGTCAGTAAATTAGGTCGGTAGCGAGTACTAGCACGATTTCTGAGTCGGATACACTTCTGGAATCCCGCAGGACAATTACCGCCTAATCGGTAGCCGATCTCAAACGGCCTTGCTCAATTAGGGGTTGCGCAAAGGGACGACGGGGGCGCCGCGCATGGAGTCCACAGTTGGTGAGGTTCCACTCTTGAATCTCGGATCGACTCTCCAAGAGATAATAGTATTGTATAGAATGTGCAAATATATAAGTGAATCCGGTGCGAATATCGTAGTGATGACTGACGAGCTAGAGGAGATCAGACGAGAAAAACTGAACGAGCTTCGTGGCCGAGACGAGTCGGATAGTACCGACGAATCTGAATCAGGAAACCTCTCCGACCCGGTTTCGATCGATGGAAAAGCCGAGTTGTCCGACATAACCACCGATCACGACGTGGTTCTGGTCGACTTCTACGCCGATTGGTGTGGGCCGTGCCAGATGCTCGAACCCGTCGTCGAAACCGTCGCCGCCGAGACCGCTGCGACAGTGGCGAAAATCGACGTCGACGCGAATCAGGAACTCGCCGCCGAGTACGGCGTTCGGGGTGTCCCGACGCTGCTTCTATTTGCTGACGGGGAGCCGGTCGAGCGACTCGTCGGAATGCAGGACGAAGCACAACTGCGTTCCGTTATCGCAGAATACGCCTGATTCGGGCGCTTAGGCACACTTGGGGCGAAACGGGAAGCAAAACCCATCTCATAAGCCAGGGAACTCGCAGCGATTCGTTTGGACACCTACCGGACGGTCGTGTACAACGTTTCACTCAGCGCTCGCGTCCTAACAGTTAATAGCCCACAATATTGTATTGTCCGCGAAACGCTTTCGCGTATACTGATCTAATTACAAGATATGGCCGATATGTCGTTGGTCGTCGACCACTCGAAAATGGTCTTGACGGCAGCAAATATCCTCGACGGCAATGACCACGCATGAGCAACGCGACTCCCCTCGCCTACGTTCGAGACTATCCCAGTCGACGTGCTCGTCGACAATGCAGCCATCTACACGAGACTGCCGGTAGTGTGGGCCTCACAGCTAGCCCCGTAGCAGTCCGCCGAGATTTGTTTTCCCTGGATTGACCGCTCCGGTGGTCACCGTGCATCGAGTAAGACTTAGGTATCTGTAATGTGTACTTGTGGGTATAGAGAACAATATTGGTGCCACTGACAGACTGACCCGCATCGCTGTTGGCCTCGGGCTGGCAGTTGTTGGACTGGCGACGCTCGGCGGCCTGTTGGGTCTGGAGACGACAGTCGGTGCCGTCGTGACACTGCTTGGTGTCGTCCTCGTCGCGACTGGCCTCGTCCGGGTGTGTCTCCTGTACCGACTGGTAGGTATCGACACGTCGGGTTCTCGGTAGGAATGGAACGGTTCCAGAACACCGGCCAGCCCGACTGGGACTGGTGGAGCAAACTCTGGCCGACGCCGGGCGCGACGCTCCGGACACTCGGCGTCGAGTCCGGCGAGTCCGTCGCCGAAGTTGGCTGTGGAAGCGGGTACTTTGCGCTCCCGGCCGCCCGTATCGTCGAGCCCGAGCCGGTGTACGCGCTCGATCTGGATGCTGCCCTCCTCGACGAACTCGAACACCTCGCCGCTCAACAGGGGGTCGAGAACATCGTTCCGATCCACGGCGACGCCCGGAACTTGTCTTCGGCGCTCCCCACCCGGGTAAACACACTCGTGGTAGCAAATACGTTACACGGCGTCGACGACCAGTCCGGCTTTATTCAGCAGGCGTTCCGTGCGATTGAGCCAGGCGGGAGCCTACTCGTCGTGAACTGGCACGACCGTCCGCGCGAAGCCACGACCGTCGCGGGCGAACCGCGAGGACCGCCGACAGCGCTTCGGATGACACCCGAGGAAACCGAGGACGCGGTGCTCTCTGCGTCGGATTTCACGCTTGAGCGGCAGGTCGAACTGCCGCCGTACCACTACGCCCTCGTGTTTACCCGATAGATATAGCGTCGCGCTCCCAGCGATGCTGTACTCGCCACACCTGCGATAATCTTGTTTCACTGCGCTGACCCAATTTTTCATAATCTTGGAATTTACGCACAATACTAATACGGATGAGGCCTAACTACCTCCTGTGAGACTCTCATGACTGACATCGAACCTGACGAAACCGTCGACGCCCGAGGCGCAGCCTGTCCCGGTCCGCTGATGGACCTCATCGGACAGATCCGAGATGCCGAAGCCGGTGACGTGGTTCGGCTCCTGAGCGACAGCGACCAGTCGCTCACGGACGTTCCGGAGTGGGCCGAAGAGGCCGGCAACGAACTGCTTGACATCGAGGAGTTCGACGATCATAACGCGTTCTACGTGGAGAAATCATGACTGAGCACGTCGTCATCGTCGGTGGCGGGACCGGTGGCACCGTCCTCGCGAACGACCTCGCCGATCGACTCGATGCCGAACTCGACGCCGGCGACGTCCGAATCACGCTGGTCAACGACGGGGCCGACCACGTGTACAAGCCAGTCTGGCTGTACGTGCCGTTCGGCCAACGCGAACCGGAAGACGGTCGGCGACCGCTCGATGAACTCGTCGACGACGTCGTCGACCTTCAAATCGATCGCGTGACCGAAATCGACACCGAAGCCCAGCGACTACGGTTCGACGGCACCGCCCCGGCAGTCGACTACGACTACCTCGTGCTGGCGACCGGGTCGACGCTAGAGCCCGAACGGATTCCCGGCTTCGCGGAAGGCGGGTACAATTACTACAGTGAGGCGGGCTCGACCGCCCTCCGTGACGAACTGCTGGAGTTCACCGAGGGGCATCTCGTGTTGAGCGTCATCGGGACGCCACATATGTGCCCGGCTGCACCACTCGAGTTCGTCTTCATGGCCGACGACTGGCTCCGCGAGCGCGGGCTCCGCGAGGACGTCGACATCACCTACACGTACCCGATCCAGCGCGTCCACGGCAACCCCCATATCGCCGAGTGGGCCCGGCCGATCATGGACGACCGCGGCATCGGGGTCGAGACGTTCTTCAACGCCGAGTCGATTGATCCCGAGGCGAAGACCATCACGTCGATGGAGGGGACCGAACTCGACTACGATCTCCTCGTGACGATTCCACCCCACGGCGGTATCGACCCCATCGAAGAGGCGGGGCTCGGCGACAATGGCTGGGTCGACGTCGACAAGCACACGCTCGAAGCGCAGGCTGTCGACAACGTTTACGCACTCGGCGATACCGCCGACACCGGTGTCCCGAACGCGGGCAGCGTCGCCCACTACCAGGCCGGCGTCGTCGGGCAGCGCCTCGCCAGCGAAATCCGCGGTCGTCCGCCGACAGCGACCTACGACGGGAAGACGCTGTGTTTCATCGAGACGGGAATGGACGCGGCGTCGTTCGTCGAGTTCGACTACGAGAACCAGCCGTCGCCGGCACCGCCCTCGGAGAAACTCCACTGGTCGAAGCTGGCGTACAACGAGTCCTACTGGCTCACCGCACGGGGGTTGCTCTGACCATGTCCGGAGAACAGGTCTCCGAGCAGACCGACCTCGAAGCGGCGATCCAGCAGAACCCCGAAGCCGTCGCCGAATTCGTCGAACACCTCAACGCTGTCAACGAACTGCTGGACGTGCTCTCGCTGGGCGAGAGCGCGCTCTCCGACGAGATGGTGCGTGAGCTCTCGACCACGGGCTCGACGCTCGCCGAGTCCGCAGACGGGCTTGCGACTGACGAGACCGTCGCCCTAGCCGAGACCGTCGGTGAGAACGGCGACGAGTTGCAGGATGCCCTCGAAACCCTGCTCGTGCTCCAGCGAAGCGGCACGCTCGACGAACTGGCCGAACTCGCCGACGTCGGCTCGCTGGCAACCGCCGCACTCGACGACGAGATGGTCACCTCGCTGGCTGGCACGGGTGCCGCGCTCGGCGAAGTCGCACAGACGGCAGCAGACGACGACACCCGTGACGGTATCGAGACGTTACTGGCGGGCCTCGGTGAAGCGGAGCGCAATCCGCCCGAGCCGGTCGGCCCCATCGGATTGCTTCGCGGGCTACGCGACCCGGACGTCCAGCACGGGCTGGGCTACTTGCTGGCACTTGCCGGCGCAGTCGGCCGTGAGCGCGCCGAGGAGAAAGCAGAATAGTTGGCCGCCGGAGACCTTTGCGCGATTAATCGTTTCAGACGAGGAGTTGGATATCGGCGTCAGCCATGTCCTGCAGCGCTGTCGCAGCGCCGACGCCGGTGGTGACGCCGTCGTAGAAGTCGGCCTCGTCGTAGTCCATCAGGTCGATGGTCATCTGACAGGCCTGGAACTCTACGCCCATGTCGAGGCTCGTCTCGATGAGTTCCTCGATAGTGGCGGTGTCGTTGTCCGCGATTTTCTTCTCCATCATCTTCGTCGTCACGCGGTCCATGCCGGGGAGCGCGGCGACGGCGTTCGGCACGGGCATATTCGGGTTCCCCACGGAGCTCAGCTTGAGGTTTTTCGAGCGCTCCTCGTGGAGGATGTCCAGCCCCCAGAACGTGTGGAAGACGGTCACCTCGTACCCGAACGCGGCCGCAGTGCTTGCCAGGATGAGCGGCGGGTACGCCATGTCGAGTGTCCCCTTCGTCGCGATGATGCTCATCTTCTTTGCGTCGTCCGCACTGGTTGCCTCGTCGAGCGCGTCTTCCAGTTCGTCGACGCGGGCGGCCAGCTCCGCGCGCGATGGCGGATCATCGGAGGGAGCATCGTCGGATGGCGCGTCTGGTGTGTCCGTGCTCATCGTTACTCCGTCTTGCGCACGTAGTGCTTGTACACGTCGTCGCCCTCCTCCTGATCGACGAGCTCGACGCCCTCGGTGCCGGCGGCCCAGCCGTCGATGTCGCTCATGCTTCCCGGGTCAGTCGCCAGTACTTCGAGGACGTCGCCGGTGTCGAGGTCGTCGGTAGCCGACTTCGTCTTCACCACTGGCATGGGACACGATGCGCCTTTCACGTCGAGCGTCTCCGCGATGTCAAATTCAGCGTTCATTGGTTATTTGCTCCGTTAGATTGTCTTGGAGCTATCGCACAATACCATCCGGTCAAGTAAAAGATTGTTGGTTCTTGGGTTTTTAGCAAACAACTGTCGCCCCACATATATGGCGATGATCGTTTCAAAGCCCATTATAGGCCGTATTTAGCACCTAAATAGATTGGACCGACAAATAGTATTGTTTAGTATTTGCACTACTATGCAAATGCTTTTGTGTATCCGCCCGGTAGAAACGAGTGCACAACATGAACGCTGACGACTTTCCGACACCGGACGTTGACGTGGAATCGACTGATCCGGAATCGCTCAAAAACCGCATCGACGCCGGTGAGGACGTAATGCTCCTCGACGCGCGCATGCAATCTGATTACGACGAGTGGCGCATCGACGGCGAGAACGTCACGTCGATCAACGTCCCGTACTTCGAGTTCCTTGAGGACGACATCGACGAGGGGGTCCTAGACCGGGTCCCCGACGACCGCGAAGTGACCGTCCTGTGCGCGAAAGGCGGCGCAAGCGAGTACGTCGCAGGCACACTCGCGGAACACGGCTACGACGTCAACCATCTCGAAGACGGCATGAACGGGTGGGCAAGTATCTACGAGGCCGTCGAGGTCGAACGCTACGACGGCGCCGGCACACTCCTGCAGTACCAGCGGCCGTCCTCGGGTTGTCTCGGCTATCTCCTCTACAACGACGGCGAGGCCGCTATCATCGACCCGCTGCGGGCGTTCACCGACCGCTACCTCGAAGATGCCGCCGACCTCGGCGTCGACCTGCAGTACGCGCTCGATACGCATATCCACGCCGATCACATCTCCGGCGTTCGCGACCTCGACGCGGAAGGCGTCGAGGGCGT
Source organism: Haloarcula sebkhae (assembly GCF_014647415.1). Classification (GTDB taxonomy): domain Archaea; phylum Halobacteriota; class Halobacteria; order Halobacteriales; family Haloarculaceae; genus Haloarcula; species Haloarcula sebkhae. The sequence continues at coordinate 111,015 of NZ_BMPD01000004.1, read as the reverse complement.
CATTCCAGAGGCCGCCGTCGACCGCGGCGTCACCTACGCCGCGGAGCAAAGCTCCACGGGCCCTGCCTCGCAAGCTCGGCAGGACGCCGACGGCCTGACGACCGCCGAAGACGGCGACACGTTCGACGTCGGCGACGCGACTATCAAGACAGTCTCCACGCCCGGCCACACGACCGGGATGACCTCCTACCTCGTCGACGGGAGCCTGCTTGCAACCGGCGACGGACTCTTCATCGAGAGCGTCGCTCGCCCCGACCTCGAAGAGGGCGACGAGGGCGCGCCCGAAGCCGCACGCATGCTCTACGAGTCGCTTCAAGAGCGCGTGCTACCCCTGCCCGACGACACGCTCGTCGGCGGTGCGCACTTCAGCGACGCCGCCGAGCCCGCCGAGGACGGCACCTTTACCGCACCAATCGGTGAGTTCGTCGAAGAAATGGACGCGCTCACCATGGGCGAGGACGCGTTCGTCGAGCTCGTCCTCTCGGATATGCCGCCGCGACCGGCCAACTACGAGGAGATCATCGCGACGAACCTCGGGCAGAACGCCGTCGACGACGAGGAAGCGTTCACGCTGGAGCTCGGGCCGAACAACTGCGCCGCTAGCCAGGAATCCCTTGCGGGTGACTAACCACGCCAATGGTGATTGAGGCACTCCCACTGCAAGTAACCGCCGAACTGTTTCCGAACGGCATCAGTCGCTACGCCGTCGGTGGCCTGCTAGTCGGGCTCGGGACTGTCGTCATCTATCTCGGCACCGGCATCAGCGCCGGCGCGAGTACATTTCTTGAGTCGACGCTGTCGTACGTCTCGGAACGGTCCCGGTTCCAGCAGTACGTCAGTTCCCGTGACTGGCGCGTCGTGTTCACGCTCGGTATCATCCTCGGGGCGGCCGTGTACGCGGTCGTCTATCAGGGCGGCGCATGGACCACCGACGTCCAGCCGTGGCGACTCCTCCTCGGTGGGCTATTCGTCGGTATCGGAACACGCGTCGGGAAAGGCTGTACGTCGGGCCACGGCGTCTGTGGCGTCGGCTCAGCGTCGAAAACGTCGATTATCGGCGTCCTGACGTTCCTTGCAGTCGCCATCATCACTGCACAACTGGTTTCCGCACTGGGGGTGAGTCCGTGAGCTGCGAGAGTCGAGCGGAGCGAGAGTCTCGAAACAAGCGAACGGGAGCGACCCGGGGGAGGGACACGTGAGCGACGACCGCCACCCCGCGTTCATGCCGCTGATTCTCGTCGGCGGCCTCGTCTTCGGGTTCGGACTGGCGTACAGCCACATGGCGCGCCCGGAAGTCGTTCTGGATTTCCTCCAGTTCGAGGACTTCGGGCTGGTATTCGTGATGTTCGGCGGCGCTGCCGTGACGGGCGTGACCTTCTTCCTCGCGCCCCGCCTCCTCAGCCGCGCGCCGCTGACTGGCGATACCTTCGAACGGCGTCTGAAGTCCTTCGACCGGAACGTCCTGATCGGCGGTGCCATCTTCGGCGTCGGCTGGGGACTGTCCGGCATCTGTCCGGGGGCCGCCTACGCGAGCCTCGGTATCGGCAACGTCACTATCCTCTGGGCGCTCGCCGGGATGTTCATCGGCGCGTATCTCCAGGGCTACTGGCGAACCCGGAGCGAGACTCGCGAGACAGCCGCGACGGGCGCAGACTAGCCGTTCGGTGTGGTCTGTAGCAGGTATATTATGAACGCGCTCATCCGTCCGTCAGAGGGCAGTTTTTGCCGGATCGTGCGTGCATTTGTGTGAACCGTACACAAGTCTTATTACCGCGTAGCGGCTACGAACAGGTGATAACGATGCCAGATTCGATGTCTGAACAGCTCCGCCGGGATATGCAATGTGAGGGGCTGTTGGAATGTTTCCACGGGCTCAAAGAACTCGACAAAGAATGCTTTCGGGCGCTCGTCGAGGCTGACGAACCACTGACCGTCGACGAACTCGCCGACGCGGTCGACCGCGAGCGCTCGACTGCGTATCGCGCCGTCCAGCGACTCCTCCAGACGGGGTTCATCGAGAAGGACCAGATCAACTACGACCAAGGCGGCTACTACCACGTCTACTCGCCAACGGACCCGTCACAGATCGCAGGCGAGATGCAGCGGATGCTCAACGACTGGTACGCGAAGATGGGCCAACTGATTCAGGAGTTCGAGAACAAGTACGAACAGTCCGACACTTCAACTCCTACTGCCGAAAGCTAACGCCGCCGTCTTCTCTCGATCGCCCTCTGTCACTCCCGTGCCGAGCGGATTTCTGTATGTGATCGGCTGGTTGTCACTATTCTTGGCAGATGAGTGTTATTGTACCTATTACACATTTCTATTGTCACTCACGTCGATATAGCTGATACTCGACTATATCCAGTTCGCTCGCGGCGACTGTACGCCTTCGCCCAGTGGTACGACCACAGCACAGAGAGAGCGTAGTGCTCGAGTGATTACTTCACTGCATTCTCTGCTGGCAGACGCTGTGAGGGGTTCCGGTCGACAATTGAGGACAGTGCTACCCACTCGTCGTGGTTAGTATGTGAGGACATTTCCGGGGACCGTTCATATTGCTGGACGGTGACAGGGCTTATATGAACGAGGTTGATTTCCTGGTCATCAGCTTCGGGTCCGGGTTAGACGTGGCAAACGCCGCCGCGAACCAGAGACAATCAGTCGCGGTCGTGGAAAAAGGCCCCCTCGGCGGGACGTGTCTCAACCGTGGCTGTATCTCTTCGAAGCGGTTGTTGTATCACGCCGACGTGCTGGAGACCGTCGAGGTCGTCAACGGTGCGGAGGAGGGCACACAGGTCCGGGTCGACACGGTGCTTTCCGGAACTCGAAGACGAGGACAGCGACTACCACGAACTGTACCAGACCGTCAAGGACGACACGGCCGTCTGTGACTACTGTTCCAGTGCGTTCGGCGTCGAAGACGCCGTCGCCGACTCCGGGCTCGTCACGCTGGACGAGCATGACGGCCACCCGAGTATTCGCTCGCTCGTCGACGACGACTACGAAATCATCACGTTCTAATCCCAGGCGCGGGGCGGTCACGTTCGACCTCACTGTGGCGAATCCTCGACCTCATACGGTCGTGAACGCAGTATGGGAACCGCAGATGATCGATAGCCAGTAGCCCACGCAGTTACCCGGACCTCACTCAACGCTTAGTACCGCAGCGACACGAGGGCCTGTATGACGGACCCGTTCGTAGTCATCGGTGGCGACGCAGCCGGACTGAGCGCCGCAAGCAAATTCGCTCGCGAGGCACCGGACCGTGAGATGATTGTCTTCGAAAAGGGCGAGTGGGTGTCATACGCCCACTGCGGGACGCCCTACTACGTCAAAGGGACTGTCGAGCGACTAACGGACCTCCTCTCGCTGTCGCCCGAACAGGCGGCCGAACGGGGGATCGACCTCCGTCGGAACCACGAGGTCGTCGGCGTCGACACCGACGCCGAGGCAGTCACCGTCACCCACGGCGGCGAGACGTTCAGCCAGCCATACAGCGACCTGCTGGTCGCGACGGGCGCACACGCGGTGACCGGGCCGATACCGGGGGCGGAACTCGACGGCGCGTTCACGATGCACGGGCTCGATTCGGCCGCCGCGGTCCGCTCCGCGCTCTCCAAGCCCGGCAGCTCTGCCGTCGACACGAGTATCGAATACGTCGATACGACGCTCGTCGAAAAGTACACAGAGTGGAAGCCACCAGAGCGAGTCGCCATCGTCGGCGGCGGCTACGTCGGCGTCGAGATGGCCGAGGCGTTCCGGGCTCACGACATCGAGACACACCTCTTCCAGCGATCGGGCCACCTCCTGCCGCCGTTCGGCGAAGCGGTCGGCGAACGCGTTGCCGACCACCTCCGGGAACAGGGCGTGACACTGCATCTGAACACCGCTGTCGAAGAACTCGCCGGCGACGAACACGGGCACGTCGCGTCGGTTGCACACGGCGACGGCACGACCGATGTGGACCTCGCGCTGGTCGGTATCGGCATCCGGCCGAAGACAACCCTCGTCTCGGACACGCCAGTCGAACTCGGAGCCTCCGGTGCGATAGCGGTCGACGAGTACGGGGCGACGAGCGTCGACGGCGTCTACGCCGCCGGAGACTGCGCCGAGGACAGCCACGCCGTGACCGGCAAGCCTGACTGGGTGCCGCTCGGACTGACCGCGAACCGGGCCGGCCGCGCAATCGGGCAGACCGTCGCCGGCGACCCCTCGCCCGTCGGAAACATCGCCGGGACAGCCGTCGTGAAGGCGTTCGACCTCGAATGCGGTCGCGTCGGCCTCCTCGACCACGAGCAGGCCAGCGCGAACGGCTTCGACCCGGTATCAAAAACAGTCACGGCCGGCTCCCGGTCAGGGTACTACCCCGGCGGCGACGACACCGACGTGACGCTGGTCGCAGACCGGAAGAGTGGTCGCCTGCTGGGCGGGGCAATCGTCGGGGAAGACCGGGCGGCGATACGTATCGATACGCTCGCGACGGCTATCGAGGCGGACATGAGCATCGACGAACTCGAACAGCTGGATCTGGCCTACGCACCACCGTTTAGCCCCGTCTGGGACCCGGTGCTGGTCGCCGCCAAAGTTCTCAACGGACAGCTATAGGGACACGGCCCGGAACGTCACAGTCGCTTCACCCCGCTGGCGACAGCGAGGTACAGCGGCAGGGCGAGCAGGAGGACGCCACCAAGCAACCCCCAATCAGTGAGTCCGAGCGGGACCGTCCCGAAGTAGACGTTGAGAGGGGTGTACAGCACAGCGAGTTGCAGGAGTATCGACCCGCCCACTGCGGACGCTAGCCACCGATTGGATAGCGTCGGTGTCTCCCGGAGCCAGCGGATCACGTACAGTTTCTCGAATTCGAGGAACACGAACCCGGTGAATACCATCGTCATCGCGTAGGGCGTGACTGCGGGTGCGCCGGCAAGCGTGGCCAGTAGCAGTCCGAGCATCACAGTTGTCGAGATGACGCCTGTGCCCCCGATGAGCGCGAGCATGTCGTGGTCGACGATTCCCCGGTTCGGGTCTCTGGGCGGTCGCTGCATCACGTCATCGCCTTTCGGGTCGGCCCCGAGCGCGAGTGCTGGCAGACCGTCGGTCAGGAGATTAATCCACAGCAACTGGACCGCCGGCAGGACGAGGTAGCCAAAGAGCGAAGCGATAAACACGATGGCGACTTCGGCCACATTGGCACTCAGCAGGTAGCCGACGAACTTCCAGACGTTGTCGAAGATAGCCCGTCCGCGTTCGATTGCCCGCTCGATCGTCGCGTAGTTATCGTCCAGCAAAATGACGTCGCTGGCCTGTTTCGCCACGTCAGTCCCACGGTCGCCCATTGCGACGCCGATATCGGCGTTCCTCAGCGCGGGTGCGTCGTTGACTCCGTCGCCTGTCATTGCGACGGTGTGGCCGTTTGCCTGCAACGCCTGCAGGATCCGGACCTTGTGCTCCGGGGACGTGCGTGCGAACACGTCCACAGACTCGACACGGTCACGGAGCGCCTTATCGGAGCAGTCCTCGACGTCACGGCCTTCCATCACGCGCTGGCCTAATCCGAGTTCGCCGGCAATGGCTGCAGCGGTCCTGACGTTGTCACCGGTGACCATCTTCACTCCAACGCCTGCACGCTCGGTCGCCGCGATAGCGTCGGCGACCTCTTCGCGGGCTGGGTCGATCATGCCGACCAGCCCGACGAAGATCAGGTCGTCACTGACATCGTCGGCCTCGCCGGTCGTATCATCGCGTTCGACCACGTCGGCATCTTCTGTGTACGCCACTGCGAGTACCCTGAGTGCGTCGTCAGCGAACGCCCCGACTTGCTCCCTGATCTGCTCGGCTCCGTCGGGCGTCAGGTCCGCCGGTCCGGTATCGGTGAGGACACGGGCGCACTTCGAGAGAATTACTTCAGGTGCGCCTTTCACGTAGACCGTGTCACCGTGAACAGTACCCATCCACTTGCGCTCCGACGAGAACGGGATCTCGTCGGTTCTGGGATGTTCTTGACGGAGGCGTTCGACGTCGATTCCGGACTCATCAGCCGCTGTGACGATGGCCCGCTCCGTTGGATCTCCCCCTTCGAGCGTCGCATCGCTACATAGTGTCCCTGCGCGGAGCACCGTGGCAACGCGGTCCGGTAGGGTCTCCCCGTTCATCTCGTCACTGTCGACAACAGCGTCGTTGACCCAGAGCCGACTGACCGACATTCGCCCCTCGGTCAGCGTCCCGGTCTTGTCCGTACAGATGACATCGACGGACCCCAGCGCCTCGACGGCGGGCAAGCGCCGCACGAGCGCGTTCTCGTCGGCCATCTTCCGAACACCGAGGGCCAGCGTTAGCGTCACAACCGCTGGCAATCCCTCGGGAACGGCGGCTACGGCGAGCGATATCGCGGTGAGTGCCGCCTGAACCAGTTCGGTCCCCTGGAAGACGAGGAGCGGAACCACAAGCACAGTGAGGATCATCACGCCGACGCCGAGCGTCCGCCCGAGCGTGTCGAGTTCGGTCTGTAGCGGTGTGTCGGTCTCCGCTGTGTCCGCGAGTTGTTGGGCGATGGACCCGACCTCAGTGTCCATCCCGGTTGTCGTGAGGACGGCAATAGCCGAACCGCGCGTGACGTTCGTCCCCTTGTACACCATCGATTCGCGCTCCGCAAGCGGTGCATCGGGGGCCACCGGGTCGGTTCCCTTCGAGACCGGCGTACTCTCACCGGTGAGTGCTGCTTCGTCTACCTCCAGAGACTGACAGTCAATCACTCGACCGTCGGCTGGAACGACGTCGCCGCTCTCCAGTTCGATAACATCGCCCGGAACGAGTTCGGTCGCGTCGGCCTCGACGGACTGTCCGTCGCGCCTGACTGTCGCGGTTGGAGCGGTCAGTTTCCGCAATGATTCGAGTGTGCCCTCTGCGCGGTAGTCCTGAACGAAGCCGAACAGGCCGTTCCCGACCACAATCACGGCGATCAGTACTGCGTCGACAGCGTTGCCCGCCCACGCGGACAGTATCGCGGCCGCGACGAGAACCCAAATAAGGGCGCTATCGAACTGGGCGACAGCGATGTCGAGTGGTGTCCGTTCACTCCCCTGCGTTATTTCGTTCTCGCCGTGTCTGTAACGCCGAGTTCGGGCTTCTGCCGGCGAGAGCCCATCAGCCTCGCTGTCAAGCCCCGAAAGAACGTCGGTAGTTGGTTGCGTGTGGGCGGCTTCGGGCATGGAAGTCTGATCTGCCGCTATGTTGATATATGTTTGTCCCCACAGTACGGTGGTTCTTCCTTGAGCCGCTGGTTTCGACAGTTGAGGAGACGTATCGGACTCGTGATAACCGCACCCCTAATGAGTGGACAAGCGGAGATCCGAGGCGCAGATGTGAGCGTCGTATCCCGGGATCTGGTAATGGCAGACTAGCGATGAGCGAGTACTGTCACGAACCGTCCCGCGTTAGGGTTCGGTCCGTCCCGTCAGGTCATCTGGCACGAGACGGTAGAATTCGAAGGTCACTTCGCGGAGCGGGCGTTCGAAGATGTCGATCAGCGGAATTTCGACGTGTTCGAGCCCTTCTAGCGTTTCCGTCTCGATTCCCTCCCGTTCGACGTCTTCGAGCCGACCGCTGGCGACCACACTCTGCCACCCCGTATCCGTCTCGCGATGCGTCACGAAGGTCGCCGCGCGGTCGCTGAGTTCGCCCTTCGACTTCTCCGTCCCAACAGCCAACCGAAAATAGAAGGTGGTGTTCGGCGTGTCGTACCCATACGAAACCGGAACCGAGTGTGGCGGCGCGTCGCCGGCGGCGAGCGAGAGGACACCCGTCCCCCCGTTGTCCAGAAACGCGTCCCGTTCCTCGTCGGTCAATGTAACCGGGTTGTCCGCGGACATAGTTAGTGTCACGTCAAGAACAACAATAAGTGCACGGTCGCATCGTATCTGACTGTTGTCCTGCCGAGGAGACGGTAGAGACCGTACTCGGTCGGGCCCAAACGGACCAGATCGCGTGTCCTGTCATTCGTCGACGCGCTGGTCTCGGGCGTTGACTGCGAGTACAGGCATGTCGGCGTGCCTGATGATCCGTTCTGTCGTGCTTCCCATGAGGAACCGATTGAGACCGGTCCGACCGGCTGTTCCCATAGCGATCAGATCGATGTCGTTCTCCTCAGCGTACTCAAGAATATCTGCTGCCGGGAATCCACTGACGACCCGTGTGACAGTTTCCACTCCGGATTCGCGTGCTCGTGCCGCAATCCGCTCAGTCACTGTCTCCCCTTGCGATTCCAGGGACTCGATCAGGTCTTTCGGCAGCGTGTATTCGGAGCCGGTTGCGATATTGCTGAGATTGACGACGTTCAAAGCGTGAACGCGGGCGTCGAACTGCGCTGCAATCTCGCACGCGGGCTCAACTGCGGCCGCTGCGGGTGCGCTTCCGTCCGTCGGAACGAGGATATCGCCGTAGGGAGCGGTGTCGCGACTCCGGTCGGTTGCACGGACGGTGAGAACAGGGACATCGGCCTGCCGAACGACGCTCTCTGTCACGCTCCCGGCGAGATATCTCCCGACGCCTGTGCGGCCGTGTGTTCCCATAGCAATCATGTCCACATCGTGATCGTCGCGGTATGCGCAAATCTCGTCAACTGGATCCCCCGTGTGGATAGTCGTCTGTATCGCTCCGGCGGCGTCCACCGCGTCCGTGATAGCCGCGATTGTGTCTTCGGCGTCGGCCGTCATGCGGTCAAGTGTCTCGTCTTCGAGATCGTCACCGCTGAATGGCCCGCCTGCTGGTCTCGTATCGATGACAGCTATGACGTGCAGGCTCGCGCTGAACGCACGGGACAGGGCTGCCCCGTGCTCGGCGGCCCGGGTCGCGTGTTCGCTGCCGTCAGTCGGGATCAGAATTGAATTGAACATTGCTGTGTTTACGAATTGTTGCTGTCAGTAAATAAACTGCAGTCGCGATTCTCACGCTATTAGAAATCCAGCGGCTGAGATCGGCGTCTCGAATATTTTGACTGCGTTATCGGTAGTACTCGTCGGCGGATCTCCCAGAGTATGAGGGGTGGGCGTAACAATTGTACAGTTATTACCAGATTCTATTAGAGATATATTCGTTTGAAAGCGACATGAGAGCTGTTACTGACTGTCCTACTGAAGGGCTTCAGTAGACTACTGTGGACCACCACTGGTTTGCGCCTCTTCCGCCTCGCCCTAGCCACCGGCATCGACTATGCTGAAGAGTTCGCGCCAGTTTTCCTCGTCTTCACTTTCTGGGAGCTGGCTGCGGAGGGAGTAAAACTCAGCGGCCGGGACTACTGTATGCATCAGGTCAACAACGACGCGTTCGTGGGACGCTACGTCCGACGGTTCAGCCCTTTCTATTTCGGCGAGCGTCGACGAACTACGTCCAGTCAAACCGCTGGCCGTGGTCGTGGACGGCGCCGGTCATATACCGCTTAAGCCTGATTCCGGAGAGATAACAGTATCTGTAGTGTGATCAGCCACTCCCTCAGAGCGGTCCGCTCTACTTTTTTTATCGTGGGGTTGCATTCGTGATACGTAACTGGATGATCAGACGCGACCTATGACAATCGACCAATTAGAAGAGTACGGACTCGAACAGATGGACGACGAAGCGATTCGGGAATTCCTCGCGACACACTCGACCGGAGTCTTGGGGCTGCCGACGACAGACGTCCCGTATCTGCTGCCATTATCGTACGGCTTTGATGACGGAGCATGCCTCTATTTCACCTACCTCCTCGGCGAATCAAGCCGGAAAGCCGAACTGACTGAGCGGGCCGGCCGTGGCCGGTTTCTCGTCTATGACATCGACACCCAGTTTGAGTGGCAGAGCGTGATGCTTGCCGGCGATATCAGCAGTGTGCCGGAGGACGACTGGTCGGATATCACGGCGATGACACAGAACGCCTGGCGACCCAACACGCTCCAAGCGGCCACCACCTCCGGCGGGGTCGCACTCTACGAGTTCGAGATAACAGATCTCGCCGGTATCCGACAAACCGGACTGGCACCCGACTTCCGGGAGAACATCGAACCGTGACTGTGGCTGGCCTGTGACAGGAAACGGCGCTTAAGCGATTGAAAATACGGTATTTTAGCAAAATCCGACTGATTGCGCTGTGGCTGCTCGCCATACATAACAATAGATTATTGGTGTTTGATAACTATCAAAGGGTTGAAAAATAAGATGGCGACCATTTCCGCTAGTATGCACGACACAATTGTGGTTGTGACCGACGGCAGTGCCCACGCGAACCGCGCAGCGACACACGCGCTCGAACAGGCCGAGCAACACGGTGCCGAGCTTGACGCAGTCTTTGTTGTCGATACGGATCGACACGCAGAGCCAGCACTGAGCAGCATAGAGCTGGAAACTATCGAGGTCGAGGAATGGGGGAACAAAGAGCTCACGGAAATCGCTGAGAGAGGCGACGGACTCGATGTCGAGGTCACCACTCGGTGCTGTCACGGGAAACCGTACGTGGAGATTATCAGCTATGCCGACGAAGTCGACGCCGACCTGATCGTGCTTGGATACCACGGCCATTCCCACAGCAAAGGCGACCAGATCGGAAGTGTGACCGACCGAGTTGTCCAGAACGCGGGACGCCCGGTACTGGTGGCTACCTGAGTGAGTGACACAGAGACCTTTCAGACGGGCATACACCGGCGAAGCTGTCTCGGAGCACTCACCTCGGCGTTAAGATTCGGGCACGACAGCGACCGCGACCGAAACCGATTCCAGTGCAACCGCCCGAAACGTGACCTGAGAGATGTTCCAACCGACGGCTGACTGGATTAGTCCCGGTCAATCCGCAATGTTGATTGCCGTGCTGGGACTCGCTACGCTCGGAACGGTGGCGCTGTTTTTCGTCGCGGCGGCCAGTACACACCGACGCCGGTCGCGGCCGTACGTTCTGTTGACTGTCGCTATCGGGTTGCTGGTCCTTCGGTCGGTGGTCGGCATCGGGACTGTCCTCGGGGCTGTCCCGATGGTAGTACATCACCTCACCGAACACGGGTTCGATTTCCTCATCGCGCTGCTGGTGCTGAGTGCGATCTATTCGGTCGCGCCGCCGAGCGTCCCCGACTGACCGGCGTTTCGACGGTCACACCATGAACCATTTGATGTCGTCTAGTGTATTATCTAGTATGTCTGACTATGCACCAGCCCTGACACGCCGGCAGTTCGTCGTCGGGACCGCGACAGTCGTGTCGCTCTCGGGGTGTCTGGGGGCCAGTGAGGAGATGGAACCGGTCAGTATCGAAAGCGGCCAGAACTGTGACCAGTGTGGGATGGTCATCGACCAGCACCCGGGACCAACCGGTCAAACGTACTACCAGGACAACACGCCCGAGGGACACGACCCACCGGCACGGTTCTGCAGTACGACCTGTACGTATCGGCACCGGTTCGCCAAAGAACAGTCGGGATGGACGCCGGCGGAGACGTTCCTGACCGACTACAGTACAACTGACTACGAAACCCAGACCGACGGGGGCAAGACCATCATCTCCCGACATCTGGGACGAGAAACCTTCGCTTCGACGGAAACCCTCACCGTCGTCGCAAGTTCCGACGTGGAGGGCGCGATGGGAACCGCTATCGTTCCATTTAGCGACAGCGCGGACGCTGAGTCGTTCGCCGAAGAGTACGGCGGCCAGACCCTCCCTGCCGAGGACATAACCCGAGAACTGGTGGGTGGAATGTAAGCGAGTTCCCGCGGAGTGAGAACGTCCGATACCCTGTTGTCCCGGTGGCTGGAAAGCCGTACTGAAGACTATGTCCACGGTTACTGAGCAAGTGCGTTCCCACGTCGAGTCCAAACCGGGAGTCCATTTCAACGCGCTTGCAGCGGATCTCGATATCGCGACTGGGCAGGCACAGTATCACCTGCGGAAACTACGCCGTGCCGGCGACGTCGTCGCCGAAGAGGTTCAGGGCAAAACGCACTATTACAGCCAGGAGTACGGCCCCTGGGAGCGACGTGTGCTCGCGTTTGCCCGGCGAGAGACTGCGCGGACGATTCTCCTGCATCTGCTGGAAGCGGAGTCCCTGTCGGCAGACGAACTGACCGACCGGCTGGGAGTCGCCCGGAGTACGGTCTCCTGGCACGTTTCTGCACTGGCTGACGCAGAGATACTCGAAAAATCGTATGGCGAACGGGGGCGTGTCGTCGTCGCTCTGACTGACCCGGACGAGACACGGCGGCTGCTCTCGGCGGTCCGTCCGTCGCTCACGGACCGTCTCATCGACCGGTTCACGCGGCTGGTCGACGATGGGCTCGCGGCCGCAACGGATGACGGCTGACTCAGGCCGCATCCGTCGCAAGCATCGCCCCCACGAATGTGAGTCCCCACCAGAACAGGAGCGAGAGGGCGGCGACCCACGTCGGGACGAACGCTGACCGACCCGGAACAGCGACGTACAGAACCTGATTGAACACGAGTCCGCGGTAGGCTCCCGCCGGGGTCATAGCGAGCGCACCGCCGAGTGTGCTCGTGGTGACACCGCTATCGAGCCCCGCGAACACCGCCAAGTCGCCTCCGACGGTGATGACAAGCAGTCCGGCGAGTGCGAGCACGAGCGCTCGGCCCCGACTGCCGGCGAGCGCCGACAGCAAGAACGCGATAGTCAGCGACGAGAGCGCGTACAGGCCCGTCAGCGCGATGAATCGGATGAACAGGAACGGCGAGTCGACGCCGCGATGGCTCGCGAACACCGTTGTCTCCGGGCCCGCGGTCGTCGCCACGTTGATGCCCAGCGCCAGCAACGGGACGACGACAATAGTGAGCAACAGCAGGGCACGACCAGCGTACACCCCGCCGACGTACGACCACGTCGAGAGTGGGTAAGTGTCGAGTATATCGAGTTCTCCCCGGACGGCGGGGTCGGCGATCGCGCGATAGCCGACCGCAAAAGCAAGCGTCGGCACGAGTACTTCGACCGCAACGAGCGTGTCGACGACAGTGGGGACGTAGCCGCCGGCGGGGCCGCCACCGGCATAGGCGAGGCCGAACAGGACAATCCCCGTGACCACACCGAGCGCGATATAGGTGCGTGTCCTGACTGCACTCTGTACCTCTCGGACGAAGACCGTCCAGAACCGGTTGCTCTCCGTCATGCCTGCTCCCCCTCCGGAGCGGCGATAGTGGCTCTGTCCTGTTCCAGAAGCGCCGTGAACGTCTCGTGGAGCGGCCCGCCGGTCTGTTCCCGGAGCGATTCGACCGATCCGGTTCGGACGAGGCGACCGGATTCGAGGACCACCAGTCGGTCAGCCGTCTCCTCGACGAGCGGCAGTTCGTGCGAGCAGAGAACCACAGCGCGACCGGCGTCGGCAATCGACTCGACGATATCGAATATCAGCCGACTCATTGCCGGATCGAGGCCGCTCGCCGGTTCGTCGAGCATCACGATCGGCGGGTCACCGGCCAGTGCCTGTGCGATTCCCAGGAGACGCGTCATCCCTCCGGAGAGCCCTGAGACGGGACGAGCAGCCACTTCTTCGAGGCCGACACGTTCGAGCAGTCGGTCCGGATCGTCGTCGACGAGGTCCGCGTAGAATCCGGCCGTCTCCCGGACGCTGAACCCCGGCCGGAAGGTCGGCCGCTGTGGCAGGTAGCCCAGCTGGCGTTCGGCCGCAGGCCCACCGTACGAGACGGTGCCACTGGTGGGTCGCTCGACGCCCAGAAGCATACGCAGGAGCGTCGTTTTCCCGGACCCGTTCGGGCCGATGAACCCGGTTACGGCATCGGACGGAATGTCGAGTGACACCTCCGAGACGGCCGTTACATCGCCGTACGTCTTCGTGATTTCGTCCGCCGTGAGGTACGTCTCGCCAGTCATGCTGGTTCCTCTATCGATGTCTCGTTTCGAAGACGCCTGACGGTCTCGGGATTCGCGGGGGCTGACAGGGGTGCCCTGTCGACAATGGTTCCCCGGCGGAAGCCAGGCGTGGTGCCACGGAGTGCACGGAGACCACGGACGCTCGGTGCCGACCTGAGGACGACCGCAGCGTCGGTCTGGTGGAGGCGGCGGTCGACAGAATCGGTGGGTGAGTAGGACTGGCCCAGTGTTGGCCCAGTTCCGCCAGTAAGGTCGTACGCACCGCTCCAGTAGTTCCCCCGACCTTCGTGCGTGTACACGCGTAGCGGTCCCGGTCCCGAGATGGCATGGCGGTCGTTCGCGATGAAATCGTTCTCAGTGACGATGTTCGACGGGACGACTGTCGACGCCCGCACGCCGAGATCATTCCCGTAGAGGACGTTGTGCTCGTATAGGGACCGGTCGGCGTTTGTCGACATTGCCTGAGTAGTGTCGACTACCACGTTGTGTGCAATATAGCTCCGGGAGCCGGCTAACATGACGCCGCTACCGGAGTGGCGCACGTCGTTCCCGACGATGGCGTTCGCCATAGGGTTCGTCATGACGACGACGCCGGCGTACTCCTGTCCCCGGGCGACGTTGTCCGCGACGAGCGCCCGGGAGGTGTACATCAGGTGGACGCCGAAGCGGTTGTCCCGGAACGTATTGTTCCGAACAGCGGTCCCGTCGGCTCGGTGGAGGTACACGCCGTCACGCCCGCCGTTGAAGACCGAATCCTGCACGACGATCGATCCGTGCATCCCGATCACGCCCATAAATCCGTCCTGCCAGTCTGCCGTCCCATTAACCGTGCTGTTCTCCACAACTGCTCCGGGTGTCCGCCGCAGCACGACGCCGCTTGCGGGCGTCTCGACGGTGAGGTTCGCGACGTAGAGCCCGGAGGCGTTTCGACCGGTCACGGCAGCGTCGCTGTTGCCGTAGGCGGTCGTCACTGTCGCGTCCCAGGCGCTATCGTTGGACTTGGTCGGGTCGCCAGCCGTCGTGTTTCCGACGCCGACGATGTCGAACCCGGTGACACCGACCCGGTCGGCGGTCACTGTCACGACAGTGCCGTTGCCACCCCCGTCAAGCGTCGCTCCGGGGCCGCTGAGGGTGAGTGGCTTGTCTATCGTCACCTGCTCCTCGTACGTGCCGGCCGGGACGACGACCGTCGTGTTCGGCGGGGCCGAATCGACGGCCGCCTGAACCGTCGGGGCATCAGTTCCGACTTCCACCGAGACAAGTCGGTCTCGCCGCTGTCGTGCCGCCTGTACGGTGGCGTTCGTATCGTTTCGCCGCGGACCGACCTGCTCTCGGATTGCTGCCGCCTGTTCGAGGTCGAACGAGTGTCCCTTGAGACCCTCCCAATCGATGACTCGGCCGCCACAGCTATCGGCGAATGCTTCTGCGTCGTCCCGGTCGGCGAACGGCACAACCGCCGGTCCGGATGGCACCCGCGCTGAGCCGTTGACGACGTAGTGGGCCTGATTGGCTTCGACCCAGTCCGGCGGTGTGGCGGTCCGGAGCGAGCCATCGTCGCCGCACCTGACCGGCCGGTCACTGTAGTCGGAAACGTACACTACGAGTGGGTACCCGAACTGCTGCTCATGCCCCGGTTCCGTGAGTGCTGTCACAGCCTGATCTATGCCAACGTAGCCGACAACGTAGCGGTACTGTGAGTAGAAGACTTGTGCGCGGGGAACACTGATACTCCGGTTCTGGGCGATCTGTTCGTCAGCCATCGTAATGCCACGTTGGACAGTGTTATCGAACGCCACTGGTTCGGGGCGGGCACTGGTTGTATCGACGGCGAACGACGTAGCGAAAACCAGTGTACTGAGAACTACTGCGAGTAGCGCAAAGAACTGCACAGTCGTCAGGGCTGGTCGCATCTATCGGCACTACGAGTGGTGCCCCATTACAGTATGTGGTGTACCTCTCGAAACTGCCAGCACACCCACACACGGTCTGCCATGCCGGAAGCCAGCCCTGGCGCTGTTCGGGAGCCATCGTATTGCTCCACTCATAAACCCGCCTACGTTTTACCGATGGACTACTTGTAGCTGCAATCCTATCATTCAATGTACAAATGGGCACCAACCAGGACCGAAACCCCCGGGCCGAGCAGACTGTCTGTCCGTACTGTGGCGTTGGCTGTACGATACAGTACGCGGGCAACGGGAAGGCGACCGGCACAGCGGGGCCAGTGAACACGAAAGGAGAGATCTGTCCAAAGGGCGGGGCCGCGTACGACGTGGTCGAACACGAAGATCGGTTGACCGAGCCACTCGTCCGTGAGAACGGGCGTTTCGCCACTGCACCCTGGGAGACCGCCCTGTCTCGCGTGACCGACCGACTCACGGAAATCATCGACCAGCACGGGCCGGACGCCGTCGAGTTCTTCGCATCATCGAACTGCACGAACGAGGAAAACTACGTCTTGCAGAAGATTGCCCGGATGCTCGGCACCAACAACGTCGACAACTGCGCTCGCCTCTGTCATTCGTCGACGGTCGCCGCGATGAGCGAGCGGTTCGGTGCCGGGGCGATGACGAACACGCTCGATGACCTCGCGGAAACCGACTGTCTGCTCGTGACCGGGGCGAACCCAGCCGAACAGCATCCCGTCATTTTCCGTTCGTACTTTCTGCCGGCGATTCGTAACGGAGCAACGCTCATCCATATCGACCCACGCGAAACAGACACGACCGATGCCGCCGATATCCACCTCGATGTCCGTCCCGGATACGATATCCAACTGCTTAATTCGATGGCGAAGGTCATTCTCGACGAGGGGCTCGTCGACGAATCCTTTGTCGAGGAACGGACGACCGGCTACGCGGACCTGACAGCACACCTCGACGATGTCGATATCGCGTCAGGGGCTGAGGTGGCCGGCGTCGACTCGGAAACCGTCCGGGAGGCGGCACAGGCGTACGCGGAAGCCGATACAGCGGCAATCGTCACCGGAATGGGAATGAGTCAGCACACGTGGGGGACTGACAACGTCCACGCGCTGTTGAACCTCGCGCTGTTGACCGGCAACGTCGGCCAGCCCGGCACCGGTATGAACCCGCTTCGGGGCCAGAACAACGTGCAGGGGGCCGGCGACGTCGGAGCGCTTCCCAGCGTGCTCCCCGGCTACGAACCCGTTACGGACCCGGATGCCCGACAGCGAGTCGCAGACGAGTGGGGCGTCGAGCCGCCGAGCGAACCCGGCCTGACGGAGACGACTGCGACGCACCAGTTCGGTGACGAGATCAAGGCTGCGGTCGTGTTCGGCGAGAACCCGGCTGTCACGGAGCCAAACGCTACCTCTGTCGGAGCCGGCTTCGACGAGCTCGATTTCTGTGTCGTCATCGACCTCTTCGAGACTGCGACCGTCGACCACGCCGATGTCGTGCTCCCGGGAAGCAGTTGGGCGGAGAAATCGGGAACGGTGACCAACACGGACCGGCGGGTGATGCGGATGCGACCGAACGCTGATCTGCCCGGGAACGCCCGCCGTGACCTCGATATCCTCACGGACCTCGGTCAGCGGCTGGTCGGCCAGTCGGACGCGTTCGACTACGACGGACCGGAAGCGGTTTTCGAAGAGCTAACGCGAGTCAATCCGCTGTACGCCGGGATGAGTTACGACGGCATCGGTGATAGCTACCAGCGGTGGCCGTTCCCGGCGGACGCCGATTCCGGAACCGACGTTCTCCATACGGAGACGTTCGCGTCGGGCGAGCAAACCACATCGCTGGCCCCAGTCTCGCCGACGCCGCCGGCCGATGCCGTCACCGGGGAGCAACTCGTTCTCACGACGGGGCGCGTGCTCCAGCACTTCAACAGCGGCGCACTCACTCGACGGTCGGAGACGCTCATGCGAATGCGCGGGGAAGATGTCCTCGAGATCCACCCGGACGATGCCGCCGCTCGCGGTATCGAGGACGGCGATACGGTCGTCGTCGAGAGCGAGCGCGGCAGCGTGACAGTGTCGGCGGCTGTGACGGCGACCATTCGGCCCGGAGTCGTGTTCTGTACGTTCCACTATCTGGACCCGCTCGCAAACGCCCTGACCGGCGATGCGCTCGATCCCGTCGCCGAGATTCCAGAGTACAAGCATTCGGCAGTGGAAGTGCGAACGCCAGCGGCTACCACACAAGAGTAGGAGGGAGCCGTGGAAACTCCAGTGACGGTTGAGAAGGTCGAACTGATACGTTCCGGAGGCAGTATGCAGTTCGGCACTGCAGCGCGACCGACTCTTGCCAGAACCGTATCTCTACCTGCGTCCGTATTTCAACGGACGACGTTCAGCGGACGTCGAGCATCTCTTGGCAGTCAATACGGCGATGAGATGAGTGACTACTGGTCTACTTACGCTGCGTGCAGTCGCAGGCAGATGAGGGTCCCCAGCGTGCAAACGGACGGGTTGAAGCCGTTAGAGACCATTCGGTGCCTGATGAGCGTTTTAGGCACATCACTTACCCGTGTGGGTACTCAATTCGAAGCTACCCTACGTATCATGGTTCCCGGAGAGTCCCTGCCGCATCCGTCGGACGAACACGAGAGATATCCGCCAATTCACTGCGACGCATGTCGGTCTGCACTGCAATCTCCTGATGGTCTGCCGTCGTTCCTGCTTCTCGATCAGCTAACAGTTCCGATTGTAGGCTGTACTGATCACTTGACGCAGTTCAGGTCTGTTTGCGGGTACACGACTACAGCCACCGCTGAACTCCTAGACTACAGACCTGCCGGCAGCGTTAGCTGTCCGAGTTGTCACCTAGCGGTGCACAATCCACAGCAGCCAGTGATTCAGGTTCAGGATGGGGCTGTCGCTGTGCTCGCATGTCCAAAGCACCAGTCAGAGATTATCACCCGATTTCAGACGGGACTGGATACACAGCAACAGTTGACAGCGCAGTTCGACAAGTAGGCTATGAACTGGGGACCGGGTCGAGTATCGCTCACGGGATGAAAATTACTTCCGGAGAGATGCACCGATCACTGCTCGATTGTGCTGCCCCAGTATAGACAGAATCTCCGTCGTTGTTGGTGGTCCAGTTTTTGAACGCCCGACGGAATCTCTACCTCGCTGCGCTCATTGGCGCATCGTTATCGTATCTACCCCGTTCAGTCGTTGATAGCAGTTTAGTCGTCGCTGTCGGCAGCCGCCTCAGTGCCGGCGTCGCGGACCTGGGTTGCCTCACTCTCTACGTTGACGCCTTCCCAGTCGTGGTCCGTGTGGAACCCCTCGCGCTCCTTTGCACTCTGAGCGACACGGATGAACTCCGCCTTGTCGCGGGCCGCAGCGATTGTATGCCCGCCACAGTAGGAGAGCCCGGAGCGGATGCCAGCGCAGAACTCCTCGGCCACAGCAGTGACTGAGCCTTTGTACGGGGTCAGTGCCTCGACACCTTCGTCGGCGCTGACGTTGTTCTGCTTGTCATCACGGTCCTCGGCCGCCGCAGTGGTCGCCATCCCTCGTGATTGCTTGTACCGCGTGCCATCGACTTCGACGACCGCCCCGGGTGCCTCCTCTGTGCCGGCAAAGAGGCTCCCGAGCATTACGGTATCTGCCCCGGCCATGAGGGCCTTCACCGCGTCACCGGACGTGCGAATCCCGCCATCCGCGCAGATAGTAACGTCCAGATCTTCGGCGGCCGTGGCACAGTCATCAACGGCGGTCAGCTGGGGGACGCCAGCACCCACGACCTTCCGGGTGGTACAGTGGGACCCGGGTCCGATACCGACTTTGACACAGTCGGCCCCAGCGGCGGCGAGGTCTTCGACACCCGTGGGCGTCGCGACGTTGCCGGCGATGAGGTCGGTGTCGGGAAATTCTTCGGCGAGAGTTTCGACGGCATCGAGCGACCGGTCGAGGTGACCGTGGGCCACGTCGACGACAAGTGCATCAACACCGGCTGCAATCACGGCCGCGCTCCGTGCGACGTAGTCCTCGTTGATACCGACTGCTGCGCCGATCTGTTCGCCCGCTTCTTTCACCTGCTCGACCTGCTCGGCCTGTTCCTCGGGCGTCAGGAACCGGTGTAGTACCCCGAACCCGCCAGACCGTCCAAGCTCGATTGCCAGTTCCGCCTCCGTAACGGTGTCCATCGCAGCGGAGACGAGCGGCGTGTCCAGTTCGATGGTCGGCGTAAGCGACGTCGAGAGGTCGATGTCGCTCCGACTGTCAACCGGTGACCGCTTCGGGACGAGAAGCACATCGCCATAACTCAATCCAGTACGTAGCTCGTTCATACCCCGCTAATGGAACCCCTCCTAGCACAAAAGGATCTCGAATTAGAGATGCCCCGCTCGTCCCGGCAACCACGACTCGTTTCGCATGGCTAGGCCGCCTCATTTTTAGGTCTGACTAAAAATCGAAGGGTATTTGTTATTTTAGGCTGGGCTAAAATTCATGGCGGAGACTAATCAGGACGGAACGTGGTCGACGCGGAGAGAGTGTGCAAAGTACGGGACCGCGCTGCTGACCACTGGCTCGCTCGCAGGTTGTACTGGGCTTTCGAGTGGAGGTACCGAGTCGGATGAAGCCCGGACACAAACTGACCGGTCCTATTCAGGGACGATGGCACCGGTGGGCAACCTCAGACTTGAGTCGAGTCCGGAGACTATTGTCGGCGGGTGGGGGTTTGAGGAGGACATCCTGACTGCACTGGGGGAGGCCGACAAGCTCGTCGCCGCCGAGGGCAACCAGTTCTGGTTCACCGGCTTCTACGACCAACTTCCCGGCGTAGACGTCCCCGATCCCGAGTCGCTGGAGTTGGTCCGGACAGACGACTGGTCGCTCAGAACCGAGGTTCTCTATGAACTCGACCCGGACCTGTTCGCTACTGACCCGAACCGATTCATTTCGTACTACGGTGCTGACGGGGGCGATATCTCCGAAATCAACGATTCTATTGGGCCCTTCTTTGGGAACGCCAGCCGCCGCAAACGCGGCGACGACTGGCCCACCTGGCCCGGTGGTGAGTCCTACGCCTACTACGATATCCCCGAATTCGTCAGCAGATACGGAGCACTGCTCGGAAAGTTCGAGACAGCCGCTGCTATCAACACCCTCTACGAGCAGGCGCTACAGGAGATGCGGTCGCGCGTTCCACCGGCGTCCGATCGTCCGAGCGTCGGATTGCTCAACGCGCAAATAAACCCCGACAACGAGGGGTTCTTCCGTGCCTACAACCCCAGGACTGAGATCGACAAGGCATACGGAAAAAACAGTACCGAGATCTCGGCATTGTCGACGCGTTCGAGGGCGAGTACGATGGCCAGTCCGGGATCCAGGTCGACTACGAGGCACTGCTGGAGGTCGATCCTGACGTGCTCGTGTTCCACTTCGGCGTCAATTACCGCGACTGGAACGGCGAGGATGCGCTCCGAAGGACAGTCGAAGGGATGCGGGACAGTTCGCTGGGGCAGGAACTCACCGCCGTTCAGGAGGATCGACTATACGTCGGCGGGTCAGCCTATCAGGGTCCGATCATCAATCTCTTCCAGACGGAGATGCTCGGAAAGCAGCTCTATCCCAACGAATTCGGTGAGTGGCCGGGCGAGATCACCGCTGGCGAACTTCCAGAGATTCCCGAGGGCGAACAGCTGTTCGACCGCGAGGAACTCGCAGATATCCTCACTAGAGCGAGCGAAGCTACTGGCTCACAGTAACAGCAGTTCCCTCAGAAGCATGGTTGGAAAAGGTAGGTGTTGCGCTCCTGTAGGAAAGCGGATGACGGGTGGCGATGGGCACCGTGTGTGCCACCCACTGCAGTCAGAGGCACGGATGGGTTCTGGACCCGAGACATGGGGTGGGGCGAGTAGGCGCAAAGTAGGAAAGGGCCCAAAGCGGGGACCAGAACCCATATAATCGTAATTCACCGTTCGACATATTTTTTGTGGTAACTCCTAGCATAGTGGTAATTTCAGTGCAGTCATCACCGGAACGCACGGCTCCGCCAATCATCTAAAAGGATGGGACGTTGCTGTGGGGGTGGGAGAGATGGGGTGCAACGTACCATCGGAAGTCGTCGAAACCGACGACGGATTCCAGCCCGAAGCAATCGTGCGGGAGAATCCAACGCGATTGGGCAGGGCTCAGAACCCACCTAGCTCCGATAGGAGTGTATATAAAGTGCTTGTGATATCCCCTCGCCGTCTGTTGGTTTTGTCGCAAGCCACTCGTTTCTCCCTAGCGTTAGTCCCATCTGCTCACGTTCGGAGTACACCCGGATTCGAACAGCAAGAGAATGGTGGGCAGCCGGGGGGTAGCGTCCACACCATTTGGAGTCAGCATCCACAACAACGGGTTCCGGACCCGGACCGTTTGATGAACGTGATCGGATTCAATGAGGGCGGTGCGGGGACCAGAACCCTATGAAATGGAATGTACTTGGTGTAAAAAATCGTTGTGACGTTTTATCTCATTTTATTCGCTCTGCGATCACTGAGCTTCCGCAATCGCAGCATCGAGAGGTGGGCGATACCCCCACACAGCTAGGGAGGGCCATCACAACCACCGATAGCGACGGCGGTTGCTGGCTGTAGCGTTGCGGACGACCACAACACTGGCCTGTTAGCGGAGACCACGCGACGGAAACTACCACTGACCATGTGTCGTGAAGTATAGATAGGACCCGGCTGGTACCCCGCTGTTAGTCGGGCTGGCGTTCAGAATCACTCACCGCCATCGACAAGCAAGTTCGTAAGCAACAGTAGTCGGCACTGTAATCGTAAGCACCACGAATATGATTTCCTCGACTGTGGGACCCGATTGAGTGATTGCGCTGTAGAATACTAGTGCACCGGTAGCAAGGACACCAACGACGGTCGCGACGTACTCGGGGTGTATCCATCTCTGTTGGGAGGGACTGGAAACCATATGTGAATTGACCGTTGCATCTGTGCTAACTCCTGTGGTTTTCCGAGTTCTTTGTATTGAACGCAGAGATTCGGAATAGTGAGTTATTCCACAGTTTCGAGACCCGTGATCTCGAATCGTGTCCCACCCATCGAACTCTCAGTTGCGCGAATGTCCCAGCCATGAGCGTCAGCGACTCGTTTGACGATGTTGAGGCCCAGACCAGTCCCTGATTCGGAAGTCGAATAGCCAGCCTCGAACACCTTTTCGCGGTCCTCGGCGGGGATTCCAGGGCCGTCGTCTTCGATGTAGAATCCGGGGGTGTCACCGAAGATACCGACGACGACAGTGACATCTAGGCCAGCGTGATCGATCGTGTTCCTGAACAGATTTTCGAGCAGATGCCGGAGTTGATCGGTATCAGCTTTGACTAGTGGTTGGGTATCGGCCTCGCAATCACAGTACAGTTCGGCCTCGTCTGCAGGGTCAGATACGAGCTTCCACGCGGCCTCAGCCGCTGCGTCGATCGCAACAGATTCCAGCGACCCGATCTCCTGTTGCTCCCGCGCTAGCCAGAGAAGGTCCTCTACAATCCGTTCCATCCGGTCAGTCGCTGTCTCGATCACAGCCAGATGATCACCCGAATGTTCGTCCTGGACGAGTTCCAGCCGACCTTGGATGACGTTTAGCGGGTTCCGCAGGTCGTGGCTGACAGTAGCAGCAAACTGCTCTAACTGTTCTTTTTGATCCTGCAGTTCCCGTTCACGTTTTGTACGTTCGGATATGTCCCGACCGCTGCCGACAAGCCCTATCAGGTTACCGTCCTGGTCGGTCAGGCGGTCAGCGGTGAACTCGTGGGGAGTGCGCTTCCCCTCCGAAGTAAGAAAGTCCGCTTCGATTGTCGATTGCTCAGTTGTGAGCGCCTCTTCGATCGCCCCCGCGACTGCGTCCTGTTCGTCTTCCGGAAAAAGACTGACGGCGTCGAGATCCGCGATTTGCTCATCAGTGTATCCGGCCGTCGTCGCGAATTGTTCGTTACAGCGCTGAATGTTGCCTTCAGAATCGAGGACGTAGAATATGTCGGCAAGTGAATCGAGTGCCTGATCGATAAACGTCCGCTCTGCGCGCAGTTCGTCCCGGATTTTCAGCGAGTGTATAGCGTGCGAGATGCTGTTCCCGAGTTCGCCGAGTAATGCCTGTTCGCCCTCAGCAAAGGCAAATGGACGGGACGAATAGACGCACAGGAGACCGTACAGAGTGTTATTGTATTCTAGCGGAACCGCAGCAGTGCTTCGATAACCGCGATCGAGTGCTTCCTCTCGCCAGATCTCGAATCCCGGGTCATCTTGAATATTCTGTACCGTAGCAATGCGTCGTTCCCGGACGGCCGTCCCCGCGGGACCCTGTCCTGTCCGGGAGTTATCTGCAGTGACGACAATAGTGTCGAGATACGCGTCCTCAACGCCGGCCCAGGTCTGTGGCTCGATTCGGTCTGTCTCAGAATCTCGCTCCCCGATCCAGGCGAACCGATAGGGCTCAGAGTCGCTAATGATCTCACAAACGCGAGTTTTGATTTCCGATAGCGAACTCGCTCGGATGAGGGCCTGATCGATGCTACTGACGAGCGCACGAACCCGCTCAAGTTCAGCAGCGCGCTGATTGGTTCGGTACTGTTCGACGGCGTTTTCAATGCGATTTGCGAGGAGTTCGTATCGTTCTGTTCCGTGTCCTTTCCGGAGATAATCGGTTGCACCGGCGGCAATAGCGTCGCTTGCGACCGCTTCGCTCCCCTCACCGGTGAAAAGGATGAACGGAAGATCAGGGTACTCTTTACGGGCGGCTTTGAGAAGTTCGATGCCGTCTTTCTCGGGCATCCGATAGTCGCTGACAATACAGTCAACGGAACGTTCATCAAGCCGGTCAAGCCCTTCAGCAGCACTCGCCGCGGTTATAAGATTGAGTTGATCAGATTGCTGTGCAAGTAGTTCCGATGCCACATCTAAAAAATCCGGTTCATCATCAATATGAAGAACAACGATATTCGACAGCTCTGACATAATATCGAATGTACCTAACTTCGAGCGATAAACTTGCCGACCCAAGTATCAGAATATATACTCTGATAGGGCAGTCATTTATTTGTTGAATTTCGATAGCTATCCGGATGAGGGCAGACAGGCCGCTTGAGACGTAGTTAGGTTGGCTGGCACAGATATTGTTGCCTATTATAATATCACATATAAGAACTGGCGCAGTGGATTCATAAAAGCTCGATGCATAGCTATAGCAATGGTCTATGCAGGTGCCAAGACTCCCGATTCCATTCACCTTCTGTATGTAAACGACGATGGTGACTTTGCTGAGTTGGCGCAGACGAAACTCCTGAATATCTCAACTGTCTTTGACGTGACCGCTGTCGGGAGTATAGAGGCTGCTCTCGACTTGCTTGTAACTTCGACTATCGATTGTGTAGTCACGTCGTACTCATTGCCGGATGGGACGGGAATTGATCTCCTAGATCGGCTACAGGCTGAACAATACGAAGTACCGACAATACTATTTACTGGCCGGGGGAGCGAGCGAATCGCGAGCGAAGCAACCCAGGCGGGCGTCTCCGATTACGTCCCGATCCATTCGGGCCAGAACAGTTTCGAGTTGCTGGCGAGTCGCATCCAAACGCTCACTGAGGCCGCTCGCAAACAAGCGGCCGCCGAGCGACTGTCCGACCGCTTCCAGCGAACGCTGGAGCGGGCAACTGACGCGATTTATGCCGTCGATAGCGAATGGCGCATCGAGTACATAAACGAGAAGATGGCAAAGCGTGTCGACCGCGACCCCGATGCTATCGTCGGGACGATCATCTGGGAAGAGTTTCCCTCGATAGTTGGAACGGAACTCGAAGAGAAATACCGAACCGCGATGGAGACCGGCGACCCGGTGTCGTTCGAACAGTACATTGGCGAACCCTTCGATTACTGGGTCGAAATACGAGCCTTTCCCGACGATGACGGTCTGACTGTCTTTTCACGAGAAACCACGGCGGAGCGGGAACGAGAACTGGAGTTAGAGCGCAGTGAAGCCATCCTCGAAAATATCCACGACGCTGTGTTCGTTCTCGATGACGAAGGGACAATCGAGTTCGCAAACACCGCTTCGAGACGACTGGTTACCGGAGACGGATCGACCAAGATAACGGGACAGCAACTGGAAACGGTCGTGGGAGATCGGATATCCGATTCCGATGCGGACCGGTTCACAGCGGCGGTCGAATCGACGGTCGCTGATATCGAGACCGACGGTGGCGTTACGGGGTTGTACGATACTGACCTGCAACTCGATGTGACGACCGGTGGCGGCAAGCGGACGTTAGATGTCCGCGTCACACCGTTCCGGAGCAACAATGGCCGACAGGTGCTCGTCGTTGCCCGTGACATCACCGAACAGAGCATGGCGAAACAACAGTTAGAGCAGGAGCGAGATGCGCTTCGTGACCTCCAGAGCGTCATGGCAAGGGGCGATATCTCGGCCGAGGCGCGTCTCGAAGAATTGCTCGAACTTGGCTGTCGGACACTCGGGCTCGACATCGGAATCGTCTCACACGTTCAGGGCAATGATTACACGGTCAGGGCAGTACACGCCCCGGATACGGAAATCGAATCCGAGGACCAGTTCGACCTCGAATCGACGTACTGCGCGGAGGTGGTCGGGACAGATGCAGTCTGCTCGTTCGCAGATGCTGTCGCTGATGGCAAAGAAACCCACCCTGCGTATCGTGAGTTGGAGCTGGAATCGTACATCGGTGTGCCACTCATCGTCGATGGAGTCCGGTACGGAACGGTCAATTTTTCCAGTCCGACAACGCGAGTCGCGCCCTTCGGAGCGCTTGAGCAAACGTTCGTGAAGCTACTCTCGGAGCTTGTGAGCGCCGAAATATCCCGGATGCAGGAACAGACCGACCTCAAGCGCCAGGAGTTCCTGTTCGAGCGGGTGCAAGACATCGCAGATATCGGTGTGTGGGAGTATTTTCCATCGACGGACAGCCTCGACTGGTCTGGCGGCGTCCGTCGGATTCACGGGGTTGACGACGAGTACGAGCCGTCACTCGATGACGCACTTGGTTTTTATCACCCTGACGACAGGGAAGAGATTGCGCAGGCAGTCGAGCAGACGATTGCGGACCGAGAACCGTACGACATCGATCTCCGGATCGTTCGGACCGACGGCGACGTGCGCGACGTTCGGGCGTGGGGAGAACGCGTCGACGACCCACAGGACGATGAGCCCGTGCTTCGGGGGGTTTTTCAGGATATCACGGAGCGAAAAGCCCGGGAACGAGCACACCAGGAACTTGCCGAGGAGTACGAGGCACTACTCAACAGTTCCGGTGACGCCATATTCATGCTTGATGTCGATACGGCCGGTAACGATCCAGCGTTCGAGTTTGCTCGACTCAGCCCCGGTTACGAGGCACAGACTGGACTCACAACCGACGAGGTTCGAGGACAAACACCACGGGAAATCTTCGGTGACGAACGTGGTGCCGAACTCGCGGCGAACTACACTCGCTGTGTCGAACAGCGTGCGCCAATCTCGTATCGTGAGGAGTTAGACATCGCTGACGATGCACGGTTCTGGGATACGAGCCTCGCACCAGTCATCCTCGAAGACGAAATCGTCCGGATCGTCGGCATCGCCCGCAACGTAACCGAACAGGTCGAGCGACAACGCAAACTCGAAACAACGAACCAGCGACTTGAATCACTCATCGAAGCGACACCACTCACTGTCATGGAAATCGACACGGACGGGACGGTTATCCGCTGGAACGATGGGGCCGAGAATATGTTCGGCTGGTCACGGGCGGAGGTGCTTGGCGAGGGCAATCCAATGGTCCCGGATGAGCAGCAGGCTGAATTTGAGTCCCACCGACAGCGCGTATTGAGCGGCGATCAAATCCGGGGCAAGGAAGTACAACGGAAGACGAAGACCGGTGAGGTCCTGGATATACTCCTGTCGGTTGCCCCCATCACTGCTCCGGATGGGGAGATAACGAGCATACTGGCCGTTCTAGAGGATATCACTGAGCAGAAACAGTTAGAGTCGAAGCTCCGCTCACTGCAGGAAACAGCACAGCGGCTCAGTGGTGCACAGTCGAGTGTCGAAATCGGCGACATCGCTGTCGAGGCTGCCGTCGATATTCTCGGATTCGAGCTCACCGGTATCTGGGAGTATGCCGATCAAGCCGACGAGCTCGTCCCGCTGACGGCGAGTGCTGCCACGGGAGAACTGCTCGGTGAACTCCCGCGGTTGGAGTCCGGAGAGGCGCTTGCGTGGGAGGCATTCGAGACGTCGGAGGTGCGTCAATACGACGACCTCCAGTCCGAAGTGACACTCGGCAAGGCCGACGCACAACTCAGGAGTGGCCTGTTCGTGCCACTGGGCGAGTTTGGGCTGATCGGCGTCGGAACGACACAGGAACAAACGTTCTCTGAGACAGACGTGGACCTGTTCCAGATACTGGGTACGACTGTCGAGGCGGCATTCACACGGGCAAGCCGGGAAACTGAACTCCAGCGACAGAACGAGCGGCTCGATGAGTTTGCCAGTGTCGTGGCCCACGACCTTCGGAACCCGCTTTCCATCGCCATCGGGTTTCTCGACATCGTCGAAGAGACAGGCGACCTCAGTCACGTAGACCGGATCGAGGCGGCGCATGACCGCATGGAGCGGTTGATCGACGACCTCCTTACGCTAGCGCGCGGTGAGACCACAGTTACGGATACGAAACAGGTCGACCTCAAGACCGTGACGACAGAGGCCTGGGGATACGTCGACACCGCTGAAGCAACGCTGACAGTTGCTGACACGGTCCCGACAGTGGCTGGTGACGCCAGCCGGTTGACGCAACTGTTCGAGAACCTCTTTAGAAACGCTATCGAACACGGTGGAGAAGATGTCACAGTAACTGTCGGGCAACTAGACGGCCGTGGCGGGTTCTACGTCGCGGACGACGGCGACGGGATTCCGCCGGGGAAGCGTGAGGAGGTACTGAAACACGGCGTGACATCTACCAAAGGGGGCACTGGCTTCGGACTCTCGATCGTGGCGGACATCGCCAAAGCACACGGCTGGACCGTCCGTGTGACGGAGAGCACTGCTGGCGGAGCACGGTTCGAGTTTTGCTACTGAGGGACGGGGCGGTCGCGGTTTCTCGGCACCGACAGTGCTGGAACCGACAGAACCAGTGCTACGGCCAGAGCCCACGCGCTTCGTGGGCCTCCGCGATACGGGACAGGGCGACGATGTACGCCGCATCGCGCCACGTGATGTCGCGGTTTTCGAACTCCGTCCGGACTGCGTCCCAGGCCGCCCGCATCTCTTCGTCGAGTTCGTCGTTCACGCGCTCGAGTGACCACGACCGACGGTTGATATCCTGTAGCCACTCGAAGTAGCTCACCGTGACGCCGCCGGCGTTCGCCAAGATGTCCGGGATCACCATGACATCTCGGTCAGCGAGGATGGAGTCAGCAGTGGACGTGGTCGGTCCGTTCGCGCCTTCGACGACGAAATCCGCGGCGATGTCGTCCGCGTTAGCCTCGGTGATGACGTTCCCAAGTGCGGCCGGGATGAGGACGTCGACGTCCAGCGTCAACAGTTCGTCGTTCGAAATCACGGTGTCGGCGTACTCGGTGACCGCTTCCGGTTCCTCGTCGTGTGACGGCACTGCCGCCGTATCGATTCCGGCGGGGTCGTACATTGCCCCGTTCACGTCACTGATCGCGACGACAGTCGCGCCCCGTTCGTCGAGTAACCGTGCTGCGTTCGCGCCGACACTGCCGTAGCCCTGTACTGCGACCGTGGTCTCCGACAGTGGCTGGTCGTAGTACTCACAGACCAACTGTGTGATAATCGCGACGCTCCGACCGGGCGCGTCCTCGCGTCCCTTGCTCCCACCGACAATCGGCGGCTTCCCGGTGATGACACCCGGAATCGTCTCGCCTTCTTGCATGGAGTAGGCGTCCATCAGCCAGGCCATCGTCTGCGGGTCTGTTCCCATGTCCGGGGCGGGAATGTCCAGGTTCGGGCCGATGACCTTGCGGAGTTCCTGTGTAAACCGGCGGGTGAGCCGTTCTTTCTCGTCTCGGCTCAACGTTTTCGGGTTGACGGCGATACCCCCTTTCGCGCCGCCGAAGGGGAGGTCCATTACCGCGCATTTCCAGGTCATCCAGATCCCGAGTCCGACACATTCGTCCCTCGTCACATCGGGGTGATAGCGAAGCCCACCTTTGTACGGTCCCCTGACGCTATCGTGCTGGGCTCGATACCCGGTGAACACTTCGACTGTACCATCGTCCCGCTCAATCGGAACGGTGACTTCGTGGACGTTTCGCGGGTGGTTCAGTCGCTCGACGATGTTCGGGTCGATATCGAGGTGGTCCGCGGCTCGGTGGAGTTGTAGACGGGCTGTTTCGAGCGCTGATTCTGGCTCGGGCGGCGTCGACGAGTCTTCCGAAGGAGAAGCGGAGCTCAGTTCCGATCCCATCGTTATTCCAGCGGTGTCAGTCGATTGCGCATTTCACCGCCACAGTCCTGACAGTTCTCCGGTTGGCTCTCTGCAGTGATGACTTTGCCACACGCAAAGCACTCGTACGGTGTCTCCTCATCGTGGTCTTGCTCGACATCTCTCATGTGTATTCACGAGTGGCGGTGTCCGACCGCCAGTACTCGATTAAGGAATAGAAGGACATCAAAGGAATATTCAGAGGTTAAACAAAGAAGTAGGAGTGTCTTGGGTTGTTTATTATTAAACCCCTTTCACGACTCTAGACTCGAGACGCTCCGATCTTCGAACAGTGTAGTGAACAGCTTCCGCTGGACAGTCCGGACGTGCTGGTAGAACGCCGGCGGAGAGATTTCAAGCATCGCTGCGATGTCCTCACCGGACTTCGTACGCGGTGACTCGAAGTAGCCGCTGTAGTAGGCGGTTTGAATCACTTCGAGCTGGCGCTCCGTGAGGTCCGTGAGGAACTCCGAACTGCGGTCCTGCTCGATACCCCGTTCGAGCGTCTCCTTTCGCTTGAGTTCAACGCCGGAGAACGTGCTGTCGACCAACTGTGCGATGTTTCGAACGTCGACGCTCTGTGGCACATCGACGACGAGTGTCGTCCCGTCCGGGTCCGCAGTCGCTGCCCGGAAGATAGCACCGTGGTCGGCCAGTTCTAAGGCGAGGAACGGCTGTGACAACTCCAGCCGCAGAACGCCACTCCCGGCGTCGTCGTCACTGATCTGTGTCACGTCGTCAATCGACGTCATGTCCGCCGCAGCCGCCGCAACCGTTTGCACGTCAGCGTCTTCGACCGTGACGAACACGCTGTTACCAGCCGGTGCGTGCTGGATGCCTCCCTCGTAAGAGAGGGAACATCCCGCCGACCGGGCAAGTCTCGATAGAAGGAATCGCTCGTCATCGATGTCGAACTCGACGCGAGTCACCGATGTCGTGAGCAGCGCGTGTTTTCGTTCGATGGCACTGAGCGCCGAGGCGATCGTCTCGCCGAGTTCGCGCAACACTGTGCGCGTTGTCTCGTCGAACGCGTCTTTCGTGTCCGCGTAGATGGTGAGGACCCCGTGCCTGAGATCGTTGTACACCAGCGGGATGCTCAACACCGAGAGGAAATCACGGGTGAGCGCGTCAGAACGCCACGGCGCGTTTCGGAGGTCGACGGCGACGTTAGGGATCATCGTCACGTCGCCGGTCGCAGCCGTCTGGCCCGCGGGCTCGGTCTCGGAATCCGCGACGGCGATTGACTGACTGTCGAGATACCCCTGTTCGTTGCCGGCCCACGCTCGCGGTTCGACGGTAGTACCGCCCGGGTCGACGCTCCCGATCCACGCGAACTTGAATCGGTCCGTGTCAGTCAGCCGTTCACAGACAGTGTGGTTGATCTCTTCCTGTGTTTCGGCGCTGACGATCGTCTGATCTATCTCCCGAATCGTGTTGTTGATGTGGTTCAGGGCGGTCAGTTGCTCGTTTTGCCGCTGGAGTTCGCGGTCCTGTTCCCGGAGCTGAGATTCTCGGGCGACCCGGTCGAGAGCAGCCTCGGCGGTCGCTGCGAGCAGGTCGGTGAGTTCCTGCGTCACGTCGTCGAACACCCCGACGGCTGTCGAGCCGCTGACGAACACGCCGTGGTTGCCCAGCGGGATGAACATGACGCTACGGAGGTCGGTCGCCCGGTTTTCCAGCCGGTCCGACGTGTGGACGTCGTCGAACACGAGTGTCTCGTCGTTGACGAAGCTGTGGCTCGGAAGCGTGTCGTCGTTCGTGCGGACGGCCGGAAGTGGCCCATGGTGTTCGGTCATCGCCTGTGACTGTGCGACAGGCTGGAGTTCGTTCGTCTCAGCGTCGTGCAGATAGATGGCGTTCGCGGAGACATCGAACACACTGAGCACGTCATCGACGATGTGCTGAGCGATCTCCTGATTGGTCTCCGTGTAGAGGAACTTCCGTGCGGTTTCCTGCAGCGTCGCCAGCGCTTCCTCGCGCTGTTTCCGTTTCGTGATATCCCGGCAGCTGTACAGCAGCGTCCCGCCCTGAATCGCGACTTCGCGGACGTTGACCAGCAGTGTGTGCTCGTGGCCCGCTTTGTCGGTGACGGTACACTCGATGTTCTTGAGAACGCCCTTCTCTGCGAGTTCCGCACGGTCGAACAGGTCCTCGCCGAGGAGTGTGTCGATCGTTTCCTGCCCGCGGATCTCGTCGTCGGTGTAGCCGAAAATGAAGTGGACGTTCGGGCAGACGTAGGTGTATTCCCCGTCCTCGTTCGTCATGAGGACGGTGTCGGTCATATTGCTGAGCGTGACCCGGTGGAGTTCCTCGGACTGGCGGAGGTCACGGTCGAGGGTGACCTGCTCCGTGATGTCTATCCCTTCGATTACAATCGAGGTGACGTCGCTGAAGTCGTTCCGGACCGGACGGACCGAAAGCTCGATAACGCGGTCCGTGGCTGTGGTCGGCCGATGGACGACCGCGTTACCGAACTGCCCGTCGCGTGCGGCCTCTACGAGTTTCCGGATATCGCGTTCTGTCGCCTCGGACTGGGACCAGCACGGCAGCGTCCAGAACAGGTCGCCGATGACCGCGTCCACGGCCTCGGCGATCATCGCCTGTCCCGTCTGATTCACACGGGCGAGCGAGCCATCCGGGTCGAGGACCCACGTGGCCGTCTGTGCGTCCTGAAAGACGGCGTCGAACTGCCGTGCCCGTTCGCGCTGCGTGATCGCTCGCTGAGCGGACTGGAGTGTCTTCTCGGTTCGCTCGATTAGGTCGTCTATCCGTGGGACGTCTGTGCCTGACAGGGGAACGTAGTCGGAAACGCCGGCCTGAATTGCCTCGCTCGCCAGGGCTTCACTTCCGTCCGTAGTCCCGA
Organism: Haloarcula sebkhae; assembly: GCF_014647415.1. Classification (GTDB taxonomy): domain Archaea; phylum Halobacteriota; class Halobacteria; order Halobacteriales; family Haloarculaceae; genus Haloarcula; species Haloarcula sebkhae. The sequence goes on along the minus strand of NZ_BMPD01000004.1, from coordinate 77,862 downwards.
GGACGACGGGGAGATCCGAAGCCACGTCCCGGAGCTGTCGGACCAGTTCGATGCCACTCTCATCGTCGAGTGTCTCTCCCGTGACGAGACAGTCGACCGACTGCTGCCGAACGGTATCCAGGGCGTCGGCTGTCGTCATAGCGGTGTGGATAGTGGCCTCGGTACTCGCGCTGAGAGCAGCTGAGAACGGCTCGCTCCAGTTTGTAGAACCGACAACGAGAACCTGCGCTGTGTCGAGTGGACTCCCGGCGTCGCTCATCTGATTCTCCCTGTCACAAACCGATCACTGAGGTCACTAGCGCGATACGTGGCTACTCGTGCGAGTTCTCGCCACCGGTTGGGGAAGGGGTGCTTCAGTTGCCGCGTTTTGGATGGAGGGTTCAATAGTAAACACCTGGTGTCCGGAGGGCTTCGTTGCTAAACAATTTAGTATTTCCTCATTCCCGTGGTCGTTTCGATAGAGTGCCATCGGTCGACGGCCGGTACTCGCGAAGACACATGACGGACATCACACAGACGCCGACACGGTCGGTCCCTGCCTGTCGTTCAGGCGGTCGCGAGCGAATAGCTCCTGCCGATTCAGCCCAGCCATGATGGACGTACAACGTCGCTTGACGGAGAAGAGAGCTACCAGGCGCGTCGAAGCGCCGACGTCGGTGCCACTGTTCCGATCCGTGACGCAGGTCTGGCATTTCCCCAGCGGCGACGTCCTGCTCGAACGTACAGAGCATCGTGACTGTCTGATCCCGGACGTCGACCGGGTCGACGTTCCAGTAAGTGGAACGGAACAGATTGCGGACGCTGTGGCACTCAATACGGATACCACTGTTCGGGTGACAGATTTTTCAGGAAACACAGTAGTGACAAAATTTGATAAGAACGTGAAAATAGGCCGAATATTTCGGACCCGAATGCCGCTGTAAGCTCCCTTTGCTAGCCCTTTCTATATCGAGTAATATAGTAATTTTACTGGTAGAAATAGGTAGCTTTTGGTATCTCTATGAATCCCGTGGATATATGTCTGATGTAAATCCGTACCAGAGTCTACGGACGCAGATAGATGCTGCAGCATAATATTTAGACATTTCAGCGGGGCAACTGGAACGACTGAAAACGCCCGAGCGGATACTGGAAACGAACCTGTCTGTTGAGATGGACGATGGGTCGGTCGAGGTGTTCCGTGCATACCGGTCCCAGTTCAATGGTGATCGCGGCCCGTACAAGGGCGGTATCCGCTATCATCCGCAGGTGGACCGGGACGAGGTCAAGGCGCTCTCCGGCTGGATGGTCTACAAGACGGCGACGGGCGATATCCCACTCGGCGGCGGGAAAGGCGGCATCGTCATCGACCCGAGCAACTATTCGGAGAGCGAACTCGAACGGGTCACCCGCTCGTTCGCGAAGGAGCTGACGCCACTGATTGGGGCCGACCGCGACGTGCCCGCACCTGACGTCAACACGGGCCAGCGCGAGATGAACTGGATCAAGGACACCTACGAGACACTCGAAAACACGACCGAGCCCGGCGTCATCACCGGGAAGGACCTCGCAAGCGGTGGCAGCGAAGGTCGTGTCGAAGCGACCGGGCGTTCGACGGTCGTCGCAGCGCGTGAAGCCTTCGAGTATCTCGACAAGGACATCGAAGGCGCGACGGTCGCGGTCCAGGGCTACGGGAACGCCGGCTGGATCGCAGCGAAACTCCTTCACGAGATGGGTGCAAACGTCGTCGCCGTGTCCGATTCGAGCGGGGCTGTCTACAGCGACGAATCGTTCGACCCCGTCGCAGTCAAGGACTACAAACGCGAAACCGGGAGCGTCGTCGGATATCCCGACACAGCGAAGGAACTCACGAACGATGAACTGCTCACCCTCGACGTCGACCTGTTGATTCCGGCCGCACTCGAGAACGCCATCGACGAGTCCCTAGCACATGATATCGCTGCCGACGTCATCTCCGAGGCCGCGAACGGCCCGATCACTCCCGCAGCGGACGACGTTCTCAACGACCGCGAGACGCTGGTTATCCCGGACATTCTCGCGAACGCGGGTGGCGTCATCGTATCGTACTTCGAGTGGGTCCAGAACAGACAGCGCTTCTACTGGTCCGAAGAGCGCGTGAACGAGGAACTGGATTCGATTATCGTGGAGCAGTTCGGGAACCTCATCGAGGCTTACGAGGAGCGAAACCTCCCGTCGCTCCGGACCGCCGCGTACGTCGTCGCACTCCAGCGGGTCATGAACGCCGGCGAGCAGCGCGGCACCTGGCCGTAACGGATTCCGGACCACATCTGGCTGCCGTTCTCGCTGCCGTGTTTTCGAGCCCTCTGTCACCAAACGACACGATATTAAGGCCATCCAGTGACGAGGAACACTATGCCAACCGACCGCGTCACCGTCTCTCTCGACGAGGAGACCAAGGAGACGTTAGAGAGTCTGACCGACCGGACTGGGGAAAGCCAGAGCCAGCTGATCCGCGAGGCGATCGCGTTCTACGCGGCAAACTTCGACTCAGCCCACGCGAGCGACAGCGACCACCTCCAGACGTACTACGAGATGCTCTCGACGGGCGAGCACGTCCTGCTGGACATCGACCTCCTGCACGCACTCCTGAGCCAGTTTCCCGACCCGGAGGAGCGGGACGAGGAGATTCTCGAAATGATCGATCAGGTGGCACAGTACCACGCGCAGGAGTACGCCGAGCGCTTCGATTCACTCGAAGACGTGCTCGAATGGCTCTCTCTCTGTGGGTTCCTGACCGTTCGACGCGACGAAAAGGGGAGTTTCCACGTGGTGTTTCCATCCGAGTCGGTGCGGTGGCTGATGATCCGGTTCATCCGCGGTAGCATTACCGACCTCCCGTTCGAAATCGAGATCGAAGAGAGCGTATCCAAAGTACTGTTGAAGGAACGACAGCCGTGAATACCCCCGCCCGGGACGCAAATCGATTCGAACCAGAGGGTTGGATATTTCTTACCAGTTCATACACTTGGTGAAACAGATGTAGGATTCATACGACCGATGTTCCGGCCACACACAGGTCTTAACAATGTTTTTCAGTACCTGCTGGGACCGTGACAGTGGATATCAAAGCTAACAATCATGAGCATTACAGAACGACTCAAAGCCGTCGGTCCGGGTGCGATGGTCGCCGCCGCGTTCATCGGGCCTGGCACGGTCACGACTGCGAGCGTCACCGGTGCGGAGTTTGGTTACGCGCTGCTGTGGACCATGGTCTTCTCGATCGTTGCAACGATTGTCCTTCAGGAGATGAGCGCCCGACTGGGCCTTGTCTCGGGCGAAGGACTCGGCGAAGCACTTCGGGAGCGGTTCGACAATCAGATCGTCGAGTACGTGAGTATATTCCTCGTTGTCGGCGCGATCGGCGTCGGGACCGCCGCCTACGAGGCCGGGAACATCCTCGGTGGTGCCGCAGGGCTCGCGACGATTACTGGTATCGACTCGACGGTATGGGGGGTCGTGATGGGACTCGTGGCCGGACTCCTGCTCTACACTGGGCGCTACAAGCTGATCGAACGAGCGCTCATTGGGCTGGTCGCCGTGATGGCGTTCTCGTTCGTGGCGTCGGCGATCCTCATCGGTCCCGACCCCAGTGCGATTGCGATGGGGTTCGTCCCCGGTATCCCCTCGGGGTCGCTGTACCTCATCACCGGCCTCATCGGAACGACAATCGTGGGGTACAACCTGTTCCTGCACGCGAGTAACGTCCAAGAGCGGTGGAGCGGTCCCGACGATATCGGCCACTCCCGCATCGACACGGTGCTCTCGATCGTCGCAGGCGGCGTCATCACGATTACGATCATGGTGACTGCGGCCGCAGCATTCGAGCCTGGAACGCAGATCAGCGACATCGGCCGAATGGCCGAACAGCTGCGACCCATCGCGGGCCCGTACGCCGAACTGTTCTTCAGTATCGGCATCTTCGCCGCCGGGTTCACGAGCGCAACGACAGCACCGCTCGCGGGCGCGTGGGCGACCACAGGTGCGCTCGGCTGGGATTCAGATATGCAGAGTACACAGTTCCGTGCCGTCTGGGGAACTATCCTCGGTGTCGGGGTCCTCTCGGTGTTGCTGGGCGGCAGTCCCGTCCAGATCATTGTGTTCGCACAGGTGGTCAACGGGATTTTATTGCCGATCGTCGCGGTATTCCTGATATACGCGATGAACCAGCGGGACCTCCTCGGCGAGTACACGAACGGGTCGATAGCGAACGCCCTCGGCGTGATCGTGACGCTCATCGTCGTGTGGCTCGGAGTTCGGACCCTGCTCAGCGTCGCGGGGGTGCTGTAGATGGGCGACCGGCGGATCGGTGTCGACGTCGGTGGCACCTTCACCGACGTGACGCTGTCGCTCGACGGCGAACTCGTGACCGCGAAAGTCCCGAGTACCGAAGACCAGAGCGAGGGCGTCATCGCCGGAATCGAGAAGGCCTGCGAAGCGGCCGAGGTCGACCCTGAGACTGTAAGCGAGTTCTCCCATGCGATGACCGTGTCGGTCAACGCCCTGCTTGAACAGGACGGCGCAAAGACCGCACTCGTCACGACCGACGGGTTCCGGGACGTTCTGGAGATCGGTCGGCAGGACCGCCCTTCGTTGTACGATCTGTCGGCCGAAAAGCCGACACCGTTGGTTCCCCGCCGCCGCCGCTTCGAAGTGTCCGAACGGACGACCACCGACGGTATCGAACAGCCCGTCGACGAGGACGAAGTCCGGTCAATCGCCGAGCAGCTACGCGAGATGGATGTCGAGTCTGTCGCGGTCTCGCTCTTGCACGCGTACGCACACCCCGAGAATGAAACACGCGTCGCAGACATCCTGCGGGATGAGCTCGACGTGCCTGTCTCGGCCTCGCACGAAGTCCTCGCCGAGTTCCGCGAGTACGAACGAACGTCGACGACAGCCGTCGACGCCTACGTACGGCCGGCAATTGACCACTACGTCAGCCGTCTGACCGACCGTGCGCGGGACCTCGGGATTCCACAGCCCCGAATTATGCAGGCGAACGGCGGCATCACCGATGCCGACACTGTCAGGCGGAACGCTGTGACGACCGTCCTCTCTGGCCCTGCTGCTGGCGTCGTTGGGGCAGGGTCGATGGCGGCTGACGAACAGGCCGGGCTCGTTACGTTCGATATGGGCGGGACGTCCAGCGACGTGAGCCTCGTTCGCGATGGCGAAGCCGAACGGACAACGGAGGGCGTCATCAACGAGCGGCCGATCAAGACGCCGATGATCGACGTCGAAACAGTCGGCGCAGGTGGCGGGTCCATTGCCTGGGTCGACGCCGGGGGCGCACTCCGAATCGGCCCGCGCTCTGCCGGAGCGAACCCTGGCCCCGCTTGCTACGGGAAGGGCGGAACGGAGCCGACCGTCACCGACGCGAACCTCGTGCTGGGCTACATCGGCGAAAGTACAAGTCTGGGTGGTGAACTCTCACTTGATGCGGATGCCGCATACGACGCGCTTTCGGATCTCGCTGACCAGGGGGGGCTCGATGGGCCCCTGGAAGCCGCCCGTGGCGTCTACCGCGTCGCGAACGCGAACATGACGAGGGCCATTCGATCCGTGACTGTCGAGCGTGGGTACGACCCGCGGAAGTTCGGACTCGCCGCGTTCGGCGGTGCCGGGCCAATGCACGCGGCATCCATCGCGGATAGCCTCGATATGGATCGACTGGTGGTTCCACGCGCCTCAGGCGTGCTGTCGGCATATGGCCTGCTCGCAGCCGATGAGAAGCGCGACGCAGTACGGACGTATCAGCGCTCACTCGGCGCAGTCGACCCAAACGATGTCGACACAGTCTACGAGGACCTGTCAGAAGAACTGCTGGCTGAGGTCAGCGACCGTGAGGCGGCGACAGTGCGTTGCTCCGCCGACCTCCGGTACGCCGGCCAGAGTTTCGAACTTACCGTAGACGTCGACCGGCCGTTCGACACCACGGACGCCCGCGAGCGGTTCGCCACAGCCCACGAGTCCGCCTACGGCTACCGAGCGGACGAGTCGGTCGAACTGGTGAACTGTCGCGTGACGACGACGGTTAAGCGGAGCGCGCCGCCGGTCGAGTACACTGCCGCTAGCGACCCACAGAAGGGCTCTCGGCAGGCGGTGTTCGCCGACGAGGTCCGCGAAACGCCGGTCTACAAGCGGGCACAACTGCCACCACAGGACAGAATCGACGGCCCCGCGATTGTCGAGGGCGATGAGAGCACGATCGTCATTCCACCGGCCTGGGACGTTCAGGTCCGCGATGACGGAACACTGACAGCAGCGGTGAGCGACACATGAACGACGAAGCCACGACACCGACTGACGAACAGGAGACGATCGACCCAGTGACGCTGGAAATCCTCAGGAACCAGCTAGAAAGCGTTGCAACCGAGATGGGCCACGTGCTCATCCGCGGGGCCTACTCCCCGAACATCAAGGAGCGACAGGACTGTTCGACGGCGCTCTTCGACGCGTCGGGTCGGATGATCGCACAGGCGGAACACATCCCGGTCCACCTCGGCGCGATGCCCGACGCGGTGGATATCGTCCTGCAGGAGGACCCGAAACCGGGTGACGTGTTCATCGTCAACGACCCGTTCGCCGGCGGGACACATCTCCCCGACATCACGCTCGTCTCGACGGTCGCGCCCGACGACGAGATAGTCGGGTACGCCGTCTCACGAGCGCATCACGCCGACGTTGGCGGGAGTTCGCCGGGGAGTATGCCACCGGGTGCAAAGGAGATTTACGAGGAGGGGCTCCGCCTGCCCGCCGTTCGGCTCGTCGACGGCGGCGAACCCAACGAGGCGGTTCACGACCTTATCCGTGCCAACGTCCGGACGCCGGACGAGCGCGAGGCAGACCTTCGGGCCCAGCGTGCGGCAAACGAACGGGCCGAGGAACGCATCGGTGAACTCCTCGAAGAACACGGGTCGACCCTGCTCGATGCGTTCGATGCCGTCATCGAGTACTCCCGCGAGCGGGTCGAGGCTGAACTCGACGTGCTCCCGGACGAAACGTATCGAGCGCAGGATATCCTCGAAGGCGACGGTGTAACCGATGCTAACATTCCGATTGAGGTGGCCGTCACCATCGATGGGGCCTCAATCGCTGTCGACTTCGCCGGGACCGCCGACCAGGTGGCAGGCAACCTGAATGCGCCGCTCTCGGTCGCCAAGAGCGCGGTCTACTTCGTCGTCCGGGCGATCACCGACCCGGAGATTCCGCCGAACCACGGCTGTTACGAACCCGTGTCTGTGTCCGCGCCTGAAGGGTCAGTGCTCAACCCGGACGCGCCGGCCGCAGTCGTCGGTGGCAACGTCGAGACGAGCCAGCGCGTCATGGATGTCACGCTGGCGGCGCTCGCCACGGCAGTCCCCGACCGGGTTCCCGCCGGTGGACAGGGAACGATGAACAACCTCATCATCGGCGACCGAACCGGCGATTTCACGTATTACGAGACGATCGGCGGCGGGTTCGGAGCCCGACCCGGGAAAGACGGGATGGATGGCGTACAGGTCGGAATGACGAACACGCTCAACACGCCCGTCGAAGCGATGGAGACCGAGTATCCGCTCCGTGTTGAGCGGTACGCGCTACGTCCGTCGAGCGGCGGCGACGGCCGATACCGCGGTGGCCTGGGCCTCGAACGCACCGTCACCGTCGAGACAGATGCCACCGTGTCACTGTTGACGGAGCGCCGACGGACAGCCCCTGCTGGGATCGATGGTGGCGAGGACGGTGCGACGGGGGAGAATCTGGTCGACGGCGAGCCGGTTCCCGCGAAGGCTTCCGTGGATGTCGAAGCTGGATCGACCGTCTCCGTCCGAACGCCCGGTGGCGGCGGACACGGCGATCCGGCAGAGCGGGACCCGGAAGCGAGAAAGCGTGACCGACGTGACGGAAAGGTCGACGACCGATAGCGTATTGATTCGGTCGCTCTCAGATAGAAGGCGGCCGGCCCGTGAAGTGTTTTGTTTCGAGCGCTACGCTCATACGAGCGGGACACAATACTGCCTTTTGACATGAAGGTCCCGCTCGGAATCACGACCCTCCACCTTTCACGGAAGAGCGCGCTGTTGCTGCTCCTTGCCGCTGGTCTTCTCGGGTTCGGCGGGTACGACTACGTCCAGCAGTCCCAGGCGGTCAACAACGCCGTGGCCGTCCAGGCAACCATCACTGACGCTCGTGTCGACCGACTGGACGGCGGTCGGGGAATCGACTACGAACCGGAGATTCACTACACGTACCGGTATCAAGGAGAGACGTACACCAGCAAACAGGTGTTCCCGAGTACGGGCATCCGAACGTACTCCGACCGGTCCAAAGCGGAGTCGGTAGTCGAGTCATACGAACCTGGAACAACGACCCGCGCGTACGTCTCACCAGCCGACCCGGACGACGCGTTCCTGATTCGGGAGCGGACACCGTTCCCACTGCGCGCCATCGCCGTCGGCGGCGTTCTCTCTGTGATCGGTGTGCTAGCTGGACTAGGGGCCAAGAATCCGGGCCAACAAGAACTACGCCCGGCAAGTGAGGGACAGCCAGCGCCTCGCGAGTCATGGGTTGCTCGTCACGGAGCGACTATGCACCGGCTATCGAAACAGCTTCTCGGTATCTGTTTCGCCGCGTTCTGGCTCTCGATGGTCGGGTTAGTTCTCGGGCTGTTGAATACTGGTGGATTTGGAGGGGCACCGCAGGGGATACAGGCAGAACTTCTGGGTCCGGTCGGACTCCCCCTGATCGCAGCGTTCTGCTTCTGGGTCGGAATGATCCTCTCGCTGTGTCTGTACGGCGTTTGGTCGTTCACCGAGTACCGGCAGCTCCGGCAGCGACTGCCTGCCCCAAAACCACCGAGTCCGTTCAGGCATCCGAGTCGACTCGTCACGATACTCGGAACCGAAGACGGCAGTTTGAGCGAGTACGGAAAACGTGTCCGGCTAACCGGATGGGCGTTGCTGATTGCTGCCGGGATGACAACGGCATTGGCGTATTTACTCTATACTGCAGGCTGACTGGGTACCTGTGATGGGACGTATCGTTCTGTAGTGCTACCGATAGTTAGTCGTCTGTTGTGTCGATGGCTTTCTGCACCCCGAGCCAGTTCGTGATGGAGCCGTCAGGACCGGTGAGTGGCACTATCGTCACCCGGTTTCTGAAGCGTGTGCCGTCCGCACGATAGTTCCATAGTTCGACGGTCCGCTGTTCCCAGATATCGATCCCCTCCTGAAGCGTGGCGACCGCCTCGGGGTCTGTTGCTGGTCCCTGCAGCAGTCGAAGGTTCTCGCCGCGAAGCGCGGCTAGCGAATACCCAGTCATCTCCTGGAACGTCTGTGTCGCATATCGGACTGGATTGTCCTGATACGCCGGGCCAGTGAGCGTCAGGCCCAGAGGGATCGTCCCAAGTCGCACCATTTTCGCGATATATTCTCGCTCAAAACCCGTTACCGAGGTAGGCTCGAATCCCTTGAGATCCTGAAGGACAGCGGCCGGTGACTCGTCAGCGGGTTCCGGGTCAACACTCCGGAGTTGATGTGTTTCGACGAGGTCCGGAAGCCGACGGCGAAACTGCTCCTCGTCGAGCAGCATGGTTTCGATAAGTACGTCCCTGAGTGGGGCCATGTTCGCGGTCAGTTGATCTAGTCGGCGGTGACACAAACTCCCGTCGGTGTCCGGCCTGTGGTCGCTCAGCCGTGCCATTCATGCTGATACAGCACCTGTTACAGATACGCGCTCGTCCCTACGATACCAATGTCTGAACGCGAGTACCCGGTGGCCGGCCTTCCGACGCCCAGCGAGACATACAGCCCCGGCGATGCTGTTGCCATCCAGCTCGATGCCCTGGAAACGAACGACGACCCGTTTGAGAACGCGGGGATCATGACGGCGTACAATTTCGCCTCCCCGGCCAACCGCCGCTCGACTGGCCCACTTGACCGGTTCGTAGCCATGGTCCAGTCACCGCAGTACCGCCCGATGATCAACTTCAGGGAGGCTGTGCGAGGCCCTGTGGAACAGGATGAGAACTACGCTGAACAGCGGGTAACGGTTACAGGCCCGGATGGACGAACAACCACGTACGAGTTCGGTCTGTCAGTGCAGTCCGTCGGCGAGTTTCGGGGCTGCTGGCAGACTGACCGTGTTGTAGTGGTCTGAACGGGTCAGTGGCAACTGAATTGGTGATTTGTGCCGTGTTGTGAACTAGGTTGCAATAGCTACTGCTAGTTCCAGCCGCTCAGGTGCTACTGGCATCTCTCTCATGCGTTTTTACCCAGAGAACACTCTACAGGTGTTGGCCCGCCAGCCACAAAACAGTGGGATGAGTAATACAAGACCACTTCAACCAGAACGTTTCTTCCGCGATTATGTAATATTCTAATATAAGAAGGATATATTACTATTTAGATGGCAGTTCAAGTCATTGTGCCGTCTACGCTAGTGCGGCGAGCCACTAACGCCAGATGCACTGCCCTAGTAGCAAAGAATGAGATTTCGCTGTTCAGTTTTTCAGCACCACTCTTCCCACTTTTTACACAGATGAACCAACAATGTAGTTTTCCACTATATCCAGTGGAACTAGATCTGTCGGTATGTTAAATCCGTTCTCTAGGCGTAAGAATCTCTGAATGTGGGTTTGAAGTGTTAAAGCGTGATATAATCCGATCTTAATCTCTAGAAGACTAGCCTCTCGCATCAACAAGTCATCGAACGGTTGTTACGTTACCGAATAGGTCATATATTACACAAAATATTATACATTCAATTGTTTCAATCATTGTTGCTCACCGGACTGTGTCAGTTATTGTATTTCACTCACTGCTACGCTGGACCCAGTAGGCAGCAGGTCACGAGAACGGAGGTGTGCTGTAGATTCAGAATTGGCTCCGGAATCTCACATGGTTACTCGTTTCGAGCGGTACTCTCAGTCACTATCTGCCGGTGCAGCCACGTTACTCGTCATCTGGTCGTCAGCCTCAGTCTCAGTATATGTGATCTGCCAGCCGGTAACTCCCATGAGAATGAGGATGAGCGGCGAAAGGAAGCCTAGGAAGTAGTAGGGCGCATACTGGAACGTGCTGACGCCGAGGGTGCCAGCCATGAACACCGCGCCGCTGTTCCATGGAATGAGCGCACTTGTGACAGTCCCGGAAGATTCAATCGCCCGCGAAAGGTTCTCGGTCTTGAGCCCCTTCTCCTCGTAGAGACTGCCCAGCGTCACGCCGGGAACAACGATACTGATGTACTGTTCTGCCGCAAGGACGTTCATCGAGACTGACGACAGAACCGTAATGCCGGTGAGACTTCCAACGCTCTTGCTGAGCCGGCCGAGATGATGAGCTAAGACAGCGATAATTCCAGTACACTCGAACAGGCCGCCCAGTGCGAGTGCGGCGATAGCAATTGTTACCGCCCATGCACCGCCGACCATGCCACCGCTTGCGAGGAGGCCGTTTACGAGTTCCATCCCCGTTTCCGGGCTTGTCCCACTCTGTGCGACGGTCCAGACCGACGTGAACGAGTTACCCTGAAGCACGGCCGAGGTTATCGCGCCGGCAAAGACACCAGCACCGAGAGCTGGAATTGCGGAAATGCCGTATATCGCCAGCCCAAATGTCACGATAAGTGGGAAGAACGCGAGCGGAGAAATCGTGAACGAACCCGTAAGTGCCGTCTGTATCTCAGCGATCCGATCGACAGGGATAGATCCTGACGCGCGAATACCGAGACCGGCGTACAGGACGACAGCGATGGAGAAGGCAAGGAACGTCCCTGCCCGCATCGCGTTGATATGATCGTACAGATCGGTGTTCGTCACCGCCGAAGCGAGGTTTGTCGTGTCCGAGAGCGGTGACTGCTTGTCGCCCGTGTATGCGCCGGTGAGGATTGCACCTGCGGTCATCGGCTCAGGGAGTCCCAGTCCAGAACCGATTCCGATGAAGGCAACACCGAGCGTCCCCGCCGCGGTCCACGATGACCCGATGGCAAACGTTATCGCCGCAGTGATGATCGCTGTGAGCGGGAGGAACACTATCGGATGCAGCAGGTCAAGGCCGTAGTACATGAGCGTCGGGATCGTTCCAGCATGTATCCAGGTCGAGATAAGCGCATAGACGATAAACAGGATGAACACGACCTGAATGCCCATCAGCAACGTGTGTGTGATCCCGGCATACATCTCGTCCCAAGAGATGTCGAATCGGTAGTAACTGAACAGTCCAGTGAAGGCAATACCCCAGAGGAGGGGGAACTGCGGGTCAAGTCCGTAAATTCCGATTCCTATACCCAGCGCGGTTAGCATCCCGATGATCGGTATTAGCGCCTCCCCCAGAGAGGGCCGGTCTTCGGGGTCGATGTCGTCGTACAGCTTGATGTCGAATTCAGAACTCATACGTATTGATTCTATTACGCATCTCGATTCCGCTGGTTGCGCAGCGATGTATTTGCATCAGGGTCCGTTCCTTCTGATGAGGGACGAATCGGTTTTTCAGACTCTATACGAATAGTTTGGCGACTGCACCGACTGTGGCAACAGCGCATGTCATTTGCCCCATCGACACCATCATTAATAAAAGTTCATGGAGAGAAGGGGACAGCCAGTCGTGATGTCTGGACCGGATCCGACTGTGTTTCGAAGTCCGGTGCGCCGAGACAGATCATCCCAGTCTGGTCCGTATTTTTGAAAGGAACCAGCACCAGACTGAGCGTTCGATATGCCAAAATCATATAACCATGATAAACGAGGATCAACACATGACTGAACGCGAACCACCGTCCCGACGAATCAAGTCAATGCAGACTGCCAGTGAGATCCTGCGTGAACTTCAGTCACAGTCTGAGGCGACGCTTTCCGACCTCTGTAACAATATTGACGTTGCGAAAAGTACACTCCATACGTATCTACAGACACTCGTTGCTGAGGGATTTATCGACAAATCAGGCGATGTCTATCGGTTAGGGCTGCGGTTCATACCGCTCGGTGAAAGCGTCCGGAATCGGGTTAATCTCTATCAGCTCGGAAAAGAAGAAGTAGAGCGTTTAGCCGAAGAGACAAACGAATGGGTTCACCTCACAGTTGCGTACCGGAACAGGGAGGTAACGCTATACGAGCACAATGGGGGCGCGACTGTGGCCGTGGACTACCAACGACGAACCAGGGAATCCCCACAGTATCTCCACTGTACTGCGACCGGAAAAGCGCTGCTGGCACATTTCAACGAAGCGCGAGTCACTGAAACAGTGGCCGCTGAGGGACTCGTTCAGCAGACAGAAAAGACGATCACTGAACCCGACGAACTGCGGGAAGAACTCGCGGACATTCGAGATAGGGGATACGCAGTAAACGATGAGGAGGAAATCAGGGGACTACGATCCGTAGGCGCTCCGATACAGGACGTGGACGGAACAGTCTGTGGTGCGATCAGCGTGACCGCACCGAAAATGCGACTCTCTGGCGAATACCTTCGTAGTGATCTTCCGGAATTGGTGATGGAGGCAGCAAACATCATCGAGATCAATTTGGAGTCCGCAGCCGCCAGCGATGAGTAGTATTCACGTATATCAAATATTACGGTCACTTCTGCGGAGCGTTAACAAAGATTCTGTGCACAGATATCGCACACGGCAGTGATGTAGCGCCGCACTTCACACGTTCTTTATCAGGCCCAACAGTCGCAGCGAGTATTGCCTAAGACGACGCACAGCGGCTTGCAATTCTGCTATATTCGTTAATTCCGAATCGGAGTTCCTTGTTAACGCGAGAGAACACCCCTGCTGACAACGGCACCCCGTGCGCTCTTTCTGTATGGCCTCGGCCATACGTCATCCAGTGCAACGAGGATCAGAGCCACCGGGATCTTGTTCGGTATATTCAATGCACAGGAGAAGAGGGGTAATCGGTCCCCTGCCGGACGGTAAGATGGGAGTGTGTCTCCATCCAACGACTCAGGTAGTCAGTCGATCGCGAAACCGACATTCAAAGACACCACACCAACCGTCATTGTTCCGCTCATCAGCAACCACATCTCTGACCCCTCAGTCGATTCATGTGATGCGAGCAGCGGAGCGTGGCTGGAGTGGGACTAAACATTCAGAGCCAATAGAACGGCCACGGCTGCGACATAATAACAGTGGTACATTCGTTATACCACCACACGGTATAATTTGATGAGAAGACGACTATGTGAATGTCTCACGACACCAAAATGTCGGCATCTGAATTTTAGGTGTCGAATAGCGGCTTTGCAGCTTTATTAATTGATATAATATTGTATTGCGGCCATCTATTGGTCTTTGTACTGAATTTACTACCTGAATTTTGATAGTAGCTGTATAAGCAGATCTCTTGGGAATATTATTGGCAGGACCGATTAAAGTGATACGATTCGTGAGTTTGCTACTGGACCCGACTACTTTTCGCAGCCGGATGCTGTTAGGGTCCCAATTCAGCGTCCTTCGGGTAGAAAGGCGTGACCGAGTTTCCGACGCGATCTGTCAGCTATATTGTCACATATTCTGTTAGACCTCGGCTATCGAGTCTCTCTCCGTTCACCCTGACCGCTCTATTCACAGATGTTAACTTGGGTTTGGTGATGGGTAAACAGGACTCCCGGAGCAGGGAGCATCACACGAACACTACGCTGGTCGATAGACAAACTGTCGGTTGTGGCGTGGAAACGGCGTCAAATACGGGCGGGCAATGGGATATTTGAAATAGCTACCATCGAATGGTACGGTATGAGGGTTTCAATCGTCGGAGGGGGGTTCGCCGGGTTGGCAGCAGCGCAATTGGCTGAAGAGGTTACTTCTGACGTGCAACTCTACGATAAGGGTGCATACAGCGGTGATCGGCGTGGGGCCTGGGGGGAGATGGTCTGGGACTACTCACGGCTGCCACTAGATAGACATGTTCCGGGATACGTTAGGGAAGCTAATACCGGGATATTCGTCGGCTCCAGCGGGAAAACTGCGATAAATGTTCCTGATGGCGTGATATTGAACAGAGGCGAGTTAGAGAAGCACTGGGCGGGCACACTCGACCGAACAGAGATCGTTGAGAATGCGGACATCGACGAAGCGGAGTTTCGACGGTTATCTGCGGAGTCGGATCTGCTGATTGATGCCACCGGTCAGTTCCCGATCTCAAGCCGGTTTACGTCCCTGTCGTACGACGTAACGTGTCCGACGCTAAGCGGGAGGATAGAGGCCGATTTCTCGCACCTGTATCCCGAGCCGCGAGCACTTGCGTACGAGAACTACTTCCTCTGGATCGTGCCACAGTCACCGGAAGAGGCAACTGTCGGCCTCGGCTGTCGGGAGAACAAATCCCCTACTGAACTGTACAAGGATATGCAACAGTTGCTTGCTGAAATCGATATTGAGGCCCCAGAACGTGAGGCCCTGTACAGCGGAACTGACGTTTCAAACGGCTTGCGGAGCCTCTCACACTGCTCGTACGAGCTAAACGACTGCACGGTCCATATCGCGGGCGACGCCATCGGACTGGCGAACCGCCTGACTGGCTTCGGAATGATACATGCAGCACAGTCTGGCCGAGCCGCTGTGAGTTCCTTCGTGCAAGAAGACTCGTACAAACGCAGGTTGGTGTGCCAGAACTTCTGGACCAAAGCTGTCACTGGTGTGGCCTCACCAATCCATCACAGCATCGGGTTAGACGGAATAGCTCGATTAGCGAAGTCAGACATTGAGTATCAGGAGAGTTTCGAACCGCAGCAGCCTGCAGATATTCTGAGTGCTGTCCGAACCTTCATCTAGCGCCTTCAGTCAAGATTCGACGTTCAGTCTATCAGCTCGCCGTACCACATAGAGGGGGTGACGAGAGCATATAGCGATCAAAAATGACTGATCCACATATCCAGCTAATATAGCTACTCAGAATAGCCAATCAGTGAAGCTACACACCATAGCCAGTGATTATAGCCAATAAGTATAGCTGCAAAACCCAGTCGAGCAAGCGAGTGTACAAATATAGTCAGCCAGCACAACTATCAGTTCCAGTGCATTCGGCAGGGAAGGCTCAGAACAACAAGTATCGGACAAGACCACCGGCGAAGTGCCAATGAAGCTCCTCGTCGACAGCGCTAATTTCCGTCAGAAAGCAAAGATGGTTAGCGGGAAGCAGTTGACTGCTCCCAGTCGTACCCCCACTCACGGAGCTTCTCGGCGACAAGATCCGGATTGTCCATAGCAACGACGAGAGCAGCTTCAAGCGCGTCAGTCTTGTAGACGTCTTCGCCGACTTCGTCCTCCAAATTGCGGAGGAACGTGGACTCCCGCTCCTCAACCTCGGGCCGGATAAAAATCGGCCGTTGTTTGCGATCCTGCTTGACGGAGTCCCGCCGGAATTTGTATGGGATGTCAGGCTGAGCCGTAGTTTGTACGTCACTGGATTCAGTTTCGGTAGCCGTCACCTCATCCTGCTGGCCATCCGATTCCGGTTCTGTATCTGCATCCGTCTCTGCAAACGGATCGTCGCCGGAGCCGGACTTCATGCTGTTGCCTCCTGTTCCCGGGTCTGTCGGAGGTGTGCCGCCAGTTCTTCGAACTGCTCTAGCGTTTCCATTTCATACTCACGTTCCCGGCTCCGGTGTTCTTCGATGTATTTGAACGCCGAACACTGTTTGCGCCAGCACCCTTCGAGCAAGGACGTTCGCTCGCGGAACACTACAGGTATGTCGTACGACTCCGTACGGAGCCGTTTGAGCATCTCTTCTTGATCGTTGGTTCCTTTGAACCGGTTCGGTACGGCAGCTAACACGCCCACGTTGATATCGAGCGTGTCTTCGAGTCCGGTGACGAGATCTGCAAGACCCTCGACGGACTGCTGACCCTTTCCGCTTGGTTCGAATGGAATGACGAGGTTCCGCGTCGCGTGCAAGGCGTTGTACAGTTTCACGTCTGCGGTCGCAGGCGGGTCAATGATGACAGTGTCATACTCAGACGGAACGCCCGCGTCCTTTAGCACACGAAGGAGCTGGACGTTCGGGTTCCAGTTCTCACCGAAGTCCGCCGCTTCCTCCTCGCGACGCCGCAGATGTTTCGAAAGCACCTCCAGAGAGTTGTGTGCGGGAAGGACATCGACACCTTCGGAGGTCTCGATGAGGTCAGCGAACGGCCCGCGTGGCCGTTCGACGAGGTGCCGAACTAAGCTATCGGCCTCTGAGTCCGTTCGGTGGTCCGCGACGTCGAACAGGAACGAGAGGCTCCCCTCCTGTGGGTCCATATCGATTGCCAGTACGTCGTGACCAGCACGGGCGTCGGCGACAGCGAGGTTCGCCGCCATCGTTGTCTTGCCGACACCGCCGGCCTCGCTGTACACGGTGTAGGTCAGCATACCGTATCGGATTCACTGCACAGATATAAAGATTAGTCAGACGGCATAGCTATATAGTATAGCCACACGCCGCCTTCTGAAGCGGGCTTGCAAAACGTGGGCTACTCGACGAACAGCCCTGCAAGCGTCTCGCGCATCTCCGCCCGTCGGTGAGACCGGGCTTCAGACTCGGAGAGGTAGTTATCGAGTACGACTTGTGCAGACGCCGAGCCCTGCTCCGCTGCGACGTCTTCAAACCGTTCTGCAACTCGCCTAACAGCAGCGCCGTACGTAGTATACCAGAATCGACGGCCAGTTTTCGGCGTTGGTGTGGCGCCGTCGACAGTGACATCTGCGGCCTCGGCCACTGACTTGAACCGGCGTCGGACGGTTTCGGCAGTTAGATGGCCAGTAGCTGCAGACGGAGAGGGCAAGAGATAGCCACTCCACTCTGGACCGCCAAGCGTCTCTATACGGCGCTTTACTGTCTCCAGACCGGCCAGCAGAGCCACGGTCCCAGGACCGTTTTTCCGCTCGCCGTCACCGAACTCTATGTACGGATGGGAATCATCGTCCGGATCAAGGTTGAGCTGCCGGATATGTAGTGATGCAACTTCACTCGGGCGAAGCCCCCAACCACAACATGCGACCACGATAAATCTGTCTCGTTGATCAGTCGCTGCTGCATACAGCTGCTGGACAGCGTTTCTATCAAGTGCTTTGTTGTTCCAGGACGGAGTCGTATCCCACCCAAACCGGATTTCGAGATCAGCGAGTGGATTGTACGCGGCGTTTCCGAACATCACCAGGTGCTTGTAGAACTGCCGTGTGTCCTGAACGTATTTTCGCCGTGACGCAAGCGTCGTCAGGGCATCGTCCAGTTGGTCCATCGCATCAAACGTCGCCGCTACCCGATCCATCTCCGCAACGCGTTCGTCGGGATTCTCCAGCGGTGCGAGCAAATCTTTTGTATCGTGGATATTGGTATATACTTTCCCGTAGCGTCGTAGAATCGACCGCCGTGTGTCGATCGTCGCGTCAGCACGCCCACGTCGAGTCGAAAGCTCGTCGAGGTACGCTTCGATGGCCTGCTGTGTGTTGTCAGAGAGGAAGTCAAATGATCCTGATGGAGTCGTGGCTTCTGGTACTCCGATTTCATCGTAGAACTGCCCCGGAGACAGGTCGAATCGCCGTTGGAGGTGCTTTACGAATCCCGGGAATTGTCGGTTCAGCCAAGTGTACGTGGGGGTTTCAGCGGTCGGATCCAATCCATTGGTTTCCATCGTCGGTACGACTGTTTCGTGATAGAAAGACTCGCAGTCAGCGAAGTCCATGGTTGAGTAGCGAATTTTACTCATTGGTTTTGGGGTGGAGCGGCAGCAACCGACGAACTGGTCTAGCTGGTTCGTCTGAATCACCGATTTTTCGTATGTAGCGCATATTCATCGTGCAACTAATAGTTTGTCTTGTATTGTTTTCTCACGCAGAAACCCACAACAAGACAAATACTGGCGATTGAATTACCGCAGCGCATAAATCATATGCTGCTATACCAAATCGAATTCTGTAGACACCACTGTTTCGGAGGATACGCTCGTTTTTGGGACGAATCTGCCTCGAGTCGTGATTTTCTCGGCGGTCAACGGTCGATATCGACCGGGTATGGAGGCAATTGTCGGATAGACGTGAGAAATATCGTGAATTCAGGCGCTGCTGAATAGTGTCGCCACTCACGAGCAGCGGACTCAGAGGGCGCCCAGCCGG
This sequence comes from Haloarcula sebkhae, assembly GCF_014647415.1. Classification (GTDB taxonomy): domain Archaea; phylum Halobacteriota; class Halobacteria; order Halobacteriales; family Haloarculaceae; genus Haloarcula; species Haloarcula sebkhae. The sequence goes on along the minus strand of NZ_BMPD01000004.1, from coordinate 58,763 downwards.
TCAGTTGGTGGGAGTAACGCCGAAACGAGGATCTCGATGCATTCGCCTGCGGTCAACACTGGTTCGTAGTCCATCTCGTCGTCGACACCCGCTTTCAGCAGGAAGTCCGTGAGCCGCCAGATATTGTACAAGAGTACCGCGAACACGAAGTAGAACAACCGGACGCGGTAGTCCTTTGACTACCTGCTCTGGCGGGACCGGGACGACGAGTCGTGACGAAGGGCACTGCCTACCGCCACGGCGGCTGACAGCCCCAGTCCACACGTGTCGCATTGCAAGCCCTGCCTTTGATTACTCAAAAAAGTACGTATATCCTCTATACTGACCAATTCGAGTCGGTGAGATCGTGTGCCGAACTGGTGACCTATCCACGCCTTCTATACAGCACCTCATTTGTATCAGCCGCTGTTGATTTCAGCAGAGCCGTTCTTCTCTTTAGCTTCTGTCCGGTGATGCACTGCCATTTCGATGCGCAGATGTCCAGTCGAGGGATTAGTCGTCCTCGTCGTCCTCACCACGCAAGCGACGGACCGCCTTGTGCCAGGAATCTTTGGCCATATGCCCGGGGTCCGCAAAGGGGGTGTATGTGATGTCGTACGGGAGATCCCGCTTCGCAGTTTTACTGAGGTGTGCCCGCAACTTGCCGGTCTTCCAGTACCAGAAATCAGCCACCGCCACGAGAACCAGCACGGCGAGTACGCCAGCCGCAGCGAGGCTGGTGAGATTATCCAGCGGCCATACGACGAAGTAGAACAAAACCGGGACGATAGCCAGCGAAACCGCGTAGAAGAGGTATACGATCGAGTTGCCTGAGATCTCGATACTCCGCTCCATCAGTACACCTCACCTAGCAGACAATCACGTAAAACGCTTTTCGACGGGCGAACAGACGTGTTGCATTCCGCTGTGTCCCTCTCGGTGTCCACCGGGCCGCATAATCTCTTGACACTTGATCGGTGATCGATATGCAGCTGTATTGATCGAGTAGTTCACTACCGCCTACACCAATAGAAAGGGACACAACAAATCTATCCTCCGAGGTTGTGAGACTCCATGGCGGAGTCAAGCACAGATTTCCGTCGACTAAGAACGGTCCCCTATCCCTCCTCTAAGAGCACCAATGAGCAGGTAAGACCGAGCTACAGAATGGTATTCCGGATGACGTGCAGTAGCTCCCGTAACTGTCACCGTTGGCTATACCTCTGTGAAGAATTTCAGCACACGGGGTGGGAGAGATCGTACAATGGCCACAGCCAATAGGATAGAACAGACTCAGGGGTTCTGAAATGTGGCTTACTCGAGGGCCAAGCTCTCAGTTGTCACCCACCAGGACCGAACTCTTGACACCCAAATCGATCCCTGTTCTCCGGCTGTGCACAGAGATAATCGAGCCGTTTCTTCATTTCGGACCGTGACATGCCCGCTCGGTTTTCTCGGGACTCCGCGAGCCGGGCTTGGCTAGCATTTAGCATTTTTTCTTTCTTTTCTAGTTCCGAAACAAGTGTGTCTACGTCCTCGTTACGTGTTTTTAATTGTTCGTTGAGATCTTCAGCACGAGATTTTGCGGCCTTTTCGTCTTCCCGGGTTTCGCTCAGTTGTTCACGCAATTCCTCGTTTTCAGCGTGGAGAGCTTCGTTCTCTGTTTGTATGTCCTGTGCAGAATCCTGAAATGCAACTGTCGTCCCGACTGTCCCGCTGGTAGCCACCACAGTAGCGATGAGTAGCCAGGAACTGATATTGCGTGCAAGCGTGGTCACCGGTGACCCTCCTCTGCTGTAGCCGGAGTACTGTACTGGTGCCCATCCCGGTGCAGTAGTACCGAAAGTTGAGTCGTCATGTCCCAGCCTGATTGGTATGTGCTACTAATCGTAGTTTCCAGTTAGTTACATTTGGATAGCGAAAAATCCTCTAATAGTGCATCAACACCGGTGTAGAGGCCAGATGAACTGACCGGTTATTTCGCGTTCGTTATCGACGCGACCCATACATGTACCATTGCCAAATGTTTCTGTAGGACTTCGACGAATGCCAATCACTACCTTATCCACGGAGGTCCTCAGACCGAAGCTCTCCTTTTGCGTGCCATGTTCTGGGGCGGACAGCGATTACGATTGCAGCGGCGTATAGTAGTCCGACAATGCCGATGACGACGACGCCGGGAAGCATTCCAATAGCGGCGCTCTCCGTCCACAGGCCAGGACTGAACACGGTGATTCGGACCAGCCATGCAGTTAGCAAGACGGTGAAAAGCGGGAGATACACTCGCCGGAGTCGGTGCGCGATAGCTTCCTCGGTACTGATCTTGATTGTCGGCTGTCGATAATCCTCATTCAGTGATTTGCGCCAGTCCGGGTCGGCCACGCCTGCAGCTGGGTCTAGCCCGTAGGCGAAGACGTTTGCTTGCAGTGTTCTGACTCGGCTTCGCCAGATGTCGTATCCTCGATATCGCCTAGCCTCGATGAACAGAAACACTGCTAGCGTGGCCGTTCCGATCAAGAGGATGTAATGAGGGATGTCCGGCCGCGAGAAGGCCCACGTGAGGATTGCAGAGATTACCAGCACTGCCCAGTTGGTGGTCCGGTCGAGGCGTTCGCGCCAGAACTTCATCCGATGGATCTCGCCGCGATAAAGATGGGCCATGGCTGAACTCGGACCCATATCCTCCTCTAGCAGACCCTCGCCGACTTCCCGATGTGTCGAGTCGGTCGCGTCGACATCCTTGTTTGATACCCGTGTCATGAGTGGGGGATGAGCAACTGGAAACTGGACTCGGTCGTGTGCTGGGAGGCCGGCCCCGAGTCGACACTATTGTCGGAATTACTCCTGTCGTAGTCTGGTGGCTTATCGGCGGTAGCCGTCTGTTGAGGCCCCATAGTCATCGTGTTACTCTGTTTTGCGGACATAATGCTTGAGAACGTCCCTACCCTCTTTTTCACCCGACGATAGCTCGTCAATAGTTTGTTTCGCCTTGGTTTCCGGCATCGGACAGTTCTTCGCTGTGACATCCAGTGTCTGACCAGATTCGTGGTCGACCATAGTATTGTTTCTGTTAATCAATACTGCATCCACATATAAAAACACAGCGGTAGCGTTTCAGCTTGTATACCGTATTATCGAAGCCTAATGGGGGTAACACAGAAGATGCCTGCGGGTCTGCGAAGTTTATAATTGTGTAGTAGTGGATTTACTATGTTATATTTGTAGATGTACTCACCCGTGCAAGAACGTGATTACCTGGTCCACTCTATCGCGTTCCCAGTGTCCCGATGGCGTACTCTGGTGAGAGACGCTAAACACGCGTGATGCCGAGTGTATTACTGGACTCAGCACTAGATGTCCAAGTCAAAATCTAGGTCACTCCCGGTTCCGACGATTGGCCAACATTCCGAAGAACCAGCAACTGTCCTGTATTTCATCTTCGTTATCCGGCATCACAGTCGCCCAAAGTAAACCTTTTTTACATTGTTCATCATCCAGATATGTGACTTCGATATCGACGCTTCGAGCGGTGAGTCGGGCTGCTAGCAAGTACTTCGTTGTCTGGGTAATCCTTCTGGCGGGAATCGCTCTCGTCAGGCCGGACCCGTTTGTGCCAGTTTTGAACTACGTGTCCCCACTACTCGGGCTGATAATGCTCGGGATGGGGTTGACGCTTCGGCCGGCAGACTTTCGCCGACTAATCGAGGAACCGGTGGATATCGGCATCGGCGCTGTCACACAGTGGCTGGTGATGCCTGCCGCCGCGTACGGGCTGTATGTCCTGCTTGACCTTCCGGACGCTGTCGGTATCGGTCTCATTCTGGTCGGTGCCGCCCCCGGTGGGACCGCATCGAACGTGATGACGTATCTCGGTCGGGGCGACGTGGCCCTATCTGTCGCGATCACGACCCTTACAACCCTTGCAGCACCGATCGTGATGCCGGCCTGGGTAGTGTTTGCCCTCGGTGAGCAGATCAACGTCACCTTCGCGGAGATGTTCCAGAGCATCATTCAGATTGTCATTATTCCAGTGTTGCTCGGATTCACGATCCGATATCTATTGGATCGCTATTCGCCGAAAGCCGCTGAGATAGGGACCGACGTGTTCCCGGTTATCAGTGTCGCCGCCATCGTCGCAATCGTCGCTGGCGTCGTGGGTGCGAACGTGGACAACATTCTCACTGCTGGCCTACTCGTGCTAGTGGCGGTCGTCACGCACAACGCTATCGGGCTTGGCACGGGATACGGTGTCGGCCGAGTAACTGGGATGTCGAGCGACCGCGTTCGGACCTGTGCGTTCGAGGTGGGGCTGCAAAACAGCGGTCTAGCCGTCGCGCTGGCGACGACGCTGTTTGAGCCTGCAGCCGCACTCATTCCGGCGCTGTTCAGCGTCTGGCACAACATCACCGGGCCGGCGCTGGCAAGCTTCTTTAGCTGGCAGGACGACAGACAGCAATCCGTCGAGACCGTGCCGAGCGACGACTGAGACTCGCTTCCCGCAGTAACCCGGTTTTCGGTGTCATCAAATGCGCTCATCTGGTTGTGAGCGACCAAGCCGTACAGATATAGGAGCCGGGGCGGGGGAATCGTTCGGCTATCCCAACAAACAGAGTAGGCGTACTTCCGGTCTGTCTGATGACAAGATCAGCGACGTCGATTCTGTGTTGCCTGAGTAGTGATGCCACCGCTCACCGGCTCCCGACTGGTATTTTTTCAGGTGAGACTAAAACAGATTAATGATTCCTCCCTTTCGACATAACACAGTGTGTATGATGTTCAGCCCGTAAAATACCGAGCCGCTATGTGTCCGTCCATGCTCTGCTTAGACGTCACCGGCGATTGGAAACGCTGAACGAGTGCTGGCACTGCGGGCAGTGATAGTTCGTCGTATATCGGGTGCTCGAAACATCCCAGTCTCCCCCGATCATACCACTCTCAAAGTCACAGTCCGGGCAGAACAGAACCATTTTCGAGGGTGTCCCGATAGTATCTGTAGTTTCCTTACGAGCCATTTGCATTGATAGCGTAACATGATGAATGGAGCGCAATATATGCTACCCCCCGGTTTTCAGTATTTGATATCGCAGTCATCATTCAGATACCCCGTGCTGTTTCCGGACAGAGTACAGCCAGATGTTACATCCTGACTGGCGATCGGGGTATCACCGATGTAACTACCTGACACCGGTGTCCGCGAGTACTTTTGTGGGAGCTACACCTCCGTATTGATGCTGACACACCCACACAACACAATATGTCTCAACAGAAATCAGATTACGCAGACGACGCGGATATCGACGAATCGCTGGACGAGCTGGCCTCCGAGGAGACCATCGAGGAGACCGTCGAGAACCTAGAGGCAAACGGGTTCGATGTCGTCGTCGTTGACTCGACTGATGATGCGCTCGCAGAACTTCAGTCACTCATCCCCGCAGAGGCGTCTGTCATGAACGGCCACTCGACGACGCTCGAAGAGATCGGGTTCGTCGAGTACCTGGGCGAGGGGGACCACGAGTGGGAGAGCCTCCCCGACGAGATTTGGAGTATCGATGACGACGCGAAGCGCCAGGCTGCCCGACGAGAGTCACAGACGGCCGACTACTTCCTCGGGGGCATCAACGGCATTTCCCAGACCGGCGAACTCGTCGCGGCGGACCGTTCGGGGAGCCGCATCGGTGCGTATCCGTTCGCGGCCAGTAACGTCGTCATCGTCAGTGGCGTGAACAAGATCGTGCCGACACTCGAAGACGCTCTCGACCGACTGGAAACCGTTGCATATCCACTCGAAAACGAGCGTGCGAAGGAGGCCTACGGCGTCGATTCCGCGATTGCCAAACAACTCATCCTCCGTCAGGAGCTCGAAGAGGACCGCACTACCGTTGTCCTCGTCCGAGAACACCTCGGCTACTAACTGCAGTAATTCGGGGCTGAACGGTGTCGGCTCCGCTACCCTTACTTTCAGGTTAGAAACACACTATCGAAAAACACCGGTTCTCGACACGTTCTCAGTCTTCGTAGTCTACAGGAGAACAGCCTGTCGATGAGGTTGATCCGGACCATGTAACAGAGGTAATTTGACGGGTGCCAGACTGGCAGGAGCTACGAAACCAGATGGGAGTCGATATACGAGAACAGAGACGCTTTCGCTGCGGCCGTCGCGGCTTCACGGTCGGTCGTGAGGCGGCTATACATGGTTCCTTTGATCGTTGCTAGAATGTGTTCGGCCGCGTGCATCGGATCAACATCGCGAAACACATTCGCTTCAACGCCTCGGCGAACAGTTTTTTCGATGATTGTAGCGAGTCGAGTATCGATCTCGGTGAACTGCTCGCGAAATACCTCCCGCTCCAGCGCTTGCGGGGAGAGCGTGACTAAAACGCTGTGTAGCTGGCGTCTCTCCTCGGTTAGCTGACACGGGAGGAGTGTCCTGATGATGTGGTTGAGGTCTTCTTTCGGATCGTCACCGATGCTGGTATTGATCGTCTCCTCGAATCGGTCCACAGTGAATCTGAGGAACCGAAGAAGCAGGGCGTCTTTCGAGTCGTAATAGTGGTATATCGTCGACTTGGCCTTGTCAAGTTCCTCAGAGATACGCGATATCGAGAGCGCAGCGTACCCACTGTTAACAAGCGCTCTGTGAGTTGCGTGCATGATTTCCTTTTCAGTTTCACAGAGGGCGTCGCTCTCTTTAGTCATATAGACAGTCGTCCTCCTTGATTGTAGCTGGGGTGGCAGTACAGAACCGTTTGTTCGAACGCTGTCCCCGAACGGTTCTGACTAAGTTGGTCAGTTTGGTCATAGCGGGCCCAGGTGAGCAGGAGCCGAAGTGAGTGGACCGCATCAGTTCACACTCCGCGATTGGCGCGACGAGAGTAGCGTCCCAAGCGTTCCACGGCTGCGGTCCCAGATGACGATCGAGGTTGGGAGCACCAGTATGGACGCTACGAACGAATAGAGCACACTGAGGGCGATCAATAACCCGAACTGCCCCAGGATCGGGACGACTGCGAGGACGAGCACTCCGGTTCCGGATGTCGTGGTGACCATACTGCCGGCCAACGCACCACCTGTTCCCCGGACGCTGATGTCGAGTGCTTCAAGCAAGCCGACGTCGCCGCGGTACTCCTCAGAGAACCGATGGACGAGGTGGGCGGAGTAATCGATACCGAGCCCGATTCCGATCGATAACGTCGTTCCGGTGAGGACGTTAAATGGGATGTCCAGATACCGCATTGTCGCAGCCAAGGCGGCAATGGTGAGCAGTATCGGGATGAGGTTCGCAACCCCAAGCCCGGGACGGCGTTCAAGTAGCCAGTACGCGAACAACAGGAACACTGCAGACGCGACAATTGCGAGACCCAGGCTTATGTACGCCGATTCTGCGATTACATCCGAGACGGCTTTGAGTACCACAACGCTGCCGGTTGCGGTCGCCTCCATCCGGAACTCATCAGCAACGGCTCTTGTGTCCTCTGTCACTTCCTGTTGACTCGCATCAGACTCGACAGAGTACACGATTCGCGTGCGCGTGTAGTCGTCAGTCATGTACGATTCTGCCCGGTCGCCGTACGGTGAGTCATACAGCGCGTTGTAGATGGTCGGAAGATTCTGGTCGGGGACACCGTTTCCGTTCTGATCGTTCTGTGCGACGAGTTGTCGGAACTCCGGTGAAGCACGCTCGTAGCGGTTAATGACGGTAAGGATACTAGTCGAATCTGCACTCCCACCGGTTGTAACAAAGGAGTCGGGTGGGTCCTGATTCGCCCGGTGGATCTCCTCTAGTGCTGTTCCGTCCTGTAACGACCCTTCGACGTATACGGTTACTGTATCACTCTCGCCGCTCTCGAAGTTGTCCTCAAGATAGTTTATCTGTTTCGTGACTGTGTACTCATTCGGCGCCACAGCTTCCGGCAGGACCTCGACGTATCCGGGGTTCTCCTCCGGTGGGAGGAAGTCCTCAGTGGTGAACCGGGTATCGATTCCAGTCCCATACGCCCCCAGAGCTGCCGTAGACACCAGCACGAGGGCGAAGAATACGTACGGGGCTCGGCGGGCGATTGCGACACCGACAGTCAGCGATTTACCGACTGCAGAGTCCTCAGAGCCAATCGGAGCGGTACTGAATTCGGGGAGGTCGTATCGCACCCGCTGCTGGTCCGTGAAGTGCTTCAGCGCTGGCAGGAAGATACCGAAGATGAGGAATGTAAATAGGATTCCCACACTGGCGACGAACCCGAGGTCGCGGATCGGACCAAGCTGACTGGTCCCGTTGGCGGCGAATCCCAGTACTGTCGTGCCAGTTACGATGAAGAACGCCGGGAGTAACTGATCTGTCGCGGTCCGCATTGCAGGCGTCGGTTCGATCCCCTCGACGCGTTCTTCGCGATATCGATTTACGGCGTGGATCCCGAAGTCAATTCCAACAGCGAGAAGCAACGGCGGGACTGTGATCAACATCTGCGTGAAGGGGATACCGGCCCATCCCATGAACCCGAATGTCCATATAATTGCCATCGCTAAGGAGATGAGGCCAATGAGCAGATCAAACGGGTCCCGGTACGCGATGATGAGGAAGAACAGAATCAAGACCACGGCAGCCGGGACGACGAGTCCAAGCGAATCAGAGATGACACTGCTCAGTTCTGCGGAGATGATCCCACTGCCGAAGACAGAGATATCACCATCGACCGAACTGACGATATAGTCCGCTTCCTGTTGGATGGGCGTCAGTGGTGATGTCCCCTCTGTCCCGGCACTGCTTGAGACACCTGGCACTTCGTGTGTAACAGTTGTCAGTGCTGCTGATGCCGACGGCTCTTCTCGGTTTAGGTCGTTGCTGAGAAGCCCTGCAACTGCCGGCTGGCGCTCAAGCGTGGTTCGAGCGGCAGATTTGATTTCCGACTGTGAGGCTGCTTCGACGGCATCGATCTGTTCAGGCAGTGTCTCTGCATCCGGATCAAGTGTCTGTGCGACAGCCTGTGCAGCACTCGTCGTTCCAACGACGTCCTGTGATTCGCGCTGCGTCAGCCGGTTCTGGGCTTTCAGCATATTGAGGATCGCCGGCTTTGACAGGACGTTCTGGTCCTTCTGGATAAGCGTCGTAGAGCCGGTCCCTTCGCCGAACGGTTCGCGCTCGAAGTTATCATTGACCTCGTCGAACGCTTCCTGTGCAGGAACGCCATCAGTGAACTGTGATGTCCCCGAGTCGGTCGCAGTCATGCCGAACCCTGCCGACAGAATGAGGGTCATAACGATGAACGCAGCAACGACTGTCTTGTCACGATTGACAATCCAATCGTCCAGGATGTCGATATATTTTTGATAGTCTAACATTGTGACATATACGTTAGCCTCGGAGAGTTACTGTCGCCTGTACCAGACGATGCCGCCAACGACTGCCAGGAGTGCAACGCCACCGATAAGCCACACTGGCGTTCCGCCGCCTCCAGACTGGTCGGTGACTTCTATTGGGAGACTATACGTGTCTGAGACCCGTTTATCACCGTCAGGCATCTCATACTGGAAGTCGAGATTGAGCGGATACGTCTTGTCCAGTGCATCGCTTCCCGCTGAGAGCTGAACCGAAACCGTTTCTGATTCACCGGGTTCCAGCTCAGCAATAAACGTTTCATCGTCACTGCTGCTGAGGGGATCATTGACGAACGCCTTCCCTTCGATACTGGTCAGCGTCTTGTCTTTCGTATTCGTTATCGTAAACGTAATCGAGCGGTCTTGCCCCACACCGAGCGTTGCGTTCTGCATTTCGATGTCGAACTCGTCCTGACTACCAGCCACTGTTGAACGAATCTCGAGTGTGTCTGCGTCAACCCTGTCACCGTTATCGTCGCGGTAGCTCACGCCGAAGTCAAACTGCCGGGCGCCTGCCTCTGCGCTGTTGGACACGTCAACGCCAAAGCTGAAGTTGGCCGATTCGCCCGCATCGAGATTTCCGACAGCATACTGCGTCTCCTTTGGCGACAGTGTTGACTGCTGGCTCTGCCAGGAGACGACGACGTTCTCCACGTCACGGGTTCCGGTGTTTGTGAGGGTTGCACTCAGTGAGCCGTCCTCACCTGCCTGCAGTGACGCCTCGATATCGGATACGCCGAAGTTCTGCTCAGGCGCAGGGGTAATGCTCATGGGGATATTATCATACGCGCTGGTATCGCCTTCTTGATCGTCGTACTGTACGGTAGCCGACAGAGCGTAGCTTCTGTCTTCAGCGTCGGGGCTCGCTGTCGCATCAACACGGACTGTTCGAACTTCGCCTGGCTCCCACTCTCCCACATATGCAGTCGTCGACGGACTCTGGCCGAACGTTATGTCCGCGTTTTGTGAGTTGAACTTGACAGCGGCGTCGTTGACCGTCAACGGGCCCGTGTTGCGTAGATTTACCTCGTACGTCCCTGTATTGCTGACAGCAACGGAGCTGCTTGCATTGACGACTGAGAACGTCTGTTCGGGGTCGGGTGCAACTGCAACGGATTGGCTTGGCGACTGTGTTCTGATGCCATCCTCATTGTCAAAGGCCACCGACAAGTCGAATTGATACGACTCTGGCTCTGCGGCTTCTGTGGAGGTCACGCGATACCGGAACGTCCGAGTCTCACCTGTGTCCCATGTATCGACAAACCGCGAGGTTGCAGTCCCACCACTCACTGTGAGATCTTGATTCTGTGATTCAAGGGTTACCGCAGCGTTCCGTGCAGGACTGTCGCCCGTGTTTTCCACACTGACCGCCACTGTTCCTGTCGAATCCACGCGCGCATTCGATTCAACATTAGTTACGTCGAACGTGGCGTCGTCGGTGACATCTATTTCAATGTCTACAGTTTCTCTCGTTTGGTCCTCGTCCCGTGTACCTGTTCCTTCGGAAATGTAGCTCGTGTGCTTGTAATCCAATCGTAGCTGTGCATCATACGTTCCGGAACTGGCGTCATCGTCCACACTGATCGTAAACGGAACCGTAGTCTTCGGCCCCGCTTGCAACGTTCCAAGGCTTCGTTTCGAGTTCTTGATCGATATCGGCGCGTCCCCTGAGCCGAGAGACACAGTGAGTCCCTTTGCTGTGGTTACCTCGCTGTTCAGCGCCGGATTTTGGGAGGACCCGCTTTCAAGATCGCCAGTGTTGACCAGTGAAATTTCTATCGTCTTTTGTTCACCAGGGGCGACGGTGTCGTCTTCAAGCGTTGCATCGATATCAGGGCTCCCAATGACCGCAGCGGTTGCCGTTCCGCTAGTTACAACAATCCCCACTACGGCCAAGAGTAGCAGCTTCTGTGCGTTAGATGCCATATTAGTAAGACTTCCATTCACTCCGCGATTCGTTGGTGGTCATAAACGGCTTCGAAATTCTTCGTTTGCCAGTCGTCATTCCTGTGGCTGACTAAACGTTCAATCACATACAGTGCTTTCGTATCTCTCAGGCTCGGCTAGGAACAATCAGCCGATCAAAACCCGGACTGCTCGGTTTTCGGTTCCTCTATCTGTTTGCGACATAAAATCCACAAACACCTCCAGATGGGGCTTAGAGGTACGATACCCATAATAGAGATACGAACGGAAAGAACGGGAATGCAGCCCAGTTCACCCTTGAGACAAGGGTCAACAATACGCTTAAGTTTATTGAATGTGTAATCAACTGTATGGCTATATACGAACAGTTGTCTTTACTCAATCCAGTGATGAAAACGAGGCCCCAGACTGGCCACATGGCCGACAACGAGGAAACAGTAGAACCGTGAGTGATTTGAACCGTACCGTTCAAGCAGAGAACGGTCGATGTAAAGATGACTAACGAGATATCCTTTTTTGAGAACCCGGAAGGGACCCGCGAGGAAATCCTCGAAGCCACCTTCTATGCACTGCGTCAGCACGGATATGCGGAGCTGACTATCTCGAAGATAGGTGACGAGTTCGGGAAGAGTCAGTCACTTATATACCACCACTATGATAATAAAGACGAGTTGCTGGTAGACCTTCTTGATTATATGCTTGAGCAGGTCGAAAATCAGGTCCCGCTTCCCAACCAGTCTCCCGAGGCGTACATCGAGGTCATCATCGACGAAATATTTGGGACCAGCAGCAACAGTGATGTCGAGTTTTCTCAGGCTGTGATTGAATTGCGGGCGCAGGCAGCACACGACGATGATTACAACCGTCTCTTTCGCAGAAGTGATGACTTTATTCGAAAGCAGATCGCCCGTGTCATCCAAGCGGGTGTTGATGCCGGTGCATTTGATGTCGAAGACCCATCGCAGACAGCCGCACTATTTCACACAGTCTTAGTCGGTATTCAGGCGGAACGGATTACCAGCGACGAGGACACGATCGACGACGTGAGAGCCGAATTCCGGCGGTATGTCGAGCACTGTTTACTCTCCGAGAGCCACGCTGAGTAACGTCTGGCTGATCGATTAACTGCCCCCGTCAGCTGTCATGCCGTCACCGGGCATCGACCGACAGTCCCCTTCGGGTTTCTGGATCGGCTCGACTGAGCCCCACGAGTGGAAATCCCACCGCATTGACTCGGCTTCAATACGTCGCGGATACCCGGAGTCGGCGAGGACGTAGTATGTCACCGGCTCCTGAGAGCCGTCCTGAGAGATTTCATACACCAATACTTCCTCGCCATCGATGGTATCCCGGCCGACCGGCGTGAGGTCTGAGTTTGCCTTCGGCTGATCGGCGAACCGACCCGGATCAACCTCGTCGCGATCCATCCCCTGTTGCATCGTTCCGCGGAGACACTGCCCCCCAGCAACGGTGTACGTACTGTTCCCAATATGGTACATCTCCATCTGTTGTCCTTGCTGGTCAAACGACCAGTACATATCCCCTTGGTAGAAACGACCAGTCATCTCGATGGTCCGTCCCTCAGACTGCATAGTGGCTGTCATCGCATACGATTCTGGGAACTGCGTGACCTGTCCGAACTGTGTCGATCTATCATCGTTTCCGCTGCCCGACAATGCATCCGTGCTGGTTGTCTCACCTTGATCAGGCGTTGGTTCGGCTCCGCCGCCACTCTCTGTTTCGTCTGACCCACTATTTTGATCGCTGCTGCAACCGGCGAGTGCGATCAATCCCGAACCCACGGCTCCGAGTAACTGCCGTCTGGATAGTTGATGCATGGAGGTGGACACCTTCAACAAACAGACACTACCGCAGAATTCATGACTATTGTTACCATATATGACCCGCTCTGATCACGGATGTTCGTGGTATGTGTATTGACTGGTCAATATATTCCAATATAGCTATACCGTATAGCTTAGCAGGATAGTTAATATCTCATTCACCATTAGATTGAAGATAGTAGTTATTATGCCCGAATATTCATAGGTGTATTATATGTACGCTCCAGTTGTTTGGTAGATAGATGACCGACGACAGCCAGAGCGATGGAGCTGATGGAGATGAGAGACTATTTGCGGCACCGAGCGGCACTCTAACTGAAGTTCAGTACAATCCAACCAGCGATAAAGAGCTTGCTACGGTCATTGTTCAGGCCGTTGCCGATCAGACGGGAACAGAAACGTATCGTGAGTCGCCGTTACACGACTACATCAATATCGATGCCATTGAGACACTACTATTCGGTACACAGCCAGACCAGTCAATCGGATCAGCGAGCCAGAACATTACCTTTCGGTACCGTAACATTATCGTGACAGTTCGGGCTGACGGTGTGATCCGGCTGTCGGGCACTAACAGCAGCCGCGCAAGAAAGAACTAATCGTCAGGACCAGGACGGTTAGCCTGGGTTGGTAGCCGCGTTGCATATGCACCCCACTGCCGATATATCTCAAAACCACTGCCTGAATTGCAGACTTTTACCACCGGACGGTCCAGACCAAGATAGTCTACGGTAATCGGTGCGAATAGGCTGTGCCAGAGGTTTTTCCAGATAGGTTACATGAAAAATTCGTTCCCAGTGATGAACGAGATGGTCTCTGATTTTCGAACAAGCAATGGATTGACGCAGAAAGCTAGTATCCAGCATCTCTCCTGAAACGGGGAGTTAGCTGTAAACATATTATACAGATTTGATTCTCAAAGACAATATCTATAGATTCTACGGTAGTTATCATCGCACCAAAGGTAGAGTCGGTACTATTAGACACCACCGTGTCCGTAGTTCTATACGCCATTGGAGTAAATACGGGAGCTTCCGATCACTGGTAGCAACACCACTGTGTCCGCTGTTCTATATCCTGAAAACCGCTACGTATCAACCGGTTTCGACACCACCATGTCCGCCGTTCCTAAGTGGACTGGAAGTCCGAAAGCGTCGCTTCGCTATCAACGAGATTAGTGACGGATTTGTGGATTCCAACATCGTCGACAGTCTTCTCAAGTGCTGCAAGAATCATCTCCGGGTCCATCTCGAGAGAATACTCGCGATAGGTTCCCCCACGTCGTCCCTCGTTCCGCTCGATTGCCGAGATGATACCTAACATCGACAGCTCGCCGAGGTGATCACGCATCCGGCGTGGAACAAGCGGATCGATCCCTGCCTTTTCGGCGAAATTCGTATATCGAGGTCTGATATCCCGCGTCCGGGCCGGCGTCTTCCCCTCTTGATCAAGCGTAACCATTGCGTACACGACCAGATGACCGTGTTGTGTCAGTCCTGAAATACCCTCCTGTATCCGGCCTCGTTCCAGAACGTCGCGGGCCTCCCTAACAAGGTCTTCCGAAATCGTATCCGTATCCTTGTCGCGGGCCAGGTCGCCCGTTTTCATGAGTAAGTCGAGTGACTGCCGTGCGTCACCGGCGTCTTTCGCTCCGTACGCAGCACACAGTTCGATGACCCCGTCTTCGAGGACGCCGTCGTGAAACGCTACGTCAGCACGCTGTTGCAAGATCTGGATCAGCTCCTTCGCATCATATGCGGGGAACTGAATTTCCTCTTCACAGAGTGAGCTCTTGACTTTCGGAGAGAGGTCATCACGAAAAGAGAAATCGTTCGAGATACCGATGATACCGATCTTCGCAGAACTTAGATTGTCGTTCGCTCGCGCACGGGGGAGTTGATAGAGGATACTGTCGTCTTCGATGTGGTCCACTTCGTCGAGCACAATGTAGATAGTCCCGCCACAGGAGTCGAGTTCGGTCCACAGCATATCATACACCGTTGCACGGGGATACCCCGTCGTACTGATCTGGCTCGTTTCGTCCCTGAATTCGTTGACGAGTCGGGTAGCAATTTGATAACTACTGGAGAGGCCATCACAGTTTAGCATCTTCACCGTGAGATCGATATCCTCGTATTTCGCTGCGTCTTCCTCGAGGTGGTCGATCAGATATCGCGTGCCGGCAGTCTTTCCGACCCCTGTTTTACCGTACAGGAAGATGTTGTTAGGCTGTTCACCGTTGATTACGGGCTGGAGAGCTGCTCGATACCGGTTTAGTTCAGTATCACGCCCGACGAGATTCTCAGGCTGATAGTCCTCCCGAAGCGCATCCCGATCCAAGTATATCTCAGTGTCGCGTTCGAACATCCCCATAGTCGTTGCCTGATTTATTGGAAGGAACCCACATAAAACCACCCCTGTCCGCAGTGTCCGGAGTGTCCGCTGTTCTATCACTTATAAAAGAATGGCGGAACCCTCCCACCCCACTATGTCCGCAGTAACTAGAAAAGAGTGGGAGGGGGGAAGAAATGAACTATGAATAAAAGAAAAGTTTATAATAGTCTGGAGAGAGCTAGACCGTAATGCAATTAGAAAGTTGTAGACGAAGACACTACAGTATTACTCATAGATATCTCTAGCATAGACGAACTCCATTACGAACCAGATCTTCCCGTCTCTTCCTTCCCCCACTCTGTCCTCCTCGAAGAACAGCGGACAAAGTGGGGTGGGAGTGTCACCTCCCATTGCTTGATTGTTTTACACCCTTCAGCCTCTCTGTCGGTGATTCATAGCGTTCCTACTGCCTTAGTACACACCGCCATGTCCGCTGTTTTCCTGTAATATCCACCAGAACAGCGGACATCGTGGTGTATCCAGGAACGGCTAACACCACGATGTCCGCAGTAATCCCCTCGTGGTTTCTCAAACGGCCAGTAGAACAGCGGACATCGTGGTGTCCACTCGGAGGTGTTCTCTATGCGTCTGGGTCAGACGCCACAATGTCCGCAGTAAATCGGCTATAGAGATATTCTAACGCAGTGTTACTGCAGACACTGTGGTGTTCCCTCTATCATACTGCTCGCTTGTCAGTCATCGGAAAACCGGTTAACCCACTCGCTACGTTCTATCACTTCCCTCCTATTTGAGCAGTTTAGTGCTAAGTTGCGAATCTGCACCTGCTGCTTCTGCATGTTTGTTATCTAAACACGCGTTCAACAAGCCGTGCCTCCGCTTTTCTGAGATGATCTGATGCAGTACTGGGGGCACAACCGAGTTCCTCGGCAACGTCCTCGACGCTCCCATTTCGTGGAACGTCGTAATAACCGACATCCCGTCCTGCGGCGAGCGCTTCGCGCTGGCGTGAAGTCAAGCCGATGGCGAATGTTCCGGGACTGGCATCGTATTCCCCGACCTTCCGGACATTTACCGTTATTCCATCGGGAAGGGCATTCCGAACCTGTTCGAGAGCGGCAGGCTCCCCGACGACATCGAACAATACGACTCCGTGTGGTCGGTAGGCAGCCGGTGGGACCACCATTAGCGTCGGCTGTTCGAACGCCGCGTAGAACTGCCGTGATTGGTCAGTTTCTCGGCCACGAACGAACGCGTAGAATGCCTCGTCCCGAACGGGTGTGATATCGTAGCTTTCCATGGTTTCGACCGCAGAAAGCGCCGATTCGTAGGGTTCGCGATCACCGACGACATAAAACAGTGTGTAGGCGATCCCGTCCTCGACCCCGACTTTCCACGTCACGAGCCATTCGCGCTTGATTGCACCGCTTTCGGTCATAAAGCGGTGCATCGGACGCTGATACTCCGGTGCATACTGAATCTCTAAGCGGAGATATCTCACGGACGAGCCCTGGTGGTGGCTCCTTCATAAACACACTAGTGTGTACGACAGTTCGCGTATTCGCTCTCACTATCTATCTGTCTCTGTTCATGAGCAGTGATCGGCAGAGTATGGACGACGCACAGTCTGGTGAGCAGATATGCTCCGGCAGAAGCGTGGATAACCGATTTAATTCTACACTTCGAGAGGTTCTTGGTTCGTCTCCGTTCATCCTCACGAAATTCGACGCGTTCATGAACTGGGTCCGGGGGTCCTCGATGTTCGTGCTACAGTTCGGTATCGCCTGTTGCACCATCGAAATGATGGGCACTCTCGCAACGAAACACGACCTCGATCGTTTTGCTGCCGGAGTCCCACGGGCATCACCGCGACAGGCAGATCTGATTATCGTCCCGTGGACCATCGTTTCGAAGTTCGCACCGCGGATGAAGCGCGTCTACGACCAGATGCCCGAGCCGAAGTTCGTCGTTTCGATGGGGTCGTGTACCATCTCCGGTGGACCGTTTCAGGAAGGATACAACGTCATCAAAGGTGCGGAGCAAGTCATTCCGGTCGATATTCACGTCCCAGGCTGTCCGCCCCGCCCCGAGGCACTCATCTACGGCGTCGCCAAACTGCAAGAGAGCATCGCCGAAGGTGAGTCCTCGCCGGTGACGGTCAAACCCTACGAACTGGAGCAGTTCGGCGACCTCAAACGGGACGAGCTCGTGGACAAACTTGCCAGTGAGATCGACGAAGACGACCTCGTCATGCGGTACGACTGGAGTACGCCATAACGGCTATACGATCCGGGAACCGTCTCGACTGATTACCCGTCCGTAATGATCTCAGCAACCCGGTCGCGGCTGAAAAGCTGTTCATCCGATGGAATCTCTGGATAGTGGTCTCCGTTCTCGTAGGTCGGCCACTCGCCAAAGATATCGGGGTACAGCTGCTTTGCGGTCATTTCGATCTGGAAAAGATTCATGATCGGGCCGTGATATCGCATTCCGTGTGCGTACACGCGGTCGTCTTTTACCGCCGCGAGATTGCTTCCAACGCTGTGTGACGCAAGCCTCTCGCGGACATTGTTCATGTCGTAGCGGGGTGTCATCCCCCAGAGGTGGAGGATTACGTCGGGGTCCGCGTCTAGCATCGTCTCATACCCGACCGAACCCCAAAGACCATCCCATGTTTCCTCCCCGAAGGCGTCGTTGGCAGCGAGCGGACGCGTGTCGGCGAGCCAGAACCCCGGTCGGTTCAGATGATACGTCCAGAATTGGCCGTCGCCAAGTGTAACCCGAACTGCGGTTGGTCGATCTTCTTCGGGTGGAAGATTCGTTTTGATGGTCTCGATGAGCTCTTGATGAACGGCTCTGAGTTGCTTGTAACGTCTTCGTTCCTGAAACACGGTGGCGACACGACCGAAAAGCTCCCACAGCGTGTAATATTGGTAGCTCTCACTGTAGGGTTCTTGCGGGTCACCGTGTGTTCCGCTGTAGAAATTCCCGAAAAAGGGGCCGACATTGTCGACGATTTCCTCGATATCGCCCATATCCCAGTTCTCCTGGGTAATCGCCCATGCGGGGTCCAGAAAGTGAACGTCGCTACTGAGGCTGTAGAAGAACTCCTTGCTGAAATTGTCGAAGGGGTTCGGAAGGTTCTCCCACCCAAAAGAGACACCAGAAAGCCGTTCGTAGTAGTGGTTCATCGATGGCCCAGCCATGTCTGGAACGAACATCGAATTGACTGCATCACCGTGGTTAAGAGCAACTAGCATGTCTGCATACTGATTGTACATCGTGAAGACGTTCTCCGGGACGGAATCGAACTCGACTTCCCCTACAGGGGAAAGCGAGGCAACGTAGGAGCCGCCTTCTGACCGGGTTGCTGTGCTCGTCTCTTTGCCACTCGATGTTGCTGTACTGGACGGTTTGCCACTGTTACTGGAGCAACCGGCTACGATCGACGTGCCGAGCAGCAGACTACCGCCGGAGAGGTAGTCGCGCCGCGTGAGATTACTTGCTCCGTCTGTCTCGTCCATATTTTAGGTTGGCCTAATATGGTGTATATGGCTTTCGGATTAACCAGATGGCCCTCGTGTAGGTATACTGAACGTTTCTTGACTAGCTCTGATTTATGATCTGTTCTTCAAAATTGTCTGTGAATACTATCTATTTAAACCTATAGATTATAGATATACCATCATATACTCAAAACGTGTGAAATATGATTACTCTGGATGTGCCGATAATCTATTTAGACATCGAAATCACGATTATAATAAAGAAAAAGATAATCTTATTTCTATAGCCAAGATTAACTGTGTGCGGCTGCACTTCTACGACTATATTATTCTACATTGTGTCTGAATGCTCTTGGGTGATAAAATTGGACTTATATTTGACCTGAATATGATATTCGTACCGTCCCATCAGATAATTGCTGTCTCAAATACGACCTTCTGATACCAGCGGCCGTTGAGAGCCTATCGAGTTCGCTGGCGGCAAATAATAACATCTGTACGGGTGTTATTATACTTCTTGGCTTCAACTGTGAGCAGGAGCCTTTTTATGCGATACCTGGTGCGGTACAGTGTAAATCCTCGTACGACTATCATCTAAATATGACTTCCAGAGCAAATTTCCAGTTCCGGATGGGGTAGCGGAAAGCGGGGGGGCCATCCGGAATCTCGACCGGCTACAGACTGCGACCGCTGACAAAGGTCTGATTGAGACGACTCCGGACGAACTTCCGGAGCCCCATGTTGGGCCAGTGTTCAAACACTGAGAGTTCTCCCCGCTATATATGGCGCATAACGTTCGCCATGACGACGATACCTACCATCGACGATCAATCGTCGAGGCTGTAGTTTTCGCGCTCAAGGAGCGTGGTTACATCCTGTTGGCCGAGGTGGTTGGCAGTCGCCCAGCCTGACGTGATGATCTTGTCTTCTTCCGCGTCGATCCTCCCGAAGCTTGTTCGCGATCGTCTGACGCTGAAAGCGTGGGTCGTTCGTCAGCAATCGCAGTTCCTTGTCCCGCTCACCAAGCCGATTCACCGATTCGACCGCCTCCGATAGGGCCCCGTCCCCGAGATACACTACCCCGCTAAAGTCAACCAAGAACGCGCCGGATTGTTGAGAGAACATACCATTCTGTAGACCATCACCCTCTTGTATCCATTTGTCGGAGGCTACACCTACAGTTTAATTGAGTGGCTGATTTATAGCGTCATTAACGAAACTAACTGGCTATTGCTCGCGTCCAAACAAAGCCGACCAGTTCAAATTGGGTTTCGCCACGTCTACACGAACAAATCAGTCGGATTACTGATAGCATTTACCGCTGATGGTGATTAAGCACCCGATACAATGTGTGTAAAACCAATGTGAGGGTCGCTTCTGTTCTCCGATCTCGAGTATTATACTGCGATCGCGCTGTACGCCGTCTTGACTGGACCAACACGACAGTCGTGATCGTCAGCTGGATAAATCTCAAGACAACGTGCCAGCGATGAGATCAAATAAACTCGAATGAGTCAGTTACAGTTTGACGACGTCGCCGCTCTCTGCGGCTTTGTGAATTGCCCGGATGATTCGCATATCTTGGAGTCCGTGGCGGCCGTCCGGGCCAATGTCGCTACCAGTCAAAACGCGGTCAGCGAAGTAGTCGAACTCCTCCCGCATTTCGTCCTCCGCGTCAAAACTCTCGTGTTCGACAGTTACTGTCGTCTCGTTTCGAGACAGATGGAGTTTTGCTTTCCCATGGAACGCTGGACGGAGTTCGATCTGCCCGTCCGTCCCAGTTATTTTCAGTTGCGTATCACTGTGGGCGTTCTGGCTATCAGTCGTGACCATTTTGATACCGTCTTCCAGCGCAAGCAGCGCCCCGGAGCGTTCATCGGGCACATCGTCGAAGGCCTCGCTATAAGAATACATCTGTGACTGCACTGCCAGTGGTTCCCGGTCGAGCAGAAACCGAGTCGTGTTGATCGAGTAAATCCCTAAGTCCATCACTGAGGTACCATAGCCCGAGAGTTCCGAGTCGAGCCGCCACTGGTCCGTGTCCGGATTCATCTCAAGCAGCGGCTGACTATTGTTTCCGTATACGGATACTGGCTCACCGATGAATCCGTCTTCGATGAGTTCTTTTGCACGCCTAACAGCGGGGTCAGTCTGCATCCGGTAGGCAATCATCAACGGCACAGCGGCGGCCTCACAGACCTCAACCATTTTTTCGGCCCGTTCGACCGTTGACTCCATCGGTTTCTCACACAGGACCGCTTTGTCTAACTCTGCGGCTGTCTCGGCGTATTCCAGATGCAAGGCGTTCGGTGTCCCAATGTAGACGGCATCAAAACTGTCGGCTGCTTCCCCATCGTGGAACTCTTCGTAACTGATCCCGTGGTCCACACCGTTCTCATCGGCGAGACGTTCAGCTTTCTCCGAAGAACTGCTGACAAACGTCGTAGCTTCACCCAGATCAGAGTCCTGAATTGCGGGGAGTGCTAGGTCGATTGTCCACCAGCCAAGTCCTAACAGTGCGTATCGAACCGTTCCGTCCGTGGTGGTTTGCCAGTCACGCTCGTTATACGTATCAATCCAGTCTTTCATACAGCTATATTTTAAACCTTTGCGCTAAAAACTTCGGTTTCTGAACACACAAACGCCATGACAGTGGTAATAAAATATTAAAAAACTTCACAACTCCGACCGACGTGGTCTTGATTGTGTCTGGGTTCGGCTGTCTTTGTGTCCAACCACTGATGAGCGGGTGATGTCGCCGGAGTTAGTCACTGTACTGTGCAGTAATCTTGTTACAACTGACTTTCTTCCTCAGGTAGGTGCTATTATACTCTTTCTCACTATGGAAAAAATAGAAAGAAATCACTGTTCAAACGCGCTCGTTCAAACAGTTAATACGGTATTATGCGGGTAGGTGTATCCTAATGGACATGAATCCGCCAGAATTACGCGCAAATTGTCTACTCTGTGAAGGTATTATATAATCATAACTTAGTAATTAAGACGTTCTGACATTTGTATAAACTATGTGAAACACTACATATGTTTAAATCCGCTGGACGGAGGCTCTATTCAAACCTGAGAACTGTTGGAGTATTTTAAGTCCGTCTTTAACAACCGATGGTGGTGATTGAAGAACTCGTCTCCCATTATTTCATTATCACAACAGCTACCGCTGTTAATTACATATAAATATGTACTCTATATCGGACTGTAGAATAGCCGTAGTAAGCGCATATTCATGTTTTGGCGAAGTCGATTGTAAATACATTGGTAAACCCTCTAGGGAGCTACATCGCATGAAAAACAATGCAAATCGAACACTGATCTCGGGAGGAACCGTTGTTACGCCGACTAGCGAAATTGAGAACGGGACAGTAGTATTCTCTGACGGAAAAATAGTCTCAGTGGAAGCAGAATCTCATGACTCCCCGGACATTGACGCGACGGGGAAGTATGTTCTACCTGGATTGGTTGATCTTCACGGTGATGATATCGAACGGCACCTTTTTCCGAGAGCTGGTGAGCGCGTTGACACGACGGTCGCTTTGGACCGATGTGATATTGCCAATGCCAGCGCGGGAGTTACGACAAAGTATCATGCCATTGCGTTCGAAGACATCCCAGATGATAATCGGAGTATCGAACTAGCTCGTCGCTTGGCCGAGCATATCCGAGATTTCAACTACGAAACCGGTGCCAGGATCGACAACAGACTCCATATGCGGTGTGAGCTCACCAATCAAACGGCTGTCGACGCCGTCTCGCAAGAAATCCAATCAGGGGGCGATCTCGTATCCCTTGTCTCACACATTCCCGGAACGGGCCAGTTTACTGGCGAAAATACACTTACACAACGCTATAATCTTCCGGATGGGGTCTCAGAGTCAAGCCTTCAGTCTCTCGAAACACGCCGCAATGGTCTCTCCGAAATAGAACTAATTTCGCGTGCACGAGAAATCACAGAGCTAGCGAGCGATAGGAATATTCCAGTCGCCTCACACGACGATGAAACCGTTTCGAGTGTGGACAACGCCGCTGCTATCGGGGTAGAGATAAGTGAATATCCGCTCTCCCACCGTGTTGCACAGCGTGCAACCGAGCTAAACTTGAGCGTTGCGATGGGTGCGCCGAATGTGGTTCGCGGTGGGAGTCTCTGGGACGGGCCCGATGCGTCTCAGGCGATCAGAGACGGTGTTGTCGACATTCTCTGTAGCGACTTTCGTCCGCAATCACTGCTTAGCTCCGTATTCACCGAAACCGGTGACTCTCTCAAAGACCGGGTATTACGTGTCTCTACTGTACCAGCTGCCGCTGCCGGTCTGTACGATCGTGGCCGATTGGAGTGTGGGGCAAGGGCCGATCTTATCGTCGTTGACCCAGACCCGGTTCCATCGATAGCACGAACATACGTTGCCGGCGACGAAGTGTATTGCTCTGCATAGCCTACTCGTGATGCGTACTAGGTAAAAACTGCGAGTGGCATCAAACCGCTCTTATCAGGCTACTCGCTGTTCGCCTCTTCCCGCTCAACTGACCAGTGATACACCGAACATGCGCCTGCAACACCTACTACCAGGGAGAACAGACCTAAAACCATGCTCCCGGGAAGTGAGAAGGCGACAGAGGCGGCTAGGACCATCGCACCGAGCACCGAGACGGCCACGTAATACTGATACCACTGTCGACCCTCCTCCTGCTCTTCAGAGCGGTTGAGGTACTTTTCGAAGTCGTCTGCCTTCTCGGTAAGGGTGATATGGCCCCGGTCTTGGTTAAAATCGACGACACCGATGTCGTCCATCTTCGGGAGATGGCACTGGTACAGTCCTACGTACACGCGCTTGCGCTCACTCGACGTCAACGCATCAGTTGTAGTCTCGTTCTCGATGGCCGCGACGTGTTCTGCGAGCTCTCCAAGAGAGACCTGTTCGCCTCGTTCTCGAAGAAAGTGGAGGACTTCTCTGCGGCGGCTGTTTTTCAGTATTTCAAAAATGACGTCTAGAGATGCACCCGAGTCGTCCTGCTCCTGTGACGCCGCTTGGTCCGCACTGCCCTCTTTCCCTTTTGACGATGGAACAGATTCGTCGCTTAGTTTATTATTCGGTTCTGCTTTCGTTTGTGCGGTGTCTTTGACTCCCATATTTACCCACTTCCTGTGTGCTGCGACATCGTCCACCCGTCTGTAATCGCGCTCACACAGCCCCCCGGCTGTATCGACGGAGCGTTACGCTGTCAGCCAGCATTTCAAATCAACATCACCTTGCCACTTAATACTTTGTTATGTAATCAGTTAGATAATTTTCCTTTGATTACCGTCGGGGTAGTCGGTAGTTGTTTGGGTATTCCGGGAGTAACAGTGTTCTTAGAATCAATTTTCGGCGATCAATGACAAAGATCTGCCACAGTGTGTGTGTTGAGGTGCACAAAATACGCAGAATGCCCGTGAGTGCCCTGAGAGCGGTCCTCTGTTACGGTTACACGTTACTCATCCTTGAGATCGTACAGGATAAATCGCAGCGTATATGCCCCGTATCTTTGGACGATGTAAGTAACGCAATCTTATCAGTGCCAATCGAACAGCTATCTGGACGCAAAGAGATCCCTGCAGGGACGAAGTCCCAGATAAGATGCTCTTCTGGGCTGTCGTCAGGAAATGGAACTCTCCAAACTTTGCAGTATCTGTCGTTGATCGTTTGGCGCCTGCTTGCCGAACACGTAGCTGAAATGTCCGTTTTATGAATTGAGCGGAAGTGCGATATTACTCACCACATACTCAGTATGCAGGGTACTCAATCGGAATCGTGTATGGTTACGAAGCGAGACCAAGAGACACGAGCGAAACAATTAACCACAGGCACATGGAATATCACTGTACACGAGTTTGTGTCCAAAGAAGGTAGCTGGTACACTCGTGCATACGAATAGATACGATGGCAGACTTTGATCAGTGGGACGAAGTGAGCTACGTAATCAGTTCACGGTATCGAGTCGAGACTCTCCGCCGGTTGTCAGAAGGCCCTGCGACACCGTCGTTAATTGCGGACGACAGGGAAATGAGCATTGCTCACGTTTCGCGCGCCCTGCAAGAACTCCGTGAGTCGGAACTGGTCGACCTATTAGTTTCCGAAGATCGGAAGAAAGGGCGCGTGTACGACATCACCGAGAAGGGTGTCGATATTTGGGAAACAATCGAACGGAAGAACATGGCGTAACTGTCTCCTCTCGGTCTCGAACTGATAGGATTGCACAGCCGCGTCGACTTAGAACCGTCTTTATTCCTGTTTTCGATTCGAATTGAACCTGTCATTTGATATGGGAATATCGCGTATACACCACTCATTACACCAACCCTGATATTTGATCACAAGCCGGTGTGCTTTCTATAGATTCAGCTGA
Organism: Haloarcula sebkhae; assembly: GCF_014647415.1. Taxonomy (GTDB): domain Archaea; phylum Halobacteriota; class Halobacteria; order Halobacteriales; family Haloarculaceae; genus Haloarcula; species Haloarcula sebkhae. Next base: position 33,391 of record NZ_BMPD01000004.1, on the reverse strand, counting down.
CGGTAGTTGTTTAACTGAGACGCCGAGGAACGGTATCGAATCACTACGACTCTGGCTGAAAGTTCCACTTTGGTGGGCGTGTCTGGTAGTAAACGAATGCTACCCATTCCGAGACACCCCTGTGGAAATCCGCTCTTCGACATTGAATGCAAAGAGTGTCTACCAGTTGGTATAGCAGCCGTAACAATAATGATTTGTAACATACCTGCGTACGCATGTTGTCCATAGGCTACGGAAAATTACTGATTGGGTGCGTCGCTGGACTGTTACTCATTGGAGGCGCTACGCTGGGGCTTGGAATCGGTGGGTTCGCCGATGGACCGGTAGATTCGGGGCCCGCTGTCGGCGAGGACGAACTGGAGATACGTACTGTGCAATCTCCGACCGAAATTCGGCCGGATGAGCCGTTGCGTGTGCAATTGCAAATCACAAATTCGGGGTCGGAAACGACAACACAACAGATAGCGCTACGATTGAACGGGGACGGACAGCCCTCTGAAACGGTAGCAACAAAACAAGTCGAGGTTTCGGCTGCAGAATCGACGGACGTGACGTTCGCTGTCGAGCCTGATCAAGTCAGCTCCGGGGAATACACGTACGCTATTGCTATCGGTGAATCATCGTCCCCGGAGTCAACTGGGAGTGTGGCTGTCCTCACCCCGCCTACGTTTGTACTCGACGATACCACTGAAAACGCTACAATCGTCCGCGGAACGAACGCCTCTATACGAACAAACCTGACCAATGTCGGTGCATATCGCGGCGTCCAGACAGTGCGAATCGCTGTCGATGCGGATCAAAACGGCCAGTACTCCGGTTCTGAAACGCTGAACGAGAGTGTCCACTCACTTGCGGGCGGCCAGAGCCAGATGAACACTGCTACGGTCCGAACTGCTGATCTGGAGCCTGGTCGATATCAATACAAGGTCGCCACAGAAAACACAACAACGACCGGAACACTCCATGTCCAGCAACCGGCGACGTTCCGGGTACAGAACACGACTGCACCGGCCAACGTAACGAGGGGGGAAACTGCCAATGTCTCAGCGATCGTCGAGAACGTTGGTGACGTGGACGGGAGCGAAAACGTCACGCTCCACAGTGATTCTATGAACACCACCTATTCGCGCTCCGTTTCACTGGCTGCCAACGAAACGACAACGGTGTCCGTTGGAGTGAATACGACGAATTTGAGCCGCGGGACACACAACTATTCGCTTGGAACCGCTGACGGCACAGATACCGTCTCGATGACGGTACAGGGCAGTCATTTTGAGGTGTCGGATTTGGCTGGACCGAATGTCCTGTACGTCGGTGATACGGCTGTGTTCTCCGCAGACGTTACGAACACCGGTGAAATCACCGGAACTCAATTGATCCAGCACCGCATCGACAGCGATGACGATGATCGACCGGAAGCCTATGGAGTCGACAGAAACGTCACGCTCGCACCCGGCGAGTCGACTCGTGTTCGGTTCGAGATTGAATACACGGTAACTGACTCGACGGATTACCCCGTAGAACCACTGAGTCTGCAGACGTATGTCTATGGCATTTACTCAGAAGACGCGCGTGCGTCAACAGCTATGTCGGTCAAGCCCTCATGGGCAAAAGACGGCGGGTCCAGCGGTTCCGGCGGAAGTACCAGTGTCTCTGATGGTGACCGTGCTTCGCTTGATGAAATAACTCAGGACAAGTACGGATACTACTATGATGAGGTGAGCAGTGAAACGAAGCGCCAGGTCGAAGAGATTCATGAGCGTCAACCATTCGCGGATGGCCTTGCGGCCGCAGAGGTGCGTACGCGTGAGGAGATCGCCCGGCAAGAGTACGGTGCCGATGTGAAAGCTGGGGAAAAGTTTAATTTCACAGGATTAGAAATCGAAACCCAACAGAAAGTCGAAGCAGACTTCGATGCGCAGTTCCAGACTGATTCCGGTGACCGAATTGAGTCCTGAGACGAACTGGCCAACGACACATACGGGAAGTCGTACGAGAACTTAACCGCTAGTCGCAAGGCGGACATCAAGACGACGTATCAGGATCAATTCGAATAACCACTCACCCCTAACAATAGTAATCGCCGTACGCAGGCGCTTTTCCGAATCGGCCTAACGAGATATTTATGGATCCGACAGTTCACTGTATATGACCGCTAACCTTGGAAAGTAAGGAATAACAATAGATCGATTTGTCCAACATGGCGACAGAGAGGGCCCCCATTGGTGGCCGGTGAGCGGCCCTACGACCTACCATGACTATCACTGAATCAGAGGTTGCTATTGGCGCGTGGGTCTGGCAAGAAGGCCGACCCGAGATGAGTAGCTCCCTTTTCGGTAGCTCTATGCATACCGTACCGGACTCGCTCCAGCAATGCAGTCGTGCTGTACAACTCATAGAAACGAAGCGAGACCACTTACCAACAGGGGGGACATAGAGTGTACAAAGGCTCAACTGTCGGTGTCGTCGTTCCGGCACACAACGAAGAGGGGTTCATTGGTGAGGTCATCGACTCACTTCCGGAGTATGTCGATCAGGTGTTTGTTATCGATGACTGCTCGACAGATGGCACGTGGACCGAAATCAAAGAATACGTGGATGCCGAAGTAAATCAGGCGGGTGTGACCGATGATTCCGCAGAACAAATAGCTGTCGCCGATGGGGCCGGAACAACGGTTTCTGAAAGCCAGACGTTCCTCGACAAGCGTATCGTCCCGGTTCGTCATCAGACCAACGGCGGTCGCGGGGCCGCCATCCAAACCGGATACGATCTCGCGCTTATGAGTGGCATGGACGCGGTTGCAGTCCTTGATGGCGACGGTCAGATGGATCCGAACATCCTCAATGAGATCCTCGACCCAGTCGTTGAAGGGGAAGCGGATTACGCGAAAGGAAACCGCTTGATATCGCGACGCCACTGTACTCAGATGTCCAACTGGCGGTTTTTCGGGAATGCGCTCCTCACGTTTTTGACAAAGATCGCAAGCGGACACTGGAAAATGCGCGATCCTCAGAACGGATACACCGCAATTTCCGCAACGGCGCTCGAACAACTCTCGCTGAACGACCTGTTTAACGATTACGGGTTCCTGAACGATATACTAATCCACTTAGACGCGAACGGCATGACAGTTCAGGATGTGCCGATGGAGGCATTTTATGGCGACGAGTCAAGTGGAATCAGATACAGTTCGTTCGTTCCGAAACTATCCCTTCTGTTACTTCGTGGGTGCATCTGGCGGTTACACGAAAAGTACCTCTCTCGAACAGAATCAGAGTAACCACATCTGGCGGGGGTACGTCGCTCTTTGACACCGCAAGCGACATCATCAAAGACGGGTATGCAGTTGTTACTTATTATGGCGTCGGCGTGAGCGGAACGTATGGGTAGGTGGTCGGATGCTTTGCCAGCGACTGTCGATTTGCTTGCTGCCGTTGGGTACACAGCAGTTGTGCTCCTCGCAACATTGTCGTCTCTTGACGGAGTTTCCCTCGCGGCCATCGCGCTCCCGTTTCTGCTATTCGTTCCGGGTTATGCCGTGGTCGCGTCGCTGTTTCCGACTCGGAACCCGGAGTACGAGAACCACCGGTTGATCGCCACAGAACGGATACTGTACTCAGTTGTGGCAAGTATCTGTTTGGCAATCATCGTCGGAGTCAATCTTGAGTTCACACCGTGGCCGATTCGGCCGACACCAGTCGTTACTACCCTTGCTATCCTAACTGTGGTGGCAGCTGTGATCGCGTGGTATCGGCGTTGCCAAAGGACACCGACGAGCCTCGGTCAACCCTCGATGCTCTTCGGAAACTCGCGGGCCGCCAGCGGAAGTTCCGACGGGGAGGGGATACAGCTAGGGACTATCGTTGTCGGTGTTGCGATCCTCGTCACATTCGCCAGCGTGACGTTGGTCGCGGCTCAGCCACAACGCGGTGAGGCGTACACAGAGTTCGGGCTGCTGACCGAGAATGAGGCTGGCGATCTGGAGGCCAGTGGCTATCCGGAACAGATCACGATGGGCGAGTCCGAACAGATGTATTTCACTGTCACCAACCACGAGATGGAGACAACTGAGTACGTCGTCGTTGTGCAGTTGGCCAGAACTGCGCCGACAGGAGAGGTAATAGAGCGTACACGTCTCGATAGTTATAACAACCGGACCGCGGCTGGAGACCGCTGGTTGCAGCGTCACACGGTTACGCCGGTACTAGAGGGGGAGCGCTTGCGGTTGACGTATTTGTTGTACAGAGGAAGTCTCCCGGATCAGCCCACAACTGAGAACGCGTACCGTGAGACTCACATCTGGGTCGACATAACGTGAACTGACAACGACAGGAGTCTGGGAGTCGGTTTCAGACTGTTCTGATGGCTAGTCTGCCAGAGCCACTCAGGAGGTGGTGAGCGGCTCGGATCGGTTACCGACACCATCAGCGACCTCCTCCGATGCGAAGTTTTGAATAAACGCTTCGTACTGGTCGATCACGGCCGTCGGAGCGAAATCGTTCGCACGCTCAACCAACACGTCGCTCGGGAGTGAATCGTCGAGCGTCGCTTGGATGGCCGCTGCAAGTCCCTCATCGTCATCGACATCCACGAGTGGGCCGTACTCACCGCCTTTGAGGATTTCCGCCGGGCCACTGGGACAATCGGTCGAGACGACTGGACATCCGCAGGCAAGTGCCTCGATAAGTACGGTCGGCAGTCCCTCGTGGATTGAAGACATTGTGAGGACGTCCGCACCCGCCATGTAGCCGTACGGATTGTCGACAAAACCGGGAAACGAAACCGCGTCGTCGATGCCTAACTCGGTCGCGAGGGTTTCGAGTTCGGTTCGCTTCGACCCGCGACCGACAATTATCGCACGCGTGTCCGGTCGTGCGGCATGAACTCGTTCGAAAGCGCGGAGGAGCGATCCAAAGTTCTTCGCTCTCTCCAGACGTCCGACACCGAGAACAACGTCAAGCTTCGCAGAGTCGATCCAGGGATGGTCCACCGACTCCCTTGCCCGCTCCTGCACCTCATTGACTGGGATCGGGTTGTGGAGAACGGACACCTTCTCACGGTCGACGCCGACGTGTTCTACGACGCTCTCAGCGACACCTTCCGAAACGGCGACGAACTGGTCTGACTGGTGTGCGAGGCGACGCTGCAGCGACTGGACGAGTTTCTCTTTCGGTTCCTCCTGCATCCCGAGTGTGTTGTGGATTGTCGAGATAGTGACAGTATCTGCACCAGATAGAATCTGCGAAATCATGTGAATGTCGTTAGCATATGTCATTTGTGAGAAAAGTATTTGCGGGGATTGTCGCCGCAGATATCGCACGAGAGCAGGAATGCTCGCACCGATTCCTACCCCCGGTATGCGCTGTGTTTCTAGGTCAACGAGGTTTACACTTCCGGCGACATCGGTCTGGAAATCTCCCTCGTTGTACGACACGACAAGGTCGACCTCGTATCCGCGCTTGGAGAGCCCGTTCGCAACAGAAACTGTCACACGCTCGGCGCCACCGACTGTCAGAGAAGGAACGAAGAACGCTATCGGCCCAGTGTCTTCCATTAGTTTCACAGTCTGTGTGAGCGGGCTTGTTTATACTCACCCTACGCCGATTCTCGGGGTGCGTTTCTAACTTTCCTGCAGTGCTCTGGTCGATTCGAATGGCTCGAATCGTTCATGTAGGCCGCGTAGCGGGACAGAAATGCCCCGTGAGAGTTTTACAACGGACTGACACCCGATGTGGATAGCGTAGAGTGGATGATAGTGCATCTGACTCGCCCATGTAGGGAGGGTATAATTTTGAGCATCGCAGTAGATTACGCGGACAATGTGTGGAATCTGTGGTCAGTATATTCGATCTGGCTCACCTGCAACCGATGTTCTTGAACGTATGAACGACTGTCAGTGTCACCGAGGTCCTGACGACGACGGGATTTTCAGAGATGGAAGTGTTGGACTCGCACACCGACGACTCAGTATCATCGACCCCGAGAGCGGCGGACAGCCGATCCACAACGAGAACGGTACAGTAACCGTCATCTTCAACGGAGAGATCTATAATTACGGTCATATCAAGGACCGACTCACGTCCGCTGGGCACAGATTTACCACTGAAACCGACACAGAAGTGCTGGTCCACCTTTACGAAGAAGAAGGCCCCAGCTTCGTCGACGAACTCGATGGAATGTTCGCGTTCGCTCTGTGGGACAGTGAGCGAGAACGCCTGCTACTGGCCCGTGACCCGATGGGCATCAAGCCGCTCGTTCTCGCCGAAACGGACGACCAGTTCGCGTTCGCCTCCGAGCTCCCATCGCTGTTCGAGAGCGATATGGACCTCGGCGGCATTGATAGGGACGCACTGGCCCAGTACTTCGCATTCGGCTATATTCCGGCACCGAAAACGGCCTTCCGCAATGTCTCGAAGGTCCGGCCCGGCGAGCGGATACTCATATCGGACGACGGTATCGACCGAGAAAAATACCACGACCCATCGATAACACTCCGCGACCCCGATATTGACACTGCTGCCTCACATCTCCGCTCGCTCGTCGAATCGGCGGTTGAAAAGCGCTTGATGGCTGATGTCGAACTCGGCGCGTTCCTCAGTGGGGGAATCGATTCGACGATAATCGTCGGAGCGATGGCACAGCTCCTTGACGATCCCGTCAAGACGTTTACTGTCGGTTTCAATCAGGATCGATTCGACGAATCCTGGGCGGCACGAGAGGTGGCGTCTTTCCACAACACCGACCATCACGAGATTACGCTCACGGCGAATGACGTACGCGATTCCGTGCCGGCTGTACTGAATAAATTGGGGGAACCCTTCGCCGACCCGGCATTGATGCCGAGCTACGCTGTGTCTCGGGCCACGAGAAATAACGTCAAGGTCGCACTTTCAGGGGATGGTGCCGACGAGCTGTTTGCTGGGTATGATAAGTACCGAGTCGAGTCTCTGTCAAAATACTATCGGGCGCTTCCATCTCAAATACGGAAATACGCCGTCGAACCGGCTGTGAACGCACTACCAGCCTCACGTGGGACTGCAGTCGGCGACGCCGTATACAAAGGACAATGGTTCATAAATCGGAGCGGAGCACGATCGGTCCCGGAACGACATTTCGATTTAATGCGCGTATCCGACGACCACGCTATCCAGTCCGTGACGAACGTCGACCCGATCGAAGCTGGGCAGACCACTCTCCGGTCACAGCACGCCGCAATATCCCCCGAACTGACTGACAGGGAGAGTTTAGCACGGATACAGGCTGTCGATACCCGCTTATCGCTCCCGGATCAGATGCTCACGAAAGTCGACCAGGCCAGTATGTACAATTCACTTGAGGTACGTGTTCCGTTCCTCGATACTGCTGTCGTTGAGTATGCACTCAGTCTCCCAACAGACCACAAACTAACTGGCCGTGATCGAAAACGTGTGCTGAAACGAGCCTTCGATGATCTACTGCCGGAATCAATATTACAGCGAAACAAACACGGGTTCGATATGCCGATCGGTGAGTGGTTCAAACACGAACTTGCCGATGAGTTCGTCTCGACGGTCCGCTCTACCGATCTGGGCATTCTCGATACAGCGGCGACCTTAGACCTATTCGAAGAGCACGTCGATGGAAACCACGATCACTCGCGGTTTCTCTGGACTGTATACGTCTTCAAACACTGGGCGCTACGTATGCAAGAACAGGGCGTCCTCGAATAGGAATACGGAGTCAGGAGCCGGTGTGACTATACACCACGATTTGGCGTCTTGTACTGGCTATAGTGGCATATTACTCAAAAAACCGACTGTTAACTATACCCGTCTACCCGCAAGAGTCGGGCGACATAAATGCATATACTCCGGGTCGCCCAGGACATCTTCCCCGAAACCGTCGGTGGTGCGCCATATCATATACATGCTCTGAGCCGTGATCAGGCTGCGATGGGGCATGAGGTCACCGTCTTGACCGTCTCGGACGGGGTGGAAGAGCGAGAGGTCACTGATCAAGACGGGTACACTCTAATCAAACAACCGCCGAAGCTAGAGCTCCTCGGGAATCAGATCTTCGCCAACACTGTCAGTGATCTACGTGGTATGGAAGACTTCGACGTGGTTCATACCCACTCTCACCTATTCTTCTCAAGTAACGTGGCCGCTCTGTACTGCCGCATGGCCGATATCCCAGTTGCAATCACATGCCACGGCCTCAACTCACAACGAGGTCCGTTCTGGTTCTCGCGTGCACACCTTCGGACGCTGGGCAAGTGGACATATGATTCGGCCGATGTCACGCTTTGCTACACCGATGTCGAGCAATCTAAGCTCCGTAATATCGGTGTCGACGCTGACATCGCGGTTGTAAACAACGGAATAGATACCAACCGCTTCTCACCTGCCGGACAGGAGCATCCCGATATTGTGAACCAGAGCGGCCAGGCAATCGTCTTTGTCGGCCGCTTAGTCGATGGGAAGCGGCCCCAGGACGTGTTAGCTGCGTTCGATTCGATACGAAAGCACTGTCCGGACGCCTCGCTGTTTTTTTGCGGCGATGGCCCGCTTCGAGACCGTCTCGAATCGACAGTCGCTGACAAGGGACTTGCAGATGCTGTGGAATTTCTGGGGCGGGTCCCATATCAACAGATGCCATCGGTATTCAGAGCTGCGGACCTGTTCGTCTTGCCGAGTCGGACTGAAGGCTTTCCACGGACAGTTATCGAAGCGTTAGCCTGTGAAACGCCAGTCGTTGCCAGCAATCTTGAGCAGACCTCGAAAATAGTTAATCAAACGGGAAAGACAGTTCAAGTCGGCAATATTGAGGGATTCGCGACGGCGATTTCTGATTTGCTCAGCGATGAGCATCGGCTCTCAGAACTGGGAAAACACGGTCGAGAAATCGTCACTACGCGCTATAACTGGGCAGAGACAGTACAAGAAACAACGGAAATACTGGGCCAAGTGGCTGAAATCGATGACTCCGTGACTCGAGACAAGAAGGAGTCGATCAGCAGTCCCACACCTGTGATCAAAGACGAGATCTGAACGCATGGCGAATCGAGTACCGACTGATTCGGGTTGCACGGCTCGACAGCAATGTCGCGTTTTCGTGGCTCAATCGTCATTGCGGTTCAGGTGGGCTATTGACGCTGGTGAGTGCCTGACTGTGGTAGGGGCGATGGCCTCAGACTCGTTAATCGCTGATTACTTAATATATACCGTACGCAAGATCCGCAAAGGCGTGGATCTCACACTGCGTAGCGCGTCAGAGGGGTAATAAATGAGTCACGAGACTAATCTCGACCAGCAGTCATTTGACAGCTTTGAGTTCGCCAACCGCGACATACAGGAATATCTGGTCATCCTCCTGTCCGGTATCCTTGTCATCGAGAGCGCACTCTTCCTGTCCATTCAACCGGTAACCGGATACGAAACCTCGCTGGTAGATGGGCTGTCCCAGCTGTTCTGGTTCACTTTTTATTCGGTCATGATTGGCGGCATATTGACACTGATAGCAGCAGCTATCACACAAACGAGGTACTGGCGACACGGTCTTGGCCTCGTGTTTTCAAACTACGCGTTGTATTTCTTCCTCCCGAAAGCTCGCGGCTATCGGTTCTATGGACAGGGGACAGCAGATGCACTGCAACACTTCGGCGATGTCAAGGCGATCCTCGAAACGGGATCTCTTCCCGGAATCTGGTATCCGGGTGAACACGTGCTGATGGCGGAGATGACGATGCTGGGTGTCCCGATTGATGCGATGCCATATCTGGTTGCGTTGTTGTTTACGACGATCCAGATCATCGGAATCGGAGTCCTTGTAAAAACGCTCTCGGGTAACCGGGGAAGTCTGGCTGCCGGACTAGCGGCCGGCAGCACTCTCATTTATACGACCTTCCATCTCTCAAACCACCCGGCGATGAACTCATTTATGATCGTTCCGGTCTTGCTCACGCTCACAGAACTGTATCGACGGAGTAACGACAATGAGTACCTCCTCTTGATTCTCTTGGTTGGCCTGTTCATCATCTACTCGCACCCGATGACAACCTTGTTTATGCTAGGTATATTACTGTTAACCTCTGTGTATTCCGGGCTGTTCGGATGGCTTTCTCAATCGTCCACTCCGCGACTCAGTCCGCGACTTGGTGTGGCTTTCTTTCCGCTCCTATTCGCCTGGCTCACCAACTTCGGTCAGACACGCCAAGCCATAATAAAAGTCGTTGCAGCACAGGACGATATGAACCCAGCAGCTAGAGAGGTACAGCGAGCCGGCTCAGTTCAGTTTTCACCGCTACAACTCGCCGAGAAATTCATCACGCTGTACGGGTCGACTACAATTTACTTCGCTATCGCCGGCGCATTCGTCCTTTTGACCTTGTACTGGTTTCTCTCCAGGGAGATGCGGTACGACTGGGGCTTCGGTTCGGTTCACTTCGTCGCAGGGCTTGGTGTCGCGGCGATTTTCCTTCTCAGTAATCTCATCGTGAAGGGTATAATTAGAGTAAACAGATACGCCCTCCTGTTCGCTGCAGTCCTCGTTGGGATGGCACTCATACATAGCGCTATCAAGCGCAACTCGGTAAGCACCGTTGCTTTGACCGTACTCATACTCCTAGGTGCTTGTCTCGCCGCAAATGCTGCCTACGAGCCAAACCGTCACATGACCTACGCAGAGTACGATGGGTCCCAATTCATGGCAGCGAATATTGACGAAGGTGTTCCGATCCATGCAATGGATACGTCACATAAGATGGAAGCGTTCGTCTTAGGCACAAACCATCCCCGCTACTATCCACAGAGTTTCAGTATGAACAATAACTTGCCTCGGAATCTCGGCTATTTCAGTCAGGACGTAATCGCTTCTGATACGTTCGGCAGAAGTTATGTAGTCACGAAAACACACGATGTCAAACAACACACTGCCTCGTATTATACAAAGGACCAACAGGAATATTTATTCCGATACGGTGAAGACAGCCTGGCGAGGATGCACAACGATCCAACGGCAAACAAGGTTTATAGCAACGGTGGGTTTACTGGGTGGTCCGTAGCGCCCCAAAATTAGCCAGCAGAGCCACGACTAGCCAGACACTAACTTTACTTGGATACCGAAAACCACCACCAGCCATATGCCAGATTCCCTCGTCAGCGTTGTCCTCCCGACATACAAGCGACCGGACAAGCTTCGGAATGCAGCACGAAGCGTCGCAGAGCAGACGTACTCAAATATCGAACTCATCGTCGTCGACGATCATTCCCCGCAGCCCGCAGCCGATACACTTGCCGGAGAGTCGCTGGAGGGTATCGAAGTCAACTGTATCCGTCACCAACAGAACAGGGGAGCGAATCAGGCACGGAACACGGGAATCCAACGGGCAGAAGGCGAGTACATCGCGTTGTTAGATGACGACGACGCCTGGGACTCCGAAAAGATTGCTCGACAGGTTACTGAGATGGAAGAGAGCGCTGACAGCGTCGGCGTCGTCTACACCGGATGTGAGTACAATTACGGGGACTACACACGGGACGTTATCTTCACGGTGGAAGGGAATGTTACCAAAGACCTCCTCTTGGGAGAGTCGTTTGGTGAATTCTCGACGTTGATGGTCGCGGCTGATATCATCCCACAGGCCGGGCTCCCTGACGACCGGTTTCCCAGCTGGCAAGACAGAGAGTGGCTGATACGACTCTCGCTACATACTGAGTTTCGCGTGATTACCGAGGTACTGACATATCGGAACTGTCCCGAAGAAACGGACCGAATCAGCAACAACTACGCTGAGAAGCGGGATATCTCCTACCCGTTAATGGTAGAGAAACACCGAGAACTCGCTGCGAGATACGGACGAAAATACGAGCGGGCCTTTCTCGCGTCACTGCTGTTCATTCTTGGACAGGAAGCGTTACGTGCCAGAGCATACTCTGATGCGAGAACGCAACTGGTTAAATCAGTGTATTACTGGCCGTTTCGAACCGACAGGTGGATGTTTGCACTCGCTGCGCTCGGGGGTAGATTTAGCTATAAGCCGGCGAAAAACGCGATGAAGACCCTCAACTCGATCAAAAGTGGAGTAATTACGAAATGAGCTGTTCTAGGTAGATATCCTGTCCCATCACCAGAGAGTGTTTTTTATGTGCTGTTTCATACCTCGTAGGGGTGTCTTTACTATATTGTTGTGGTAGCCACCCTCTGGTAGCATGGATATCGACGTAGAGAACGTTCTCATATACGTTGACGACGCCGTCAGATATAACGCAATTAACGATGATCTCGCGGAAATCGGGCAGACCCACAAGACGATTGCGGCATCAACACACACGCCCACGTCGTTCGGGAGTTTGTTGACCGGGCTGTTACCACCGAACAGCAATATTCACAGCTTCAAGCATTCTGTGCCCGCGAACGTCCGTTCAGTATTCGATATTGAGAGCCACGAAGTTTCGATAGCTGCTCAAGGCGGAATGAATCACAGCATTGCGGAGATGTTTGCTAATCCTCCACGGAAATCGATCGACGATGTCGAGCCCCCTTTTGTCCACGTTGCGCGTCGGCCCGGTGGCCACGCGCCGTACGACGGATTCGACTGGGACGACTACGAATACCGCAACGAGACCGCTCTCGAATATCTCTGGCGCGTGTCGTCGGAGCCGGAAACGGCGCGAAGAGACTACTACAACGGTGTCGGCCGCTCGTTTGAAGAGTTCAAGCGTATCCTCCGGACGCTTGAACGCAAAGGGCTCAGAGAAGAGACCCTTGTCATCTATACCAGTGATCATGGCGAGCTACTCGGAGAATACGGGTACTTCGGACACACACACCTCGCGACGCCTGAAGTCGTATACGTTCCGACGTCGTTCATCCATCCGGATCTGGACCCCTCCGGCGAGAACGGGCTCTTACACCATGTGGACATCTTACCGACGGTCGCCAGTGCGATGTCCTCGCAACCTGATTTCGGTCGGGTGGATGGGAACACAGAGGAAGAGGGTCGGACGACCGGCTATACGCACCTGAATCACATTCGATACGGCTCGTTACCGGGACCTGCTGAGAAGGTTGTCAGTCTCACTGGCGGGTTTGAGCGGACGATCAAGAGTCTCTGGGATGAACACGGTGGGCACACATTTGTGGACGGACACAAAACGACGTCATCGATCGTTTATCTGGCACTGCTACTGCAGAAACCCTTCGGACGACAAGTCGTCCACAACAAGAAGGTTCGAGACTCATATCGTCGATTCATGCCGGGTCATCAGTCGTATGGAAACCCACAGTTTACTGCGGATGAAGCGCGGGCGGAGATAGCGGAACTCCTCTCAGGGGGGAGTGAAGAGACGGTACGTGACATTGACGAGGACACGACTGAACAACTCGAAAACATGGGTTACCTCTGAGTATGATCGCTCGCGCGAACACGGGGTCCACACTGCACCTCACATTTAGCACACAACCCAAGGGAGTGATTCAAGAATGACAGCGGAGCGTACGACTCTCTGGTACTTCATCGGTGCACTCGTCGTCGGTGGTGCCGAGCGCACACTTGTTGATCTAGCGAACGAAGTCAATGGCGAGGAATACGATGTCACTATCTGGACAATATTCTCTACGAACCCACTCGAATCAGAACTGTCGAATGAGGTCACTGTTCGGTCGCTGACCGACGCTGGTCGTGTTTCGAACGGGGCGATAGATGGAGTCGAAAGCCCGCTCGTCTATCTGCTTGCCCCGCTCAAGTTCTGTTTCGTTGCCTGCCGCGAACAACCCGATCTCATACAGTCGTTCCTTTTTTACGACAACGTAATTGCCAGAGTCGCCGGCGTGTTCTGTTCTGCAACCATTATTACCGGCATTCGTGAGGTGCCTAACGAGGAACCGGTTGTACGCCACGTTATCGATCGGGTGACGATCTCACTCTCAGACGTGATCGTTTCGAACTCCACAGCGGGACGGGACTACGCCATTGAGCGCGGTGCAGCGGAAGAAAACGTGGCGGTGGTCTACAATGGCCGGAACATCGAGCAGTACCGAACGACAGACTCGGCGGAGCTGCGATCAGAGCTAGACATCCCGACGGACACCACTGTAGTTGGAACCGTTGGCCGTCTCGTTGAGCGGAAAGGTCACTTCGATCTGCTCGATGCATGGCCAACTATCGTCTCCGAGATCCCCGATGCACATCTCGTATTCGTCGGTGATGGTGCTGATCGGGAGCAGGTGACGGAACGAGTCAATTCACTCGGATGCGCTGATTCGGTTCATTTCCTCGGAACACGACAGGATGTTCCAGCACTTCTCGGTGCCATGGATATCTTCGTCTTTCCTTCCCACTACGAGGGGCTCCCGGGTGCAGTGCTCGAAGCGATGGCCGCGGAGCTTCCGATCGTCGCGACACCTGTGGACGGCACCAGTGATCTATTGGAGAATTACCGGACGGGGTTGTTCGTCGATGTACAGGCACCCGACGAAATTGCATGGGCGACTATCCGTCTCCATCAGCACCAACCTCTCGCCGAAAAGCTTGGAACCGCTGCAGGGCAGCGGGCGGCAACTGAGTTTACGACCGAATCGATGGTTGATGGGTTCGAGCAGGTGTATCGGGAACTCGAAATTAGGTCCGAAGAGACCGCCTACGCACAGCCACTGCTCGAGTAATGGCTCCCCGAAAGTTTATCGAGGGAGTAGCAACAGTATATTTTACTTGGTTTGTGTAAAGTAATCGATATGGCTAAAGAGACACCGAACCACAGCTACCAGCGCCCGGATCGCGGAGCGCAAAACTGGCATATCCCGTTGAACGAGAATTTCTCTCGCATCGACACGGAAGTTGAGATTAAAGATGCTGCCGAAAACCTGAATCAGTATCAACCGAAGGAGGGTGCCAAGTTCCTCGCAACAGATTCGCGACGTATATTTATTGGAAACGGGGAGGAGTGGCTGGAGTTCGGCAGCGCGGCAGGGCGTGCGCGCTCCGTTTCACTTGCCGAGAGCAGTGAGAGAGCCACAGTAATGAGTGATGGAACGTTCGTCGCGCAACCGGGACAACTACAGGATGTTATCGATACCGCATCTACTGGATCTGAGTTTGGACAGGCTCCTGTACAGACCGTCAAGATGGTGTCCGGTGAGACGTACGAAGTATCCGAGACTGTCCGGCTAAGGAGAGGTATCAGACTAGAGTGTAATGGGGCGAAAGTAGTCCCAACAGGGGATTTCAATGTTTTCGAACTCGCCCGTGATACCGTTCTCATTGATCCGTTTGTCGATACTCGTGGCAAAGACTGGAGTTCGACACAGGTCGTTATCGGTCCCCAAAACGTACAGAAATTAGATACGGCCAACCGTGCCTGGGTAAAAGACGCATACCTTCTTGGGGACGCAGGCAAGGGTATCGGAATACAGTTCCGTGGTGGTTCGAAACCCTGCTCGATGCAGGTCGCAAACGGGACCCTTGATGGGTTTGACCGGGCAGTAGACTTCTACGCTGCTGGTGAGAACCGCGGCCCACAGGGCGACTGGTCGAACGGGAACCAGTTCTGGGGGCGGATACAAGACTTCCGTATTGGGGTCTCTATGCGGTCGGAAGGGGGAGCAGTAAGCGGAAATACTGTTCGAATTCAAACTCAGCCTGATCCAGCTACCAGTGAGTGGCTGTGGAAGATGGACAGCGATCCCAGAGATTCGCGTGGCGATAATAAGTATACAATGACAGGCAATACTGTTATGGCATACCCATGGGATGTCTCCATATACGAGAATAACAATCCATATTATTCCGAAGGGGACCGTGGAGCACCGTTCTGGTTCATCGGACGGGGTCGCCGATACGGAAACTCATTGTTGGATATGAGTGGAACACGAGGAAACCAATATGTTTTGAATAACGCAGATAGCCCAGATCGAAACGGCATATTTACAGCCCACGGTGGTTTTGTTGTCGGTACAACGGATTTCGAAACAAATCCCGCATATGAGCAAAACGACAGTCGAAACTGGCACTATCAGTCGAGGCACACGTAATGAGGGATATCAAATAGAGCCCGAAAATTAATTCTTTGAGTCTTCGTGCCATATCCGACTCTCAGGATTTCGCTGATATGCTGGCGGGTGACTGAACTGATTCGTTCCAGTTACCTGTCCACCATGATAAGTGAAGATACCGTTACGATCTGGATAATCGGAATTATTGACAATATACTGATTACCCAGTTTCCCAGATAGATCGACTAATGAGTTACCATAATTGATACCTTCGCCAAGATACCATATTGGGGGCTTCCGGTCACTATTTTCAGCAAATTGATTATTATCGGTGAAATTGTCAGTATCCCATGGGAAGGCAATCATAGTATTACTGGACTTTTTATAATAATTGTCATCACGCTCGGAGCTAGAGCGTGGGTCGTCATCCATATACCAGAGCCATTCGCTCACATCGTTATCTGGTTGTACCATCAATCTAAAGACATTCCCCGTAGATGCTGCTCCCTCTGAACGATGTCGGACACCGGTTCGGAATGCTTCAATTGAGCCGGAGAACTGATTTCCGTTCGACCAGTCGCCCTGCCCACTGAAATCGTTTCCACTGGCGTAGCAATCGATAGCAATATCGAATCCAAGTAACTGTCCGTTAGCAATTTGCATTGAGCATGGTCTATTGCCACCACGGAATTGAAGCCCGATTCCTTCTCCAGGTGTTCCCATTAGATAGGCGTTTTTCACGGATGCCCGGTTCGGTAGTTCCACTTTTGCTGCGTCGTCAGCACCAACTACAATCTGCACCGAACTCCAATTTACCGGCCGAGTATCGACAAACGGATCTACTAACTGTGATCCCCGGTACATCTCAAAGATATTAAAATCACCATCTGGGACGATCCGCGCCCCATTACATTCGAGTCGAACATTCCGCTTGACGCGAATGGTTTCTGATGGGAAGTAATTCTCCCCAGAAACTAGCTTTACTGTTTGGACCGGAGCCTGAGCCCACGTCTGAGAAGATGAAGCCTGATCGATTACGGCATGTACTTCGCCAGGTGGAGCAATGAGAGTCCCGTCGTCCGCCTCAGAGACAGAGGAGTCGCTCGCGCTGAGGCTGCCGATCCGGTTCCAGTTACTGCCGTCACCGATGTACACCGTGCCAGTGTCGGTCGCGAGGAACTTCGCCCCTGTTTTCGGTTCGTACTGGCTGATATTGGACTCAGCGTCCCGGAGCTCGACGTGACTGTCGAGCTTCTCGAAGTTTTCGTTAAGTGGTACGTGCCAATCGAGCGTGCCCTCAGCGGGCGTGTTGTATCGTTCTGACATGTTTCTGTCGTGTTATTGGGTACCCCCGTACCCACCCATTCCGTAGCCTTCGTTGCCAAAGTCGTCAGTGCCTGACTCTGTCGTGGTTTCTGTTTCGGTCGGCGTCTCTGTTTCGGTCGGCGTCTGTGTCGACGTCTCGGTTTCAGTCTCAGTCTCCGTGCTGGCTGCTTTGCGGAATTCGAACCAGTTGAGATCAATGCCGGAGCCAATCGCTTTCACTTGGATGACGTGTTCGCCGTCGTCTTGGACCGTTATGTCGGGAAGCGTCGCCGTCTCCCAGGTAGTCCAGCCACCGGTGTTCGGGATATCGACGGTCCCGACTGGCTCGCCGTCGAGTGACACCTGAAGCTGCCTATCGGTTTGCGTCGTCGCCACGCGGACGTCGATGTCATACGTTCCGACCGGCACCTCTGCGGTGTATTCGAGCCACTCGCCGTCCTCGAAGTAGCCGACGTTGTACTCCCCGGATGCGTCCTGTGTCTGCCGGATGTCGACGTCGGAGTCGCGATAGTTGAGATCGTACTCGTTGCCGGTGGTGGTATCGTGGTACGACACACCCTCGCCGCCGAGGTCGTACTTTTGTGCCTGCACCCGGTCTGGGAGTGTCGGGACGTCGCTGAACGGCTGGTTGCCGGCGACGGTAAATTCGGCCCAGTTGAAGTCGATCCCAGAACCGACGGCTTCGACCCGGAGGACTTGCTGTCCGTCGGCGTCGATGGTCACGTCCTCCAGCGTCGCCGTCTCCCACATCGTCCAACCGCCGGTGCTGGGCACGTCGACGGTGCCTAACTCTTTGTCGCCGAGAGAGAACCGGAGTTGCCTATTGTCTCGTGTCGTTGCGACGCGGACCTTGAGATTGTATTGTCCCGGAGAAACATCAACTGAGTATTCGAGCCATTCGCCGTCCTCAAAGTAGCCGACGTTGTACGCTCCGGAGTCGTCTTGGGTCTCTCGGAGGTCGACATCGGTATCACGATAACTGGTATCGTATTCGTTTCCGGATGTCGTATCGGAGTACGCGATACCTTCGCCGCCGGTGTCGTAGTTTTGGGCCTCGATGCGCCCAGGAATCGTCGCAGGCGTCCCGTTGTACGGCTTCTGAAGTTTGATCTTATCGAACTCGATCCAATTGAACTCCACGCCGGAATCCAGTGCCTCAACGCGAAGCGTCGTTTGCTGCTCGGATTTGATTTCGATGTCCTCTATCGTGATTGTCTCCCATGAGGTCCAGTCACCCGTGTTTGGGACATCGACAGTCGCTAGGGTCTGGTCTCCGAGTGACAGTTCAAGTTGTCCGTTCGAGAGTGCTGATGCCACCCGGACTCTGATATCGTAGGTCCCGGGAGAAACATCAGCGGTGTACTCCAGCCACTCCCCGGCTTGGAAGTAGCCGATATTGTACTTTCCGGACTCGTCTTCTGTTGTCCGGATGTCGACATCAGTGTCACGGACAGCAGAGCCGTAGATGTTCCCACCGGACGTATCGTGATATGCCTCGCCTTCGCCGCCGATGTCGAAATTCTGCGCCTGGATCCGTCCAGGAATCGATTTGACTGTCCCCTCGTACGGTGACTGAGACTGTGTCGTACTGTCCGTCGAGATGTTCAGTGAGTAATCGGCACCGGTTCGACTGACATCCATGACTTGCAGATAGTGTGTGCCACTAGCTGAGAAGGATTCGGGGAGAAACACCGGGGCATTCGAACTCGCATACGCCTGAGACAGGAGCTCACCGTCGGGGTTGAATATACCGAGCGCGGTGGCGCCTGTCTCAGAGTCAGGCGTGAATTTAACCGTTGCGTCTGCGCCGTCGGGCTTGAACGCGAAGAGATCAGACGACCCGGGAGATAGTGTCGTCGAGAGCGGGGAATCGATGCTGAGACTGCTGACCGAATTCAGCATGCTCGTGTCTCCTGCCACCTTCGAAACATCAACCGCAGTGAGTTGCGTCGTAACTGCAGGCTCACCGCCATACCCGAATTTTGCTGCCGATCCACCTGTAGTAGGAGCACCTTTACCGGTGCAACCTGCGATGGACGCAGCGGCGACACCTGCTAATTTCATGCACGTGCGGCGGTCTACGACGGTTGTTCCCGTCTTGCTCTTATTTTCTCTCGACAGGTTGTCGCTGTCGTGGGAGCTATTCTGTTCTTTTTTGGTCACACTCCGGTAATCCCTATTTACTATTTTATTCGTTGTTACCGGATAGGGTATCAACGGGCTAGTTTGCTACTCAAGTACTAATTTCTTGCATACCAGAAAAATAAGGCAAATTAGCAATGAAAATGATTATCAAACAACCGGAATCAGGTTGGTATGGTAATATTATTGTGTACTTTTGGCTTTAAGCAAATACTATTATACGTGGTGACGCTTGGTATGACTCTCTCTATTACTGGCGCAAACATCGCTTAGGGGTCTCAGTCACTGAGTTCAGCCACTGATGAAAGGACTCTAACAGTCCTAGTCAGCTTACGTAGCCAAGATGCTCAAGCCGCTGGCGAGCGGCTTCTTCGTCGTGATCTGTAGTCGCTGATTCACCAGAATTCTCAGCAATGATTTTGGGCCGATCCCCGGTTTCGTACGTTAACCAGGGAACCTTCACCAGTTCCTCGGAGTATATTCCCTGCGGGTGGCCGTATTCACGGATCGGTATCGGGAACCCGCGTTCACCAATGACCTGCCCGTGGTCGGCACTGACCACCGTTTTTCCCGAAAACTCGTCGAAAAGCCGCGCAACCTCAGGCAGTACCACGTCAAGGTTCTCTTTGAACGCCCGCTCAACAACAGCGTCGGAGACATTTAAATCGCCGCTGAGAAGCTTGTACCACTCGAAATCGAGCCGATCGAGGTCGAAATACTTCTGACCGGTCGGTCCGAGGAACGGATAGTGTGGCTGTAGGTAATGGACTAGCAGTCGCTTGTTGGGGTAGCGCTCTTTCGCTTTGATAGCGGCCTCGGTCATCGTTTTTGGAAGGACAGTTCGGTACTCCTCGTTCCAGCCGTCCTCCTTCCAGACGTTGATGACATCGTGTAAATGCGTCTGTATTTTGCTCCGGTGCCTGTGAAGCATCGGACTCCCTGTCACATACACCGTGTCGAGGAGTTCTCGTCCGTCGAAATTCGCTTCGAGAAACTCCTCTGTGGCTGACGCCTTAGACCGCACTGGCTCGAGCTCGCCCGGGAGCGAACTCTGCTCTGCGAACATGTCGTATCGGCACGCATCTAAAATGAGGAGGTGATCCCAGTCTCTGGCAAAAACATCGATTCCATCTCGGTTGTACGGCCATGTTCGTAACCGTCGGTGGTACAGCCGGTTGACCTCCTGCAAAATCTTGTGTGGGTTGTCAAGTCCGTGTTTTAGTGACTCCAGCGTGTACATCTGTAATTGACAATCTGTCGGTATACGTATTGTTATATCGAGCAAAACTGATTCGTTCTCCCGGCCAACTCCTTTCGACAATTCACCAGTCGGCCACACCGTTTCGATCCATTGTTGATCTCTTCTAGCAGGCCTCAAAATTATGCAATACTGTGAAAATGACGCTATTGTAATAATGGGGCCACAGTAAACTATGACTTACTATTTATAACACCTAACAGTTCATACCTCTGAAATAGCTACGAGTCGGCTCCTATACGGCGCTATCGTTCCGCAGTCGGATCTTCCACTCCGACTCGACACCGACGTTGTAGAGACTCCTTTTCCTCTGCCAGACACGATAGTGAGATGATGGTATCACTGTTCAGGAGAGATGTCTGAAACGAAATATGGTCACCCACTGCAGTCCCGCTGTAGAGCGCCCTTGATGTTCGGTATTCCACCAATCCGGTCCGGCTGAAGACTTTGAGACTACCGGTGTGGTGATTTACTGTGACGTGGAAACGTATCGAATCGTATGTCTCCCGTAGCGAGGTTGCAACCTCAGGTGATATTTCTGCTGGTGACTGCCCAAGCTGCTCCTCGTGTTCGGATGAAACAGTTGTCCCGTCATCGTCAATGACGGCGATCTCAGTCGTCTCTCCCTCGGCGATGCCGACGAACCGCTTTTGAACTATCTCACCTTGATTGACGAGCAGCAGCTGATCTAACCACCGCCCGCCCTGTAAAAACGGGACGACGCCAGCAAGCACTGATCGTCGCTTCATTGCGCTCCACTCCTCTGTTCGCCGGGTCGATTGGTTTGGATTGTCTGTCTCATTTTGATCACGCCAACGCGTCGAATATTGATTCGAGGTTCTGCTTGACTTCCCAATTAAAACTAAACATGAGGGCCAGAGCCAGAGCCACATACACTCCGATACCCACGAGAATTAACAGGACAAACTCCAATACCGGCGCATTAAGAGCCACTGTCTGATGGACGTAAGTCACTGCGGCTGCCATTCCAAGACTTGCCGCCAGTGGATACGAGACCTCTCTGAGGACCCGGACTGGAGACGCTCCGACGGTCCGGGCAATAAGATAGGTGTCTATCGGCATCATCGGGAAGATGTAAATGCCCGTAATGAGGGCTGCGGTACCCTCGATTCCATACATCATCGTGGCTGGGTAGATGAATATCGCAATGAGGGCTACACGCACAGCAGAGAGTTTAGCTATATAGTCGGGTCGTCCGACTGCCTTCCAGACCGGTCCCATTGTCGCACCCATCGAACGCAATAGGCCGTAGATAGCTAGCAACTGCATTACTGGTATCATCGGCTGCCATTCGGGGGTAAAAAACGCCTCGACAAACGCGGGTGCGACTACTGCGATACCCATTGCTGCTGGGAACGAGGCTAATGTGGTCATCCTGAGCGTCTGGAAGTATCCGGACCGTAGTTTCTCGACATCGTTCTGCACTTTTGAATACGCCGAAAAAGTCACACTCGAGATCGTCTGCGTGATTTCGGTCGCCGGTGCGTTCGAGAGCCGGTAGGCGAGCTGGTAAAACCCTAATGCACTTGCCATGAGCGCCCAGCCGACAAACGCATCGTCCCCTCGACTGTACAGGAAATATAGGATCGAGTTAGCCGTGACCCACTTCCCGAAACTGTACCGTTTCTTCGCAACGTCGAGGTCAAACGACGGCCATGGCCGGTATCCGTCTGCGATATACGAGACGAGGAATCGGGCTGCGTCGCCGGCGATGTATCCGATTGCCAGTGCATAGACAGTGGGCTCATACAGAGCTATGCCTACAGTGACGATGAAGTACGCCACCGCGCCGCTGACTCTGTAGACGAACTCTTTATGGAAGTCTAGGCTCTTCTGGAAATAGACGACAGCAGGGTTTCGTAACCCAACAATAAACGGCGAGAGGGCAATGACCCGAAACAGATCGGTCGCCGCAGGTTCGTTGAACAACGATGCGATAAACGGGGCCCCAAGGAACAGGATCAAAGCGATTACTGTCCCCCTGGCAGTCTCGATTGTCCAGGCCGTGTTGAGCTCGCTGTCGACGTTGTCCTCCTCGGCCTGTATCAAAGCGGACTTGATGCCCAACTCGGAGAACTTCTTGAGTGACGAGAGCGTTAACAGCGCGATCCCCATCAGCCCGAACGCACGTGGAGACAACAGTGAAGCAACGATGACTAGCAATAGCAGCTCTAACCCCCGTTCAGTGACGTTCATTACGCCGACCCAAACGCCACTCTTCACAGCCTGCTCCATAACATCATCACTGGCCGGGAGCAGTCGTTTTATCAATCGTTTCAGTTTATCTAGCATCGTTGCTCGAACTCCCCGTCACGTGTGTAACGAGCCACGACATCAGGCCGATTGACGGACGCCAGTTCGTTCTTCCGACTCAATACTCTGTATTGCTGTGCCTGCATAGACTCTCCGTTGCTACATACTTCGGATACCATCTGTTTGTTATTGGCGAGGTAACTGTGACGCAGCCGACCTATCAGGCTGTATCCCGACAGACCGTCTCAGTGTGCAACTGTTTGAGTACACTGGGATTTACTGATTGTCAGCAGCGAGTACTTGTCCGCTTTCGACCATCGACTCCAATGGGTTGTCGTCAATCTCCAGTGGGAAATCGACTCGGCCGCACCGCCGAGCGGACTCCCAGCACCCGAATATAAGCTCCGTTGCCTGCAGTGCGTTGTCAGCTGAAAGTTCAGGTTCGCGGCCTGTGGCAAGTGCGTCGACAGTGTCCGCTATTGCACGGTCAATATAACCTTCGGGTCTCGCGTTTTCTACAGTGGCTCCCGGTATTCGAGCGCTTATCTTCTGTTTTGCAGCGTCGAATATTGTTTCGTTGGGACCATGTACGTCCTCTCCACCAGTGTCGACCGTTGTCCAGTTTTTCCCAGTCCGCACCCGTAGCGGAACCTCGCCACCGATTTCCATCATTCCGTTTGAGCCCAGCAGTCCCATATGGCAGTCGACAATGCCACCGTCCCCTGTCGATGCAAGTCCGTTGACACCGTTCGTATACCGCCATTGTGCGATGGCTTGATTCTCGTTGTGGGCCCCAAACTGTACGTTTTCTTCGCTGTATTCGATCCCAGCCATCACCCATTTCGACATCGTCTGGTCAGTGAAGTACCCGCAGAGATCAAATAGATGTGATCCGTAATCAAACAGATTTTTTCCGCCGAGCTCGATTCGCTCTAACGAGCCTATTTTTCCGTTTTCAAGCAGCGACTTGGCTTTCCGGAACGGCTTTCCGAACCGTCGTTGGTGGTTGAACGTAAGTTGGATTCCGGCCCGCTTACAGGCCGATGCCATTTTTTGACAGTCCTCCCATCTCGTTGCCATCGGCTTTTCACAGTGGATTGCGTCCATTACCCCACTCTCAGCACACGTCATCACGACAGGTGCGTGGATATGGGGCGGCACGCAAACACTGACAATGTCGGGCTCGACAGCAGTGAGCATCTTCTCAGTGTCTGTATAAACGTTACCGTCCGGGAGGTCCCATCGTTCACCGAAGTTCTTCGCATTCTCCGGGACGACGTCGGCACAGGCGACAAGTTCGCACGAATCTAACCGTCTATACGCGCCTGCGTGTCTGTATGCCATGGCGAACCCGTCGGTATCCGGGTCGTCCGGATCTGCACCAGTCCCAATAACTGCGACAGTGTAAGTCATCGATGGAAGGTGGGATAGTAGCCTCAATAGTAGTAACCTCGTACTGGTTCACTCAGACAGTCTACAACGGCTGGCTGCTCTGCCAATGCTACTGTGACAATATATCCGAAACTCTGGTCATCTTCTATCAGAGAGGGTGTACGCAGCCATCTCGTATAGTCTTGGAACACGCACAGTGTATTACATAACTCTTAAGTGATCTTGGTGGATCCGATCAAGACACCCATACCAGCAGCTAAGCATCTGTTCACTCGCGAACTGACCATGGTCGCTTCTTGATCGAATATATGAAGCCAGCTAAACCAAGCGGCGTTTAATTCTGGGATGCCCCTATTTGCATCGTAGTTGGGCCCCAGTCCAAACTATATGAAAATCAACGACAGGCTAATGCTACAGCATGCTTGCCGGTATGGCCTGTTTACTAAAACGGCCCCCGTCGTTGGATTCTTGATACTGATGGATCAAGTTCGTCGCCGACAGAGCGTAGCTACGGTTGCGAGGAGGACTATCTCACTGTACTGATGTCTTCAAATGAAAAGACTAGGACTGTGGAGTCGGAGCAGGCGACCAGGCGGACCATTCTAGCCCTCGTTGCGACTGGATTCTCGTTCGGAATTGCAGTGCTTTTGAAGCGGGAGATATTGTATCGTGGATACGGCGAGGATGGTTATGGTGAGCAGGGATTCGGTGAGTAACTAGTACGGATCTTTCATAACTCTCTCTAAGGAAAGAGTTGGCCCAGAAGCTGCTAGTTTGTCTAAATTCAGAACAGCGAAGAGACCCAGAGACACTTAGTCTGACGATTCCGCGGATTCGGAGTGTCGATCAATATTCGGTACTTCGCCTCTGTCCTCTTCGTAGTGGGCGTGGTTGAGGAATCCTCGAAGACGACCAGCCGTCTTTGCAACAGTACTCCCCGCTTCTATAACGGTAGCTACTGGCGTTATTCTGACGTAATTCAGCGGGTCAAATGCCTCACAGCCAATATTCTTGAGTTGCTCTGCTTTCGAGACGTTACATTTTGACCAGTAGTACGGACTCTTTGTTTCGAGCTTATACTGTTTCTTCCAGTATTCCGTAATAGACGACGCGTACGGATGGTCAACGATGAGCTCAGGATCGTACCGAATATCAAACTCGGCTCTGATTCGCCTGGCAAGTTCCTTTTCCTCGTGACCCCACCCCATCTGTTCGTCCCATCCACCGACTGTCTTGAATACGTCCCTGTGAACGCCCATGTTACACCCCCAGAAGTGTTTGACGTAGCAAGGATTGTCCCCCCAGTCGTAATGGGCGGTGAAATGGCGAGCAAGCACATCATCGACCGGGTGGATAGTTCGACCGGCGAATGCCGCCTCCGTTTCGAGGAGCTCATCGGCTTTTTGAAGATATCCTGAGCGAGGTCGGGAATCATCATCGAGAAATACGATCTTGTCAGCTGAGGCTTGTCTGATCCCTTCATTTCGTGCTCTAGTCACAGGGCTCTCATCACATACGATAACCTCAAATTCGTCGAACGCGTGCCCTTTGAGGCACTGTATTGCTTCAATCTCATCTCGTGGCTTCAATGTCGCGATAACAACGCTGACCGATACCATGTAATCTTTCTACGAAGTAGAACTCTCTTTCAAGACATTAGTATAGACATCCTGTCATTAGTAGGTAACGCCTTCACCTGGCTTACCTTGGCATGGTTGCAATGACAGCCTGTACCCACGATACAACTCCATAGATGAACACCACAAACCCGCCCATGGAAACCCAGCGTAGTCGCTTGTGATTTTTTGGGCGGACACCATCTGGATTGCTGATTTCGACCGCAAATAGAAAGCCTGCGTAGCTGAGCAGGTAATACAATAACGGGTTCCAACGGCCAATAAATATCATCCCTCCCAACGTCGCCGATAGCCAAATAATAAAGACTCCCACGAACTGTCGAACCCATCCAGCACACATAGCCAATCAATACATGGCCTTCCCGGTTTGTTATGCTACTACTAGCGCGTATATTGGGAGTGGTTTAGATCTGCTTACAGCGGCAGCCACCGTGCAGTAATATCGGTGCACAATCCCACGACGGGAACACGTGCAAGAGCAAGCTAGCGGGTTTATCAACGAGATGCGGAAACAAGGAACCAAGAAAAAGTGCGTACTCTCTACTGCTGTCGGAGGTTGATATCGGCTTGTTCATCCTACTATTGAGTACGTTATATAGTAACTGACTGTTCAGCTATCGGCGTAGATCTCGAAGTGAATCCGAGTGAATAACAATGAACTCTTCTTCACCGAGTTGTGACTCATGTTCCGGTAAAAATATCAACTGTGAATCAGTCGAAGATTTGACAACGGTCAGTTCTTCCATCTTGTAGCCTAGGTCCGATTCCCAGTCTGGATCTGTCGGTACGTCTTCCCACTCCTCTGAGGACATCATTCAGCCGGCACTCCATTCAAACATCCCGATCTTGACAAACTCAACCGCTTGTGTGTAAACCGCGCGTTCTGACCCTGGCCCCATAGCCATAATCTCATATTAATACAATCTTTAAACTCCCTCTCTACCGCGCTTACGTCAAGCATATCTCGGAAAGGTGTAATTACTATATTAAAGATTGTGCCCTTATACACAGCATCTACACATCATTTACAATCCATTTACTTACCAACCTATCCTACAGTCTCCAACCGCAACAGTACCGTGAAAGCAGACTGATCTCCAGTAGTAGGATAAAATTACCCGATACTCGATAGAACTACTCTAGGCGATGTCACTGCTTTGTGGTGTAATGCGAGGAGCAAATGAATTGGGTATAGCCATAGGATTTACTATCGAATCAAGTTCATTCGGAGATTTCTGAGTGTCTCCGTACCAATATCCCTCCAGTATCTAAAACATATATTACATATGTTACTCTCTTATGGCCGCTACGCTCGAACCGCTAAACCGAAAATGTCCCTTCCAAATAGCACCACTACAAACTTTAATTCTGAATTCAACTCTTGAGTAAAAGGCTCAGCTACAGCTGTTCCCACGCAACTTTGGGGCAGTAAGCACCGCTATGTCGGAATAACACGACTATAACAATACACCCTTGAAGATAAGATACTGGTGGAGAGGGCAGTTACCCGACACCCACAACACCGGCCCAATCCTTACCACCCCCCTCAGGGACGCTCGTGCCCTGTATAGTCGCTGTCGACTCGGATCGCTCTCTCCACTTTGACAGTGAGCCGGAACGGCTTCGGTCACACCGTCCTTCCCGGCTCATTCCGATCTTGATTTTTTAGCTATGGCGTGGATCTAATCTTTTGCAAGGATTCGACGATTCTCCTGACTACTTGTGGATACACTGCCAGACGGCCTCAAATTAAAATTAGGTCCTCAGAAAGTCATTGATGTCCAGCAGACACAACACAACTGCATACCAGAATTCGCAGCCGAAAACGAACGTTATGATTGCATTCAGAACCCCTGATAAACACTTCTATAGCCGATATCTGGGTGAGTACTTCCGATAGTCGCAGCATCCGGAGGGTTTTACAATAAAATCCCGAAAGCTCAACACTGGGATACCTCGGATATCGACAACTGACAAGCGTCTAGAAGAAGCCGACTACCTCAAATATGAACTCAATTACTAAACTGTAACAGTTACACGTAGCGGTGTATGCCGGAACATATCTCCGACAGCGAAATGGAACGGATTTCGGAATTCGCGAGCACTCCGATGTACAAACGGTCGCCCGATCAATTACTGCCGGACGGTGCTGCCGACGACGAAGAATAGCATATACTTCTGGGGGTATTTTCAGTCAGTTCAGCGTCCAACTCACGGCTCGCCGATATCAAACGTGTTATCATTTTTCCCTCGCCGTCCGGTGACTGCGTGAGCAATAGAAAGCACGAGAAATGAACTAATGACGACTAGCCCGATAACTAACGGACTGATCGCATTGAGCGGCGGCAGACCGGCAATTGCTGCTAGGAGTAAAATGGCGTTCAACAGGGCTACGGCCCCATAGTACTGATACCATTTAGAGTCACCATCACTATTGCTGATGAATGGTTCAACCTCTGGAGCATCCTCTCGAAGAGCTATCTCACCCGTATCAGCGTCGTACGTTATTAGCCCTGCCTCTTGAAGCTTCGGAGCATGGGTCTGATACAGTGAGACGTACACCCGCTTTCGCGCCTGTGAGGAGAGCTCTTCGACGGTGGTGTCGTTCTCCCACGCAGCCAACTCCTCAGCTAAGTCGGTTAGCTGGACTGGCTCTTTTTGCTGGCGTAGATAGTAAAGCGTATATCGACGCCTCGAACTGCTGAGGATATCGAACATCTGGTCGCGTGAGAGCTCTGGTTCTTCCTCTACCATCGGTTCGCTCATGACCTTGATTGCTGCATTGGTTTGTGTTCAGGCCGCGAGAGCCACATATATACACGAACCCCGGGGTACCGTTTTGTTACACCCCCGTTACCTTCTGATTCCTGAGTAAGAAATAGCTACTTGTCTCGCATACCGTATTCCCGTTCTTCGTTGACTGACCACAGTCTGTATATAATCCTTCAGTTTATGACAGCCGGAATTATTTGGTGTACTACATGACTCAATCACAACGACCTGCAATAAATAAAAACAAACCTGCATGTGAAAGCGCAGTACAGTGTGTTGTTGTTCGGATCGGTACAGCCCTCTATTTCATTACTGCGAAACTCCGAACCTTTTCGTATTATTATTGATACATATATTAGTACTACGCTATCGAATTCCAACGAGAATAGACAGAAACTGCATAGCATCCTATTAATAATACATCGTGATTCTGCGGTACTGCCTCTGCTCTTTGGTTCACGAGGTCGCTGACAGTCAATCTAGTGATGATTCCCTGGAACCACATCTGCAGTCGTGATCGCAATCCAATGGGTAATCTGAACTAATCGGTGTGAGATTCGATCCTTATTCTGATCCCGCTGACGGTGCACGACTGATAGAATTCTACCGGACTAATGATAGATGGACAAAAGAACCCTCCTCGGCTGTTATTCACGTTGAATTATCTGGATTACTTGAGCCGTAGCAGAAAATATCGTCAACTAGTCAGGTAGAGATACTGACTGTTCGATGATTGCTCTACAAATTCGCTCATCCGAATTTACGGCTTCAGTATTGCTCTCCCGTATCCTCTCCGCAGCATGCTCTCTTACCAGAGGCTTCTCGTTATCCGCCTACTTAAGAACTAGTAGGAAGGTTATAGCCGGTTACGTTGGCGTGATCTCGATGGTCTCGCTGTCTCGAATCCGAACGGTGTACCCACTGTACGTGAAACTAATCTGAATATCGTCGTTGGTCTGCCCTGCGACAAGTGTATCAAGGGCATCCGGGTCGATTTGGTTGTACAACGGTGGGAGACTGGTTTCCGTTACGGATTCTTTAGTTGCTATAGCGGTCACAATCGCTTCACTCGGTGATTCGTACTGGTTTGCCCAAAAGACAGTTTCTGTCTCGTTCCACTCCAGACTCATTGTTTCTTATATGAACACACTCCCGTATCAGCATATACTCTATCAGACTAGCAAACTCAGATGACAGGCGCTATCTATCTAGATGCTGGGTCGTTCCCCCTTCGCTAAACAACTGTTCTAGGAGCTTCCGGATAGCTACCCGAAGGTGGTGGCTGAACGTCGGCTGTGAAATATCGAGCGTATCGGCGATCTCTTGACCGGTCTTGTCACGGGGAGATTGGTAGAATCCGCTATAAAAGGCTGCAAGCAGGACCTCGAATTGGCGGGGGGTTAGCTGTGCTGTCAATTCTGAGTGGAATGACTCACGAGTTTGAACACCACGTTCCCGCTTGTGGCGGCCTACCAGCTCGATGTCCGGACATGAACGCCGTAATTCAGCTATGAGTTGGCGAATGTCGACCGTCTGTGGGACCTCGAGCTGAATCTCCAGAGTCTTACCGTCAGATTGGATTAATTGCGGGGCTCCTCCTTGTTCGGCGACTGTCAGTGCGAGTTGTGTACCCGATACTGTTGCTTCGAACAGGCTCGTGTCTTCTGTGTCAGTTAAACACTCTAATCGCTCGATCCGAGGGAGGGTGTCCAAACATGCTTGTAGGTCATCTGGTGGAGCGTCAGTGCTGAAAAACACGATGCAACTGGTGTCCCCCTGTGGGACGATACCCTCAAATGTGACTTCTGTATCGACAACGCCCGCGATCCGATGAATGATATCGTCGGATTCCGTTGCTTCTAGCTGGAGTTCGACAGCCCGATCCGCCACGAGCCCTTGCTTCGTCTCAACGCTGTTAATGGCGTATCCGACGGTCTCACTCACCTCTTCGAGCACTGACTGTGTCGGCAAATCGAAAACGTCCGGCGTTTTCGCGTACACGGTCAGGATGCCGTAGGAGAGTTGCTGATAGCTGAGTGGGATGCTGACGACTGACTGGAACCCCCGTTCCAGCAGCCGCCGTTGCCACCCTTTCCCCCTGAGCCCGTCCGCGATGTTGTTGTTCAGCGTCTGTTCGTTAGTCCGGGCTGTCTGGACTGCTGGTGGAGCCGGCGTCTCATTGGAGGG
This sequence comes from Haloarcula sebkhae, assembly GCF_014647415.1. Lineage (GTDB taxonomy): Archaea > Halobacteriota > Halobacteria > Halobacteriales > Haloarculaceae > Haloarcula > Haloarcula sebkhae. The sequence goes on along the minus strand of NZ_BMPD01000004.1, from coordinate 2,433 downwards.
TGTGCGGGATTCCTCCAGAAAGCCACGGTCGGTTCCTGCCCACGTCCGTGGCGTGACTCGGTCGGTATCGGATTCGTATTCCCCGATCCACGCAAACGAACAGATGTCGGACGCGACCAACTGGTCACACACTGCTTGCTCTATTTCTGAGCGACTATCTGCCCTGAGCACTCGCTCGTGAATTTTCTGACTCAGCTCTGTCAACTGATTCATCTGCTCAAGCTGAACCGTCTGTTGCTCCAAGTCGCGCTGTCTGTCTTCAAGTTCTGTCTCGTAGGTCAGCCTATCGAACGCCGTTCGAATCGTCGCCCCGAGTAGTTCGGTAATTCGACGGGTCTGAGTGTCGAACTCGCCGCCGACCGCGTCGCCCGCCCGAAGCACTCCATGGTCGCCCAGTGGGACAAACACGGCCTTTCCATCAGTCATCGCGTCCTCGTCCGAGGCCGAGTTTCCGTCGCAAACGATAGTTTCCTCGGTGAAAAAGGCCGAACTTACGAAGCTATCACTGTCTGCTGGGATAGCTTGTTGCTCCTCGGTCTCTGTGGCCGAAAGTGGGCGAAAGGTGTTCGTATCGCTATCGAACGCGTACAGCACGACCTCAGGGAGACCGATGATATCCCGGGTCCGCGAGACGACAATTTGAGCGGCTTCCTCCTCTGAAGTCACACCCAAGAGATCTGTCGCCGTTTCGTACAACTGTGTAAAACCCATCTCAGCCCGCTGTGTCTGTAGTTCGTTTCCGATCCACTTGCTCAGAAGGTCGACGAGTGTCACGTCCCAGTCTGAGAACTTTGACCCGCCCGCCCCGGACCCATAGAAACAGAGCGTCCCGTATATGCTACCACCCACAGTGAGTGGCGTTCCGAGATACCGATTGACTTCGTCATCCCATATATGGTCTCGGTCAGATTCGCCGCATTCGGCATCGACGTCTGTCATCACGACCGTTTCCTCGTTCGCGATAGCTTTCGCACAGGGGGTTTCCGACAACGGAATCGTTCCGCCTGAAAAAATCGTTTCGTCAGGTGTCTGGAGCACTTCGAAATCGTATTCCATCCCGTTGACGTGAGAGAGTGTCGCGTACTCGGTTCCGAGCACGCTGCGACCGACTTGCATGAGGTCCGCTATCTGTTCCTGTAGTGCCCCGTCCCGCGCTGTGAACACTTCGGTAATTGTTCGCAGGACTTCCTCCCGCATTTCGAGTTCGGCACGCGTTTCGGTTGAATAGAGACCATCGGCGACAATCTCCGCAAGCTCTGTCAGCACTGTCTGCTCCGCCTCGTCAAACGCGAAAGGCGTGTCCGCGTATATCGAAACCACACTCTGTACTGATCCCGTGTACTGAATCGGGAGAACAATCATCGACTGGAACCCGTACTCCGATGCGAGTTCGTGCCAGGGCTGGACAGACGATTCAGTCCGGATATCTGACGCTACCTGATGCTCGCCGGTTTCGATCGCATGGCCAAACGGTCCGTCATCGAAAACTGAGCGGCCATAGCGGGAGAGCATCGCTTCGACGTATTCGAGTGCGTCGCCACCGCCCGCGGTGGGGACGATATCACCCGCCTCGTTTTTTTCCCCGATCCAGGCGAACTGGTAGGCATCCGAACTGGTCAGAATTTCACAGACAGCCTCCTTGATCTCCTCGGCCGTTGACGCCTTCAACACTTGGCGATTTATCTCTCTGAATAGTGAATTAATCCGCGAGAGTCGCGCTGTTTCTCGGCGGAATCGGTGTGATTCCACCGCGTTCTCTATCCTGTTTGTGAGCACCGCGTACTGCTCTGGCCCGCCGCCCTTGACGAAGTAATCGGTGACGCCGGCTGAAACCGCTTCGCTGGCGAGTTTCTCACTTCCTTGTCCTGTCAACAAAATAAATGGGAGATCACCGTTAGACTGTCGCACCGTTTCTACGAATTCAATCCCGTTAGCTTCGGGCATCTCGTAGTCACTGACGATACAGTCGATCGACTCGGAATCGAAGTAGCTGAGCGCATCCTCGACGCTTGCGGCCTCGATGACCTCGATACGGTTGTTCTCGTGTTCCAACAGTTCCGCCGTCGTCTGTCGAAACTCTCCGTAGTCATCGACTAACAGAACCTTGATTTTCGAGGCTGCCGTGCCACTATCCGTTGGTGCCGGTCCAGTTTCACCGGCCAACTTCCGCATACTACACTACTTACGCGACAGTCCGTATAAACGTTTGACTTGGTTACAATGCTGCCATGGTTCTACGTCCGTTAGCGGTAACCGTCTCTCGCGAGGAGTTCGATCTGCCCCAAGTTAGTAGGTAGCTCATATTTTACAATATGTATGGATACTGTGTCCTTCGCACTAGTGATTTTATCCGGCACTGTCTAGTTGAGCGAGTTTGAGAAGTGAGCAGGCCGTTGCGAGAACTGTTCATGGAACTCGCAGACCTGCTCAGAG
>NZ_BMPD01000003.1 GCF_014647415.1 Haloarcula sebkhae | reverse complement strand
CTGAGCAGGTCTGCGAGTTCCATGAACAGTTCTCGCAACGGCCTGCTCACTTCTCAAACTCGCTCAACTAGACAGTGCCGTAAAATGGCTTATGTAAGTGTTTTGTGAGAGGTATGACGGCTGCACCCGGCTTAGCCACAGGAGACAGTATTAGTGGAGTTCCGTTGATTGATCGAGTACTGCCCCCAGCGGTTTCCGAACGGGTCGCCACAGAGAGTAGCGAGGTACCGACGGCACTGTTCGTTTGGGAAATGTAGAGCTTAGACAGAGGTGTGGGGCAGTGGCAGCACACAGCGCTCACAAACGACCCCGCTGTCAGTGTCTCGGTACGCCCGTCCAGCCGTTAGCCGCAGATGTTGGCAGTCGCGTACACGTTGCCAGTAGCGGTTATCTCCACGCCGATGCCGACGAGATTGGCGTTGCGGAGCGTAAGTCGTTCGCGGTAGTCCGGCCACGCCATCCAGTCATCGACGATTTTTCTGGCGACTTCCTTGTCGGTGGCGTGGAACAGTTCCTCGCCGTTCTCCTCGTACATCTGGCCGGCGACTGTCATCTCAACTGCCTCAAACCGGTTTCGATCCGGCTGCTCGATGTACTCGCCCTCTGCAGAGTCGAACGTACACCGGTCGTAGAGGCCGGTGTCTTCGTACCGGTCTTTACTGGAGACGCCGTCGATCTTGTGGATCGCATTCCCTTCGATGGCCATCTGCTCGCTGTGGTTCTTTGCCATCTCGTTGAGGTCCTCTTCTGTCCGAAGTCCCGATTCGAACGGCGGGACATCTGCGGCCTCGCGTTCCTCGTTGAGGAACTGCCGGATGTAGTTCGAGACGTTCTGTTCGTTGAACTTCCGTGCCGGGATCGACTCCTGCTGTGGGGTCGCTGTCTCGGTCACTGTTCCGTTTGGTTCCGCCGTTGGTGTTGGCGTCGTACTGTTACCGGACGTTGCCGTCGCCGTTGAACTACCGCCATTACCGCCGCCGCCGTCGTCGCTCTGTGAATTGGCTGTCTGTGTCGGCGTATCCGCTGTCCCGCCCGCAAACTGTGCTCCGATAAGGACTCCTGTCCCTAAAACTACGAGGAGCACCACGGCGGCGATAGCGAGTAACCCTTTCTTTACCATATGCCACGGATAGATTACAGAGGTATGTAAGCTTGATTCTTCATATATTTAATCTAATTATCATTTCATCTCCTATCGACGGTGACGATAACCCATATATGCCACGGGCGGCCACTCCCGGTATGGTCGAGAACGTTATCTGGCCGGTGGCACTCGACGCCAACCACTCGCGCAGCGACGGGCGTCGCGTGTCACTTGATCTGGCCGTCGAAGAGCCGACTGTCGACGAGATCGCCAAGGCCGTCCAGCAGGTCGGTTACGACGCAGTCATCGAACGGGACAAGACGTATCCACGCGAGTACGAGGCCCGCGGGCGAGTCGTCGTCAAGGACGCGGACGATGCGACGAAAAGCGACCTGCTTGGGGCCGTGGCGGCCTATATGCAGGCGCTCCGTGAATGAAACGCATCGGCACTGTCTCGCGGGTCGCACAGGGACTGGCCGTCGTTCGGGCGCCCGACGACGAGTACGCGGCTGTGGGGACCGACGTGGTAGACGAGGAACTCCAGACGGTTGGCTCCGTCGTCGACGTGTTCGGTCCGGTCGAGCGCCCGTACCTCGCAGTCTCGCCGAACGACAGCGTGCATCTCCCGGCGCTGGTCGGCACGGTCCTGTACGCGCGGTAACAGTCCTCCGAACCGCTGACGCCTGTCCACCTCTGCTTCGTAACGCTCAAACCGGTTCCTGCAGGACGTGTGTGCATGGAGCGACGGTGGCGAATCCTCGGCGGGTGTGGCCTCATCGCTGGTATCTTCCTGTTCGTCCAGCTCGGCGCGCTGGCGCTAGTCCAGCCCTTCGAATCGGCTGGCTACCAGGCCGTCGAGGACCCGTCTGACCCCACGAACAGCCTCATGTACATCGGGGCGATTCTGGTCGCGACGGTGGTTATGTTGCTTGCCTTCCGCTACGACGTGGATCAGCTCATTCGCGGGCTCATCGTCTTCTCAGCGGCCTGGCTCTCTCTGTACGTGTTTCAGGTGCTGGTGCCGCCGGTGTTCACGTTCGCCGGCCTCAACGTCGTCGCCGTCCTGTTAGCGCTGGGTCTGGGGACGGCGCTGCTGATCTATCCCGAGTGGTACGTCATCGACAGCGCCGGTGCCGTGATGGGAGCTACCGCCGCCGGCCTGTTCGGTATCAGTTTCGGGGTGTTGCCGGCGCTCGTCCTGTTGACAGTCCTCGCCGTGTACGATGCGATCAGCGTCTACGGGACTGAGCACATGCTCACGCTGGCCTCGGGCGTCATGGACCTCAAGGTCCCCGTCGTCCTCGTGATCCCGATGACGCTGTCGTACTCGTATCTCGACGCAACGGCGCCGGACCCGACGGCAGAAGACGAGACGAGCGACGGTTCCCCAGCAGCGGACGACGCGACCGAGGAGCCGGCGACCACAGGATCCGGAGCCGACGCGGACGGTCCGGCAGTTGCGGATGGGAGCCAGCCAGCGGAACGTTCCGACGAAGCGACAGAGACTGGCAAAGCAGACGAAAGTGCTGACGTTCATGCCGACCCGCTAGAGCGCGATGCGCTGTTTATCGGTCTCGGTGACGCCATCATCCCGTCGATACTTGTCGCCAGCGCCGCGTTCTTCGCCTCGTCGGACGTACTGTCGGTATTCGGCGTCCCGTTGCCGGCGCTGACCGCGATGATCGGGTCCTACGTCGGCCTGGCGATACTGCTCTGGATGGTTCTGAAGGGGCGCGCGCACGCAGGACTCCCGCTTTTGAACGGTGGAACTATCGCCGGCTACATCGTCGGCGCGCTCGCCGCCGGTATCAGTCTGATCGACGCCCTCGGTCTCGGACCGTACCTCTAATCGGCGTTCCAGCGACCGTTACCGCCCAGTCAGGGCTTTGCTCGCGGGCGCGAAATCGATCTCCTCACCGCGGCCCTCGGCCTTCGCCCGCTCGTACAACATGTGGCCCGCAGCGACGGTTTCGATGGCCGTGCCGCCGGAGTCGAAGACCGTAATCTCCTCGGGAGACTGCCGCCCGGGTGCGTTGCCGGCGACAATATCACCTAGCTCGGCGTGGACGTGGTCCTCGTCGATGACGCCCGCATCGAGGGCGTTGATGAACGACCCGGCGTCCTGTGTCACCCGCTCGCGCAGGTCCGGAACGTACGTGGCGCGTTCGATCGTCGTCGCGTCCAGTTCGTTCTTCTCGGGGTGGTACTGGCCCATCGCAGTCACGTGGGTTCCCGGTTCGAGCAGATCGCCGTCGAACACCGGTTCGCTCGCACTGGTCGCCGTGATAACGACATCGGAACCCTCGATTGCTGCGGACGGGGACGCGACGGCAGCCACTGTCGGGTCCAGCGCATCGTTCATCTCCGCGGCGAAGGACTCCCGGCTACTGGCCGTCGGAGAGTACACTTCGATACGATCGAAATCACGGACTGTCGCCGTCGCACGGACCTGGCCGCGGGCCTGTGCGCCGCTGCCGATTACTGCGAGGTCGCTGGCGTCACGGCGGGCCAGTGCGTCGACACCGACCGCCCCGGCCGCGCCGGTCTTGTGCGGGTTCATGCTCGCACCGTCGAGGACAGCGAGCGGGTCGCCGCTGTCGGAGTCGAATATCGGGAGCGTGAAGTGTGCGTCTTGCCCGCTGAAACCGGCCGCGTAGGTGTACCCGCCCATCGCACCGGTGTCGGGAAGAATCGCGAGATAGCCCGTCAACATGCCGGCGGGCTCGTCCGAGAACAGCGTTGTTCTGGGCGTCGCCGGGGCACCCTCGCCACGCTGGCGATACCCCTCTCTGACGGCGTCGACGTACTCGGTGGGTTCAGCGAGGTCGGCGACCTCGTCACTCTGCAAGAACAGCGCTGTCGCATCTGTCGTCATACTCCGTCGTTTGGGCGAGCGACTCTTATACTGCCCGACAGTGCCAATCTGTTCGACCCGGGACCGGTCACTGGATATCTATCGAAAACAGGAAAGTAGACGGGTGGGACAGCACTCAGTCCGCAGTCTGTAGCGGGTCCGACTGCGCGCCCTGCTGAGTCGACGCGTCGTTCGGAACCGGGTCGACGGGGGCACGGACGAACATCGCATGGCCGATGAGACCGACTGTTACGACAGAAGCCATCGGAATCGCCGTCGTCAGTTCGAAGCCGGCAACGAACAGAGTTGCGGTGATGCCGGCCATGGCGAGCGGAATGAGTCCGAGAATGATGTCGTAATAACCCGTCATAAGTATGAATTATTCTACGGTGGAGGGGTATATGAATGTTTCCCTAAAATACGGCATAATATACGTAATGGCCACTGCAAATTTACTCAGTAGCCGTTAAGTAACATTTTCATAAGTTATGAGTTGGATAGAGGCAAAAAATTTATATATGGTAATACTTGTGACTTGTTCACAATATAAGGACGGGGACGGCCTGTTATCGCTGGCCCGCGATCACAGGCAGACTGTGCTATCTTCCCACAAAGATGAAATCAAGTGGCTACAAACCGGTATATCGGAACCACTGCAACCACTCTCCGTTTCTCGGGATAGGACCCACCAAAACAGTCGTTTTCAGAATTTGAGAACTAGATTAGAGGATACGTGGTGTCGTAAGTGAGTCTATTTTCTCCGATGATAACTGGGTCCATGTGCTTATTACGTACGCCAGAATACATTGAACCGGAGAAAAACGGAACATCGATTCCAAACGAGACAATGAGCACGAACGCAACGGACAACACGACGGACGCCGCGACCGACGATCAAGAACGACGATACGCCGAGCTGAACATCGGGGATGAGGAGTTCGTAATTTACGACCGGGAGAACCATCAGGCATGGATTCAGTCGACAGAGTCGCTCGAAGTCGCCGACCTGCGATAGTCCGTCACCAGCTCTCTGCTACAGGCCGCCTATTTTGCGACTGCAATCGCACCCCGCCAGAGCAACAGCAGCGTCCCACCAACGAACACCGAGACGAGTGCGAACGTCAGCGCCGCACTACCGGGGAACACCGCCGTCGATCGGAGCCCCTGCGCGATCCCGACCGCTAGTACCCATCCCACGATAGTGCGGCCGAGAGCCGCCCGAATCGTCGCGGTCGCGCCAGCGGTGTACAGTCCTCCAAGTCCCGCGACGAGGAGCCAGCCGACGTAAAAGGGCGTCAGCGTCCCGGCGAACCGACCTGGATTGAGTATCGGATTGATACCGTGGGTCACCTCGCCGACGCCAACGAACACGGCAATCGCCAGCAGGTCGCCGACAGCGAGCAGTGCCGTCCGAGTGGACAGTTCGATACGACCGTTCCCCACCGTCGAGACGCTCATACAGGCAGTTTCGGCTCCGGGCACTTCGCTCTCCCGGATTCAACGACGACGGCGGCTGGTGCTCTGGAACGGGGATCAGTACTGATTACAGTGGGCGACCCATTCAGTTTGACTATGGAGTTCACGCTGCTCGGCTGGCCCGAGGACGGGCATCGGCTCCGGTTGGACCACGAGCAGTTCGCGTATGCGGGCAAGTTCGTGATGACCTCGACCGGAAAGGCCGTCGTCGGGGACGATGGGGTCGTGGCCGCGGCTGCGTTCGATGCTGACCGGACAGACGCGGATACCCTCTGTATCCGGTACATCACCGTTCGGCAGGACCGGCAGGGCGACCGGCTCGGTGCCCGTCTCCTCCGGTTCGTCCGGGAACGGGCCACGGATCGGGGCTTCGAGCGCGTGTCCATCGGCGTCAACAATCCGTTTTCGTATCAGGCCGCCTATCGGGCCGGGTTCTGTTTCAGCGGCGCGGAGTCGGGGATGGCTGAACTCGATCTCGTCTGGCCGGGCGACCGTAGCACCGAGCAGTATCAGGACGGGCTTGACCTGTTTCGAGAGCGCGACCTCTCGCCGGAAGAGGAATCGTTTCTCGCGGCGAAGGCCGACGCCGACCCGCCATCAGTCCTCGACGACTGGGCCGAACAGCCGTCCGCACGGACCGCCTGAGTCGCCCGACCGGAACCGACTGCGCCATCACGGAGTAATACGTCGTCTCCGAGAGATTCAAACCGCTGTCGGCCAAAGGCCTGCCAATGGGAAACGCTGATTTGCGGTCGCTCGCGGCCCTGTCGGACGTGTCATTCGACGAGCTCGGTGGGAGCGTCGTCGCCGTGGACGCCCACAACTGGCTCTATCGCTATCTGACGACGACGGTGAAGTTCACCAGCGAGTCGAAGTACACCACCAGCAACGGTGAGGAGGTGGCGAACCTCATCGGGGTCGTGCAGGGCCTGCCGAAGTTCTTCGAACACGACCTCACCCCGGTGTTCGTCTTCGACGGTGCGGTCACGGACCTCAAGGACGACGAGGTCGAGAAGCGCCGCGAGCAACGCGAGAAATATGAGTCCGAACTAGAGGCGGCCCGGGAAGCGGGCGACAGTACCCGCGTCGCCAAGCTTGACTCCCGCACGCAGCGGCTGACCGACACTATCGTTGACACGACACGGGACCTGCTTGCGCTACTCGACGTCCCTATCGTCGACGCCCCGGCAGAAGGCGAGGGGCAGGCGTCGGTGATGGCCCGGCGGGGCGACGTAGACTACGTCGGAACTGAAGACTACGACGCGCTCCTGTTCGGTGCGCCGATGACGCTCCGGCAGATCACGTCGAAGGGCGACCCCGAGCTGATGGACTTTGAGGCCACGCTTGAACGACACGATCTCTCCTGGGAGCAACTGGTCGACGCGGCGATTCTGATGGGGACGGACTTCAACGAGGGAATCTCCGGTATCGGCCCCAAAACAGCCGTCAAAGACCTCCACGAGCATGGCGACCTCTACGCGGTGCTTGAGGCCCGTGGGGAGCACATCGACCACGCCGACCGCATCCGGAACCTGTTTCTCGACCCCGCGGCCACCGACGACTACGAGATCCCGGACAGCATCGAGCCGGACATCGATGCCGCCCGTGCGTTCGTCACCGAGCAGTGGGAGGTCGACGCCGACGAGGTCGCTCGCGGGTTCGAACGTATTGACGACTCGGTCGTCCAGACCGGACTCGACCGTTGGGCGTGACAGCAGACGCTCACGAGCGACCAACAGCAGAATAAGGACGGCCACGACGGTTTCAGTTCAGACGACTGATTCGACCGTTTCGATCTCGTCGAGCGTGCGGTTCCGGATGGCCTCTCCGCTGGCCGTATCGAAGAGGTGGATGGCGTTTTCGGGGAATCGAACCTTGACGCGCTGGCCGGATTTAAGCTGTTTCATCCCGCCGACCGTCGCGATGAACTGATCATCCATCGACTCGTCGAACTGCAGGTGGGCCGTGTTCTCGTTCCCGCGTGGTTCGACGACGTGGACAGTCGAGTCGAACACGTTCGAACGGGTGTCGCTCTGGACGAACTCGATGTCTTCGGGTCTGATGCCGAGAGTAATGTCGGTCGTCCCCTCGACAGCGGCGACCGTCTCGTCGCTGAGTTCGTACTCGAACCACTCGCCCTTGAGCGTCGACCCCTCCAGCGTCGTCGGGAAGAAGTTCATCGACGGCTCGCCGATGAAGCCGGCGACGAAGAGGTTGTTCGGCTCGTGGTAACACTCAAGCGGCGTCGCACATTGCTGGAGGACGCCGTCGTTGAGGATTGCGATGCGGTCGGACATCGTCATCGCCTCTGTCTGGTCGTGGGTGACGTACACCGTCGTCACGTCGAGGTCATGCTGAAGCTCCTGGAGTTCGGTCCGCATCTCGGCTTTGAGTTTTGCGTCCAGGTTCGCCAGCGGCTCGTCCATCAGGAACACTTCAGGGTCCCGGACGATAGCGCGGCCCAGCGCCACGCGCTGTTGCTGGCCGCCGGAGAGTTCGCCAGGCTTGCGATCGATGAGTTCGAAGATGCCCATGTCCTTGCAGGCCTGCTCGACGCGCTCGTTGATCTCGTCGTCGGGCATGTCCGTCGACTCCTCCAGCCCGAACGCCATGTTCTCTCGAACGGTCATGTGTGGGTACAGGGCGTAGGACTGGAACACCATGGCCACGTTCCGGCGGGCCGGCGGCTGGTCGTTGATGATCTGGCCGTCCAGTCTGATTTCCCCGCGCGTGATGTCTTCAAGCCCGGCGATCATCCGCAGCGTCGTCGATTTCCCACAGCCCGATGGGCCGACGACACAGAGAAACTCGCCGTCCTCGATGTCAACCGATACCTCGTCAACCGCGATGATTTCGCCGTCGTCGTCTTGGAACGTCTTCGTTACCTCGTCCAGTGTGAGTTGTGCCATTGTGAATACCTCCGTAATTACTCTCCAGCGACGCCTTTCGCGAACTGTTCGCCGAACATGATGTAGACGAGCAGCGTCGGAAGTGCTGCAACGATGGCCCCTGCCATCGTGGTGTTAAACGACTGGACGACCCCACCAGTGAGCGCCGCGAGGCGCTGGGTCGCCACCTGCGAAGCCGGTTCGTTGACGAGCACGAGCGCGAACAGCAGGTCGTTGTACACCTGCGTGAACTGGTAGATGAGCGTCACCGCGAACATCGGCAGCGACAGCGGGAGGATGATGTTGCGGTAGATGCTGAACGCACTCGCGCCGTCGAGGCGAGCGGCCTCGATCATCTCGTCGGAGATGCTCTGATAATACGATCGGAACAGCAGCGTACAGATCGGAATCCCGTACGCGGCGTGGGTGATCGACAGCTGCAGCAACTGCACGTATCCGTTACGGCTCGGATACTGCCAGTTGCCGCCCGTGATGAACCCAAAGACGGTGTTGACGAAACCGTTGAGCAGCCCCGGAAGCACCTGGAACCAGAACTGTGCCAGCGGGACTAGCACGGCCTGATAGGGGATGAAGATACCCGCGATGATAAGGACGACCACGCCGACCTGCCCGCGCCAGCTGATCGTCGTCAGACCGTACGCGGTCATACTGCCCAGCAGCGCCGACACAATCGTCGCGGGAATCGCCATCAGCAGCGAGTTTATAAGTCCCGGCCGGAGCGTGTTCCAAGCGGTAGTGAGCGCGTCAAGCGTGAAGCCGTCAGTGCCCGGCGGCGCGAACGGAAGCGTCCGGGCGAACGCGCTCTCAGTCTTGAACATCGTCATCACGGCCGTCTCTACCGGGAAGAGGTAGAAGGCAATGCCCGCCAGCAGGAGGGCATACAGGCCGATACGGCTATTCTCTGTACTGCGAAGTTCGTCGATGAAACCGCCATCTCTGATACTCATAGTTCACCCCGTTGGTATTCGCTGTAGAGGTACGGACCAATGACCAGCAGTGCGAGGGCAAACAGCACGATAGCGACGGCTGACCCGTACGCCCACTGCAGGCTGTCGAACGCGACCCGATACATCATCGTCGCCAGAATGTCCATGTTCGCCCCAGGCTGTGAGCCACGGAGCGCGTAAATGAAGTCGAACGCCTTCAGCGCGAACACCATCAGCACCACCGACGCTGACACCGCGGAGGCGCGGAGTTGCGGGATGATGACCCGCGCGTACAGCCGAACCGTGGACGCGCCGTCGACCCGCGCAGCCTCGTAGTGTTCGGTCGGAATCGCACGAAGACCGGCGAGGAAGACGACCATCGCGTAGCCGCTGAACTGCCAGATGAGCGCGAAGATAACCGCCGCCAGGGCGGTCGTGTTCCAGGAGAGCCACTGTATCACCTCGGCGTTGACCCCGGTCGGGCGGAGCAGTCCCACGATGGCTCCTTCAAGATTGAACAATCGGAGGAACTGATTGAGCACGCCGTTGCGGGCGTTGTACACCCACGCCCACATCGTCGCCGTGACGACGAACGAGAGGCTCATCGGGAGCAGGTAGATGGTCCGGAACGTGTTCTCGAAGCGGATCTGCTGATCGATGAGGATGGCCACGAGCAGGCCAAGCGCCAGACAGAGGACGGTGAACACGACGAGTAACACCACCGTGTTCTGTGCCGCCTGCCAGAACGCCCCATCGTTCAGCAAACGGCTGTACATGCTGAGGTCGAAACTCTCGTACTGCGCACCACCCAGGCCGTTGTAGTCAGTCAGCGAAAGGAGGAAGTTCCAGGCGATAGCGCCGTAGACGAAAAAGCCCGCAAACAGGACTGGCGGCAGCCAGAACGGGGCGGATTCGATGAGTTCCCACTCGACCGGCAGTGAGTTCCGGAGCGAGTCCCGCCGGGTCGTCTTCACCGTCGCCCCGCCGTCTGTTGCCAGTTGGTCGCCGTCCGATTCGTCTCTCGATACCGCCGACCGGAGCCTACCCCCGGTGGCGAGGAGTCTACTGAGTATCTCGCGCATGGTTGGTCAGTGTTCGCCGACGTGAGTTCGCCGTCCATCGTCCCGACGGATGTGTCGTCAGTCACATAGACTCGCCAGCCAGCACGCGTGGAGACCACGCGACTTCTCCAGCCTGTCGCACCAACACAGGCTGGCAGACGGCGTGGGAACGCCAGGTGACGGGTGTGCCATCCCGTCGTCGTGCCGAGCGGGCGAGCGGTTGCAACGCGGCGGGTACACCGGCTGCGATCGATTGCGAGGTGTCACGTCCGTCGGTGTCCCATCGGGCCCCGACAGCCGACGACGGCAGCAACACACCACCGTCACCGGGTATTGTGGGGGCATCGGTCATGAACGTCGCTGTGGCGTCGAACTCATGGTAAGTGGAGAGAGATTCTACTTAATATTTCCGAATGATAATACACGTTTATCCAAGTCCTGAGTTCTGAGCCCCACGGTCTCCGCCATCCGATTGAGGACTCGTGGTGCCCCGTGAGTGACTGTCCCGGCGGGTACAGGGCTATGCCGAGTGGTGTCCCGACTCGTACCGGTGGGTTTTACGACCGGGCGGTCCACCCCCCGGACGTATGACCGACGAGTACCGGACAGAGCAGGACAGCCTCGGTGAGATGCAGGTGCCAGCCGACGCGTACTGGGGCGCACAGACACAGCGCGCCGTCGAGAACTTCCCGATCAGCGACGTGACCTTCGGGCGACGGTTCGTCCGAGCGCTCGGCGTCGTCAAGAAAGCGGCCGCGCAGGCGAACCGCGACCTCGGAACGATCCCGGCGGACAAGGCGGACTGTATCGTCGAGGCCGCCGACGAGGTCATCGCCGGCGAACACGACGACCAGTTCCCCGTCGACGTGTTCCAGACCGGGTCGGGCACGTCGTCGAACATGAACGCCAACGAAGTCATCTCTAACCGTGCCACGGAGCTGTACGGCGGGGAAATCGGGACCCGCGAGATCCACCCGAACGACCACGTCAACTTCGGCCAGTCCAGCAACGACGTGATTCCGACGGCGATGCACGTCGCCTCTCTCGAAGCGGTCGAGAAAGACGTGATTCCCGGGTTGAAGACGCTGCGTGACGAACTCGAAGCCAAAGAAGACGAATTCGACAACGTCGTCAAGACCGGACGAACTCACCTGCAGGACGCGACGCCAGTGACGCTGGGCCAGGAGTTCTCCGGCTACCGAACGCAGGTCGAGAAGGGCATCTCCCGCGTCCAAGACGTTCACGGTCGCCTCGCCGAACTCGCACTTGGCGGAACTGCGGTCGGGACTGGCCTGAACACCCATCCCGAGTTCCCGGCGAAAGCGGCAGAGTACATCAGCGAGGAGACCGACCTCAATTTCCGCGAAGCGGACAACCACTTCGAGGCGCAGGCCGCCCACGACGCGATGTCGGAAGCCCACGGCGCGCTCCGGACAGTCGCTGGCTCACTGAACAAGATCGCAAACGACCTCCGCTTGCTCGCGTCCGGGCCTCGCAACGGCCTCGGCGAGATCGACCAGCCGGAGAACCAGCCCGGCTCCTCGATCATGCCCGGAAAGATCAACCCTGTCGTCGCCGAAGCAGTCAATCAGGTCCACAAGCAGGTCGTCGGTAACGACGCCGCCATCTCGGCTGGTGCCGCAGAAGGACAGATCGACCTGAACCTTTACAAGCCCGTGCTGGCCTCGAACTTCCTGCAGTCGGCCAAGCTCATCGCCAACAGCAGCGCGGTGTTCGGCGAGAAGTTCGTCGCTAAGCTCGAAGCCGACGCCGAGCACTGCGCAGAGCGCGTCGAACAGAGCATGGCGCTGGCGACGGCGCTCAACCCCGCCATCGGCTACGACAAGGCGAGCAAGGTGGCGAAGAAAGCCCTCGCCGAGGAAAAGACCATCCGAGAGGTCGTTCTCGAAGAGGGGTATCTCGACGAGGATGAGGTCGACGATGTACTCGACCCCGAGAAGATGACGAAGCGTGGCATCCTCGGTGACGAGTAGCGAGAGGCGCGCGCGCGAAGCGCGGCCCTCGTTAGTGGAGCAGGGAACGGGGTGACCTGTGAGCAGCAAGAGGCCGAACGGAGTGCGGGCTCTCGTACCTGAACGACGCTATGAAGGTAGTGAAGGGCGCGACCCTCGGTAACGCGAGCAGCGAGTGAGCAGCAAACAACAGCGTGCCCCGCTGTGCATCTGTTTTCTGGTCGGTTCTGTGCCGACGGTCAGCCATCACTACAGGAACACAGCACCGGGCCACCGCGACCGATACGTCTAGACCCGCGACTCGTTGTCGAGGACGTAGCGGCTCTCGGGGTGGCGCTCACCGCCGGTTTCGGTTTCGCTCTCGTCGGCGAACTCGAACCCGAACCCCTCGTAGAACTCGGCTCCTGGCTCATTCGCGGAGAGGACCATCGCGTTGATCGGGTCGATGTCGTGCTCGAACAGTTCGTCACAGGTCCGCTCCAAGAGGGTCTGGCCGATACCCTTCCGACGGTGGTCGGGATGGACGTACAGCCGGAGGATGTACCCTTCACGGTCGGTCTCGTGCCACGTCGCGTGCGCGAATCCGACGACGCTCCCGTCGCGTTCGGCGACGAGCAGGATGGTTTGCGATTCGACCAGTTCCGATTCGAGCTGTTCGGGGCCGTACCAGTCACGAACGCCGTCTTCGGCCGTTTCGCGCGAAAGGATGTCCGGATAATCGGTCTCCCATGCCGCCGTGGCGATCCGACTGATGGCCGTCACGTCGTTCGGCGTTGCCGTCCTGACTGACATGTGAAAACATATGGTATAGATTCGGATATGCTTTCCCCGCTCAGATGGGTTGAAACGTCATGTCTCATCCGGTAAACCACGTTTGGCCGGCAAAAGCAGCGACTGGACATTCACAATTCATAATCTTTTTTAATTATGAATTCTCTGTATATCACACAGATGCGTTACTCCGAAACGTTGCAGTTGTTTGACCAGGCCTGTGAGTTCCCGGCGGACCACGCCACTATCGTCCAGCAGCTCGGCGATGTCGAGTTGGTCGCCCAGAACGGCGATTCCGTAGAGATGAGTGAGGTGTTGGCTCGGACCAGCGAAGCCACGTATCAGTCCTCAGAGGGGCTGTACAACTCCCTCGTCGGGAACCTCGACGACGATTTCATCGGTCGGAAGTACTACGACGACCGGGCCGGGAGCACGTCCGGGGCCGACGAAGTTCGAACCGAGACGGACCGCCTGTAGCAACTGGCGTGCGCTGTCGCGTACCGACCCCATTCAGCCTGCCGGGGTAGATTCGTTGAGCCACGCCGGCCGCTCCACTGCCGTCTCACCGATATCCTCGTACCAGAAGCTGTATTCGACGAGGCGGTCCGCTGTACGATACCGGACATCGAATCGGCTCACAAGGCCATCGGGTTCGACTACTAGTTCGATGTGGAACTCCTCTAGCCGTTCCGTCGTCGGAATCTCGCCGCCGGAACCGCGAATCCGATAGGCTCGGCTGCCGTCCCGTGTGACAACGGCCGTAGCACTCCGGTTAACCACGGCGTAGCGATTCAGGTAGAACGCGGTCCGGTAGGCGTACTTATCACGGCTGAACCGGACCTCGCCGCGCTGGCGCTCGACGGTGCCGTTGTCACGGCGCTCGTACCAGTTGGTGCCGTCGGCGAAGGTCGACTGTTCGTACCGCTCGATGGTCCCGTTCGCGTCGGCCCTCATTCTGACCATCTCGTCGCGATACCGCGTCGGTGATTCGACGGCAACAGTCTCGGTGCGCCGGACGGAACTGCTGTCGTTCCTGAGTGTGAACTCGTTGTAGCGTTCGTGCAGGGTGTAGGTGGTGCCGTTGAGCGCCTGCCGGTGGGCGGCCGACAGGAGCGCGACGTTTTCGAGGCGCTCTGTTGTGACGCCGGGCGGCGGGGTCAGCGTCGTTGCCGTACCCGACCCCGCTGCTGTCGGGACCGGAGCCGGCGTGACGGTGCCTTGGTCGGCGGTGTCAGCGCCGACGAAGGCGTTACAGCCGGCTGTCAGGAGAAGGACGGCTACCGCGGCTGTCGACAGCCAACGCATACAGACGGTGAGGGCGAGACAGCCAAAAGGGCGGCGGCGAGCGTGGGAAGGGTGCGTTTTTTGGCCCCCGGTCCCGGACACCTCGACAATGACTGAGTACGACTACGAGGAGCTGGGGCTCGTCGCCGGTCTGGAGATCCACCAGCAACTCGATACCGCGACGAAACTGTTCTGTGACTGTCCGACGACGATCCGCGAACCTGAGGAGAGCGAGCGCTCTTTTACTCGCTATCTGCACCCGACCAAGAGCGAACTCGGTGAGATCGACGAGGCGGCGCTGGAGGAGAGCATGGTTGACCGGGAGTTCGAGTACCTGGCCTACGACACGACCTGTCTCGTCGAGGAGGACGACGAGCCACCCCACCGCGTCGACCGCGAGGCGATGGAGACGACGCTCGAAATCGCCCAGCTACTCGATATGTCTGTCGTCGATCAGGTGAACGTTATGCGAAAGATCGTCGTCGACGGGTCGAACACCACGGGGTTCCAGCGCTCGATGATGGTCGCCAACGACGGAGCCATCGAGACGAGCGCTGGCCCGGTCGGCATCGAGGATATGCTACTGGAGGAGGAGTCCTGCCAGCGCATCGAGGAAACCGACGACGGCGTCCGGTTCTCGCTCGACCGACTGGGCATCCCCCTAGTCGAAATCGGCACGAAGCCCGACATCAGGTCGCCCGAGCAGGCCCGCGAGGCCGCCGAGCGGATCGGGATGTTGCTGCGTTCGACTGGGAAAGTCAAGCGCGGTCTCGGGACCATCCGACAGGACGTGAACGTCTCCATCGAGGAGGGGGCACGGATCGAACTGAAGGGCGTCCAGAGCCTCGACGACATCGACGACCTCGTCCGCAACGAGGTTCGCCGGCAGGTCGAACTGCTTGACATCGCCGAGGAACTCGCCGAGCGCGACGCCGCTATCGGCGAGCCACAGGACGTGACCGAGGTGTTCGAGGACACAGATTCGGGCGTCATCGAGGGGGCGCTCTCTTCGGGCGGCGAAGTACAGGGCCTCCTGCTGTCCGGCTTCGACGGCCTCGTCGGCCGCGAGATCCAGCCCGACCGCCGGCTCGGGACCGAACTGTCCGACCACGCCAAGCGCCACGGCGCTGGCGGCATCTTCCATACCGACGAACTCCCAGCCTACGGCGTCACCGAGGCAGAAGTCGAGGCGCTACGGGACGCCGTCGGAGCGGGCCCCGAGGACGCCGTCGCCATCGTCGCTGACGACCCGGAGACCGCCGAGCTGGCCATCGACGCCGTTGCTGAGCGCGCTGAGACGGCACTCAAAGGTGTCCCGGAGGAAACGCGAGACGCGAACGAGGACGCCACGTCGCGGTACCTCCGCCCGCTCCCCGGCGCGGCACGGATGTACCCCGAGACGGACGTGCCGCCGGTGGAGCCCGACGTAACCGAAGTCGAGACCCCGGAACTGCTCACCGAGAAAGTCGACCGGTACGAGCGCGAGTTCGACCTCGGCTCCGGCCTCGCCGAGCAGGTCGCCTACGGCCAGCGGTGGCCGCTGTTCGAGGCATTGGTGGCGGGCGAGGGGGTCGACCCGACGCTGGCCGCGGGCACGCTTGAGTCGACGCTGACCGAACTCCGCCGTGACGACGTGCCCGTCGGAAACCTCACTGACGAACACCTCAAAGGGGCTATCCTGCTGGTCGACGGCGGGGATGTGCCCCGTGAGGGGATAGAAGACCTCCTGACGGCACTCGCCGAGAACCCGTCGCTGACGGCCGAGGAAGCTGTCGAGCAGGAAGGACTGGGCGGTGTCGACGAGTCAGAGGTCCGTGACGCCGTTGCCGAGGTTGTCGAGCGCCACGAAGAACAGGTCGCCGAGGAGGGAATGGGGGCGTTCTCGGCGCTGATGGGCGAGTGCATGGGCGCACTCCGTGGCAAAGCTGACGGCGATACGGTGAGCGACGTGCTGCGCTCGGAGATACAGAAGCGCGCTTAATTGCTTTGCTCGGGCTGTAAGGCGTCGATATCGACGGCGCTCGGTGTCAGGCCGTTACCGCTCGCCGACAGGTCATGGTCGATTGTCGATTCGAGCAGCGGGACGAGGGCCGGCGCGTTCGGCCCGATATCGACCAGATCTTCCGACTGGTTGTACTGGACGACACCAGCATCGACCAGCCGCGGAAGGTGGTTGTGATAGAGGGACGTGTAAATCTTGAGCCGCTCGTCGCGGTACTGTTCGGCCGGTGTCCCGTGTTCGAATTCGGTCACCGTGTCCGTAAGCACAGCCAGTGAAACCGGTGTCGTGTACTGTGAAAGCCCGTACAGGAGGTATCGCCGGTAGTGCGACGACAGGAGCGACAGTCGGTCGTCCAGTGGAAGCGAGTCCGGAATCTCGGTTTGCTTCGTATTCATTTTAGTTGGGAGGGGGACGAGTAGTGTGTCTGGTGTGGGAGCAGTTCGAACGCTATTGTACCACGGTATGCTCATGTTCAAGCGGATCGGCTAGGTCTGCGGTATCCGCAAGACGGTTGACACGGTCGGCGACGCGGTGAACCGTTCCATCCCGCGTACAAGGGGCGACGTGCTGGAGGTCACCGTCAACGTATTCAGCGAGGGCAAGCGTCGGCAGCGTGATGACGCTGACCGAGTCGTCAGAAACCATGTTCGTCAGCGGGTGCTCCCAGTCGAAGGCGTCAAGCGAGGCATCGGAGTCGCGCTCCCACTGTTCGAACATGGAAAGCCGTTCCAGCAGGTGTCGTCCCTCCGCAGTCCGCTGTGCGAGTCGCGGTTCGATCCGGCGTCCCCAGATCAGTATCGACAGGTCCTCGATACGACCTGCGTCCTCAAGCGCCTGCAACCGGTCAAGCACGTAGTGCTGTTGTTGCGTTGCGTCTTTCGGACAGAGGGACCGGACGAACAGTTCGACGCGAACTGGATTGGCAGTGGAATCCATAGTGAGATGTTGAGTATCCTGTGCCCCGCTACAGCGGTAACTGTCCTAAGCACTCTCTCTAGGTCCCTAGAATAAATCGGGGTGAATCGGATTCATGGATGATATATCCGGGGCAATCGATAATTGGTTAGTATGTGGATATTTGGTAGTTGGTTTACCAAGCCTGTGTTCAGATCAGCCCGAATACAGCTCTGGAGTTCGGTTTCTTCATAGCATTCATCGTAGACGTGTTCCCCGACCAAATATTACTATTCTAACTCGACACCGGGCGTTAAGTAGCTTGCCGCCACACTTGTCGCATGGTCCCAAGTGTCATGGATGGCCATGATGTCCCAGCCCTGTACGGGCCAGCCATGGATACACTACCCCTCATGTTTGCGATCGTAGATGCGTCCGGGGTGATTCTCTCGACGAACGAGACATGGAGTGAGTTCGGCCGGGCAAACGGCACAGAGGTGACACCGAATACGCTCGGCGTGAACTATCTCGACATTGCGGACATGGCTGACGACACGACCGGGGAACAAGCAGCCGACGGGCTCAGGGCCGTCCTCGCTGGCGAGCAATCCTCGTTCGAACTCGAATATCCGTGTCACGCTCCATCGTCGAAACGGTGGTTCCGGTTGTACGCTGCCCCGTTCACCATCGATGGGTCGACGTTCGCGTCCATCGCACACATCGATATCACGGCCCGGAAGCAACGGGAGTGGGTGCTCGAAGCGGCCTACGGCATCTGTACCGATTCGAGCCGGACGTTCACGGAACAACTCAACGGGCTGTTAGAGCTCGGCTGTGAGACACTCGGCTCGCCGTTTGGGACGTTCTCCCGAGTCCACGGAGACGAGTATGTGTTCGAGGCAGTCACTGCACCGGCGGCTGCCGACCTCGAAGCCGGCAGAACGACTAGCATCAATGACCTCCCGAACTGCAGGCACGTCGTCGAACACCGCGAGCCGCTCGCGATCAAGGACGTCGAGGCGGATGCTCCGGACCTCGCTGACCCTGAGTGGGGCATTGCGAACTACATCGGTGCGCCCGTCGTCGTCAATGGGGCAGTGTACGGAACGCTCTGCTTCTACGGACTGGAGCCGCGCACAGCGGAGTTCACGCAGTGGGACCTGACGTTCGTCCGGTTGCTCTCCGACTGGGCGGGCTATGAACTCGAACGACAGCGCCACACGGAGCAGCGTGATGCGTTGAACACCGCTCTTCCGGACCCCAGTTTCATCATCGACGCGGAAGGGCGGTTTCTCGACTGTCTGACCGACCCCGAGACGATGATGAAGGTAGACGATACGGACACGCTTGTCGGGCAGACGCTGCACGAGTTTCTTCCCCGCAACACCGCTGATCCGCTACTGTCGACCGTCCGTGAAGCCCTGCGGACCGGGTCGTTCCAGTCCGTGGAGTACGAACTGCAGGCTCCCGGTGGCACGCGGTGGTTCGAAGCGCGGGTCGCACCGCTGGAAAGTCGTGCGTACGACCTCGATACCGTCATCTTCGTCGCGCGAGACATCACTGCGCACAAGGACCGCCAGGCTGAACTCGAACGCCAGCGAGACGAACTCAGACAGTCACAGCGGCTCAACGTGCTGGGCCGGGAGATAGCGAAGGCGCTACAGGACACACAGACCCGCGAGGAAATCGAGTCGGCAGTGTGTACACACCTCACTGAATCAGATCTGTATCAGGCCGTGTGGGCCGGGAGCCGTAGGAATGCCGCGCAGGTAACACTGGGTGCCGCTGCTGGGATTGACACGGCGACGCCGGAGCAGATTTCGCCCGGCGAGCACAGACTCGCCATAGACGCTATCGACACCGGCGAGGTCCAGGTCGTCGAGAACATCGCCGACGTGTCGACCCAGTCGGACACCGGGACAGACCGCCCACTGATCGCAGACCACAGCTCCGTCGCGGCAGTTCCCCTAGCAACTGGCGGGACCACGTACGGCGTACTGATGGTGTACGCATCGACCGACGCCACGATTGGCTGTCGTGAATCGGACATCCTGGCCGATCTGGGGCGACTTATCGCGCTTTCTATCCAGCGCGTCCACAGTCAGCAGTCACTACAGGCGGCGACGACTGTCAAGCTAGAGTTCCTGACGCCGGATTCCGACGACGTCTTCGCCGGACTCTCCGCAATGCTCGATTGTTCGTTCACACTCGAACGGCGCGTCCCGACCAGTTCCGGAAGCAGCCTCCACTACGTTCGGGTCAGTGGCGTAGACACTGAGCGGGTGTGTCAGGCGCTCACTGAAACGCCATCGGTCGAGTCCTGTGCTGTTGTCGAGACGGCGGCGGAGAACCGAGCGCCCCTGCTCGAAGTCGCGCTCGACGAGATATCCGCATCGCCGCTTGACACGCTCGTCGACTACGGCGGGGCCGTGCGGCGGGCCGTCGCAGCGGACGGCGACCTGCGGTTCACAGCGGAGATGGCCCCGGATATCAACGTCCGCGCCGTCGTTGAGGCGATCCAGGAGGGGACGCCCGGGACAGAACTACGGAGCAAGCAGTACGTCGACCAGCCGGTCTCGACCGTGACTGACTTTCGGACACGGATACGCGACCGGCTGACACCGAAACAGGCGGCCGCGCTCAAAACCGCCTATGCACGCGGCTACTACGACTGGCCACGGGGGAGCGCTGCGGAGGAACTGGCTGAGACACTCGACATCTCCGCGCCGACCTTGCACTACCGATTGCGGAAGGCCCACGACGCCGTCATCGGCGCACTGTTTGACTCCGGAACTGGCCCCGAGAAACTCGACTGAACGCTAGTCGTCTTCGGCACGCTCGATTCGCTGTCGGGCCTGCCGGAACAGCCCGCGAAGCGTCTTCGTCTCCCGACCGGTCGGTTGTGCACGGCCGAGTACCCGGCGGAACAGCCGTCGAGCCTTGTGCTGTTTTTCTTCGGGGTGACCGATAGCGCCGAGGAACCGATCGAACTCCTCGTGTAGTCCTTCGACGGCCGGCGTCTCGGCGAGCGTGTGTAGTTCCTCGGGGTGCTGGGTCTCGGCAACAGTTAGATCGCGGAGTTCGTAGAGAACGATGGTAGCTGCCTGGCCAAGATTCAACACCGGGTACGACGCGCTGGCCGGGATGGAGCAGATGACGTCCAGCCGTGCGAGTTCATCGTTCGAGAGCCCGACCCGTTCGCGGCCGAAGACGACGCAGATATCGCCCTCGACATCCCGGAGCGAGTCGGCCAGATCAGCCGGCGTCGTCGCCGGATACCGGACGTGGTTGGCGGGGTCCTCGTTCGTCGTCGCCGTGCACGCGACGGTGTGATAGTTCTCGACGATGTCGTCGAACGTCACCGTCCGGGCGTTCGGCAGGATGTCGTCGCGGGCTTGTCCGGCAAACCCGTACGCTTCACCGTCCGGGTCCAACTCCGGCGGATCGACAAGTAACAGTTCCGACAGGCCGAAGTTCTTCATCGACCGGGCGATAGTGCCGACGTTACCCGGCGTTTCCGCGTCGACGACGGCGACCGATATCATACGTCCAGATCGCTGAGATCCATATCGATCGTGTCGAGGTCTTCCTCGTCCATCTGCTCGACCTCCTCTTCGAGCCCCGGGATCGCTTCGTCCCTGTCGGGGGCCTCCGGCAGCGCCGTCGGGTCCTCGTCGACGTGTTCGAGGCCCACGTACCCCTCGGGGGCGCGGTTCCCGTCGAGGAACCACTCGTGGAAGGCCGAGGCCAGGTCAGTATCACCGGCGTAGGCCTCGCCACCTTCCTCGCGGAACCAGTAGATGAAGTCCGTCTCGTGGGCCGAGCAGACGACAACCTCGCCCATCGGCTCCCCGTAAATAGCGTCCGCGACGTTGCACTGCTCTATGTCTTCGTCGCCGTGAATCAGCCAGCAGGCGTCACAGGGGTCGACCACTCGCTCTGCGAGCACCAGCAACCGCTGTCGGGTCTCCGGCTCCATCGTCTTGAGTGGGCGGACTCGCCCGTCCGGCCCGAGTACGTCCTCGTCGAAACGCCAGCCCCGAAGCCCAATATTGACTTTGCTCATATCTCACGATGGGAGAGTCCCGGACTAAAAGAGCGCGGTGTGCCGGGCGAACAGCGCCGGTCCGTCCGCGCTCCATCGTTGTCCCGGGGTGTGAGACGGGTTCCCCAACCGGTTACACACTCCGACGGCTCGAAACGTAGACAGTTCTAGGTAAATTTAACATAATTATTCCACCTAGCATTCGCAGTCGGTGTCCAAATCAGGCAAAAGTGTCATCCTCGCCCAAACATTTATAAGTGATTGGCTTTTCTCCGTAAAAGAACACATGGAACGGCCGACGCGCCAGCGGGATTCTGAACAGGAGGAACGCGAGGAGGAGTCCGAGAGCACGGGCCAGCAGACCTGCCCCGAGTGTGAGTCGGAGTCCATATCTAGCGACGGCGGTGGTGAACTCGTCTGCGAGGACTGTGGTCTGGTCATCGAGGACGAGAACATCGACCGCGGGCCGGAGTGGCGGGCGTTCAATCACTCCGAACGCCAGTCCAAGTCACGCGTCGGAGCCCCCACGACCCAGACGATGCACGACAAGGGGCTGACCACACAGATCGACTGGAAGGACAAGGACGCCTACGGTCGATCGCTCTCCTCGGAGAAGCGGAGCCAGATGCACCGCCTCCGGAAGTGGCAGGAGCGCATCCGAACCAAGGACGCCGGCGAACGGAACCTGCAGTTCGCGCTGTCGGAGATCGACCGCATGGCCAGCGCGCTCGGTGTGCCCCGGTCGGTCCGGGAGGTCGCCTCGGTCATCTACCGGCGTGCGCTCAACGAGGACCTCATCCGCGGTCGCTCCATCGAGGGCGTCGCCACAGCCTGCCTGTACGCGGCCTGTCGACAGGAAGGCATCCCACGCAGCTTAGAGGAGGTTTCGGACGTTTCCCGGGTCGAACAGAAGGAGATCGGGCGGACGTATCGGTACGTCGCCCAGGAACTCGAACTGAAGATGGAGCCGGTCGACCCCAAGCAGTACGTCCCGCGGTTTGCCTCCGAACTGGAACTCTCCGAGGAAGTCCAGTCCAAAGCCAACGAAATTATCGACACCACCGCCGAGCAGGGCCTGCTCTCGGGGAAATCACCGACCGGCTACGCCGCCGCGGCCATCTACGCCGCTTCGCTGCTGTGTAACGAGAAGAAGACCCAGCGCGAGGTCGCTGACGTGGCGCAGGTAACAGAGGTCACCATCCGAAACCGGTATCAGGAGCAGATCGAAGCGATGGGCATTCACTGACCGGCGCGCTTCTTTTCACTCGATAGCCTCGCTGTCCGCCGTTCACTCCACGGCACTGCCAGCTATAGCATAGGCAGTCAGTACAGGGCTGATACAAGTAACGTGTAGAGCTATCTGTCTGGACAGCGAACCGTAGGCATGCCTGTTTCCCCCTCGCAGAAACGGATTGCACTGCTCGTCATCGGACTGGTGATCCTCTTTGCACCCGCGTTATTCGTCCTCGCCACGCTAGAGTTTCTCATCCTGTCCGGCGACCTCGCGCTCAGCGAGATTTCGCTTCTCGAATTCGTCGAACTGTATCTTATTCACCTTGTGCTGTTCGTCCTGCTCGGATACGGCGTCTACCGGCTGACGTTCTGGCTGATCAAAGACCAGCTTCCAGACGCACTCGATACCGTCGACGAGACCGAGGCAGTTGGTGCGACTGACGAGGGAGAGACTACTGGGACCGTCAGTGAGGAGCAGTCCTGACTGGGGACTGATGTCTTCGTATAAGCGTGTAACAGCTCACACACACAAAACTGGGCCGCTCACACCAACGAGGGCCGCTCCCTGCGGTCGCGCCCCTCGCTAGTCTCCCGCAACCGCCGTCGGCTCCTCGGCAGTCTCGCCAACTGAGCCGAGGTCCATCATCGCCAGCAAGGCAATGACCCCGAAGCCGACTTTCGTGACCACATCGAGGTAAACGATCACGAGTGTCGCAGTCTCGACGTCCATGAGCCCCAGTCCTGCCGCACCGAGTACCCAGACGACCGGATACACGAGCCAGAGGACGACGACGAAGTTCCGGAGCGTGCGGTACAGGCTCATCTCTATGTCGGACAGGGTCGACTTCGCGGCCGCCGCAATGTTCCGATAGAGGAGCGATATGACGCCGCCGAACAGCGCTCCGCCGACCGCGAACAGCGCATAGCTAATCGGCGATGGAGTGACCGCGCCGGCAAATCCGAAGACGATAGTCAACGCCTGCAGGACAACAAGTTTCACTGTGTCCTCCCGGCTCGCGCCAGCGAGCAGCGCCAAGAACCAGACGTTGAGCGGCGTCGTCAACAGCCAGTCAACGTACCGGATCACGTACACCGCGTGGCCCTCACTCTGTATCGACCCGAAGCCAAGCGCCATCAGAGCGTAGGCGACGATTGCGATACCCGGAATCGCGATCAGCAGCAGATACCGCTTCCGCACCTCTTCGGGGACGAGCGTGTAGCCGTACGCCAGCACCGCCGTCCCGAGCAGTTCACCCAGTAGTCCCAGCGTGAACCAGGTCGTTATCGTTGCCATTGTTAGTCGTCCCCCACCGCAGCCGTGCTGTCGGTGTCCGTCCCGGCCGAGTTTTCAACCGTGAAGCGGTCCAGTAGCGATTCGAGGTCGTCAGCACGCTGACGGAGCTCCGTCGCGGAGTCCGACACTTCGTCGATGGACGCGGACTGGTCCTGTGCCGCACCGGCCACGGTGTCGGCCTCCGTCGCCGTCTGCTGGCTGATCGTCGTCAGATCGTCGATGGTACCCATCACGTCCTGTGCAGTCCGGGCCTGCTCCTCGGTCGCCCGGTCGATCTCTTGGATACCGGTGTCGACCTCTTCCGTGTACTCGACGATGGTCTCCAGCGCGTCGACAGTCTCCTCGACCGTCGAGACGCCTTCAGTAATCCGGTTACTGGTCGACTCCATCGTCTCGACGGTGTCGCCGGCCTGCTCCTGGATGCCTTCGATGCGCTGTTCGATGTCGGCAGCAGCCTCTTTGGTCTCCTCTGCGAGGCCCTTGATCTCGTCAGCGACGACGGCGAAGCCTTCTCCATCCCCGTCAGCGTGGGCGGCCTCGATAGACGCGTTCAGCGCGAGCATGTTCGTCTGCTCGACGATGCTCGTGATGACGCCGACGATCTCGCCGATCTCGTCGAGTTCGTCGTCGAGCGCGTTGATCTCTTCGACGGTCTCGCCGGTCTCGTCCTCGATGGCGCTCATTTCCGCAATGGCCTCCTGTGCAGCTTCGCGGCCGTCTTCACCGACTTCCGCGGCCGATTGGGACGTGTCGGCGACTTGCTGTGCGGAGGAGGCGACCTGCTGTGCGGTCGCCGAGAGGTTCTGCATCTCGGCGGCCGCCGATTCGAGCCCCTCGTTTTGCTCGGTCGTCCCTTCGAAGATCTCGTTGATGGACTTCGACACTTGCTTGCTGGCCTGGTCGACCCGCTCCGCGTTCGAGTTGACACGGTCGCTGGACTGGATGACGTTGGTCGCGAACGTCTTCATGTCGGCAATAGTGTCTTCGAGCGCATCCAGCGTCGTGTTGATGTCCTCACCGACCTCCGCCATCGCGTCGTTCATACTGTCCGTGTCCACCCGCGCGGTGAGGTCGCCGTTGGCGGCGGCCTCAAGCGCGTTGCTGTACTGCTGTGCCTTCAGTTCGAGGTGCCCGGTCAGCGCTTCCATCTCGTTGCGTTCGGATTCAACGTCCTCACGGGCCGCTTGTGCCTGCTCTTTGGCCTCCTCGGCTTCCTGCTTGGCAGTTTCGGCTTCGGATATCTGTGTCCGGAGGTTCGCCCGCATATTATCGAAGGCCGCGTACAGCGTTCCGAACTCGTCTTCCCGCGACGTATCGAGGTCGACATCGAGTTCACCGTCGGCCATCGCCTCGGCCTTCACCGAAAGCCGCCGCAGCGAGGCGATCGTGTTCCCGCCGATTGTGACACCGATGAGTCCGAGATTGACGACGGCAAGCAAAATGAGCGCGATGAGGTCGGAGTTGATCTGGTCGCTCAGGGCGTACGCGTTCTGGCGATCAGCGTGAACCATAACGACCCAGTCCTGTGATTCGAGTCGGGTCAGTCCCATCAGCGTACTGTCTGTTTCGTGGAAGGCACTCTCGCCGGGTTCGAGCGTACCCAACGGGTTGGACTCCATCTGTGAGATCGGAGCTGTCGACCCGATCGTCGAGGTGTTGGGATGGGAAACGAACTTGCCGTCAGTGTTGACGACCGTAGTAAACGACCCATCGCGCTGGTTCGATATCTGATCAGCTTTCTCCCGGAGGTCGATCATATACACGAGCGCTCTGTCGTCGTCTCCGGGGACCGGCGAAACGACGGCAACTATCGGATGGTCCACGACCGAGACAGAGAACGGTTCCGTCACGTGCGTGTCGTCGGGACCGTCGAACTGCGGCGGGTCCGTAGCAAACGGTGCGCCCTGCTCGGCAGCGTTGACCCCGATGAAGTCCTGATTCGAACTGGCGCGAATCTCGTTTGTCTCGGTGTCGAAGTAGTGCACTGCGACGACACCGGGCGGTAGTTCCTCGTTGGACCGTAACTCCTCCAGTCGTTGCTGTTTCTCCGTGTTCGTCCCGTCAGTGAACACAGGGAGTCGCGACACCGACCGGGCATCCCGGCGCGATGTCGTCAGCCAATCATCTAACTGTGCGGCCTGCGTCTCTGACAGCGCCGTGATGTCGTCCGCAACGTCTTCCTCGAGAGTGGCGGACGCCTGTGCGCTTGTCAGGACTCCGGCGGCGATAATGACAATTATCGCGAATGAAAGCGCCAACCCGAGCCTGGCAGCGTAACTGCCAGCAATAAAACTTGGGAGTGGCGAGTCCCTATCTGATTCCATCATCCAATTTTACACAAACATGCTAATAAAGGGTTGTTACGCAATTCTCACCGATGATAAGCACTGCACCCAACTGTGGACATCTATCGCCTCTGAACAGCTACCATGGGGCTTTCTGTTGCTCTGATAACACACCTATAGTCGCCGAAGTGAACAGTGACCGAGCTTGTTCGCTGTCGGCGATGTCACTCAACGTACCGTGATATGTTGAGTCCCATATTCGGGGCCGTCCGGTCTGTGGGGAAAGGTTTTCCCGATACCACCTGACTCATGTCCCAATGCGTGCTGTACGATTCCACGAATACGGCGGACCGGACGTGCTCCGCGTCGACGACATCGAAGGGCCCACACCAGGTCCGGAGGAGGTCCTGCTCGAAGTCGAGGCAGCGGCGGTCAATCCGGTTGACACGTACTTCCGGACCGGTGACTACGAACCGGGAGAACTGCCCTGGATACCGGGCTCTGACTGTGCCGGGACCGTCGCCGCGACCGGCGAGCGCGTATCTACCATCACCGAGGGCGACCGGGCGTTCGCGACAGGGCTGGGCAACTGGCTCCAAGGGACCTGTGCGGAGTACGTCACTGTTCCCGAATCGCATCTGGCACAGCTCCCCGAAGGAGTGTCCGCCGAGGCAGGCGCGGCCGTCGCGCTCGTCGGCGTCACCGCCTGGCAGACGCTCGTCGACGCCTGCGCGCTGGAGCCGGCTGAGCGGGTGCTGATTCACGGCGGGAGCGGCGGTGTCGGCCACGTTGCGGTCCAGTTGGCTGCGGCGAACGGGGCGCAGGTGACGACGACAGCATCACCGGCCTACCACAACCGGCTGGCCGACCTCGGCGCGGACAACGTGTTCGACTACAGCCGGGACGACCTCGCCGACGCCGTGGTCGATGCCGGCGCGCCGGACGTGATTCTCGACCACCGCCTCGACGACTACCTCGCGTTCGACGCCGAGGTGGCCGCCCAGGGCGCGCGAATCGCCGCCATCGGAAACACCGACCTCGCGGCGACGTTCGAGAACGTCCCGCGCTGCCGGGCGAAAGCACTCAGCGTCCACCACGTCTCGATGTTCAACACGCCCGAGTTCGGCGCGGTACTGGACCGGCTAGCGACGCTTATGGCCGACGACGAGCTGACGCCGGTCATCGCCCGCCGCTACGACCTTGCGGAGGTCTCAGCCGCTCACGACGACGTACTCAACGACAGTTTCCTCGGCAAACTCATTGTCACGCCGTCGTCCGGCCGGCGTTAACGTTCGTCGGCGGGTCACGGACTCAGATTTCGGGTTTCTGGGGATGAGCTTTTATTTCCCTGCCATCCGTTGACACATGTATGTCAGTAGAATTTAATTTCGACGATAAGGTAGCACTGATTACGGGCGTCGGCGGAGCGCTGGGCAGTGCGGTCGCAAACGCCTTCGTCGAAGCCGGAACGACCGTCTGTGGCGGTGATATTATCGAACCGAACACCGAGGACTTCCTGCTTTCCGACCCCGAAAGTGTGGATTTCTACCAGGCGGACTTCAGCGACGAAGACGACGTCGTTGACACCATCGACGCGGTCGTCGACGAACACGGGCAACTGGACTACTTGCTGAACATCGCCGGAACGTGGCGCGGCGGCACACCGATCCACGAGACGGATGCTAACACGTTCGATTTCCTGTTCGACGTGAACCTGAAGACGATGTTTCTGGCGTCGAAACACGCGATTCCACACTTGCGGGCTAGCGAGGGCGCTATCGTCTCCGTCTCCGCGCGGTCGTCGCTAGAGGGTGGTGAAGGTGACGGGATCTACCGAGCGTCGAAAGCCGGCGTCCGACTGCTAACGGAGACCATCGCGGCGGAGAACCTCGGGTCCGTACGAGCCAACGCCGTCATGCCCAGCGTCATCGACACCCCGATGAACCGCGAGATGATGCCCGACGCTGACTTCGAGACGTGGGTCGACCCGAAAGACATCGCCGACGTACTGTTGTTCCTCTGTTCTGACGCCACAACCGTGACCAGCGGGGCGGCGGTGCCGGTGTACGGCGAGGCATGAGACTGTTGGCAGTAGCTGGTCTGTCTGCTGCTCGGCCACAACCCCGCGTTTCTCATAGTCACAGATCCGCGCTGTCGAGGAACGGCCGGCAAAGAAGTGTCCGTGTTGATCTCTCCGCTGCTGTTTGGCTCCGCAAATACTGTCCTTCTCCTGACATTACGGCATAGTATTGCGAATCGGAATCACGGTGGTTTTTATACCCCAACATAATATGGCGCATCACAATGAGTGACAGAGAAACGTGGGCCTCACGGCTCGGGTTCCTTCTCGCAGCGATCGGTAGCGCAGTCGGTCTCGGGAACATCTGGCAGTTCCCGTTCAAGACCGCGACAAACGGCGGGGCAGTGTTCCTCGTCTTTTACCTCGTCGCCGTGTTGCTCATCGGCTTCCCGGCGATGCTGGCAGAGTTCATCATCGGACGGCGAACGAACCGTAATGCCGTCGACGCGTTCGGTGAACTCGGATTCAAACAGTGGCGAGTCGTCGGTGGCCTGGGCGTCTTTACGGGCTTCTGGATTCTCTCGTATTACAACGTCGTCGGAGGATGGGTCATGCGGTATATCCTCGGTAGCGCAACCGGCGCATACTTCGGAAACTCCGCGGAGTACTTCGGCGCTATTTCCAGTGGTCCAGAAGCTGTCGTCGGACAGGCGCTGTTCCTGCTGATCTGTGTCGGCATCGTCGCAGTGGGTGTCGAGGACGGTATCGAGAAGGCGACGAAGGTGATGGTCCCCAGCATTGTCCTCCTCATGCTCGGGATGGCGGCTTGGGTTACCACGCTTGAGGGAGCAGGGGCTGGCTACAGCTACTTCCTCTCACCGGACTTCTCCACGCTGGCGGCGAACGCCGGCGACCTGATCCCGTTCGCAGTTGGACAGGCGTTTTTCACCCTCTCACTGGGGATGGCGGCCATGATCACTTACTCCTCGTACATCGGTGACGACGAGAGCCTCCCGGTCGACGGCGGCATCATCGTCGTGACGAACACGCTCGTCGGTGTGCTGGCCGGGCTAGTCGTATTCCCGATTCTCTTCGCCATCAACGTCAGCCCCGACACCAGCGGTCCGTCGGCTATCTTCGTCGCGATGGCGTCGGCGTTCCCACAGCTTCCCGGAGGGCGACTCCTCGGCGTCGTGTTCTTCGGCGTTGTCCTCATCGCCGCGATATCCTCCGCTATCAGCCTTCTTGAGGTCGCAGTCTCCTACGGCGTCGACAACACGTCGTACTCACGAGTGTCACTGTCGGCAATGCTCGGGGTTGGGCTGTTCGTTCTGGGACTGCCGTCGGCCTGGGACCTGGCGTGGTTCGGCTGGTTCGACACGCTCGCGTACAAGCTGTTCCTCCCGCTGTCAGTGCTGCTCATTCTGGTGTTCGTCGGCTGGGTGCTCTCCTCGGACGCAGTTGCCGAACTCCGACAGGGGACGGGCGGGCTCCGGGCGTTCGGTCCGACCTGGCTCTGGATGGTCCGAACGGTGGTCATCCTCGGCGTCATCCTGACGCTGGCCCTCGGCCTGCAGACGCTGTTCCTCGCTGAGGACCCCGCGATCATCCCGCCGATCTAAACGACGGACGGCAACCGTTTCCCGCGGATCTTCTTCTCGGCAGTTCGCAGTGACCGCTCAATGTGTGCGGTCGTCGCGGGAAACAGTCACAGTAGTCCACCAGCGAATCAGACAACTTTTTGCGGGCTGTTTTTCAGCCGTGGTAGATTATATGTACGTGGAGCAGGGCCGGATGTCTCTCACGAATCGCGATGGCGTAGATACACGCCACCGAGGAGAGAGACTGTTGCCACCAGCAGTAGACCACCGCTCAGCGCGTCCCTGAGAATCCCGGAAACACCGGGACTCTCGATAAGTCCGAAGGTACCCTCAAACGCTATCGACTGGAGCACTAGCGCCAGTCCGCCTATCGGTATCAACAGTCGTCGAATGCGTGTATTTTCCCCGACGTTCATTTCTCTGCAGGTATATGACGGCGTGGTGAATACTTTACTGAACCGCTGTGGCCAGCGGGTCCAGTGGACTACCTACTTATGATGAGGTTGCCAGCAGGGATGACGCCCTGACCGGCTATCTCAGTCAGACTCGAACCCGCGCGGTTCGTCCGCAATCCCGAGGCTCTCAGATGCGGTGTCAGCCTCGTCGGTAGTCCCCGGGAGCAGTGCGCGGATGTCGACCGACTCGCTGCCGAGTACCACGAACCCGGTGAAGATAGTCAGGAAGCCTGCCACTGCAGTCGGGGTGATCGCCTCGCCAAGCAGGGCCCAGCCGCCGAGCGTCGACACGACGGGGACCACGTAGAAGATGAGGTTGGCCTGAATTGCCCCGGTGACATCGAGCAGGCCGAAGTAGGCGATGTAGGCAATCGCCCCGGCGAAGATGCCGACGTACAGCAGGGCCGCGATAGCGGTCGGGGACCAGACCGCCGTGGCCGCCGATTCGCCCATTCCGATGCTTAGCGAGTGACAGAGCGCGGCGGCGACGGGGAGCGCCCACGCGGTCCGGACCGTACTCGACAGGTCGCCACCGGACCACCGGATAAGCACGCTGCCCAGCGCCGCGCTGGTCGCGCCAGCGAAGAGGATGAGCTTGCCGATGCCACCGTTCAGGAGCATCGCTGGGTCGGGACTGACGACGAGGCCGACGCCAAGCAGGCCGATGACCATGCCGAGACCGCCGCGGGCAGAGAGCCGTTCGTCGGAGAGCAGGAGAGCGGCGAACACTGGCGTCAGTATCGGATTGAGGCTGAAGATGATAGCGGCAACTGCGCTGGTAGCGGACTGCTGGCCCACGAATATCAGTGCGTTCGCGAGACCGAGCGCGAACAGGCCCGTCGAGAGAATCCCCAGCACATCGCCGCGGGTCCGTGGGAGTAGTTCGTCCCGGGATCGCGTCACGACGACGTAGCCGAGGAGCACGACGGCGGCGATATCGAACCGGAGAGAGACGAACAGAAGCGGCGGGAGGTACGACAGTCCGGCCTTCGCGCCGACGAAGGTCCCGCCGAGTAGGACACTGGCAACGGCGGCGAGGGCGAACGTCCGGCGCGAAATCATACCACCACCTCGTATATTTTTTCTGAAACAACTGCACAGCCGACAGAGAGAGCACGTTTAGAAACCTGAGTCATCGTACTCTACAGTATGATATCGGGACTTATAGGCCCGTTTAGAAAATATTACATAACGCGAAACGGCCGAACACCCGTGGCGGACATTCACGGTATGAAATTTTTTCATAGTGCGAAAGCGCTTTAGGATGGAACTCCCAATACGGCGGTATGGAATCGGCGCTCGAAGAGATCGAGTTCCTCGCGCTCTCCTCGAACCGGGTCGAGGTGTTACGGCTCCTCGCATCGGAACCGCACTCACGCGGGGAACTGGCGGCCGAAACTGGCGCGTCACAGGCGACGCTCGGGCGTATCATCGCCGACTTCGAGGAGCGGTCGTGGATTCGCCGAACAGGGGGCGAGTACGTCGCCACGGCGACGGGCCGCATCGTTGCTGACGGGTTCACCGACCTCCTCGGTAGCCTCGAAACCGAGCGGCGGCTGCGCGACATCGTCCAGTATCTCCCTACCGATGCGATGGACTTCGACCTGCAACACCTGGCCGACGCGAGGATAACCGTTCCGAGCCAGACGCGCCCGAACGCGCCGGTCCAGCGGTTGCTCGATCTGCTTCGGGACGCCGAGGAAGTCCGAACGTTCTCCCATGCGTTCAACGACCAGGCGATCCGGGTCGTTCAGGAGCGAGTCAGCGCCGGCGAGCAGCGGTTCTCGGGCGTGTTCTCACCCGGCGCGATAGACGCGCTGGCAGCGGACGACCGGCTCCGGGATCGGCTCGAATCGCTGCGTGCCGAACCGGACGCGTCAGTCCGGGTGCGAACCGACGGTGTGCCACTCGCAGTGATGATCGCCGACGACGTGGTGCATCTGCTGTTGCGGGACGACAGTGGCGTCCTGCAGGCGTCGATCGATACGACCGCGCCGGCCGTCCGCGAGTGGGCTATCGAGACGTTCGACGCGTACTGGGCGTCCGCGGAGCCGCTGTCGGACGAGTGGGCGCTGTAACACCCCTGTTTCGAGCCGCCGAAGCCGTTACCGCTGTAAAAATCAGCTGCGACGCAGCTACCGGACCAGATATGGATCGTCGTTCGGCAGGAACCGCCCGAGGTCCGCCTCGCGGCGATAGTCGGTCTTCAGCAGCGCAGTCAGCACGTCGACGAGGGCGTCTTCGTCGTCGTCGCTCCACTCCGCGGGCTCTTTGATCGGGTAGACGAGCCAGCCGCTGCCGACGACCTCCGTGGCATGGCGCGCGTCCATGTCTATGGAGTCGGTCGGCTCCGATGTCGTGTTCGCGAACACGTGTTGGGTGGCCCGCTCGCCGACGGGCAGGAGGACGTGGGCGGTGATGGCCCGGAGTTCCGTGTCGAACAGCGGCTCAAGCTCGTCGTAGTCCGCCTCCGTCGGCGGATCGCCGCCGCACATATACAGATACGACAGGTACGTCTTCTCGACGGTTGGCGGCGTGCCGACCTCGGCGAGCAGTCCGGCCTCAACGAGCGCCCGCTGGAGACGTTCGGCCGCGGGGTTGTCCGTAAAGGGGATACCAGACGTTGCGCCACCGTGGACGCCGGGGTAGTCCCCGATGACGTGGAAGTGGGCATTGGCGTCGCCGTACCCAGGCACAAACGGCTCACACGGGGCGTCAAAGCCGAAGGGGTTGTGCTGGCGGGCCGTGACGTTCTTCACGCGCGAAAGCAACGGGCCATCGCTCAAAACTCCGCCGGTTTCGGTTATCGAATACGAGAAATAATGGTTAAGTTTGATAACGCTTTTCTCGGATGCCCGCAAGGAGTCGGATATGCTCCGGTCCGGGAGAAGTGATATCGCGTGAGCCACGATGACCGTGTCGAGGACCTTCGAGAACGAAAAGCCGAGGCCGAACGAGGCGGTGGCGAGGAACGGATCGAGGCGCAACACGATCGCGGAAAACTCACCGCGCGTGAGCGCATCGATTACTTCCTCGACGATGGCACCTTCGTCGAGATCGACTCGCTCCGTGAACACCGCTCGACGAACTTCGACATGGCCGAGAAGAAAGTACCGGGAGACGGCGTCGTCGTCGGCTACGGCAAAGTCGACGGCCGCCGGGTGTACGTCTTCGCCCACGACTTCACCGTCTTCGGCGGGTCGCTGGGTGAGGCGTTCGCACAGAAGGTCTGTAAGGTGATGGACAAGGCCATCGAGACGGGCGCACCGATCATCGGGCTGAACGACTCCGCCGGCGCGCGTATTCAGGAGGGCATCGACTCGCTGGCGGGCTATGCCGACATCTTTCACCGCAATCAGCAGGCCAGCGGTGTTGTCCCGCAGATTTCAGCCATCATGGGGCCGTGTGCTGGCGGCGCGGTGTACTCCCCGTCCATTACGGACTTCGTCTACATGGTCGAGGAGACCAGCCACATGTTCATCACCGGGCCCGACGTCATCGAGACGGTGACCGGCGAGGAGGTCGGCTTCGACGAACTCGGCGGGGCGAAGACCCACGCCTCCGAGTCCGGGGTGGCCCATTTCACGGCCGCCGACGAGAAGGACGCGATGGACGACATCCGCTACCTCCTCTCGTATCTCCCGCAGAACAACGTCGAGGACCCACCGCGGGTCGACCCCTGGGACGACCCCAAACGCCGGGACGAGGCACTGAAGACGGCTGTTCCCGACGCGCCACAGAAACCCTACGACATGACGGATGTCGTCGGGCGTATCGTCGACGAGGACTCCTTCTTCGAGGTCGCCGAGGACTTCGCGCGCAATATCGTCATCGGGTTCGCCCGCATGGACGGCCACAGCGTCGGCGTCGTCGGCAATCAGCCGCGGGTCAACGCCGGGACGCTTGACATCGATGCCTCGCGGAAGGGCGCACGCTTCGTCCGGTTCTGTGACGCGTTCAACATCCCGATTCTCACGTTCGTCGACGTGCCCGGGTTCATGCCCGGCAAGGATCAAGAGCGCAACGCCATCATCAACCACGGCGCGAAGCTCCTGTACGCTTACTCCGAGGCCACTGTGCCGCTGGTGACCGTCATCACGCGGAAGGCATACGGCGGGGCCTACGACGTGATGGCGTCGAAGCACATCGGCGCGGACATGAACTACGCCTGGCCGACCGCGGAAATCGCCGTGATGGGGCCGAAAGGCGCGGTCAACGTCCTCTACGACGACGAACTGGAGGACGCGGACGACGTGGAGGCCCGCCGGCAGCAACTCATCGACGAGTACCGCGACGCCTTCGCGAATCCCTACACCGCGGCCAAACGGGGCTTCGTCGACGACGTCATCGAACCCCAGGAAACCCGCCCGCGGCTCATCGACGATCTGGACCTCCTCCGGGGGAAACGCAAGGACCAGCCCGACCGCAAGCACGGCAACATCCCACTGTAACGATGGCGGCTGATACTGAGTCGGCTGTCGATGCGGACCTGGTCGCGGAGATCGCTGCCCAGCTCGACGACGCGTCGACGGATGAAGCGGCTGCGATCGCCGTCGCTATCGGCGCACACCTCACCGACCGCCAGCGCGCGGCAGCGGCGGCCGCGGCGGCTGCGGCGGCAGACGACGGCGACTCCTGGGATGGCAAGCAGTGGTCGTTCTCCGGGCGCGTGGAAGCCACGCAGAAGCGGTCTGTTCGGGTTCGCTCAGACGCGCCAACCGATCCCTGGAGTGCCGCCGGGCGCACCGAACGGTTCTAACCGCGCACAGTTCTTCTGTCAGTTGATCGGCAGCGTCCTGACTGGATTTGTGGCCATGTTCCACACTAACATGATTATATATGTAAGATTACCACTATCTGCGCATAGTTTTATGGGCCGACTCTCAGTATGAGGGCGTATGTTCGATAAGGTGCTCGTCGCTAATCGCGGGGAGATAGCGGTGCGCGTGATGCGCGCATGCGAGGAGTTGGGCATCGGCACAGTGGCCGTCTACTCTGACGCCGACAAGCACGCCGGGCACGTCCGGTACGCGGACGAGGCGTACAACGTCGGCCCGGCCCGTGCCGCAGACTCCTATCTCGATCAAGAAGCGATTATCGACGCGGCCAAGCAGGCCGACGCCGACGCCATTCATCCCGGGTACGGCTTCCTCGCGGAGAACGCCGACTTCGCCGAACGCGTCCAAGAGACGGAGGGCGTCACCTGGGTTGGCCCCGAAAGCGAGTCGATGGAAGCACTGGGCGAGAAGACGAAGGCCCGCAAGATCATGCAGTCGGCCGACGTGCCAATCGTCCCGGGGACGACCGACCCCGTCGAGGACCCCGAGGAAGTCGTCGAGTTCGGCGAGGAGAACGGCTTCCCGGTCGCCATCAAGGCCGAAGGCGGTGGTGGCGGCCGCGGGATGAAAATCGTCCACGACCCCGAGGAAGCCGAGGAGCAACTCGAAAGCGCAAAGCGGGAGGGGGAAGCGTACTTCTCGAACGACTCCGTCTATCTCGAACGCTATCTGGAGAACCCCCGCCACATCGAAGTCCAGATCATTGCCGACCACCACGGCAACGTCCGACATCTGGGCGAACGCGACTGCTCGCTCCAGCGCCGCCACCAGAAGGTCATCGAGGAGGGACCGTCGCCAGCCCTGAACGACGCCCTCCGCGAGAAGATCGGCGACGCTGCCCGACGCGGCGTCCGCGAATCGGACTACTACAACGCCGGAACTGTCGAGTTCCTCGTCGAAGAGGACACCGACCGCGAGCAAGGTGAACTGCTCGGCGAGGAGGCGAACTTCTACTTCCTGGAAGTCAACACCCGCATTCAGGTCGAGCACTGCGTCACCGAGGAGATCACCGACATCGATATCGTCAAATGGCAACTGCGGGTGGCGATGGACGAGGAGATCACCTTCGAGCAGGACGATGTGGAAATCGAGGGTCACGCGATGGAGTTCCGCATCAACGCCGAGAACGCCGCCGACGACTTCGCGCCCGCGACCGGCGGGAGTCTCGACACCTACGACCCACCGGGCGGTATCGGCGTCCGCCTCGACGACGCGCTCCGGCAGGGGGACGACCTCGTCACCGACTACGACTCGATGATCGCGAAGCTCATCACCTACGGCGGGGATCGCGAGGAGTGTATCGAGCGCGGGAAACGGGCGCTCAAAGACTTCGACATCGAGGGCATCCCGACCGTCATCCCGTTCCACCGCTTGATGCTTACCGATGAGAAGTTCGTCACTGGGACACACACGACGAAGTACCTCGACGAACAACTCGACCGGACGCGTATCGAAGAGGCACAGGAGAAGTGGGGTACTGTCACCGAATCCGACGGCGACGAGGACGAGGAGGTCGTCGAGCGCGAATTTACCGTGGAGGTCAACGGCAAGCGCTTCCAGGTCGACCTCGAAGAGCGCGGCGCACCCCCGATCAACGTTGGCGACGTGGACGCCGACGGTGGGAGCCAGCCACAGCGGCCACGGGGCGGCAGTAGTTCCGACAGCGGCGGCAGTGCCACCACCGCCGAAGGGCAGGAGGTCGCCGCGGAGATGCAGGGGACGATTCTGGAGGTCAACGTCGAAGAAGGCGACGAGGTCGAGGCCGGCGACGTCCTCTGTGTGCTCGAAGCGATGAAGATGGAGAACGACATCGTCGCTGAGCGCGGCGGCACAATCAACGATGTGGCCGTCGGTGAGGGCGAGTCCGTCGACATGGGCGACTTGCTCTTCGTGATCGGGTGAGCGAGCGGACTGACCGCCGCGCGACAGACGCCTTTTATTCCGGCCGGTCGAAGCCCCGTCTATGAACGAGACACGTCAACGGGTACTCGATGCACTGGCTGACGGCCCTGTCTCGGGGCCGACCCTCGCCGACGAACTGGACATCTCTCGCTCCGCAGTCTGGAAGCACGTCGAAGCCCTTCGCGACGAGGGGTTCGAGATCCGTAGCGACGACGCAGGCTACGTCCTCGATTCGGTCCCGGAGTTCGGGGCGAGCGCGGTCGAATACGGGCTCAACGCACCCTTCTCGGTCGAATACCACGACAGCATCCCGAGTACGAACGCCCGCGCCCGAGACCTTGCGGCAGATGGGGCGTCAGATACCGTGGTGCTTGCCGACGAACAGACCGGCGGCCGGGGGCGGCTCGACCGCGAGTGGCACTCGCCGAGCGGCGGGATCTGGCTCTCTGTGCTGTTCCGGCCGGACGTGCCGATGGCCCACGCGCCGGTGTTCACGCTCGCGGCCGCTGTCGCGGTAACGCGGGCGGCCCGCGAGGCCGGCGTCGAGGCCGGCATCAAGTGGCCCAACGACGTGCTCGTCCGCCACGGCGACGAGGAGCGCAAACTGGTCGGCATCCTCACCGAGATGGAAGGTGAGTCCGACCGCGTCTCCTGGGTCGTCGTCGGCATCGGTGTCAACGCGAACGTCGACCCCGCGGACTTGCCCGACGACGCGAATCCGACCAGCCTCTCGGCCGAACGGGACGAGCCGGTCGACAGGCGGCTGTTCGCACAGCGGCTACTGGAGGAGTTCGACGCACTCCGTCAGGACCCAGCGAACGTCGTCGAAGCATGGCGGGA
Source organism: Haloarcula sebkhae (assembly GCF_014647415.1). Taxonomy (GTDB): domain Archaea; phylum Halobacteriota; class Halobacteria; order Halobacteriales; family Haloarculaceae; genus Haloarcula; species Haloarcula sebkhae. Next base: position 484,140 of record NZ_BMPD01000003.1, on the reverse strand, counting down.
GTACGCGACGACGCTGGGTAAACAGGTCCGGGTCGAGACGCCCAACGGGACTATCGAAGGCGAAGCCGTGGACGTCGAGTTCCCGGGCGCGCTTGTCATCGAGACAGAATCAGGGAGAGAAGTCGTCTCGGCGGGGGACTGTGAGCACCTCCGTCCGATTACGGAGTGAGCGCGACGGCAGGGGACACGTTACTGTGGGACGCCGGCAGGCTGCTCGTCCTCCGAGACATCTTGCGGCGTCGTCTCTACCGGAACGGTGACGACTGGGACCTGGGCCGACCGGACGACCCGCTCGGCGACGCTTCCCAAGAGCAGTCGGTCGATGCCGCCGCGTCCGTGGGTCCCCATCACGATGAGGTCACAGCCGTGCTGGCTCGCATAGTCGACGATTTCCCGGCTCGGGCTTCCCTCAGCCGTAGCTCGCGTGACAGTCAGGTCGTCGGCAACGAGACGCTCGACCATGTCCAGCGCCATCTCGCCCTCGCGGTGGAGCGAGTCGGTGACGCTCTCCCACGTCGGTTCGTGCGGGAGCGTGGAGAACCGACCGGTATCAACGACGTACAGCGCGTGCATCTCGCTGTCGTGGGTTGTTGCAAGCGTTTCAACGTGTGTGAGCACCGCTCGCGTCCCCGATGATCCGTCTGTCGGCACCAGTATCCTGTCGTACATACTGTACTATTGACTGGCTGTAAGGATATAGTTTGGTAACAGACAACATACAACAACTAAGCGAGGTGAGGCTCAGTTCAGCTCCCGGTCCCGTTCCGACTCTGGTGCCCCGGAGCCGTCCAGAGAGGGCCCATCGAGGGCCTGTTCGAGCCGTCGTTCGAGTTCAGCTTCGGTTATCTCCCCGTTGGCGTAGCGCTCGGAGAGCCGTTCGACGGGGTCTGTCTCGCTATCACTCGCCGCATCTGTCGCGCGGGTGACCTGCGTTCGTGACATATCAGTAGTCGATGCCGTCGTCTCGTCCTGACCGAAGACGTTCGACACGACCCAGTACACGGCGTAGCCGACAGCCGCTAGAAACCCAATGGTGGCGGCCAGAGAGAGGAGTCCCAGTATGATGCCGATGAGACCGAAGAACAGTCCGAACGCAAGTCTCACAGCCGCGATAAGAACAAGGAACGAGACGAGCCCTAGCAGGCCATACAGGAGTATTTTCAGCGGTGTACTCAGGCCGCGGTCGGTGGTGGAGGGCATTACCCGAGAATACTATTCCCGGAGTGATAAGAATTATTCCGCCCCGGAGTGGACGACGTGCCGGACATCAGCCGTGCCCGCCCGGCGAACGACGGCCCGAACAGGGTTCTGTGCCCCGGAGAGATTGTCAGAATCCCCGTCGAGTACCAGCAGGCGTGCTGGCTGTCCGGTCTTTATTAGCCCGCCGCCAAGCCCCACGATCTCGGCCCCGTTGACTGTGGCCATCCGCAACACCTCGCGGGCCGAGAGGTCGTACAGCTTCGCGGTGAACTCCATCTCGCGGAACATCGACGGGCTGTTGAGCATGACGTTGTCCGTCCCGAGCGCGACCGTCGTCCGGTCCGCCAGTTCTTCGACCGGCGGGCGGCCCACGTCGGTGACAATGTTCGACCGGGGACAGACCACAACAGGGATTTCGCTGTCGGCGACCCGTTCGAGATGCAGCGACTCGGCGTGAACCATGTGGACGAGGAAGTCCGGGACGAGGTCAAGGGCGGGATTGATATCGGAGCTATCGACCTCGCCCGCGTGGATGCCAAACAGCTTCCCAGCCTGTCGCGTCGCGCGTCGCTCCGCCCCGAATTCACTGTCGTTGGCCCCGCTCGCGCCGAACCCGTCGGCCAGCTCCATCGCGTCGGTCGTCTCGCGCCCGAGAATTACGCTTTCGAGGTCTGACTCGGACAGCGCGTCCCGAATCGCCTCGACGCCCTCGACGCCGCCCTCCCGGAACTCGATGAACGCGCCGATTCCCGACTGTTCCATGAACGACAGCGTCCGCTCCATTGCGGCCACCAGTTCGTCCCGGCTCGCATCGCGGAGCAACTGGTGTTTCAGACCGTCCGGGGGCGCGACCAGTTCCTCCAGCGAGAGCCCCTCGCCGGCCTCCTTGGCGATGGAATCGCCGATATGCGTGTGGGCGTTGACGAACGCTGGCACCACGATGTCGTCGCTATCGACCGCAGCTTCCTCGATGGCGACTATCTCTCCGTCTTCGACCACGACGCGGCCCTCGATAGCATCGAACGACCGTCCCGTCAGAATCGTCCCTTCAAGAATCATGTTCCCTGTTCGCCCGCTCTCTCAGTTAAACTCATCGAGGGTCGCATGGATACCCGTCCGCACGTCCTGGACTCTGGCCCCGTCGAGATCGAGTCCGAGTTCGCGGATCGCGGCCGCACCGACCCGCTCACTCTCGTCTTCCGGCGCGTAGACGCCGAGCCGCCACTGGTCGCGCTGGGCGGCGCGGATGGCGTTGACCAGCGTCGACTGCTCACCGAGCCGACGAACTTCGCCGTTGACGAGGACGCGGCTACTGGACTCGGTCATCGACGGTTCGGGCGGGACATCGAGCACGACGGCATCGCTGTCGACGTTCGCTTCGTCGGCGATAGCCTGTTCCATCGCGCCGACCGTGTCGTGGTCGGCCGCCAGCACCTCGTCGGGCACGGACTGCCACTCCGCCCAGACCGCGCGCTTGTACAGGTCCCGCTGGGTCAGCCGCCGCGCGTACGCTGCCGTCGCCTCGCACTGTCTGAGCGCCACGAGCAGGTCGTTGTCGTCCCACCGGCGCAGCGTCTCGGCGGTCGTATCAGTCGCTGCGAGCAGTTCTTCGGTCCCGCGGCGGAGCATCGACTTGGCGATTCGGGCGACGTGGTGCTGGTAGACAGTCGGGTTCATCAGCGCCCGCGCGAGCAGGAGCGACTCGGCCGTCTGGACGTTCCCTTCGTCTAAGACGAGTTCGCCGTCGACGAAACACAGCTCCCGGACCAGCCGCTCGTGGTCAATCGTCCCGTACGGAACGCCCGTGTGGTGGGCGTCGCGGACGAGATAGTCCATCCGGTCGACGTCCAGCTCGCCGGAGACGAGCTGGCCCAGTTCGCCCTCACCGGCGACAAGGCCAGCCACGCGGTCCGGATTGAGGCCGTGTTCGGTGAGTACGCGTGCAACGGGGCCGTCGCCGAGCAGTTCGTCCACGTCGTCGTGGTACTTGCCCGTTCGGCGGTGGATGAGCGCCTCGACGTTGTGGCTGTAGGGCGAATGCCCCACATCGTGGAGCAACGCCGCGGCTCGGACCCGTTCGGCCTGCTGGCCCTCGATGCCGAGGTGAGACAGCGCCCGGTCTGCAAGGTGATAGACACCCAGCGAGTGCTCGAATCGGGTGTGGTTCGCCGAGGGGTAGACGAGCGTCACCGTGCCGAGCTGTGAGATGTGCCGGAGCCGCTGGACCGGCGGCGTATCGAGCAACGCCGCCGCGACGCCCTGAACCTCGATATGGTCGTGGACGCTGTCCTTGATTGTGGTCATTGCTACGGCCTACGGCGGCGGCCGGCAAAATCGTTCGCCACCCGATACGCGCTTAGCGGGGGACCCAGCCGTAGATGTGGTTCAACATGACGTAGGTGACGAGCCCGAGGAACAGGCTCAGCCCCCAGGCGGAGACCGCGATACGACCCACACGGGCGTGGATTGTTTCTCTGAGTTCGGCGGGAGAGTGGGTCAGCCCGAGGACGACGGCGTGAACGACGACGGGCACAGACACCGCGGATAGCAGGATGTGGATAGCGAGCATCACGATGTACGCTGTCCAGACGAACCCCTCGGCGACGATTTCCTTCTCGAAGCCGCCGCCGACCTTGAGGATGTACAGGGCCAGAAACACCATGATGAGCGTGAACGCGGTCAGCATGGCCGCGCGGTGTTTCTGTACCTGATTGTTCTTGATGAAGTAGACGCCGGCGATGATTGCGAGCAGGGCGATACTGTTGACGACGGCGATTGCATCACCCAGCAGGATGACGATGTCCTTCGAGAACTCAGGCAGCGGCAACACGCCACCGAATGCGCCGAACACGAGCGCGTAGCCAACAACCGAGACGACGGCGGTGACGAGCCGCGGACGAGCGCGGGCACGCGACTGGAGTGAGTCTGCGACGGCCATGCCCATGATTCAGGACCGGAGTGGTAACTGTGTTCTGAAACGGGCGAGCACGACAGCGAAATTGCAGGTCGAACCGGTGACTACTGACCTGCAAAAGCGCGGAGAATCGGAGAGAAGCGCTACCGAAATCAGGCGAACGTCCGGGAGACGTCCTCGTCGTCGGTCTCTTCCTGCTGGATCTTCTCCCAAGCGTTGTGGAAGTCCGCCATCGTGACCTCGGTCCGGTCATCGCGGATAGCGAACATCCCGGCCTCAGTACAGATGGCCTTCACGTCAGCACCGGACGCGTCCGTTATCTCCTCGGCCAAGGCTTCGAACTCCACGTCGTCGGAGACGTTCATGCTGCGGGTGTGGATCTGGAAGATCTGCTTGCGACCCTCGAGGTCGGGGTTCGGAACCTCGATGAGGCGGTCGAAGCGGCCGGGGCGGAGAATGGCGCGGTCGAGCATGTCGAAGCGGTTCGTCGCGGCGATGATTCGGATGTCACCGCGGTCGTCGAAGCCGTCCATCTCCGATAGCAGCTGCATCATCGTCCGCTGGACCTCGGCGTCGCCGGAGGTCTTCGACTCCGTCCGCTTGGCCGCGATAGCGTCGATCTCGTCGATGAAGACGACGGCGGGCTCCTCCTGGCGGGCCAGTTCGAACAGGTCCCGGACGAGTTTCGCGCCCTCGCCGATGAACTTGTGGACCAGCTCGGAGCCGGCCATCTTGATGAACGTCGCGTCGGTCTCGTTGGCGACGGCCTTGGCCAGCATCGTCTTCCCGGTGCCGGGCGGGCCGTGCAGCAGGACACCGCTCGGCGGGTCGATGCCCACGTCTTCGAACATTTCGGGGCTCTTCAGCGGCATCTCGACGGTTTCGCGGACCTCTTCCATCTGCTCCTCGATGCCGCCGATGTCGGCGAAGGTGACATCCGGCGACTGATCGACCTGCATCACGCGGGCCCGGACGTCAGTCTCGTCGTCGAGTTGTTTGACGATAGAGAGCGAGTTGTTGACGGCGACGCGGTCGTCGGGTTCGAGATCCTCGCGCATCTCGTCGGTGACCTCTGTCAGGGCCTCCTGATTGTTGCCGTGCTGCTTGATAATCACGCCATCGCTGGAGAGCTCCTGAACGGTCGCGACAAACAGCGGTGACTGCTTGAGCTTCTTGTTCTCGTGCGTGAGCCGTTCGAGCTTCTGCTGGTACTTGTTGTTCTCCGCGTTCGCGTCCAGCAGTTTGTCGCGCATCTCCTCGTTCTGCGATTCGAGCACCTCTAGCCGCTCCTGCAGCGCCTCGATCTTCTGTTGCTGAGACGCGTCATCGTCGTACGGCATATCGACCTCGTCGACGGTGTCGGTCATTACGATGCCTTTAGTAGGTGTATCGTTATGAGGCTTCGGGTAGTCTCAGAAACTGTATCGCCCGGCATATGCCTTGAGGGGGCCGTTACTGGCCGCTCTCCGTCTATAGGTATCAAACCGGCACGTTTCTTGGTCCCCGCTGGAAACATCCGTCCATGCCAACCGACCGCGAAGAAGTCATCATCGTGGGCGGCGGCGTCGCCGGCCTGTCAGCGGCGATCTACACCGCTCGCGCCGACCTGTCGACACGCATCATCTCGACCGGTGAGTCGATACTGAACCGCAACGCACACCTCGAGAACTACCCCGGATTCCCGGCGGGAATCAACCCCCGGCTCCTGCTCGAACTCATGCGAGCACAGGCGCGGCGCGCCGGCGTCTGGTTCATCGACGGCGAAGCCGAGCAGGTGGCGGAAACCGAGGAAGGCTTCGAGGTGACCTGTGCTGACGGCCAGTCCTACGACTCGACGTACCTCATCGCCGCCTCCTGGTCGGACCCGTCGTATCTGGAAGGGCTGGATCTCTCGCTCATCGACCGCGGGTCGAAACAGTTCATCTCGACCGACGAGCAGGGCCGAACCGATGTCGAGGGGCTGTACGCGGCCGGCCGACTGGCCGAGCAGCACCACCAGACCATCGTCGCCGCGGGCCACGGCGCACAGGTTGGGCTCACGCTGTTAGAGGACGCCGACATCGACTTCTATCACGACTGGACCGCACCGGAGGGGTACTTCACCGGCCGCGACCGACCGATTCCGCCGGGCTGTGAGGAGATCGACGAGGCGGAGCGCAAGAAGCGCGAACAGGAGTCTCTAGAGGTTATGCGACGGTACTTTGAGGAGCCGATGCCGGGCGAGCCGACGATGCATCCGAGCGTCGATCAGGAGTCGGACTGAGGCTGTTCAAGCGAGCGTGCGACTGACTGCAGTCGCTCGATCCGCTCGGCTGTCGGTGGATGGGACCGTGTTTCGATGGACGACGAATCGCTCGACGCCCCCGTATCGAACCCGTGTGGGAGGAAGCATAGTCCGCGAACGCCCGCGTACGCGTAGCGCTTGTCTGTCCCCGGCCGGTCGTCATCTCCATCGAGTGTTTTTAACGCCCCGACGAGTGCGGCGGGGTCGCCGGTCAGCTGGGCCGCGCTCCGGTCGGCGGCAAACTCCCGAGCGCGCGACAGCGACCGGCCGAGGACAACGACGGGGGCAGTGAACACGCCCAGCGCGACGCCGCCGAACAGGACTGTCGTCGCGAACAGGAACAGAAACCCCAGCGTGAACGAACGGCTTCCGAAGGGGGCCTCAAGCACCCGGGCGCTGAACACGTAGGCGAGACCGAGCGCGACCAGCCCGAGCGCGTAGCGGCTCCCGCCCGGGAGCAGGTCTGCAATCGGGTCGTACTCGCCGTTTGTCAGCGACGGGAGGAAACTGGCCAGCGTCATAACGGTCGCGTCACGGTTGGCGACGTGCATGAGTTCGTGGGCCAGTACGGCGTCGAGTTCGTCGCCGTCGAGGGTCGACAGCAGCCCTTCGCTGACGACCACCGTCGCGCCGCTAAGCGTCCCGATTGCGAAACTGTTCGGTACGTCGGCGTCTGCGACGGCAATCCGTGGCGGCGTGAGGTCGGCCAGTTGCGCGAGCCGCTGCACTCGGTCGTGGAGGGCGGGGTACTCGTCGGGGCCGACGATGCGAGCGTCGACCTCGGCCATCGTCTGCGCGCTGGTGTATCGGAGCTGTGCCCAGACGAACGCCACGAGGGCAGGAGTGAGAACGGCTACCCACCAGGCGATACGTGCCGACGCCCCACCGAACGGGAGGGAGGCGGCAACGGCGGCCCGCACCGGCGCAAGCCAGGGCGTCAGAAGCACCGCCGCGGTCGCGACCAGAGCGATGTCGACGGCGAGGAGCAGCAGGAGGGTCCACAGCATACGGCGGGTCAGTGTCCGCATAGGGATAGTTCTGCTATACCCACAGCGAATGAAAGGTTTTCTGCTCAGACAGTCCAGCAGTGAGGGAAAGTATTTACTCTGCCGCCGGAAACGCTCCCGTAGTGTCAACAAAGCTGGTACGTGCCGCCCTCACCCTCCTCTGTGCGGTCGCTGTCCTGTTCGGCACGGCGCTGTTTCCTGGCGCACTCGGCGTCGGGTTCGAGTCGAGCGGCCCCCTCGACAGCCGAGCAAGCGAGCCGACCACACCCGACGGAACAGCGCCTGACGATGTCGACGGTGAGCCGACACCGGTAGCGACGAGCGATGGGGCGGAGACGACGCCGCGGTCGACGAGCGATGAGCAAGCGGCGACAGCGACGCCAACACCGACGGAGACGGCGACAGAAACGCCAGCAGCTGGCGAGAGCGAAGACAGTGGGTCCCCCGTGCTGGTGAAACTGTTCGGGCTGGCGCTGATCGGCGGGTTCGGCGTCGTCGCAGTCAGTGTCATTCGAGCCGCATCAAACGCGGAGGGAGACGGGTCGGCAGGCACTTGGCTCCCCCTGCCCCCGATTCTGGATACACTGGTCGGAACAGTCGTCTCGGCGGTTTCGAACGGCGCGGTGGGGCGGACTATCGGCCGGATTCCAAAGGTAACGACCGCCGCGCTGCTCTCGGGGTCATCGGCGCTCGCGCGAGTCGGGGCCGGTATCACTTCCGTCTCCGGCGGTATCTTGACTGGATTGACAACTGGAATCGGATCGGTCGGCACGATGTCTCTCCGGGGAGCCGCCGGCCTGCCGAGTGCGCTCGGGTCGCTCTCAGTCGCGCCGTTCAAAGCCCTCAGCGGCTTCGGTGGGAGCGGCGGCCTCCTTGCTTCAGTTCGAAGTGGCGTCGACAGCCCGTCGCTGTTTGGCTCATCGGACGCAGAGTCCAGCCAGCCAGCGGCCACCGAATCGACGGCAGAGGCGGACGACGGGCCGGACATCGGTTCACTGTCGGTGCAGGAGGCCTGGGCGCTGCTGGCTGACCGTGTGTCTGTATCAGATCCCGAGACAGCGACGCCCGGAGAGTACGCTCGCCGGGCTATCGACAGCGGGCTGCCAGCCGAGCCCGTCCGCCGGCTAACAACCCTCTTTCGGGAGGTCGAATACGGCGGGCGGCCGGCGACCGGCGACCGGGCAGAATCGGCTCGGACCGCCCTCAAAAGGCTGCTTGGAAGAGGTGAGGATTGATGAGCGACGCGGAGTCTCGGAATGGGCAGGGGGAAACTGCTCGGGCGACCATCGACGTCAGTGTCGAACGGCCGACACCAGGGCGCAGATTCGTCCGGTACACCCTGTTGGGACTCGCCGCGCTTGCCGGGGCGGTGTTCGTCGTCACCTTCCCCTCGGTGCTTCCGGACGTTGGTAGCGGAACGGCCAGACGGCTCCAACTCGGGGCAAGCATCGGTGCTGTCGTAATCGGCCTTTTCGGCCTGTACACCGTTGTCCGGACAGAGGATTCGACGCTGCCGCCGATAAAAGGGAGACAGCCGCGTGACCCGTATCATGCCGACGAAAGCGACGAGTCGTCGGAACTGCTCGATGAGCTACTGGAGCCGGAAGCGATACCGTCGGAATCCGGCGAGCTGGTTGGCGACGACATCGACGAGTTGTTCACAAAAATCGATGGGCAGGTCGACCCGTACAACGGCCTCGAAGCGAGCTATGCGTCGGAAATCAGGAACAGGCTCCGTGAGGCCGCGCGACAGATGCTTGTCGAAACGGCGGATATGTCGACAGAGGCAGCAGCCCAAGAAGTCCGCACTGGGTCGTGGACGGACGACCGCCGAGCGATTGCCTTCCTCGGTGGCCCGGACGCGCCCGATCCGCCAATCGAGATGCAGCTCCGGGACTGGGCCAGCGGTGAGGGGTTCGACCGGAAGGTCGAGGCGGCGACGGCCGAGATACGACGGCTTCAGCGGGGTGACCGCGCGTGAGCACGCGCGAGACGACCCAGCGCAACGTCGGCGTCTCGGCCGCACTGGTGGCTGGCGGGGCCGGCATCGTCACCGGAAACCCGACGGTGTTCATGGTCGCGGCGGTGGCGCTGGTGTATGCGGCCTATCAGGCGGCCATCGGCGACCCCGAACCGACGCTCACGGTCGAGCGCCACGTCGAACCGGCCGACCCGCTCCCCGGCTCGGAGGTGACAGTGACGCTGACGCTCACGAACGACGGGGACGCGACCCTGCCCGACGTTCGCGTCCTCGACGGCGTCCCGGAGCGGCTGGAAGTCGTCGACGGGTCCCCACGATTCGGGACCCACCTCGAAGCCGGAACGTCGGATTCGGTTACCTACACCGTCGAATCCCGGCGCGGTGACCACGCATTCACCGGCGTGGCCGTGGTCTGCCGGAACCTGACTGGGACCGTCGAGTTCGCCGAGCAGGTCACCGTCGAGACGACGGTGTCGTGCAGTGCCAGTGTGGACACGGTCCCGCTCTCGGGCCAGACGCTCTCCCAGTCCGGGCGTATCCCGACAGACGCCGGCGGGAACGGGCTTGCCTTCTACGCCATCCGTGAACACCAGTCTTCGGACCCGATGAGTCGCGTCGACTGGAACCGCCTCGCGAAGACGAACGAGCTAGCGACTGTCGAATTCAAGGAGACGCGAGCGGCCACCGTCACCACGCTGGTGGATTCGAGACACACCGTTGCGGGCAACGCAGGCGCGCCTACCGCCGTCCAGTTCTGTACCTACGCGGCCCAGCAGGTCGGCTCGGCGCTGCTGGACATGGACAACCGCGTGGGTGCTGCAGTCTACGACAGTTGCGAGACGCTGCAGCCGTCGGCCAATCGAGCACAGGAACAGCGATTGGAGGCGTTTCTGGAAGGGGTTGTGAGTGGGTCGTCGGAGAACCGTGATTCATCGCTACTCGACCTTAACACCCGAACCCGGCGAATGCAGTCACCGACCGAGATGGGAGACCGGTACGGCATCGCCGACGGCGGCGACGCGGTGGCGACGCTCGACCGCTCGATACCGAGCGAGTCACAGGTCGTGTTCTGCACGCCCTTGCTCGACGACCGGGCGGTAGATGCGGCGAAACGGCTCGCCGCGTACGGACACGCTGTCACAGTCATCAGTCCGGATATGACAACCGATGACAGTCCGGGCAGTACCGTCGAGCGAATCGACCGAACAGCTCGCCTCGACAGCCTTCGAGGGACGGTCCGAGTCGTCGACTGGACGCCCGCGGAACCGCTCGCGAAAGCCCTCATTCGCGCCACGGAGCGGTGGGCATGACGGACCTCGACAGTCGACCGGCGACATCGAGCGCGGCGCTGGCCGGAACGATCGCGGTGCTCGCCTCGCTCGTTCTCGCTGTCGCTGTCGTGGACCCGATGCCAGTGCTGGCCGGCTTCGTCGGCGGGCTCTGTATCGCAGCTGGGGCCTGGGCGCTCCGCAGCGATGCCCACGAGCGCATCGCTGGCGGTAGCGTCGCCATCGTCATCGGTGCGGGCGTGTTCTGTGGAACCGCGCTGCTGGCGACTGACTACTGGTCGCTTGTCATGGCGCTCGGGTTCCCGCTGGCCGCTACACTCGTCGTCATCGACGCGAGTAGCGGACTGGTGCCGCCGACCGACGCGACGGACGAACTCACGGCAATGCTCGACGAGAGTTTCGTGGTACTGGCAGTCGGCATCGGCGTCACAATCGTCTGTGCCGTCGCCGCTGCCGTCAGGCTGCCCTGGGTGCTCATCCGTGTCGTCGCCGGCTTCTCGGTCCATCCGTTGGTGGGCTTCGTGACGCTACAGGCCGGAGTCCTTCTCGCCCTGTTGTTGCTGGACAAAACCACGAAGACGCTGGAGTCGTGGATTCCGGAACCCACAGCGACGACCGACCGGGCGCTCGGGCGGCTGGACTGGCTGGGGACAGGCTGGTGGGACATCGACCGCTACGTCAAAGCCGCCGTTGGCCTGCAGTCGCTCGTGGCGTTTGCCCCGACAGCACAGAGCCTGTTCGACCGCTTCCTCGATAGCCTCCCGGTACTCGGGTCGGCGCTACGGGTTGCCCTCAGTGGCCCGCTCCATCTCGTCCTTGCGGCCGGACTCGTGCCGTTATTGAGTGTCCTCATCGTCGAACGGCTCCGGCAGTGGCTGCGACAGTGGCTGGGGGACGACCCCGGACGGTCGCTGGCGCGGCAGACCGGCAGTATCATAGCTCCTGTGGGACTGCTGCTGGGCGCGCTAATCCTCACAGCCGCTGGCGTGACCCGGCGAGTAGCGCCCACGTATGCCGGGGCCGGTCACTATGGCTCGGCTACTGTGTTGCTTCTCGGCGTCCTCATTTCGATCGTCGTCCTCCGCGGACTCGTCACGCTGTTTTCCGAGCTAGTCGGGGCGGAGTTGCTGTCCAGACGTGTGGCGGGATTCGCGGCCGGGAGCGGGCTCCTGTTCCTCATGACGCTGCTCGGAGCGGAGCGCGGACTCGCACCGATACTCGTCCTCGTTGGGAGTGCGGCGGCGCTGCTGGTCTGGGACGCCGGCGCGCACGCCAGCAGCATCGGGCAGCAACTGGGACGTGACGCCGAGACGACCGACAGCGAGTTCGTCCACGTCACCGGAACTGCGGCCGTCCTCATCGGAGCGATCCTCCTCGTGTTACTCGTTCGGTACGTGCTCATCCCGGTCGCAGTTCCGGCCACGGCGACCGGCCTCTCGCTCAGTTCAGTGGTCGCGCTCGGGCTGGTTCTGCTGGCGATAGCCGCGTTCACCCTCGCACTGAACGCACACGACGGCGGGCCACGTACCAGCAGTGACAGGAGCGGCAAGCGGAGCGAGCGGCCCGCCAACGACAGCGACTAGTTCCGCCGGGGAGACAGGGACTTTTACCCCCGCGCCGCGAACCGGCAGGTATGTTGACCGGAGTCAACGTCGTTCTGGGGGTGTCTGGGTCTATCGCGGCCGTCAAGACGGTGGAGCTCGCACACGAACTCCGACGACAGGGGGCGTCCGTCCGGGCCGTGATGACCGACAGCGCGACAGGTATCATCCACCCATGGGCGCTCGAGTTCGCGACAGACAACGAGGTGATTACCGAAATCACGGGCAGTGTCGAGCACGTCGACCTCTGCGGGCGCTCGGGCTGGGGCGACGTGCTCTTGCTCGCGCCAGCGACGGCAAACACCGTCGGCAAGGTCGCCGCAGCAATCGACGATACGCCCGTAACGACGTGCGTGACGACCGCCCTCGGCGCTGACGTCCCGGTCGTCGTCGCCCCGGCGATGCACGAGCCGATGTACGACCACCCTGGCGTGCTGGACGCTATCGACCGCGTCGAGTCCTGGGGCGTCGAGTTCGTGGACCCGCGAATCGAGGAAGGGAAAGCCAAGATCGCGACCGAGGAGGCTATCGTCACAGCGACCGCCCGGGCCGCAGGGGACCGACCGCTTGCAGGCGAGCACGTCGTCGTGACTGCAGGTGCGACGACGGAATCGGTCGACCCCGTGCGGACGCTCTCGAACCGCTCCTCGGGGCGGACTGGCCGGGCAGTCGCGCGGGCCTGCTACGCCCGCGGGGCCGACGTGACACTCGTTCACGACGGGCCGGAGGTTCCCTACGCGACCGTCGAGCCGGTCGAATCTGCTGCGGAGATGACTGAGGCCGTCCGTCAGGTCGCCGACTCGGCCGATGCGCTGGTCTCGGCAGCCGCCATCTCGGATTACACCGTCGAGCAAGCACCTGAGAAGATCAAGAGCGGGCAGGCGGAGCTGACACTGACGCTACAGCCGACGCCGAAGCTCATCGACACCGTTCGGTCAGACCACCCCGACCTCCCTATCGTCGGGTTCAAGGTCGAAACAGCGGGCGACGACGAGACGTTAGTCGAACGTGCCCGCGAGATCCGCGAGCGGGCCGGGCTGGCTTTCGTGGTCGCCAACGACGCGAGCGTGATGGGGGCCGACAAGACGCGCGCCCTGCTTGTCGACGCGGACACGGCCACAGAGTACGCCGGGGAAAAGGAAGGGCTGGGCGCTCGTGTCGCCGACGAACTCGGTGACCATCTGTCCAGTCGTGGCTGACCGCGTAACCGATTACGAAATAGTTTTGCGTGTTCCGTTGCTCCGGTCCGATAACGATAGTACTGCCCGACGAACCGCTATTTGGAGTTTCTAAACAGAGACTGTGACTGTACTACCACCCCGTCGCCTGCTCGTGCCAGTAGCCGATTCGGTGACGGTCCGTAACACCGTTGCCTACGCCATTGAACAGGCCGAATCGGCGGCCAGAGAGGGACAGCAACAGGTGTCGTTGCACCTCGTCGCCGTCGCAAGCACGCGCGCCGTCGACCCCGACGCGCAGACGGAACTCGGCCAGGCCAAGGACCTGCTCGACCGTATCGAAGTCTGGCTTGACGAAGATCTGGGTGCTGACCCGCCGTCGAACCTCGACATCGAGTTGGGCGTTATCGGTGCCGACCGCTACCTGTTCAGCCCCGGTGATTACGCCGACGCGATCCTGGCCTACGCCGACGAACACAGCATCGAACGGGTCGTCCTCGATCCGGAGTTCAATCCGGGCGGCACGACGCCGATGCTTCGGCCGCTCGAAGTCGAACTCGTCCGGGGCGATATCGAGGTCGAGACCGCACCCGTCGAACGACCGGCACGGTCGACCGCGCTCGCTCGCGCCGCGACGCTTCCGAAGTATCTCGCCATTTTCGGAGCGTCGTATCTGTTTTATTTGCTGTTGAGTTCGTACAAACCGCTTGATTTCCTCACTGGCGCGATAACCGCGACGATCGTCACGGCGTTGCTTGCACCGATCGCGTTCAGTCGCCAGCCGTCGCTGACTCGGATTCCGAGACAGGTCGCTCGGTTCGCGATGTACGTCCCGTATCTGCTCAAGGAAATCGCCATCGCCAACCTCGAAATCGCCTACGTCGTCTTGCACCCGTCGCTGCCAATCGACCCGAAGATGGTCGAACTGGAGGCCGCCATCTGGGGTGACGGAGCGGTGACGACGCTGGCAAACAGCATCACGCTGACGCCCGGGACGCTCACCGTCAGCGTCTCCGAGCGGGCGTTCGATATCCATTCACTCACTGGTAGTGCGCGCGAAGACCTGTTCGACGGTGGCCTCGAACGGGCCGTCCGGTTCGTCTTCTACGGCCGGGAGGCCGCGGCGATCCCTTCGCCGCGCGAACGGGGGCAGGGAGACGACGACGGCACGGTCGAAGGCGATATCAGCGATCCGGAGGTGGCTGACGATGATTGAGTTCGAAGCGGCGCTGCTGGCAATCGCTAGCGCGTTCGTCCTGTTCGCTATCGTGTCGCTGTACCGCGTGTTCGCCGGGCCGACGGACCACGACAGGGTCATCGCGGTCAACGTGATGGGGACAAACACTGTCATCGCTATCGCGCTCGTCTCCGGCGCGCTCGATAAGCCGCTGTTCCTGGACATCGCGCTCGTGTACGCCCTGCTGAACTTCCTGCTCTCGATAGCGTTCTCGAAGTTCAACGTCGAGCACGGGGGTGTGCTATGACGCCGCTTGAGTGGGGCATCGTTGCGCTCGCACTGGTCGGCGCGTTCTTCGCTGGCGTCGCCTCGATCGGCATTGTCCGACTTCCTGACGTGTATACGCGCGCTCACGCAGCGTCGAAAAGCGATACGCTGGGAGCCGTTCTCGGTATCGCTGCCGCTGCACTCGCGATTCAGACCGACCTCGCGACAATCAAAGCCGTCTTCCTGCTGACGTTCATGTTCCTGACGAACCCAACCGCCGCTCACGCCATCGCCCGGGCGGCACAGGACCAGGGTATCGAGCCGTGGACTGCCGGCGATGAGGAGGGCAAGTCATGACGCTCTCGCTCATCGAAGGACTGTTGCTGGTGTTCGTGCTGGGCTGTGCTATCGGCGCGGCCGTACTCCGAGACGTGCTGGCGTCACTGATGGCGTTTGCCGCCTACAGCCTCGGCATCTCCATCATCTGGGTGATGCTCGAAGCCCCTGACGTGGGGCTGACCGAGGCGGCTGTCGGGGCCGGCATCATGACGATCCTGTTCATCCTGGCGCTGGCAAACACCGTTCGCCCACAGGAAAACGGCCTGTTCGAGTCGCTCAGCGTTCGGACCGTCGTGCTGGTCGGCGCGTTCGTCGTCGTCATGGTTGCGACGGTTCCGTCGCTGCCCCCCGTCGGGGCGGACGGGACGGTACACCCAAACCCCGTCGTCAGCGGCGAGGTAACGCAGTACTACATCGACAACGCGTACGCGGACACGGAGGTCAAGAACGCGGTGACAGCCGTGCTCGCGGCCTACCGTGGGTTCGATACGCTGGGTGAGGCGGTCGTGGTGTTCTCGGCCGGGGTCGCAGCACTGACCGTCCTCAGGCAGGAGGTGTTCGCATGAGTAGCGACGAGCGAACCGGACTCTACGTCGAGAGCACCATCATCATGACGACGGTCCGCGTCGTCGCGCCGTTCGTCCTCACCTTCGCCCTGTTTGTGATGTTCCACGGGGCAGACTCTCCGGGCGGTGGATTCCAGGGCGGGGTCATCGCGGGGTCGGTCGTCATGATGCTTGCCTTCGCCTACGGGATTGACGCCGCGCGCGAGTGGCTCGATGTCCGTGTCGTCGCCACGCTCGCGTCCGGCGGCGTGCTCACGTTCGCGACAATCGGCCTGGGAACGATTCTCCTAGGCGGGAACTTCCTCGAATATCACTTGTACGAACAGTTCCTCTCACACGCGACTGCCTACGGCATCGAGCTTGTCGAACTCGGCATCGGTGGCATTGTCGCCAGCGTTGCCATTGGCCTCTTTTTCCTGCTCGCGGCAGGGTTCGGCCACGCTGTCGACGCACCGGAGGATGAGAGCTAATGTTTGAACTGCTGAACTCACACTACAACTACTTCGCGGTGATGCTCCTGCTGGGTATTGGCCTGTATATGCTCATCGAGTCCCGGAACCTCGTAAAGAAAGTCATCGGGATGAATATCTTCCAGACGGGCATCTTCCTGTTTTTCATCACGCTCGCGTTCCGGACTGGCGGGAACCCGCCGATCATCAAGGAGGGCGGGGGCCCCTACGTCAGCCCGCTGCCACACGTCCTCATCCTGACCGCTATCGTCGTCGGGGTGAGCCTGACCGCCGTGGCGCTGGCACTTATCATCCGCATCTACACCGAGTACGGCACGCTGGACGAAGACAAACTCAAACAGCTCTACTATGATTGAACACCTCCCCGTATTGTTGGTCGTCCTGCCGATCGTCGGCGGCGCGATACCGCTGGCCGCCAGTCTAGTGAGCGACCGGGCAGGGTGGCCAGTCGCGACGCTGACCCTCGTGGGCCAGACCGGCCTGGCCGGACTGCTCGCGTGGACCGTCAGTTCGAGCGGGACCGTTTCCTACGCGGTCGGTGGTTTCGCCGCCCCGTACGGCATCGAACTCGTCGTCGACGGGCTCTCTGCCGCGGTCGCGCTGCTCGTCGCCGTCATCTCTCTCGGCGTGCTCGCGTACGCCCGGAAGGCCGGCCCGCACTCAGGCCCCTTCTACGGCCTGTACCTGCTGTTGGTCGCCGGTCTGACCGGCATGACAGTCACCGGCGACGTGTTCAACCTCTACGTGTTCCTCGAAATCACGGGGCTCGCGGCATACGGCCTCGTGGCCAGTGGTCGGGACGCCAGCGCTGCCGTCGCGGCACTGAAGTACCTCATCATCGGGACCGTCGGGGCCTCGTTGTATCTGCTCGGCGTGGGCTACCTGCTCGCGGCGACAGGGACGCTCAACATGGCCGACCTGGCGACTAAACTCGGGGAGATGGCGGCCTACGACTCGACGCTCGTCCTGACCGCGTTCGGGCTGATGGTCGGCGGGCTGACGGTGAAAGTCGCTCTGTTCCCCTTGCACACCTGGCAGCCCGACGCCTACGCGAACGCCCCGGATACGGTGAGCGCGTTCATTTCTGCGCTCGTCTCGACGGTCTCGGCGTACGCGCTCGCTCGGCTGCTGTTTTCCGTGTTCACGGTGGATTTCCTGACCGCTGTGCCTGTCGCGCGCTGGGCGCTGGTCGGTCTGGCGTGCGTGAGTATCGTCGCGGGAAGTGCGCTCGCCGTCTCGCAAGACAGCGTCCAGCGGATGCTCGCGTACTCCTCGGTATCACAGTTCGGCCTCGTCGTCGCCGGATTCGCTATCGCAACCCCGCTGGCCGTCGTCGGCGCGACCGTCCACCTGCTCGGCCACGCAGTGATGAAAGGCGGGCTGTTCGCCGCGACGGGGGTCATCGAGCGCAAGACGGGCGCGACGACGGTGAACGGCTACGCCGGGATGGGAAGTCGCGTCCCGGTTTCGGCGTTTGCCTTCGCCGTACTCTCGCTGGCGATGGTCGGCGTTCCGCCGGCGGTCGGCTTCGTCGGCAAGTGGTACATCGTACTTGGCGCGGTCAACGCCGAGAACTGGCCCGTCGTGGCCGTGTTGCTCGCGAGTACGCTGCTGACGCTCGCGTACTTCGCCCGCCTCGTCGAGCGGCTCTACTTCGCCGAGGCGACCATCCACTCGAAGCCTGACGAAGCTCCCGTAACAGACGGGAGCGGACAGGCGGTCTCGTTCGGGATGATCGCCGTCGTCGTTATCGCAGCTGCGCTCGCGGTCGTGCTGACCGCGGCCGTCCCAACGCTTGAACACGTGCTTCGAGAGACGCTTATACCCGTTCTAAACCAATGACTGAATTACGACCCATCCTGGCAATCCTCGTCTCGGCAGTGGCTATCCCCGTGATTCTCTCGCTCAAAGGGCGGCCGAATCTGCGAGAGGGGGTGACCCTAACCGTCGCGTTCGCGAAGTTCGGTATCATTGCGAGTATGATCCCCGGCGTCTTGAGCGGGACAGAGTACGAGTTTGTCGTCGGGCAGTTTGGCACCGGGATCGAACTGGCGTTCAACGTCGACCCACTCGGGCTGCTGTTTGGCCTGCTTGCGAGCCTGCTGTGGATCGTCACCAGTTTCTACAGCATCGGCTACATGCGCGGTCTGGACGAACACGCACAGACGCGCTATTTCGCCTCCTTCGCCGCCAGCCTCGCGTCGGCTGTCGGCGTCGCCTTCGCGTCGAACTTGCTGACGCTGTTCGTCTGTTACGAACTGCTGACAGTGTCGACGTATCCGCTCGTTACCCACGACGAGACCGACGAGGCCCGCGCAGCCGGCCGGAAGTACCTCGCGTACACCTTCGGCGGTGGGGTCGCCGTGCTAGGTGGCACAGTTCTGGTGTTCGTCCTCGCTGGGACGACCGCGTTTACCCCCGGCGGCATCGAAGAACTCGCGACGGCCGACCCGGCGCTGGCACGAGCAGCGTTCGCCCTGCTTGCTGCCGGCTTCGGCGTCAAGGCCGCGCTGATGCCGATGCACTCCTGGCTTCCGGATGCCATGGTCGCTCCGACGCCGGTATCGGGCCTGCTGCACGCCGTCGCAGTCGTCAAAAGCGGCGTTTTCGGCATTGCAAGAGTTGTCCTCGACGTGTACGGCCCTGTAACGATGAAGGAACTCGGCGTCGCCCTCCCGCTGGCCGCGATTGCGGCCTTCACCTTGCTGACCGCGAGTATTATTGCGCTCAGACAGGACAACCTCAAGCGGCGGCTGGCGTATTCGACCATAAGCCAACTCTCCTATATCGTGCTCGGGCTAGCACTGCTCAAAGAGAACGCTCTAACCGGCGGTCTGCTCCACATCCCCGCCCACGCGTTCATGAAACTCACCCTGTTCTTCTGTGCCGGCGCGATCCACGTCGAAACTCACACCGACGATATCAGCGATATGGCCGGCATCGGGAAACGGATGCCGCTGACGATGGCCGCCTTCGCCGTCGCCGCGGCTGGGATGGCCGGGATTCCGCTAGTCGCTGGTTTCGTCAGTAAGTGGTATCTCGTTATCGGGGCGCTGAACCTCGAAAGCGGCGGTCTCGTATTCGCCGGCGCGTTGCTGGTCTCCGGTGTCCTCAACATCGCGTACTTCTGGCCAATCGTCTATCAGGCGTACTTCGAATCGCCGGAGAGCCACGACGAGAAGCCACTCATCGGGGGACCGTTCGGTGGGCGAGACGAGGTTCGAGCCGACGGCGGTGAGGGCCACGATTCAGACGATACCGACGACCATCCCAGCGAGGGCGATGTTCCGGACCCACAGCACGTCGACCACCTCGGCAAACACCACGAGGAGCACGAACACCACGGCGGCCCGCCCGCAGGAGGCTGGGACGACCGCGGCTGGCGCGGCGGCGAAAGCACGTGGTTCATGCTCGGGCCGATACTCACCGCGGCTACGCTGTCGCTCCTGCTGGGAACAGTGCCGTACACAGCTGTCTTCCTGCGAATCGTCGATACTATCGTCAGTAATCTGCCGGGGGTGGTGGCCTAATGTCGATGCTTACAGCGGTTCCGCCAGTCGTCGTACTGCTGGCGGTGGCAATCGTTGTGTCTCAGCTCCCACGGCGCGCCGGACACGCCGTCGGTGTACTCGTGCCCGCGCTGGCGGTGCTGTGGGCCGTTATGGTTCCCGAAGGCGCGCATCTCCAGACCCAGTTCCTCGGGTTCGACGCTGTGCTACTGAACGTCGATCCGTTCTCACGGCTGATGGGCATCATCTTCGGGCTCATTGCCGCGGTCGCCGTGCTCTACTCCTACGCCAGCGAGGCCGACACGACACAGACCGGATACGCTCTCTCGTACGTTGCGACCAGCTTCGGGGCTGTGTTCGCCGGTGACTGGCTGACGCTCATCTTCTTCTGGGAGCTGATGGCCGTCACCAGCACGCTGCTGGTGTGGCACTACGGCGGCAAGGCGGTTCGGGCCGGCTTCCGGTATGCCCTGCTGCACGGGCTGGGCGGTACGCTGTTGATGGCCGCCATCCTCCGGCACTACGTCGAGGTGGAGACGTTCCTGTTCGCGTCAGTGCCGGGCGGTCCGGAAACGGCTGGAATCACGTCCGGGCTGGCCGCCGCCCTGGCCGCTATCGGTATCGGTGTCAACGTCGGCTTCATCGGCCTGCACGCGTGGCTGCCAGACACTTATCCGCGCCCACACATCGCCGCCAGCGTGTTCCTCTGCGTGTTCACGACCAAGACCGGGGTCTACGGGATGTACCGCGCGTTCCCCAACGGCCACGAGGCCATCGCGTACATGGGCGGCGGGATGGCAGTCTTCGGCGCGCTGTTCGCGCTGTTCCAGAACGATATGCGGCGGCTCCTCTCCTATCACATCCAATCCCAGGTCGGATACATGGTCGCCGGCGTCGGTATCGGGAGCGCCCTCTCACAGGCTGGCGCGTTCGCCCACGTGTTCAACCACATCCTGTACAAAGGCCTGCTGTTCATGACCGCAGGTGTCGTCATCTACCGGACTGGGACGGAGAGCCTGAAGAAACTCGGCGGTCTCTGGCGGGAGATGCCGATCACGGCGGGGGCATTCTCCATCGCAGCGCTGTCTATCGCCGGTTTCCCCGGCTTCAACGGGTTCGTGAGTAAGGGGATCATCATCTCCGGGAGCCACTATACCTTCGGTAAGGGGCCGCTCCCGCTGGGTGAGTTCTATACGCTCGAGTGGCTACTGCTGCTGGGCGGGGTCGGCACGTTCATGTCGTTCATCAAGTTCGGCTACTACGCGTTCTTCCACGGCGAGTACGACGGCAGTGTGCCGGACGCGAACCGTCTGCAGAGCGTGGCAATGGTGTCCGTAGCCGCGCTCTGTGTCATCTACGGTGTGTACGACACGGCGCTGTTCGCCATCCTTCCATTCGACGTTACGAGCGAGGCTGTCGTCCACCACGTCTACAAGACCTACACCATTCCCCACCTCATCGAAGGAGTCGTCCTCGCCGTCCTCGGACTGATCGGCTTCGCGGTGACGAAGAAGCCCCTCTCGAAGCTCGGCCGCGTTCCCGACATCGATTCAGTGTACAACCCCGCCCTCTTCTATGGCTTCCGCGGGCTCGTTGTCGGTGTGACCGAACTGTACGCCGCCGTCGACCGCGCAGTGGTTCAGACCACGGGCATCGTCACGCGGACGGTGACGTCCCCGAACGACGTGATTGCGCGGCTCCGCGACGACGACACCCTCGTACATCCGATGCGGGCCGGCATCGGACTCAGCATCCTCATCCTCGCGGTCTTCGTTACGGTAGCACTGCTGGCCCTTTCATGATGTTCTAAAAACATCTTCTGTGATAATCGCGGACCAGGTCGGCTAGATCTGGTTTCAAGCACCCCAGAATAGCTGTTAACAAATATGGCAATTACAGGCTCTGATAATACAGGTGCAGACTTATATATCTCCATAGCCACGATTCGATAAGCACGGCATAACAGGGGAACCTGTTGATGCGTGCGGACACAACAATGGAACTCAAACGATTCTTCAACGACGACGATGCTGTGTCGCCGGTCATCGGGGTCATCCTGATGGTCGCAATCACGGTCATCCTCGCAGCCGTTATCGCAACATTCGTCCTCGGTCTGGGCGATCAGGTCAGCAACACGGCCCCACAGGCTAGCTTCAGTACGGAATATGATTCGAACGTAGATGAAGTCGCTGTGACTCACGACGGCGGAGATTCAATCAAAGCTAGTAACCTCGTCTTCCGCGGCAGCGGCTTTGATGGCGATGTCAATGTCGGGGAAGATAAAGATGCGGACATAAACGATAACAACCAACCATGGCCTAATTACGCATCCAGCGCAGACAATAGCAAAGTTGTTGCTGGAGACCGGGTTGTAGTTGCTGTCACCGGGGATGGGTACGACTTTAGCGTGGTGTATGAGTCGTCGACAGGTGACAACTCGGCGACCCTCGCCACTGCGTCCGGACCAAGCGCATAAACTCACGTAGTCGCCGTTTTTTCCGACAGTAAAACCCGTGATTTTATAACTGATGAACACTCTGATATCTGCTGTATTCCCTGCGATGGGTGGTGGGGAACTGGAGAATATAATATGAGTAAGCAGGTAGAACGGTCGGAATCCACTACGGACGATGACCTTTCCAAAGGCGAGATATTCGACGTCCTGCAGAACGAACGGCGTCGCTACACGCTACAGTATCTACGGGAACACGACGGGCCAGTACAGCTCGGTGATCTTGCGTCACACGTCGCAGCACAGGAGTACGACTGCCCAAACACTGCAGTCACGAGCGCGCAACGGAAGCGCGTTTACACCACGTTACAGCAGTCTCATCTCCCGCGGATGGATGAGACGGGTATCATCGACTACGATGACGAGAACGGGACGATTTCCAAGACTGCACACACAGAGGAACTCACTATCTATCTCGAAATCGTGCCGGGAAGCGAGTTCCCTTGGCGTGAGTACTACCTCTCGCTCGGTGCGGTCAGCCTGGCAGTCGTGACGATCCTTTGGGTCGGCGTCTATCCGTTCACAGCAATTCCGCCGCTGGTCTGGGCCACGCTGATCGCGGTTGTACTCAGCGTCTCCGCGGGCTATCATACCTACGGCGGTCGTGAGATGACACTGACTGAGTATGTGGCGCAGGAAGCCGGCTCCGACGACTAAAGCACGCAGTTTGTTTCGCGTCCTTAGGTTGTTTTGTTTGTCTGATTTGTCGTTGAAATAACCAAACGCCGCCGCAGCGAATTCTGGCGATACAGTCAGCCTTGATGGTTTTCAAGGCGGCGTTTCACGGTTAAAACGTACTGTGAGTATAGTTGACACCTCTAGAGTTGAGTCAACACACTCCACGACCAGTAAGAAAGTCTTTCGATGTATAGAGGACTCCTACTCGAGTAGACGATTATGACCTAAGTTGTTTATCAGACGGCAGAAGGCGATTCCTCAGTAGCGCCCGTACAAGACTCTGGTCCGCAGACATAATCTATCATCTCGTTTTATTTTTTCTAGCTGACAAGCGAGAGAAATCTCGCCACGACACTTTTATTGCCCGATATCTAGTGGCTGGTAACAATGGAAAGAACGCGGGCTGTTATGACCAGTGTGGTCGCCATAATTCTCGGCGTTACACTGCTTTCTGGCCCGCTGTTCCCCGGTGTAACACTGGCAACGGAACCAGAACCGGTTGCACTTGAAACGGGCAATGTCACGGTGTCCGCAGTCGAACTGTCGGAGGACGTAACGCTTGAGAAAGGGTCCTACGGCGCGGCAAGCTACTACCTCGATACACCGCCGGTCCGCGTACAGTTCGCGAATCGTACCGGACGGCCGACACTCATCTACGAACTTACAATCGAGGAACTGGGCTACACGCGGACGACGAATCACTTTCTAGACGACTCGACTGGAGACACGTACACGCTGACGCTGGCATCGGACACATTCACCGACGGGGAGATAGAACGCGAACAGTACAACGGGACAGTGACGGTAAGCAAGCGTGACGGGTCGGGCCACGGCGTGGTGGCGATGCGCAACGTCACGATATCGGTGGTCGAATGACAGCGACGGAGTTCGTCGGGCGTCTCCGACAGCGGACGCCCGTACTGTCGAACACCCGTGAGACGGTGTACGCGGTGTTGTTTGGCGACCGGCTCGGCCTGACCGTGTTTCTCGCGACGGTTGTGCTGTTCGGGCTGCTGTGGCGGACAGCGTTCCTGATAAACGACTCCTACACGCTGGCGAATGGGTTGTACAGCCTCTCGAACGGACAGCTAGCGATGACCGAGGCGGTCTACGGCCCCGGACTAGAGACGCCGGGGGCGAGCAGATACGACGGCCAGTGGTACGCACGCAACTACGGCGTCGTTGTCCTCTCGCTGCCGCTCGTGCTCGTACTTGACCTGCTCGCCGCCGTCGTCGAACTCCGGATTGCGCTGGTCGCGCTCTGGTCGCTCGCGCTGTTGGCGCTGGTGGTGGAGTGTGGTTACTACACCGACGGCGACTGGGTCCTCTATGGCGGTGCCGTCGCAGTCCTAGGGCTGTTCGGGCTGAATGTGACACTGGCACAGCCACTTGACGCCGGCCGAACCCATCTGTACGCGCTGCAGCTGACACATCTCCTCATCGCAGCGTTTACCCCGGTGGTTTTCTATCGCCTTCTCAGTCGGGTGCACACACGTCGGCTGGGGCTCCTGAGCGCTGTTGTGCTCACAGCTGGGACACCGCTGGCTTTCTGGGCATCCGTGCCGAAGCGACACGCCGTCACCGGGACGGTGGTCGTCTGTATCGCGTACTGCCTCTATCGGAGCCACACGCCAGCAGACGGAGCAGTTATTACGCAGCGGCAGACCTTCCGGGCACTCGCTTACGCACTGGTGGGAGTGTACGCGTGGGTACACGCTCCGGAAGCGCTCCTGCTCTGTGTCACCCTACCGCTGGTCGATATTCCGACAGCCCGGGACAACAGTCCACGAACGCTCGCTCGTATTGGCGTCATCTTCGCCCTCTCCCTGCTGCCGTTCATTATCACTAATCTCGCCATCTCCGGCTCCCCGATTAAACCGCCGAGACTGGTTTCCGGCGGCGGCTCCCTCGGTAGCAATGCTGCGAGCAGTGCCGGCGGGAGTGGAGGAAGTAGTGGCAGTGGCGGTAGTAGTGGATCTGGTGGGTTGCTCACGCCGCTGGCACCTCTGCTCGGGACCCTCGAAAGTGGGATGCAGCCGCTATTGCTGCTCGGGGGAGAACTCGTTTCGGGAATCGAAACGCTCCAGCAGCAACCAAATGACGTGTATCACGCGTTCGTCCGGTCGGGAAGCGCGGGCGGTGCGCTCGACAACACCGGTGAGGAATCCGTCAATCTCTCACTGCTCGAATCGGCACCGGTTCTCGTCGCCATGGTCGGTGCACTCCCAGTCATCCGACGATTACGGTTGCCATCGTCGATGGCTGACCGGACACTCAGCGCCGACCGCGTCGTGGACGCGTTCGCCATAACGACCTTCGTCGGCGTTGTCCTGCTGTACAACAGCCGCTTGCCACTGCACGCACAGGTGACTGCCCGGTATCTGTTTCCGCTCTATCCGCTCGGCGTATATCTGTTCGTGCGGCTCCCGGCGGTACGCAAGAGCCTCACGGATCACTGGCGCCTGTTCCTCTGGACAGTTGCGGGGACAGTGTTGATCGGCGGGCAAGTGACCGTGGTGCTCGTCG
This sequence comes from Haloarcula sebkhae, assembly GCF_014647415.1. GTDB lineage: Archaea > Halobacteriota > Halobacteria > Halobacteriales > Haloarculaceae > Haloarcula > Haloarcula sebkhae. The sequence goes on along the minus strand of NZ_BMPD01000003.1, from coordinate 458,642 downwards.
CGGTGACAGTAAACGGCATCGGCGAAGCGTTCCAGTTGCACGCGCTGCTCGCGCTTGGGAGCGCTGTTCCACTCGGCATCTGGGCACTGAGTGGGCGCTCCAAAGGCCGAGCCGGGCAGATCGGTACAGTGCTTCTCGGTGCTGCAACGGGTGTGGCGGCTGTGTTTCTACTGCTGACGACCGTCGAGTACTACGCACTGGGTGATACACACCTCCTGCCCATGATGCGAGCACTCGGTGAGTTGCTGACGCTCTACTGAGTCGGTGACGGAGAATTTTAGTACGGGCTTGTAGTACCGCCAGCATGGACCGACTCAAGAAGTCCCTACTCGAAGCACCAATTATCGAGAAGGAAGGCTATCACTACTTCGTTCACCCCATCAGCGACGGGGTCCCGATGCTTCGACCGGAACTTCTGCGCGAAATCGTCATCAAGATCATCCGGAAGGCAGAGCTCGACGACGTCGACAAGATCGTCACACCGGCGGCGATGGGGATCCATATTTCCACAGCCGTCTCGCTGATGACCGACATCCCGCTCGTCGTCGTCCGCAAACGCCAGTACGGGCTTGACGGGGAAGTGTCGCTGTCCCAAGTGACCGGCTACTCCGAGAGCGAGATGTACGTCAACGACGTGTACGAGGGCGACCAAGTGCTCGTCCTCGACGACGTGCTCTCGACCGGCGGGACGCTGGCCGGACTCACGGGCGCGCTCGAAGACATCGGCGCGGACATCCGCGACATCGTCTGTGTCATCAAGAAAGCCGACGGGACGAACAAGCTCGACGAAGCGGGGTACGACGCCAAGACGCTGATCAACGTTCAGGTCATCGACGGCGAGGTCACCATCGTCGACGAGCACGGCGACGATTAGAGCGGTTGTTGATACGGTTTCCGTAGCAATCGAAAGCGGGCCGCCAGCAGTTACCAGTAGGCTTACAAAAGATTGAATCGACACTAGCTGCTGTGTCTCCCTCCATTCGATCCCTTGCAGGGGATTTCGCCGCCGTGTTCAGTTCGCTTGTACTACTTGGGCCGCTGACGCTCGGGTTGCTCGTCGGCGCGAGCAAAATTGTTGCCGGACTAACGGGGCTCACGCTTCCGGACCCGCTCGGAACCGTCGGATTCGGTGTGGCCGCACTGCTGGCGCTCTGGCTGGCACTGGAAGGAGCGATGGTACAGCGATACGGGCTCGAGACGATGGACCGCGGCGACGCATTGCAGCGCGTTGCCCGGTATCTGTTGGTCGCCGTTACGTCCCTCGCCGGACTCATCGTCTCCGTTCGGTTTGTAGCGCTGTCGCTCCCATGGGCATTCGAGACGCAAAACACGCCTGTACAGGTCCTTGGCGTGTTGCTCGTTGTTGCGCTGGTTGCCACACTATACCGGATACTGACGGCGGCCAGAGAAGGGTACCTCCACAGCAATGAGCAATAGCGGTGAACAGGCTGAAAGCAGTCTACGGCGTGAGAAATGTCCCAGAAGGTAGATTTGAAGCACGTTCACGTCGCTCTCTTCGATCGCTCGTGACCTTCTTCAAATATACTGGACTACACCAGTCACTCCCGAATTTGTGAGCAATAGAATATAGCGGGAGGTAGATTTGAACCACGTTCACGTCACTCTCTTCGATCGCTCGTGACCTTCTTCAAATATACTGGACTACACCAGTCGCTCACGAATTTGTGAGCGACAGAATATAGCGGGAGGTAGATTTGAACTACCGATCTGCGGGTTATGAGCCCGCCGGAATCTCCTGGCTATCCCATCCCGCTACTATCTCGTAGTTCGGTCCCCTCATTAAGGGTTGTGATTCGAGTGCCGTCCGTGAGTTAGTAACGCGCTATGCTCACTCGTCCGCATGGACCTGCCAGGTAAAGATACTCTCGGCGACGTAGTTGACCAGCATCGCAACGCCAATGGCGAGTGGGCTCGCGGCAATGAACCACAGATCAGTTCCGGCGACAACGAGTTCAATCGTCAGCCACTGCGTGAGCAGCCAGTAGATAGCAAGCTGGACCGCGACGCCGCCGGACCGGACGAGGTGTGATTTCCCGAGTCGCTTGGCGAACGAACGGCGGCCGGTGGCACCCTGACCGGAGAACGTCCAGTGTTCGTTGACCAGAAACATCACGAGAATCGCCGTTTCGACGCCGGCGGCTTTGGCCCACATATCGCTGACGCCGAAAGCGAGCCCAAGCACGGCGAGCACCGTGTTGTCGCTGATTGCGCCGACGACGCCGACGGAGACGAACTGGCCGAACCGGACGCCCGACACAAGCGACTCGAACCGGTCGGGAACGATGCGTCGAACCTGCTGTTCGATGTCCATCATCGGTCCTTCTCGATAAGGGCGGTTGGTTCGTCGAGGTGTTCAGCCAGAGCCGTATGAAGGCGATCATCGCGCAGTTGCTTCGATCGGTGGCGAGCCGTCAGCAGCGCCTCGAGCAGGTCCATCGACGTTCGTATCGGCGACACCGTCGAGCCGGGCTTGTCCTCCCACTCGATGGGGATTTCCTCAATACGCAAGTCCATCGCCGCGATGATAGCGATCAGTTCGACGTCCCACGCGAAGCCAGGCTCGTACAGGTGGTCACGGACCCGGTTCCAGGCGGCCGCGTCGATGGCTTTCGCACCGCACTGGTAGTCATACAGCCGCGCGTCGAGCAGCTGGCCTGCGAGCCACGCGAAGCCGTCGCCGAGGAACCGCCGAGCGAACGTCTGATGGGTGGCAACCGTCGCGTCCGGGTGACGACGGGAGCCCACAGCGAGGTCCGTTTGGCCGTCGGTGACCGGGTCCAGTATCCGTTCGAGCGAGCGGACGGGTGTCGACCCATCGGCATCGACAAACGCCAGCACATCGGTCTCCAACCGTTCGAACCCAGCGGTGATCGCTGCGCCTTTCCCACGGCGATAGGGCACGGTGTGGACTTCGATTGGGAGCGAACGGAGCTGTACAGGGACGCCATCCCGTGGTGCATCGAGCTCGACAACAATTGTCTGCGGGGCAAGGACATCGTCGATGGCGGCGATATAGGTCCCGAGCTGATCCATGTCGGGACGGTAGGCTGGAATGACAACCCCGACGGAACGCGACATTGCCGAGTAGTCGGACAGGCGGAAGTAAAAACAGTTCGAAGCTACCGGTCCCTAGTCAGTCGATAATCGCGGGAGCAACGAAAAAGCGTATAGGCCAGCGAACCGGTCCCTTCAGTGATGGAATACGGGCTCCTCGCCACCTGGCTCGTCCTCTACCTCCTGTTACTGTACGCTGGCGGGACCGTCGCCGGACTGCTGTTCCCACGCTTTGCCGACCGCGGACTCGCCTTCGGCGTCCCGGTCGCCGTCTCGATACTGTGGCTGGTCACCTATTTCGTCGGTCGCCTCTCGCTGGCGCTCGGCATCTGGCTCGGTGTCGCCGTGCTCGCAACGGCTACGGTAGCTATGTGGCGGGTCGACAGCGCACCGGATCTGAAAGCGTACGCCGAGACGGCCGGCGTGTTCACAGTCGCGTTCCTGTTCGTCGTCGGTATCCGGGCACTCGACCCAGCAATTGTCCCAATCGGCGGCGAGAAGTTCCTCGATTTCGGACTGTTGCAGTCGCTCGTACGGGCTGACAGCCTCCCACTGAAGGACATGTGGTTCGCCGGCGAGCCGGTCGCGTACTACTACGGTGGGCATCTCATTGCGGCGATTCTCACCAGAATAACGGGCACCGCCGGACAGTTCGCGTACAATCTCTCGCTGGCGGGCTTTTATGCGACGCTGGTCACGGCGGCGTACGGACTGGCGGGCGCTGTCGCGAGCGAGCGCGGCCTCCCGCGGCGGCTGGCCGCCGGGCTCACTGTGTTCTGTATTGGGTTTGCCAGCAACCTATCGACACCCGCAAAGTTCGTCGTCTGGCTTTTGCCGGGCGGGCTGAGCCAGAGCGTTGCCGAGCGGGCGGGTTACGAACTGAAGGGGCTTGCAGCGGGGCCGGATTCGTTCAGCTACTGGGACGCGAGCCGCGTCATCGAGGACACGGCAGCTGATTTCGGCACGTACGAGCCCGGTGCTGCGCTGGTCATCGACGAATTCCCGCTGTTCTCCTGGCTCAACGGCGACATGCACGCCCATATGATGAGCACGGGCTTCCTGTTGCTTGCCGCCGCGCTCTGTTTCAGCTACTATCAGACACCGGCCGCCGAGCGTCGACGGCGGCTCGCACTGCTTTTCGGCGCGCTCCCGGCCGTCGCGGGCATCATGGCCGTGACGAACACGTGGTCGTTCCCATCGATGGGCGGGCTGGCGCTGCTGACTGTCACCGTCGCACCGGCAGACCCGACGACGCTCCTACCGAAAACAGCTGGACAGCGGCTCCGACTGAACGGACCGGGTCAGGAGGGGGTCCGAATCGGGATGGGGCTGGTCGTCGCCAGTGGCGTCCTCGCGTTGGGACTGCTCTGGTCGCTCCCGTTCTGGCTCGGCCCGGCGAGCGGCCGCGAGATAGCGGTTCTCCCCGACCGGACCTCGCTGATTGAGCTGCTGGCCGTTCACGGCCTGTTCATCGCCCCGTTCTGGCTGTACCTGTACGCCCAGACCGGCCGTGCCGTCGGGCGGAGTACAGCCCGCATTGTCGGCCTTGTGACTGTGGGTACGGCGGCACTGGCAGCGACGCTTGATGTCGCGGCCGTCGGCCTGCTCGTTCCCCTGCTGGTGGGCGCGTGGCTGTTCGCGCGCTCGCCGACGCTTGACCGCACCGTCGATGCGGTCCCGGCGCTCGCTGACGGTGGCGACCGGCCCGTCGGCTTCGAGGCCGTGCTGATTCTCGCCGGCGCAGGCCTCGTTTTCCTCGTCGAGTTCATCTTCGTCAGGGAGAACATCGGGCGGATGAACACCGTCTTCAAGACGTACATGCAGGTGTGGGTGCTCTGGGGGGTCGCCGCCGGCCCCGTGCTGGCGTGGCTGCTCACCCGCTGGCGGCCGAGCGGCGAGCGGGGACGAGCGTGGACGAGCGTGGGTGTCCGTGCGTTCGTCGCCTTGCTGATCTGTTCGGCATCGCTGTACGGCGTGTTTGCGCTCTCGAACCACGTCGACGCCGCGGGCGAGCCTACGCTGGACGGGCTGGCGTACCTCGACGACGACCATCCCGAGGAAGCCGAGGCGATCCGGTGGCTCGGCGAGACGACGACCGGGCGGCCGACCATCGTCACGGCCGCCCCGGCTGACTACGAGTGGGACGCCAGCGAGGGCAAGGGCGCGAGCGCGCCGTCGAGTCTGACCGGACTGCCGACCGTTGCAGGCTGGACCCACGAGGCCCAGTACCGCAACGACACGGTGTACGACCGCCGCGTCGACGACGTGGAGACGATTTACACCGGCGACGCATCCGAACAGCGCCGTCTGCTCGAAGCGTACGACGTGCGCTACGTCTACGTCGGCCCGGCCGAACGAGCCCGCTACGACGAGGTGACTGTCGATCAGCTACAGGGCGTCACCGTCGCGAAACGAGCCGGCGGCGTCACGATCTATCAGGTCCGGCCGGAGTACTTCTGAAAAAGAAGCGGATTACTGTGGGCGAACGACGGCTCTCCAAGAAGCGAAACGGGCCGATCAGGACTCGGCGTTCGGCGGCGCGCGCTCGCGGAGGACGGTGACGGCTTCGGCCTCGATATCGTCCGTGTCCAGATGCATCGGGATGTACTCCTGTCTCTTGAACGTCTCTTCCTCGTCTTCTGAGCCGATAGTACACCAGAGCTGTGGCCGGTCCGGACCGTGCCAGTCGCCCTGCCGCGAGACCGAGAACACCTCGTACTCCTCGTCCTCGTACTCGATGCGGCCGCCCTTTCGCAGCCCCGGGTCGCCGTGGATAATGAGCTTCTTCATGCCCGTTCCTTTGCCAACAGCGTACTTAGTGACTTCGAAGGCGAATGCGACACAGCACAGTAACCGACAGCGAGCGTCGAGGAATCACCTGTAACTAGAATGTCCTTATATTCTTACCGATCGTGTCTAGATGCTTAACAGCCTGATAGCCGAGATTTATATATCCGGAATAGCGACAGTCATATATGTTGAAACAACAGCAGCGGTCGTGCGAGCGGGCCTCAGTCGTCGTCAGCTCGATGGACAACGACGGACGGATGGAGCTCCGAGACGTCGAAGCCGACGAGACCTACGAAGTCGTTGACTACATCGACAGCGAACTGGCGACGAAGCTCCGGTCGCTCTCTGCTGGAGAAGCGGTGAATCTCGAACTGCTCTCGGGTTCTGAGTCTGGTGTGTTCGGTGCGGTCCGAATCGAATCTAGTGGACCGTCAGCCCGGTTCCAGTAGCCGGCACTGTGGCGGGGTGGGGACGGACTGAATATGGTGGTTAGTCACGGGGCAGGGGCGGTACTGTGGGGCACACAGCAGGTGCGAACCAAACGGGTTTTAAGCGGGCACGTCAAATCGCTCGGTAAGGCCGATATCTATGCAGATGCCACGACGATTCAATACGTACTGTCCGCACTGTAACGAGCACCAGGAACACGAGGTCGAGAAAGTCCGTAGTGGCCGCCAGACGGGCATGAAGTGGATCGACCGCCAGCGCGAACGCAACTCCGGTATCGGGAACGACGGGAAGTTCTCGAAGGTCCCGGGTGGCGACAAGCCCACCAAGAAGACGGACCTCAAGTACCGCTGTGGCGAGTGTGGGAAGGCCCACCTCCGCGAAGGATGGCGCGCTGGCCGACTGGAGTTCCAGGAGTAACGATGGCAGGAAGCTTCATCACCGTCGAATGCCCCGACTGCGAGAACGAACAGAGTCTCTTCGAGAAGGCCGCGAGCGAAGTTTCGTGTGCCGTCTGTGGCCACACTATCGCCCGCCCGACGGGCGGCAAGGCCGACATCGAAGGCGAAGTGACCGCCGTCGTCGAGGCCCGATAGGATGAAATACAGCGGCTGGCCCGAACCGGGCGAACTCGTCGTCGGCAAGATCGACGAGATCGAAGACTTCGGCGTCTTCGTCGACCTCGACGAGTACGAGGGGAAGCGTGGCCTCTGTCACATCTCCGAGGTCGCCAGCGGATGGATCAAGAACGTCCGCGACCACGTCAACGAAGGGCAGACAGTCGTTGCCAAGGTACTTGACGTCGACGAGAGTGCCCAGCAGATCGACCTCTCGATCAAGGACGTCAACGACCACCAGCGAAAAGAGAAGATTCAGGAGTGGAAAAACGAGCAGAAGGCCGACAACTGGATGGAACTGGCCTTCGGCGAGGATCTGGACGACGAGACGTACGCCGCCATCGCGAACGAGCTGTTGTCGGAGTTCGGCTCGATGTACGATGGGTTCGAGTCAGCGGCGATCCACGGCAAGGACGCCCTCGAAGACGTCGACCTCTCCGAAGAGGAGATCGACGCCATCGTCCAGACGGCCCGGAACAACGTCTCGGTGCCGTACGTGCAGGTCACCGGCTACGTCGACCTGTCCTGTCCCGAAAGCGACGGCGTCGACGTCATCAAGGAAGCGCTCCAGGCCGCGGAGGGCAACGGCGAGGTCCCCGACGAGATTGAACTCGAAGTGACCTACGTCGGCTCGCCCGAGTACCGGGTTCAGGTGCAAGCGCCTGACTACAAGACCGCCGAAGACGCGCTCGAAGAGAGCGCGGACCGCGCCGCGAAAGTCGTTGAGCAACACGGTGGGTCGGGGCAGTTCCACCGCGAGCGCAGCGAAGAAGACGAGTAAACCGGTTGTCGCTCCAGTGATTCACCACCGATGAAATCGGATATACACGTCTGTGCCGTCTGGGAATCCGAACACGACCGGCCGGTGTACACGCTGGACGATACCTGTCCGGAATGCGGGGGCGAAGCGGTCAACAGCGCACCCGCACCGTTCTCCCCTGAAGACAGCTACGGCGAGTATCGACGTTCTCTTAAGCGCCGCCGCCGCGAATAAGCCGTATGGACGAATTCGACATCGAGCGCGTAGCGGACCCCGACCTCAACGAACCAGTGCTGGTCGAGGGGTTGCCCGGCGTCGGCCACGTCGGTAAACTCGCCGCAGAGCACCTGCTTGAGGAGCTCGAAAGCGAGCTCGTCCGCCGCGTTTACTCGACGCATTTCCCGCCACAGGTCAGCATCGACGAGGGCCAGGCACAGCTCGCCTGCGCCGAGTTCCACGCTGTCACACCAGAAGAAGGTCAGGACCTGCTCGTACTTTCCGGGGATCATCAAGCGCAGGATAATCAAGGGCACTACGGCCTGACCGACGCGTTCCTCGACATCGCCGACGAGTTCGGCGTCCAGCGGGTGTTCGCCCTCGGCGGCGTCCCGACGGGTGAACTCATCGAAGAGTACGACGTGCTCGGCGCGACGACGACCGAAGACTTCCGGGAGACGCTTGGAGACGCCGGCGTGGCCTTCCGCGAGGACGAACCGGCCGGCGGTATCGTCGGCGTCTCCGGCCTGCTGCTGGGCCTGAGCAAACGCCGCGACGTGCCGGCCAGTTGCCTCATGGGCGAGACGTCGGGCTATCTGGTCGATCCCAAGAGCGCACAGGCCGTCCTCGAAATCCTGCAGGAGGTCATCGGGTTCGAAGTCGACTACAGTTCCCTAGAAGACCGTGCCGACGAGATGGAGGAAGTCGTCCGAAAGATCCAGGAGATGGAACAGCAGAACTCCCCGTCGCCCGCCGACGAGGACCTCAGGTACATCGGCTGATACGGATTGGGGCCCTGTGTCCCGGTATTGGCGACCTCGGGGCTGTGCTACCGGAGAGCGGGAATTTCTTTACCACTGGAGCCTAACGGAGGGTCGTGCAGACACAACCGGGCATGCTGCCGGAGTGGCTAGTCCTTGGGCTTGTGTTAGGTGTCGCTGGGACTCTCGTCGTCGCTGGACTGTTCGTCCTCGCGAACCGTGTGTTTCCGGCCGAGCGGCCGAACCGGCAGGCGACAGACGGCGGGGAGATGCGACGCCGGGCGGAGCTTCGCGAGTACCTCACCGCCATCGACGAGCAGTTCGCCGAGAACCACTTCGTCGAGGGGCAACACGTCGCCTTCTACCTGCCGAAACGGGACGTGGCGATCACGTTCGACGCCCGGGCGTACTACCGCATCGAACGGTCGCCGACCGTTCCCGTACTGGTCGAACACGAGATGCCGGGAGTCTATCTCGGCGCACGCCTGCCCTTTGAGACGCCTGAAGTCAACCTCGGCCCGGACCCTGAGGATGAACCACACCCGACAGTGCAGGCGTTCAGCGAACTGGGACTGACACAGAACGCGTCGCTGGACGACGTGAAATCGGCCTACCGCGAACGCGTCAAGGAGGTCCACCCGGACCACGGCGGCAACGAGGACGAGTTCAAGCGCGTCAGAGAGGCGTACACGACTGCGAAACAGCACGCGTCCGGTGCGTCGAGACAGCGTGCATCATAACTATCAGACAGAGTTCTCGAACGCGTTGTTTCCCCGAAAAGCGTGTCACTGCATCGGGACACAACAGACCGGGACAGCCGCATTACGTACCACGGTCTCGGTGACGCTGCCGGTTAGATATCGCGTGAGGCCGGATCGGCCGTGTGTTCCCATTGCGATGAGGTCGATATCATGTTCCTCGCTGTAGGAGAGAATCGCGCGTGCAGCTGGACCGCTTGCGATGTTGCCTACGACACTGACATCTGCGTCTCTGGCACGCTCATGGACCGTCTCGAGTGCCGCCTGACCGGTTTGCTCAAGCGCGTCGTGAATCTCTGCTGACCCCTCAGCGCCGCCGGATCGACTCGTATCGACAGAATAGACCGTGTGTATCGTTGCGTCAAACACCTCAGCTAGCGTGATTCCCCACTCGACCGCGATTTCTGCTCCCTCGCTGCCGTCAGTCGGGAGGAGAATGTTCTCGTACAGGTGATCGCCGATTTTGACGATGTCCCCGTCCGGAGTTACCGTGACAATCGGGACATCGGCGGTGCGGAGCGTCTTTTCTGCAACACTCCCGAGGACTACCCGTTCGAACCCTGTCCGTCCTTGCGTCCCCATAACGATGAGATCGATGTCGCGAGCGTCGACGTAGTCGTTGATCGCTTGGAACGGGATACCCGACTCGACGGCGGTCGTGATATGCCCAGAGAGATGTGCCCGGGCGAGTCTGGCGATGGAATCCACCGCCCGTTCTGCCTCCTCTTCGAGGAGCTGCTCCCGGTCGGTCTGCCCGTCAGAATTCAGATCCGGTTCGATGTCACGGGTGTCAACCGCTGACAGTACGTGGAGGTCGGCACCGATTGTGGCAGCGAGGTCGATGCCTCTCCGGGCCCCTATCTGTGCCCCGTCACTGCCGTCGGTCGGCACGAGAATCGAGTTGATCGTTTGACTCATAGTCACGGTTTGACAGGCTATTGATTTAACACTACGTTCGATTCCCATCACACTGTTATAGAGTGAATTTGGGCCCAGCCTACGCTGCATACGTGTACTGTATCTTGCCTGCCTCGCTCAATGGATGTCGTACCCGCCAGCAACTGCCGGCGAGATAGAAGGTCGTTCACAGCCGGTGGTAATGGGTTGTTGAAGCAAGCGCACCACCATTTTATCCACAGTCTGCCCGTAGTCGCGGTATGATCGCACAGATTCTCGTCCCGATGGACGACTCGGAGATGGCCCAACAAGCGCTCAAGTACACCCTTGAGAACCATCCCGACGCGGAGATTACTGTCTTACACGTCGTGGGCGGACCCTCACCGTTGGGGGGAGCAGCCACCGCACTTGCTCTTGCAGATGACATCGAAGCGGCCGCCGAGGAGCGTGCGGAGAAGGTGTTCGACGACGCTCGCGAACTCGCTGCCGAGTACGATGCCGAAATAACCACCGAGGTACAACTGGGCCACCCGGCGCGAGCGGTTCTGAATAGAGCCGGCGACTTCGATGCGGTCGTGCTCGGAACCCACGGCGGCTCGTTGGCCGATCGGCTGGTCGTCGGGAACGTCGCCCAGAAAGTGTTCCGTAACTCGCCTGTGCCAGTCATCATCGCACGGTGAGTGGCGGTCGCTGAGGGCAAGAAACACCCCTCGCGGGCTTAGGAGTGACTACGGCGTCACGACGAGCTTGCCGACGCTATCACGGTCCTGCATCGCTGCAAACGCCGCACCGGTCTCTTCGAGTGGGTACGTTGCATCGATTTCTGGGGAGAGTTCGCCGTCAGCGACGAGACTGACGAGCCGCTCTAGGTCGCCCTGTGTCCCCATCGTACTCCCGATGACGCGTTTGTGACCGAGGAACAGATCGGGAATGTTGATTTCGGATGTGCCACCGGCTGTCCGTCCACAGACCGCCATCCGGCCGCCGCGTCGAAGGACATCTAGACTAAGCTGCGTGTACTCACCACCGAGGTGATTAAGCACGCCATCGACCGTCCCGATATCGTCGACTGCCGCCCGAATCTCGTCCGGATCGGTGCTCTCGATAGCGTAGTCCAGACCGAGCGATTCAACGCGGTTGAGCTTCGACGCTGAAGAAGAGGTCCCGACGCTGCGGGCGCCGAGAGCGGTCGCAAGCTGTACGCCCGCAACGCCGACGCCGCCGGTGACGCCCGGGATGAACACCAGATCACCCGGCCCGGCGTTGACTCGGCGGAGCATATGTAAGGCCGTCATGTAGGCCGTCGGAAGCGCGGCCGCGTCGACCGTCGCCACGCTGTCGGGGAGCCTGACGAGGCGGTCGGCCTGGACGCGGGCCGCCTCGGCGAGGCCGCCATGGTACAGCGAGAAGTTCTCACAGAGGTTCTCCGGTCCCTCGCGACAGTAGCGACACGTCCCGCAAGTCTCGTTCGGGCAGAGGACCACGCGGTCCCCGGGTTCGACAGCCATGACGCCATCGCCGACGGCGTCGACGGTCCCGGCAACGTCGAGGCCGCTGACAAACGGCAAGTCGTCCGTGTCGACCATCGCGGAATCCCCGTCGAGAACCCAGAGGTCGTGGCGGTTGATCGCACACGCTTCGACGGAGACCACCGCCTCGCCGCGTTCGGGTTCTGGGGTTGCCTGGTCAATAACCGAGACGCCGTCCGGGCCGGTGAGTTCGCTGAACGCTGCAACGCGCATTAGGTTCGTGAATGGGTCAGAGCCGTATAAACAACATCGAAGTGTGGGATACCTGCCTGATCGGCGGCGGTATCGGACCCGCTCTCGGGTCTGCCGGTCGATTTCTCAGATGCCCTGGCTCATGAGGTGACTGCGCAGCAGGTCTGCCTCCTTGCTACCGGCGACAGGATTCACCAGGACGACGACATCGTCATCGTCGAGGGCCCCATCGTCAGCCAGTGCCCGCGCGCCGGCGATTGCCGTCCCGCCGGTCGCACCGGTTTCCGGCCCCATCTCGCAGCCGTCGACCGCGCCGGCCAGGATGTCCTTGTCAGAGACGGCGACGCCGTCGCCGCCCGAGCGGTCGAGCGAGTCGAGCGCCGCAGCGCCGGCGGCAGGATCTGGGACCTCAAGCGGGCCGACGATGGTGTCGGGGTGCTCGATAGTCGCCGGTTCGCTTGCGCCCTCGCTCGCGGCATCAGCGATGGCGGCCGTCGAGTCGGGCTGTGCGGCGTAGATTCGCGGCGTCGAGTCCGTGAGGCCGCTCTCGGCTGCCGCCCGGAAACCGTGCTCGAGACCGACGAGCGTCTCGCCGTGGCCGGTGGGGTGGACCACCGCGTCGGGGGCCGTCCAGTCGAGGTCGTCGGCCGTCTCGAACGCGACTGATTTGGCTCCCTCGATGCGAAACGGGTGGCCGGGCGCGACCGAGGCCCAGCCGTCGGACGCGTCGGCGAGTTCCTCGTCGAACACCGAGACGGCGTCGTCGTACCGACCCTCGACGACGCGCATATCGCCGCCGTGGACGTTCACCATCGCCTTGTTGAGGAACGGGCAGCGCGAGGGGACGAAGCCCTTCGAGTCGATGCCGGCGCGAGCCGCGTAGGCGGCGCTGGACTGTGCGCCGTTGCCAGTCGACGGCGTCGCGACGCGCTCGGCTCCACGCTGAGCGGCAGCGGTGACAGCGAGCGAGAGTTTTCGGTCGCCCAGCGAGGCCGTCGGATTGCGCCCCTCATCTTTGACGTACACCGATTCGACACCGAGTTCGTCGGCCAGCTCCGGCACCGGAACCAGCGGTGTCGCCCCCTCGTCAAGCGTCACCGTCGCGTCCTGTGGGAACGACCGAAGCGGCTCGTACCGGCCCGGCCCCGTCACATCGGGCAGTTCTGCGGGTGTCAGGTCCGGAACGTCGTAGTCGCCGACGAGGACCGCACCGCAGTCGGGACAGCGGTCGGCCGTGCTGTCGGTTTCCGCGCCACACGCCGTGCAGATGAGGCCACGAAACGCCGCAGTCGTCTCCATGTGCTCATCTGTGGACGGGACGACCAAGTGTGGTCCGGTCCCGCTTCAGCACGCTCTTGTCCCGGGCGGTCGAACTGGCGGGTATGACAGATGTCGTCGTCGCCGGCGGGGGGCTCGCCGGGCTAGTCGCCGCCCGTCACTTGGCGGAGTCAGGCCGGGACGTGACAGTCTTCGAGCAGCGCTCGGACGTGGGCGGCCGCGTCCGGACGACCCACGAGGACGGCTACACGTTCGACCGCGGGTTTCAGGTCATGTTTACCGCCTACCCCGCGGCAAAGCGCGAGCTCGACATTGAGGCGCTCTCTCCACGGACGTTCACCCCCGGAGCTACTATCGCCAGCCCGAACCACCGCTCGGTGCTGTCGGACCCCCTCCGGAACCCATCGGCCGCGCCACAGACGCTACTCAACACGGACGTTCGCACGGCCGACAAGCTCCGGCTGTTCCGGCTCCAGCGCGAGCTGGCCGGCGTCGAACCCGTCGAACTGCTCTCCCGGGGCGGAACGACCATCCGGGAATACCTCGCTGACTACGGATTCTCGAAGCGGTTCGTCGAGCGGTTCGCCGCGCCGTTCTACGGCGGCATCACCCTCGACCGCTCGCTGGGAACGGACAGCAGCATCTTCGAATACACCTACAAGATGCTGAGCGAGGGCGAGATATTCGTCCCCGCCGACGGGATGCAGGCGATGCCGCGACAGCTCGCCGACCGCGCTCGCTCGGTGGGCGCGACCATCGAAACCGACGCGCCCGTGACAGAGCTGGAGACCCACGAGGGAGAGGTTACTGCCGAGGTAGGCAATGAGACGGTAACGGCCGAGAGCGCCGTCATCGCGACGGACCCACAGACTGCGGCAGAGCTGACGGACATCGACGCCATCCCGACCGAGCCCGTCGGCTGTGTCACCCAGTACTTCGCACTCCCGACGAACCGCGCCCCGACGACCGGACAGCGCATCATCCTCAACGCGGCGGACGACCGACCGAACACCGTCGCGCCGCTGTCGGCGGTCGCCAGCGAGTACGCGCCCGCTGGGATGGAGTTATACAGCGCCACGTTCCTCGGAACGCCAGAAGAAGGCGATGCGGAACTGGCCGCTGAAGTCCGGGCGGCGCTGCAGTCGTGGTATCCGAACGCGAGCTTCGAGGCGCTGGAACTGCTCCGGACCGACCGCGTCCCGCTCTCGCAGTTCGCCCAGCCGCCGGGGTATCGGGAGTCGCTCCCGGACCCGACAGCGCCGGAGGGCAACGCCGTTCTGGCCGGCGACTACACCCGCTGGTCAGCGATACAGGGCGCACTGGAAAGCGGCAAAGTCGCTGCTGATCTGCTTCGATAAGAGAAACGCCGATACGACTCCAGAAGAGGGCCGGCGGTCTATGCGGCCGGACCGCCGCTATTCGTGTTTCCCTCTTGTTCGTGCCCCTCCCCTTCGAGGACTTCAGAGACGTACTTTATCGTCGCGAAGTACAGCAGCAGTAGCGAGAGCAGCGTAATCGCGATGAGACCCAGCGCGATTTCTGTCTGAACCATATTCCAGCGTCCACCGTCGCGGCTCAAATACTTACCGTTATAGCATGCGGCGGAACTCACCCAGCGGCGGGAATGACAGCGTCTCGCGCCCGCTCTCGTCCCAGACCACCGGCTCCAGTCGGTCGGCGTCGGTGATCAGCGGGGACTGGAAGTCGCTGGCCCGCATCTCGTTGACCTCGACGCCGGCGTTCAGCCTGTTGAACGACGGGAGCATCACCACGTCGCTGCCGCGGTATTGACCGCTGCCGACGAGGTAGCAGGGTTGGCGTTGGCCCTCGATGCTGATCGTCGGATGGTCGTGTCCAACGACGTAGCGCTCGGCGTCAACGTCGGGTGCCTCGTGGCCGTGACAGACGACGGTTTCGCCGACGCGATACGCCGTCTCGGTCGGGCCGTCCCACACGCTGTCGAGCATCGTGTCGTGGTTGCCCGGCGTCACAAGCAGGCGTGCCCCGGCCGCCTGACAGGCGCTTTTGAGCCCTGCCACGGTGCTCTCGACCGACCGGGGAACCGTCTGGAACGAGTGGAGCAGGTCGCCGGCGACGACGACCTCCTCGGGTTCGTGGCGCTCGACGAGCGACTGGAACCGCTGGACCATGTCGGAGCCGGACCCGACCGGGAGTTCGAGGTTCCCGCCGGTGCCCCGGCCGACGTGGAGGTCCGCGACGACGAGCGTCTCCCCGAGCAGGAGCGCCCGGTCGTCGTAGCTAGCTGTCATCGCCGTTCAGTCAGCACCGGCGAGGCTTATATTGTCGGTCACGGCGGCGGGCCACCTCGCAGGTGGCCAGGCCACAGCCGATTATGTCGCCTGACAGTGTCGGTGGTATTTTTACCTGCGACTCCCGTGACTCCTGTATGGTCGACGTCCTGGAGAACAAGCGGGCCGCGACGCGGTTTCGGGTCCTCGTGGAGATTGCCGAGCGCCAGCCCGCAGTGAGTCAGGGCGAAATCGCCGACGCCGTCGGCGTGACGAGCCAGGCCGTCAGTGAGTACATCCGCGAACTCGTCGACGACGGCCTCGTCGAAAAAGAGGGGCGGTCGCGCTACCGCGTCACCAAGGAGGGCGTCGACTGGGTGTTCCAGTCCGCGACCGACGTCCGCCGGTTCGCCGATCATGTCACTGACGACGTGCTCGGCAGCGTGCAGGAGGACGCCGCCATCGCCACGGCGGATCTGGAAGAAGGAGAGACGGTGACACTCTCGCTGTCGGACGGCCTGCTGCACGCTGACCCCGGCGGCGGCGACGCGACGGGGGTGACGACGACCAGCGCCGCGGAGGGTGAGGTCGTCGGTGTCACCGGCTTCGAGGGAGTCATCGACCTCAACCCCGGCCACGTCAGCGTGATACAGGTCCCGCCAGTCCGATCAGGGCCGGTCGAGAACATCGACGATATCGCCGCGGCCTGTGCGGATGTCCCCATCGTCACCGCAGCGGGCGTTGAGTCCGTCGTTGCACTCCGCGATGCCGGCATCGAACCGACGACACATTTCGCGGCGGGCGAGGTGGCCGCCGCCGCCGCATCGCGGGGACTCGATGCCGTCGTCGTCGCAACACAGGACACTGTCGGGCGTGTGACCGACGCGCTTCGCGACGCGAGCGTCGACTACGACGTGACGCAGTGACCCGCGAGTAGCGGGACTTTTCCGGTCGGCTGCCGTCGATACAGTCATGAGCGATCACGAGATGCACGACGCTGTCGAGGCGTTCCTGAACGAAGCCGACGACGCCTACGGCGAGTACGAGCAGGGCTACACCGACGCTGATGCGACGCTCCGGCGACTGGAAACGGCTATCGAGGAACTACGGGAAGCGGCCGAGGAGTAGGACGCCGTCTATCGTCGGGCGAACAGTATTGTAGGATTGGGTTCATGTAGCTCGTATGACGGATGTGGTTCTGGTCGACGGTGCACGCACCGCACACGGTGAACTGCTGGGCGGGCTCTCGGAGCGGACCGCTGTCGAGTTGGGTAGTGCAGCCGTGGAGGGACTGCTTGATCGAACCGCCGTCGACGAAGACAGTGTCGACTGGGTCGGCCTCGGAAACGCGGTACAGGCGGGCGTCGGCCAGGTCCCGGCCAGACAGGTCGTCGTCGAATCGCCGCTCGCTGACGATGTCGCCGCCACGACACTCAACGAGGCCTCTGGGTCAGGATTGCGGGCGATTACGACCGCCGCCGACCGCATCGAGGCCGGGCAGGCGTCGGTGTGTCTCGCCGGCGGCATGGAGTCGATGTCGAACGCGCCGTATCTCGTTCCCGACATGCGCGGTGGCCGCCGGCACGGGAACAGCGAACTCGTCGACGCGATGATCTGGGACTCACTGTGGGACAAACACTACGACGCACACATGGGCACGCTGACGGAGGAAATTGCCGCCGAACACGACATCAGCCGCGAGGCCCAAGACGAGTACGCTCGGCGGAGCAACCATCGGGCCGGCGAGGCCATCCAGTCCGGGAAGTTCACCGAGGAACTCGTCCCAGTGGAAACGGCTGACGGCCTTGTGACCGAGGACGAGGGACCGCGGCCGAATACGACAGTAGACCAGCTGGCGGCGCTCCCGCCGGCATTTTTGCACGGGGGCACGATCACCGCCGGCAACGCCTCGAAGCTCTCCGATGGCGCGGGAGCGGTGGTGCTGGCCGACGCCGAGACGGTCGAACGCGATGGACTGGGACCGATGGCCCACGTCGAGGACTACGCGGTTGCCTACCGCGACCCATCGGAGTTCTCCATCGCGGTTCGGGACGTCGTCGCAAAGCTGCTGGAGCGCAACGACCTCGCCGTCGCCGACGTGGACCACTTCGAACTCAACGAAGCGTTCGCCGCACAGATGGTGTACGTCGCCGACGAACTCGACATCCCCGCCGAGAAACACAACCCGCTCGGCGGCGCGGTGGCGCTCGGGCATCCTATCGGAGCCAGCGGCGGTATCCTCACGACCACGATGCTGTACGCGATGGAGCGAGCGGATCATCACCGTGGCATCGTGGGGATGAGCGTCGGCGGTGGCGGCGCGATTGCGATGTCCGTGGTCCGGTAGGCCCCGCCAGCGGCGAGGCGAGTGAGCGTCGGCGGTGGCGGCGCGATTGCGATGAGTGTCGTTCGATAGGCCCCGCCAGCGGCGAGGCGAGTGAGCATCGGCGGTGGCGGCGCGATTGTGATGTCCAGACAGCGTGAAATCCAGCTGAGCTGAAAGTGGAAAGCGAGAGGGACGCTACGCACGGGATCAGTCGAAACGAGAGAATAGCAAGCAGATTACGAGCTTGTTTTTCCGATTTCTTCCAGGGTAAGTGTGTAGTCTCCGCGTCCGCTGTAGACATACACGAGTATGCCGATCTCGCTGATCTGTGAGAAATCGTCGATGATTATCTGTTCGTTACTGTCCTGCGTATAGGACGCGCGATCGTAGTCGTTCGGAGTGGGTGTGCGGCCGTCGAAGGAGACATACAGGTCGAAATCGGCGTCAGATGGGCCATCGAGACTGAGGATTAGCTGCATAGGCGACTCCGTCTTGAGGGAGTACGTCTGCTTGTCATAATCGAGCATCCCATCGAGTGACCCGGACAACTCTTCGGTGAGACGGTCTTTCGATTCATCAGTGACGGAGACGCTGACTGACGTGGTTGTCTCAGCACCGTCGTTGTCAGTCGCAGTGACGGTGACGGTGTAGTCGCCAGTGTCGGTGTACGTGTGGCTGACCTCCGTCGCGTCCGTACCCTCGATGGGGTCAGAGCCGTCGCCGAACTCCCAGCGGTAGTTCGTTATCGAACCATCGGGGTCACGGGAGCCGCTGGCATCGAAGATGACCTCCTTATTGACAGTGACAGTTCGTGAGTCGTCGTTGAGCGTCACGATCGGCGGTTCGTTTTCGGTTCCACCACCGACGGTTACGAAGTTGTATGCATCCGCGAGGCCGAAACCGACGAACTGGCCGTCTGCGTCCAGTGGCTGGGCGGTGTCGAGAAGGTTCTGTCGGGTCTGGCTGGCGGGCCAATCGTGTCTGTCCAGTCCAAGCGCAGCAACGCCAGCGACAGCAGGACTCGCCATTGACGTTCCGGGGAACTGCGCGTAGTCTCCCCCCGGAACAGATGAGAGTACGTCATTACCCGGTGCCGCAATGTCGACCTTCCCGCCGTAGTTCGAGAACTCGGTCGGACTCTTGTTCCGATCGACGGCACCAACAGCGACGCACTCTTCGTAGGCTGCTGGGTACGACACGTCCTGCTGGCTTGGGGGGTCACCGTCCTGATGGTTACCGGCTGCACAGATGAGGAGGACACCCTGATTCCACGCGTACGAGACGGCGTTTTTCATTGTCTGGTTGAAGCCGCCGCCACCGAGAGACATATTGATAATGTCCGCCCCCTGGTCAGTCGCCCACTCGACAGCGTTAGCGATATCGGCGGTTCGGCCCCCGTTCGGGCCGAGTGCACGGCAACTCAGGAGCCGGGAGTTACTGACACCTGCAATTCCGGTTTCGTCGTTCGTTTCGCCGGCAGCAATGCCGGAGACGTGTGTTCCGTGCTGTGCAGATTGTGGTGCGGGGTCGCTGTCGTTGTCGACGAAGTCACGTCCTTTCTGACTCCCGAACTGCCCGTCAAGGTCGGGATGGGTGTAATCTGCACCGGTGTCTATGACAGCGATAGTGACGTCTTCGCTTCCGAACGTAATGTCCCATGCTTTCGGGGCATTGACCAGTTGTGGCGCGTACTGGCTGTCGAACTTCGGATCGTTCGGAACCGTGGCGATCGGCTCGCGAATGTGGTTGAATTCCGTATATTTGACGCCGTCAATCGTTTCGACTGTCAGAAGGATTTCGCTCTTGAATTCCTGCGGGACTGCTGAGCGAAGATACGAAAGTGACTCGTTCACGTCGAGGATATCGAGCTGTTCGAGGTCAGATCGCTCTTTTATTTTGTCATGAATATCAGAGGCGTTTTTATCATTAGATATACCGATCAGATATTCTTTTGTATCAGATTCCTGTGATGCACTGACCTCTCCACCAAAAGCTGCGACGGTTACAGCGGAGCCGAGTGCCTTGATAACTGATCTTCTGGACGGTTTTGGCAGGGTATATCGGGACATCCGACTCTCAATAAATATGGGTGGGTTATAAAATTAATATATAATTCCTCATGCAGCCCAGTGTCTAATAAACAAGAGTATATATGCCACTTTATAAATACGTGTTTATTTTGTTTTCTGATATATAAAGTATCAGTTATGAACGGTATAAAAGTTTATAGCGGCTGGCAATAGCGACAGAACAGGCGGACGCCGCTAATGCTACCGAAGCACAAGGAAGAATTATCGGGCCGGCCGCCCCCAGACAGAATATGACTGGATTTTCCCGACGGGTAGAACAGGTATCGATCTCAGGCATCCGCGAAGTGTTCGAGGCGGCGGGCGAGGACGCGATCAACCTCGGACTCGGCCAGCCGGACTTCCCGACGCCGAAGCACGCCCGCCAAGCGGCAGTCGAGGCAATTCAGGCGGGGGACGTCGACGCCTACACGTCGAACAAGGGGACCGAGGCACTCCGGGAAGCCATCGCTGCCAAGCACGAACGAGACAACGACCTTGATGTCGACCCCGGGGACATAATCGCCACCTCGGGTGGGAGTGAAGCACTGCACATCGCGCTGGAAGCCCACGTCGATGCAGGGCAGGAAGTCATCTTCCCAGACCCGGGGTTCGTCTCCTATGACGCGCTGACACACCTCGCAGGCGGGACGCCGCGGCCGGTCCCGCTGCGCGAGGACCTCACGATGGCACCCGAGACAGTCGAGGAGGCCATCACCGACGACACGGCGGCGTTTGTCGTGAACTCGCCCGCAAACCCGACCGGAGCGGTCCAGTCCCCGGAAGATATGCGGGAGTTCGCCCGTATCGCCGACGAGCACGACGTGCTGTGTATCTCCGACGAAGTGTACGAACATCAGGTCTTCGAGGGTGAGCACCGCTCGCCGGCGGAGTTCAGCGACACGGGCAACGTCGTCGTCGTCAACGCCTGCTCGAAGGCGTATTCGATGACAGGCTGGCGGCTCGGATGGGTTACCGGCGCGACAGACCGCATTGAGCGGATGCTACGGGTCCACCAGTACGCCCAAGCCTGTGCGTCCGCACCGGCCCAGTACGCCGCCGAGGCGGCCCTGACCGGCCCGCAGGACCAGGTGTCGGAGATGCGCGAGGCGTTCCAGGAGCGCCGCGACGTACTGCTGGACGGCCTCGACGAGATGGGGCTAGACTGTCCGACACCCAAGGGCGCGTTCTACGCGATGCCGAAGGTCCCCGACGGCTGGGTGGACGAAGTCATCGACCGCGGTGTCGTCGTCGTTCCCGGCGACGCCTTCGGCGAACACGGCGCGGGCTACGCCCGCATCTCCTACGCGACGGACATGGAGACGCTGAAAGAGGCAATCGACATCATGGCCGACGCGACGACGGCGGTCCGCTGAGCGCTCGCAGGCGAGTGGGACCGCGGACAGTCGTCCCGAAATTGGAACAGTCTCGGAAGAGAGTGCGAAGAAACGCTTTATTTGCCGCCCGTCTTGACTCTCGTATCCCATCGTGGCACATGCATCCGAGTCCAGCGCGCTGTTCGACGGGGAGAGACAGGACTATACGACGGGCAGACACAGTTCCCGGGAGGACAGTGGGATGGAGAAAGCGCTCTGGTATCTGCTGACGGCGACGCGCGGCGGCGCCAACCGGGCGCGTATCATCGACGCTCTTTCGGACCGACCGATGAACGCCAACGAACTCGCCGACGAACTCGACGTGGGCTACAAGACGATCAGGCATCACATGGAACAGCTAGAGGACCACGACGTGGTCGAATCCGGCGACGAGGAGTACGCCAAACTCTACTTCCTGACCGATCGGTTCGACAACTACCGCGACACCTTCGAGGAGATCGTGGAGAAGATGGACGAATGACGATGACACAGGGTGAGACTGTCGCCGGACTGGACACGACTGGCCAGCTGGAGGGGTATCGCTGATGGCGATGGGACCGCTCATCACCGCCGCAGCGGCGCTCGCGGGGCTCAACGTCCTGCTATTGCTCCCGCTGCTTGGCGTCTGGGTCCGCAACTACGCGACATTCCGGACGGGACTCGTCGCCGGCCTCATCGCCTTCGCCGTCGCGATGCTCGCCGAGAACGCCATCGCCGTCTACTTCTTCTTCTCGATGCAGAGCTTCTACGCCGGCGACCCACACGTCCAGCAGGCCGTGCTGGTCCTGCGCTCGCTGCAGTTTATTGCCATCGCCGGCCTGAGCTACACCACGCTCCGGTAACCCTCGGGTGGCGGCGACGGTTCGTTTTCGGAGACTCCATATTGAAACCGTGTTGTCGTCCGAACACGTTCGGGACAAGCGCCTGACTGGCGGGGACCGTCATCGAACGTATGAGCACAGATCACCAGGAGTCGGTACAGGAACTCGACGTTCGGGATGTCGACGGGGAACCGTTCGAACAGATCATGAACGCCCTCGACTCTGTCAGCGAAAGCGAGGCGCTCCGGCTGGTGAACAGCTTCGAACCGGTGCCGCTGTACGACGTCCTCTCGAAGAAGGGGTACCAGTACGACACGGAACAGGTCGCCGACAAGGAGTGGCACGTCACGATCCGGCCGGAGTGAGATGCGTCCCGAGCGCGTCTCGCGGTGGTTCGTCACCGTCAGCGCGCTGTTTTTCGTCGGCTTCCACGCCGCAATGGCGGCCGCTGCGCCCCGACGCATCGTCGTCACACTCGGTCTGTACGGGTTCGTCCTGCACGTCCTGTTCGGGAAGGCTTACGCGCTCGTGCCGTCGTACTTCGACCGTGACCTCGCGTGGGAGCGAGGGCCTGCCGTCCAGTTCCCACTGTCCGCCCTCGGTACAACTGGGCTGGCGCTCGCACCGCTTGGGCCACCGTGGCTCCGACCAGTCGGGACCACGCTCTGGGCCGGCGGCGTTGCGGTCTTTCTCGGGACGCTGGGATGGACCATTCGTGACAACGTCACCGGCGCTGCGACGGGGACCGGCGGTGCGAACACCCATCGGGAGCCGGTCGACCGAACTGCCAACGTCGCAGTCCCGGTAGCGCTCGGTTACCTCGCACTTGCGGCCGGTGGCGCGCTCGCTATCGCCGCTGGCTTCGGGCCAGTACTCCCACAGCAACTGTCGCACTTGCTCGCCGCAGGGACGGCCGCGCTGTTCGTCTTCGGCGTCGGCTTCCGGCTGTTTCCCCGGTTCTTGGTCGCTGAAGTACCGCGACCGGTCGTCGCGGTCGTTGTCGCCGCCGGCGCTGTCGGTCCTGCGCTGCTGGGATTCGGGCTGTTCGACCGGAGACTCCTCCTCGCCGGTGGCATCGTCGAAGCTATCGCAGTCGTCGGATTCGCGCTGTCATATGTGGTCCTGTTCCGGCGGTCGGAGCGCCACCGCGTCGGATTCTATGCGGTGCTGGTGGCGGTCGTTGCCGGAGTCGTCGGTATCGGACTCGGGCTGACTCTCGCCGTAACCGGCCGGAGTCCGGCGCTGGTCAGCGCACACTATCGGGCGATGCTGGCGGGCTTTCTCGGACTCACTGTGGTCGGGGCGGCGTTCCAGTTCTACCCACCGGCGGTCGGTGTCTGGCCCTACGCAAACAACCGGACGGCGCTGGTAACAATTGGACTGCTCGGTGGTGGGATCGGCATTCAGCTACTCGGTCTTATCAGTCGGTTCGGCTGGATAATATCGGTCGGCACAGCGGCTGGCGCTCTCGGCGCACTCCTCTATACGTATCTCCTGTTGGCGGCGTTCGCTCGTCGATGGCAGTAGTAGCGACGGCGTGGCCTACTCCGCGACGATGCTGTCGAGCAGTTTCGTCTGGGCGGCGGCGAGGTGTTCAGCGAACGTCGAGACAGAGATGTCCAGTTCCGCCGCCACGTCGCCAGCATTGGCCCCTTTTGGATACTCGAAGTACCCCATCTCGACGGCGGTTTCGAGCACTTCCTGCTGTCTGTCGGTGAGTTTACTTCGGTCGACGAGAATCGAGTCCACCGGGTCAACGTCGCCGTTCCGCCGCATCGACCGGAGCGAGACGCCGTCGTACAGTTCCTTCAGCCGTGTCACGATAGCGCGCACCCGGTCGACATCGGGAGCGTGGAAGGTCAGGTGGAGCTGTCCGCCCTCGGCGCGGATGTCCGCGACCGGACAGTCATATGTTTCGACCGCCTCGCAGACGCACTCAGTTCGTGACCGAGAGAACTGGTAGCGGGCCCCGTTGCCCGTCGCGAACACCTTGTCCATGTCCTCCCGGGCCTCGATTGCCCCCTCGTCAGTGCCCGTCGCGGTGAACTCTTCGATGACCTGCCCGTCTTCGTCCGGGCTGCTTCGGGCGACATCGGTCACAGCCGCGCCTGCCTCGTCCGAGACACTCGCCACTGGACAGGCTCCGGGGGTGTCGACCGACAGCTCCACTCTGATGCCGGAGTCGCTCATATGAGATACTGTGACACCACATTACAAAACGGGCGAGGCGCGTTCCCACGGAGTGAAAAACCCCCTCAATCTGCTGGGTGCTGGTCGGGAACCGACCCCTCGAACCCATCCGGCTGGTAGTCACACAGCGGGTCCGCAGCCAGCGGGTCTCCCGTCGTCGCATACGCCCGCGACCGACTGCCGCCACAGACCGTTCGGTATCGACAGGCCCCGCATTTGCCCGTCAGCGCGTCGTCGTCCCTGAGTTGCTGGAACAGCGACGACTCCCGATAGATGTCCACGACGCTTTCCTCGCGGACATTGCCCGCCGATTTCGGCAAGAAACCGGAGGGGAACACCTCGCCGGTGTGGCTCACGAAGGCGAACCCCTTGCCAGCGCGGATGCCCATCCGTCGCTTGAGCCCGCTAGCCCCTTCGTTCTGGTTCTGTATCGCGACGCGGCGGTAGTGGGGCGCTTCGGTCGTCTTGAGGCCGAACGGAGCCTCGTCGCTGACCTCGTGGAGCCACGACAGCACGCGCTCCGCCCGCTCGGGGGCAATCGGCGTCAGGACCCGCCCGCGACCGACCGGAACGAGGAAGAACACCGACCACAGTACCGCATCGAGGTCCGCGACGATGTCCCGGATGGCCGGCAGTTGCTCAACCGTCTCAGCACAGACGGTGGTGTTGATCTGCAGCGGGATGTCGAGGTCTCGGGCAGCCTCGGCGGCCTCCATCGTCGCCTCAAAGCTCCCGGATTCGCCCCGGAAGGTATCGTGAGATTCGCTATCGCCGCCATCGATGGACAGCGCCAGCCGCCGGAGTCCGGCGTCGTCAAGTTCGGCCAGTCGGTCCTGCGTGATCGAGTTCGTCCCGCTGGGCGTCAGCGTCATCCGGAGGCCCTGCTCGGTACCGTACTCGACGAGTTCCGGGAGGTCCTCGCGGGCGAGCGGGTCCCCGCCTGAGAGGACGACCAATTGCCCGTCGCCGAACTCACGGGCCTGGTCCAGCAGCGCCTTCCCTTCCGCCGTCGATAGCTCGTCTGGGTGGCGGCGGGGCTGGGCGTCGGCCCGGCAGTGTTTGCACGCCAGTTCACAGGCCTGTGTCACCTCCCAGATCAGCACCAGCGGCTGCTCGTCGAGGTCAAGTTTCCCGCGCATCTATGCCTCCCGGTGGACGCGAGTGACGTGCCCACCACAACCACACTGCTGAACATACTCCGTCGAAATCGTCTCGCCGAAGACGTCCGCCAGCGCGTCGAACAGGTAGGTGTCCGGGTGGCCGTGGTCAGCGTGGCTGACCAGATTGACGTGGTTCCCCACCGTCGTCTTCTCGACGGCGTCGATGGCCTGTTCGACGACCATGTCGAGATCATCGGCGTGTGCGGGCGTTTCCAGGTTCGCCGACCAGGAGTTGTCGTGAACCTCAGTCGTGACCGGCGACACGTCCTCGTGGGAGTGGCTCATATGTACTCGTTATCGGCGGGCGTCCCTCGGTCCTCTCCCGAAGATGTTCGGGTTACTATACACACCGGATAGCAGAGAGTCGATCTCCGAACAACCGCTATCACACGTCCCGCTACGACACCTGTTCGACGAGCCAGTCGAACTGCTTGTTCAGTTCCTTCTTACGCTGTCGCGAGATCACGGTCGAATCGATCATCTCGCCGAGCACCGGGAGATCGAGTGCGCTGTATTCCGTCGTCGCCGTGACTTCGGTCCCGCCGTCGACGGCTTCGACCGTGTACTCGGTCATCATCGACTCGAAGATGCCCTGGCGCTGCTCGTACCGCAACACGGCGTCGGTCTCGACGATTTCGAGGTCCAGTTCGATCTCGAACAGTCCGACGCGGTTCGTGATACCGAGGTCGTCCCCGTTGAGCGTCACCTCGTCGAACCCTGCCGCGCGCATGAACGGTGCCACGTCCGTTATCAGGGCGGTGACCGTCTCCGGGTCAGCCGGGACCATCCGAGTCAGCGAGACGCGTTCCATACCGGACGGCCAGCGGCCGGCGGAATAAGCGTTCGCCATACCCGGAGATGTTCGGCTTTCTGGTTTTGTCCGGCCTGATTTCGTGTTGACAGCGCGGGGCACTACCCCCCAAGTTTCTTATTCCCATCGCAACTGTACGAACATGTTCGGGACCACGGTCGCGGAGGTCGGACGAATATATTCGGATACACCAATGCCACACGCTGAACTCACGCTCACGATTCCGGATGAAATCTGGATCGGCGACATCTCGCGGGCGTACGACGACGCGACGTTTCGCATCCTGTCTGCGCTCCCAGGCGAGGACTCCGGTGTCGGGTTAGCGGAGATCACATCGGACGACCTCCCAGCGGTTCTCCGTGATATCGAAAATCGCGAGTCGGTCACGACTATTGAGATACTCTCTCACCGGGACGACAGCGCGCTGGTGCAGTTCGAGACCTCGATGCCGCTCCTGCTCTTCCCGGTTCAGGGCTCTGGCGTCCCGCTTGAAATGCCGTTTACGCTGTCCAACGGCGAGGCCGTCTGGGAGATATCGGCACCACAGGAGCGGCTCTCCGAACTCGGCGAGCAACTGGAGGAGTTCGGTATCGCCTTTAGCGTCGATCGCATCCAGCAACACCTCGAAACCGAGCAGGTACTCACCGAGAGCCAACTGGAACTGGTACAGGAGGCCATCGACGCGGGTTACTACGACACACCGCGGGAATGCTCGCTGACGGAACTGGCGGACCGCGTCGGTATCGCGAAGTCGACCTGCAGTGAAACCCTCCACCGCGCGGAGGAGCAGATCCTGAAACAGTTCGTCTCGGACCACCAGGCGCGGTGACGGGAAGTCGAAGCGCGTAATACGCGCCTCTGTGAGAGGTACGACATATGAGTTCCGACGCGGTCGACGAGACGCACGAAAACGCCCGACAGGAGGTCATCGCGGTGGACGCCGACGACAACGAGGAGGGGCTGGTCAATCGGCTCGATGCCCACACTGGCGATGGGGTTCGCCACCGCGCGTTCACTGCCCTGCTGTTTGACGAGGACGGCCGGATCCTGCTCGCCCAGCGCGCAGCGAACAAACGCCTCTGGGATACCCACTGGGACGGGACCGTCGCCTCCCACCCCGTCGAAGGCCAGACACAGGTCGAGGCCACCGAGGAACGGCTCGAAGAGGAACTGGGCATCGATCCCTCGCAGTACCAGAACCTCCGCGTGACCGACCGGTTCGAGTACAAGCGCTACTACGAGAACGCCGGCCTCGAATGGGAAGTCTGTGCGGTCCTCCAAGCCACGCTCCACGACACCTCGCTGGAACCGAACCCCGAGGAGGTCGACGGCCTCATGTGGGTCCCCTACGAGCGACTCCGGGAAAATCCCGAGTACTACCGCCAGCTCCGCCTCTGTCCCTGGTTCGAGATCGCGATGCGCCGGGACGAAGAACGGTAACGCCGACGGTCACTATCCCACTCGGGCGGCAGGCGTCGCAGTGACACCGCCTCCGACCCGTTTCCTTTTCGGCCCCGCCGCCTAACCCCGGGTATGGACGTTCCGCTGTACGACTCCCTCGACGGCCAGGTCGTGCTCGTCACCGGAGCCACGCGGGGCATCGGGAAGGCAATCGCCGACGGGCTGGTCGACCTCGACGCGACGGTGTACGCCGGCGCTCGTGATACTGCCGACATCGAGGGGACGGACCGCCACGCTATCGAACTCGACGTGACCGACGACGACGGGATGGTCGCCGCGGTCGACCGCATCGAGCGCGAGCAGGGCCGGCTCGACGTGCTGGTCAACAACGCCGGCGTGATGGACTCCCGAGAGCCGCTCGACGAGATGCCGACCGACGTCATCGACCACACCCTCGACACGAACCTCCGGGGAGCGGTCCTCATGACGAAGTACGCCCTCCCGTTGTTGCTGGCTGAGGAGGGCGGCCGCGTCGTCACCATGTCCTCCGGGCTGGGCGCTATCACCGAGAGCCAGTCAGGCGGCACGCCGGCCTACCGCATCTCGAAGACCGGCGTCAACGGGCTGACGAAGTACCTCGACGGCGAGTACGGGGCCGACGGCCTCGTCGCCAACTCGGTGTGTCCGGGCTACGTCCAGACAGACATGACGGAGGGGAGCGCCCCCCGGACGCCCGAGGAGGGGGCCGAGACGCCGGTGTGGCTCGCTCGCTTCCGACCCGACGCGCCGAGCGGGCGGTTCTGGCGCGACAGATCTGAAATCGAGTGGTAGCTACCGGGATCAATCAGCGTTCTCGCTGTGGGCCAATGCTGGCTCGTCCGTCGCGTGGGCTGGCTCAGCCGCCGGCAGTTGCAACTCAACAGTCGTTCCCGGCTCGTCCGTATTGGGGAACGACATTCGGCCGCCGAGGTTTCGGACGATCCAGTTGACGAGCCAGAGTCCGACGCCGGAACCGTGTTTGAGCGGCGTTTCAGTCCCCGAGCGGATGACCTCGCGCTCGTGGTCGGTGATACCGGGACCGTTGTCGTGAACGGCCACACGGACGCCGGGCGTTCCGTCGGCTCGTGTCGCCGTAATCTCGACCACAACTGGGCTCTCGTCGGTCGCTTGATGTTCGACAGCGTTCTCGACCAGTTCCTCCAGCGCGATGAGGACCGACGGACCACCCCGGATCCAGATATCGTCCTCACAGGTGAGCGTGATCGCCACGTCAGGGCGGCGATCCCGAGCATCGCTCACGACCGATTCTAGCAGCTGCTGAAGCGCTGTCGGGCTGTGCTGCTCGGTCTCCAGGGCCTCGGTGACTCGGCCGATCTTGTTACTGCGGTCGACGATTTCGTCGACTGTACTCATAATGCGGTCGAGTCGCTCGCGTTCGTCGGCGTCGGCCGTGTCCCGGAGCAGGTCCGCGTTCCCTTTGACGACGTTCATCTCGTTCCGGATATCGTGACGGAGCAAGCGGTTGAGCACGTCCAGTCGCTGTTCGCGCTGTCGACGGTCCGTGATATCCCGGAGGCTGATGAGGTGGCCCGAGACAACGCCGTACGCACGGTACAGCGGTATCACGCGCACGTCGTAGTACCGGACGCCGCCGTCACGTTCGAGGGCCATCTCAGTCTGCGTTCGTTCACCGGGGCCGGGGACCGTCTCCGCGAGTGTCGGAGATGTCTGCGGGAGCGAGCGGCCCAGAACCGCGTTCTGGTCACCGTCAAACAGCGCCGTTGCGGTCGCGTTGATATCGACGATGCGGCGCTCGTCGTCGACGATGATGACCATATCATCCATTTCGGTGAAGATCGCTTCCCGGCCCAGTTCCCGGGTCACCGGTGCCACGTCGAGCAGCTGCCCGCGGAGGATGGCGACTGAGAGGACGGCCCCCGACGCGACGTACCCGAGACTCGTCGGGTTGAACGGAGTCGGTACCGCACCGAGCACGAACAGCGTCTGGACGACCGTCGGGACGGCGATGGCGAGCAACAATGCGACCCCCTGGCCCTGAAACACCTGGTTCGACCGGAACAGCATCCGCAACAGGAGGACACCGCCGGCGAGAATCAACAGCAGTATGTAGGACACGTGCCCCCAGTACATGACTTCGTACGCGGGAGCGAGGGCTACCGACGATGCAGAGACGGATTGTGTCCCGTGGCCGGACCAGATGAGTTCGTGGGCGTGATTCGACCACACGAGCGTGACAAACACCGCCGGTTCGAATAGTAACAGGGCTGTTCGGCGTTGCGTGAGCCAGTGTGGGTGTCCCGTGTACTCGATAACCGTCACGAGCCACGCGACAGGGATGATCACCGAGAGCGTCAACTGCACTTGGACGAGTCGCTCCATGGTGGAGAGGCCCGGTACAGCGAGTTCGATACCGTACGCCACGGCCCAGAGGCTCGCCGCGACAACAAACACTGCCAGCGGTCCCGCGCCCGGCCGGTCCCGGTGGAGCCACACCAGAAAAGCGACGCCCATACCGACGACACCCGACAATAAAACGACAGTAAGTGGCGACAGGACCATTCAGTAGCGTAGTAATGGCGTCCCTGATATAACTATTCTCGGTCACTTCGACTGCGAACGAACCGCAGACCACACGGCGAGGGCACCAAGTACGAACGCCGGAACGAGCGGGAGCGTGAGATAGGCGTCCCGGAGCGTGAGACCGAAGCTACTGATAACGCTCTGGGCGGACGGCAAGAGCAAAATCGCGCCAGGAACGAAGAGGAACGCCACGCCGATCATTCCAACCAGAATCCAGCCGCTCGTTCCGAACTCGGGACCGTCGGCAGCTTCCGTGCCTGTCTCGCTGTCCGTACGAGGGGTGTCTGCGGACTGTGGCTCCGTGTCAGGACGGTGGACGTAGCCGGACTCGTCATCAGCCATCGACACGCCCCCCGTCGCGCCCGCTCGGATGGTGCGTCACGATGGGACGACCTTCAGTAATACCGACGGAACAACGTGGCTGCATATCTCGGAGTCAGGCAAGCGAGCGCAAAACGCTAACGGTCCCGCTACTGCGATAGACCGGGGGCTTTCTGGCGTGAGATGTCACGCAGGCTCATCCGATGGCCGCTGTTGGAAGCGTGTGCGTCCCGCTGTCCCTCTGCGACTGACGAGTCTTCGTACAGTCCCTCAAACGCACACTCGTGGCAGACGACGTGGTATCTCCCATTCATACATTTTTGTTCTTCTTGCCATATTTTAATACTGTCGGTTTCAGATATTATACAGGTTGCGGTTACGCAAACGGTCATCAGGGTATTTATCCACCGCAACCGATGGGATAGTATGGTGGATTTCCAGTCCCGTGACACACGCCGAGGTCCGACTGACGGGGAAGACGACGAGACAGACGAAGGCGAGACGGGGGACGACGAGGAATCCGCGGCAGTCGATACCGACTCCGAGGCCACCACTTCAGAGCCAACCGAAGCAGCGGACACAGCACCGGAAAACGACGATAGAGCAGCAAGTGAGGGTGACAGAACGGAGACTTCTGCGGCGGATGATACTGCGGAGGGCAGTGAGGGACACACATCAGAGTCCGAAACCGACGACTCCGTCGCACAAAGAATCGACGAGGCGACGAACCAAAGTACAGACAGCCAGCCAGCGGATGAAACACAGAACACTGGGGGAGTTGATAAGGCGACACAGGAGTCTGATGAGGCCCCACATCAGGACCCTCTCTCTGAGCCACAGGCACCGACCGAACCGGCGGATACACCGCAGGAAGCAGCGGTTCAGACAACGGATGAAACGACAGCAGAGACAGTCGCGCAGGACGACATGTCGCAAGAACAGTCGGTTGCCGCCGCCGTCGTCACGGTCGGGACGGCGACGGAGGAAGGAGACCCGACGGGCGAGGCGGTGGAGACAGCACTCGAAGCGACCGGCCAGACGGTCACGGCTCGCGAACGGCTTCGAGGGGACTACGACGGCATTCAGGAGGCCGTCGACAGACTGGTCGGGCGTGACGACGTGGAGGTCGTCGTCACCGCGGGCGGTCTCGGTGTTGCTCCGACGGAGCAGACTCTCGAAGCGGTCCACCCGCTGTTCGAGAAAGCCCTGCCGGGATTCGAGGAGGTGTACCGGGGCCTCCTTTTCGAACAACAGGGGGCCGGTGTTATCACCGTCCGCGCAACGGCTGGTATCGCCGACGGGACGCCGGTGTTCTGCCTGCCCGCGGACCCGGCGGCGGCCCGTGTCGCTATCGACGAGATCATTACGGCGGAAGCCCCGTCCCTCGTCGCTGAACTGTCCTGACCCACAGCCGGCGGATTCGTGTTATCAGTCTTGTGTCCGTTTACCCGATTAACGTGATATTTTGCCGGTTCGTTCCGGGCCGCCAATTTTTCTACAGCCAGCGGGCTATTCTCCCGAATATCGGTCGTTTAAACGGTTAAATCGCCGTAAAAGGTCGTTAACTGCGTCCCCCATTGAAGTGGAGGCAGTCCACAGGCTCGGGTGTCATGTCCGATCGCAACGCGACACGACGCGGCGTACTCAAGGGTATCGGCGCGACAGCTGCAGCCGCACTGGGTGGAACGGCCCTCTCCGGGACAGTTGCGGCGGCCGATCCCTGGGAGTCCGTCGAGTCTCCGACCGGGAACACCCTCCACGACGTCGAATACACGGCCGCCGGTGCGTACGCGGTGGCGGGTGGCGGTATCGTCCTCGAACGAACCAGCACGGGCTGGCAGAAGGTCATCGGCGGCGGTCCGACCGGCAACGGAAACAGCCTCTACGGGGCCGACGTGACCGACGACGGCAAGGCCCTCTGGTTCGTCGGCGCGTCTGGCGCTATCGGCGAGTACGACGTTGAGTCGGGCGTGCTCACCGACCACAGCGCCCCGATGGACGTCACCAACAACTTCAACGACGTGTCCGTGACCGGCACCGCCGGCGAAGCAAACGTCTACGTCGCCGGCGACTCCGGGAAGATGTACTACAGCTTCGAGAACGGCGCGAGCGAGACGTGGGACTACACCACGCCCGGGTCCGGGTCAGCCATCAACGCCGTCGACTTCCACGGCGTCCGCTCGGGCCACATCGTCGACGGGAACAAGAGCGTCTTCGTCACTGATGACGGCGCGACGTGGAACAAGATCGGCCTCGCCGACGCCAACGTCAACTTCTACGGCGTCGACTCCGACGGCCCGGACGACGTGTGGGTCTCCGGCGGTGGCGGCATGATATTCCACTGGAACGGCTCCGAGTGGACACCGACCGACACTGGCGACGCTGGCCTGCGCGACATCGAGGTCACCGACGACGACAGCACCGGCTACACGGTCGGTGGTGGCGGCAAGGTGTACGCCCTCGGCGGTGGCGACTGGACTCAGGAGGAGACGCCTGCCGGCGAGAACCTGAAGGCCGTCGTCCGCGGCGGCACCGACATCGCGGTCGGTTCGGGCGGAACGATCCTAGAGAAGTAGGCACCGCCACAGGTCCCTGGCTGCTCGTGCCTGCGTCGAAAAACGCCCTGTTGGCGTTTTGACAGTATGGCGGGCCTGATTGCTATCCGTTTATTTGAGGCGATTCACTCCCGCTGACGTTCGCACTCCGCAGCCCCATCCGCGGGGAGCCGCGCGTCCCGATACGTTCCCTGATGAAACGTCTCGGCCAGCCAGATTTTGTGTCCGTATTCGTTTCCGAGCCGCGCCGTCCCGGTCGAGACGAACTGCCGGGTCGAGGACTGTGAATGGAGGTTGACGTGGCACTCCTCTAGCTCCCAGTAATCGTCCCCCGATGTCGTCCGGTCTCCCTGTTTGCGGAGATAGACGTGCGTTATGTTCGGCAGGCAAATCGTCATCCGGTCGAGCTGGTCAGCCGCGGTTCGCGGGTCCTTCCCGCCGTAGAAGTTCGCGTACTGTCCGAAGGAGTAGGTCACGACGCTCCCTTCCTCCCAGTCGTCGAAGTTTTCCACATTGAGGGCGAACTCGCGGCCGCCGACCGTGCCACAGACGCCGAGGTACACGTGATCGTCGGTTCCCTCGTGTCTGCCGGACCCGGTCGTCAACGAGACGAAGACACCGGCCAGTTCACTCATCTGTGACGCCTCCCCTCCCGGGCTGTTCGTCCGCCGATACGGACCGCCGTCGTGGATACTGTTGGTTCATTGCCTCTCTCCTGTCTCCAGCGAGACATTGCAGCTAGATCGGAAGTGCGCTTAATACCTAGAAATTGTTCATGACATACATCGACGGCTCCCGCCAGTAGCCGCGACATACCCCTGAACTCTCACCCACGCCGAGTCGTCAGAGTGACACCGACGTTTTACCGGTGTGACGCAAACGGAGAATATGGACGAGATTCAGATCCAGGGAACGTCGGTCCCCGCACTCGGCCTGGGAACGTGGCAGCTCACTGGCCAAACCTGCCGTGAGACTGTCGAGACGGCTCTGGAGATGGGCTATCGGCACATCGACACCGCACAGGCCTACGGCAACGAGCGGCAGGTCGGGCTGGGGATGGACGCCGCCGCGGTCGACCGCGAGGATGTGTTCCTGACGACGAAACTCGACGGGTCCAACCGCGACGAGCGTAGTGTCCGGCGGTCGACGCGGGAGAGCCTGAACAAACTGGGAACGGACTATCTGAACCTCCTACTCATCCACTGGCCCAACACCCCGTGGATGGCGTCGCTGTCGGAGACGCTCGGGGCGATGAACGACCTCGTCGAAGAGGGGCTGGTCCGCCACATCGGCGTCAGCAACTTCTCACCGGCGCTGCTGGACGAGGCACGGGACATCTCGTCAGCTCCGATCTTCACTGACCAAGTGCAGTACCACCCCTACTGGGACCAGCGGAAACTACTGGACTACTGTCGCATTCACGACGTGCTCCTGACCGCCTACAGCCCGCTGGCCCGCGGCGGCGTCCTCGACGACCCCGCGCTCGTCCAGATCGGAAACAAGTACGGGAAGTCCTCGGCGCAGGTCGCGCTCCGGTGGGTCCTCCAGCAGGACGGCGTGGCCGCGATTCCGAAGGCGTCCAGCCGCGAGCATCTGGAAGCGAACATGGCCGTCTTCGATTTCGAGCTAACGGACGCTGAGATGGAACGGATTCGAGATCCGTCGAAGGTCAAAACCGGCGTGCAGTTCGTCCGGTCGCAGTTACCGTTCTGAGTGTCACGGCCGACCGGAGCTGTGGCCACACAACGTCGTGACCAAGGGTTTAGGAATCGCCGTTCCAATCCCGGGTATGGTCGCGGCGCTCTCCGATGATATCTGGTGGTACGATCTCACGGGCGTCAACGCGACGCTCGTCGACGACGACGGCGCGCTCACGCTCGTGGACACAGGGCTACCCTGGCACGGCAACGGACTCATCGCCGGCCTGAGCGATGCCGGCTACGAACTCCGGGATCTTGACCGAATCCTCCTTACGCACTTCGATCTCGACCACGTCGGCGGACTGACGGCCTTCGACGGTATCGACGTGACCGTCTATGTCGGGGAGCGGGACGCACCGCTGGTCACCGGTGAGCAAGCGCCGCCGCTGGGCAATCACAAGGGTGCGTTCCAGCGACTTGTCTCACCGTTCGTCGACACACCGGACAACGACGTTGTCCCCCTGGCCGACGGCGATACCGTCGGCAGTTTCACGGCCTATCACACCCCCGGCCACACGCCGGGCCACGTCTGCTACGTCAGCGAGGAACTGTCGCTGGGACTGCTGGGCGATATCGTCCGTGAGGACGGCGGCCGCTTCGAGCCCTCGCCATGGCTTATGAGTTACGACACTGACGCCGTCACCCGGAGTATCAGTGAGTTCGTCGAGCGTGCGCCCGACTTCGAGGTCGCGGTCCCGGGCCACGGCGTTCCCTTCGAAAAAAACGGCTCGGAGCGTCTGGACCGCCTCGCGGCGACGGTGTGAACAAGCGCCGGAAGACGCGGGACTGCGCTACAGTTCCTCGGCGACCGCGTCGGAACCGAGTAGGCCCGGGTCGACGACGAGGTCCGTCTGTCGGCTGGCGAAGTCGGGCAGGGAGCCCTCTGCGTAGACGACGACCCGGAGGTCGGGGTTGAGGTCCTTGGCGACAGCGATCGAGGTGGCCTGTGACATCTCGGTCAGCAGGTACACGTCCGCTTCGTGGATGCCGGCCTCCTCCAGCCCGGGGCGGTTGCCCACGTCAGCGACCGTTACAGTGTGTTCTTCGGCTTCGAGCGCGTCCGTGAGTCCGTTGGGGTCCGAGCCGACGAGAACGACGTTCATTCGTACTCGATGGTCGCCGGCGGTTTGTGGGTCACGTCGTAGACGACGCGGGCGACGTTCTCGTGCGCCCCGGTGATGCGCGACTGCATGCGCTGGAGCGTGTCCCAGTCGAGTTCTTGTGCACGGGCGGTCATGCCGTCCCGGCTCTCGACGGAGCGAACGGCGACGACCCAGCCGTGGACGCGGTTATCGCCTTTGACGCCTGTGGCCTTGCCGATGACGGCGGCCAGCGCCTGCCACGGCTCGTACTCCTCCAGTTCCTCCTCGACGACGTGGTTGGCCTCGCGGGCCACCTCCAGTTTCTCCTCGGTGACCTCGCCGATGATACGGACGGCGAGTCCCGGACCGGGGAACGGCATCCGCTCGGAGATGATCTCTTCGAGGTCGAGCGCGCGGGCGACCTCGCGGACCTCGTCCTTGTAGAGGTCCCGCATCGGCTCGACGATCCCGTCGAAGTCGATCCGCTCGGGGAGGCCGCCGACGTTGTGGTGAGACTTGATCGTCCCCTCGCTCTCGATGCGGTCCGGGTAGATAGTCCCCTGCACGAGGTAGTCGGCGTCGACCTCGCGGGCGACTGTCTCGAACTCCCGGATGAACTGCTCGCCGATGATGTGGCGCTTCTCCTCGGGGTCGGTCTCGCCTTCGAGTTCGTCGAGGAAGCGGTCCTGTGCTTCGACGATACGCAGCGAGTCCATGTAATCGAACGTCTCACGGATCTCGTCGGTCTCGCCTTTCCGCATCAGCCCGGTGTCGACGTAGACGGCGGTGAGCTGGTCGCCGATAGCCTCGTAGGCCAGCGCGGCGGCCGTCGAAGAGTCGACACCGCCGGAAAGTCCAATAACGGCGTGCTTGTCTCCAATTTCCTCCGCAATCTCGGCTTTCGCCTCCTCGATGAACTCGTCGACGTTCACCATCAGTGGCTCACCTCCTCAGTCGTCACAGTGTGGGGATCGTCGCCGAGGACCGCTTCGAGCAGTCCAACGAAGGGCGGGCTAGCGCGGGTCGGTCGGGAACGGAACTCAGGGTGGAACTGCGTCCCGATGAAGTAGGGGTGGTCCTCGGGTCCG
The DNA here is from genome assembly GCF_014647415.1 of Haloarcula sebkhae. GTDB lineage: Archaea > Halobacteriota > Halobacteria > Halobacteriales > Haloarculaceae > Haloarcula > Haloarcula sebkhae. Next base: position 421,575 of record NZ_BMPD01000003.1, on the reverse strand, counting down.
AGTTCGAGTATCTCCATACGGTTCCCGGCGCGGCCGGAGAACTTCAGCCCGGCGGCTTCGAGGTCGTCGATGTACTCGGGGTTGACCTCGTACCGGTGGCGGTGCCGTTCCGTGCAGGACTCGCCGCCGTACAGCGTTGCGGCGAGCGTGTTCGCGTCGATTTCGGTCTCGTGGGCACCCAGCCGCATCGTCCCGCCCATGTCCTCGATTTCGTACTGCTCGGGGAGGATGTCGATGACGGGGTGTGGCGTGTCTTCGTCCAGTTCCGCCGAGTGGGCGTCGTCCAGATCCAGTACGTTGCGGGCATACTCGACGACAGCCATCTGGAAGCCGAGACACAGGCCGAGGAACGGAACGTCGTTCTCGCGGGCGTACCGAATCGCCTCGATTTTACCCTCCGTGCCCCGTGCGCCGAAGCCACCTGGCACGACGATGGCATCGGCCTCGCGCATCCGGTCGGCGTGGTGGTCGCTCATCTTCTCCGAGTTGACCCATCGGACGTTCACGTCGACGTTTTTCTCAAGGCCGGCGTGTTTCAGCGCCTCGTGGACGGACATATAGGCGTCTTCGAGGTCGTACTTACCGACGAGTGCGACCTCGACCTCGCCTTCGGTGTTCTGGGTGACGAGGTCGCGCCAACGGTTCTCCCGTTCGTCTTCCGGCAGCGCTTCCGAGGCGATGTCGAGTTCCTCCATCACGTACTGATCAAGGCCTTCCTCCTCGACCATCAGCGGGACGTGATAGATGTCGTCGACATCCGGGTTCGAGAAGACTGCTTCCGTCGGCACGTCACAGAACAGCGCGATTTTCTCTTTCGTGTCGATGTCGAGTTTGTCCGAACAACGGCCGACGAGAATGTCTGGCTGGAGACCGATAGAGCGCAGTTCCTTCACGGAATGTTGGGTCGGCTTGGTCTTCTGCTCGCCGTTTTTCGAGTAGGGGACGAGCGTGACGTGGGTAAAGAGAATATCATCCTCGTCCTCCTCGTGGGCGAACTGCCGGAGCGCTTCGAGATATGGCATCCCCTCGATGTCCCCGACTGTGCCACCGACTTCGATGATACAGACGTCGTTGCCCTCGGCGGCCTCGCGGATGCGGCGCTTGATGTCATCGGTGATGTGCGGGATGATCTGGACCGTGCGACCGAGGTAGTCGCCGGATCGCTCCTTCTCGATGACGTGCTGGTAGGTCTTCCCCGTGGTGACGTTGTGGTCGAAGGTCATGTCGATGTCGAGGAACCGCTCGTAGTTCCCCAGGTCGAGGTCGACCTCCCCGCCGTCTTTGAGCACGTACACCTCGCCGTGCTGGAAGGGATTCATGGTACCGGCGTCGACGTTCAGATACGGGTCAATCTTGACCGCTGTAACGTCGAACCCGGCGTTTTTGAGTAATCTACCTGTGCTGGCGGCGGTGATGCCTTTCCCCAGGCCAGACATCACGCCACCGGTGACGAAGATGAACTTCCGACCCAGTTCCGGGTCGTAGTCCGTTTCGGGTTCGGTCGGCATACCGACGGTGAACCCCGCGTAGTCTAAACGGTTTCGGAGCGCGCACTGTTCGCCACCCCGTCGCAGTGTCAACGCGACTATAGTGACGGCTGCGTGAGGACGCGCCACGCAGCCACGAGAACAGCCAGCGACAGCGCCGAGAACAGCGCGTCACCGGGACTGGAGCCGATTACGATGAACAGCAGGTAGCCGGCGACGAACCCACACAGAAGCGAGACGACGCCGTGCCGTGTCGAGTGAGACACCGCCGTTCTGGTTCGCGTTGACATATATCATTATTTATTGGTATATAGTATAAATGTACCTTCGGTATCCCTGGGCGGGTTCGGCGACGGTCAGGACTTGAGCACGCCGGACCGGATGGCGAAGTACGTCCCGATGGCACCAGCCAAGGCGAGCACGAGTGCCCGGAGCAGCCCGCCCGCGACGAGTGCCGTCTGCATCAGTACTAACAGCGTCACCAGCGTGGCGACAAACGAGACGGCAGCGAACGCGAGCGGGCGATCCATACTTTGAGGTCGGGTCGACAGCGCCTCTGTCTTTCGACATTGTCCAGCATATGTGGCCTGAGCTATGCTTTCACTTGGTGCTGAACTAGCGGCAGCAATCGACTGCGGACCCTGAACAGTGGTCGCAGTAGCTACAGGTGGTCGCGGAGGAACGGCCCAACCGTCTCGCCGATACGACCGCTTTGGCCGACGAAATGGTGGTCAGCTGGCAGGCGTTCAACCGTCTGTCCCAGCTCGGTGGCCCGGTCGAGGACCGGTTCCCAGTCAACTGTCTCATCACGTTTCCCGACTACGACCTGTACCGGGCAGTCGATGGCGTCAAGCGCAGCGGTCGCATCGAGATGGTCCGTTACTCCGGCCGGTGGGGCAAGCACTGACAGGGCCGCGGGGTCGGCCGCAGTGTCGTGTTCAGCGGCTGCACAGAGCGCCACAGCCGCACCAAAACTGTAGCCAAACAGGCCGACTGCGTCGTACCGCTCGTCGGCCCACGCCAGCGCGTTCTCGGCGTCGGCCTGCTCGCCACGGCCCTCGTCCCATGGGCCGTAGTCGAAACGGAGACAGCCGATCTCGGGGTCCAGCGCGTCACTGACCGCTTTCAGGCGACTATCAGACCGAGAGCCACCGTACTGTGGATGTGGCGGGCACGCGACAACGACGGTATCCGATGCCGGCCGGTCGAGCGAAGCGGTGACATCTCGCCCGCCCGGTATCCCGATGGTAGTCATACGTGTTCACTCACCAGCCCTCTGTAAGAAATTTAAGGTTGGAGAGACCAATGCGCATACATGGGAATCCTCTCGCGCGCGTCGTACGTCATCCGCTCGAAGCTCAACGCCGTCCTGAACCGAGCGGAGGACCCGACAGAGACCCTCGACTACAGCTACGAGCAGTTGCGTGACGAACTGCAAGACGTCAAGCAGGGCATCGCGGACCTGACGACCCAGAAGAAGCGACTGGAAATTCAGAAACGCCGCCTCGAAGAGAACGTCGAGAAGCACAACGAACAGGCGCGCCAAGCCGTCGAGCAGGACCGCGAGGACCTCGCTCGGCAGGCGCTGGAGAAGAAAAAGCAGAAGATGAGCCAGATCGAGGATCTAGAAGGCCAGATACAGGACTTACAGAACCAGCAAGATCAGCTGGTCGAGCAGAAAGATGAACTCCAGAAACAGATCGAGCAGTTCCGGACGAAGAAGGAAACGATGAAGGCTCGCCACGAGGCCGCCAAGGCGTCGGCGCGCGTCAACGAGGCGATGACCGGCGCGGGCGACGAGATGCAGGACATCAACCAGGCCATCGAGCGCGCGGAGGAACGTACCGAGGACATGGAAGCCCGCTCGCAGGCGATGGATGAACTTCGCGAGGACGGCGTCCTCGAGAGTCAGGTATCGGACGAGAGTTCACTGGAGCGGGAGCTTGAGGAAGTCCGACAGAAAGGGTCTGTCGATGCCGAACTCGACACGCTGAAAGCCGAGATGGGGAAAGCCGAGGACGGCGACAGCGGATCGAGCGACGCGGACGTCTCCGAAACCGAACTGGAACAGGAACTTGCCGACGAAAGCACGCAGGTCGATGTCGACGAGAGCGAAGTCGAGTCGGAACTGGACGAACTGAAAGAGGACGAGTAGTAGGGCAGAAGATCGCTCGCAGGTTTTCTTGAAGCGGTACACCAGAACTCACTACTCAGGATTCGGCTCGTAGCCCGGCCCGACTCGCAGCGTCAGTGTGGTCTCACGCACCGACAGCGACAGCATCTCGTGCGTACTGAGTTCGCCGTCCCGGCTGAATGTGATTGCCTCGTCGTGACCGTCGACGGTAATCTCGTCCGCCCGAACGTGAGTCACCCCGTCGGTATCCAGCGCCAGCAGCCGCTGGCCGATAGCCTCCGCGACGAGATTTCCCGTGGGCATCTGTTCGACGATGGCCACGTCGAGCAGCCCGTCTTCCATGTTTGCCTGCCCACCCTCGGCGACAAACTTGCGGGCGTTGCCCACCAGCAGGCAGGTGGCCTCGCCGGACCAGGTGAACGGCCCGTCTTCGCCAACAGCCGCGATAGTGATGTCGAGCCCGTCGAAGCGAAGCGCCTCCTGTGCGCCGGTGAGCAGAAACGCCAGCGTACCGAACCGCTCCTTGAGGTCGCCCGGAGTCGAAACGCTGGCGTCTGCGGGGAGGCCAGCGATACAGGAGACCAGAAACGGTTCGTCGCCGGCGACACCCACGTCGACCGGCCGCGCCTCTCCGACATCAGCGATTTCGACGCCGTGTTCGATGTCCGTGACACCGATGTTCCCGGCCAGCAGGTTCGCCGTTCCAGCCGGAATAACACTCAGCGTCACCGAGTCGAGGTGGTCAGCGTCGTCGAGCCCGCGAACGACCTCGTTCACCGTCCCGTCGCCGCCACAGACGGCAACCTCAGATGCCTTGGCCCTGCCGGCTTCGCGGGCGAGTTCGACAGCGTCGCCGGCCGCCTCGGTTTGGTAAACCTCGAACCCACGTGCTTCCATCAGCCGCGGCACGTAGTCTGCGTGTTCGCCGTCGCCGCTGACGGGGTTGAGGATACACCGACGCGAGCCAATTTGCATAGTGTTAGCGAGTCCGGACCGGCACTTATACGGTGTGATGTGACGGCGTCACTCCCAGTCGACGTCGACACTCCGGTTCGTCTCGCGGAGGATGAACGGGCCGATTGCGAGCGTTCGCTTAGTTATGGTGACGATACGGAGGACGTACGATATCAGGACCGTGAACGGGAGCAAGGACCCTGTCGCCGTCACCGCGAGGAGCCACAATGCGTCGGAAACGCCGGCTGTGACGCCGACGAAATCCTGCACGTCGAGGAACAACAGCGAGGTGATTGCGACGGTAAGCGCCGGGATGGCGACGTACAGCAGCGTCCGGGAGAGGTCGGACAGTTCCCACTGGAAATACAGCGTCTTGAAGTGTTCCCGGGCCGGGCCGAACAGTTCGAGCGTCTCGACGAGTTCTGCAAGCGAGTCGTCAACCTCGTCAGTGAGTTCGTCGGCGTAGGCTTCCCGGATGCGGCGACCGGCGTACAGCTTCCAGGAGTAGTTGTAGTTCAGTGCGGCTTTGACGACATCGAACTCGCCGAAGGTCCCGCCGTCGAGCTGGTCGGTGACCCTGTCGGCGTTGCTCGTCACGTCCGCCAGATAGTTCGACAGTAACGCCGACAGGTCGTCATCGAGGGCCGCCTCCTCGGCGGCGTTCTGGGCATTCTCGGCCCGTTCGGCGGTCCCGCGGACCAGCGACCGGAGGAACGCTGAGGGCTCTGCCGGACTGACTGGCGTGTCGATGGCGTCGGCCACGTCGGCGCGGAACTGCATCGATCCGTCCATCCGCTCGCGCTGATCGCCCACCGCGCCGAGTTCCTGTGACAGGACGAGCTGATTCAGTGTCAGGACCAGGGTAACGGCGGTTATGGTCCCCGTAATCAGTGCCTGGAACAGCGTTTCGACCGGGTCGCCACGGGTCAGCAGCGTCATAGCCGGTGTGGGGTGCAAGTGTCCGGCTGCGAGAACCCCAAAAAATAGGACACCGGAGAGGAGGGCGGTAACGATCCAGCGGTCCGCATCGAGGAGGAACCAGAGGAGTCGCGTGTCCCCCGCAGCGCGCCCCCGCATGGTGTCGCGCGACTCACCGCTGTCAGTGGTCATACAGGTCGGCTCGCCCGCCGGGGTTAAAAGGACGTGCCCGACACATCCCGGGAGTCAGCACATCGGCAGCAAGGGTCGGCCGAGCGAACAGCAGCTATCGGCCGGCAAGGAACGTCACAGCGGTCCGCTGCTGTTCGACCTCAGTTTCGAGGTGGTCGCGGAACTCGGCGATGTCGATGTCTTTCTCTTCGCGTTCTTTTCGGTCCCTGACCGAGATAGTCCCGGCTTCCTCCTCGTTGTCACCGATGACACACATGTAGGGGACGCGGTCGTCGTGGGCCTGCTGGATCTTTTTGCCGACAGTCCAAGAACGGTCCTCGATGGTGACCCGGAAGTCGTTGAGTTCGTCCTGAATCTCCTCACAGTAGGCGATGTTGTCGTCGCTGACCGGCAGCAAGCGGATCTGCTCGGGGGCGAGCCACGGCGGGAACTTCCCGTTGTAGTGCTCGGTCAGCACCATGAAGAACCGCTCGTAGGAGCCATACAGCGCGCGGTGGATCATCACCGGGCGGTGTTCCTCGTTGTCCTCGCCGGTGTAGGAGAGGTCGAACCGCTCGGGCATGTTGAAGTCCAGTTGGACGGTCGGGCCGTCCCAGTGGCGGCCGAGCGCGTCCTCGAAGGCGAAGTCGATCTTCGGGCCGTAGAAGGCGCCGTCGCCCTCCTCAACGACGTAGTCGATGTCCTGCTCGTCGAGGACGGCTTCGAGCTGCGACTCGGCTTTCTCCCAGATCTCGTCGCCGCCGACGGACTTCTCGGGCCGGGTGGCGAACTGGACGGTGTAGTCGAGGTTGAACGTGTCGAGCGTGTCGAGGATGATGTCGACCGTCGCCAGCACTTCCTCCTCGATCTGGTCCGGGCGGACGAACAGGTGGCCGTCGTCGATAGTGAACGCCCACGTCCGGGAGAGGCCAGACAGTTCGCCGCGCTGCTCTTTGCGGTAGACCTTCCCGTCTTCGAAGTACCGTACCGGCAGGTCCCGGTAGCTCCAGGAGTTTTGCTCGAAGATAGTGGCGTGGCCCGGGCAGTTCATCGGCTTCAGGCCGTATTCCTCGCCGTTGACGTCGAGCAGGAACATGTCGTCGACGTAGTTCTCGTAGTGGCCCGACTTCTTCCACAGTTCAGTCCGGAAGACGTGGGGCGTCTCGACCTCGTCGTAGCCGGCGTCGCGGTTGAGGCCGGCGACGTAGTCCGACAGTTCGTTGAGGATCTTCTTGCCGTTGGGCTCGTAGAGCGGCAGGCCCGGCCCGGTCGTCTCGTCGATGGAGAACAGGTCCATCCCCTGGCCGATCTTGCGGTGGTCGCGCTCCTCGGCCTTGCGGCGCTGTTCGAGGAACTCGTCGAGCGCGTCCTCCGTCGGGAAAGCGGTCCCGTACACGCGGGTCAGCGTCTCGTTGTCCTCCTCGCCGCGCCAGAAGGCCGCGGAGATTTCGAGCAGTGCAAAGCCGCCGATTTCGCCGGTCGATTCGACGTGCGGCCCCTGACAGAGGTCCTCGAACTCGCCCTGCGTGTAGAAAGAGACTTCCTCGTCGTCCGCGGCCTCGGTTTCGAGGATGTCCTGTTTGAACTGATTGTCCTCGTAGCGTTCGAAGGCGTCGTCGCGGTCGACGAGTTCGCGTTCGATGTCGAGGTCCTCCTCAATGATCTCCTCGGCTTCGGCCTCGATGGCTTCGAGGTCGTCCTCATCGATGTCGACGCCGGTGATGTCGTAGTAAAACCCGTTGTCGGTCCACGGCCCGATTGTGAGCTTGGCATCGGGATAGAGACGCTGTAGGGCCTGCGCGAAGACGTGGGCGGCCGAGTGACGAAGCACGTCGAGATACTCGTCACTGCTCTCGGTGACGATTTCGAGCTTGACGTCTTCTGTCAACGGCGCGTGTTTGTCGACAAGGTCGCCGTTGACGACGCCGGCGACCGTGTCGTCACCTAGCCCTGGCCCGATTTCGTAGGCGACATCCTCGACCGTGCTGCCGCGTTCGACCTCTAGTGGGGTCCCGTCGGGCAGCGTGACCGTGACCGTACTCATACCCGAGGATACGACGGCGGCCGGGGATAAGTGTATTGAGACGCGGGCGACGCTGGCGTTACTCTGGTAACGGTGGGTCCGAATCCTCGTCGGCGGTGTCGGCCGCCGACAGCTCGGACTGGGCCGGCGGCCGTGCCGCGCTTGCCCGTTCCAGCGATGCGAACGTCGATTCTTCCTCGCCTTCGATCATGGTAAGCCGGTCCATGACAGTGACGGTCTCTCCATCGGTCGTGTGCGGCGTCACGCACCTGAGTTCCGACCCGCTGTACTCGGCTAATAGTTGGACCGGAAACACAAGTGCCCGGTACTGCTCTCCCGATATTTCGGAGTCAACCGACCGGACCTGAAATGCAGGTTCGAGTGAACATCCGTTGCGTTTTGCCCACTCCTGAAAGACGCTAACTCGGTTGAGTGCGAATAGCCCGAGTTCGGTCCGTGCCTCCGCTGGTGTGGACGGTATCTGCCGACCAATAACCTGAACAGAGACATCTGACAGAGCATCAGTGTCCGACAGCCCCTGAAGTCGATCGATGACCGCAGCCTGTTGCTGCGTGTGCCCGTCGGGCAGTAGTGAACGAACGTACAGTTCTGCCCGTGTCCCGTCTGGCTGCGTGCTCCCCTGCATCGTATAGAAATTAATAGGTAGCTACTGGCAAAAGTATTCCTGTTGACAAATAATGGTTAGAACAGTTATACACTGAACGACGGAAACTGAATCAAACGATTACACCGTCGGTTGGACAGTCACGGACCGTGTCAGTGTGATAGGGAGTACTATGTGGGCACAGTTCGCATGAGAAGCCGGATATGTACGATTCGGTGCTCGTAGCCACAGACGGCAGTTCGGGAACGACGGAGACGCTCGCACACGCCACCTCGATCGCGCGCGACAACGACGCGACCCTCCACGGGCTGTACGTCGTGGACAGACGGCTGTACGTCGCGGCCGACAAGGCCAATCAGGACGAGGTTCGGCAGTCGCTGGAGGAAGAGGGCGAAGTCGCGCTCGACGACATCGTGGTCGGCGGCGAGGAGGCCGGCGTCGAGGTCATCACGACCATGGCGGAGGGGATTCCCCACAAGACGATCACCGACTACGCCGAGGAGGAGGACATCGACCTCATTGTGATGGGCACCCACGGCCGAACCGGACGGGACCGGGTCGCTAATCTCGGGAGCGTCACCGAGCGCGTCGTGCAGAGCGCACCCGTCCCCGTTCTCGTCGTCCACATCGAATAGTGCTGTATCGCTGGCAGGTGCAGTGAGGACGGACGCGACAGCGGCTATACGACCGGTACCACCCCGTTCTGACCGGTATCTTTTCGAGCGGCCGATACGATGGTGGCAGTATGGACAGCCGAGAGTACGAGTTCGAAGGAGCCACACCTGACATCCACGGATACGCCCACGTCAGCCGCGAGGCGACACTGGTGGGTGATGTCACCGTCGGCCCGAACGCGAACGTCTGGCCCGGTGTCGTGTTGCGTGGCGACGTAGCCCCTGTCGAGGTAGGCCGCGAATCGGCGATCGGTGACGGGGCCATCGTCCACGCCTCGACCGTCGGCGAGAAGGTGATGGTCGGCCACGGGGCCGTCCTCAACGATGCAGCGGTCAAGGACGGGGCGCTCGTCGGGTTCAATTCGACGGTCAGCGACGCCACCATCGGCGAGGGCTCTATCGTCGCGATGGGAACGGTCGTCCCACCGGGCTACGAGGTCCCCGCGGAGTCCTTTGTCCGCGGAAGTCCGGCCACAGTGACACCGTTGTCCGAGACCACTATCGATCCCAACGAAGTGTTCGAGGCGTTCAGCTCCGGCGATTACGCGAACCTCGCGGCCCGCCACGAAGACCTCTTCGAGTAACGTCCCGTCGGACAACGACGGGTCACTTATAGTGGAAGAACCCACACAGTACCGAGCATGGACGATATCGTCGACCTGGTGACCCGGTCGCTCGCTGACGAGACTGCCGCGGCGTTCACTGAGCGGGTCGACGAACAGGCGATGCGGCTCCGGAAGGCCATCGAGGCCGGGGAGTTCGACAACGAGGCGTTCTCCGTCGGCCTGGAGATCGAACTGTACGCGATTAATGCGGAGCCGGACCCGCCCGAACCGGACGATGGGGAAGGCAGCGAGGAAGCCACCGAAGAGGATCTGAACGACGACCTGAGCGGATCGGGCAGCGCGGCCTGGAGCGGGTCACTCGACGCGCCAGCGGAACCAGAAGGCGGTGGTGGCGCATCACTGGAACCAAACGGCGACGGGGCGTCACTGGAGCCAGACGATAGCAATCCACTGGAACCCGGCGGCGATGCGTCTCCGGACCAGAATGCTGGCGAAACCGCCGACGAGCCCGAGGATTCTTTCGGTCCCGGAGAGGGACCGTCGCTCGACATCGACCCGGACAGTCCGCTGGCCGAGGACGAACCGGAGACGCCAGAGGAGGAAGAGGCCGAACCGGCCGTCGAGTCGTCAGTCGAGGAAGAAAGTGACGAACCGTACATGGACCCCGAGGACTGGAATGGACGGCTGACCCCCTTACCCGACGTGGTGTTCGAGGGGGAGGCCAACAAGGAACTGGGCCTGCACAACGCCGAGGTCAACACCGAGCCGAACAGTTTCGACGAGACGGGAATGGAAGTCCAGACGACGGCGGTGGAGATGCAGACGAAGCAGGCCCGCCAGCAAGCGAGCAAGCACAACTGCGAACTCGTCCTCGACGCGATGTGGACCATCCCACCCGAGGAAGGTAGCGAGCAGTACCTCTCGGCGCACGAGACGAACGACGGCGTCGTCCTCGCGGACAACATGCGGCAGGCCCCCAGATACGTGGCGCTGGACAACGAGGCGCTCGACCACGCCGGCGGCAGCATCGACTTCGACGTGCCGGGGTACAGCGGGTCGTTCCCGACGATTCTGTTCGAGTCGCTGGCCACCTCGATCCAGCCCCACCTCCAGATCCCGGACGCCGAGGCATTCTCCGAGTACTACAACGCCGCGATCCGGACGCTCGGGCCGCTGCTTGCGCTGTCGGTGAACTCGCCGTTCCTCCCCGCGGACATGTATGGTGATACCGACGGCGAGTGGCTCTGTGCGAACACCCACCACGAACTCCGCATCGCGGCCTTTGAGCAGTCGGTCAACACCAGCGAGAATCCGAAAGTCCGGGTCCCGCGGGACCTCGACGACACGACGGACGTTGTCGGCCGTGTCGTCGACGACGACCTGTTCGCGCCGTTCCTGCGGGAGTTCCTGCATGACGACGACCGGACCGGGTTCGAAGACGAGTTCTGGGAGTTCGACCACAAGCGCGGGACCTACTGGCGCTGGCTCCGCTGTGTCGCCGGCGGAACCCCGGTCGAGGGAGCCAGCACTGAAAAGTCGCTCCGCATCGAGTACCGCCCGCTCCCGACCCAGCCTCACGCCAAGGACATGATCGGGCTGCAGGCGCTGACGGTCGGCCTCATCCGCGGGCTAGTCGTCGCCGACCACCCCGCCGCGGAACTACCGTGGCAGGAGGCCAAGCGGAGTTTCTACAGCGCCGCACAGGACGGCTCCGACGCAGACCTCTCGTGGGTGACGGCCGAGGGCGAGCGGACGGTCGATCACGACGACATCTACGACGAGGTTTTCCAGTACGCCCGTCTGGGGCTGGCCGAGCAGGGCGTGCCCGAGGCTCGCATCGACGAGTATCTCGACCCGATTGAAGCCCGCTACGAAGCCGGTATGACCCCGAGCGACTGGAAAATCGCCCGTGTCCGCGAGTACATCGACGACGGCGATGACCTCTCGACAGCCATCGAGTCGATGCAACGGGACTACATTGCGGCGAGCCGCGAACACCATTCCTTCGAGGAGTGGCTGTAAGCAGCCTGCTCCTGCTAGCGCGCCGGGAATCCCCTGCCGGATGGCGGGTATTTATTCGGCTGACGCCGTTATATTCGGGTGATGGTATCCACAGGCGACACAGCGCCGGACATCTCGGCGACAATCGCGAACGGTGAGGTAGAGGACTTCGAACTGAGCGACCACCTGGGCGACGGACCGGTCGTGCTTGCCTTCTTCCCGGGCGCGTTCACACCGCCGTGCTCCAACGAGATGGTGGCCCTGCAGGAGCACCTCGGGGACTTCCACGACGCCGGCGCGACGGTCCTCGGCCTCAGCGCCGACTCGGCGTTCTCGCTGAACTCCTTCCGCGACGAGCACGGGCTGGAGTTCGACCTGCTCAGTGACATGGGCCGGTCGGCGATTCAGGACTACGGCCTCGAAATCGACATCGAAGACCTCGGGCTGCTCGGCGTCTCGAACCGCGCCGTGTTCGTCGTCGACGACGACGGCGAGGTCGCCTACAGCTGGGTCGCCGACGACCCGACCAACGAGCCGGACTACGAAGAGCTGCTGGACGCCGTCAAGTCGGCGTAAGCAGTCACCGGGCGAACCTGATTTTTTATTGTGCGACTACGCAGCTACGCGTCTCGCATCCGTCGAACCCCGGTGCCGGCCGACACTGCAGTGAGGTCGAACACATCGCCGTCGAGCGGCACGCCGGCGTAGGGGTCTGATTCAAGCAAGAGCGCCCCGTCGAGGTCGACGTAGTCGACTAACGGCGCGAGGTGGACCGCCGCGGCGATGCTGGCGTTTGATTCGACCATACATCCGAGCATCAACCCAAGGCCGTGGGCGTCGGCGGCGTTGAGCAGTCGGGTTGCGGGCCGGAGGCCGCCGCATTTGACGAGTTTGGCGTTGACGATATCACAGGCGTCAGCGACCCGCGGCACGTCCGACGCAGTCACGCAGGACTCGTCGGCAGCGACGGGAATCCCGGTCGCGTCGGTCACGCGGCGGAGGCCGTCGATGTCGTCGGCCCCAACGGGCTGTTCAAGCATCGTGACGCCAGCGTCGGCAAGCCAGTCCGCATTGTCGATAGCTTCCTGTGCGGTCCAGGCGGCGTTGGCGTCGACGCGTATCTCGGCGTCGGAAACAGCGTCCCGGACCGCGTCCAGTCGCGCCCGGTCGTCGTCGGTCCCGAGTTTGACTTTCAGGTGGCCGAAGCCGCTGTTGGCCGCCTCCCTTGCTTTCTCGGCCATCCGCTCGGGCGAGTCGATGCCGACCGTGTAGGTGGTCGGCGGAACCGCGTCGGGGTCGAGCCCCCACTGGCGGTACAGCGGCAGGGCCAGTTGCCGAGCGGCGAGGTCGTGGACGGCGATAGAGAGTGCCATCCGAGCGGCGGGCTGGTCCGGCGCTCGCTCGGCGAGTTCCCGTTCGATACGTTGCTGGGCGTGTGGGTCGCCGATGCGGTCGACGGTCTCACAGAGCGAGGGCAGCGTTTCAGCCACCGACCGAGCGCTCTCGTTGTAGTACGCGGACGGCGTAACGGCCCCAATACCGGTGGTTCCCTCGTGGGTGAGTTCGACCGCGACGGTCTCGCTGGTCTCGCTGGTCTCCCGCGAGATGCCGAACGGGGTCGACAGCGGCAGGTCGTGGCAATCGACGCGCCAGTTCATAGGATGGCGTCCAGTACCTCGTCGGAGACGCCGTGGCGGACCGGGTCAGTCGCCGGTGCGTCCAGAGCGTCGCTGTATCCTGCGACGGCATCCGCGGCCGCACCGTCGTCGAGGTGGCGCGTATTCAACATGCCCGCGACGACGGACGCGTCCGAGATGGGCGCGGCCAGACGCTCGTAGATGTCGACGTACTCGGGAAGCGGCGGAATATCGAACGACTCGTAGCCGTGGATGACTTCCCGGCCGGCTTCGTGACACATGACGAGCGCATCCGGGACCGACCCGTGGAGGATGCTCGTCGTCACACCCGAATAGGCCGGATGGGCCAGCGCGCCCTGCCCTTCGACGACGAGGAGGTCCGCCGCCTGCGCTTCTTCGACTAGCCGTTCGACCGCGCCGGCGGCGTAGTCGGCGATGACGCGGTCGATGACGATACCCCGGTCGGAGATGGCGATGCCGGTCTGGCCGGTCGGGACGACCGCGGCGTCGAGGCCGCGCTCCCGCGCCGCGTCACGGATCTCGAACGAGGCAGTCATTTTCCCCGTCGAGCAGTCGGTCCCAACGGTCGTGACAACCGTCGCGTCGACATCGCCGGCGGTCCCCGCTGCCACGGTCAGATCCTCCGGCGGTTTGCGGAGGTCGTGCAGTTCGGCGTCGTGTTCCTCGGCGAGGCGGGCGAACTCCTCGTCGTCAGCCAGAAAGTCGTGCAGTCCCGAGTACACGTCACAGCCGCGTTCGAGCGCCGTGCGGACATCCTCTCGCCAGGACTCGTCGAACTCGCCGCCGATGGGCGAGATGCCGATGACGAGCGCGTCGACATCGGGTGCATCGGCCATCGACGCGACAATCGGGGCGTCCTGCACGTCCGGCAGCGAATCGTGGACGCGCTGGCCGGCCCGCTCGCGGTCGACAAGTGCTTCCACCGTTCGGTCACCGTACCGCAACAACCCGACCGCCGTCTTGGCTCGGTCGGGGAAGGCGTCGTGTGTCAAAATGGCTACGGCCATAGCCGGACAGAATCGCCGCCCCGCGAAAAAGCTACGGAACCGGCACCGACGGAACTGCGGCGAGCGGGGCTGAGCTACGGCACCCGAAGCCGAACGGTCCACAGCGACCGGACGGCGTCGTCGAGCGCCGCGTCCGGCTCCCCGGTCGCGTCGACCGGCTTCATCGCCGTCGCGAGATCCTCGAACTCGTGGATGACCGACCCCTCGCCGACGACATACAGTCGGTCGGGCGACACCTCCTCGATAGCGGCCCGACAGCGGTCGAGGTGGGAGTCGATCTGCTGGTCCCGGAGCCGCTCAAACCGGCTCTGCGAGAAGCCGCCCTTCGAGTGCTGGCTTTTCAGCTCCGAGTCGAACCCGTGGAAGGCGGTCCGCTCGCGGCCGTCGTACTCGCTCATGGCGAACAGGTCCGAGCGAACCAGCGCGACGACGTGTTCGCCGGTCGGTTCGAACCACGACCGCTCCAGCTGGACAGTGTCGGCCCACCCGGTGAACGGCGACGGCGGCGCAGGGACGGACAGACACGCCGACAGGAGGCCGGCGTCGTCGGTGACTGCGAGACACGGCGCGGCGCTGGCGACCAGCGATGCGCGGTCGCCGAAGGCGTCCCGGACCGGTCCGGGCAGGGAGCGCTCCGCGTCGACGTAGGCGGTAAAGACGCCTTCCGGTTCCGTCTCGACGGATTCCAGCCGGTCGAGGACCTCACTCAGGCGCGCCCGACTGAGCGTCTCCTCGGCCCGAAACGTCGATTCACCCTCCTCGTCTTGCAGGCGTTCGACTCGGTCCTGAAGTTCAGCGACGCGGTCCTCCAACCGATTGACCTCGGTCTCGGCCCGCTGGCGTTCGGTCGCTGCGTCGGCGCGGCGCTCCTTCTCGGCGTCGAGCTGTCGTTCGAGGTGGTGGTTCTCCTCTTCGAGTTCGGCCACCCGCTCTTTCAGCGACGCTCGTCCCAGCAACCGGTCAAGCATCGACTGGATGGCAGACGGGGACGGGCTTAAAAGTGACTTCCGACGACCCTCAGACGGCGGTGTCGGGCAGTGTCGGCGTCCCCTCTGAAATAGAGAGCAATTGTGCGGCGTGGTCCGCCTTCGCCAGGAATACCTCTTCGAGGCTGGGCGGGTTCCGGACGTTGGCATCTTCGAGCATCGCTTCGGGAACGACGAGTGTGTCCGCCGGGACCTGTTCGTCCCCATGGACGGCAAAGTGCTGGGAGCCGAGTTTCATTACCAGCGGATAGTCTGTGCGTTCGACTCCCTCGCTGGAGGCGTACAACTGTTCGTTCACTCGCTCGTGCTGCTCGCGACACATCGCGGCCGCCGCGTCGTCTCTCGGTTCGACGTAGAGGCGGCCGAGGTAGTATCCGCGCGAAAACTGTTCGAACATCGGTGCAACTGAATGTGTGTTATTGACATAGATAAGTGTTCGCCGGCAACCTTTTGCCGTCGTGCAAACAGCGCGGATTCGGAGGGCCGGTGAGCCGATGCCGACTCCCGTCCGACAGGGCTTTGCCACGGCCGGCCCCGAATCGACCTATGAGCGAGCAGCGGGGACCGTTGCCACGTCGGTACGCGCGGTATTACCTGGAACAGACGCCGAGTCTCGTGTGGCTACTGGTCGTCAACGCCGTCGCGATGCTCGTCGGTGTCCGGTTTTACGTCAAGACGATGCCCGAGGTGTCGACGTTTCTCTGGCCGCTGTACGCCGATTCGCCGGCCGCGCTATTCCTGATGACGCTGTCGGTAGCGACCCTCCTGCCGTTCCTCGGCGAGTCACTTGACGAGGTCCCGCTGACGGTGCCACTGGCGTACCTCCACACGATTGCGCTGGTCTGGCTTGTCAAGATGGGGCTGTGGACCGTCGTGGCGTTAAACATCGGCTTCGACGCCTACTTCCCCGCCCCGTGGGCGTATTTCGGCATCATCATCACCCACCTCGGCTTCGTCGCCGAGGGGCTGTTAGTCCCGCACTACGCTCGAACAACGAAGGGTGCGCTCGTGACCGCGCTGGTGCTGGCACTCGGTAACGACGTGCTCGATTACGGCTTCGGATATCATCCGCCGTTGCGGTACGACCCCGGCCTCGTGTTACCGCTCGCCACTGTCGCACTCTCGGTGCTGTCGGTTGGAATCGCCTGGCGACTGCTGCCGATGGAGAAGACGGCACAAAAGACATCTTAAACACTCTTGGACTATCTGAGGCAGTTTCAATCGTCTGTAAACGACACGAACGAAGGCGTTTCTTTTTGATGTGGGAGGGCAGAAGTAGGGATAGGAATGAGCCCACGCCAGGCCACGCTCCTCACAGTGCTGGTCATCGTCGGGACTGTGGCTGTCGGCCTCCCGGCTGTGACAGCACAGGAGACCGCGACGGAGACAGTGGCCACGCAGAACGACTCTGCCAACGGGATGGGAACGCAACTCACTGCGTTCTTGCAGTCGAACTCCGCTGCCGCGAACGATACGGTCGAGAACGGGATGTGGCAGTCGGCATACAACCAATCGAACGGAACCGAACGAGCCGAACTGGTTACAGACAGAGCCGGCTCGCTCGAACGCCGACTCGAACGCCTACAGGAGCGCAACGCCACACTCGAACAGCGATACGAGAACGGCACCATCAGTGAGCAGGCTTACGTAGCTCAACAGAGCCGGCTCACTGCGGAGATCGCAGGCCTACAGACCGCGATCAACGACACCGACACGGCCGCCGAACAGACCGGCGTGGACGACACTGCACTGGAACGACTGAAACAGAACGCAAGCAAGCTTTCCGGTCAGCAGGTCGCAGCGGTCGCTCGCGGCATCGCCGGACCGCCAGAGACTGCTGGCCCGGATGAGCAGGGACCATCGGACAACGCTGGCGTCAACCGGAGTGAGCAGGGTCCACCAGCCAACGCGTCCGAGGAGCGTGCCAACGAAAGCGAGCGGGGACCGCCCTCTGATGCCCCGGGACAGCAGCGTAACGAGAGTGATCAAGGGCCACCGGACGATGGACCTGACGACGGCGAAAACGAAACCGACGAGTCCGACGGAACAACGCAGGGAAACGGGGCTGAAGAGGGAGACGACAGGGGTAACAGCGGCGGGGCCGGGGATGAACGCGACAACGGCGACGATACCGCGGAAGGCAGCAATGACTCGGGGGAGAGTTCTGACGGCGACGGAACAGACAATTCAGCCGATTCGTCGAATTCGGACAACAGTTCTGGCAGTGAGAATACCGGCGACTCCAGCGATAGTTCCGATGGTGACGATACCAGCGACTCCGGCGACAGTTCCGATGGTGACGGTGCCGACGGCTCCGACGACAGTTCTAGCGGAGGCAATGACGATGCTGACGGTGGCAACGACAATGCGAATAACGGAGGAGATGGTGGCGGGCAAGGGAACAGTGGCGGACAGAGAGGTGATGGCGGAAGCGGTCAGGGGAGCGGGAACAGCGGCTCACAGAGCGAGTCGTGGATAGACCGGCTATCGTAGGCGGGTGACACCAGCAAACCGCCTGACGAGAGTCATACTTTTGAACCGTGACCCGCTACCTACGTATCGATGGACTCCGCCGAGTTACTCAATCTCCTTGGAAACGCCAACCGCCGGCGGATTCTCAAACTACTCGCACACAAGCCCTGCTACGTCACCGAAATCAGCGAATACATCGGCGTCAGCCCGAAAGCCGTCATCGACCACCTTCAGAAGCTCGAAGACGCCGGGCTCATCGACTCTCGGACGGACGACCAACGCCGAAAGTACTTTTCTATCGCCCGGAACCTCCGTCTGGAGGTCCGTGTCTCTCCCTACGAGTTCGGTACCAAGAGCGCCTATCCGGCGAACCCCGAGTTCGAGATGCCCTCCTGCCGCCACCTCTCGATAGACGTGGGGGAGGAGGGTGCTGAGAACTTTCACGACCTGGCACGCGAACTAGAGCATCTCCAGCAGCTAGAGAACGAACTGTCGCTGGCCCAGCGGTGGGTACAGGCCCGTCTGACCGACGTGCGGGACCGCATCGACTCCGGCTTCGAGAACGGCGACGGCCGGCTGTACGCAGAACTGGTCAGCGGACTCGCAAACGGTATCGATACCGTCCCGGCGCTGGCCCGGGAAATAGAGGCCCCGCCAGAGATCGTCGAGGAAGCGCTTCATCGGCTCGAAGACGACGAGGTGGTCGAACGAACCGACGACGGCTGGGAAATCGTTTAAACGGTGCAACAGCGCTTCGGAACGGGGCAGTCTCAGTCCGCCTTCGATCCGTACGAACTCGGGACCTCGACCGAGAGCTGTTCCGAGAGCAGGTACGTCACTGACCCGACAGCAGCCAGTCCGATCGGAAGCGCAATGTACGCCGGAACGCCGTAGCCGGCCATCAGGAACAGTCCGGTTGCGACGATGCCGGCCAGCACTGCGTAGGGAATCTGGGTGTTCACGTGGTCGACGTGGTCGCTGGCGGCGAACATGCTCGACATCACCGTGGTGTCCGAGATGGGGGAACAGTGGTCACCGAACAGCGCACCGGTCAGAATCGCTGCGATAGCCGGTGCCAGCGGCGCGCCGAGCGCGTGTCCAAGCGGGATCGCGACCGGGAACAGGATACCCATCGTCCCCCAAGACGTGCCGATGCTGAAGCTGATTATAACGGCACTGAGGAAAATGATGGCAGGCAGCATCCCAGCCGTAATAATACCCTCACTGATAGCGACGACGTAGGGACCGACGCCGAGTGCCTGGCTCACAGCACCGATGGACCACGCGAGCGAGAGCACCGCAACGGGGAACATCACCATTTTGAACCCCTCGAAGATAGCGTCGCTCACTTCGTCGACCGCGATCCGTGCGTGGCCGACCAGAATCGTCAGGATGACCAGACAGGCCGAGAACGAGGCCCAGACGATGGCATCCGCAGTGGCCGCGTTCGACAGCGCCTCGGTGAGGCTCCGTCCGGCGAACCCACCGCCGGAGTAATACAGTGAAAACCCGGTCACCCCGACGAGTGTGGCGATTGGCGCGGCGAAGTACCACCACCGCGGCTCGACATGGTCCGGCGTCACGATATCATCCTCCTGCGTTTCCATGAGGGGATCAGCGTTGTCACCGAGGACTTTGCCCTCTTCTCTGGCTCTGCGTTCGGCTTTCGCCATCGGGCCGAAGTCAAGATCCGCGATGACAACAATGAAAACCATTGCAAGTGCGAGCAAGCTGTAGAACCGATAGGGAATCGATTCGAGGAACAGCAGAAACGCGCTACGATCAACCCCAATTGTACTCAGTTGCTCGGCGATGAGTCCGACCTCGAATCCGAGCCACGTCGAGACGACCGATATCGACGCGGTTGGTGCAGTGGTGGAATCGAGAATGTACGCCAGCTTCTCGCGACTGATGTCGAACTTATCGGTGATCGGCCGCATGACCGACCCGGTAATCATCGTCGAGGCGTACGAGTCGACGAAGATCGTCATCCCCAGTAGCGACGTGCCAAGCGCCGCCTGGCGACGAGTCCGAATACGCTTGACCATCTGTGATGCCAGCGCATTCATCCCGCCGGAAAGGAAGATCATCCCCAGCATTGCCCCGATGAGGAACGTGAACAAGAGGAGTTTGACATTGAACGACTCTGTCACGTTATCCACGACAAACTGGAGGCTTCGAGCAGCGCCGGCGGCCGGGTTCCAACCGACGAGCACTGTCGCGCCGATCCAGATACCTGCAAACAGCGAGAGCAGTACTTGGCGAGTGAACAACGTCAGTACAATGGCGAGCATCGCCGGAAACAGGCTGATAAGCCCGTACGTTTCTGGTGCCATGCGTTCTGTTCCGCGATTTACATACGAGAGTTATAAGCGTTATCAACTCAAGATACTGTGACCTAAAGACATGAAAGTGTAGCAGATGGTCAGATACAGGCCAATATTCTGGATACATGGATTTATTTTACTACTATATGACAAGACCGAGACAATCGATATTACGCAACATGAAGTCCGTTCACGTCGACACTGCTATCGGGGACTTTTTGGCAGGCAGGCTATCGGCAGGACACTTCGAAATCGTTTGGCCGACTGATGTGCGGCATATCAGACGACAGGATCATCAAGTACAGTAAGCCCAGAAGGGGCGGTCGCGCCACTGACCAGAATGTACCGTCGGGAGAACTACAGGTCTTTCATCAGTCCGCTGCGGAGGTCACGCCCGAAGTAGTGCCCGACAAGCGCAAGTACGAGGCCGACGCCGCCGGCGATGGCAAACAGCCTAGTGCCGTTCAGCCCCGCGGCGAGCTGTGGGAGGAGAGACAGAACGGCCGTCGCACCGCCGCTGACACCGCCCGCCAGCCCCAGTTCGACGTATCGGCGCTCGCTGGCGAGCAGTCCGTAAACGAAGCCGCCAAGCAGGATACCGACCAGTTCGGTGAACGGCACGAGCGGTATCAGCCCGCCGAGCACCATTCCGCCGCCGACCGCTCCGAAAGCGAACAGCAGCGCCCGCAATGAGAAGTAGCTCCCGCTGTCTTTCGTAGACGTTTCGGTGACAGACGGCTCCGCTCCGCCCGATTCCCCGACAGCAACATCCGTCTCGACCGACTCGGTTGTGCCAACATCGACGCCGAGGTCACTGCCCGAGTTCGCGTTCGCGTCGCGGGTCCGTTCCTCGGTTCGTTCGGCCATACAGAGTGTGGGACCGCGAGTAGTATGGTCCTTGTGGGGTCTGCCGGCAGTCAGGGGAACAGTGGTGTGTCGCTCAGATACCGAGCCACTCGTCGTTGCGAACCGAGTAGCCGTTCGACCGGCAGAACTTCGCCGCCTGTCGGCGGACGTCGCGGGACCCAGGAAGCGTCTCCTTCTCGTGGATGCGCTCGATAATCCAGTCGGCGACGACCCGGATGCCCTCGTCGTCGTCATCCGCGTCGATAGCCCGCAGTTCCCGGAACGTCCGCTCGTAGCCGTCGTGCTGTGAGGCCCCAAAGGACGCGCTCTGGTGCTCGTCGGCGGCCTCCACGACGCGTTTCATCGCCCCCGCTACCGTTGGCCGCTGGACTCGCGTCCGGACCTCGGCTGGCGATTCGAAGGACTCGACCTCCGCATCGGGCAGGAGGTCCGCGACAGTGTACGTCCCATCGGCCGACTCGATTTCCCGATCGCCGACCGCAGCGACCACGTCAGCCGCTGTTGCCGGGAATTCGAGCGATTCGAGTTCTGTCTCGAAGTACGCGAGTTCCGCCGGATCGACCGGCGGCTCGGGTTCGTCCGCGCGCTCAAGCTCCTCGGCGATAGCGCGCTTCCGCTGGCGGCGCTCCTCGTTTTGGGCCTGGGCTTCGCGGCCGTTCTTGTTGTCTGCCATACTTGTTAGATAGCTGTCTAGTGGGATAACGCTGTGGGACAACACCATCCGTGGTTTGCAGTTGCAACGCTGTTCTCTCAGGGTTGCCAGACAGGAGGCGAGTGTCACAGGGAGGGTAGCGGCGGTTGCGGTGATACACGGCGACAGTACGGGCCGAGACTCATCGCGGTGCACACCGAAACGAGTGGGTTCAAGTCCCACCGGCGGAAAGTGCCGCGCATGAACGCAGGCGACCGGGTCCGCGTCGAGCGCGCGGCCCAGACCTACGAGGGCGTGTTGCTCCCCTCCAGCACCCCAGAGCATCTCGTCGTCAAGCTCGACGGCGGGTACAACGTCGGCATCGACCGCGAGGACGCATCCGTCGACGTGCTGGAGTCGGATGTCTACGACGTCGAGAGCGCACAGGACGAACAGAGCCAGTCAGCGATAGAGTTCGACGACGACCTCCCGACGGTGTCGCTGATCTCCACTGGCGGAACCATCGCCTCGACGGTCGACTACCGCACCGGCGCGGTGACGGCCCAGTTCGACGCCGAGGACGTACTACGAGCGGTCCCGGATCTGGCCGGGATGGCGAACTACCGCGGCCGCGTCGTCGCCAACATCCTCTCAGAGAACATGACCCCGGCCGTCTGGCAGGACCTCGCGCAGGCGGTCCACGAGGAAATCGAGAACGGAGCGGACGGCATCGTCGTCATGCACGGCACCGACACGATGCAGTACTCCGCGTCGGCGCTGTCGTTCATGCTCGACACGCCGGTCCCAATCGTCTTCACCGGCAGCCAGCGGTCGGCTGACCGCCCGTCCTCCGATAACGTGATGAACGCCGTCTCCGCCGTCGAGGCTGCGACGAGCGACTGCGCGGAGGTCTTGGTCTGTATGCACGCCGACGAGTCCGACGACCGCTGTGCGCTCCACCGCGGAACTCGCGTTCGGAAGAACCACACCTCGCGCCGGGACGCCTTCGAGACGGTCGGTGCGAAGCCGCTTGGCGAGGTCGACTACGACATCGACGGCGAGAGCACGGTCACGTTCCACCGCGAATACGCCGAACGGGATGCCGTCGACCTGACGCTACACGACGATATCGAGACCGACGTGGAACTCCTGAAGTTCTCGCCGGGAATGGACCCGTCGCTGCTCGAAGCTGCCGCCGAGGGCAGCGAGGGCATCGTCATCGAGGGGACAGGACTAGGCCACGTCAACACCGACTGGATCGGGACCATCGAGGAACTGGACATCCCGCTGATTATGACCAGCCAGTGCCTCGAAGGGCGTGTCTGTGACCGCGTCTACGACACCGGCCGGGACCTGCTCGACGCCGGCGTCATCGAGGGCGAGGACATGCTCCCCGGCACAGCGAAGGTCAAACTCATGTGGGCGCTGGCAAACAGCGACGACGTTGCCGATACGATGCAGGAGCCCCTTGCCGGCGAGATTCAGCAGCGCTCGACACCCTGGCTGTAGGACTGGAACCGGCGCTGTGACGCGGTCGTGGTGCGAACAGCGGCCCTGGCACCGGAGCGTCTCTTTTTTGTTGTCGCGGGCGAGTCTCCCGGTATGTCGCCGACTGTTCGGACGGCTCGTCACGACGACTACGACGATATTGTCGACCTGACCAGCGATGTCTGGGCCGACCGTGCGATGGCCGATTACATTCCCGACGTGTTCCGCGACTGGGTCAACGACGATGGCGCGGACCGGAAAACCCTCGTCGCAGACGTCGACGGCCACGCCGTCGGCATCGCGCAGGCCGTCATACTCACCGAAACCGAGGCATGGTTTCAGGGGATGCGTGTCGACTCGGACCACCGGGGGAAGGGGATCGGGTCGCTGCTGACCGACCACCTCATTGAATGGGCGGCCGATGCTGGTGTGTCAGTCGGTCGAAGCATGGTGTTTTCTTGGAACGAGGCCGGACTCGGGCAGTCACTGGCTGCTGGCTTCGAAGCGGTCACGTCGTTCCGCTGGGCACACCCCGACCCGGCCGACGAGACGCCCGACATGGCTGTCGGAAACGACCCCGCGGCAGCGTGGCGCTACTGGCAGGAGAGCGACGGCCGCGATATCCTGTCAGGGCTCGCGCTCGACAGCGGGGAGAGCTGGGCGCTCTCGACGCTGACGCGGGAAACGCTCGACCAGCTGGCGACTGACCAAGCGGTCCTGACCGTCGGGGATAAGCCACAAGGAATGGCCTGTCGGGTCCGGACGGCAGAGTCTGACGGCGAGCAACTCGCGGAGTACGCGGTCGGGGTGTGGAGCGATACCGACGCTGCACGGGCCTTGTTCACGGCGATAGCCGCCGACGCAGCGAGCCTTGGCGTTGACGGGACGCGGGTCCTCATCCCCGAGACACCGCGTCACGTCGCCCAGGCCGCGTACGCCAGCGGGAACATCGATGAGTGCCCGGACTTCGTGTTCGAGATAGACGGTCTCGAAGGGTTATCATAACCGATAACGAGGACATAACACTCATTGAAATACTCGCCATACCGTCGGTAGATGAATCTGATCGGGAGCCAGCCGGCATTTCTCGCGTACGTCGCGGCGTACGGCCTCGCGGCAGTCGGGTGCGGTGTCGGGCTCTACAGAGCGACTCGCATGGAAGACCCCGATACCCGCCGCGGGATGGTCGGACTCCTGCTCTGTAGCGGCGGCTGGGCGGCGCTGGAACTCGGCTTCCTGATCACGCCTGGGACGCTTGGATACGCGTTCTACCTTGGCAGCCTCATCGTCGGTCTCGCGACAGTCGGCGCGTGGCTGTACTTCTGTTCGGCGTACACCGGGCGGGCATTCCACCGGAACCGACTGTACCGTGCGGTCGCTGTGGGCACGTATCTCGGTATCGTCATGATAAAGCTGACAAACCCGTTTCACGGCCTCTACTTCGCCACGCAGTTCATTGCCGACCCGTTCCCGCATCTGGCGATCACACACGGCGTGTTTCACTGGGTTGTGACGGGACTGTCCTACGCACTCGTCACTGTCGGCTTTTTCATGCTGTTCGAGTTGTTCCTCGAAGCGGACTACGACACCCGTCCGCTCGGCGTTCTCGTCGGGATCACGGCGATCCCGGCGGTGCTTGATATCGTCGGGTACGTCAGCGATATCCTGCTCGACATCAACCACGAGCCGCTCGGCGTCGCACTGTTCGCGTTCGGCGTCCTCTACGTGTACGACGAGGCGTTTCTCGCCGTGCAGTTGACCGACGGCGTCGATGATGCTGTTGTATATCTCGACGACGGGCACCACATCAAGGAGTCCAACGGTAAAGCACAGCGGCTCTTTCCGACCCTGTCCGGGAGCCGCGGACAACAGCTTGAGACGGTGTTGCCGGCCGTTTCGGAGGTCCTGCAAACGGACGAGCAGATTCTCGAACGGAACCGGGACAACGGGACGGAGTACTACCTCGTCAGCGATACCTCGTTTTCGCTGGGACAGGTCGATATCGGTCGGATACTCGTGTTCACTGACGTGACCGAAAGCGAGCGGCGCCGTCGCGAACTCGACCGACAGAACGAGCAGTTAGAGGGGTTCGCCACTGCAATCAGACACGAACTGCTGAACACGCTCCAGATAATCACCGGCCGCGTCTCCGCCGCCGGTGACGCGCTGGACCGCGGGAACGTCGACTTAGCGAAAGAATCCCTCCAGTCGACGTCCGAGACGGCCGACCGCATGTCCGAAATCGTCGACGGACTCGCGACGCTGGCTCGACATGGGCAGACAATCGACGAAACGATGCCTGTCGAGCTCCAGCCCGTCATCGAAGGAGCCTGGGACCGTGCCGACACTGACGGTCTCACCATGGCGGTCGACGTGGAGGGACAGGTCATCGCCGACCCGACACGCTTGCGGGACCTCTTCGAGAGCGGGTTCACGTTCGCGGCACACAACGACGCGTCGACGATCACGGTGTCCCGGGAGGCCGACGAAATCGTCATCACTGACGACGGGACCCCGGCGGGCGAGACGGCGGCTGAGGCCTTTTTCGAGTACGGCGGCGCGATGCCGGACGCCGAAGCCGGGATGACGCTCCCGAACCTGCGGATGCTCGCCCGGACCCACGGGTGGGACGTGACGCTCGATACTGAGTATCAGGACGGCGTTCGTATCGTCATCTCGAACGTGACGGTGGCGGGACCGCTGGAGAACTGATCCGGCCACCAGTCCGTATTACCCGCCGCTGACCGGCGGGAACAACGCGAGTTCCGTCTCCTCGTCGACTGCTGTCGCCAGCCCATCGGCGGCGGCGAACGGGTCCTCGCCGTTGACGAGCACCCGGATGTGGTCGGCCAACTCCTCGTTCTCGTCGAGCACCTCCTCGGCGAGCGCCGGTCGAGAGGCGAGCAGCGCATCGAGCGCCGTCTCGACCGTGGCGTCCTCCTCGATATCGACGCTGACCGACTGGCCGTCGGCCGCGTCCCGGAGGTGTGCGAACAGTTTCCACTCCATATCCGTATTCCGGGCGTCCGGCAAAAGAGGGTTCCGGACGATAGCGTGACCGGTCCGTTCAGACGAACGGGAGAAGGGCAGCCTGCGACGGCGTGCATCTGGCAGTAACGAGACCTGCCTCTCAGTTTGGTTTCTCTGAATCGTCACCAGCGGCCGGTCCGTCGTCTGCGCCGTCTCCGGTCGGCGCTTCAGAGTCCGTCGAGTCGCTGTCGTCGGCGTCGTCGGCAGCAGGCTCACCGTCTGTCTCACTGATTCGCTCTTCCGGGTCCCACACCTCGACGGTGTCGTCGCCGTTGTCCGACGGGAGGTCGTCGAACGCTTCATCAGCCGCCAGGTCGTCGCTTGCGTCCTCTACATCGGCGTTCCGGAGTGCCTCCAGCGGGTCGTCATCGGGAGATTCGTCACCGGTCTCGGTTGTCCGCTCGTCAGCGCCAACGTCGGCGAGGCCAGTATCAGCCGCTTCATCCTCGACAGTGGTGTCTGCTGGCTCGTCGGCAGTGGCGGTGTCAGCCGTGGTTGTGTCCGTGTCGGCGTCGGTCGTCTCATCGGCAGCAGTCTCGGCTCCGCCGACGTTCGTAGCACCGTCGTCGGTCGCATCGGACGCTGTCGGTTCCGGTCCGTCAGTCTGTTCGCTCCGGTCAGCAGCGTCAGACGCGCCTGGCTGAGCGTCCGAGTCAGCAGTATCGTCTCCCCGCTCGTCCGTCACAGCCGCCGTTGAAGTCGGTTCGCCTGTCCCTTCCGTGGCTTCCTCCAGCCGCCGCAACGCGTCCGGGGTAGCGATTGCGTAGATCGTGTCACCGACCGCGAGGACGCGCTCGCGGGACGGGATCGTCTCCGGCGCTGTGTCGTCGCGGGTGATCGCGACCACCGAGACCGCCAGACTACCGACCGGTGCGCCGTCGAGCGTGCTCCCTGCTTCGATGGTGGCCGTGCCCATCGTCTCGTCGGCCGCCCGGAGCAGCGACGCGAATTCCCGGTCGGAGCGGTCCTGTACCGGGAGCGTGACGAGCTTGTACTGCGTTTGTGGATCGAGTTTCGGCGTGTCGGAGGCGTCGATAGCGACCGTCACCACGTCGTCGGCGGCGCCGCGGAGCTCGCCGGTGAGCACGCGTTTCGACGGCGCTTGGTCCCAGACCTGAACCAGATCGCCAGCGCTCGCGGCATGGGCCGGGTCGGCCTGGATGGCAACGGCGTTCGTCGAGGGCGGCAGCGTCGGGCCAATACCGGCCGCCCGCGAGCCGATGGCGAGATACTCGACGGTGCCGTCGTCGGCCAGTTCGACGTCGACGTGGCCGACGCCGTAGTCGGTCTTGAGCCGGCCAACTAGCCGGTCGCGGAGTTCGTCTTTCGTCAGCCGCCGAGGGAAGAGAAAACGGCGGTCAGCGAGCGTTTCTTTCGTCTCCTCGGGCATCGGATCGTAGCCGATGATGTCGTCGATGTCTTCCGGGAGGCGAACGGACGTGACGCGGCCGACGGTCTGGACAATCTCGCTCACGTCGGCGTCGATGTTTCGGCCCCCGGTTGCGGCAAAGAGGTCAACGCCCAGCCGGTCCCCGATGCGCATTCCGCTGTAGGCCCCGACACCGCCGGCGAGGAACGCGGCGAGATTCAACAGGACCGCACTGGCCGCCAGCACGTCGTCGTCGCCGAGGATGACCTCACTGAGCGCGGTTGTCGCGCCAATAACGAGGACGACCGCAGTCAGCCCAAACAGGAGTGCCAGCCCGGTCTGAATGCGTTCACGGACGTACCAGCGGTAGAAGACAGCGATTGCGCCCGCTGGCGTCGCGGCGAGGACCGTAATAGCGAGGAGCCTGACAGCGCCCTCGACAAGCGTCCGTGACACCGTCCCCAGTTGCAGGTTTGCGCCGATCTGTGCAAGCAGTGTCGGGCCGAGCGGCGTCATGCGACCGCCTCCACGAAGGCATCGAGGTCGGTGCGGCGGCCAATCGCGTACAGTTCATCGCCGGCTTCGACGGCCCCGTCGCCACGCGGCGCGACCTGCCAGCCGTCCGGCGTCCTGATCGCGACGATAGCAACGTCGTAGACCTCTCGAACGGAAGCGTCCCGGAGCGTCGTCCCGTCGAGCGGGCCATCGGACCGGACCGTGAGACGGCGAAACCGGCTCCCGGCCCGCCGGAGGAGGGAGACCAGTTCGTACTCCCGGTGTGTCCCGCGGGGTTCGACCACGACCTTTGGCCGGGCTGAGCGCAAGAGTGGTTGGACATCCGTCCGAGTCACGGCGACGGTAAGTCGGCCCTCACCGCCGTCGGTCGTCGGTGCCTGGACCGGCGTCGGGGGTGCCTCGGCGTCGGCGATCTCCGGTTCCGTCGGTGTCTCGGCGGGCGTCTCATCTGCCACTGGGTCCGACCGGGCACTGACGACAGTCCCCCGAACCTGTGCGTCCTCAGTCAGTACTGTCACCTCGTCGTTGCGGGCCAGTCCGGTCGGCAACAGCGCCTCGACAGAAACGGCGTGGCGGTTGTCGCCCACGCGCTTCGACAGACCCGAAAACGGCGGCGCGGCGACGACCGTCGCCCGCCCCTGTTCGTCTATCGAGACGGCGGCATCGCCGAGATCGAACGCCGATTTCAGTCGCTCCTCCATCCGGCGTTCGAGTTCGCCGATACGGAGGTCGGCCGGGAACCGCCAGTCCTCGTTGCGGATTTCGGCCCGGAGCGACTCCGAAAGCGGCGGATACCCCTCCATGTCGGCCACGTCGCCGACGATTCGAATACGGACCTCGTCGCGGCCGCCGACGAATTCGACCACGTCGGCGGAGAGTTTCTTCTCGCGCAACCCCTGCAAGGAGAGTCGTTTCGGGAAGTTTGCCCCGAGTTGGTCGCCCTTGCTGTGGGCGTACAGCGACACCATCCCGACGAGGATGATTGCAGTAATTATTCGTTCGGCGTTTGGTGCCTGCGTAATCGACTTGTCCGCCAGTGCCATGAGGCCGCCGCTGACGCCGGCAAGTGCGATTGCCAACACGACAACACCGAACCCTGGCACGGTAATACCAGTAAAGTACTTGAAAGTAAACCCCAGCGCCCACGATACGAGCGCCGGTATCACTCCCACCAACAGCCCCAGATAGATCCCCATCAACACCTCGACCGGGAGTGAAGCCATGTCCACATCCTGCATGGCCGGTAGTAAATCGCTTCCGGCCCGCGGACAGTACATTTACACCGACCGGTGTAATCTGGATGGGTATGGACAGGCCGCGGAACTGGTTGGGGGCACGCGCGACGATCATCCTGCCAGTGCTGGTGGCAGTGTTGTCGTTCGTCACTGGTGTGGTCAACATCAGTGCCGTGTCGATCAGCGGGCCGCTCGGGGGCCTCATTCCGCGAAGCATACAGCGGACAGCCGGATTCACCGGTGCGCTCACTGGGTTTACGCTACTCGTTAGCGCTATCGGACTCCGACGCCGCCTGCGAATCGCGTGGTACGCGACCGTCGTCTTGCTGCCCGTGGCGGCGGTTCAGGGGCTGGTACAGAACTCGGAGGTGGCGCTTCCGTTCATTGGCACCGTGCCGAGTTCAGCCGTCTCGGTTCCGCTCATCGTGTTCTCGCTGCTTTCGCTCCCGGTGATGCTGCTGAACCGGCGGCGCTTCGACCGATCGGTCGACCTCTCGACAGCGCAACTGGCCGCTGGCGCGGCACTCCTCGGTTCGCTTATGTACGGAACGGCGGGTTCGTACGCCCTGCGCGATGAATTCACCAATCTGTCGACGGCGACCGATGCGTTCTACTACACGCTGGTCACGGCCAGTACCGTCGGGTACGGCGACGTGACCCCACAGAGCCAGCAGGCGAAACTGTTCGGGATGTCGGTGGTCGTCCTCGGAACAGCCAGTTTCGCCATCGCGCTGGGGTCGCTGCTGGGCCCGGCAATCGAGAAGCGGCTTTCGGAGGCACTCGGAAACATGACTGACGCACAACTGGACTTGCTCGAGAACCACGTACTGGTACTCGGCCACGGCGACCTGACGGAACCGATTATCGAAGAACTGACCGGCGCAATCGATTTCGTGGTCATCACACCGGACACGGAGACGGCCACGCGGCTCCAACAACAGGACATCGCCGTTCTGACCGCGGACCCGAGCGACGAAGAGCCGATGCAACGGGCCGGTATCGAGGAAGCCGCGGCGGTCGTCGCAGCGACGAACGACGACGCACAGGACGCGCTGGCGGTACTGACGGCACAGACACTTAATCCGGAGGTGAACATCGTCGCCGGGGCAACCGACCGCGAGAACATCGAGAAGCTCCGCCGAGCGGGCGCGGACACAGTCATCAGCCCGGCAGTGCTCGGTGGCCACCTCATCGTTCAGTCGGCACTGGGTCGGAAGGGGATGGAGAATATTGCCGACCACCTGCTCGACGTGAACGACGAGGACGACGCAGATATCTAGGGCCGGCCGCGGTCGACGATAGCGATGTCCGTCTCCACGTCCTCCAGCCGTTCGAACGTCGGCGGGGAGATGAACCGCGACGCCTTGCTCCGGTCACGGCTTGCTCCGATCATGACGAGGTCGTATTGCGATGCAGTATCGGACAGAAACGTCTGGATGCTTGTCCGTGGAACCCTCGTCTCGAACGCGCCTTCGTACGGTTCAATGAGATCCGCAAGCATCTCCTCAG
The DNA here is from genome assembly GCF_014647415.1 of Haloarcula sebkhae. GTDB lineage: Archaea > Halobacteriota > Halobacteria > Halobacteriales > Haloarculaceae > Haloarcula > Haloarcula sebkhae. The sequence continues at coordinate 390,927 of NZ_BMPD01000003.1, read as the reverse complement.
CCCGGCGGCGGTCCCCGCGAGAGCCGATACAGGTTGCGACGGCGACCCGCCCGCTCCGGCCGGCCAGTCGCGTGGCGAAGTCGACCATGTTGTGGGCCACGTCACTGACAGACCGCACTGGGACGATTACCTGTTTCCAGCGGGTCCGGTCGCTCCGGGACCGATGGACGACGATGTCGCTCTTACTGCGAAACAGCCGCTGTAGATACGGCGTCAGCGCCCCGTGCTGGCTCTCGTATGGTGCGACGATGAGATCGCAGTTAGTTTCGTCCGCGGTTTGGAGCGTCGTCTTCGCCGGCGAACCGTCGTCGCTCGCGACGACGACCTGACAGGAGACGCCCGTTCGCGTCTCGATCCGATCGGCGTGGGTCTCCAGCCAGTCGACTTCCGCTTCGAGGTCGGTCTTGTCGGGCGACATCCCCGCAGTGGCCGGGTCACCGCCATCCCCGACGAGGCGGGTCCGGGCCGATGGTGAGTCCGACCCGCTCTCCGACCGGATGTCCATTTGTATTGTGTCCCGCGTGAGGGCTTGCCGGGCCGTGTCGGTATCGCTGTCCGAAACCACGTCCAGCAGGACGACTTTGCCGGCCTCGTGGGCGGCCGCGAGTCGTGCGCCCAACATCGCTGTCTGGCCCGCTGAGTCACCGCGCATCGGGACGAGAACGTGGTCGTCGCCGGACATCGACTCGTACAGGTACGTCGCTCGCTGCTCGTAGAACTGCTCGCGCCAGATGACAAAGAGGACTGCCACGAGTGTACTGGCGAGGAAGATGCTGGCAACGAACGTCGTCCGCTGGTTCGGTTCGACCAGCAGCGCCAGCAGGGCGGTAGAGTACGACGACGGCTCCTCGATGTCCAGCGGCCAGGTGACAACACCAGTCGCGAAAACGGCAAGGCCAGCACCGAGCGCATTGACGCCGAACTGTCCGCCCGCGGCTGTGAGATAACTGTTCGAAACGGCGAGTGCGCCCAGCCCACAGACCGCGCCAATGGTGAGTCCCGCGACGAACCGCTTCGGGTCGGAGTACTTGCTCGTCGGGTCGACAAACAGCGTGTACGACCCCGCCGCGAGTGGCGGGAACAGCAGGAAGCTCAGTTGGGGGATGGCGTTCGCGAGCGTCGTCACCAGCACGATGGCGAGCGGGACGAACACCAGCATAGAGAGGTGGACGAGGTTTTCGGTCACCTCGGCCCATCGTCTGAAGTCCTGTAGTTCACGGCGCTCAACCCGCCGGAGCCGTCTGACCGCCGCGCGGAGGCGTTTCCGGAACTGGTCGAGCATACAGTTTCCCACGGGAGAGTGTCTGTTAAGCCCTCCGCCGGAAAGCGGCGCGGTCGGCCGCTCATGCGGGTCCGATAGCCCCGACAGCATTCGCAGAATCCAGCAGTTCCGACAGTTACAGCGACGCAGCCGCCGTCAGACTGATTTCGATGGCGCGCTCGACGTTGTTTTTGGCTTTTTCTGGGAGTTCCTCGTCCTCGGTTTCGCCCTTCTGTGTCCCCTCGACGAGGTTCCCGTCGACGGTACAGATAGCGCCCGAGCGCAGGCCCTTACGGCGACACAGGGAAAACAGCGCGGCGGCCTCCATCTCGACGGCGAGCAGGCCGGCGGCCTCCCAGTCGTTGATGTACTCGTCCGTCTCGGCGTAGAAGGCGTCGTCCGTCGCGATGGGGCCGACGTGAACGTCTTCGTCGTTCGCCTCAGCGGCGTCGACCAGCGACGAGAGCACATCGTAGTCGGGGACGGCCGGGACGGACTTGGATTCGTAGCGCTGGGACGTTCCCTCGTCCTTGGCAGCGCCGTTGGCGACGACCATGTCCCCGATTTCGATGCCTTCCTGAAGCGCGCCAGTCGTTCCGACGCGGATGAGCGTCTCGACGCCGACCGCCTCCAGTTCCTCGACGGCGATGGCCGTCGACGGCGACCCGATACCGGTCGAACAGATCGTCAGTTCGCGGCCGTCGTAGGTCGCGTTGACGAGTTTGTACTCGCGGTTCTGTGCGACGACCTCGTGGTCGTCACAGAGACCGGCGATGCGGTCGACGCGGCCGGGGTCGCCCGGCACGAGCGCGATGTCTGTCAGGTCACCCGGTTCGACGAGTAGATGCGGTTGTTTCGCCATACAGGCCAGTCGCACGGAACTATTTAGTAGTCAGTGGATTCCCGTCGGTCACAACAGTGAGGTAGGACGGCCGCAAGAGAGGACGTATGGCAGACGATATCTCGCTGTTCGACAGGCGGATGCGAGGGCCGGCGGGTATCGCTCTCGCCGCCGGAGTCGTCCTCGGACTGCTGACCGGCTACACCGTCGGCGCGGGAACGCCGGACGGCCCCTCGTGGACCCTCGTCGTCCCGTTCGCGCTGCTCGCCAGCGTCTTCCTGTATCTCGGGGCCTACAGAAACCTCTCGAAGCGGGTCGAGGATACGTAGCTCACAGTCAGGTGACGAGCACCGGGACGAACAGCGCGAGCGCCGTCCCGAAGATGAACGCCGTGAGTGCCCACTGTCGGATGATCTCGTCAGCGTCGGCCCGGACGCTACCGCCGAAGCGAGGCATGGCGATCCGAGCGAAGAAGTAGTAAATGAACGCGGAGATGCCGGCAATACCGACGATATGGGGTATCAGCGGGACACCGTTGAGCGAGACCGCCGTCGGGAGCGCAAACGAGAGGCCAGCGACGACCGCGCCGTACAGCAGCGCCGCGACGAGGGCGGTGCCGTGATGGACAGCGACAGCGAGGGGGCGGCTCACTGCGGCCGGGTCGGCGCGAGTGAGGCCGGCCGCGGCGACGTGTGCCGGCAGATACCCCTGATCCTGTGTCACCATCGGGATATTCAACAACAGACCGACGACCGCACCGGCGACGACACAGACGAACGCCCACTGCGCGATGGGGTAGTCAAGCACGTATCGTCCCTCGTTCGCAGTGCCAATGAGCATTGTGTCATGAGATCAGAACGGCAAACCGACGACCGCTCTAAATGCGGGATCTGTGGCTAGGACAGCCTACTGTCAGGATTTTGGTCAGTATGCCTCACCGAGTGCCAGCAGGCCTGTTTCAGCGTCCGCAACTGTGGCGTCTCGGTATACCCAGATACCGCCCTCAGCAGTCGATTCACTCAATATAGTACACCACGATGATATATATGTAGTCGTGTAGAAAAGTGACACAAGTTATATCATGACACAGCAGCGCTACCAGAACGGAAAGCAGGTGATCAAACGCTGGGACGATGTTTTCAAGGCCGTTACGGCCGAGCCGCGGCGACAGCTCATTCTCTCGTTGTCGGACGCCCACCCCGACGAGATAGTCCCACTCCCAGAAAGTGCCGTAAACCCCAACGTCCCGCGCGACCCGACGGTCCTTCGACAGAGACTGTACCACTGTCACCTGCCGATGCTGTCCGACCACGAGTTCATTACGTGGGATACAGAGCCACTGGTCGCCGGTCGCGGACCGCGGTTCGAAGAGGTGGCAATCGTGCTCGAATCGCTACAGTCCAACGCGACGGACGTGCCGGATTCGCTGGTGTTCGGGTGTCAGCGGCTCGAGCAGGAACGACAGGAGCGATTCAGCGATTCGGTGGCAGAATAACGCCACCTTCAGACCGGGCTGAACAGGAACAGGACGATGTTGTTCGTGGCCGGGCCGATGCCGACAGCAGTTACGAGGGCGAGCAGCAGGCTGGCTTCCGCGGGGTCTTCTTCAAGATAGTCGTCCAGCAGGAAGACGACCCCAATCGCCACGAGCAGTTTGACGAATACGAACAGCCAGCCTTTGCCGAGATACGGTGCTGTCGGGAGCGTGCCGGCGAACTCCATAATACGGGCCGGTATCGGCGTTCGCTCCGTGATGCCGATAACGTCAGCGCCGACCGCCGTCGAGACGCCGTCGAGCATATGCGCGAACACGACCGTCGGGGCCGCATAGCGCATCCGGACGACGACCGGGGTCCGCCACAGCGCGACCGCAAGCACCGTCACGGCACTCACGACGATTGCGACGACGACGGCGACGGTCGGCCAGATGAGCCCCAGTAGGCCGGATTCCAGTGCCATCACGACGGCGATGACGAGCAACACGGTCAGGAGTCCGATGCCGATGTACCCCAGATTGCGCGATATCGTCTCGCTGTGGCCGCGCCGGACACTGAACAGCGTCAGCGTGATCCAGATGACGCCCAGCGTGACGAACGTCGTCAGGTACACCGCCGGTGCGCCGAACAGCGGTGCGACCACGGGCCTGTACGCTGCAATCGGCGGCTGGTGGAACGCGTGGAGCGCGCCGCCAAGTGCCATCCACGGCGTCAGGGCGACCACAGTCCGCTGGTCGATCGGTGGTTCGAGGGCGTACAACAGCGCTGTCACCACGAGTGTGCCCGCAAGCAGCGCCACAGTGTACTCAAGCGGCGGGAGCGCTAACCCCGAAGGCAGTACCATGTCCCTCACGCCGACGCCTACGAGGGAAAACCTTCCGAACGAGACCGACGGAGGGCACATCGGCACGAGCGGCGACCGTCGGACAGGGAGCCAGTAGCCCCCACCGCTTGCCGCCCGCCGTCTTTACGTAGGCACCGCGTGTCACCTCGCGGTATGGACGATATACCAGACCGCATCGAACATACGGTCCTCGGACCGACGACGACACCGGACGACGTACGAGCCTGCCTCGACGAGGCGCTGCAGTACGGGATGCGGGCGTGCATTCCACCGTGTTACCTCCCGCTGGCGACGGAGTACGCGAACGTCCCGCTCACGGCGGTCATCGACTTTCCCCACGGCCAGGGGCAGACCGACAGCGTCTGTCAAGCGGCCAAGCTGGCCTGGGATGCCGGAGCCGACGAACTGGATATGGTGTGCAACGTCGGCTTGCTCAAGGCCGGGGAGGACGACGCCGTCCGGGACCACATCACCGAAGTCGTCGCCAGCGTTCCAGTTCCCGTGAAGGTCATCGTCGAAGCGCCGCTGCTCTCCGACGACGAACTCGAACGGGTCGGACAGATCGTCGCAGACGCCGACGCCGCGTATCTCAAGACGGCGACAGGGTTCAGCGAGGGCGGCGCAACAGTCCACGACGTGAAGATCCTCAGCAAGTACCTCCCGGTGAAAGCCAGCGGCGGCGTCGGGTCGTGGGCCGACGCCGAGGCGATGTTCGAGGCTGGAGCCGAGCGAATCGGTGCGTCGAGCGGCGATACCATCGTTCGGGAGTGGCAGGCCGCGACGGAAGGCGAGACTCCAATCGAGCCGGAGACAGATCGGGACGACGCGGATACAGATAACGGCTACTGACCGGTCCAATCCGTCGCCCTTTTGCCGTCCTGGCGATAGTGTCTGGATGAATGGCCCGGTATCACATCGAGACGTACGGGTGCACCTCGAACAGAGGTGAGACCCAGCAGATCGAGCAGGCGCTCCGGGAGGGCGGGCACCACCCCGCCGACGGCCCGGAGTCCGCCGACGTGGCGATACTCAACACCTGTACGGTGCTTGAGAAGACCGAACGAAACATGCTCGCACGGGCCAAAGAACTCGACAAGGAAACGCCAGCCGACCTCGTCATCACGGGCTGTATGGCGCTCGCACAGGGCGAGGAGTTCCAGAGCGCCGACATCGACGCCGAAGTGCTCCACTGGGACGACGTCCCACAGTACGTCCTCAACGGCGAGTGCCCGACGATCACGCCGGACACTGAAACGGTGCTCAACGGCGTCGTCGGCATCCTCCCCATCGCCCGGGGCTGTATGTCGGACTGTTCCTACTGTATCACCAAGCAGGCGACCGGGCGGATCGAATCACCCTCGGTCGAGGAAAACGTCGAGAAGGCTCGTGCGCTCGTCCACGCCGGCGCAAAGGAAATCCGCATCACCGGCCAGGACACCGGCGTCTACGGGTGGGACACGAACCAGGGAACGAGCCTCCTGCCGGAGCTACTCGACCGCATCTGCTCCGAGATCGACGGCGACTTCCGGGTGCGTGTCGGCATGGCGAACCCGAAGGGCCTCCACGGTGTTCGCGAGGAACTCGCGGCGGTGTTCGCCGAGCACGACGAACTGTACAACTTCATCCACGCGCCGGTCCAGTCCGGCAGCGACGACGTGCTGGCAGATATGCGCCGCCAGCACGCCGTTTCGGAGTATCTGGAAGTTGTCGAGACGCTGGACGACCACTTAGACTACTGGACGCTATCGACGGACTTCATCGTCGGCTTCCCGACCGAGGAGCCGGCCGACCACGAGCAGTCGATGGCGCTGCTGCGCGAAACCCGCCCCGAGAAGATCAACGTCACGCGCTTCTCCAAGCGGCCCGGTACCGACGCGGCCGATATGAAAGGGCTGGGCGGCCAGACGAAGAAGGACCGCTCGAAGGAGATGAGCGAGGCGAAGATGGAACTGATGGCCGAGGCTTACGAGGAGATGGTGGGCCGCACGTCTTCGGTCCTGCTCGTCGAGGACGGCACCGACGAGTCGCTGGTGGGCTACGACGAGGCCTACCGGCAGGTCGTCATCGCCGACGCACAGGAGCGCGGCCTCGAAATCGGTGACACGGTCGAGGTGGAGATCACGAGCCACAACACCGTGTACGCCTTCGGCGAGCCAATCGAGCGGGCGCAGGTCGCGGACTGAGCGGGCCGCCGTCGCAAATTTTCAGTCGAAACCGATCGGACAATCAGTCGCCGCGATAGGCTTCGCGAAGGAACGTGACCGCTGCGCCGAACATCGCGAGGTTCCCGAAGAAGGCCAAGCGCTCGCCGCCCCGGTCGTCCGGGTCGGCGTTCCAGAAGTCGTGCATCGTCGGCGTGACGACGGCCAGAAACGTGGCGACCGCACCGGTCGAAATCCGGGGGAGCCGCCAGAACGCCGTCCCCAGCCCACCGACCAGCATCATTCCCGAGGCCAGCGGGGCCAGCAGGTCCGGCGCGGGGACGCCCGCGGACTCGGCGTACTCGATGGCGTCTTCCATGTCACGGAAGTCCTCGGTGGCCTGCAGAGCCAGACCGAGACCGAACAACAGTCGTCCAAGCGCGAGCCAGCTACGTGATGAGTCGTCACCCATATGCTACGGCATGGCACGGAAGCTACTAAAACGTCACTCCAGATCGGCAAGCCGCTCTACTTCTTCGTCGTCTTTCCACTCCCCCAGTTCCTTCGGGTCGACGTGGATGAACGCGTCGTCGACCTCCGGAAGTTCCTCGATGGACTTGATGACCGCCGTCTCGATGTCGTGGGCCTCGAACAGCGTCAGGTCGCCCTCCACCTCGATGTGGAGGCTCACGTCGATTTCGGGACCGACGTAGTGAGCGATAACGTCGTGTGCGCCGCTGACCTTCGGATGGTCGAGCGCGCGGCGGAGAATTTCGCGCCGGAGGTCTTCCGGCGGTGCGCCGCCGACCAGATACGTGACGTTTTCTTGGACGACCTCGATGCCGGTGTAGATGATGCCGACGGCGACGACGAGTGCGGCCAGCGGGTCGGCGATTGGATAGCCGGCCATTGCACCGGCGACACCGACCAGCGCCGCTCCGGCGGTGAGGATGTCGTTGCGGTTGTCCTTCGCCGTCGCAATGAGCGCCGGGGAGTTCCGGTCCGTGCCCGCGCGGAGACAGTAGCGATAGAGGGCGTACTTCGCGACGGCCGAGAACACGAGTACGAGTACAGCGGCTGGCCCCTGTGTCACCGAGACGTCCCCGGTCAACAGGGCAGTCCCGGCGTTCCAGAGGACGAACCCGCCAGCGGCGAAGATACCCGCGGCGACGAACAGCGAGACGAACGGCTCGATGCGCTCGTGGCCGTGGGGGTGCTCGAAGTCCGGCGGGCGGGTCGTCAGATACAGCCCGGCAACGATGACCAGCGAGTAGGCGGTGTCGGCGGCGCTGTTGATCGCCTCAGACTGGACGGCGAAGCTCCCGGTGGTGAGCCAGACGCCGGCTTTCAGCAGCACGAGGAGAAGGTTGACGCCGAGAACGAGCAGGCCGACCCGCCTGAGCGTCGCGCGGCGTGACATTGCTCCCCCGTTGTCGGGCCGCCGTCAAAGCCGCTTCGACACTGACCTATCCCTGTGGCCGAGGCCGGGACGCGAAGGTTGCCTTCGTTGGTGAGAACGGATCATACACCGACTGGTGGCAGTTACAGTACACCTTGTCGGCGGCTTCGAACTTCGCGCTTCCAGGCGTCTTTTTGTACCCGGGATTACAGCAGAGGTGCGTACAACGGTTCACCCATGCGATGAAATCCTCGGCGGTGGCCGCGTCTATGAATTCACGTATCTCACCGGCGAGGTCGGCGTACTCGTCTTCACCGGCGGCCATCTTCGAGACGGCGGGTGTCCGGAGTACCTGAACCTGAATCTCCTTGACGTCCTCGCCCTGTGAACGCCAAGTCGCGACCGCTGGCTTGCCGAGACCGTCGCTACCGATGTCGTTTCCCCACGACTCGTAGTCCTCGAAGTGCTCGACACGGAGTTTGTCCCCGTCGTTCAACTGTGATTGCCAGTCATACGTCCCTTCGACCTGAGGAACCCATCGCGCTCGGGGTCTGGTTCGAGTCCCGCAGCGACTTCGAGCCCACAGTACTGGAACCACTGCTGGGAGTACGTCAGACCGCCCAGTTCGCCCTTGGCGATACGGAAGGTGTCACCGCCCGCTGTCTCCTCTGAGATGGACGGCCAGATGCCGCGGAGCGCGCCATCGGATATCTCCAGCGGGACGATCGGCATCGGTCGGTTCGCCGGGCCAGCGATGTTCCGGATGCCGACATAGGACACGGTACCGCCACCGACGCCGCCTTGGTCGGTCGTTGCGTTGACTGCGAGGCCACCGACGGTTGTCATCCCCGACAGCGCACTGGCGCCGACCAGTCCTTTGACGAAGCGGCGGCGACCGGATGGAGCCGGGTACTTATCACGCTGGCCGTGATTTGGAGGGCCTTCTTGGGTCATAGGACCATACGACGGTTTGACGGCCACTGAAAAAGGCCCACCCGATGCTTTTCAGCTACCGGAAATCGGCTGTTTTACCACAGTTCCACCGGCGAAGACCGTAGCTTAGCTGGATGCCAGGACAGCCGGTCTACTCGACTCGGACAGCCCCATCCGCAGGAGCGGTCGTCCCGTCCTGTGACGCGAACGCGGCGTAGAGCCGGTCGTACGTCTCTTCGACAGCCTCGACGATGACTTTCGTATCACTGATGACCGGCATGAAGTTGGTGTCGCCGTTCCACCGCGGCACGATGTGAGTGTGGAGGTGGTCGTCGATGGAGCCGCCGGCCGCGGAGCCGCCGAGATTCAGCCCGGCGTTGAACGCGTCCGGGGAGAGTGCAGTTTCGAGAGCGTCGAAGGTCCGCTGTTTCAGTCGAGCGTGGTCGAGCAGGACCTCGTCGTCAAGGTCACCGTACTCGCCGGTGTGGGTGTGGGGAATGACCATCGCGTGGCCGGGGTTGTACGGGTAGTTGTTCAGGAGGACAAAGGCGTGGTCGCTTCGCGCCACGAGATTGTTCGTCCGGTCATCGTCCTGTGTCTGAAACGCACAGAACACGCAGTCGACATCTGGGTTCGCCTCCTCGCGTTCGACCCACTCGATGCGCCACGGCGCAAACACCTTGTCCATACCGCCAGTTGTCGACCCACCAGCAAAAACGACGTGACTGATGCCGGGAAAGAGATATATAAAAGCATTGGCCGTTCACGCAACCTGACCGGCCTCTGTGGCCTCAGAAGGCTTTTTAAACATTCTCGTAGAATCTGAGGTTGTAATCGGCTGAAATCGGTCGCAGTCCTGCGATAAACAGTGCTGAACGGACCAGAACTGAAGGTGGTTTTTATACTCTCTACCGGGTTTGTATCAGGCGGGATGGCAGCGATAAACGACGGCGTTGACATGGCCGAACACTGTTCGACGTGTGACCGTGAGACACCGCACGCCGTGCGTGTCCAGATACAGACAGAGTCCGATAAACGCGAAAACGCGGCGTTTTCCCGAGAGCCGTATCGGGTTAGCGAGTGTCAACTCTGTGGGACAACCACGTCGACGCGGATGAACAACGCCTAACCATCCCACACACCCCACCCCACCCCACCCTTTCCGTACGCCACGCGGTCTCTGACTGCGTGGCCACACACCCCCCACCCACCCGTTTCAATACGCCACACGGTCTCTGACTGTGTGGCCACACACCCCACCCTTTCACACGCCTTCCGAGCGATAGCGTTGCTACTCGAGAACAGTAGTCCGAGATCACCCAACGGGTTCGAAACCGGTGTCGCGCTACCGCGAGCGCGTCGTCACTTCACAGCCGTCCTCGGTGATGATGACGGTGTGTTCCTTCTGGCTGACGTACGCGCCGTCCTGCTCTTTGAGCACTGGGTAGCCGTGGACGATGTCCTGCTGTTTCAGGCGGCGAAGCGCCATCTCCGCTCGCGGCGAGTCGAGCCAGCGGGCGGCAAACGGTAGCGTGCGGTACTCCTCGGTGATCTGTTCGAGGACCTGCCGGGCCTGCCGGTTCCGTACCGACCCTTCCCGTTCGAGGGCGAAAATCTCCTCGTCGGCTCCTTCCTGTACCTTGCCACGGCCGTCGGTGGCGAACGGCTCGATAGCGACCACGTCGCCCACGTCGAGCGTCGCGCCCTGTGCCACTTCGCGGTTCGGGATATTCGGCGACGTGTGTTGCTCCCAGTGGCCGAGTCCGTGGCCGGTGAGGTTCACGACGGGGTTGTAGCCGTACCCTTCGATGACCTCCTCGACGGCTGCGCCGATCTGGCCCACGTCGACACCGGGGCCGGCGACGTCCAGCGCGGCGTCCAGGGCCTCCGCAGGCGCTTCAGCGAGTTCGTCCTGCCCGGAGAGGTCGACGGTTACGGCGGTATCAGCGAGCCACCCATCGACGTGGACACCGATGTCGAGGTTGACCATCTCCTCGCCGAACGTAGCGTCGTCGTCGCGCTCGGGCGTGGCGTGGGCAGCCTCCTCATCAATAGAGATGTTCACCGGGAACGCCGGCTTACCGCCAAGCTCCCGGATCTTGTCCTCTGCCCACTGGGCGACTTCGAGGTGGGAGACGCCCACCTCGACGCGTTCGGCCGCCTCGTCGCGCACCTGTGCCAGAATCTCGCCCGCTTCGCGGCATTTCTCGTACTCCTCGGAATCGAAGTCCACGTCAGTCATGCACGCCGGTTAGTCGGTGGCGGGCAAAGGGGTTTCCCTCTGGCTATCTCGTCGCGGTCTGCATCGCGGCGGTGTTCCGTTCGGCTCCGGTGTGGCCGGCATGGTCGAGAACGATTACGCCGGCACGCCCGCCAGTCGCGTCCTCGAACTCGGCGATCGCTTCTTCGGCGGCCTGTTTCGGGCCGTACGTGTCTAGGAGTTCGACGGCGCGACGAGCCAGCCCGAACCGGGCAATGGCTTCCCCTTCACCGGTCGCGCTCGCGCCGCCGCGGTCGTCCGCGTAGAAGCCAGCACCGATCTGGGGTACGTCCCCGACCCGACCAGCCAGCGCGTACCAGCGCCCGGCGGTCGAAGTCGCCGCGGCGAGCCGGTCCCCGTCGGTCGCAACCGCGCCGACAGTGTCAGTACCGCTGAAATGCTCACGGACCCAGTCGAGATGGTCAGCAGGGCCTCCGTCGGGTGGGTCAGCGGCCTCGTATCGCTGTCGGGTCTCTGCAGTCGTAAGGTCGCGACCGGTTTCGACGCCGGAACCCGCCGCGAACGCAACGGCTTCGTCGCCGGCAAGGAGGACATGTGGCGTCTCAGTTGCCACAGTATAGGCTACATCCGCAGCGTGTACAACACCAGACATTGCACACGCCGCGCCGGTCTGGCCATCGTGGGTCATCACTCCGGCGTCAGTCCGGACTTCGCCGTCACTCTGGACAGCGCCACCGACGCCAGCGTTGAACGCCGGGTCAGATTCGAGGGGGCGAAGCGCGGCCAGCACCGCCTCCATCGGACCCTCCGCCGCCGTTGCCTGTTCAGCGGCGTCTGTGAGCGTTTCCTGCCGAGTAGCCGGTGACTCCGGTGGACTGCCCGCGCCGCCGTGGACGATGACCTGCATACAGCCCCGTTGACACACGAAAGGCATATCACCTCCGGCAGTTGCGATAGTGACGTGCCGGCATGCGGTCGTGACCTTTCTTTACGCACTGTGTTACCACGTCTGAGGCAAAGCGGCACGCCTTTAGGGGCGACTATCAATTGGCGGAATATGGGCTACGATTACGACAAAGTGGAGGTTCCCGACGAGGGACAGCAGATTCAGGTCACGGAGGACGACGAACTTGACGTTCCGGAAAACCCGATCATCCCCATCATCCACGGGGACGGTATCGGAACGGACGTCGGTCCGGCCGCACAGAAAGTGCTCGAAGCCGCCGCGAACGCGACCGGTCGTGACATCTCCTGGATGCGCGTCTACGCCGGCCAGTCCGCCCGGGACAAGTACGACGAGAATCTCCCTGATGACACCGTCGAAGCCATCAAGGAGTTCAACGTCGCTATCAAGGGCCCGCTGACGACACCGGTCGGCGCTGGTTTCCGCTCGCTGAACGTCGCACTCCGCAAGACGCTCGACCTCTACGCGAACGTCCGCCCGACCTACCACATCGAGGGCGTCCCGTCACCGGTCAAAGACCCCGAGGAGATGGACATGGTCACCTTCCGGGAGAACACCGAGGACGTCTACGCCGGCATCGAGTGGGAGGCCGGCACCGACGAAGTCGAGGAGGTCAAGGAGTTCGTCGAGGACGAGATGAACTTCGACGAGACCATCCACGACGGCCCGGTCGGCATCGGCGTCAAGCCGATCACCGAGTTCGGGACCAAGCGCCTCGTCCGCGAGGCCATCGACTACGCCCTCGAAGAGGACCGCGACAGCGTCACGCTGGTCCACAAGGGCAACATCATGAAGTTCACCGAGGGTGCCTTCCGCGACTGGGGCTACGAGGTCGCCGAAGAGGAGTACGGCGAGCACGTCATCACCGAGGACGAGCTGTGGGACGAGTACGACGGCGAAGCGCCCGAGGACGCGCTCGTTGTCAACGACCGTATCGCCGACAACATGCTCCAGCAGCTCCTGACCCGGACCGACGAGTACGACATCATCGCGACGATGAACCTCAACGGGGACTACATGTCCGACGCCGCCGGCGCACAGATCGGCGGGCTCGGCATCGCCCCCGGTGCGAACTTCGGCTCGGCCCGCTGTCTCGCAGAGCCGGTCCACGGCTCCGCACCGAAGTACGCCGGCGAGGACAAGGTCAACCCGACCGCGATGATCCTCTCCGGCCGCCTCATGCTCGAATACATGGGCTGGAAGGACGCTGGCGAGCTCGTTCGTGACGCCGTCGAGGAGACCATCTCCTCGGGCAACGTCACCTACGACCTCGAACGCCAGATCGAGGGCGGCACGAAGCTCGCCACCAGCGAGTTCGCAGAGAAGGTCGTCGAGAACATAGAGAAACTCTCATAAGCGAGTCAAGCTGCCTACAGAGACGCTCCATTTTTATCGCACAGTACGGGTCGAGAGCGACGAGACAGGCGCGGGGTCTGTCAAGAGAGCAGAACTGTCGCTCGGCGGCCTCTTTTCTCTACGGAGCGTATCCGGTCCGAGAAGCGTTACTCGGTCAGCGGCATAACCACGCCGAACACGAGCGGCGAGAGGAGTCCGAGGAGAATGCCAAGCATTTCTATGTCGACCAGCAGCGTGTCGCCCCAAGCAGGCAGCGTCCCGAGAACGGCGCTCCCGGCGACTTCGCCCGCAATGCCGAGGAGGAACAGCCCTGCCCCGAGCATGAACCCGCGCTTTGCGAGTGTCGCGTAGTCCGCGTTCAAGTTTTGACTCATACAGGTGAGTTCTCGTGGGGCTACTAAGCTCTCTCGGATCGAAAGAGCTACAAACGCATTCGTAGTGATATCCGCACACACATGGTTTCAGAATCGATTCCGGAGCTATTCGAACTCCTGCTCTCGACGCTGCTCGCGGCCGGACTAACCGTCGGGGGAGCGCTCACCGAACAGGCCGCTCTCGCCGACCTGTCTGGCGGTATCTCCGCGTTCGCTGCCTGGGAGGTGTACATGGGTCTGGTTCTCCTGTACGCCAGCTATATGCTCGCCTCACGCCGAGTCGTGCCTGCGCTCGGTAGCGCCTGATTGTTCTCTGCAGGCGGACTATTAGTCCTGAAGCGACCGCTGGGTCGTGTTTGCGACCCACTCCGGCTGTTTCACTGTCGTCGACCCGATATGTCGTAGCCGCATCTCTTGTGTGACACGAACCTGCCGGTCGCTTCGTTCAGCGTCGAAGGCCAGCCGAAACGCCGAAACGGTGCCGTCGTGGCTGACGCGGAGTCGGACGGAGACGTTTCGGGGGTCGCTCACGAACAGCGGTGTATTGAGCCTGTCAGGATTCGTGAAACGAGTCCCAACGAGGACGACAACGCCGTCACTCCGGTCGGCGACAGAGAGAGTAACGGCTTCGCCGACGCTACGTATCGTCCGGCGCTCCGAGAGATCCGAGACCGGGCCGTCGTCGCGGACCGGCCACGTGATCCGGTTACGCCCGTTCGCTCGCTCGTCGTACTGGGCCGCGACGATGGAACCGTTGGTCCAGTAGTCGATGCGGGTGGTGAACGTGTTCAGTTCGGTGCCGTTCTGGCGGAACCGCCCGGCGTACGTCGTCTTGTTCGCCGCGACGTAGCGCGTGTGGTTGGACCGACGGAGTACCGTCCCGTTGCTGTCGGTGACCTGCTGGCGGGTGACCAGCGTGTAGTTCGTCGTCGCGAGCGTCCGCGCGTGAGCGCTGGCCAGCGTTGACGGCACCACTGCGTCGTCGCTCACGCCCGGCGGATACCCGACCCCGTCGGTCGGCACCGCTGCCGGCGTGACCGTCTCGGGGCTGTCCGGCTGAACGAATCCAGAACACCCGGCGAGTACGAGCGCGAGCGTCACGATGGCAGCCACTGCCCGCGTCATTAGCTACCATACGGCCGCAGGACTCAAACAGTTGTGGTTAGTCCTGCCAGTCCGGGTTCGGTCTGGGCGGACTGAACACGTCAATGCCGCGGACCGGCTCCTCGCCGTCGTTGCGCGCCTCGTGCGGTTCCTCGCTCGGGACCACGTAGGAGTCTCCGGGGCCGATGACGTACTCCTCGCCGTTGACATGGAAGGTGAAGGTTCCTTTCACCACATAGCCGACCTGTTCGTGGCGGTGGCTGTGTTCCGGGACGGCCGCACCGGGTTCGATATGGAACTGCTGGACACTCATCTGCTCTCCGACGGCCATCTGTGTCAGGTGCACGCCGTCGACTGCTTCGACTGTCTCACAGGCCGCCTGTGGTACTTCTTCCATGCTCAGCTATGTCAGGTCCACCGCACCTAAGCCTTCGTCCCCCGGCATCCGACGTCGGTGGATTCAGTACTGTCCGGCCCTGACAGAAAGGCATGTACGCGGTCGTCGGGTGTAGTGATTGTAGCGCGCTGTGGGTCACCGAGGGGCGACCGGAGACGACCCAGTGCCCGCGGTGTGGCACGCGCCGCAAACACGAGAAGCGCCGGAAGTTCGTCGAAACGGACGATGAGGCCCACGCCCGCGAGGTTCGGGCGTCGATGCTGGCGAACCGACGGGGGGAGGGTGACGCCTTCGCGGAGCTGGACTCCTACGCCGAGATGGAGCGGCAGGTCGACGACGCGGGGGTAGACGACGAGACATACCTCGAAGATTCGGGCGTCGACACCGACGCCGTGTCGGCGGCTGCCGACCGCGCCGAACAGGGGGCGACGGGCGGATCGAGCCGCAAGGAAACGGTAACGAACGCGTTGCGGGAGCTGGACGAGCCGACCGAGGACGATATCGTAGGCTACGCCGAGGAGCGTGGCGTCCCGGCGTCGTACACACGGAAGGCGTTGAAAAAGCTGGTTCGTGCCGGCGAGGCATCGGAAAGCCGGGGGCAGTACCGGCTGCTATGACCACGACACTGGATTTCGAGCCCGGGCCGGTCGCGGTCGGGACGCTCGTCGGCCTCTCTGGACTGCTGTTCTTGCTCACGCCGGTCGTCGAACCCGTTGCAGTCGGTTCGCTGCGGGTGAGCACGGTCGCGCTCTCGGCGGTCGTTCTCACGCTTGGGTTCACGCTGGGGACGGTCGTGTTCGCTCGTCGGGGCCGCCGGCTGTTCGCCATCGCTCACGGGGTGTTCGCCGTCGCGTGGGCGTTGCTTGTGCTGGGTCCGCTGCTCGGGCGGGAAGCGCTCCTGCTCGCCGGCGTCATCGTGCTCGTCGCGGGGGCCGGCTTTCTGGTGAGCCAGAGCCGGGAGCGATAGCGCACCGCCCCGAAGCCGGGATTACCGCCCGAGGTCGGCGTGCGCCGAGGAGAGGTGGCGCGAGGACAGTGCCGCAAGCAACGAGAGTTCGCCAGCCAGCGCGCCAGCGGCGATGACTTCGGCGAGCGCGTCGGCGTTGCTCCCGGCAGGGTCGCCGCCGCCGCTGTACCCCAGCACGTCAAGCGCTTCGGACTGGGTTGGCAGGCCCGTGCCGCCGCCGACGGTACCGACCTCCAGCGATGCGATGGTGACTGAGGCGTACAGGCCGTCCTCGCGGGCGTCGACCGTCGTGATAGCGTTGCTCCCCTCGACCACCTGTGCCATATCCTGCCCGAGCGCGAGGAACGCGGCGGCGACGACATTGGCGGCGTGGGCGTTGAACCCCAGCGCGCCGGCCTTTGCGGAGCCGACGAGGTTCTTTCGGGTGTTGGCCTCGACGATGGCGTCGGAGGTCGTATCGAGTCGATCCTCGACCTGTTCGTGGGGGATGAGTACGTCGGCGGCGACGGTACGGCCTCGACCCTCGACAGCGTTGATGGCAGCGGGCTTCTTGTCCGAACAGAGGTTGCCCGACAGCGCCACGAGGTCGGCCGGCGTCTCGGACTCGACGATATCGCAGGCCGCTTCGGTCGCGATGGTAGCCATGTTCATCCCCATCGCGTCCTTGGTATCGTAGGAGAACCGCAAGAAGACGCTGTCGCCGACGACGTAGGGTGTCACGTCCTGCAGTTCGCCGTGGCTCGTCGTCGACTCGGCGGCGTCGGCCAGCGTGTCGACATGTTCGCGGACCCAGGCCGACACCTCGCCCGCCTCGGCTACGTCCTCGACGCGAAACACCGGCGCACGGGTCATCCCGGATTTGAGGACGCGAGCGGTTGCACCGCCGGCGTTGCGGATGGTCGAGACACCGCGGTTGACTGAGGCCAGCAGCGCCCCCTCGCTGGTCGCCAGCGGGAGGTGGTGGTCGCCGTCAGCGGCTCCACCATCGACAGGCAGCGGGCCGACGACGCCCATCGGGACCTGTGCCGCGCCAACCATGTTCTCGATGTTGCTCTCGGCGTCGGCGGCGTCGAAGGTGTAGTCGCCGACAGCAGAGAGGTCCGTGTCGGTCTCCTCGGCCAGCAGGTGTCTGCGGGCCGCCGCTGCAGTATCGGGGTCAGCGTGGTCTTCCAGTTCGTAGATCCGCAACTCACCGTCACGAACGCGCTCTGCGAGCGCGACGACGTCGGAGTCGGTCATACTGACCGGTGTGGCTTCGGGACTCCTAACAGTTGCTCTTGGCGGGCCAAGAGTTTTGCAGTCGCCGCGCCCGGCGTCTGTATGGTCGACCGCGTATTCACGAACTGTGAGGTGCGACCACTGACCGGCGACGACCCGGCGTCCGCGGTCGCAGTAACGGACGGCACAGTTACCGCTGTCGGAGACCCGGCCGAACTCTCGACGGCGAGTGCCGAGATCGTCGACTGTCGCGGTGGCGTTCTGTTGCCCGGCTTCATCGACGCCCACACGCATCTGGACATCGTCGGCCGGCGTGCGGTCGAGGCGGACCTTGCCGGGGCAGACGGCCCAGACGACTGCATCGACCGGCTGCTGGCGGCCGACGACGGCGAGGGCTGGATACTCGGCTTCGGCTACGATGAGAGCGACTGGGGCGGAACTTTGCTGCGGGCGGCGACACTGGACCGAGTAAGTACCCAGCGCCCCGTTGCGGCCGCACGCGAGGACCTGCACACCGTGTCAGTGAACCACACCGCGCTGGACGTGCTAGACCTACCCGACGACGGCGTTCGGACCGAGGACGGCGCGCCGACCGGCGTTCTCGTCGAGGAAGCCGCTGAGGCCGTCTTCGACGCCATCGCGCCCGACTACACACAGACTCGGGAGTACCTGCTGGCTGCACAGGAGGTGGCGCTCTCGAAGGGGATCACCGCCGTCCACGACATGGTGCGGCAGTCGCATGCCCCACGAGTGTACCGCGATTTAGACACCGAAAACACCCTTTCCCTGCGAGTCCGCCTCAACTACTGGGCGGACCACCTCGATGCAATCAGAGAACTCGGTCTGGTGACGAACCACGGGAGCAACCGCGTCCGGACGGGCGCGATCAAGGCGTACACCGACGGGTCGCTCGGGGCCGGAACCGCGCGGCTCCGGGACCCATACGCCGACAGCGACAGCGTCGGCGAGTGGCGGACGGACCCCGACGCACTTCGGGAACTCGTGTCGGCGGTCGACGACGCGGGCCTCCAGTTCGCCGCCCACGCCATCGGCGATGCGGCTATCGACGCGCTACTCTCGGCTATCGAGTCCGTCGACGCCGCGGACGAGCGCCACCGTGTCGAACACGCCGAGGTCCTCACCGGTGACCTGGTGGAGCGACTGGCAGCGTCGCCACTGGTCGTTTCGGCCCAGCCGAACTTCCACCGCTGGGCAGCGCCGGGGGGTCTGTACGACGAGCGCCTCGGCGAGCGTCGCGAGCTGACGAACCGCTTCCGCGACCTCGTTGATTCCGGCGCACAACTGGCCTTCGGGAGCGACTGTATGCCGCTCTCACCGCTGTATGGCATCCAGCAGGCCGTCACTGCGCCGGAACCGAGCCAGCGCCTGACAGTCGACGAGGCGCTCCGGGCGTACACCAACGGTGCTGCGTATGCGGGCTTCGACGAGGACCGGATGGGCACGATTACGCCGGGATCGGTTGCGGATTTCACCGTGCTATCGGCCTCGCCGTGGGCAGTGCCTGGTGACGAAATTTCGGACATCGCAGTCGCGTTGACCGTTAGCGACGGCGACGTAGTGTTCGACGCCAGCGACTGAATCGAACAGACAGCGGCATCGAACCGTCCCGCTTTTTCTGTCATTCGATAACAAACAACGTGATTCAACAATACGGAATATGGAATCAGATTAATCGCCAAGGCCGGAAATAAAATCCGATGCACCATCAACCTCGGAAACAGAAGTATAGTTGCTACCAATTTTACCAACGGAACTTGGGTAGCCACCAATATCACGTATACAAGTTTCCTCACCACCAACCAACCTTTTTGAAGATAAAATCTTTTCACGAAGCAGTTCCGAAGTTCGAGTACCCACAGGTGGATACAACGTGCCCGAAATGGAAACCGCCGCGTTCGAGACGGATCTGAGCCTCTTCAAGTATGACAACCTCGAGCAACTCCCGCCGACGTACCGGGACCTTGAGGCAGACGAGCGAACCGAGCGCATCGAGAGCGCGCTCGCCGAGCTTGGCGACGACGTGGTCATCCTCGGCCACAACTACCAGCGGCAGGAGATTGTTGAACACGCCGACTTCATCGGCGACTCCTACCAGCTCTCGAAAGAAGCCGCCCAATCCGACGCTGACTACGTGATTTTCGGCGGCGTGACGTTCATGGCTGAATCCGCGGACATCATTACGGACGACGACCAGTCCGTAATTCTTCCGTCGATGGAGGCGTCCTGCCCGATGGCCGGCATGGCCGAGGCGCTGCAAGTCGACGCCGCGTGGGCGGAACTGACCGCGGCGCTCAACGACGACGAGGAAATCATCCCGATCACGTACATGAACAGCTACGCCGACCTGAAGGCCTTCTGTGCCGAGCAGGGCGGTTTGGTCTGTACCTCCTCGAATGCGCACAAGGCCTTCGAGTACGCCTTCGAGAAGGGCGACAAGGTGCTGTTCCTGCCCGACAAGCACCTCGGGGAGAACACGGCCCACCGGCTTGACATGGCCGACGAGACCGTCGAGTGGGACCCCTGGGACGCCGAAGGCACCGACGCCGCCGACGCCGTCGAAAACGACGTCATCCTCTGGGAGGGGTACTGCCAGGTTCACGAGCGCTTCCGCGAGCACCACATCGAGTCCGTCCGCGAGGACTACCCCGACGCAAACGTCATCGTCCACCCCGAGTGCCGACGAGAGGTCGTCGAGGCCGCTGACGTAGCCGGCTCGACGTCGACGATCTGTGAGTCCGTCGCCGAGGCCGACCCCGGCGAAACGTGGGCAATCGGCACCGAGATACACCTCACCCACCACCTCCAGCGGTGGCATCCCGACGTGAACGTCGTCCCGCTGTGTGGCGATGCCTGTATGGACTGCAACGCCATGCGCCAGATCGACCCGAACTACCTCGCGTGGGTGCTCGAGGAACTGGTCGAGGGCCGCGAGCGCAACGTCATCGAGGTCGCGCCCGAGGAAAAGGAACTGGCACAGGTCGCGATGGACCGAATGCTGGAGATCTAACCATGACAGACGACCCGATTACGACGGACGTACTGGTCATCGGCTCCGGTATCGCCGGGCTTGCGGCGGCACTCGCCGCGGCCCGTGAAGGCGACGACGTGACGCTCGCTACGAAGGCGACTCGCCCGGAAGGCTCCTCCTCCTGGTGGGCGCAGGGCGGCATCGCAATCTCCCGGGACACTCCCGAAGAGTTCAAAGAAGACATCATGGCCGCTTCCGACGGCACCGCCGACCCCGACGCCGTCGACGTGCTGGTCGAGAGCGCCAACGAAGCTGTCGAGGATGTGCTGTTGGAGACGCTGGACGTGGAATTTGACCAGAACGGGTCTGGCCACGACTTTACCCGCGAGGCCGCCCACAGCGAGGACCGCATCCTCCACGTGGACGCCTCGACGGGCAAGCACATCCACGTCCCGTTCTTGAACTACATCGACGACCACGACGGCGTGGAGATTCTGGACGACACCGCCGCGCTCGAACTCATCCGTCACGAGGGTCGGGTCCACGGTGCGATGCTCGAATCCGACGGCGAGGTCGACCCCTACTTCGCCGGCAGCGTCGTGCTAGCGACGGGCGGTATCGGCGACCTCTACCCGCGGACGACGAACCCCGACAACACGACCGGGGACGGCATCGGCATGGCCGCGCTCGCCGGAGCCGAGGTCGCGGACATGGAGTACGTCCAGTTCCATCCCACGGCCTGTACGCTCGATAGCGAGCCACCCCGTGGCTCGGACGGAGGCGGTGGAACCGCCGGAGCGGGCGATGTCGCGTTCCTCGTCAGCGAGGCCGTCCGCGGCGAGGGAGGTCTGCTCCGCAACGGCGACGGCGAGCGGTTCATGCCCGGCTACCACGCCGACGCCGAACTCGCGCCCCGTGACGTGGTCGCCCGTGCCGTCAAGGCCGAGCGCGAGGCAACAGGCGAAGTGACACTGGATGTCTCCCCGCTCGATTTCGCCGACGAGTTCCCCAACCTCGCCGACAGATGTGAGGAGCACGGGGTTGACTGGACAGATGGCATCCCGGTCGCGCCCGCCGAGCACTTCCTCTGTGGCGGCATCAGCGTCGATGACCGCGGTCGGACGACGCTGGATCGACTCTACGCCGTCGGCGAATGCTCCCGGACCGGCGTCCACGGCGCGAACCGCCTCGCCAGCACGTCCCTCCTTGAGGGACTCGTCTGGGGCCTGCGGGCCGGCGAAGACGCGGCCGGGGCCGAACCGGAGCCAATCGAAGCACCGGAGCTACTCGAACGGGACCCGGACCTGCCCGAGCGGTTCGCCCGGGACAAGTTCCAGCGGCTGACCCGCGTAATGGACGAGAACGTCGGCGTCAAGCGCGACCCCGCAGACCTCCAGCGAGCGATGGCCGTCCTCCGCCGACTCAAGGGCGAGGTCGACGCTTACGTCCGCACCCGGACCAGCCGGTCGCTGTACGAACTCCGCCACGCGAGCGTCACCGCCCTGCTGATCGCGCGCCACGCCGCCGAAAACGAGGAGAGCGTCGGCACGCACAATCTCGTGGACGCGAGCGAGGAGCCGCCGGAGTCCACGGCCGACTGATGCTCACCGACAGCGACATCGAGCGGTGGCTCCGCGAGGACGTAGGCCACCACGACGTAACCAACAGCGTGCCCGGGACGACTGAGGGCCGACTGGTAGCAAAGGAGTCCGGCGTGGTTGCGGGCCTCGACGCCGCTACCGCGGTGTTCGAGTATCTGGACTGTGCGGTGGAGACACCGGTCGACTCCGGGTCCGCCATCGACGCTGGCGACGTAGTGCTTCGCGTCGACGGCCCTGCACAGTCGGTGCTCCGCGGCGAGCGCGTCGCCGTAAACATCACAGGTCACGCTGCAGGCGTGGCGACGAAGACTCGGGCCGCCGTCGATGCGGCGGAATCCTCCACGGCAGATTCCACACCCCGCATCGCCGGCACGCGAAAGACTACCCCTGGCCTGCGCGGCATCGAAAAGCGAGCGGTGGCGGCTGGCGGCGGCGATACCCACCGGCTTGACCTCTCGCATATGGTGATGGTCAAGGACAACCACATCGCCGAAATGGGCCTCGTTGACGCTATTGAGCACTTCCGCGAGCGGGCCTCCTTCGCGACGAAGCTTGACGTAGAGGTCGAGGCCCCGGAAGACGCCCCACGGACCGCCGAGGCCGGTGCGGACATCGTCCTGCTGGACAACATGTCCCCCGGCGAGACCGAGCGGGCTGTCGACCTCGTGGCGGCGGCCGACGCAGATGCCCTCACTGAAGCCAGCGGCGGCATCACCGTTGCGGACGTCCCGGCGTACGCCGAAACGGGCGTGGACATCATCTCGATGGGGTCGCTGACCCACTCCGCACCGACGCTCGATTTCTCCTTCCGAACGGGCTGAGCACAGTCAGTCCGGCCGACTCGACGAGGATTCGGTCCTGAGCTCTGGCGGGAGTTCAAGTTGCTTGATACCGGCGCGGTCGTCGATTCGGAACCGGTACAGCGCTGTGGTTTCCGTCTCGGCCGCCCGCTCGAACACGTCTGGCTTCCAAGACGTATCGATCCGTTCTTCGATTGACTTGCGTTCGTCGTCGGGGACTCGTTCGATGGTCCCCGTCAGCAGAACGCTGCGCCAGTTGAACGTCGTCTCGATGTCGTAAATGAGAAACCGGGCAACGTCCGCGTCGTCGCTCGCCGTCACTTTCCGGCTGTCGGTACCGAGAGCGTAGACGAAGTAGAGCGCGGCATCGCCGTCGTACCAGAAACTGAGCGGGCGCAGTAGCGGCGCGGCATCAGTCGGGACGCCGAGTACGCCGACGCTTTTCCGTTCGAGGGTCTTTTCGATGTCCTCGCTGTCCATCTGGAGGATCCCGAAGTCTTCCAGTTCGTCAACTGTCATACCCTCAATTGTCGGCAAATAATCATAAACCCACAGGGCGCTGTCCGCGGACCCTCCGTTCAGCAGGCAGTGGTGCTTACCGGGGGTCCGTCTCAGCCCAGCCGGCGAGCGAGCATCACCTCGTCGACCAGTTCACCGCCGATGTCGTAGTGACCATCGCGGACAGCCTCGACCGTCCAGCCGGCCTCCTGCAGGAAGTCGACGGCCCGCTCGTTCGTGGCCGGCAGGCTGTTGTACACTTTTCGACAGCCACGGCTTGCGGCCCATTCGACCCCGCGGTGGAGCAGGTGACTGCCGATTCCGTGGCGGCGATACGTCTCCATCACGCCGAGTGTGAGTTCGGCTGTCGATGCGAGTTCGTCCACCTCGGACATGGCGACGTGGACCCAGCCGACGACATCGTCGTCGACGGTGGCGACGAACACGACGCGACAGCGGTTGGGTCCCCAGCGGACGAGCGTATCCTCGTAGGCCAGTTGCTCCGCGACGCCGGCCGCGATGATATACGGCGCTTCGCTGGTCACGTCGCGGATCGTGCCGACGACGCCGGAGAGATCCGACGGCCGGGACGGGCGTATCTCGTAGCTGACACCGGCCTCGTAATGTTCGGCCGTCTCACCGTCGTGCAGCGCCACCGTGAGCTTCCCGTCCTCGGTGGCCTCGATGAGGTCGTCCCGTTTGAGAATGGAGACGTGGTGCTGGAACCGCTCGGGGTCGACACTGATGGCTTCGGCCACCTCGGCGGGCGCGACAGGGCCGTTCCGTTCCACGAACCGATACACGTCAGACCGTTCACCACCGAGTTCGAGGTCTGTTGGGGACGGCATTTCGCTATGGCTCACTGACGACTGTATCCACTTGAAGCTACCCGGCACCGTCACCTGCAATGGCAAGCCATCTTGGTAGCGTCGCTGCCGTGGTCGCGGGTGAGAGCGGCTGGAACAGGCGTTGCTGCCGCGGGCAGCAAACCTCTCCGCATGAGGCTTTTGTACGGTCGTGGCTCATTCCCGACCATGCCAGACGCGGTCCGCCGCTGTCCCGAAGACGGCTTCTTCGAGGGCGACACGTGCCCGGTCTGTGGCGGAGCAGGAGCCCAGATTCTGGACGGCGCACGGCGACGACAGCTCTCGAAGTTCGTCTCGGGGGCGCTCAGACATTTCCCCGAGGACGCAGGCATCGAGGTAGACGAAGCGGGGCGGACGGACTTCGATTCCCTCCGCAGTGCAGTCAAGCGACAGTACGACTGGGCCGATGGTGAGGCACTGGCCGGCGTTATCGCCACGGACCCGAAAGGACGATTCGAGCGGACAGAAGCCAGTAGCGAGTCGAGCGCAGCAGCCGCTGGCGACCGTGTCCGGGCAGCCTACGGCCACTCTATCGACGTAACTCTCGACGGGGCCGACGACCCTGTGCCGGCGACGCTATATCACGGGACTGCACCGCGGAACGCCGATTCGATACGCGAAGCGGGGCTGAAGCCGATGGGCCGCCAGCAGGTCCACCTCTCCGAATCCGTCGCGACAGCCCGGGAGGTGGGGCGTCGTCACGCGGCCGACCCGGTCGTGTTCGTCGTCGACGCCGCAGCGATGCAGGCCGACGACCGCCGGATCGTCAAGCGCGGAACCGAGACGTACACGACTGCCCGCGTGCCGCCGCAGTATCTCTCCGTGCTCGAAAACTAGCGTGGTCACGCCGCCCGCTACTCGACCAGCGGCGTGCCAGTCATCACATCTGGCCGGTCGATCCCCACGAGCATGAGCATCGTCGGCGCGAGGTCGGCCAGCGTCCCGCCGTCGCGGGCGGTCCGTCCACCGGCGGTCCCGTCAGGAGAGAGGTAGATGAACGGGACGGGGTTGGTCGTGTGGGCCGTGTGCGGGTCCTCGACGGTCCCCATGTCGTCGGCGTTCCCGTGGTCGGCACAGATGAGTGCGTGCCCGCCGGCAGCCTGAATCGCCGCGATAAGCCGGCCGAGCTGTTCGTCGACGGCCTCGACGGCGGTCACCGCCGCGTCGAAGTCGCCGGTGTGGCCGACCATGTCGGGGTTGGCGAAGTTCAGGACCATCGCGTCGGGGTCCTCAGTCTCGATGAAGTCGATCGCAGTGTCGGCCAGTTCCGGCGCGCTCATTTCCGGTTGCATGTCGTAGGTCGCCACGTCGGGACTGTCGACGATTTCGCGGCTCTCGCCGTCGAACGCGACCTCACGGCCGCCGTTGAGGAAGTAGGTGACGTGGGGGTACTTCTCTGTCTCAGCCAGCCGGATCTGTGTCTTCCCGGCTTGGGAAAGCACCTCGCCGAGTACGTCCTCGGGCTGGTTCGGCGGGAACGCGACCGGCAGATCGAACGTCTCGTCGTACTGCGTCATCGTCACCAGCCTGGTGTCCGGCGGCTCGGTGTCGGCTCCCCAGTCGTCCGGGCGGATGTCGCCGAGCATCCGGGTGAGTTGCCGGGCGCGGTCCGACCGGAAATTGAAGAAGATGACCGCGTCGTCGTCTTCAAGGCCGGCGTGGTCGCCGACGGTCGTCGGCTCGATGAACTCGTCAGTGGTGTCGCGAGCGTACGACTCCGTGGCGGCCGTGACGGCGTCGTCGGCGTGGTGGTCGCCCTCGCGATGAACGATGGCGTCGTAGGCCCGGCGAGTCCGCTCCCAGTTCTGGTCGCGGTCCATCGCGTAGTAGCGCCCGCAGACGGTGGCGATATGGCCAGTTCCGTACTCGTCGGCGTGGGCTTCGAGGTCGGCGAGGTAGTCCTCGCCGCCGGTCGGCGAAGTGTCACGGCCGTCGGTGAGGGCGTGTGAGACGGCCTCGGTATCACGCTCGCCGGCGAGTTCGATGAGCGCATGGAGATGGTCCTGATACGAGTGGACGCCACCGTCGGAGACGAGGCCCATGAAGTGGACCCGGCCGCCGTGGTCTTCGGCGTGCTCGAAGGCCGACAGAATCGTCTCGTTCTCGAAGAATGGCGGGTCCTGCGCGTCGTCGTCGGGCGGTGATTCGCCACGTGAGCGAGCGATACTGTCGCTGACGCGAGCGGAGTCCTGCTTGACGACGCGGCCGGCCCCGATGTTGAGGTGGCCGACCTCGGAGTTGCCCATCTGGCCCTCCGGGAGGCCGACCCGGCGGCCGTGGGTCGCAAGCGTCGATGCTGCGCCTGCGTCTCGGTAGCGGTCGAAGTTCGGCGTGTCGGCGGCGGCGACGGCATCCCGAACATCGTCGTCCGGATTCAGGCCCCAGCCGTCCAAGATGATGAGTCCGGCGTCCATACCCGGTGGGTCACGCGACCGGCGTAATACACTGTCGGTCAGCACCGAACGTGACGGTCGATAATGCGAAATTCGGCAGTGCTGATGGGGCTATTCCCCCGCCTCCGCCCCGCTATCGTTGTCGGTATCTGGAACCCTGAAATTAAGAGGGTGGCCCGCCTTCGGTCTGGCATGACTCGGAACATTCTCTCGGACGATCTGGCCGACGCAATTGTCACGACAGCCCGGACAGCGACAGGCGACTCGCTCCGCTCGGTGACGTATTTCACACGTGCGAACTTCGAGCAACTCTACCTGCGGGAGGATCTCGAACAGGACGCCGACCTCAACGACTTCGTCGGCCACGAGTGGCAGGGGTACAAGCAGACGAAGAACGCCTATCAGGAGTCCGAACTGGGCGATTATCGCTTCACCGTGCGTGCGTTCTCCAACGGCTACCTCGTGCGGGCGACAACCGAACGACAGGGCGTGCTCATCACCACAGACGGCCTGACCATGCAGTCCTACGAAGAGATCGCCGAGGCGATCGAACGCATCCTCCGTGAAGAGTCCGGCAAGGAGTAATACTGTCGGCTGTAACTGTTACAAGATATTCACTACCTGGAGTGGCGAAATTCGTCACAGACGTCCAGTCGCTAGTATGAGCACCGAGTCGGCGGGCGACCAAAGGGTTATGCCCGTCCCGGCGAACCCACGGGCATGACGCTGGACCCGGTCCACGTCGACGGGATCGCCAAGCTCGCCGGGCAGGTGCGCGAGACCGTCGAGACGAGTGACCAGGAGGCGGCTGCCGAGGAAGTGTGGGACAACTTTCTGGACCCGCTGTGGCAGGACGGAACGAAGATTCTGGAGCCACTGGACGAGCAGCGCCGCCGGAAGGTCCCCATCGAGGATATCGCGCTGGCGGACCCGCCGTTTCCGACCCAGCACGGTCTGGACTCGGGGACGATCAATCCGACGACGTTCAAGAACGGGCTGGTGCTGGACGTGGCACAGGCGGCGATGGGCAGTGTCCCCTCGGACGTGGAACTCCACCGGGGCCGGACCATCATCATGGCCGTCCACTCGAACGACGCGACTCTGGGGTTCGACGGCGAGTGGCAGGGCGGGGACCGCGGCTACGCCAAGCGGCGCGTCCTCGACGTGCCACAGGTCGACCGCTACGAACAGCGAGTCGTCCACGCGCTGGCGCTGTACCTCGCGGAGAGCCGGCACGCGCTGACCAACGCCGACGTGGTCGAGGACCTGTTCATCCTCGACGGCCCTATCTACCCGACCGGCGTGCTCCGCTGGGCCGACCGCGACACCGAACTGGCCGACCTGCTCGCGGAGGACGACCGCCCCAAAACGGTCGTGAACAACTACGTCGACCTCGTCGAGCGGTTCGTCGAGCGAGACGTCCCGATGGTGGGATTTATCAAGAACTCCTCAACGAAGGCCCTCACACGGGCACTCCGCCGCAAGACCAACGCCCCATGGGTGAACGACACCGCCTTCTTCCGCCGAATTCTGGAGCGCCGCGACGACGAAGGTGAGCTGCAGACCGACTGTCTCACTGCGACGAACTGGTTCCGCTCGCGAGGGGGCACCGACGGCATCATGGCCGCCGATGGCGACGCGCTGGGCATCGAGCGGTCGCTCGACCCAGAAGCGTACGAAGTGACGTTTTTCGTCCTCTACGACCCGCGCTCGGATCTGGTGTTCCGCGTCGAGGCCCCGTACGCGTTCACCCAAGACCCGGACCGACGGGCCAAACTCACGCGACAGATACTCCACGATGTGGCCCGGGAACAGGGGCCGCCACTGGCTATTGGGAAGGCCGACGAACTCGCCAAAATCGACCGGCAGGGCAGCGAAGAACTCACCCGCCGCATCGAGCGAACGTTTGAGACTGACCGAGAGCGGGAGTACAACGACATCCGGTGGGGAGCCGTCGAAGAATCGTTCTGAGGGGGTTAGTCACGACGGGCCAGCACGATAGCGTAGAGGAGGACGAGGAGACCGGCGAGTTCCGTGATAGTGCCCGGAAGGGGAAACACCACTCGCGGGAGGACCTGCACGGCACTAAGGGTAACGAGGTACGAGACGAAGGTGAGGAGACTGATTCCGGTAGCCAGTGCGAGCATGGAGCGGGTCCGCCGTCGACGGTAGCCAACGAGCGCCAATGCAGCAATGAGCAGTCCGATCCCCGTCTGTGCGAGGTGGAACGCAGTGTTCACGGTGACCCACGTTTCGGCGGAGAGGCCGGCAAAATCCATCAGAGCCCCTCCCAGAGGTCTACCAACGCATCGGCGAACTCGTGTGTCTTTGACTCGACAGAGAGGCTCACGTCGAAGGCCCCTTCGGTGAGACAAACGGTGAGTTCGTCCATCTGTGCCTCGTACACGTCTACGTGGTGCCCGTCATCCGCGATTTGCGTTCGGGCAGCGACGAGGCCGCAGTCCTCAAGTGCGTCGAGACGGCGATACACGGTCGAGAGTGACATGTCGCAGTCGTTGCTGAGTTCAGTTGCTGTCATCGGCCTGTGACTCGTGGCTGCAAGGAGCGCGCGAGCGTATTCGTCATCGAGGAGGGCAAACACCTCGGTCGGGGACGGGTCCTCGGCCACGTGTAGCGGTTTCACCCGAGACCGTTGTATAACTCACCGGTCGTTCGCTGACTCAGAAAACAGCGGGAAAGCATGCCGGTTCGACTACGCCGTCTCGGCCTGCTGAACCGTCACGTCGACTGTCTCGCCGGCCACACCGAGCCGGGCGAACTGCGTCCGGACGTGTTCTTTGGCCGCGTCGATGGCCGCATCACGCGTCTCGAAACCGCGGGGCATCGGGGATTCGAAGGCGATTCGGATCTCGCGGTCGCCGATTGATTGGACCTGGCCGCCACTTTCGACCTCGTAGAAGGCGTCACAGACCCAGACGTAGGGCGTCCCCTCGTCCGGCGCGCCGTTGAACTTGGGCGGCTCCTCGCCCGGTTCGTACAGCGTCCCGGTCAGCGCCGTTCCGCCTGCTGTCCCCCGAATAAGCAACATACTCCGATATAGGGGTCCCAGCGGCAAAAGATTCTCCCCCGGGGCAAGCGGTCGCCCCGACGCCGCCGGAGTGAAACCGGTCGCTCTGGGGACCGCTCGCATCCCGACGGGGGGTCTTCGACTGCTGGCCTCCCAAGCGGTATCCGAATGTGTTCTTTCTCGTGCTGCGGGATTTGGCACGTGCCGAGACAAGTCGTATGTCAGTGGGTGCCGCAGATAGTCGTATGTCAGGCTCGACTGGTGCCAGTGTTCGGTTACTTCGTAACGCGACTGTCCTCGTAGACGTTGGAGACGTGACGTTCCTCGTGGACCCGATGTTCGCGTCACCTGGGGAGAACCCGCCTGTGCCGAATTCGCCGAACGACCGTCGAAACCCGCTCGTCCCAATGCCCGACGGTGACCTGTCCTACGACGCCGTGGTTGTCACGCACCGCCACCAGGACCACTGGGACGCGGCGGCCAAGGCGGAACTCGATGCCGACGTGCCGCTGTTCTGTCAGCCCGAGGAGGTGGACGCGTTCATTGACGAGGATTTCACCGATGTCCGACCCGTCAACGACGAGGCGTCTATCGGGCGAGTCTCGATTCACCGAACGCCAGGGCGGCACGGGCACGGAGAGTTAGCGGCGGAGATGGGTCCCGTTTCGGGATTCGTGTTTGAGGGAGACGAAACGGTGTACGTCGCAGGCGACACGATCTGGTACGAGCCGGTCGAGGAAACACTCGACCGGTTCGAGCCCGACCTAGTCGTGCTGAACGGCGGTGAAGCGCAGTTCGAACAGGGCGACCCCATCACAATGGGCGTCGAGGATATCACAGCTGTCCGGGATGCGACCGCCGCTACGGTCGTCGTCGTTCACATGGAGGCGATCAACCACTGCCTGCTCAGCCGGGACGAGCTACGGTCGGCGACAGAGGGCGTTCGGGTTCCCGACGACGGGGAATGGGTCAACCGATAGGCACGATCAGTTAGCAGGTGCTTTCACGAAGGCGCTGTCAGATGCCACGGAGACACCATCAGGTCAGGGCTCACAGTCGACCACCACGGGCAGGTGGTCGGAGCCGTAGTGGTCGTCGTTGCGGTCGGCGATGACCGCTCTGGTGTCGACGGCCACGTCCTCGCTGACGAACACGTGGTCGATCCCCATCTCGGGGAGCAGGTCGTGGAAGTCGGTTCGGCTCGTCGTCGGGCCGTGTGTGGTGGTCGCCGTGTCGCGGGCATCGACGAGGCGGCGGCCGTCAGGGAGTTCGTGTCCCGCAGCGCGCTCGTAGGCCGGTTCGCCAACGACGCAGTTGAAGTCGCCCATCAACACCGCGGGTGCGTCCCGGGCGACAGAATCGAGGTGGTCGAGTACTAGCTCGATCCCCGAAATCCGTGCGTCAGCACCCTGATGATCGAGATGTGTGTTCAGACACAGCAGGTCATCGTCGGTGTCGCGGTCACAGAGACGCACCCAGGTCGCTACGCGGGGATAGGCGGCGTCCCAGCCGACGCTGCTCGGCTCGGCGGGCTGTTCGGAGAGCCAGAACGTGTTCGTGGCCGCGCAGTCGAAGCATTCGGTCCGGTAACCGATGGCCGTGTGCTCCCCGCCGGCGTCGACGGAGTCACGCGGGTCTCCGACCCACTCGTAGCCGTCAAGCAACACCTCTAGCTCTCGAAGCTGGTGGGCCATCGCTTCCTGAACGCCGATAATATCAGGGTTGTGATACTGAATTATCCCCGCCACCAGCCGCCGCCTGTGGGACCACCCGTCTACCCCATCCCCGGCGGTGTCGTACCGCACATTGAAAGACATCACCCGCGTCGGCTTCATATGCGTTCGTTGACAGCCATCCGGGTAAGGTTTCACATTCATGCTGCTGGGGAAAGGTGTTAATCCCCGGCTACCCTGGACTGGGGTATGTCCGACCTCGGGGATTTCACTGATTTCGACGGCGACGACGCGGCGGCCGACGACGAGGCCGCACAGTCGGCCGAGACGGCCGACGACGGCGACCGGGCTGTCGACGCGGCGGCAGGCAGCGACCCGACAGCACAATCTACAGACGACGATTTCGAAGATATGGACGTGACACCGGCCGGAACGGACACCGGTCTCGGTGTCCTCTCGGCGGCGAACGGCCTCCGGATCAGCGAGGAAGCGGAGGAAACGGTCCTGCGGGCGTACGTCACCGCGCGGAACCGCTCGCGCCTGCGCATCGGGACGTATTTGCTTGTCCCCTACCCAGGAGGAGAGCGCCTGTTCTGTCGTATCAAAGCGCTGGAGTACGCCCAGGAGTTCCACGCCGACGACGCGACCGAAATCCACGCCCGGCGAGCGATGCGCGAGCGGGGCATCGACGAGCGGGATTTCAAATTCATCGCAGAACTTGAGCCAGTCGCGGTGCTGTACTCCGACGACGGCGAACTCAAACGCCGGATGACCGACCGGGTACCAAAACCCGAAACCGTCGTCCGAGAGG
Source organism: Haloarcula sebkhae (assembly GCF_014647415.1). Classification (GTDB taxonomy): domain Archaea; phylum Halobacteriota; class Halobacteria; order Halobacteriales; family Haloarculaceae; genus Haloarcula; species Haloarcula sebkhae. The sequence goes on along the minus strand of NZ_BMPD01000003.1, from coordinate 358,752 downwards.
CCACGGATAAGTCCGAGATCAAGACCGGCCTGAAGATTCCCGAGGACGGTGTTTTCCTGGGCCACCTTGCCGTCGGCGGCGAGAAGGTTCGTACCGCCGCCGAGCCGCCGACCATCGACTACCGGCTGAAAGACGACTACGACGCCGGCGACCCGCTCGTGTTCCGGCACACCCTCGTCGCAGGTGGGACCGGGTCCGGGAAGACCCACAGTTCGAAGAACGTCCTGCGGCAGTATCTCGGCCGGACCTACGAGATGGGCGACGGCCGCACGCCCGAACTCGCCGTGGTCCAGTTCGATCCGCAGGACGAGTACGCCCAGATGCACGACGACAACCCCGCGATGACCGACGAATTCGAGCGCCGGTGTGAACGGGAGGGCGTCGCCTACGGCGGACACGACGACACCATCGCCTTCGTCCCGAAGGTTGCGGGGGCCGACTACAACGCCAGCCACCACCGCGCCGAGCAGGTGGAGTTCACGATCCCGTTCTCGCTCGTCCACGACAACCCCTGGCTCATCGCCGGGTCGAGCCTGAACGACAACCAGTACGGTGCGCTGGTGAACACGCTGCTGCCGCGCTTTGAGCGGGAGTACGGGGAGAGCGGCACGTACAGCGACTTTCGGACCTTCCTCGGTGACCCCGCGCTCAAGGAGGAACTGGACGAGGCGGGCGACGTCCACGAGGCCACGTTCGACGCCGTTAAGCGCCGCGTTCAGGGTTTCGGCGCGGTCTTCGACCAGGATGCCCGGCCGATCACCGACCAGATATCGCAGTTTGTCCGCGACGGCGGTCTGACGGTCATCCCGACGTACCACATCACGGACTCCCGGACCGCGTCGACCATCGTACTCGCCGTCTCCAGCCTGCTCATCGACCAGAAGCTCTCGAATGATCCGGACTACGACCGCATCAAAGAGACGCCGCTCGTCCTCGGGATGGACGAGGCTCACAACTTCCTCACCGACGCCGACAGCGTGCAGGGCCGCAAGGTCATCGGGAAGTTCACCGAGGCCGCCAAACAGGGCCGCAAGGAGCGCCTCGGCCTGTACCTCATCACACAGGACCCACAGGACATCGCCGACCCGGTGTTCAAGCAGATCAACACGACGATGGTGCTCAACCTCGGCGACGAAGACGCCATCTCGGCGGTGAACATCCCCAGCAACCTCGAATCGAAGGTGCCCTACATGGAGAAGGGCCAGCGGGTCGTCTACTCGCCCGACAACTCCGAGCCGGTCGAACTGATCGGCCTGTCGACGTGTGTGACTCGCCACGGGCGGGACTAACAAACCGCAGGCCAACTCACCGATTGCAGCGGGCCGAAGATTCAAACCGGCCCCAGCGGAAGTGTGCGTATGGCAAAGCGAATCCTTGTTCCGGTCGACAGCTCAGATCAAGCACCGGTCGCCTGTGCGTTCGCAGCCGAAGAACATCCGGACGCGACGATCGTTCTCTTGCACGTCATCAACCCTGCAGAGGCCGGCTACAGCGCGGAGGCATCGATTCCCTCGTTCTCCGAGGAGTGGTACGAGACACAGAAGGCGACGGCGGAGGACCTCCTCGACGACCTCGAGGCGGAAGTGACCGAGGCCGGCGTCGAGTCTGTCGAACGCGTCGTCGAGGTCGGGCGACCGACAAAAGTCATCGTAGAGTACGCGGATGACCACGACATCAACCAGATCGTCATGGGGAGCCACGGCCGCTCGGGGATGTCCCGTATCCTGCTAGGGAGCGTCGCCGAAATCGTCGTTAGACGAGCGTCTGTCCCCGTAACTGTCGTCAGATAGCGCTACGGGTGCCGGACGATGTGGACGTCGTATTCGGGGTCTTCTGATACCGGTGAGCCGACGCTACAGACCGGCGTCGACACCCGCCCGGCGTTCTCGCTGCCGATGAACACGATTGAGGCCCCCTCTTCGTGAGCGACTTCTCTGATCGTCCGGGTGATGTCTGTCGTCGTCGACGCCATCGAACTCACGTCTTCTGGGACCTCATAGCGGAACGACGACGCTGGGGCGACCGACTCGACCTGCTCTCGCATTCGGTCGGCGATAGCTTCGGTGTCGAACTCCTCAGTGTCGTCGAGCCAGCCCCGCTCCCGCGCATACGCCGCATCGTCCGGGATAACGGATAGCGCGGTGATATCCTCGTCGCGGTAGTCCGCGAACTCCATCGCCCGCGTTAGCGCGGCTTTCGACAGGGCCGAGCCGTCGAAGGGCACGAGTAGTACCATACCCCACCTGTCGCCCGGTTGTGATTTATTGGTTCCGCAAGCCGGCACGATCTGAGACAAATACCGCTGGGGTCGGTACACTGCAGTCCTGCGGTAAGCCAAGCGAATAACCCAGCAAGGTGTCTGTAACTAATTGTGAGGAGTGTGATCAATAGCCATGGATTCGCTAGAGGATACACTCAGATACCCCATGGAAGACGACGACTGGACCGTGACTGTCCTCATCGGCGGCGTCCTCAGCCTCCTCTCGTTCCTCGTCGTCCCTGCCATCCTCGTGTACGGCTATCTCGTTCAGGCAGTCCGCGAACGGGCAGACGGAGCGACACAGCCACCGGCGTTCGAAGACTGGGGCGACCTGCTCGTCGACGGCGTCAAAGCCTGGGTCATCGGCATCGTGTACATGGTCGTCCCGCTCGTCGTGTTCGGGGTGACCGTCGGCGGCAGCCTGGTCGCGATGGCGACCGGGACTCGCGCCGGAGCGGGTGCCGGTCTGGCCGGCCTCTTCGGCGGACTGGCGATCTCGTTCGTCCTGTCGCTGGTGTTCGGCTACGTGGCGACGGCCGCCATCATCCACTTCGCCTGTACCGGCGAGTTCGGTGCCGGGTTCGACTTCGGAACACTTCGGAAACTGGTCCTATCCCCGGAGTACGCGACACCGTGGCTGGTCTCGATTGCGCTGTTCATTGCCGTCAACGTCGTGGTGAACTTGCTCAACGTCATCCCGTTCATCGGCTCGCTCATCGCCGTGATTCTCAGTCCGTTCGCCACCTTCTACGTGCTGGTCGTCGCGACGGACCTCTGGGCCGGCGGCTACAACGCCGCACTCGACGAGCGGGACGAACCGGAGTCGGTCGGGACGGCAACGGTTTAGAAGATGTTGGCCTGCTGATAGACCGAGATGCCGTCGTTCGTTATCTCGTAGGGTTTCGTCTCCCGCGAGTGGTTCGCGTTCCGTATCTTCTGGATCTCGACGGCGAGTCGCGTCTCGCCGGTGTCTGACCGGACGTACTGCAGGATGAACACGGCGTCGGTCAGGTATTCGATGATACCGTGTCTGGATGCGAAGGGGTTGCTCTCGCTGGCCTCGGAGACAAGCATCGTCGTCACGCCGGCCTGTTTCAGCGATCGGGTGAAATCGAACACTTCAGTTCGTCTACGGGACTGGTCGTCGTACATCATCTCGAGCAGCGAGACGGAGTCGAGTACCAGCCGGTCGGCGTCGAACTTCTCAATGAGCGCCGGGAGTTCGCCCCGGATGTTATCGAGGCTGTTTGCCATCTCAACCGGATCAAGATCGACAATCGCTAGCTGGCCCTGTTCCTCGTACTCCTCGAACCCCCAGCCGCGGTCACCGGCGGTGTCCAGTATCGCGTCATGAGACTGCTCGAGGGTCAGAAACACCGCGTTCTCGCCGTTTTGCAGGCCGTGGTGAAGGAACTGTAGCCCGAACGTCGTTTTCCCGGTTCCGGCCGAACCGATGGTGACGATGAGGTGGCGCTGTGGAACCCCGCCCTGAATCATCTGATCGAGGCCCTCGATACCGATGTCGACCCGCGGGATGTCGGACTCGAACTCCTCCTCGAAGTCGCTACCGCTGTCACCGTCACCGCTGCCGGCAGACTCGAACGCGCTGGCGAAGTCGTCGTCGAAGAGCCCGCCGCCGTCGTTGCCGGGGGACCCAGCGTCGGCAGCCCCACTCTCGCTACTGAAGCGGTCATCGCCGCTGTCGTCGAACGGACTGCTGTCACTGTCCCCGCCAGAGGCGGTGCTGTCGTCGTCGCTAAACGGGCTGCTATCGTCGTCTTCGCTAAAATCGGCGCTGCCATCGTCAAACGGGCTACCGTCGTCGTTGCCGTCGTCATCGAACGGGCTACTATCGGCGTTGCCGTCGTCGCCGTCGGTCTCAAACGGCACAGTGTCGCTAGACGCCGATTCCTCGGCATCGCTCCCGGATGGTGTCGTCGAAGTGTCTTCAGCCTCCGTTGGTTCGCTGTCGCCGTCCTCGTCGTCCAGCGCACTTTCGAACCAGTCGTCGTCGGACTCGTTGTCCTCACTCATACGCACGACCACCAGCCACACGAACGGCCCATGGAAGTGGATACGCGTCGGGACTGATATAATTGCCGTCGTAGAGGGTTTATATACGGCCGGCGGGAACGTCCGGCAATGACTGTCGGGATCGTCGCGCAGCGGGACAACGACCGGGCCATGTCGCTTGCGAGTACACTGTGTGACCGACTGCGCGCCACGTCGGCGGCCGTCGTCGTGGACGAAACGACCGCCGGGGCGTTGGGTGACCACGACGCGTGGGAGGCCGCTGTACCCGATTCGGCCCCAGTCGAGGAGATGTCAGCCTGTGACCTTGTCGTGAGCATCGGTGGCGACGGGACGTTTCTGTACGCCGCCCGCGGTGCGGGGTCGACGCCGATACTCGGGGTCAATCTCGGTGAAGTCGGCTTTCTAAACGCTATCGCACCCGAAGAAGCCGTCGAGACGGTTGTCGCGGAGGTCGAACACATCCAGAAGACCGGGAGCGCCCGGACGCGGGCCAAGCCGCGGCTACAGGCCAGCGGCGACGACTGGGAGCTGTCGCCGGCGCTGAACGAGGTCGTCGTCCAGGGCGAGCGCCGTGGTCACGGCGGCGGGGCGACGCTCGACGTGTACGTCGACGACTCGCTGTACACGTCCGGCCACGCCGACGGCGTACTGGTGGCGACGCCCACCGGATCGACGGCGTACAATCTCAGCGAACGCGGCCCGCTCGTCCACCCCGACGTGGCCGGTCTCATCGTCACCGGAATGGCAGACGAAACGGGGACGCCGCCGCTGGTCGTCGACGTTGACAGCGAAATCGTCGTCGAACTCACGGACGCCGACAGCGGTGTCGTCGTCAGTGACGGTCGGGTTCGAAAGGATGTGGTCCCGCCGGAGCGGATAACGATCTCGCGTGCGGGCGAGCCGGTCCGGCTAGCCGGGCCGCCGCTTGATTTCTTCACCGCACTCGACAAACTGGCCTAACGCCGACCGACGGCGTACAGCACCGGTGCGAGGACGAGCAGGACCAGACCGAACAGTTTGTACTGGAACGCCGACGCGAGGACGCTCGCACTGTTTGGTTCCATCGCCGACGCCGGCGTAATCACGAGCAGTGCGCCCAGCGCAATCGTGTGTAGTCCCAGCATCCGGAGCGATCGTTGCGGGAGAATTGCGACGAGCCCACCGACAAAGCCGAGTAGCAGGACATCACCGATGGTGTAGTTCAGCAGGAAACTATCGATGAGTTGCAGCGGTGACGCGAGCATTCCTATCCAGAATCTCGCCGGGATGGAATCTTTAAAGTTCCGTTACGCCGCCGACCCGCGGGCGGCATTCGGCCGTTCAATCGCCCGTTGTCCCCAGCGGCGTGAGCAGGAGGTAGCCGGCCGACGGGGCGCCGGCCGTCCGCAGCCGGAACTGTCTCGGTTCGTCGAGTGCCGTCGAAAGGGCCACGACATCGAGGTCAGTTGTACTGACTGTCTCGGCGTCAACTTCGTCGATACCAGCCACGAGCAGTGCCTCGGAGAGGGCCGTTCCGTTGAGGCGGTCGGACGGCACGTCGAACGTGGTCCCGAACGCCTCGTTTGCTGCACGCACGACCGGGCCATGGCCCTCATCGGCGAAGTACAACACCGGGTCCGGATGACCGTCGAAGAGATCCACCGGCTGTGGCTCCGGTGTCTGCTCGGCGTCTGCCGACACGGTCATTGTCTCGTCAGTCGTCTCACCGGGCGAATCAGTCACCAGAAGGTAGGAAACGCCGCCCAGCCCGCCGCCAAGCGCCAGACCGAGGCCGATGGTGACCTGTTCCGAGAACGCGAGCGAAAACACGGACTGCACCACCAGCGCGACGGTGGCAAACACGACCGCTCCTGCCCCTATCCAACCGACCACGGCCGCGAGGCTCCCAAGGCGATGTCGACCGCCTGTGCCCGCCGACGACTTGCTCATCGGTACACACTCAATGGGCCATCGGTTAACCCTTTTCGAGAGAGGGGTGCCGATAAGACATATACAGTCGCCAGCCCTAGGCCTGTCCAATACCGTGTCCAGAACTACAGGCGGCCCACCGCGGGTACTCGTCGTTGACGACGAACACGACGTCGCCGACACGCAGGCACTGAAACTCGGCGAGCGCTACGAGACAACTGTCGCATACAGTGGCCAGGCGGCGCTCGACGCTGCCGGCCCGGAGTTCGACGCTGTGTTGCTCGACCGACGAATGCCCGACGTCCACGGTGACGACGTGCTTTCACGGTTGCGCGAGCGGGGGTACGATGGCATCATTATCATGCTGACCGCAGTCGACGCCGACCTGAACATTCTGGAGATGCCCTTCGACGACTACCTCCAGAAGCCGGTTGACCAGTCGACGCTCCTGTCGACGCTCGACCAGCACCTCGACAGGTCCGTCGAAGACGACAGGCTCGACGAGTACTTCCGTATCTCCTCGAAGCTCTCCGTGCTGGAACGCGAGAAATCCGCGTCACAACTGGAGTCAAACGACGAGTACACCAGACTGAAAGAACGAGCCAGAGAACTAGAGTGGGTGCTGCACGCCGAAAACGATGATTTCGAGGAGCTGAAGGAGACGTACCAGTCGATCAGCCGAAGCTAGGTGTCGAGAATCAGCGTCTCTTCGATGTACTCGTCGATGGTGTCCCGAACCGCGGCGACAGGGTTGTCGTTGCGTGTTGCGCTCTGAAGGATTACACCGTCGAGTATCGTGATCATGAATCGCGAAACCGTGTTGGGGTCGACCTCGGCGAAGACCCCCTGTTCGATGCCGTCTTCGATGATCTGTACGAGTTGCCGAGTAAACAGTTCGTCCGTCTCAGTGAACTTCTCGCGGAAGTCCGGATTCTGGACTGCCTGAGCGCGCATCTCGACGTATGAACCGAGTACGGCGTTCTTCTCGGGCGTTTCGACGCAGTCAGGAAAATCGTCGAGCACGAGGCTGACAAACGTCTTGATGTCCTGTTCGGGGTCGCCGGTCGACTCGATCTGGAAGATGCGGTTAAACTCCGTGAGGATAAACTCCTGAAACGACAGCAGAAGGTCCTCCTTGCCATCGAAGTGGTGATAGAACGTCGATTTGCTGAGGTCGGCCTCGTCCGCGATTCGCTGTATCGAAAGTCCGGCATACCCGTATTCCCGGAGGGCACGAAATGTAGCTCGCATTATTGCCTCGTGCGAGTCCGCCGGCTCCCCGGCAAACGGAATTCCATCACTCATCCCGACCGAATATTCGTTCGGGAAGTAAATACCTTCCCACTGTTACTGAACCACAACGTTGATAGGCGACCGAACGTTCGTTCGATGTACACGGTTCGGACGGGAGTCTGCACAGACGTATGTGGGTTTATATCCCGATCTCCCAAGCATGACCTCCGCTCCGGACAGAAACAAACGGTAAGGAATGTCCGAAGTGTCCTACGCATGAAACCACGAACATTACTGACGCTGGCTGTTATCGCATTGCTCATGGCGTCCGGAACGGCGATCGCCGCCGTATCCGGGAGCCCCGACTTCGACGCAACGTTCGTCGATGATACCGTCACGCCCGGTGAGGAGACGACACTCGACGTTGTGCTCGTCAACAGCGGCACGGTCGACTCCGGTCCGACGACGCAGGCGGTTCGGAGTAGCGAAGTAACGACCGCCCGCGGTACCACAGTCAAGGTCAATGACGGAGATGCCCCGATCACGGTGACAACGAACAAGCAGGCCGTCGGCTCCGTCCCGGAAGGCAAGACAGAGCCGATTTCCTTCGAGGTGAGCGTCGATGACGACGCAAGTCCCGGAGACTACACCGTTCCCGTCATTGTCGAGTACGAATACACGAGCTACATTTCCGAGGGTGACGGCGCACGTGACGAAAAATCCACCACCGAACGGATCGAACTCGAACTCGAAATCGACGACGACGCGGCCTTTGACGTGGTGAGCGTCGATTCAGGGGCGCGCGTTGACTCGGTCGGGACGGTCGCAGTCACCGTCGAGAATACTGGTGACGAACCAGCCCGGGAAGCCTCAGTAACGCTGGAGTCGACGAACCCTGAACTCACAGTCGGTAGCGACACCAGCAGCTCCCGGTTCATCGATACCTGGGAGGCTGGTGAACAGCGGACGCTCCGGTACCGCGTCGGTGCAAGCGGTGACGCCAGAGCCGAACCGTATCAGTTCGACCTGCAAGTCGACTTCGACGACACGGACGGGGTACGAAAGAGTACCTCGGCCTCTTCGCTCGGGATTACACCTGCCCGCGAGCAAACGTTCACTGTCGAACGTACTGATAGCGACGTTGCTGTCAGTGACTCCGGGACCTACAATGTGACTCTGCGCAACGACGGGCCTGTCACGGTCTCAGACGCGACAGTGACACTTACCACGCAGAACAGCGAGATTACGTTCGGGCAGTCCGAATCCACGTCACAGTTCATCGGCTCCTGGGAGCCCGGTGAAACGCGAACAGTGAGTGTTGACGCAAGCGCAAGTGACGACGCCAAGATACAGAGCTACGCCCTGTCGGCGTCAGTGAGCTACGACGATCCCGAAGGCGATGCCGGCGTCGCTGACGACATCTCGCTGGGACTCACACCCGAGCCCGAACAGTCCTTCGCCATGGGTGACGTCGAATCGTCCCTGCAGGCAGGTGACGATGGCACGCTGGAAGCGTCACTGACCAACACCGGGGACCGAACAGTCCGCAACGTCGTTCTGAACTGGGCGAGCACCCACGACAACATCTCACCGAAAGAGACCCAGTACGCGGTCGGTGACCTCGAACCGGGCGAGTCAGCGACCGTCTCGTTCGACGCCGACGTGTCGGACAACGCGAACTCCGGCCCGCGGCAGTTCGACTTCGTCGCCAACTACCGCAACAGCGAGGGCGATAAGCGCGAGAGCGACACGCTCGAAATCCGGCAGAGCGTCGACGGCAGCGCCGACGAGTTCCTCGTCGAGTCGACGAACGCGTCCGTCAACGTTGGTGGGTCCAGCACGCTCGAAGTGACTATCACCAACGACGCCGGTGAGCGACTGACCGATATCGAGGCAAAGCTGTTCGCAGAGTCCCCAATCTCCGTCTCGGACGACCAGGCGTACATCGACAGTCTCGACCAGGGCGAGTCGACGACCATCGAGTTCGGTATCAGCGCAAGCGGTGCCGCGATGACGAAGAGCTACCCCGTCTCGGTCGACTTCCAGTACGAGGAGCCGGACGGAGATACGCCGGTGTCCGACACCTACCGGCTTCCCGTCTCGGTGACCAACTCCGGCGGTGGCAGTTCGCCGCTAACGGCGATTATCGGCGTTGCACTCGTGGCCGCCCTGGCCATCGGCGGCTACTTCAGGTTCCGCTAACGCATGGACTACCAGCGCTACATCGATTGGGCGGACGACCGCATCGTCCACGATTCACGGAAGGTGGTGCTTCTCTTCCTAGTCGTGACGGTGGTCTTCAGCGCCGGCCTCGGGAGCGTCTCGACCAACTCCGGGACATCGCAGTTTACGACCGACCTGCCGGCTGAGGAGGCACTGCAGGAGGTCAATGACAAGTTCTCGCCGACCTTCTCACCGGATACAGGGAGTACACAGCTCATCCAGCGGGAGACCAACGTGCTCTCGAAGCCGGCGCTGCTTCGGATGCTCAGGTCACAGCATCGATTAGAACAGCACGCGGAACTCCGTGTCACGTCGACGTCAAGCGCCGCCAGCATCGTCGCCCAACAGCTAAACCCGGAGGCGACAACGACCGAACAGCAGATCTATGCTGTCGAATCAGCGACGCCAAGTGAGATCGATGCCGCCGCCAGGCGCGCGGCCGAGCAGAATCCCCGGTTCGAATCGCTACTGAGCAAGGACTTCAACCGCAAAGCTGCCTCGGCGTCGGCGACCATCGGCGTCGTCACACACGAGGTCCCGGCCGGCATCTCCTCCGGGTCGGGGCAGGGTGGTTCGAGTCCGCTGACGAGCATCCAGAAACAGGCCGGGTTCACTGTCACCAGCGCTGACCACGGTGGCATTACTCTGTTCGGCAGTGGTATCGTCGCGGACGAATTCTCGAACGTCGTCGGCGACTCGCTCATCCTGACGGTGCCCGCAGCAGTGCTGTTCATCCTGTTTTTCCTGACGATTGCCTACCGCGACCTCGCAGACATGGCACTGGGCCTGCTCGCGCTGTTTATGGCCGTTGTCTGGACGTTCGGCTTCATGGGGCTTGCCGGCATCCCCTTCTCGCAGATGCTCATTGCCGTGCCACCGCTGTTACTGGCAGTCGGTATCGACTTCGGGATTCACGCCGTCAACCGGTATCGAGAGGAGCGCGAAACCGGAGAATCTATCCAGAAGTCGATGCGGATCACGACCGACCAGTTGCTTGTCGCGTTCTTCATTGTGACCGGGACGACGGTCATCGGGTTCGCCGCGAATCTCACCAGCGCACTGCCGCCGATTCAGGACTTCGGCTACGTGGCCTCTGTCGGTATCACGTTCACCTTCCTCATCTTCGGGGTGTTCCTGCCCGCAGCAAAGGTGGAACTGGACCGGCTCCGCCAGCGCTACCCCATCCCGACGTTCAGCGAGACGCCGCTGGGCGCAGAGGATTCGGCACTCAGCGGCGTGTTGCGCGGCGGTGTCGTCATCGCGAACCGCGCTCCGATCATCTTCCTCGTACTCATCCTCGTGTCGACGGTCGGTGCCAGCTACTACGCCACCGGCGTCTCGACCTCATTCAGTCAGGAGGACTTCCTGCCGCCTGAGGAGAATCCGGACTTCGTCGAGGCCCTGCCGGAACCGTTCGCCCCAAGCGAATACACCGTAACGGAGGTGACGAACCTCCTCGATGAGCGGTTCGATACGACCCAGTCCAGTGAGGCGACGGTGTACGTAGAGGGACCAATGCGGAACGACGCGGCGCTCGAACAGATGTATCGGGCGGGTAACAACCCGCCGGACTCGTTCGTCCGGGAAGACGGGCGGGCTGATTCGACATCTATCGTGACGGTCATTCAAGATCAGGCAGAGCGTGACCCCGAGTTCCGCCGGATGGTCGAGCGCAACGACCGGAACGACAACGGGGTCCCGGACGATAATCTTGAGGAGATATACGAGTATCTGCTCGACTCGCCAGCCCGTAGTACGGCGCTAGAGTACATCACCGAGGACTACCGGAGCGCACGTGTCGTTTACACAGTCGAATCGGACGCGAGCGACGCAGAGGTGACCGCCGATACGAGAAACGTTGCCGACGACTTCCGGTACGAGGCGACGGCAACCGGCACAGTCGTCGTGTTCCAGGCCGTCTCAGACCTCATCCTGGAGTCAGCTATCCAGTCACTGGCGATTGCGCTTGTCGGGTCGTCAGTGTTCCTCATCCTCATCTACAATATGCTGGAGGGGCGGCCGTCGCTCGGCCTCGTAAACATGATTCCTGTTGTCGTCACAGTGGCATGGCTTGGCGGGACGATGCGACTGCTCAGCATCCCGTTCAACGCGCTCACAGCGACGATGTTGGCGATAACTATCGGGCTGGGGGTCGACTACTCAGTCCACGTCACCCACCGGTTCGCCGACGAGTTCGAAGAAAACGACCTCGAAACCGCACTGGACCGGACCGTTCGCGGGACTGGCGGGGCGCTGTTCGGGAGTATGCTCACCACGACATTCGGCATCGGTGTGCTCGGGCTGGCTGTGTTCCCTGCAATCGGCCAGTTCGGCATCCTGACAGCGATGTCGATCGGGTACGCGTTCCTCACCTCCCTGCTGGTGATTCCCTCCGCGCTCGTCGTCTGGGACCGGGTGTTCAACGCTGACTGGTCGGTTCGTGGCCTACTCGGGTTGGGGCGATCGCGTCCACCCGCACCCGTCGACGGCGACGACTGAACCGTGGCCGCGGGCACGGCCCACCCCGGTCGTGTCCGGGCGAAACACGCCACTGAAGCCTTTATTTGCTGGCATCGTCCTAGCACTGGTATGACTCACGTCGTTATCATCGGCGCGTATGGAAGTGCCGGGGCCGCAGTCGCCGGCGATCTTGTCGAGGCGGACGACATCGAACTCACGCTCATCGACAACGGCGAGCCCGGCGGCGGCCTCTGTATCCTCCGTGGCTGTATGCCATCGAAGGAAGTGCTCTCCGCAGGGGCACATCGCTTTCAGGCGCGCCACGACGACCGTCTCGTCGGCGACGTGCCCGACGTTGATCTGGAGGCCGTCGTCGAACGCAAGGACGACCACGTGCTGGGCTGGGCCGGGCACCGCCGAGACTCCGTCCACGAGATGGCCGAGCGCGACGACGTGACGTTCATCCACGACACTGCCACGTTCGTCGACGAGCACACGGTTCGGGCCGGCGGCGAGGAACACGAGGCCGACTACGTCGTCATCGCGACCGGCTCCAGCGTGAACGTCCCGGACACGCCCGGCATCGACGAGGTCGACTTCATGACCAGCGACCAGGTACTCGATGCGACGGAGTTCCCTGACTCAGGTATCGTGATGGGCTTCGGGTACATCGGGATGGAGTTGGTCCCGTATCTGGCGGAGGCCGGCGGCATGGAGCTCACCGTTATCGAGCACGACGACCGGCCAATCGACGAAGGCGACCCGGAGTTCGGCGACGAGGCGCTCGACATCTACGAGGACAACTGGGACGTGACCATTCCGACGAACTGCTACGAAAAGGAGCTGGAGGAGACTGCGGACGGCGGCGTCCGCCTCACCGTCGAGTACGACGACGGGGGCGAGGAGACGTTCGAGGCCGACCAGCTGTTCCTGTTTACCGGTCGTCGCCCGACCGTCGAGGGGCTCGGCCTGGAGAACACACCCGTTTCCGTCGAAGGCGACTGGGCGAAAGACACGATGCAGACTCGTGACGCAGACCACATCTACGCCGTCGGCGACGTCAACGGCAAGGAGCCGATTCTCCACGTCGCCAAAGAGCAAGGCTTCACCGCGGCCGAGAATATCCTCCAGCAGGAGGCCGGTGGCTCACTCGAAGAATACCGGAACGTCCACCACCACGTCATCTTCTCCGGGCTGGGCGTGTATCCGTTCGCTCGCGTCGGCCACAACGAGGAGACGGCGAAAGAGGCGGGCTACGACGTCGTCACGGTGACACGACAGGCCAGCGACGATGGCGTGTTCAAGTCGAAAGACGTGCCCGAGGGGCTTGCGAAGCTCGTCGTCGACGCAGACGACGGGACAGTGCTCGGATGGCAAGGGATGCACTATCACGCAGACAGCTTCGCCAAAGCGTTCCAGATCATCGTCGAGTTGGGACTCGACGTGCGTGACCTGCCGGACCGGGCCTACCACCCGACGCTCCCCGAAAACGTCGACGGCCTCATCCGGGACTGCGTCGACCAGCTATAGTTACTCCACCTGAATACCGGTCACGTCGAATCGTACCCCGCCGTCCGCACTTTCTGTAACAGTCATCCGGCCACCGTGGGCGTCGACGATTTCGGAGACGATAGCCAGCCCGAAGCCGGTCCCCTCGTCGCTCGTGGTGTAGCCGCGCTCGAACACCTCGTCACGCTCGGCCTCGGGAATCCCGGGGCCGTCGTCGGCCACGTAGAACCCACGTCCACCCGAGAGTGTCCCGACGCGGACGGTCACGGGGTCGTCGCTGTGGTCCACGCTGTTTCGGAAGAGGTTCTCGAAGAGCTGCTGGAGGCGCGTCTGGTCGCCCGTGATCCGCGCGTCCGTGTCGGCGCGTTCGAGCGTCGCGTCCGAACTCTCGACGGTGTCCCAGGCGGCCGTAATGATATCGTCTAGCGACGCTTCGGTCGCGTCGATGACTTTGTGGCCGCCGCGGGCGAGCGCGAGTACGTCGTCGATGAGTTCGTCCATCCGTTCGAGCGACCGCTGGAGTGCCTCGACGTGCTCCGGGTCCCCGTCGTACGCCTCGTCGACAAGCGTGAGCCGGCCGAACGCGACATTGAGCGGGTTCCGGAGGTCGTGGCTGACGACGCTGGCGAACTTCTCCAGTCGGTTTCGCTCGCGGGTGAGTTCCTGTTCGCGGCGTTCGCGCTCCTGTTCGTAGCTGACCCAGTTTCCCATCAACTCCACGAGCGTGACTTCCCACTCGGAGAAGGAATCGCGGGGCTCCGTGCCGTAGAAGCAGAACGTGCCGTACACCGAGCCGTCGACGACAACGGGCGTTCCGAGGTAACAGGAGACGCCCATCTCCGTGTAGCCAGCCCGTTCAGCCAGTTCCGGTCGGTCTTCGGCGATGTCGGCGAGGACCAGTGTCTGCTCCTCGACGACGGCCCGCTCGCAGTTCGTCGCGTCCAGCGGGACTGCATCGCCCGCCTCGATGGCTCCTGTCCGGTCGCAGACGATTTCGAAGACGTACATATCGCCATCGATGCGTGAGAGCGCAGCCGTTTCGGTTCCGAGGGCGTGCTGCCCGATTTCGAGCAGGCGCTCGACCTTGTCCTCGAAATCGAGATCCTTGCGGGAGATGACCCGGTAAATCTCTCGAAGCGTCCGCTCTCTACCCCTGATCTCCTCCTCGTGCTTTTGCCGCTCAGTGATGTCACGGAAGTACACCGAAATCCCGGTTGGCGACGGGTACACAGATACCTCGAACCACGTCTGCAGTGGTTCGAAGTACGCCTCGAAGGACGCTGGCTCCTGCTGGGTCATCGCCTGTCGGTACTGCTTGCTGAACTCCGTTTCTTCGAGGGACGGGACCACTTCCCAGATGTTTTGCCCCAGCAAGTCGGTGGTCTCACCGTCCCCCGCCATCGCACGGCCGATGACGCGGCGACCGCGTTCATTGGCGTACGTGAAATCCCAGTTTTCATCGACCGCGAAGAACGCGTCGGTCATCCGGTCGAGGATGTCCGACTCCTCCTGATAGCGGGCGACAGCGGAGGTAATTCGCTGTCGGAGCAGTTCCGTCTGCTCCGAAAGCGGCGTTTTCGTCACGTAGTCTGTGACGCCAGCAGAGATAGCGTCGCTGGCTACGCTCTCGTCGCCGCCGTCAGTGAAGAGGAGAAAGGGGAGGTCAAAGGACTGGTCCCGAACGACCCGTAGCAGTTCGATTCCGTCTCGGTCCGGGAGTCGGTACTCGCTAACGACGCAGTCGTAGGACGCGTCTTCGAGGGCATTGAGCGCGTCGTCCGCCGTCTCACATACCGTCACAGTGAACTCGTCGGCGCTACCAGTCAGCGTCTCTTTGACCGCCGTGATGTCGTCGCAGTCCGCGTCGACATAGAGAACGCGTACCCGCCCGGTAGTTCCATCCGCCCCGTGACGGTTCGGCGTGGCCACGGGTGTATCCATACTCCTTCCAAGGCATGTGGCGGTAAAGTTGTACCGCCGGTAAGCTTTCATTACCAGGGTTTGAGCCGGTATAGCGCCCGGTCGCTCAGTCGGGGCGGCGGGAGGAAAGCACCGGAATCTCGTCGATACGGTCCGCGGAAAGCGCGTCCCAATCGACGCCCGTTGGCGTCGTGTGTGTGGTCGCCGTCTCGACAGTGCGGTCCGGCGTCACGATCCAGTCCATCGGCACGTCGTGGTCGTCGACGGGAACAGTGGTGTCGACGACGCCCGCCGGACCGCCCACGATCTGAAGTTCGTGGACCGTCGTCACGACCGGCGTCGTTCCGTCGACTAGCCCCAATTCACGGAGAACGGCGTATTCGAGGTCGCTGTACCCCTCGCCCTTCCCGATTCGCGCGCCGTCTTCGGTAACCGCGACCGATCCCGACACTACGAGGTCGACGCTCCCGACCGCCTCGGGGCCGACCTGTCGGGCGTGATCCGCGACGTTCGAAATCGCCGGCGCGGCTTCGATGTCGTCGAGGTCGTCGGGGTCGAGTTCGTAGAAGCACCGCTCGTCCCGAAGCCGTGGCACGGCCATATACACCGTCTTGCCGGCCCGCAACGCCGCCCGTCGAACCGGGAGCTGTGGCGAGTCCGGATTCGCCTTGACCGTCTCGGCGGCGTCCCAGACCGCCGTCTCGGCCAGGCGCTGTGCGGCCTCGCTCGCGCCCGCGAAGTTCGGAATCCGGTCGTGGGGCGGAAACGGAAACCGAGCGATATCGCGCTCTTCCAGCGCGTCCCAGACTGTTTCACGGATAGCTTGTTTGTCCATGGCGCTACGACCTCCGGCGGCGGAACTGCTGTGTGCAGACCAGCGCCAGCAGTGCGACAAGCGCCGCGACAGCTGTGAATCCGGGACCGCTGGCGTCGGTCGTGGACTGGTCAGCGCTTGGCGTGTGGTCCGCGGGCGTGGACTCGCTCGTTTTGGTCACCGCCGACCGGGGAACGTAGCTGTCGGCGTCGTACCGGTCCGGATAGAGCTGTGCGGTGGCGTTGTGGGCGAACGAGACCACGCTCCGCGGGGCGGGCTGGTTGATGTTCCGAGCCCGGACGGTGACTGTCGCGTTGGTCTCGCCCGCGGTCGTGCTGGCGTACGGCTCGGTCGTCGCGATGGTCGCCGTGTTCTCGGTGACGAAGAGGACCTCTGGGTCGAGTTGGAGGATGACCTCGTTGCTGAGCTGTGGGTATTTCTTGTGGTTGCGGGCCGCGACGTTTTCTGCGCCCGCGAGTTCGATGAGCGACGTGACGAAGGTGTTGCCCGCCGCTACGTACCCGCCGCCAAGCGGATACAGCGCCGTCGGTCTGTCTTCGGCGTCCGCGGTGACCTGCTGAACGGAATCGACGTTCGCGTCCATCCAGGCGTTGGCTTCGCTCGCACCCTCGCAGTTACCGGTCAGGCGGCCGACAGTCGTCGTCTTGGCCCGAATGTCCTCGATCGTTGTCGCGGCGGGGAGGTGATACACGGTGAGTCTGGCCTGTCGGAGCGGGGCCACGTCACCGGCGCTGGCGTTCGGCGCGATCACCAGATCCGGGTTCGTGCTGACGACGCGCTCGACGTTGACGCCGAAGCTCGCGGAGACGTTCGTTCGACTCTCAGCCCCGTCAAGATAGCTTGCATACTGGGTGAGCCCGACCACCTGAGAGCGGCCACCGATCTCCCACATCGTCTGGGCAGCCGAAGGGTTGGTCGTCGTAACCCGCTCCGGGCGTTCCTCAAGGGTGACCTCGGTCCCGGTCGCGTCGGTCATCGTGACGGGAAACGAGCAGTCGTCGGCCTGCGTGGCAGTTGTTGCTGCGGCCGGAGAGACGCCCGCAAGCGAGCCGACAAGCAAGACAAAGACACAGACGAGAGAAGGTCGTCGCATACCCTAGGCGGGTGTCAGGAGCAATAAATACTTATCTACTGCAACTGGGCTTTCATACATGCGTTTCGCGGGTCGGACCGTCGGGTGGTCGTCGGGGCTCGTCGCCGTCCTCTGTGCCGTGGTGACGACGAGCGCCGGCATCGGCCCGGTGTGGATCCCGCCCGCCGTTGTCGGGAAAGTGCTGCTCAACGCCGTCGTTGTCCCGACTGGCATCTCGGTCTCCGGCCCTGCCGTCGACGTGACCACGGCCCATGTGTTCTCCTATGCAGTAAGCGACCTTCAGACACAGATCGTGATGCAGGTCCGACTCCCCCGGATACTGCTGGGCGCGGTCGTCGGCTTCTCGCTCGCCGCCGCAGGGACGATCATGCAGGGCATCTTCCGGAACCCGATGGCTGATCCCTCTATCATCGGCGTCTCCTCCGGCGCAGCGGTCGGCGCGGTCGGCTTCATCGTCGCGCCGGTCGTGATCCCGTTCGGACTCGGCCTCCGCGGCGCGGCCTTCGTGGGTGCGCTGGTCGCGGCCTTCGGCGTCTATCTCATCGCCACGCGGAACGGCCGGACACCGGTCGCGACGCTGTTGCTGGCCGGCGTCGCGATACAGACGTTTCTTGGCGCGGTGGTCTCCTTCCTGTTGCTCCACAGCGGCGAGAGTATCCGCCGGGCGCTGTACTGGCTAATGGGCCATCTCAAGGGGGCGTCCTGGCCCGAAGTGACCAGCAGCGTCGTGCTCGTCGCCGTCCCGTTCGTCGTGTTGCTGGCGTACGCACGCGACCTGAACGTCATGCTGCTCGGCGAGGAGGACGCACAGAGCCTCGGTATCGAGGTCGAGCGGACCAAGCGTGTCCTGCTCGCGTTATCGGCTGTCATCACGGCGGCGGGCGTCGCCGTCGCCGGTATCGTCGGCTTCGTCGGCCTCATCGTTCCCCACGTGATGCGGCTGCTCGTCGGGCCTGACCACCGGATACTCCTCCCGACGGCGGCCCTCGCCGGGGCGTCGTTCCTCGTGGCGACGGACACCCTCGCGCGCTCCGGCAGCGCCGAGGTCCCGGTCGGCATCGTCACCGCCGTCCTCGGCGCGCCGTTTTTCCTGTATCTGCTCCGGAAGCGGGAGGTGCACGAACTGTGAGCGAACAGCCCGCGCACGACAGTTCAGACCCAGAGCGGGGCCGCTCCGGGCCGATGCTCGACGTGTCCGACCTCGCGGTATCCTTCGGCGAGCAGTCGGTCGTCTCGAGCGTCGATTTCAGCGTCGACCGTGGGTCGCTCGTCGGCCTCGTCGGCCCCAACGGCGCGGGTAAGACGACCGTCCTGCGAGCGGTGAAGGGGACGCTCAACCCGGACACCGGAACAGTTCGTGTCGACGGCGAGCCCATTTCGGACCGCTCGGCGAAAGCGGTGAGTCGCCTCGTCGCGAGCACGCCGCAGGGAACCTCGCTGTCGTTCGACTTCAGCGTCAGGCAGACCGTCGAGATGGGGCGGACACCGCATCTCGGCCGGTTCGACCGAATGGACGACGGCGACCGGAGCGCCGTCGAGACGGCGATGGAGCGCGCGAGCGTTGCCAAGTTCGCCGACCGGCCGTTCACCTCGCTCTCGGGCGGCGAGCGCCAGCGCGTCCTCCTCGCTCGGGCGCTTGCACAGGAGACACCGGTGCTCCTGCTAGACGAACCAACGGCGAACCTCGACATCAACCACGCTGTCCGGACGCTCGAACTCGTCCGGACACTGGTCGGGGACGGAAAGACAGCCATTGCTGCGATTCACGACCTCAATCTGGCCGCCCGGTACTGCGACAAACTGGTGTTGCTCGCCGGCGGCGGCATCTGTGCTGCGGGCCGTCCCGCCGATGTTCTCACAAGCGATACGCTCCGTGACGCCTTCGACGCAGAGACGCTGGTAACGACCCAGCCCGGCACCGACGCGCCGCTCGTGACGCCGCTGGCTGACCGGGAGACAGTCGACCGCCGCATCCACGTCGTCGGGACCGGCAAGCCGGCGGCGTCCGCCGTCTCGACGCTCGTCGGGGCAGGCTGTCGTGTCAGTGTCGGCGTTGTGCCCGCCGGCGACGCAGCCGCCGAGCGCTCCCGGGACCTCGACTGTGAGGCGGTTACGGTCCCGGCTTTCGCTGGCATCGACGACGCGGCCCGCGAACGCGCAGTCGAACTCGCGCAAGCCGCCGATGCCGTCGTGATAGCAGGCGAAACCGGTGACGGCAACAGCCCGGTCGTCAGGGCTGGCGGTACCTGCCTCGCTGTCGAGACGGATGAGAGCGACTACACCAGCACCACTCATGACACCGTACCGCTGGCTGCGCTCCCCGCATCGGTCGCGTCCCTGCCGCCCGCATCGGAGCGCGACGCGACACTACCACTCAATCAGTCGACCACGGACTGAGTCCACCGCCGACTGAGGTGTCTCCGGCCGAGAACAGCAACACCGATACTTTTCGCTCACATACGTCGCCCGTGGACGATACAATTTCGTGGCTCCGGGACCGGCCGTACTACGAGGGACAGATCGTCGATCAGCGGACGGTCCCGGGCCGGGACGCGCGGACCGCGGACTGCGAGGTTGCGGACCGCCTTGCCGGCGTCCTCGAAGATCGGGGCATCACTGACCTCTACGCACACCAGGTGGACGCAATCGAGGCAGTCCGGTCCGGTGACAACGTCGTTCTCGCGACCGAGACAGCGAGCGGTAAGAGCCTCGCCTACACCGTCCCGGCGTTCGAGCGGGCGCTCGACCGCCGGGCGACGACGCTGTATATCGCCCCGCAGGTCGCGCTCATCAACGACCAGACCGAGACGCTGTCGGAACTGGCGCAGGGACTCGGGTTTGCCTCCGGCGTCTCCGTCGCCCAGTACACCGGCCGGCAGTCGAAATCCGAGAAGGAGGCCATCCGGGAGCGCCAGCCGACCGTGTTGCTGACGACACCGGACATGCTCCACTACGGCATCCTGCCCCACGCTCACCGGCTGTGGGACTGGTTCTTCCAGCGGCTCGAAACCGTCGTCATCGACGAGGTCCACGGCTACCGCGGCGTGTTCGGTAGCCACGTCTCGCTGGTGATGCGCCGCCTCCAGCGCGTCGCAGAGCGGTTCGACGCCGGCGGCAGCGCGGGGAGCGACGGCGGGACGGCGGGCGGCCCGGAGTGGGTCTGTTGCTCGGCGACTATCGGCAATCCAGTGGAGCACGCGGCAGCAGTCACCGGCCAGCCCGAGCCGTCGTTCGCGCTGGTCGACGAGGACGCGAGCGCCAGCGGACCACGTCACTGGCTGTTGTGGAACCCGCCGGAGTACGATGGTGACGGCTGGGGGAGCGGCCGCCGGAAGTCGAATCACGTCGAGACGAAACAGCTGTTCGTGGACCTCGTCGAACGGGGTCTCCAGACAGTTGTCTTCGCCGGGTCGCGCCAGACCGCCGAGCGGTACGCCAGCGACAGCGCCGACGAACTTCGGAGCCGCGGCGAGCACACCCTCGCCGACGGTGTCGGCGCGTATCAGGCCGCGCTGACCGACGACCGCCGGCGTGAACTGGAGCAGGGCCTGCAATCCGGTGACCTGCGGGGCGTCTGGTCGACCAGCGCGCTCGAACTGGGCGTCGACGTGGGCGGCCTCGACGCCGTCCTGCTGGACGGCTACCCCGGCACGCGGATGCGGGCCTTCCAGCAGGCCGGGCGGGCCGGTCGCGGCACCGACCCTGCGCTCGTCGCGCTGGTCGGTGGCGAGGACCAGCTGGACCAGTACGTCCTGCGCAACCCCGACGCGCTGTTCGAAACAGGTGCTGAACAGGCCGTGACCAACCCCGAAAACGAGCAACTCCTCCCGGACCACGTCCACACGGCCGCCTGTGAGAACTGGCTTTCGCCGAACGACGACCGTCATTTCGGCGAGACGTTCCCCGACGTGGTTTCCGGCCTTGAATCGGCCGGGAAGCTCGACCGCCGCCAGACCGACCAGGGAATGCGCTGGCTCGGAAACGGGAGTCCACACCACGAAATGAACCTACGGACCGTCGACGACGGCGAGGTGAAACTCGTGGCTAAGGGTGACGTGATAGCGAAACTCTCCGTCGAGGACGCACTCCGTGATGCGCACCCCGGCGCGATTTACCACCATCAGGGCCGGCGCTACGAGGTGATAGACCTCGATCTCGATACAGGTGTAGCAGAACTCGACCGGACGTGGGCCGATTACTTCACTCGCGTCCTGCACGACAAGACCATCACCGTTGAGGCGGACCTGGCGGAGCGGCGACTGCCGACCCGCGAGGACGTACCGGTCCGCTTCGCCTCAGTGACGATGCGCAAGCAGATCACCGGCTACGAGCGCCGTGACGGTTCCTCCGGGGAGGTACTCGGCCAGCGTTCACTCGACCTGCCCGAGACGACGCTGGAGACGAAGGCGCTGTACCACACCGTGCCGTCGGACCTGGAAAGCGAGATACGGCAGGGCGCGTACGGAGCCGAAAGCGCACCCGGGAGCGAGAGCGGAAGCGGTGGCGGCGGTCAGCCCGGCGATACAGCGACCGACGGTGGTGACACCGGCGACTTCCCTGGGGCCATCCACGCCGCCGAACACGCGATGATTTCGATGTTCCCCTTCGAGTACCTCTGTGACCGCGGCGACATCGGCGGCCTGTCGACGCCGCGCCATCCCCACACCGGCGAGCCGACCATCTTCATCTACGACGGGTACCCCGGCGGTATCGGCCTGACGCGGGCCGGCTACCACGACATCGGGCCGCTGATGGACACCACGCTGTCGATGCTGAGCGCGTGTGACTGCGCCAACGGCTGTCCGGCCTGCGTGCAGTCACCTCACTGCGGGAACGCCAACGACCCGCTGGACAAACACGGTGCAATACACCTGCTGGACGGGCTGACGGAACAGTAACAAGACCGCCCAGTTCTGGAGGCGACTCAGTCGTCGTCCGCCGCTTTCGGCAGTGTAAGCCCGACGACGGCCCCCCGCGGCTCGTTGTCTTCGACCCACACGTCACCACCGTACGCGTCGACCAGCGTTCGGACGAGATAGAGGCCGACGCCGGTCCCCGCACTGTCCGGTCGCTTCTCCCCGCGCTCGAACACCATCCGTTTCTGCTCGTCCGGGATTCCCGGGCCATTGTCGGCGACAGTGACGTTGACTGCATCACCGTCGTCAGTCACGTCAACGACGGTCGACGGCGTTGGTGAATCGTTGTGCTGGATGGCGTTAGTGAGAACGTTTCGGAACACCGAGGACAGAAGGTCGTCAGCTTGCACCTGTACCGGCGGGAACTCGTCCGGGACGGTGACCTGTGCGTCGGTGTACGTCGTTGTGATATCCTCGGTCACCGAGGACAGGACTGGCCCGAGAGCGACCGGTTCGGTCTCCCAGTCCGTCTGTCGCATTACCGTCGCAAGGTCTCCGGCTGTCTCAAGCAGTTCCGCGGCTGCCTGGCTGCTCTCCTGAATCCCGTCGACGTGTTCTAGGGTGTCGCCACTGCACTGGTCCCGGAGCAACTCCGCCCGTCCGTTGATGATCTGTAGGTGGTTCGTGAGGTCGTGACGGACGATCTGGTTCAACAGGTCGAGGTTGTCGCGCTGCCGTTTCAGCTCCCGCTCGCGCTCGATCCGTTCGAGGGCTGAGAGTGCGTTCTTCCCGAGGATATCGGCCAACTGCGCCTCACGCTCAGTCGGTTCGGCTCGCTCGTCCGTCCCAGCTGTCAAAAGCCCGTACTCTGCGAGCGGGACAGTGATACCCCCGTGCAGCGGTACATCCGCTGCGGCTTTCTCTTCCGAAACGAGAACTCGCTGTGTCTCGTCGGATTCGTACTGTTCCCACAGCCAACTCCCGCGCTCGTGTCGCATCACCTGGCCTGGGTCAGCACGGACCTCGACGTGCTCCCGGAGTGGCTCAGAGATGGTTACAGCTTTGAGTTCGCTGTCGGTGGCCTCCCAGAAGACACTGAAGGGAAAATCGAGAATCGCTGTTGCAGTCTCGACCGCGACTGTCGCGACCGTAGACTGGTCTTCGGCGGCCATCAGTCGCCGCATCGCTATATGTAGCTCCCCGATCTGGTCTTCTGGAGGCACCTGATGGGGAAGGGAGTCGGAGTTTGACTCCATTTTTACTCCCTTACCCCGACCTGAATATAAATGTTCTTTTTGTATGGTAAAAGTACACGCCCAACACGGCCATCAAGAACGGTTCACTCGTAAATCCCCCATTCGTGTTCGACTTCCGACCCGATTACTGCGGCTATCTGAAGTCTTCCAGTCGTAACTGATCGGGATCAATGCCGTCCGGCTCACTCGCGCCGAGCAGACGAGGAAGGGCCGTATTCGCAAACGTCATGCCGACGACGAGCAGTATCGGTGCGAAGAACAGTCCGTAGAACCCCAGTACGACCGGTCCGAGCGTGTACGCGAGCATCAGGAGCCCGACGTGCGTGCTCTCGCCGCTGAGGAGTGGCCGGAGCAGCAGGTCCGGGATCGTGTCGACGACGACCACCGCGACGAGGAGGAACCCGAGCACGTACACGAGCAACGAGGATTGACCGTCGAGCACCACCGGGAGCGCGGTGATACCGGTCAGCGGGAGGTAGATTATTTTCATCCCGACGACGGGAATCAAGCTCGCGATACCGGTCAGCGCGCCGGCAAGCGTCGGATATGGAACCTCGACAGCCGCCGGCGCGACGACGTTATAGCCGGTGAACGCGGCGATGGCGATAAGCGATATCGCCAACACGTTCAAGAGATTGCCAAACAGCACCGCTTCCAGTTCCTCGTCGACGGCTTCGAGGTACTCGCGGATGATGGCCTCGTCATCGAACCGGAGCAGCCACTCGCGGATGCGCCGCCCGTCCACGAGGAGATAGTACGTGACGATGGTCGTGATGAACAGATTGAGGAAGAACTGGGAGGCGACCGACGTGAGCACCATCGCGTTCTCGCTGAGGAAGTCGACGAACGGCGAGAGCTGTCCCGACTGATAGGCGCTGTACAGCCCCTCGACGGTGAGGTCTGGCACGGAGTCTGCGCCGTCCAGCCAGCTGACGTGTGCTGCGGCCACGTCCACGAGCGCGTACTGGGTGACGAACTGTCGGGCTTCGACGATGAGGAGGACGGCGGCATAGCTGACAAGCAACAGGAGGGGAATCGCCAGCGACGCCATGACGACGACCGCACGCACTCGCGATGGAAGGCGGAGCCTGCGAAGGGAGTTGTAGTACCGCCGCGTCGAATAATAAAGGAACACGGAGACAGTCAACGCCGCGATAAACTGATATGCGAGTACGCCGACCACCACCGCGACAGCGAGACCGAAGAGGGCGACGACGATGCGCTTCTCGTCCATATACATACCACCTTATGAACAAGTATAAACGTACGGACGCTACGAATCTCGCAGACAGCACGGGCTTTGAACCTGTGTCGGCCGGCGGTTACTCGGTTCGCTCGTGTGTCGGCCCGACGCTGTCGTGAATCCCGATGTCGCCGGAGAGTTCGTGCTGGCTCGTGTCGCTGAGGTCGATGCCCTCCGCGTGGCAGTCCGCTTGTACCTGCTGGATGAACGCGGCCCTGACCGACGCGAGTCGGTTCCGCCGTTCGTTGGGGATCCAGATCCGGCCCGTCAGGATGACTGCCGTCGACGCGAGGTCGGAGACTCTGGCTGTCGGCGCTGGCTTCTCCGAGACGTGGTCGAGATCGCGGGCTGCGTTCTCGATGATGGCCTGAACCGTTTCGATGTCGTCCTCGTAGCTGACGCCGAACTGGTAGGAGATCCCGATAGGCCCGGTCGAGGTCTGGTTCGTCACCGCGCTCGTCGCCAGCGCCGTGTTCGGGACGACGATGCGCTCGTTATCCGGCGTCCGAATCCGAGTCACGCGCAGGTCGATGTCGACGACTGTGCCCTGCATCCCGTTCCAGGCAATGACGTCACCGACGTTCAGGTCCGGATCCGTCACGATGAACGCGCCGGCGACGAAGTTCCCGAGTACGTCCTGTGCCGCCAGCCCCACCGCCAGCGTGATGCCAGCCGCCAACAGTGTCGACCCGGCGAGTGCGCCCCGGAAGCCCGCAACGCTAGCCCCGATGACCACCGCAAAGACCACCGACAGCAGGTGGACGGCACTGGTGAGAGCGCTGGCGACCGTCTTATTCGTCGCCGTCCGTGACAGGGCCCACCGAGTCGCTGGCACGACGATGAGCCGGCCGATAGCGTAGAGGAGTGCCGCAGCGGCGAGGAACTGCGCCCCGCCGCTCGCGAGTTGTCCGTACGTCGAGACGATGTCGATATCCAGACCCGCCGGGAACTGCATATCGTCTCTCGTAGCCCAATAGGTATGAAATCAAGGTGTCATATCCGAGCTGGTAGCGACTACGGCTCCGCCATACCCATCACCCGACGCGCTCATTTAAAATCACCCCCACTCGGCGAATTCCAATTCACCGAGTTGGCTCGCGCGGCAGTGCCGTGCGTCACCCAACTCGTTCGTTCAGAATGAGCCTCGTCTTCGTGCCCACAACCTCCTCCAGCTCACGCGCCTTCGTGATGAGTCCGTTGACCGCGTCGGTGTCGGCGGCGTCAACGACGACGACGATATCCTCCTCGCCGGAGACTTGCCACACGAAATCGACCTCCTGCCAATCGGCGATACGGTCCGAAACCTCGGCCGTATCGACGTTGACATCGACGCTGACCTCGATCATCGCTTTCACGTTGCCAGTCCGCGTCGCGACAGTGAAGCGTTCGATAACGCCGTCCTCGACCAGTCGTTCGACGCGGTTTCGCACGGTCCCTTCCGACGTGCCGACCCGGTCCGCGATTTCCGTATACGGGGTTCGGGCGTCCCGGCGGAGTATCGAGAGTATCTCTCTGTCGAGGTCGTCCATCGAGATGTGACAGTATCACCGGTCGTAACTTGAGGATTACGAAATTCGAAACTCGTCTTCGAAAGCAACCCTTATGCCCCACTATAGTATACGCATCTCGTAATGGCTGACGCATACGTGGCAATCGAAGGCGACCGCGTCATCGAGGCGCGCGCTCGTGCTCCGGGGACGGCCCGCGGCGAACTGGTCTTTACAACGGCGTACACCGGGTACGAGGAGAGTCTCACTGACCCATCCTACGAGGAACAGGTCCTGACGTTCTCCTATCCGCTCATCGGGAACTACGGCGTCCGAGAGGAGCGCTTCGAGTCGGACCGCGTCCACCCGCGTGCGGCAGTGGCTCGCGAGATGACCGACGACGTGGCCGAGTGGCTCGAATCAGAGGGTATCCCGGCCGTCGACCACCTCGATACGCGCGACATCGTCACCGAGATCCGCGACGAGGGCGCGATGAAATGCGGGATCGCCGCCGGGCCGGACGTGACCGAGCAGGACGCGCTCGACGAACTCCACGAGTGTAAGCACATGTCCGACCACACCGACATCGGCGCGCAGGTCTCCGTCGACGACGTGGAGGTCCACAACGAAGGCGGCGACGGTGCGACGGTCGCGCTGGTCGACTGCGGTGCGAAGGGCTCCATCACCGAGTCGCTCGTCGAACGCGACGCCGAGGTCCACGTGTTCCCCTACGACACCAGCGAGGACGACGTGGCCGCGGTCGACCCGGATCTGCTGTTCATCTCGAACGGTCCCGGCGACCCAGAGAACTTCGAACAGGCCGGCGAACTCGTCGAAACCTACGTCGGCGACGTGCCGCTCGCAGGCATCTGTCTCGGCCAGCAGGTCGTCGCCAATGCGCTCGGCGGCGAAACTGAGAAGATGGAGTTCGGCCACCGTGGCGTGAACCAGCCGGTCCGTGACCTGCGCTCCAATCAAGTCGTGATGACGACACAGAACCACGGCTACACCGTCGCCGACCCCGGCGACAAGCTCGACGTGACCCAGGTCAACGTCAACGATGACACGCCGGAAGGGCTGGAAAACGACGACCTGAACATCATCACGCGCCAGTACCACCCCGAGGCCAACCCCGGCCCGCACGATTCGCTCGGCTTCTTTGATGATGTGCTAGGGATGGCGGGGGAGTAGCGAGGGGCGCGACTGACGGGAGCGGCCCTCGAAATTGCGAGCGGGGAGGAACGACCCGCGAGCAGTAGCGCGGTTCGAAGCGAGCGAAGCGGGTGAGAACCGCGGAAGGTGAACGGCGAAGCCGTGAGCAGGGAGAGCCCGAGCGTAGCGAGGGGTCTCCGGATATCCGAACGGTGAGTGGTAACGAACCGTGAGGAGAGCGAGGGGCGCGCTTACGGGGAGTGGCCCTCGAATTGCGAGCGGAGCGGGACCTTCGGTCCCGCAGGCAGTCGGGCGGTATCGCCGCCCGACAACGGGGAACGGAGTGACTCGCGAGCAATAATGCGGTTTGCACACGCATGAACCACGTCTGTCAGTCGCTGTCGTCGTCGATTGGTTGTCCGCGGTAGTATGTGGTCTGGTCGCTGTCTCCGGTTTCGGTCGTGCTGTCCTGCGGTGCGACGGGACGGCCGCGATACATCACCCGGTTGGCGGTGTCGTCGCCGTCGATCGCGTCCGGACTGTCCTGCTGGTGGTTCTCGATGAACTCTGCGGCCTCGTTGAGGGTTGTCTTGTCGGTCTTGCGATGCACCCAGCAGTGGTACATTTTCCGCGGGGTGCGGAGCGCGAGGCGGTGCGCACGGAACCCGGACTTGGTGGTAACGTCGGCAACTGCCTCGTGTGGGATTTCGATGACCTCGTCGTCCTCGTCTTTCCCGATGAGGCAGAGCGTCCGGCGGCCGGTGACCAGAATGACCGTCCGTCGGTCCCCGACCGGTGAGTCGGTCTTGCGTTTCGTCCCGCGCCCGATGCCGCGCTTCCCGTTGGTCAGAAGATACGCCGGGGCTTCCGCGCCGTCGAGGTACGTCAGCGGTGGGTTGTTCAGCGGTGGTGACTCGGAGAAGCGGCTCTTGTATCCAGCGAGGACACCTACCGTTACCGAATCACCGGGCGCCATCTCCGCAACTGTCTCCGCCCGCTTGGTGACGTCCTCTATCATCGGCTTCCCGGAGCGGCGACAGCGATTGCAACGCGATCCATACAGCTAGTGTCACAGCCCTGGGAATGAGTGTTACGAACGTGCCATTATTGACCCAGGATAGGACAGATGGTTACCAATAGCTGAACAGGTACTACCTATGGCCACCATATCTGCTCAGCAGTTCAGATATGTAATACTTGATGGACTGGTGTATGGAGAACAGCCGTTACGGCACAGACGCCCTATAATTCCTGTCTGACGCCCCTGAACTCGAATCGTGCGCCGCCGTCGTCGCTCTCAGTCACGGACACCGACCAGTCATGTGCCGCCGCTATCTCCTTGACGATAGCGAGACCAAAGCCGGTGCCACCATCGGTAGTGGTGTAGCCGCTCTCAAATACGGTTTCGTGTTGTTCAGCCGGGATGCCGCCGCCATCATCGGCGACATAAAAACCCGAATCGTTGATATTGCCGATCTCGACAGTGACAGCCGGGCCGCCGTGTGTCACAGCGTTGTTGATGAGGTTTTCGAGGAGTTGGCGAACGCGGCTCTCGTCGGCGTAGATCGTGCTCTCGGCAGTGACTTCGAGGGTGGCATCAGACGTCTCGACGGCGTGCCAGCAGGACTGCACAGTCGATTCGAGGTCGAGCGGTTCCGTTTCGGATACCGTGTCCCCCTCACGTGCGAGAGTCAGCAGATCCTCGATGAGTTCCTTCATGCGGTCGATTGCACGGTAACAACGGTCGAACTGCTCGTCATTTCCGGTGTCTCTGGCGAGGGCGAGTGAGCCTTCGAGGACGCTAAGCGGGTTCCGGAGGTCGTGGCTAACGATGCTCGCGAACTCTGCGAGCCGGTCGTTCTGCCGCTCCAGTTCTTCTCGGTACTCGATGCGGTCGGAGATATCCCGAGAAATAGCAACGAGTCTATCGATCTCTCCGTCAGCGAAGATCGGTGTCACCTGCGTCTCCCAGACACCAGTCGGGTGGAGGTCCCGCTCCTCGAACGTGATGGTTTCACCGGCCGAGACACACCGGTCGTAGTGGTCGGCGATTCGACGACCGCTGTCCGGGCCAGCAGCTTCGACTGGGGTCTGACCGGTCAGTGACTCAGTGTCGAACCCGCTCTGTCGTTCGTATGCCTCGTTCGTCCGGACGTAGCGGAACGTCGGATCGTCTGCCGACCCCTCGATGTCGACGAGCGCGATGGCGTCGTTCGTGTTCTCGAACACCGCCTCGTACTCGTCGGTGAGGCGGGCCAACTCCCGCTCGCGCCGTTTCTGTTCGGTGATGTCGGTCGCAACGACGCAGAGGGCATACGGCTCGCCATCCTCGTCGAGTATCGGCGTCTTCCGCGTCAGATGTGTCCGCTCCGTCCCATCGACGGGAATCACCGTCTCGACTTCGACGGTCTCTTTCTGTTCGAGGGCTCGCTGATCGTCGGCGTGGGTCTGCTCCGCGATGTGGTCCGGGAGAATATCGTAATCACTTGTCCCGACGACGGACTCGTCAGCGTCGATCCCGTAGAGGTCACGGGCCGCGCTGTTGATGAAGAGAAAGCGGCTGTCAGTATCTTTCATCAGGATGTACGTCGGCGCTGTGTCGAGAATGACCTGCAGTTTGCGGCTCGTGTCTTCGAGGGCCTGTTTCCGTTCTTTGTGGTCGGTCACGTCCTGATGGATCCCCACCGCACGGACCGGGTCGCCGTGCTCGTCGCGTTCGAACACCTTGCCGATGTCGCGAATCCAGCGGTAGTCGCCGGCGGCCGTCTTGAGCCGGTGGTCACATTCGTAGATCTCCGTCTCGCCATCGAAATGGGCGTCCAGTGCCTCGTAGGTCCGATCGCGGTCTTCGGGGTGGATCAGTTCGTCCCAGGTGTCGACCGACGGGTCGAGTTCGTCGAGCGAGTAGCCGAGCATATCGGCCCAGCGCTCGTCGAAGGTGACTTCGTCCGTCTTGACGTTCCAGTCCCAGACGCCGAGTTCGGCACCCTCGAGCGCGAGTTCGTGGCGTTCCGTGAGCGTTCTGAGCTCCTGCTGTCGATCAAGTCTGGAAAGCGCCTCCTCAGTGTTGGCAGCGAGGGTCCGCATCAGTGAGATCGATGCGTCCTCGAACGCATCGGTATCGGTCGACGCGGCGATTAGCACGCCGTGATCGCCCAGTGGGATCAGAATCTCGCTGCTGATGTCGGTATCGGGGTTGTAGCGGCCAGGATTCGTTGAGACATCGTCGAAGACGCGCTGTTCGCCGGATTCGAACACCTCCCAGACGAGGCTGTCACCCTCGCTAAACGTGGGGTGGTCGTCGATGATCTCCCGTGCCTGATCGGTCACTGCAGTCGGTCTGAGACTGTCGGCCGACTCGTCGGCGAGAAAGACAGCGCTGAGCGGCAATCCGAGCAGGTCGCGTGCGGTTTCGACGACCAGTTCGGCGACAGCCTCGCGTGACTCAGCGTGCATCAACTTCCGGGTGGTGTCGTGTAGCGCCTCGATACGCTGCTGTCGCTGCCGTCGCTCCGTTATCTCCTGAAACTGCGAGAAGATCGCGACGGTCTCCCCGTCTTCTCGGATGATGCGGTTGTGCCACTCACAGACGATTTGCTCGCCATCGCCGGTTTCGATGTCGAGTACTGTGTAGTAGCCCCCACTGCCTTCCTTCAGGGCCGTGATCGTCTCTTCGACCGCATCCAGCGCCGAGTCCGGGACGAGGGTCTCGAACTCCTCGCCGACGAGGTCCGCGTCCCCGCGCCGCAGAATCTCCTCGCCTTTCTCGTTGACCTGAACCACCTCGAAGCTCTCGTCCCACTCGATGACGCCGAGCGGTGACTTATCGATAAACAGCGAGAGCCGCTTCCGGCTCGCATCCAGTGCCCGCTGTGACCGGTACTGCTCGACCGCGTTGGCGATGCGGTTGGCCAGAATCGTGTACTGGTCAGTACCTTGCTGCTTCTGGAGGTAGTCCGTCACACCGGCCGAAATCGCCTCACTGGCCACTTCCTCAGAGCCTTTCCCAGTAAAGAGAATGAACGGGAGGTCTTCATCGACAGCCCGGACGGACTGCAGAAACTCGATGCCGTCTTGCTTGGGCATATCGAAATCGGAGACGACACAGTCGATCGGTTCCTTACTGAGCCGAGTCAGTCCCTCGTCCGCCGACGTTGCCGAGACCACGTCGAACCGGTCGTCAGTACGACTGAGAAACGCTGCCGTCATCGACGCAAACTCGGGGTCGTCTTCGACGTGTAGGACACGCACGACATCGGCCATGAAGTGTATGTGAACGTGTCCAACGAATAAGTATTTGTGCCTATCTGTTCGAGTGACAGGAATCAGTGCCGCCGCGGTGCCTGACCGAATCCCGAGAACGACCGATCGCGTTACTCAGCGCCCCACTCGCGCTGGGTCTTTGGCCGTTCGTCGATGGCCTGGACGGCGAGCGGCTGGTCAGCGGAGTTGATCGCTTCCAGCGCCGCCTCGGCGCTCTCGTGGGTCGAGAAGTACGTCACGGTCTCCTCGACACAGGCTTCCAGCACGTCGCGGTCGCGGGAGAGGACAAGGTCGACCTCACCGCTCTGGATAGCGTCGATGATGGCGTCGGTGTCGTCGTAGTCATCGAAGTCTCGTACGTCGAAGTGCTCCTCAAAGCCGAGGATCGGCAGATCGACGATGGCCGTCCCTTCAAGCGGGATTGCCTTTCCGACGGCCATCTGGGCCTTCTGGTAGGCCTTGCCGAAGGAGCCGGCGGTCCCCATGACCTCGCCGGTAGATTTCATCTCGGGGCCGAGACGCGGGTCCGAACCAGGCAGGCGGTCGAACGGCAGGACGACCTCCTTGACAGAGACTTGCTCGGGAATCTGCTCCTGCACGTCGAGTTCCGAGAGCGTCGCGCCGGACATCACCTTGGCGGCGATCTTCGCGATCGGGACGCCGGCCGTCTTTGAGATGAAGGGGACAGTACGGGACGAGCGCGGATTCGCTTCGAGGACGAACACCTCGCCGTCACGAACAGCGAGCTGGACGTTTAGCAGACCGACGGTGTCAAGCGCGTCGGCGATGTCCTCGACGACCTCGCGGATACGTGGCATCACGTCCTTGATCTCCTGAGAGCGCGGCGGAATCATACAGGCGGAGTCGCCCGAGTGGATGCCCGCCGTCTCGACGTGTTCCATCACGCCGCCGATGAGGACGTCGTCCTCGTCGGCCACAGCGTCGACGTCTAGTTCGACGGCGTCGGCGAGGAACTCGTCGACCAGAATCGGCTTATCCGGGCTGACGCGGACGGCTTCCTCGATGTACGTTTCGAGGTCCTCGTCGTTGTACACCACGTCCATCGCGCGGCCGCCGAGCACGTAGCTCGGACGCACGAGAACGGGGTAGCCGATGTCGTGGGCCAGGTCGAGGGCCTCCTCCTTGGAGGTCGCGGAGCCGCCTTCGGCCTGTGAGATGCCGAGTTCGTCCATCAGCTTGTTGAACCGGTCGCGGTCCTCGGCGAGGTCCATCGCGTCGACGGAGGTCCCCATGATCTCACAGTCGAGGTCGCGGCGTTCGAGTTCCTGTTCGAGCGGGTGGCCGATGTCGACGGAGGTCTGACCGCCGAACTGGACCATCACGCCGTCGGCGTCGGTTGCTTCGATCACGTCGGCGACTTCCTCGGCGGTGACCGGTTCGAAGAACAGCCCGTCGGAGGTGTCGTAGTCAGTCGACACCGTCTCGGGGTTGTTGTTGACGACGTGGGCGTCGATACCCAGTTCCTCCAGCGCGCGGACTGCGTGGACTGAACAGTAATCGAACTCCACCCCCTGCCCGATACGGATGGGGCCGCCGCCGACGACGACGACGCTTTCGAGGTCCGGGTCGATCTGGAGTTCGTCGCGGTCGATGCCCGACAGCGGGTCCCGCGTCGAGTAGTAGTACGGCGTCGTCGCCTCGAACTCGCCGGCACAGGTGTCGACGAGCTTGAAGTCGCGGTCGGTCGTGTCGGTCTCGATGTCCTCGATCTGCACACCGCTACCGTCGGTCGCTGCCTCGACTTCCGGCTCGCCGCCGCCGTCTCCATCGAGGTCAGCCGGGAGCCAGGAGACGTGCGTATCGTTGAACTCGCCGCCGGCCAGCGCCGTTATCTCCTGATCGGTGAAGCCGGCCTGTGCGGCAGTCTCGTAGTCGCCCTCGCGGGCAGCGTCGGCGGCGTCGGCGACCTCTTTGAACCGCTCGACGTACCACGCCTTGATATCGGTGATTTCGACGACTTCCTCGACGGTGTAGCCGCGGCAGAACGCCTCGAACATCGCGTACGGACGGTCGGGCGTCGGCTTTTCGAGGTACTCCGTTTCGAGTTCCGCGTCGTCGATCTCGTTGAAGTCAGTGGCCGGGTTGTACTCTGAGGAACGAAGCGCTTTCAGCAGGCTCTCGGGGAAGGTCCGGCCGATGGACATCGCCTCGCCGGTGGATTTCATCGCGGTCGAGAGCTCGAACTCCGTGTCGCGAAACTTGTCGATGGGCCAGCGCGGCACTTTCGTCACGACGTAGTCGATGGCCGGCTCGAAGGCAGCAGTCGTCTCGCCCGTGATTTCGTTGTCGATTTCGTGGAGGCGCTTGCCGAGCGCGACCTTCGCGGTGACCCGAGCAATCGGGTAGCCGGTCGCCTTAGAGGCCAGCGCCGAGGAACGGGAGACGCGCGGGTTCACCTCGACGACGCGGTACTCGCCGCCGGGCGTGCCGTCGTCGTGCCAGGCGAACTGGATGTTACAACCGCCCTGAATGCCGAGATCACGGATGACCTTCAGCGCTGAGTCGCGCATCTCCTGATGGCCCTCGTCGGGGATGACCTGTGACGGCGTGACGACGGTCGACTCCCCGGTGTGGATGCCCATCGGGTCGATGTTCTCCATGTTGCAGATGATGATACAGGAGTCGTCGGCGTCGCGCATCACCTCGTATTCGAGTTCGACCCAGCCGGAGATGGACTCGGTGATGAGGACCTCGTTGTTGCGCGAGAGGCGCAGGCCCTTGCGGACGCGTTCGATGAGTTCGTCCATCTCGTCGACGACGCCGGAGCCGGAGCCACCCAGCGTGTACGTCGTGCGTGCGATGACGGGGAGCCCGCCGACCTCGTCGACGGCCGCTTCGACGCGGTCCACGAGCGACGCCTCGTCTAAGTCGGTGACCGACTCGCCCTCGTCGAGCGTGATAGTCGTCGAGCGCGGCACCGGTTCGCCGATGTCCTCCATCCGCTGTTTGAACAGGTCGCGGTCCTCAGTCGCGTAGATGGTGTCCAGTGGTGTCCCCATCACGTCCACGTCGTACTCGTCGAGGACGCCCTCCTCGGCGAGTTCGGCCGTGACGTTCAGTCCGGTCTGGCCGCCCAAGCCGGCGATAACGCCGTCGGGGTTTTCCTTCCGGATGATCTCAGAGATGGCTTCGGTGTTAATCGGTTCGAGATACACCTTGTCCGCCATCTCCGGGTCAGTCATAATCGTCGCCGGGTTCGAGTTCACGAGCACGACGCGGGCACCCTCTTCCTGAAGGGCACGACACGCCTGTGCGCCGGAGTAATCGAACTCGGCCGCCTGTCCGATTTTGATCGGGCCACTGCCGATGAGCAGGATTGTACGGTCCTCGTCCGCTGTCATTGTACGAGCGGAGTCTACACATCGTAATAAGCCCGGCGAAACAATGCGAAGCTCGAAGCCTAATTTCGAATATCGTAACGACTGAGTGTCACACGGTTGGCTATCTCATAGAGGCGGCGTAAGGAAGAATTCCGGCGGCATCGGTGCTGAGAGCGGTCAGTTGTCGCTATCGGGAACGCGGTAGCGGTAGGGCTGACCCTGAATGACTTCGACCTCGCCGGACTGGGCACGACGACCGAGGACTGTCGCAACACGGTGGGCGCTCCCGAACGCCTCGTCGTGTTCTTCGAGCAGGTCACAGATCTCGCGGGCCGTCAGTGTGCCGTCGGCGTCGGCTTCTTCGAGCACTGTCAGGATGCGCTCGAACTCTCCCTCACGCATAGCCATACACAGTTACAACACCGCTACCATCATATAACACCGTCAGACAACAGTCAGACGGCATATTTCGGGGAATCAGCCGACGGCGGCGTGTCGCTGGCTGTCGGACAGTTCGGGGTCGCTGTCTGTCGCGTTCCCCCAGCGCTGTTGGACCCACGCCGGTCGGGAAACGGTTGTGTCACCGATTGCGGAGTACCGTATTTCGTAGCTGACCGGAGCTTTTCTGGAGCGGTCCCAGTACGAGACGGTGAGCGACTGGACGAGGCCGTCCGGTCGGACAGTCGCCTGCACGCTGTAATTGTTGGCCGGTTTGAACGCCGACGGCGGCTCCGTCGCCGTGAGCGTCACGCGACAGGCGTCACAGTCGTCCCTCGGGTGCTCGACGCTGACGTTCGTCGCGAGGTAGGCTTCGATGAGTCGAGCGGGGTCGGGGTCGAGTACCCCGCGACCGGGGTTGGCCGCCTCGTTGCGGTCCAGGCCCCCTCAGCTCGCTCGTCGTAGACATAGCGTCGGTTCCCGTTGGTATACACCCGTTTGGTGTAGTTCTGGTCGACAATTTCGGTCCGAAACTGGTAGTGATATCTGTCTTCGACGACGAGCGAGACGATCTGCGTGCCCCATTCCAGCGACAGCCGCATACCAAGCACGTACGGGCGGTTCCGCGTCGCACGCTGGTGGGCCGCTGCGAGTCGTCTAGCATCGACAGTGTCCCCGGTCACAGCGGGGGCGGCCCGGCCGTCCTGTGACTGTTCGGGGACCGGAACTGGCGTCACCGTCTGTCGCTCCGCTCCACCGAAGGCTCCACAGCCCGCAAAAAGTAAGAGCGCAAGCAGGACCGCGACGCGACCCGCCATGCGTGAGTATGCGAGCCCGCGCCACTAAGTACTCAGGACGCAGTGGGCCTCAGATCGCGGTGTCAGATCTGCCGTCGAAGTCCCGCTCGTCGCGGTACTGCTCGACGAACGCGTCGACATCGAACTGAAGCATCTGCTCCTCGAACTCCGCCATCACGTCGTCGTCCTCGGCGTGGCTGATCGCATGTTCCATCAGTTCCACGAGCAGTTCGACGACAACTTCGTGAAGGCGGCGGGAGTCGAAGTCGCTCACCCATGCAAGTGAGAAGCCGACTGAGCCGTCCTCGCTGGTGTCGGCGGCGACGACCTTCTCCGGGAACTCCTCCATCACGACGCCCATCAAGTGAACAGTGGTGAACTCATCGTAGTCGTCGTTAGTCTCGATAGTCGCGTGGAGTACCTCAGTGAGAAACTCCGGCACGAATCGTGCCAGCGGGTGCGGATCAAGCACGACGGCGTGCGTGTTGCCGCAATCACACGCGAACTCCCGCATACCCAGATGGAGATCATGCGTGTCGACGAGTTCGCCACAGGCCAGTTCGAGTTCGGACTCGCGCCCGCCGGGCACGCGCGGTTCAGCCATTACCCGTGATTGGTCGCTCGCGTGGTTAAAGGCCGCGATACGAACTACAGCGGTTTAGAGCCCGCCGATGGACTCCGTCTCGTGGTCAGACTCAGTCGCCTGAAGGTATGCGACAGTCGTCACAGCAATCGAGAACACGCCGACGACGCCAGAGAGGATCGTCGAGACCGTCGTCAAAACCATTGGCGGCAACGAGACCGGGAGGAAGCTGAAGGCACCTCCGAGAACGAGTTCGATCACCGCGAGCACGATAGCGATAACAAACGTGGCGAGGAGGTTGTCGGTGACGAGACTGATGCTGTTGCTGATGGACTCGATAACCCCGCTGTCGTTCAGTGCGATCTCCTGCCGGACGAAGAAGAACAGAAGGGCCAGGACCAGTCCAGGAATGATGATGAAAACGAGTCCAACGACTACTGCGATGCCAGTGAGAATACCAGCGGCGATCCCGATCGCAACGGTCTTGCCCAGCCGTCGACCGACATTGTCGGGAATCGGGTCATTGGCATCACTGGCAAAGGCACGGATCGTGACGATGTTCAGCGCCTCGCTGATGATAAACAGCGCGAGCGCACTGACGGCGGCCACAGCAACCGGTATATCGAGGGCTAACGCCGTATTACTGCTCATCGCCGCCTGATTGGCCTGTGCACTGGGTGGCAGCGTTTCCAAGAAAATGTCAAGCAGACCTTGGGACAGCGATGCCCAGATGACACCGTTGGCCAATCCGAGTGCAATGAATGCGCCAGCAAACACCGCACCGCGTTCACTGAGAAACTCGTCGATACCGTCTTCGAAGGCACGGCCGATTTGGAGGGCCATACACAACACGCCTGACTGGGGAAATATAAAACTGAATGAATATTTGAAGGCGTTGAAGACGGTGATCAGTGGGCAATCAGGCCCAGTTCTCAGAAGTCGTCCTCGTCCTGCTCCGCCCGTACCTGAATGTAGGCGTCCGTAATCACGGCAAGGCTGAACGTCTGCACTGGCGCGTTCAACACCATCGACGCGACCTGCAGAACCGACTGGGACGGCAGGTCAAACGAGCCGGGAAGGAACACCGAGATGACGGACGCCGTCGAGGGAATGCCCGGAATGATACCGAGAAGCGCCAAGATGAACAGCAGGACGATTATCTGTGCCGGAGCGTCCATGAAGCGTGCGACACAGTGTTTGATTGTCTGGACGTAGCCGCCGTCGAACAGGGCAATCGCCTGCAGCAGGTACACGAGTGCAAGGCCGACGACCAGAGAGGCGAGAACGCTACCGAGCGACGCAGCGAGACTTAGCAACGCCTGTCCGTTGAGTTGGAAAAACGTCGAACTCATCGAGATTGCGAACGTCACGATCGCGATGCCGCCACCGAGGACAACCGCCATCACGGCACGCTCCGACGCGTTGTCGCTCCTGATTTCGCTCTGGTCTGCGAACAGCCGGATACCCCAGAACTTGACGAGCTGTCCGAGCACGAGGAACACCAGCAGCAACACCACAGCGACTGGAGCCGCCAGATCAAGGCTGAACGGCCCAACGAAGTCCGCCATCGAGAATCCCGGGCTGCCCGCCCCAGCAGGGCCACCTGCGCCACTGGGGTTGCCCTGTGCCATCAACTCGTCGAACAACACTTCCATTACCGACGAACTTGCGACGGTGTTTCCGAGGTTGTACAGGAGAAAAACACCCATGACCAGAAGGCCGTTTTCGCCGGTTATGTCGTCGATACCGCGCCGTAACGCGTCGCCGATATGGAGGGCCATATCTTCAGTCGCTCTCCGGGAAAATATAAAACTAGTCGAAGCGTAGATTCCCGCCGCCGACAACGGGTTGCGTGGCTTACGGCCAGTCGTCGCGCTGCTCGTCCTCGTCGGTTGTCGCGTCCGGTGTCTCCGGTTCACCGAGGTCCCAGTCGGCCGCCTCCGAAGCCTGCGTGACGGGGAGGTACTCCCAGCCCGCCGTCTCGGCCAGATCGGCGTCCTCGTCGTCAGCGCCGACGAAGACGTGCCGGTCAGTGTCGAACTGCTCTTTGACGTTTTCGAGGCTCTCCTCGCGGCCGCGCGGCCCAGAGAAGAAGTCCTGTCTGATCCGGTGTTTCCGGGTGAAGTTGGTCACGACGTAGGTGGGCTGTTCGGAGATGACGCCGACGTACTCGGACCACTGGCGCGCGTCGTTGAACACGCTGTCCGGGTAGGCCAGTTGCTTGAGGGCGTCGAGGTCGAACGCGAGTGTCATATCGCCGCTGCCGCCATCCATACGCGCCTCTCCGCTTTAGGGCGAAAAAAGGGCGTCGTTCTCCCGCTGACAGTCACCGCTGGCGATACTGGTCTTGCTCGGCGAGCCGGCGAAGCCGCCGCCGTCATCGCCTGTTCGTCTGCCTCACTCTCACCCGACTGGCCACTATGACGGGAGAATCGGGCAAGGACGCAGGAAAGGGCGTTACGCATACGCGTCGCTGCGTCCGCAGCGCGTAAAATATCGGTGTCGGCTGGCCTTATTCGGCCGGCGCGGGCGTCTGTGCCTTCACTTCTTCGAGGTCCACTTCCTTCTCCAGTAGCAGTTCCTTCTTGTCTGCGACCTGGCGCTCCTGGCGGATGAGCTTCTTGAACGTCGACTGCTGTGAGAGGTCGCCGATCAGCACGCCGCCGATGAGCTGTCCGTCCTCGAAGGCGAGACGCCGCCACTCGCTGTCGGAGTACTTCCGTTCGGCCTCGTCGTCGCCACGGGTCGGGTGACCGAAGGAGAGGAACGGGAAGTCGAAGTGCGTGATGGAGTACGAGGAGACCCAGCGGAACTCCTTTTCCTCGGCGTCCGCGACCATATTCGTCCCGGCGACCGAGCCCTGCTCCTTGGCCGAGCCCCACGCGCCGTTCTGTGCCTGGGAGTCGAGGATGGTGTCGTAAAACTGGGTGAGGTCGCCCGCTGCGTAGATGTCCTCGACGTTGGTCTGCATGTACTCGTCGACGACGACGCCGTCGTCGAGTTCGAGTCCGGTCCCGTTGAGGAACTCCGTGTTGAAGTCAAGGCCGATGGCGACACCCGCCCACTCGCCGTCGTAGTGGTTGCCGTCGGGGTCGACTGCACCGGTGACTTTACCCTCGTCGTCGACCTCGAAGTGGTCGACGCCGGACTCGAAGACGGGTTCGACGCCGTTCTCTTCGAGGGCCTCGTGGATGATCTCCGCCCCATCCTCCGAGAGCGCGTAGCGCCACCAGCGGTTGCCACGCATCAGGTACTTCGCGTCGATTTCCTGTGCGGCACAGACCGCCGCGAGGTCGATGCCGAGCAGTCCCGCCCCGACGATGATGCCCTGATCGGCCTCGTCGGCGTGCTCGCGGATGCCACGCGCGTCCTGGAACGTCCAGAAGTGGTGGACGCCGTCGGCGTCGCTGTTCTCGACCGGGAGCTGTGCCGGGGTCCCACCCGTGGCCACCAGCAGCTTGTCGTACTCGTAGGTGTCCCCCTCGTGGGTCTGGATCTCGTGAGCGTCGGGGTCGATGTCCGTCACGTGGGTGTTCAGCTGGAGGTCGATGTCGCGCTCGTCGTACCACTCCGGCTCGTGGATCGAGATCGGCGCTTCCGGCAGCTTCCCCTTGGCGAACTCCTTGATGAGGATCCGGTTGTACAGTGCCTCCCCCTCGTCGGTCAGGACTGTGACCGACGCGTCCGGATCCGCTTCCCGGATTGTCTCGGCTGCGGACGCACCCGCGATGCCGTCACCGATGATTACGTGCGACGTGCTCATGTACGGCCGATACGAAATCGGGCTTAATGTGGATTGCTATCTGCGTATCGTTTCCGATAGCGAGGTGAACACAGCTGAGGACACCGATAGTCGGGGATTTGAAGGCGCTGGGGCCCATACCCGGGAGTAGAATGAAAATCTACCAGAACCCGCGCCACTGGGCGAGCAAGAAGGCGCTGACCACACCCGGAATCCGGTCGGTGGCCAACTACGGGCTGGTGAAACTCCACACCAAGATCTTCCTCGGGAAGGCTGACGAGGCTCACCGGGAGGAGCGGCGCGACCATCTCGATGATTTCTTCGACGCCACGATGGACACCTACGTGGCCGCGCTTCAGGCAGACTACTCGGAGGCCGAGGCACGGGAGATCACCCATATTCAGGCAAACTTCGACTTCTACAACCACGGCTGGACGGAGATGATGGAGTTCCCGGCCGACGAACTCGAAGCCCACTACGAGCGGTACGCGGATTTCTTCGACGCGTACGACATCACCATCGACGACCCGCTCGGGACGTTCCGCTCGGCCGGCGGCATTGCCGACGCGCCGTCGACGCCGGAGCGGCTGGACGAGCCGGAACATCCTCACGCTGTCGGTGGCTTCGCCGGCGACGTCTACGTCGAAACCGAGGACGGCGAGATGATCGTCGGCGGCGGCCGCGAGGAACCGGACGACGTGAGCCCGACTGACGCGCCGGTCGTCGACGAGGACGACGTGGAAAGCGCGGCTGGCGACTGACTCGGGCGGTACACATCGAATTGGACTTTCCGAGAGAAAACGGGTTTGAGGGCAGAAAAGCGCTCAGCGTTGGGCTTCCGAAAGCGGCGAATCGTCGGTTTTCGTCGCCGCCGACGGGTCGCGTGCGATTCGGTCGGCGCACTCGAAGCCCGCGACGATGCCACCGTTGAGCGACCGCTCCGGGTACTGGGCGCGCGAAGCCATCCCGGCGTAGTAGAGGCCGTCCGCAACATCGTCACCCAGGTCGTACGGGATGACCATGTCGAGATACCCGCGTTCGTAGACCGGCGCAGTCCGTGGATTGCGCCCCGTCCGAATCCAGTTGACGGCGTCGCGGTCGAACTCGGGAAAGAGGGATTCGATGCCATCCAACCACGTCTCGGCGACCTCGTCGTCGTTCTGCTGCCAGATGGCCTCGGATTCGTCCTGAATATAGCGAGCGACGTACAGCAGATGCTCGCCACCGTACCGCTCCGCTGAGACGAAGTTCGTGTGCTCGATGAGCGCGCCGAAGGGGGCGTCGTCGGCGATGTTCAGCCAGTACGTATCCAGCAGGGGTTCGTCCATGCTAATGACCGAACACACCGTCCCCTGGAAGTCTATGTCGCAGGTATAGCCGGTCAGGGCTTCCAGCACGTTCGGCATCGTCGCGACGACGACGCTGTCAACGTCGTGAACCGTCGTCTCAGTTCCGTCGGTGGCCGTCAGCGACGAGACGGTTCCGCCGCTCGTATCGATCCCAGACACGCGCGTTCCCGTGGCGATGTTGTCGCGGCCGACGGCGTCGACCAGCGCGTCGAGTAACCGGCCGAATCCGCCGTCGAAGTAGCCCAGGATCTCGCCGTTCAGGATGTCCCGCTCGCCGCGGAACTTGACACGGCCGAGCAGCCACGCCGCGCTCACGTCGTCTTTCCGGTCGCCGAACTTCGCATCCAGCAGCGGCTCGAAGAAGTTCTCGTAGACGCCCCGCGTGGTGTGCTCGACGACGAACTCCTCGATGGGCACGTCCTCGAAGTCCTCCAGTCGCTCGTAGGTGTCGAAGGAAGGGATGCCGCCGCGAACGTCGATATCGAGGACGAGCATGCCCAGCCGGAACGTGTCGTACAGCGAGAGGTGCGGATACGAGAGGATTTCCCAGGGCTTGTCCATGGGGTGGACGACGCCGTCGACGTAGTAGGCGTTCTCCCCGATGTGCCACTCGACCGCGTCACCGAGGCCCAGTTCCTCGGCGAGTTCCACGATTGTCTCCTCGGATTTCGAGAGGTGGTGATAGAACTTTTCGATGGGGTCCCCGGCCGTCTCGTAGGTCGCTGCCAGACCGCCCAAGTCCTCGCTCGCCTCGAAGACACGTACCTCGTGACCACGTTGCTGGAGCCGGTACGCTGCCGAGAGGCCGGCGATACCGCCACCGACGACGCCAATCATACCCCGACCTATCAGCGGTTGTGGGATTTAGTTTGCGCTTCGGTCGCCGCCGTCTCGGTGTCGTCGGGCCCGGGGTCGTCTTCCGCCTCGTCGCCCGTCACCGCCTGCTGGAATTCGAGGATGGCGACGGTCCCCGTCGGGTGATTGTCTTCGAACCAGAGCGTTCCGCCGTACAGGTCCATCATGACCGAGACGAAGTAGAGCCCGAAGCCGCCGGCGGTCTGGTCGGGCGAGAGCCCGCGTTCGAACACCGTCGTCTTCAGTTCGTCGCTCATTCCGGGACCGTTGTCGGCGATACGGACCTGCAGCCAGTCGCTGGCCTGCTGGACCGTTACAATCACTCGCGGGGTGTCGGCGTCGTTGTGGTCGACCGCGTTCCGGAAGATGCTCAAGAGGACTTCTTCGAGCAGTTCGTTCGCCTGCACGCGGTAGTCGCCATTTAGTTCACAAGAGACCGATACCGAATCGTACTCGACACGGAGGGACTCAATCGAGCGACGGAGCGTCGCGTTGAGGTCGACGGTGTCTAGCCGCTCGGCTTCGCTCGCCGTCACCGTGTTGTTGATGTCGCGTATCGTCTCGCTCATGTCCGTGAGCTTCCCGCACCAGTCGCTGATGCTGTCGAGATGCCGCTGTTTCGACCGCGGCACGCTGTCTCTGATGTGTTCCGCGCGGCCACGGATGACGACCATCGCGTTGTGCAGCGAGTGTCTGAGGACGCCGTTGAAGAACTCGATCTGCTCGCGGCGTCGCTGGACAGAACTGCGGCTCTGGCGGAGTTCCCGCTCGCGCTCGACCTGGTCAAGGGCTACTTGCGTCGTCTGTGCGAGAATCGCGGCGTACCGCCTGTCCTCCGTGGCGAGGGTGCTATCGTGTGACGTGATCGCCATCACGCCGTGGGAGCCAAGCGGCAGCATCAGCGCGTTGTCCAGCGGGTCGAGTCCGTCTTGGTCGAGCGAGACAGCCTGTATCTCACCGGTTTCGTACGTCTTCCAGAGTTTGCTTTCGGGCTCGTCCGTCGGCGAGCCGTACAGCAACTCTTCGTCGACATTCTGTTCGAGCGACTCGCTGATGACGGTCGGCTCAAGAACGGTATCGGCTTCAAGGAACACGCCCGCCGCATTCCGATCGAGAACGGCCGTCGCGAACTCGACGGCCATCTCCGAGACTTCCTCGGCGGTCTCTGCCTCGATAAACTGCTGGGTCGCGGCCTGTAGCGCTTCGAGTCGGTCCTGCCGGCGTTGCTGCCCGGTCACGTCCCTGAGCACGACAAGGCGACCGCGTTCCGTCCCGGACTGGTCGGTGAGACTCGTCGTCTGTGGGTTATAGTAGGTGAACGAATCCCCGAACGAGAACACCTCGCCGCGCTCAATGTGGCCAGCGAGCTCCGGGGCAAGGTCATCGAGTGGTTCTCCGTCAGGGTCCGGATGATCCAGCGCGCTGGCCGCGGCGGCGTTGTAATCGATAATGACACAGTCGTCGTCAAGGGCGATGACCGGGTCGGGGAGATTATCGACGAGGGTATCACCAGACAGCGTCGTCACAGACAGAGATGTGTCCCTGAATAGCGCCCACCCGACGAACAGC
This sequence comes from Haloarcula sebkhae, assembly GCF_014647415.1. GTDB lineage: Archaea > Halobacteriota > Halobacteria > Halobacteriales > Haloarculaceae > Haloarcula > Haloarcula sebkhae. The sequence goes on along the minus strand of NZ_BMPD01000003.1, from coordinate 314,346 downwards.
ATACTAATTACGAACACGACCGGGGTGAAATCGATACCAGGATGGGACGTGTATCCGAAGTCGTACAGCAGGGCGACAATCATCGGCAAAGCACCTCCAGCGCCGATTATCGCAGTCTGACGCCGGTAGATGTTTTCTGACCGGGACAGAAATTCAATGAGAAACCCGTACCCGAGCAGCGCCGGCATATAAGAAATTGTCAGAGTAGCCGCGAAGGCAGCCCCGCGCTGAATAGCGAGCAACGTCACGCCGTTCTGAGTGATGGGGACAACCGTCGCCTGACCGAAGCGGCCCTGACCAAGCAACAGCAGCAGCACGTCTGCGTTCGCCATAATGAGTACCGGAATGAGGCGGGAGGGGCGGAGCCACGAGCGGCGATCGGTGTAGACAAGCACAAAAATAATCCAAATGGCGATTATCTGCGACGATACGGTTCGCGCTATCAGGTAAGCCGTCTCTGCCACTTCTGGACTAGCGGCCATGACTTTCACAATGGAGATGGCACACCAGCATCCGCCAGCCAGCGCAAGCCAGCCGTACTGGCGATGACCTAGAACGTCTCGGTTTCGACCAGCAATAACCGCAACTGTAAAACCAATGAGCGCCCCACCCGCGTTCCCGAGGATGGCGACCGTGGCGATGTCGACATCCATAACGATACCTATTCCAACGTCAGGTTTCCCCGTATTATGCCTTTGGGCCGCGTTCTCAGTACTGCGAAACGGCCACAGTGTCGGTTCGCTACCTTTTTGCCTACACTGCTGAAATTCGCAGGCATGCTGACAGTCCGGGCGCCGGCTACCAGTGCGAACCTCGGGAGCGGCTTCGACGTGTTCGGTGTCGCACTGGAGCGTCCGGCCGACGTCGTCCGCCTGAAGAAGGCCGACCGGGTCACCATCGAAGTGACTGGCGCTGGCAGCCAGTACATCCCGGAGGACCCCAACAAGAACACCGTCGGCGCGGTTGCCGAGGCACTCGATGCGCCGGCCCACATTCAGATTGACAAGGGCGTCCGTCCCGCATCGGGCCTGGGCTCCTCTGCCGCCAGCGCCGCCGCAGCGGCCGTCGGACTGAACGAGCTGTACGACCGCGGCTACTCCCGCGAGGAACTGGTCCCCATCGCCGCCAAGGGCGAGGCCGTCGTCTCCGGGGACGCCCACGATGACAACGTCGCCCCCTCGATCATGGGCGGGTTCACCATCGCGACCGAGAAAGGCGTCACGCAGGTCGACGCCGATATCCCCCTCGTCGCGTGTTTGCCCGATATCGTGGTTTCGACGCGGGACGCTCGGAACGTCGTCCCGGAGACCGCCCGCGTCGACCAGATGGTAGAGACGGTCGGGAACGCCGCAGCGCTGACGACCGGGATGCACCGCGACGACCCCGAGCTCGTCGGTCAGGGGATGCACGACACCGTGGTGACGCCGGCCCGCGCGAAGCTCATCGACGGCTACGAACAGGTTCGCGAGGCTGCCCTGGCGGCCGGTGCCACCGGCGTCACTATCTCCGGAGCCGGCCCGACCGTCATCGCCGCGTGTGCAGAGGAAGACCGCCGAAAGATCGCGAGTACGATGCTGGACGCCTTCGGCGAGCGTGGGGTCGACGCCCGCGTCTACCAGACGCGTATCGGCCGCGGTGCGGAAGTGTTCTAGAACTGACAATCAGTACCACAGGACGTGCTGTGGCTGTCTATCCGCCCTGCACGTACTCGTTTCGAACGTCCCGGAGCACTGCCTCGGCGTGGCCCTCGGGGTTCGAGAGGTCCGGATCGTAGACGGACTTGACCTCGCCGTCGGCCAGCACGAACGTCCGGCGGTCCGTCCGGCCGCCGCTGGTGTCGAGGCCGAACGCCTCGGCGACAGTCCCGTCGGAGTCAGCCAGCAGGTCGTACAGCAGGCCTTCTTCCTCGGCGAATTCGTCGTGGGTCGCCACGTCGTCCATCGAGACGCCGTAGACGGTGACGCCACCCTCGCGGAACTGCGGGAGGTGTTCCTGGAAGTCCCGGGCCTCGATGGTACAGCCGCCGGTGAAATCTTCGGGATAGAAGTACACTACGGTCGGCTCATCGAAGTCGGGCGAGACGGTCTCACCGAACTGGTTCTGTGCGCTGATCTCGGGTGCTGGCGCGCCGGGTTCGAGCATATCCCGTGTTCGCCCGGAACGCCTACACACCTTTGGGTGGCGGCAGCGTGACCCGCCAGCATGATTTGGACAACCATTTAACGGACCCCTTGGAAACCCTGCCTATGTCGAATCCGCGAATCCTGATTCTCGGGCCGCCGGGAGCCGGCAAAGGAACCCAGAGCGCCAACCTCGCCGAGGAGTACGGCGTCGAACACGTCACGACAGGTGACGCGCTCCGGGCGAACAAGGACATGGACATCAGCGACATGGACACCGAGTACGACACGCCTCGCGAATACATGGAGGCAGGCGACCTCGTGCCCGACGCGGTGGTCAACGCTATCGTCGACGAAGCCCTCTCGCAGGCCGACGGGTTCGTGCTCGACGGCTATCCGCGTAACCTCGACCAGGCCGAGGAGCTGGAAGGAATGACCGACCTCGACGTGATCCTCTCGCTGGACGTGTCCCGCGAGGAGCTGGTCGACCGACTCACGGGCCGTCGGGTCTGTGACGACTGTGGCACGAACTACCACGTCGAGTTCAATCAGCCCGAAGAAGACGGTGTCTGTGACGAATGTGGCGGCGAACTCATCCAGCGTGACGACGACAACGAGGAGTCCGTCCGCAACCGACTGGACGTGTTCGACGACAACACCGCGCCAGTCATCGATCACTACGAGGACCACGACGGCTTCGTCGCCGTCGATGGCGAGCAGACACCCGACGAAGTCTGGAGCGAGATTCAGGACGCTGTCGACGCACACACGGCCTGAAACGCGACGGAACGACCGTTCGAGACCGACACCGTCGAGACAGTCAGAGTAAAACGTTGATATGCCGTCGCACCTCAAACACACACAATGGCACGTACCGCGCCGAAGGTAGAACGACTCGCCGAAGACGGCGAGGCAATGACTGACGCACTCACGACGGTGCTCGCTGCAGCCGAAGAGAATGGGGCCGTCACCTGGAGCGACGTGAGCGACGACCTCACGAGCGGCGAGTGGGGCCGGCTCATCGAGTCCGGCCTGCTCATCGATGCCGATGGCGATGGCTTCGTTATCGACGACCCCGAAGGCGTCCGCGAGGCGCTCGAAGAGTCCGACGCAGCACCGAGCGACGATGACGAGGGCGGCGGCTGGTCGAAGTGGGACAAGCTCGCCGGCCTCGGGACGCTCGGCCTGTTTGCCGGCTATTCGATGACCTCCGTCCGGGACGTTGTCGCGGGCGACGTCATCAATATCGTCCTCGGGCCGCTCAACGACATGCTGCCGTTCTACGTCGTTATCCTGGTGCTTGCAATCATCACCGGGACCACCTCGACAATTCTGCAGGACAACCTCATGGACATGTCGGGGATGGGTGACCATCAGGAGAAGATGGAAGACCTGAAAGAGCGCCGCAAAGCCGCGAAGGAGCGCGACGACCAGGAGGCGCTGGACCGGCTCGAAGAGGAGCAGATGGAGCTGATGACCGATCAGATGGGGATGTTCAAACAGCAGTTCCGCCCGATGGTGTGGATCATGCTGGTCAACATCCCGCTGTTCCTCTGGCTCTACTGGATTGTCTTCGGAGCCGGCGTCGATGCGAGCCCGGTGATTACGCTCCCCATCTTCGGCGAGGTCGAAGCGTGGAGCAACAGCGTCGCCGGCCCGGTCCAGGCGTGGATCGTCTGGTACTTCCTCTGCTCGCTGTCGTTCACCCAGATCATCCGGAAAGCGCTCAACGTCGAGACGACGCCGACCAGCTAGGCGCGAAGAGACAGCCCTTTCTATCGGGGCCTCCCGAACATTTCTATGTTGATTACCGTCTCCGGCCCGGCCGGTAGCGGCAAGAGCACACTTGCCAAGAGTCTGGCCGACGCCCTGAGCTATGAGCACGTCAGCGGCGGGGACATCTTCCGTTCGCTGGCCGAAGAACGCGGAATGACGCCGCTGGAACTGAACAAGGCCGCCGAGGAAGACGATCAGATAGACCGCGATCTGGACCGCCGACTCCGGGACATCGCCGCCGAGCGCGACGACCTCGTGCTGGAGTCCCGGCTCGCCGGCTGGATGGCGGGCGAGTACGCCGACATGAAACTGTGGCTGACTGCGCCGCTGGACGTGCGCGCCGACCGCATCGCGACGCGGGAGAACAAGCCCTTCGAACAGGCCAAGACCGAAACCCGGGAGCGTGGCGAAAGCGAGGCCCAGCGCTACAGCGACTACTACGACATTGACTTCGACGACCTCTCTATCTACGACCTGTCGGTCAACACCGCTCGCTGGGACCCGCAAGGCGTCCTGAGCGTCACCCTGCACGCCGTCGAGTCGTACAGCCCAGACGGCGACGAGGGGAAGGCCCCTGTCGAGAACATCCGGTACGAGTTCTGAGCCGATGACACTCCGTGCCCCGCCCGACGAACGGGATCTCGATTCGCTTCGGTCCTTCGGCGTCGTCAACCTCGATAAGCCGCCGGGACCCTCGGCCCACCAGGTCGCGGCCTGGATTCGGGACGCCACCGGCCAGGACCGGGTCGCTCACGGCGGGACGCTCGATCCGAAGGTGACTGGCTGTCTGCCCGTGTTGCTCGGTGACGCCGCTCGGATGGCGCAGGTGTTCGATAGCGCCGTCAAGGAGTACGTCACCGTGCTGGAACTCCATGACCAGGCCCCGGCCGATATTGCGGATATCGTCGCCGAGTTCGAGACCGACATCTACCAGAAGCCACCGCGAAAGAGCGCAGTCAAGCGCCAGTTGCGTTCCCGCCGAATTCACTCACTGACTATCCTTGAACAGGGCGAGCGCCGACTGCTCCTGCGAGTCCGGTGCGCTTCGGGTACGTACATCCGGAAACTGTGTCACGATATCGGGCTGGCGGCGGGAACCGGCGCGCACATGGGAGACCTCCGCCGGACAGCGACGAGAACCTTCGACGACGGATCGTTGTGGACGATGCACGACCTCGTAGACGCGCTCGCGTTCGCCGACGAGGGGGACGACACACAACTACGCGAGATTATCCAGCCCGCAGAACGCGCGCTGGTCCACCTGCCGCGGGTCACGATTGCGCCCAGCGCCGCCCGCGAAGTCGCCGAGGGTGCGCCGGTGTATGCGCCGGGTGTCATCGAGACCGGCCCGGCGGAAGTGGGTGGAGCGACGCCTGAGATAGATTCCCAAGTCGTCTCCGTCACTCCCGACGGCGCTGCGGTCTGCCTGGGGACGCTCGTCGACGACCCAGACACAGACAGCGGCCTCGTCGTCGAACTCGACCGCGTGTTGGTGTGAGAACGGCGGACCCATCCGCCCCGTAGAAAAAACTAAGACTGTTTTCTTCATATTACTGACGTGGACCGATGGATCGACCCCGACGAGACTGACCCGGCACAGTGGCGTCAGACAGGGCCACACGATGAGTTGCGTCGAGGCACGGAGATGATTTCAGTGGCTGAGCGCGCAGTCCAGACAGCAATCCCGTACCAGTACGAAATCAAAATCCATCACACCGATAATGTCGCAGACCAGTTCCGAACTAGTGAATACGAGCACGCTCGGGTGACATATAACAGCTCTATAGATAGAGAAAAACGTATCAAGCTTCTCACTCGCGGAGTACTGTGGGGTGGCGATGAGGATCACCAACGGTTCCAAGTACAGTATCGTCGACCACCACCACCAGCTGAGACGGTTCCATTCGGAACGTACAGCGCTTGGAGTCGGTACCAATATGGATCGATCGAAGAGACAGATGATGGGGTGACATTTACCCCAGCCGATGAAGAACTCGGCGAGTCACTCCGTGACCTCGACTGGGAAGCAATGTTCGACCCAGTGCAGGAACGGCTTGTAGAGTTAGAACTGGTTCGCAACCCGGCTTTCGCGAAGTACCGCCTGGAGCAGATGGATGAATGGACGACCTATCGAACTCGATTCCGATACGACCCGGATGTGTTTGGCGTTGGCCCCTAACTTGGAGGTCAGTAATAAATCTGGGGAGACTGGTACGCCGGGTAATATTGGGATCGCTCATAGTAATAATCGGGACGATTTACACACCGGTTGTACTGCTGTCGTGCGATCATGTGTGCATTGATTCTCAGTGGCTACTGCAGGTGTGGCCTCATTCCAGTCTAGTGGTGGATTCCTCGAACCAGCATTGTTGTTTTTTGCTGTTATTTCTAAAGTTGCCGAACCGAATGATGTGACGGAGCTCAGTACGCGAGTCGCGAAGATCCTTGTCGTCGTCTTCCTCGTCCTGATGGTCGTTAGCTTCATCCTGTAACGCCGACTCCGCCGGACAGTATCACTGCCACGCCGTTTCTGAATCCTTTTATCCACGTGACGACTTCTATTGGGTATGACCGAGCAGGACGCAGCCGACGACACGGCCGCGACGGAGGAGTCGACCGCAAGCGAGGCGCAAGCGGACGGCGACGTCGACGCTGATCTCGAGGGCGCGCCCGAAGATGTCGATACGGACGAGGTCGACATTGGTGAGTTCGATGTCGACGACGAGCTGATCGACCGGGTCGCCGAGTCGGACCCCGAAGACATCGCCCGGGAGCTCGCTGGGTTGCGGACGCGAGCCGACAGCCTCGAATCGCAGGTCGACGAGCAGGACGAAACCATCGAAGAGCTAGAGGAGAAGCTCAAACGCAAGCAAGCGGAGTTCCAGAACTACAAGAAGCGGATGGACAAGCGTCGCGAACAGGAACAGAAGCGTGCCACCGAGGACCTCGTGACGCGCCTGCTCGACGTTCGAGATAACCTTGAGCGCGCACTCGACCAGGACGAAGATACTGATATCAGGGGAGGGGTCGAATCCACGCTTCGCCAGTTAGACGACGTGCTCGACGCCGAGAACGTCGAGGTTATCGATCCCGAACCCGGCGGAGATGTCGACCCGACGCAGCATCAGGTGCTCGCCCGCGTCGACAGCGACCAGCCGGACGGGACAATCGCCGATGTCCACCGGCCGGGCTACGAGATGGCCGACAAGGTACTGCGTGAGGCACAGGTCACTGTCAGCGAGGAGTAGTGGCCACCGCTGGCGGTACAGCGGTCGTATTGCGGTACATTAAATAATCACCGGTCAGAGAAGGCCGCCGAGTATAAAACCGCCCGGAGGAGGCCCCTTCGTCCGTTTTTCGCATCAGCACATCTAGCAACTTTTAACCGGCCGAATCCGCTATGAGCGGGTAAGATGGCGAGCAACAAGATTCTGGGTATCGACCTTGGGACCACGAACAGCGCGTTCGCGGTCATGGAAGGTGGCGACCCTGAAATCATTGTCAACGGCGAAGGCGAGCGGACAACACCGTCCGTCGTCGCGTTCGACGACGGCGAGCGACTCGTCGGGAAACCGGCGAAGAACCAAGCGATAAAGAACCCCGACGAGACCATCCAGTCGATCAAGCGCCACATGGGCGAAGACGACTACACGGTCGAACTGGATGGGGAGGAGTACACGCCGGAACAGGTCTCGGCGATGATTCTCCAGAAGATCAAACACGACGCTGAGGAGTACCTCGGCGACGAGATCGAGAAGGCCGTTATTACGGTCCCGGCGTACTTCAACGACCGACAGCGTCAGGCGACCAAAGACGCCGGCGAGATCGCCGGCTTCGAGGTCGAGCGCATCGTCAACGAGCCGACCGCGGCCGCGATGGCCTACGGCCTCGACGACGAGTCCGACCAGACCGTCCTCGTGTACGACCTCGGTGGCGGGACCTTCGACGTCTCCATTCTCGACCTCGGTGGGGGCGTCTACGAAGTCGTCGCGACCAACGGGGACAACGACCTCGGTGGCGACGACTGGGACCACGCCATCATCGATTACCTCGCCGACGAGTTCGAGGCCGAACACGGCATCGACCTCCGCGACGACCGGCAGGCGCTCCAGCGCCTGACCGAGGCCGCCGAGGAAGCCAAGATCGAGCTTTCCTCGCGTAAGGAGACCCGCATCAACCTCCCGTTCATCGCGACCACGGACGACGGTCCGCTGGACCTCGAACAGAAGATCACGCGTGCGAAGTTCGAGTCCCTCACCGAGGACCTCATCGAGCGCACGGTCGGCCCGACGGAGCAGGCGCTTGCCGACGCCGACTACACCAAGAGCGACATCGACGAGGTCATCCTCGTCGGCGGCTCGACGCGGATGCCACAGGTGCAGGACAAGGTCGAGGAGATGACCGGACAGGAGCCGAAAAAGAACGTCAACCCCGACGAGGCCGTCGCGCTGGGCGCAGCCATCCAGGCTGGCGTCCTGAGCGGTGACGTGGACGACATCGTCCTGCTCGACGTGACGCCGCTGTCACTGGGTGTCGAAGTCAAGGGCGGCCTGTTCGAGCGACTCATTGAGAAGAACACGACCATTCCGACCGAGGAGTCGAAGATCTTCACGACCGCTCAGGACAACCAGACGCAGGTCCAGATCCGCGTCTTCCAGGGCGAGCGTGAAATCGCCGAGGAGAACGAACTGCTCGGCGCGTTCGCGCTGTCGGGCATCCCGCCGGCCCCCGCAGGCACGCCGCAGATCGAGGTGTCGTTCAACATCGACGAAAACGGCATCGTCAACGTCGAAGCCGAAGACAAGGGCTCGGGCAACAAGGAGGACATCACTATCGAAGGCGGTGCTGGCCTCTCCGACGACCAGATCGAGGAAATGCAACAGGAGGCCGAACAGCACGCCGAAGAGGACGAGCAGCGCCGCGAGCGCATCGAAGCGCGCAACGAGGCCGAGGCGTCCGTCCGCCGTGCCGAGACGCTCCTCGACGAAAACGAGGAAGAAATCGACGAAGACCTCCAGTCAGACATCGAAGCGAAGATCGAGGATGTCGAGGAAGTCCTCGAAGACGAGGACGCCACGAAAGAGGACTACGAAGAGGTCACCGAGACCCTGAGCGAGGAACTGCAGGAAATCGGGAAGCAGATGTACCAAGACCAGGCTCAGCAGGCTGCAGGCGGTGCCGCGGGCGCTGGTCCGGGCGGCGCAGCCGGGGCCGGCCCCGGCGGTGCTGCCGGTCCGGGCGGCGCAGCGGGCGGCGCGGCCGAGCAGGGCGAGGAGTACGTCGACGCCGACTTCGAAGACGTTGACGACGAGGACGAGGACTGAAAGGCCGAGTCCGAGTCGTCGGTCGGCTCGATAGACGAACGTAGTGAGTCTATCGGTGTCTGAAAAAGCGAGCGAAGCGATATTTTTCAGTTCGACGAAGACGACGAATAAGTCGTTTTTATCAGCCCGTCAGACGTGATCTGACGGACGGTCAACAGCAATCGGGAAACCCACCGGGTAACACGTGGCCCGGAGTACGGGAAGGTCCGACCGCTCCTTGCGTTTCTGTCCGAGAGCTACGACGAGTGAGATAGAGGGAGGGCAAAGATTCAGCCCCGTTGTTCGCTAGTCCTGTTCGAGTGGCGTCATTTCGACGACGCCCTGCGAGAGGAGGCGGCGCGCGATGACGATGAGTCCGTTCCTGAGTCCGGTCGCGAAGATGGCCTGTTCGTCGCCAGTCTGTGGGTCGATTGAACTAACGAGCATTGTCGACCTGTCGACAAGGAGGAGTCGTCCGACGGCAGCGTCCTCCTCCGGTGTCATTTCACTGTGGAGCCAGTCCAGTTCCGACAGGAACGCGGTGGCGCGGGGGATTTCCTGTTCCACGCGGTCCCGTATCGAGGCGGACCCGGTCCCGACAATGAGGTCGGTGTTCGCGTCAAGAGAATTGAGTTGCGCAATCAGTGGGTCGGTGAGGACCGCTTCGGAACCAATGACGAGAACCACTTCGTCGGTCGCGTCCGCGCTGATCGCCGCAGCGCGGTTCTCGATAGCATCGGACCCGGAGAGCGACCAGACTTCCTGTAACTCGGCCTCGTCGTCTTCGGGTTCGATGCGTCCCATCTCGCGCAGTGCGGACTGGAGTCGCTCGACACGCTCTTCGTACTGATCGCGGAGCGTTTCGGTGGCCTCGGAGAGTGGGACGGCTCGGAACTGCTGGGGACTCGAATGCTGGACTTCGACCAGCCCCTTCGCTTCGAGAATCCGGACGGCGTCGTAGACACGCGTTCTCGGGACTTCAGTTACCTCGCTCAATCCTTTGGCCGTGCCGCTGGACATCCGAGAAAGTCCCACAAAACACTTCGCCTCGTATTCTTTCAGGCCCAACTCTTGGAGTAAACTTATCGCTTCTTCGTGTGTTGCATCAGATGTCATGTGTCCCAACCTTCATCTCGGTGGAAGCCGAGGATATGTAGGAAGATGATGCTCACAGGTAAAAGACGTTGTTACTACCACATTGTCGTCTCTCGACCGAGTTAGCGGTTCTCAGTACAGTTCCGGAGCGTATTATGGCGATCCGGATGTCAGCTATCGCAAGTGCTCATCTGTGTGTCGGTGCTTCGGTCCCATACCTTGTTTACTCAGTTAATCACACAACTGTTATACATCGGTCCGGAGTAGAGATAGTTGGCACGCGGCATCCTATGTGTCCCAACCACATCTGCTGCGTGCCACTTTCACGAAAGCTGTACACGCTGTCCGCAAGCAGTATGTCTAGACTGAGAGTCCACCAGAACAATTGTCCCAGATACACCACAGCAATTATTTCGCCATCTGCAGCGGTACGTCTCGTGGAAACAGTCTACATTGAAACACAAGTTTAGCCGATAGCTAGTATATAAGATTGCAGTCATAAATGATAGTTCACATCCGACGTTGAAAACTCAGTACCGCTGTTTACTCGATAATCAGATAGATATTTCATACATCACGATTCCGACTGATGAATTGACAGTAGAATTAATATGATAGATAGACATATTTCTAGTAATGAGTGGGTCCGACAGGCGGCCCGACCGAATATCTGACGGCCCGGACACGCTCCACGCAGAGTTCGACTGGAACGCGGTCTCACCGTCAGTGGCGGTCGTACAAACGGTCGCGATTGCGGCTGAGCAAGAGGCGATAGAACTATCGCCCCTCATTGAAACGCTCGATCCGGACGCGCTCGATCAACTATTTGTCCATTCGGCAGAGCCAGACAGTGCCGTCTCGCTCTCGTTTCAACTGGGCGAATACGCAGTGACCGTAACGGGAACCGGGGACGTGTATGTCCGCACCGGATCCGTTCATTTGTGACTGCAAACGGGACAGGAGCACCGCCGCCAACGAGAGGAGACGCTTCCCGAAGATGCTCTAGCGGACACCTGTGAGAGGAAACGGTCAACCAGTCTCGTTCCCAAGCGTTACTGTGTCGAGCGTCGTTGTCCGCTCGTCCGGCGCACCGAGTGGCCGGCCGGTCCAGCGGACCGCGACGGTGTCGCCGCTGTCGAGATAGAAGCCGACTGAGACGTCGCCGTCGAGGTAGTTCCCGTCGCCGTCAGAGTCCACGCGCGGGTCGTCAACGACGACCGTATCGCCGGGGCCGACGGGCAACTGGTCCGCCTCGGCCCACGTCAGCGTGGTCGAGCGGTTCCGGTCCGCGTCGGTGACGACGAGCTCCAGCGCGCGCGTACTGGTGTCCATGAGCCGGTCCCCACCGGCGTGAGTAAGCGTCACCGACCCCGTCTCGGCGTCGAGCTGGCCGTCGATAGTGACCGACGGCGACGCCGTCCGCAGGTCAGCGCCCGGACCGACGACGAGTGCGACCAACCCGGCGACGGCCAGTGCCGCGAGTCCCCAGACTGCGACTCGCTCGACCGTGACGAGACCTCGACCGCGCGACGACTCGGGACTCATTGCTGGAGGGCTCTCCCGGGACGAAAATAAGCGCCCCGGTACGGGTCGAACACGACTGGTCGGCAACCCGTTCTTTTGAAGTAGCTCAATCGTCTAAGCCTTGTACAACGAATGAGTCAGGATTTCTATGAGATACTGGGTGTCTCTCGGGACGCCTCCGAAGACGAGATCAAGGAGGCCTATCGGGAGAAAGCCCGGGAATACCACCCGGACGTGAGCGACGACCCCGACGCCGAAGAGAAGTTCAAGCAGGCCAAGAAGGCCAAAGAGGTCCTCACCGACGAGGAGAAGCGCCAGATGTACGACCAGATGGGCCATGAGCGCTTCGAGCAGGCCGAGAAGCGCGGCGGCGCTGGCGGTGGCGGCGGCCGCGGCGGCATGGGTGGAGACCCGTTCGGCGGCGGTGCTGGCGGTTTCGATATGCAGGATATCTTCGACCAGTTCTTCGGCGGTGGTGGCCGCGGCGGGCGCGGCGGCAGCCGACGGCGACAGGGCCAGGACCTCCAGACGCGACTGGAAATCGACCTCGAAGAGGCCTACAACGGCGCGACGAAGCAGTTGGACGTCACCCGACCGGAAGCCTGCGACGACTGTGACGGGGCCGGGCATCCGCCGGGGGCCGACTCGGAGACCTGCCCGGAGTGTAACGGGCAGGGTCAGACGACGCAGGTCCAGCAGACGCCGATGGGGCGGGTCCAGCAAACGACGACCTGCCGCCGATGTGACGGCGAGGGGACGCTGTACGACGAGACGTGTTCGACCTGTCGGGGCAACGGCGTCGTCCAGAACGACGCGAGCCTCGAAGTCGAGATTCCGGCCGGCATCGCCAGCGGGCAGACGCTCCGGATGCAGCGCGAGGGCGCGCCTGGAGAAAACGGCGGCCCGAACGGCGACCTACTTATCGAGGTGAGCGTCCGCGACCATCCGGACTTCGAGCGCGACGGCGACGACCTGCAACACCAGCAGGCCATCTCGTTCCCACAGGCCGTCTTCGGCGACACCATCACCGTCCCGACGCTGGACGGCGAGGTGGAGGTCGACGTGCCAAGCGGTACCCAGAGCGGCGAGGTGTTCCGCTTAGAGGGGAAGGGCATGCCCCGACTCCGCCGACGCGGCACGGGTGATCTCTACGTTCAGGTACAGGTCGTCACGCCCGACAGCCTCAACGCCGAACAGAAAGAGGCTCTCGAGCAGTTCGCGGAGGCCGGCGGCGAGGAAGTCGACGTCGAGGAAGGCTTCTTCGAGAAACTGAAGAACTCGCTGTAGTCAGTCGCCGCTCGCCGGCGTCCCGTCTGAGCCAGACTGTCCTTCGTATTTTGTAAGCGCCGTTGCGAGCGCGGTATCAGCGTCGACGTCGAGTCGTTCACACAGTGCAAGCAGTGCAAACAGAGCGTCGCCGAGTTCATCCTCCCGTATCGACAGTGCCGTCGAGTCGGTACCATAGCCGGTCGTCTCGTTGACTTCGGCCGCGATATCGCCAAGTTCAGCTACCACGTCGAGCAGCCGGTGGGCGGGCGGTGTGTCGATGTCGTCGTGCCTGAGCACGTCGGCTACTTGTTGCTGTCTTTTCATTTCTAGAGCGTGGAGGAGGCCACCGACATCGGCTTTGTGGCCGCGCTGTTTTTTATCGGTGGGTCCGAACGACGACGTATGCAGGTACTCGGTGACCTTGTCGCGCAGGCCCGCGACCGCGACGGCGTCCTCTTTCGTTCCCCGGAGCGATCGGCGCCGTACAGTTACTCCGATTTCGCCACGAACGCCTGGAAAGGCGGGAATCTGCTGCGACATTATGGCGTCCGACACGGAACGCGGGTCGCCCTCGTCGTCGGTCCCAAAGAGCCGACCGACGAAGATCGGCCGGGCTACCTCCGGGACGCGCCGGACGCACTGCTTGCCTTCCTCGCGGCGGCGCTTGACGGCGCAGTCGTGGATATGGACCCGCCGAATGCGGTCGACGCGACGGCACTTATCGCACCGGCTGCGTGGCTCGACCGCTACACGCAGGGACCGGGAACGAAGGGGCTGGCCTATGGCGGCCCGGTCGATGACCCCACCATCGCCCAGTTCGAGCGGGAACTGTGGAGCGAGAACCCGCTCCAGCCGCCGGGCGAAGTTTCGCCCGAGGACGACGTACTGGCGGCCGACAGAACGTACACGCACGGCGAACTCATGGCCGAGAGCGGCCGTGTCGTCGCCGACTACGATATCGACGCGGAGACGACCGTCGCGCTCCGGGCACCGATGACAACTGCGGGCGCGGTCGTCGCCGGACTGCTTGCACCGATGCGAACCGGTGCGACGGTTGTATTCGGCGGCGATGAGGCTGCGGATATCGCCGTTTCCGAGGGTGACGCGCCCGAAGAAACCGTTGTTCGGCCGGACGACGCGACACCGTCGTAGCAATCCGGCAGACGTTCGTCACCAATGTGCGTAGCGGGTACGCGGTAGTCGCCGTGTTGGTGCGGATGCAAAGCGGAATCGCTGGTCAGTCAGCTGATGGACGCTGTTGCTTTCTTAAAGAATTTATCTGTCCGGCTACGAGGGAAAGTATGGACTTTGACTTCAAGACCGCGGTAGCCCCACTCGTTGTAATTGTCGCCGTCGCGACGGTGGCATTCATGTCTATGGGTGTGATGGGTCGCTCGACAGTGTTCATGATGGTGCTGCCTTCGATGATCGTCTTCTCGGTCATCGCGTTCTTCTTTGGGATGAAGCACGGCGAGTTCCGCGCCAGTCCGTAACAATCTCTCGGTCCACACGGTCTGATGGTCACGGAATCACTACCCTAAACCACTCCTATTTCAACTCCACTCGGTTACCAGCACGGCTGTATGTCGGGCTGGTTCGGCTGTGTGTGAGGGGGTTCTATCAAACGACAAATTGACCGTGTTCGGTGAGTCTCCCGTCGGATTCAGAATAGTTCTGTCGCCGGAGCCGGAGTCGTCGAATTGCAGTCACTCAGTCGGGCGGACGAAGTCCGCAAGCGTCACCAGCAGACCGAGCACCCACCCAAGCGGGATAGAGATACCAAGCCAGATAATAACGTAGGCGATGCCTTCCCGGTCGAAGTTCTCGATGAAGAACTCCGCGACACCGACAGCGGCCAGCACTTCGTAGAGGAACCACCGAGACAGGGAGTCGCTTGCGGGAATGACGACCGAGGCGACCGTCGTCGAGTACAGCGCCGCGACGACCGGCGGCAGGAAGATGGCCGTCATAGCGAACGGGTATGCCAGCGCGACCGTCGTCCCGCGGCCGCCGACGCGCCGGAACGTGACGGCGAGCGCGGCTGACAGCGTCGCGACGCCGCCGGCGACAGCGACAGCGGTGAATCCACCTGACACGAGGTCGATGCTCCCGGGCTCGAACCGGGCGAGCGCCGCTAAGCCGCCCCAGACAAGCACAGAGAGGAGAATGACGCCGACAACGCCAAGCCGCGTCGCGGTGCCGTCGATACGACGTGTCTGGTACCGCAGGACGACGCCACACAGGACCAGCGGATACACCAGCGCAATGACTGGGACACCGAGCGCAGACCAGAGTCGATAGAGAGCCAACCCGGTCGCAGAGTCCGGCGTCCACGTCCCGAGGACGGTGTCGTTGGCGTTTCGCTGACGTGGATACACGAGTTCCATCCACGTCTCGTGTAATCTATTGAGGTCGATACGGACCCCGCCGACGACCCCGTGGCTTCCGGTAGACATACCGGTGGTTTCGTTCTACCGGCGTTAAATGTTTCACGGCAGCCGTGACTGTTGTGATATCGCTGTGAAGAGTACTGCCCGATCCGAAACCGACATATTCAGGACGGGGAGTCACAAACGGTCAGGTATGACAGACGGTAGAGCGGACGTGTCCCGTCGGGGCTTCCTGCGGACGGCGGCAGGGGCCACGGCTGCGTCGGCCGCAGCAGGCACCGCGACCGCACAGGAAGGTACCGAAGGCGGCGACGGTGGTGGCGGCGGTGGGCCGCCGGATTTCGGCGGGTTCCTCGACCAGGTTGGAAACTTCGATGGCTCGGTCGCCGATGCGACCGGACAAGACACCGCGACAGTAGAAGTCGGCGTGAATGCGAACGGGGGATCGTTCGGCTTCGGCCCGCCAGCGATTCACGTGGACAACGGCGCGACCGTCCAGTGGGAATGGACGGGCAACGGCGGCGGCCACAACGTCGTCTCGGACGGAGAGGGGCCGCTTGACTCCGGGAGCGCCGTCTCTAGCGCCGGTGTCAACTACGAGCACACCTTCGAGGAGGACGGCATCTACCCCTATGTCTGCGTGCCACACCAGAGCCTCGGGATGAAGGGAGCCATCGTCGTCGGGACGGACTACCCGACGAAGTCCTCCGGCGGCGGTGGTGGCGGGAGCTCCGGCCCGCCGGAAGTGCCAAACAGCGCGAAGACGCTCGGCGTCGCAACCTCGTTCGTGATGGTGGCGACGCTCGGACTTGGGTACTTCTTCATCCGGTACGGCGGCGACTACGAGACGCCCGAGTAACACTCCGTCGCCGCGTTACACCGAATCCGGGCCAGCGTGAATCTCCAGGTCGACATCCCGTTCCTGCCCTTCGAGATCCTCGACGACACGTTCGACGATTTTGGTCGCCTCCTTGCGGATGAGCGGTTTGACTTTCTCGATAACCCAGTCCATCGAAACGAGCCGGGGGAGGTCGACGGCACTGCTGGAAGCCGACCCGGGGTCGAACGCGACGTGAAACCGCACCCGTGACGCCGTCTCCACGTCCGCTGGGACGCCGTCCGGGTCAGGTTCGACTGCCCAGTACCCTTCGGCGTCGATGTCCTTGACGATCCGCCAGTCGATGCACGTCGGCGGCGAAACGTCAGTCACCTCCGACCGAGCGGTGTAGGAGAGCTTCCACCACGAGAACACGAGGTCGTAGTTCGTCCCCGGCGAGCCGTCGCCGTCCTGTACCACGCGGTCGAGGTATTCGGAATATCGTGCGTAGCCCGGAAAGTCCAGCAGAAACTCGTAGACCTCTTCGGGTGGGACATACACAACCGTGCTGACCTCGACTTCGTCCACGTCTGTGACACCGGATGTACCGAAGGTAAACTTTCGGGCATAGACTCCGTCCGCGGCCGCGTTTTTTGCCGAAAGATTTCCACAGAGCATAATTACGAACAGTAAATATTATCACTCTGTATTGGATACAGTGGTAGTACCATGAGTGCATCCGATATCCAGTCCGCTGATGCCGACAGCGAGAACAGTGGATGGGAGGCCGTCCGCGATCTCCCGCCGAGCGCGAAGCTCGTCGCGAAAGTCCTGGAGTACAACGACACCCTCACTCAGAGCCAACTCGCCGAGGAGACGCTGCTGCCACCGCGGACGGTCCGATATGCCCTCTCCCGGCTCGAAGATGTCGGCGTCATCGACTCCCGGTTTTCCTTCGCCGACGCGCGCAAGCGGATCTATACGCTCCGGGTGGAGTAACCAGCCAGCACGCTTCACATCTGGCAACCAGGTCCTGCATTCCACACCAAGGGCCGTTTCATCCTCTTTGTCGTCCGTTCACAGTGTGAGGACAACGTTGATTAGTCACCCTCACAAGACATCTGGTATGAAAGTCGTCCTGATTGGTGTCGGGCAGGCTGGCGGGAAAGTAACCCAGTCGCTCGCCCAATTCGATTACGACATGGGGTTTGACGCTGTCCGGGGTGCTCTCGCCGTCAATACGGCGCGGGCCGACCTCCAGAACCTCGATATCGACACAGCCCTCATTGGACAGGACCGGGTGAAAGGTCACGGCGTCGGCGGTGACAACGAGCTCGGGGCACAGATTATGCAAGAGAACGCCACCGAGGTGCTTGACGAACTCGACGGTCGCATCACGACCGAGGCCGAGGCCATCGTCGTCGTTGCCGGACTCGGCGGCGGCACCGGCTCGGGCGGCGCACCGATGCTCGCCCGCGAACTCAAGCGCATCTACGAGAAGCCGGTGTACGTCCTCGGTATTCTCCCCGGCCGAGACGAAGGTGGCCTCTATCAGGCCAATGCCGGTCGCTCGCTCAAGACCGCTGCCCGCGAGGCCGACTCCCTCCTCCTCGTCGACAACGACGCCTGGCGGGGCAGCGGCGACAGCGTCGCCGCCGGCTTCGAGCGCGTCAACGACGCCATCTCACAGCGCGTCGGCCTGCTGTTCGCCTCCGGCGAGGCAGTCGAGGGAGTCGGCGAGAGCGTCGTCGACTCCTCGGAGATCATCAACACGCTCAGGGGCGGCGGCATCGCCTCTATCGGTTACGCCAGCGCCGAGGCCAGCGAGGACGCCAGCGAGAACGTCAACACCATCACCAGCGTCACCCGGAAAGCCCTCCTTACGAGCATGAGCCTGCCCAACGCGGTTAAAGCCGACTCGGCTCTCCTCGTCGTCGCGGGTGACCCCGAACGTCTCTCGCGGAAAGGTGTCGAACGAGCGCGCCGCTGGGTGGAAGATCAGACCGGGAGTATGGAGGTCCGGGGCGGGGACTTCCCGCTCGGGTCGGACAAAGTCGCGTCGCTGATCGTCCTTTCGGGCGTCGAACGGTCCAAACGGGTCGACGAATTCATGGAACGTGCCACAGAAGCAGCGAACTCACAGGGCGGGACGACCGACCCTGACGAGTTCACAAGCGACGAACTGGACGGACTGTTCTAAACTGTTTTCGGCGCAGATATCGGGACCACTCGACTGGGACGGCAGCCTCAGGCGAGACTACTACCGTCGAACTTCGCGCGGTCGAAGTCGTGGTCAAGCAGGTCGAGAACCGTCGGTGCGATGTCGTAGAGGTCGGCATCTTCGATGCGAACGTCCGGGTCATCGACCAGGAGCGTCGCGTTGTCGAAGCTGTGCATCCCGTTTCGCGGCCCGACACCGAACACGTCCTCCGAGCCTTTGAATCCAGCCTTCAGGTCGAATCCGTGGTTCGGGACGACAGTGAGATCCGGCGCGATGTCGTCGTGGTCGCCACGGAAGGCGTCTTCCTTGGTCACGACACTGTCGGCGACCTTCTTGCCGTCGGGGCCTTCCAGCGATTCGAGTTTCTCCTTGAGGTCCGCACGGACGGACTCGTACTCGGATTCGGGAACGCTGCCGTTCGGCTCTCGGCCCTCTAGATTGATGTAGAACCGTCCGGGGATGAGCGAGTAGGCTTTCGTGTCCTCGCTGATATCGCCGAGTTCGGAGTGGTCGTCGGTCGCGTAGTCGAGCCACCCCTCCTGCTGGAGCCACTCGTTGAAGTGGACCTCGTAGTCGAGGGAAGTGAAGCCGTGGTCCGAGGCGACGACCATCGTCACGTCGTCGGGGAGTCGGTCCCGCAGGTCGCCGAGATAGGCGTCGACCTGCTTGTAGAACTCGAAGAACGCCTCCTGGTTCTCGCCGTCGCGCTCGTAGTCCTTGAACAGGAAGTGGTTGACCCGGTCAGTGGTCATGAACACCCCGAAAAACAGGTCCCAATCGTCCTGTTCGACGTAGTGCTTGAACGCCTCGTAACGCTTTTCGAGCGTCTTGTGGGCGTCCTCGACGAAATCGCTCTTGTCGTCGTCGTGGCCGAGTTTGGCGTTGACATCGATCCGGTAGTCGCTGTCCTGAAGATGGTCACGGAGTTCGTCCGGATAGGCGGCCTTGTCGACGCCCGGCGAGAGAAAGCCCGACACCATCCGCTGGACGTTCCGCTGTGGCGGGAAGGTGACCGGTACGTTGAGCACCGTGGCATTGCGGCCATCGTCAGTGACGCGATCCCAGAGTCGCGTCGCCTGCACGTCACGCCCCATCGGTACGTAGGTGTCGTACGAACCGACCTCGCGGTCCTGGAAGCCGTAGACGCCCGTTTGTCCGGGGTTAACGCCGGTCGTCAGCGCCGGCCAGCAGGCGCTAGACTCGGGAGGAACGATACTGTCGATAGGGCCGGCGCTTCCGTCCGACGCCATCTCCGTGAGGTTCGGAAACACGTCAGGGTGTTCGTCAATGAGACTGAACGGTACGCCGTCGATGCCGAAGAAGGCAACACGCGGTGCATCGTCGCCCTTCAATCGGTCGAATAATCCCATACAACCCGTTAGTCAGGTCAGGAACAAGAAACTTCTTTTCGGAGTCGCGTCATCGAAAGCGGCAATATCATCGACACAGCCCAAGGTCAAGACGGCTGGTCCGCGTTCTCCGGAACCACAGTTAGGTGTGCGATTCCGGGTGTCGACCGCCGCTCGACTCGCGGAACGACAGTCGTGTGGTCCAGCGCCGCGTCGGTGTCATCAGTAGTCATACGTGTATCGATAGTGGTTACACGGGCAAAAAATTACCCATGCTCATACATAATCGGAGACGCCTGCCGGTATTACTTCTGGAAATACGGCGGCGGTGGAACGAAACTGCAAAAAGTGGTACCGGAAGCGTCAGTTGAACTCTTCGTCGTACAGTTCCTGCGCGTGGACGATAGCGTCCTTTGCAGCCTCTTTATCCTCCCAGCCCAGCGTTTCGACTTCTTTGCCCTCTTCGAGGTTCTTGTAGGTCGAGAAGAACTCGTCAATCTCGTCGAGGGTCTGCTGCGGGATGTCGTCAAGGTCCTCGATGTGATCGTAGCGCGGGTCCTCGGTCGGAACTGCGATGACCTTATCGTCTTGCTCGCCGTCGTCGTCCATCTTCATCAGGGCGACGGGGCGGGCCTCGATGACACAGCCGGGGAACGTCTGGTCTTCGACGAGAACGAGCACGTCGAACGGGTCCTCGTCGTCGTAGTACGACTGCGGAATGAAACCGTAGTCAGACGGGTAGTGAACGTTCGAGTGGAGAACACGGTCGAGGACGACACCAGGGATGTCCTTTTCGTATTCGTACTTGTTACGCTCGCCTTTCAGGCACTCGACGACAGCGTAGATCTCTTCGGGTGGGTTCGGTCCAGTTTCCAGGTCTTCCCAGAGGTTCGTCATCACCGGCGACTGCGCGACGCCGTCAAAAAATCCTTTCGTAATAGCCGCAGCTATTCGGTATTATGCGCTATATAACCCAATAATATCTAACTATAGATATATTCTTACATTACACTTACTACCTGTAAACGACAATCTGAAAGCAGATTAATCGGAAACTCAATTCAACTGAAGCCGCATAATGTAACTTTCTCGATATTATTGTACCTGCTAGTTGTGTGGGGGTTAATGCCCCACAGCAGGCGTTGTGCGCCAGGGTTAACAAGTGTTAAATAGCTTGCTGACATTTACCCAACTATGTCAGAGGCACAAACAGTTACTGACAGTCCGGGCATCGCAAAAGAACTTACCGCTTTTCAGCAGAATATTCTGGTAATACTCGCTGAAGAGCCGCGGTATGGTCTCGCTATCAAGCGCGAACTAGAAGAATACTACAACGACGAAGTCAACCACGGTCGCCTGTACCCGAACCTTGACGACCTCGTCGAGATGGGACTCGTCGAGAAGAGCGAACTCGACAAGCGAACGAACCAGTACTCCCTGACAGAGTCGGGCAAGGACGCAGTCCTTGACCAGCTCGGATGGGTGTTCGGGAAGTTCATCTCCGACGACGGTCGAGCCAACGAACTCCGTGATCTGATCGCGGCACAGCAGTAGACTCGCACCTGGGCACCTGCGAACTACTGTTAATCAATTCTTAACGCGAAACAGACACTGATTACCAGCAGGTGTACCGGACAGTTACAGGTCAGGAGCGCGGCCACCGGCTTCTTCGATAGTAAGACGGATCGACCGGTCGAGGACCGACTGTTGTTCCGCAGTTGGCCACGCGTTCCGTCGGACGTAGTCGTCCCGAAACTCCTGAATTTCGTCCGGTGTCGCCTCCGAGATCGGTTTCGCGTAGTGGTTGCCCATGAAATCGGCGAGCAGCTCCGCGTTGGCGCCGTGTATCTCACCGTGCGCTTCGGTCACAGCTTCGACGACAGCCCGGTTTGCAGCGTCGATCTCTTCCCACTCGTCCGGGTCGCCGGGACCCGAAAGTCGTATCTCGACGCCACGGTCGATATCGTCGACCCGCTCGGGACGGATGACGCCATCATCGACCCATTCGACGGGATGGCAGACGAGTACGTCACCCGTCCCGTCGTTCCTGATGCGAGCGGTGTAGTCGTACTCGGCGAGGATTTCATCGCGTTCGGTCCTGTAGGCGTCGGCCTCGGCATCGTCGACTGCCTCGCGAGCGAGTCTGGTCAGCCGTTCGGCCCGTTCGGTCACGTCTGTCGGCAGGTCAGTCATCGTCGAGTGCGTCGTTTGCTAGTTCGTCCGCACGGTCGTTTATTTCTCGCGGAACGTGCTCGATCTGCCAGTCGTCAAAACCAGTCAGCAGTTCACGCACGCGGACGCGGTTTTCGCGCAGTTCCGGATCGTTCGTATCCCATTCACCACGGACTTGTTTGACGATAAGCTCTGAGTCACCCCGGATATGGACGTCGTCGAATCCGTAATCGCGTGCGACTTCGATCGCACGGATGAGCGCTCTGTATTCCGCCTGGTTGTTTGTCGCTGTACCGATCGTCTCCCCACCCTCCGTGACAATCCCGCTGTCGTCGACCAGCACGTAGCCGACCGAGGACGGCCCTGGATTGCCACGCGATGCGCCATCAAAATACGCATGGACTCGCCCGCCGTCATTGCCGCGTAACAGGGCCTCAAGTTGTGCGGACTCCTCGCCCTGCACGACGACTTTTCCGTCGTAGGCGACCGCCGTCGCACCGCCGTAGTCGACACGCCAGCGCTCGTGATCGGTGTTTCCTGCTTCAATGTCGAGTCCCGCATCCGCTAGGCGCTCGCGGGCCGTCGTCTCGTCGCATTCGATGACCGGCATTGTCCGAGGGTGGCTGACCCGTCGGTATAGACGTTGTGGTCGGCCTGTCAGTTCCCGGCGTTCCTGCTGATTCGCTCGGCACCGGTCTGTCGACCCTCTTCACCACCAAGGAACCGACCTAGAACGCCGACCAGCCCGCCAACGGTGACAACGGTTCCGGCGGCAAACATTATTGAGAGGATCGGATCGACAGGCTCGATGAAGATGGGCGAGAGAAACAGGATAATACCGGACAGGATCGCGACCACCGCTGCAACGGGGCTGACCTGCTTGCCCGACGAAACGCGGTACGTAGAGTGGGCGAGCGTGAGGGCTGCGAGTTCCCCGACGAGAAGGTTGACAAGTGCCTGCTGGTACGCGACCGGAATGATCGCCGAGACGAATATGACAACCATGCTGACCAGCGTTGCGCCGAGCAGGAACCATTTCGTGGTATTTACCATGATTTATATCACCTGTTGTTACTCAATCCAACCCTGTAAGAGTTGCTCTCCCACGGGCCGCTGGAAAGGTTCTTATCGGGGAGGACCGAAGGCGTGACAGATGCAACTCGACGAGTTCATCGAGGGGTTCGAGGAGGATGAAGCCGCACAGCGGCGGCGTCTCGCGGCAGAGAAGTCCTACGCCATCACCGACCACCTCGAAGACGTCGAGCAGCAGTTCGAGGCAGCAGTGCAGGGCGATTCGCTGTTCGGATCGACGGCCCCAGAGATATTCGTCGGCCGGTCGGGGTATCCCAACGTCTCGACAGGCCTGCTCTCTCCGGTCGATACCGACGCCGCCGCTGCTGGGTTCGCGACCAGCGGCGACTGGTACCAGGAGGGACTGGGTATCGAGGACGTGCTCCAGCGCCGGACCGGTATGGTGAACTCCACCCAGACGACATCAGTCGATTCCGTCAGCGCCGGTGGCGGGCGCGGCGGTGGCGGAGTCCATGACGTCTGGAACGGCTTCGTCGGCGTCCAGCGTGAAGTCGCCATCGCGGATCATCCCGTGGACGTGGAGGTCGGTCTCGACGGTACTCCCGAGATGGATGTGAGTTTCGACGACGTTGGGACGCCGACGGGGCCGCGTGCCCACGCGACTGGTGCCGACTTAGCTGAGAACCCACACGTGCCCCGACCCGTGGAAAAGACGCTGTCGGACGACGACTGGCGTGCTGAGGGCGCGATGGCGTACCTGTACCGCCGTGGGTTCGACGTGTACGACATCAACACCATCCTCTCGGCAGGCGCGCTCGGGCAGGCCAGCGAGCGCTCGCTGGTGCCGACGCGATGGTCGATCACTGCCGTCGACGACACGGTCGGGCAGTACGTCCGTGGTACGCTGCGCAACGCCGACACCATCGACAAGCCGGAGCTGTGGTACAACGAGTACATGGGGAACCGCTACTGGGTCGTGCTCGCACCCGGTCGCTGGGAGTTCGAACTCGTCGAGATGAAAGCGCCCCAGAGCGTCTGGAACCCGCGCCCGGAGACGGGCTACTACATGTCCAGCGCTCACGAGGGCTACGAGGGACGGACCGCCTACGTCGAGGAGACTGCGGGAGCGTACTACGCGGCACGACTCGGCGTCCTCGAACACCTACAGGAGCGCGACAAACAGGCGAAGTGTCTGGTGCTACGGGAAATCACCGACGACTACTGGGCACCGGTCGGCGTCTGGCAGGTGCGTGAGGGCGTCCGGAATGCCTTCGACGGGGAACCCGGGACCGCCCAGTCCTTCCGGGAGACGCTGACGGCTATCGCCGACCAGCTCCCCGTCACTCTCGGGCAGTTACGTCGCAAGTCCGAGCTCGTCGCCGGGCTCCAGTCGCAGTTAAGCGATTTCTAACACCGCTTCACGTTGTGATAAACGACCTGTGTCCAGCAACCGTTATCGGCGTCGTCCGCTGTCACTGTCACCGGTATCGTCCCAGGCTGAGGTGCCGAATCCGCTATCGTCGGCGTCGTCGCTCCGGCCCGAATCGTCGGCGTAACTATCACTCCCCGGATCGTTCACACCCGAGGTGATCCCTGCCGTGGATGGACCGGACCCGTGTGTCCCGCCGGTCGAAGTGGTGGGTGTGAGCGGCGGTTCGCCGTACGCCTCCTCGTATGCGTCCGCGAAACCACGCCCCCAGATATACATGATCGCGGACTGGCCAACGAACGCGAGGAACGGAACGGCGAGGTAGCCAATAATCGTGAATCCCAAGACGGTCGCTCCAACGGAGACGAGGATGTTGACCGCAAACGCCATCACCACGGCCATCAGCATTGTTCGACTTGTCCCGACAGACGAGAGAACATCACGGTCAAAGCCCGCAGCGATACTGTCAGCCCGAACGAAGTTCCCTGTCGCAACGGGTAGTATCACTGCCATTGCAAGAACTCCGATAAAGTAGAGCAAAGCAGCGACGAGAAAACCGACGAGCAGCAACCCCTCCGAGCCGCCGAGTCCACCGCCGATCACCAGCAGGCCCGGGATGGCAAGCGCGAGAGTGAGCAGCAAACCGTATCCAATAACGACGACCGTATGTCGGACCCCGTCAACGGTGATGTCGACCAGATCCAGTTCGTCCCAGGCTGGCGGCGTGTCAGTCTCACCCCTGAGGACACGGCGCATTACTTCGAGCATATATCCCTGGAACGTGAACAATGGAACGAGCAAAAAGCCGAAAAACAGTACAACCCCACCGAGTGCGACGCGTTTGGCCCAGTCATCGCCCTGGGTCTGATAGCGAAGTGCGTCCTCTATCATGTTCAGTCAGTCTTAAGATAGGTTCAAATAAGTTGTGTAATAATTGAAAACGAGCCAGACATCCCAGTTCTTGGACCAGTTCAGTACAGGCAACGGCGTGGCTCAGGTTCGATCGGTGCTGTGTGGCGGAACCTCGACAAACGCCGGGTCGTCGACTTCTTCGGCACAAACCGGGCATCCAACGACCAACAGGCGCTTCCGGACGCCATCGTCGACCGTTGCACACGCACCACAGTTCGGGCATGTGAAGCGGTACTCCGGCATGTATTCAGGCACGGACTTGGATAGACGAAGGAACTGCCCCCTCAATGTGGAGGGGCTATACGTACGTAGGAACGTCCCGCTCGCGGGTCAGCTCGCCAACCGCTACTGCCGTACGATGGAGGATATCAGATATATAGCCCACAATAGCTGTCTTAGGAAGGATTATTCCACTCGCTCGGTACGCTTACACGATGACTGATACGCCGCTGAAGTTCGGGTTCGTCTGCGTCCAGAACGCGGGCCGAAGCCAGATGTCCACAGCGTTTGCCGAGCGGGAGCGTACCCGTCGCGGACTTGAAGATGCGGTCGAAATCCTGACGGGCGGCACAGACCCCGCGGACGAAGTGCATCCGGGGGTCGTCGATGCGATGGATGAACTCGGCATCGACCTCTCTGACCGGGCCCCACAAGCGGTTTCGGACGACGAACTCAACGAGTGTACTGTCGTTGCGACAATGGGGTGTTCGACGCTCGAACTCGACGCCGATGTCGCAGTGCGCGACTGGGCGCTAGAGGACCCGCACGGACAGCCAATCGAACAGGTCCGGGAAACCCGAGATGAGATCGAGAAGCGTGTCGCCGACCTGTTCGACGAGTTCACCGACAGCAGTACCAATTGAAACGATTTACGCACTGAGCGCACTGCTCTCGTGCGATCTGGTGTAGATTGAATTTCAGTAGCTACTATAACCGATACCTGCTGCAGACGCTGAAGTTAGAGCGGTCCGACGCATCGGCCGAATAGCCTCAGCCCTTGACAGCAGACTACCACTCAACGTACGTGAGATACTCGACCTGTTCGTAGGCCAGAAGCCACGTCCCATAGCTGTCCGTGACCTCGATTCCCTCGTGCTCCCGGATGCGGTCGGTAACGGACTGGAAGGCTTCGTTATCCTCAAAGTACCCGCCATCAATTGCTTCTTCAACCACTTCACGTTCGGCTTCGGAGAGGCCTGAGAGGGTGAACAAGTACTGGTCTCGAATCTGGTCAGCAAACGAGTTGACACCCGACGCGACTTCCGTCGCCTCGTATCGGTATTCGGTCTCCGTCGTCGTTCGTGTGCTGACCGTCACCCGGTAGCGGTCGCCGTCGTGGACGATAATATCGTACTGCTGCTCGGGAACGAACACCGAGCCGTTCCCCACTTCCTCGGCAGTGCCGTACCCGACACCCACGTCGTACCCGTCCCCGCTGGGCGGGTCGTCGTCCGAAATGATCGGGTCAAGGCGCTGGCGGTCTACCGCCGGTAGCTCCTCGTAGGCGATTTCGCCGATCTCAGCCGTCGAATCATCCGGATCGAAATCGATCCGTACCTCGTACACCGTCACGTCGCTACTCTCGAGTGCCGTCTCCGAAACGTCGTAGAAGGCATCGTCGATCCGGACGGTATCAATCTGGTCGAACAGCTCGTGTCGCCCTCGGCGCGTCGTAGAGCCGTTTTCGATGGCCTCCGAAGCGACCGTGTACTCCGTCGACTCGGGGCCGGGCGACATCGAAACTTCGTCGGCGATATCGGCCGCTGTCGCGTTGTCCATGTCCAGCACGACGGAGGGATGACCACAGCCGGCGACAGCGACCGAGAGGAGGGCTGTTCCACTTGCAAGGAACTGGCGTCGTCGCATACAACTACTGACAGACAACCAGAAGGAAAGCTTTCCGGGTCGGTTTCCCTGACTGCTTCGCGTCCGAGCGTCGATGGCATAAACAAAGTATAGCTGTGAGGAAGCTAGCAACGGTCGCGGACGTGACCTGCTGTCCTCAAATCGAACCAGACGGCCGGCGAAATCTACCTATAGCATCGACCGAATGTTTCGATTCTCTGAAAATACAAGTGATTGCCTATATGATATAGAAATCAGGTTGTGTAGGGCGGTACACTGAAACAAGACAAATAAGTGTGTATTGAGTGCCACATTTCACGCTGTCCAACACGGAGAGTCAGATATCTCCTGTCAAGAGGTGTTCCGAAGATGGTGTTTAGCGGCCCAGTGAGCCTGGTCCTCAGCTTTCTAAAGAGTGGCACTGTCTAGTTCTGGATATCCTCAGCTGGCGTTTTTCCGTCAAGAGCTTGGCTCGGGCGTTCGTGATTATAATGGTTCCTAAAGCGCCGTAACCACTGTTTCGCGCTTGATTGACTGCCCCTCCAGGAGGAGCGAAAGCGGTCAATTCGCATGGTCATAGTCAGGAACCATTTTTCGATGTGGTTCCGAGTCCGATAGTCGAGTCGACCACTCAATTCACGGCGGGCAAGGGCAGTCAGATAGCCGCCAGCATCGACGAGAAACTCTGTTTCGGCGACATCGTGTTTCTGAGTGAGCCGGTGCAGGGACGCCGCCGCGGGGTCAGTCCCGCGGCGGCTGAACACGTCGACTTCAAGTAGTAGCTTTGAGTCGGTGTCGACAGCGGCGTACAACCACTTCTTTTCGCCGTCAACCGTGATTTGTTTCTCGTCGACCGCGACCCGCGACGGCTGGGGCGTCGGCGGGTCGCTCTGTGCTTCAGACAGTGTATGCACCCAGTTCCAGACCGCCCCGTGAGAGAGATCGACACCCAGCAGATCTGAGATAGCGACCGTCTCCCTGATCGACAGCCCCGCAGTATGGAGACGCACCCCAAACCGCCGGACGGGTGTCGGAGTGCGCTCGTTCTCCCAAACGTATTGATTGTCCTCATCTAACGTTTCTCTGAGGAGGTCTGCGAGTTGCATGAGCACTTCTCGCTACGACCTCCTCGCTTCTCAAACTCGCTCAACTAGACAGTGCTTTGCTGGCTGTGTTATCGTGCGGCTTCGAGGAACCGAATCCCGCCGCTGAGATGAGAGATGAGAGCCAGTCGAATCCTGCTAAGGCGCTTAACGGAGTTCGATCGGGTCATATCTGCGATCGCTGTGACAAGCGCTTCGGACCGACGACCTTGTGCGAGCGTATGCGACCTACTACGGACGGAGTGGTGCTACGGCGAGTGTAGTCTAAAGAGTGCAGGGAGTCAGCTATCGGAGAGGGAACTGACGGAGCCGATGAGATGGTGGTCGAAGCTGTCTTTTGGGACCACCGGCTCGTTTCGGTCAAGCAGATAGTCTCCAGCCCTCGCCATCAGTCTGGTATCGAAGTCTGCTTCTGTCATGATATCGGAGAAATTCACGGGCATTAGTAAATAAATTATGACTTTAGTGGACAAAAACGCAATCAATTTTCAGGTCGTGTTATAATCAGAACACACTCAGTAAAACAGTATGCCGCGTGGGCGCTCTACTCCCCGTTCATCACAGCACAGTATATGCTTGGTAGCTTGGAGTGAAGCAAGTACCCAGTGAGCAGTGATAAACACACCGCGCTTATACTGAACCAGTTGCGTCCTCCGGGAACCCATGCAATCGTTCGTAACAGGAGCGCCATCAGAACCGGCACGCCCCAATATTTAAATACGTTACTATCGTGCATAAGTGCTCTGTAGCCACCGATTATCCCTCCGACGTTCACCGGTAACACTGTGGCCAGTCCAATGATGATATGTGGTACCGACCACGCTGGGAGAATTGGGGAAAAGAACCAGAGAACTCTCAATATTATTATTATAGCAATATGATGGGAATTGAGCAGCAGAAACTCCGGCAGACGACTCGCTGCTGTGGGCGTGTATTCGTAATAGATATGACCTGTAACGATCAGTCCTTTTGCAAGCCGCTCCATCATCGACACACCATCAAAGGCGAACAGTCGGAATACCGCTAAAATACCCACACACAAAATAATGAATAGATTTAGGTACCGGTACGGAAACACGTTAATCCTCCATCGGTCGGATACAAATATCGTATCGAGTAACAAATATCCGAGAATTATCGCTAACCCGTTCGGGCGCGTTATGGCTAGCCAGAGAAGCGGTATCAGCGCCAATACCTGATTTCGGTGGGTCGGATACTGGTCATATACTGCTAGCCGCCACAACACAACAGCACCAATAATCGCAAAGAGCGGTTCGGATTGCGGCCTGACGTTCCATTTAAACACTTGCCATATAACAGCGAACAACAGCCCACCAATCAAACCTGCATTTCTACTGACTAGTAGCCTCCCCGTTTCATATATTAAGATACAGCTTGCCGCCGACAGTAGAATCTGCAGGAATATCCACAGATCCACACTTGTCCCAGGGATCCTCAAAAAAGCACAGTATGGTAACTGGAATCCGGAGTATATAATCCTGTGGTTGGTAGTTATAAGTGTCGATACTGACAGTTCGTTACAAATTCTGCGCGCTGTAGTCGCATCGCCCACGACCCGTGTCCCCCGAAGAAACCAGTCGGCAAGCCTTGCAGTCAGAGCCAGTATAAATATGACCAACCAATCTCTGTGTAACGATCGTCGGTTCAACAGAGAACGTTCAAGCGACTCAATATTCATTAACATCCACTCTCTCAGCCCGGGTTTAAAAAGTGCCGAGATGCTACTAAAGCTATTTTCAATAGTCAGCCACGGTTTCATTGACTGGGCCCTACGAGTATCACTATCTTTTTCTAACCATTAGAAAGAGAAAAGACGGTCATTCGGTCGCCACATGGAACGTACAGTGTTGAGTTGAGGCAGCTCGCGAGATTGACGCCTCAATGACGGGTGGCTACAAAGCGACCCACGATTGGAGTAGGCCGGTCCTTGCTGGAGTTGGTGGGTGAGGTGGGCAGGGTAGGAGGTCTGGCCGTCGCTTGCGGGCTTGAGTCATATTGAACGCTGGACTGCGTCGGGGTCCGCAAGGATCCTTACAAATTACTCAGAACGACCCTTATTAGCCCTTTTTTGAGACTGGCGAAAAAGTATCTCATGCCTGTAAATACAGATTCGAGTGGGCTGGAGACAGCCCGGAAAGGGAGTGGGCCAACGCGGATTTGAACCGCGAACCTCCCGGTTATCAGCCGAGCGCTCAACCTGATTGAGCTATTGGCCCAACGCATTCGTTTGTACCCGAGGGGTATTGAAAAGGGTAACGTTTCGCGGCCGGTTGGGGATGTGAAACCGCGTCAGGGCTTCAGTTTTCGTCGCTGTCGTCGAAGTCGACGTCAGTGGCTTCGTCTGGGTCGAAGGAGGTGCCGGGACCGGAACCAGAGCCCGAACTAGGGCCACCCTCTGAGCCAGTCGGACCGGGGCCAGCTGGGCCGTTTTCGTCGTCAGGGAAGCCGCCAACATACACTTGACCGCTGGCGAAGCCACCGGTCTTGGCGTCGACGTACGGCTGGACGACCCAGCGACGCGTGGCGGCGCGGACGGGGTACCGGGTGAACGGCACCGCGAGCAGGAGGCCGACGAAGTCCGTCACCAGGCCGGGAGTGAGGAAGAACGCGCCGGCGGCGATGAGGAGGCCACCGTCGATGAGTTCGTCGGTCGGGAGTTCACCAACGGCGAGCCGCTGTTGGATCTTCCGAAGCGTCGCACGGCCTTCGGCACGGACCAGCAGCATGCCGATCAGTGCCGTCAGGACGACGAGGGCGACCGTCACGTAAGGGCCGAGGAACGGTATCGCGACCGTCACCAGCAACACGATGTCGAACAGCGGGATGAGCAGCAATAGCCCGATGACCCGGAGCATACGACTGCTTGCAGGCCCGCCCCCAAACGCCTTTCGAGAGCGGGACCGGGCTGTCGACCGCCGAGGGCGCGGGTCAGCGCTCCCGCAGTCGGACTTCGATCGGTTCTGTGGGACTCAGCGTAATCTGCATCGCCAGCGAGAGCGGCGGTTCGGTGACCGCTTCGACGGCGTACTGTTGGGCGATGGTTGCCAGGGCGAGTTTGGCCTCCATCCGGGCAAAACGCATTCCGATGCAGTGGCGCGGGCCGCCACCAAAGGGGTAGTAGGCGTAGTCCGGGAGGGACGCTTCGAGGTCGTCATCCCACCGTTCAGGGCGGAACGCGTCGGGCGCATCATACCAGCGTTTGTCCCGGTGGACGAGCCACTGCGGGAGGGTGAGCTGGGCGTCCGTCGAGAGCTCGTATCCGCCGAGAGTCACCGGCTCCGTCGGTTGTCGAAACACCGTGAACGCGGGCGGATACAGCCGCAGGACTTCGTTCAGCACCGCATCGAGATACGGCAGGTCGAACAGGTCCTCAGGCGTCGGCTGGCTGTTCCCCAGCGTCGCGTCGAGTTCCTCGTGCAGGCGCTGCTGGCACTCGGGGTTGTTCGCCAGCAGGAACCAGGCATACGTGAGGGTCAGCGCCGTCGTGTCGTGGCCGGCGACGAGAAAAGTAAGGAGCTGGTGACCCAGTCGCTCGCGGTCCATCGTCTCGTCATCGAGCGAGAGCAGCAGGGAAAGTACGTCGTCGCGCGCCTCGCGAGCGTTCTCGTCTTCACGCTGGCGGGCAGCGATAACGTCGTCGAGCGTGGACTGGAACTCGGCCAGCGAGCTGTTGACAGCGCGGTTCGTCGCCGTCGGGACCCACAGCGGGAGGTACGCCGACAGCGACCGCGGGTCCAGTCGCTTGCGTAACGCGTCGAGTAGCGGTTCCAGCGCGTCCGCAGTGGTCTCGATATCCACGTCTAACAGTGTCTTGCCGAGAATGTTCAGCGTCAGCGACTGCATATGTGGGAGTACGTCGAGACGCTGGCCGTCGCTCCAGCCCGCCGCCGTCCGATCGGCGAACTCGGTCATCGTGTCGCCGTAGGCAGTGATTCGCTCCCGGTAGAACGCTGGCTGGAGCGCCGTCCGCTGGCGCTGCCATTCCTCGCCCTCCAGCAGGAACAGCCCCTCGCCGATGAACTGACCGAGGGTGTCCTGAAGAAGTTGTCCCTTCTCGTAGGCGTCGGCATCGGTTACCAGCACCTGCTCGACCAGATCGGGATGGCAGACGAAACAGCCCGTCGTCCCGGCGACGCTGTACCCTACCACGTCGGCCTCGTGAGCACCGGCGCGGTCATAGAACCCGAGCGGGTCACGCAACATCGCGGCGGTGTTGTCGATGAACGGGACGCGGCCGAGACGGGGCGGCCGGTCGCCCGGCGTGACCGGTTCCCGGGTTTCGCGAATCGCCTGCTGGGTATCCATCGCCCACGCTTGGACCGCGCCCCCAATCGGTCTTTCGCCGAGAGTGAGAGGGCCTTTGTACGCCCACCGCCCACACCCGGTATGGACGAATACGCACGCGACACGAAGGTCGAGTGGCGCGAGTGGGGCACAGCCCCCTTCGACGACGCCGCCGAGTCGGGGAAGCCAGTACTGCTGGCGCTGACGGTTCCGTGGAGCGCGGAATGTCGGGCGATGGACCGGGGCACGTTCGGTGAACCGCGCATCGCGGCGAACATCAACGACGGGTTCGTCCCAGTCCGCGTCGACGCTGATCGCAATCCACGCGTCCGAGAGCGGTACACGATGGGCGGGTTCCCGTCGACGGTGTTTCTCACCCCTGAGGGTGAGGTCATCACCGGCGCGACGTTCCTCGGGCCGGACGGGTTCCGCGGTATTCTGGACTCCGTTCGGGAGTCGTGGGACGCACAGGGCGCAGCGGCGGGCTCGATTCCCCGGCAGCTACAGGACGAATCCCCGCCGGCTGGCGACCTCCGATCACGCATCGAGGAGCATATGATCGAGCAACTGCTCGGCGCGTTCGACGACGAGTTCGGCGGCTGGGGAACCGACGTGAAGTTTCCGCTTCCGCGGACCGTGGAGTTCGCTCTCGTCCGTGCGCGAGACCAGGCCACCCGGACGCTGGAAGCGATCCGGACACACCTGCTCGACACCTACGATGGCGGCTTCTTCCGGTACTCGACGGAGCGTAGCTGGGGGAATCCCCGCAGAGAGAAGCTACTGGACGAGAACGCCGCTCTGGTCCGGGCGTTCGCTCACGGCTACCGGTACACCGGGACTGAAGCGTACCGGGACGCCGCACAGCGGACCGTCGATTACCTCACAACGACGCTGTGGGCCGGCGACGCGTTCGCCGCGAGCCAGGCCGGGTCGGACGAGTACTACCGCCTAGAGCCGACCGAGCGCGAAGGCACAGTGTCTCCGAACGTCGACGAGACGGTGTTCGCCGACCGTAACGGGCTCGCAATCGATGCCCTGCTGTGGGTCGCTGCCTACACCGACGACGAGCGCGCACAGCAGTACGCCAGTCGCGCGCGGGACGCCGTCTGTGAATCGCTTGTCGACGGCGGCGAGGTCGCCCACTACGACGGCGCGGACAGCGACACCGGGCTGCTGTTGGACCAGGCCCAGCTCCTCCAGGGCCTGACGACGAGCTGGCAGGTCCTCGGTGAGCCGGGGCCAGCCGAAGCTATCGCAGACTGGACAATCGAAAACCGCCAGCAGGACGGCGGTGCGTTCCGCGATGGTCCCACCAGCGGCGCTGGGCTCTGTGACCACTCGCTCCACCCGCTCGACGCGACGGTGGAACTGGCCGACGCGCTGGTCGACCTCGCAGCACTCACTGGCGAGGATCGATACCGTAACGCAGCACTTTCGGCCGTCGAGTCCTTCGCTGGCGCAGCTGAACGGATGGGCGTCGAGGTCGCCGGCTACGCCGGCGTCGCAGCCCGTCTTCAGCAGCCACAGACGCTCACGGTTGGCACCGAAGCCGGAACGGACCTCCACCGTGCGGCGCTACGGCTGGCCGACCACGAGACCACCGTTGTTCCGGAGCCGGACGGCGACGGCACAGCACGGCTCCTCGACGGGGACGCGATCGTCGCCGAGGGGACGACGCCGGGCGACCTCGAAGCCTCGCTAACTGGCGAGCGCTGACACGAACAACGGCCGCAAACGTGGACAAACGGTAAACCCCCGACAAGTTTTTGCACACGTACCCTGATGTATGGGTATGTCCAGTCTCAGAGATCTCGGACTCTCCGAATATGAAGCCAGAGCATACCGGTCACTCCTGGAAACAGGACCGACAACGGCAAAGGAGCTGTCGCGGGCCAGCGACGTGCCGATGGGCCGCATCTACGATGTGCTAAACAGCCTCGAAACGTACAATCTGGTCCGCAGCCAGACCGCCAGCCGGCCAAAGAAATACGTCGCGGTCGAGCCGGACACGGCCCTCGATCGGTTACTCGAAGACAAGAAGCGCGAACTTCAGGAGAAGGTCGGCCAGTACGAGGAGATCGTTGACGACCTCTCCTCACAGCTAGAGTCGGCAGATCCCGTCGAGGAACCGTTCTGGACGGCCGCCGTCGGCCCCGACAACTCGCTTGACCTGCTGCTCGAACGGCTGGCTGCCGCCGACGACGAGATCATCATGGTCGGCTCGGCACCCGCTCGTCAGGTGGACATTCTCTCCGGCACCGAGCGAATCGTGGATGAACTCGAAGCGGCGCTGGAACGGGGCGTCGAGGTGTCCCTGCTTGTCCGACCGGACCTGTTCGAAAGTCTCCCGGAGGAGGCCAACCGCGAGTACTACGAGCGCCTCTTCCACTACGATAACTACAGCGCCCGCGCCAGTCCGAACATCAGGACTACGTTCGAGCTACTCGATGGGGTCGAAGTCTGTATCGAGGTCCCGCACCCGCTTGGCCGCGAGGAAACCTTCGGCGTCATCGACATGAAAGACTCCGATTTCACTGCCGATATCAGCCAGGCGTTCGAAGAGCAGTGGGCCGAAGCGAAACCGGTCGGGCCGCCGTAGTTGGAACGCTGGAGGCGGGGAGAAATCGGGCCGCAAACGGTGTCCGTCTTCCAGTGAATCGTTACGCACAAAAACTACCAGCGGTTTCACGGGTCGCTACGCTCACGGCTTCGGCGTTTCCAACCGGGACACATAGCGTTTCGCGCCCCTTCGACGTTCTGAGGATTTCGCTGCGCTCAGTCCTCGCTGACTTCCTGCCGCAAATCTCCCAACTGCGCTACGCGTTCGGCGTGGGCGTTGTGCTGGTGGATGGACTCGTCGTTGGACTGTTTCATCGTCACGACGGCATCGTCGGGCAGATCCGGGAACGTGTCGACGACGCCCTCGGCGAGCCCGCGAACGCAGTCCTCGACGAACTTGGCGTCCTTGTGGGCCTCGTAGGTCATGTGGTCCTCGTCGGGCCGCTTCGCGAGGTTGTAGATGCGGGCGCTCATCGAATCCCGGGCGACCTCGATGAGTTCGTTCAAGTCAACCTCGGGCGCGCCATCGCTCTGGACGGTGAGCGTGGCGTGGCCCCGCTGTGAGTGGCCGGCCTGTGGGTTGGTTTCGAGGAACTCCTCGATGACGTCGTCGTCGACGTTGAGCTGCTGGAGCGTCTCGCGGGCGCGGGAGGCTGACATCCCCTGTGAGCACGGGCAGACAGTCATCCCAGTGACGCGAGCGCCGATTTCCTCGCTCGTCCCGTCTTCGGTCGCCGTCGCCGAGGCGATGATGTCGGCGGTCGACTGTGTCGCCATTTCGGACGCCGGCGTGGACTCATGGGTGACGTACTCTGCTTCCATCCGAACTTCCGCCTTCGTCGTGTAATCGTGCTTCTCAAGCAGGAGTTCGGCGGCATCGCCACAGACATCCTCGACCCGATAGGCTTCCTCGGACACGGCGGTTTCCAGCGTCTCGTCGATGACCTCCATATTGCGGGACATGTCGGCCCCCTTTCGCCAGGACGGCAGATCCACGAACACTTCGAACTCCGCCATGAGTACGATGGGGTCGCGGTCGCGCCGCCCCAGCTTGACGAGTTTCTCGACGCCCGTCACACCGACGCGATTGAGACCGACCGTTACGTCCGGACTCGACGCCTGCACGTCCGGGAGTTGCTGACTCATTGCCCTTCCTATGGAAGAGAATCGGTTAGTGCTTTCGAAAGGGTGGGAAGTCGCCGTGAGCATCGCCACCGCAGAGACGACCCGCTCCGAACCGGGTCAGAGCTGCGTGTTGTCCGGCATTGATTTGTCCGTCTCGAAATTCCGGAACAGTAACTCGAAGTCCGCGGCGTCGAACGAATCCGTGAGTTCGTCAAGCTCCGCCCGGACCTCCGCGAGTTCAGCCTCCAGTGCAGTAAACTCCTCACTCTCATCGAGAACCGTCTGTGGTTTCGACGATTCCAGTGCAGCGTATTTCGCCGTGAGCGAGTAGCACTCACGCAGGCGTTCCTCGTAATCGGCGTACAGGAGCAACTGTTCGATCGTCTGAAAGAGGTCCTCTTTCGACACCGGTTTCAAGACGTAGTCATCGAAGGGCATCTCGATGATATCGAAATCGGGGTCCACTGCGGTCACCATCGCTACGCGCGTGTCGTAGCGTTTCTCACGGATCGCCGACAGTACCTCGTCGCCGGAGAGGTCCGGCATCCGTCGGTCTAACAGGACAACATCGACTGCGGAATCTAGCTTCGAAAGGGCGGCCTCACCACTGTATGCCGTCTCGACT
This sequence comes from Haloarcula sebkhae, assembly GCF_014647415.1. GTDB lineage: Archaea > Halobacteriota > Halobacteria > Halobacteriales > Haloarculaceae > Haloarcula > Haloarcula sebkhae. Next base: position 277,375 of record NZ_BMPD01000003.1, on the reverse strand, counting down.
GTGTACCGGTCCCCTAACTGGTCCGCGTACACGTCGGCCACGGCTGGTTCGTCGTCGACAACGAGGATTGTCGCTTGCCGACCCTTTGTCATTAGCTAGCATGTTTACAGTATAATTGCAAAAGGGTTCCGGCCACCGTTCCCGGGACACCCTGACTGAGAACGGTTACTGGCCGACGATGTCGTCGTATCGTGCCCCAGTCTGTTTGAGCGTCTCCGTCGAGTACAGCCGGCCGTGGTCGTACGGGAGGTGGTCGGTCGCGAGTTCGTCTATCTTCTCGTCCACGATGTCCGCTTGGCGTCCGTGGATCATTGTAAAGAGGTTGTACTGCCAGTCCTGCTCCGGGCGGCGTGGCCGGTGATAGCAGAGCGTGACATAGGGGAGTTCGCCGACTGCCTGTCCGCGCTCGTCGAGAGCGTCGTCCGGCACGTCCCAGACGACCATGCAGTTGTTGTCGAACCCGGTGACGATGTGATTCACGACACAGCCGATACGCTTGATACAGCCGGCTCGCTTGAGCCGCCTGATGGCCGAGAGCACTTCGGAGACATCGGCATCGACAGCGTCTGCCACGTCCCGGTAGGGCGTCGCGACGAGCGGGAAGCCGGTCTGGATTTCGAGCAACAACCGTCGATCCAGTTCCGAGAGGTCCGCGGCGGCGTCTTCGCTTATTCGGGTCGCAGTAGCGTCGGTCGTCTCCAGACTCTCCCGGGCGAACCGGTCACCGTTGACAACAGGAAACTCCAGATCAATGTAGTAGTCGGTCAACATCGGCAAGACGAGTACCGAACAGCCGGTTCGCTCCTCGATATCGGACAGGATCTCGTCGCGCCGCTGTCGGGAGCCTGCAGTGACAACGAACCACATGTTCCACTCGTGGTCGCGAGCGTAGTTGTGGTTCACCTGTCGGTACCCATTGATTATCTCTGCCACCTCGTCGAACCGGTCCTCCGGGGCACTGACGGCAGCCAGCGTCGAAGAGCCGATGACCGGCGGATTGAGGACCGGGCCGAACCGACGGAAGATACCGTCCTCGCGGAGCGTTTTGACCCGGTCGAGTGCTTCCCCTGCCGGGACCTCCAGCGCGTCACCGACAGCTTCGAAGGGACGTTCTTGAATCGGGAAGTCACTCTGGAACTCGTCGATGAGCGCAGCGTCTACCGCATCGATCTGCTCGCGCCACTCACCCGACTTGAGACTCATTGTGTTCGATTAGGAGCGTAGTCGTGTATCCCTTTCGGGAAGGCGGTCGGTTCCCACAGATTGAGAACGAAACGCAGGGGCTTTTGAACTCTGGCCCGAACACGTTTCCATGGCGCAAGCGACCCGGGAGTACGGCGAATGGCCGCTCAAACGACTCATGACGGAAGTCGTCGGCTCCGGTCACAAATCGGCCGACGATATGTCCCGCACACAGGCCCGGGAGGCGTTCCAGCGCATCCTCGGCGACGAACCCGATCACACGACGCTCGGCGCGTTCTGGCTCGCCAACCGCTGGAAACGCAACACCCCCGAAGAGCTGGGTGCGTACGTCGACGTGATGTCCGAGGAGTCAGTCGAGACAGCCACGCCGGACGCTGACCCAGTCGACTGCGGGGCCAACTACGACGGGAAGGGCCGGTCGGCTATTCTCGGCGTCGGCGCAGGTGTCGTCGCCGCCGCCGCGGGCACGCCCGTTGTCGTCCACTCCGGCGACCGCGTCCCGACACAGAAGCAGGACGCCTACAAGCACGTACTGGACGAACTGGGAGTCCGAACGGAAATCGAGCCAAGCGAAAGCGCCGACATGGTCGATGAGGTCGGCTTTGGCTTCTACTATCAGCCGGAATTCAACCCCGGCATCGACGCCCTGTTCGAGCGCCGCGACAACATGGGCGTCCGGACCTTCGTCAACACTGTCGAAACGCTCGCGAACCCGGCTAACGCCAGCGTGCATCTGGGCAGCTTCTACCATCTGGCCTTCGCGAAGAAGATGGTCCGTACGCTCACCCAATCTGAGACCAGCAGCGTCGAGCGTGCCCTGTTTTTCCAGGGCATGGAGGGCTACGACGACGTTCGCCCCGGCGAGACCATCGTCGCCGAATGGCCCGTCGCCGGCGACGAGTCCGACGACGAGGACATCGCGGACTTCGAGATCCGTACCGGCGAGTACGGAATGGACATCGAAAGCGAGGACCTGCAGGTCGAGGACGTGGCCGAGGAGTCGGCGGCGATAACCGAGGCCGTGCTGGCCGGCGAGCGCGAGGACGGCTTCGCCGACGCTGTCGCGCTCAACGCCGCGCTCCGCATCTATGCCCGTGAGGACGCTGATAGCATTCAGGACGGTCTTGAGCAGGCCCGTGAGGCAATTGCCGACGGTAGCGCAGCGGCGACACTCGACGAGCTTCGGGCCTTCTAATCCGGCGACGGCGGGCAGAGCGGAACCCACTTCTACCGAGCGGGCGAAGTCGTTCTGATGGGACAACACGCTAGCGCTCGTGACAGCACTGCGTGGACGGTACCCGCGTCGGAGACGCCCGGGGTCCACGAGCTGGTCGGTACCAACGGTATCAGACTCCACACCGTGACCGCCGGCCCGCCGGACGGTGACCTCGTCGTCCTGTTACACGGCTTTCCGGAGTTCTGGTACGCCTGGAAACATCAGATTCCGGCGCTCGCGGACGCCGGCTACCGCGTGGTCGCACCGGATCTCCGGGGCTACAACCACTCCGACAAGCCCGACGGCGTCGCAGCGTATCATATCGACGAGTTGGTCGCCGATGTCGCTGGCCTCGTCTCAGCCCTCGACCGCGAACAGGCCCATGTCGTCGGTCACGACTGGGGCGGTGTAATCGCCTGGCAGACCGCCATCGACCGGCCCGATGTCGTCGACCAGCTCGCGGTCCTGAATGCACCCCACCCGACGGCGTACGAGCGAGAGCTCCGCCGCTCTGTCGACCAGCTGCTCCGGTCCTGGTACGTGCTGTTCTTCCAGCTTCCCGTGCTGCCGGAGGCCAGCCTCGGCTGGAAGGATTTCACCATGCTGGAGCGTATTCTCACTGACGGGCCGACTCGTCCCGACGCGTTCACCGAGACTGACGTGCGGCGGTACAAGCGGGCGCTCGGGCAGCCGGGCGCACGCACGGCCGCAGTCAACTATTACCGGGCGCTCGTCCGGCGGAACGCGAAGCTGACTGTCACGAAGGGCGGCGTCGGCGACCGTCCGGTGATAGCATCGACGCTCCTTGTCTGGGGTGTGCAGGACGACGCACTCTCTCTCGCGCTAACGCAGGACCTCGAAGAATGGATTCCGGACTGTCGGGTCGAGCGGCTCCCAGCGGCGAGCCACTGGGTCCAGTTCGACGCCCCCGAGCAGGTGTCGGAGCTGCTGCTGTCACACCTACCGTAGCCCGGTATAGCGAACAGCCGACACTCTCGCTCGCGTGGCGGCGTGTCGGACTCCCGCGACTCGCCACGCGACAGCTACTCAAGCCATGGCGGCGATGGCCTCGTTTCAGTACTTGAACTCTCGGTCAGTGGGCAGGCTTTTCTGCCGGGCTTCCCTCCGATTGAGTATGAGTGACCTGACTGCGACCCTCCATACAACAGAGGGCGAGATCGAAGTCGAACTGTACGACGAGCGCGTGCCGACCACCGTCGAGAACTTCGTCGGCCTGGCTGAGGGTGCCGACGACTACGACGGAACCGAAATCGGCCCGGGAACCGGCGCGTGGGAAGACCCAGAATCCGGCGAGAAACGCATCGATCCGCTGTACACCGACATCGACATCCATCGGATCATCGAGGACTTCATGATCCAGATGGGCGACCCGACCGGCACTGGCCGCGGCGGCCCCGGCTACTCCTTCAACGACGAGTTCCACGACGAACTCAGCCACGACGGTCCGGGCGTCCTCAGCATGGCCAACAGCGGCCCGAACACCAACGGCTCGCAGTTCTTCATTACCCTCGACGCTCAGCCCCACCTCGACGGCAAACACGCCGTCTTCGGGAAGGTCATCGACGGGATGGAGGTCGTCGAGTCCATCGGTAGCGTCGACACCGACCGCAACGACGCGCCGACCGAGGAGATGCTGCTCGAATCCGTCGAGATTCACCGGTAACCACACAACGTTTTCGTCGTTCCGACCGAGTAGCCGATAGTGGCACACGTCGAGCGACTCACCGTCTACCCCGTCAAGGCGCTGGACGGCATGGACTGCAAATCTGTATCGATCCGCCCGGGCGGGACGCTGGCGCACGACCGCGAGTTCGCCATGTTCGACGCCGGCGGCGACGTGGTCAACGGGAAGCGGACCGACCGCGTCCACGACATCGACACCAACTACGACGCAGAAACGGCAACGCTGTCGGTCACCACCGATGGCGACAGCGCGTCGTTCGAACTCCGGGATGCAGGTGAGCGCACCCGGGCTGCTGAGTGGCTCAGCGAATTTTTCGGTGTGGACCTGACTGTCGAGCGCGACGAGACGCTTGGCTACGTCGACCGCCGGGAGATGGGGCCGTCAGTCATCAGCACCGCGACGCTGGAAACCGTAGCGTCGTGGTTCGACGACGTGACCGTTGAAGGGCTGCGACGGCGACTCCGGGCGAACGTGGAAATCGGCGGGGTCCCGGCGTTCTGGGAGGACCGCTTCGTCGGCGCGGACGCTCCTGCCTTCCGGGCCGGCGGCGTTCGCTTCGAAGGGGTGACTCCCTGCGGTCGCTGCGTGGTCCCTCAGCGGGACCCCGACACCGGCGAGAAAACACCGGAATTCCGGGAACAGTTCATCGAACGCCGGCAAGAGACGTTTCCGGAGTGGGCCGACCGCGACGCCTTCGATCACTTTTACACGCTAATGCTCATCGCCCGCGTTCCCGAGGCCGACCGCGGTTCGGACCTTGCCGTCGGAGACGCTGTCGAGGTCGTGCCGGCAGTCGAAACGTCATGAAGGAACGGCAGCGAGACCGACAATCGAAAGGCGGTCCGCCTCGAACAGAGTGTAATGGCAGACGCGGACGACCACGTCGACCCGAGCGAAATCGGCGAACAGGACGGCCCCCCAATCGAGGAGAAACCGTACAAGATCATCTTCGAGGCCAACAAGTGCTTCGGCGCGGGCAAGTGCGCCGAGAAGTCGCGCAACTGGACGCTCGACCTGGACACCGGCATCGCCAAGCCCGAGACCTACTTCATCGACGAGGAGGAACTCGATCACAATGTCGCGGCCGCGGAGGCCTGCCCGGCGAAGAAAGACCGTGGCATCATCCACGTCGTCGACCGGCGAACGAACGAAGAAATCGCCCCAGACCCGAACGGCGACGGGTCACTCTCCGTCGACTGGTAGCGCAGTTGCTGATCGCGACAGCGGTTACTGCCATCTGTCAGTCCACGTAGATACCGGTGCGTGCGGTCAATGACACCGATAATCCGGTTCTATGGGGTGGAATATCTGTATGCAGGGAACAATCGCTACAGTATATATCATGTAAGATTACTATAGATAATAAACTGAATTTCTTCATGCGAGCAGTTTAATATTTCAAGCTACTGTATGACATAACTTCTATTTGTAGGGGGCAATTTGGGTATCAATATGCCACGTTCAAGTAGCATGGAACGGCGATCGTTTCTGAAAGCAACGGGCAGTGCTGCGGCGGCCGCAGCGCTGGCGGGATGTTCCAGTGATAGCGACGAGACTGAGGGAGCAGAGGAAGGAACTGGCGGCGGTATGGACTCGACGGACTCCAGCGGAGGCGATGTCGGGACCGACCTAAAAGAGGACGGTGACCTCTGGCGGGTCAACACGGGCACGATGACGACGATGGATCCGATTGAGTCGACCGACACCCAGTCAGGAATCGTTATCCAGCAGATGTTCGACCCGCTGATGAACTATCCCGACGCGCAGCCCGCTGTAGAGGGGCTTATGGCTGCGGACTATGAGGTATCTGATGACTTCACAACCTACACGTTCCAGTTGAAAGATGCGACCTTCCACAACGGGGACACCGTAACCGCCAGTGACTTCGTCTACTCATTCGAGCGGCTGACTGCATCTGACAACTCCAGTCGTGCCTATTTCGTTCTAGACTCACTGGGCGTGACACACGAAACGACGACCGAGACGGTCGACGGCGAGGAACAGGAAGTGTACAAGCCAGGGACGCTTGGCGTCGAAGCTGTCGACGAAACGACGCTCGAAATCCAGCTGGAATCGCCGTTTGCGTCCACGCTGGAAATGCTTGCGTACACTTCTTTCGCCCCAGTTCCTGAGGGCATGGTCGGCGACATCGAAGGGTACGAGGGTGAGGTGACACAGGCCGAGTTCTCCAGTTCGAGCCCAGTCGGGAACGGGCCATTCGAGTTCGATACGTGGGACTCTGGCACTGAGGCCAGGGTCAGCGCGTACGACGACTATTACGGCGAGAGCCCGAGCGTCGATGGCGTCCACTTTGCGGTCATCGAGAGCGATTCGGCCAATTACAACTACGCGATGAACCGCAATGCCGACATCTTCGAGCTCCCCACAGCGCAGTACGACCCCGGGAAGGTATCTGTCGAGGAGGAAGACGACCAGGGTCGTCAGAACGGGACCTACGGCGAGTTGCGCAACGGCGCCACGGCCAATTACTCCGGTGTGTCGACCATCGGTGTGTTCTATCTCGGCTTTGATATGGCCAGCGTGCCCAAGCCGGTCCGTCAGGCGGTCGCGTACGCGATGAACCAGCACACCGTTGTCGAGCAGGTGTTCAAACAGCGCGGCGAACCCGCGTACAACTTCACGCCGAAATCCATCTTCCCCGGCGGCCCCCAGAACTACAACGACCGCGCCGAAAACGAGTACCCGTACGGCTACGACGACAGCCAGCTCGGAGAGGCCCGCTCGGTGATGGAAGAGGCTGGCTACGGCGAAAACGAGCGTTTTGCCATGGAGCTGACAATCTACGAGTCCGGTACCTGGAGCGAAACCGCAAGCATCCTTCGGGACCAGCTTGAGAGTGTCTTCATCGACCTCGAAGTCAATCAGGCACCGTTCAACACGCTCCTCGAACGTGGTCGCAACGGCGAGCTAGAGATGTACTCGCTTGGTTGGGTCGCCGACTGGCCCGCCCCGGACAACTTCCTCCAGCTGCTGAACCCGCCACAGACCGATACAAGCCTCGATTTCCCGATTTCGTACGTCAACTGGCAGCCGGAGAACGGCGACGCTGCACAGCGGGCTGAGGAGGCGTATCAGTCAATCGGCGACAACCCAGCACCGACAGAGGAAGACCAGGCCGCCCGGAACGACGCGTACATCCAGCTTGAGAACGCCAACTGGGAAGACGTCGCAATGCTGCCGGTGTATCACGAGCTGAGGGAGCTGTTCTGGTACGACCACGTTGACTTTACGCCGCCAGCCGGGATGGGACCGAGCCGACAGAAGATGAACACTGTGTCGCTCGGAGACAGAGAGTAATCGCGTCCCTGCTGACGTAATCGTCCCCGTCACGGTTGGTGGCGGGAACAACTTCGCAGCCCTCAGAGATTATGAACTCACAAGTACCCGTACAACGGAGACAAGCTAAGCCATGAGCCGCGCTACGTATATGCTCAAGCGCTTGGTACTGTCAATCCCCGTTATTATATTCGGAACGACAGTAACGTTCGCAATTATCCGGCTGGGACCGCTCAGTCCTGCAGCGGCGATCCTCGGTCCGAAAGGTGACGCTCGCGCGATTCAACAGATCGAGCAACGGTTGGGGCTGAATGAGCCGCTCTGGGAACAGTACTTCGACTTTATGGGAAACCTGTTCCTGTTCGATCTGGGCCAGTCGTGGGTGATCAACTCCGGGACGCCGGCCGTCGACCTCATCATCAGCTACGCACCGCGGACGATCTGGCTCGGATTCTGGGCAGTCCTGATCGCCCTCGGAATCGGCATTCCGCTCGGCTTCTACGCCGGCCTGAATCCCAATACGTTCTCGGACTACTTCGCCTCCTTCGGTGGGATTGTCTGGCGAGCGATGCCGAACTTCTGGCTCGCGGTCATTCTGGTGACGGTACTCTCGCAGTCGGAACAGCTGTTTGGGTTCAGCTGGACCAGCTTCATCGTGGAGACGAACGTCGTCACCTCGCCAAACCTCGCCGTGCTGAGGAATCCCGCGAGGCTGATAACGGACCCGGGACAGGCATGGACCAACCTCGCGAAAGCGACAAAGCAGATACTGCCGCCCGCACTGGTGCTCGGGTCCGCGTCGATGGGTACGGAGATGCGTATCGGCCGAACTGCCGTTCTCGAAACGATCAACTCGAAGTACGTCGAAACGGCCAAGGCCAAAGGCGTCTCACCGCGAGTGCTGGTCTGGAAGCACATCTTCCGGAACGCGCTGATTCCGCTTGTACCGGTAATCACTGCCGAAGCGTTCATCCTGATCGGCGGGTCAGTGCTCGTCGAGACTGTCTTCTCAATCAATGGCATCGGCCTGCTGTTCGTCAAGGCGGCAAAGCAGGGTGACCTGCCGCTTGTTGGAACACTGATGTATCTGTTCATCCTCCTCATCGTCGGGCTGAATATCGTACAGGACTTCGCGTACACAATCATCGATCCACGCGTGGGGTACGACGCATGATGGAGACAGAACCCACCGAAGACATCGATCAGCCGTTGCGGGACCGGCTCAAGGCACACCCCGGGCCGGCGCTGCTGTGGGGTGCCATCCTCTGTGTCCTGTTACTGCTTGAAGGACCAACGTACCTCGATGGGTTGCTTGGCGCGATAGGCGCTGGGCTCGGGTTGCTCCCGGGAGCACCCGGCGCCGAGGCGTTCGCCAGTGCCTCAGCCTACTTCGGCGAACTGCCACATCTGCTGAGCCGAGAACTGATACCCAACCGGGGGTACTACGACGGGAGCGCCTGGCAGGGCACGTTCCTCGGCCTCGAGCCGAAGTACGCATGGCTCATCCGTTTCCTGCTGGTGTATGCATACGTTGCAGTCCTGCTGGGCTGGCTGTGGTACGGCTACGTGCTCTTCCGCCGGCACTATCGTGCTGCTGACTGGACGCCAACTGACGACGTCATCGACCGACTCCGAAGCCACTACTGGGGTCTGTTCGGACTCGCTGTCGTCGTCTTCTTCGTTACGATGGCCGCGTTCGCACCGGTTATCGGCCCAACGACGGCCGAAGAGAATATTGAAGGACCGTACTCCTACGATATGCAGTACTACAACGAGGACACGGAGACGGTCGAAACGGTTACTATCGGCGAGGCGAACCTCGGTTCCGCCTCCCGTGGTAGTGGGGACAGCAATGTCGGCGTCTGGAGTTATGACGACTTTGGGCGGTTCCACCCTGTCGGAACGCTCGTCAGCGGCAAGGACCTGTTTACCTTCCTCGCCTTTGGCGCACGGTTGTCGCTGTTCATCGGCCTCGGGTCGATGGCGATTGCAGGATTTATCGCAACAACACTGGCCTTAGTTACCGCCTACTACAAAGGGGCGGCTGATCTCATCGTGGTACTGACCAGTGACTCCGTGCAAGCAATGCCAGCATTGCTGTTGGTGATTCTTGCGACGGTGGTGTTCCAGAACCACTGGATATCAGAGTTATACAACGGGGCAATGCTGTTCATCCTCCTGTTTGCGTTGATACGCTGGCCGGGGCTATGGCGAGCGATACGTGGCCCTGCGTTACAGGTCGGCGAACAGGAGTGGGTCGACGCGGCAAAGAGTTACGGCCAGCGACCCACTGTGATTATGCGGAAACATATGGCTCCGTATATCCTCGGCTATCTCCTGGTTTACGCCTCCCTGACGCTCGGTGGCGTCATTATTTCCGTCTCTGCCCTCTCGTTCATCGGACTCGGGATTAACGCCCCGACTCCTGAATGGGGGCGGGCGATCAACATCGGGCAGCAGTACGTCGCCAGTCAGTCCTGGCACATCTCGCTCATTCCGGGGCTCCTGATTACGCTGGTTGTCACCGGATTCAACGCGTTGAGCGACGGAATCCGTGACGCTATCGACCCACAGAGCGAGGGTGCTGAAGGCGGTGCAGCTGGCGCGGCCGCCGGAGGTGGTGGCGGATGAGCCACACCGAAGACGGCGAGCCGCTGCTGGCCGTTGACAACCTCCGGACCGTGTTCCACAGTGATAAAGAGGAGATCCGCGCTGTCGACGGCGTTTCATTCGATATCGAACGCGGCGAGACGCTCGGTATCGTCGGCGAATCCGGTTCGGGTAAGAGCGTCACCGCGCGCTCGATAATGGGACTGGTCGACAGTCCGGGCGAAATCCGCGAAGAGTCGTCCATACGGTTGGACGGGCGAGAGCTGACGACGCTTTCGGAGAAGCAATACCGGTCAGTTCGTGGCGGCGACATCGCGATGGTGTTTCAGGACCCGCTGAGCTCGCTCAACCCGGTGTACACTGTCGGGAACCAGATCATCGAGGCGCTTGAGCTCCACCGTGATATGGAAGGCGCCGAGGCCAAGTCGGAAGCCATCGAACTGCTGCGTGCAGTCGGCATCCCCGATGCGGCGCGGCGTGTCGATGAGTACCCACACGAGTTCTCCGGCGGGATGCGTCAGCGAGCCGTCATCGCGATGGCACTGGCCTGTGACCCAGATCTGCTCATCTGTGACGAGCCGACGACAGCACTCGATGTCACCATTCAGGCCCAGATATTGGACCTGTTACAGGAAATCCAGACGGAGCGTGACATCGGTATCATGTTCATTACACACGACATGGGCGTCATCGCGGAGGTCGCCGACCGCGTCGCCGTGATGTACGCCGGCGAAGTCGTCGAGCAAGCACCCGTAGAGGAACTGTTCGCGAACCCACACCATCCATACACGCAGGGACTCCTGCAGAGCATTCCTGGCCGGAACCCCAGTACGGATCGGCTACCCACTATCGAAGGGGACGTACCGACGCCGCACGAATCGGCGTCGTACTGCCGGTTCGTCAGTCGGTGCCCAAAGGGCTTCGACGAGTGTGAGCGGGTCCATCCCGCGCATGTCGAGGTCGGCGAATCAGCGGACCACACTGCCGCGTGTCTCCTGTATCCCGAAGATATGCCTACCGACGACACTGTGACACAGCACGAAGAGAACGCGGACCAGACAGGCGTCGAAGCAGACGAAGCACTGTCGGCGGATGACTGGCCGGCTGAGCGCCGAAAAGCTAGTGAGGATACTGGTCCCGAAGACAGCGACGCACGGGCCGATGGCGGCCACGGCCACAGTGCCGGTGACACCGGCGGACACAGTGAGGGGGGTGGCTCAGATGAGTGAATCAGTCGTCGATACTGTGTCCCACCAGACCGGCGAGACGTTGGTCGATGTGCAGGATCTGAAGACGTACTACGAAGACGGCGGGCTGCTTGGAAGCGATCCCGTAAAAGCCGTCGACGGCGTGAACTTCGAGATTGCACGCGGCGAGACGTTCGGACTGGTCGGTGAATCCGGCTGTGGCAAGACGACTCTCGGTCGGACGCTCATCCAACTGGAGACGGCCACGTCCGGGGCGGTCTCCTTCGATGGAACGGATATAACCGAACTCAGCGGCGGCGACCTCAAGGAGTGGCGCCGCAACGCTCAGATGGTGTTTCAGGACCCCGAGTCGAGCCTCAACGACCGGATGACTGTCGGCGAGATCATCCGCGAACCGCTGGACGTTCACGAACAGGGCACGGCCCGCGAGCGCCGGGAGAAGGTGCGGACACTGCTCGACCAGGTCGGGCTCATGCCGGAGCACTACTACCGGTATCCCCACCAGTTCTCCGGCGGACAGCGACAGCGAATCGGCATTGCTCGCGCACTCGCACTCGAACCGGAGTTCGTCGTCCTCGACGAGCCCGTTTCGGCACTCGACGTGTCCGTTCAGGCCCAGATACTCAATCTGCTAGAGGAACTGCAAGAGGAGTTCGGCCTCACGTATCTCTTCATCGCGCACGACCTGAGCGTGGTTCGGCACATCTGTGACCGCGTCGGGGTGATGTATCTCGGGAACCTCATGGAGGTCGGGCCGACGGAACAGCTGTTCCAAAGCCCGGAGAACCCCTACACGCGCGCATTGCTGTCGGCGATTCCGGAACCAGACCCCACGGTTCAGGTGGACCGGATTACCCTGCCAGGATCACCACCGAGTCCGCGGGACCCGCCGGAAGGATGTCCCTTCGCAACGCGGTGTCCCGTCCGGATTCGGCCAGAGGACATAGACGCTAGCGATGCGGTGTGGGACCGGATCCGAGAGTTCCGTGACGTCATTCGCGAGCGGTCCCGCGCGGAGCAGTCGGTCGGTGAGCGGCTCAAGGAGCGGCTCGGGTTCGACACCGCGCTGGCCGACAGCGAGGAGATCGTCGAAGAGGAGTTCGACGACGTGACCCTTCCGCCAGACGTACAGGAGCACGTCGAGCAGGCGGCGACGTATCTCAGTGATGGCGACCCCGACGCCGCTCGTGCCTACCTCAGAGAAGTGTTCGGCAGTCAGTGTGACACCGAAACGCCGCAGTACTACGATGTCGACGACAGGCAGATGAGCTTCTGTCACCGGCATGCACAGGAGCACGTCTCCCCTGGCGACGAACTCCGCCAACGTGGCTACGACACGCACGATGGATAACCTGGCGGGAAAGGTACTCGATCTGCTGTGGTACGCCCTCGGTGTAACGCTCACAGCTACGCTTATGGGCGGCGTGCTCTCGCCGCTCCGTGGCGGTGGCTGGGTGACAGTGAAGTTCGTCCTGTTTTTTATCGGGTTCGCGCTGTTCGGCTACGCCTCGGTCACGCTGTGGCGTGCGCCCTCTATCGATTCCGACGAGCCAGACGGGTCCGACGTGTCGTTCGGCGTGTCAGCACGCGAGCGGACGCCGTTCGAGTCAGCGCTGGCCCGTGTCGCCCCGCCGCTCGATACGCTCGCCCCGCCCGAAGATCGACTCTCGCCGCCGGTGAAGCTCTTCGTTGCGAGTCTGTTCGTCCTCGGGCTCTCCCTGAGCATGGAGGTCGTCTTCGGCGTCCAGTGACACCACCATTTACCTCCCGCGGGCGTAACGACAGGGTATGGTAAAGACAGGTGGCGAGGGGACGGACGACATCGAACGGCTTGCCGCCGGTTCGGACGACCGCAAGGCATCGTGGAAACAGACGTTAGAAGAGACACAGGCACTGGCTGACCAGCGGCGTTCTAACGGCCGTGAGGCCGTCGTCGTCCCAGCCGGGGATGCGGGCCTGCAGACAGTCGACGGCGGTGACGGACTCGAACTCGTGTTCGTCATTCCGGGCAACAAGTCCGAGGACGTGACGCGGCTGGTCGAATCGAATCCCCTCGAAGCGTACGACGTGTACCGGCGGACAGTCGGAGAACAGGTGTTTCTGGCCGTCGAGTACTTCGACCCGGACGCCGCGTCGCTGTTCATCGCTGGCGCGTACGAACTCCGAGACGCCGGAAACGCAGTTACCGCTGCGAACGACGGTGCGACGTTCCAGACGTTGCTCAGGAAACTGGACGGGACACCGGTCGCAACGTTCGACCACGCGGACCGAACGAAGTTCCTTCCGATCGATAGACTCCCAGTTGAGGAATAGGGATCGGCATCGGAGGTAGTGACAGCTGAATCGTTCGCTGCCGACGTGGCTGTGATGAAGCAGGAGTGCCCACCTCGCAGTCCAAGACCGAAAGGACCATTCACTAGCCCCCGCAGAGTTCAATCTGCGCGAGGGTAGCCGAGCTTGGCCAAAGGCGGTGGGCTTAAGACCCGCTCCCGTAGGGGTCCGTGGGTTCGAATCCCATCCCTCGCATTCTGCGACAAGTGGACACGAAGAGCAGTGCAAGCGTGGTGCGACCCACCGTCCAGCAGAACTCAGAAGCAGTTCGCCGCAAACGGTCACAAGATGCAACGCTGATCGCTCACTGGAGACACGCACGGTGGTCCGGCGTGTCTCAGATATGGCATAGCTTGTGTAGGTGACAGATTCGGGTGCGGTAGCGACACGACAGAGAGTGTCCGGACACGACGCGTTTTTGCACGTCTGTGGCCTATGCTGGCGTAATGACTGATGTGCCAGACGACGTTGCCGAAGCGTTCGGCCGACACGATGCGCTCGTCCCAGCCGGAGATAGCTATGCTGTCGAGACGACGAACTTCGACGGCCGCGTGACTGCGACCGAGGGCGAGGAGTGGCGGACAAACTACGAGGTGACGGTCAGAGCACCGTCGCTACAGGCCGCGACAAGCGACGAGGTCGGTGACGCCGTCATCGATGGCTGGCTTGAGACGCTGGAGCGGCGGCTGGAAGACGCGCCGAAAGCGACCCGAACTGCCGTCGAACTGGACGATTACAGCGTCGTCGAAGACGGCGAGCAGGTCGTGGTCACCTTCGAGTACACGATGGGTGGCGAACGGCAGGCCGCGGACGTCGCCAAGACCTTCGTCGAGTACGTCGAGGGGACGTACGTGGAGGGCGTCATTCCCGGCTACGACTACGTCGGCGTCGTGGCTGACTTACTCAACTCTGCGAGTACCGGCGGGAGCGAGGGCTCTCGTGGCGGGACGCCGCTGTAGCTGTACGGTTCCAGGCACGGAAACAGAGAGAGCGCTCCGTCTCAATCCATCGCGATATAGGTCTGTGTCGTTTCGACGCCCTGGATTTCCTGGATATGTGTCGCTGCGACGTCCTTGACTTCGGCGGGCGTCTCCACGTTTACTTTTGCGATAAAGTCGACGTCACCGGCGACGATGTGGGCCTCGACAACGCCGTCGACGGCTTCGATGTCGTCTTTCAGACGGTCCGCGTCACCGGTGTGGGCTTTGACCATCACGTAGGCAACGACCATATTCAGGCACCTCCGAGCGCGGTTGCGGGCTCTGATTCGCCAACGACAATGCTTCGGACATCCGAGAGCGTCTCGAAGTCGGCCAGTATCACGACTCGGTCACCGGCCTCCAGCGTTTCGTCCGGATTCGGGATGGCAAGCGGGGCCTCGCCTTTCCCGTGAGCCATCAGCCGAGAGTCCGACGGAAGCTCCAGTTCGGACAGCGTGTACCCTTCCATCGGCGACTGCCGCTGGATCGTGAACTCCACGAGCTGGAGGTTCTGTGCGATGTCAGCGACTGCGCGGATGTTCCCGCCCAGCAACGCGTTCTTGGCGGCGATAGCGCCCAGCCGTTCGGGGTAGATAATCTCGTCAACGTCGGAGGCGTAGCGTCGGTAAATCTCCTCGCGGTAGTCCTCGTCGATACGCATAACGGTTCGACAGCCGTGTTCCTTGGCGATCATACAGGCGACGAAGTTGTCGTTCAGGTCGCCGGTGAGCGCGCCGAGCGCGTCGGCAGCTTCGAGATCGGCGTTGCCGAGCGTCTCCTCGATAGCGCCGTCGCCCGCGATCACCTCGAAGCCAGCCGTTCGTGCGCGCTCAACTGCGTTCTCATCGCGCTCGATGAGGACAACTTCGTGGCCACTCTCTTGCAGGACGCGAGCCGTCCGCAGTCCGACACGACCTGCACCCACGATAACGAATCGCATACACTCTCCTATGGGACGGGGGTGAATAAAAGTACCCACCCGGTGGAACCACCAGACGCCTTAACCACGATATCAAACAACAAAGCCATTGTTTTTCTCTGACGGAACCTTTTTCGTGCCATGACACAACACACCACAATATGGTCAGCGCGTTCATTATGGTCAAGACGGCTGCCGGCAAATCCGAAGAACTCCTTGCGGCAGTTCGCGACGCTGAAGGCATCACCGAGGCACATATCGTCGCCGGACAGTACGACATTATCGCCGAAGCAACGGGCACGGAGGTGTACGATATCATGCAGTCGGTCTCGGGCCACGTCCGGGATCTCAACGGCGTCGACGACACGCGCACGTACATCTGTTTGGAGTGAGCGCCCCGCGCTGTTCCGACACCGCAAAGGGACTTGCCGCCCTACGGCGAACATGGTCAGTGTCGCCGGTATTATCGGCCTGCTCGTCATCGTGCTGGTCAACAGTGCTGTGACGGCGCTCATGACGCGCTTTTTTCGCGTCCGCTTGCACACGCGGTGGGGAAGCTTCGTTTACTCGCTGCTCCTCTGTCCGGTCGTCATGGTCGTCATCCTGCTGGTGTTGAGTGGTGTGTTCAGTCTCGGCCCGGACCTCGGGTCCACGACAGCCGTGCTGCTCGTGACTGTCGTTGTTCCACTCGCTACCGGGATGACGTTCGACTACTTCTGGATGCCTGCCCCCGACGAGGTCGAACTGCCGGCGTCGATGGACTAATCGAGAATCGCCGCTCGGACGCGTTCGTACACGGTGTCCGGGTCGGCGGTCGCGTCGACTCGTACGAACCGCTCCGGGTCGGTGTCAATGAGTCGCTCGTAGTTGTCCCGAACCGTTGAAAGATAGTCAGCAGTTTCGAACTTGTTCGTCGCGCCGCTTCGCCGTGCGGCGGTTTCGGGATCGAGATCGAGATACACGGTCCGGTCCGGCGGACGGGTCCACGGGGCGTGAACTTCCCGGACGTACGACAGCGGGTCGTCGAACGTCCCGGCCGCTTCGAGTGTCGCACCCTGATAGGCGTACCGCGAGTCGCTGTAGCGGTCGGAGACGACGAGCCTATCCTCGCCGAGTGCCGGTCGGACCGTGTTCGAGAGATGCGCGGCGTGGTCGGCCGTGTAGAGGAACAGTTCGGCCAGCGAGTCCGCGTCGTCGTCGTCGATGGAGCGCTGGACGGCGTCCCCGTACCAGGTGTCGGTCGGTTCGCGCGTGAAGACGGCGTCGTCTGGGACCGTGTCGTCGCTCCGGAGCCGTTCCCACACGGTCGTCTTGCCGCTCCCGTCCAGTCCTTCGAGCGTGACGAGCATACCTCACAATCTGTGTGGGGGGATGTAAGCGCCCCGACCTGGTCGGTTCATATGTAGACTGACACAAGTGACCGGACTGCGGGCCGGTCGGGCAAAGAAATACGCCCACCTTTACGGTTCTACCGACCGTACTGGAGCCTATGGATGTACTTGTCGTCGGCGGGACTGGCTTCATCGGACAACACCTGTGCCGCGAACTCGATGAGCGAGGACACACCGTCACTGCGCTGTCCCGATCACCGGAGGACGCGACGCTACCAGACAGCGTCGAAACCGTCGCCGGAGATGTCACAGACTACGGAAGCATCGAGGGGGCGTTCGAAGATCAGGACGCGGTGTATTTCCTGGTCGCACTGTCGCCCCTGTTCAAGCCGGATGGCGGGGACAAGATGCACGAACGCATCCATCTCGGCGGGACCGAAAACAGCGTGCAGGCCGCGGAGGAACACGGCGTCGAACGGTTCGTCCAGCTGAGCGCACTGGGTGCAGACCCCAATGGCGACACGCATTACATCCGGTCGAAGGGCCAGGCCGAACAGGTCGTTACGGAGTCTTCGCTGGACTGGACCATCTTCCGACCATCGGTCGTCTTCGGTGAGGGCGGGGAGTTCGTCTCGTTCACGAAGCGTCTCAAGGGGATGTTCGCGCCCGGCGTCCCGCTGTATCCGCTTCCCGGCGGCGGCAGACAGACGAAGTTCCAGCCCATCTGGGTCGGTGACCTCGTGCCGATGCTCGTCGATAGCATCGAATCCGCGGCGCACGTCGGCGAGACCTACGAGGTCGGTGGACCGGAAGTGCTGACGCTCAGGGACGTGACCAATCAGGTGTACGATGCCGAGGGATCGTCGGTAAGCATCGTCCCGCTCCCGATGCCGCTAGCGAAGGTCGGTCTCTCTGTTCTGGGGAGCGTCGGGTTCCCGATGGGTGCCGACCAGTACCGCTCACTCAAATTCGATAACACTCCGGCAACGAACGAAATCGACGCGTTCGGCGCCAGTAGTGGCTCTTTAACGACACTCAGCGGATACCTCCGCGGATAAGTGTCGGCAGTAGTCACCCCCTAAATGTAGTTATGTTAGCTAGTATTGATTTTCAATCCTGGCTTTCAGGGCTGAGATCCGGGCAAAACACTTATACTCGCTATCGCTCTTTGACCCTTTAAGCGGAGAACTATATAATGAAACTGGCGATGATCGGCTTCGGGCAGGCCGGTGGCAAAATTGTGGACAAGTTCCTCGAGTACGACAAGGAGACCGGCTCGGGAATCGTCCGCTCTGCTGTTGCGGTCAATACAGCAAAAGCAGACCTGCTTGGGCTAGAACACATTCCGGAAGAGAATCGAGTACTCATTGGTCAGGCTCGCGTCAAGGGCCACGGCGTGGGTGCGGACAACGAACTCGGCGCGGAGATCGCCGAAGAGGACATCGACGAGGTGCAGGGTGCGATCGACAACATCCCCGTTCACGAAGTCGACGCCTTCCTCATCGTCGCCGGGCTCGGCGGCGGGACGGGGTCGGGCGGATCGCCGGTCGTCGCGAAACACCTCAAGCGCATCTACACCGAACCGGTGTACGGGCTGGGCGTCCTGCCGGGCAGCGACGAGGGTGGCATCTACACCCTCAACGCCGCTCGCTCGTTCCAGACGTTCGTGCGCGAGGTGGACAACCTGATGGTGTTCGACAACGACGCCTGGCGACAGACCGGTGAATCCGTCGAGGGCGGCTACGACCACATCAACGAGGAGATCGTCCGGCGCTTCGGCGTGCTGTTCGGGGCTGGCGAAATCGAGGCCGGCGACAACGTCGCCGAAAGCGTCGTCGACTCCTCCGAGATCATCAACACGCTCGACGGTGGCGGCGTGTCCACCGTCGGCTACGCCTCCGAGGATGTCGAGGTATCCTCCGGCGGCGGCGGTCTGCTCTCGCGGTTCAAGGGCGACGACTCGTCAGACGACGGGATGGACACGGCGAACACGACGAACCGTATCACATCGCTTGTCCGGAAAGCCGCACTCGGCCGACTGACGCTTCCCTGTGAGATTGAAGGTGCAGAGCGTGCCCTGCTCGTGATGGCGGGGCCGCCGGAACACCTGAACCGGAAGGGAATCGAGCGCGGCCGGAAGTGGCTCGAGGAGCAGACCGGTTCGATGGAGGTCCGCGGTGGCGACTATCCGACCAACGCCCCGAAAGTGGCCGCGTCCATCCTGCTGGCCGGCGTCCACAACGTTCCCCGCATCAAGGAACTCCAGCAGGTCGCCATCGAGGCCCAGGACAACATCGACGATATCCGTAACCAAAGCGAAGATAACTTAGAGGACTTGGTCGAAGACGACGAAGATGAACTTGATCCGCTGTTCTAACAAGACAGCCGCACTCCTCTGTGTTGTCGCGCTGCTCGCGACCGCCGGCACAGCGAGTGCGTTCTCTGTCTCTGCCGAGGGAGTCCCGACCGAGACGGCCGTCGACGAAGAGGTGTCGGTGACGTACACTATCGACGACCCGTTCACCGACGCGCCGAACGAATGGACGCTCGCTGGTTCGACCGAGCTCCAGGAGGTTAGTTGGACGGTTACCGTGTTACGTGCGGGTAGCCAGGTGAGCCAAGAAACCTATGGCGACCAGTCCTTCGAGCAGGATCTGGAGATCGACAATAACGGAGACCAGGTTCGCGTCGAGCTCGTCGGCACGACGCCGGCCATCTCGAACTACACGTACGACCCGGCACAGGACTATCAGGTCGCCTCGCTCAGTCGTATCAGTGGGAGCAACGAGGACGAGTTCCGCAACGATACCGTCCACCACTACACTGAAGAGAGCCAGTCAGCGAGACAGGCAATCGACGACGCGCAGGCCGCAATCGACGAAGCCGGTGGGAACGAAAACGCCGAGGAGCTAGTCAGTAGCGCCATCTCCTCATACGAGAACGGGAACTTCCAGAACGCCCAAGATCTCGCCGGACAGGCCGAGAATCAGGCACAGCAGGCCCAGCAGAGCGCCCAGACTCAGCAAACGCTCCTGCTGGTCGGCGGCGGACTCGTCGTCCTCCTGTTGCTGGTCGGTGGCGGCTACTACGCGTACACCCAGATGAGTGAGGACGAGTACTCCAAGCTGTAATGCGTCTCGTCGTCCCCGTCTCGGGGTCTGACCCCAAAACGCGACTTGCATCCGTTCTTTCTCCCGACGAGCGCCGTGATTTTGCCGAAGCGATGCTTGCAGACGTCGTCGACGCGGTGACAGCGGCGGGCCACGAACCTGAAGTCATCTCGACAGCACCACTCGACTGTGCCGTGCCGGTCACTGTCGACGACCGTAGGCTCGACCCGCTCGTCAACGACCTGCTCGCGTCGACAGTGACTAACGGCGACGAAGCTCTTGCCGTCGTGATGGCAGATCTGCCGCTCGTAACGCCGAAAAGCATCGAGCGACTGCTTGCCCCCGACGCCGACGTCGTGCTGGCCCCCGGTCTAGGTGGCGGGACGAACGCCTTCGTCTGCCGACACCCCGAATTCAGGGTCGACTACCACGGCGCATCTATTCGTGACCACCGCGAAAACGCTCAGGACC
Organism: Haloarcula sebkhae; assembly: GCF_014647415.1. Classification (GTDB taxonomy): domain Archaea; phylum Halobacteriota; class Halobacteria; order Halobacteriales; family Haloarculaceae; genus Haloarcula; species Haloarcula sebkhae. The sequence goes on along the minus strand of NZ_BMPD01000003.1, from coordinate 256,994 downwards.
TGGGAGCCAGCGTTGCCGAAGTCGACTCTCGGCGGCTCGCGACCGACATCGATGAACCGGGCGACCTCGCTGAGGTGCTGCTACACAGCGACGGTGCGGCCGCGGACTGGCTCGAACAGTCAGGGTTCGAGCTGACAGCCGCCGATGGGCGGGTCGACGTGCAGCGATGTCGGTAGTTTCATCTAGAAGCCAATTGCTCTAGTATCAGTACTGATACTTCCGAGTTTACATTTAGGTAGTTGCAGACTACTATCCATATGTGACTGTTTCTAGTGTCAAGCAGAGCTATGGGGCCAAGCTCGGTGTCGGATACATCGCAACGGCTACCCTGCTTATCACTGTTGGGGTGGTAACACAAGATGTTGCATCGACAGTCGTCGCCGGCATCGCCGGCTTACTGACACTTGGCTCAATCAACGCAGCCGAAACGGTTGCCAGCATCACCGAGTTATCAGCACAGACACAGCGGGTGGCAGACGGGGACCTCGATACCGAAATCGACTCGACACGTACCGACGAGTTCGGGGACCTTGCTGACTCCATCGAACAGATGCGCGTATCGTTGCGCGACCGACTATCAGAGATGGAGGCTGCGAGAGCAGACCTCGAACAGGCACAGATTGACGCAAACGAGGCACAGGCCGAAGCAGAGGCCGCTGAGGAGGAAGCAAGGGAACTCGCCACAGCCTACCAAGAGATTGCAACAGAGTACGGGACAGTCATGGCAGATGCTGCAGACGGCGATCTCACGCAGCGTGTCGATGTAGCCACTGAGTATGAGGCGATGGAAACCGTCGGCCAGTCCTTCAATAGGATGATGGATGAGCTACAGGAAATAATCGAGACCGTCACCGCCGTTTCGGAGCGTATCACGACCGAAACTGACGAGATAACCGAAACGAGTCAACAGGTGCAACAGGAGGTCGACGCGGCTGTCGAAACCGTCGCCGATATCCAGACGCAAGCAACCGACCAGCAGACGAAGCTCGAATCGGCTGCAGTCGATATTCAAGACGTGAGCGCATCAGCAGAGGAAATCGCCGCGACAATTGACGACCTCGCAGACCGGAGCCGTGAGGTCGAGGAGGCCAGCAACGACGCTCGAACGGCTTCTGAGACTGCCCTGACGGAGATGGACCAGATACAGGCTGATGCAGCTGACGCTGTCACACAGGTCGAAACCCTCCAGCAGCGAATGGCAGAAATCACCGACATTGCGGACATCATCTCCGAGATTGCAGAGCAGACGAATATGCTGGCGCTGAACGCGTCGATAGAGGCCGCTCGCGCTGGTGGACAGGGCAGCGGTGCGGACGGGAACGGGTTCAGCGTCGTTGCAGACGAAGTCAAGTCACTGGCTGAAGAGACACAGTCACGAGCTGACGAGATAGCAACGGTCATCGCTGAGGTGTCTGAGCAGACAGAAGAGGTGACCGCCTCGATACGGGCGACGGAAACGCGAGTCGACACCGGGGCTGAGACTGTCGAGTCGGCCCTGTCGGAAATTGCGACAATCGCGGAAGCCGTCGACGACATCTCGGCATCCATCGAGGAGATGCGACAGACTACCTCGGAGCAGGCTGATACCGTTCAAGCGACGGCCGACTCTATAGAGGTTGTCACTGAAGCAAGCGCGGAGACAGCGACGACTGCCGAAGAAATGTCGACACAGATCCGTCGACAGCGGGACGTTGTCAAGTCGATCTCCGACTCGCTCGATTCCTTCCGCGAAACCGCGGTCGACGACCTCGAATCTCGAGTTCGACTGTTTACTGTGAACACAGATACCACAGCGGCAAGCCAGACGCGCGCCGTAGGGTCGCCGTCAATTGGAGGTGACGACTGATGGACGCTGTTTCAGTCGTGTACGGGATAACCGCCGCGGGCTTTGCGGTCGGTGTCGCCATCGTCGGGTTCCTCTATGCGTCGCTTGAGGGGCCCGACGAGCGGTCGGTTCTGGCGGCATTGGCGCTTATACCCGGGGTTGCGGGGCTCTCGTACGTCGCCATGGCGTTCGGTATTGGTACCGTAACCATCGGCGAGACGACACTCGTTGGGTTCCGATATCTCGACTGGGTGGTGACGACGCCGCTGCTGGTCGGGTTTATCGGGTATACTGCCGGCGCGTCGCGACGCGCGATTTTCGGGGTCATGGCGGCGGACGCCCTGATGATACTTGCAGGCGTCGGAGCGGTCGTCGCTGCTGGGACACTGAAATGGGCACTGTTCGGCGTCTCGGCAGTGTTCCACGTCTTGCTGTTTGCCTACCTGTACCTCGTCTTCCCGCGCTCGGTTCCGGACGACCCACAGCGTATCGGCCTGTTTAGCCTCCTCAAGAACCACGTCGGACTGCTGTGGATCGCGTATCCGCTCGTCTGGCTTGCCGGCCCCGAAGGACTTGGATTCGCGACCTACGTCGGTGTCAGCATCACCTACGCGTTCCTCGACCTGCTGGCGAAGGTCCCCTACGTGTACTTCTTCTACGCCCGACGGCAGGTGTTCGCCACAAAACTGCTTCGGGATTCGGGCGACGCCACAGTAACGCCGGCGGACTGAGCAGCAACGACCACCGAAGTATCGTCGATCACGCGGTACTTCGGAGCGGATAACGGTTCACAGGCGACCGGCGTGTAGCGACACACTGGTTCTGTTGTCGTGTGGCCAGTTTCGACCGTCCACAACTACTGGCACAGGCCATCACACACGACTGAAGGTTTTTGTTCGTGGGGTGCACACCCCGGGACGTGATACCCGGCACGGACGCGTATGACGTCGCTATCGAGATCCCGGACGCCGACATCGAGCGACTGCTGTCGGTGATGCCCGAAGACGTCGAGGCCGCGTCGGCGCTGTCCTATTGCCGGAACGTGTTCCTGCCGCTGACGACCGCCTGCCGATACACCTGCACCTACTGCACGTACTACGACCCGCCGGGGCAGGCGGAGCTGATGGACCCCGAGGAGATCCGCGAGACCTGCCGTCGCGGGGCCGACGCCGGCTGTACCGAGGCGCTGTTCACCTTCGGCGACGATCCGGACGACCGCTACACAGCGATCCACGACCAGCTTGCCGAGTGGGGCCACGACTCCATCCACGAATACCTCCGGGAAGCCTGCGAAATCGCCCTTGAAGAGGGATTGCTCCCGCACGCGAATCCGGGCGATCAGACACGCGAGCAGATGGCCCACGTCGCCGACCTGAACGCCTCGATGGGCGTGATGCTAGAGACGACCACGACCGTACAGGCCCACGGCGGCCCGCGAGCCAAAAGTCCCGGTCAGCGACTCAATACCCTCCGGGTGGCCGGCGAACTGGGCGTGCCGTTCACGACCGGTATCCTCGTCGGTATCGGCGAGGACTGGCACCACCGCGCCGAGAGCTTGCTCGCCATCCGCGAGATGCACGAACGCTACGGTCACATCCAGGAAGTCATCGTCCAGCCCGTCGTCGAGAACGAGCGCTGGCAGGGCGGCTCTCCCGATCTGGCGACGATGCGCCGGGTGACGGCGATGGCCCGCGCGGCGCTTCCCGAGGAGGTGTCCGTACAGGTCCCCCCGAACCTCGCGCCCGCCCGCGACCTGACCGACTGCGGCATCGACGACCTGGGCGGCGTCTCCCCGGTCACGGTTGACCACATCAACCCCGAGTACGAGTGGCCCGCGCTGCAGGAACTGACGGCTGTCGCCGACGCCGCCGAGGTACCACTGACGGAACGGCTGCCCGTCTACGACCGGTTCGTCGACGACGGCTGGCTCTCGAAGCCCATCGAGGCGGCCATCGAGGCTGACGACGAGGCTGGCGAGCGGTTCCGGTCGATACTGGACCGGGGTGTGAATCCAGTGACGCTGTGAAACTGGTGATCAGCCCCTCAGGGGAACGGTCAGCACGGCCAGAACAGACACCGGACATCAATCACCTAGTCGCCTAGGCGATATCTACACAAACGCTGGCGGACCAATATGTATCATGCCTGGGCGTGCCTCTGACAGCAGTGCCAGGCGAAATACTCTACCACGTTGACCACGGCCAGTGCCCAGCCGTGGTCCACTACTTTACTCAAGCAACGGCGTTCCGTCAGCCTGTGGCCCGAGTTGCGGGCCGAGTACGTCGGCGTCGGGATCGATGACGCGGCGCTGTTCGTAGTCCGTCGATCGCTCGACGGGCGTGCGGCCGATGGCAGTGATCATATCGGCGTACTCCTGAAACGAACGGAACTCGCCGTAGTCGCCGCCGGCACGTTTGGTGATCTCCTCGGAGAGAATAGTCCCCATGAAGTCATCCGCACCGCAGGTGAGCATCTTCAGCCCTTGCGTGTCGCCGTATTTGACCCACGAGGCCTGGATGTGGTCGACGTTGTCGAGGAAGAGCCGTGAGACGGCGATCAGCAGTTCGTCCTCATCGATGGTCGCGCCACCGTCGACCATGCCACGCTCGTACAGCGGCGTCTCCTCGTGAACGAATGATAGCGGGACGAACTCCGTGATCGCCCCGGTCCGGTCCTGCAGGTCGCGGATGCGCTGCAGGTGCAGCGCGCGGTGGCGCTCGTTCTCGACGTGGCCGTACATCATCGTCGAGGTCATGTCGAGGCCGACCGATGCGGCCGCCTCCATGGCTTCGAGCCACTCGTCGGTGCGGATCTTCCCCGGACAGATGACGTCACGGACCTCGTCGACGAGGATCTCTGCAGCCGTACCCGGAACGCTGTCGAGGCCGGCGTCTTGCAGTCGGCCGAACACCTCCTCGTAGGACCAGTCGGTGCCGCGGCGGGCGTGATAGGCCTCTTCTGGCGTCATCGAGTGGAGGTGGACATCGCCGACGTTCATCGCGCTGAGTTGCTCGCAGTAGGTAGCTGGGTCTTTCTCGTACTCGTCGGGCGAGCGGTAGTTCAGGTCCCCACGATCGCTCGTCTCCAGTATCTCTCTGTGTTCGTCGTCCAGCGCGAGGGCGGGGTGGAGTCCCGACACCGAACAGACCTCGTAGATGCCCCGGTCGAGGGCGTCCTGTACGATTTTTCGGGATTCACTCGGTGTCTTGGTGAAGCCGCCATGGTCCTCCTGATAGTCGCTCCGGAACTGCTCAGAGCGGTCCTTGAAATTACAGAACAGACAGCCCGTGTTGCAGGCCGTCGTGACGTTGTTGTTGAGGTTCGCGACGAAGGTGACCTCGTCGCCGACGACCTCCGCCCGGCGTCGGTCAGCCGCTTCGAGCACCTGCTCTTTCCGGTCGTGGTCGATGCCGTCCCGATCGGTGCCCGTGGTCAAGAGTTCGACGGCGTCGTCGACTGTCAGTCGCGTCCCGTTTCTCGCCTTGGCGAGCGCGTTCTCGAACGACTGGTCAGTCGTCGGACGGTGCTCGAACTCGGTGGAACCGTCCGGAGTACCGACGGTCTCTGGGACGTCCGGCATTGCTGGACAGGAGGGAAAGAACGGTCAAAAACGTATGGGTACGCACATGGTCCACAAGGTCGACAGGTCCCCGTGTTCCGGCACACAAGCGACTGCAGTTGCCCATCAAGTCGGCAATACGCCGCCGACCCAGCCTGCAGTCTCGATGATAACCCAGGCGACGAAAGCCGCGTATGCGCCGAGTAACGCATAGGATTCGGGTTCGCTCAACACGAGGTCGGTCCGGAGAACAGTAAACAGGAGAATCGTCGCCCCGGTCAGGACGCCGAACATCGGCACGGCCATCGCGAAGTCGACGGTCCACGTGCCTGCAATGAGAACGCCAAGCGGGATGGCGACGAGCAAGTCGAACGTGTTCGACCCAAGAACGTTCGCGAGCGACGTGACCCCGCGGTCGTCGCGGGCTGCTCTGACACTGACGAGCGTGTCGGGGAGGCTCGTCGCTGCCGCCAGAATCGTCACGCCGAGCAGGAACTCCTGAACGCCGGCGGCCCGACCGATGACCCTGACGGCGTGGACGAGGTTTTCCACAGCCACGAGAATGACAGCCAGGCCCAGCAGGAGGAAGAGCCACTGCCGCCCGACAGAGATGCCGGCGGTCCAGTCGTCTCCCGGATCGTGGTCAGCTGTGTCCTGGTACTGGATGAAGACGTACAGCCCGTAGAGCGCGAGCGGAATCGCCGCCAGCGGCCGCGTGATGACGCCCGTGAGCGTCGCCTCACCGGGGTAGTAGATGACCGCAAGCGCCATCGTGATGAGCAGGACTGAGACGGCAAGCATATAGAACTGCGCCTCCTTGTAGACGAGCGTCCGACTCGATTCGAGTTCGTCATCGGTCGCGACGCCCGCGGCTGCGGGGATGACGAGGACGTTGAATATCGCTGAACCGACGATTGCGCCGACGCCAAGCGGCATCGACCCGCCAAGTGCCGCGACGACGACGGTCGCAAGCTCCGGAAAACTCGATCCGACGGCAACGATAATCGCGCCCTGAACGACTTCCGGGAGACCGTAGTACGTCGCGAGCCGTTCACTCGATGCTTCGAGCCAGTCGCTTCCTTTCCAGATCGCGACCGTCGCGGCGACGATGATCGCGGCCTCGACCAACAGACTGGAAGCCATCAGACGGTCAGTCGACAGCCCGACAGAAAACGTTGCCTTCCGAGCGCGAGTGATACTGCCGGCTGTAAGTCTGGAAAGAATTTCGCTACCGCGAATATCTTACAATAGTTACAGCCAACAGTATGAGAAACGTCTTTGTCCCCGGCCCGAAAGGCGGGCACAATGACGAGCGTCAAGGAATTCCGCGTGGACGAACCGGCGACGGCTGAGGGGCTCGGCCGCGGCGCGTTCGTGTTCACGGACGACTACTCCGTCTTCGACTGGGGGAAGATGCCGGACCAGATCCCCGACAAGGGCGCGTCGCTGTGTACGATGGGCGCGTACAACTTCCAGCTACTGGAGGAGAACCACGTCCCGACACACTACGAGGGCGTCAGGCTCCCCGGCAGCGACGAGGTACTCGACCTCGGCGAGGCGCTGTCGGCCGACGCCGCCCCCGAGGAGATGGTTATCGAACTCACACAGGTCCCGGACCTTCCCTTCGAAGACGGGAGCTACGACTACGACGCCTACCACGCGGGGGCCGACGAGAACTATCTCATCCCGCTGGAGATCGTCTTCCGGAATCGAGTCGGTGTCGGGTCGTCACTTCGGTCCCGGACCGAGCCGGCCGACCACGGCCTTGACTACGACACCTGGCCCGACGAGGTCGTCGACCTCGACGAGCCCATCGTCGAGTTCTCGACGAAATACGAGGAGCAAGACCGCTACCTCGACCGGGAGGCAGCCGACCGGATCGCCGGCACGGCCAGCATCGATCGCCTCGAAGAACTGGCCCGTGCGGTCAACCACATCGTCACCGAGCAGGCCGCCGAGGCCAACCTCGTCCACGAGGACGGGAAAATCGAGTGTCTGTACTACGACGGGGAGATCCGCGTAGCCGATGTGGTCGGTACGTTCGACGAGAACCGCTTCTCCTACGAGGGCCAACAGGTCTCGAAGGAGGTCATCCGCCAGTACCACAAGCGCACCCAGTCCGCGTGGGTCGAAGCCGTAAGCGAGGCCAAACAGCAGGCCGACACTGAGGGCGTCGCCGACTGGAAAGCACTCTGTGACGAGTCGCCGCAGCCGCTCGACGAGGACGTAATCCAGGTCGCGCGGGACCTCTACTGCGCCGGCACGAACGCCTACGTCGGCAGCGACGTGTTCGACGCGCCGTCGCTCGACGATGCCGTCAGCGCCGCTGGTGAACTCTGAGAGGTTTAAAAAGATAGCGCGTTTTCAGTCGTCAGCCTCGATCTCACCGTCGTCCTCGGCGACGAACTCGCCGAGGCCGTCGATGGGACGGTCGGGGTTCAACTGATCGAGTTTTTCCGGTGCGCCGAGCTGGGCCGAGGTCTCCTCGGGGTCCCGAAGCTTCGTCCGGCCGCGGTGGACGTTCACTTCGTCGTTGAGATGGAGCTTGATAGCCTCGATGAGCGCCTCGGCTTCCAGCGGCTGGCCGATCTGCTGGAGTTCCTCTTCGGTGGCATCGTCAGGGACATTGAACGCGCGCTGGGTGATGATTGGTCCCTGATCCAGATCCGTCGTCACGTAGTGGGCCGTGACGCCGGCGATGCGGACGCCCTCCTCAATGGCCTGCATGTACGCCGACGCGCCGGGGAAGGCGGGCAGCAGGCTCGGGTGGACGTTGATGATGCGGCTCTCGTAGCGGAAGACAACATCGGGCGAGAGGATACGCATATACCGGGCCAGCGCGATGAGGTCGGCGTCGTACTGCGCGAGCAAGTCGAGCAGTTGGTCCTCGTCCGGCGTCCCCTTCTCGTCGCCGATGTCGTGGAACGGAACGTCGTACTTGTCTGCCAGCGGTTCGAGGTCGTCGTGGTTCCCGATGACCACCTCGATGTCGGCCCCGAGGTCGCCGTTGGCCCACGCCTCGAACAGCGCCTCCAGGCAGTGTGACTCCTTCGTGACGAGGACGGCGATGGTCTGGGTCTCGCGGTCGGCGGGGAACCGGACCTGCACGTCGACGCCGAGTCCGTCACCGAGTTCGGTGAGGTCTTCGCGGAGTTTCTCCTCCGTCGTCACCATCTCGGACGTGTCGACGCGCATGGTCATCCGGAAGACGCCCTCCCGGACGGCCTGGTCGAGGTCCTCGATGTTGATGCTGCGCTCGAACAGGAGCGAGGTCACTTCGGCGATGAGGCCCGTGTCGTCCTCACCGACGACCGTAATCTCAGTCAGATCGCGAGTCACGATACCCACCTCCGGACAGCGTCGTGATTCATTTGACGCAGAGTCGGCAGTCCCACGGCAAAAGCCTTCGTTTTCCACCGAGCGTGGCCACCAACCCTTTGTGTATCAGTCGGTGTATGTACGGCAGTGATGAGTGATTCGCCGACCGTTCTCTGTGCGCAGTCGGACACCGACGAGCGCGCCGAGACGGCCGACGCACTTGGTGACGCCGGACTCGCAGTCGAAGGAGTTAGGTCCCTCGATACGTTGACCGCAGCACTTGACCGGTCGGTCGACTGCGTTGTGACGGCCTTCGATCTCCCGGATGGGGATGGGTTCGACGTGGTAGACGCGGTTCGTTCGGTGAACCCGGCCTGTGTAGTGATCCTCTATACCGAACACGCACCGTCGGATCTCCCCCGTGGCGGTCCCGAACAGGTCGTCGAATACGTGCCGCGGACGGTCCCGGAGTCCCGGGAGCGGCTTGCGGATGTGGCTGCCATGGCTGCCGCCGAGGTAACGCAGGCGGCCTATCCGGTTCCGGAGACCGAGTCAGAGCGGCTGTCTGCCGTCCAGCGGTACGACGTCGACCAGCTGGCGGCGATCGACGCGTTCGACCGGCTGACGGCGCTTATGGCCAGCCACTTCGACATCGACGTGGCCTTCGTCGGCCTCATGGACGAACACGAGGAGCGGTTCGTGGCGTGTGAGGGAGCCAACTGGCGGACCCTCGCCCGCGAGGACACCATCTGTACCCACACGATTCTCTCAGACGAGACGATGGTTGTCGAAGACACCCACGAAGACCCACGCTTCGCCGAGGTCGACGCGCTGAAACAGCTCGACATTAGGTCCTATGCCGGCGTCCGGATCACAGACGAAGAGGGGAGCGCGATCGGTGCCGTCTGTTGTACCGACGGCGAACCGCGGCGATACACGCAGACAGAGATAGACGACCTCCAGCGGTTCGCTGACGAGGTCGAGGAACAACTGCTGTTGCGACGCCGGCTGCAGGGGGCTCCCTGATGGCACAGCGACGGGACGACCGATACACGTTCGACGGCCTGCCGCTGAATCCGGTCGAACCGGGGACGAGCCTGCTCGTGACCGGCCCAGTTCTGAGCGGCGCACGGGAGATGGGACTGCGACTGCTCTGTAGCTCCGACGCCGACGGCGGAACCGTCCTCGTTGCGACAGACAAGGATGCCACAACGATGTTGGCGGACTTCGAGCGCCACGGCGGCGTGCTCGACCGCGAGCGAGTCCGCGTCATCGACTGCGCACAGGAGAGCGGCGACCTGCCGGAAGACAGCGTGTCGACAGTCAACACGCCGGCGGACCTGACCGGCATCGGTATCGAGTACTCCGGCCAGTACGAATCGACGTACGCCAGCGGCTACACGCGGGTTCGGACCGGGATCATCACGCTGACGCCGTTGCTCGTCTACAGCGACGACGTCAGGGCGGTGTACCGGTTCCTCAACACGATCACCGGCCGGATCGGAACTGCGGACGGGCTGGGTATCTGCGTACTCGACCCGAACGCCCACGAGGAGCAGGTCGTCGAAAGCGTGGCACAGTTCTTTGACGGGCGGGTCGACGTTCGCGCCGACCAGGGTGCCCTCGATCTCCGGGTGGCCGGCCTGCGCGACCAGCCGACCAACTGGACGCCGGTCGGGACGTGACCTGTCGGGAGAACACAAGCGTTTTCTCCGCTGCCCGCTCGCTTGCCAGTAATGACTGCCTTTACCGCGACCGTCACAGTCCGGCTCAAGCGGGGCGTCCTCGACCCCGAGGCCGAGACGACACAGCGCTCACTAGAACGGCTCGGTTTCGATCTGAACGACCTCCGCTCGGCGGACGTGTTCGAACTGGATCTCGACGCCGACAGTGCCGACGACGCGGCCGAGCGCGCCGAGGAGATGGCCGAGCGGCTCCTCGCGAACCCCACCATCCACGACTACGACATTGAGGTGGCACAGGCAGAATGACTATCACCTCGAAACTGACGGCAATCGTCTGTTCCCACACGGGGTGGCTCGCGTGACCATTGCCGTCATCCAGTTCGGCGGCTCGAACTGCGACCGCGACGCCGTGCAGGCGCTGGAGTCGCTTGACTTCGACGCCGAACTCGTCTGGCACGAGGACGGCCTTCCGGCAGACGTCGACGGCGTCGTCCTCCCCGGTGGCTTCTCCTACGGCGATTACCTCCGTGCCGGCGCGATGGCCGCCCGCTCGCCGATCATGGCCGAAATCCGCGAAGCCGCGAGCGAGGGAACGCCGGTACTGGGCATCTGCAACGGCGCACAGATCGGCTGTGAGTCGTCGCTGACTCCCGGCGCGTTCACGACCAACGAGAGCGCCCGCTTCCAGTGTGAGCACGTCCACCTGCGCGTCGAGAACGCCGACACGCCCTGGACCAGCCAGTACGAGGACGGCGAGGTCGTCGAGCTCCCGATCGCTCACGGCGAGGGTCGCTACGAGATCACCGACGAGCGTCTGGATGAACTCGAAGCCGAGGACCGGATCCTGTTCAAGTACTGTGACGAGGACGGGACTGTCACACCCGAGGCGAACCCGAACGGCTCGAAGCACAGTGTGGCCGGCGTCACCGGCGAAGCCGAGCACGTCGCCGTCATGATGCCCCACCCGGAGCGGGCGACACTGTCGGACCTCGGTCGGACCGACGGCCGCGGCGTTCTCACGGGCTTCGCTGACTAGCGTTCACAGACCCAACTGTCACTATGGCGGTTTCATAACAGACTGGGACGCATCCGAACGGCCGCGTAGCTATCTGGTTTTGTTTCAAAGGGGAAGGGACCAGCGGAGCGTGTGACATAGTCCGGCGGTCCCTATCTCCGTTTTGGCGGTCAAGCCGTATAAACACACGCGTACCGGAGTGGAAGTGTAATCGAGGAGAAGAACGCGTTTGCCTGTGGCTGATGGCGATAGAGTGCATCAGCCACTCGCAGTTGCTCTCGGCAACGAATCATCGCTAACAGGGCAGCCTTCCCCCACTCGCGTTGTGTCGAGCGCGCGTGACTACGCTGTCGCTAGTGCCTCTCAGGACAACGAGCCGCGAGGGAGTCCGCCACCGCTTTCGCCAATACAGACCTAACAGAATAGATACGTCGGTTCATCCATCATAAATTATATTTGCTGTTGGGTCAACGCTGTATCTATGCCGATACAACGACGAGAGTTCATTGCAGCGATAGGGACAGGCGCGTTAGCAACTACCGCCGGGTGTGCCCAGTCCGGGGAAAGCAGCGGCCAGACCGAAGCGGAAACAGAAGCGGAATCGGGGGGCGGCGGTCAGCCAGGGGTGGCTGGGGAGACCCTGACGCTTACGACGACGACAAGCACGTACGATACGGGCCTGCTCGATGAGATCCACCCCGACTTCGAGGATATGTACGGCGTGTCGGTCGATGCAGTCGCACAGGGGACCGGTGCGGCTCTCGAATCGGCCCGCAACGGTGACTCGGACATCGTGATGGTCCACGCCCGCGGCCTCGAAGACGAGTTCATGCGCAACGGGTACGGGGTCAACCGCCGGGACCTGATGTTCAACGACTTCGTCATCGTCGGTCCCGAGGACGACCCGGCAGGGATTCAGGGCATGGGTTCGGCGACCGAGGCACTGACAACTATCGCCGAGTCGGAGGCCCAGTTCGTCTCGCGCGGGGACAACTCCGGCACCCACACCAAGGAACTCAACCTCTGGGAGGCGGCAGGAACCGAACCGGGCGGCGACTGGTATCAGGAAACCGGAACCGGGATGGGCGAGGCACTGAATGTCGCAAACCAGCAGGGCGCGTACACGCTCTCGGACCGCGGGACGTACATCTCACAGCGCTCGGAGATCGACCTCGTCATTCTGGTGCAGGGGCCGATAGAGGACGGGCCGGAGATCCTCGCGAACCCCTACGGGATTATGGCGGTCAACCCCAGCGTCCACGACAACGCGAACTACGACCTGGCGATGGCATACATCGGATGGATCACCAGCCCCGGAACCCAGGACGCGATTGCGAACTATCAGGTCAACGGGGAACAGCTGTTCTTCCCCGAAGCCGTCTCCGAGGATCCCAACTTCCAGCAGTACGTGCCGGAAGGGTGGAGTAGCGACTCGGACGAGTAAGCGTGCCCCTCGAGTCAGTCGGATACCTGCCGATGGCCGTCGTCGACCTTCCGTTCCGGGAAGGGTACGTGTCGAGTGTCATTTACGTCTCACTATACGTGAGTGTCATAGCCGTGACACTGAGCACGCTGTTCAGCCTTCCCATCGCCGTGGTGATGGGGTTTTCTGACTTTCCCGGCAAGCAGTTCGTGAAATCAGTCATCAACACGGGGATGGGGTTTCCCAGCGTGGTTGTCGGTCTCCTCGTGCTGTTTACTGTCTCGAATCAGGGGCCGCTGGGGGACCTAGAGCTGATATTCACCAAGGAGGCGATGATCATGTCGCAGTTCGTCCTCGCGACGCCGCCGATCACGGCCATCAGCCTCGCGGCCATCAGCGGCGTCGACGAGAACGTCCGCGACGCCGCACACGTTCTCGGCGGAACACGCCTTGACGTAGCACTGGTCGTGCTCAAGGAAGCACGATACGGCATCGCGACGGCAGTGCTTGCGGGCTTTGGCCGTGCCATCAGCGAAGTCGGGTCCGTGCTCATCGTCGGCGGCAACATCACGAGCGCGAGGGGCATCTCGAAGACCCGAACGCTGACGACCGCGATTCAGCTCGAAGCCCGGCAGGGGCAGTACGAGACAGCGATGATTCTCGGGGCTGTGCTGGTCACGCTCGTGTTGACGGTCAACGCTATCGTCGTCCGACTGGGCGACCAGGGGGTACAGCGATAATGCTCGAAGTCACGGACGTGTCACACGCCTACGGGGACGACTACGTGTTCCGGGACCTGTCTATCGATATCGAACCCGGCGAGGTCCTCGCCGTCATCGGCCCGTCGGGCGTTGGGAAGACGACGCTGCTCCGACTGCTCGCGTTCTCGCTGGAACCGGACGACGGAACGGTCACCTTTGACGGCACAGACGTGTGGGCCGTCGACGAGGCGACACGACTCTCGCTGCGTCGGCGCATCGGCATGGTGTTCCAGGAAGCGAGCCTGTTCGATGCGCCGGTCGCTCGTAACGTCGAATACGGGCTTCGTATCCGCAGGACGTGGACAGCCCGATTGCAGCGTGAACTACAGTCGATAGTTCGCTCGAACGGGACTGCGGACGCCGTTCGCGAGGCCCTCGATGTCGTCGGGCTGACCGAGAAGATGGACCAGCACGCGGACTCGCTCTCGGGCGGCGAGGCTCAGCGGGTGTCGTTTGCCCGTGCACTGGCCTACGACCCGGACCTGTTGTTACTCGACGAACCGACATCCGATCTGGACCCACGGAACACCGCAGTTATCGAGGACGCGATTGCCGAGGCCCGGAACCGGGGTATCGGCGTCGTGGTGGCGACACACGACATGCACCAGGCGGAGCGGGTGGCAGACCGGGTCGCAGTGCTACTCGACGAGCAGATAACTGAAATAGCCCCGACGGAAGTGATTTTCCAGAACCCGTCGGACCACCGCACACAGAAGTTCATCTCCGGCGAACTGGTCTACTGACCGTTCGTACTCCACCCCGATCACCAGTGGTAGACAGCGGTGGTCGGCGGCAATACCTTTGTCAGGGGACGACGTTGTCGAGATATGGACGCGACTGCAGACGTCGAAGTGCAACTGGAGCAGGGCGACGTGGCGCTGACCGCCCGCGACCGGACGCTCCTGCAAGCGGTCGCCGCCCACGGGTCGCTGAACGCCGCCGCCGACGCGCTGGGCCGGTCGTACGCGCACGCCCAGCGCCGCATCGTGGAGCTTGAAGACGCGTTCGGTCCGCTGGTCGACCGCAGTCGCGGTGGTAGCGGGGGCGGCGGCAGCGAACTGACGACCGCTGCCGAGCAACTGCTGGCCCGCTTTCAGCGACTGCAAGCCGAGTTCGACGGGGTGGCAACGACAGCGGAGACAGTCCTCCAGGGGACGGTCGTGGACCGGGACGGCGAACTGGCGACCGTCGAGACGCCGCCGGGGACGGTCCGGGCCATCGTCGACACCGAGGCGGGCCCCGGCGACGCGGTGGAAGTCGGCATCCGCGCCGATACGGTGACGCTGAACGCACCGAACGAAGCTCCCGAACCAGCGGGGACGAGTGCGAGAAATCAGTTCGTCGGCAGCGTCGAGCGTATCGAGAAGGGGACCTCTATCGCGCTGGTCGCACTGGCAGTCGACCCAGACATGACGCTGTCGGCGCTGGTGACTGACACGAGCCTCGATAAACTCGACATCACCACAGGCGCGGAGCTTGTCGCCTCGTTCAAAGCAACCGCAACCGTCGGCGTCATTCCCGCTATCGAACAGTCGGGGCCGGATGAGTCATCGTGAGCAAGTGGCACGAGGAGGCACCAGAAGTAGCCTCAGAGACCCCAGCCGGACGGCAACAGGTCGGATTGGCAGGCACTGCAGGCGACCATCCCATCGTCGTCGATACACTGCCGCCGTTCACCGCACAGGTCACATTCCGTGACTGTCCCGCGTGTATTGAAACTGCGCCTGTCCTGGTCACCGTTCGGGGTCATATCGAACAGTATTATGCGCGAAAGACGGATAAGCGTTGGTCGACAGCCCGTCACACGGTCTCTAGTGCTCGAAGTCCCTATCGAGCGAGCGGGAGCGAGTAGCTACGCTCGCGTTCGATGACGGCGTCCCACGTCGCCTCGCACTCGCAGCTCACCTGCTCGAACACCGACGGGTCCTGCCGGAGGTCGAAGTCCTTGATAGCGCGCTGGACTTTGTCGTCACAGTCGCCGCAGTTGTGCGGGCCGCGGTCGCTGCCGTGGCCGACCGGGTCCGAGACGACGATGACATCCTCGTCGGCGGTCGACTCCAGCACCTCGGCGACCGACCAGAGCCACGGCGGCCGGTAGCCGCCGTCGTGGTACAGTTCCTCGACCATCGTGTAGCGCTGGACGTTACAGGGGTTCATCGAGACGGTGTGACAGCCGTCGACGGCCGCGCAGCGTCGCACCGACCGCTTCATATCCTCGACGGCCTCGGCTTCGGAGAGGAACGGCGGCTTCATCAGCAGGTACGCCTTGACGCCGGCACCGGCGGCCTGCGCCGCCTCGGAGGCCGCCTCGAAGTCGGCAAAGTCGAAGTACTTGTTCACACAGTCGTGGCGGACGCGGTCGGTCGCTGTCTCCAGACCGACCGCCACGTCCGTCTCTAGGCCCACATCGACGAAGTCGCCGACCGTCTCCTCGTCGACGAAGTCCGGCAGCGACTCGACGACGATACGCTCGCGGTCGGCGAAGGTTTCGGCGATGGCCTGACGGGTTTCCGCCGGCACCTCGCGCTCGTCGAGGAAACTCCCCGAGGTGTATATCTTGATGAGACCGCTCTGTTCGTCACTGTTCTCCGCCTCGTGATCCAGGCAGTGCTGGATCTGGGCCATCAGGTCTTCGTGGGCGACGGTCCCGCCCTCGACGCTCTCGGCGACGTAGCCACACATCGTACAGCCGCCGGCGCGTGCCCACCGGCAGCCGCCGGTGTTCAGGATGATAGTCAGGCTCTGGTAGACACCATCGGGTGTGTTGTCCTCGTCGAGCCATACACGGGTCGGCTCGCGAGGGTCATACGTGGAGTCGTTGCGCGACCGGATGTCACGCATCACGGAGTTGTGGGCGTCCATGCCCTTGCCCTCCTCGTAGACTTCAGGACTGGGCTTGCTCATTGGGGCGAGGTAGCCGATGAGCGCGTAAAGCCGCTTCGTTACTGCCGGGATTGTGGGCCGGTTTGGTCGGAAAGTGCGCCGGTTCGGTGGGCCACGAGCCACGCCAACCCGGCCAGCGCAGCCCCGACGGAGTTAGCGAAGAAATCAGCGCCGCTCGTTCCGCGCGAGGGGACGAAACCCTGAAGCAATTCTACACCAGCCCCGTAGCAGATAGCGAGTGCCACGAGTGCTGCAACGGTAATCACATCGCGGGCCCGCCGACCCCACGCGAGCAGTACTGCCAGTGTCCCGTAACTCGCCGCGTGAACCCACTTATCTAGCGCGAAACCGAGGAGTGCGGGGACCTGCTCGCCCACCCCTTCGGGAACCGGCAGAAGCGACGTGACCAGTACCAACAGTGAAAAGCCGACCGCAGGGAGGTAGCGGCGGAACCCCGATACGTCCATAGTGGCGGTTCTTCCGTTCGATAGATAAGTCGCGTGGTCAGGCGACGGCAGTACCCGACACCAGCGGAGCGGCCTACTGCTCGTCGACGTGGCGCATCTGGACGGCGATACCTCGCGTCGAGGACTGCATCTCCGGGCCACTCATCTGGGCGCGACCGACGCCGAAGGCCGCGTCGCCCTGAATAACCACGTCGTCGCCGACGCGGATATCGTCGCTGGCGTCGGTGATTCCCGGCGCAAGCACCGAGCCGTGGGGAACGAACGGTTCAATTTCGACCGTCTTGGTCGGGACGTCGCTCTCGACCCAGCGACGCGCCCCGGCAGTGGTCAGCGAGAGGACGCCGTACTGCTGGGCCAGCGCCGCCAGCTGCTCCCCGTCGGCGTCGTCGGCACGCAGTTGTGGGTACCGGCCCTGCGTCGAAAGGTCGTCGAACAGTTCGTCGCCCGCGCCTTCGCCAAACTGGTAGTCGGCGACGGCGCGGATAGTGTTGTGTTCGCGTTCCCGTTTCGGATAGCGGTCCCAGCCCTCCAGTTCGGCAGCGAGGTTCCCCAGCGAATCCGCCGTCGTCGGGTGGTCGGTGACCGTGTAGGTAAACTCCCGTCCCAGTGAGTCGGCCACGCGCTCACAGATGTCGCGGTAGCCTTCGCCGGGAACGTGAGCAATAATCTCCGGGTAGTCGGTGCCTTCTAAATAGCGTTCGAGCACGCGACTGACGAACTCGATCTCGGTGGCGGTCCAGTTACCTGTGACGACGGAGTCGTAGTGCTGGGCTGGGTAGGTGAGTTCGAGTTCCTGTGGCACGACGCCGATAGGCGAGGTCATCGAGACGACGTGGGCGCGCCACTTGATGGCGTCGTGGTACTGTTTGTGGCTCTGTGAGTCGCTGTAGGGCTTTCGGGCCGAACACGGGACCAGCACGAGCGGCCGGTCGTCGAAACGCGGCACGTAGCGGTCGGTGACCCGCTCGGCGAAGCGCTGAATCTCGACCCGGCGGAGCGAGTCGTCACTGGCCGCCGAGAGGTCGGCCCGCCGAATGAGCGGCGTTCGCTCCTCCAGATAGCTGTACTGCTGGTCCAGCCGTCGGAACGTCGCGGTGAGCCAGTTGTCCTGTCTGGCCTGTCCCTCGACGTAGTCTCGAAGGCGACCGTCGCGGATGCGGCGGCGGACGCGCCGGAGTTCCGCAGCGAGCGCGTTGACGTTGTGTTCGACGCAGTCCTGCCGGTCGAACTCCTCGCGTGGCTGCTGGCAGGCCGGACACGCACACGGCAGTTCATCGAGGTCTTCGAGGAAGTACGCCTCGTCGGTCGTGAGATATCGGCCCTCGGTGCCGCGGATGACAGCGCGGTCGGGGTCCACGAGGTCGACACCGGCATAGACGAGCGTCGCGACGTTTCGCGGCGTGGCGACGCCGGGCAGGTAGAGCGCGGTGTCAGCGGGGATACGCTCCCGGACAGTGGTGACGGCGTCGACGAACGCTGACGCGTGCCCGACGTAGCCGGGCGCACCGGCGAGCACGTAGGCGTCACTGCCGTGGTCGGCCGCAGTATCGGGCGAGACGACGGCCGCGCTCGGGAACGTGACATCTGGATAGTCGACGGCGAAGGCCTCGGCGACCTCGTCCGGGGTGCCGGCGGGGAGTCCCCGATGGGGCAATACGGTGAGCAGCGACTCGTCACCGTCTGGGGCGTCTCGCTCGGTGGACCAGCGGCTTCCAGCATCATCAAGGACATGTCGACAGTTGCCCGGCGTGTCGGTGTCCACGTCGTCGACCAGCGCCGGCGTCGTCACGGAGTCGGCGAGGCGTAGTTCACCCACTCGCGCGGCGCTGTCGCGCTCGTGGATCTCGAAGTAGTCGGTCATGCAATGGC
The DNA here is from genome assembly GCF_014647415.1 of Haloarcula sebkhae. Classification (GTDB taxonomy): domain Archaea; phylum Halobacteriota; class Halobacteria; order Halobacteriales; family Haloarculaceae; genus Haloarcula; species Haloarcula sebkhae. The sequence continues at coordinate 238,189 of NZ_BMPD01000003.1, read as the reverse complement.
GTCAGCCACGCGCGACCAACTATCTTGCCTTTGGGCTACCACCGCCATCGTGAGTGAAGGGCGATTCAAATGTAGCAGACTTCGTCCCGGCCGAGAATTATGTGGCCATGGTTATCGCGAACAGGTCGTTATCCGCCGATTAGCTGGCCCCTAACTAAATCTACCGAGGATGACTGACCGTCTGTGCAGCGACAGACACGACGAGACGTGTTGATCGCCCTTTCGGGAGCAGCCGCAGCGCTTGGGGGCTGTTCGGGCCTCTCCTCAGGGGATTCGGATGCAAGGGCCGCGCCACCCGAGACGGAGCCGGTACCGACAGAACAGGTGTCAGAGTCGACAGGTGAAAGCAGGCCCGCGATGTTCGTCCATCTCGACACACTGGCTGCGATACAGTCCCGTGTCGAGGACGGCGACAGCCCGTGGACAAGCGCCCACGAGGCATTCATGAAGGATGTTCGAAACGCGATGGAAGCGGATCCCGAGAGCGTCACGGACAACGACGACGGCCACGAGTTCAAAACGAAAGGGCCCGAAGACCCAGGAGCGCGCAAAGATTACGTCGCCGCTATCAGGACGGGGGACCGGATCCGCGACCTCGGCCTCGCCTACCAGTACACCGGCGCGGACCAGTATGCCGAGAAAGCAATCGAGCTGCTGGACCACTGGTTCCTGCGTTCGGAGACCTACATGGCTCCGGTAAAAACGAACAGCATCGAACAGTTCATTACGCTCCCGAAAATGTGGTGGGGCGCGGAACTCGTTCGTGGCCACGAGGCGTGGAACGACGACAGCGTCGGCGTGGAGGCCGACCTGCAGGAGTGGGTCCGGACGTTTCTGGACGACGTGGGGCATAATATTCCGACCGAAATGGGCCAGCAGAACATCTTCAACTGGCAGGAGATGACCCACGCCGCCGGTTCCGTGTATCTCCGGGACTGGGACCGGTTCCGGAAGGCCATGCAACGGAACCGTGAGACCGGCTTCAACCAACTCCGCGAGGACGGCCTGCTGGAGAACGAGATCATTCGTGCATCGAGCCTCGCATACTCGCTGTATGCGGCGAAGGCACTGGTCACCGCCGCGGAACTCAGTCGACTCTATGCCGACAAACTCGATGGCCCCACCCTGTACGAGTACCAGAAGTTCGATGGCGACAGAAGGGCGATCGAGCGGATTCTCGACGCCCACGCGCCATACGTGGGTGACCCAGAGGTCTGGGAAGCGATGGGCGAGGGCGACCCCGACCGGTTCGTCAATAATGACGGCTTCCCCGCCAGAAAACAGGAGTCGGCGTCTTCGCTGTACGAGGTGGCCTACTCGTACTACGAGAAAGACACGTATCTGGAAGCGCTCAAACAGGGCGGGCAGCCGGTGAAGAACGTCCCGACATACGTCTCGGCGCAGCAGGCAGCGATCGACAACCCCGATCGACCGCATCGGGACGAACGCATCCTTGGCTGGACGACGTTCACACACGGTGAGCGGTTCCGGCTTGACCTGTAGTGAGTAAGGCAAGCACCGCTCCAGGGGAAACGGCGACACCGTCACGCTTTGGATGCCGGCGGCGTCAGGTCCGGTATGGATGTAGTCGTGACCGGTGGCCGGGGACATTCCGGTCGCTGGATCGTCGACCGCCTCGTCGGACCGCACGACGTAACAGTATTTGACCGCCAACTACCAGACGATGGGGGCCATCCGGCTGTCGGGTACCGGGCACTCGACCTGACAGACGCCGGAAGCGTCTTCGACGCGCTCACCGCCATTGACCCGGATGCAGTGGTCCACTGGGCAGCGATCCCGGTGGCTGGGAACCACCCCGGCGTAGACCTGTTCCAGAACAACACACTGGCAGCACATAACGTCCTCTCGGCGGCCGGCCGCGTCGGCGCTGACGTGGTACAGGGCTCTTCAGATGGCACGTACGGCTTCTTCTTCGCCGAGGAGACCCCCCTGCCGGACGAACTCCCGATTACCGAAGGGCACGCGTGCAGGCCAGAGGACGACTATGGGCTCTCAAAGGTCGTCACAGAGGAGATCGGGAAGACGATTGCGCGCCGAGACGGCATCTCCGTGGCGTCGATCCGCCCGTCGTGGATACAGATCCCCAGTGAGTACCCCTGTCGAGACGAGGAGTACGTCGACGACCTTGCGGCAGGGGCGGGTAACTACTGGTCGTACGTTGATGTTCGAGACGTGGCTGACCTCGTCGAGGCCGCCCTCACTGCCGAGATCGCGGGGCACGAGGCGTTCAACTGCGTCGGCCCCGATAACGCACTGGGTCGGCCGCTGGTCGAACTCATGCGCGAGCAGTACGGGAGTGTTCCGGACGACTGCACGGTCGAGGGGAACGCCGCGGCGTATTCGACAGCCAAAGCCACAGCGATGCTGGGCTGGGAGCCGACCCGTTCCTGGCGAGAGGCGGCCGACGAAGACGTAGACGTGCCGACGGTCTGACTGCCGACAGTCGAACAGGTGAACCGTCAGTCGCGGGCGTGCAGGTCACGCAGGCGAACGCTATCGGGCACGCGGTCGAGCGCCGTCGCCGGCCAGTCGTCGTGGACTAGCGTGAAGGACACGTCGGGGTGGAGTTCGACCAATCGTCTGACCCCCGTCGCTGCGGCTTCGTAGGCCGCTCGGTCGGTTCGGTCGGGCGTTTCCGCAGTCAGTGGATAGGTATCGGCGAGTTCGCGCGGATACGGACCGAACGGGGGCAGAACGCCCCAGTTCTCGTCGTACTGTGCACTGGAACTGCCTTCGGTCAGCAGCACCTCCTCGCCCTCGACCGGGAGGCGCTCCAGCCGGTCCTGATGGCGTCGGACCTCGAGCCGGCGGGCGCTTTCGTTCGAGGTGTAAAAGAACGCGTCCTTCGAGACCGGGTCGGTGCGTTCGAGTTGCTCGGCGTGGTCAAGCAGCGCGCGGTAGCCGTCGAGCATGGCCGGATGGCCGCGAGCGCGACTGTCGACCAGTTCCATGAGGTTGCCCGAGCGAATCGCCTGTTTGACCGTCCGAATCTCGCCGTATGTGACGTGGAGGTTGTGTCGCGCGAGCAGTTCCTCGCGCGTGTCGGCGTCCATCGCGTCGAGCTCCGCCGGCGTGTGGTCGGTACAGACCGGGCAGTGACACGGGAAGTAGGTCAGTTCGGACAGCAGTTCCGTCCCCTGCACCGTGAGATAGCGGTCGTCGCGGGCGTACAGCGCGTACGCCGCCGAATCGAACAGGTCACAGCCAAGCGCCGCAGCCATCGCGAACATCATCGGGTGGCCCGCGCCGAACAGGTGGACCGGGCCGACCTCTCCCAGCCCACGCTTGCAGGCCGCGACGACATCCGCGAGGTCGGCGTAGCGGTACTCGTTCATCAGCGGGACGACAGCTCCCAGCGGGAACACGTCCAGTCCCGTAGAGACGGCGTCCGCGGCGGCCCGCTCCCGCAGGTCCGGATACGTCGCACCCTGAACTGGTGCGCTGACGAGCATCTCGCCGGTGTCGACGGTGGCGGCGTGTTCGAGCCGTTCCTGGGTCGTTTTGAGTTCCGCGGTCGCCCGCTCTCGATCCACATCCGGCGGCGTCGGGATGTCCACCGGCGTGCCGATGTCAGAGCCAATTTCATACTGGAACTCCAGAATCTCCTCGGTCGTCACGTCGATGTCGCCGTACTCGGCGAGCTGGAAGGACCCGGAGTCGGTCATGATAGCTCCGTCGAACCCGAGCAGGTCGTGGAGGCCCTGCTCCAGCACTGGCTCGCGGAGGTCGTCGGAGCCATGCAGGATGTAGCTGTTCGTGATGAGTATCTCCGCCCCGAACTCCGACGCCAGCGTTGCCGGTGCGACCGTCTGGACGTGCGGATTGACCACCGGCAGGATCGTCGGCGTCTCGACGGTGACGCCGGCCCGTGGCACCGTTAGCTCGCCCAGCCGGCCCGCTGCGTCGTACTGGCGGACCTCGAAATTCGTCATTACACGTCGTCGTCGGTGGGCGGGCCTAAGGGTTGTGTTCCCCCGTGGCTGGCCGTTCGTCGCTGGCGGAAGCCGGGAGCGGCGGTGGGGCCGAGCGATGCGCCGGCCGGCACAGCGCCGCTATTCGTCGGGCTGTTCTGCTCCGCCGGGCACCAGTTTGCGCTCGGGCCGGTGGACGGTCCCGGAGTCTTCGTCGGCGACGTACGCCTGTGACGTTCGGAACATAGCAACCACTTGGCCGTGGGACCCGTAGGCGTCCTCGACAAGCCGTTCGAGCAATTCAGCCCGCGAAACCGGCTGGCCGGTCCGACGGCGGACGGCCGCGCGCAGTTTATCCAGCCGGCGTTCCGTCTGTTCGTCGAGTGCGATCGAGGCCATATGTTGAATGGTACCATTCCACAGGTTTTCAAACTGTCGTCAGTTCAGCGCTCGAACAGGGCATAGTACATGATACCTACGGCAGACCGACTGTCACGGAGCGTGCCGTCGCGCACTGACTGGACCAGCGAGTCGAAGTCGGCAGTGTCGACCCGGATCGATTCGTTGTGGTCTAGATTCTGGTCGGCCGTCGCCTCGCATCCGCGTGCGACGTAGTAGTGGAACACGTAATCGGTGTTGCCGTTGGCCGGTTCGCCCGTGTAGAGGTGGTCGAACGTATCTGCCTCGTACCCGGTTTCCTCGCGGAGTTCGCGAGCGGCGGCGGCGCTCGGATCGTCGTCTTCGTCTTCCATCGTCCCGGCAGGCAAGCCGTAGTTGACCCGGCGGACTGGCTGTCGCCACTCCTCGATAACAACCACGTCACCGTCGGGGGTGAACGGGAGCACGATGACGCTCTCGCCGTGTTGTACGTAATCGAACTTACCCTCCGTACCGTCGGGCAGGCGTACGTCCTCACGGATGACATCGAACCCCGGACAGGCGTAGGCGGTTTCGGCATCGAGCGTCTCCCAAGCGAGTTCCTCGTCCATACCGGGAGTGTAGGCCCCACCGGCAAAATCAGCACGGGTCCTTACAGTTTGTCGGCGGCCAGAGCCTGCTCGGTCCGCCGGTCTGCCTGTTCGAGGCGTTTCCGGGCCGCGTTCGACAGTGGGTCCGAGAGGTCGTCGCTGGCCTCCTCGATTCTGGCCGCGACGCGTTGGAGTCGATCAGCGACAGCCTGGAGTTGCTTGTCGGCGTTCCCGCGGTCACCGGCCTCGGCGCGTTCCGTCGCCCGCCTGGCGGCCTCAACGACAGCCGCAAGCGCCCGTTCGAGGCCCTGGATAGCGTTCTCGGAGCCACCGCCGCTCCCGGGGTTGTCGTCATTGTCGTCGTCGTCGACGTCATCGTCCATCTCTGCACGCACCGCTTGGCGCGTCTCCTCGGCGATATCGACGAGGAACGACGCCAGCGACGCCTTGCCAGTCTGGGGCTGTTCGATCTGTGCGGCGGTGTCGGCCTCAGGGTCCGGATTCACCCGGAACGCACCGATCTCGTCGTCGCGGTCCCGGACCTCCGTCGTGTACGCGCCGCCGCCGTGGACGTACACGGCATCGGGTTCCGAGAGCGGGGCGTCGTACAGCCGGCCGGCGAAGTCGTCTTCGATGGCGAGGTCGGTGAGGTCACTATCGGCTCCCGACGGGTCGACTTCGAGGCGGGCCGCGTTCTCCCGGGCGACGAGCGGGACCTCGCCGTCGACCCCCGCTCTGGTCGGTCCGTCGGCCGTCTCCGCGTCGGGAACTGAGACAGTTTCGCTGTGTGGCGCGACACCGGCCCCGTTGACGGTGAACCGGTGTTCGCCCGCAGGCACATCCTGAACGACAGCCAGACCTGAAAAAGTCGGGACGGCCTCGGGGTCGCTCTCCAGCAGGGCGACAGACTCGACGGTGGTGTCCTCGGTCGTGAGCCCTTCGTCCTCGGGCGCGTCGTCGTTCGAGACGGCCTCCGAGAGGCTGGCAACGACGGTCCGTATCTCCGCTGGTGCCCCGATGGCGTCGTAGCGCTCGGCCAGCGCCGCCCGGTGGTTCGGCTCGGAGATATCCGCGGCGGGGTTCTCGTACCGTGGCTGGTCCCAAGGCGCGCCCGTCGTTGTGATGTGGCCCGCGACGGCGTCCTCGGCGAACTCGGGCACGGCGAACTCGAAGCTCAACTGCGGGCCGGTGAAATCGGAGATGTGTTCCAGTTCGCTGCTCGGCACGAGGTCGTACTCGATGTCCGGGTCAGCCTCGCCGCGGTCGGTGTGCTGGAACACGAGTCCCGTCTCCCGCGTCGGCAGGTCCGACGGCGGTTCGGTGAGGCTGTCGAACGAGCGGACGGTGAGCGACTCCGAGATGAGGTCCTCGCGGCTGACCGACGGGAGCCGCTCGTGTTCGTACAGCGGTGCGCCCTCGTACTCCGGCACGAGATAGGGGAGCCGGGACCCTTCGTCGCGTGGGAGACCGTAGGCGACCGGGATCTCCGCGAGGTCCTCGATGGTTTCGACGGCGCTGTTCGTGATATCCGCGAACTGGTCGCCCTCCGGCAGCCGGGTGAAGCGGTCGCGGACATCGTTGACCGACAGTGCGCTGGAGTGTGACCCCAGTTCCGTGAGGATGCGCGGGACCATCTCCGGGTCCGGGTCGAGAAACTCGTTGTTGGGTACTTTCCGGGAATGGGAGCTAGCGACGTACAGTTGCGGGTCGCCAGTCTCCGTGTCGACGAACACGTGGAGGACCTCCCAGTCGTGCCAGTGGAAGTTCGTCGTGAACTGGTCGAACGCCGAGTAGAACCAGAACTGGACGACGGCGAGTGGGGAGCTCTCGTACTCGACAACGTTGTAGAACGCCGTCGGGTCCGGCGGGTTGCCGTCGCTCATCCGCTCGTGATACCCGTCAAACGCGTCGAATCCGTCAACGATGGTCTCGCCGTCCCGTTCGCTGGTGTACGGCCGTGGGTCCGTCGGGAACCACGGCTCCGTCCGGTCAAAATACAGCGTCGGTGCGAACCGCCGGGCTAGTTCTTCGGCTCGTTCGCCCTCGACTGTTGAGGCCGCGTCGTCCCCCTCGCTTTCGAGCGCCGAACAGCCGGCGACAGATGCGAGACCGGCTCCGGCGACCGTCTGCAGAACCGCACGACGGGACAAGCTTTCCCGGTCAGTCATCGATCCCCCGTCGCTTCGGTGCGTCGTGGGACAGCGCGACCCGTCGCTGTCTCCGAACCCAATAATTGCATACATCATTCAGCGAACCGCGGAGGAAAACCCTTCTGGCAGTCTCCAAGCGTGCCCCGTCAGTACTGCTCGAACCCTGCCGTGTCCAGATAGTTGTGCGCGACCGTGATCGAGTGATCAGCATGGAGTGCCTTCGGGCCAATCGAGACGCGCTCGTCCGCGTGGTCAGCCAGCAGCGCCGCTTCCTCGTCCCGAAAGTCGTGATGATCCGAGAGGACAAACACCGGGTCAGACGGCGGGGCAACGTCGACGACGGGGTCGCCGTCCTCGTGCAACTGGACGACAGTTCCGCGGCTCGCCGCGTCGTCGAGCGTCCCCTCGAACCCCCGTCGCGTGAGCGAAACCCCTGGCGACGTTTCGACCGGAATGTGCCCGATAGCTTCCTCGCGCTCTTCTAGCGCCTTGCGTATCAGCGCCGCCGTGGACCGTTCGTCTGGGTTCAGCCGGCGGAGGTCGCTTCCCTCGAACGTGACAGTGTACTCATCCGATAGAACGAGGTGTACTCGTACGTCCTCGCGGATGGCGTGGCTCAGGAAAAACGCGCTGGTGACACACCGACAGAGCACGTCGAGCCGGCCGGCCGCGCCGGCCAGATCGTCGAGCGAGAAATCCGGCGTCGTCGGGGCGTCGTGACCGATGATGACGAACTGGCGCATACGGGTGCGAAGCCGGTCAGAGACTTACGTGCATCGACCGCGAACCCGTCAGCTTTCATCCATGCTGACGGGGAGCCAGATGCCGAGTGGGGGCCACAGTCGAGGCCACGGCGGTGGTGTCCCTCGCCGAGCCTACTTCCGACTGCGGGTCGAAGCGCCGTTATGTCCGTTTCAGAGTTCGACGAGTTCGACCACGAAACGCATATACAGCGTGCGTTCGAGCTGGCTCGGACCGCTGTCGACCGCGGTGACCGGCCGTTCGGATCTGTACTCGTTCGTGACGACGAGATCGTCATGGAGGCGTCGAACCGCGTTCTCACCGAATCCGATGTGCGCCGCCATCCGGAACTCCAACTGGCGCACCGGGCAATGCGTGAGTTTGGCCCGGACGAGCGCGCGGAAATTGTGATGTACACGAGTACCGAACCGTGCCCGATGTGTGCCGGCGGCCTCCGGTACGCTGGTCTCGGCCGGGTCGTGTACAGCGTCAGCAGCGACGAGATGAGCAGGTTCAGCGGCCACGAGGCGTCCGTCCGTTCCAGCGAAATTCTCGCCGGCGTCACCGAGGTCGTCGGACCGATATGTCAGGAGGTGGGACTGGCGATTCACGAGGACTTTGACTGGTAAAGCCAGGCCAGCACCGATTGCGGGAGTCAAATGACTTATTATGTGTGTTCGCTAACCAATGGTATGAATTCACTTGACACATCAATCGGGCAGATGATGACGAAGCCGGTGAAAACCGTCGACAGCGAGCTTTCCGCTCGAGATGTTTCGAAGCTTCTTGCGTCCGAAGCGGTCGGTCCTGTCGTCGTTGAAACCGAGTACGGGCGAGGGATACTCACGAAGACAGACATTATCGCTGGCCTCCGCGATGGGATCGACCCGGATACGACGCCAGTTGGTGACCTGATGACGACCCCTGTCAAGACCATCGAACCCGGTGCCCCGCTAGAGGAAGCCATTGATACGATGGTCGAGCACAGCATCAAGCGGCTCGTGGTCGACGGACAGGCCGACAGCGTCGGTATTCTCACGACGACAGACGTGATGCAGGAACTGTCACCCGACCTAGACCGCGTCGTTGAGATGTTCGCAGAGGGGTGACAGCCCGAACTCGAACGGTCGGGGCTATGGAGGCGTAGTCGGGAGTTCGTTTTCAGATCGAATCCTAAAAACGCTACAAACGCCGTCTAAGCGTCCAGAAAGGGTTTACCCGGAGCGACGAATCGCTGACCATGCGCAGACGTGCCCTCCTCGCGTCGGTTCCGGGTGCGCTGGCTGGGCTTGCCGGCTGTTCGTTCGGTACCCCCGGGACGGACGAAACTGACAGCGTGACGCCTGTACCGCAACCGGACCAGTCACCGGCAGAGACAGACCCCAACAGTGCGGAGACGCCCACTGACGACCCGCCCCGACCCGAGAATCCAACGACCGTCGTCAAACTGGAAACCGGGCCGCGAAGCTACGCCCTCAGTTCGGCAGGACTCCACACCGACGACAGGGCGCGAATCGGGCTCTGGTTCGACCGGACGGCGACCGACGACCACCCGGCTACGCTTCGTGGCTGGCTCCAGAATAGCAACGAGTTCGAGAACACGTTCAGAATTGAGGCGATTCCAGGCATCGGACAGACATACAGCCGCCAGCCCAGCGGCTACGACCACGAGGCACGCCTCCATCTCGCACCCACGGCCAACAACGAACTCGCCGACGAAGTCCCCTCACTCGGCCGAACAGACGAGGGATACTGGCGCGTCGACGACGTCGGCCCGTGGATGCCCGACACCCGCCGGCTGGCCCCCGGTGAATGGCTCCAGCTGGAGTACACGCTTGTCGGCGAGCCGGGCCAGTCCGGGCGGCCGGCCGGGACCTACGAGTTCCGCGGTCAGGACGAAACGCTCTCAGTCACGGTCTGGGACACACAGCATCCCGGCCCGGAGACAGAATCCCGGTTCGCCGGCCGCTCGCTCCCGTCGTTTCCCGGCGACGGTGGTGTTCAGTGGTTCCACGAAGCAGAGCCGGCGACCCCAGCCTTCGTTCGCCCGACCGCCGAGCGAGTACAACTGGACGCACAGATCGGCTTCGAGGTAGTCAACAATAGCCACAAGCGACTGCAGTGTGGCCACTGGGACCTTTACAAACTGGTCGACGGCGAGTGGTTCCACATCGCACCGATAGGGCACACCGCGGACTGTCGGCTTCTGTCGCCAGGCGGTCGAGAACAGTGGGGCCTCCGGGCGTTTAACCGACAGTCGGTCGGGTGCAGCACCGGCGACTGCCGTTGTGACGGCCTCACGCAGGGCTACCTCGGCGGCGGCGAGTACGCCGTCGTCGCCGGCTACGGCCACGCGACGGCCAACAGCGGTGCGCTGGTCGAACTGGTCGGCGACCGGGCTGCCGTGACGCCAACCGACGGCGTCTCGATAGCGCGTGACAACGACACGATCATGGTGACGACTAGCCGCCACGGCGATGGGGAGCATCCTGCCGACGCGACGTTCTCGCTGACTCGCACCAGCAGCGCGAGCGAGCGGGTTATTGCCGAGCAGGTCATGGCAAGCGGTCGGTTCGCCACGTACGAGGGTGGACTTCGTAACGCCCTCCCGTTCCTGACCGACGATGTGCGTCATGTCGTTGTCCGGACCGACGAGCGGGCTGTGGACGGCGTGCTCGGCTACGATTCGAACAGTCGTCGGTTCCGGTTCCGCGGACAGGCCTACAAGACTGCTCGGGGTCGGAACACAGGCTAATAATCGGCGCTGAGAGGGGTCTTGTTTCGTCTCGGCTCCGTAATTGAAAACGGGAAGCAGGCCGAATTCGAACCACCGCGGAGCAAAGCGCCACGAGCGCACAGTTCCGTCACTCACGAGGACACGACACGGTACCTGTAAACCGAAAAATGTCTCTGACCGGTTTGAATTGGAAAAGTGGGCCGGCGCGAATTCGAATCGCGGTTACGGCCACCCGAAGGCCGAAGGATACCAGGCTACCCCACCGGCCCGTGCGATAGCAATCGGATAGAAGACAGGGTCAGTTTTAACGGTTGCGAAACGGCGAGATGGAGAGTGCTTTCATCGGCGGCCCACAAGCCGAAGACATGGATATCCACGACGAACGCATTCCGACAGCGACGTTCGCGACCTGTCTCGACAGCATGCCCCAACCCTGTGTCGACCTCGTTGTCGAGTACGAGGGCGGCATCGTACTCACACGACGACAGAACGAGCCAGCCAAAGGCGAGTGGTTCTGGCCGGGGAGCCGCCTCTACAAGGGTGAGCGACTGGACGACGCAGCACCACGCATCGCCGCGGAGGAACTCGGCCTCACGTCGGTTGAAACGGAACGACTTGGCGTCAGCGAACACTTCTGGGACACGTCGTCGGTCGACGGCGTCGACACCCGACACACAGTACCAGTCGTCTACCGAGTCGTCCCCGACGACGGGGCGAAAATTACACTCGACGACCAGCACGACGCCTATCGTGTTGTCACGGAGCCACCGGCGGATGCGAACCGATACGTCTTGGAGTACTTCGATCGATTCGATATCGGCCAGTAGCGGGTGAAAATTGTTGTTTTGAGGCCGAATGCGTATCTCATGAGCAGTCAGGCTGGACGAGACTAGCAGGTAACTGACCAGAAGATTGATTACGCATCGTAGTTACTCACTAACTGAGTAACTATGACCATCCTCATCACTGGCGGCGACGGCTACGTCGGGTGGCCGGCCGCACTGCGGATCGCGGACCGAACGGACGAGCGAGTGCTGCTGGTCGACAACTTCGCCCGAAGAGAGTGGGTCGAGGACGTCGGCGCGACGAGCGCGACACCAGTGGCCAGCATCGACGAACGCCTCGACGCGGCCCGCGAGGTCCACGGCCTGACGAACCTCTCCTTCGTCGAGGGCGACCTCGCCGAGAAGTCCTTCGTCGACGAACTGCTGGCGGTCCACGAGCCAGAAGTCGTGGTCCACACCGCCGCACAGCCGTCCGCGCCGTACTCCCAGATCAACGGCGAGCGGGCGAACTACACCCAGCACAACAATCTCCAGGCGACGCGGAACCTCCTGTGGGGCCTCGAAGAACACGACCTCACTGACACCCACTTCGTCGAGACGACGACGACGGGCGTCTACGGCGCGCCGGAGTTCCCGATTCCCGAAGGCGGCGCGACGATGGAGAACCAAGGCGAGCGCGACGACGTTCCGTTCCCCAACATGGGCGGGAGCTGGTACCACGCGACGAAGGGCTTTGACGCACAGAACATGCGGCTGGCCCACACGCAGTTCGACATCCCGATTTCTGACGTGCGAACGGCAATCGTCTACGGGACCGAAACCGAAGAAACTCGCGCGGACGACCGGCTCAAGACTCGCTTCGACTTCGACTACTACTTCGGGACGGTTACCCACCGCTTCTGTGCGCAGGCTGTCGCGGGCTATCCCGTTACCGTCTACGGCAAAGGCGAGCAGCGCAAGCCGTTCATCTCGCTCGAAGACGCCGTTGAAGGGCTGGCTGAAGTTGCCCTGACCGACCCAGACGAGCGTCCCGAGGGACTGACGGTGTACAATCAGGTCACGCGCGCCATCAGCATCGTCGAGATCGCCGAGACAATTGCAGACGTGGGCAGCGAGTACGACCTTGATGTTGATGTCGAGCACTTCGAGAACCCCCGCGACGAGGACGAGACCCACAAGATGGAGATCGAGAACGACCGGTACGCCGACCGCATCGGCGGCCAGTCCCAGTCCTTCGAGGACGGCGTCGGCGACATCTTCGAGACGCTGACCCGCTACGCCGACACCATCAAGGCTCACGAGGACCGTTTCCTCCCGGGCGTCCTAAGCGAGGACTGACGATGGACGTGCTGGTCACCGGGGCCTGTGGCTACATCGGCAGCGCGCTGATACCGTTGCTCCGGGCAGACGACCGCGTGGACGACATCGTCGTCTTCGATGACCTCTCCTCGGGGTCGCCGCGGGCGCTGCTGGGAACGCTGGGGGACGGCCTCGAATTTCGCCGGGGCGACGTCCGCGAGTACGGCGACGTGGAGAGCGCCATGCGCGGCGTCGACCGCGTCATCCACCTCGCTGCCATCACCGGGGCGTCGAGCACACACGAGCGCCGCGACGAGACCTTCGCCATCAACTACGACGGCACCGAAAACGTCCTGACTGCGGCCGGCAAACTCGGCGTCGACCACGTTGTCTTCGCCTCCTCGTGTAACGTCTACGGCCGCGCGACCAGCACCGACATCGACGAGACAGTCGATCCGGACCCGATCAACCCCTACGCGGAGACGAAACTGCAGTCCGAGACGCTACTGCAGGAGTACTGCGAGGAGTTCGACATGACCGGTACCGCCCTGCGGATGGCCACCAACTTCGGCCACTCGCCGGGCGTCCGGTTCAACCTCGTCGTGAACTACTTCGTGTTCCGCGCACTCACGGGCCGCCCGCTCACCGTCTACGGCGACGGTTCGAACTGGCGGCCGTTCATCCACGTCCAAGACGCCGCCCGTGCCTACGCGGAGGCGGCGTGCGATCGCGAGTCCTGGGACGAACCAGTGTACAATGTCGGATCGATGGACGCGAACTACCAGATATCTGAGATCGCCGACATCGTCGCCGACGAGGTCGCTCCGGTCGACGTGACCTATCTCGAAGACGAGCATCCCGGTCCGTCCTATCACGTCAACTTCGACCGACTGAGCCGGACCGGCTTCGAACCATCGTGGACGCTCCGTGAGGGCGTCCGCGACCTCGCGGAGAAATTCACCACCAATGTCTGAGACAGAACCTACCAGCGAGACGCCCCACATCGCCGTCACCGGCGGAGCGGGCTACATCGGTAGCCGCGTCATCTACGAACTACAGCAGGCCCACCCCGACTGGGAGATCACCGCTATCGACAACTTCTATCTCGGTACCGTGCGGTCCGTCGGCGATGTCGACATCGAACACGTCGACATCCGGAACCGGGACCGTCTGGAAGCGGCGCTAGACGGGGCCGACGTCGTGATGCACCTCGCCGCGATCTCCGGTGTCGACGACTGCGACGAAAAGCAGGATCTGGCCTACGAGGTCAACGTGCAGGGAACCGACAACGTCGCCTGGTTCTGCCGCAAGACCGGCGCAGCGCTGATCTTCCCGTTCTCGATGGCCGTCATCGGCGACCCGCGAGAGTTCCCAATCACAGTCGACCACCCGCGAGACCCGCTGAACTGGTACGGGCGGACGAAACTACTCAACGAGCGCGCCATCGAGACGTACGCCGACGGCGCGTTCCCGGCCCATCAGTTCATGATCTCGAACCTCTACGGGAGCCACGAGATAGACGGTCAGACCGTCTCGAAGGGGACCGTCATCAACTTCTTCGTGAACCGGGCGCTCGCCGGCGAGACGCTGACCGTCTACGAGCCCGGAACCCAGTCCCGCAACTTCATTCACGTCAAGGACGTGGCCCGGGCCTACGTCGATAGCTGCGAACGGCTACTTGAGCAACTGGACCGCGGCGAGACCGGCGTCAAGAAATACGAGATCGCGAGCGACGAAGACCCGGGCGTTCACACCGTCGCCGAACTCGTCAAGGATATCGCCGCCTCAGCCGCCGACATCGATGCCGACATGGAACTGGTCGAAAACCCACGGGGCGACGACGAGACACTCGTCGATTCGTTCCCGGTCGACACCGACCGGACGACCGACGTACTGGGCTGGACGCCGGAACACGACGTTGAATCGGCGATTCGAGCGGCGCTAGAGTCGGCAAACACGTAGACGGCGAGTCCCGATGGATTTATTCGCCAGACCGGAAAGAGAGGATACATGAGCGATACGCCCGGGGCGGGAGCGGTACTCGATGACCGGCCCGAGCTACGAGACGCGACAGCGGCGGTTCTGGCCGTCGACGACGAACAGGACGGTTGGACGTTCGACGACATTCCCATCGATTCGGGCCAGTTCGGCGAACTCGTCTCCACGGGCATCGTCGAGAAGGACGGTGACGAGTACCGCGTCGCTGATCCCGATGCTGTGCGGGCCGCGCTCAACGGCGAATCCGAAGTCCGTAACGACAGCGGGCACGGGCTGGCGCTCGGTGACGCATTACGCTTTGATTTCGACGCGCGAGCAACCGGCCTACTCGTCGCCACCCTAGCGGTCGTCTTCATCGCCCGAACATACGTCATCGGATCGATATATCGCTGCGGCGACATCGTTCTGTCGAGTAACGACCCCTACTACTACAGGTACCACGTCGAACAGGTCGCAGCGAACGCCGGCAGTGCGGCCGATTTCGGGGCGCTCTCCGTGCTGCCACGGGCACTAACGAAAGGAGAACCACTCACTATCGCGACGCTCTGGTGGGTTTCCAGCCTCTTCGGCGGGAGCAAGGAAGTTATCGGCCACGTTCTCGCCTGGTACCCGGTCGTGTCAGCACTCGTCACGAGCGTCCTGCTCTATCTGCTCGCAGTTCGGGTGTCTAGCGACCGGCGCGTCGGTCTTGCATCGGTCCTCTTTCTGGCGTTTATTCCCGGCCACGCCTTCCGGACGAGCCTGGGTTTCGCAGATCACCATGCCTTCGACTATCCCTGGCTGGGACTCACCGCCCTTGCACTCGTAGTCGCGCTAACGACGGCCACGAACCGAACATCACTTCGTCGACCACAGCCGTGGATTGCCGCAGTCGGTATCGGCGTCGGGATCGCCGGCCAGGTGCTTGCGTGGGAGGCCGGGCCGTTGCTCGTCCTACCGGTCAGTCTAGTAGTGTTAGGACAGACACTGCTGGATGTCTCGAACGACCGGTCGGCACTGGTCGGGAACACGCCAGTCCTTGCCGGCGTTAGCCTCGGAGCGATACTCGCTTGGAGTGTCCATGCGGCCACTGGTTGGCAAACTGCGCTTGTGGCTGGCACACCGGCGCTGTTGACGGCGGGCACCGCTGTTGTCATCGCGACAGCAGAGGCAGCCAGGCGGTTCGGTACCACCGCCAGGCAACTGGCCGCGGTCGATATCGGGCTGGGCGTCGTCGGCCTCGTCGTCTTCCGTTTCGGCCTCACAGAACAGTGGGGAACGTTCAGCAGGCGGCTCGATACGCTGTTTCGATCCAACGGGACCGCTGAGACATACGGACTATTCAGCGCGGACGCTTTCGGCTTCCTGTTTCTGCTCGGCCTGACGTTGTTCCTGGCGCTCCCGGCGATGGTGTGGGGCGTCGACCTCGCTCGGAGCGACCGGAGCGGCTGGCTCGTCGCCAGTAGCTACGCCTGGGTACTGTTCGCCCTCGCAGTGATTCAGGTCCGTTTCGTCGGCGAACTGGCCCCGTTTCTCGCGCTGTTCGCCGGCCTCGCGTTCGTCTGGGTCGCCTCGTGGGTCGATCTCTCCCGGCCGGTGCTGACGACTGGTGATAGGGACCTGCGGGACGTACTCGTTCCGGACACCCGCGCAGTTGCGTCGCTGTTCGTGCTGTTTCTGCTGTTCGGGGCCCTCGGGATGGTGCAGGTTCCGGTCAAAACGAGTCAGGTACTCGTCGAGGACGGGACGTACGACGCGGCGACTGCAATCGAGGCGGATGCCGCCGAGCGTGGACTCGAATACCCCGAAAGCTACGTCCTCAGCCGCTGGGGGCAGAACCGAGTGTACAACTACTTCGTCAACGGCGAGTCCCAGAGCTACGGGTATGCTCGCGGGACGTACGAACCGGTCGTCGCAGCGACAGACCCCGAGAAGGCCCACAATCGGATTTCCGGCCGGGTCGGGTACGTTGTAACGACGGAAACCGATATCGAAGAACCGACCACGATGTACGTCCGACTACACCAGCACTTCGGAAGCCAGAACGGGAATGTGGACGGCCTGGCCCACTACCGACCACTCTTCACGAGCGAAGACGGGAGCCACAAGGCGTTCGCGGTCGTCCCCGGTGGGACGGTAAAGGGCACCGTGGCCCCGAATGCAACCGTTTCGGTCGAAACGACGGTCGCTGTCTCGGACAGAGAGATAGCTTACGAACGCCAGACGACAGCCGACCGGAACGGTGCGTTCACTGTTACCGTCGGAAACCCCGGGACGTACATCGTGACGACCGATAGCGGAAGTGAAACGACCGTCGAAGTCACAGAACAGACAGTGTACGACGGCGGTAACGTCACTGTCGGGTGACTTTTAGAGACGTCTGTGGTTCTGAAGCGAAACGACCATTGTACCCACCGAGAGAACAGAGGATGTGCGCGTCTGGGTTCGTGTCAGCATCGTGCTTGTGCTGTGTCTGACACTCGGGGGATTGCTCGTCCACGCGGCAGTTACAGAAGAGCAGTGGTCCCCGTATCCAGATGCTGCAGACCTTTCGACTGGGTACGAGTCGTACGCCGGGCAGCAGCTCGTGGTGTTTGGTACGGTGACAGAGACCAGCGATAGCGAGATGGAAATCAATGTCGAGAGCGATGGGGCAGCTATCACACTCAGGGTCACCGGGATAAAGACAGCCGTCGAACCCGGTGGCGTCGTCCAAGTGTACGGAACGCTTGAACCTAATCAGACGATAGCGGCCGAGCGCGTCGAAGTCGTCAACAGCAGTCGGTGGGCGGAGTTCTACAAGTACGGCGCCTCGGCTGTCGGCGCGCTCGGATTCCTGCTCCTGTTCTTCCGGTATTGGCGAATTGACCGAGAGACGTGGACGCTGGAGGCCCGCGATGGCTGACCTGCTGACCCACCTTCTCGTTCCGTATATTTTTTGCACGGTCGCGAGTTGGCGCGTCGACTGGCTCGATCAGCGCTGGGTCGTCGTCGGGATGGGCGGTGCGGCGATTCCCGATCTGATGAAAATAAAAATCGTCCTTGAGGAGAGAACGGTCGAATCTATACTTGGATTCCCGTTTTCGTATGACCCGCTCTCCACACTCGGCGGAGTCCTGCTACTGGCCGGTATCATCGCCGTCGCGTTCGAGCGTCGGCACTGGAGACCAGTGTTCGGCCTCGTGACGTTCGGCGGCCTCACATCGCTCCTGCTCGATGGGATGCGAGTGTACGCTGACGGGAGAGCGAGCGCCTGGCTGTATCCGTTCACGAGCTGGCGGCCACCGACGCCGAGCCTGTACGTGTCTTCGGACCCAACCGTACTCGTGGTGGCGCTACTCGCTGCTGGCACGGTCGCAGTCCTCGACAGGCGAGTACGAGCGCATAGCTAACCGCGTTACCAGGTCAATCCTTCGTAAGTGATGCCGTCGCGCCGCTCGATGATGCGTCGGCCGTCGACGACGACTGGGTCGGCCATGTCCTCGAATTCAGCGTCGAGAGCCGCAAACTCGTCCCAATCAGTGACGACAACGGCGCCGGACGCACCCTCAAGAGCAGTCGCGGCCGAGTCAGCGTACTGGATATCAGGATAGCGCTCGCGCATATTCTCGGTCGCGACAGGGTCGTAGGCGACGATGTCTGCGCCACGCTCCTGCAGCCCCTCGATGACCGGTACCGCTCGCGTGTTCCGGATGTCGTCGGTGCCAGGTTTGAACGCCAGCCCGAGAACGGCGACGCGTTTCCCGGACACGTCGACGTGGTCATCGAGGAGAGCGAGGAGGCGCTTGGGCTGGGCATCGTTCAGCTCCACGGCCGCCGAGAGGACTGCGGAGTCGTATCCCTGCTCCCGCGCCGCGGCGATGATGGCGTCCGTGTCCTTCGGGAAACAACTGCCGCCCCAGCCGACACCACTGCGGAGGAACTGCTCGCCGATGCGGTCGTCGAGTCCGATCGCGTCAGCGACCTCGTAGGCGTCGACGCCGAACTCCTTGCAGATGTTCCCGATATCGTTGATGAGGCTGACTTTCGTCGCGAGGAACGTGTTGTTGGCGTACTTTATCATCTCGGCCTCGGCGATACCGGTTTCGACGACCGGCACGTCACCGTCAGCGGCCTCGCGCAGCGGCGCATAGAGGTCGTGGAGAAGTTCCGTTGCGCGGTCGTCGTCCGTTCCGAAGACGAGTTTATCGGGATTCAGGAAGTCCGCGACAGCCGTCCCCTCGCGTTGGAACTCGGGATTAGACGCGACGAGGAAGTCCGTCCCGCGTTCGAGACCGGCGTCAGCGATACGTGGAGCGAGCCGATCTTCGGTCGTGTTCGGGACGACAGTCGACTTCGTGACGACGAGGTGTGGGTCCGCCGCCGCGTTCTCAGCGCCAGCCAGTGCCTCGCCGACGGATGCCGCACCGGCTTCCATGAACTGGAGGTCGATGCTTCCATCGTCGTTCGAGGGAGTTGGGAGCGCCAACATCGTCAGCTCAGTGTCGAGTATTTCCTCGTAGTCGGTGCTTGCCCGAAGTCGACCGCCGCCGTGTTCGGCGACGAGTTCGTCGAGGCCAGGTTCGTGTATCGGCGACTCGCCGTCGTTGATTGCGTCGACGATGTCTTCGTCGATATCTATCGTTACGACTTCATGCCCGAGATCCGCAAGACACGCCGCGACCGTCGTTCCGACGTATCCGCTCCCGACAATACTGACGTTCATCAGGCGGCAGTAGTCGAGGCGCGGATATTATAATTCGGATCTTATAATTCGACAAGAGTTTTATCGGACGGCCAACGAATTGAGAGATATGAAAGCTGTCGTACTCGCCGCTGGTGAGGGAACCCGTCTCCGCCCGCTGACTGAAGACAAGCCAAAGGGGATGGTAGAGGTCGCGGGGAAACCGATTCTGACCCACTGCTTCGAGCAGTTGATCGAGCTAGGCGCTGACGAACTGCTGGTAGTTGTCGGCTACAAGAAGCAGGCCATCATTAATCACTACGAGGACGAGTTCGATGGCGTCCCGATCACCTACACCCACCAGCGCGAGCAAAACGGCCTCGCCCACGCGCTCCTAACTGTCGAAGAGCACGTCGACGACGACTTCATGCTGATGCTCGGTGACAATATCTTCGAAGCGAACCTCCAAGATGTCGTCAACCGTCAGGCCGAAGAACGTGCCGACGCCGCTTTCCTCGTTGAGGAAGTCCCATGGGATGAGGCCGGGCGGTATGGTGTCTGTGACACCAACAAGTACGGCGAGATCACAGAAGTTGTCGAGAAACCCGAGGACCCGCCGTCGAACCTAGTGATGACCGGGTTCTATACGTTCACGCCGGCCATCTTCCACGCCTGTCATCTGGTGCAGCCCTCCAACCGCGGCGAGTACGAAATCAGTGATGCGATTGACCTCCTGTTGCACTCTGGGCGAACGATCGATGCGATCCGCATGGATGGCTGGCGGAACGATATCGGCTATCCCGAGGACCGAGATCAGGCCGAGAAACGGCTACAGGGCGAGGTTGATCCGGAGCGGTCCGCCGAGAACATCGCTGCAAGCGAGTGAGACATTAAACCGGGTCGTCTCGCCAGTAACTAGTGTACCTACGCGGTCATGTAGGCCACACAGTTGTACGGCATTTCAATCGGAAGTCTGGACAACATCGTGAGACGATATCCATCGGACAGCGCCAAGCGGAACAGGCACAACGCGAGTCGGAGCGGCGTTGTGATAGCTGACACAACTGCGCTGGTACGTTCGCTGTCGATACATCGACTCACGAATTCAGGGCGGTTGGACTGCGTGTCCACGCACAGTAGCTTCAGTATTTGAGTCCCGGGACGCAGGACTTATCCCGGAACTCGGCAATCACACTGATAATGGATAGTGGCTGGCGGTACCGGGTCGCAAGTGTAGCCGGCGTCGTCGTGCTGACAGCGGTCGCCGTCGCACTTGTTAACAACGCTACCATCCAGTCGATGGCGACAACCATCCCAATACTCAGTCGGTTGCCGACCGATCCCCCAGAGGGGCCGGAGTTCACGATCGAACTCATAGTCACGACCGCAGTCGTCGTCAGCGTGTTCCTCCCGCTGTACAAACCCCGTCCGCGGAGAATTCTCGACGCTGTAGCGCTGGCCCAGAAGCGGGTGCTCGTGGCAGCTCTCGTTCTGGCGACAATCGGCTACTTCGACTATTCATACAAACTACCGCGCTTGACTGTCGTGTTAGTGACCCCGTTGTTACTGGTCGCACTGCCCGCGTGGTTCGTGTGGATTCGCAAGCGACCGTCGTCAAACGGCGAACGAACCATCGTCGTTGGGGACGACCTCAAGGTGATAGAGGAAGTAGCAAGTGAGGTCGACGGGACACTTCTGGGCTATCTCTGTCCAACGAGCGTTATGACGGCAATCGAACGGACCGAAGCCATCGCTGACGGCGGAACGAACCCCAGCGGGTTGGAACGGCTGGGTGGCCTCTCGCGAATCGAGGACGTACTCGTCAAGTATGATGTCGATACTGTTGTGCTGGCGTTTGAACACGCCGACCGGGCAGAGTTCTTCGGCGCTCTCGACGCCTGTTACGAGTACGGCGTCAACGCGAAAGTCCACCGAAACCACACAGACTCCGTACTGACCACCAGCAGTGGGGTCGGAACGCTAGTCGACGTGGAGATCGAGCCGTGGGACATACAGGACTACATTCTCAAGCGCGCGTTCGATATCGCGTTCGCATCGGCTGGACTGGTCGCGCTATCGCCGGTGATTATCGGAATTGTAGTCGCAATAAAGCTGGAGGACGGCGGCTCGATACTGTACCGACAAGACCGAACAGCAGTGTTCGGCGAAACCTTCTCGATCTACAAGTTCCGGTCGATGATCGAGAACGCCGAAGACGAGACCGGCGCGAAAATCAGTGACGAGGATGCAGGTGGAATCGACCCACGCGTGACATCAGTCGGGCGAGTGCTCCGACAGACGCATCTTGACGAGATACCACAGCTCTGGTCGATACTGCGGGGCGATATGAGCGTTGTCGGTCCACGGCCCGAACGTCCGGAACTGGACTCGGATATCCAGACCGGCGTCGTTGACTGGCAGAAACGATGGTTCGTCAAACCGGGCCTAACCGGGCCTGCTCAGGTTAATCATGTGACTGGGAAAGAGCCGAGCGAAAAGCTGCGATACGATCTAGAGTACGTGCGCGACCAGTCGTTTAGCTATGATATGAAACTCGTTTCGAGACAGATCTGGAGCGTTATTATCGATATAATAGTCGCGTATAAAAATCCGTAGGGCCGTTTATACACCGTGTAACCCTTCAATTGGACAGGTTCTACAACCGAACAGTCTTGAAGAGTTGTTACCGCCGTATCAAAACCACTCAGTTCTGTCATGAGTAGTACAGAGCAGCAGTTACGAAGAGCGTAAGCAGCTTCTACGCCATTCGTGAGAGAGGACACCAGAGTCAGTGAGAGATTGCATAAAACGATCAACAGAGTCCTGTTGTAAAGTTACAGGGACCAAGCGAAAAGGCCATACACTGGCCGGGAAATGGCCCTGTATGAAGTCGATGAAAGAGTCACTCGGTATCATCGACGACGAAGGGAATCTGTTTGGCGTTATCAATATCATCGATGCCCTCGTCGTTGTCTTTATTATTGCTGTACTTGTTGCTGGGGCTAGCCTAGTACTGACAGGTGACGGCGAGTCGAGCTCAGCACCGACAACCGGGACAACCAATGTGACACTGGATCTCGGTACTCAACCGGAATATATTACCTCGCAAATATCGATCGGTGATAGCTACAGCCCGTCGGAGAATGCGGACTTAACAATCACTGATATATATTTCACCCCACAAGATGAGTCGACCCGAGCAGTGGTTCGAGCCGAATTGTCAGCTCCGTCTTCGGGAGAGACTATCCAATACAGCGGCGCACCACCACGATACGGTCGACAGCTTGAGGTGCTAACTGAGACCTACTCGACAAAAGGGACGATTCGTGATGTTGGTGGTGGCTCCGAACTGACCACGACTGAGACAAAAGTAGTAGTCAGAGCAAATTTGTCGGAAACCGACGCTAGACGTCTCAGCGAGGGACAACCGATCCGTGTACAAGGACGAGAAGTGGCGACTATCGAGTCGGTTACAACATACGGGACCAACAACCCCGATAAAAAGACTGTCTTCCTCGGGTTGACACTCCAGAGCGTGACCAACGGTGGGCAGCAGGCGTTCGGCGAGACGAGGATCCGACCGGGAGCAAGCCTCTCCCTCCCGACAGGAGCAGGACTCGTTAAGGGAGAAATTACACGGGTGGGTGCGATGACTCAGCGCGGCCAGCCCGCAACACGTGATGTTAAGTTACAGTTATCAAACGTGTCTCCACTGCTCGCTAACAGCATTTCTCCGGGGATGACAGAGTCGTTCGGTGGTGAAACCATCGCGCGGATTTCGGCTGTGCAACGTGAAAACGCGACAATCGTCACCAAGGGAGAGAATGGAGATATATACGAACAAGCACACCCGATAAACCAAGACGTCACCTTCACTGCAAACCTCTCTGTCCGAGAGACTGATACCGGTGTTACATTCAAAGGCCAGACACTCCAGCAGGGACGCGTCGTGATACTGGACCTGGGTACCGTAACGATCAAAGCGACCGTGGTTTCAGGCTACCAATGAGGATCACAGAGACGCCACAATGGTAAAACAGCGTCTCCAGTCGGCTGTCGAGAATTCGGCACTCAAGTCGCTTTCCGACGCGTTCACACGGGGTTTCGAGCACTCGGCACTCAGCAGAATTTGTGTTCAGGTACTCGAGATAGCTAGCGCATCCAGAATCTACCGCTGGCTCACGACAGAACCGGAGCCAGCGATCATCGTCATCGATCTACGTAAGACACACACTATCGGTCCGTTACTCTCTGTTCTTGACGCTTTCAAGCCTCAAGATTCGCGATTCTGGGAAAATTCTAGTCTCACCTCAATGGCCCAGTCCGTTCAAAATATCCTCTCAGGTTCAAAAGCAGTCAGGCTGGCAATAGAGCTCCTCGAACCGCCGGAATCACCAGAAAACCACGAGCAGCGCGAGTAGCCAGCTACACGCGACTCATTCGACTGTCACGCTTTTTGCTAGGTTGCGCGGCTTGTCGATGTTTCGCCCCAGCAACGCGGCCGTGTGATACGACACCAACTGTAGATGCGTGTTCGCAAGCACTGCAGCGGCTCGCGGATGGGTCTCTGGAATTTGGAGCACGTGGTCGGCGTATCGTTCAACGTCACTCTGTCCATCCGTGATCGCGACCACCGGGGCGTCGCGCGCTTCGACCTCTTTGACGTTCCCGATCGTCTTACGGGCGCGTTCGTCGTCACCGGTCACGATAGCGAACACCGGCGTGTTTCCGGTCACCAGCGCCAGCGGGCCGTGTTTCAGCTCACCCGCAGCAAAACCCTCAGCATGCTTGTAGGTAATCTCTTTCATCTTTAGCGCGCCTTCGAGCGCTACGGGTTCCTGATACCCGCGGCCGATGAAGAAGTACGCGTCGGCGTCCTGGTACAATTCAGCGACCTCCTGAGCGGCAGATTCGTCGAGGACCTCCTGGACGTGGCCGGGCAGGTCGCGGAGTGCGCTGATTACCTGCCGGGCGTCGCCGGTCGTCGACGTTCCGAGGGCAAGCAGGTTCAGCGCGGCTAGCTGGGAGGCGAAGGTCTTGGTCGCGGCGACGCCGATTTCCGGCCCGGCACGGATGTACAGCGCGTGGTCGCACTCGCGGGCCGCGGTGGAGCCGACGACGTTAGTCACGGCCAGCGTGCGCGCGCCGCGGCGACGGGCCGCCCGAAGTGCCGAAAGCGTGTCCGCGGTTTCGCCGCTCTGGGTGACGCCGACGACGAGCGCATCGCCGATCGGTGGGGTCGCGGTCGCGTATTCGCTGGCGAGGAACGCCTGAGCGGGGATACCGGCCTCGCGGAACAGTTGCGCGCCGTGTAGAGCAGCGTGGTAGGAAGTCCCGCAGGCGACGAACTGGACGCCGGTCGGGGAGAGGTCGCCGAGGTCGCCGATATCGACCGTGCCGGCGAGTTCGTCGACTCGACCCCGCAGACACTGCCGGAGCGCGCGCGGTTGCTCGTGAATCTCTTTGAGCATGAAGTGGTCGTAGCCGCTTTTGCCGGTCTCCTCGGGGTCCCACTGGACAGTGTCAATGTCCTTCTCGATGACAGTCCCGTCGGTGTCAGTGACGGTCCATCCGGCACCGTTGAGGCGGGCGAACTCGCCGTCAGCGAGGTAGACAACTTTGTCAGTGAAGTCCCGGAAGGCGGGCACATCACTGGCCAGATACGTCGCGTCGTCGTCGATGCCTAGCACGAGTGGCGAGTCGTTTCGCGCAGCAAATACCGAGTCACAGCCGGCAACGACGACAGCGACGGCGTAGCTTCCCTCAAGTCGGTCGACCGTCTCTCTGACAGCGTCTTCAGGGTCAGCTCCAGCGTCCAGTGCGTCCTCAATGAGATGGGGGACGACCTCCGTATCGGTGTCAGATGCGAAGGTGTGGCCGGCGCTGACGAGTTCGTCCCGCAACGACTGGTAGTTCTCGATGATGCCGTTGTGGACAACTGCGACGTCGCCGGTGCAGTCCTGATGCGGATGGGCGTTCTCGTCGGTAGGTGGTCCGTGCGTACTCCAGCGGGTGTGGCCGATACCGACCGAGCCTGAGAGCGTCCGTTCCGACAGCGCCTCGCGCAAGTCGGCGATTTTGCCGGAGTGTTTGCACAGGTCGATGTGGCTGTTCGCAAGCGCGACGCCGGCAGAGTCGTACCCGCGGTACTCCAGTTTCGAAAGGCCGTGGACGAGCGTGTCGAGCGTTTCGTCGCCGCGGCCGACACAGCCGATGATTCCACACATCAGCGGACCACCTCCGCACCCTCGCGGACAGTTCCATCGACTGTCACGCCAGTGGCGAGCTGAGCGTTGGGGCCCACGAGCGACCCGGAGACGAAGCTCACGTCCCCGAGCGCAACAGCACGGTCGGCGATGACGGCGCCTAGCCGCTGGTCCTCAAACACTTCTGTGCCGACCTGGACATCGGCTGGGCCGCCGGGGACGACCGTATTGACGCCCAGGTTCACGTCTTGGCCGGTGACAGTGTCGACGAGGGTTGAACTCGGGTCGACACGCGTGTCAGCGTCAAGGACAGTGTGCTGGATGACGCTGTTGGCCCCGATAGTGACGTTGCGCCCGAGCGCGACGTTCGGACCGATGACAGCGTCCGGCCCGATCTCACAGTCCGGGCCGATGACGGCCGGTGACTGGAGAGTCGCCTCGTCGTGGACACGTGCGGAGTTATCGACCCAGACCTGCTCGTCGCGAGCCGATTCAACGACCCGACCACGCGCCAGCACCTCGCGGGCCACGGTCAGGAGGTCCCATGGATAGGTCGCGTCGACCCACATCCCGTCGACCTCGACTGCCTGAATGCGATGAGATTCTAGCAGGAGTTCGATAGTGTCGGTCAGCCCGAGTTCGCCGGCGTGGCGCGTCGTTTCGTCAATCGCTTCAAAGATATCACCGTCGAAAGCGTACACGCCGCCGTTGATGAGTCTGAACTCGTCACGCTGGGGCTTTTCGACGATATCAACGATGTCGCCGTCCTGTACTTCGACAGCACCGTACCGGCTGGTGTCCTGTCGTTCGACGACAGCGATGCTTGTATGCCCGGTTTCCGCGTAGGAGGTATCTACCGCCTCGATAGTGGCCGCGTCGACGAGGCGATCACCGTTCATCACCAGAACCGGGCCGTCGACAGCGTTCCGTGCCTGAAGGAGTGCGTGCCCACTGCCGAGCTGTTTCGTCTGGCTCACGTAGGAGATCGGAACGCCACGGTACGTCGGACCGAAGTGGTCCTGAACGCGGTCGCGCTTGTAGCCGACGACGACGACCAGTTTCTCGATGCCTGCCTCGACCAGCGCGTCGAAAACGTGTTCGAGGATCGGACGGTTTGCGGCCGGTAACATTGGTTTTGGCCGGTTTCGCGTCAACGGCCGGAGGCGAGTCCCCTCACCCGCAGCGAGGACCACAGCCGTATCGATGTGCATACTTGTTGCAGACGGAGGAAGGGCTTCAATATGGCGGCCTTACCGAGATTCGTCGGTGGCTACTCGCCACGCATGTCCAAATTGGGGTGTGAAAATCAAACGTATCAGGCGACCGTGACATTCAATCGTCGCAACGCTTCCCAGTCCAGAACTGCGGGCTACTGCTCGCCCATCCGCTCGCCGGCGACCCGACGACCCTTCGTCGTCAGGTTCACTTCAGTCCGTTCTCGGAGCACGCTTATTACGTCGAGTTCGATCAGGCGGTCGAAGATTTCCTCGGTTTTCTCGACGTCGATGCCGACGAAGTTGGGGATGTCGAACGGCGAGACGCCGGAGTGCAGCGCCATGATGACCCGTTTCTCCGTCGAACTCAGGTCCAGATCGGCCTGGTTCTGCTCGGCGCTCTCTTCGAGCATCGTTCGGAGGACAGTGGCGTGAAACTCCTCGCCCGCGAGGTGTGTTTCGACGCTGATGTCGTCCTCGCTGTGCTCGACCTGAATGACCGTCCGCTCCTCGCCGCTGACCTGTTTCTCTTCGACTGTGAGGTCGCCGATGTCGGCGCGGTCGATGACAACCGCTTGCCCGTCGGCCATCGCGAGCTTCAGCGCCTCGTCGGTCACCTTGAGTCGGCCTTTCGTCCACTCGGCGGACTGGACGACGCCGCCTTTCAGTGCCGGGTGTTGAACCAGCACGATTGCGCCGTCGAGACTCGCCCGGTAAAAATCGGTCTCGAACGCCTCGTGGTTCGACGCCGATACGAGGATGACGTCCTCACCGACGTAGAGGGCGACGTAGTCGGAGACACCGGCGCTCTGCTGGTTGACGTCGAATCGGTCGGCGATACGGTCGATGTCGGTCAGTGAGATCTGTCGCTTCTCGTCGCCCAGCAGGGCGACTCGCTCGGTGGTGAGGACGATGCGACAGTTTCGCCACTCGGCGTCGGTCAGCCGCTGGCCCTGTGAGACCGCCTGAAGGAACTGCCCCTTCGTATCGGCAATCTTCTTTTCAGTGTCGCTCATACCCCGTACCGGCCTCTCGTACATCCGTTGTCCGCAGGACTCAATATAAGTTCCGTCGCCAGTGTCGAAAGTGAGAACGGCCGACTGCACTGGCGGCCCGCTCACAGCGGAATCGTCCACAATTAGATAGGATATTTTTTGCGTGCGGCGATGTATCGTCAATTGATGACACGGGGTGACGAATCGGATCGGGGACAGTCCCAGACGGGGCGAGAGACAGTCGAACCACCGGACTGGTTCGTCGAACAGGCGAACGTGACTGACCCGGCTGTCTACGACCGCTTCGAGCAGGAGTGGCCCGATTGCTGGCGCGAAGCCGCCGAGTTACTCGACTGGGCGGAGCCGTTCGAGACAGTACTCCGTGGGACGGACGGGCCACCGTTCGAGTGGTTCTCCGGTGGCCGATTAAACGCCGCATACAACTGCCTCGACCGGCACCTCCCTGAGCGGAAGAACCAACTCGCACTGGTCTGGGAGGGCCACCTCGGCGAATCCCGCACCTACACCTACCTCGAACTGTACCGGGAGGTCAACGCCTTCGCTGCGGCACTGCGGGACCGCGGCGTCGGCACGGACGACGTGGTGACGCTGTACCTGCCGATGGTACCCGAACTCCCGGTCGCGATGCTGGCCTGCGCACGCCTTGGCGTGCCACACAACGTCGTCTTCGCCGGGTTCTCCGCAGACGCGCTGGCGACGCGAATGGAGCGGGCCGAGTCGGAGTACCTCATCACCTGTGACGGCTACTACCGCCGCGGCAGCGCCGTCGCACAAAAGAACAAGGCCGATAACGCACGAATCGCCGTCGACCACGACGTATCGGTCGTGGTGCTCGACCGACTGGGCCGTGACGTGCATTTAGGCGACGACTACGACGACTATCACGACCTGCTAGCGGCACACGAGGGGGCCGAAGTCGAGCCCGTCTCGCGGGCGGCGGACGATCCGCTCTTTCGCATCTACACATCGGGGACGACCGGCCAGCCGAAGGCCGTCACGCACACGACCGGTGGCTATCTCGCACACGTCGCCTGGACCGCCCAGTCAGTTCTCGACATCAAGCCCGAGGACACGTACTGGTGTTCGGCCGACATCGGCTGGATCACCGGCCACTCCTACATCGTCTACGGCCCGCTCGCGCTCGGAACGACAACAGTGCTGTACAACGGCACGGCGGACCACCCCAACAAGGACCAGCTGTGGAAGCTCATTGAAAAGTACGCCGTCGATGTGTTCTACACCGCACCGACGGCCGTCCGCGCGTTCATGAAGTGGGGCGAGGAGTACCCCGCGAAGCACGACCTCTCCAGCCTGCGCCTGCTGGGCACCGTCGGCGAACCGATGGACGCGAGCGCCTGGGAGTGGTATCGCGAACACATCGGCGGCGGCGAGTGCCCGGTTGTCGACACCTGGTGGCAGACCGAAACCGGCGCGGTGCTCGTGTCGACGCTGCCCGGCGTTGACGAGATGAAACCCGGGGCCGCGGGAACGCCGCTACCGGGAATCGAGGCGTCCGTCGTCGACCTCTCTGGTGTGGTCGCCGAGTCGGACACGGCCGGCGAACTCGTCGTGACGCGACCCTGGCCGGGGATGCCGCGGGCACTGCTCGACGGGACAGGCTGGGGTAGCGTCCCGGACAACGCCAAAGAGTGGCGGTACTACCCCGAAGACAGCGTCTCAGTCGACGATAACGGCTACATCACGTTCCTCGGCCGGATCGACGACGCCATCAACGTCGCCGGCCGGCGGTTCAGCACCAAGGAACTGGAGTCGACGGTCGCCGGCGTTACCGGCGTCGCCGAAGCTGCCGTCGTCGGTGCCGACGACGAGACGACCGGAACGGCGGTGTACGCGTTCGCCTCCCCGGAAGACGGCTACGCCGAGAGTGAACTCCGGGCAGCCATCGAAGACGCTATTGTCAACGCTATCGGCGGTATCGCTCGCCCCAAGGAGATCGTGTTCACACCCGACCTCCCCAAAACACGGTCGGGCAAAGTTATGCGCCGCCTGCTGACCGCAGTGGCGAACGACGACGAACTGGGCGATACCAGCGCGCTACGTAACCCCGAAATTCTCGGCGAGATCCAGTCGACGACGAGAAGAGAGTGAGCTGTTTCGTATCTTTCTATATCACCGAAGCGTACTCGCGGCGACGGCGTCTTTGCTGACCGTTTTACTGTCCTCTTCTCGTTGGAATCGGCGGGCTGGGCGCAATACTTATTTCGATATTCTGTGAATCTCCGAAACATATGGATGGCGAAGCGGACCGCATCAGTGAGCGAGGGTACGAACAGCTCCGGCGGGCGGCCGAGACACACCGGTCCGATCTCGTGCTCCGGCTCGGTGCGGAGGTCGGACTCCGCCCAGCAGAGATGACCGCCGTACGGCTGGCCGATATCATCGAGTTCGAGGGATATCGCCTGCTGGCTGTTCGGGAGGACGGCGACGTGGTCCGCGAGACGTACCTCCCGGATTCAGTCGAACACGACATGCGGAAGTACGCGAACGCGGCCGGGGTGGACGACGACGAGCCGCTGTTTTCCGTCTCTCCGCGTCGGCTCCAGATGCTGGTCAGCGAGGTAGCCGACCGAACCGCTGAGACGACACCACACCTGAAGGGGGTTTCCTCGCGTGACCTCCGGTGGCGGTTCGCGGCGAGCCTGCTGGACGACGGCGTTCCGCCAGACGTCGTCTGTGCGCTCGGCGGCTGGGACCGACTCGACCGGCTGGACCCGCTGCTTGACGAACCAGACCGCGAAACCATCGTTGCGGCCGTCGACGGGGCCGGCGGGCAGGCGTCCGCAAGCGAGCCGCAGCGAACCGTCGACTGGATTACGGCGGTCAGCGAGGCGCTTGCGGCCGCTGCAACTGGTGAAGCGATTGCGACAACGGTCTGTGACCACCTAACAGGGGCAGCAGGCTTCGAGTTCGCCTGGGTCGCCGAACGGACCGGTGATGGACTGACACCGCGCGCGACGGCAGAGATTTCGGAAGCGGCTGTCGAGCAGCAGATCGAGTCCCACATCGAGTCAGTCACCGCTTCGCTTGAGTTGGGCGAGGTTCGTGTCGTCGACGACAGCACCGGTCCGGTCGCGCTAGTCCCGCTTGTCAGGGAAAATGCCGTTTCCGGTGTCATTGGGATCGGTGCCAGCGAGGAGCTTACCCATGCGGAACGCGCCGTACTGTCCGCACTCGGCGTCCAGGTCGGCCACGCGCAGGTCGCCACCGAACGCAAACGGCTCCTGCTTGCCGACACGGTGACCGAGCTGGAGTTTCACTGTGGGGACGAGCGAACCTTTACCGCCGGCGTCTCCGAGGCGCTACAGTGTACGGTCGAACTGTCCGGCGTCGTCCCCGTTGGGGGTCAATCGCTGCTGTACTACCTGATGGTCGAAGGCGCCTCGGCCGACGCGATACTCTCGTATGCGGACGACGACGACGGCGTGACCGACGCCAGGCTCCTCGAAGAGCACAGCGACGGCGTGTTGCTGGAGGTCGTCGTCACCGACACGCCAGCACTCCAACTGGTGGAGAGCGGCGGGCGCATCCGGTCTGTGACAGCTACTGACGGTGTTGCGACGATCGCAGTCGAGCTTCCCGGTGAGGCCGACATCAGACCGACAGTCAACGCCATCACCAATGCCTACAGAGAGACATCGTTAGCAGCGAAGCGAGAGACGGAACGGCCGGCCGAGACGGACACCGGATTCCGCGACCGACTGACCGATACCCTCTCAGACCGGCAGGAAACCGTTCTTCAGGCGGCCTACCACAGCGGCTATTTCGAGTGGCCTCGGGGCTCGACCGCTGAGGAGCTAGCGGACTCGCTGGACGTCTCGTCGCCGACGTTGCACAACCACCTCAGGAAGGCACAGCAGAAGGTTCTAACCGCGTTTTTCGACGAGCGGCCGGCTGAGCCGCGACGGCCGACCGACAACTGAAACCCTGTTTCATGTTATCGTAGTTAGACCCCCTGTTTATATGGCCGCTGTGAAATATCGATGATAGACCATGTCAGATGAAGATGTCCAGCTAGAAGCGCGGCTTGCGGAGCAGGAGGTTTTCGAGCCCCCGGAGTCGTTCGTCGAGCAGGCGAACGTGACAGACGAGGGTATCTACGACGAGTTCGAGGAGAACTGGCCGGAGTGCTGGGAGGGAGCCGCCGACCTCCTCGACTGGGAGGAGGACTACGATCAGGTACTCGACGACTCGAACCCGCCGTTCTACGAGTGGTTCACGGACGGGACGCTAAACGCCTCGGCGAACTGCCTGGACCGGCACCTCGACGAGCGCGGCGACGAAGCCGCTATCGAATGGGTCGGCGAACCGGTCGAGGAAGACAACATCACCTACACCTACGAGGAACTCCACCGGAAAGTCAACGAGTTCGCAGCTGGCCTGCGGGAGATGGGCGTCGGCGAGGACGACGTCGTGACGATGTATATGCCGATGATTCCACAGCTCCCCATCGCCATGCTGGCCTGTGCCCGCATCGGCGCGCCTCACTCCGTCGTGTTCGCCGGCTTCTCTGCGGACGCGCTCGCGACGCGGATGAACGCCGCCGACTCGGAGTATCTGGTCACCTGCGACGGCTACTACCGCCGTGGTGACCCGCTCGACCATCTCGACAAAGCCAACGAAGGACTGAGCGGCGTCGACCACGAGGTCGAACGCGCCATCGTCGCCGAGCGCCTGATGGACGGTGACGGCTTCGACCACGACTACGCGGACAATCAGGTCGCCTTCGAGGACGTCATCGCGGACAATGAGGGTGCAACGGTCGACCCGGTCGACCGCGACGCCGAGGACATGCTGTTCCTCATGTACACCTCCGGGACGACCGGGAAACCGAAGGGCGTCAAACACTCTACCGGTGGCTACCTCGCCTGGGCGGCCTGGACCTCCCAGGCGGTGCTCGATATCAAACCCGAGGACACGTACTTCTGCTCTGCCGACATCGGCTGGATTACCGGCCACTCCTACATCGTCTACGGCCCGCTTGCGCTGGGCACCACGACGATGATGTACGAGGGGACGCCGGACTACCCCGACAAGGACCGTCTCTGGGACATTGTCGAGGAGTACGAGGCCGATCAGCTCTACACCGCGCCGACGGCCATTCGCGCGTTCATGAAGTGGGGCAAGGAGTACCCCGAAAAACACGACCTCTCCAGCCTGCGACTGCTGGGCACGGTCGGCGAGCCAATCAACCCCCGGGCCTGGAAATGGTACTACAAGCACATCGGCAACGAAGAGTGTCCCGTCGTCGACACCTGGTGGCAGACCGAGACTGGCGGCATGATGATAACGACGCTGCCCGGCGTCAAGGACATGAAACCCGGATCGGCCGGGCCGCCGCTGCCGGGCAACGACGTACGCATCGTCGACACCGAGGGTGAGGAAGTCGAACCCGGTCGCGCCGGCTACCTGACCGTCGACAAGCCGTGGCCCGGGATGCTCCGGACGCTGTACAAGAACGACGAGCGGTTTATCAACGAGTACTGGGCGGAGTACTCGGACACCGACAGCGACGACTCCGACGACTGGGTGTACTTCCCCGAAGACGGCGCGAAAATCGACGATGACGGCTACATCACCGTGCTGGGACGGGTCGACGACGTGATCAACGTCTCCGGCCACCGCCTCGGGACGATGGAGATCGAGAGTGCCATCGTCGGCGTGGAAGGTGTCGCTGAAGCCGCCGTCGTCGGTGGCGACCACGACATCAAGGGCGAGGCGGTGTACGCGTACGTCATTACCGAGGACGGCTACGAAGAGGACGAGGAGCTTCGAAGCGCGATTATCGACGGTGTTGAGGACGCTATCGGACCGATTGCCCGGCCGGAAGCCGTCATCTTCACGCCCGAGCTGCCGAAGACCCGCTCCGGGAAAATCATGCGCCGCCTGCTAGAAGACATCGCGAACGGCGAAGAACTGGGCGATACGAGTACGCTACGAAACCCTGATGTCGTCAGTGATATCGAGACCAAGGTTCAGGGAGACTGAGCCGTAGCGGCGAACAGCACCACGAATTTTCAACCTATCAACCCATGTCAAGAGACACGCCTGTGGACCGAGAAGAGTCAACTATCCAACCAGAAAGTGGCGCTGACGACGACCACGACGACATCGACTACCTCGACAGGGAAGTGAACCTGCTACGGCCGAGCACGCCGTTTATGCGGGACCACCTGAAGATCATCTGGAGTAGTTTCCTGCTCTGGGCGCTGGTCGTGTTCGGCCCGGTGACGCTGACCGCACTCGCGCCGGAGATGATGACCGTGCAGACGCCCCTGTTCGGTTTTCCGCTGCACTATTTCCTCGTCTCGTTCGGTGCACCCACGGGCGCGCTCATTCTGGCGGTCGTCTACACGCGCTACCGGGACCGGCTCGACCAGAAGTACGGCATCGATTCCGAGTCCGTCGAAAACACGGCTCCCGAGGCGGGCGAGCCAGCAGCCACTGACGGAGGTGTCGAGCAGTGACAGTCCCGCTACAGGCCGATGCGCTCGACATCTCGTTCAAGCTCGTCCCGGCGATCATCGTCTTCCTGATGATGGCGTCGTTCCTCGTCATCGGCTACGTGTTCAAGGTGGCCGACACCGAGGGGATGTGGGTCGCGGGCCGCGGCATCGGCAACATCGAGAACGGGATGGCCATCGGCGCGAACTGGATGTCCGCGGCTTCGTATCTGGGACTCGCCGGGCTGGTCGCGCTCTCTGGCTTCTACGGGCTGGCGTTCATCGTCGGCTGGACGACCGGCTACTTCGTCCTGCTCATCTTCCTAGCGGCGCAGATGCGGCGGTTCGGAAAGTACACCGCGCCGGACTTCGTGGGTGACCGGTTCAACTCACCGACTGCCCGCGCGCTGGCCGCGTTCACCACGCTGCTCATCGCGTACGTCTACTCCGTCGGGCAGGCCCGCGGCATGGGACTGGTCGGGCAGTACGTCTTCGGGCTCGACATCATTCCGATGATCGTCGTGATGATGACGATCACCGTCGGCTACCTCGCGCTCTCGGGGATGTTGGGCGCGACCAAGAACATGGCCGTCCAGTACACGATCCTCATCGTCGCGTTCCTCGCGGGCGTGTACGTCGTCGGCTTCTCGCAGGGATACTCGACGGTTCTCCCGCAGATCGAGTACGGCGCGCTGATCGCCGACCTCGGCCGCGAGTTCTCTGCGCCGTTCGTGAACCAGCCGTTCTACCTCTGGATCGCGACGGCGTTCTCGCTCATTGTCGGGACCTGTGGCCTCCCGCACGTCCTCGTCCGATTCTACACGGTCAGAAGTGAGCGCGTCGCTCGCTGGTCCTGCGTATGGGGGCTGTTATTCATTCTCCTGCTCTACTGGGCGTCGCCCGCGATGGCGGCCTTCGGCGTCGACCTCTTCCAAGCGACGACGGGCGCGAGCGCCTACGCCGCGGAAGGCGGCATGTCCGGCGCTGAAGGTGACGTGATCGTCGTGCTCGCCGCACAGTTCGCCAACCTCCCGACGTGGTTCGTCGGCCTCGTGGCGGCCGGTGCGATGGCCGCGGCTATCGCGACGACGGCTGGCCTGTTCATCACAGCCTCCTCCGCGGTCGCACACGACATCTACACCGAGCTAATTAATCCCGATGCGACCCAGCGACAGCAGGTGCTCATCGGTCGCGGGACGATTATTGGCATGGGCGCGCTGGTGACGGTGACCGCGTTCAATCCACCAGCGCTCATCGGCGAGCTGGTCGCCTACGCGTTCTCGCTGGCTGGCGTCGTCCTGTTCCCGATGTTCTTCCTCGGCCTCTGGTGGGAGAACACGAACCGCCAGGGCGCACTGGCCGGGATGGTGCTCGGTCTGCTCATCTGGATCACCTCGATTATCAACAGCGTCCTGCCGAACTACATCGGCGCGCTCGGCACAGCCGCTGGAGAGAGCGGCGCGCTCGTTCCGATATACGCCCAGTACGTCCCACCAATCGGCGCTGCGCTGATCGGGACGCCGCTCGTGTTCATCGTGACCATCGCCGTCTCGCTGGCGACGCCGGAGCCGCCGCTGGAGACGAAGAAAATGGTTCGACAGTGTCACAGCCCCGAACCGATGGGACAGCAGGAAACCGCCGCAGACGTCGTCGGCGACAACACCGGCGGCGGCACCCCCGCGGACGACTAAACCAATGTACGACAACATCCTCGTTCCGACCGACGGCAGCGAAACCGCCGAAAACGCGGTCGATCAGGCAGTCGATCTCGCCTCGAAGTACGGCGCGACGGTCCACGCGCTGTACGTCGTCGACGTCGACGCCACCAGCTACTCGCTGGGGACAGAGCAGGTCGACCGTATCCGACAGGGGAACTTGGAGGAGATGACAGAGGTCAAATCCGACGCAGACGAAGCCACCGGCTACGTCCGCGACCGCGCCGCCGAGCACGGCGTCGACGTGGAAGAACACATCACTGCTGGCGAACCGGCCCGCGCCATCCGAAAGTTCGTCGAGGACAACGACATCGACCTCGTCGTGATGGGGTCCCACGGCCGCTCGGGCCTCAAACGTGTCATCCTCGGTAGCGTCACGGAGAAGGTGCTGCGCCGGACGCGACTGCCGGTGCTCGTCGTCGACGTCCACGGCGAGACGGATATCGAAGCGTGAATAGCATGGGACAGAACCGACTACGACCGCCATGGATGGTGCGAGGGGACCGATGAGCGTCGTCGACACCCTCCGCGACCACGTGCGCGACCACAAACGGGGTATGTTCGTCGACCTCGTGTTCGCTATCGCCTGGGTGACTGCGGTGAGCGTCATCTTCGATTTGCTATCGGCTCCACAGTGGGCTTACTACCTGACGCTCGCCGCCGGCGTCGTCGCGTACTACGGCTTCTTCTGGTCGCTTGAGGTGGCGATGGAACAGCAGTAGTCCACCCTCCGTTTTTCACGATTGCGACTGATTCACAGTCAGTTCACGACTCCCATGTGAAATATATTCAGACAGTGGCCGAACCACCGCTGTACCCGTGCTATCCAAGCATCCCTCCATTCTCAAGCCCGGCGAATTTCCGCCCTGCCGGTAGTAATAATACCATGTAGGTGAATTGACTTCTTCGACGGCAGCAGTCGCTGTTGAGTCAGCAATGATATACGAAAGTTCGACGGGAGAGTACTACAGTGGTCTCGACATCTGGATGCGCTTCGAGTCGGGGTTCTGGGAGCCACACGATTGGAGTCAAGCGACAGGACAGGAGTGGGTACAGACCGAGGCGGGTGAAGTCCTCACGCTGACGCCAGTTCCGGAGTCAGAACTCCCGGATGGGGTGTCAGTGACGGAGGCTGAGGACGTCGAGTACCTGCCCGAGTAACGGCGGCGAGACGGGAGCGGCCCGCGAGTCCGTCGAGCCGTGGGGCGCGGCAGGCGAACTGCTATTGTGGCTCACACTGGGCGCGCCGTTCGGCGAGGCTGTCCTACGACTCCGACTCGGGACTGGTCCCCGCATGATTTTCCGGAGCGGAGCCGAAGGCAGTCGTTCAGCGGTGCGTAGCGCCGTACTATGGCTCACGGGTCGCTAACGCTCCCCGTTCGCTATCCAAGGGCCGCTCACTACGTTCGCGCCCCCTCTACTTCTCACTCATCGCTTCACTCGCCATATTCCGCCCCTGCGCGTTCAGCGCGACTTCGGTCCGAACCCGGACCTCGTCAACCGCACCAATCTCAAGCAGTTTCTGATAGATTTCCTCGACCTCGTCAGGCGTGGTTCCGACGAAATCAGACATTTCAAACGGAGAGACGCCGGAGTACAGCGCCATCAACACCTGGCTCTCCATCTCTGAGAGTTCGTAATCGTCCTCGCGGTCCTCAATAACGCGGGTAAACAGCGTCTTCAGCGCCCGCGTGTGGTGGTCCATCCCCGAAATGTGGGTTTCGACGCTACGGTCCTGGTCGTCAGTGTGTTCGACCTCAATGACCTCCCGCTCCTGACCCATCACCGTACTAGTCCCGGTTTCGATAGTGCCGACATCCTCGATTTCGAAGGACATACTCTTGCCGCCGGGGAACTGGAGGCGGATGATGTCGTCGTCCAGTTGAAACCGCGCTTTGCTCCACTCGGCGTCCTCCTGAACGACACCGCCGACGACCGCTTGCTGTCGCGCGAGAATGACCTCGCCCTGCAGCGTCGCGCGAACGTACTCCGTCTCGAAGTCGTCCAGATTCGGCGTATCGACGAGAAGGACGTTATTGCCCACCTCCAGCGCAGTTGCGCCGCCAGTTCCACCGTCGGGAACCAGATCGTCGGGGTTCGACGGGAGGGTGATGTTTGAGTGCGGAATGGGCTGTTTCGAGCCGTTCGTCGCCAGAATGAGTCGCTTGTTGGTGACGATAAGTCGACAGGAGCGCCACTTCGGGTCGGTCACCGTGTCGCCGTCGCGGACGACGTACTGGAAGTCCCCCGACGTGTCGACTAGCTTGCGTTCGTCACCACTCATAGCCGCTGATATTAGAGATTTGACGCCGAAGGGTAAATAAGTTCCAGCACCGCTCTCACAGCGCGACAAGCAACCCACCGATGACGCCGAGACCGCCGAACACTGTACAGACCGCCCAGAACGGGACCTGCCGCACCAGTCGGACCAGCGCGTCGACGGTGAGGTAGCCGACGACAGCGCTCACGACGAGCGCGACGACAGCTGGCAGCGGGTCGATTGCGGGGACGCCGTCGTCGACGAGAACCAGTGCGTTGGCAGCGAGCGCAGCCGGAATCGACAGCAGAAACGAGAGCCGAAGCGACGACTCGCCCTCGTGGCCCCGGAGCAACAGCGCGCTTACCGTCGTCCCGGACCGGGAGACGCCAGGGAGGATGGCCAGTCCCTGCAACACGCCGACCAGAACGGCGTCGAGCCCGTCCGGAACCTCACGCTCGCCCAGTGACAGCGCCGCGGCGAAGCGCTGGAGGAGGCCGGTGATGACGAGCAGGCCGCCGACCAGCGCCAGAAAGAGACCACCCTCAAGCTCCGAAACGGCCGCGTCGAGAGCTAGATACGCGGGGAGGCCGGTGACGGCGGTCGCCGCCGTCGCGATGACGATAAACGAGAGATCCGCCGTCTCGTCGGCGAACGGCCGGCGAGAGAGTTCCCGGATCGAATGGAGGATAGTTCGGACCTCGGTGCGGTAGTAGGCCGTGGCCGCAACTGCCGTTCCGGCGTGGAGAAAGAGTGCGAGGCGGGTCGCAGCGGCGGGTGAGACGCCTGTGACCACCGTCGACGCGAGGGCAACGCCGCCCTCACTGGAGACTGGAATCCACTCCAGCACCCCTTGCAGCAGGCCCAGCAGAATAGCGACGAGAATCGGGTTCATACCCACGGAGCGGACGCCGCGGGACAAAGGCCGTTCGGTTCGGGCCGTCGACGTGGCAGTATATATAGCCCCGGTGTCCAAGCGGGGGTATGCAACTGGGAAGCGAGGTGGTAGACCTGCTGTCAGGACTGCCAGCCTGGCAGGGGTTTCTGGTGCTCGTCGGTAGCGGCGTCGCGCTCGCACTGGTCATCCGCGTCCTCGGTGACCGACTGCTCAAGCGGGTCACGCCGCACATCGAGGGCGACATCGACGACATCGTCTTCCGTGGAATTCACACCGCCGTGTACGTCACAGTCGGCCTCGGCGGTGCGTACGCCGGCGCGCAGATTTACGACATTCGCCCGGCCATCGCTGTCTCGCTGGAGGCCGGGACGCTCTCGCTGGTCGTCATCGTCTGGATGGTGACACTGCTTCGAATCGGTCGTCAGGCGTCCGCTATCGCGACAGATTCAGCATACATCGACCGCCAGATGGTCCCCATCCTCCAGAACGTCTGGAGCGCACTCATCTCGGGCGGAGGCGTCCTACTTTTGTTGATTCTGTGGGACATCGACGTGACGCCGCTGCTGGCCTCGGCGGGGATTATGGGCATCATCGTCGGGCTGGCGGCCCGGGACACACTGGCGAACTTTTTCGGCTCGCTGTCGCTGTACCTCGACGGGACATACGCAGTCGGCGATTTCGTCGTCCTCGAAACTGGCGAACGCGGCCGCGTCGAGGATATCTCCGTCCGGTCGACGGTCATCCGCACCCGCGATGACATCCTCGTCACCGTCCCGAACTCGAAACTCAACAACGCCGCCATCGTCAACGAGTCGACGCCGCGGCGCAAGCGCCGGATTCGCGTCCCCGTCGGCGTCGCCTACGGGACGGATATCGACCGGGTCGAGGAGATCCTTCTGGAACTGGCCGAAGCCGAGGACCTCGTACAGGAGCGGCCGAACCCGCGGGTCCGGTTCCGGGAGTTCGGCGACTCAGCGCTGAACTTCGAACTGCTGTGCTGGGTCAGTAATCCGGCTCTGACAGCTCGGGCGACTCACGAACTCAACAGCGCGATCTACAAGCGATTCCGGGCAGAGGATATCGATATCCCGTTCCCCCAGCGGTCGATCTCCATCTCGGCCGAGGAGATTCCGGGCGAACTGTTCGACCAATCGCCGCCGACGGGCGCGGATGACGAGACCGTTACCGGGGAGTGAGGCCGACTCTCTCCCACGACCGAGAGGTCGAAACGCAATTACGGGGGCGACGCGTCGGCTCAGGCAATGAGTATACTCGAGGACGCCCGTGCGGCGCTTGCCACCGGGCCGCTGTGTGATTCCTGTCTCGGCCGGCTCTTCGCCGACCGGAGTTTCGGGCTGGCCAACGCCGAACGGGGCCACGCCCTGCGGGTGACGCTCGCGCTCGCAGACAACGACCCCTTCGAAGAAAGCGAGG
Organism: Haloarcula sebkhae; assembly: GCF_014647415.1. Classification (GTDB taxonomy): domain Archaea; phylum Halobacteriota; class Halobacteria; order Halobacteriales; family Haloarculaceae; genus Haloarcula; species Haloarcula sebkhae. The sequence goes on along the minus strand of NZ_BMPD01000003.1, from coordinate 197,736 downwards.
ACTGCTGGGTCTGTGAAGGAGAGTGTGACCGCTTCGACTGGTGGGCCGAGCAGGCCGCAAGCGCCGTCCGCGGTTACGAGTTCGACACCTACCAGGTCGGGACGAAGGTGCCGCCGCTGCTCGAAGAGAACGACGAACTGCTCCGGGAAGACGTAGGCTTAGACCCCGACGCTGGTGAAGCGCTGAAGACCGAACTCAACCGCGAGGTCGGCAAGCGGATCGGCGACCTGACCGACGCGGAAGTGGAGTTCGGCCGTCCAGCAGTCCAGCTCACGCTCGACCTCGCAACGGACGAAGTAGAGACACACGTCAACTCGGCGTTCGTCTACGGCCGCTACCGGAAGCTCGAACGCGACATTCCCCAGACGAAGTGGCCCTGCAACGACTGCAACGGGACCGGGCTGTGGCAGGGCGAGCCCTGTGACGGCTGTGACGGCAGCGGCTACCGCTACGACGAGAGCGTCGAGCAACTGTCCGCACCCGTCGTCCGTGAAGCGATGGACGGCGAGGAAGCCGTGTTCCACGGCGCCGGCCGTGAGGACGTGGACGCACGGATGCTCGACTCCGGCCGCCCGTTCGTCATCGAGGTGATGGAGCCGCGCAAACGCGACGTGGATGCCGACGAACTCGAAGCCGACATCAACGCCTTCGCCGACGGCAAGGTCGAAGTGACGAACCTCCACCTGGCGACCCACGAGATGGTCGAGCGCGTCAAGGAACTGGACGCCTCGAAGACCTACCGGATGGACGTGGAGTTCGGCGACGCGGTCGACGCCGACGCCCTGCAGGACGCACTGGCAGAACTGGACGGGGCAACCATCCAGCAGGAGACGCCCCAGCGAGTGACCCACCGACGGGCCGATATCACCCGGACGCGGACGGTGTACGACGCCGAGGGCGAACTGACTGACGACCGCCACGCCGAACTCCGCATCCACGGCGAGGGCGGCCTGTACGTGAAGGAACTCGTCTCCAGCGACGAGGGGCGCACGGAGCCGAGTCTGGCCGGCCTGCTCGACACCGACGCCGTGGTGACCGCACTCGACGTGATCGACGTGCAGGGCGAGGACGAACCGTTTGCGACTGACGAGTATCTCAAGGAGTAGCGCGCTGGGTCACTGTCCAACCGGAAGCTGTTTTTGCGCCGCCACCGAGGAGACACCCATGCGATTCGGCGTCGACGAAGCCGGGAAAGGACCGGTATTGGGATCGATGTTCGCCGCCGCCGTTAGAGCCGACCCCGTGACCCTGCCCGATGGAGTCGGCGACTCGAAGGACATCAAGCCGGAGCGACGCGAGCGACTCGCCGAGGAAATCCGCGAGTCGGCAGACGCCGTCGGTGTCGCCGAGGTCCCGGTCGAACGCATCGACGCCGACGAGACGGACATGAACACACTGACCGTCGATGCACAGGCAACGGCGCTCTCGACGGTGGCCCGTGACGCCCTCTCGGGCACGGTCGACGCCGGCGACACCGACGCGACGCGGTTCGGTCGCCGAGTTGCAGACGCGGTCGACGCCGACGTGACCGTGACCGCGGAACACGGGGCCGACGAGACGGACACGGTGGTCGGTGCAGCCTCAATCATCGCGAAGGTGGCCCGCGACGCACACGTCGCAGAACTGGCTGCGGAGTACGGCGACGTGGGTTCGGGTTACCCCAGCGACCCGACGACGCGGGCCTTCTTGGCGGACTACGTCGATCGCCACGGCGAACTGCCCGCGTGTGCTCGCCGCTCGTGGTCGACGTGTGACGACGTGCTGGCGGCGGCGTCACAGTCGACGCTGGGCGACTTTTGAACGAGGACGACAACGAGCGTGGTGTTCTCGGAACGAACTAGTCCTGGGTAATAGGCAGAAAATAGGAACCGCCCATACTGTTGGGTGTAACTGAGACAAAGCACTCGCGGTGGCGGAGTTCGTGAAAGGCGTACAGCCGACGGCCTCAGTCCTCGTCCAACACGAGGTTTCGCAAGATGTCACCGTAGGCCGGGCGCGTCACGAGCACGCCGATGAGGACGCCGACGATCGTGATGATAGCGAACCCGGAGAGGTCGCCAAGGGGCAGAACCATCAGCGGACTCATCGCCATGATCGTCGTGGCTGCGGCCGCACCAATGACCCAGAACGCCTTGCGGAAGCGGCTCTGGAACACGCGTCCCGTCTCGACTTCCCCCTCCTGCAGGATCTCGTCGGCGATGATAATGAGGTCGTCCACCCCCGTGCCGATGACCGCGATAAACCCGGCCAGATGCGAGAGGTTCAGTGGATACTGCACGAATGCGACGAACCCGAGGAGGATGAACACCTCCGAGAGCGCGGTGGCGACCATCGGAACGACGACCTCAGCCCGTTTGTATCGCATGTAGACCACGAGACTAACTGCAAGGACTGCCAATAGTCCGGTCAACAGCGAATTCTGCTTGAACTGCTCGGCAAGTGCCGGGTCGAGCGACGATCCGGAGTCCTCGGAGAGATCAAGAGGTGCCGGAAGCTGCCCGGCCCGAAGGTTCAGTTCGATTTCGCTGGCCGTTTCAGCGGGGTTTTCCGAGCTTCCGGTTTGCATCACGTACACAGGGTCGTTGGCAAAGTCGCCGTTGGCAAAGCTCTCACCGAGACCTGGCGTTACGCCCCGGGCTGTGACAACCTCACCGTTTAACGTATGGACCAGACAGCCGGGTTCGTCGTTAGAAAGTGCAGGGCCAGCCGACTCACCAGCGGTTGTTTGCTGAATATCCGAGTGGTTGTAGTTGCCACAGGGAGCCCCGTCACCGAATCCGGCATCGACCATTCGCTGTGCGAACCCATCGGCAGCATCCGGGCTGACTGTGATGTACACTGCCCAACCAACGCCTTCCCTGTTTGCGGCTGAGATATCACTCATCTGCGAACGTTTGAGCACCTCCTCGCGGACGAAGGAGCCGTTTTCACCGCCGGGATACACAGCGTATATTTTGACCGTGCCCCGCTCGTTCAGCAGGTCGACGAGCTCTTCTCGGTCCCGGTCTGGGGCAGTAATGCTGAGGAAGTGTTGGCCACCGGGAACGTTGACTATCTGGACTGACGCACCGCTGAGCGCTGAGGTCCGGAGTTTCTCATCAACGGCCTCGACCATTTGCCGACGCGTCTCCGGAGTTACGCCGTCACGTACGTTGGTCGGCTGGTACCCGCTGTTCTCAAGTGCCGTTCGGAGTTCCTGATGAGTGACGTTCTTTGTAACGACCTCAACAGCACCCGTGCTTCGCTCAGAGGAGATAGGCCGGACCCGGACGTCAACTGTGTCAAGGTCAAGTTCGTCGGCCACTGTTTGCTCAAGTTGGGTCGAATCCGCCTGTGTCACGTTGACGTTTTCCGCAGTGATGCCAACGATAGGGGCACGAAGACGGGTCCCACCGCTGAGCTGAATGCCGTAGTTGAGGTTCGTTAGCTGCTCGGATGTGCTTCCCTGCTCAGGAGCGTCGGCACCCGTTCCCGGAGGAACACCGGGAACAAACAGTGCGATAGCACTGGTTAAGAGAAGCGCGACCAGTACAGTGACTCGCCAATTTTCGCGAAGGGTACTCATCGGTTTGCCCCCTCGTACTTGTACCAGCGAAGCAACGTAACGTTGAGTAAGTACGTATTCATTAGATCTGCCGTCAGTCCGATGACCAGTATCAGGCCGATGTCGGCCATCAGGCCAATCCCGAATATTGTGGCCGCGACCGCCATCACGATCATTGCTGCAATCGAGGTTAGCGTCATCGTCACACCGGTTCGCATCGCACGGTACGTCGATTCGTAGAACCCGCCTGAGCGTCTGAGGACATGGTTGTTCAACAGAATATCAGAGTCAACAGAATACCCGATCAGCATGAGAAATGCTGCGACGATTCCCAGTGAAAGCTTGATTCCTAGGAGATTCATTATCGCGAGCGGAATCATGATGTCCGAAAACGCCGAAATAACAATGGCGATACTCGGGACGAACGTTCGGAAGAAGGCGAAGGCGAGCAGGCTCATCCCCAAGAACGCGACCCCGACACCGATGACTGCGAGACGCTGGTTTTGACCGCCAAACAGCGGTGATGTCGTTCCGCTCCCCAGCAGCGACAGTTCTTCTGCTGACTGGACAGAGGACCGAACCGAAGACACGCTGGTCGAGTTGTCGAACGTGACGACGTACTGGTTCTTGTACGTGGAATCCGAAGTCGTCGTGATACCCTGTACTGAAACAACCGGCTCGTCAAATGTGGCTTCGATTTCCTCGTTCGTGAGCGTCGCGTTTGTCCCTACCGTTAATTCCGTCCCGCCAGTAAAGTCGATACCCCGGTCAACTGGTGCCCCGGTGACCGCCCACCAGCCGCCGATAACGGCGAGCGAGAGGACGAGCACCGCCAGCGGAACCGCCACCAGTTGGCGGTTCGAATACCGGGTGTAATCGACTTCCGGGACCTCGAACTCGAACATGACCGAACGATGTGAGACGGGCCCGAATAAGCCTTCTCAATCACTGCCGCTGACATCCGCTGTGCCGTACATCTATGACAGTCTATCACGTAGGTCTGGTATGTCAGAGCGCGCAATCAGGGTCGAACTCTCCTACCCGGCAGACCTCAGCGGGTGGGGCCGCGACAAAATCGACGGCTCGCCGTTCCGTGCGTACCTCGGGAAGACACACGACACCGCCGCGCCGGGCGACGTATGGACGGAGTTCGTCGGCGTCGGCTGCTGTGGCGACACGCTAGACTTCCCGCTCCGGGTCGAATCCGTCGACGGCGGCACAGCGGTGACCGAAGACACCGAGTTCGTGTACACCGAGCGCGAGGCGTGTGGCGTCGCTGGCGGCTGGCAGGTCCAGAGCGCCGCCGGGCCGACCGAATAGGAAGAGAGGGGTGAAAGAACGCGTCAGTCCGGCAGGTAGCGCACGCTGACGACGCCTTCTGCAGTCCGAACCTCGACACGGTCGACGCCGAGCCGAGCCGCCCGCGAGAGGGTCGCCTCGTCGTCGACGATATCCGCCGCGGCCTCGGCTGTCTCGTCTTCCGGGACCGTCAGGACGTGTATCTCGCCCTCTCCGGCGCGTTCGACCGTCGTCAGCTCGCCGGTGGCCTGTTCGGCCGCGATTTCGGTCGCCTGTGTCGTCGGCGCGAGATCGGCTGTCTCGACGGGGACCGTTCGCCGCTCGGCGACTTCGGTGACGGTGTACGTGACTTCCATCGGCGGCTCCGGTTCGACTGTCCCCTCTACTACCTCGCCGGCCTCAACGCCAGGATTGTCCGACAGTGTCAGCACCTGTGAGTCCGCGACGTTCCGAAGCGTCGCCGACGCGTCGTCGGCGTTCGTGACAAGAAATGTCCCTTCAATCGCTGTCATAGACACAGATTTGTGGCGGGCGTTCTTGCCCGTTTCGACCCGGGAACGGACTGGGGTGTCATCGCAGGGGAGCGGAGGGCCGTAGGCCTGCGGCGCTACTTCAACAGCCGGTGGGTCAGATATATCGCCAGCGTCGCGAGCAGCGGCGGGACGACGCCGGCAATCGGCGGCAGCGAGTAGAAGAACCCGACGACGACGCTCTGTGTCGGCTCGCGAAGCTCCGCCGGGGCGGAGGTCAACAGCGCGAGATATATCGATCCGATGAACACGAACGCGGAGAGGGCGAGAGCGCGGTCGTAGCCGACCGAGGACCCGGTCCGTCGATGGCGACGGGCGACAGAAAGGACGGGGGCCAGCAGCGGCGCGACCAGCAACAGTCCGATGAACAGGAAGAAGCTCCGCGAAAACGTGAACGTTCCGCCGCGGACGCTCCCGGTTTCGGCAAGTTGCGTTATCAGGCCGAAGCTGAACACGAGCGTAATCGCCACGGACAGCAACAGCGCGACCGGGACGTAGGCTTTGAACAGCAACGAGTCACTGGCCCGGAACGCGTACGGGAACGCGCCGGGGAGCCCGTTGTATGGTTCGGGCTTGTCATCGTCGGCTGTGACGGACTGCTCTGCCGTCGCGTCTGTCATACCTGTGGGTTAGGCGAGCGCGTGGTTAAGCGCGGTGTTGTCCGACCAGCGGTGACAACGGAGCCACGTCTGCTGCTTGCCGTGCCGTCCGGGAGTTGTTTGTATCCGCCCGTCGACACCCCCAGTATGCACGTCGATATCGGAGCCGCGCTTGCCAGTGCCGCCGATCCGGGCGTCGAGCGAGCGACGCTGGACGACCTAGACGAGCGGGTGGCCGCGGCCCACGACCGTATCGAGCAGGGAATGGACGACGACGAGTTCGGCTACGCGTCGCTGAACCTCCCCGAAGTAACCGACGCCGCGGTGATTCGGGATGCCGTCGCACCGGTCGCCGACGCCGAATCGGTCATCACCGTCGGCATCGGTGGTTCCGCGCTGGGGGCGAAAACCATCACAGAGGCGCTTGCCGACGAGCCGGGCAGTCACGTCGTTCTGGACAACGTCGACCCGGAGCACGTCCGGCGGACGCTCGATGGCCTCTCGCTCGCCGACACCGCGATCAACGTCGTCTCTCGTTCGGGGACGACGGCGGAGACGCTGGCGAACTTCCTCGTCGTCCGCGAGGCCTACGAGAACCGCGGCGTCGACTGGACCGAGCGCATCGTCGTCACGACGGGCGAATCCGGCCCGCTCCGGGCGCTCGCTGACCAGCACGACCTGCCGACGCTGCCGGTCCCCGAGGGCGTCCCGGGCCGGTTCAGCGCGCTGTCGGCGGTCGGGCTCGTCCCACCGGCAATTCTTGACATCGACATCGAGGGCCTACTTGCCGGAGGCCGAAAAGCAGCTGACGACCTCGCACCGTCGCTGTACGACTCGCCGGCCTACGCCTACGGCGCGATGACCTACGCACTCGAAGAAGCGGGCGCGACAGTCAACGCCGTCATGCCCTATGCCGAGCGACTGGAGTCCTTCGGCGAGTGGTTCGCACAGCTCTGGGCCGAGAGTCTGGGTAAGGACGGGAGAGGCCAGACGCCGGCGCGGGCGCTGGGCGCGACCGATCAGCACTCACAGCTCCAGCTGTACCGCGCTGGCCACCGCGACAAAGTCGTCACGTTCGTTCGGCCGCGGGAGCGCGCCGACGTGGCGATTCCCAACCCGGACCACGAGGACCTGTCGTATCTCGCCGGAACCGACCTCGGCGGCCTTATCGACGCCGAGTACGAGGCGACAGTGGCGAGCCTGCCGGCTGCTGAGCGGCCCGCGCTGGAAGTCGAAATCGACCGCCTCGACGCCGAAAGCGTCGGCGAACTGCTGTACGCGATGGAAGCCGCCTGTGTCCTTGTCGGCGAACTCGCGGACGTGGAGACGTTCACTCAGCCGGCCGTCGAGTGGGGCAAAAACGCCACGCGGGCGCTCATCCGCGGCGAGGCGACCGACGAGACGGCGGTCATCGATGAGCGTGAGCGACTGCGGATCGGCGAAACGGAGTCCCTTTAGGCCGGCGCAACGGACTGCCGATAATGGACGACACTGCCGCGAACTGGGGTGTGCTCGCCGCTGGCCTCGGTCTCGTCGTACTCGTCGCCACAGAAACTGGCGTCGTCGGCTGGATGACACCGCCGACGACTGTCGGCCCGATCACCGCCCGACAGGTCGCCGCCGGCGGATTCGTCGTCGCCGCGCTCGCTTTCTCACTTGTCCGTCACGGCGCACTTGACCGTAGACAGGCAGGGCTGGGCGCGACAGGCGCGGCCGTCATCGCAGCGCTCGCGACGCTCGTCGCCTTCTTCGGGCCGGAGTTCCGTACTGGCGTCGAGGCGACCGTCGGCATCGCGGTCTATCTCACGGTGCTGGCCGGAGGTGTGACGATTGCGCTGGGCTGGGCGCTGGTGACCGACGTGCCGAACGACCGGCTGTACACGGTTGCCAGAGCGCTCTCGGTCGCAACAGGGATCGGGCTGGCCGGCTTCCTCGTGGGCACGGTGTTCGCCCAGTTCGTCGTTCTCGGGGTCGCGGCGGGAGGGCTGGTCAGCGCCGCGGCGCTGGAAGGTGGGACTGTCACCGGCCCCGCGTACGTTACGCTCACTATCGGCATCGGCGTCGGCTTCGTCGGTTTCGGGGCGGCCGTCGCCAGCCGGCTGGACCGGACCTGGACCGATCTGGACCTGCGGCGACCCAGCCTCCGTGACATCGGCTACAGCGTTGGCGGCGTCGTCGTCCTCATGGTCGCGCTGTTTGGCTTCAGTTACCTCATTCAGGCACTCGGGCTGGAAGCCGCGCGAAGCAGCGTCGAGGAACTGGCCCGCGAGGACCCGTCGTTCCTGCTCGTGATGATCCCGCTGGCGTTTCTCACTATCGCGCCGAGCGAGGAGTTTATCTACCGAAACCTCATCCAGAAGTACCTCTACGATGATTTCAGTGGTCTTCAGGCGATTATACTCACCAGTGCCGTTTTCGGCGTCGTTCACTTCGGACAGTACAGCACCGGGACGCCGACACAGACTGTCCTCTCATTGCTGCTGGTGTTCGTCCTCTCGACGCTGCTGGGCCTGAGCTATCTCAAGACCGAGAACCTGCTCGTGCCGATCTTCATCCACGGCGCGTTCAACGCCATCCAGTTTCTCACATTGTACATCGAGATTACAGGAAATGCGGCGATTTGAGCCGTCTGACTGCTGTCTGACGGGTATTTATGCAAACGACTGTTGTAGGCGATGGCATGGCTCGGCGGTTCACCATCGTCTGTGATGACGAGCAAGCGCGGATTATCGAAACGCTTGCGCGTCGCTACGGCATCACAGAGGAAGAAGTGCTGTCGCAGCTGGTCGACCTCGGGCTCGAAGCCCGGGACGAACAGACCGTCTAAGCCGGGTTCTTTCGCGAGAGTGAGCTACCACAGATGGGACAGCGGTCGCGGTTCTCGTCGAACTCGCGGCCACAGCCGGCACACTGGAACAGCCACTCGCGCTGTTCGGAGATCCCCTCACGGGCGATGACTTCAACCGCCACGTCGAGTTTCTCCGCGACGTTTTGCATCGCGTAATCGTCTGTGACGAGACGGCTGTCGAGTTCGAACGCGGCCGCGATCAGCCGGATGTCAGTTTCTGAGAGCTCCGCGAGGTCACCAGTTTCGCTGGCGGCGCGCTCGATGCGTTCGACGGTGTTGTCCTCGGGAATGTGAAGGTGCATCCCCGAGCCTTCGAGGGCGTCGAAGCGATAGGCGGCCTCGTCTTCCAGTTCCTCTCTGACGAGTGGAATCGTCGCTATCTGCTCGTCGGTGTGATACTCGTTGATAAATGCCGAGGAGTCAAGAACGTACATCTAGCGTTTGACAATCATGTGGTCTTTCACCGCCTTGACCCGTTCAACCGGGACAAGCAGGCGGCCCTGGTCACTGTACTCGAAGTTCGTGTTGCGGAGCGACTCCGCGGGGTCGATGACGAGGTTGTGCAGCGCGCCCGAGGAGAAGTCCATCGTGATGTTGTAGAGACTGCCGATCTCAGCGCCGTCAGTCCCCATCACGTCTTTGCCCGACAGGTTTTCCGCAAGTATCGCGGCCATACCCCCTTGTTCCGAACGAGGTTACATAAACGCCACGGGGATGTTCGAGAGGTGAGCGACGATCTCCGGCGATAGCGACGGTCACGGATAGAAGCCATGCGTCAGCGAGTGTCGAGATTGCCGGTGAAGCCGCTCCGTGACCGGGATCGGCACAGTCACAGCAGGCAGCAGCCCTAAGCGACAGGCACCCCAGGCGTACGACATGGACCGGAACAGGCGTCAGTTCCTCGGCGCGCTCACGGCCGTCGTCACCGGGACTATCGCGGGCTGTAGTGGTGGCGACAGCGGTGAACCGTCCCCGACGGAGACAGCCACCGCTACGCAAGCACCGACCCGGACTGCGACGGGAACGCCAACTGATTCGGTGACGACGCCAGCGGAGACCGCCACCCGAACTGAAACACCGACTGAGACGGCAACACCGACTGCCACGGCCACTGAGACACCGACACCCACCGAAACACCGGTCGACGCCGATCAAGAAGTCGCCGTCGCGCCGGGCGATTTCGTCTTCGAGCCCGAATCCTTCGAGGTCCCTGTCGGAAGCACCGTCCTGTGGGTATGGGAGGCCGGCGGCCACAACGTCAAGCCGACTGCGACGCCGTCCGGTAGCGACTGGTCCGGGACGCCCGGAGATGACGGGAAGACGTACAGTTCGGGCTACGAGTACGCCTACACGTTCGAGGTTCCCGGGGAGTACGAGTACCACTGTGTCCCCCACCAGAGCCTCGGCATGACGGGGTTGTTCACTGTAACTGAGTGACGCCCGCTTAGCCCCACGTTCGGTCGCGCGCGTTTGATGACGACGAACTTAACTGCCACCGACGACTCGGTTCTGACAACTTCTGGAGCCATCTATGTCTGACACGGACCCCACCACAGCCACCGACGACACCCTGCGGACGCCCATCGTCGCCGTTCTGGGCCACGTCGACCACGGGAAGACGAGCCTGCTCGACAAGATCCGCGGGTCAGCCGTCACCGCCGGCGAATCGGGCGCGATTACACAGCACATCGGCGCAACGGCCGTTCCGCTGGACGTGATTTCGGAGATCGCGGGCGATCTGGTCGACCCGACGGACTTCGACCTGCCTGGGCTGCTGTTCATCGACACGCCGGGCCACCATTCCTTCTCGACGCTCCGCTCCCGTGGGGGCGCGCTCGCCGATATCGCCATCCTCGTCGTCGACGTCAACGACGGCTTCCAGCCCCAGACGTTGGAGGCCATCGATATTCTCAAGCGAACGCAGACGCCGTTCATCGTCGCCGCAAACAAGATTGACACTGTCCCGGGCTGGAACCCCAACGAAGGGCAGCCGGTCCAGCAGACGATGGACGCCCAGTCCGACCGCGTCCAGTCCGACCTCAACGAGAAGCTGTACGAGATTATCGGCGAACTCTCGGACAACGGCTTCTCCGCGGATATGTACTGGCGCGTCCAGAACTTCCAGGCCAACATCGGTGTCGTTCCGGTCTCGGCCGAGACGAGCGAGGGCATCCCCGACCTGCTGACGGTGATGATGGGGCTATCTCAGCGGTACATGAAAGAGGAGATGGAGATCGACACCAGCGGTCCTGGCGTCGGGACCGTCCTCGAAGTGAAAGACACCCAGGGGTTCGGGACGACGCTCGACGCCATCATCTACGACGGGACGATCCGCAACGACGATACCATCGTCGTCGGCGGGCTTCAGGGCCCAATCGTTACCGACGTGCGCGCCCTGCTCCGCCCGCGCCCACTTGAAGAGATCCGGACCGAACAGGAGTTCGAACAGGTCGAGCAGGTCGCGGCCGCCGACGGTGTCAAAATCGCCGCGCCGGAGCTCGGCGATGCGATGGCCGGCGCGCCGATCCGCGTCATTCGCAACCGCGACCGCAAAGAGGTCATCGCCGAGGTGGAGGAGGAACTCGCCGAGATCGAGGTGACGACCCAGGAAGAAGGGGTCGTCATCAAGGCCGACACGCTCGGGTCGCTCGAAGCTCTTTCCAGTACGCTCGAAGAGGAAGAGATCCCGGTGATGCGGGCCGAAGTGGGCGCGGTCGCCCCACGGGACGTACGAGTCGCCGAAACCGCCGGCGAGCCGACCAATCAGGCGATTCTGGCCTTCAGCGTCGAGGTCCTCGACGACGCGCGGGACCTCGCCGAACAGGAGGACGTGGAACTGTTCGAGGACGACGTCATCTACCAGCTCGTCGAGTCCTACGACGACCACGTTACCGCCATCGAGGAGGCCCAGCAGGAGCAGATTCTGGAGAACATCACGCGTCCCGCGAAGTTCCGGATTCTGCAGGACCACACCTTCCGCCAGTCTGACCCCGCCGTCGTCGGCGTCGAAATCCTCTCCGGTGAACTCCGCCGGAACGTCAACGTCATCAGGTGGGACGGCGGCGAAGCGAACCGCGTCGGGACCCTCAAAACGATTCAGGACGAGGGCGAGGACGTCGACTCGGCCCGCGCCGGCGAGCGCATGGCCGTCTCGATTCAGGGGCCGACCGTCGGCCGCCAGATCGAGGAAGGCGACGACCTCTGGGTCGAAATCCCGGAGAAGCACGCGAAAATTCTCGAACAGGAACTGAAGGAGGACATCTCCGTCGACGAGCGCGAGGCGCTGTCGATGTATCTGGAAAAACACCGGAACCGCGACCCCTTCTGGGGGAAGTAACGGTTATTTTCCCGACAGGATTTTGTACTGACCCAGTGTAGCGGAGCGTATGGTCTCCCGCGAGAACAAAATCGTCGGCGGTTTCATCATCGTAGCCCTCGTCCTCGGGTACGCGAGCACGATGTTGACGGATGTCCCGTCGACTGTCACACTCGCTATACTCCTAGGCGTCGGGGTCATCGCACCGATGCTTGTGACTAACTACCTTGATAGAACGGGGGCCGCCTGACGAGTGCTGAGCACCGAGTAATAATATTTAATTAGGAGGCGTGTCTCTGTACAGACACGAATGACCGGGTCTCCGTCGATGCCCGACCTCGTGCTTGCCAGCATCGCCCTCTCGATGCTACTGGCGTCGCTCGGCGCAGTCGTCACCTCGATCAGTTTCGTGACTGCACTGAGTGCCGGCAGTCTCCCGGCGACCGGCTCCATCGGCTACGCGCTGTTTTACGACCCGCCGGTCCCGGACGGGCAACGCTCCTGACGGCTGAGTGTCCCTATCTACCCACCGCTTCGGCTTGAGCATGTGATAGAATTATTAACAAACGAGTTATCCCCCGTAGCGCCGGTCATATTTCTAACAACATTTCCCGGGAATTGTTCATCACCACCTCTAAGAGATAGTGTCAGAATTAGATGATATGGCGAGAAAATTTGATAAATTGGTTCGAAACAAGATTCCAAAAGTGATTGAACACAACGGGGAAACGCCAACAGTCTCACTTGCAGGCGAAGACGAGTACTCCGAACGACTGGTCGATAAGTTAGAAGAAGAGGTGGCAGAGTATCGAGAAAGCCATGATATTGAGGAACTGGTAGATATTCTTGAAGTAATCCATGCGATTCGAAAAGACAGGGGTCTAACCCGTGAGGAATTACAGGACGAGCGAGCACTGAAAGCCGAACAAAGAGGGCGCTTTGATGAGGGTATTGTTCTCAAACGAGTCGACGAGTAGAGGTTCTATATTACGTTCTCTCTGTGGGCTGAAATACGAGTGTTCTGAAGGCTCTATTTGTCCATCTGCAACGACAAAAATAGCGGCGGCTGTTACTGTGCTGTCGGCGATGTGTCGTCGCCCATTACTTGCTTGACCTGCAGCGCGGCAGAGGCAGCGATACCCTGCGCGAGGTCGTCGCGCTCAGCGTCGGAGATGCTCGCGCTCTCCGGGTCCTCGGGCGTGTAGTCGGCGCTGACAACCGACCCAACCGGGGGCTGGACTGCGATCGTGGCCCGTGGGCCTGTCGTGCTGTTGCTGATTTCCGAGCCGACGACGAACTCGCCGGGCAGGAGTTCGCGGGTCCGGGCGGCGACGCTCGAGAGGTCCCGGCGAAGGTTCTCGCGCTGTTCCGCGGTCAGCGTCACTTCCTCAGTCTCCCCACCAAACGACGTATTACCGTACATGAACGTTCTCTGTTTCTATGGGGGGGAGCACTAAAAACCCAGTGTCGAGCACAGTTCTGACCGGCACCGTCGGCACACGCACTACACGACGGGGTGGCTCTCGCCGTAGGTGGCGAGAACGACGGCGCTCGCGTACTCGTCCTCGTCGGACGCCGACTCGACGTAGACGTTCTCCTCGACGAACTCCCAGTCTCGGAGGTCCCGACCGGAGGCCAGCCCTTCACGGATTTCCATCCGAACCGCGTCCTCGCTGGTGCCGTCGACCTCGTAGAAGATACCCGGCCCCTCCTCGCTGCGGGCCCAGCCGATGCCCGCTGCGCCGCGCTCGCCCGGAGCGGCGGTTGCCGAGGACTGGACGACCTCTAGCGCTTCGCCGGGCGGTCCCAGGTCCGGTGCCGTCTCCACCACCTCGATAGTCGGCTCGGCGGGAATGACCGACGAGAGCGAGATGAGGTTGTAGTTGTGGACGCCCGCCTCGGCGAGTGCCGCATCGTACGCGGCTAGCGCGGTCGGGCCGGTCGCAGTCCCCCACACGACCCGGATGGTACTCATATCCGACTGTCGACGGTCCGCGATGTAAGGGGTTTCGCTTCGCTACGTCGAGGTGAGCCCATAGCACATCCCTGGGCGGTCCGGGTCGCCATCGGCGGCGCGCTCCGTGTAGTAGATGCCGTCAGCGGTCACCAGCGGTGCACTCGTCACGTGGCCACGGTTCTCGGTGGTCCAGGCCACCGCACCCGAATCCCGCTCCAGCGCGTACAGCCGCCCGTCGTAGGACCCGACGAGCACGTGATCCGGGGTGGCGACGACGCTCCCGATGATCCACCCGCCAGTGTCGTACCGCCACTGCTCCTCACCGCTGGCGAGGTCGAGTGCGTACACCCGGTCGTCGTGGCTACCGACGTAGACGGTGCCGTCGTGGACCGCCGGCGCACACATCACGTCGGCGTCGGCCTCGAAGGTCCACAGGTCCGAGCCGTCGGTCACGTCGACGGCGGTGACCGTCTCGGCCCACGACGGCACGATGGCTGTCCCGTCGGCGACGGCAATGGGGGCTTTCACGTCGCCGCCGGTGTCGTACCGCCAGCGTCGCTCTAAGCCCGGAAACGACCACGCGTAGCAGTAGCCATCGTTGGAGCCAAACAACAATCGGCCGTGCTCGCGGTCCAGTGCCACCGTCGAGTGGGGGTGGTCGGTCGGCCGGCTGTCGCGCCACTGCACGTCGCCGGTCGCGGCGCTGACAGCGACGACGCTGCCGCTCGGAGCCGCGTGCTCGACAGCGACGTACAGCGACCCGTTGTAGTAGGTCGGACTCGCACCGATCGCATCACCCAGTTCCGTCCGCCAGCGTCGCCGCCCGGTTTCGAGATCCAGTGCCGACAGCGCGCCGTCGTAGGCCCCGATGTAGACGGTGTCGTTGGCGATGGCCGGCGTGCCGTGGCTCCCGCGCGTCGCCTGTGTAATCATCGTCGACCACTGGACCTCGCCGTCCGGCGCGATGGCCCGCACGCGGCCGGTATCGTCGGCCAGAATCAGGTCGCCTGTCGGTGCCAGCGCAGGACTGCCTTTCGCAGCGGTGTGGTCCCCGCGATTGGTCGGCAGTTCCCAGGCCCGCGAAACGGCGTCCGGAACCGACGTGTCCTGATACCCCTGATTCAGGAGCCCCTGCCGGAACTGCGTGGCGGCGTGTTCGTCGAGCGCCGTCGATGCAAGCGGATTGAACTGTGACTGACACCCCGCGACCGACCCGACTGTCGTCGCTGCGAGCGTCCCCAGAAACACCCGCCGCGTCCGTCCGCGCTCTGTCACGAGCGCCGATACCGGGCGCGGTGGCTTAAATCAGGCGGGAGTAAGGGCTATCGCGGTGAGACCAACAGCGGTGCAAACAGGTCCAGCGAGGCGCCGAAACTGCTACAGAACAAGAGCGATAGCATCGTCCAGTCAGCATACCGCGGCCAACGGCCGCGGTTTCTCCGGCCGCGAGCAGAGCGAGCGGCCGGCCTTTTTCGCCCACGTTTTTCGAGTCGAGCGGAACCTCCGGTTCCGCTGACCATGCGAACGGGCGCTTTGCGCCCGTGAGCAGAGAGCGAGTCGCGCGCTCAGCGCGACCCCGACGCTGAAAAAGGTGGTTAGGCGAACGCGACCGGGACGCTGCTGGCGTCGTCGTCGGCTTCGATCTTCTCTAAGGCGTCGTGGAGGTCTGACTGCTGGACCGTCGTCCGGCCGTCGCGGATAGCGAACATCCCAGCCTCAGTCGCCAGCGAGGCCAGTTCCGCGCCAGAGAGGCCGTCGGTCTCGGTGGCAAACGCGCCCAGATCCACGTCGTCATCAAGGTTCATCTCCTGCGTGTGGATTTCGAGGATGCGCTCGCGGCCTTCGACATCTGGGTTCGGGACTTCGATAAGGCGGTCGAAGCGGCCGGGGCGGAGGATGGCGCGGTCGAGCATGTCGAAGCGGTTCGTCGCGGCGATGATGCGGATCTCGCCGCGCTCGTCGAAGCCGTCCATCTCCGAGAGCAGTTGCATCATCGTCCGCTGGACCTCGGCGTCACCGGAGGTCTTCGACTCCGTTCGCTTGGCCGCGATGGCGTCGATCTCGTCGATGAAGATGATAGCCGGTTCGCGCTCGGCAGCGAGTTCGAACAGGTCCCGTACCAGTCGCGCCCCCTCGCCGATGAACTTCCGGACTAGTTCGGAGCCGGCCATCTTGATGAACGTCGCGTCGGTCTCGTTGGCGACGGCCTTCGCCAGCATCGTCTTCCCGGTGCCGGGCGGGCCGTGCAGCAAGACGCCACTCGGTGGTTCGATACCGACCTCGCGGAACTGCTCGGCGTTGACCAGCGGCTCCTCGACGGCTTCCCGAACCTCGCGGATCTGTTCTTCGAGGCCGCCGATGTCCGAGTAGGAAACGTCCGGCGAGCCGTCGACCTGCATCGCCTGCGCGCGGGCGTCGGTTTCGGGATCGAGGATCTGCTTGACGCCGAAGGAGTCGTTGATGGCGACGCGGTCGCCAGCCTCCAGCCCGTCACGGATGGACGGCGAGACTTCCGTCAACACTTCCTGATTGTTGCCATGCTGTTTGACGACGACGCCGTCGTCGGTCAGCTCCTCGGCCGTCGCGATGTACAGCGAGGAGGTCTTGAGCGTCTCGTTTTCCCGTTCGAGCTGGTCGACCTCGTCCGTGAGGTCGTGTTGCCGGTCACGGGCAGCGTCGAGCTGCTCAGTCAGCTGTTCGTTGACCTGTACTATCTCTTTGAAATGTTCCCGGAGTGCCTCCAGACGCTCGTCAGGCGTCATATCGGGATCAAGTTCCAACCGTGGTCGTTCCGGAAGCGAGGGACTGCGCGACATTTGGATGGTCGGTACTATACGGTTGAGACACAAAGTGCCTTCGGGTCACAGGGGGTGAAACAGTTATCCGTGTCGAGACAGGGCTATAGCGTTCGGTTAGGCCGGTGGCTCGAACAGCCGGCCAGACACCGAATAGCTACTGGCCACCCTACAACAGCTCGGCAAACTCGTCGAGGTAGTCGCCGTACGTCGAGAGCGCGGACTCAACGGGGTCCGGACTGGCCATGTCGACGCCGGCGTCACGAAGCAGTTCCAGCGGGTACTGCCGCGACCCACTCCGGAGGAAGTCGATATACCGCTGGGCGGCGGGCTCGCCTTCGTCGAGGATACCGTCGACGAGCGCGACGGCCGCCGAGATGCCGGTCGCGTACTGGTAGACGTAGAACGCACGGTAGAAGTGCGGGATACGCATCCACTCGCGGGCGATGCGGTCGTCGAGCACCGCCGGCTCGTAGTAGTCGCCTTTCAGCTCGCGGTAGAGGTCGTCCAGTCGGTCGGGAGTCAGCGGCTCGCCGGCCTCGGACATCTCGTGGGTGCGGTGCTCGAACTCGGCGAACATCGTCTGCCGATAGAGGGTGGAGCGGAACCGTTCGAGGTACTCGTTGAGGATATGTCGGCGCAGGCGCTCGTCCTCGACGGTGTCCAGCAGGTGGTGAGTCAGCAGCGTCTCGTTGACCGTCGACGCGACCTCGGCGACGAATATCTCGTAGCCGGAGTAGACGAAGGGCTGCTCCTCGCTGGTGTACTCGGAGTGCATCGAGTGGCCGAGTTCGTGGGCCAGCGTGTACATCGACTCCACGTCGTCCTGATAGTTCATCAGGATGAACGGCTGGGAGTCGTAGGTGCCGCCGGAGTACGCGCCAGACTGCTTGTGCTCGGTCTCGTAGACATCGACCCACCGCGAGTCCAGCCCCTCGGCGAGCCGCGACTGGTAGTCATCGCCCAGCGGCGCGACAGCCTCGGTGACATACTCGCAGGCCTGTTCGTACTCGATTTCGGGCGATTCCTCCTGCACGAGTGGGGTGTAAAGATCCCACATCCGAAGCTCGTCCGCACCGATTGACTGACGTTTGAGGTCGGCGTGGCGGTGGAGCGTATCGAGGCTGTCGTGGACGGTGTCGACCAGCGTGTCGTACACCTCGACGGGAACGTTCGGGCCGTCCAGTGCTGCCTCGCGGGCGGTGTCGTAGTTGCGGGCGTTGGCCATCTTCACGTCCGTCTTGACGGCGTTCTTGTAGGCCGTGCCGACGGCGTTGCGGACAGTCTCCCACTCGTCGTAGAACGCCTCGTAGACGCGCTGGCGGAAGTCGCGGTCGGGGTGTTTCTGCAGCGTCGTGAAGTTGTTGAGCGTGATCGGCTGTTGCTCCCCGTCGGGGTCCTCGACGGTCGGGAACTCCATGTCGGCGTTGGCCAGCATGTTGTACACCTCGCCGGGCGCGCCGGTGACCTCGCCGAGTTCGGCGAGCAGGTTCTCGACTTCGGCCGAGCGGGTGTGGTCTTTCATCCGGAGCACGTCGTCGAAGTAGTGCTCGTACGGTTCCAGCGCCGGTTCCTCGTCAATCATCGCCTCGATATCGTCGTACTCCAGCTCCTGCAGTTCCGGGTCGAGGAACGAGGCAGCCGAACTGGCCTCAGAGGAGAGTGACTGCGAGCGGGCGGTCAGTGCCTGATAGGTGTCGTCCGTCGTGTCCTCGTCCCGGCGCATCCGAGCGTAGGCCGCGACGTTCGACACCGTCCGCATCAGTTCCTCGTACGTCTCCAGGGTCGCAAGCAGGGTGGCGGCGTCCTCTGTGGCCCGTCCCTCGTAGGCGGACAGGTCCTCGATTAGCGCCTCCGCCTCCTCGTAGGCGGCTTCCCAGTCCTCGTCGCTGGCGTAGAGGGAGTCGAGGTCCCACTTGTACGCCTCGTCGATGTCGCTCCGTGCGGGTACCGAACTCATAGCCGGCTCTTGGGACGGGGCCGAAGTAAGCCTTCGTTTCGGGAACTACAGCCCGTCGGTGATGTTGCCGGCAACCCGTGCAGTCGCGCAGGCGTTCGCGCGCCGGTGCGCAAAGACCGTTCGGGCGTCAGCCACGGCGTCCTCGTCTCGGGTGAAGCGCACGTCCGGGTAGCAGACATCGGTCAGCACCAGCGGTTCGGGCGAGGCCGACGGAACCCCGTCAGGGCCGCTAACAGGCTCGGGCGAGAAGATGCGGTCGACCTTCGACAGCGGTGCCGAGCCGTCCGCGACAGCCGCCGCGAGTGAGACGAGTCGACGGACCAACTGACGGCAGAATCCACCGGCCGTGAACTGGACGACGAGGAACTGGCCGTCCCGTGCCCAGTCGATGTCGACGGTTCGCTGAGTGCCGGTGTCGTCGGACGTGAGGTTGTGGAAGTCGTGGCTCCCGGCGAGTGCGTCGACGGCCTTGGCCCACCGCTCGTCGTCGACTGTTCTGTCGTCGGAGTGGTCGACGCGGACGTCGTCTCCGGGCGGCGCGTACAGGTAGTAGGTGTACGTGCGCTCGGTGGCGTCGTGGGTCGCGTGGAAGTCCTCGGGGACATCAGCGCTTGCCCACACCCGAATGTCGTCCGGGAGTTCGCCGTTGAACGCCACCGGTGAGAGCCACGCGGGCGCGTCGAAGGCGATGGTCTGTGCTCGCGCGGAGACGCCAGCGTCAGTCCGGCCTGCAGCCGCGTACCGTCCGGGCAGCCCCCCACCGCGCTCACAGACACCGAGGCGAACGAGCGCCGAGCGCAGTCGCCCCTCGACGGTGTCGACGTCGGGCTGGCGCTGGAACCCGTGATACGGTCGACCGTCGTAGGCCACGCGATAGGCGCGCATACAGATTTGTCGACTGCGAGCCACTTGTCTCACCCGAATCTCAGTCGCTGGGAAGGATAGACGAACTTAGGCGTCCTGAGGACAAAGACAGGAGCATGTCCAACGCCGCCGCGGCGGATCACGACTTCCCTCGCCCGCCCGAAACGTTCACCGACCACGACGGGCGGACGGTGACAATCAAGGCCTATGACGGCGACATCGACCCACTGGTGGAGATGTATGCTGATTTCGGGACTGAGTCCCGGTCACAGGGCGTCCCACCCCGGACTGAAGCGGACATCCGCGACTGGCTGCCGAACCTTGTCGAAGACGGCCTGAACGTCGTTGTCTGGCACGAGGATCGGGCCGTCGGCCACGCCGTCCTCGTCCCGTATCAGGACACCTCGGAATTGGCGATTTTTGTCCATCCGGACTACCAGCACGCCGGTATCGGCTCACAGCTCATCCGCGTGCTCCTCGGATACGGGCAGGAAAACGGGCTCGACCGCGTCTGGCTCTCCGTCTCGAACACGAACCACGTCGCCCGAGCGCTGTACGAGTCGGTCGGCTTCGAGACGATCGCCAAAGAGCGCGTGGAGATGGAAATGGAACGGGCGCTCTGACCGGACTGACTCCCGAACGGCCTCAGGCAGGGATCGTGGTCACACGAAAGTAGTGGCCGGACTCCATCTTATTCCGTTTCGAGGCTGACTTCTCTGTTGGTTTCACGGACCTCGTTTTCCGTTCCGCTGTTCGCCGAGAGTGATTCGGTTTCCAGCAATCGGTCCAGTCGCCGCTCAAACTCACTGTCCGTCAGTTCACCGCGGGCGTATCGCTCCCGGAGCTGGTCGACCGGGTCTACCGTCGGTTCCGCTGCGGTGGTCGCATCGGTTCCGTCCATCTCCGACTCGTCTTCCGGGGGCTCGATCATCGGCAGTTCCGATCCCAACAGGGCGACGAGGGGTGCCAGGATGAACCAGCCGAGGATGATCGACAGCGGTGTGAGCACGTTTCCGAGGCCGGCCGCCCCTCCGAGCATGGCGACGCCCGTCGAAACGATCACGATAGTCGCGACGAGCTTCCACCTCGGGAGGGCGATGGAGGGGAGCTGCATGTCGACTACTCAACACGGCAGTCGCAAAAAATTACTGTCATAACCCGACTGCCGGGTCGCGCTACTCCGCGAAGTCCTCGAACGTCGGCCGGTCGTGGTCGCCGGGGAACTCGGAGAGCGGGACGCTGATCTGCTCGCCGTCGTCCATCTCCTTGAGCGTTA
This sequence comes from Haloarcula sebkhae, assembly GCF_014647415.1. Lineage (GTDB taxonomy): Archaea > Halobacteriota > Halobacteria > Halobacteriales > Haloarculaceae > Haloarcula > Haloarcula sebkhae. Next base: position 176,748 of record NZ_BMPD01000003.1, on the reverse strand, counting down.
CCTCGTCGTTTTCGAGATCCTGCTCGCCAACGATGACGACCGTTTCGGCGTTGATACCGTCAGCGTAGCCCATCTGCGCGCCAAAGGACCGGTCGGCAACGTCGCTCTCGACGACGTGGCCCCGCTCACGCAGGTCACGGGCGATGCGAGCCGCGGTCGGGCGCGTGTCGCCGACCTGCAGGACGTAGTAGTCTGTCGACAGCTCCTCGGCGGGCCAGACGCCGGCGCGCTGGCAGAGCAACTGAAGCGTGGCGTGGCCGGGCGCGAACCCGACGGCCGGCGTCGGCTGGCCCCCGAAGCCCTCGATGAGGTCGTCGTAGCGACCGCCGCCGAACACCGAGCGGGACACCTCGCCCGTCGAGTCGAAGCACTCGAAGACAACGCCGGTGTAGTAGTCCAGCCCGCGTGCGGTCGTCAGTGAGACGGTGAGGTGGTCGCGGACGCCGAAGTCCTCGGCCGCATCGAGCACTGCCTGAAGATTGTCGGTCGCCGCGCGGACATCCTCGGAGCCGGTGAGGTCCGCAAGCGTTTCGATTTCTTGAGCGTCGATCTGCAGCATCTCGTCGAACTTGTCGGCCTGACCGTAGTTGAGCCCCGCCTCGACGAGCGCGTCGAGGTAGTCGTCGTGGTCGACCTTCGCCCGCTTGTCGACCGCACGAATAGCCTCGGGCACGTCCACGTCGGCCCCGAACGACTCCAGCACGCCCGAGAGAATGTCCCGGTGCGAGACGCGGATTTCAAAGTCCTCGGCGGTGAGCCCGAGGTCGGTGAGCATATCCACGGCGACAGCCAGAATCTCGGCGTCGGCCGTCGGCTCTGCCGAGCCGAAGATGTCGACGTTGGTCTGGTAGAACTCACGGAACCGTCCCTGCTGGGGCTCCTCGTAGCGCCAGAACGGTCGCGTCGAAACCCACTTAATCGGCTTTGAGAGTTCCTGTTGCTTGGCGACGAACATCCGCGCGACGGTCGGCGTCAGTTCCGGCGTAAGTGCGACCTCTCGCCCACCCTTGTCCTCGAAGCTGTACAGTTCCTCGACAATCTCCTCGCCGCTCTTGTCGACGTACATCTCGGTCGGTTCTACCGCCGGCGTGCCGATCTCCCGGAAGCCGTAGCGCTGTGCGACGTCTTCCAGCGTGTCCATGGCCCACCGCCGAGCCTGCATCTCCTCGGGATAGAAATCGCGAAAGCCCTTGACGGAGTCGTACATACCCGCGTCTACAGCGAGCGCTCGCTTGAACCTGTTTGTTCACGCTGGCCACGACCAACAGACCGACGGCTGACACCTACCGGTAGAGAGTCGCTAAGAGGGGGCGGCCGCTGCTCTTGCCAGCGTTCTACCCATAACTGTCGGGCGTGACTAACACCTGCCCGTAGGGAGCGGGCTAGAGACCCACTGTGTAGAAGACGATCCGTGGTAGACGGTGGACAACAAAGCCATGCGGTACTGAGTCCCGTTATATGGGATGGGCAGTGAACCGGTGGACGCCACGCGGGGTGAGACAGTGACGCAACGATTCGAGACGGGAGTTCGGGCACTGGACCGGAAGCTCGATGGCGGCATTCCAGCTGGCAGCCTCGTCACATTGCTCGCTGAGCCGGCGAGCCAGGCAGAGCTGTTTCTCTCCGAGTTCGTCGCCCGGCAGGAGACGGTGTATCTCTCCGGCGAACAGGCACCCACGACGGTCACGTCAGCGCTGCGATCACAGCGAGGTACCTACGACGACCTCGCGGTCAGCCAACTGGACCGGGAAGCCCCAGTCAGCGATGCGCTCGCCCACGCTGAGGAGGTCACCGAGGAATCGCTCCTCGTCGTCGACCCGGTCGAACCGCTCGAACGCGCCGACACGGGGGAATTTCGGGCCTTCCTCGAAACGCTGCACTCCAGGCTCACACAGACCGACAGCGTTGCGGTCCTGTACGCGCTCAAACACAGCGCCACGCCGTCACAGCGCCACCGGACGGAGTACACGAGCGACGTCGTACTCGACCTCGAAACAAAGCGAAACGACGACGCTATCGAAAACAGGCTCTTCGTCCCGAAGTTCCGCGGGGGCCGCGCGCTCACCGAACCGATATGCCTCGACCTCACCGACCGCATCAGGGTGGACACCACCCGGGATATCGCCTGAGATGGCGAACTACGTAGAGCAGACACCCGACACGGCTACCGCAGGCCCTGCACACGAGATTGCGTGTGCTCGGGGAAGACATCGGCTACAGCACCCTCACCATAGCGCTCCCGCAAGAGCGTGCGGAGTTCGACTTCGTAGTCGGCCTTCGGAATCTCGGCGCTGGGGCCGCTCTCGACGACGAGTTTGTCGGCGGCCATCGCGTCGATAGCGCCGCGGCCGATGCCCGAAAGTGGCGCGAGGTAGTCCACGCCGAAGCGGTCCTCGACGCTCTGGGCGAGCGGGCGCTCGATGGTCGGCACCCGGTCGTCGCGGCGGGTGCCGTCAGCCACGGCGTCGAGTGTATCGAGACCGCCTGCATCGGGAAGCCAGTCACCGCGTGCGACGGTTTCGACGGCGTGTTCGTGGACCTGCTGGATGCCGTTTCGCGGGTAGCCGTCGTCGTACATTTGCTCGACGGCGGCGTGGGCCACGTCCGGGTCCAGACCGACCGTCGTGTGGTCGAAGCCGACAGCCGTTGCGCTCTCCTGTGCAGGCTCAGTGTCACGCACGCCGAAAGAGCCGCTGACGAGCGTCACGTCGTAGAAGGGGTCGAGCAAGAGCGCTGCCAGCGTCGAGTCCTTTCCGCCGCTGTACAACAGGGCACAGTCCATCTACCGGCGCTTGATGTCGAAGCTCTTGGAGTCGGGGGTCAGCTCCGAGAGGAGTTCCTTCATCTGATCCTCGTCGATCTGGCCCTGCACGCGGCCGCTCTGGGCCAGTGCGACGACCTGCTGTTCGATTTGCTCGCCGACCTGCGGTTTCGACATCTTCACCGTGTTGAGCCGCTTGCGTGCGCCGTCGGTGAGGTTCTGCTTGAGGACGGCCTGCTTCTGGGCGTCGGCCTGCTGCTTGGCCGCCTCCTGCGCCTCGCCCTCGTCGCCCTGCTGTTCCTTGAGCTGCTCCATCTTCTTTTTCCGGAGTTCTTCGAGTTCCTCATCGCTGGGGTCGCCACTCATAGTTGTGTGAAAATACTGGAGTCGGTCGGAAAACGATTTCGGAGCAGGGGCTACGGGGTAGGTGAAAAACAGCGAGAAAGGCGTTAGTTACGCGTAGCGTTCGAGTTCCGGACGGTCGAGTTCCGTCAGGAGGTCGCCTGCGGTGTCGTCGAGGAGGCTACGGCCCTCACCGGTGACACGGCGGCCGTCGTTCTCGCTGGTCTCGACGTAGCCGGCGTCTTCGAGCTGCTGGAGCGCCGTCCGAATGATGTTGCCCGAGCCCTTGGTCTTGTGGTGGGGGCGGACTCGGTAGCGGGTCGTCCCCTGCTTCGAGGTGCCGTACTCGGAGCGGAGGGCGTTGACGCCGACGGGGCCGTCGACAGCGACCTTCCGGAGGAGGCTGGCGGCGCGTCGCGTCCAGAAGTCCTCCTGCTCAGGTGGGAGTTCGCGGTCGACGCCGGTCTTGGTGAACTCGGCCCAGTCCGGCGCTTCGATGTCGTCTTCGTCTGCGAGCGTCTCCGTGAGTGCCTCGATGAGTTCCTCGGGGGGAACGTCGTAGAGTGTAGCCATTGCAGATTTCTTCCCGTCGCCGTCATTTAAACGCGTCGTTCGCAGTCGGCGGGCGTGAACCGTTCACTCGCCCATAGGGCAGCGATGCCCTCACTCCCATCCTGAATCGTGGCGGTCACTCTTCAGGCGACGTGGCCCGGTCGACACTGAGCGCGGCGGCGACGCCGCCACCGACAATCGTCGGCAACAGGTAGCTTCCGACACGGTGGATCAGTACCGCAGAGGTAGCGAGCGCGGCCGAAATCGGGGCCGTCGAGACGAGCAGCGTCACGAGTACCGTCTCGATAGCCCCGGACCCGCCGGGAAGCGGTACGACGCTGGCGATGCTCCCGACGGGGACGACAAGCAGGACAACTTCGACCGGAACTGGTGCCCCGACGGCATACAGCGACGTCCACAGCGACGCCGACAGGCAGATCCAGCCAAACGCCGAGAGCCCAAAGGTTTGGAGGACCGTCCGCCGATCGGTCGCGATTCGCTCGATGGCGGAGAAGAACCCCTCAATTCGCGCCTCGATGTTAGCCGCAGAGGGCGGTGACCATCGGGGCACGACGTTCGACAGCGCGGCCAGAGCCGGTGCGACACCGCGAATGACCGCCGCCTGCACGCGGTCCCGGTGTCGCCAGCCCACGACAGCAACAGTGGGGATACCGACTGCAAGCACCGCGACAGCGCCGGCAGCAAACGCCAGATTCCGTGTTAGCTGGACCGCACCGGCGGCGACAAACGTGAAGCCGATGATGGCGTACCCGACCGACGGGAGGAAGTGGACTGTGTCGACGGTGGCGATAGCCGCCAGTCCGGTCTCATACTCGGTGTCGGCGGCCGTCGAGATGAGCAGTGCGCTCACTGGCTCGCCGCCGGCCTGGCCGAAGGGCGTGACGTTGTTCGAGAACACGGCGGCGACGAACACGAGCACGGCAGTGTGTGGCGCCACCGGTGCGCCGAGCGCTTGCAGGACCGTCCACAGCGCCAGCCCCCACGAGACGAGCCAGAGCATGGCGATGCCCGCAACAGCGAGAAGCGCCCACGGATCTGCCGTCGCGAGCGCGTCCACGGTCTCGCTGATGCCGACAAGCCACACCAGCCCTGCGAGGACGGCGAGCGCCGCCGCGAACCCAACGACAGTCGCCATCCGGTTCCCATCCATGTGGGTGGAATTGGCAGTCTCCGGTTTCAACCCACCGACCCTGTCCCGCCGGCGGATATCCCCGGAGGTTTTGCCCCGGGAACCCGACGACGGGGTATGGACGAGCGGGCCGCACTCGCCGAGATGGCCGACCGGCTTCCCGACGCAGGCGACGACTGCGCCGTCGTGGATGGGCAAGTTATCACGACCGACATGCTCCACGAGCGGACGGACTTCCCGGCGGGGACGACCCGCTACACAGCCGGCTGGCGTGCTGTCGCGGCCTCGCTGTCGGACGTTGCGGCGATGGGAGCCGAGGCAACGGCGGCGGTGGCCGCGTACGGCGCGCCGTCGTTCGAGGCGGACGAACTCGCGGCGTTCGTCGACGGCGCACAGGACGTGTGTCACGCGGTCGGCGCGGAGTACGTCGGCGGCGACCTGGATAGCCACGATGAGTTCACTGTCGCGACGACGGCCATCGGCTCCACAGCCAACCCGGTCCGGCGCTCGGGCGCTTCGCCCGGCGACGCGGTCTGTGTCACCGGAACGCTCGGCCGGTCGGCCGCCGCCCTCGAACTGTTCGACCGGGGGGACGCCGACCAGGCGAACGAACTATTCCAGTTCGAACCCCGCGTACGTGCGGGCGTTGCGCTCCGACCGCACGCGACGGCGATGATGGATTCGAGCGACGGGCTGGCCCGCTCGCTCCACCAGTTATCCGAGGCCAGCGGCTGTGGCTTCGCTATCGAGGAGCCACTGCCGATAGACGCGCAAGTCGACGCGCTTGCGGAGACTGAACAGGAGCGCAGGGAGCTGGGTGTGTTCTTCGGCGAGGACTTCGAGCTGGTCTGTACGCTGCCCGAGTCCGACGTGCCCGAAGCCAGAGAGGCAGTACCGTGCCCGCTCCACCAGATCGGCACGGCCACCGAACGCGGCGTGACACTCGATGGCGAGACGCTGCCAGACCGAGGGTACTCACACTGAGGGCGGTCCAGTCGCGACACGGGCTACCGGTCAGATCGCGCTGATCTCGAACGGGACCGGCGTGAAACAGGCCAGTCCAAGCAGGAACGTAAACACGCCAAGCAGCGTCCGCCGCCGGTCCAGCGTCGTGTCCACGGTCGGTCTGGCAGGACCCGCATACGCGAGCCCGGTAGCGAACAGGCCCCAGAACACCCACAGCCCCCAGACACCGAAGCCGACCGGCGGCGGGTCGCGGGTGAAATACAGGTAGCCGGCGAGTGCGAACAGCGCGCCGGGCACCGCAGCGGCGACGGTCTCCTGGCGCTGCCCGACGATGGACCGCACGATGTGGCCGCCGTCGAGTTGCCCGACTGGGAGCAGATTCAGGAACGTGAAGAACATCCCGGCCCAGCCGGCGAACACGATCGGGTGAACCGACTCGCCGGGGCCGACCTCGGTCCCGAGCCCCAGTGCGTTCACCAGAGCCTCAAGTGCCTGGAACAGGAGCGGATAATTGAACGTGATGATGACGCCGGTGTCGCTGTTTGCCACCCGTTCCGGGACCGTGATCGGGTCTATCGAGAGGCCGATGACCGTGACGATTGTCGTCGCGACAAGGCCGGCCAGCGGACCGGCGACACCGATATCGAACAGCGCCGTCCGGTCGGGGATGCGCCCCCGGATGTTGATGACCGCCCCCATCGTGCCGAGATACGACGGAAACGGGATGAAATACGGGAGCGTCACGTCGACGCCGTGGTAGCGGGCGGCGGCATAGTGACCCAGTTCGTGAATGCCGAGTACGCCCAGCATCGCGACCACGAACGGCCAGGCCTCGAACACGCGAAGCGGATCCTCGGCGACCGGAATGTAGTACCAGGCAGTCGCGCCGACGTAGAGCGTCGACGCGATAGTCGCCAGCAGGAGCCCGATGTTGAGCCACGGGACGCCGGAGTCCGTGTCCATGGGTTCCGCAATCAACGCGTACTGGTTCTGGCGTGCGTTCAACGAACCATTGGGAGTAATCGGGTCATCGGCGTCCAGATCACCGACAATAGTAGTGCCCCCATTGCTCGTCGCGGCAGCCGTCGCAGCCGATTCGGGACCGAGTTCTTCGAGCCGAACGTCGTAGCCCTGCTGTCTGAACACCGGCCTGAGTTGCTCAGCGACGGCAGCCGGTGGCACTAGCGGGTCGCCAATATATTGGACCGTTCCGTCCACCCGCCGCACTGACGAGACGGAGAACACGCCGGCCAGTCGGTCAGGCGACGGCGGGTCGGCGGCGGAGCCACTCATCGACTATTTGTAAACGATGCGGGCACAAATACTCCGCGAACGATCACATAGGTAGCAGGTACTCCGTCCGAAAACTGTACACGGGGACCAGTCGCCTACGCCGGTTCGATACGCCAAGTGGTCGCGCTCGTGTACGACCACTTTTCGACGTTGATCTCGGACGCGCTGTCCTTGAGCTTGACCATCAGGGCACCGATCTCTTTCGGGGAGAGACCGACTTCGTCAGCGATGAACTTGCTCTTGAAATACATCTCGCCGTCACTTGCCTTCTCTGCGAGGAACGACTTCAGTCGCTCTTCTTTGGAGGGCTCTTCCTCGCCGGAGGGCGTTGCAGTAGCGCTCATCTTTGTCACCTCACTTCTTCGTAACCCCGCCGGGAGTATATAAAGGGGGGAACCTTCAGGCCACTTCGGTCACTTTCAGGACAAATCGAGCTAAAACGCATTTTTTACGACCGTTCCATATTCTTTTAGACGTTTTACAAAGGCCTCTAAGCCGATGAATTGGGTCTAGTCTCGTGGTGGTTTGAACGGTCTGTGAAAGAGAGATATCACCCTTTGTGTCCCCAACAAACAGCATTATTCACTGGTAGCACAGCAGGTCTGTCAGACGTGCGTCAGCACGTCGGGCACACGTCATACGGAGATTCCTACCGGTGTGCGGCCGACAGCAGTCGCTGTGGGGACCAGAAGGGACCGAGTATAGAGACGGGAGTCAGTGGGCTTGACAACCCTTAAGAGTGCATCGCGGTTACGGCGGGCTAATGAAAGTCGTCGTCTCCATTGGCGGAAGCGTACTGGCCCCGGATCTCGATGCGGACCGGGTTGCAGACTACGCCGACGCCATCCAGTCGCTCGATGCACAGGGGCACACGCTCGGGACCGTCGTCGGCGGTGGCCCGACCGCACGTGACTACATCGGCAGCGCCCGCGATCTCGGCGCGAACGAGATCGAACTCGACCAGCTCGGCATCGCCGTCACGCGGCTGAACGGCCGGCTACTCATCGCTGCTCTAGACGACCGCGCCGCGCCGACGCCCGCGGAGAGCTACGACGAGGGCCGGGAAGCCATCCGTCGCGGAGATATCCCCGTACTCGGGGGCATCGTCGCCGCACAGACCACCGATGCCGTGGCGGCCGCTTTCGCGGAGTACGTCGGCGCTGATCTGCTCGTCTACGCGACATCCGTTCCGGGCGTCTACGATGCTGACCCGAACGAGGACGACGACGCGACGCGGTTCGACGAACTCGGCGCGAGCGAGCTCGTCGATGTGATTGCCGATATCGAGATGGATGCCGGCAGCAGCGCACCGGTCGACCTGCTGGCGGCGAAAATCATCCAGCGGTCCGGCATCCGGACAATAGTGCTCGACGGCACTGACCCCGAACGCGTCGTGCGCGCGGTCGAAGACGGCGAGTACGAAGGGTCCGAGATTCTCCCGGAGGCATAGATGGCGGAAGACCCCTACGAGGTCGGCCGCGGCGGTTCCCGGGCGTTCTGGGCTGACTCCGTCGCCGACGCCATCGAGGAACGGGACCCCGACGAGCCGATCGTCATCAAGGGCGGCGTCTCCCCGTCGGGCGTCCCCCACATCGGCCACTTCAACGAGATTATGCGGGGCTACTACGTCGCTGAGGCCCTGCGTGACCGCGGTCACGAGGTTCGGCAGGTGTTCACCGCCGACGACAAGGACCGTCTCAGGGCGGTCCCCCGCCAGCTCGCCGACCTCGACTGGAACGTCGTCGGTCTCGGCGAAGTCGACGCCGGCGCACTCGGGCGGAACCTCGGGAAGCCCTACACGGACATTCCAGACCCTTTCGGTTGCTGTGACTCCTACGGCGCTCACTTCACGACCCTTCTCCGGAAAAGCGCCGAACTGGTCGGCGTCGACGTGGAGTTCGTCTCGAACACCGAGCTGTACGCCGACGGCGAGTTCGAAGCAGTCACGCGCCGCGTGCTCGAACGTGCTGACCGAGCCCGTGACGTGCTCTCGGAGTACCAGAACAAGGTCGACGACGACTACGTCCCGTTCCTGCCACAGTGTGCAGAGTGCGGGAAAATAACCGAAGGCGTCACCGCGGTCGACCTCGACGCCGGCGAAGTCGAATACGTCTGTGAAGACGTCGAAGCCGGCGACCAGACTATCGAGGGCTGTGGTCACGAGGGGACGGCGACGCTCCGGGATGGGAAGCTCCCGTGGCGGTTCGAATGGCCCGGCCAGTGGGAGATTCTGGGTGTCGACTTCGAGCCCTTTGGCAAGGACCACGCCGAGGGCTCCTGGCCATCGGGCGAAGATGTCGCCGAGAACGTGCTGGACATCCAGCCGCCGGTCCCGATGGTGTACGAGTGGTTCACGCTCGACGGCGAGCCGCTCTCCTCGTCGTCGGGCAACGTCATCACCGTCGACGAGGTGCTCGACATCCTCGAACCGGAGGTGTTCAAGTACTTCTTCGTGAAAGACCCGCGGAAACAGCGGGACTTCTCCGTCGAGAACGTCGACCAGCTCGTCGACGAGTTCGATCGGTTCGAGCGGCGCTACTTCGATGAGGCGGACGGGAGCGAGGACGAAGTGGAACTCGCCGAGCGGGCCTACCCGATGGTCGTAGACGAACCGCGCGAACAGCGGGTTCGGATCCCCTACACGTTCGCAGCCGTGCTCGGGATGACTGACGACCCGGAACAGCGGGAGCAGATCGCCCGGAAAGAGGGGCACATCCCGGACGATGCACCAGAGTGGGCCGTCGAACAGGCGCTCGCTCGCGTCGAGCGTGCTCAAGAGTGGGCCAGCCTGACGAACAACGAGTTCAACTACGAACTCAAGCGAGCGGAGATGCCCGACGTGTCCTTCGACGACGCGACGGCGGCCGCGCTGGACGAGCTGGCCGATTTCATCGCCGAAGGCCACGACGGCGAGGCGATTCAGTCTGAAATATACGAGACGGCAAAGCGAAACGACATCGACATCAGCGAGTTCTTCTCGGCCGGCTACCGGCTGCTGTTCGACGATACCGAAGGTCCACAGCTCGGGACGTTCATCGCGAAGCTGGATCAGGAGTTCGTTGTGGAGCGGTTCCGTCGGAACGAGTGAGCCTGGGTAAGCAGGTCTTACCAGACTGTACCACCCCATCGAAGGGGCGCGTTCAGGGCGACTGTTCCTGCGTGTCGGCCTGCTCGAACATCGGTCCGAGCCGCTCGTCGTAGCAGTCCTGACAGACGTACACGTCAATGACGCCCGTCTCGCTGTGCGTGTGAAACATCGCGTGGACGGTAGCGTCGAACGGGACCGTCTCGCCACAGATCCCGCAGGTTTCTGGCATTGTCCGGCACCGTGTTGTGATACGTTCGCACGATACATAGAACGGATGGTTTGTCCACCCGCTCAGGTCGAGCGGGGCGTCACTAGCACGGGGATATCGACAGTTCGGAGCAATTGCGATGTGACACTGCCGAGTATCTGACGTTTCAGGTTCGAACGGCCGTGTGACGCCATCACGACGAGGTCGATGTCGTTATCGGAGACGTACTCTTGAATGCCGGCGGCGACGCCATCGAGCGAGGTCGTCTGTTCCACAGCAGTTTGGACTGATACGTCCGGAGATATCTGTCCGAGTTCGTCGGCGGTTGCTGCGACGGCGTCACGTCCGTTGTCTTCCAGTCGTTCGATGAACACCTCGTTCAGGCCACCAGCGTTGAACGCGCCGCCGGCGGCCTGGATATCGACGACATTGAGGACGTGGACTGTCGCATCGCACCGGTCTGCTACCGCCGCGCCGTGTCGCGTCGCCGTTTCGGCGTTCGCGCTGCCGTCAGTCGGGAGGAGTATCTGCGAGTAATCGAACTCATCCCTTTCCACCTGTGTCCCGTCGGAAACGACGAGTACAGGCACCGCAGTTCGGTGCAAGATCTGTTCGGTGACACCACCGAGGAGTCGCTTCCCGAGACCGGTCATTCCCTGTCGGCCGAGGACAATGACCCCTGCGTCGGTTTCGCGAGCGTACTCGTCAATCTGCACACTCGGTTTTCCCTCAAGCAGTTCCGTCGTGACGGGCTGGCCGGCGTCAGCGGCGAGCGATTCGATCTCCGTGAGGACCGACTCGCCGTGTTCCCGGAGACGCCCGCTCTCGCGGTCCGTTCGCGTGAGCCTGCGTGCTCGCTGGTCAACGACGTGAACCACCTCGGCAGTCGCGTCGAAGTCCCTGGCCAGTGCAAGGCCACGCCGTGTGGCTGCCGTGGATTCGTCGCTCCCGTCGACGGGAATGAGCACGTGGTCGTACATTGTGTGGTTGTTTACCACAGAGTCACTTGACCGTTGGCCGCTATGTGCCAGCAGTGTGTCCCAAACCAAACCCTCTTGCTTGGCTAAACCTATTTTCTGACAAATGGTGAGTACGCTGACGTGGGTCCTCGCGGGCCTTGTCGCCTACACCCTCCTCGCGATGGCGCTACGGACCCGCGGCGTTGTCCCCGAATATATTCGTTTTAGCGGCCCGATTACGACAATTCACACACAGAAGGGCAAGGCAGTCCTCGACTGGCTTGCACGGCCAAAGCGGTTCTGGCGCGCCTGGGGGAACCTCGGCGTCGGGTTCGGACTCGTCGTGATGGTCGGCTCGTTCCTCCTCGTTGCGCTCGGAGCCTATCAGGCGCTCGTCAACCCACAGCCATCCGCACTGAACGAACCGCGGAACGCGCTGGCGATTCCCGGCGTGAACGACTTCCTCCCGCTGTCAGTCGCACCGGAAATCGTGCTCGGGTTGTTGCTTGGCCTCGTCGTCCACGAGGGTGGCCACGGACTGTTCTGTCGCGTCGAGGACATCGACATCGAGTCGATGGGGCTTGCCCTGCTGGCGATTATCCCGATCGGGGCGTTCGTCGAACCCGACGAAGACGAACTCCTCCGCACCGACCGCGGCTCGCAGACTCGGATGTACACGGCCGGTGTGACCAACAACTTTGCGCTCGCGATCATCACGCTTCTGTTGCTGTTCGGACCGGTCGCCGGTGCTGTCGCCGTCGTCGACGGCGTGCCGGTCGGAAGTCCGATCAACGGAACCCCCGCCGCCGATGCGGGTATCGAGTCGGGTGACGTCATTACGGCGGTCAACGGCCAGTCGGTCGAGAACCAGCAGGAACTCGAATCGGTGCTCGCTGAAAGCGGCGCACAGACTGTCGAAGTGGCCCGCAAAGACGCCGAAACCGTCAGCGTTGAGCGGTCTGTCGTCGTCTCTGCGGCCCTCCAGAGCGCGCCACTCGGGACTGGTGAGACGATCGTCGCTGTCAACGGGACCGCAGTAGCGACCCGCAGTGAGTTCGAACAGGCGGCTCGAAACCATCCCGTCGCAACGGTCGAAACTGAGTCCGGGGAGACGGTCACGACCCCGCTCGGTGCGTACGTGCTGGTCGCTGAAGACGGCCCGCTGGCCGGAGAAGGAGCGCCAAGCGGCGAAGGCATGATTATCACCGCGGTCAACGGGGAACGAACACACAGCGGGGCGGCGCTGATGCAGGCCCTTGAGGGCGGCGAACCCGGTGATCAGGTGACGATCACCGGCTACGTCGACGGTGAACGCGAGACGTATGAGGTAACGATGGCCGAGAGCGAACAGGTCGACAACGGCATCATCGGTGTCAGTATCCAGCAGGGGATCAGCGGTATTCAGGTCAGTGACTTCGGCATCGACGCCTACCCCGCGGCGGCGTTCCTCGAATTCATCGGCGGTTCCCCGGACACACCCACGTCAGTCTCCGAGTTCTCGTTCGCCCAGCGGATCTTCAGCACGCTCTTGCTTCCGTTCATCGGCGTCGCTGGCGGCTTCGGCTACAACTTCGCCGGCTTTACCGGAATCGCGACGAACTTCTACACCGTTCAGGGCCCGCTCGGGGCGCTCGGGACGACACCGGTGTTCCTGCTCGCGAACGTCCTCTTCTGGACCGGCTGGATCAACCTCGTCATCGGCCAGTTCAACCTCATCCCGACGTTCCCGCTCGATGGCGGCCACATCCTGCGGGCATCAACCGAATCGTTCGTCTCGCGGCTGCCCGTCTCTGATGGGCGGCGAGTGACGACGGCCGTCTCGATAGCAATCACAGTGTCGATGATCAGCGGCCTCCTGTTGATGGTGTTCGGTCCGCGGCTCCTGACCTGAGACGGGCGGCTGTCCCTGTTTCTCTCGACGCTCGGCTGACTATTGGCGGTTGCTGTGGATTCGAAGTCTACCAGCCCGTCTAACACGGTCGGGGTTTCGTTACCCATTTACTCCCCGCCGCGAAAGCCGGGCGTATGTTCCTGCAGCTCCGTGCGGAGGTCGAGGACGCTCTCGCCGACGCACTCACAACCCTCGACCTGCCGGCCGAGGACCTCGGTATCGAGGAACCCCCGGAGGACGTTGACGCCGTATTAGCATCGAGCGTCGCCTTCCGGCTGGCCGGCGAGGTCGGTACTGCGCCGCCAAACGTCGCCGGCGACATCGCCGACGCGATCGACGCCGACGACCCCACCTACGTCAGCGACGTGACGACACAGGGGCCGTACGTCAATTTCCTTCCGAGTGAAGCGTACTTCGCTGAAACTCTGCAGTCGGTCACAGAGAGCGAGTTCGGGCGGCTTCCCGACCGCGACACCAGCGTCGTCGTCGAGCACACGTCCGCGAATCCGACCGGCCCGGTCCACGTCGGGCGAGCGCGCAACCCTATCATCGGCGATGCCGTCGCTCGCGTCCTCGACTACGCTGGTTACGACGTCGACCGCCACTACTACGTCAACGACGCAGGCCGGCAGATCGCGGTGTTCACCTGGGCCTACGAGACCTTCGATGAAGACGACCTGCCCGAACCCGAACGGGAGTCCCCGGAGTACGAGATGGTCCGGTACTACCGCAAGGGCAACACCGTCCTCGAAGACGGCGACCCCGAGGAGGTCGAGGAAGCAGAGACCGAGATACAGTCGATTCTGCAGGGCCTCGAAGAGGGCAACGAAGAGACCTACGAGCGCGTCGCCGAGGTAGTGGATACGGTGCTGGGCGGGATGCAGAACACACTCGGTCGCCTCCCGGCGGAGTTCGACGAGTTCGTCAAGGAGACGCAGTTCATGCGCAACGGCGACACGGACGAGCTGGTCGACCGCCTGAAAGCGCTCGATTGCGCCGTCTACGAGGAAGACGCCTGGCAGCTTGACCTGCCCGACTTCGAAAAGAACCTCGTGTTCCTGCGCTCCGACGGGACCTCGCTGTACACCACTCGGGACCTGGCCCACCACGAGTGGAAGTTCGACACCTACGACCGCGCCGTCACGGTGCTCGGCGAGGACCACAAGCTGCAGGCCGATCAGCTCTCGGCGGCGCTGGAACTGCTCGAAAACGATACCGACCAACTCCGGCAGGTGTTTTACTCCTGGGTGAACCTCCCGGAAGGCGGAATGAGTACGCGCGAGGGAACCGGTATCGACCTTGACGACCTGCTCGATGAAGCCGTTGACCGTGCACGCGAAGAGGTCGAGTCGAGACTCGACGACCGGACCCGCGGCGACCTCGACGAGGACGACATCGACCGGATCGCTCGTCAGGTCGGTATCGGCGCGGTGCGCTACGACATCGTCTCGAAACAGCCGACCAAGGGCATCACCTTCGAATGGGACCGTGCGCTGGACTTCGAGGCCCAGTCCGCGCCCTACGTGCAGTACGTCCACGCGCGGTGCTGTGGCATTCTGGGCGACGTGGAGACCGACATCCCCGACGAGCCGGATCTCGACCCGCTGTCGGAGCCGGAAGAACGCGATCTGCTTCGCGAACTGGCTCGGTTCCCCGCCGTCATCGAGGCAGCCGCGGACGACCTGACGCCCCACACCGTCGCCACCTACACCCGCGACCTCGCCGAGACGTTCAACGCCTTCTACCGGGAGTGTCCGGTACTCGATGCCGACCCAGAAACCCGCGCCGCGCGGCTCGCGCTCGTCGACGGGACCCGAACGGCGATTGCGAACGCGCTGGACGCGCTGGGCGTTGAAGCGCCGACCTCGATGTAGGTCCGGCCCACGTCGAATATCCGATGTGAGAAGCGATAAGCGGCGAATCAGTCCGGCTGACCGAGCTATTTTTCGAGGAACGCGTCGACTTCCGCTGCGATCAGATCGGGTGCCTCGCCGGGACCGCTGTGGCTGACGCCGTCGAACTCGACGAATCGGCTCCGTGGCAGTGCGTCGTGCACGTTTCGCGCGCTCTGCCGGAGGAAATCCGGCCCGTCGGTTCCGGAGAGAACGAGCGTGGGCGCGTCGACATCGAGACGATCCGGGAGCCGGTACTGTTCGACAGAGCGGTTCATCCGGACGACCTCCTCGGCGAGGGCCACACAGTCAGGCCAGACGGGCCACTCCGCAAGCCAGGCGTCGAGGTCCTCGATACCGTCGGGGTGGAGAACCTGTTCGATGTAGCGTTTCACTGCTTCCGCTCGCTTTCCGTCCTGAATGAGCGACGCCATTCGGTCGGCGAGATCGGCGTCGGCCCGGTAGTCACCGGGGAGCACCGCCGGTTCATACGCGATGACCGCCTCAACCGACGTAGCCGTCGCGGCCTCGATAGCGGTGAGTGCGCCGTAGGAGTGGCCAAACAGGATAGGGTCTCCGTCGACAGCGTCGACAAGCGCCTGAACGTACCTGACCTCGCGGTCCAGTACCTCGTCGGCGCTCGTTTCCGTGGCGGAGTCGAGACAGGTGCCGAACCCCGGCCGCTGGGGAACGACAGCGCCATATCCCTCGAACGCCGGTACGACCGGTCCCCAGTACTCCGTAGGGGCCATCCCACCGTGTAAGAGAACGAGTGGCTGGCCGTCACTGTAGCGCTCGAATTCGACTTCAATCTCATCTGTCGGTTGTGTTGGCTGCATACAACAACACGGTCGCGCGCCGTCGGGCTAAGCCGTTCTCTCAGTGATTGGGCCCTTTAAAACGAGCGGGTGTAGCAGGGGCAGACACACTGTTCCGACAGGCGCTTCAGCATCGACGTAGAGCGAGTTCGTATGGGGATCATTGCAGAGTTTCAGATATACTGCGATGCGTTGCCGCTCGTGTCGGTTGCAGAGACGGTCCCAGAGACGTCGATTACCCTTTCCCTCCAGTACAACCACGGCCGTCGTCCGCTGTTCATTGTAACCGTGACCGGCGGTTCCAAGCAGGCTGTCGAGCGGGCACTCACTAACGCCTACGACGTGCAGGAGTGGACGCGCATCGGGACGGCCGGCGACACTCGACGATATCAGGCAGTGCCGGCACTGAGTTTCGAGGAGCAACTCGGCGACCAAATCGACGACCTGGACGGACTCGAAGCACTTGCTACGGCAGACGCCATCATCGAACAGATAACCGTGACTGCTGACGGGTGGGAGCAAATGGGCTGGTTCGCCGACCGAACGGCGTTCACCGAGTTTTCCTCGTTCTGGCAACAGAACGCTGAGTTCAGCCTGGAGCGACTGACCCGGGATGCGGAGCCGAAGCCGCCCGGGAACGGGCTCACCGACCGACAACTCGAAGCGCTACGGACGGCGTACGAAATGGGGCATTTCGAAATCCCGCGACGTGCATCACTGGATGCCGTGGCAAAGGAACTGGACATCTCTGCGTCGTCGCTCTCCGAGCGACTGAGCCGGGCACAGACCCAGCTCATTCAGGAAACGGTCGCAACGCTGTGGCCGCCGCTTCCGGAAACCCAGAAACAGTGAAACGCCGGCGGAGCAGCGGGCTGAGGCCGGAACAGCAAGCGGGCGCGGAGAGGTCAGTTAAAGAGCCCGAACACGCCGCCTGAGTCCTCGTCGTCGTCGACATCGGAGTGGTCCTCGGTATCGTCACGGAACCACTCGTCGTCGAGTATCGTCTCCATATCCACTTCGGGACTCTCGCCGTGGAAGAACACACCCTCAAGCGCCTCGGTCAGCCGCTGATAGGCGTCTGCAGCCGTGCTCTCGGGGGCGTTGAGCACGAGCGGTTCCTCGGTCGTCGCTTGCGGGTCGTCCGGGATGACCGCAAGCAGCGGGAACTCCATCTGCTCGGCGATGGACGCGACGTCAGTGTGGCGGGTCGCACGGTTGATGATCGCGCCGAGAACGGTCCCATCGATACGGTTCGCTAGCTGGGCTGTTTTGACCGTATCACCCACCGCAACGTCATCGGGAGTCGTGACGAGGACGATTCCATCGGCCAGCCCGAGCGGCACGGCGACTTCGTGGCTCAGTCCGGCCCCGGTGTCTATCAGCACCACGTCGTAGGCATTTCGGAGCGTCTTGATTACTTTCCGAAGCTTTGCGGGGTCAGCGTCCGCGAACGCCTCCAGCGACTGTTCGCCCGGAATCACCGTGAGCCCGCCCGGTGCATCGGTCAGGGCCTCACTCACGGCAGCCTCGCCAGCCAGGATCTCGTGGAGGCTCTTTTCGGGCTCCACGGAGAGCATCGAGCCGAGATTCGCCATCCCCAGATCGGCGTCGACGACAGCCACATCGTAGTCCATCTCCTGCAGGACGGCTCCGAGATTGACCGCGGTCGTCGTCTTTCCGACGCCGCCCTTGCCGCCCGCAATCGTACACACATACCCCGCCATAGTCTGATTGCTTGGGTACAATGCAGGCAGTCATATAAATGCGACTGTCATTTGTCGAACCGCTACGTGACTGATCCCCCGGGATGAGTCGGGTACGGCCACTCAGATCAGCAGAAGGGTACGTCTGCCATATCGACCGCCCCATCTCCTCTCCCAGTTGTGCCGGAACGCTTCGTTTCGCTCCCGTTCACCACAGCTCCCATCGGTCGCCGTTCCGGCACGAGGACCGCTCACTTTGTTCGCGCCCTTCGCTACTCACGGGTCGTCCCTCCCCCGCTCGTCTCATCCGAAGGCCGCGCTTCTCACTTCCTCCACGGCTCCCGTCGGTCGCCGTTCCGACACGAGGACCGCTCACTTCGTTCGCGCCCCTCGCTGCTCGCACGCCCTTCGCTCCCTGTCAACAGGTTCTTACGCCACCTCGGCCAACATAGAGTAATGAGCGAGCAGCAGGAACAGGAACAATCTGACAAGCAGAAATACGAGTTCCGGAAGGTCATCGAGGAACTCAAGGGGTACCAGGGTTCGGGCACCCAACTCGTCTCTATCTACATCCCCGAGGACAAGCTGATCAGCGACGTCGTCGCCCACGTCACGCAAGAGCACTCAGAGGCTTCGAACATCAAGTCGAAGGACACGCGGACAGCGGTGCAGGACGCACTCACTTCTATCAAGGACCGACTCCGGTACTACGACGTTCGGCCACCCGACAACGGACTGGTCGTGTTCTCGGGCGCGTTCGACACCGGCGGCGGCCGAACCGACATGGTGACGAAGGTCCTCGAATCACCACCGGACCCCATCGAGTCGTTCCGCTATCACTGTGACTCGGAGTTCCTCACCGAGCCACTAGAGCACATGCTGGCCGACAAAGGCCTGTTCGGCCTCATCGTGCTCGACCGGCGCGAGGCCAACGTCGGCTGGCTGAAGGGCAAGCGCGTCGAACCCGTCAAGTCTGCCTCCTCACTGGTCCCGGGCAAACAGCGGAAAGGTGGCCAGTCCGCCCAGCGTTTCGCCCGCCTCCGGCTGGAAGCCATCGACAACTTCTATCAGGAGGTCGCCGGCATGGCGAACGACCTGTTCGTCGCCGACCGCCACGAACTTGACGGGATCCTCGTCGGCGGCCCCTCACCGACGAAAGACGAGTTCCTCGACGGCGACTACCTCCACCACGAGCTACAGGACATGGTGCTGGGGAAGTTCGACGTGGCCTACACCGACGAGTCAGGGCTGTACGACCTCGTAGACGCGGCCGATGACGTACTGGCCGAACACGAGATGCTCCGGGACAAGGAGCTCATGGAGGACTTCTTCAAGCAGCTCCACAACGGTGACAAGGCCACCTACGGGTTCGACCAGACGCGCCAGAACCTCAACATGGGCGCGGTCGAACAGCTGCTCATCTCCGAAGACCTCCGGAAAGACGTGGTCGCTTACACCTGCGAGAACGGCCACGATGAGTACGAACTCATCAACAGTAGCGCCGGGACCGACGACCACGAGTGCTCCCGCTGTGGGGCCACCGTCGACGCCGAGGACGGCGAGCGCGAAGACGCCATCGACCACCTGATGGAACTGGCCGACCAGCGGGGCACCGAGACGGTGTTCATCTCGACTGACTTCGAAAAAGGCGAACAGCTACTGACCGCGTTCGGCGGCGTCGCTGGCCTGCTGCGCTACTCGACCGGCGTCTAACGCGCCCGTTCTCTTACTTCTGGTCCGTCTTCGACGAAGGCGGCGTCACGATCATTACCACCGAAGTACGTTCGGTCAATTCCCTCTACTGCAATTCAAGAAGTGATTGGGCTGCCGATTCACAGCAACTGTTCGAGTTGCCGACGGCGACGGCCGAGGTCGACGTGGGCCGCCTCGCCGTAGCTGGCGTCGAGTCGGTCCAAGGCCAAGAGTGGGTCGACGCCCTCGCGCTCGATTCGCTCCAGCAGCGCAGTGATCTCGTCGCGGTGCATCGCAAGCGAATCGAGCAACCCGACGAGTAACAGCAGCGGGACCGCCGTGCCGTCGGCATCGGGAATCGCCCCGTCAAGATCCGTGAAGTCCGGGAAATCAGTGGGCGGCTCCGTCTCCGGGTGAAGCGCCAGACAGGACCGGCAAACGCTGGCCCCCGGTGCGTCTCCGGGGAGATATTGCTGGAGGTCAGACGGGACTGGGAACGAAACGAGGTCGCCACCGCAGTCGGGACAGGCCATACTCAACAGGAACGGGAAAGCGCAAAAACGATACCGGTCAGGACGGCCCCCTGTTCAGTCGCCAGCAGTGACCGCTTCAGGCTCTTCTTCTGCTTCCTCTTCGGCTGCGAGCGCGTCCTCTTCTTCTTCCTTCTTGGCTTTGATCTTCTTCATGCGGAAGATCTCTTCGCGCTCCTGCTCTTCGAGTTTCTGCTCGATGTACTCCTGATTGTCGTAGAGATCGGGCAGGAGTTTGAATTCGAGGGCGTTGACACGGCGCTTCGTGGTCTCGATCTCCTCAAGCATCTTCTTCATCGCTGTTTCGACTTCGGCGGCGAGGATGATGTTTTCGAGGAGTTCTTCGTAGGCCTCGGCAGCCTCGTCGATGCGGGCCGAAGTCCCCATGACACCGTACCCACGCTCGTCCAGCGATTTCCGGACCTTACTGGACTCGATCTGTGGGACGACAACACCCATGATGTTCTTGGACTGGGTCGTCAGTTCGGGGTGTTCTTTCAGTGCTGCGGCGGCCCCACGGACGGCCACGTCACCCTCCATCGCCCGGGCCATATTGATCGCGCGCTGGGCCCGATCGTAGGAATCGTCGAGGTCCTCACGGACGTCTTGCGCCTGGTCCAGAATGTCCATGAACTCCATGATGAGGCCGTCACGCTTCTTCTCCAGCGTGTCGTGCCCACGCTCGGACAGCTCAATGCGGTCCTCGATCTGCATCAGATTCTTGCGCGTGGGTTTGACGTCCTTAGCCATTACGGGTCCCTTTTCGACGTAGGCAGTTAACGGTTTCCAGTTATTACGGTCCGCGCACCGCCGCTATCGGGCTGGCAGCAAAAAACGGGGTCGTCGAACGGCAGTCGGTTGTTAGTCGGCCGTGGCCGTCGCGCCGGCACCGGTCGACTCGGCCGCGCCGTCAAGCACGCCGTGGCTCCGGAGCAGGATGATACCGAAGCCGACCTTGGCGGTCAGGTCGATGACCATGAAGCCGGCCGTCTCGATACCGATCCCGACAAGGCCGATCCCCTCGGTCCCGATGAGCCACCACACCGGGTACACCAACCACACGACGGTCACGAGGTTTCGTAGCGTCTTGAAGGTGCTACGCGTGTCACTGGGCAAGTCTGCGACCCGACCGGACAGCGAGCTGAACAGGAAGTACAGCAGGACCAGCAGGAAGGCGGTACTGATGCCCCACCAGACCAGCCGTTCCGCACCGGCCGACAGCACGCCGCTTCCTGCGCTCAGCGTCGCGACCAGCCCGGTCCCGATCATCAGCACGTCGAGGCTGACGAGCGAGCTGATAGTGTTACGGTCTGCCCCGGCAAGCAACCCGAGGTCGTACAACAGCAACGGCGTCGTGAACAACCAGTCACTGTATCGGGCCCAGTAGATGGGGTGCTCTTCGCCGGCGAACTCGACAATCGTCAACCCGAAGCCAAGCGCCATCGCGAGGTAATTCACGAACGCGATTGCCGTGATGAGTATTGTCGCGATGTAGAACTTTTGACGCCTACTGTCGGTCTCACCCCAGCCGCGCGCGATGAAGTAGAGCATGCCGAGGAACATGCCCGCTGTACCTAACCACAGCCATATCGCTTCACTCCCTGGTTCTGGCATAGTGCGTTCTAGTGTAGGAGGGCAACGCTAAACAGTCGCATACCCAAAATATATGGTAAAAATTGCGAGCGGCCGTGAGATATAGGGCCGTTGTCAGGCTTCGGCTTCGACGGTTTCGGCGGTCTCGTCCTCGCGGTAGTGCTCCTCGATGAGGTCCTCGTCGATGCGGTTCAGCGCATCTTTCGGGAGCATCGAGAGCAGGTCCCAGCCGAGTTCGAGCGTCTCGTCGATGCTGCGGGCCGTGTCGGTCCCCTGATCGACGAACTCCTCCTCGAAGCGGTCAGCGAAGTCCAGATACTTGTTGTCCAGTTCCGACAGCGCCTCGCGGCCGACAATGTTCACGAGGTCACGCAGGTCTTCACCTTCCGCGTACGCGGCGAAGATCTGGTCTTTCACGTCGGCGTGGTCGGCGCGGGTCAGGCCCTCGCCGATACCGTCGTCCATCAGCCGCGACAGGCTGGGCAGGACGTTGATCGGCGGCTGGATGCCCTGGCTGTTGAGGTCGCGGTCGATGTAGATCTGGCCCTCAGTAATGTACCCGGTCAGGTCCGGAATCGGGTGCGTGTCGTCGTCGCCCGGCATCGTCAGGATCGGGAGCTGGGTCACGGAGCCCTCACGGCCCTCGATCCGACCGGCACGCTCGTAGAGCTGTGCCAGGTCGGTGTACATATATCCGGGGTAGCCACGCCGGCCCGGGACCTCCTCACGCGCGGCACCAATCTCGCGCAGTGCCTCACAGTAGTTGGTCATGTCCGTCAGGATGACCAGCACGTGGTAGTCCTTCTCGAAGGCGAGGTACTCGGCAGTGGTCAGCGCCAGCCGCGGCGTAATCGTCCGCTCGACGGCCGGGTCGTCTGCGAGGTTCATGAAGACGACGGAGCGTTCCAGCGCGCCGGTGCGCTCGAAGTCGTCCATGAACTCGTTTGCCTCTTCGGCCGTGATACCCATTGCGCCGAAGATGACGGCGAACTCTGACCCTTCGTCGTCGTCGCCTTCCTCCTCCTCTTCCGGCACCGTCGCCTGTCGCGCGATCTGGAGCGCCAGATCGTTGTGTGGCAGGCCGGAGGCGGAGAAGATCGGCAGCTTCTGCCCGCGGACGAGCGTGTTCATGCCGTCGATGGCCGAGACGCCCGTCTGGATGAACTCCTCAGGGTACTCCCGGGAGAACGGGTTGATTGCCTCACCGACGATGTCACGGCGTTCGTCGGGGACGATTTCCGGGCCGCCGTCGATCGGCTGGCCGGTTCCGTCCATGACCCGTCCGAGGAGGTCCTCAGTGACGGGCATCTTCATCGTCTCGCCGAGGAAGCGAACCGAGGCATCGCGGTCGATACCTTCGGTGCCCTCGAACACCTGAATGGCGACGTAGTCGCTCGCGGATTCGAGCACCTGGCCACGGCGGGTCTCGCCGTCGCTGAGCTCGATTTCGACGATGTCGTCGTAGCCGACCGGTTCGTCGGTCTCGACGAACACCAGCGGTCCGCTGATCTCCGTGATTGTCTGATACTCTTTCATTGTTAGTACAGCTCCCGCAGTTGAGACTCGATGTCGTCTTCGAGGTCGTCGATGTACTCGTTGTAGTCTTCCTGCACGCCGATACGGTTGAGCCGCGGCGCGGCGTCGATGTCGGTGATCTCCTCGACGGGGACACCGGCATCCAGCGCCTCGAAGGCCGCATCGTTGTACGTCTTGGCGGCGTCCATGATGCGGTAGGTCTTCTCGGGCTCACAGAACGTGTCCACGTCGTGGAAGGCGTTCTGCTGAAGCCACGCCTCGCGCAGGTAGCGGGCGATCTCGAGCGTCAGCTGCTGGTCCTCCGGCAGTGCATCCTTCCCGACGAGCTGGACAATCTCCTGCAGTTCCGCTTCCTCGTCCAGCGTGTCGATAGCCCACTGGCGTGTCTCCGGCCAGTCGGCCCGGACGTTGTCCTCGAACCACGGGTCGAGCTGGTCGCGATACAGCGAGTACGACTCGTTCCAGTTGATAGAGGGGAAGTGCCGGCGTTCGGCTAGATCCGCGTCCAGCGCCCAGAACGTCTTGACGATACGCAGCGTGTTCTGGGTGACCGGCTCGGAGAAGTCCCCGCCCGGCGGCGAGACGGCCCCGATGACTGAGACAGAGCCCTCGGTGCCATTGATGTTCTCGAAGTACCCGGCACGTTCGTAGAACTCGCTCAGGCGAGCGGAGAGGTACGCGGGGTACCCCTCCTCGCCCGGCATCTCTTCGAGTCGGGACGAAATCTCACGCATGGCCTCGGCCCACCGGGAGGTGGAGTCGGCCATCAGCGCCACGTCGTACCCCATGTCGCGGAAGTACTCCGCGATGGTGATCCCCGTGTACACGCAGGATTCGCGTGCCGCGACGGGCATATTCGACGTGTTGGCGATGAGGCAGGTCCGGTCCATCAGCGCGTTGCCGGTGGTCGGGTCCTCGAGTTCCGGGAAGTCCTCGATGACCTCAGTCATCTCGTTGCCACGCTCGCCACAGCCGACGTAGACGACGATGTCCGCGTCAGCCCACTTGGCGAGCTGGTGCTGCGTGACCGTCTTCCCGGACCCGAACGGACCAGGAATGGCGGCCGTTCCGCCCTTCGCAATCGGGAACAGGCCGTCGAGCACGCGCTGGCCTGAAATGAGCGGTTCCGTCGGCGTCTCTTTCTCGACGGTCGGCCGCTGCTGGCGCACCGGCCACTCCTGGTGCATCTGGATTTCTTCGCCGTTGTCCAGTTCGACGACGGTCTCTTCGACGTTGAAGTTGCCCGATTCGATGGCGACGACCTCGCCACCCTCGGAGTCGGGCGGGACCATCACCTTGTGGTCGATACTCGGCGTTTCGGGGACGGTGCCGACGATGTCGCCGGCCTCGACCTCGTCGCCTTCATCGACTTCAGGGGTGAACTCCCAGGTCTTCTCCAGGTCGATGCCCGGCGCGTCGACACCGCGGTCGAGGAACGCCGACCCCATCTTCTCTTCGAGCACATCGAGCGGGCGCTGGACACCATCGTAAATGGCGTCGAGCATACCCGGCCCGAGGTCCACGGAGAGGGGCGAGCCCGTCCCTTCGACGGGTTCGCCGGGGGAGACACCGGAGGTCTCCTCGTACACCTGAATCGTGGTGATGTTTCCTTCGATCTCGATGACCTCGCCCATCAGCCCTTCCGAGCCGACGTAAACGACGTCGTTCATCCGGGCGTCGAGGTCCCGAGCCGTTACGACCGGTCCCGAGACGCTTTCGATAATGCCGTCCTCGCGGACGTCTGTGTCTGTTGCTTGACTCATGGTTAGTCCTCGTCCATCAGGTCGATACCGATGGCTCGCTTGATCTGTTCACGCAGTCCGCCGCTCCCAGTGCCGCCGCCGAGCGTGACCATCACCGGCTCGACACTCGTCTCCGCGTCCTGCCTGACACCGCGTGAGAGATGCGACAGGTCGTCGTCGTGCATCACGACGATGCCGACGTCGTCGTCGTTGAGCATCTCCTCGACGGCGTCGTCGAGCTGCTCGTCTTTCTCGTCGGAAGGCACGTCCGCGAACTTGCGGACGCCAGCTAGCCGAAAGCCCGTCGTGAACTCCGGGCTTCCGATGACAGCGATCTCCTGGCTCATAGTATCACCAGCTCCTGTTCGATCTCGTCGGGGCCGAGGCCGGCCTCGCGACCGCGGGCGATGGCCCGGATGTTGTCGACCTCGCGTTCCTTTTTGAGGACGTAGGACAACACCGGACAAACCGACAGCGGGTAGCGGTTCGAGAGCCGGTCGGCGTATTCGAGCAGTGCTGCGTCCAGCGCCCGCTCGAAGTCGATGAGGTTGTCGGCCTCCTCAAGCGCCGACAGCGCCTGATCGAGGTCCTCGCCGTACTTGCTTTCGCGAACGGCGCTGACCAACTGATCGAGGTTCGTCGACAACTGCGCGACCTCCTGTTCGTCGAACAACTGGCCGCCCTCGATGAAGTACTCCGAGGGGTCGATGTCCGCGCCGCTACGGGCCAGTCGGAGTGCATTCCGGAGGTTGCGGAAGTCGACTTCCGTCTCTAGGAACTCGACGTACAGCCCGGTCGGGCTGTCAATCTCCGGGTTGTCCGGCAATCCGGACAGCAGTGTTTCGTAGAAGGCGCGGTCGAGCGCGTTCTCCAGCGGCACGAGAACGCCGCTTTCCTCGTACACGTCGAACGCTTCGGCTAGCGACTCGCCGAAGATGGTGTCGTCGAGTTGCTCGACGACCTCCTCGATAGAACCGGCGTTCAGCAGGTCCTCGATACGGCGGTCGCTGAACTCGCCGGCCCTGATGAGATCGTCCTCGACCTCGGTCCGCTCCGCGTCCGAGTAGAGCCCGCGGATGACAGTTTTGACGTTCCACACGTCGAACTTCCGCAGGTAACGGGCGATGTAGTCGTACAGCGCCCCCTCGGACCAGCGAAGCAGGTCGTCGAAGTGTTTCGCGAGATTTCGGTTCAGCGCGTACTCGACGAGGTCGACGCCGTCGTACCGGGAGCCGAGCGCGTTCATCTCGGTCTCGTACTCGGTTTCCTCCATGAAGCGGGCGATTTCGCCCGTCCCCATGCGGACCAGCTTCCGGTAGTCGTCATCGTCGAACAGGGATGCGCTGCGGGCACGAACCCGTGCGATGACGTACTCGTAGTTGCTTCCCTGGCCGCTCGTTCCCGTTCGCGAACTCATTGGTCTTCGAACAGGCGGTCGCTGATTGCTTTCAGATTGTCCTCCCAGACGTCCTCAAGAATGGAATCGAACGTGTTGTTCACACGGACTCGTGACTCGCTGCTCTCGACGACGACGCCACCGAGGCAGTCTCGCTCACCGGCGTACGTCGCGCCGTCGTAGTCATCGAGTACATCCTCGAGAAGCGACTGGTCCGACGCACGGCCGTACACCGATAGCTCGTCGCTGTCGTCGAATTCATCGACGGCGGCGTCAAGCAGTGCGCGTGTCAGTTCCTCTCGTCGGTCCCCTTCGAGGGCCGCAAGCGCGTCCTCGACGTCGCCGTGAACGTCTTCGAGGATGTCTCGCCGGGCGTTAAGTCGAGCCTGTTTGGCCTCGAGCTTCGCGGAGGAGAGTCGCTGCTCCCGCTCTTGCTCGATGGTCCGCTCGACCTCGGCCTCGCGTTCCTCGTGGATCTGCTCGGCGTCAGCCTCGGCGTCGGCGATAATCTCCTCGGCACGTTCGTCGGCCGCGTCGCTAATCTCCTGAGCACGCGCGCGGGCCTCGTCGCGGATGTCCTCTACGACTGTTTGAAGGCTCATTATTGGAAAAGACGGAGTGTTGTTAGACGACGAAGACGACGACAAGCGCGAGAATGACGAGCGTTTCCGGCAGGACTGTCAGGATGAGTCCGCGGCCGAACATGCTCTCGTCTTCTGCGATTGCGCCGACGGCGGCGGCCCCGATCCCACGTTCCGCATACCCCGAACCGAGCGCGGCGAGTCCGACTGCGAGCGCTGCGCCGGCTGAAGCCGGAATAGCTGGAGCACTGGCGGTACCTTCCTGCAGTACTGCGTTGACAAGGAGTGCGATGGTTTCGATCATGGATGTGTAGTCTCTGGAATTGCTCGTGTCCGAACAGGCGTATGTGAATCCACGTAGTTCATAAAGCTTCCCAAAACGGTTCGTCAGCGTGCTGTTCGGGCGGTTTAGGGGCTCAGCTGTAGTCGGTTGTGAGCGTGTATCAGTCGACACCCGCGATGCAATTGGCGAAACAGGCAGTAAACAACGACGATTAGCCCGAAGAGAAAGGAAGCGCGCGATCAGTCCTCAGTCGTGTAGTTGCGCTCGTAGCCGAACGGGTTGTACCGCTTCCCGCCACCTTCGAAGAACTTGCCGAAGAACTCCACGTACTCGAGTCGGACGCCCTGCAGTCCGGCACTGGTGATACCGAGCACCAGCACGAGCAGGTGACCGATCACGAGGATGAGGACCCCGACCAGCGCGGCGGCGATCCCGGAGTGGATGAGCCCGGGGAACATGATCGCTTCTGCGCCGTATTCGGAGATTGCCCATTCAGGCCCGTGCCCGATGAGGAAATGGAACTCACCGTGGTGTGAGTAGGCTCCGAAGAACAGCAGGTTGACAACGAAAGCCATCCCTGCCTTGGCCAGCAGCACAGCGGCCAGTCGCGTGTACGACAGGACGTTCACCAGCACGTTGAGGAACTCGACGACCTCGATAGGGTCGGCAAGCGCCAGCAGGACGAGACCAGCGAAGAAGAGGACGAGCCACGCCGAGAACGGCGCGCCCAGTCCCGGAATCGTGAAGAGGTTTATCGCTGGCAGTCCCGTGAAGCCCCACGCATACGGGTTCCCGGCGAAGACGCCTGCCTCGGCGGTGTAGAGGAAGTCAGGTGCTGCGCCGTTCGCGCCGGAGAACACCCACGCCCAGAGGCCGAATAGCATCAGGAGCCAAGACCCGCTCTCGGTGATCGCGTCCCAGAGGCCGTGACTCAGGTTCTCGATGAAGTCGAAGATCCAACCCGCAGCGAGGTGAACCGTCCCGGCGAGCAGGCTCATGGTCAGCCAGGCCAGCGCGTAGCCGGAGTAGGACGGCTGGAGACCCTTGTGCATCGGTGGGTGACCGCCCCAGACGATTTCACCGAGCTGGTGGAGCCCGAAGACTTCGCCGTACAGCACACCGAACAGCGCGGTGAACCCACCAGCCCACATACCGACACCACCGAGGCTTTTCAGCACGTCACTGTCGACCTTCGAGTACAGCCCATAGCCCAGTGCTAGGTACAGCAGCCCGTAGCCGAGGTCGCCGATCATGAACCCGAAGAAGGCCGGGAACGTCAGGAAGAAGGCGACTGTCGGGTCGAACTCGCCGTACTTCGGTCGGTTGACGACCTCGACGAGGTCCTCGAAGGGTCGGACACCGCTCGGATTGTCCTGAATGACGGGCGGTGCGTCGTCACCCATGGTGATGACGCCGCCGTCAGCGACGGTTTCCTGCGGTTGGCTCTCACTTTCTGGCTCGGGGGCGTCGACGGAGCTGCCGACCGGTTCGCCGCCGTTGCCGCCTTCCCGCTCGACTTCTTCGTGGGACTCCGCGTGGCCCTCGCTGTCGTACTCGGCAATCTCGATTCGGTCGATGTCGACGGCGTCGCCGACAGCACTCGAAAGGGCCCGCTCGAACGCCTCGTAGCGCTCGTTCGGAATCCAGCCCTCGGCGATGAAGGCGTTTTCCGTCGTCGCGAAGGTGAGTGGCGCTTCGCCCTTCTGGGCCTCGATAGCCAGTTTCTCCTCGGCGGCGAGCAGGAATCCGGCGTGGTCGAGGCGGAGTTCGTTGAGTTCGTCCTCAACAGTCGAGAGCTTCGATTCGAGCTGTTGTTTCTCGTGTTCAAGCTCTTCGAGATATGATGTCGGATCGCCGTCGCCCTCCGGCACTTCGAGCCGGGAGAACGTCGCCCCGACCAGTGCGTCCTGCAGGGCGTCTTCGTCAGTCTGTGCGAACACGGCAACGACGCCGTCCTCAGTGAACAGCTCGAACGTCTCGATGTCGCTGTCCGCGAGAACGGCCTCGATCTCGTCACTGTCGCCCTCGCCGACGACGACTGACAGCGAGTCGTAGCCACGGAGCAGGTCGAGATCGATGCCGAGTGCGACGAACGGCGCCATCGTGTTGATCTGGTCCTCGACGGCCCGGAGTTCGTCACGGACCTCGTCGCGCCGGTCGTCGAGTTCGTTGACTGCCGTCCGAACCTCATCGAGTTGCTCCTCGATCGCCTCGTCGGTGACAACTCGGGTCGGGCCAGCGTCCTCCTCACTGACGTCCAGAATGGACTGTAGCGAGCGAACCGTGACGAGCTTGTCCGAAACCTCGTTGGTTCCGGCAAGCGAGTTGCCCGGTTCGAATCCGTCCCAGGAGCCATCATACTCGGTGACGTGGAGCATATCGAGGTCGTGGACGGCCTCAATAGTCTGCTCCATCGCGCGTTTCGACCCCGTCACCGAGACGCGGCACATCTTCTCAGGTCTGAGCATGCACCGCCTCCTCGAACAGGTCTGTGACGTATTCGACTACCTCGTCGATCTGTTCACTGGCCTGCTGTTCGAGGTCGTCGCGAGCGGTCTCACCGTCTTCGATGATCTGCTCGCGTTCGGCCTCGATCTCTTCGCGAGCCGCTTCGAGACGATCCTCGGCGGCCGCCTCTGCCTCTTCCCGCGCGGATTCGCGTATCTCCTCGGCCTCTTCGCGAGCTTCCGCGATGCGGTCTTCGCGGTCTTGTTCGGCCTCTTCGACGATCTCGTCGGCCTCCTGCTCGGCCTCCTGTATCCTGTCAAGAACTTCTGGCCGTGGCATTCTCTAATCATGTGAGCGTTGCCAGAGCGGCTATTTGGTAGTTGCGAAGTTTCCCCGTGTGATACATCGGCTGAAATCCGGGGAATTATGACCGCCAAGTCCTAAGCTGGCAGTAATGGGTGTCCTCGAGAACAAGGCCCGCGCGCGGACGTTCTACAAGTATCTCTCGAAGGTGTACGACCAGATCAACCCCTTCATCTGGGACGAACGGATGCGCGACGAGGCGATTGCGATGCTCGACCTTTCGCCCGACGACAGGGTCCTCGATGTCGGCTGTGGCACCGGCTTCGCCACCGAGGGACTGCTCGAACACGTCGATACGGTGTACGGGCTCGATCAGAGCCCCCACCAGCTCTCGAAAGCTTTCGAGAAGTTCGGTAAGTTCGGCGACGTACGCTACCATCTCGGTGACGCCGAGCGGCTCCCGTTCAAGGACAACAGCTTCGACGCAGTGTGGTCCTCGGGGTCAATCGAGTACTGGCCGAATCCCGTCGACGCGCTCGCTGAGTGCCGACGACTGACCAAACCCGGTGGGAAAGTCCTCATTGTCGGTCCGGACTACCCGAACTCGACCGTCTT
Organism: Haloarcula sebkhae; assembly: GCF_014647415.1. Classification (GTDB taxonomy): domain Archaea; phylum Halobacteriota; class Halobacteria; order Halobacteriales; family Haloarculaceae; genus Haloarcula; species Haloarcula sebkhae. The sequence goes on along the minus strand of NZ_BMPD01000003.1, from coordinate 146,406 downwards.
CCAGAAGATGGCCGACGCAATCATGCTGTTTTACGATGAGGAGGAGGCCGACCGGATGTTCACTGAGGCCGGGTTCGAGGAGTTCGAACACCACATCCAGCAGTCCCGATCAGGCAGTCCACGGGCGATTACGACGATTGCGACTGTTCCGGAGTAACCCCGGCCACGAGCGGAGCGGGTGGTCGTTTTTCCCACGTTTTTGTGGTGAGTGGTGACCAAAGGTCACCCGAACCAGAGAAAGTGTTTGGTAGTCCCGACCAGGGAGTCGACGGGCGATTACGACGATTGCAGAAGAACCAGAGTAACAGCGACTATAGAACCGCTCTTCTCGCGTCGCTACGCCGACCCACTGACGGGAACCCGTACTCGGTCGCCGTCCTGTGTGGTGGCGGTAACCGTGTACTCCCCACGGGGTTCGACAGTCCAGAGGGAGCCGTCTGTACCGGTCGTCCCGATCCGTTTACCGTTTATCCTGACGGTCGCATCCGACATCGAGCCCGTGCTGTTGTCGGTGACCGCGACGAGCAGCGGACCGGACTCGAAGGACTGCTGGACCCGGACGCGAACTGACTGGTTCACGTTCGTCGCGACTTCCGACCGGTCGACCGTCGTCAGTTCGAGGTGCTGGGTCTCGTAGAAGACGTTCGTCGTGCCACCGTCGAGATACGCAGTCAGTTGTCCGTTCGAGTGGTCAGCCTGAATCTGGTAGATCGCACTCCGACCGTATGCCTGAACGGACGGGTACTGCTCGCTGTAGAGCCACGGGTAGAGGTTCTCCGCCCGCGTGTTGACCGCACCGAGGGAGTCGTTGGTCCGGGCGAACTGGTCGATTGCCGTCTGTTCGCGGTCCTGTCCGAGATACGTCTCACGCGTGTACTGGCCGTCCGAGACCGTCGACAGCATATAGCCTTCCGAGGACACCTCGACGTACACCGCGTTCGGCTCAGTTTCACCGGCGGTTTCGACACTGATACGCTGGCTTATCGGACCGCGGTACGTCTTGAGTACGCCCCTGTTGTTTTCCAGTCGGAAGCGCTGGTTCGGTGACAGCGAGTAGTCCGGTGCAGTGCCAGCGGCCGTCCGAACCCGTTCAAGACGGTCGGTCAGTTGTCGGGACTCAGCGTCGATCAGTGCCCGCTGTCGCAGGAACTCCGTGGCGGTTATCGTACCGCTGGCGTATTGCTGGATTGCGGCCTGATTCCGTCGTTCCAGACTCGTTCGCTGGCGTTCGATATCGGTCAGCGTCTCGTCGACAAGCCGGTCGCGAGCGGTTTCGCTGTCCCGCTGGAAGAACTGCTGTTCGAAGGTCGTCGTCGCGTAATCGCTCCGAAGATCGCTAGAGCCGGCTGCAACCGCAACGCCCACATCGATCGATGACCGGTTGTGCGTCGTCGACCTGACGTCGCTGGCTGGGATAGCGAGGTGGTTCGTCGTATTTGCGACGGCTGTGATCTGTGGTAGCTGGTCGCTGCCGTCAGCGGTCTGGGTCGGCGAGGCGAACCCAGTCACCGGGGCAGCCACGGAGACGAGCATAAGGAGGATCACACCGACTGCAGAGAGGGGACGCATCAGCGGTAAATACTCACCCACCGTACAAAAATCTCCCCATTCTCCATGTCTCAATAATCGTCTGAGAGGACACTAGACCTTTCAAAGCGCCCGCTGACGTTTTATTCTCGGATGGAAAGGGTTTTGCCCCCAGAACGTTCATCGATGAACGAGAATGACCCCGCGGGTATCAGGTGCCCTCCTCCTCGTCCTGTTTGCCCTGTTGGCAACCCCGCCGCATGCGACAGCGGCAGCGATTGATACTCCTCCCGCCCAGCAGACGACCGGGACGCCGGCACCGGTCGCGGAGAATACGACGTTCGCTCTCCAGATTCAATCGAACGGCGACGCCAAGTGGACGATAACAGACACCTACGCACTTGAGGAGAACGATACTGAGTCGTTTAGAAACACCGGTGAGCAGTTCGTGGAAGGAGACGACAGGGCAGCGTGGCTGTCAGCGTTCCGTGAAGCAAAAGACGAGGCCAGTACGGTTACCGGTCGCGGGATGGAGATTACCGATGTCGACCGTCGGTACGAGGTGTCAGACCGAAGGGGTCAACTGATACTCGAGTTTACATGGACGAACTTCGCAGTTGTCACCGGTGAAAACATCGTCGTCAGAGATGCGTTCAATTCCACAGACGGTACGTGGTTCGGGACGCTAACTGCGGACCAACGACTCGTTATCTCGCCACCGCCAGAATACGGGGTGGAGAGCGCCCCGAGCGCCGTCGACGACGGAAAGCTGGTTTTCGAGGGGCGACGGACGTTCGAGCCGGGGTACCTGTCCGTCGTGTACACTGGCGAACAACCGACCACCCAGACACCAACAGAAAGCCCGGAATCGATGTTCAGCGGCGTCGACTCAACCTGGATCGGCGGGGTCGTACTGATGGTTCTGCTCGTCGGGGCCGTCGGTTACATGTTCAAGACTGGATACGCTGACGCGCTGCCATCAGTCGCAGCCGGGAGCGACGACGGGGACGACAGTGCTGGGACGGCAGCCCCAGTGAGCGACACCACAACCTCGGACGACGTTGACGTCGAACTGCTGAGCGACGAGGAACGCGTCGAGCGGCTCCTCGAAGAAAACGGCGGTCGGATGAAGCAGGCCCGTATCGTCTCCGAGACCGGCTGGTCGAACGCGAAGGTGTCGCAGTTGCTCTCAACGATGGACGAGGAGGGTCGCATCGACAAGCTCCGCATCGGTCGGGAGAACCTCATTTCGTTCCCGGACGAGGATATCACCGACTTCGACGAGTAACTGTCCAGACCATTTGACTGTAAACGAGCCGGGCGTGGTTTCTGGTTCGAAAACGTTTATTCGCTGTCCGGTCGGACATCTCAGCATGAAAATCCTTGTCACGGTGAAGGAGGTGGCAGCCGTCGACGATGAGTTCGAGATCGACGGACTCGCTATCGACGACCGGTACGTCACAGCCGACCTCAACGAGTGGGACGAGTACGCTGTCGAAGCGGCCGTCCAAATAAAGGAGGCTCACGACGACGTCGAGGTCGTTACCGCCACTGTCGGCCCGTCCGAGACGGACGAAACGATCCGGCAAGCGCTGGCGAAGGGGGCCGACCGCGCCATCCGTGTCTGGGACGACGCACTCGACGATGCTGGCCTGCTAGACCCCGAGACGAAGGCAGAGGTACTGGCCGCCGTCGCTGCCGAGGAAGACCCCGATCTGGTGCTGACCGGCGTCCAGTCCGCCGACGATGGGTTCGGGGCGACCGGTGTCACGCTGGCCGACAAGCTCGATATGGAGTGGGGCGCTGTCGTCAACAACCTCGACCTCGATCTGGAGGCAGGTGTCGCCAGCGTCCATCGGGAACTGGAAGGCGGCGTCGAGGAACTCACCGACATCGAGATTCCTGCCGTACTGACGATACAGACCGGGATCAACGACCCCCGCTACGCGAGTCTTCGAGGCATCCGGCAGGCCCAAAGCAAGGAGCTCGCGGAGTACAGCCTAGCGGATATCGGCCTCGACGCGGCCGGGATTGAGAGCCCGCTGGAACAGACCTCGCTGTACGAACCTGAAACCGAAGGTGAGGCGACGGTGTTCGAAGGGAGTCCCGAGGAGACGGCGACCGAGTTGGCTGAACTGCTCGCGGAGAAGGGGGTGACCAGCTAATGTCGGTCCTCGCTATCGCCGAGCACCGGCGCGGGGAGCTCCGGCCGGTGAGCCTAGAACAGCTAGCAGCCGGTCGCGAACTCGCCGACGAACTCGGTGGCGAGCTACACACCGCCGTCATCGGCGGTGATGTCGAGGCGTTCGGGGCAGACCTGAATCGAGAGGGAGTTGATACCGTTCATACCGTCGATATCGGCGAGGAATTCAACCACGACGTGTACACGCAGGTCGTCACCCAGCTGGCCACGGAGCTGGACCCGACCGTCCTCCTGATGCCAAACAGCGTCAACGGTCTCGATTACGCGCCGGCAGTCGCTAACCGGCTGGACCGACCGCTCGTGACCGACGTGGTCGACATCGACGCCGAGGACGGGCTCACCGCTACCAGAGAGCTGTACGGCTCGAAGGTCGAAACGACAATCGATGTCCACGCCGACCAAGCGGCCGTGACCATCCGCCCGGCCGAGTGGCCGACAGTCGAAGCAGACGGTGATGCCGCAATCGAGGCATTCGACGCGACCATCGACGAAAGCGCCGTCAAGTCCACCGTGAAGGGCTTCGAAGAGGTCGGCGGTGGCGACATCGACATCACTGACGCCGACGTGCTGGTGTCCGTCGGCCGCGGGATCGAGGAGGAGGAGAACCTGGATATCATCCACGACCTCGCTGATGCGCTGGACGCGACGGTGTCGGGTTCCCGACCGCTTATCGACAACGGCTGGCTTGCGAAGGACCGCCAGGTCGGCCAGAGCGGCAAGGTCGTCACACCGGACGTGTACATCGCCATCGGCATCTCCGGGGCCGTCCAGCACGTCGCCGGGATGAAGGGCTCGGATACGATTGTTGCCATCAACACCGACCCGAACGCGCCGATCTTCGATATCGCCGACTACGGCATCCAGGACGACCTGTTCGAGGTCGTCCCGGCACTCACCGAGCAGTTCCAGTAGCCACCACACACTGAATCGCGGGTGACAAGGTACTTTTTATGGTAGTCCTAAGGGAGCGGTAATGGAGTATCTCGAGCGCCGGCGCGACCGGGTCGAGGAGCGTCTGGAGGCGGTTCTCGACAGCGTGGAGCCGGAGGAACTCGCAGACGAAGTGCGTCACGTGGCGCTTTCCGGGGGGAAGCGGGTGCGGCCGACGGTGACAGTGCTGGTGTGTGAGGCGCTGGGCGGGGAGCCGGCCGATGCCGTCGATTTCGCGGTCGGCATCGAACTCGTCCACAACGCTTCGCTAGTCATCGACGATATCATCGACGAGTCAGAACTCCGGCGGGGGTCCCCGGCCGCCTGGGAGGCCTTCGGCCACGGCCCGGCAATCATCGCTTCCGACGGCCTGCTCGGCGAAGCGTTCAATCTCTTTTCGACGGACGAGCGCGCCATGCAGACCGTCTCCGAGTCGATGGTTGAACTGGGCGAGGGCGAGGCGATGGAGCTGGTCGCGGAGCCATCCAACGAGGAGGAGTACATGAAACTGGCCCGCCGGAAGACCGGGGCGCTGTTCCGGGCTGCGGCAGAGCTGGGTGCGATTGCCGCCGACTCGGACCCGTACACGGTCGAGGCGGTCGGCCAGTACGCCGAACGGGTCGGCGTGGCCTTCCAGATGCGCGACGATGTGCTCGATGCGACGGCCGACGCCGAAACGCTGGGCAAGCCGGCCGGGACCGACGCGGAGATGGAACGACCGTCGCTGGTGGAAGTGACTGAGCTGACGACAGAGGAGGCAAACGAGCGGGCGCGGGCCGAATCCGACGCCGCCTTGGAGTCGCTATCGACCATCGACGCCCCGGAGTCCCAGTCGATGGAGTACCTGCGGGACCTCGCGGAGTTCGTCGTCGTCCGCGAACGGTGAGGCCGAACGGGAGGGCTTTTGCCCGCTGCTCGATTACGCCCGGCAATGACAGTTATCGGTATCGTCGGGCTGCCGGGCAGCGGGAAAAGCGAGGCAGCGAACGTCGCCGCCGAGATGGATGTGCCAGTCGTGACGATGGGCGACGTCATCCGCGAGGAGTGCCGTGACCGTGGGCTTGACCCCGCGTCGGACCACGGGACGGTCGCGAAGGCGCTCCGGGAAGAGAACGGTCCCGCCGCCATCGCCGAGCGCTCGCTACCGATGATCGAGACGGAACTCGAATCGAACGACACCGTCCTTGTCGACGGTATCCGGTCGGATGTAGAAGTCGAGGCGTTCGAGTCGGCGTTCGGCGACACGTTCCTGCTCGTCGAGATAGACGCTCCGTTTGAGCTGCGGGCCGACCGCCTTGACATCCGCGGACGGGACACCGCAGCCGAAGACGGTGGCGAATCGCTTGAGGACCGCGACGCTCGCGAACTCGGATTCGGGATGGGCGAGGCCATGGACATGGCCGACCTGACTATCGAGAACACGGAGACGCTGGCCGCGTTCCAGCGGACCGTCCGCACACTGATTCGAGATGGCCCGGAGGCACTCGACCAATGAGCGCCGTCTACTCCGTCGACGTCCGAATCGAGGCCCCCGTCAACGACACCGAAGTAACCGACAGAGTCGCCGACGCCATCCAGAACCTCTTCCCGGAGGCCGACCCGACCCACCAGCAGGGCGCACTCGTTGCGGAGGTACACACGATGGACGGGTTCTCCGAGCTACTCCACCGGCGGGAGATCCTGGACACAGCCCGGTCGGTCTTCTTCGACAATCTGGAGGGCGATACCTTCGCGTTCGACGTGAAGAAGCAAGCGGCGTTCGAGGGGCGGATCAACTTCGCAGTCGGTGACCCCTCGGAACTGGGCGACATCCACGTGAACGTGACCGTCACCGAACCATCGGCCGAGGAGTACATCGACTACGTCGCACCGCCGACTGAGGACGGCCAGCCGGTCTACGACGAGGACACATGACGACGACCATCTGCTTCGACCTCGACGATACCGTCGTCCACTATCCGGAGCCGTACAAGAACATCATCCGTCGGACGGTCGAGGCCCACGGTATCGAGTACACGGACGAGGTCCGGGCCGTTAGCAAGGAGGCGTTCTACACGGCCTTCGAGGCACTTGAGCCGGAGCCGTACCGCCAGTCGATGGCTGCCGTCGTAGAGGCGGCCGGAGCCGACACGGACCTCGATGCGCTGGTCGAGACGCTCAAGGAGACCGAGTTCGCGTCGACAACCGTCCCCGACGCAGCCCGGGATAGCCTGACCGCACTCGCTACCGACAACCAGCTCGCGATTGTCACCAACGGCGTCCGGGAGCGGCAGGTCGCCAAGCTCGACCACCACGGGCTGACCGACCTGTTCGACCTCTTTGTCGCCTCCTACGAGGTCGGCGCACACAAGCCCGACAGCGCTCCGTTCGACCGGGTCCGAGAGGAGCTTCCGGCCGACGAGTACGTGATGGTCGGCAACGAGTACGAAACCGACGTGGAAGGGGCCCGCAACGCGGGCTTCGTGCCGATTCACTACGAATCGGGCGACGACGGCGGGCCAGATCTCTGGGATTCTATCGACGCGCTGGTGTAGCGTGCGTAACTGCTGGCACAGAACACCATGGGGACTGGAAGCGGCCGACCGCCGCGCTCAGGCCAGTACAGCCGTGAGGATGATGCCGGTGTTCCACGCCGTCACCGCGACGCCCAGTAGCGCCAGCCCAAGCGGGACACCGATGGAGTACGGCCAGGAGACGTACTTCCAGATGGCAAAAAAGCCAGCGAACACGACGGCTTTCAGCCCAGTCAGCACCAACAGCGCGTGCCGTTCCAACAGTAGTTTGACGACCGGGCTGAGTTCTGTCACGCCGGTAATGCTGTAGCCGACGAGCGTTGTGACGAGGTCGCCGACGCCGAAGAAAGCGACGGCAACCGCCCACAAGGCGACGGCAGTGTTCGACGGACCGGCGATTCGGGCGTGCTGCCGCCAGTTCATACCCCCGCTACCGTTCCACATTACTTCGTTAGTGGTAGCTTCAATGATAACTACAGCGGTAAGCTACTCTTTCGACCGCTGGGCCTGTAGTACTGTACTGAGCCCTGAGCCAACGTAGAGAGACAATACTCGGTGTGTCCCGTCCGAAGTTGGCATATACCGCAGGTAATCGCCTCTTTCCACGCGGGACTGCCCCGGAAGAACAGCGACCGCGCTGCCTCAGAGTACGTAGACCGGATCAAAGCCCGCTCACGAATATCGCAAGCCATTCACCGAGTTCGCGGCGCTTGCTGACCTGCACCGACTCGACCCACTTCACCCACTGGAAGCCCCGGCGGTCCGGTGCGACGAGGCGGAGCGGGTAGCCGTGACCGTGGGCCAGGCGCTCGCCGTCGACATGGGTGGCCAGCATAGCATCGCGAGCCTCCGACAGCGGGAGGCTCCACCGGTAGCCGGTCACTGACCGGAACTGGACCCACGCCGCCGCGTCGTCGGGGTCGGCGGCGTCGAGCAGATCGCCGACGCGAACGCCCTGCCACTCGTGACCGGAGTACCAGCCGCTCGTGCAGTCGAGGATCACCGATTCAGTCGCATCCGGCGAGAGGTCGCCAGCGGCATAGCTAGCCGCGCTGGCAACTCGACCGGCGACAGACAGCGACCAGTCGGCCGCGTCGATCGGGTCCGGATCGTCGGCGACCCAGCTAGTGACAGGGAACCGGTTGCCGTCGTCGGTTCCCTGCTCTCGCGAGCCGGTGTACCTTCGGTCCACGCCAGCCGTGTCGAGGGCGTCGTTGACTGGCCCCTGGACTCGCCAGAGGAGCGCCCCCGCGGTCACCAGTCCAGCGTACCGGAGGACATCCCGGCGGCCGCCGCGGGTGGCCTGTACCGGGGAGTAAAACCGGGCGCGGAGATGCACCAGCAACAGCGGCGGGATCAGCAGTCCGAGCGCGACGTGCAGGTGAAACAGCCCCCACGGACCGAGGTTGAGTGTGCCGCCGAATATCCACCAGACGCCAGTACCGAGCGCGCCCAGGGCGACCGTGGCCAAAACGACCGAGAGAACGCGGACCCCGGTGAGCCGCGACAGAGTGAGGCGGTGGGCGACACGGCGAAGCTTCACCGGCAGCAGGAGCGTCAGCACCACACCGGAGAGGGCATGAACGTCGATAATCCACGCACTGCTGGGGATGCCTGCAAAGATGGTGGCGATACCGGTGGTAAGCAGCGTCGCCACCGCCGCGAACAGCCCCCAGTCCACCGCCCGTGATGTCGGCGTCAGCCGGCGGGTGTCCATGACAGTGGTTAGCACCGGAGCGGCTTATACTATCGTGACAGCGCAGCGGCGTCAGTACGACTGTCGCAGGACCGTCGCACCGCTGGCGTTGCGGACCGTGACGGTGTCGCCGTCGTTGTTCCAGACCGCTCCGTCCCGGCCCCAGTACCGTTCCGTGTCAGTGTCAGTACCGCTACCAGTGTAGAGAGTTACCGACGCGTTCGGGTCGAGAGTCAGGTTCGCGAACGTGTACTGGTGGTCCACCTCGTCGCTGACCGCCCACCCGGAGAGGTCGACCGGCTCATCGCCGGTGTTCACGAGCGTAACGTACTCGTCGTTCAGGTTCTCGTTGTCGTTGCCCGTCGCATCGGCGTGGATGTTCGCAATTTCGACGACGCTGGCGCTCTCGGACCCGCCGTCGGCGATAGCCGTGCGGGTCATTGCGTCCGAATCCGTACAGCGCCAGAGTCCGCGCCGGTCGGAGCGGGCAGCGTCCTCGGCCGCGTAGAATCGGTTGGCTCGCGTAAATTCGCTGTCGTAGACGCGCGCGTGGCCAGCCTCGACGAGTCGGTAATTGAACAGCGCTTCGTCGTGAACAACGTAGGCCAGTAGTCGGTCGTAGTAGCCGCGCCGGTTCAGATTCGGATCGAAGGCAAGCCCGACGGTCTTGCCGAGGAGCCGCTGCTTGACGAGCGACGACGCGTTCGTGCCGGCCCCGCGGAGACAAGACGCTCCGGCGTTGGTTTCGGGAACACCCTCGAACTCCGCGGGCTTGTTCTCGGTGTGGACTTCGGGGGTATCGACCCCGACGAGCCGGACCGTGTCGCCGGTCCCGTTCTCGTAGGCGACCTGTATCGTGTCGCCGTCGACGACGGCTGTAACGGTCACCGTGACAGCGGACGCCGGAACGTCGACTGCCGGCTGGCCGTCGACGGCGGTCCCTGCCGACCCGGATGGTCCCGCGGTGAAGCCACTGCAGCCGGCAGCAACCACAAGGACGACAACAAGGCCGAACGCGAGCCGATACATTGTCGAAATATCGATGGCCGGCGATACAAGGATGCCGGTGTCGCCGGGCGGACTGTTATACGTCTGCCATGTCTGGATTCCGGTACGATGCTCGTCCCGCTACCAGTTAGAGATATCATGCGGACGCCGGTCAAAACAATCAGTCCCGATGCTCCGGTCATCGAGGCGGCTCAGCGTCTCCGCGACGAAGACATCGGCTCACTCGTCGTCGAGGACGACGGCAGCTGCGTCGGCATCATCACGGAAGGCGATATCGTCGCCGTCACCGCAGCCGAGGGGGATACCAGAGCGCTGTCGGTCGGCGATGTAATGGCCGAGACGCTGGTGACGGTCACGCCCGACGTGGACATCGAAACAGCCGTGGATCGGTTGCGGACGAACAACATCAAGAAACTGCCCGTCGTCGAGGACGGATCTCTCGTCGGTATCGTCACGACGACCGACCTCTCGGACTACATCCCACACCTCTCACGGGCAAGGAGAGCGTTCGATGACCAGTCCCAGCGGAAGCAGTTCACCCGGCCCGACACGCTGTACGAGAACGAGGACTGGACCTTCGAGAGCTACGGGACCGCCGACGGGATCGATGTCGGAGACCACGTCCAGTTCAGCAAGACGATATCGCAGGCCGACGTGAAGGCTTTCGCCGAGGCCAGCGGCGACACGAACAGACTCCACCTCGACGCGGCGTTCGCGGACGGGACGCGGTTCGGTCGCCGAATCGTCCACGGGACACTTGTTTCGGGTATCATCAGTGCGGCCCTGGCGCGACTCCCCGGGCTGACGATCTACCTCTCGCAGGAACTGAGCTATCAGGGACCCGTCGATATCGGCGAGGAGGTCACGGCCCGCTGTGAGGTCGTCGAGCGTATTCAGGACAACCGGTTCCGGCTGGCTACGGCCGTCGACGACTCCGAGGGGAACTGCGTCATCGAAGGTGACGCCGTCGTCATTTCGGACCCAATTCCGGATACGGCCTGACCTGCCAGTCAAGCCCATCTCGTCACGTTCGGCAGGGACTGCTCGCACAGAACTCCCACCGCGTTTCATGTTTTATGTTACCAAACAACAATTGTTAATAATCTGCTAGTATATATGTCCGATATGGACGCTGTCGAACGGCCGACATTCGAAACGAGCGCGGCGATGGAGGTGTACCAGTACGTCGAACGACACGGGACGGCGGCACGGCACAGGGTCCGTGAGATGGTGGACCTCTCTCCCGAAGCATTCGAGAAGGCCCTAACACATCTCCTGTCGAAGGGGTACATCGAGGACGACGGCGGAACCCTGACGCTGGCGCTCGATGTCGGCTCAGTCGAGCAACACACCACAAACGGGCTGACATACACGATTCGGCCGGCCCACAACGACGACTTCGAAGGACTCGTCCAGACCATTCGGAACGTCTCAAGCGACGGCACGTACGTCGTCGCCGAGAGCGTCGCCGAGCAGTTGCTGTACGAGGACGCCGTCACGCGGCACAACACGGTCGAATCGAGAGTGTTCTTCGTCGCCACGGTCGATGGGGAGGTCATCGGCTGGTGCCACCTCGACATCCCGCAACTGGACAAGCTCCGCGAGACGGCTCAACTCACCGTCGGCGTCAGGGAGGAGCAGCGTGGGCAGGGCATCGGGAGCCAGCTTATCGAACGTGGGCTGGACTGGGCGAAGGCCAACGGCTACCGGAAGCTGTACAACAGCGTGCCGGCGATCACGGAGAACGCGATGGTATTCCTCGAAAACCACGGCTGGCACACCGAAGGAATCCGCCGGAACCACTACACCGTCGACGGCGAGCAGGTCGACGAAGTGATGATGGCTTATACGTTTGACTGACGCCGGGCCACCGACTTCACTACAGTAGGACGACCAGCGCCAGCGCGATCCAGACGATTTTCAGGCCCGTGTTGACGACGATGACTTTCGAGCCGAACTCCCGGCCCCAGATGCCGTACTGGAACGGGATCGAGCGCTTGAACGTCGAAACGGCAAACGAGATGATCCCGCCGACGAGCATCGTCGCCACGGCGGTCCGGGCGGAGAAGGTCCCGTTCCGGATGAGCGGCGCGATGACCGTCGCCCCCGAGGTCGTATCGAGGGCGTAGGCGGCGATGACGGGGATGGCCGCGCCGGGCAGGCCGAGCAGTCCGGCGAACCCGTCGGCGGCAGTCGTCACGGACGCCCCGTCGCTACCGATGAGTGCCAGCAGTTCATCGCTGTAGGCAAGCAGTAGCGAGACGACGGTGTAGATCGCCGCTAGCCGCGGCAGGATGTCGCGGACTTTCTCGGCCGTCGCGTCGAACGCTGTCCTGACGGCCGCCCGGCGGTTCTCCGGACGGTCGTCGAACACGTCGGCCGCGTCGTCAGCCGTCCCGCCGTCCGGAGTCGGGCCCGCACCGGCGGTCGACCGGCCGACGTTGGACGCGTCCAGCAGCACCGCACCGGCGGCGATGCCGGTCAGCGTAATCGCCAGCGCGATGAGCCCTCGCGTGGCGACGTACAACACCCCGACCCGAAAGCCCAGAATCGGGATGAGAATCGGCGCGTAGAACGTGATGATGTGCTGGGCGAAACCGAAGAACGTGTTGATCGTGACGGCGATTATCGTCGCGCGGTCGGACAGGACACCGGACTCGCGGAAGTCGGCGAGCATGCCGTAGCCGGCGGTCGTCGACGCTGTCGTCGTCAGTATAGCGGTGCCGACCTCGTCCGGGAGGTTCGCCGGCGATGTGAGATAGCGTGAGACGACGGCGATTTTCTCGACCAGTCCGAACGCGACCGCCAGTTCCGCGAGAAATACGCCAAAGGAGAGGAAGAACGTGATCCGGAGAACCCGGACAGCGACCTCTCCGAGGACAGCGACCGCCGGGTGGCCGAGCACTGCGGCAACGAACGACTGCACACTGAGACGTACGACTCTGGGCCGCAAATGCCCATCGATAGCGTCGGTCGCTTTCGGGGAAACGACTGCCGGGCACGATGGCCGCGCGGGACGACGGCTACCGCAGTGCCGACACCGACCTGTCACACGAGGACGCGAACAGCACCGAACAGCACCACCACGCCCAGCACGTCACAGACGTTCGTGACGACGGGGATGACCACGTCGTCGGGGTCCAGTTCGAACCGGTAGGCGGCGTAGGTCGTCACCGTCGTCACGACGATAGCCAACAGTGCCAGCAGGCTGCCGCTGACGAGCGCGACCAGCACGACCGTCCGGAGCGGGAGCGCAGTGCCGCCAATGACCGTCTGGAGGAGCCACGCGCCGGCACCGACAAGCGGGAACAGTGTCACCGCGAGCGCAAGCGTAGCGATAGCGTTGCCGGCCAACCGGTCGTCGGTTGCCGCAAACGACAGGAGGCCGAGGTGAAACGCCGTCGAGAACCGCGCTGCGAGGATACTACCGAGGTTGCCGGCCATCCCGATGGTCACCGGGACGAGCACGAGCAGTGAGGGATACTGCAGCAGTGTTCCTTCGAAGGTATCCAGCACGAGGCCACTCCCGAGTTCGATAGCGGTGAGTACGATCAGAATGGGGAACATCGTCCGGACGATGCCCGAAACCGACCACTGGGAGGCGAACTCCGCCACTCAGCCACCCCCCAGCGCGAGGACGAGTCGGGTCGCGCCCAGCAGCGTCGCGATGCCGACGACGTCGCCCGTCGTCGTCACGACCGGGCCGGCCAACGTATCCGGATTGAGTCCGCGGCGGTAGCCGACGAACACGACCGAAACGACGGCGATAGTCAACAACAGCCCGGAGACGAAGCCCGCGATGAGCGCAATGGCGACGAGGGTCGTGAGCGGGGCCGACGGTCGTCCGACCAGCGCGAGCAGGGCGACAGCCATCACCGCGGCGACCCCGCTGATGAGTACGCCGTTTGCCAGTGCCGCCGTGACGGCGGCGTTGATGCGGTCGTCGTCGAAGGAGAACCGCGGGTCGATAAGCCCCTGATGGAGCGCCGAGCCCAGACGTGCACCGAGTGAACCGTAGACGTTCCCTCGAGTGGCGAGCAGCGCCGGGACGAGCACGAGCAGTCCGGCGACATCCTGTAACTCCGCGTCCATGCCGCCAAGGACAACACCCGCGAAGAGGCCACCGACTGCACTGAGTGCCAGCACCGGGAGCGCTTCCCGGTAGGCTTCGAGTGCCACCTCGCGGACAGTCATTGCAGGGCGAAGGACGGCGAGCGAAAAAAAGCCCCCTGATGCGCTGGCCCCCACTCAGCCGGCGGTCGACCGAGCCCTGTCGTACCACGGTGGCCGCCCGACTGTCGTGTTCCCGACCGCTGTAAACCGGACCGTTCTAGTTACTGTGACTGGGTCGCCGTCGTCCGTGACTCTCGTGTACTCGGTCCGGTAGTGTCGGACGAGTCCTGCTCGAGTGACGTGGGCGACGAGCGTCGCGTTCTCCCGGGACGCCCACGCTGTCGACGTGGTGTTTTCCCGCAGTCGGTCGCCCCTGATGACGCAGACAGTCCCGTCTGACTGCTGGGACTGCAGGGCCCGGGTGTGGAACGGGGCAACAGTCCGAGTGACATCGGCGGCGGGACGACCGTTCAGCGCGGCGGCGTGGACCCAGTATCGCCACGTTCCGGCGTAGCTGTCCGGCGGGTCGTACTCGTTGTGGACCGTTTGATTGTCGCGCACGAGTCGGCGGAGATACGTGTCGCCATTGGACCAGAACGACGCAGTCGCCGGCGGCCGGCCGAGGAGCACCGGGGCTGCGTGCCCGCGGACGGAGATGTTCGTGAGGTACGTCCGGTTCGCGTCCAGCGCGACATGGACCCGGAGGTGGGACCGCAACGACCCGTTTGCATACCGGACGGTCCGGTTCATCGTCAGCGTGTATCCGGTTCCGTTGAGACGGTCCCCGTGAGCGGACCCGAGGAGGGATGGGCTGGTGACGCCCGTCGACCCAACACCAGCAGGATACGTGGTCCCAGAGTCGGTCGGTACCGGCGCAGGCGTCACCGGCGTCGGCGAGCCGTCACCGCCGCTGAACCCGAACCCGCCACAGCCAGCGGTAACGACGATGGTGAGGACGAGTAGCTGCCGACGCAGTTTCCTCGTCATGTTCTAACAAACCAATCAGGTCGGAATAAGTCTACGGATCGCCATTTATCCGGAATATGTCGTTCTATAGATGTGAAATCGTTGATTAACCTACCGAAACTATTATGATATATACAGACACCGTATGGAACATGCCAACTAATGGCAAATCGGTCAACCGACGACAGTTGCTGAAGAGTACGGGCGTCGCAGGTGTGGCAGGGCTGACGGGACTGGCCGGTTGTTCCGGTGGCGACGGTGGCGACGGCGGTGGCGGCGACAGTGGCGATGGCGGTGGCGACGGTGGCGGTGACGGCGGCGACGACTACCCGTCACTCGGAAATTTCCCGGTGGAGGGCGACACAGTCACGTTCGGATTCAACGTTCCACAATCCGGTCCCTACTCGTCAGAGGGGCAGGACGAACTCCGGGCATACGAACTCGCCCAGAAACACCTCAATAATGGGGGTGGCTGGGTGGACAGCTTCGAGGGCCTCAGCGGCGACGGCGTCCTCGGGTACACGGTCGACTCGGTGAACGGTGACACCGCGACCGACGCCGACACCGCTCGACAGGCCGCTTCGCGGATGATAAACCGGGATGACGTGGTGATGATTTCAGGCGGCTCTTCCAGTGCAGTGGCCATCGCCGTGCAGGGCCTCTGTCAGACTGAGAATGTCATGTTCATGGCCTGTCTGACCCACTCGAACGACACGACCGGGAAAGACTGCGCTCGGTACGGGTTCCGAGAGATGTTCAACGCGTACATGACCGGCCAGGCACTCGCGCCGGTGCTTGAAAACGAGTACGGCTCGGACAACGAGTTCTATCAGCTGTACGCCGACTACTCCTGGGGCCAGACCCAGCAGGACTCGATGAACCAGTTCCTCTCGGAGATCGGCTGGGAGGAAGTCGACAGCGTCCCGACGCCACTCGGGACCAGCGACTTCTCCTCGTATCTCTCCGAGGCCGCAAACAGTGGCGCGGATGTACTCGTCCTGAACCACTACGGGCTGGACGGCGCGAACTCCGTCTCACAGGCCGTCGATGCCGGTATCGACGAGGACATGGAACTCGTCGTCCCGCTGTACAACCGCCCGATGGCACAGGCCGCCGGTGGCTCTATCGAAGGTATCTACGGAACGATCGCCTGGGACTCCCAGATCGACAACGAGGCGTCGAACGCGTTCACGCAGGCGTTCCAAGACGAGTACGACCGCGTCCCGTCCGGACCGGCTCAGCTCGCATACGCACAGACGCTCCAGTACGCAGCCGCCGCCGAACGAGCGGGCACGTTCTACCCGCCGGAGGTCATCCGCCAACTGGAGGACTACGAATACAGCAACATCGGCATGGGCCAAGAAACGATGCGTGCCTGTGACCACCAAGCCCAGCGGGACATTCCGGTTGCCCAAGGGCTGCCTGAGAGCGAACAGGGCGACGGGAACTTCATCGACATTGTCGAGATCACGTCCCGGGACGACGTCGGCTATGGCTGTGACTCCGGACCGGCCGCGGAGTGCGAACTCGGCGAATACGGCGACGAATAGAGCAGAATCCGGACAGGGGAGCGTACCCCTCATGATTTATAGTGCATGAGGTTGCCTTACTTGATACACAAAAACTAGCATGATTAGGAATACGCAGATAGTACGAGCAGAGTGCAGTGGGGTGACTCCGACGTGACGCTACTCGCAGATATCCTCACGATCTTACTGAATGGGTTGCAACAGGGCGCAATCTACGTCCTACTCGCGGTCGGGCTATCGATTATCCTTGGGACGCTGAAGTTCGTCAACTTTGCCCACGGAGCACTGTACCTCGTCGGCGCGTATCTCGGCCTGTTCATAACTGGACAGGTCCCGTTGAACAACGGTCAGTTAGCGGAATGGGGAATCCAATCATACGGTATCGGACTGGGGTTCGTCGCTGCACTGGTCATCGTGCCGATTGTCGTGTTCGTTATTGGACTGCTGATGGAGCGGTTCATCGCACAGGCGTTTTATGACCGCCCCGATACCGACCAGATTCTCGTGACGTTCGGGCTCGCAATCATCGTCCAGGAACTGCTCCGGGCGCTGCTTGGCGGGAGCAGCCAGCCGTTCCCACAGCCCTCGTGGGCATCCGGTCCAATCGCGCTGCCCGTGGTCGGAAACTTCCCGCGCTGGCGACTCGGCGTCATCGCGATTACCGCAGTCCTCGTCCTAGGCGTGTACGCACTCGTCGAGTACACTGACTTCGGCCTCATCGTCCAGGCCGGTACCCTCGACGGCGAGATGGTTCGACTGCTCGGGATCAAACTGAGCCGCCCGTACCTCGTCGTGTTCGGCATCGGTGCCGCACTCGCCGGCGTGGCCGGCGTCGTCGGCGGCCCGCTCGCGAACGTCAACCCCAACATCGGGACTGAACAGTTGGTGCCAGCGTTCTTGACCGTCGTCATCGGCGGTGTCGGGAAAATAGAGGGAGCCGTGGTAGCCGGGCTGATGCTGGGGACACTACAGGTACTCCTCATCCAGACCGGCTATGCCGCCTGGAGCCAGGTCGGAATCTACGCGCTTGCGGCCGTAATCCTGCTGGTGCGTCCGCAGGGGCTGCTGGGCTCGGAGGTGGATGTCTCGTGAGCGACGAACCGGGCGACGCGACTGCCACGGCGGCAGCCGACACGGACACGGAGGTCACCGGCGGCTTCGCCGACCGGTGGGCCAGCTTCCGCGACCGGGAGATCTCGACAGTCCTGCTCACCGTCGTTGGTGTGGCTGTCTTCCCGTTCCTGTTCAACAATTTCCTCAACGGCTACACGCAGCTGGCGACGCTGATGCTCATCTACGGCATCTTCGCCGTCGGCTTCGACATCCTGCTTGGCTACACCGGCCTGCTGTCGTTCGGTCACGCCGTCTTCTTCGGCGGCGCGGCCTACGCCGCGGGCATCTTCAGCGCAAGCGTCAGCAGCTCACCGCTGCTCGTGTTGCTCGCCGGCACAGCGTTTGCGGTGCTGATGGCGTGGATCGTGGGCTTCCTGTCGCTGCGCCGTGGCGGGATTTACTTCGCTATCCTGACGCTGACGTTCGGCCAGATGTCGTTCTACCTGGCGGCGTCGCCGCTGGCCTTCCTTACCAACGGTGAGAACGGCTTCACCTCCGTAGATATCGGCAGCCTACTGGGCGTTATCGACATCCACGGTGGGGTGCCGTTCCCGCTGACGATGCTGGTCGACAACATGTTGTACGTGTTCGTCGCCGTCATGACGGTGCTGTCAGTCGCGATGGCGAACCGTATCCTGCACTCGCCGTACGGAACCGTGTTTCGCGCGATTCGAGAGAACGAGCGGCGAGCGGAGTTCGTCGGGCTGGATGTCTGGCGGTACAAGCTGATGGCGTTTATCATCTCGGCGGCGTTCGCTGGCATCGCCGGGAGCCTGTTCACCATCGAGGGGAACTACGTGCCACTGCAGTCGCTGTACTGGACCGAGTCCGGCCGCGTCGTCATCATGACCGTCCTCGGCGGCGTCGGGTCGCTGTTCGGGCCGCTGTTCGGCGCCGGCCTGTACCTGTACATCGAGAACATCGTCAGCGGGTTCGAGACGCTCGGCCCGTTCTGGCACCTCATCCTCGGCATCGTGTTCGTCGTCGCCGTCGTCCTCTTCCCCAACGGCATCTGGGGCGGTATCGACTACGTCCGTGACATGGTTGTCGGAGGTGAGGACGAATGACGGTCCTCAAGACGGAACGGCTCACAAAGCAGTTCGGCGGCCTCACGGCCGTCGACGAGGTGGATCTGGAGATAGAACAGGGCGAGGGTGTGAGCCTCATCGGCCCCAACGGCGCGGGGAAATCGACGTTCATCAACCTCGTCACCAGACGGCTCGAACCGAGCTACGGCGAGATCGCGTTCCAAGGGGATTCCATCATC
This sequence comes from Haloarcula sebkhae, assembly GCF_014647415.1. Classification (GTDB taxonomy): domain Archaea; phylum Halobacteriota; class Halobacteria; order Halobacteriales; family Haloarculaceae; genus Haloarcula; species Haloarcula sebkhae. Next base: position 127,541 of record NZ_BMPD01000003.1, on the reverse strand, counting down.
GGGATGGACCCACACGAGGTCGTCCAGCGGGGGATGAGCAAGTCCTTCCAGACAGCCTCGATCTTCCCCGAACTAACCGTCAAGGAGAACGCGACCATCGCGGCGCTGGCAGCCGAGCACGGTTCGTTCCGGTTCAACTTCTTCCGGAATCAGAACAGCTACCCGGCGGTCGACGAACTGGCGAACGAGGTCCTCGAGTCGGTCGGTCTGTACGACGAGCGGGAGAACCAGGCCGATAGTCTCGACTACGGGAACAAGCGCCGGCTCGAACTCGGCATCGCGCTGGCCGCCGAACCGGACATGCTACTGATGGACGAGCCGACGGCGGGAATGTCACCCGACGAGACGAAATCGACCGTCGACCTCATCAAGCGGGTCAAAGAGGAACTCGACCTGACATTCCTGCTTGTCGAACACGACATGGAGATCGTCTTCGACATCTCCGACCGCATCGTCGTCCTCAACCGTGGGTCAGTTATCGCAGAGGGGACGCCGACGGAGGTACAGAACGACCCCGCTGTGCAGGAAGCGTATCTCGGAGGTGTCGAGGAATGACGCTGCTCGACGTAGACAACATCAACGGCTACTACGGCGAGAGCCACATCATTCAGGACGTGTCGATGAGCGTCGACGACGGCGAAATCACGGCCCTGCTGGGCCGTAACGGCGCGGGAAAGACCTCGACGCTCCGGTGTATCTCCGGGGCGACGCCGCCGGACGTCCGGAGCGGTGCGATCCAGTTCGACGGGACGGACATCACCAACGACCCGCCGGAGGACATCGCCGTCCGCGGCATCTCGCTGGTCCCGGAGGAACGGCGCGTGTTCACTGACCTGACCGTCGCCGAGAACCTCCACCTCGCGGACACCGTCCGCAACAAGTCGAACACTTGGCGACGGAAGCTCGATTTCCGCGACGAGGGGATGTCGGCCAACGAGATCTACGAGTACTTCCCGAGACTCGACGAACGGCGGTCACAGAAGGCCGGCACGCTCTCTGGCGGCGAACAGCAGATGCTCGCCATCGCCCGCGCGCTCCACCAGAGCACCGACCTGTTGATGCTCGATGAACCGTACGAGGGGCTGGCGCCACAGATCATCGAGTCCGTCGAAAACGCCATCAGGCGAATCAGCGAGGACGGGACGACGATACTGCTGGTGGAGCAAAACGCCGTGGCAGCGATGAAGATCGCCGACCGGTGTTACGTGCTGGACCGCGGGCAAGTGGTCTTCGAAGGGCCCGCCGAGGAACTACAGCAGGATCAAGAAACACGCGACAAATATCTGGGTGTCTGAATGTCGGAAACTCAATCTCCCGAAGCGCTACTCGACGCACTGCAGTCGGAGGGTGTCGTCGTCATCGACGCGGAAACGGATGAAGTCAGCACGACAGAGGCGTTCGAGGCCGACCGCGAGGTATACTACGACACCTACGTGACGATGGGCGACGCGGAGTTCCACGAGTCTGTCGCCGAGGTGTTCGGCCTCGATTCGGCTGCCGAAGCGGCCGAACGGGTCGACGAACTCGACGTTTCACGCGAGGAGTTCGCCACGTTCCTGACCCTGCGGTCGAACGTCGACGATTCTTACACCATCGTGGAACTGACGACGATGGCACAGATGGCGACCGAACTGGGGCCGGAAACGCCGGTCCCCGACGCGGTCGAGCATCTGGACGACGACAGCTACGAGGCGTTCGTCAACGCCCACGACCGGTGTGTCATCACCGTGTGGAAACTGTTCTGTGAACCCTGCGAAGCGATGAAAGAGCAGTTGGACGAGGTCCTGGCCGCGTTCCCGGACGGCGTCCCGGTCGGTGGCCTCGCCGGCGAGCGGTCCCCGGAGTTCTGTCAGTCGGTCGGGGTCAACGCGGCCCCCGCCGTCGTGCTGTTCGAGGACGGCGAACCCGTCGAGCGGATCACCGGGCGGACGGACCCGTCGCCGCTCGCGGAACGAGTCGAAGAAGTGTACGACGTCTGACTGCGGCGTTACTCTTCTTCGCCGCTGCAGACGAGCACGGAACGATCCGTACCGAGAATCACACTCTGTGTAACGCTGCCGAACAGAACCTTGCCCGTCGGCGTCCGCTTTCGTCCGGCGACGACAATCATATCGGCGTCCTGCTCGTCAGCCAGCCGGAGGATTGCGTCGGCCGGTTCGCCGCTTGACTCTTCCAGCGCCACCTCAACGCCAGCGTCCTCGAGGACTTCTCGTGCCCGGCGCACGGAGGCCACCTGATCGACGGACGCGCCTTCGGGGTTCTCCTCGAAGTCGTGTAGCAGCGTGACACGGACCTGGCTGGCGTCCATCGGAACTTCGGTTATCGCTTCCGCGATGGCGGTCCCACGAGCCTCACTTTTGTCTATCCCAGCGACAATTTCGTACATGCTCGCTTCATCCGTAGGACGGGCCAACCCTTAGTTCTGGCCCGGATTTCGAACATAGATCATCAAAAATAACGCCACGTATCACGTCCCGCAGATCGACGCAGCGGCGTTAGTCGCCGAACGGCCCCATACCGCCGCCACCCATACCGCCCATGCCGCCACCGCCGCCACCGCCCTGCTGCATCTGTTTCATCATCCGCTCCATGTCGCCGTCACCCATGCCCTGGAACTGCTTGAGCATCTGCTCCATCTGCTTGTGTTGCTGGAGGAGCTCACGAACCCGTTCCTCGGGCTTGCCCGAGCCGCGGCAGATGCGCCTGGTTCGGGACTGGCCGACGACGCGGGGGTTCTCCAGTTCCTCCTCGGTCATCGAGTCCATGATGACATCGAAGTCCCGCATCCGCTCCTGAGTCACGTCCATCGCGTCGTCGGGGAGCTGATCCATCAGCCCGCCGCCCAGGCCGGGAATCATGTCCATCACCTGGTCCAGCGGCCCCATGTTGTTCATCGTCTGCATCTGCTTGCGCATGTCCTTGAGGGTGAACTTCCCCTCCATCATGTCCTCGGGGTCCCAGTCCTCCTCGTCGCCTTCCTGCGTTTCCTCCATTGCGCGCTCGACGCGCTCGGTGAGCTGTTTGAGGTCGCCCATGCCGAGCAGTCGGGAGATGAACCCGGAGGGCTCGAACCGCTCGATGTCCTTGACCGTCTCCCCGGAACCGAGGAAGGCAATGGTGGAGTCGGTCTCGTTGACCGCAGCGAGCGCGCCCCCACCTTTGGCCGTCCCGTCGAGCTTCGTGATGACGACACCGTCGATACCGATGGCTTCCTCGAAGTCGGCGGCCTGGCTCTTGGCACTCTGGCCCATCGCCGCGTCCAGCACGAGCAGGTCCCGGTCGGGCTGGACCTCCTGCTCGATGCGTTCGATCTGCTCGATTAGCTCCTCGTTCAGGCCGTCACGGCCTGCCGTGTCGACGATGCGAACGTCCGCGCTCTCCGTCGCTTCCAGCCCGTCGCGGGCGATCTTCACCGGGTCGTCCTCGTCGGGGTCGCCGTAGAAGTCCACCTCGGCGCGCTCGGCCATCTCCTTGGACTGGTCGTACGCACCGGGCCGGTCCGTGTCAGTCTGGATGATTGCCGGCCGGAGCCCTTTCGTCGAGAACCACCACGCCATCTTCGCTGCCGTCGTCGTCTTCCCCGACCCGTACAGGCCGGCGAGCATGATGGTCTGCTCCTCCAGCGGGAGTTCGGTCGACTCGCCGACGAGGTCGACCAGTTCCTCGTAGACAATCCGCAGGACCCAGTCCCGCGGAGTTGTCCCTGCCGGCGGCTCCTCTTCCAGCGCACGCGTCTCAATACTATCCGAGAGGTCCTGTACGAGCCCGACATCCACGTCAGCCTGCAACAGCGACCGCTGAATCTCCTTGACGATATCCTCGATGTCTTCCTCAGAGAGCCGGGACTTCCCCCGGAGGTCGTCGAGTGTCCCCCGGAGTGAACTCCCAAGATCGTCGAGTACCATTGTTAGCGCGAGATACGCGACGGTGCGGGTAAAGGCTTGTTGTCATGCGCCCGACTCCCCTGCAAGTCCGGAGCCGCGGGCTGACAGCAGTCAGAGAAAGTGGTTGTAGGGAAGCCGCTATGCGCGACCGTTCAGCGGGCAGACGAAGAAGTCGGGTGGGCCGAAGCCGGGACGACCGAGAGTGACGTTGATGTAGTCTTTGTCTAAGATATCGCTATCGCTTGTCAGCGGTGCATCGTCATTGAACGCCTGGATGTCAGTCACCGCTGCCGAGAAATGCGTCCACTGCCCACCGTTCCAGTCCCGGTCACCGGGTGCTGACTCGGAGACGAACGGTGAGCGTTGGTCGGCACTCACCTTCTCGTTAGCCACGATCGGTTTATGTCCGTCATGGAGGAAGTAGATTTTGTCCTCCGGGTCGGGACGCTCGTCGAGGACGTTCACAACGTTTGTCCGCCAGAGTACGTCGTTCGCATAGACACGACCGAACTCTTTCCCCGTACCGCGCTCATCACCGTTTCCAGGGTTCGCTGCAGTTGCTCCAGTCACAGACAGCCCAACACCTGCGACGCCGAGGGCTGCTGTTGACCGGAGAACCTGTCGCCGTGTCGGTTGTTCGCTTCCAGTCATTGTGCTTCGGAGGCTTTCTCCGCCTCCACGGTTCACCACGGAGAGGGATATTGAGAATATTTTTCAAAGATCCTTCAAATTCAGTCCCAATTCTCTGTGAACTCTCTCCAGCTTCTCCACTGATACTGTTTCTGCCCGTGGCGAAAGGGTCAAAAAGACGAACCGATTGGGGACCAACATGGCCGTTCTCGGGCAGCTCGGATTCATGGTCGCGTTTCTCTCGGCCGGCGTCGCCGCCGGCCATTTCGGGCTGTTGACCGAGCGGCGGACGGATAGCCTCACCACACTCGTCTTTACCGTCGCGCTGCCGGCGCTCATATTCCGGTCCACGTACGACCGCCCGTTACAGGAGATCGTCTCACCGGCGCTACTCGGGGGGTTCTGGGCCGTCATCGCGCTGACGATAGCGCTGGGCTGGCTCGTCCATCGACGGCTGGATTCCGCCGACCGCCGCAGCGTCTCCGTCGTCCAGTCGTATCACAGCAACATGGGGTTTCTCGGGCTGCCGCTCGTGGCGGCGACGATGGGCAGCGAAGCGACAGCCGTCGCCAGCGTCATCCTCGGTATCGGCGCGGTGACCCACGTCCCGGTGACGGTGTTCCTGCTGGTCCGTATCAACGGCAGCGACGCCTCGCTGCTGACCGAGTGCAAGAAACTCGTGACGAACCCGGTACTCATCGCGCTGGTGGCTGGCATCACAGCCTCGGTCCTGTCGCTGTCCGTTCCGGAGTTACTCATCGGTGCGCTCGGCCCGCCGGCTGAACTGGCGTTGCCGGTCGCCCTGCTGTGTATCGGTGCGACGCTCGACACGGACCTTCCGGTGTCGGATCTGCAAAAAACCGTCAGCATCGTCGGGCTGAAGGTACTGTGGATGCCGGCGCTGGCGTGGCTGGTGTACTCCTCGTTGTCGATGGACGCGACAGCGCTGGGTGCGGCAGTCGTGATGCTCGGCACGCCAACGGCGGTGTCGACGTACGTCTACACGACGGAACTCGGCGGCGACGCGGCGTTCGCTTCGCTGAATGTCTTCACGTCGACGGTGGTCTCCATCGGAACGCTGTCGCTCCTCGTCTGGCTGTTCACCTGACGCCCCGCCGTGGTCACGCTTTTGCCCGCCGACGCCCCCACCGACGGTATGGGCTATCACCAGATCGATCCGCAGGACCTGTCGGAAACCGAGGACTACCCCTGTGACCGGCGCGGCATCTCCGACGCCGCCGAACTCCATGCGCTCCACGCGGCCACCTACAAGATGGCGCCCGGAGAGGACCTCTCGCGGGCCTATCACTACCACGAGACGCGCGAGGAACTATTCTACGTACTCGACGGCACGCTTCACGTCGAAACGCCCGACGAGGAGTACGTCGTCTCGGCCGACGAGGCGTTCGTCGCCGAGCCGGAGAGCCCGCAGCGCGCGCACAACCCGGCTGACGCCGACGAATCGGTTACTGTGCTGGGCGTCGGCGCGCCGCCGACCGACATCGCGCGCCCGTACGACCCGGACGCGTAGCGAGTGGGCCGGAGGTTCAGACACGCTTTTCAGCCACCCCGTCACAGTTGCGCCTATGACGAGTAAACAGGCGGTACAACAGGAACTGGTCGACAGCGGAGTCACGGCAGTCTTGCGCGGGATTCCCGAGGAAAAGATGGTCGACGTGGCGACAGCCGTCCACGAGGGCGGCGTCACGGCGCTGGAGCTGACGGCCGACGCGAAGCGCTGCTCGGACATGATCGCCGCCGTCGACAAAGCGCTCGACGACACAGACGCCATCATCGGGGCCGGGACAGTCATGGACGCCGCCGCCGCCCGCAACGTCATCGAGGCTGGCGCGGAGTTCGTTCTCGCGCCGAACCTCAACGAAGAGGTCATCGACGTGTGTAACCGCGAGGGCGTCCTCGCTATCCCGGGCGTCATGACGCCGACGGAGGCCGCCGACGCGATGGAAGCGGGCGCGGACATCCTGAAGATGTTCCCAGCGAAAACGGTCGGCCCGGCCCACATCGGCGCGCTGCAGGGTCCGCTCGGCGACGTCCCGATTATGCCGACTGGTGGCGTCTCGACCGACAACGTCGACGAGTTCTTCGACGCCGGTGCGGTCGCCGTCGGCGCGGGCTCGGCGCTGGTCAACTACGAAGCAATCGAGAACGACGACATGGACGGCGTCCGCGAACAGGCCGCGGCGTTCGTCGACGCCGTCGAGGCCGCCCGAGAGTAGCAACAATCTCACCTGATCGGTGGGGAACGGCTCTGGTACGGTGCGGGCGGGTTACACTTCGGTTTCGTTCGCGGTCGTTTCGTTGCCTGTCTCGGTCCCGGCCGTATCGGTCTCATTGCCGGGTAGTTCAGTTTCGTTGCTAGGTACTTCGGTTTCGTTACTGGATATGTCCGTTTCGTTGCCCGGAGTATCTGTCTCGTTGCCAGGCGTTTCAGTTTCGTTGCCCGGTACTTCAGTCTCATTGCCTGGTAGATCTGTTTCAGTATCCGGCATCTCGGTCTCGTTCCCGGGAGCATCAGTTTCGTTCTCGCCGAGTTCCGTCTCGGTATCCATTCCGGTTTCGGCCTCAGTTTCGGAGGCAGTCTCAGTCTCCATCGCCGGTTCTGTATCGTCGGCCGTCATCGCGTCAGTCTCTTCAGCCGTCGGCGTGTCCGGGGCTTCCGCACCGCCGCCGTCGGTCTCCACAGTGCTGTTCCCGCCGCTACCGCCAGTGTCACTACAGCCAGCGAGCGCCACGAGTGCGCCGCCTGCGATCTTGATAACGTTTCGTCGAGATGTCAGTCGTCCCATAGCGTTTGCCCGAAGACTACCAAGGCAATTTATGAATGACCTGCTAAGTGTCTGACAGAGCGGATTAGCCACACCCGAAGGTGTGCTAGTTCGCAAAACAATCGGTTTCAGACCCTGATTAGTTCGAATCCAGTATTTCGACCGGTTCACAAGTAGTTCTACGCTTCGATCGCCCGAACTTCGACGTGCCGCGGTGTGGTTCGATACTCGGGTTATAATTATGCACACTGTTCCCGAGCGGTTATCGAGTACATAGGTATGTGCGTCCCAGGTTGCACTAGCCTGCCCTGCGCCGTGAGTCAGACACCCGCTCCGGGGTCAAAACCCGCTCAATCTCAGTTTAGCAACGTAATAACCCGTGAACGGTCAGTGCCTGCATCAGTCTCCATACCTTCAGGAACTCCCGCAGCCGCGGCTGTCGTCACCGTCGCCTAGAACACCGGGCATCGACTCGCTCCCGTCAGTTACGAACTGTACTCGTCGGTAGGGAGACGGCGGTCATCCGAAGATGGCCCGAGGAGTTCAGGTGCGACATCAGCCGGCACGGCTTGCCGACGGTAGCGTCGGTCAGGCATCGCTGTCTCCCCCGTTCACGATATCGCCGGAAACGTCACATCGTTCAATTGTCTGCATTGGTGTCACGCTACAATATTGCGTAAATCAGTGATGAGCAGCGATCGACTTCAACGCGCTCCTGTCGGCGAAAACGACCACACCTCCGCCGATGTGGTGATATTTGCTGCATCGTACGCAGTGCAGTCCCGTCGAGAGCGCGCGACTGCGCCGGGTTTTCCACAATAAGGGCCAGCAATAGCTGCTCATAGCCCAGATATTGCGGCAATAATAACCTCGAAGTCCGAGCCTTATTCGCCGATGAGGCTGTCGACGATTTCCTCGGGGTCGAACGGTTCGAGGTCGTCGTAGTCCTGGCCGGTCCCCAGGAAGAGAATCGGCTTCCCCGTGACGTGAGCAACGGAGATCGCCGCGCCGCCCTGCGGATCGGCGTCGGCCTTCGTCAGGATCGCACCGTCTATCTCGGCGGCGTCGTTGAACTCGCGCGCCCGGTTGACGGCGTCCTGACCCGCGACCGCCTCGTCCACGAACAGCGTCATGTCCGGATCGATGTTGCGGTCGATCTTCTCCAGTTGGGCCATCAAGTCATCCGAGGTGTGGAGTCGGCCGGCCGTATCGCCCAGTACCACGTCGATGTCGTTGGCCTTGGCGTACTCGACGGCGTCGTAGACGACCGCCGTCGGGTCCGATCCTTGCTCGTGGGTGATGATCTTCTTGTCGAGGTTCTCGGCGTGTTTCTCCAATTGCTCGTTCGCGCCGGCGCGATAGGTGTCGCCGTTGGCGAGCACCGTCGAGAGTCCGCGCTCTTCGAAGTACCGGGCGAGTTTCGCAATCGAGGTCGTCTTCCCGACGCCGTTGACGCCGGTGAATACGATGGTGACCGGCTTGTCCGCCTGCTGGATCCGATCGTCGAAGTCGAACTGGCCGACGTTGATGACGTCGTACAGCGACTCGCGGAGCGCGTCCCGGACGAGGTTCCCCGTGCTGGAGAGCCGCCGGCGGGTCTGGCCCGTGAGGTTCTCCTTGACGCCATCAAGAATCTCGTTGGCGACGCTCATCTCCACGTCGCTCGACAGCAGCGCCAGTTCGAGGTCATCGAGGTGACTCTGCAGGTCCTCTTCCTCGATAACCGTCTTTCCGGTGGCCATGAGCTTCGCCTTCGCGGCGAGGCCGCGGCCGCCGTCGTCCTCTTCGGACGCCGAATCGGCTTCGGACGCCGAGTCCGCCTCGGTCTTCGGAGCATCGTCCGACTGTGAATCTGCGTCGGGGACTGCCTCCCCGTCTTCGACTGCCGTAGACGACGCTGTGGCTGACTCATCTAGCGCCCCGGAGTCGGCGGCTGACGGTTCAGAGCCAGTCCCGGACTGATCGTCCGTAGCTGCTGGCGTCGCCGCCTGCGTATCGCCTTCGGACGGCTGCGCGTCCGTTGCGGGCTCGGAATCAGTCGCCTGATCAGCCGGCACTTCCCCGTCCGCCTCGTCGGCGTCCGGTTCTTCCTCCGCTTCGAGTGCCTCTTCGTCGACGTCCTCTTCGACGTCGCTCGTGAACCCGCTGAGTTTGTCCTTCAGTCCGTCGAACATGCGGCCTTACTCGTCTTCCTGCTCTTGCTGTTGCATCATCTGCTGCATCTGCTGCTGTTGCATCTGCTGGGCCTGCTGTTCGAGCTCCTCCATCTCGGTCTCGACTTCGGCCTTCTCTTCCTGCAGGTCGCTAATGTGGTCGTCCAGTGTCTCCTTCTTGGTTTCCAGCGTGCTGACAGCGCCATCCTGCTCGCGTTCTGCGGAGTAGCCGCCACCGAGGGAGACGACGACTTCGTCGATATCCTCGATCGTTGCGCGGATGTAGGCGTCGCCGCCGAGCGGAACCTGCACTGTGGAACCGGAATCGAGTGTCTCGATGGCCTCGATGGCCTCGTCGATGTCAGTCTGCTTCTCACGGAGGCGTTCGATCTCCTCGTCGATGGCCTCGACTTCCTGCTCCATCTGCTCGATCTCCTGTGCGACTTGCTGCATCTGACCGCCGCCGCCACCGCCGCCACCGCCCATCATGCTGCCACCTCCTCGATCGTGATCTGCGTGCGCTTGAGGTTGTGCTGGGAGCCGAAGTCGCTGTAAACGCGCTCCTCAGCGACGTTCTCGTTTGGCGCGTCGACCTCCTTCTCGAACTGTTGTGGGCCGTCTCGGGCCGGGAAACTACCGCGAACAGTGTACGTGCTCATATACGCAGGTGCGGGCAGGGCAGGGAAGTATCTTCCCCTTCGGCCTTTTTCCAGAGACACAGCGATCCACGACAGAGTCGGGCAATACTCACCGCTATTCGGACCGATCCAGTGGCATCCGAGCCACCCAGAAACAGATCTTCAGCCCCTATTCGCCGGGATCTGGTGCGTACACCATATCGCCGCCACACTCCGGGCAGGACGGGCGGAGTACACCTGTCGAGTAGTCACACTTCCGGCAGACGAGACTGTTCTGGTCTTCCGCGGGCGGTGTTCGCTGGACCATGTGTGATATTTGGGAACACACCATATTATTCTTTGACACGAGTTGTCATGGTCACTCACCCCGGCAGATTTGCCGGGGCACCACGTACGTCGAGACATGAGCGAGACGACCTACCGGTGTGAGTGCGGTGCGACGCTGCGGTTCAGGCAGGATCTGACGCTGGACCGCGGTGGGACCAGCCGGTCTTGGGCGTGTGGAGACTGCGGACTACCCGTTCCGGGCGTGGTGGCAGAAAAACTCAGCCACCAGCATCCATCCTGAGCGGTGAAAGAGAAATCGCGTCAGTCGATGTAGCCGAGTGCCTGGTCGATACGGCCCAGTTCGGGGCCGGAGGTGTCCGAGCCACAGACGTAGCCGTGGTCGTTCGCGACCAGCCCGGAGCCGACAAGCGGACCACCGTAGTTGATGGTCCCGATGTCAGCCGGCACGTCGAGGATGTCCTCAAGTGCGTCAAGCTCGCCGTCCGTGGCCTTCGGATGGCAGAGCACACCCTTGTTGGTGGCGACGGCGGCGGTCCCGACGGTTGTGACACCGGCGATGACGCCACGTTCGACCGGGACCTCCAGCCCGTCTTTGACGGCCTGCACGGCGTCTCTGGAGAGGTCAGGGTGGACGTACGCGCCGTAGTCGTTACAGCAGACGACGTTGCCGGCGGCGTTGATTCGGCCGGGGAGCCGCGTCACGGGCACGTCGACGACATCCTGAATCCGTTCGATTTCGGTCTCGCGGACGCGTTCGGAGACGACCAGTCCGTTCTCGTTGCCGGTCGCGAGCGCGCCGACGGTCCCGGAGCGGCCGACGGTGGTCGGCACGGCTGGAACGTCGAGTTCGTCGCTCAGGTCGTCGAGCAGCGATTCGTCTAAGTCTGGGCGAACCAGCACGCAGTCGTCGGTCGCACGGGCGAACACACCCACGTACGACGACCCGGAGAAAGCCGCGCGGAGCAACGTTACTCTGCGGTCTCTGCTTCGACGATGGCTTCGCCCTCTTCCTCGAAGCGGGCGGCGCGAACACGGATCTTGCTCGGCGTGTTGGCGCGACCGCGGGCCCAGGCCGCCTCGTTGATCGAGGGGTCGAGGCGGACGGCGTCCTCGTCGACAGAGAAGTGTTTGGCGAGGTGCTCGCGGATGAGGATCATCGCCTTGTCTGCGCGCTTGTGGTTCGGTTCGGCTCGCGCGTCTCGGAGCGGGACGGTGACGACACGCTCCTCGAAGTCACTGGCGCTCATTATTCGTCAGTGTCGTTGCGCCGCCAGTGGCGTCGTTTGTGGTTGCGCTGGACTTCGCGGTCCGTCTTGAGCATGACCCAGGCCGGGACTCGACTGTTCTGGTTGTCGAGTTTGGCCAGTCGCTTCTTCGTAGCCTTCGATTTCTTACCCATGGTATGGTGCTTGTTCCGGGCCGTGGTTTAAATTCCTTCCTTTTCGAGCCGGTCACGGCCCGTTATCAGCGGCTATAACTGCGGACGTAGAACTAAGTAGTCTGTGGCCCTGATTATCAATGGATGAAGCGCCGGAGATTCCTCCAGACAATGGGTGTCGGTGCAACAGCTGTCGGCTCCGGTTGCATGGGTGGGGGCGGTGAGGTCGTCGTCAGCGTGCAACAGGACGTCAGAGTCAACCCACACGAAGCGTGGATCAAGGAGGAAATTCCGGATGTATCCGACCCCGGCGGTGAACTACGGTATATCGTCAAAGCGGACATCCCGTTCAGCGCGTACTTTTTCACTGATCGCGAGCGGTTCGAGCAGTACGACACGTTCATCAAGGGTCGGAAGCCCGACGAGACACCGCCGGGGAACCCCGAGTTCAGCCAGACAGCGGTCCAGCCGGAGGGGTCAGATATTTACAAAGCGTCGACGGACGACGGCGGCGCGCGAGAGTCACTTAACGAACCCGGGCCGTACTTCTTCGCCGTCGACCACTCGAACTACCGGATGGAGACCCGTGTTGATGACTACGGCGACCCGCTGAAGGCCTTTGTCGACCTCACCGTCATCCGGAACAAGCTCCCGTTCTAAACGAACGCCAGCGGCACCATCGCCAACACGCCGACAGCGACCCCTGCGAGTAGTTCACGTTTGCCTCCACCCGGCAAGCCGTCCCCGTACTCCAAGGCCTCGGGAACGAACTCCGTGAGTACGAGATACACCATCGCCCCGGCGGCAAAGCCAAAGCCGAACGGGAGAAACGCCTTCGCCAGCGTGACGAAGTAATACGCGATAACGGCCCCGACCGGCTGGGGTAGCGAGGAGAACACCGCCCACCAGACCATCTTCCACTCGCTGACACCCAGCGAGCGAAGCGGGATGGCGATAGCAGTCCCCTCAGGGACGTTGTGGATGGAGATGGCGATGGTCATGAACACCGCCAGCAGCGGGACGGAGACACCAAGGATACCGACAGCGGATTCGGGCGTGGCCGACTCCAACCCGAGTTCAGCGAAGGAGACGCCGACGGCGACGCCCTCCGGGAAGCTATGGACAGTCAGAATGCCCAGAATCAGCAGCAGCTTGGTGAAATCCGCCTGTTCGAACTGCTTGGGCGACTGGTCGAAATCGTCTAACAGTTCGTGTGCTACAGCGACGAGCGCGACCCCAGCCAGAATACCGGGAACCATGAGCACTGGCGATCCGTAGGCCAGCCCCTCCCGGACGAGTCCGAACAACGAGGCGGCGACCATGATCCCCGAGGCGAGCCCCCACAGCAGGACGTTCCATCGGTCGGAGAACTCGTCGACCAGAAAGAACGGTATCGCACCGAGGCCGGTGGCGAGTGCCGTGAGCAACCCCGCGACGAACACGAAAGCAACGTTCTCAACGGCGACCATATCGGTCCTACGCTGCTCGGACCGATAAAAATTGTCACTAACCTGATTTGTTTTGGTCGGCCTAAACGGACTGCCAGTACGCCGCACGGAGTTATACAGGTGCCTAATTCATGCCCTCAGTGCGAATCCCAGCCAAAACTACGACACTCCCGACACCACCAAACAGTTTCTAACAAAATTCTATCACTAAATGGCCGTCAGCATCGTTCGCATAGAACTCGCACCGACAGCAACCGCCTGGCTGTAACGGTACACACTCACAGCGACACCGAGTCGACGGTCCGGTATGTCGGTCCGTCGGGACCCAGTTCGCTCTCTTTCAGCCTGATTTCCGCGACCCGTAGGCGCCCCACGCCAGGATCGTCGTTCTCGACGACGTGCTGTACAGTCTCCTTGCCGCCGGCGTGGTCCATTCTGGCGATGGTCGCGTGCGGCGTGAACCCGTGGTCCTCCGGGTCGAACCCCATCGCGACGGTCCGGTCTTCGATGGCTTCGTGCAGCACGGTCAGTTCCGCATCACCCTGGCCGTCCTGGACGCCAATCCAGACGACGCTGACGTAGGACAGCGACGGAAAGACGCCGAGCCCGCCGAACTCAGCTTCGAACGGATCGACGCCGCTGTCTTCGACCGCGGTTTCGAGGGCGCTAACTATGTCGGCAACCCGGTCAGGGTCAGTGTCGCCGAGGAACTTCAGCGTGACATGAGCTTGCTCGGGGTCAGTGAGTCGAAGGCCCGACACCCCGTCGAACCGGTTCTGGACGGCTGCCACGGCGTCGGCCAGCCCGTCAAGGTCAACGCTGACGAACAGGCGCTTTGTCATAGCTGAGGGTTGCGGGCCGGTTCGCAAGAAAGCACCGGGCACCGCAGCCAGAACTCCTCAGGACGACCGCAAGCGACACCGTGGAGACGAGGGCCGTCCGGTATAACGGGCTCCGAGCGGCCGGAAATCCGGGCGCAGGACACCTAAATCCTGGCGAGCCGTGGACGTAGCCCTTAACCGGATTGGCCGTCAATCAGGTAGTATGACAGACAACGACGACGATCACGCCTTTTCGGAAGGGCAGGGGTTCGACGACCCCTACGAGGGGTTCGACCTCGAACCGCCAGAGTTCGAAGTCGATCCGGACAAGGTCGACCCCGTCGACTCGCGTGTCGTCACCGACCTGCTTGACCAGCGGAACATCTCCGCTGACTCTGTGGAACCGGAGAAGCTACTCGATGTCGGCCTAGAGTATATGCACATCAACCGCCACGAACAGGCCGCCGAAACCTTCGAGCGCGTTGCCCAGCACACAGAGGAGGAGCGTCTGCTCCAAGAGGCATGGACAAACAAGGGTGCGGCCCACGCGGAACTCGAGGAGTGGGACGCCGCCATCGGCGCGTACAAGGAAGCCCTCAATTTCGACGAGGAGTCCGACCACGCCGCTACGGCCGAGACGAACCTCGCATACGCGCTGTGGAAATCCGGCCGCTCCGAACAGGCGCTCGAACACGCCGAGCGCGCCGTCGAAATCGACCCTCGCTTCGGCGAGGGCTGGTACAACCGCGGCTTCTTCCTACTCGAACGCGGGCTAGCTGACGAAGCTATCGACGCGTTCGACAACGCGGTCCGCCTCGGTTTCCGCAACGCCGATGTGCTCGAAGAGAAGGCCCGCGCTCTCGAGGAGGTCGGCGAGTTCGACCGCGCCGAGGAGTTGGCCGAGGAAGTCGACGAGATGCGCGAGGAGGCCGAGCAGCAACTGCTTGAATGATACTCAACGAACGCGACACCGACGAGGGGTTGCTCGTCTCCGTCTGTGACCACGACATCATGGGCGAAACGTTCGAGAACGGACCCGTCTCGCTCACCGTCAACGAGGAGTTCTACGGCGGCGAGGCGGCTACCGAAGACGAAATCGTCGACAGTCTTTCCCGGTGTTCGGTCGCCAACATCGTCGGCGACGACGCCGTCAGCGTCGCCGTCGAGCACGGCTTCGTCGACGAGGAGAACGTCCTCGATCTGGGCGAGACGCGCCACGCGCAACTGCTCTGGATGTAACTGCGGTCGCCATCGCACGCCCGACCTCGACAGTCTTTGCACACGCCCGTCGAGAGTGACACATATGTATTCTCGAGACCACGCTATCGTCTCCGCTGCCGTCGGGGCCGCCGGCGTCGCCGTTCTGCCGATCCCGCTTCCCTGGTGGGCCGCCGTCGGCTACGCAGTCGTCGTCGGTATCGTCATCGATTTCGACCACTTCGCAGTGGCTCGACTGGAAACCGGCGACTGGACCGCGCTCCGCCGCTGCCTCCGCAATCCGAAGATCGCGGTGCTCGACCAAGACGAAATCTTCGGCCCGCAAGACCTCTGGCCGCTCCAGCGGCTCCTCAGTCACCATCTCATCGGCGGTGTAGTCGTGTTCGGCCTCTAGCTCGTCTCCGAGCCGCTGGCCCTGTTTACCGCTGTCGTGCTGTATGCCCACGTTCTCGCCGATCTCGTCTGGGACAACTACCTACTGGAGACCTATCGGGAGCAGCACGCGATGGTCGCCAGATCCGTATCCGAGTCCGACTCTGACTCCGGATAGGGCAAGAAACGGCCGCTACCGGACGGGAGGAGTTCTAGGTGAACCGAAGGAATGTTGCCTGTTGAGCCCCTGAATAGAACCAATGGGACACGCTGAATCTGAACTACTGGACGTGGAGCGTATCCGTGAGGATTTCCCCATCCTCCAGCGCGAGTTCGGCGGCGAGCAAGTGGTGTATCTCGACAACGCGGCCACCACGCAGACGCCCGAACCGGTCGTCGAGACTATCGCGGATTACTACCGGACGACCAACGCAAACGTCCACCGCGGCCTCCACCAGCTCAGTCAGGAGGCCAGCGTCGCCTACGAGGACGCTCACGACCGCGTCGCCGAGTTTATCGGCGCATCGGGCGAACGTGAGGAGATCATCTTCACCAAGAACACCACCGAAAGCGAGAACCTCGTCGCTTACGCCTGGGGCCTGAATGAACTCGGGCCCGAAGACGAAGTGGTGCTCACGGAGATGGAACACCACGCCTCGCTGGTCACCTGGCAGCAGATCGCCAAGAAGACCGGTGCGACCTGTCGCTACATCAGCGTCGATGAGGACGGCACGCTCGATATGGATCACGCCCGGGAAATCATCACCGACGACACCGCGATGGTCAGCGTCGTCCACGTCTCGAACACGCTGGGGACGGTCAACCCCGTCTCGGAACTGGCGGATATCGCCCACGACCACGATTCGTATATCTTCGTCGACGGCGCACAGTCGGTCCCGAACCGCCCGGTCGACGTGGAGGCCATCGACGCCGACTTCCTAGCCTTCTCAGGACACAAGATGGCCGGTCCGACCGGTATTGGCGTCCTCTACGGCAAGAAACACATCCTCGAAGAGATGGAGCCGTACCTCTACGGCGGCGAGATGATCAAGAAAGTCACCTTCGAGGACGCCACCTGGAACGACCTTCCGTGGAAATTCGAGGCCGGCACACCGGTCATCTGCCAGGGCATCGCGCTCGCGGAGGCCTGTGACTACCTCGACGACATCGGGATGGAACGGATCCAGCGCCACGAAGAACAGCTCGCCCAGTATGCGCTGGAACAGCTCCAAGAAGAGGGTGACGTGGAAACGTACGGTCCGTCGGCGGGAACGGAGCGCGGTGGCCTCGTCTCGTTCAACCTCGACTCGGTGCACGCTCACGACCTCTCCTCAATCCTCAACGACTCTGCCGTCGCTATCCGCGCTGGCGACCACTGTACGCAACCGCTCCACGACAAGATGGGCGTCCCCGCCTCTGCGCGAGCCTCGTTCTACATCTACAACACGCGCGAGGAAGTTGACAAGCTCGTGTCGGCTATTGACGACGCCCGACAGTTGTTCGCGTAATCGCACGCTCAGTCCCTATATGGGATGCAACAGATGGTATTTTCAGTTGTGATATAGTGCCGATGTACACGGCAGCTATATGACACTCCGACGATAACTTTTGTCGGGACGATGACTGATACCGATGAAGCGGAGCAGCCGCTGACGCCGGCGTCGCTCGCTTACACGCACCTCCCCGATCAGACGATGTACAAGGTGTCGCTCGACGATGCCAGCCACTTCGAACAGGGTGGGGACGACATCCGGACGTATCCGGTGTGTTTCACGAACGAATTCAAGCTGCTGTACTTCGAGATGGACCCTGGCGCGGTCATCGACTGGCACACGCACGCGCCCAGTTTCGACGAGGTGTGTTTGTGCCTCGATGGCGCTGCCAGATACACGCTGAAACGCGAGGACGGAGACGAGCAGGTCCTCAGGGCAGAGCAGCGCGAGTTCGTCTATCTACCCGGTGGGGCGCGGCACAAGATCGAAACAATAGGTGAGACCACGCATCAAGGACTAGTCGCGATGCCGCCGGACTCGGTTGGACGACTCGAATTGCTCGAAGGGGATGGACCGGCTCAGACAGCTGACTGGCCGGTTGCGCTGTGGGTCGACCGGATCCGGGACGAAGTCGTCAGGAAAGACGAGAACGCTGTCACGGAGTAGCCCCGGGAAGCGTGGATGAGTGTCACCGGTCTGCAGCGAGATAGATGACGGCTAGCTCATAGAGTGCGGGGTTCGGAGTCGCAATCGGCCGAGCCGCCTGTACGCTGGCCAGCGCATCGGAAAGCGGCCGCTTTTCCTCGGCAGCGAGTGCCGTCGCAATCAGCGTCGCGCTCCGGGAGACGCCGGCTTTGCAGTGAATCAGCGCTAGGCCGTCCGCTCTGACGAAGCGCCGGGCGGTATCGACGGCCGCCTCGAACGCCGCCCATTCGTTGCCCGAGCCATCAATAAGCGGATGGTGGGCGGTCGTGAGCGGGTAGGCCTCGCTCGTCGCCGAAAGCACGTGTTCGAAGGACCGATTGTGTGCCTCGGGCCGTGCCGCGTGTTTGTTGCCGAGATACAGCGCCCGGTTGCCGATCTGGCGAATCACCGGTTCGTCGCTGACAAACCCCACGAGCCGAACGGCATGGTCAGTTGGAGACGGAGCGTTGTTCTCTCCCACAGAGTGACAGACCGGACGGCGGCAGTAAATATTACCTACTGGCGGAGGAGAGCCTGCCGGACCGCTCAGGCTGTCAGTGGCGCTTCCGCCCACGAAACAGCAGACGTGCGAACCGATACCTCGGAACGTTTTTCCGACTGACAGCCGTATCATAGTTCAATTATGGGTATCGGTGGCTCGGATATGTACCGGCAGCAGATCCTCGATCACTACAAGAACCCCCGGAACTACGGGGAGATCGAGGACCCGACGTTTACCCACATCGGCGAGAACCCGATGTGCGGCGACGAGATACGGATGGATGTCGTCCTCGACGAGGATGAGGAGACCATCGAGCAGGTCGCCTTCCAGGGCGATGGCTGTGCCATCTCCCAAGCCTCCGCGTCGATGCTCTCACAGGAACTGGCTGGGATGGCAGTCGAGGACCTGAAAGCGATGGATCGCGACGATATCACGGAGATGCTCGGCGTCGACATCTCGCCGATGCGCGTCAAGTGTGCCGTTCTCGCAGAGAAGGTGGCCCAAGACGGAGCGGACATCTTCTTCGGTGAGAAAGATATCGACCGAACTGTAACCGAAGACGACGACTAAACCGGGCAGAAACACCGTCGGTATTCTTTTGACTACATCTCGGGATAGCACAGGCTATGCCAGGCAACGACTGGGACCCCGACGACTACGACGACCGCCACGGGTTCGTCCACGAACACGGTCAGTCGGTCGTCAACCTGCTGGACCCCCACTCCGGCGAGCGGATACTGGATGTCGGCTGTGGCACCGGCCACCTGACTGCAGAAATCGCAGACAGCGGTGCCGAGGTGGTCGGTATCGACGCGTCGGCGGAGATGGTCGGACGGGCCAGAGACGCCTATCCGACCCTCGCGTTCAAGCAGGCGGACGTGCGGTCCTATACCACCGACAAGCCGTTCGATGCGGTGTTTTCGAACGCGGCGCTGCACTGGATTCCCGGAGAGGACCACGACGCGGTGCTATCGACGGTTGCCGATACACTGACTGAGAACGGGCGGTTCGTCGCGGAGTTCGGCGGACACGGTAACGTGGCCGCGATAACCAACGCACTCATCGCCGAACTGGATGCGCGGGGCTACGACGCCAGTCATCCCTGGTACTTCCCGAGTATCGGCGAGTACGCGCCGCGGGTCGAAGGCCACGGGCTCGAACTGCAGTTCTCACGGCTATTCGACCGACCGACGCCGCTCGACGGTGGTGAAGACGGGCTCCAGAACTGGATTGAGATGTTCGGTGATGAGTTCTTCGCTGGTGTCGACGATAGCGAGCAAGCGGCAGTGCTGTCGGCTGTCGAGGACCGGCTCCACCCGACGCTTTTCGACGGTGACACCTGGGTCGCAGACTACAGGCGGCTACGGCTCGTCGCCGTTCGATAGCGAATAGGTGGCCTGCGATTCAGGCCAGGAAGACGTGCCGCGGTCGGTCGGCCAGGACGTCCCGACCCCAGTCGACCGTCTCCGAGAAGTCGTCGGAGCGGAAGAAGGCCATCGCGTCCTCCTGTGAGTCCCACTGGCTCGCGATGAACATGTCGTTCTCGTCGTCGTGATTGAACAGCAGCGAGGTCTCGCGGTGGCCGTCCATCTCTTCGAGCAGGCCACCGACGGTGTCGAACTTCTCGACGAAGTCGTCGTGGTACTCGGGCTTGACCGTGTAGAACATCCCCATCGTCCCGAAGCCGTCGCCCTCGCCGTGGCGGCCGACAACGCCGGGGAGGTCGGTGAGGTAGTCGCTAGCGGTCTGGGCGGCGTCCTCAGTGTCCCACAGCGACGCGACGGCCGCAACATCGCCGTCGGTGTCGCCGTACACCGTGGTCTGGACGTGCGTGTCGTAGCGCTCGAACGCACTCCGAAGGTCTGTGACTTCCTCGTCGAGCGTTTCCGCGTCGGCTTCGGAGTACACCACGAGGGCGTACACGTCCTCGCCGTGCGGTTGCCCGGCGTAGACGCCCGCGGATTCGAGCGTCTCGCGGATGGACTGGGACGACTCGGCGGTCTGGGCGTCGCTGTCGTCCGCAGTCTCGGCGCTCCCGCCATCCTCACCGAGGGAGCCGCCGAGCTGTTCGTCGACACCGTCGATATCTTTCAGGAACCCAGCTGCCGTCTCGGCGGCGTCTTTCGCCGTCCAGATGCTGACGACGTAGGTCTGACCACTGTCGGCACGCACGGCCGTCCGGACGTGGCGGTCGTAGTGGTCGAAGTTGCTTTCGAGGTCGGAGACATCGTCGACAATATCCTCCGCATCGGCCGAAGAGTGGAACACCAGCGCGTAGTCGCCGGCGTCGTACGCGTCGCCCTCGTGCAGCCCCAGCCGACCGAGCCGCTGTGCGGCGTCGTCTATCTCCTCGAAGTCCGCTGAAACGTCAGGCCGACCGCCCGAGCTACTTGCAGAATCCGAATCGCCCTCGTCGGACGAGTCCTCGGAATGCGGATGGTCGCCTTCGCTGGCGCTTCCGGGATGGGTCCCGCCGTGGCTGCCGGTGTCACCGCCGGCGTGTGCCCCAGCCTGTGCGTCGCTCGCTGTAGGCTCCTTGGCCTGACTGTGACTCGCGCCGGTACCGGCCGACGCGTGCTCGTGTTCCGCAACGTCCGCCGGCGTCTCCGGAACCGACTCGCCATCGGTCGGTACGCGCTGGCCAGCCAGCACGGCCGGCAACTCGGCTGGGTCGAACTTCCGGCCGACGTAGAAGGGGCCGAACTCGGCGAACTGCGAGGTCGAGGGGTCGAAACGCATCTCGGTCAGCAGTTCCTTGATGTGGCGCATGTCGTCGCTCCAGAGCGTGATGCCCCACTCCCAGTCGTCGAAGCCAATGGAGCCGGCGATCATCTGGCTCACCTCGCCGCCGTACCCGCGACCGATGTCGCCATGCCGTTTGATGTGGGCCGCCCGCTCCTCGAAGGACGTGTCGTACCAGTTCTGGTCGGGCTGGCGGCGCTTGCTCATCGGGTAGAAGCAAACGAACTCCTCGTCCGGCACATCAGGGTGGAGCCGGGCCTGAATGTACTGGGCCAGCCCGGAGTCGTCGTCGACCTCGCCCTCAAAGTACTCGCGGGACTTCTCGGTGTAGCCCGACGCCTCCGTTACGGAGACGTAGGAGAACTCTTGCTCGGTGAAGGCGGCGAACTCCGTCTGCTCGAAATGGCGTTCGGCCGCGTCGAGGTCGCCCATCGTCGGCCGCAGGTGGAGGATCATGATGTCGGCTTTGTGGCCCATAACGGTGTACACCGCCGTCTGCCCCTCCTCGGCGTCTTCGACGGCTTCGTAGGCGTCGAGGAAGCCGATCCCCTCCGAGAGCGCACGATCGCGGACTCGCTGGGGAGCGTCGCGCCAAGCGTCCCAGTCGATACTCCGACAGTCGTGCAGCGCGTACCAGCCCTCTTCCGTGGCTGGCGGCTTGCGTTGGTCCATAGGTATCGATTGCAGGTCGACAGTAAGGAAACTTCTCATGTCGTTCCGGGACGGGGACTTCTGGGCCAGCAGTTCAGGGTATGCTTTTATTAGTCCAACGTGACAGCGAATCTATGTTGTCGCATGAACAACCCAATCGATAGACGGGTCGCAGTTGCCCTCCAGTCGTACACGGTACTTGCGGTTATTGCCATTCTCATCGGTGCCGCCGTCGTACCGTATGCGGCGTCGGTTGCCGAAGATGACGAACAGTACGTCGCTGTAGTGAACATCGACGAAACGATTTCCAGTTCTACCTCACAGGACACGGTACAGGAGCTCCGCGAACTCCGTAGCAACGAGTCAGTCGAAGCGGTCGTCCTCCGGATATCGAGCCCCGGTGGGAGCGCCGCCTCCAGTGAGTCGATGTATCTGGCCGTCAAGCGGCTCTCGGCGGAGAAGCCGGTGTACACGAGCGTCGACCAGTACGCCGCCTCCGGCGCGTACTACACCGCGGTCCCGAGCGACCGCATCTACGTGACGCCGGCCAGCCTCGTTGGCCACGTCGGCGTCATCGGCACCGCGCCGAGCGACGGCCTGAGTGCATCCGCAACCACTGGCCCCGACAAGGCCCATCGTGGGATGACGCGTGACCAGTACTACGCGAGCCTCGAATCGATGAAGCGAGCCTTCGTCGGTGCGGTCATGACTGAACGCGGTGACAGGCTCAACGTCTCCCGCGAGACTGTCGCTGAAGCGTCGGCCTATCAGGGCGGTCGCGCAGTCCAGACCGGCTATGCGGATGAAGTCGGCGGACTCGAAGCTGCGATAGCCGGCGCGGCTGAAGAGGCCGGTCTCTCGGAGTATCAGGTCGTGTACACTAACCCCGCGGACCCACAGGGGATATTCCTCCTCAGTGGCGGAAGTGGAGCCAGTGGGAACGCGACCGTCGCTGCCGAAGGCGCACCGTACACGTACCAGGGCGTCGATACAGTCCACTTCCTCATGATATACGGCACGCCGGAGAACCAACAGGTTATCTACAACAGCACCGCACAGGGAGGTGCCTGAAATGTCAGCCGATAGCTCACGTTCGAGTCCAGTCATTCGAGCAGGGTTTTTCGTCGGGATACTCGTCCTGTCGGTGATTGTCGGCACCGTCGCGATCGGTGGCGGTGCACAATCGGCTCCCGATATAAATCAGGTGGACGCCCCGTCGTTCAACAGCAACGAGGGCGTCGCGACTCCAGCGGACGAGAGCGGTGACCTCTCGATGTCGGCCGACGCGTCCGGGAAGGTCGTCGTTATCGACGTCGCTCACGCTGGCGATATCGACCGCGAAGCGCTCACGCCGCTCGTCTCGACCCTGACTGAGAACGGAGCGACGGTGCGCTACCACGTCGGTGAGCGGCAGAGTGGGAGCCCGCTCAACGAGTCACTGCGTTCGGCTGACGCCTTTGTCGTCCTTGGCGCGGAACAGCGCTACACCGAGAGTGAAATGAACGGTTTGACCGCGTTCAGCGACGCGGGCGGTCGCGTGCTCTTGCTAAACGAGCCGTCACAGGCGAGTCCCGCCGGACTGGGGCTTTTCGGCCCGATTCGGTCGGATAGCGTGACCATGCCGATGGCCCCACTGGCGAGCCAGTACGGCCTCTCGTACGGGAACGGCTACCTGTACAACATGCACGAGTACGACACCAACTACCAGAACGTCTACGCCACGCCAACAGGAGATACGGAACTCACAGAGGGCGTCGACCGAACAGTCTTCTACGCCGCGATCCCCGTCCAAGGCGGCGACACCGCCCTCACGACGACGGAACAGACCACGCTCTCGAAGACCCGGCGACAGGACACGTACGGCGTCGTTTCCCGCTCGGGGAACGTCGTCACTGTCGGTGACACGAACGTTTTCACGCAGGAGTTCCTCTACCGGGCCGACAACGAGCAACTGGTCGGGAACCTGCTTGACTTCCTCGTCACGGGCGAGAAATCACCCGAAGACGCACCACAGACTGCGGAATCCGGCCAGTCCGGACCTGGTGGGTCGCTCCCCGGTACCGGAGTGGGCAGTGGCGGCGCATTGCCGTCGGAACCGGATTCGACTCCCGAACCGAATGAGACGATGATGCCCGACGAATAGGGCATCACCACGCGTTTTTGTCGAGGATACTGTCAGAACAAGAATAACGCAGCAATTGCCGAACTGCGGTGAGTGCAGTCAGTCGTCGAGATCGAACACGCGGCGCAGTTCACGCTCGATCTCGTCGATGTATTCGGAGAGTACGGCGTCGAGTTTCTCGTCGTCGACGATGATCGCCGAGAGCCGATCGGTCGGGTTCTCCGGCAGTTCGACGCTGAACTCGCCGTCCTCGTAGAACGGCTCCGACTCGTTGAGGATCTGCTGGTCGATCGCGTGGACCAGCTCAGAGTCGTACGTGTCGTTCATCCGCTCGAAAGCGTTCTTGTATGCCTTCTGGAGCTCCGGAAAGTAGTTCGCGTATTTGTCCTCGAACTTCTCGGGATCGAACTCTGTCATTGCCAGAACGGTACGGGGCTGGGGATAAAGATGACCCGATATTCAGCGTTGGATCGTGCGTGCGTCCTTTTGCGGGAGATACATCGTGAGGTACGCGATGAAGCAGATACCGAAGATGCCACCCAGAACCAGAAAGACGCGGATGTCCAGCCCGGCGATAGCTGCGATAATCTCTTGCAGCGTCGTCCGCGGGTTCGCGAAGCCGAACGTCTCAGTGTAGGCCAGCAGGCCAGCGACGACAACGAGTGCAATATCGAACAGGCCCCGAGAGTCCATCGTGGGGTGTTCGGAGAAGCGGACGTATAGCTTTTATTGCTGATACTGGTGGCAGCGTCGTCAGTCTCACTGCCGCGCGGTTTGCTGCGTCTCGGTTACGATACTTGTTCGCTGATAATCTTGTCTGCCGCCTCGATGAACGCCGACTCCTCGCCGGCTGGGATGGTCGCACCCGCCGCGATATCGTGCCCGCCGCCGTCGCCGCCGACAGACTGCGCAGCGTCGTGCATTACGACCGACAGGTCGACGCCCCGGCCGACCAGTGGACCGGTCGCCCGAGAGGACACTTTCGTCTCGTCTTCGTCGGTGCTGGCAAAGGCGATGATTGGTTTGTCCGAATCGACGCCGTCGGTCCCCAGCGCCATCCCGGCGACGATGCCGACGATGGTCTCGCGGATTGCATCGCCGGCGTCGAACCACTGGACGGTCCCGGCCTGTGTGACGCCACGCTCCTTGACGAGCGTGAGTCCCTCCGAGAGGTTTCGCCGGTGGTTCGACAACAGCGTCCGCGCCCGTTCAAGCGGCGCATCGCGCTCGCCGAGACAGACGGCCAGTCCCACGTCCGCCCGCTCGTAGCGGGCCGTGGCGTTCAGCAGCGTCGAGAACTCGCTCGCGTCCCGGAGTTCCGTCCCGCGCGGTTCCGCGGTCAGCGTGTAGGTCGTGCCGATGAGCGTCTCTATCTTGTCCGCCGGGACGCCACGCTCGACGGCGCGCTGGACCAGCCCGCTGGCGACAGTCTGGCGCTCGTCGTCGGAGAGGTCCGCCCACGTACGCCAGTCGCCATTAGCTTTCAGGCTCAGGCCGAGACCTTCGAGGAACCGCGTCGCGCCGGCCTGGTCGTTCGAGATGCCCGGAATCGGCACTTCGGTCGCGTACTCGAGCAGTTTCGGTAACGGTCGGGTCTGTTTGCCGTACAGCGAGAGATCGGTCCCCTCTTCCAGCACGTCGGCGTCAATGCCCTCCTCGACGAGGCCGGCGTTGGCCCCGACAAGTTCGCCACCGACGGCCTGCATGTCCCCGACTGCACCGACGACCGCCAGCGCGGCGAGGTCGCGGTTGTCCGTCCCTTCGGTCGAGAGCGCGCGGGCGAGGACATACGCTGCGCCCGCACCCGAGAGCTCCGACGCGCCATTGATGCCTTCCAGCAGCGGGTTGAGATGCGTCTCGAAGTCGGCGTAGCCGTCGGTGTCGACGACCGCGTCTGGGTGGCAGTCACCCGGGTCCGACGGCTGGTGGTGGTCGGCGATGATTGCCTCGAAATCGCCGGCGGCGACGTGCTCGGAGATAACGTCTAGCTGGCCGGACCCGAAATCCGTGAACAGCACGGTATCGTACTCGCGGGCCGCGATGCTCTCGATTTCGGCGGCGTCGAGTTGCTTCTTGAAGACGGTCTCGACAGGGATGCCGGCCCGCGACAGCGCCGCGGTGGCGATGGCAGCGCTGGTCAGCCCGTCGGCGTCGATGTGGGAGGCCAGCAACACGCGGTCGGCCGCCCGGAGTCGGTCGGCGCAGGCGGCCGCGCGGTCGGCGAGCGCTGGAACGGGGCCGGTCGTAGTCATCGTACCGGGGATAGGTGCGCTCCGGCATAAAAACGTTCAGACGCGCAGGCAGTCGTACCAGAGTGACCTGTCCCGTCAGGCGACCTCCCGCTGGTCACTGAGCGTGACCGTCCGGTCGGCAGTCTCGACGGTCGTTCGAATGGTTATCCAGCCGTCCGCCTGTTCGATAGCGTACGCGTCGCTGAATGACAGGTCGACGCGTCGGGTCGTAGTGTATGACCCCTCCGCTTCAAGACTACCCACGTCCTCGGATCCCTCCCGGACCACATCGCCATCGGTCGAGTTACCCGCGTAAATACGCGTGTAGACGGTGACATCCGCCGCCGTGCTGTTCTGCTGGTTTGCCAGCGTCGAGGTCACGTCTCGGCAGGTGCGGCCACACTCCTTGATGGAGTCGACGGAGAGCGTAAACGGCGGAGTACGTGCTGCGCCGCCGTCAGAATCATCAGTATCAGTGGTTGTGGTGTCGCTCTCGGTTGCTTCGACGGTCTCCGTCGGGAATTCCAAGATGTCCTCGCCGCTACTTTCCGCCTGGAACGGACCGAGGTCGGCGACGAACGCCCCACCGACGCCCCCAATCAGGAGCACGAAGGCGCCACCAACGGCGAGTAGCTTCCGGTCCATCGGCCTACACACCTGCACCCGTCGCCGCTCCGCTCACGGCCGGTCCGGGGCTGGCATCGCTCCCACCGGTGAGGAACTCCTGAACCAATTCGATGCTCGCCGTCATAAAGTCAGAGACCGGATCCGGGAAGCTTCCGGGCGGGCCGACGGCGTTCCGCGCGTCGTCCGGTAAGCTTGCGCCGGTGAGGAGTGCGAGCAATAGCGTACCGACCATGCGCAGTGTGGTCCGTGTCATCAACGCCTGTTGGTTGTTTCCGGTATCCATCAAGTAGTCAGACAGTAAAATCGAATAGCCACGGGTTTCCGACGTTGTGACCCATTAAGCACGTATTAAATCGAGTAATACCCTGTTATTATAATATCTACAGTCATACAAAGTGACATGAATATTGTCACGTCCGAGCCGCAGTCAGAATCGCTTCGAGTTCCTGTCCGACCGGAGCGGTTTCGATGAGTCTGCTCCGACGGTTCGCGTTCGCAATCCGCGCTAAGCTCAACGCTCTTCTCAGTCGGACTTCGGACCCGGCGGTGGAGCTTGACTACTCATACGAGCAGATGCGGGACGAACTGCAGGACGTGACCCGCGGTATCGCCGACGTGACGACCCAGAAGAAACGCTTAGAGATCCACCGAACTCGGTTGCGGTCGAACGTCGAGAAACACGACACGCAGGTCCGGGCCGCCCTGCAGGAAGGACGCGATGACCTCGCGCGCCGGGCGCTGGAAAAGAAGCAAGTGAACGTCAGTCAGATCACGGATCTGACGGGGCAGATAGACGACCTACAGGACACACAGGACCGGCTGGTCGGCAAGCGGGCCGAACTCAGCAGTCAAGTAGAGCAGTTCCGGACGAAAAAAGAAACGATGAAGGCCCGCTATCAGGCCGCCGAGGCATCGGCCCGGGTCTCAGAGGCGTTTACCGGCGCTGGCGATACGATGGCCGACGTGCACCGCTCCATCGAGCGCGCGACGGAGCGTACGGAGCAGATGGAGGCGCGCGCGGCCGCGCTGGAGGAACTCGAATCGAGCGGTCAACTCGAATCCGTACTCGACGAGGGCGACTCTATCGATCAGGAACTCGACCGCCTCTCCAGCGAGCGGGCGGTCGAGAACGAGCTGGCGACGCTACGGGCAGAGATGGACGAGCGCGAGGCCGTCGAAGAAGCCGCAAAATAGCTCGGGCAGGCGTCGAACTATACAGAGCCGTTATTCGTGGTGTGTCGGAGCGGCTGCCTCGACAGCCTCGCAAGCCAGCGCCTCGAAGTCGGCCTGATCGGGGACGATGTCGACCGAGATACCGGCGTCCTCGGCCGTCTCTCGCGTCGGCTCACCGATCGCGCCGACAGTCGCTTCGTTCAGTCCGTCGATGGCAGCATCGCGGACCCCGCGGTCCGCAGCTGCATCGAGGAAGTGTTCGACGGTGAGCGAAGAGGTGAATAGCGCCGCATCGAGGTCGCCGTCGGCTGCCAGCTCCGCAGATTCGCCCGATTCTGGAGGCCGGATGAGCCGGTACAGCACGGTTTCATGGACGTACGCACCGGCGGCTTCCAGTCCGTCAGTCAGCACTGCGGAGCCGTGGTCCGACCGGGCGACTTCGACTCGTGTGCCAGCCACCGCTCCAGACAGCGTTTCGACAAGTCCCGTCGAAGAGTATTCTGCGGGAATGATGTCGACGGCGTAGCCGGCCTCGTGAAGCGCCTCGGCGGTCGACTGGCCGATGGCACACACCGTCGCCTCGCCGGGGTCCCAGCCAGCTTCGGCGGCGAGTTCGACGCCGGTCTTGCTCGTCAGGACGACGTAGTCGGCGTCAGTACGGGGCGTGACTGGCCTATCGTCTCCATCACCGTCGGCATCGTCGGCCGTCGCCGGCTCGACGGCCAGCATCGGGTCCGGAATCGGGTCGGCACCGAGCGATTCCAGCAGTTCGACCGCATCGTCGAGACGCTCGTCGTCGGGGCGGAAGGCAGCCACGCGCAGGCGCGGTTCCTCGCGCATCAGTACCCCTCCAGAAACTCCACCACTCGCTCTCGCTCGCCGGCTACCTCGCCAATGACGGTGATAGCGGGCGGTTCGATACCGGCCTCGTCGCGGACAGAGACGATAGTGTCGAGCGTGCCGGTGGCGACCTGCTGGTCGGGCCAGGTCGCGCGTTCGACGAGCGCGACTGGCGTGTCGGGGTCCATCCCGGCCTCGCGCAGGGCCTCTGTGTACTGGGGCAGCTTACCGACGCCCATCAGGACGACGAGCGTCCCGCCGGTCGCCGCAAGAGCGTCCCAGTCCACAGCGGATTCGTCCTTCGTCGGGTCCTCGTGGCCGGTGACGAAGGAGACGGAGGAGGTGTAATCACGGTGCGTGACCGGAATCCCAGCGGCTTCGGGACCGGCGATAGCGCTCGTAATTCCCGGAACGATCTCGACGGGGATTCCGTTCTCCGCGAGATGGGCCAGTTCCTCGCCGCCGCGGCCGAACACCGTCGGATCGCCGCCTTTCAGCCGGACGACGGTGTTACCCTCCTCGGCCAGTTCCACTAATCGGGCGTTGGTGTACTCCTGTGGCGTCCACTCGCCGCCGGCGCGTTTGCCCACGTCCTCACGTTTCTCCTCGGGGATCATCCCGATGATTTCCGGGCCGGGGAGCTTGTCGTGCAGCACCACGTCGGCCTCCTCAAGCAGGCGTTTTGCCTTGACCGTCAGGAGGTCCGGGTCGCCGGGGCCGGAGCCGACCAGATACACCTTGCCGGGTGCAGCGTCCGTCATTCCTCGTCTTCCTCCCGCGCCGTCGAGGCGTCGTCGTCCGCACCCGTCGAGTCCCGCTTTGCCTCGGCGATAAGGTCGTCAGCGCCCTGTTCGGCGAGTTCCGCCGCGAGGTCCTGTGCCGCGTCGATGTGGTACTCGGCCGGAATGTCGCGGCCAACCGAGACTTCCTCTGTGCCGTCCTGTGAGAGGACGCGCACTCGCGTGTGGACGACGCCGCCCTCCAAGTGGGCGTGGACGCCGATTGGCGCGACACAGCCACCGCCGAGTTCTTCGAGAATCGTCCGTTCGACGGTCGTCTCGACGCGCGTTTGTGGGTCGTCCAGCCGGTCTTTGATATCCAGCGCGAGGTCACCGTCGACGGCAGTCACGGCCAACGCGCCCTGCCCCGGAGCCGGCACGAACCGGTCGGGATCGAGGTCGGACATCCCGACGTAGCGCGTGAGCCCGGCGCGGTGGAGCCCCGCCTTCGCCAGCACGATAGCGTCGTACTCCACGTCCGGGTCCCGCTCCATCGCCCGCCGTTCGAACTCGGTGAGGTCGTCGAACCACTCCTCGACTGTGCGGTCGTAGGGGTGTTCCTCCTCCTCGTCGGTGTCGGACTCCTCGGTATCGTCCGTCTGCTCCTCTTCGGCCTCGTGGCGTTCCTGATGTTCCTGCTGAAGCGACGGGGCCAGCAGTTTTGCAAGACGCGTATCGACGTTGCCCCGGAGCGGTTCCACGGTGAGGTCGTCGCGCTCGGCGAGCAACTGCGCCTTGCGTCGCAGGCTCGACGTACCGACGGTCGCACCCTCCGGCAGTTCGTCAAGCGAGCGGCCGTCGGGCGTCACCAGCACGTCCTCGGCGGCGGCCCGCTCGGGGACCGCCGCGACGACGAGGCGCTCGGGCCGTTCGGTCGGCATGTCCTTCATCGAGTGGACCGCCGCGTCGAGTTCGCCGTCGAGCACCTTCTCGTCGAGGCTGCGCACGAACGCGCCGGTTTTCCCCAGTCGGTGAATGAGTTCGTCCCGTATCTGGTCGCCCGTCGTCTCCACCTCGACGAGTTCGACCGCCAGTCGGCGACTGCTCAGCGAATCCCGAACCGTCGCCGCCTGGCGCAACGCGAGGTCCGAGCCCCGCGTCGCCAGTTGCAGTGTCTCCCCGCGTGTTGTCATACCCGACACTCCTCGGTCAGCGCGTAAAAACGCACTTCTTCGCCGATTCGCTGGAGTTACGTAGTCCTCTCGGCGAGGAAAGTCTCAGTGAGGAACTGTGAAACGAACCCCGCGACGAACGTCGTCATGCCACCCGCGACGACGGCGAAGTCGATCAGCCTGTCGAGCGTGTGGACGGGGCCGACGCTTACCGTGAGGACGACGTATGCGTGCAGGAGCACGTACATGGTCGGCAGAAAGACCGCCGTGCAGAGCACGCCGCTGGCTGTCGCGCGGCGAATGACCGGCGAGGCACGGCTAGCGACAGGGAAGGAGTTGGGCAGGGCCATCGGATGCGGCTTCGTGGGCGATCGAGGTAGTTCTATGGTGCAATCCGCGGGCCGTCACGACGCGTTACCACGGCTCGTTTTTCAGGCCGAGAAGGTAGGCGATGCCATTGGTCACGACGTGTAACACCGGCGTCGCGACGACAACGACGACCAGCACCGGGAAGGTGAACGTCTCGGTGAACCACGACGGCGCGGTCACGAGCGCACAGAGCAACGCTCCGACGACGAAGTCCAGTTGATCCAGCCCGGGGAACGCAGCCCCGCGCTCGCGGCCCGTCCGGCGCTTGAGGAAGGATGCACCGATGTCCCCGAGCATCGCACCGAAGGCGAGTCCGAATCCCGCGCGGACCGAAAACGTCGGGAGGTCGGCTCCCAGTGCAGCGCTCACGCCGGGTGCGGCCTGCGTCAGTCCGAGCGCGAGTAACGTCCCGGCAGCGGTTCCGATGAGCGTCCCGCGCCAGGTCTTGCCGTCACCCAGCACTCGCCGCCCGCCCCACGTTCGGCCACCGTCTATCGGTCTGCCGCCACCGGCGAGTACCGCGGCGTTGTTCGGGATGTACGCCGGCAACATCGCCCACAGCGCCCAGACAACCGTGTCGACCGTCTCCATATCCCCGCCGTCTTTCCCCGTCGTCTTAATGTGTGTGACTCGCCGCTGTACGTCAGTCGGCGACCACGGACACGGACTCTGGAGACTCACACGGGCACGCCTATACGCGTTGCTGGTCAACAGGTCTAAAAAAGATCGAGAACTGGCCTCAGAACGGCGCTTCGGGGCCTTCGTCTTCGTCGCCGCCAACGTCGCCGCCGCGAGACTCACCGGGGAAGGACGGACTCATGCCGCCGCTTCCGCCGGACATCCCTTCCTGCTGTTCCATCCCAGTTCGGGCGGTGACCTCGTTGATCTCCGGGATCTCCTTGGTCATACGCGTCTTGATGGCCTGAATGGTCATCGGCGAGATGCCACAGCCGGAACAGGCGCCGCCGAGGCGGATCGTGACGCTGCCTTCCTCGCGGTCGATCTCCTCGATGGCCGCGCTCCCGCCGTGCATCTGGATCTGGGGGAAGTTGCGGCGCAGGAAGTTCGTGATTCGCTCGCGCAGGTCGTTGGCGTCCTCTGTTTCAGTGCTCATAGTGAATCATATTCCGTCCCGGGAGGGCTTAGACCTTTGGACTAACATCTATATGACGGGCGAGAAACCGCGACCCGCGAGCACCTGCCCGTAGTTACCCTGAACATACCTGAAGCTTCTACCGCCGGGGCGAGTAGCCCGTCCTATGACACCCCCCGCTGACGGACCACAGCTGTTCGAGTGTGAGACCTGCGGCGGCATCGGCATCGGCGACAATCGCCCGGAGTGCTGTAGCGAGCCGATGACGGCGACCGAGATAGAGGAGACGGCGGTCAGCGAGCCGTCACTCGAAACTCTGCTCAAGACGGTCTTCGAGATGTCCGGCACCGAACTGGACGTCTGTCTCTGCGTGATGGAGGGTGGTGAGTTGACCGTTGCAGCACTGGCCGAGCAGATCGGCTACGACCGGAGCGTCGTCGCACGCCATCTCAACCATCTCGCCGACCTCGGTGTCGTCGAGAAGCGCCGGCGAATCAGGCCGGAGGGCGGGCACGTGTACGTGTACACCCCACAGCCGGCCGAAGTAGTGCGTGAGCGGCTCCGCGGGGCGTTCCTGTCGTGGGTTCGGCTGGCGACCGCGCAGTTGGACGACTTGCAGCGTGAAAAGGTCGAGGCGATAGCCGACGCCGAAACCGACGAGCGACAGTGGACCGTGTTTCAGGAGCAGTAATTGTGAGTCAATCGCCTCAGATGCGGTCGGCGGTCACAGCGTAGACGACCGCGAGGACAGCACCGTAGAAAACGTGCCACAGCAGCGACGGCGGCGCGAAGTTCGGGAACGGCAGCGAGGCCGGCGAGCCGACGACACCGAGCCAGACCGGCATCACGAGAGCCGCGAAGACGGCCCAAGTGGCGACGCCCCAGCCGACGCCGAGTCCAAGCAGTTTGCCGGACGTGTCCAGCTGCAGCGCACTCGCCAGCCCTGCAAAGGCCACACCCAGCACTGCACCGTGTGAGAGGTGGACGACAAGACCGGCCCCCGGACTCGGCGGTGGCGCGAACCCGTACAGGGATGGGATTGCGACGGCTAGCGTCGCAGTGTTCATCACGAGAATCAGCACACCCATGACGGCGCTCCCGGCGATGCCGCCGAGGACGCCGGCCTTCCAGTTGCCGGTACCGAGATCGTACGTTTGCGTCGTTTCTGTCGTCGTTGACATGCATCTGACTCGTCGCGTCGTCTGACAAAAGAGCCGGCGTGGCTGTTCGATCCCGTGCCACGTCCCCGGAAGAACTATACACTGGCTCTCGCCGGCCATTGTCAGACAGGCAACCAAGTTTCAAGCCGGGGCCGGACGGACAGGTGGTATGGCAGACTCCGACACAGTGATGACACGGTTCGAAACTCCGGCCATCGATGACCTCCCTGAGGACCTGCAGGAGCGCATCGAAGCGGAGACCGACCGCGCCGGCTTCACGCCGAACATCTTCCCGGCGATGGCGTACCGCCCCTCACATTTCCGGGCGTTCTTCGCGTACCACGATGCGCTGGTCGAGGAGACGGCGCTCGAACGCGAAGAGGTCGAGATGATAATCGTCGCCGTCAGCGGCGTCAACGACTGCCTCTACTGCATCGTCGCCCACGGCGCGCTCCTACGTATCTACGCCGACGCGCCCAAGCTCGCCGAGCAGGTCGCCGCGAACCACCGGACAGCCGATATCAACGAGACGCACAAGGCGATGCTCGACTTCGCGGTGAAACTAACCGAGTCGCCCGCCCGTATCGAGGAATCGGACCTCGAACGGCTGGAGGAACACGGGTATAGCCGCCGCGCTATCTGGGACATCGGCAGCGTCGCCGCCTTCTTCAACCTCTCGAACCGCCTGGCACAGCTCGCCGATATCCGCCCGAACGACGAGTTCTACGACCTAGGCCGATGATGGGGCGGGCGGCTGGCCGCCCGATCTCACGCCGCCTCGGCAGATCGGACCGAGCCAGCGCCACACTCCGGACAGGTCAGGTTCTCGACCGTCGCCGCGCGCTGTGCGAACTCGGTCCCGCAGTCGTCACAGCGGAACCGGTAGTGGTGGTCCTCGGAGCCGAACAGCTCGGAGACCGTGTCAAGCACACCCATACTAGTGCACTCAACGTCGAGCCCCCAAAATCTTCCGGCTGAGACACATTTCCGGCGCGGTTTGATACATATAGCATGCATCACAGCGCGTATCTATACACCTAGTAGTTCTGGTCTTGCCTATCAGGGGCATCCACAGGTGTATGAGCGAAACACTCTATCTGATGCAGAAAGACAGCGAGACGCGGATCGAAGTCGACGCCGACGGGTACGACCGGATCATGGAGAACGGCAACGTCGTCGGCCACCACATGAGCAACCCCATCGTCAAGCTGACGTAAGCGCAACGCAGTCCCGAAGCATCGCTACTGACGCGCAACATCCGGGAGTTTTTGCCGCTGGCTGTTGAACCGGTGTCCAATGAGTGACGCCGACGACGGTCCGAAGCAGGTCTCGGACCCGGCCTACCACAGCGAGAACCACACGGCCGCCCAGACCTGCGGCTGGACGAAAAACGCCCTGCGTGGGGAGGGGAAGTGCTACAAGTACATCTTCTACGGTATCGAGTCCCACCGCTGCATCCAGATGACGCCGGTCGTGAAATGCAACGAACGATGCGTGTTCTGCTGGCGGGACCACGCCGGCCACGCCTACGAACTCGGCGACGTGGAGTGGGACGACCCCGCGGCAGTCGCCGACGCCTCCGTGGAACTCCAGCGCGAACTTCTCTCCGGCTTCGGCGGCAACGACGAAGTTCCGCGCGAGGTGTTCGACCAGGCGATGGAACCGCGCCACGTCGCCATCTCGCTGGACGGCGAACCCACGCTCTACCCGCACCTGCCGGAACTCATTGAGGAGTTCCACGATCGCGACATCACCACGTTCCTCGTCTCCAACGGGACCAACACGGAGATGCTGGAGCGGTGTGACCCGACCCAGATGTACGTCTCCGTCGACGCCGCCGACCGCCAAACGTTCGATTCGACGGTGCAGGCGATGGAAGACGACGCCTGGGACTCGCTCATCGACACGCTGGACGTGCTGGCCGAGAAAGACGACACCCGCACCGTCATCCGGACGACGCTGGTCAAGGGCCACAACATGCACCACCCCGAGTGGTACGCGGCGATGTGTGACCGGGCCGACGCGGACTTCGTCGAGATGAAGGCGTACATGCACGTCGGCCACTCGCGGGGCCGTCTCGACCGCGACTCGATGCCCGACCACAGCGAGGTCCGCGAGTTCACGCGGGAGATGGGCGAGTACCTCCCCGACCACGACGTGCTGAAGGAGGTCGAAGACTCCCGTGTGACGATGCTCGCCGAGGACGAGAACACGTGGGTCCCGAAACTGGAGAAGTCGAGCGAGTTCTGGGAACAGGACCCGCTGGTGGAGTACTGACTGCATCACAAGGCGAGGCAGCGCCATCACAACAGTGTGACGGGACTGAACGTGTTAGGCAGCGGGTTGAATTGTATCCAGCAAAGAAGAACAATCGCGCTTTTGCTACCAACCCTGTCCTAGTTTTTCTCCGTTCCAAAAGTGGAATGCATTCCACCTTCGGTATGCTTATCCGGCGGGAATCCCTACTGCAGTGCATGGCTGAATCAACGGGACAGGGCGTCGGTCGGGACGAGCTGGCGACGCTGAAACTGCTCGCCCTCGACGGTGCGCTCGACGAATCGACGAAAGTATCCTGTGCCGATCTCGCCGAACGGCTGGACGCCTCGAACCAGACCGCCTCGCGGCGGCTCCAGCGGCTCGAAGACGCCGGGTTTCTGGCCCGGGACATCGTCAGCGACGGGCAGGAGGTGGAGCTGACTGGCGACGGTGAGCGCCGCCTCCAGTCCGAGTACGCCGACTACCGGCGCATCTTCGAATCCGATGCCAGCGTCGATCTGACCGGGGTCGTTACCTCGGGGATGGGCGAGGGTCGCCACTACATCACGCTACCGGGCTACATGGAGCAGTTCATCGAACGGCTGGGGTACGAGCCGTTCGCGGGCACGCTCAACCTCGAACTCACCGCCGAGAGCGTTCGCAAACGAGCGCGGATGAGCGCCATCGAGCCGGTTACCATCGAGGGCTGGGAGGACGACGAGCGGACGTACGGCCCCGCGTACTGCTACCCCGCCTCGATAGAGGGGAGCGACGGCGAGTACGAGCCGGCCCACGTTATCGCGCCCGAACGGACCCACCACGGCGAGGAGCAACTCGAAGTGATCGCACCCGAGAAGCTCCGTGGCGTGCTAGAACTG
This sequence comes from Haloarcula sebkhae, assembly GCF_014647415.1. Taxonomy (GTDB): domain Archaea; phylum Halobacteriota; class Halobacteria; order Halobacteriales; family Haloarculaceae; genus Haloarcula; species Haloarcula sebkhae. Next base: position 91,213 of record NZ_BMPD01000003.1, on the reverse strand, counting down.
GCCGACGGTGACGAGGTGATCGTGCATGTCTCGGAGTGAGGAAACCGCCGTCGACGCCGACAGCGTGGCCGACGCCGTCGCCGCCTTCGCCCGTGGCGAGCCGGTGCTGATCCACGACGCCGCCGACCGCGAAGGTGAGACTGACCTCGTCTACCCGGCCGGAGCCGTCACCCCCGAAGCCGTCGCCCGGATGCGCAACGACGCCGGGGGCCTCGTCTGCGTCGCGCTCTCGGACCGCGTTGCCGAGGCGCTGGAACTGCCTTTCATGCAGGAGGTCCTCGACCACCCGACGGCGGCCGACCACGACCTCGCCTACGACGAGCGCTCCTCGTTCTCGCTGACGGTGAACCACCGCGATACCTTTACCGGCATCACCGACGACGACCGCTCGCTGACGATTCAGGAACTGGCCACTGTCGCGGCGGACCCGGACCCGGACGTGTTCAGCGATGCCTTCCGGTCACCGGGTCACGTCCACCTCCTCCGCGCGGCTCCGGACGGGCTTTCCGACCGCGAAGGTCACACCGAACTCGCGCTCGCGCTCGCGGCCGCGGCCGACCAGCCCGAGGCCGCCGTCGTCTGTGAGATGTTGGACGACGAGACGGGTGCAGCGTTGCCCCCGGCAGCAGCACGGGCCTACGCCGACCGCGAGGGGCTCGTGTACGTCGAAGGCGCTAGTCTGCTAGAGCGGTTCGACTGAGACAGGCGGCTGTAGCCGAGGCAGCGTTGTCGCCACTCCGTAGTACTAGGATTGTTGCGGGACCGACGTCCGACAGCGCGAGAAGCGAGCAGCTACTGTTTGTCCCCACGGAACCGAATCGGAGTTTCGAGTCAGAAGGGTGTATCCGCGGCCGCGGCAAGTTGTCTGAGACCGCTGACGACGAGGTACAGCACCGCTCCAGTGAACAACGCGATACCTACGGCCCGAGAGAGCGCAGGGACCGGTGACTCGACGACACCAGAGAGATTGCGCGTGATGACCTCGGTCTGAATCAGGAGCAGGCTCAGCGGCAGCAACAGGACAGCGACGCTACGGTGGAGCGACCGCTTCAGCGAGGACATGTAGGTGCGAACGGCCAGATTTGACTAAAGCGTTTGCGGTCGGCAGGGCAGTGCGCCGTGCCAGACGTGCCAGACGGCGCAGCCCTGATCCGCAAGGGTATCGTCAACACTCTTAACCACGGGAATCAATGGGGTAGATATGACACACGACGAGACAGCAGGAGGCATCACCCGCGGGCATCGCGACGGCCGACTCAGCGGAGGGGTCGTGCGATGAGCGACCGTCCGGAGATGTTCGAGGGAACCGAGCGCATCTGGATGGACGGCGAGTTCGTCGACTTCGAGGATGCGCAGACCCACGTCCTCACCCACGCGCTGCACTACGGGACCGGCGTCTTCGAGGGCGTCCGTTGTTACGACACCGAACAGGGGCCGGCCATCTTCCGCTGGGAGGAACACCTGGACCGCCTGTACAAGTCCGCGAAACCGTACGACCTCGACATCGAGTTCAGCAAAGACGAACTCACCGAGGCGACGACGGAACTCATCGAGACGGAAGGGTTCGAATCGTGTTACATCCGCCCCATCGTCTACTACGGCTTCGACTCGCTCGGCGTGAGTCCGAAAGACTGCCCGACGAAGACAACCATCGCAGCGTGGCCGTGGGGCGCGTATCTGGGCGAGGAAGCGCTGGAGGAGGGCGTCGACGTGATGGTGTCGTCCTGGCGCAAGCACGCCTCCAGCCAGATTCCGACCAACATCAAGACCACGGGGCTGTACGTCAACAGCATGCTCGCCGGCGAGGAGGCTCGCCGCAACGGCTACACCGAAGCCATCGTCCTGAACAAGGAGGGCAACGTCGCCGAGGGGCCGGGCGAGAACATCTTCATGGTCCGGGACGGCGAAATCTACACGCCCGGGCTGGCAGAGAGCATCCTCGAAGGCATCACCCGCAACACCGCAATCACGCTCGCCGAAGAAATGGGCTACACCGTCCACGAAGAGGCGACCATCTCCCGCGGTGAGCTATACACCGCCGACGAACTGTTCTTCACCGGCACGGCGGCGGAGGTCACGCCGATCCGGAGCGTCGACGACAACGAGATCGGTGAGGGGACCAAAGGGCCAGTCACCGACGAGTTGCAGTCGGCCTTCTTCGACGTGATCGAGAGCGGCGACCGCGAAGAGTGGTTCCACTACGTCTGAAAGCCCACTAAACGGCGCTGTTAGTCGTTCGCGAGGTCGTCCTCGTCGGCGACCGGAATCGGCGTGGCAGTACTTCGGTCCGTGTCACCGAAGCCGGCGCTGAGGATACGCGTCAACGCTTCCTCGACGCGTTCGTCGACTTCTTCGTAGCGGTGCGGTTCGACCTCGACGACGTAGCCGGTCGTGATGTTCGGCGCCGTCGGTAAGAAGAGCACGTCGCGGCCGTCGTCAGTCGTCTGTCCCGTTTTGAACGCCGTCATGCGCATCCCGTCCCACACTTCGAGTTTCACCGGGGCCTGGAGGTCTTCCGTTCCTCCGACAGCCGTCTCAACCGCCATCTTCGAGGCGTTGTACACCACTCGGAGTCCGGGGACGTGGTTCATCGCGTCGTCGATTGCGCGTTCGACGATGTCGCCGAAGGCCGTCCGCATCAGATAGCCGATGGAAAACACGATGAGGATGAAGATAATCAGCGTCGTGAACACCCGTGCGAGTTCAACAGACGAAGTCCCCGAGGGGAGTCCAAGCATCGCTAGCAGTTCACTATCGATCGCAGGGATGACCGCCGCGGACGCGAGGATGGAGTAGAGATAGAGGATAACGTAAATCGTCACCAGCAGGGGCAACAGAACGATGAGGCCGCTCGCAAAATCGCGCTTCCACGACGTTGAGGAGGCCATACAGGTACGTATCGGGCGCGGGATATGAGCCCTTTCCTTTGGTACGTGCCCGTGCTGTTACACACGCAGTCTCTGACGGGGAGTTCGACGGGGCACTGCGACCGGACTACCACTCGGCGACGCTACCGTCGTCGTGTCGCCAGACAGGGTTGTGCCAGTCGACCTCCTGCTGGGACTGTTCCCGGAGAAACGCTTCGTCAATCTCGATTCCGAGGCCGGGGTCGGTGGGTACGGTGACGAACCCGTCCTCGTAGTCAAACACCGACGGGTCGGCGAGGTAGTCCAGCACGTCGGTGGTCTCGTTGTAGTGGATGTCGATACTCTGCTCCTGAATGAGTGCGTTGGGCGAGCAGGCGTCGACCTGTACACACGAGGCCAGCGCGACCGGGCCAAGCGGGCAGTGGGGGGCCATCGCCACGTCGTAGGCCTCGGCCATCGACGCGATCTTGTACACCTCGGTGATGCCGCCGGCGTGGGAGAGGTCCGGCTGAATCACGTCGACAGCGCCGTCTTCGAACACCTCCTTGTAGTCCCAGCGCGAGTACATCCGCTCGCCGGTCGCAATCGGGATGTCAGTGTGGGCCGCAAGCGCCGGCAGCGCGTCGTTGTGTTCGGGCAACACCGGCTCCTCGATGAACATCGGCTCGTAGGGCTCCAGCGCGGACGCGAGCCGTTTGACCATCGGCTTCGTAACCCGACCGTGGAAGTCGACGCCGATGTCGACCTCGGGACCGACAGCTTCCCTGACCTCACGGAGCCGGGTCGCGGCAGCCTCAACCGTGGCCGGGGTGTCGACGCGCTCGATTTCGGGCGTCGCGTTCATTTTCAGTGCCGTGAACCCAGCGTCGACCTGTGCCTGAGCGGCGCTGGCCACATCGGAAGGCTCGTCGCCGCCGATCCACTGGTACACCCGAATCCGGTCCCGGGCCTGCCCGCCCAGTAGCTGGTGAACCGGCGCACCGAGTTGCTTGCCCTTGATGTCCCACAGCGCCTGGTCGATGCCGGCGATAGCGGACATTAGGACCGGCCCGCCGCGGTAGAAGCCACCGCGATACATCGCCTGCCAGTGGTCCTGAATGTTCTCGGGGTTCTCTCCGATGAGATAACTATCGAGCAGTTCCTCGACGGCCGCACGCACCGTATGCGCCCGTCCCTCAACAACGGGTTCGCCCCAGCCGACGGTGCCGTCGGCCGTCTCCAGTCGGAGGAAGAGCCACCGGGGCGGCACCTCGAACAGTTCGTAGTCGGCGATACGGTTCCCACCCGCGTCATCCGCAGTCATACCGGTGCCCTCCGCGCTGTGCCATGCACATCGGTCCCGTCGAGAGTATTACACGGTGTTTCGTACCGTGCTCCGTCGGTGTGTGGAGTCATGTGAGACACACATAGGAGACGTGTATATAGTCATTGTGTGATTCCAGAACGGCCTTCAGCGTCGACATCTCGGTATCTGTGAGTAACGTAGACCCCCCGCTATCGCGTCGGTAGCGGTCAGTTTCGGCTAGTTACTGCTCACGGTGGCGCTCCCACGTACTGACGAGCCCGGCAAGTGTCTCGTTGACCGGGGCCCGCTCGGTCGCAGTCTCGGCGACATAGCCGTTGATGGCGTCGATTTCCGTTCGTTGGCCAGCCGAGACGTCCTGAAACATCGACGAGTGGTTGGCGGCGGTGTCGTCGACGACACGCTCGACGAGCGACACCACACGCTCGTCGGGGAGGTCGATGTCCTGTTCGCGGGCAACAGCGGCCGTCTCGCGGGCGGCGTCCGCAGCGATAGCGTCGGCCGGCGGGTCGGCCAGCGCGCCGTTCTCCACCCGGGCGAGCGCCGTCACCGCGTTGATGCCGGCGTTGACCGCGAGTTTCTCCCAGAGGCGGGTCGGCATGTCCGCCGCAACGGTCGTCTCAATGTCGGCCGCACGGAACGCCGCCCCGATGTCGTCGGCAACTGCGGACCGGCCGCCGTCGCGGTCCCCCAGCACGACCTCGCCGCGGCCGGTAAACGCGACAGTACCCGGTTCTCGAAGTCGCGCGCCGTAGGAACACGTCCCCGCCAGCACCGGGCAGTCGAGTTCGGCGGCCAACTGCGACTCGTTGCCCATTCCGTTCTGGAGTGAGAGACACGCATCGAGCGTACAGTCGGCAAGGTCCGTTGCAACGGCGGCGGTGTCGTATGCCTTGACCGCCACCAGCGCGAGGTCGGCACGCTGCGGAATCGCCGTCTGTGCTCGGGGATGGACCCGGAATTGCTCGATTCCGACTACCGAGAGACCGTTATCGCTGACGCTGCCCACGTGTGGCTCGCGGCCCACGAGCGTCACGTCGTGCTCGCGGGCGAGCAGGCCACCGACGAGGCTGCCGAGGCTCCCGGCCCCGACGACGACGATATCCATACCGCCTCGCAGGGACGGCCCGGACAAAAACCTACCACCGGCGTACCGGAATCAGCACGCACTTGGCCGCGAGTGGCGAACGAGTGGGCATGGGCGACTCCGACGACGCCGAGGCAGTAGTTCGGGCTATCGACGAGATCGGTATCGACCGACTGACCGAAACGATCGTCACGGCGTGGGAGGGCATCGGTGGCAACGGCGAACCGGGGCCGACCTGGCCGGAAGACGAAACTAGGCGTCGGTTCGAACTGGCCGACCCGGACGAAGCGGTCGGGCTGGACGTGCTCGCCGCGGTGCTGGACGCGTCACCGCGGTCCCCCGAAAAGGCGTTTGTCCACCTCGGTGTCGGACGGCGAGACACCCCCCAGCACGAACGGTTCGCTGTCGAGACACTCGCAGGCCACACCGACGTGTCCGCGACTGACACACACACGACCGGGACGGTGCCGATGACGGCAGAAACGTTCGACGCGCTGGCGCGAGTCTACGGGGGGACACTGGTGTACGTCGTCATCGGTGACGAGGACGGACGGGCGATTCTCGAACTCGACTGGACGACGCTTCGGTTCTCGCTCCCGCCGTCGGCCGCCGAGACAGTACAGGAGACAGTCGGACCGGCCGTCGCAGAGCGATTCGAGCAGACGTAATCACTGCCACGTATACGGTCGGTGGTTCCAGACAGCCACCGAGCCGTCTCAATCTTCCTGCCAGTAGTAGATATCCTCTTTTGGCGCGTTGCAGGACGGGCATTCGTCGGGGATGTCCTCTATCTGTCCCATTTCGCCGCATTCCCAGCAGCGCCACATCAGTTCGGCCTCGCCCGCGGCCCCGGCGCTGAGATGCTCGCTCGACATCGCTTCGATGCCGTTCTCGACCGTGACGTAGAACCCGTGTTCGTCGAACCCGCGGATGGTCCCGAGTTCGTTGCCGTCCTCGTCGTACACCGTCTGTCCAAACGAATACTCCTCGCTTTCGATGTTTGTTGTCATGTCAGCCATACATAGAGCTAGTCGGTCCGAAATGTGTTAAATGCTAGCGTGAGTCGAGAATTGCATGATCGGCGAGCCGACCGAGGGAGAGCGAATCGCCCAGTCACCCCTGAAAGGCCCGCGTCGCTACCGCGAGAACAGGCTGTTGTGGACGGGTGCGAAGTCGCTCTCCTGACTGTCTTCGACCACCGAGTCGGTGACGGCGTTGCCGGCGATGCCGGCCTCTAAGAAGTCCGCCAGCGGCGGCCCAACGTTGTCCGGTTCGACCAGAAACGCGTCGTGGCCGTGGTCGGAGTCGATGACGTGGTGGGCGACGTTCGCGTCGGCATCGCGGAGCGAGTCGGCCAGTGCCTCCGCCTGCTGGGTGGTGAAGTGCCAGTCGGCGGTGAAGGACATCACCAACGCGTCGCCGTCGAAGGCCGCCAGCGCGTCCGTGTCAGACTCGAACCCGGCGGCGAGGTCGTAGTTGTCCATCGCCCGAGTCAGGTAGAGGTAGCTGTTGGCGTCGAAGCGCTCGGTGAACTTCTCGGCGTTGTAGTCGAGATACGACTCCACGTCGCGGTAGGGAAAGAACGCGCCCGCGGCGTCGGTGGGGAACGTGCGGACGGCGTCCCGACCGGCGGCGCGGCGGCCGAAGCGCCGCTCCATCGATGCCTTCGAGAGGTACATCACGTGGCCCAGTTGGCGGGCCAGCGCCAGCCCGTCGCTCGGCGGGTCTTGGTCCTCGCCGTAGTAGTGACCCTGGTTCCAGTTCGGGTCGGTCGTGATGGCCCGGCGGGCGATGGCGTCGAGCGAGAGACACTGCGTGTCCAGTCGCGCGGCCGCGGCGATGGGAACGATGCGGTCGACGTGGTCCGGGTGGCGTTTGGCCCACTCGATGACGTTCATGCCGCCGACGCTGCCGCCGACGACGGCGTGGAGGTGCGGAATCCCGAGTTCGTCAAGCAGCGCGCGCTGTGCCTCGGTCCAGTCCCTGACGGTGACCGGCGGGAAGTCGGTACCGTAAGGCTCACCGGTTTCCGGGTTCTCGCTTTTCGGTCCAGTCGACCCGTAACAGGAGCCGGGCACGTTCGCACAGACGACGTAGTACTCCGTGGTGTCGATGGCTTTGCCCGGTCCGACGATGTCGTCCCACCAGGCGCGGGCCTGATCGGCGCTGTCGACCCGGTCCCGGCCGGCGACGTGGGCACTGCCGGTCAGTGCGTGACAGATCAGCACCGCGTTGTCGCCGTCGAACTCCCCGTAGGCCTCGTAGGTGATTTCCAGCTCCGGAATCGTCTCCCCGCAGTCGAACTCGAACTCGCCGAGGGAGACGGTGTTGTGTTCGACGTTCATGTGACCCGGTCGATGGTGGCGTCGATGTCTGCGATGATGTCCTCGGGGTCCTCGATGCCGACGCTGAACCTGAGGAGGTCCGGCGTGACGCCGCTGGCGCGCTGTTCTTCCTCGCTGAGTTGGGCGTGAGTGGTCGAGGCCGGATGGATGACCAGCGTCTTGGCGTCGCCGATGTTGGCGAGGAACTGGGCCAGATCCGTCTCCTCGCAGAACCGCCGGCCGGCGTCGTAGCCGGCTTCCAGTCCAAACGTAACGATGCCACCGAACCCGCCGGAGAGGTACTGCTGTGCCAGGTCGTGGGTCTCGTGGCTCTCCAGTCCGGGATAGGTGACCCAGGCGACCTCGGGGTGGTCGTCGAGGTGCTGGGCGACAGCCATCGCATTCTCGCAGTGGCGGTCCATCCGCAGGGAGAGCGTCTCGGCACCCTGGAGGGTCGCCCAGGCGTCGAAGGGCTTCTGACCGTCGCCGAGCGAGCGGAGCGCGCGCTGGCGGGCGGCGACCGAGAAGGCGCGGTCGCCAAAGGCCTCCGAGAAGTTCTTCCCGAAGGCCTCGTTTTCCCCGCCCAGTTCCGGGAACTTCTCGGGGAACTCGTCCCAGGGGAACGAGCCGCCGTCGACGAGGACACCGCCGACAGTCGTCCCGGAGCCGTGGATCCACTTCGTCGTCGACTCCCAGAGGAGGTCCACGCCGTGGTCCAGCGGGTTGCACAGGGCCGGCGTCCCGAACGTGTTGTCGACGAAGACGGGCACGCCGTGGTCGTGGGCCACCTCGGCGATCTCCTCCATCGGTGGGACGACGAGCGACGGGTTCCCGATGGTCTCGAAGTGGACGTAGGCCGTGTTCTCGTCGATGGCCTCGGCGTAGGCGTCCGGGTCGAGCGTGTCGACGAACCGCGTCTCGATACCCCGGCGACTGGCGGTGTTGGAGTAATAGGAATGCGTGCCGCCATAGATAGAGGAGGCCGTCACGATGTTGTCGCCGTTGGCCGCGAGGACGAACGTCCCGGCGTCAAGGGCGGCCATTCCCGACCCCGTCGCGACGGCGTCGACAGCGTTTTCGAGGGAGGCGATGCGGTTTTCGAGCATCCGGACGGTGGGGTTGTCGAACCGCGAGTAGACGTTCCCGTCGTCTTCTAGCGCGTACCGGTCGGCCGCAGTGTCGGCGTCCTCGAAGACGTACGACGAGGTCTGATAGATGGGCGGCGCGCGTGCCCCTGTGACCGGGTCCGGCTCCTCCTGGCCGGCGTGGACACAGCGCGTCCCGAATCCGTAGTCGTCAGTCATGTGCAGTATGCATATATCTCTAGCTATCTATAACTCAGAGTTACGGCAATACTCTCTTATTGTGGGTAAGTGACACGGAGTCGGGCCGCCCGCCGGCAAAACCGAGGGAGAGGGTATTTGTCGGTGGCTGTCTACACGCCGGTATGGACCACGACACTGCCGGACGAACCAGCCGACAGATTCTCGACGCCGTCGGCAGTGCCGTCATCGCTGACGACCACTTCCTCGAAACCGTCATGACCGGGATTCTCGCCCGGGGGCACGTACTGCTCGAAGACGTGCCGGGTACGGGAAAGACGCTCACCGCCCAGTCGTTCGCGACGGCGCTCGACCTCTCGTTCAAGCGGGTGCAGTTCACGCCGGACCTGCTGCCGTCTGACATCACCGGTTCGAACGTGTTCAACGAAGCCACCGGCGAGTTCGATTTCCAGCCCGGCCCCGTCTTCGCCAACGTCGTGCTGGCCGACGAGATCAACCGCGCGCCGCCCAAGACACAGGCCGCGCTGCTCGAAGCGATGGGCGAGAAGCAGGTGACCGTCGATGGCGTGACCCACGACCTGCCCGAGCCGTTCTTCGTCATCGCCACGCAGAACCCCGTGGAACAGGAGGGGACCTTCGGCCTGCCCGAGGCCCAGCGGGACCGCTTCATCGTCAAAACCACGATGGGCTATCCCGACTTCGGCGGCGAACGCGAACTCATCGACCGGCGGGCCGACCGCACAGCACAGGCCCCGAGCGTCACCAGTGTCATCGACGGCGAGCGGCTGCCGGCGCTCCAGCGAACTGTTGAATCAGTCACTGTCGACGGCACGCTCCGGGACTACGTCGTCGAACTCGGCCGCGCCACTCGCGAGGACGACCGCGTGGACGTCGGCGTCTCCCCGCGTGGTATTCAGCGGCTGTTCGAGGCGACTCGCGCCGCCGCGGTCCTCGACGGCCGCGACTACGCCGTCCCGGACGACGTCAAAAGCGTCGTCGAGGAGGCGTTCGCCCACCGACTCGTCCTGACCGCCGACGCGGGCGTCCGCGGCGTCGACCCGGCGACCGTCGTTGACGACGTGCTGGACCGCGTCGAGGTGCCGGCGGTCAGTCCCTGAGCATTTCAGGGCCGCTCGGCGTCACGGCGGCACGGGCGTTTCAACGGTAACTACCGTATCGCGGCCACCAGCGCCAACACAGCGACGAGACAGACCACGAGGCCGGCCACGGCGACCGATGGCTCGACGGCAATAGAACCACGGGCGACGCCAGAGAGGCCCAGCGTCGCCACCGCGCCGACGCCGCCCACCGCGACAGTCCCGCCGACGTGGACGAGTTCGGCCCGGCGCGTCGCGGCCCCGGTGCCGACCTCGTGCCCCAGCGTCGTCCCGAAGGACCCGGCGTCCCAGACGACGACTGCACCGACTAGGCCAGCGAGCACCAGCCACGTCGGCGTCGAAAGCGTCGCGGCAAAGGCGCTCGCTCCGAACAGGCCGGCCGCGGCGAGCGTGACGCCAGCCGTCCGCGCACGCAGATAATTCGTCGCCAGCGCCACCCACAGCTGTCCAACTGCACCGACGACCGAAAACAGCGCTACGACGGCCAGCGCCAGCGTGACGGTCTCCGCGCCGTACACGTCCAGTACCGGAACGAGGAACTGCTCGACGGCCGCCGCGGCCGGCGTCGCCCGGAGCGCCGTTTCGATGCCATCGACTGCCGGTCCCGCGACCGCCACCGCGCCGAGCGTGATGACGCCGCCACCGACGTACGGCGCAAGGACACTCCCCACGCGGTCGGCCGAACTCTGGACTGTCCGCCGGAGGACCCAGACAGCCACCGAGACGACCGCCCCACTGAGGAACAGCCACCAGAGGAGGCCGCGGAGGCCCGGCGCGGCCGTGACTGCGACGATAAGCTCGTACAGCCCGACCGGGAGCAGTCCAGCCAGTGATTCCTGACCGAGTCCCAGTTCGAACAGGCCGGCGACCGGCGCGACCAGCAAGGCGAGCCGGCCCGTCCACCGGAGCGTCCGTTCGACGGCAGCGACGGCCCTGTCGACGTCGGGCGCGTCGCTCGTTTCCGGGACGAGTTCGGAAAGCGGCAGGGCGTCGAGCCCTCGGGCCAGTGCCGCGGCGGCGAGAGCGAGCAACAGGCTGAAGATAGCGATATGCGTTCGTCCGGGCACCGGGTCGAAAATCGGGTCCAGAACCCGAGTGAGCAGTTTGCCAGTCAGTTGCTGAATGCCTGGCGTCCCAGCGTTAGACTGCAAGAAGTCGACGGCCCCCTGTGTGAACAATACGAGACCAACGGTGAACGGAACGGCGGTCGTCCGCACGACGACGCCACCGTAGGCCCCCACCCGCTCGGTGTCGACAACGCCGCGGGTGGCCGCGGTCGCGCCGAAGACGGCGGTCAGACAACCGAGGACGACGATGACTTGCGACAGCAGCCTGACGACCGCCGGTCGGACGCCAGCTTGGGAAGTGACGGGGAACAGTTCGGCACCGAGCGAGACGACCGTCCCGCCAGTGGCGACGGACAGCCCGACGGCGACCGGCAGCGCGAGAACGCTGGCCAGAACGGTCCCGACCGCCTGCCAGCGGTCCCAGCCGCTCAGCCACAGCGACAGCGACAGCAGTACGCCGGTCACCACGCCGACGAGCGCGGCCCGATCGGCGGAAACGGTTCCCAGCAATCCCGCGACCAGCAGCGCCGTCACGCCGACGACGGTGGCGAGGCTGGTCCAGGGCATCCGGGTCGGGAGTGTGGTGTGGTCGTCCATTGTTACACGCTGAACAGGTCCGCAAGCGAGGCACGGAGCGCCACGTCGATCGGGCTGTCGAGGTCCCAGTCGATGACGGTCGCGCCGGATAGTTCGGCCCGCTGGAGGCGGGCGGTGCGTTCGGTACCCGCGACAGCCGCGCCGAGCGAGTCCCCGCGGGCCAGCGATGGGCTGACGAGCGTCGTCGGGTACTCACGGACCGCGAGCGACGACACCAGCGAGACGGCCCAGTCGTCGGCGGCCGGCGAGAACACAACCACCTGCGCGGTCGGCGGGAGTCGGGCGAGCACGGCGAGCAGGTCCGGGTCCTCGATAGTACCGCCGTCAGCCGTCGTCACCCTCGTAGCTTCGCCCCGAGGCTGTTGTGGAGACTCGTCCTCGGCCACGGCAGCGTCACCGGGCGCGTCGGTGTCCGACTGTCTAGCCGCGGCGCGGCCCACGCTGTCGAATATCTGTCTCGCGTGGGCGGCCGCGTGGCCGCCCGAGGCGTCGACCCACGCCAGCCCGTCGGGGTCGAGCCCGCCGGGGACATCCTCCGGGGCCAAGCCGACGGCACAGACACTTGCGACGACGCTGGTCCGGGAGAGCGCGTCGAACAGGCGCTCGGCCGCGTAGGCCGACAGTTCGGCTCCGGTCGGGAACCCCGGCACCGGTGTCACGCGGGCTGGCGGGCGAGCGTCGACGACCAGCACCGTCCTGACCGCCTGTTCTTCCCGGTAGTCGATGGTGGTCAGCTCGTCGGTCTTGGCGTAGCGCCGCCAGTCGATGCGGTTGACCGGGTCGCCGGGCTGGTAGCTCCGTGTGGAGTGGAACTCAAGCCCGCTTCCACCGGTATCGGTCGGAAGTGTGCCCGCCCGCGGGAGTGTCGCGTCGGCCATCGGGACTTCAGAGACGGTGTTCGAACATGTCAGCGTCCCGTCGCCGGCCACGGGCAGGTCGACAGTCACCTCGTCGCTGGCCGACAGTGTCCGTACCCGCACCGCGGCGGCATCGAACGTGTAGGTTCCGCGCTTTGCCATCACTGCGTAGGACAGGGTCGCGCTCTCGTCGGGCCGCAGCGAGGTGCAGAGCCGCGGTGACCCCTCGACGACGGCCAGTTCCTCGGGCACGCCGTCGATGACCCGCACGTCCGTCAGCGAATTGCTGCCAGTGTTCGTCAGGGTGAGTTCGACCGCAACCGGCTCGCCCGGCGTCGGCTGGGCGTCAGAGACGGACCGTGTCGCTTGCAGGTCGGTTCCCGCCGACACCCGCGAGAGCGCGCCGTAGGCGACGTAGATGAGCGGGATTGCGGTCGCGGCGAGCAACAACGGCTCGGCGGTCAAAAGCGAGACGCTGACGAGAAACAGCGCGGCTGCGAGGCCGCCACTCCAGCGTCGCACGCGACGGTCCATCGTCAGCGCTCACCTCCAGAAACCTGCTCGATAGCGTCGACCGTCCGGCGGATGCGGCGGCGGCGCTCGCTCTCCGGGTCGAGCCACAGGCGGAGCCGGGCCAGCAGCGACTGTGGTTCGTCCGGGGCGAGCAGCGCCGCCGCGACGGCGTCGTCGGTCCACGTCCCCGTACGGACTGCCTGGTGGGCGGACGCCTGCGAGACACCGGCTTCGATAGCATAGGCCGTCGTCGCTGCCGCAGTGAGGCGCTCGGTAACCGTGTCCATCGCCGCGTCGTCGCCACCGACGGCGTCGTCGATGGCCGCGTCGATGTCAGCGGCGAACAGCCGACTCTCCGTCGCTGTCACGTCTTCCGGGGGGCTGTCGACGGCCACGTCGAAGGCAGTCGGTGAGCCACCGCCGAGGAGTCCACCGAGCCAGCCGGCAAAGACCGCACAGAGTCCGACGGTCAGACTGCCAGCGAGGAGGATGGTTGTCGGAGCAACGCTACCGAACACAGCGACAAGCGACTCGCCGGCGGCCGTCGGCGCGAAAACGAGGGAGGCCGCGACCGCGGTCGCCAGCAGCCCCACAGTTCCGAAAACGACCGTTCGCAGGCGCATCAGGGCCGCCCCTCCATCGCGTCGTCAGTGTCGTCGGTCGCGCCGGACTGCTGTCCGGCGGCCGTCTCTATGGTCCGGATCGCGTCCTCGACGGCCGCGACGTGTTCCTGTGGATCCCGCTGGCCGTACTCGACCGCCCGAAACGCGTCCCGGACCGTCCGAACCGCGGCCGGTGGAAGACCGTCGCGTTCGATGGCGTGAGTCGCGATCTCTCCGGGCGTCCGCGTCCAGTACCGCCGAAGGGAAACGTGGGTCAGAAAGCGCGTCCACGCTTCGCGGATGGTAACACGAGCCGCGGGCGTTCCGTCGTCTCCGTTTGATTCGGTTGTGGAGACAGCCGCCACCGCATCGCTGGCTGCGTCTTCGGCCGCTGCAAAGCGTTCAGAAATCCACGCTCGCAACGCGTCGAACAGCGCCGCCGGCGACCGGTGACCGGCGAGCAGGTCACGGAGTGCTGTGACAGTGAGTTCAACACGCGTTCGGAAGCGATCGAGCAGGTCATCAGCCACCACCGCAACGCCGACGAGCGCCCCAATGGCAAGTTCACGTGCGGCCCGAACCCAGCCCCATACCGTCCCCGGCGTGACGTTCCGCCGACGAGCGGCGATGACCGTCCCGGCGAGGAGAACGCCGAGAGCCAGCACGACGCCCGCGGCGTTGACGAACAGGCCATTGACGGTCGTCGTGGCCGTCTGTCCGTACTTCGAAACGGAAATTTCGGCACTCGCCGCGACTGGCATCCCGACCGTCGCCTGACCGGCCGCGCCGGTCCGTGCCGTCGGCTCGCCGCCGAGTGTAACTGTGGCGTTCGTGACCGGGTCCCCACCCATCGTCGCGTTCACCGTCTGGCCAGCGACGGGGAAGGCCAGTGGGAGCGACGGCGACGTTGCTATAGAGAGCCGTTCGAGCACAACAGTTGTGTTGCCGCTGACGGCGTCGCGCTCGACGGCAACCGAGACGTTGCCGGGTTCAGTCGGAAGCGTGACCGCTGCCCGCCCTTGCCGGTCCGTCGTCGCCACCTGTTCGCCATTGAGCAAGACATCGCCGTCCCGCACTGGCACGCCGTCGACAGTCGCGGTGACGGTCACCTCGCCGCCGGTGACCTGCTCGCCAGTGATACTCACCGACGCGGTCGTGTTCAGTTCGTAGCTCGCGTTCGTCGACTGCTGGGCCTGTGGGCCGGTCACGGCGAAGGCACGAGTGCTGTCAGGCGGGACCGACGGAGCGACAAGTGAGTCCGCGTCGCCGACTGCATCGACAGTGATCGTCAGTTCGTCTTCGTAGGGTACCGTCCCGGAAACAGTGCCGGCCGGGCCCGTCGTTCCGACCGGCTCACCGTTGAACGAGACCGTCACGCCCTCCACCGGTGCGCCGTCACGGGTCACCGTCGCGGCCACCGCCGCGCCCGGCGTCGCCGTCCGGTTGAGTTCGATGACGAACTCGCCGGACTGGGAGACTGTCTGTCCGTCGCCCGAGTCGCCGGTGCCGTCGCTCTCACCAGTCCCGTCCGTCCCCGTCTCAGTGCCCTCGGTTCCGTCGCTCTCTGACTGCTCTCCGGCCTCGGCAGTCGGGACTTCGGTCTGTGGTTCGTCCGTCGGCGTCCCGACGGCGAACTCCTCGTCGGGGCTCCCGGACTCCGCGGCACTGTAGTCCTGACTGCTGTTTTGCATCGCCTGCTGTTCGGACGCAAGGCGCTCTTGCCCCGGCGTGGGGTCGAACTTCACCCAGCCGACGCCCTCGAAGTACACCTCGACCCACGCGTGGGCGTTCATGCCACGAACGGTGTACTGGTTCTGGCCAGTCTGTTCGCCGGTCGAGTAGCCGACGACGTAGCGCGCCGGGATGTCCTGACTCCGCAGCATCACTACCATCGACGTGGCGAAGTACTCGCAGTACCCCTTGTCCATCTGGAAGATGAACTCCGAGGCCACATCGTCCTCTGGCGGCTGGCTGACGTTCAGCGAGTAGTCCTTGTTCGCCTCCAGCCACTGCTCGATGGTCGTCGCCGTCTCGTAGGGCGAGTCGCTGTCCTCGGTTAGCCGGTCGGTGAACGGCCCCACCTGTGCCGAGGTCGACGCCGGGACGCCCGTATAGCGTGATTCCACGGCGTCGGGGTAGTCCCGGCCGCTCGTCCGCAGCACTTCCGGGTCATCGGGCGGCGTCACGCTGGTCGCGCTGTAGGTCGTTCCGGCAGGGAGCGGTCGCTCGGACGTGACCGCGCCGTACTCGGTGACCATCACGTCGTCGCGCGAGACGGACTTCGGCCGCCAGACGGTCGGTAGCGACGTGGCGGACTTTGCCAGTCGCACCTCGTAGTCAACCGTTGAGTCAGCCATCCCGTCGACCGCCATCGGTCCCTGATAGGCCTGCGGGTCCGCCCGCCCGTCCCAGCCTGTACCGGTGTAGGTTTCGTACGCGCCGGTCCGCCAGTACGCCGGCTCAGAACTCGTGACGGTGAAATGCGGCTCCGTGTTCTGTGACTGGTACGGACTGTCGCCACTACCAATCGAACCGCCGACACTGGTCTGGCTCCCCGGGTTCAGCGCGCCGAGTTGGCCGCCGCTGCCGCCGGTCGAGGTGCCTCCCGCCGACCCGAACGGGTTCTCCTGCGGGAGCGGAATAAGCGACTCCATCGGGCTCTGTGTCCCACTAGGTGCCAGAATCGGGAGCGTCGCCGTCGCCAGCACCACGGCGGCGACACACACGGCAGTGAGGAGGACACGGAGGTAGTCCCGGTCTGCCGATACGTCGTCGAACGGCGAGTCGTCGGAGCCCACGTCGGATTACCGTATCGTCCCGGCGCTGTCGGGATAAATCTGCTGTCAGCGGCGGGGGCGGCGCTGCCAGTCACTGCAGTTGTGACGGACAACACAATGACGATGCATCGGCGAGCGTCATTCGACTCTGTTCTGGCGACACGAGAATCGAGCACGGGCGAAACGTGCCCCGCTGACGGCGGTTCGAGAGGGGTTGTAAGATATAAACCGCCGGCACGCAAACGATACAGCAATGACTGACGACGAGGAGACGGTCCAGTGCTGGCTGGTCGAGCGCTCCAGTTACGGCGACGAGCGCATGGTGACGCTCATCTATGCGCCCCCGGACGGCGACCGCCACCTGACCAAGCAACTCTCGCCGAACCTGCTCAGGCGCAAACGGATTACGGCGGCTATCGACGTCGAACCCGAACGACTCGAACCGGTCAACGACGAGGAGACACGGGAGCGCTACGCCACAGAGGCCCAGCGAATGGCCGAGCGCCACGACCCTGACGCCGAAGTGTAAGCGAACGTTTCGGCAGCTACGGCCTGTCTATCGAGTTTTTTGATTGATAACTGAAACACGAAAGACTATACAAGCGGCCGTCACAAACCCGCCGTATGGCAGCGATAGAACTGGATGGCGTCACCAAGCAGTTCGGGAGCCTCACCGCGCTGCAAGGGGTCGACCTCACCGTCGAGGAGGGCGAAATCTTCGGCTTCCTCGGCCCGAACGGGGCCGGGAAGTCGACAACGATCAACATCCTCCTTGATTTCGTCCGCGCGACCGACGGGTCGGCGACGGTGCTCGGCCACGACATCCACGAAGAACCGAAGCGAATCCGTGCCCGCACTGGAGTCCTCCCCGAAGGCTACGACGTGTACGACCGGCTCACCGGTCGCCAGCACCTCTCATTTGTCATCGAATCGAAAGACGCCGACGAGGACGCCGACGAACTGGCTGAACGAGTCGGCATCGCCGACGCCATCGACCGCAAGGCCGGCGGCTACTCCAAGGGGATGCAACAGCGTCTCGTGCTGGCGATGGCGCTCGTCGGTGAGCCCGACCTCCTCATCCTCGACGAGCCGACGACCGGGCTCGACCCGAACGGAGCCCGGCTGATGCGCGAAATCATCCGCGAGGAGAACGAGCGCGGCGCGACCGTCTTCTTCTCCAGTCACATCCTCGGCCAGGTCGAGGCCGTCTGTGACACGGTCGGTATCCTCCAAGACGGTCGCCTCATCGCGAAAGATAGCGTCGCCGGGCTGCGCGAGGCCGCCGCTGGAGACACCGTCCTCCGCGTGACGCTTGCCGACGGCGACGGCACCGACGCCGCGGTCGCGGCTATCGAGGGGCTCGACGAGGTGTCGACGGTGACCGCGGACGGAACGACGCTCACTGTCGGCTGTGATAGCGACGCGAAGATGGCCGTGCTCAACGCTGTCGAGGAAAGCGGGAGCGAGGTCGCCAACTTCGAGACCGAGGAAACCTCGCTTGACGAAGTGTTCGCCGCCTACACCGAGCAACAAGAGCAAGAGCAGGCGGAGGTCGACGCATGAGCGCCGAACAGAACCCGGTCAAGCGCCTTCTTGGAGACATCGACACGAGCATCAAGAACTCCGAGTTCGCCGACTGGTACCCGATCTCGAAAAAGGAGTTCCGTGACACGGTCCGCTCCCCGTGGATCTGGGTACTCTCGTTCATTTTCATCGTCCTCTTCGCACTGCCGGCGGTGCTGGGCCTGTATTTCAACATCGGCCAGCAGTTCGCCGAAGCCGGGGCGTCGCTGACGACGGACGCGTACGTCCGCTTTGCACTGCCGATTGCGGCACCGCTGCTCCCCGCTGTGGCAATCGTCATCGGCTATGCCGCGATTGCCCGCGAGAGCGAGCGAGGCTCCCTGAAGATACTGCTGTCGCTCCCGTACACACGCGGTGAACTGCTCGCCGGCAAGTTCGTCGGCCGGAGCGCGATCACGCTCATCCCGGTGACAGTCGGACTCCTGACGACCCTGTTAGTGTTGCTCCCGTCGGAGATCGAGATCGCGTGGGAGTCGTTCCTGCTGTTCGCGCTCGCCACGATGGCGTACGGCGTCGTGTTCACGGCGTTCGCGATCGGCCTCTCCGCGGCGCTGAAAACCGCACGCCGGGCGATGGCAGCGTCGCTCGGGATTTACGTCTATCTGCAGGTGTTCTGGTCGAACCTCGGGGCAGGCCTCGGAAATCTGCTATCGGACCACGCGAACATCGGCCAAGTGACCCAGCTTCACGTCGAGCTGTTCGTCTCGCTGCTGAGTCCCATTGCATCGTACCGCACGCTCGTTCAGGAGATCCTGCAGGGGTCGCCGATCCGCTCTCGACTCCTCCTGACATCGAGTCCGCAGGTGACGTGTGAGGAAATGCTGGGCGGGACGCTCGAAGTGACACAGGCCGGTGCCGAATGTACCAACGCAGCGCTGCCGCCCCAGTACAGCACTGTCGCAGTTATCGCCTACCTCCTCCTGTGGCTGGTCGTCCCGCTGGTCGCCGGCTACTACGTCTTCGAGAACAAGGACCTGTAACGGTCGTCGCTGACGGCGATCTCGTGCTGGCAACTTTGCAGCCACAACGAACGGCGATAGCAACAGTCGGAACGGTACCAAACCGATTGCCTCCCGACGGCAACCAGATGCGTGTTGGTTCACAACGGCTCCGACAGGAGTGTCGTAGCACCACAACGGATTCATCACTCGGGAAACTCGACACCGGTGATTTCGAACCGAGCACCGCCGCCCTCGCTGTCGGTGACGTGGATCTCCCAGCCGTGGACCTCGGCGATCTGTCTGGCGATCCGGAGCCCGAAGCCGGTCCCGTCCTCGGCGGTTGAGTAGCCCGCCTCGAATACCTTCTCGCGTTTGTCGGCGGGGATACCCGGGCCATCGTCGGACACGTAGAACCCCGTTCCGTCGTCAAGGAGCCCGACCGAAACGGTTACCCCCGGGCCGCCGTGTTCGATCGCATTCCCGAAGAGGTTCTCGAACAGGCCCGACAGTCGGTCGCTGTCGGCCTCGGCGATCCACTCCCGGTTCTCGTCGGCCACATACCGTAGCTCGGCGGCTTCGTCGCCGTCCGCGACGATCGTCCAGGCGGCGTCGCTCGTCTCCCGGAGATCGACGGGCTCTGTCATCCCGATATCAACTCCCTCGCGGGCCAGCCTGAGGACGTCGTCGGCGATGTCGTTCATCCGCTGGAGCGCGTTATCCATCGAGTCTAGGTGCTCGCTGTCACACTCCTCGCGAGCGAGCATCAGTCGGCTGCGAGCCACCTGTAGCGGGTTTTGAAGATCGTGAGAGACGACGCTGACAAACTCTTCGAGGCGCTCGTTTTGCTGGGCCAACTCCCGTTTTTGTTCCGTCAGGTCCGTGATGTCTCGAAAGGTCCACAGCCGGCCGAACCGCGTCCCGTCCTCGGCGACGACGGGTGCGGTATAGCGGTCGAACACGCGACCATCGGCGAGTTCGAGTTCGTCTCTGGCGGTCATCTCGGGGCGTTCATACAGTGCCTCAACATCTACGCGAAACGCCTCGGGTTCGGCGACTTGCTCCATTGCCCACTCCAGAGCGACTTCCTCGTCGCCACGTTCGACAATGTCCCGCGGGATGTCCCACATATCGACGAACCGTTCGTTGTAAGAGACGATAGTATCGTCCTCGTCGACGACGAGTATCCCGTCGATCACCGCCTCTTGCTGTGCTTTGAGAATCGACCGCTGCCTGGCGATTTCCGTCTCGTGTTCCCGTTGCTCGGTCACTTCGCGGGTGACACTGACCACGCCCTCGACCGTCCCGTCGATCACAAGCGGCGTGAGCCGGTACTCTAGCACCTCATACCCGTGGCCGGGGAACTCGCCGCTCACCTCCCCACGGAGTTCGTCGCGTTCACCGTCGATTAGGTCCTGGTACGGATCTCCCTCGTACTCGCTCCGGATCTTCGGCAGAAGACTGCTTGGTTCCCCTTCCAGTTCCTCTCTCGTCGTTCCGTAGAACGAGGCGAGATACTGATTGACGAGTTCGAACCGCCCCGCCGTGTCGTAGATGCAGGCCGATTCCGGCATCGTGTTTACCATCCGCTTGTATCGCTCCAGTTTGCGCTCTCGCTCCCGGAGGTCGGTGATGTCCATGACGAACCCTTCCAGTGCGTCCGGTTCGTCCGCTGCCACCGGAACTCGGTGTCCGTGTTCCCACATCCACTTCTCGATGCCGTCGGCAGTGATAATCCGATAGGTCACCTCGAACTCACCCTGGGCCGCGAGCGCGTCCTGGACCGTCTCCCAGATCCGGTCGCAGTCCTCCGGATGGAGTACGTCGTCGCCCCAGACTACCTCCCCAGTCTCGAAGTCTGCAGCCGTGTAGCCGGTGAGAGATTCGATCTCGCCCTCGACGGTTTCCATCGGCCAGCCCGATGCGTTGGGACGGCGATAGACCATCCCCGGAAGGCTGCTGATGAGCGACTCCAATCGCCGGGTTCGCTCGTCGAGCTCTCGGCGGGACCTGCTTGCGCCGACGGCGTTGCAGATCCGGTTCGCGAGCAGTTTGTACTGCTCGGTGCCCGAGCCCTTCTGGAGGTAATCGGTCACGCCAGCAGATATCGCGTCGCTCGCGATTTCCTCGGACCCTTTCCCGGTGTAGAGGATGAATGGGAGGTCACCGTGGCCCTCACGAACGGTTTCGAGGAACTCGATTCCGTTCTGGTCCGGCATGTCGTAGTCCGAGACGATACAGTCGAAGCGCTCCACGGAGAGTCGCTCCATCGCCGCATCGACATTCGTCGCGGTCTCGACACACAATCGGTCGTCCTCGTGTTCGAGCACTGTCGCCGTCACGTCCACGAGGTCCGAGTTGTCGTCGACGTGAAGAACGCGGACTGTCTCACCGGCGAAGTCCATAGTCTTTCAAGTATAATAGAAATACGCGAACAAAATAGATAGGGTCAACAACGGACACAGACGCGAGACGGGTGATAGCGTGATTGGTCGGTTCGAGCGTGCGTCCGAACGTATCGCGATAGCCGATTGCGGCTCACTCGGGACCGTTTGACCCCCCGCTCACAGCACACCAGCGACGTCCAGCAGTTCTTCGAACTCTGCTTCGGTAAGCGTCGTCACGTCGTGTTCGGCCGCGTCGTCCTGTTTTCGCTGACCGGGGTTGTCACCGAGCACCAGATAGTCCGTGTTGCCGGAGACGCTGCTGGTCGCCGACCCGCCGTTGCGCTCGACCAGTTCCTGCGCGTCGCTGCGGGTGTAGCCGTCGAGTGAGCCGGTGAAGACGAATGTTTGTCCCTCCAGAGCGTCGCCACCCGTTTCCTCGGCGGCCTGCGGATCGACGTAGTCGAGCAGGCGGTCGATGACGGCACGGTTGCCCTCGCCCTCGAAGAACTCCACGATGGAGCGGGCGACTGCCTCACCCACGTCGGGGACGGTCTCGAACGCGTCGGTATCGCCCTCGTCAGCAGCGTCGAGTATCGCCTCGAACGTACCGAACTCCTGAGCGAGGTTTCGCGCCGTGACAGTCCCGACTTCGGGGATGCCCAGCGCGACGAGGAAGTCCGCGAGCGGTGGTTCACGGGCGGCGTCCATCCCCTCGACGAGGTTCCGGGCACTGGTCTCGCCCCAGCCCTCCAGATCGGTGAGATCCTCGACGGTAAGTTCGTACAGGTCCGCGGGGTCCGAGACGAGGCCGGCGTCCAGCAGCTGCTGGACGGCCTTCTCGCCGACGCCCTCGATATCCAGCGCGTCGCGGCTGGCGTAGTGCTCGACGCTGCGCTCGCGCTGGGCGGGGCAGGTCAGCCCGCCGGTGCAGAACGCCATTGGGCCATCGCGCTCGACGGGACTGTCACACGCCGGGCAGGTTGCCGGGAACTCGAAGTGACCGTCGCCGTCGTCGTCGAGTACTTCGACGACATCCGGGATGACGTCGCCGGCTCGCTTGATGCGGACGCGGTCGCCCACGTCGACGCCGAGGTCGGCGATGAGCGACGGGTTGTGTAGTGAGGCACGCGAGACGGTGACGCCACCGACCTCGACGGGGTCCATGAGCGCGACGGGGGTGAGCCGCCCGGTCCGGCCGACCTGCACCACGATGTCCCGCACTGTGGTTTCCTCTTTCCGGGCCGGGAACTTGTAGGCGAACGCCCAGCGCGGGGCGCGGGAGGTCGACCCGAGTGCGTCGCAGGCATCCATGTCGTCGACCTTGATGACGACACCGTCGATTTCGTAATCGAGGTCGTCGCGGGCCTGCTGCTGGTCGTTCCGGTAGTCGATGGCGGCGTCGATGTCCTCGACGACGGCGGTCCGCTGGCACACCCGGAGGCCCCACTCGGGAAACCGTTCGTGCATCTCGCTGTGGCTCTCGAAGTCGACCGAGGCGTCGAGGACGCCGAAGAAGAATATTGACAGCGGGCGCTCGGCGGTCACCGACGGGTCGAGCTGGCGGAGCGTCCCGGCGGCGGCGTTGCGGGGGTTCGCGAAGGGGTCCTCGCCGCGCTCGACGCGCTCGCGGTTGAACGCCGTGAAAGCGTCCCGCGGGATGTACACCTCGCCCCGGACGGCCAGATACTCGGGGTACTCACCGCGGAGCCGCTGGGGGACGCTGGAGATGGTCCGGACGTTCTCGGTCACGTCCTCGCCGACCTCGCCGTCACCACGCGTCGCGGCCCGCTGGTAGACGCCGTCCTCGTAGACGATTTCGACGGAGAGGCCGTCGAACTTCGGCTCGCAGAAGTACTGCACGTCGTCGGTGTCGAGCCGGCCCCGGACCCGCTCGTCGAACTCCCGTACATCCACTTCCTCACCGCCCTGATCAATAGAGCCCATCCGGGCGACGTGTTCGACATCGGGGAGTTCGTCCAGTGGCTCGCCACCGACGCGCTGAGTCGGACTGCCATCAGTGTCGAGATCGAACGCCGATTCGAGTCGCTGGAGCCGGGTAAACAGCGCATCGTAGGCCCGATCGCCGATGGCCGGGTCGTTCTCGACGTAGTACCGGTAGTCGTGGTCGCGAATGGCCTCGCGCAACTGGTCCGCCTGGTCGCGGGCGGTCTCGGCGTCGATGGTCTCGACGGGCTCGAACTCAGTCCGCGGATCGGAGAGATAGGGGTTCTCGACGGCGTCCTCGGCAGTGGTCATGCTGACGGAGTGTTGCGCCTCGGATACAAAAACGGCTCTGCTCCGGCCCTCAGGTCAGGGGAGCAACGGGCGGAAGCTGGGAGTGAGTGTTACCCACGTCGCTGCCGCCCGTGACAAGGGGAGAGAAAGAGTGCAGAAACTGCCAGCTATCGGCCGATACTGGAACTGGGGGCCTCGATGACGAGTTCCCCATCGCTTCGGACGGTGACCGAGTGATCGGCGTATTCAAACGAGATGCTAACAGGTGTCGAGCGCTTCGGAGAGTCGAGGAGTGAATCGAGCGCTTCGGGGTCGATAGTCTCGTACAGCGGTGCGAAGTCAGTCTGTTCCCGGCCGGTCATGGCAGAGATGTACTCAGTCACTGCCGCGCTGGGCCGCGTCTCGCTCCAGTCGAACTGTTTTCTGGTCACGTTCATCGATGTTGGGGTGTCGCCGTCCCTACTCCGCCTGTTACTTTTACTCATACGGTTTGTCTGTTTACATCAAAGTAGCAATCAGTAATATAGTCTTCCCAGCATTATCAAACTGTGAAAATGCCACATCGTAGAATCGAACTGCCCCAAATCTACCTGTAGCCCCGGCCTCCGTCGATTATCGCTCTGTTTACAGGTCGGCGATGTCTTCGATTGCGTCGGTTAGCTCCTTGATACTCTCGACGGTGTGCTCGCCCATGTGCCCGATGCGGAAACTCTCCTCGCTGATGTCGCCGTAGCCGCTGGAGAACACCATGTCGTACTCCTCGGAGACGGCCTCGACCGTCTCGGCGACGTTGATATCCTGCGTGTTCTCGATGCAGGTGACCGTCTGGGACTCGTAGCCTTCCTCGGGATACAGGTCGAAGTGTTCGCGGGCCCACTCGCGCGTGTACTCGGCCATCTCCTGATGGCGCTGGTCGCGGGCGTCGTGGGTCTCATCGAGCATGTGTTTCATCTGCTTGCGGTAGGCGAGCATGAGCGGGATCGCCGGCGTGGAGTGGGTCTGGCCCTTCCGGTCGTAGTAGTCCAGACAGCGCTGGAAGCCCCCGTACCACGACGCAGAGTCCTTCTCCAGTTCCCGCTCGTAGGCCGCGTCGCTGACGGCACAGACAGCCAGCCCGGGTGGCATGGCGAACGCCTTCTGTGTGGACGTGAAGATGGCGTCGATGCCGTGAGCTTCGATGTCGATCTGGTCGCCGCCGAGACAGGAGATAGCGTCGACGATGAAGTAGGTATCCGGGTACTCCGCGATTACGTCGCCGATTTCCTCGATCGGGTTTCGGACGCCGGTCGAGGTCTCGTTCATCACGGCCCCGACAGCGTCGTAGTCGCCAGCTTCGAGCGCGTCGCGGATATCGTCGGGTTTGACCGCCTGCCCCCAGTCGTACTCGATGCGGTCGACGTCCTTGCCGAGGCGCTCAGCGACGTTGGCCTGGCGCTCGCTGAACGCGCCGGAGGTCGGCACGAGCATGCTGTCCTCGACCAGATTGAGCGTCGTCGACTCCCAGAACTCCGTGCCCGACGCCGTGAGCACGATGACGTCGTTGTCGGTCCCGAGGAACTCCTTCGTGTCCTCGACGATGGTGGTGTAGAGGTCGGTCATCCGGTCCATCCGATGGCCGAACATCGGCTCGGCCATCGCCTCGATAACGTCCTCGCGTACCTCTGTCGGCCCCGGAAGATACAGCGTCTTGTCCTGGTAGTCGTCTTTGTATTCGCGTTTTTCGGTCACAGAACCACCTGTAGTAGGTACACTCTCGAATCCGGGGGGCATGGTAGTTTTGATACCGGGCGGAGCGAACCGGCGCACGCCCTGAAGCACGCGTACGCTCACAGGGAAGAAACACAAATGGCAGTTATACCCGCCACGAAGTATTTATCAGTTGAACAACCACATTCGACCATGGGCCGCCACACCCCGCTCACAGACATCCAGCGAGCGGCCGTCGCCGAGAGAGCGGTCGAGCAGGTCGCCGACACGCTGGTCGAGATGCACGATGGCTCGCAACTGAGCCAGCGCAACCCGCTCAGCGACGGCGATACCAGCGGATACCGTACATGACCAGCCCGGCGTAAATCGCCGGCCCGACCAGAACTGTCGCACTGGTCGCTACCATGCCGCTGAACAGATATCCGAGGAACACGTCGATAAACACCAGCAGGAAGGGCGCGAGCGCGAGTGCCTTCCCGCCGGTTCTGAGCGCCGCGTCGAACGTCGACTGTGTCGCAGCAATTGCCCCGACGCCGGCGACGACAAGGAGATACAGCGCGGCACCCGGAGGCGAAACGAGTGGGAGCGTGAACAGTGCGATACCGGCGAATACGACACCGACGATTGTCGGCCCGTTGTCGCTCTGTGCGAGCGCGTTCTGGATGCCGTCGAGGTCACCGGCGTTGAGGGCCGCTTCGAGGTCCGACGTGGTTTGACTGCCGCCAGCGTCGAGGACCGTTGTCCCGGTTCCAGCGTCGACCGGGCTATCGAAGTCCCGGCCACAGTGCATACACCACGTCGCGGTCGCACTGACTTTCTCCGAGCAGTGAGGGCAGCGGGGATCGGCGGTCATACTGTCATGTTCGAGGGCGCACAGTTAGCGGTTACGGGGGGAGAATATACACGTCTCCGGGGTAAACGGGGTGTATGGATTGGGTCGCACGGGCCGAAAGCCTCCTGTACGACGGTGAGGTGATCGAAGCAGACGTTCGGCTGGACCGTGGTGGCGTCGTCGTGACGAGCCACCGCGTGCTCGTGTTCACGCCGGACCGCGAGGGGTCGAATTACCGACAGGTCGACCGCCCCAACGTCGAGGGCGTCGACGTCACCACGAGTGGCGACTGGTCGTTCCTCGAACTCGGCGTGAAGGCACTGGTCGTCGGCGTCGTACTGGTAGCAGCCGGGATGACCGTGAGCCTCGACAGCCTCGTCAGTAACGTCTCGCTGGATAGTGGTGGTGCCGCCAGCGCCGTCGGCATTGGCGGGATGCTGGGAATGCTCCAGACGATGCTGACGCTGATGGCGCAGCTAGATGACCTGATGCGGCTGTTCGGCGGCCTCGCGCTGGCCTTTGCCGCTGTCGTCCTGGGAGTCTATCTCTGGAGCCGCGACCGACTGCTCGTCGTGCGCGTCGCCGGTGACGACGACATTGAACTGACCGCACCAGACGACGAGAGCGTCGTCGAGCGGATCCAAGCCGCCATCGTTCCGGAGACTCCCCCGTCCGATGCCGAAGGGACGGCACAGCCGCCGCCCGACGACCCGCTCCCGTGACGTTCAACCCCGCCGAGCGCTAACCCCAGAGTAATGGACGCCGACGAGGTTCGAGAGCGCGCGGGGTCGTTGCCACGGGAGCCCGGCGTGTACCTGTTCGAACAGGGCCGGGACGACACGCGCCGGGTCCTCTACGTCGGGAAGGCCGTCGACCTGCGCGACCGCGTGCGCTCCTACGCCGACCCGCGGAGCGAGCGCATCGCCAAGATGGTCGAGCGAGCCGAGACGATCGACTTCGCCGTCACCGATACCGAAACACAGGCGCTGCTGCTCGAAGCGAACCTCATCAAGCGCCACCGACCGCCGTACAACGTCCGGTTGAAAGACGACAAGTCCTACCCACTGGTCCAGTTGACCGACCATGCCGTCCCCCGAATCGAGGTGACACGCGACCCGGAGGACGGCGCGACCGTCTACGGACCGTTCACCGACAAAGGACGGGTGGAAACAGTGGTGAAGGCCCTGCGGGAGGCGTACGGCCTGCGGGGGTGTTCCGACCACAAGTACAGCAACCGGGACCGGCCCTGTCTCGACTACGAAATGGGCATCTGTACCGCGCCCTGTACCGGCGAAATCGGCGAAGCCGAGTACGCCGAGGACGTGGAATCGGTCACGCGGTACTTCGAGGGCGAGACCGGCGTCCTCGCGGACCCGTTGCGCCGCGAGATGGAAGCCGCCGCACAGAACCAGGAGTTCGAACGCGCCGCAAACCTCCGTGACAAGCTCGGGGCCGTCGAAGCGCTCCACGGCGAGGGCGACACCGCGGTCAGTGACTCCGGAGGATACCAGACGACGGACGTGCTCGGGGCCGCCATCGAAGGCGAGCGAGCTATCGTCGCGCGACTGCACGCCGAGGGCGGCAAGCTCGTCGAACGGGACCGGCACACGCTCGAAGCACCGGACGGCGAAGGCACCGCCGGCGTGTATCGGGCGTTCATCCCGCAGTACTACGCCGAGCGGGAGCTACCCGACCGGATTCTCTGTGCCGAGGACCCCGCCGACCCAGATATCGAAGCATGGCTTGAGAGCGAGGGTGTCACACTCGGGGTGCCCGGGGCCGGTCGAGAGGCGACGCTGGTCAACCTCGCGCTGAAGAACGCCCGCCAGCGCGGTGGCACCGACGACGAGAGCGGCCGGCTGGCCGATGCGCTGGGAATCAGCCGTCCGAGCCGTATCGAGGGCTTCGACGTGAGCCACGCGCAGGGTCGGTCGGCTGTCGGCTCGAACGTCACGTTTGTCGACGAGACGCCAGAGAAGAGCGACTACCGGCGGAAGAAGCTCACCGAGCAAAACGACGACTACGCGAACATGCGCGAACTCCTCCGCTGGCGGGCCGCGCGCGCCGTCGAGGGCCGGGACGACCGCCCAGACCCGGACCTGCTGCTCATCGACGGCGGCGACGGCCAGCTCGGGGCGGCTCGCGACGCCCTCGCAGAGACTGGCTGGGACGTTCCGGCCATCGCGCTCGCGAAAGACGAGGAACTGGTCATCACGCCAGACCGCGTGTACGACTGGGACGACGATGCCCCACAGCTCCACTTGCTCCAGCGAGTGCGTGACGAAGCGCACCGCTTTGCCGTCCAGTACCACCAGACGCTACGGGACGAAGTCTCGACGACGCTGGACGACGTCCCCGGCATCGGCCCGGAGACGCGGAAGCGGCTGCTCCGACGCTTCGGTAGCGTGGACAGCGTCAGAGCGGCCTCCGACGAGGAACTGACGGCTATCGACGGTATCGGCGAGCAAACCGCGGAGACGATTCGGACCCGGCTACAGTGATTTCGTATAGCAGATAGTAGTTTATCGTCGATAGCTGGCCAAACCCACGATTCTCCGTATAGATGTCGTAAAAAGCCGCTACGCTACGTTTTCGGCGACCTGATACGTTATGGCTCGACAACCGAGTTGCGGAGCGTCCCGACACCCTCGTAGGTTATCTCGATCGTGTCGCCGGGCGCGACCGTACCTGGGTTGGCTGGGCTGCCGAAGGCGATGACATCGCCAGGGCGGAACGTGAACCGCTCCGAGAGGTACGCGACTACCTCGTGCGGTCCGAACAGCATCTCGCTGGTATTGGCAGACTGTCGGCGCTCGTCGTTGATGTCGGTGTACATATCGATACCGGTGGGGTCGACGTCAGTCTCGATCCACGGGCCCAGGGGGCCGGAGCCGTCGAAGGCTTTGCGTGCGGTTCGGCCCTGCTGGTCCAGCGCGTCGACGTCGTTCAGTATCGTGTAGCCTGTAACGGCGTCAGAAACGTCAGCCGGGTCGAGGTCGTGACACCGCTCACCGATGACCGCAGCTAGCTCACCGGCGTAGGTGAGCTCGTCGGTGAACGGCGGGTAGAGAATGTCCTGTTCGTGGGCGAGTAGTGCTGTCGGAGGCTTGATGAAGAAGTCCGGCTCCTCAGGACGGTCGTAATCCATCTGGTCATTGGTAGCGGCGTAGTTCCGGCCGACGCAGTACAGCGCGGTTGGTTCACACGGCGGGAGCAGTCGGCCATCGCGGCCAACCACGTACTGGCCGTCGTCGGCGTTGATGACACCGTCAACGTATTCGCCGGTGACCGGTCCATCCTCGGTCAGGAGTCGTGCAGTTCGCATACCGAGTGGTCTGTGTGGCGGTGAAAAAGGCGTGTCGGCTACAGCGTACACCGCTCGACAGCCATCACCAGCCGCAAGGCCGAGAGCGCTACTCTGTGACCGGTATAGCAAATCATCGATCCGTTTGCTGTAGTCAAGATAAATCTAATATCGCTATATCAAATAGTCCGACGACCACGGAACAGGCATCGAAGGGGTCAAACGATGGAACGGCGGTGACACCACCGAAGCGACTTTTTCGCACAGCGGCGTACCAGCATACATGTCTGTGACCCGACGGCTACTCATGGCCGTCGTCGGACTGCTGTCGCTGCTGGTCTATCTCGCGGCGGCATACGTCGGGTATATGCTGCTTCTGCCAGTGTGGGACAGCCGTCCATCGCCACTGATGGCCACGCTGGTCATTATCGGGACAGCGATTGCTCTTGGCGTCCTGAACTACTGGGCTGCAACGGCGCAGCTCAAGCGGTCTCTCGATGCAGTCGAACTCTCTCGGGCGCGCGTGCCAGAGGCCTACCGCCGCCTCGACACGCTTGTCGCTCAAATGGACGTCGAGACGCCGACGCTGCTACTGGCGGAGTTGCCAGTTCCGAACGCGTTCGCCATCGGCGGCGGCGCTGGGGCGATCGTCGTCGACAGGCAGCTGTTCCGGCTGCTGTCCGTGTCGGAGTTTGAGGCGCTGCTGGCGCACGAACTCGCGCATCTGGAGACTCGCGATGCGCTCGTTCAGACTGTCGCGTACAGCCTCGTACAGACGCTTATTGGGCTCGTCGGCCTCGTGGTGTTCCCCATCGTGGTACTCACCGGCGGTATCGCCCGTTCACTCGCACTGCTACGCGGCGACCCGTCATCGTGGTCGCGCTCCTGGCTTGGGCGGGCACAGCGATACGCGCTACAGGTCGTTGCCGGTCTCGGATTCGCGGTGACGCTGCTGATACTCGGCTACTCCAGACGTCGCGAGTTGGCAGCCGACGACCGTGCGATCGAGATAACGGAGAATCCCCTTGGACTTGCTCGTGCCCTCGCGAAGATCGAGCAGGCGTCGAAACCAGACCCCGGTCTCCTGCGGCAGTTATACGTACACAACGAAGCGGACAGTGAGCTTTCACGCCTCTTATCGACGCATCCACCGATGGACGAACGAATACAGCGGCTACAGGAGCGAGCGCAGCACGGTAGCTCCGCAAAGGTGAGCAAGTCGTCAGGCAGCCGTCGGTAGTTGTATCGTTCAGTAACGGCGAAAGCGCAGTAACATGTCCAATCAGCGCTTTCAGACATAGACAACCAGATTCAACAGCCATATCGGAAGTATATAGTCAGAATTCGGCCAGTTTCGTCATAGATACTGCTCGTAACACGCCGGTTTCAGTAAGCTGGTCTGACCGACCAAAATCTCGTTTGAGGCGTGGATAGAAACACGACTGTGTGGGTCTGTCGCGACGCCGATCGAGACAAGTAGCCGGGTAGTGTTGCGTCCGATGCCGACGTGTGGAAAGTCTCTATAGACACATTGAAAGCAACATAGCAGTCCTAGAAACCGCTATATTCGGCAAGGCACTACAGCTACATATGCAAGCCAGCATCCCAAAACGAGCGACGGAGGGAGCAAAGAGCGACGCATATGGATGCCCGCTATGTAACTGTGGTGCGGACAGTGAAGAGGACATTTACTGCCATCTGCTGGTATCACACCGGAAGAGTGCACTTGTTGACGAACTTCTCGAAAGAGTGGACAGCGACGAGTTAGCCCGGGTTTAATTTCGGTACAGACGCCAGTATCAACTTAAGTACTAAATAATGGCCCCTGGAAAGATTGATGTGATATTTGTCCACATACTTGTTGAATTGGTATCCAGAATCTGAAATCGAGGGGTAAAATTGGAACCGTTAGCATGGTAAATTTAACCTGGTTCGAGAGAATTGGGCCGCCCTACAGCGCATTGACTGGTATTTTTTCGCCGGTACTGGTTATCCCTATCAATTAAATATCGCTATATCAAATAGCGGGTGAGCGGCGCACCGGCGACAGCCGATCCAGCAACGACCAGCAACGGATCGATAACATACATACACATGTTATACTATGAAGTGGATTTATATACTAGAAGAGGGCGAAGCAACGAGCAATCATAACGACACGGCAACAGAATAGATCAGAGAGACCGGTACGGACCGACATAGTATTTCCAGCAACACAGATATCGCAACGCGGCCACGCCCCCGTTGTGACAGATCTGGCAACACACAGATTGTGTTGTCGTGATGTTTGACAGCGGTAGCTATTTTAGTGATCTTCGATTGCGATTCCCCTGTGATTCAGTTGTCACAATCCGGTTGGGTGGACAGGCGGCGATGGCACCGACTTCGGTGTTCTCGAGCATTGCCGTGACCCACCGGCATCAACCGGTCGTTCCATACCGTCGAACGACGCGGCACGGCGAAGGATGGGAAACGCGTAAGTATTGGGAATGAGATGAATCAAACGTATGACGCAGACGTATGAGAACTATATCGGCGGTGAGTGGACCGGGAGCGGAGAGACACATGACGTCACGAACCCGGCAGACGAGACTGACATCGTCAGCACGGTTCCGGTGGCCTCGGCGGCGGACGCCGACGAAGCGGTCGCGGCCGCGGCAGCAGCAACAGACGAATGGGGCGAGATGCCCGGCCCGGAGCGTGGTGCGATCCTGCGTGAGACCGGTGAAATCCTGAAATCCCGGAAAGACGAGCTTGCGGAGACACTGACCCGCGAAGAGGGGAAGCCGCTCGGCGAAGCCGAAGGCGAGGTACAGCGGGCGATTGATATCTTCTATTACTACGCGGAGAAGGCACGCGACTTCGGCGGGACCGTCAAACAGCCAAGTGGCGGACGGGCCAGCCTGCAGACGAAGAAAGAGCCGATGGGCGTCGCGGCGCTCATCACGCCGTGGAACTACCCCATCGCGATCCCGGCCTGGAAGATTGCTCCGGCGCTTGCGGTCGGCAATACTGTCGTCATCAAGCCCGCGATGCAGGCACCGACCGTCGGCGCGATGATCGTTGAGGCGCTGGACGAGGCTGGCATTCCGGACGGCGCTATCAATCTGGTCTGTGGCCCCGGGAGCGAGGTCGGTGAGCGACTGACCACCCACGACGACGTCGACGTAGTGTCGTTCACCGGCAGTGCCTCGGTCGGCGAACACGTCTACGAACAGGCGACGAGCAACGGGAAGCGCGCTCAGGCGGAGATGGGCGGAAAGAACCCGACTGTGGTCATGCCGAGCGCCGACGTGGACAAAGCGGCCGACATCGTTGGAGCCGGAGCCTTCGGCGGGACGGGGCAGGCCTGTACGGCGACCTCCCGGGCTATCGTCCACGAGGACGTGTACGACGAGTTCCTTGACGCCATCGTCGACTATGCAGAGTCCCTGGATATCGGAAACGGCCTCGACCGGGCCGGCATGGGCCCCCACGTCAGTGAGGACGAACTCGCGGGAAGCCTGGAGTACATCGACATCGCACAGTCGGAGGGGGCGACTCTCGAAACGGGCGGCGAGGAACTCACCGGTGGCGAGTACGACGCCGGGAACTTCATCTCGCCGGCCGTCTTCTCCGACGTCGAGTCGGATATGCGAATCGCACAGGAAGAGGTATTCGGGCCGGTGCTCGCCGTGATTCCCGTCTCCGACTTCGACGAAGGTGTCGAGGTCGCCAACGATATCGACTACGGGCTCTCGGCCAGCATCGTGACCGACCAAATCGAGGAGGAAAACGAGTTCATCGAGCGTTCCGAGTCCGGTGTGGTCAAAGTCAACGAGAAGACGACTGGGCTGGAGCTGCACGTTCCCTTCGGCGGCCTCAAGCGCTCCTCGACGAACACCTACCGCGAGCAGGGTGACGCCGGACTGGAGTTCTTCAGCTACATCAAGACGGTGTACCGCAACAGCTAATCGAGGCGGCCATCACCGCTAACTACGAAGTGGCATTTTTGCTACATAGTTTTTATATGGTACTAATCGATACTTCTTGTCGCTCTTGGCAACCGCAAGAGCGTGCAAAGTCATGGTCGTAGCCCACCGACCGACGATGGTGGACCGATCCCAGCATCGGCACTGTCTGTCCCATACAGACGTTCCACTCTCGTTTTTAGCGCCCCAGCATCCGGACCAAGCGTCACTACCGCGAAATACCACTAACCGGGCCAGTCTGAGTGCGGCGAGAAATACCACGTGTGCACACAGCGGGTGGGACAGAGATCCGAATCGATCCTCTGTCAAACGAACCGAGGTACTCCACTCACGGCCATCCGTTCATA
The DNA here is from genome assembly GCF_014647415.1 of Haloarcula sebkhae. Taxonomy (GTDB): domain Archaea; phylum Halobacteriota; class Halobacteria; order Halobacteriales; family Haloarculaceae; genus Haloarcula; species Haloarcula sebkhae. The sequence goes on along the minus strand of NZ_BMPD01000003.1, from coordinate 57,513 downwards.
ATGATGGAACACCTTCCGTAACGGTTGTACTGTCGTTATTCTCGATACGGAAAACCGGAGAGCGGAGACGAAGACAGACCACAGACGGACCGTGAGACAGCATTTTCCACTCGAATTGTCGCCCCGGTCGGTGTAAGATATCGTCGGGTGAGACTATCATATCGTTCCACAGTACCAAACACCTATGTCATCTGTCGGGACCAGCTTACTCAACTGGTGAACTATCATTCGTTCCGCTGGAACAGTGCAGGCTGACACGGGCGTCCCAACACAAAAGATAATATCCAGCCAGTCGATGACAGCGGCATGAACGTTAACGCGCTCACGGGAGGATTCGACCGTCGAGACTGGCAAGAACAGACAGAGACCGACGACCCAGTTCGGTTCGCGATGATCGGCGTCGGCTGGTGGACCACCGAACAGGCGATGCCCGCCGTCGACGCGGCGGAGCTCTGTGAAACGACTGTGCTGGTCAGCAGCGACCGCGAGAAAGCGGCGGACGTGGCAGCTGATTCGGAGACAGTCGAACACGCGATTACGTACGAGGGGTTCCACGATGGGGCCGCAAGCGACGCGTACGACGCCGTTTACATCGTCACCCCGAATGCGCTCCACCTCCCGTACGTCGAGACGGCGGCAGAACTGGACAAGGCGATCCTCTGTGAGAAGCCGATGGAGGCCACCATCGAACGCGCCGAGCGAATGGTCGAGGTCTGTGAGGAACACGACGTGACGCTGATGATAGCCTATCGGATGCACACCGAGCCAGCCGTCCGGCGAGCGAAGGACCTCATCGACGAGGGGTACATCGGCGAGCCGCTGTTCGTCCACGGCAACATGACCGAACCCATTCTCGAACTCGTCCCCGACCCCGACCAGTGGCGGCTGGACGGGGAGCTGTCCGGTGGGTGTGCCGTCATGGATATCGGCATCTATCCGCTGAACACGAGCCGATTCCTGCTGGATGCCGACCCCGTGGCCGTCCGGGGAACCGTCGCATCGGTGCAAGAGGAGTTTGCCGACGTGCCCGACGAACACGGGGCGTTCCAGCTAGATTTCCCCGGCCACGCGTACGCGGTGTGTACCGCCAGCCAGAACGCACATCTCGACAGCCACATCTCCGTACTCGGAACTGAGGGCAAGGTCCGCGTCGAACCGGCTTTCTACCCCTGGGACGACCGCGCGCTCCAGCTGTCTCACGAGGGGACGACGGTCGACATCGACTTCGAACAGATCGACCAGATGGAAGAGGAGTTCGAGTACTTCGCCCACTGTCTGCTGACCGGCACTGAGCCCTACGCCGACGGGGAACACGGCCTCGTCGACATCAACACGATCAAGGCCGTCTACGAAGCCTCCAAGACGGAGTCGACGGTCACGCTCGATTGATCCGGTGCGAGATTTTTTGACCCGGCCAGACATAGTTCGGCGCATGGTTCAGTCAACGTGGGACAACTGGTTCGTCCGCGACGAGATAGAAGCGACAGACCCCGGCGACGGCGTCGTGATCTGGTATCTCGGCTGTAACGGGTTCGTACTCCGCTCGCAGTCGACGACGCTGTACATCGACCCCTACTTCGGTACTGGCGATCCGCCGAACCTCATCCGTATGATTCCGGTGCCGATGGACCCCGCGGACGCGACCCAGTGTGATGCCACACTCGTCACACACGAACACATCGATCATATGCATCCGCCGTCGTACGGCCCGCTGGTCGAGGACCTCGGCGCGGATCTGTATGCGCCGTCGGCATCGTACGAGTCCCCGGACTACGACGGTGAGATGCGGGTGCCCGACGAGCAGCGCAACGAGATCGCCGTCGGCGACGAGTTCGCTGTCGGCGATTTCACCGTCCACGTTACTGGGACGAACGACCCCGACGCCATCGAACCGGTGGGGTACGTCATCGAGCACGACGCCGGGACGTTCTTCCACGCCGGCGATAGCCGGCCTGCCGAGGCGTTTTCCGACGTCGGCGAGCGGTTCGACATCGACGTGGGGGCGCTGGCGTTTGGCACCGTCGGTTCCATCTACGAACCTGAGTCAGACAGCGGTGTCAGAACGAAGTGGTATATGGACGAAAACGAGGTCATCGAAGCCGCGAACCAGCTCCAGCTATCCCGGTTGCTCCCCTCCCATCACGATATGTGGCAGGGTGAAGCCGGCGACCCGAAGGTGCTTCACGAGCACGCGGTGTCGTTCGACTACCCCCGAGTCATCGAACCGCTGTACATCGGCTGTTCAGTGCGGCTGGGTGAGCCCGGGATTCGCCGTCTCAACGCGCTGGGCGACGGCTGATGGCGTCGCCGTTTCCGCCCTGCCTTTCGTTTGATGAAGCGGATACAGGTTCAAACAGCCACCCGGCGTGCTGTCGTTCGTTTGGCGCGGGATAGCTTTAATATCCCAACCTCGGAACATCAGACAAATGTCGCCAACGATAACGAAGATCGAAAGCCGAGAGTTCGAGTACCCCCTCGAGGACGTGGGGACCGACAAGCACGGTTTCAATCTGGTCTATGCGCCGGGCGAGACAACGACGCGGAAACTATTCGGCATCCAGATCCATACTGATGAGGGAATTACGGGCGAGTACGTCGGCGGCAACTCGCCGGCAGCCGCCCAGTACAACATCACCGCCCAGTATCTCATCGGCAAGGACCCGCTGAAACGCGAAAAGCACTGGTCCGAATGTAAGCGCGCGCTCCGGAAGTACGACCGGATGGGTATCGGCCCAATCGACATCGCGCTGTGGGACTTCGCCGGCAAGTACTACGACGCGCCGATTCACGAACTGCTGGGGACCTACCGCGAGCGTATTCCTACCTACGCGTCGACGTACCACGGCGACGACGCGGGCGGGCTGGACTCACCCGAAGCCTTCGCCGACTTCGCCGAGGAGTGCCGCGACGAGGGCTTCGGCGGCTTCAAGATTCACGGCTGGGGCGGCGGCGACGACTCTCGGAGCCTTGACCGCGAAGTCGAAGCGGTTCACGCTGTCGGCGAAGCAGTCGGCGACGAGATGGACCTAATGCACGACCCGGCCTGCGAACTGGAGACATTTGCTGACGCGCTGGAACTGGGCCGGGCGCTCGATGAACAGGACTTCTTCTGGTACGAGGACCCGTTCCGTGACGGCGGCATCTCACAACACGCCCACAAGAAGCTGGCACAGAAACTCGACACGCCGATTCTCCAGACCGAACACATCCGCGGACTGGAAATCAAATCCGACTTCGCCGCCAGCGAGGCGACCGACTTCCTCCGGGCCGACCCCGAATACGACGCGGGCATCACCGGCGCGATCAAGGTGGCCCGCATGGCCGAGGCGTTCGGACTGGACGTGGAGTTCCACGCGCCTGGTCCCGCCCAGCGCCACTGCATCGCCGCCTGCCGCAACTCCAACTACTACGAAATGGCGCTTGTCCACCCGGACTGCCAGAACACTCAGCCGCCGGTGTACGAGGGCGGCTACTCCGACCTGATGGACGCTGTCGATGACGACGGAACGGTCAGTGTCCCTGACGGCCCCGGTCTGGGCGTCGAGTATGACTGGGACTACATCGAGGACAACACCACCGGAAGCGTCCACGTCTACGAATAGCGGCACGTTTTCTTGGAGAGCGTCACCCGTCTATTTTGATCGCCTCAGTAGCGGAAACGCCTCGTAGCGAGCAGAGACAGGCCGCAAAAGGTCGTCCTGTTGGATGTCAGGCAAATATTTATGCCGAACTCGTCCGAACGGACAGTAGTTGATGACGGACGGAGACAGGAACCTGACCCGCCGGGAAGCGCTCCGCGCAGCCGTCGCGGTCGGAGGGTCGGCAGGGCTCGCAGCCTGCCTCAATCTAGAGAGCCAGCCAACGGAGACGGGAGAGGCTAACCGTAATACCGACCGGCCAGACGGCACTGAATCAGCGGCTGAACTACCGAATCGACAGCACGCATGGAACGAGTTCTCTCGAACCGACAAGCACGGGAACCCGGTGCTCGCTCGGCATCACGTGTTGCTACTGGCTAACTATGTTGGCGACGGGCCGGTCGACGACGTAGACCGGAAGCAGGCTGCGAACGCGTTTCGCGAGCTAGAGGAGACGTATCGGTGGGCGTCCGACGGGCTGCTGTTTACTGTCGGCTACTCTCCAGCATACTTCGACCGATACGACGAACCGCTTTCGGAGTCGGTTGACCTGCCACGGCCGGCGGCACTAGCCCCTTTCGAGGACCCGTCGTTCGATACCCCGGATCTCCTCGTTCATCTGGCAAGCGACCGCGCTTCGGCGGTGCTCGAGGCCAAGCAAGCGCTATTCGGTGAGTTGGAAACCGCAAACGGGAGCGAAGTCACCGAAACCATAGACGGGATAGTCGAGTTGGTCGATCGGCGGACGGGATTTATCGGTCCGGGGCTCCCGGCGGAACACGACGACGTGGACGGCGTTCCGGACGGAGCGGTCCCCAAAGATGCACCGCTGTTCATGGGTTTCAAATCGGGGTTTGTAGAGAATCAGGCAACAGAAAACAGCGTAACGATCACCGAGGGTCCGTTCGCGGGCGGCACCACGCAACACCTCTCACTGCTACGCACAGAGCTGGACCAGTGGTACAACCAAGATTCCCGGGAACAGCGCGTCGCAAAGATGTTCTCGGCGACGCACGCAGCGGAGGATCTGGTTGAGGGTGTCGGCGACAACCTCGGTGATTCGTCGCTCGTCTCAGAGACTGGCGTCGGTGACCGAGTCAGTGACGACGCATTTGAGGAAGGCGTGGTCGGGCACGCCCAGAAGCTCGCACGTGCGCGAGACGAGAACGGCGACCCACGGCTCCTCCGACGCGACTTCGCGACAGTAGACGATGGCCGAACCGGTGTCCACTTCCTCAGTCTCCAGGAGAGCATCGCGGACTTTATTCAGACCCGGAGCGCCATGAACGGCACTGACGTTGCGAATGTCGGCGGCGTCGGCACGAAGAACAACAACGGGATACTGCAGTACATTACCACAGTTCGACGCGGGAACTACTTGCTCCCGCCCCGATCAAAGCGCTCGTTCCCCCGTCCGTCGTGACCCGACTGGACCCACAGCCCTCCCGAACGACGGCGATAGTGTGTCCCTGACAAGGTTTTATATTCTTTCCGAGAGACTAATCACTATACAGACCATGTGGCCCGGGAGAGACCCTACGCGCCGTGACTTCATCGCTATGAGCGGGGTAGCACTTGGGATGAGTGTCGCCGGCTGTGCAACGGGGGACGACGCCGCGGGCGAGACTGAGACTCCGTCCGGGGCTGCACCTGGCGGCACCGAAGCAACGCCCGAGGGAACCAAAGCGGGGCGGGAGAACGAGCTCCCGACAGCTACTGCGCAGGAACGCCCATTGGTACACATCCCGGCACATCAGGACGGGATGCGGATGGTCGGTATGACCGAGGTGGGGCCGTACATGGTGGCGATGTCCTATACACTGCTTCACGACTTCTGGGTACTGGCTGGCCAAGAGAAGAGTTACGTACGGATCAACGATGGGCAGGGACTGCACCTTATGGCAACCGTGTGGGACCCGGAGTACAACCAGCGTATCCCGCTGGGTAGCCCGCCAGTCGAGGTTCGAGACGCCGCGAGCGGCGACAGTGTGGCCGAGAAGTCGCTGTGGCCGATGCTGTCCCAGCAGATGGGCCCCCACTTCGGAGACAACGTCGCGTTTCCCGACGAGGGTGAGTACACGGTGCAACTCTCGTTTGACCCGGTTTCGGCGCGGCAGTTAGGGGAGTATCGCGGGCGATTCACCGACTCAGTGGACGCCGAGTTCGACCTGCTGTTCAGAACCGACATCACGAACAACATCCGCGAGCGGTTCGTCGACGAGGCAGGGCAAGCGGGGGCGCTCGAACCGATGGAGACGAACATGAAACCCAACGGATCGCTGCCGGGGGTGAGGGCGCTACCGGGAGATCACGGTGGTATCGTCGAGGGTGGGGCCGCGAAATTTGTGGTACAGGTTCTGCGCAAGGCCCCGGCGGGAATCGACAGTTCGGGCCCGTATCTCGCGGTGTCCGCTCGAACACCGTACAACCAGTATCCACTCCCGTTCATGGGCCTCCGAGCAACTGTTTCCAGCGCCGGTGAAGAGGTCCGCGAGCCACTGAAGGCAGCCATTCACCCCGAACTGGGGTACCATTACGGTGCCCCGTTCCCTGCTATCGCGATGGGTGACGAGATGACGCTAGAGGTCGGAGCCCCGCCGCAGATCGCGCGACATCGCGGCTACCAGACTGCGTTTCTGGAGTTCGACGACATGACGCTCACACTTGGAGAGCAGTAGTCAGGGCCGTTCAGAGATACAGCGAAGAGACAATGTTTCTCACGTGAGGTGTGGCTTGGCCGTGTCACGCCAGCTACGAGCGAGATGAAACGCCGAGAGGAGCGTCAGACCAGAAAACGTCTGCTAGCGCCGAGACAGTACCGATTGGCCCGAGTGAGTCCATATCTGTGTGTTACGCTGTCGTGATGCGGCCTTCGACCGACGGCGAAATCGTTCCGTCTTCCTTGATTGCGTCCTCGACGATGACCGACAGCAGTTCGCCCTCGTTCGCGTCGATAATGCGTGGAGCGTCCTGGAACATCGTGTAGCCGTCGCCGCCGGTGGCGGTGAAGCCGTTTGTTGCGACGGTGTAGGTTGCTTCGGTGTCGAGTGGCTCGCCGCCGACCGTTACCTCAGTGACGCGGTCGCCCTTCGATTTGTCCGGGTCGTAGGTGTACCGCATACCGCTCACTTGCAAGAACCCGCCCCCGCCAGTCGAACTGAGTTCCAGCGCCTCGACCAGCGTGTCACCGGTAACCTCGATGGTCACTTGGTTGTTTCCGAACGGGAGAACGCTGTAGACCATCCGTCTCGTGATGTCGCCTTCAGGGTAGAGTTCGTCAGTCCGAATGCCACCACCGTTTTGGATTGCGATGTCCGCATTGCCGTGGCTGCGGAGCGCATCGGCGATGTAATTCCCGAAGTTCGATTCCTCGGAACGGACAGTGTCCTCGCGGGCATCGAGCGGAACGGTTGTCTCCCCGATGACGACGTCGAGTTCGTCACTAAGCTGGCTTTCGTAGTTCTGCGCGACTTCGAGCACGTCTGGGTGCGGTTCGACACGGTCCTCCTCAACCGCAGCAGCGGTGTCGTACACCGTCAGGCTGTGGTCGGTACGCTCCCCATCTTCGACGGTGAGCGTCAGTTCGCCGAGGTACTCGTACTCGTCCCCGACAAACGAAAGCACCGTGTCGTTCACGACTTGCGGCTCCTCGGAGAACTTCGCGGCGTGGTCGCCGACGATAGCGTCGATCCCGTTGACAGCCTCCGCGAGTTCGACGGCAACCGGGCTCGCCACGTGGGACAGCACGACGACGAGGTCGGCACCGTCGTCCCGCATTTCGGTCACGACCTCGTCGACGGGTTCCTCAAGGCCCGGGACATCCGTGGTCTCACCCATCGTCGTGATCGTCGGTGCTTCGACGTTGATTATGCCCGTGATACCGACCGTCACGTCGCCGGCCTCGACGAGTTCGTACTGGCTCGCTCCATGCTCAGCACCGAACACGTCGCCCGTCTGTGTGTTGCGGGCGTTCGCGCTTACCCACTGGAACTCGCTGTCGATAATACGGTCCCGCAAAACGTCCGGCCCTCTGTCAAAGTCGTGGTTTCCGAACGTGTCGAACTCCAGCCCGCCTTCGTTGAACGCGTCGACAATGTGTTTCCCGTCGAACTGTGCGGAGAGAATGGAGGTGGCCAGATCGTCCCCGGATCCAACCTTTATCGAGTGTTCGTTATTGTCCGCAATCTGATTCATCAGATCGAAGTAGGTGGCGATGTTCGCCGCCTCTTCGAGGTCGCCATAACTGCCGTGGACGTGGGTGTCGTGGACGAGCGTCACCTCGCCCGTTGCAGGTTCAGATTCGGTCTCGGCAGTTCCAGATGAAGTCGCGGTCTCCTGAGCGTCTTCGGATTCTTCGTCGGTCTGCTCAGTCCCGTCCTCGGTACTGGAAGAACAGCCAGCGAGACCCACAGCCCCGAGTGCAGCAGTAGCCGAGAGGAACTTCCGCCGGTCGACTGGTCTGTTCTCCGTTCGGTCCGCTGAAGGCGTTTCTACGTCATCTTTGTTGCTTCGTGCCACAGTACCCATTAGATTGAACTTTTATATAAAATGTTTGCCGGGATCGATCTCGATAAGCGTCCGACAATCGATCGACACAGACGCTGGTGCGGGACTCTGGCGCAAAATGAGCAACAGAAGTTGTGCCATATTTCACCCAGTCGGCAATGGCACAGTAGAGGAGTCGGACACGCGTGATAAAACGGTTCAGTCGTGTTTCCGTGGTCTGGTTTCGATGTAGTTTCACATCGCTCTAAGAGGAATTTATACTAGCAAAACCGCACAGCAAGCAGCTGTTACTGTGTCGCGTAGGCCTGAAGCCCCGTTTCAAGGACATCCCGATAACGGGCCACATCGATGTCAACAGCGACACGACTGTTAGGGTCGTTGTCGGTCGTGCCGTGCTCGTCGCAGATGACGGCCCCGTGGCAGGGGCCACCGGTCGTGTCGACCTCGAGGTAGTACTCCTCGAAGGTGAGCACCGAGTCGTCGATGAGGTCGGCGACGACAGCGGCGTCGTGGATGGCCGGCGCGTCGGCCAGCGGGTAGGTCCCGGAGTCGGGCCGGTAGTCGAGCCACTCAGCCACGGTCGCTCGGACGCCACCAGCCGTGCGGAACTCCTCGATGAACTCGGAAGAGACGGTGGCGCGGTTGGTCACATCCAGCCCGACCATCCGCGTGTTGGCGTCCTGCAGGACGCGGCTGGCCGCCGCAGGGTCGTTGTGGAAGTTGGCCTCGGCCATCGGCGTCACGTTCCCGGTCGTCATCGCCGCCCCGCCCATGAGATAGATGTCCTCGACGAGGTCGGGTAACCGGGGCTCCTTGGCCAGTGCGAGTGCCAGATTCGGAAGCGGACCGACGGCCGCGATCGTCAGTTCGTCCCCGTACTCGTAAGCGGCTTCGATGATTGCGTCGGCCCCGTGGATGTCCCGTGTATCGCCGTCGGCGTCGGGGATATCGCCGCGGAGTCCGTTCTCACCGTGAATCCACTCGGCGGTCGTGAGGTCGTCGACGAGCGGGCGGCCACAGCCCCGGGATACCGGAACGTCGTAGCCCCCGATATCCAGTATTGCGTGGGCGTTTCGGGTCGTGTTCTCGATAGTCGTGTTCCCACAGACAGTCGAAAGACCGACAACGTCGATTGCATCGTGACCGAGCGCCATCGCCAGCATGACCGCGTCGTCGCAACCAGGGTCCGTATCGAAGAAGATTTTCCGTGACATACCTTCGGAATTCCGCCCACCAGGTCTTAAAAGCTGGTACGTCCCAGTCGTGACACGGCAGCCCCGCTGTAGACAGACCGCAGTATTCTGTGGGAATCTGTTGGGCTGTCGTCGCTACCAAAATCAGTGTGTCGGAATGTGTGGCCGACAGATCAGGTGTGTCCGTCAACGCCGTCTTATACTGGCCAAGCAGTGTGATAGCAGGGGACAGCAAGGAGTAGGTCCATCCCCAGAGTCGAAATCCGAGCCATGGTTCGCAGAGCCGAGACGAAGTCGGACGGTCGTTACAGAGAACGGTCAGTCTCCGGAAACAGTGCGTCTATCACAAATTTTAACTATATAGTCATAATACTGTACAGGAAGTGATGGATAGAAATCGCATACGGCCAGTACTACTCAGCGTACTACTCGTTTTGTCGGTTGTCAGCACCGGCTTCCTCGGAAGCGCCGCTGCTGCACCGAGCGAACAAAACGAGCTGGCAACGGCGAACAGTCAGACAGCAACACAGACGGCCTCGGGTGGTGGGGCGACCTGTCAGCTGGACCGTAGTTGTCCAGTTCCTGACAATTCAGTCGATCTCAACAACAGCGGTGCCGGGGTCGACGTGTTGATCGACGGGAGTCATCAGGGCTCGACGTTCACGAAGTTCGCAAACCGACTCAGCGAACGCGGGTACGACGTCGACACGAAGCGGTCGACGTCAGGCGGGCTAACCTCGTGGAACAGTTCGGCCGCGAACGGGCTGTCGGACTACGACGTAGTCATCATTCCCGTCCCCCAGACAGCCTATAGCGAGGCCGAACAGGAGGCGATCGACGAGTACGTCAGAAACGGCGGCAGCCTGTTCGTCGTCGGGGAGTGGACCTCACCACTGCAGGGCCACGCCGGCAAGCTCAACGACATTACCGACCCGTACGGACTCCACTTCAACGGCGAGAGCGACAAGTGGCTCCGGAACATTCAGGACCCGACCAACAAGACAGTCGAAGACTACGAGTGGCGAGTTGTGCTCCACAACACGGGCCAGCATCCCATAATGAACAACGTCGACACCGTGGAGTACGACGGCGTCAGTCTCAACGTGACCGATACCGAAAACGGGACACAAGCCCCGTTGCTGTACGGTGACAGCGATACCTACGAGTACACCTACTCCACGACAGAGAAGGAGTACCCCCGTGGCGAGCGCATCGTCGGTGCAGCCGCGACGTGGGACATCGGTAACAACGGCCGCGTCGTCGCCTTCGGCAGCCAGAAGTCGGTCACGACGTATCTCACCGACGAGTGGCAGGCCGAACACCAGCAGACCGATACGCGGCCGTTCCTCTTCCGGACGGTGAAGTGGCTGGCCTCGTCGGGCCACGTCGAGCGACCGGACAAGCCGGTCGCCGTCACCGGCGAGCGAGTCAAGGGCGGCGAGACGCCGGCGAACGAGACGATCGTCCTGAAAAACAGCGAAGTCGCCGCCGCCATCGGCACCGAGACGAACGGTCCCTTCGGCACGCTGCCGGGCGGTATCTACGACGCCAACGCGTACGGGCTGACGACCGACCAGATCGGCGTCGCCGAGTTCGCGTTCAACAACTTCGGGACGTGGCCCGTCTACGAATCCTTCGAGCGCCAGAACGCCACCGGGCCAAACGGCGCAGCAGTCGTCACCGCGACTGGTCACGTCAGTACGAATCCGAACGTCTCGATTACGACGACGTACACCCTGCCGGCCAACTCCAGCCATATCTGGATTAACACCACGATGGAGAACGGTGGCGACCAGCGCCTCCCGGTCAACGATTCCGAGCGCCTCCAGAGCGGGGCCGCACTGAGTTCCGAGGGGCAGTCGACCTGGCTCCCCGGTTCGGGGACAGTCGAGGAGACGCGCTCGCCGCCGGTGAGTGCCGACACGCTCGACCAGCCCTGGGCTGCGCTCACCGGTGACCGCGTGAGCTACGGTGTCTGGGGCGGGAACGGCTCCTTCACCTCGTACACGGGTTCCACGACCTGGGTTGACCCGTGGCTCGAACACCGCCTCGATCCCGGCGAAACGCGGTCGGCGGAGTTCGCCTTCTTCGTCGGCGAGGACGGTTCAAGTAGCGCGACCAGCGAGTACTACAACAAGCAGCAGGGAACCGAGACGGGGACGGTGACCGGCAGCATCGAAAGCACGGACAACGAGTCCGTCTCACAGGCCACAGTCACCGCCTCGAAGGGCGACCGTGCGTTTACCTACACCGTCGGCTCGGAGACGGGAACGTACGACCTCGAACTCCCCGCCGGCGAGTACACGCTAACGGCCGATGCCAGCGGGTTTGCGGCATCGGAGCCCAAATCCGTCACCGTCAGCAGCGGTGAAGCGTCGACCGCCGACTTCGACTCGCTGGAGGGGCCGGCCCCTGTCAACGTCACCGCGACGATAGACGACGAGGGCGAGGTCAGGCCCGCAGACGCCCGGATTACGGTTCTCGACGACGACACCGCGATCCAGACCGTCTACACCGAAACGACGCCGGCCGGCACGGCCTCGTTCCAACTCCCGCCCGGTAACTACACGCTGGTGTTCAACCACGGGACCGGCTACATCGCCGAACCGGTCGAGAAGAACATCTCGGTGACGCCCGGCGAGGCAGTCAGCGTCAACGCGACGTTCACCGAGGAACTGGACCCCAGCGAACGCGACTGGGTCGGCATCGACCCCCACGCCCACAGCAGCGTCAGCTTCGACGGCAAGACGCCTATCGACAACTTCGTCGCCATCCAGAAATCGGCGGGCGTCGATGCGGTGTTCATCTCCGACCACAACGCCATCGGCGGCTGGGGGTCGATGCAGTCACAGGCACAGGAGCGCGAGATCATGTTCGTCCGGAGTGAGGAGATCACCACCGGTGACCTCGGGCACTTCAACCCCTATCCGCTGCACGGCGAGGAGATGATCGACTCCGACGGGACCCTCGTGGAGTTCATCGAGGAGTCCCGCAGCCGACACAACGCGACGGTGTTCCAGATCAACCATCCGGGTGACCGCTTTGTCAGCCTCGACAGCGCGCCCGGCCAGCACGAGGAGTACCTCCCGATGGTCGACGCCATCGAGGCGTACAACGGTCCGTACGGCGAGTCCGACGCTGCCAGCGTTCAGGGGCTGTTCACCCTCTGGAACAACGGCTACGAGATCACGGCGACCGGTGTCAGCGACGACCACTGTTCGCAGTGCTTCCCGGCGAAATACGGGAGCGCCCGCACCCGGGCATACGTCGAGGGGACCGTCACGCCCGAGAAGTGGGCCCAGTCAGTGAAGGACGGGCACACGTACGCGACGTACGGTCCAGCCGTCGATTTCACCGTCGACGACAGGATGCCCGGCGAAACCGTGAACACGACCGCCGGGTCGTCCGTGGAGGCGTCCGCAACGGTCCGGAACCTCGACGAACTAGCCTACGCCGAGGTTATCCGGAACGGCACGACCGTCTCGAACGTCACGCTCGACGGCACAAACGACACCATGAGCACCGACGTTGACATCGACGGGAACGCCTGGGTCGCCTTCCGCGTCGTCGACGAGGACGGCGACCGGGCGCTGACCAGCCCGGTCTGGATTTCGGCCGAGCAGGGAGCCGAATCCGGAACGGACGGCAACGGCGAATCCGGCGGTGCCACGGCGACCGCCACGCCAGACACCGAGGACGGGTCGGCGGGAACGATGGCCGATGATACTGCAACCGCGGAGTCGGAGACGAGCGCCGCGTCCGGACCCGGGTTCACCGCCGTCGTCACGCTGCTCGCGCTCGTCGGCGCAGCGCTGCTTGCAACGCGGCGGGGGACCTGAGCCATGCGGGACACCAGCCAGCGACGGAGTCGGCGTGGGTTCCTCGGAACCCTCGCGCTGGCTGCGGTGACCAGCGCTGGCTGTAGCAGCCTCGGCGGCACCCAGAACGGCCAGCAGAGCAATACCGGAGCCAGCGGCTCAACGGTAACACCCGAGGCAAGTGACACGCCCGCACAGGCAGACGATAGGGCACATCACGACGAGGCGAACGGCCACACGCACACAGACGGCGGTCACGACCACGGCGATGGACACAGCCACGACGGTAGCGACGACGAAGCCGATATCGAAGCCGACACCGAACTCGCCGCGTTCGAGTCCAATCTGCGGAAGTGGTTCGTCGATATCGATTCCCTCGCCGTCGAAGATAGCCGAATCAGGCTGACCTACGTCACCAAGAGCACGCGCAGCCACGAACTCGCGGCCGGCATCGAAACGGTCGTCGTCTCGTTCATCCAGGCGTACACGGACGACTGGGGGGTCGATGGCCTCGATGCGGAGGTAATCGAGCCGTCCGGGGACGTGATGGGCTACTGGCGAACTGAATCGCGGTGGGTCGAACCGGTCGTCGAGGGCCACGAGACGCGGACCGCGCTGCTCGAACGGACACTCGACACGTACCACGGCCGCCTCACTCGCGATCACGACCACGGGGAAGCCGAAACCGACCACAGCGGGAACGAAAACACTCACCAGCACAACGGGACCGAGCACGCGGACCACTGACGGCGGTAGTGTAGTCACTGCCGTCGTCGCCGTTCTGGGCGCGAAATGTGAGACGATTCGGTTCGAAAAGAGCCGTGTCGTTGCTCAGACCTTCAGCAGCGACAGCAGGCTGACGCCAACGTCGAAGTACTCGATGAGGCGATAGCCGACGAGGATTCCAAGGATTCCCATGACACCGGCGAGGTTCGGTGGGGCCGGAATTGGAACATCCAGCAGTCCGAACACGACACCGGTAGCGACGCCGGTCATCGTCGCGACGATAACAAGTGAGAGATTCATCGGTCGGTCACCACTGTCCTGCAGCGAGGACCGACGCAGTCGCGTGTCGGAGCGACCTGAGAGCGGCCGATGGGTGTGTTTGAAGTGTGTGCCATTGGTGGCGTAAGGAACGGATTCAAGCGGTAAGTATGCTCCTCATCGAGCCAGCAGTGGTGAATAGTAACACACACCAACCAAGGTAAATATATAGCACCTAGAAGTACATCCAAATACCCGAGTTCATCGAAATTTGGCAGTCTTATTCTCGTATTACTCAACGATATCCCGCTATATAAGAGTATAATATAGCAAAAAGGAGCGGAACGAGAATATGCGGCCCACTGTGTAAACAAATAGTCCCTAAAGAAACAGAGTATAGAAAAGACGCACACAAATTGATGGGGTCCGAGTAGACCAACCACGACCAGAATAGCCTCCAGGAGGCTGGCGTTTATAACCAAGCCACGGGAAGTGATGACGATGCAAGCCGTTCAGTTCGACAGTCACGGCGACCGTGATGTACTCGAGTATGGCGAGTTTCCCGACCCCGAACCGGGCCGCGACGAGGTGGTCATCGACGTGAAGGCGGCCGCGCTGAACCACCTCGACATCTGGACCCGGCGCGGGCTTCCCGGCATCGACCTCGATATGCCACACATCCCGGGCAGTGACGCCGCGGGTGTCGTCGACGAGGTCGGCGACGGCGTCTCGCGATTCGAACCGGGCGACCGCGTCGCCGTCCTCGCCGGCAAAAGCGGCGGGGGCGACGAGTTCAGTCGAAAGGGTGACCAGACACTCGCGCCGGATTTCCACATCATCGGCGAACACGTCCGGGGCGTCCACAGCGAGTACGCCGCCGTGCCGGCGGAGAACCTCACACCGGTCCCGGAGGGCGTCGACTGGGAGACAGCCGCCGCGTCGCCGCTGGTGTTCCAGACCGCCTGGCGGATGCTGCGCGACCGCGGCGACCTGAAGGCCGGCGAGTCCGTCCTCGTCCTCGGTGCCTCCGGGGGCGTGGGCCACGCCGCCGTCCAGATCGCCGACCACGCCGGCGCTGAGGTGTTCGCGACCGCCAGCAGTCAGGAGAAGCTCGACTACGCCGAGGAACTGGGCGCGGACCACACGATCAACTACGAGGAGACGGACTTCGCGGGCGAGATCCGGGACCTGACTGACGGCCGCGGCGTCGACATGGTCGTCGACCACATCGGCGCACAGACCTGGCAGGACTCGCTCAAGAGCCTCGTCAAGGGCGGCCGGGTCGTCACCTGTGGCGCGACCACCGGCGGCAATCCGGAGACAGACATCAACCGCATCTTCTGGAACCAGTTGCAGGTCATCGGCTCGACGATGGCCACGCCGGGACAGGCCGACGAAGTGCTGGACTTGGTCTGGCAAGGGGAGATGGAACCGCGAGTCCGCGAGACGCTGCCGATGAGTGAAATCGCGCGGGCACACGAGATAATCGAGGATCGCGAGGGCTTCGGGAAGGTCGTGGTCGTTCCCGACAGCGAACTGTAGGCCGCCCTCTCGTTTTTGTCATTACTCCGCTCAAAAGCTGGCTGTCGCGAACCGATCGAAGAGGGCCGAGTGCTACCGCAGCATTGTTCCGAGAATGCGTATCACGACTGCGCCGGTCAGGGTAACGCCGGCGATAATTAGATCGAACTCGCCGCGAGTAACCATCCCGAGGCCGACACGCATCAACCGGCGTAGGGCGACTGGGATTGCAGTCGAGCGTCGATACGACCTGCTTTTCAATGCGCTGAACAGACGGCCGTCGATAGCCGATACGACGGGGGACCCAAAGGTATTAGTGGGTTCCTGCCAACCTTCAGGCAAGCCAACTTTCGCTAAAACAACTCAACTTGTTTTAGCGTTGGGAGCTACCAATGCCACACGACACACTCCTGCTCATCGGTCGGGACACGTCACGCGCTACGCCCTACGAGACACACGCTCGCCGTCTGCGCGAGCGCGGAGTAGCCACCGACGTGACGGTGCTGACCTACGACCACGAACCCCGTCGGGAGTTACGCGACGAACTGGTAGCCATCGACGCCGACCGCGTGTTCGCGCTGCCGATGACCGTCGCGCACGACCATGCGACAGTCACGGACGTGCCGGCGGTACTCGACGAGGTTGACGCCGAGATGCACTACTGTGAACCAGTCGGCCGAAGTCCGCTGTTGACCGAAGCGCTCCGGGACCGCGCCGCTGCTGCAGTCCCGGAGGCCGCCGACTCCTCTGTCGCACTCGTCGCCTTCGGCTCCAGCGGCAAGCCGTATCAGCGTCAGGTGACGGAGTACCACGCCGAGCGCTTGCGCGAGCGTTCGGCCTTCGGCGAGGTCGAACCGTGCTATCTGCTCCAGAACCCCGCCGTCGAATGCGTCAGGTACAACCTCACCCACGACCACGCCGTCGCCGTACCGCTCTTTCTCGCTCCGAGCGACGCGACGGAGACACAGATTCCCGCCAAACTCGACCTTGACAGGGGCGGACTCGCCTACACTGACACGCTGGACGACCACCCGCTTGTCACCGAAGCCATTGCAACCGCCGTCGAGACGGCACGGACGATGGCAGACACACGTACCCCACAGACCTTCGAGGCGACGCTGGCTGCCACAAACCGGCCGATGGCGACCGACGGCGAGGGCGATTAGGGCTGTCGCAGCGGCAGAACCGGGAGCGACGAACGAGAGGAAGCGATTTGTACCCACGGTACGTTCTGGCACGTAGATGGTTCGCCGACGAGTAGCGCAGACGCGGGACCAGATCAAAGAGAAGCTAGTGGCCGCGCTGATAGAAGACCACTCTCCGCGAGAGGTCGCTATGAGCTTCAGCGTCGGCGTGTTTCTCACCGCACTACCGACGCTTGGCACTGGGTTCATCGCCTTCCTCGTCCTCGCGTACCTGTTCAGACAACTCAGCAAGGTCGCGCTGTTTGCCTCGGTGCTGATACTCAATCCGCCGGTCAAGTGGGGCGTGTACGCGACGAGCTTCTGGCTCGGCAACCGGATTCTGGGGCCGGTACCCGGGCTGTCATTCGACGGTGTGTCAATGTCGATGGGTGGTGACGTGCTGGTCCGACTGTGGACGGGGAACGTCATCCTGGCCGTCGTGTTCGCCGCTATCGGATACGTGCTCGCGTTCCGGTTGATCAACGAGTACAGGCGACGGCAGGGACAGACAACTGCAGTTAGCTAAGCAAGACTGGAGCGGGGACCTGCATCACTCCCGCCGGACGACGAACACGGACAGGTCTGAGAACTGCGTGTCGTCCCTGCTGTCACCGCCGGCATCCTCCGCGAGATCACCGAGCGTCGTCGCGGTCCGGGCCTCGTCATCATGGGTGAGGCGCTCGTAGACCAGCGCCGGCAGATCGGGATCGCCGCCGGCATCCAACAGCTCGGAGGCGATGTCCTCGGGCATCAGGTCGAACGGGCGCGGGAGGACGAGCAGGTGTCGGTCGCCCACGTCGCTCCGAAGCCGGTCGAGATCTGCCGAGAGATCACCGCTCTTGTGTAGCGTGACAAAGGTCGTGTCCTCCATCGGTGTTCGGGCACGGCTGGCGGCGATCTGCAGCGAGGAGATGCCCGGAACGACGCGGACGGGGCGGTCGACGGCACGCTGGACCTTCCCGACAAACTGGTAGCCCGAGTGGTTCGGGTCGCCCATCGCGACCGCGGTCCCGCGCTCGCCGTCGGCTACGCGCTGGGCGAAAGCGTCCAGCGTGTCAAGTTCGTCGCGGTAGCCACAGGTCAGCAGGTCCGCATCGGTCCGGTCGGCAACGAAGTCGACCACCGTCTCGAAGCCGACGACGACGTCGGCCTCGCGGATCGCCTGCTCACCGCACGGCGTCAGGAAGTCAGGGTTCCCCGGGCCAATGCCGACGGCGTGGACCGGCCCGTCCGCGTCGGGGTCCTCGGGCGTGCTCGCCGCAATATCGGCCGGGTCCGGTCCGGAGTCAAGATTGTAGTCGTCAGCCATCCAGCGAAACTCCTCCCTCACGGCTCGCGGGTCGTTCCTCCCCGCTCGCTCGTTCCGAGAGTGTGGTCATAGATCGACCACACCCTCGCGCACGTCCGACGCCACGTGCACCAGTTCGTTCGTCAGCCCGGCGGCCAGCCCGCTCCCGCCGCGGCGGCCGACGTTCGTGATGGTCGGGACACCATGCTCGGTGGCGACCTCCCGGAGCCGTTCCCGGCTCTCGGCGGCCTTGACGAAGCCGACCGGCGTGGCGACGACCACCGCCGGGCGCGTGCCGTCCTCGATACAGTCCGCCAACGCGAGTGCAGCCGTCGGCGCGTTCCCGACGACGGCGATGGCCCCGTCGTAGACGCCCTGCTTGTCGAGTTCGAGCACCGACGCGGCCGTCCGGGTCATCCCGGTTTCGGCGGCCAGTTCCGCGCCGTTACCGATGGCCTTCTGGACCGGGCAGTCGTGGCCGCGACCGGTGATGCCGGCCTTGACCATCGTGATGTCGGTGACGATGGGCTGTTCATCGAGGACGGCGCGCGCCCCAGTACGAATCGGTTCGTCGTCGTCCGTGCCGGTGAACCGGACCAGGTGCTGGAACTCGGGGTCGCCGGTCGCGTGGACGGACTTCTGGCGAATCCGGTCGGCCAGCGTCTCGTCCGGGACGAGTTCGCGCACGCGGTCCATCGACGTCTCCGCGATGTCCATCGCGTTCGAGGTGGTCGCGCCGAGGTCGGCGTACTCCTCAAAGTCATCGTCGCTGTTCGCGTCACCGTCTGTCGCATCGTCCGTGTTAGTCGTCATCTGAAGTCACCTCCTCGTCCTGCTCGCGGGTCGCACTGCTCCCCGCTCGCTCCTTCGGAGAGCCTCGCTCCGGACCCCCCGTCGCTCGGCTCTCCAAGTCACCGTCCACTTCCAGATTCAGGTCCCGCAGGCGGTCCCGAGTCTCGTCGTCAGCGTCCCAGAGCCCGCGGTCGATAGCTTCGAGTAACGTGTCGGTGATCGAGTCCAGCGCCCAGGGGTTCACGTCCCGGAGCCAGTCTTGACGGTCCTCGTCGAAGGCGTAGCGCTCGGCCACGTCCTCCCAGAGGGTATCGCTGACCACGTCGGTCGTCGCGTCCCAGCCCAGCACCACATCGACCGTCGTCGAGAGGTCACCAGCGCCCTTGTACCCGTGTTCTTCCATCGAGTCGAGCCACGAAGGGTTGAGTACGCGTGCGCGCATCGCCTTGCGGACTTTCTCCTCGTTGGTGTAGACATCAACGTTGTCCGGGTCCGAGGAGTCCCCGACGTAGGAGTTCGGTTCCTCGCCCGCAATCTCGGTCACTGCGGAGATGAAGCCGCCGTGGAAGGCGTACCAGTCCGAGGAGTCGAACTCGTCTTGTTCGGCGGTGTCCTCGATCTTGACCGTCGCGTCGACCGAGGAGAGACGGCGCTCGAAGGCGTCGTGGGCGTCGCTCACCCGGCCGCGCGACCCCATCGCGTAGCCGCCCCACTGGACGTACACGTCGGCGAGGTCAGAGCGGTCGTCCCAGTTGCCCTCGTCGACAGCCTTGTTCGTCCCGGCTCCGTATCCGCCGGGCCGGGTCGTAAAGACGCGGTGTTTCGCGGCGCTCTCGGCGTCGCCTTCGTCCATGCCATCGGCGACGAGGTCGTCGGTCTCCTCCTCGACGTGTTTCTTCACGTAGTTCATCTCGTGGGGTTCGTCGAGATCGACAACGGCGTCGACGGCGTCGTGGACGACCCCCGCAGCCGCCGGGAACGCATCGCGGAACAGGCCGGAGACACGCGTCGTCACGTCGATGCGAGGGCGTCCGAGTTCCTCAAGCGGAATCGGCTCCACGTCCTCAACGCGGCCGGCGTCGGACCAGACCGGTTCGACGCCCATCAGCGCGAGCACCTGTGCAATGGTCTCGCCGCGAGTCCGAACAGTCGGTGTGCCCCAGACGACGACGCCGATCTCCTCGGGGTACTCGCCTTCGTCGGTTTCGTGGCGCTCCAGTACGCCGTCGGCGACCTCGCTGCCCACGTCCCACGCCGTCTTCGCCGGGACCTTGCGCGGGTCCAGCGTGTAGAAGTTTCTGGCTGTGGGAAGCAGGTCGACGCCGCCGCGGGTCGGCGCACCGGAGCCGCCCGGCGGGACGTACTCGCCGGCCAGCGCGTCGGCGGTACGGGGAATCTCGTCGGCCGCGCCGGCCACCCGCGGGGCCGCCTCCTCACAGATGTAGGCCAGCGCCTCGCGCAGGTCGTCGTGTGCGCCCGAACGCACGCGCGCATCGCCGAGCGGTTCAATATCCACGACGAGGAGATTCATGTTCACCTCCGAGCTGCTGTCTTCGAGTTCGCTCTCGGGCACATCGAAGTCGTGCTCGGCCAGCGTCCGGACGAGGTCCTTGCTTGTCTCGTGGACGTGGTCGGCGGCCTCGGCGTAGGTCATCCCCAGCGTCTCGTCGTACTCGCCCGGCGCGTTCCGGAGCTTGTCGTAGTCGACGCCGAGCACGCCGGCGACGCTCTCCCGCAGCGACGGCGCGCCGGGGTTCTCGAGGCGAGTCAGGGCGACCAGATAATCGACCAGCCGGTCGTCGGCCGGCGGTTCGCCCATCGTGTGCAACCCCTTCCGGATCTGCGTCGTCTTCACGTCCGTAAGGTACTCGTGAACGCGTTCGACGAGGGTGTCGATATCAAGTTCCGCACCGTCCACGGCACCCTCTGCAAGTGTCGACCCGGCTTCATCCGGACCGCGAACGTCGGCCTTCTCGTTGATCTCGCCAGCGATGCCGAGTTCCACGGCGAGGTCGAGTTCGTCCACCGTCTGGCGGATCTGCTCGGCGATGTGTTCGCCGTCGTCAGTGCGAGCGTCCTCCATGCCGGCCTCGCGGTAGCGGTCGGCCAGTTCCTCTAAGTCGGCCAGATCGTCGTACGTGCCGGCGTTGGCCATCACCGGCGTCAGGTAGTCCACGATGGCGGCGTAGGACCGTCGCTTCGCCTGCGTTCCCTCGCCAGGGTTGTTGACGATGTACGGGTAGACGTTCGGGATGTCGTCGATCAGCTGGTCCGGTGCGCTCTCGCCGTCCAGCCCGACAGTCTTGCCCGGCAGCCACTCCAGACTGCCGTGGGTCCCGAGGTGGACGACGGCATCCGTCTCGTAGCTGTTGCGGAGCCAGCGATAGAACGCGACGTAGTCGTGGGGCGGCTGGAGGTCCGAGTCGTGGTACACCTTCGAGGGGTCCATGCCGAAGCCACGCGGTGGCTGGACCGTCACAAGGACGTTGCCGAACTCCACGCCGGGAATTGCGAACGGGCGGTCCGGCGGGTCGCCCCACTCCTCGACGACGTTCTCCCGGAAGTCGTCGTCGAGCGCGTCGAACCACTCGCCGTACTGGGTCGGCGAGATGGTGTCGACACTCATTTCGCGTACGTCCTCGGGCGCGACCCAGCGGTCGTCGAGGGTGAGCTGTGCGGTCAAGCGCTCGACAAGCGACTGGCCGCTATCGGGCATCGTGTCACCGAGGTCGTAGCCACGAGCGTCAAGCTCCTCCAAGAGATTCACCGTGCTCTCGGGCGAATCCAATCCGAATGCCGTCCCGATGCCGTCGTCGCTCGGCGGGTAGTTGTGCAGGACGACAGCGACCTGCTTCTCGTTGTTGGGCGTGTGGCGCAGTTCGGCCCAGTTGACCGCCAGCCGAGCGACGTGGTCGATCCGGTCATCGATTGGGAAGTGCTGTTTCGGCGCGCTCCCGATGCCGGCGTCGTCGTCGGTCCGCTCCTTGCCCGAGATGGGGTGCGTAATGACGTTGCCGTCGAACTCCGGTAGCGCGACTGAGAGCGCGAGTTCGAAGCCCATCACGCCCGTGTCGCTGCTGTCGTAGCGCGAGCGCGAGCGCATCGTCGTCACGGTCTGGATGACTGGAACGCCGAGTTTGTCGAGGAACACATCCTCCGCGCTCTGGCCCTCGTCGTCGGCGCTGCGGCCGCGTTCGTCCATCGACAGCGAGAACATGAACGACGAGCAGACGGCATCGACGAGCGGGTTGCCGTCAGCATCGAGCAGCCACTCCTCTGTGACCTGCTCGGCGTTCCACTGGCCCTCGGCGTCGG
Source organism: Haloarcula sebkhae (assembly GCF_014647415.1). GTDB lineage: Archaea > Halobacteriota > Halobacteria > Halobacteriales > Haloarculaceae > Haloarcula > Haloarcula sebkhae. The sequence goes on along the minus strand of NZ_BMPD01000003.1, from coordinate 35,274 downwards.
TCGCCGGCTCGCAGAATATCGGGAGCGAGTTCGCCCCCTGTGCCTCGATGGCCCGGACCTGTGCGTCGACGTAGCGGGTGTTCTCGTGAGTCCAGTGCGATTCGTAGAACCACACGGCGACCGTCGGTTTCGACGGGTCGAACGTCGCCCGCAGGTCCTCGATGCTCGCCCCCGGATGATCAGGATGGTAGACGCCCTCCGTCGGCAGTGTCACCGGGTCGTCGTACGAGGGGTCGGCGTCGCCGTACTGCGCGACGAGGTAGCGGACACAGTTGGCAACGTTGCTCGCCCCGCCCTTGTCGAGGTAGTCGTAGACGGTCTCGCGGTGCTCGTCGGGGACCGACGTGTCCTCGAAGGCGAAGGCGTCGCCCGTCGCTTTCACCACGAGCGGGACACCGGCCTCGCGTAACCGCTCGACGGCGAGGTCGTAGCCGGGCATACTGTCCTCGGCCCCGTGGAGCCAGAGGACGACGGCGTCGGCGTCGGTCAGTTCGTCGACGAACGCCTCGACCGCTGGCTCGTCGTCAAGGTCGCTCTCCGAGCGCACGACGAGGTCGGCGTCGACCTCGCCCGCGGCCCGCTGGACGGCCCCGAGTTCGTTCTCCGTCGCGGTGTAGAGTCCTAGCTGTGGCATAACGTTATTAAATCTCCGTTTGCACTAATACAAGTATGGTTGTATTCGGCGCGGGCAAAAAAGCTTCGCAGGGACCGACGTTCGCGGCCGTCGTCGGCCAGCGCGATCTTAAGGACGGGTTGCTGGCCGTCGCGACGGACGACGACCTGGACGGCTTGCTGGTCCGCGGCGAGAAGGGAACGGCGAAGTCGACGGCGGTACGCGCACTCGCCGATCTGCTGCCCGAGCAGCGCGCCGTCGCGGACTGCCCCTACGGCTGTCCACCGAACCGGCCCGACGAGCAATGCGAGGACTGCCGGACACGCTCAGACCCGCCGGTCGAAACCCGTTCGGTTCCGCTCGTGACGCTCCCCCTCGGTGCGACGCGGGATCGGGTCGTCGGCACGCTGTCGGTTGCCGACGCGCTCGATGGCGACCACGAGTTCGATCCCGGCCTGCTCGCCCGTGCAAACCGCGGTATCCTCTACGTGGACGAGGTGAATCTACTGGACGACCACCTCGTGGACGTGTTGCTCGACGCGGCCGCCAGCGGCCAGAACCGTGTCGAGCGCGACGGCGTCACTGTCACCCACCCCGCCGAGTTCACGCTTGTCGGGACCATGAACCCCGAAGAAGGTGATCTGCGCCCGCAGTTGCGTGACCGCTTCGCCCTCCAGACCGAGGTCAGCGCCTGCGAAGACATAGACGACCGCGTCGCCATCATCAACCAAGCACTCGGAGAAAGCGGCGACGAGGAGAGACAGACCGAACCAGACCGCAGCCCGGGCGAGCGGCTGCGAACCGCGCGCGACCTGCTCCCGGAAGTCGACCTCGCCCGCGAGTTCCGCGAACAGATCGCCGAACTCTGCCGGGACGCCGGCCTCGACGGCCACCGCGGCGACATCGCCACAGCGCGGGCAGCCCGGACGTTTGCCGCGCTGGACGGGCGGACAACAGTCCTCGAATCGGACATCGAACGCGCCGCCGAGTTCGCGCTGCCCCACCGGCTCACCTCCAGGCCCTTCGAGGACGCGCCGGACGTAGACGACGTGCTCGACGACCACTTCGATGAGGGGGAGGACGAGTCGGAGAGGGAGTCCGTCGAAGACGGAGAGCGCGATGACGAGGAAAGCGACGCAGACGGCGGCGAGGAAGAAGCAGCCGGTGGCGACTCGGAAGATAGCGAAAGTGATGGAGAGGCAAGCGATGGCAACGAACAGCAGGAACAGCGACCGGACGACAGAGAACAATCCACTGAGGACGGCGACGGCGAGTCAGACGAGCGCGGCGAGCAGCCGACGCCCGCTTCGGCCGACAGCGACGGCAAGCGGCAGGAAGCAGAGGCCAGCGAGGGTGAAGACGAGGATATAGACGACGGCGAGGAGGGCGAACCCGACCGGTCAGAGGACCCGGAAAACGCCACCCCACTACTGCCGGGCCAGTCCCGTGCCGCAGTCGGCGACAGCGGCGCACCTGACGTGGACGCCCCGTCGGTCGACACGGATGGCGGGAGCGCAAGCGGCCGTGCGAGCGCGACGGGGACGAAACGCGGCGCAACGGTCCGAACCGAGCGCGCCGGCCGCGACGACGAGGTCGACGCCGCGGCGTCGGTTCGAGCGGCGGCCAGCCGTGGGAGTGGCCGCGTCGAGTCACGGGATCTCCGGAAGTCCGTTCGCGCAGGCGACGCCGAAACGCTGGTCGTGTTCGCCGTCGACGCGAGCGCGTCAATGCGCCCGGCGATGAAAGCCGCAAAGGGCACCGTGCTGGAACTGCTGAAAGACGCCTATCAGGCCCGCGATCAGGTCGCGTTCGTCACCTTCGCTGGCGAGGGCGCGGACGTGGTGCTCCCGCCCACCGACAGTGTCTCGCTGGCGGCCCGGCACCTGAAGGACCTCCCGACCGGCGACCGGACGCCGCTGCCGGATGGACTGACGGCCGCGCGCGAGGTACTCGACCGGGCGGACCCGGACGCCGGCGTCGTCGTTGTCGTGACTGACGGCCGGGCGAACACCGCCGACGGGAGTCCGGTCGCGGCGACCAGAACCGCGGCGCAGACCCTCGGTGAGAAAGCCAACCGGACTGTTGTGGTGAATGCTGGCGACGCGGGCCGCGCTGGCTTGCTCGACCTTGTTGCAGACGAAACAGACGCGTCGGTCGTCCCGCTGGATGCACTGACTGCCGACCGCGTCGATGCCGTCGCCACCGAACGATAACCCCCGAAGCCGTGTCAGGCGGAAGTTTTACAATCTTACTTGTTCTTAAGACAAACGAGATTTCAATGCAGGAGGACACTGACACCAAACACGTTGCGGATAGCGTGCACGACCGTATCGAACGCGCCAGAGCGTCGCTGACCGGCCCGCAGATCGCCATCGCCGTCGCGCTGGTGGCTGCGCTTGGCTTCACGCTGCTGTTCGTGCAGGACCCGATGTTGCACGACTCACTGCACAACTTCCGGCACAGCGCCGGCATCACCTGCCACTGATGGCGACTGACTACCTCGAACGCGGCGCGATGGCCGGCGTGGCTGGCGGGCTGGTCTACGGCCTGTTCGTCGCGACGGTCGGGAACGCCTTCACCGCCGGGCTGGAGACGTTCGAACACAGCCACGGCGGGGGCGGCCCCGTCGTCTCCGAACTCACGACGACCGTCGCGAGCATCGGCGGTGGCGTCCTCTGGGGTCTGCTGTTCGGCGTCGCGGCCTTCGGAATGGTGTACTTCTTCCTCGAACCCGCGATCCCCGGTTCGGGCGCGACGAAGCGACTGGCGCTCGCGGGAGCCGGCTTTCTCACCGTCTCCGGCGCGCCGTGGCTCGTCTTGCCGCCACAGCCACCGGGCGTCGAGCAGGCGCTCGGAACGGAGACGCGCCTCGCCTGGTACGCCGGCCTGATGGCACTGGGTGCGCTTGTCGCAGTGCTCGCCGGGCTCGCGTATCAGCGGACGGCACGCCACCACACCGCCGTTCGACTCGGGGCCATGGCGCTGCCGCTCGCGCTGCTTGCGGTTCCAGTCGCGCTCGCGCCAGCGAATCCGGTCCACGGCGACGTGCCCGCCGCGCTCGTCGCGGCCTACCGCTGGACGGTCGTGTTCGGCCAGCTAGTGCTGTGGGCCACAATCGCAGGGGTTCACGCCTGGCTCGGGGACAGCGATACCCCGGCCACAGACGACTTGGACTATCCCGCGACGGCGGACTGACGACGGCGAGACTCAGATTTTCCCGGCAACAGTCCCGAGATTCAGCGCCAGCCCGACGATACCGACAACAGCGGCGAGAGCGAGGTTCGCTGTCGTCCCACCGACGCTGAACGGGGCCGTGCCGGCCGATGCCAGCGCGCCGAACCCGATGCCGGCGACGACGAGCGCCACGCCGGCCAGCCCGACGAGCATCGTGCCAGTCGGGCCGAACTGACCGGTCGACCGGTTCGCCTCGTACCGGTCCAGCGCGTCGTGCATTGTCTCCGTGACCGACTCCTCTACGTCCGCCATCTGCCCCGAAAGGTAGGTGTTCAGCGTCTCCTCGTGCTCGTCGAGTGCCGCGGCGCGCTCGGATAACTGTGCGTCGTACTCCGTCAGTTCAGCCTCGCGCTCGTCGAGGTCGGTCTCACGGTCGTCGAGCGTGGCTTCGCGTTCGTCAAGCTGGTATTCCCGCTCGTCGAGTTCAGTCTCTCGCCGGTCAAGCTCTTCCTCGCGGGCGTCGATCTTCTCCTCGCGCCGGTCGAGTTCCGCGCTCCGCTGGTCGAGGCCCATCTCCCGCTCATTGAGTCGGCGTTGCATCTGCGCGAACTCCCGCTCGCGCTCGGTTGGGCGGTCGTCGACGGTGCTGTCGTCGGCATCGGAGTCCGCGTCCGCCGGTGCCTCCTCGTGGTCCGCGTCTGTGTCATTGGCCATATTGGGCTCCCGTACCGAGGCGCTACGGCCAGCGAACGGTTAGTTTGACACCACATAACACAGTAACCGGAGCCAAACCGGGGGCATCGCATCCATGCAAAAGATCGTCAGTACGGTTCGCTACCGGTTCAGGTCACTACGTCGCCACGTCAGGGACGCGAGCGGGCCGTCTCGCTCTTCACCCCAACCCGATGCAACCGGTACGCGCCGCGCTCGTGGCCCTCGTCGTGGTAGACGACCGGTTCCTCGACGGCAACAGCGGTTCCATCATCGACTGCGGCCGCCGTCACGACGCCATCGGTGTCCAGCGTATCGATAGGGCCATCGACGACATCGAACAGTCGAAGCGCGTGGTCGTCGGCGTCACGGTCCCGGAAGTTCTGCGCGCCGGGAACAGCCAGCAGTGAGCCGTCAGTCCCCAGCCCGCTGGCGAACCCACCAACAGGCGCGTCCCAGCGGCGGTCGCCATCGAGCGAGACGCCGATAGCGGTATGCTCGCTCGGATGCCGCGCGTCCGTCTCGCGGCCGTCCTCGGGGTAGGTGTTGCCGGTGACGAACACCGCGCCTTCGTCCGTCGCGTGGGCGTGGTTCGGATACGCGTAGACGGTGTCGCCGGCCACGTCGGTCGGTGTCGCCAGCGGGACGCGCCAGCGCTCCCGGCCGCCGCTGTCGAGGCGGTAGCCGCAGTAGTCTCCGTGGCTGGAAACGATAGCACCGTCAGCCACCAGTGCAACGTCGCCGACGCGGCGCTGGCCGTCGGTTCCGGGATCCCACATCCAGCGCGGATCGCCGTCGTCGGCGTCGAGGACGGCGAGGCCGTGCTGGTGGTCGCCGGGACACCGGTTGTACGCGACGGCGACGCGGTTCCCGTCGGCGTCGAGTGAGATGGGGGAGCCGTCGGTCCGGTAGGTCCAGTCGACAGTGCCGTCAGGCGAAAAGGCATAGACGACGCTCTCGAAGTGGCGGAGGTCGTTCCCGTCGTCGTCGGTCCGGCGTTCGTATCGCCGGGCAGCGGCGTAGCAGCGGTCACCGTCGGTGGCGAGGCTGGCGACGAAGGGGAGCAGAAATCTGGTGTCCTGCTGAGCCTCGCCCAAATCCGTCCTCGTTTCGTACCGCCATCGCAGGTCTCCATCAGCATCGTGACAGCGGATTTCGCCGCGGGCGCTACGTTCGCCAACGACGAGGCCGCCGTCGAAGGGCTCCGCTGCGACGACGCTCGGTTCGCCATCCGTGTTGTACTGCCAGCGCCGGTGTAGCGGACCGGCGTCCGCCGACACGTCGAACGCCCGCAGGTCCCCGTCAGCGGTGCCGACGACCGCGATACCATTGGTTAGCGTGACCGTCGAGCGGCGGCCCTGATGGCGCGAGCGGGCCGGCGCTACGTCCCCGAGGTCGGCGGTCGGGGCGCGCTGGCTACTCATCGACCGGGAAGGCCTCGTGGAGTACGTCGTGGGCCTCTCCGAGCCCGGCGAGGACATCCTCGCCCTGCATGGTGATGCGCGACACCGCCCGCTCGGCGTCTCGTACGGCGACGAGTCGACCACGGAGGTAGTCGTACTCGGGGTCGTCTTCAGGGGTTGCGGCGATCTCCTCTTCGAGATCCACGAGCGCGGCGTCGAGGTGGCGCTCGATCCCGGCGAGCGTCTCCGCGCCCGCAAGGGCCTCTATCGGGCCGGTCATGTGGCCCTCCAGCTCCTGTTCCGCGTGCTGGCGCGCGTGGTCGTCTTCGGTACCGAGAACGTTCATGAGGCCCAGTCGGAGGGCCTCGATTTCGTAGCAGCTCATATGTGTATTGAATCGGTGTGTTTTCAGAGCGTCTGATCGACCAGTTCGCTCACGATGCGGCCGCGGTCCAGATGTGAGGAGACAATCTCGGCGGCGTCCTCGTCCTCGACGCCGCCGTACCAGACGCCGTCGGGGTAGACGGCGACCATCGGCCCCTCGCCACAGCGGCCGAGACACGACGACCGCGTGATGCGGGCGTCACATTGGTCGCTGTCGCGGGCGGCCTGCCGGAGCCGTTCGAGGACCGCCGGCGCGCCGTCCTGGGCGCAGGTCTGGTTCGTACAGACCGCGACGTGTTTCTCTGGGGCGTCGTGGACGTGCGGGTCGTCGTCGACGTTCTCACGGTCGGCGTGTTCGGCCTGATGGGTCAGCGCCCGGAGCATCGCGCGAGCGCCGCCCTGGTCCTCCTCATAGCCGTCGAGTTCGACCTTGTACTTGCAGGTGTCACAGGACATCTCGACGCTCCCCGTTCTCGCTTCCTGCCAGCGGTCGCCAAGCACGTCCAGCAGGCGCGTGTCGGTCCCGAGCGGTTCGCCCGGTGCGGCGTCGACGTAGGGGTATTCCTCGTCGAACTCGTGTGCGCCGTCTTTGATTCGTCCGGTCAGCACGCCGTCACCGAGCATGTACGGGATGACGACAACGGCGTCGGGCCGGCTCTTGGCGATGTCGTGCAGGGTGTCATCGAGCAGCGGTTCGGTAACGCCGATGAACGACGCCTCGACCCGCGAGAACTCGCGGCCCTCGTACAGCAGCCGGGCGAGCTTGTGTACGTCGGCGTTGGCGTCCGGGTCGCTGGAGCCACGGGCACAGACGACAGCGGCTACTTCGTCTTCCTCCCGGTCGACGCCGAGTTCGGCCTCGACGGCCGCCGCACGGTCGTCCAGCAGGTCCAGCAGGGCCGGGTGGACGCCCAGGTGTGCGCCGTTGTTGATGGTCAGTTCGGGGTGGGCCTCGCGGGCCTGCTCAACAGCCAGCGGCACGTCGTTTTTGACGTGGCTGGCGGCAAACAGTGAGAGGTGGACCACGGATACCTGCGAGACGGCTCTGGCCAGCCCCGCGATGGCCTCGTCGATGGCCGGCTCGGCCAGTTCGAGAAAGGCCGCGTCGACCGGGATACCGAGTCGGCCTTCCAGTTCGACCGCAAGATCGCGGACCTGTTCGTTCGACTTCTCGCGCCGAGAGCCGTGGCCGACCAGCAGCACCGCTTCGTCGTCCAGCGTATCGGGCGCAGTGATAGCCTCGCTCATCGGACTCGTTCGATGCTTTCCCGGAGCTTGCGCCGCCGGCTCGGCGCGAACAGCCCCGTCTCTTCGCTCCCCTCGTACAGCCAGTCGCCGAGGGCAGGTGCCGCGTCGTCGTCCACGCCGAACCAGTAGCCCGACGACGTCTCCGAGAGATCGTCGTAGGGCGCATCGACCGGGCAGCGGTCAAGCAGCGTCTGAATCGTCCGGAGGAGGCGCTCATCGCTGTGGACGAAAGAGATGCCGACCGCCTCGTCATCGGACTTGAAACACACCGTGCCACAGCCCTCAAGCAGGCCCCGGAGGAGCTGGCGGTCGTAGTCGGCCAGCGCGTCGAAGCGGTAGCCGCCCGACTCACCGTCGAACGGGAGCCCAAGCGCGGCGCCGGCACGGTCAGCGAGGCCGCCGACGACCTGCACCGTGAACTCCTCTTCTTTGCGTGTAACCGAAGTGTCGTGGGCGTACGCCCGCTCGACGATGCGGCGGTCGGCCCGCTCCGCCCCGGCGATGGAGGCGAGCCGTCGGGCGGCCGTCTCGTCGTTCGTCCGGACGGTGATACAGCCGTCCTCACAGTCACCATCACCGGCGACCCGCCCCCAGAAGTACGCCGTCTCGGGGTGCGCTGCGAGCATGTCATTCGGTGCGCCGGTTTCGACGCTCATAGCTGGACCTCCTCGGCATCAGTCGCCGGTACGTCGACGGCCCCCGCGTCCTCCTCGACGGACTCGACGTGAATCGCGTCCAGCGGACAGGCCGCGGCGGCCTGCTCGGCGTCGTCCCGCCGGTCGTCGTCGAAGGTGGCTTCGATCGCCGTCTGGTCGTCCGTCTCGATGGCCGCGAGTCCCTCGCTATCCTCGACGAAACGGTCGTCGCGGACGAGGCAGGCGAAGACCCCGTCGCAGGCGTCGCGGTCGATAGTGATGCGGTACATTAGTAGTCGTACTTGGTCTCGTAGCCCCGCGGGGTCACCATCCGGTCGTCCCAGACGTAGGTGTCCTCGTTGCCCACGAGCAGGGTGGTAGTCATGTCAACGAGATCGGTTTCGCCGAGTTCGGGCAGTTCACCGAGTTCGACGATCTCGACTTGTTCGTCCTCGCGGCCGGCGGCGTGGACGACGCCGACGGGCGTTTTGGGGTCACGGTGTTCCAGCAGGATTTCACAACACTTCTCGTAGTTGTCCCGGCGCTTGCGGCTCCACGGGTTGTAGATAGTGATGGTAAAGCCCTCCTTGGCGGCGGCGTGGAGTCGCGACTCGATGGTCGGCATATCGGTGAGGTGGTCCGACAGCGAGATGGAGACGGTGTCGTTGACCAGCGGCGCGCCGACGCGGGCCGCACAGGACTGGGCGGCCGGGACGCCCGGAACGACATCGAAGTCGAGCATCGTCGCCGTCGCGCCCTTGGACTCGATGATCTCCAGTGCGAGGCCGGCCAGCGCGTACACGTTCGGGTCGCCACTGCCGATGATGGCCACGTCGTTGCCCGCCAGCGCGCGGTCGATTGCCTCCTCCGTCCGGGACACCTCGCCGCACATCGGCGTGTCGTAGATGTCGTCGGCTCCGTCGGTGATCTTGTCGGGCAGCAGGTCGACGTAGGTCGTGTAGCCGACGATGTGTTCGGCATCCAGCAGGGCGGAGCGGGCGCGGGCGGTCATTCCCTCCGGCTGCCCGGGACCGAGGCCGACGGCGATGAGCTGGCCCGGTTCGGCGTCGAAGTCGTCAACGGTCGCGCCGACTTCCTCCTCTTCGTCCGACTCACTGGACGATGACGCCCCGCAGGAACTACTGCTGGACGAGGACGAAGACGACGACGAGGACGCGCCACACTTCGAGGCGCTGTCGTCGCTCGTGTCCGGCGTTGTTTCGGTCGACGAACTCGCAGTACTCGCGCCGCACTTGGAGGCGGTATCGGTCTCTGTCTCCGCCTTGCTCTCTGTCTCCGAGGCGCTACGCGCCTCGCTTGCGCCGCATTTCGATTCTGTCTCGGTACTTGCGTCGGTGGTGTTGTCCGTGCTCATTGTCAGAAATCGTCGACGTCACGCCCGCCGCGCGGGGTGACGAGGAACTCTTGGTAGTCGTTGCGCCAGACTTCGGTCTCGTGGGTGCCGACGACGATGGACGAGCCCATGCCGCCGACCTTGTCATCGTGCTCGGGCAGGTCGCCAAGCGTGGTGATAGTCTCCGTCTCGTCGTCGAGATTTCGCCCAGCCTCGCCGCGGCCGGAGTCGTTGACGATAGCGGCGGGCACGTCGTCCGCCCGTTCCTCTCGGAGGACATCGACGGCCCGCTCGTAGTCGCGCCAGCAGTTATAGAGGACGACGACGAAGCCGCTGATCGCGGCCGCCCGGAGTTTCTCCTCGATTTCGTCCCAGCCGCGCCACTTGTCCGACAGCGAAATCGTACAGAAATCGTTCGACAGCGGCGCGCCGAGGTTCGCCGCCCCCGACAGCGCCGCGGTTACGCCGGGGACAATCTCGATGGGCACGTCGTCGGCGTCGTCGGCGTCGGCCATCGTAAACAGCAGGTCGGACTTCCCGTAGACGTTCGGGTCGCCGCCGGAGACGTGGGCGATGTCCTCGCCGGCGCGGACCCGCTCGAACGCCTCGCGGGCGAGTTCGACCTGTTTGCCCATCGACGACCGGATGAGCGTCTGCCGGCTGCCGTCGGGTCGCTCCAGCACGGCTCCCTCTTCGCCGGCAATTTCGCCGTCGTCGGTTTCGCCGTCGAGTTCGGCCGACTGGGGCGGGAGCGTGCCGTCCTTCCGGAGGAACTCCTGATAGAGGTTCGAGGCGATGATGCAGTCAGCGGTCTGGATGACGTCTTTCGCCCGCTGGGTCATATCGTGGGGGAGCCCCGGCCCGATGCCGACCACGTACAGCGTCCCGTAGTCGGCTGGACGCGTCGCCTCGGCCGCGGCCGCTGTCGACTGGCGTCCGTCGCTGCTCATCCTGGGTCTCCGAGAGCCGCCGTTCGAATCTCGATACTGTGGCGCATGGTGAGTACAACACCGCTTTCGCATAAAACAATTGTGCTTGTACTAGTGCAAGTGTACGTGTTGAGAGGGAGTGGTTCAGTTGTATTCGAGTTCGAGGAAGCGTCAAGAGCAGTGGCTGGTCAACCGTATCACGTCGGCGGATGGCACCGCAAAACAGGTCGATACCCCGCGGTCAGGTGTTTGTCAGCCCGCCGTCGACCACAACGCTCTCACCGTTGACGTAGGAGGCCATATCGCTGGCGAGGAACGTCGCCACGTCGGCGATCTCCTCGGGTTCGCCGAAGCGGCCCGAGGGGATGAGTTCCTTCAGCATCATCTTCTTCGTGTCGTCGATGCGCTCGTCCTTGAACATCTGGGTCTTGCTGTAGCCCGGATGGATGGCGTTGACCCGGATGTCGTAGTTGCTCAGGCGGTCCGCGAGCGCGTAGGTGAACAGTCGGACTGCGCCCTTCGAAGTGCAGTAGTTGACCAGTAGACCGGTGCCGCGGATGCCCCCGGAGCTGGACATGTTGATTACGGTGCCGCCGCCGTTCTCCCGCATCGCCTCGGTCGCGGCCTGCGCGCCGAAGAACACGCCCTTCGTGTTCACGTCCATCAACCGGTCGTAGTCCTCCTCTGAGGTCTCGTAGAAGTCCGCTATCTCCGAAATGCCGGCGTTGTTGACCATGATATCGATACCGCCCAGTTCCTCGGCCGCGGCGACGGCCACCTCCAGATCGTCGGGGTTGGTTACGTCACACTCGACGAAATGTGCCGTCCGGTCGGTCTCAGCTTCGACCAGTTCGTGGGTCGGTTCACCGCCCTCGCGGGGGTCTTCCTGTCGGTCCGCAACAATAACGTCTGCGCCGTGCTCCGCGTACCGTCGGCAGATAGCCCGGCCGAACCCGCTTGCGCCGCCCGTAACGACCGCCACCTTATCTTCGAGTAGTGTTGTCATGCGCCATTTGTCACCACAAGCGCACATAATAAATAAGTTTAGAGTTGTACAGTGGTGTGAACTCAAGACAGTTATCGAAGCACTACCAGGGAGAATTCAGTAGCTGCTGGGTGACGAAAAGACGAAACGAAAACCCGAATTCTGACAAAAAGCGAGCTTAACGTCCGATAGCGACGGTCACAGCCTCGTCGTAACGGGTCTTCTCGGCCAGCAGGTCGTGCTCGCTGCCGGCGGCGATGGCCGACGCTTCGGCGATGCCCGGCCACCCTATGAGTTCCTTCGACCGCGAGGGGGTCGGTCCTTCAAACTCCTCTAGAGTCTCCTTCTCGAAGGCAACGACGCCGAGGCCCCACTCCTCCGCGGCGGCGAGCATTCCTTCTTCATCGGCTTTCCGGGTGCCCGTGGCGACGAACTCCACGTCGTCGCGGTCAAGGTCAGCCTCGTCGAGTGTCTGCTCCCAGGCCGCGTGGAACTGCTCGACATCCGCGCCGGCGACGCTGCCACAACCGAGCACGACGCCGTCGTCCTTGTTCCGCTTGAGCACCGTCACGTCGTCGTCGACCAGCACGGCCTTCGGGCCGTCGAGGCGCTCGATAGGGCCGAGTTCGTCGTCCAGCACGGCGAGGTTTGTCGCCACGGTCGAGTCGCCGTTGACGACGTGCGCGTCCAGCGCCTTGGCCTGTTTCTCGACGCCCTGCTTGTCGGCGGCCTCGCTTGCGGTCGTCATCGCCGGCACCGCGCCCATGCTTGCGAGGTCGTCGGCGACCTGATTCGCGCCGTGGTGGCCACCGGTGATCGGGATGGCCCACGTGAGTTCCTCGTCGACGACACAGATGGCTGGGTCGTCCCACTTGTCGTCGAGCAGGTGGGCGGTCTTGCGCATCGCAATACCGCTCGCCATCAATCCGATGAAGCAGTCGTACTCGCCCCAGTACTCCTCGAACACGTCGCCGTGGTATTCGAGGATGTCGATGGATTCGTAACGGTCGCCGATGCCGTCGACGACGTCCTCGGCCGTGTCCATCTTCCGCTCGAAGGCCACGATGGCGATGTTTTCGGCTACTTCGCCGTCTGAGTCGGGTGCTTTGCAACCATGCGAACCGGAGTCGTCGTCTGTGTCAGTGCTCATCAGTCGTCAGCCTCCTGTGAATCCGCGTCGCTCCCGCGGTTCGCCCAGTCACCGTAGAGGAACGACCGCTCGTAGTCCTCGCCACCGACGGCGTCGCCGATGACGACCATCGCGGAAGCGCGATAGCCCGCGTCCTCCAGCTTCTCGCCGATGGTCGCAATCGTCCCCTCGATTACGTCCTCATCGGGCCAGGACGCGTGGTAGATGGCCGCTACTGGGGTTTCGGGGTCGTGGCCGTCTTCGAGCAGCCGATCCATCGTCTCGCTGACGGCGTGGGTTCCCAGGTAGATGCAAGTCGTCACGTCACCCATGCCGACGAACTCGGAGATGTGGTCCTCGTCCTCGTCCAGCGTCTTGCCCTGCGGGCGAGTGAAGGCGACGTGGTTCGCGACCTCGTTCAGGGTCAGCTGGGTTCGCATCGTCGCGCTGGCGGCGAACGCGGAGGTGACGCCGGGGACGATGTAGGTTGGGACGCCCTCGTGTTCGAGCGCGTCCATCTGCTCTAGGGCCGCGCCGTAAATCGCGGGGTCGCCACTGTGAAGGCGGACAACGGTGTCGCCGGCCTCGTAGGCGTCCCGCATCAGCGGAATCAGCTCTTCGAGGTCCTTGCCGATAGAGGACACCGTTTCGGCGTCCTCGCAGTACTCCTCTAAGAGTTCGCTGTTGACGAGCGACCCGGCGTGGACCACGAGGTCGGCGTCGGCCAACAGTTCGCGGCCAGCGACGGTCAGCAGCCGAGGGTTGCCCGGGCCGGCCCCGACGAAGGGGATGCCCTCCTGCTCGTCGCCGGCACTGTACTCGTACACGCGGTTGTCTCGGTTCCCGGCGACGGAGTCGATTGCCGTCTGTGGGTCCGTCTCGCTCGGTTGTTCAGTCATGCTTCACCTCGTCGCCGCAGAGAACGGCTTCGGAGCGTTCCTGTCTCGCCAGTTCACCGATAGACTGCTCGCCGCCGTCGGTCACGACGCCGCTCTCGTCGGCCGCTTCGAGGAAGGCGTCGGTTGCCTGCTCGACGCGCGTCTCGGGCTTCTCGGCGTAGGCCAGCGTGTAGTAGTCTCGCTCGTCGATCTCGGTCGGGTCGTCGGTCACGACCGTCTCGCCCTGTTCCATGAACAGCCGGCGGCCGTACACCACGTCGTAGCCGGCCTCGACCAGCCCTTCGTGAGTGGCCGGCGCGTCGGTCACCTTGAACAGAATCATCCGGTCGGGGCCGGTCGGGGACGCGCCGCGGTCGGCTTCCCTGAGTGCGAGGCTCGATCCGGCGGTGATTTCGACGCCCAGCGCCGTCGCGAACGCCGACATGGCGCTGACGCCGGGCACCACTTCGAGGTCGACCTCGGGGTGGAAGGCAGCGAGTGTCCGCCGGAGGTGGCCGAAGGTCGAGTAGACGTTCGGGTCCCCCAACGTGACGAAGGCGGCGTCGCCGTCGCGGGCGGTCGGCGCGATCTCGGCGGCGGCTTCCTTCCAGGCTGTCCGGAGTTTCTCCTCGTCACGTGTCATCGGGAAGTCGAGGTCGCCGATACGCTCCTCGGGGACGTGCTCGGTCGCGACCGAGCGCGAGAGCCGTCCCGGCGAGTACACCACGTCAGCCGATTCGAGTGCGCGCTTCCCGCGAACAGTCACCAGATCGGGCTGCCCGGGACCGAGACCGATGCCGTAGAGTGTCATCGATCCCCTCCGTTTGTCGCTTCAGTCTCGGACGGTGACCCGCCGTCGGCGGCAACGTCCTCGCTGGCGCTGCCGACGAGCATATAGACGGGGTTCTCCGAATTGAAGCTCGTCGCGCCGGCGAGTTCGTAACCGTGGCTCACCTGGAACTGGACGACCTCCTCCAGAATGTCGCGCTCGCGGAAGGCCTCCGTCGCCGCGCCGGCGACTTCGAGCCGCGAGACGTTCATCACGATTCGGTCGACGCCGGTCTCGACCGCGTGATCGAGAACGGCCTCGTAGTTGCGTGATCCGCCGAGGAACAGGGCGTCGGCGTCGTCCGGCAAGCCCTCCGGGGCCTCGGCCTCGCGCAGCTCGACGTCAGCGTCGATATCGTTGGCGGCGAGATTCTTGCGAGTCACATCGAGTCGGTTCCCCTTGCGTTCGAGCGCAGTGACCCGCCCGGCCCGGCGCGCCGCCGTGATGGTGACGGCACCGGTACAGGAACCGACCTCCGCGAAGTGGTCGGACCCGGTGAGAGCGAGTTTGCTAGCGAGGACGGCCCGGACCTCCGGCTTGGTGGGACCGGCCTTCGCATCGTGTGGGAGCGAGACGCGGGACATCACGCTATACAACTGCAGTAGCGCGTAAAACAATTTTGGTTGTATTAGTCCAAATGTGGATGATAGCAGGATTCAGCGACTGACGCAAGTCGCACACGTGGGTCATGGAGGCCAAACACGGCAGCCGTAGCGGTAGAGTGCGGCCAGAGAGCCGCCCCAGAGGAGATGGGATAGAAGCGCCACCGCGCTGAGATTCGGGAGACTTGCCTCGATACCGACCAGCGAGAGCCACACCGGCATGACGAACCCGGCTGCCACGAGCCAGAGCGTGAGTGACCAGCCGAGGGCGAGTCCGTAGTATTGGAGTCGGTCGGAGAGGTGGTCTGGCGCGGTTCGGACCAGCGCGGCATACACCAGCCCGAAGACGACGCTGTGGAACCCGTGTGTGAGCCAGCCGACCAGCGCGTTCTGGACGCCGTACAGCGCCCCAATGACCGGGACGCCACCGGAGAGGACCTGTATCGGGACGCCCATGACGACGGCGGCGATGATTGACGCCCCGGCAGCCAGGCCCAGACGGCGCGGCGAGAGTCCCAGCACGTCGTCGGACGTGGCCTTCACGACGCCGTCTTCGGCCGAAACGCGCGGCAGTGTCAGCGTGACTGTCGTTCCGTCGCCCGTGACGGTAGCCGCCGTCCGCCCGCCGTAGCTCTGGACGAGCAAGCGAACGAGGTCCAGCCCGAAGCCGGTCGAGCGGTCCTCGTACGACCCGATTTCACCGCGGGTAAGCAGGTCGAGTTGCCTCTCAGGCAGCCCCGGGCCGTTGTCGCTGACGCTAATGGCGACAGTGTCCTCAGTGGCGGTGACCCCAACCTCGACGCGGGGGCTATCGCTGTCATTGTAGACGACCGCGTTCTCGACTAGGTGCGCGACAAGATTGTCCAGCATCGTGTTAGCCTGCACGCGAAGGTCCGCAGGCACGTCGGCCCGCAGGTCGTAGTCGGCCGACGGGTGTGTCTCGCGGACGGCGTCGACACCCGACTCCACGCACGGGACCACGGGGACGGCGTCCAGCGACAGATCAGTCCCGCCACGGGTGATGTGTTTCATGTTCTCGACGACCTGCTGGACACCGGCCGAGCGATCGTCGATGACCGACAGAACGTCGGCCGGACCGATACTGTCCCGTGACTCCGCAATCTCTACCCGGCCTCGAATGACCGTCAGCGCGTTCAGGACCCTGTCCCGAAGGATACGGTTGACCAGATCTAGCCTGGCGGCCTGCTGTTCGAGTTCGTGTTGCTGCCGGTTCGACCGCCCGGCGTAGACACCGGTAAGTGCCCCACCGACGCCGCCACCAATGAGGAAGTTCGACAGGTACGACCGACTCCCCGCGGTTGACAGCGGCCCCATGCTACCGTTGCCAACCAGCGTCACCAGAACGAGGACGAACATCGCACCGGTCCCCGCAAGACACCACAGCGTGACCGTCCGAACGAAAGCGCGTTCGAACTCACCGACGGCGAGGGCGACACCGAACGCAGACAACCCCAGCCCGAGTACCAGCGGCAACACGCCGCCAAAGACGAACGCCATCGGGCCGTCGCTGACCGCCAGCGTGACCGTGAAGCGGGTCAGAAGAAACCCGAGGCCGGCGACGACGAGTCCGGTCGGCGAGACGCCGCTGCCCAGAGAACGGATAGAGTCGAGCATGGTCTCTCCCGACAGAGCTGGCATCGGGATACGTACCATTTTATTTCAGGGTACAAATCGGTTCCCCAGACCGGCGGTCCGAATCGGCCCGTCAGAACTCCGGTCCAGGTGCCGGCACGCCGTCGCTGTCGTCACCGCCGTCGAGATCGAACTCCTCGCGCAGTTCGCGGATGCGATCTCTGATGTCCGCCGCCAGTTCGAACTCAAGATTGTCCGCGGCCTCCTGCATCCGCTCTTCCAGTTGTTCGATCTGGCGAGCGGCTTCGTCGGCGTCGCTCGCTCCGTCACTGGAAATACCGCCGGTATCGGTCTTGCTACCGGGCAGGTTCGTCTCGCCGACCTCCTTCTCAATGGTGGTCGGTTCGAAGCCGTGTTCCTCGTTGTACTGCTGCTGGATGCGCCGGCGGCGCTGGGTCTCCTGAATGGCCGACTGCATGGCGTTGCTCCGCTCGTCGGCGTACAGCACGACCTCGCCGTTGACGTTCCGGGCGGCCCGCCCCATCGTCTGGACGAGCGTCGTCTCCGACCGCAGGAACCCCTCCTGATCAGCATCGAGAATCGCCACGAGGGACACCTCCGGAATGTCCAGTCCCTCCCGAAGGAGGTTGATACCGACCAGTACGTCGATGTCGCCCAGTCGGAGAGAGCGGATGAGTTCGTGGCGTTCCAGCGTGTCCGTCTCGTCGTGCATGTAGGCGACGTTCACACCGGACTCTTCGAGGTATTCCGTGAGGTCCTCAGCCATCCGTTTCGTGAGCGTGGTCACAAGTACCCGCTCGTCGCGTTCGACGCGGTCGTCGATGCGTCCGAGCAGATCCTCGACCTGTCCCGTCGCCGACGTGATTTCGACGGCTGGGTCGACGAGGTGGGTCGGACGGACAATCTGCTCGACGACCTGGTCGCTGTGTTCGCGCTCGTAGTCCCCGGGCGTGGCGCTCACGTACAGCGTCTGATCGGTCTTCTCCTCGAATTCCTCGAAGGTGAGCGGGCGGTTGTCGAAGGCCGTCGGCAGGCGGAAGCCGTTCTCGACGAGGCTCTCCTTGCGGCTCTTGTCGCCCTCGAACTGGCCACGGATCTGGGGGAGCGTCTGGTGGGACTCGTCGACGACAGTGAGGAAGTCATCTGGGAAGTAATCCAGCAGGGTGTAGGGGGCCTCGCCCGTCTCGCGGTCCGAGAGGTGGACCGAGTAGTTCTCGATGCCCGAGCAGTAGCCCGTCTCCTGCATCATTTCGATGTCGAACGTGGTCCGCTCCTCAATGCGCTGGGCGGCGACATGGTCTCCTTGGCGCTCGAAGTAGCTGATTCGCTGGTCCAGCAGTTTCTCGATTTCGTCGATAGCTCGCTGGAGCCGCTGTTCCGGAATCGAGTAGTGCTCCGCCGGGTGCAACAGCGCGGCTGGCTCTTCGCTTTTGACCTCGCCCTCCAGCGGGTCGACTTTCAACATCCGGTCGATCTCGTCGCCCCAGAACTCCACGCGGAGGGCGTAGCGGCCGTACATCGGGTAGATCTCCAGCGTGTCCCCGCGCACGCGAAAAGTCCCCTGCGTGAAGTCCACGTCGTTGCGCTCGTAGTTCAGGTCGACCAGCCGACCGAGCAGTTCGTCGCGCTCGATCTCCTGGCCCACCTCAAGCGAGAGGGACATGTCGATGTAGTTGCGCGGGTCACCGAGCCCGTAGATGGCCGACACCGACGCGACGACGATGACATCGTCGCGGGTGAGTAGCGAGCGCGTCGCGGAGTGGCGCAGCCGGTCGATCTCGTCGTTGATCGAGGCGTCCTTGTCGATGAACGTGTCCGTCTGCTCGACGTACGCTTCGGGCTGATAGTAGTCGTAGTAGGAGACGAAGTACTCGACGGCGTTGTCCGGGAACAGCTCGCGGAACTCTTCGTACAACTGGGCCGCGAGCGTCTTGTTGTGGGCGATGACGAGGGTCGGTTGCTGGATCTCCTCGACGACCCACGAAACGGTGTTTGTCTTCCCGGAGCCGGTCACACCGAGTAGGGTCTGTCGGTCCATCCCCTGCCGGAAGCCCGACGCGAGCTGTTCGATGGCCTCGGGCTGGTCGCCCGCCGGCTCGAACGGGGCGTCGACGCGGAACGCACGGTCGACGTCCGGTCGGTCAATAGAGAGTGGTCCGTCGGTGTCGCTCATTACTCACACGTCGGGCTGGACGGACTTGAGCCGCGTGGTTCGTGAGGCGTTAGCAGACCGGCTTCGGGTTCACGCCGAGGTCTTCGAGCGTCTCGAAGTACTCGTCGTACGCTGTCGAAACAACGTCGATAGCAGCCGCCTCCGCGGCGTCCCAGTCGTCGTCGCTCTCGCACGCGGCATCGAGCAGTTCGGCGGCTTCGTCGCGGAGGTCCACCACGTCGCTGCCGGCGCTGCGGAACGTACTCGCGGTCTGTGGGTCCGCCTGCCCGGTGAAGAAGCCGGTGTACTGCTCTTTGACCTTCTTGTCGACGAGCGTCCAGCCGACGAAGCCGCCGAGTCGCTCGACGGTCCCGTCGAGGTCGTCGAGTACGTCGTGCATCGCCGGCGTTCGGTCGACCGGCTCGGCGTCGAGGCTGTCACGGCGCTCGGCCGTCTCGGCGGCTGCGTCGGCAAACAGCGCAGCCGCGTCGTCGTGGTCGTCGTCGCCCCAGCCGTCGAACGTCTCGTGGGCCGCTTGCTCGCGGGCGGCCGCCGCCGCCAGTACCACGTCCGGTTCCATCTCGCCGCGGGTGTCGGCGTACAGCGTCTTCGAAGAGCCCAGTCGAGAGAGTTCCGTCTGCTGGTCGTCACGAACTGCGTCGATAAGGTCGGCTGCGGTCATACTCTGGCCTGTGGCCGGCGCGGGCTTGTAACCATCGGACCCGCCGCTCGAAGGCTCGTATGGCTGCGGGGAGTAAGCCCCCTTCTGTTCGGGCCAGCATTCGGCTGAGCGGCCACGTCCAGCGCTTGCGCGCGGCACCGGACTACCTGTCGACGCGGCCTTGCACCGGTGAGGTTTCGCCGTTCCATCGGTCCGTCGCCGGAGGCGTGGGGCGCGTCAGCGGCCCACGGAATGCGTGGGGCGTCTGCGGCCCACGTGTGGAGCACAACTGTGGTCCACGAACGCGCGCCCCGGAGTCACCGGGTCGCGACTGCCCTCGGTGGGTTAGCTCTCCCTCGCTTTGGCCGCGTGCCGCACCGTCTGGTGGGGCACGACCAGCCTCGCTCGGGATTCGCACACCTCATCGGTCCGGCGACGACGTGTCGTTGCTGTTCCAGAGCCGACGGTCTCCCGCCCCGGGCTTGCGCCCGGTCACCTGTCCGACAGGTGGGGGGACTTTCCTCATGGCTTGCGCCACGGGAGCCGGCCTCCCGCTGCCACCAACAGGTACGCCAGTGCCGCGAATAAGGCTTACCAACCACCTTTTTTCACCGGGGGTTCGCGCTCGCCGCTGGCGAGCGCTCAACCCCGGTCAAAAAACGTGGGCGAAAAAAGCGCGAATCGCGACGCGATTCGCGTGAAACCGCTCGCTTCGCTCGCGGTATGCTCAACAGCAACGACAGCTAAAGTTATGTCTGATTCTCAGGCAGACCTGCCTTTCCCCGGGTCGCGCGACGGAGCGCGCTCCCGGCCAACACTGCGTATGAAAGATAGCAGAGAGCAACCACACGATTCGCCAAAGTCGAACCGAGAGTGCCCAGCAGTACGTCTTAGTCGTCAGAGGGGAGCGGCTCGCCGGAGCCGTCGGTCGGCGCGGGCGAGGACTGCATGTCGTCGTCCTCTGCGTAGGGGTACCACGTCATCTTCGTGTTGTGCATGTACGGGTCGTGGTAGTCCGTTTCCTCTGGTTCGACCATCTCGGCCAGCGTCTCCTCGTCGCGGTCCTCGACGAAGTCACGGAAGGTCTCGCCGCCCTCACGGGCGTCCTCGAAGTTGTTGACGAGGTTCTTGATCGCGCCGGGGACTTCGTCGGCCGGGACGCGCATCTCCACCCAGTCAGCGAAGCGCGGGTCGTCGCCGAGGCCGCCGCCGAGGCCGATGTCGAGCGCCTCGACCGGTTCGCCGTCCTTGCGGGTCTTCATCCCGCGTAGGGACACGTCGGCGATCTGGGGCTGGGCACAGGAGGCCGTACAGCCCGAGAGGTGGATGTGGAAGTCCTTGTGGTCCTCGGGCAGTTCGACGTTGTCCTTGAGCCAGCGGGCGTACCGCACCTGGCGGTTCTTCGTCTCGACGATCGAGAGCGAGCAGTACTCCGTGCCCGTGCAGGCGATGGAGCCGCGCATGAACGGGGACGGGTCCGGGGAGTAGTTCTCCAGCAGGGGTTCGCTGGTGAACTCGTCAAGGTTCTCCTCGGGCACGTCGGTGACGATGATGTTCTGACGCTGGGTCAGTCGGACCTCGCCGGAGCCGTACTCGTCGGCGAGTTCCGCGAGTTCCAGCACGTCATCGGCACCCATGCGGCCGACCAGCACGTTCAGGCCGATGTAGTAGTTGCCGTCCTTCTGCTCGTGGATCCCGACGTGGTCGTTGTGCCCGTCCTGGGACCCGGTGTTGTAGCTGTACTGGTCGCGCATGTCCTCGCCAGCAGTCGGGAGTTCGAAGTCGACGTACTCCTCCTGCAGGACCGAGCGCATCTTTTCCGGACCCCACTCGTCCATGAGGAACTTGATGCGAGCGTTGAAGCGGTCCTCGCGGTCACCGTAGTCACGGAAGAGCGAAGACATACCGTGGGCCACATCAGCGGCCTGCTCCGGCGGGACCCACACGTCGATGTCACGGGCGAGGCGCGGTTCCTTGCGAGAGAGACCCCCGCCGATACGGACGTTGAATCCGAGTTCGCCATCCTTCTCAGCGGGCTCGAAGGCGAGGTCGTTGATGTCGCCCTGTCCACAGCCCTCGTCACAGCCGGCGATGGCGACCTTCCACTTGCGCGGGAGGTTCGAGTAATCGTCGTTGCCCTTGAACGTCTCGTGGAGATCCTCAGCGACGGGCCAGGCGTCGACGTGCTCGTGTTTGTCCTTACCGGCGACGGGACAGCCGACGATGTTCCGCCAGGAGTCGCCACAGGCCTGCTGGGTTCCCAGACCGACGGCTTCGAGCTTCTCGAAGATTTCCGGGATGTCCTCCAGCTTGATCCAGTGGAGCTGAATGGACTGGCGGGTCGTCCAGTCACAGTAGGCCTCACCGAACTCGGGGTTGTCGACGGGACCGGTCGCGTACTCCTTCGCGATTTCGCCGATGACTTCGAGCTGGCCCGGCTTGATGACGCCGTTTGGCGTCCCGATACGCATCATGAAATACGACTCCTGGCCGGAGCGCTGGTGGTACAGCCCCCACCATTTGAAGCGCTCGAACCAGGCGTCGTGTTCGTCCTCCGGGATGGCGTCCCAGCCCTTTTCTGCGAACTCCATCAGATGCTCCCGAATCTCGTTACCGTAGACCTCGTCCTTCCATTTCTCGACTTTACTGGGCATAGCTAGTGTGTTCTCTCACAAGTCTCACAGACTTATACAACACACTTTGCCGTCAACCGTCTCCCCCACTCCCCGAAACAAGAAATTGTTGCCTATTTCTCAGGGTGGGCAAGCCGGGTCCGCTTCTCCGGAAAATGGACGCTTTCGTGGTCAACACCGTAGAACTCGCCGGAATTAGGGTCTACGACGCGCCCGACGGTTAGCCAGTCGGTAACGCCGCTTTCACCGCAGGCGATACACTGTCCGGCTATTCGCGCCTGAATATCCGGGTAATCAACCCCCACTTTCACGAACCCCTCAGCGAGGAAATCCGTCGTCTCACACCCACAGAAGTCGCTTCGAGCCAACAACCACAGGTCCGAGACGTTCACTTCCCGCGAGTCGTTGACGGAAATCCAAGCCCCGTCGTCAAGCTGGTGAACGTCGGTCGTCATTACATCTCATTAGATTCCAGAGATACCTGAGGGCATCGGCGGTTGCAAGTATCACCGCGGTCGGGTCGAATCCACCGCAGTCATGCGGTGACTGCATCAGAGTATAATAGCCCACTATTTGTTGGGTTCTGTACGAGATACAAACAGATGTTGCCTGTAAGTCGCAGTGCGGGCCAAGCTTACAGGAGAGTCCGTGTTTAAGATAGTGGGGCCATTATGAAGGAGTACGACACCACGTGGCGGCCACGCAGGCCGCCGCTGTGACAGAAACGATGACGAAGGCACAACAGACCCACGACGACGACGCCGAACGCGAAGAGCCGACCACAGACCACCTCGACAACGTCGAGGACGGCTGCGGTTGCACAGAAATCTGGGAGCACATGAGCGAAGAGCGCGAGAGCGCCTCCGACGACTGATACAGACTGTTGTGACTGCGTATTAATTGCGCCGGCCCGGGTCGGCGAAATCCCGGAATGACTTACAATAGCCTGTATGACACCCCTGTACGGGATACTTTTGTGCGGCGCTCCCCAAGCACGTACCGATGCCTGAGGGGCCCGACAATTACGTTCCATCGACCGACCGTGAATCACCGGTCGGTAAACCGGTTATCCGCGGGGACCCAGCACTCACTGGCCAGCGACCCGAGGAGGCCATCGAGTTCGATCCCGACGACCCCGAGAGCCTCGAGCTCGCAGCCAGAACGGTCGAGAAGTTCTCCGAGAACACTGCCGGCGCCGACGATAACGTGTTCATCCTGCGCGGCGCGGCCGCGTGTGCGGCTCTGGTCCGCGGTGAAGGGTCCTACAAGGCCGCTGCCGAACGGGCCGGCGGGGAGGCGTCGGTCTCGTTCATCCGCAAGTGGTCCCGCGTGCACGATCTCCCGCGGTCCGTCCGTATTCACGTCGCCAAGGGAGAAATCGCGCCGACAGCGGCCAAACACATCGCCAGAGTCTCCGGCGAATCCCGCCTCCTGCTGGCGTGGGCCGCCCTCGATCACGACCTCACCGTCCGCCAGATCCGATCCGTTGCCAGCAGTGTCAACGACGGCGCGTCCGTGGACGCAGCGCTCGCCAGGAACGGGTACTCGCTGGGGGAGTTGCGGACGCAACTCGACCGCGACGCCTACTGTCGGCTCCGCCGGCAGGCCGCACTCGATGGAGTGTCCCCCGGGGAAGTCATCAGTGAGGCTATCGAGTCGTACTTCGACGACGGACCGTAAGGCCTTAATCGCCGCTCCCCCGAGCAGATAGCGAGGGCCGGTAGCTCAGTTAGGCAGAGCGTCTGGCTTTTAACCAGATGGTCGGGGGTTCAACTCCCTCCCGGCCCGTTTCCCTGCAAAACGACAGTGAATAGTGGTAACGCTGTGGGGGAGTTGAACCCTGCCAGTCGCGTGCAACGGAGTGAGCATATCTGGCTCCGGTACAACTCTCTCCCGGCCCACTATTCTATGCACAAAAGAAGCGGCGCGACAGTGCATAGCCCGAGACCGGTTCATTTACCACAGAGACAGCGAATGTCACCAGTATGGACGGAACTACCGGTACGGTTCAGCGCGTATTTTCGCAGCCGTTGCGCCCACTAGGTGTCACCGTCGGTGTATTGCTCGTCGTCGCCACGTTCGCGGCGATTGCCAGCACGCCGTGGCAGACGTACGCCTCGATGAGCGCGGCGATTATACAGATGATCGCGGCGGTCCTGATGGGTGTGATCGGTATCGGACTGGCGTACATCAGCTGGGCAGCCGACGCGTAAGTCAGTCGCCGAAAAAGCCGAAAACAGACGTCGTTGTTATCCGCGGACGGGCATATACGCCATCCCCAGCATCAGTACGGCAGCGATGCCCGAGAGGATCGAGATGCCCCAAATGCCGTTCTTTCGCTCGTGGAAGTAGTCCTGCTGGTCGAGTGTCTCCTGATACTGACCGTACTGCTGAATCGGGACGATCTGGACGGTGTGGTGGTCGGGGAAGTGCGTGAAGAACCGCTGCTCGTTCAGCGTGATATTTCCCCCCTCTGAAAGTTCGATTGTGTTCTCGCGCGGGGCGAACCATTCGAGCGTCGCGCCACTGTCGCTCACGTCAGAGATCGTGGTCTCCTGCGTCCCGCTGTCGGTCGCGTACGGGTAGGTGTCGCCGGTGGTGAACGAGACCGTCTCGGGCTCTGGGAGCCACTCGCTCAGCGGGACTTGCGTATTGTTCGACCGGTAGACCACGTACTCAGTCCCGTTCTGGGTCGCTAGCGTGTTCTTGACCGAGGAGTCCTCGGCGAGGAGCCCACTGACGTTGAGTTCTTCTTCGAGGGTCACCGTACTCTCGTTGCTGTCGGTGTGCACGCGGTAGGTGTCGTTCTGATAGGTCGTCGTAGCGTTGTGCTCTAACGTCGCAGTGTACTGTGACGATTCATTCGTCCACGAGAGGTCAGCGGCCATACTGCCGCCACCGCCGCCGTGGCCGCCACCGCCGCCGCTGGACATGTGGATGTTCGTGGCTGTGTATTCCGTTCCGTCGACAGTGAATGCACTCTCGTTGGTCAGTTCGGCGTCAGCGTCGAGCGACACCGCCGGCCGCTGACTCTCCGCGACGCCGATGTAGGCGTACGCAGCAACACTGATAACGAGGAAGAACGCGAAGTACGCCGCCGCGGCTCGTCGTTGCATATCAGGAGGGTCAGTCGCCGCGCCGTTTAATGATTACTTTTCGAGTGTATCGGTACGCGGGTGGCACGGCCGTTTTGCCCCGGCAACGGCGGTGCAGATGCATCACACTGGTCAGGCTGTCTCAGATTCGCCAGCGAGAACATCGTAGCTGTCGAGCGTCCCTGCCATCGGCGGAGCATCCGGATCGTCTTTTCGCTGTGTGCCGTAGTCCATCCACACGCCGCTCGTGTAACTGTACATCTCGAATGCGGCGTCGGTCTCGACGACGATGTCGATGACTGCGTCCTCGGGGGCATCATCGAGAACGACAGCCGACCGAACGTCGTTGTCGTAGTGCATCACCCAGACCGCGACAGCGCCGTCGATGTCATCCAGCAGGGCACTGGCTTCAGCCGGCGAGAACGGGCGGTGTGGCCAGTCGTCGACGGCTTCTGGTTCATCCATACGAGTAGGACGGGTCGGAGCGGTATCGGTGTTCCCCCGCTTCACAGGGTCGCCTGACTGTCAGTCAGCGAAGTAACTGGTGAAAAAGCCGGACAGGAACGACGAAACAGCGACGGCCAGAGCCATATCAGTCAGGCTCCACGGCGCATCTTCGTCGTCGGCCAGCCAGACAGTGATACCGACGCTGACGACTAGTGAGACGATCCCGTTGAGGAGGTGCTTGTTCTTGAGCAGACTCATACGCCTGTCTGTTGGTGCGGGGTTCGTATAGAGATTGGCCTCCAAGCGGTGTTTGCTGACTGATACGGAGCCGCCGAGTTAGCCACACGGGTTGGGTTCAGAACTGTGACAGCTAGCCGTCACAGCAAACCGTATACCGAACGTCAGCCCGGACAAGCGACTCAACCTTCTCGACAGCGCTGTCGATCGTCTCGAACTGCCCGAACTTGCTCACGACCGACCCATTCGCGCGTAACACGACCGTCCACCGGTAGCCGTCCGGACCATCAGCCCGTTCAAACGCGATTTCGCGGTCAGGTAGTCGAGCAACGACCGGGCCATCAGTAGCGACCGTCCACGACACAGTATCGGTAAGCGCGCTTTCCAGTGCCGTTTCGAGTCGCCGGCGGAGTCTGGCCGTCTGTTCGTCCCGTACGTCCATACAGAAACATCGGAGCGCAGACGCATAAGCCGTTGTGACACGACACAACGTTCAAACGGTCCAAACCCCTACAGTGGATGTGACTCAGTCGCTTCTCGTCTACGACGGCAGTACCGACCTGTTCCGGCGCGCTGCCGAGACGATCACCCGCTGTGCCACGGATATCACGCCTGTCCCCTGGGAATCCGACGCGATTCAGGCGTTTCTCCGGGCACAGTTCGACGACCCACCGTTCGCGTTCATTCTGATCGAGGGTGAGTCCGTCCACGTCGGCGAAGCGGCCGTGAAGGAAGCGCTGGAAGGGCTCGATGTCGCGGCCCCCGTCGCTCGGTTGGCCGAGCAGGTGTATCTCACCGCCGCTGCGCCGTTCGGGCGTCTCGTCCACGGCCAAGTTCCGGCCGATATCCACGGGACCTTTCCGCTGGACGAGGTGGCGAAAACACACATCGAACCGCTCCGGCAGGTCCACACGATACCTGTCGAAAGAGAGTAATCGAGGCGGTCAGTGGTATTGTCGGCCGAAATTGGCCTGTTGTGCGGTCTATTTTCCCGGAGGAACGACAGCTACCACGACTACCGTTTGCGACGTGTTTGGACGATGCGCCGTCAAGTACGCTGCGTTGCGTTGAACAATCCCATTCCTAGTCACAACAATTTACGCTTTAATCGCAAATACAGCGGGATATCCCGGTCAGTGTCGCGGACACGTCGTTTGCTTGTCCCAAGCAACCCAATAATGAATGCTAGCACAGCAACAGTGAGCGCCGCATTAATCACACCTAATGCTACCAATGGGTGGATGTCATGCATTGCGATAATGACCGAAGGGGGCAGCAAAACGATATAACGGTACTCGGAGACGGTCACAACCTTCTGTTCGCCTCGTGGCGGTGCAGGTACATACAGCGCTGTTGAGTCCGTTTCGCCACCCGGCACATCGAGCCACCGGTTCTCGATAGTCGTCCGACCAGACCCGTTAAACACGACGAGCATAGTCACCAATGCGTCTTCGTTGTTAGCTACAAGCGTGGCTTCAACCGGTTCACCGGGGGCGATGTTGTTCCCAGCTGCGATTTCACCCGCTGGGATCTGGTGGGTCGAACTCGGAGCGACCATTGCGATGTTGGCTGGCACAATAATGATTGCAGTCAGAAAGAGCGCGGCGTAGCGCGGGTCGAAGGTATCCTGCCCACGCGAACGGGCCCGTTCACGCGAGGACCTATTCACGATCCCGCTGCCGATGCTTATTGCAAACAGTATCACGCCGGAGACCAGCATCACTGATCCTGCCTGCCAGGACTCGGCTGCCTGCTCAACCCCAAGGACCGTCGTGACCGCAGTTAGAATGTTCGTGACGACGACGCGGCCGGCGAGGATGGCCGTGCCGAAATTCGGGATTGTCACCACCTGTCCACCAGGTTGCCAGGCGACCGCGACGATCTGGCTTTCAGTCACGGGCGGTTCGGCCCCGTCCTGGTCTGTGAACGGATTCGCATCCCCACGGGTGATGTATCCCCGGTCAGTCTCGCCGACAACTCGGTGTGTCGTCAGCTCCCCACCACGAATCTCCTGTGACTGGAATACGATGACATCACCCTGCTCAATGTCGCCCGCAACCTGCTCCGGAATCGCAACGAAGCCGTCGCCTTCCTGAATCGTTGGCGACATGCTTCCGGACACGACGAAGCTCAAAAGCACTGGCTGCCCGACGAGTGCACCCACGATGAGTGCCAGAACCAACACAAACCCGCCGATTGTCAGACCTCTTGTCACATACGTTCGGAGCATGCCAATGTGTCGCTACGCGATGTAGACCAGCAGAATATAAATCGGTGTTGCTGAGTCGAAGGGGACGGCGCGATCCCCCTGTCATCATGGGCTACCACGTTCCGGACCACCGTTTATTACAGTCACAAGCAGTGTCTCCCGAAATCAATATCTAACACCTGTCGTGGCCACAGAGGGACATACGCAGCACAAACTATGCCGGGGCGACCAGCGATTGTAGAAAGTGACCGATCAACGGCGTCACCCGTCGTTTGAATCAGACATCTCGTTTTCATCAGGGTGTGTTGCATCAGCGTCCTCGCCCGAGTCGTTGAAAAGCAGGCTTGAAAGCGACGCCGTCGCTCCTTCTCTGTCTTCCGAAGCGGACTCAGTATTGCGTGTCGCTGGTGACGCAAGCGGGTCGACAGCCGGTGGCGCCGTGTACGTGTAGATTTCACTGTCGACGAGGACTGCATACTGATCACCATCTTCGAGGACGCGCCTGTCACTATCGATAGCAATGTCAACGAGGTCCACCAGCGAGTCCGTCGGGACAGGTGTCCGGTCGTCGGTATCCGGGATTCGTGCCGTCGAGATCCACTCATCAAAGTCGTCACGTGCACGCTCGAACTCGTTGC
Organism: Haloarcula sebkhae; assembly: GCF_014647415.1. GTDB lineage: Archaea > Halobacteriota > Halobacteria > Halobacteriales > Haloarculaceae > Haloarcula > Haloarcula sebkhae. The sequence continues at coordinate 6,714 of NZ_BMPD01000003.1, read as the reverse complement.
GCGCTCGCTCACGGTCAGTGACTTCAAGCCAGCCACGCCTGCGTGCTGTCCCGAGGAAAGCCATACAGAGCAGTCCGAGCATACAGAGCACAGGCCCCCCGTACAGTTCCAGCCGTGTCGGCTCAATGGTCCGGGTCACCTGCTCGGTCGCGTCGTAGGGACTCGCACCCGCTGTGGTAGTGCTGACGCGGTAGACACTCCGTCCGGGCACAATCTCGATGCGGTCAGTGCGAGTGTCGGTGAACGTCTCTCCGTCGACTGACGACTCGACAGTTGTGTCGGCGACGAGGAGAACCTCGGTTTGTCCGGGGGCAGCCCCGAGATCGTTCTGTATCGCTTCGGTACGGTTGAGGATTGTCGGGATGTCCACGCTGACTGTGGTGGTTGCCGCTTCACCGTCTTCTACCTCGACAGCATCGAGCGTGTCGAGCGAGTCGCGTGTCTGCCAGTGGACCACCTGATTCCCGTTTCGCTCCTCGACCGCACGGATCACTAGCGACAGGTTCGTCGAGGTAACTGCCGCGTTCCCGTCGGTGTTGTCGTGTGAGACCGTGTACGTGCCATCGAGTTCGGGCGATGCCGTCGTAAAATACAGCGACCGGTTGCTGAGTTGCTCACCCGAACTGAAAACCTCGGTATCACGCGTCACTGTTGCCCCGTGTTCGAACTCGCTTTCCACCGTCCACGTGCCGACGGTCTGTTGTTCAGTAACTGTTTCCGCGCCGTCGATATGGCTGTCGTAGGTGACGTAGCCGCCAGCAAGCGTTAGCGTAAGTGTAACGAGTAATATCAGGACAAACCAGCGATTGAGGGCGGAGCGAACAGACGCTGAAAGTACGTTATCTATTTTTACCATTTATATCCGGTAACCTGCGGTACGGCGTGGTCACCAGCCCCGTCAGGACTGATGCACTATCGTTTTCTGCTTCATTTGAGTCGCTGTTGGCCATATTGTTTTGTTGCACTACATACAGTGTGATTTTCGGATAGATACGCTCATGGGACTTAGCCGCCTATGCTGCCGCCATCGCCGCCTTTGCTTGTCTCGTAGAGATTTTTTACCTGCTCGCTGGTCAGTGCAGTGTCATAGGCTTTTGCCTCATCCATGAGACCATTGAACGGATACCTGAGACGGTCATTACCACCAATCCCATTGCCTATCCGGAGTGGTTCATTGGACCCATACGGGTCTGGCAGATTGCCACTGTATCCGTTGCCTTCGTGATCTCCATTTACATATACCCTATCTTCAGATTCCTTAGACGACGTATGAGTCCAGACAACATGGTTCCACTTGCCTTCATCTACTGTTGCACCTGTCTTTATTTTGGTCGTCTTGCCATTTCTCTGCCCGGTTTCTATTCCGATTTCAAATTCGTTATCAAATTTATCGTCAGTTTCACCGAGGAAGAACTGGTATCCCTTCTCCGCGTCAGACTCTCGATTGTTTCTAGGGGAATCCCATTTACTGAACAGTCGCGCGTACAAATTCGGAATCGAAGTCGGTTTGATCCAGACGGAAAGTGAAAAGTCGTCGGTGAAATCTAACTTAGAGGTGTCAGATGTCGTAATAACGTCATCATCGCCGGAACGGAATCTGTCGCCACGGAAATCGAGCACGGTGCCACGATTACCACCGTCTGCCGGGTCTGGCTCATAGCCGTACCTGAAAGGGCCAATCTTCCCTACGTATTTACGACTGGCGTCGTTGCCGCTCCAGAGATCTGGGACAGTTTGTCCCTCTATTTGTTCAAAATCCCAGTACGAAACTCGTGGGTCTTCGTATGTAACTGTCGCTTTTCGGCTTAGCGTTATTGTTTGGTTTTCGTTTTTAGTTCCAGCAGTAAAATCGAGCAGAAGGTCATATTCGCGGTCGGAACCAATAGACACATCCGGGAGGAGGTCAAGTGTTGCCTCGATTATCCCTTGTTCTTCCGGCCCAACGCTATCAGGCGCATCAAAGTAATTAGTAGGGTCTATTCCTTCACCTTTGAACAGATCGGCCACTTCAGTGGTATCATCACTGTCGACTGTGGCCGCATTCAGGTTTACTCCAATTTCTTCGTCTAGGTTGTTCTGGAACGTTATCAACGACACCCTCTGACCGGGGCCACCCCCGTCGCCCAGGGTGTTAATTCCAAGCCGCGGATGATCCAGGCTGTCAGGGGTCGTATTAATATTCACCTGACGGTCAGCGGTCACGTCTGTGAACCCACCAGTACCCCACGTCAGGAGGCCGGCACCGCTACCGATCAGCGCAAGTGCACTCCGGCGAGTCCACTTCTTGCTCATGTTTCAACATCCGGGGGCGTCTCGCCCGCTCCCAGACGGAGTTGCTGGCTCTGCCAGACGTGATACAGTCCGGAGCAGAGAAACAGCATGACGACGAGACCAGCCCACGCGAGGTCGGGAATACTGGCTGGGAACACATCCAGCCCAGCAGCGCCAACGACAGCTCCCGACAGAACTGACAACCCGAGGTAGTACTGTCCCCACGGGATGGAGTCTTCCGGCACGACATCCATGTACACGTCAAGATCCGCTGCCTGTTCGGTCAGCGAGACTGTCCCATTGTCGTATTCGATCACGCCCGCACGGTCCATCGCGGGCAGATGCGTCTGTTGCATTGACGTGTACACGCGATGGCGCTCGCTGGACGTGATCTCACTCTGTGGTTTCTCGTTTTCCCACGCCGCCACCTGTTCAGCAATATCCGAAAGTTCTGTGTCACCGTCTGATTGCTTCGCTACGTGTAATGCGTATCGGCGGCGGTGATTACTGAGTAAGTCAAACACCTCGTCCCGTGTAATCGCGTTACCAGTCTCTGTCTGGTTGCGCTGCTTCCCACCCACTGCCATTGTCGACATATTAGTTTATAATATGTAAAAGCGTTCTGGAATGTCAATGGTAACAAAATTGTATGTATATTAGGCCGTTAGCAGACGGGGCATGGTGTTGACAGCTTCAGAGACGATGGTGCAGATATTTATATATAGAATTTATGATAATACAGCAGATGAGTCTATGATCTTATGAGCGTTGAATACTGTCGGGTGCCAAGATGTGAGTAGGCGACGCGGTGTACTAGCTACAGTAAGTAATTAAGATAGAGGCAATGTTACAGTTCATCAGTGGCAAGACGCTCCGGAGCTGGTACCTGCGCTGTCTGCAATTACCCGATATCTACATCATAGCAGTCATTGACAGGTAGAAGTGAGCTAAATAGCTTCCTGAGTTGTCAAAGCCAGTCTGCGATTCACGTCTGAGTTTTATTGTTCTGTAATGCTGATGTCGAGGTCTTCGTTATTAGCCGAGGTTTCTGTCGTGATTTCGGCACCGGAAGAACTACTCGAGGAGACTGAGATAACTGCTCCATCGGTAACCGATTTTCCGTCGACCTGCGTAAGCACATTGCCGCCATTGTCCCCCCCGAACGTAACGTCAAACGTACTGTTACTGTCAGCGTTTGGCACGAATTTAAATAGATCAGTGTACCCGAGAGTAGAGTTCGGCGGGAGGCCGTTATTTTCGCCAAAGACGATTGTCACGTCATTAGCAACGAGGCTCACGTACTCGTGGCTCACATTGTCATACGTTCCATCTGTGCCCGGGTTTGCTCCGTCTGAAGCCCCCGGGTTAGCGGGGAACAGGTCTGTTGCAGTAGCGGAGTTACCGTCAGGGCCTTTGACTGAGACGTCACTTGACGACGTATCGACAAGCACATCGACAGCGTTGCTTGTGATTGTGTCTGCGATATCGTCTTCGGTAGTTTGGTCTACACCGTCTACGAGCCCGTCCGTGCCACTATCTGCACCGAAAACGTTCACTTCGACTGAACGCGTCGCGGTAACGCTCGTGAATGCGCCCGTACCGAAGAGCGCCCCACCACTGATTGCCAATCCGCCGAGTCCCGTAAGTACGTTTCTGCGATTCATATGTTAGTCAGCACGTTATGGTCGTGCCGTACCAGCCACAACAGTTTCCGGGGACTTACTATTGTACTGCTTGAGCGGGGTTATAGCCGTGCTTGAGGCGTTAATGGACGGCATTAACCCCGCTCAGGCACGTCAATAGTAACTGGTGGGCTAGCGTTCTGTAGTACAACAGATGAGGCTAAATCGACGAAGTGTCCTGCTCGGACTCGGGACAATCAGTGCGACTGTCGGCGGCGCGTTTGGCTCCGGTGCATTCTCCTCAGTTGAAGCGACACGGACGGTTACGCTTAGTACTAGTGACGATGCAAGCGCGCTTGTGAGTTTTAAACAAAATCCAGACAAGAGCTATGCTACTGATCTAATCACTACCGACGGCTCCAACAGTAACGGGACGATTGAGATTCAGCAGAGTGATCTACATAAACGGGCCACAACGCGATTTAGGGATGTCCTTCGCATAACAAACAACGCAGACAAAGAACTCAGTGTTTCGGTGAACGATGATGGGGGGAGCAGTTCGATCACGCCAGACCCGAACGACCTCATCGGAGACGTGCTTGATATCCGGTACAACGGAGACACAATCGTCGATGGCTCCAGCGACGGTGATAATGCTGTTTCCCTGAGCGCAGGCAACTCCAAGGACTTCACAGTTGTCGTTGACCTTCGAAACGGCAACAAAGGAGAGGATATCAGTTCGATCAATGCAATCGTCTTTGCGGCACGAACAGCAGGAGCAAGCGGTACCAGCTGATGTCTGTTGTTGAACAGTAGGCGGACGGGCTCACGGTAGCGTTATGCAGTCTCACATGCCACGATATGAAATGGTACTTCGCCCTTGGACTCGTGTTCGTCGTCTGCGGGACAGTCATGTCCACGGCCGCGGTCCCGCTCTCAGAACCCGTTGATGAACTCGCTCCGGCGGAGGACACCGGAGTTGCGCTGGCTCCAGCTGACACGCCCAACGGCGACCGCTACGCATCGTTTGACAGCAGTGGCGAGCTTGTTATTTCTGTTGACGTTTTTTCCGGCACCGAGACCGTATTCGACGACGTGTTTGTCGTTGGTTTTGCGGGAATCAACGGTAGCGATGAAGCGGCGACGATCCAGATCGAGCACGAAAGTGAGTGGTTGGACATCTACCGGAACACAGACACAGGTACACGCGAGTCGGTCGATGAAGTGAGTAACACGCTTACGCTTGCCCCGGGCGAGCAAGCAATACTCGGGTTCACCGTGGCGACAGACGCCGACAGCCCATCGTCCCTCTCCGAGACAGTGACGTACACGATGGAAGTTCCGGATGCCGAGCCAGACACTGATACGGGCGGCAGCAACGGTGATGACACTGACACAGGTAGCGGCGGCAATGACACTAACACGGGCGATGGAGACGGCACAGATGCGGGTAGTGGTGGTAGCGACGACGCCGGTACAGGTGGTGGTGGCGATACTAATACGAGCGATGGCGGCACCGGCGAGGAGAGTACGGATAGGCCTGGAACTGTGACGCCAACTGGAGAACCGACTGAAGCACCCGCTGGGGAAAGCAGCGGTGGTACTGGCATCGAAACATCGACTGGCGAGCCAACCGGCACATCTATCGACAGCCAGGAAGAGACTGAAACCGTGAGTGGCGGCGGGGCCGTGCCGCCGACACCCGAAAGCCAACAGCCAGCTGAGCCGAGTGGATTTGCGCTCGACTTTGACCCGGCATTCGGTATTGGCTGGGGACCATGGACGCTCATCGCTGGCCTGCTCGCTGTAGTGACGAATTACCTCGTGCAGACGCGATATCACGATGTGCTCCCGGTCCTCCAAACACAACCGAGTGACCGCCGTCGCCGGTTCCGTCGCGTCGCTGTCCGCGAAGCGGTGATCGGTCTTGTGGGAATCGTGCTCACAGTTCTTGTCGTGTCAGCGGTTTCGAGCGCTGGCTTCGGCCCGGTCGCACAGTTGGGTACGGCGATCGCGTTCTCCGCTGCAGTCGGGACGGGTACTGGGTACCGGCTGATCCCGGAACTTGCTGCGACACCCGAAGCGCATGCCACCGGAGATGACTGAAACACTCGATCAATCCGGTGTCCAATACTGTTGGCTGTAGCTTCGTAGTGATCCTCAATACACTGAACTGGGAATGTGGATCACAGCCGCTAGTACATTTCTACAGTCGTTGATTGGGGCCCGTGTTCTGTGCCCGACTGGTCTTGGGCACTCCTGTGACGTCATCTCCACATGAAAAAGAGCGTGAATTCAGGTTACTGACCGGGAAACATCGGTGTATGAGAGATCGAGAAGCCAAGGGCCGGATTTGAACCGGCGATGGGCGGCTCTGCAGGCCGCTGCGTTAGGCCAGACTCTGCCACCTTGGCGCGAATAGTGGTAGTCAACTCGGTCGTTTAAGCGTAGCGAATTCGATCAGCCCTCACCCTCTGACTGGCCCGGCTCGCCGACTCCTTCGACCGGGATAGTATTGTAGATTGACGATTGCGCCTCGTCGGGAGAATCGAACTGCTTGTCATCGATCCGATCCAGTACCGTCTGCATACATGAGTCGTACATCGTCGAACTCCTGCTGAGCAGTCGCGACCGACAGTGGATACGTCGCCGTTTCAAGAAGCGCCGTGAGTTCGTTCAGTTTGACTTCGCGGGTCATGCCATTGTTTCTCGACCCAGTTACCTAGTTACGCACTGGTTATAAATACGGAAAGCCCACTCGGGAGAGATATCTCTCCCGAGTGGGCTGTGAAAGGTATGAATGGTGGCGGCGAACCGCGTT